>NZ_BDBK01000009.1 GCF_001612945.1 Nocardia inohanensis NBRC 100128
TGGTGAAGCTTAGCTCAGGCCGCCCGGCAGAACCAAATCCGCTGGTCGGTCGAGCTTTACTCGATCGTCAGGCGCTCTTCGTCCAACCTCGTTTTCCCAGTACCTCTCGGCTCCGGGTCGGTGTCCGTGTCGCTCTGACCTGGAATAAGTTACGTGTTGCTGCGAACCAAAGTCAAATCGCGCTTCTACCAGCGTGTTTCCAGGCGTCCTTCGATGGTTTGAAGATCAGACCGCGGTGTCGATGCCGTGTTCCCGGGCGTAGCGATCGAGTTGCATGTCGAAAGAGGGCGCGCTCGTCAGCATCCACGCGTCCCCGGTCGCTTTGACGACCGCGATGGGTCCGCTGCCTGGACCCATCGAGTCGGCGATATCGCGGGTTTCGAAGTATCGCTTGGTGTTCCAGGTGAAGAGGTAGCACCAACCGTGATCGGTCGGTTCGGGGTAGACCATGTAGGGGGTCTCTCGCCCGCCGGTGAACTCCTGGAAGAACGCTTCGGCACGTTGCCTGGCTTGGTTTCGATCCATCTGCCTCTCCATCAGTTGGTCCGCAAGAGTTCGAAGTTGGCGTAGTTCTCGAGGTTCGCCCAACCACCGGTCTGACCGTCGACGTAGAAGATCTTGCCATCGCGATTCACGACATTGAAGACGTGACCAGCCTGTGGGAGACCGTTCGCGTCCGGTCCGCGCATGCCATGGATGACCGCGCGCGAGCCGGGTCCGTCGGCGAGGAGCTGCGCCTCGATCTCGGTGTATCCGGAGATCGGCTGAAAGGTCTTGCCGTTGCCGACTGCGTTGAGCACGCCGTCGGGCCACGTGAAATCGATGCCACCGTTGGTGAGTGGGTTCGGCCGCTGGACTGCGGTGACCTCGTGTCCGGCCAGTCGCTGCTCGACCGCGACCACGCAGGATTGGCAGTTGTTCTGAAAGCCCCACTCCCCCGACTTGAACATGGGGTTGACCTCTGTGAGTTCAGGAAAGAGCTGGTCGAACAGTTGCTGGTCGGCGTTCGCGCTCGAGAGTACGGCTCCGTCGGCCAAGTCCCCCATCGCCTCTTGCGCGCCAGGACCACCCGGCGCCTTACGGCGCCACACCGTGGCCTTGGCCTCGTTCACCCACTTCTGGATCTTCTGAAGCAGAGGGCGAATGCGTTCGACCAGGGGTTTCACCAGTTTGGTGGTGATCTCGGCTGCACGCGTGGCCAATTCACCGATGATCGTGGCTATGCGGCGGGCCTTTATACCGATGCGGATGCCCAGTGCCGTGTTGCCGGCCGCTTCGGAGAGACCGGCGGTGACCGGGGCCAGCGCGGCGAAGAAGATCTCGCCGATGAGGGCTTCGGCTGCCAACTCTTTCAGTTCGTCCAGGATCTGGTGGTGTGCGTCGTCCAGGTGCTGGGCGTACTGGCCACAGGAGTCGCCGAGGGTCTGGAAGATATCGGCCAGGCTGTCGAGGTCGGTTTGGTGTTGCCGGCACGCGGCAATGGCCTTGGGGATCTCCTTGGATTGCTGGTTGCCCAGCATTTCGATGGCTCGTGGGATTCGGCAGGCGAGGGCTCGGAAGTCGGTGGCGGCTGCGTGCCATCCGGTTTCGGCGGCTCGGAGTTCTCCTTGGTGGCCGTTGGGCCAGGCGGCGCCGACTGCGTCTTTCACAGTGGACCAGCCGAAGGGTTCGGGAAGTCCGTCGCCTGCGGCAGAGGCAGCCTGGGTCACGAGGCACGGCGTCGGCCACGCCGGTGGCGTCGGTGGGGGTTCCAACGCACCGTAATCGGCTGCGGCTTCACCCGTTTCGTGGTTGTGGGCACCTACGGTGATGAGGTCCGCAGTGGTGGTGGAGGCGGTGAGTAGACGTTCGGCGGCGTGCAATGCAAGACCTGTCGCCTCGTCGTAAGACGTCGCCCACTGCTGGCCGATACTGTCGCTGCCCGCCCATGCCCTTGCCTGCATTGAGTACGCCGAGCAGCGCTGTTTAGACGATGGTGCCGTCGGTGGCGAGAGTGCCGAATACTTCGCCCGCCGAGTGGTATTCCTCGGCTCGGCAGAGGATGACCGGAACGGTCACGGCCACATCCCCTCGTTCGTGGCACCGACACCGTCATAGGTGTCGCGGGCGGATTGCAGCTTCGCGCGAAGTGTTCGCAGGGCGGTCCGCATCTCGGCGACCGCTGTCACTCGCCGATCGTGCGCTGCCTTGTGTGCGATTGCCGAGGCTCCGACCCATGAGACAGGCGGCGCGTCGACGCGAGATTCGATCGCGGTCGCGCTTGCATCGATCTCGGATTCCAAAGTCGCGGTGGCTCGATCAACTACTGCATGCCGGTCAGGTTGACGCGGTGGCCGGCCATTACGTCACGTCCGGGAGTTCGAGGGTCGAGTCCGCCTGGTTGGTCGCGGCGGCGCTGGTGCCATCGAGGCCGATGTGTTCGGCCGCTGCCCGACGCGGCAATGCCGCGCAGGCCGGACAGATCCGGAAAGCAAACAGCCCGGTCTGTTGACAAGCTACACAGCAGCAACAACAGTCACGGGTAGTTGCCCTTGGGGTGATGTGCTCGCTGGTTCTTGCTCGTGCGGTTGGTTCGGGGCGGGATGGCTCCGGATCTGGACAGAGGAGTCTGGGTGGATACGTCGACGGGTGCGCACACATCGGGGAATCGGCCGGCGGGGGCGGACAGTCTCGGGTACGTCATCTTTATTACCGCGGCGGCCGCTATGGGCGGGTTCCTCTTCGGGTATGACAGCTCGGTTATCAATGGGGCGGTCGAGGCTATCCGGGATCGGTATGACATCGGGTCGGCGGCGTTGGCGCAGGTTGTCGCTATCGCGTTGATCGGGTGTGCGATCGGGGCCGCCATTGCGGGGCGGATCGCGGATCGGATCGGGCGGATCCTGGTTATGCGGATCGCGGCTGGGTTGTTCACGGTCAGTGCGCTGGGGTCGGCGTTGCCGTTCGCGCTGTGGGATCTGGCTATGTGGCGGGTGCTCGGCGGGATTGCTATCGGGATGGCTTCGGTGATCGGGCCTGCCTATATTGCGGAGGTTTCGCCGCCGGCTTACCGGGGGCGGCTGGCTTCGTTTCAGCAGGCGGCGATCGTTACCGGTATCGCGGTGTCGCAGTTGGTGAATTACGGGATCTTGCAGGTTGCGGGTGGGGAGCAGCGCGGGGAGATCGCGGGGATCGAGGCTTGGCAGTGGATGTTGGGGGTGATGGTGGTGCCGGCTGTGCTGTACGGGTTGTTCTCGTTCACGATTCCGGAGTCGCCGCGGTATCTGATCTCGGTGGGGAAGATCGGCAAGGCCAAGAAGGTGCTGGCCGAGGTGGAAGGCGAGAGCTCGGATCTGGACGCGCGGGTTCGGGAGATCGAGCACGCCATGAAGAGTGAGCATCGGTCGACGTTCCGGGATCTGCTGGGTGGGCGGTTCGGGTTCCTGCCCATCGTGTGGATCGGCGTCGGGTTGTCGGTGTTCCAGCAGTTGGTGGGGATCAATGTGGTGTTCTATTACTCGTCGACGCTGTGGCAGTCGGTGGGGATCGATCCGACCAGTTCGTTCTTCTATTCGTTCACCACGTCGATCATCAATATTTTCGGCACCGTGATCGCGATGGCGCTGGTGGACCGGATCGGACGGAAGCCGTTGGCGCTCATCGGATCCGCGGGCATGGCGTTGTCGCTGGCGGCGGAGGCGTGGGCGTTCTCGGCCAAGACCGTGGGCGCCGACGGGGCGGTGGAGTTGCCCAATGCGCAGGGGCTTACCGCGTTGGTCGCGGCGCACTGCTTCGTGCTGTTCTTCGCGCTGTCCTGGGGTGTGGTGGTGTGGGTCCTGCTCGGGGAGATGTTCCCGAACAAGCTGCGGGCGGCGGCTCTCGGCGTGGCGGCTTCGGCGCAGTGGATCGCCAACTGGGTGATCACGGCGAGCTTCCCCAGTCTTTCGGACTGGAACCTGTCGGGCACGTATGTCATCTACACCGTGTTCGCGTTGCTCTCGATTCCGTTCGTGCTCAAGTTCGTGCCCGAGACGAAGGGGAAGTCGCTCGAAGAGATGGGGTGAGCCGGCGCCGGGAGCGGGCTACTTGATGATCTTCGTGATCTGGCCCGCTCCCACCGTGCGGCCGCCCTCGCGGATGGCGAATTTGAGGCCCAGTTCCATGGCGATGGGCTGGATGAGTTTGACGCTCATGGAGACGTTGTCGCCGGGCAGGACCATCTCGACGGATTCGGGGAGGGTCACCACGCCGGTGACATCGGTTGTGCGGAAGTAGAACTGGGGGCGGTAGTTGTTGAAGAAGGGGGTGTGCCGGCCGCCTTCCTCCTTGGAGAGGATGTACGCCTGGCCCTCGAATTCGGTGTGCGGGGTCACCGAGCCGGGCTTGATGACGCATTGGCCGCGCTCCACGTCTTCGCGGCGGATGCCACGGAGCAGCAGGCCCACGTTCTCGCCGGCTTGGCCCTCGTCGAGGAGTTTGCGGAACATTTCGATGCCGGTGACGGTGGTCTTCGTGGTCTTGGGGCGGATGCCGACGATCTCGACTTCGGCGTTGACCTTGAGGATGCCGCGTTCGATGCGGCCGGTGACGACGGTGCCGCGGCCGGTGATGGTGAAGACGTCCTCGATCGGCATGAGGAAGGGCTTCTCGACTTCGCGGGCGGGAGTGTCGATCCAGTTGTCGACCGCGTCGAGGAGTTCGACGATGCCGGTTCCCCAGTCGCCGTTGGGGTTCTCCAGGGCCTGATAGGCGGAGATGCGAACCACGGGGGTGTCGTCGCCGTCGAAGTCGTATTCGTTGAGGAGGTCGGCCACCTCCATCTCGACCAGTTCCAGGATTTCCTCGTCGTCGACCATGTCGCATTTGTTCAGGGCCACAACCATTTTCGGGACGCCGACCTGGCGCGCCAGGATGACGTGCTCCTTGGTTTGCGGCATCGGACCGTCGGTGGCGGCCACCACCAGGATCGCGCCGTCCATCTGAGCCGCGCCGGTGATCATGTTCTTGATGTAGTCGGCGTGGCCGGGACAGTCGACGTGGGCGTAGTGGCGGTTCTCGGTCTGGTACTCGACATGCGCGATGGAGATGGTGATGCCGCGTTGCCGCTCTTCGGGGGCCTTGTCGATGGCGTCGAAGGGGGTGAACGGATTCAGGTCCGGATATTTCTCGTGCAGGACTTTGGTTATGGCCGCGGTGAGCGTGGTTTTGCCGTGGTCGATGTGGCCGATGGTGCCGACATTGACGTGCGGCTTGGTGCGCTGGAACTTCGCCTTCGCCACTGGAAACCTCCTGTGCGCCCTGCGATCCGGGGCGGGCATCGGAGGATGGGGACACCGCGGAGCATGCCCGACGGCGGTGTCGATTTCAGCGTAGGCACGCGGGTCCGGAAAAGGCCGGAAACGGGGCGAATCGGGCGTCGAGGACCGTTGACGGTCCCCGACGCCGGGGCTCAGCCGCGGAACCACATGGGGCGCAGGGTGGGACCGTTCTCGGGGAGCGGGATCAGCGGGCCGGAGATTTCGAAGCCGCAGCGCTGGTAGAGGCGGGCGGAGCGGTCGGTGCTGGCCTCCAGGTAGGCGGGGAGGCCGTCGGCGGAGGCGGCCTTCACGCGATCGGTGATGATGGCGTGGCCCGCACCCTTACCGCGATGCTCGGGCAGGGTGACGATGACCTGGAGATAGCGGTACGGGTAGTCGGCGGGGTGGGTTCCGGCGAGGATCGAGGTCAGGGCGGCCATGCGCCGGAAGGGTTGCAGGGGAAGCTCTTCCGCCAGATTGCGGGTTTGCTCGGCTTCCAGCGCGGCACGCTCCGGGGAGGCCAGGGTCTGCCAGATGGAGACCGCCCAGATTTCGGAATCGGTGCCCGCGATCCAGACTTCGTCGTCGGTCAGCGCCTTCTCGATCATTTCGGGGGCGTGGTCGGTGCGGAAGCGTTCCTGAACCTCGGGGTGGTCGTCCAGGATCCAGGCCGTCACCACCTCGTCGACGGCGGCGCGGGCGAAGACCCGGGCCACCTCGTCGGCTTCGGAGAGCTGTGCGCGGCGGACCAGCGGCTGATTCTGCATCTGACGACCTCCTGTTTGTGAACGGTGTTTCATCAGCCAAGGTAGGGAGGCTACGGCGGGATTACGAAGATTTCGTCACACTTGGTGGTGTGATGAAAAGTGGATGCGCGGTGTGCGGGGGCGAGCTGGCGGCGCGTGAACGGGGGCGGCGACGGCGGTACTGCTCGCGGTCCTGTCAGGCGCGGGCGTATCGGGCGCGGTTGCGGGCCGCTCCCCCGCGTCGGCGGGTGCGGCCGGAGCGGCTCACCACGGTGGGGATCGTGCGGGCGGCGATCGAATTGGCGGATCGGGAGGGCCTGGAAGGGCTGTCCATGCGGCGGCTCGCGACCGAATTGGGGGTGGCGACGGCGGGACTGTACCGGCGGTTCCCGGATCGGGATGCGCTGCTCGCCGAAATGGCGGAATACACACTCGCCGAAGGGGTTCCGGTGGCGGCGGACGGGTGGCGGGAGCGGCTCACCGCGGAGGCGCACGCGGAATGGCAGCTGTATCAACGACATCCGTGGATGCTGCCGGTGCTCGCGCAGACCCGCCCGCCGATCGGGCCCGCGCTGCTGGACACCCTGGAGCGGATCTTCGTGACGCTGGATCGGCCGGGGATGACCCGGGAGACCATGATGTCGATCTATCTGGCCATGTCGGGGCTGGTGCAGGGGCTGGCGCTGCTGCCGAGCTCGGAGCGCGCGCCGGTGGGGGCGGGGGCCGGGAATCCGGTGGAGCTGGTCGGACCGGATACGCATCCGACGCTGGCGCGGCATCTCACCGCGGCCGACGCGAACGGGCTGAACCTGGATTTCGACCAGCTGCTCGCCGATGGGATCGAGCTGCTGCTCGACGGGGTCGCCGCGCGGTACTTCCCGGCCGCGGGCGGACGCTGATCAGCCGGCGGAATGCAGGGCCGCCGCCCGTCCGAACCTGAACCTGCGGCAGGACAACCGCATTCGTAACTCGCAATCATCCGCCGGACCACGGGTGCCGAGCCGGAACCCAGGCGGCAGCCGTTGTGTGAGCATCGACCGGACGATCGGCAGTGCGCAACGCCGACGCGCCCAACCGACTCGCCGACGGGGCGCGCAGTAACGTGGTTTCCCATGACAGCTGTTGCAGATCGTTCGCTCGGGCCGGAACTGGTACGCACCGAGGGCATCGGCCAGGCCGATGTGCTCGTCATCGGACTCACGTCGTCGGAGGACGGGCCGGTTATCGCGCCTGCGGACGTTTTCGAGGATGTACTGGATGCCGACACTCGGGCGGCGCTGCTGAGTTCGCTGCGCGCGGTCGGCGCGAAGGGTAAGGGCGAGGAGCTGACCCGGGTGCCGGCGCCCGCGGGGCTGGGTGTGGACAGTGTGCTGGCCGTGGGGCTGGGGGCCGCCGAGAAGGTCGATGCCGAGCAGATCCGGAAGTCGGCGGGGGTGGCGGGGCGGTCGCTGACCGGGGTCGGGACCGCGGTGACCACGCTGTCGGGGCTGGATATCGGGGCGGCGGCCGAGGGGTTCTATCTGGGGGCTTATCAGTTCACGCCGTACAAGACGAAGTCCGCGCCCAAGGCGGGCGATCTGCCGGTCAAGCGGATCGAATTCCTGGTTCCGGAGGCGGGATTCGGCGAAGAGGCGCTGTTCCGGGCGCAGGCGGTGGCCGAAGCCGTCGCTACCGCACGGGATTTCGTGAACACGCCGCCGAGCGATCTGTTCCCGGGCGAATTCGCCAACCGGGCAGCGGAATTGGCGAAGGCGGCGGGACTTCAGGTCGAGGTGCTCGATGAGAAGGAGCTGGAGGCCAAGGGGTTCGGCGGGATCATCGGGGTCGGCAAGGGGTCCTCGCGGCCTCCGCGGCTGGTGCGGATCACCTACGCCGGTGGGGACAAGCGGGTCGCGCTGATCGGTAAGGGCATCACCTTCGATACCGGCGGCATCTCCATCAAGCCGGCGGCGAACATGGAGAACATGACCTCCGATATGGGCGGGGCGGCGGCGGTCATCGCCACCACGCTGCTGGCGGCGCGGTTGAGCCTGCCGGTCACCGTCACCGCGACCGTGCCGATGGCCGAGAACATGCCCTCCGCGACGGCGCAGCGCCCCGGCGACGTGCTCACCCAGTACGGCGGGACCACCGTGGAAGTGCTCAATACCGATGCGGAAGGCCGGCTGATCCTGGCCGACGCCATCGTGCGGGCGAGCGAGGACGACCCGGATTATCTGATCGATGTCGCCACCCTCACCGGCGCGCAGATGGTGGCCCTCGGCACCCGCACCCCGGGCGTGATGGGCACCGACGCGTTCCGGGACCGGGTCGCCAAGATCTCGCAGGGCGTCGGCGAGAACGGCTGGCCGATGCCGTTCCCGGCGGAGCTGCGGGCCGATATCAATTCCAAGATCGCGGATCTGGCCAATGTCGCACCGCACCGCTGGGGCGGCATGCTGTCGGCGGGCATCTTCCTGAAGGAGTTCGTGCCCGAGGACGTGCAGTGGGCGCACCTGGATGTGGCGGGTCCGGCCTACAACACCGGCGGGCCGTTCGGATACATCGGCAAGGGCGGTACGGGCGTACCGGTGCGCACCCTCATCGCGACCATCGAGGACATCGCGGCGGAGTAGTTCACGCGACACGGCCCCGGTCACCGAAAGTGGCCGGGGCCGTTCACGTTCGGAAGATTACTCGGGATTCGCTACGGCCGGCAGACCGAGCACGAAGAGCAGCCGGTCGTGATATTCGACCGAATCCACCTGGAACACTTGCAGATCCAGCCGCGATTCCCGGCCCGCCGGATCGCGCAGATGCATTCCGAGGACGTCGCGGCCGAAGACCGTTTCGTTGTCATCCCAGATCCGGCGGAAATCCGGGTATTCGCTCAATTCCTCGAGCAGCTCGCTCCACCAGTGCGGATTATCGGAGCGGCCGATGAAACCGCGCACCAGGCCGACCGTGAGCCGGGCCTCGTACTCCCACTCCACCAGCGCCTGTTTGGAGCGTTCGTCGGCGAACACCCAGCGCAGGATATTGCCGTTGTCGAGCAAGCCGGTGAAGGTGCGATCGTAGGATTCGTTGCAGTCCAGCACATTCGAGCGGGTATCGAGATAGGCGGCCGGATTCGGGTCGTGCTGCACCAGGCCGCGGCGCAGATCCGGTGGCAGCGCGGCGGACAGGTCGGCCGCCGACGGCGAATCGAGTTCGGCCACCCGGGCCAGGTCGAACAGGTGCCGGCGATCGGCATCACCCACCGGCTCGACCAGATCCAAGGCCGCGAGCAGGGCCTCCACCACGGTTCGGGTGGGCCGCCGGTCCCGGTCGTCGGTTTCGATATGCGTCACATAGCTGACGCTCAGATGCGCACCGCGCGCCAATCGCTCCCGCGAAATACCGCGCGAGTCCCGCAGGTGCCGCAGCACGCTGCCGAAAGTCGGGAGCTTGAGCGGTCGCTCCCCAGGACCGTTCTTTTCTTCCAACACCGCCCGCTATCCCTCATACATCCCCGTAGCGCACGGACACTGTCCGCGGTTCATGCATGTATAGCAGGCCGATCGTGGTCCAGACCAATAGCAGGACAGGCAATTTGCCAGCGATTAACCTTGCTCCCGGTGGCGCGCAATTCACCAGCGCGCGTCACGGTCCCGCATGCGCCGCGGATAACCCTTGCGCACGTCGTAGTGCGGATGCGGAGCGGCGCGCCGACTTCGCGGCCCACCCCGGCCCGCCCTCGGGCGATGCGCCGGACCGGAGCCGGTGCGGCACATCCCTTTCAGCAGCGCTTGGCTATCACCCCAGTTGAGGCCCCGGCGACCGCGCTCACCATCACGTTTGCGACACAGCGAGGTCGACGGAACCACTGCCCTGTGACACGTTGCACGCGGGCAAGTGCAAGGATGGTGAACCGGAACAAGAACCAACACGGATCTCCGGACGCCACAGACCGATCGGTGGCGTGTGGTCCGGCACCGCAACCGCGGTGGCAGACCCGCCGGGGACGAAGCTGTTTAACCCGACGAGCAGTCAGAGGAGTCAGAGGACTATGGCCTTCTCCGTCCAGATGCCGGCTCTTGGTGAGAGCGTCACCGAGGGCACTGTGACCAGGTGGCTGAAGCAGGAAGGAGACACGGTCGAGGTCGACGAGCCGCTCCTCGAAGTCTCCACCGACAAGGTCGACACCGAGATCCCTTCCCCGGTCGCAGGTGTGCTGGTCAAGATCGTGGCGAACGAAGACGACGTGATCGAGGTCGGCGGCGAGCTCGGCGTGATCGGTGATGCCGGTGAGGCTTCCGCCCCGGCCGCCGCGCCCGCGCCCGAAGCCGCCGCACCCGCTCCCGAACCCGAGCCGGAACCCGCTCCCGCGCCTGCCGCGCAGCCCGCCGCCGAGGCTCCGGCCCCCGCGCCCGCTGCCTCCGGCTCCGCCGACGGCACCCCGGTGAAGATGCCCGAGCTCGGCGAATCCGTCACCGAGGGCACCGTCACCCGCTGGCTGAAGCAGGTCGGCGATCAGGTCGCGGTCGACGAGCCGCTGCTCGAGGTCTCCACCGACAAGGTCGACACCGAGATCCCGTCGCCCGTCGCGGGCACCCTGCTGGAGATCTCCGCGCAGGAAGACGATGTGATCGCGGTCGGCGGTCAGCTGGGTGTGATCGGCTCCGGTTCCCCGGCCGCCGCTCCGGCCCCCGCCCCCGCCCCGGCTCCGACTCCGGCTCCGGCTCCCGAGCAGAAGCCCGCTCCGGCTCCGGCCGCCGCGGCTCCCGCGCCTGCCCCGGCTCCGGCCCCCGCGCCCACTCCGGCTCCCACGCAGAAGCCCGCCCCGGTCCCGGCCGGTGCGACTCCGGCCGACGAGCCCTCCACCAACGGCGGCGGCCCTTACGTCACCCCGCTGGTGCGAAAGCTGGCCTCGGAGAACGGCGTCGACCTCGCCACCGTCACCGGCTCCGGTGTCGGCGGCCGCATCCGCAAGCAGGATGTGCTCGCCGCCGCGGAGGCCAAGAAGGCTCCGGCCCCGGCCGCCGCCGCTCCGGCCGCTTCGGCGCCGGCCGCCGCGCCCGCCGCCGCTGCCCCGGCTCCGCGGCCGTCGCTGGCGCACCTGCCCGGCACGGTCCAGAAGGCCAGCCGCATCCGGCAGATCACCGCCACCAAGACCCGGGAATCGTTGCAGACCACCGCGCAGCTGACCCAGGTGCACGAGGTCGACATGACCAAGGTGGCCGCCCTGCGCAACCGCGCGAAGGCCACGTTCAAGCAGCGGGAGGGCGTCAACATCACGTTCCTGCCGTTCTTCGCCAAGGCCGCCATCGAAGCCCTGGCCGTGCACCCGAACGTGAACGCCTCGTACAACGAGGACACCAAGGAGATCACCTACCACTCGGTGGTCAACCTGGGCATCGCGGTCGACACCGATCAGGGTCTGCTCTCGCCGGTCATCAAGAACGCCAACGACCTGTCGCTGGCGGGCCTGGCGCGGGCCATCGCCGATATCGCCAACCGGGCGCGTAACGGCGGCCTGAAGCCGGACGAGCTGGCGGGCGGCACCTTCACCATCACGAACATCGGCTCGCAGGGCGCGCTGTTCGATACGCCGATCCTGCTGCCGCCGCAGGCGGCCATGCTCGGCACCGGCGCGATCGTCAAGCGCCCCATCGTGATCACCGACGACGGCAACGAATACATCGGCATCCGTTCGATGGCCTACCTGCCGCTGACCTACGATCACCGCCTCATCGACGGCGCCGACGCGGGCCGCTTCCTCACCACCATCCGTCACCGGCTGGAGGAAGCGGGCTTCGAGGGCGACCTCGGCCTGTAGGCATTCGCGATGAAGGTCGTGGTCGCCGGGTCGTCCGGGCTGATCGGGACGGCGCTCGTCGCGGCATTGCGCCGCGACGGGCACGAAGTCACCCGTCTGGTGCGCCGTCCCGTGCACGCCCGGGACGAATTCACCTGGGACCCGGCCCGCGAGAACCTCGATCTGCGCGCACTGCACGGGGCCGACGCCGTCGTGAACCTGTGCGGTGCGTCGATCGGGCGCCGGCGCTGGAACGGCAGCTACAAACAGCAGCTGCGGGACAGCCGGATCATCCCGACCGATGTGATCGCCTCCGCCGTCGCCGCCGCGGGCGTGCCGACGCTGGTCAATGCCAGCGGCGTGCACTACTACGGCGGCAGCGGCGGGGATCGGGTCGTCACCGAATCCTCGCCTGCCGGAACGGGTTTCCTGGCGGGGCTGTGCGTGGATTGGGAAGCCGCCACGCAACCGGCCGCCGATGCGGGGGTGCGCACGGTGCTGCTGCGCTCGGCGGTGGTGCTGTCACGGCACGGCGGCATGCTCGGGATGCTGTATCCGCTGTACTACCTCGGGCTGGGCGGACGGCTCGGCAACGGCCGCCAGTACGTGCCGTGGATCTCCATCGATGACGAGGTCGGCGGAATCATCTTCGCGCTCACCGAATCCCGGATCTCCGGGCCGGTGAACATGGTCGGCCCGGCACCGGTCACCAATGCCGAATTCACCCGTGCGATCGGGCGCGCACTGCATCGCCCCACTCCCCTGGCGGTCCCCGCGTTCGCCTTGCGGCTGGCCGTCGGCGAATTCGCGAACGAGGGAATCCTGCACGGCCCCAGGGCGATTCCGACCGTGCTCGAAGCAGCCGGATACCAGTTCCAGCATCCGACCATCGGCGCGGCGCTCAACGCCACGGTCGGCGAAGATTAACGGGCGCGATACAGGTCACACCGGTTCCACCGATAGCGTGAGACCGTGAGCAACCAACCGTCTGTTCGCCCCGATCTCCTGATTCGTGACGCGCGCGAAAGCGATCTGCCGGAGATCCTGGCGATCCACAACACCGCCATCGCCGAGACCACCGCCATCTGGGATATCGAGCCCGCCGACCTGAGCGAGCGCCGGGCTTGGTTCGAGGCGCGCCGGACCGCCGGCCATCCCATCCTGGTCGCCGAAATCGACGGCGCGGTCGCGGGATACGCCAGCTACGGGCAGTTCCGCCCGAAGGTGGGTTACCGCTTCGCCGTGGAGAATTCGGTGTACGTGGCCGACCGCTTCCACCGCCGGGGCGTGGCCACCACGCTCATGAGCGAACTGCTCGATCGGGCGCGAAAGGGCGACGTGCACACCATGATCGCCGCCATCGAGTCGAGCAACACCGTCTCCATCGCCCTGCACGAGAAGTTCGGCTTCGCCATCGTGGGGCAAATGCCGGAGGTCGGTTACAAGTTCGATCGGTGGATGGATCTGACGCTCATGCAGATCGTGTTCCGCGATGGCGTAACGTCGGCGTCGTGAGCGAGAGCACTACCGCCGTTCCGAGCACATCGGCCACCACCTCGGCCCGTTTCGACAGCACTCCCCTGCTGGTGGAGCAACTGGGCCTGATCGATTACAACGACGCCTGGGCCAAGCAGCGCGAGATCGCCGCCGAGCGTGCCGAGGGCATCGGGCAGGATCGGCTGCTGCTGTTGGAGCATCCCTTCGTCTTCACCGCCGGGCGACGCACCGAACCGGAGGATCTGCCCGTGGACGGCAGCCCGGTCGTCGAGGTCGATCGCGGCGGCAAGATCACCTGGCACGGGCCGGGGCAATTGGTGGGCTACCCCATCGTCCGGCTGGCCGAACCCGTGGATGTGGTGAAATTCGTTCGGCGGCTGGAGGAAGCGCTCATTCACGTGTGCGCGCAGCTGGGACTGACGACCGGCCGGGTGGACGGGCGCTCGGGAGTGTGGGTCGCCGCGAACGACTTCCTGCCCGAACGCAAGGTCGCCGCCATCGGGGTGCGCGTGCAGCGCGGGGTGACCATGCACGGCGTCTCCATCAACTGCAACTCCTCGCTCGACGGCTTCAACGCGATCGTGCCGTGCGGTATCCGCGATGCCGGCGTGACCACGCTGACCCGTGAACTGCGCCGCGAAGTGACCGTCGCCGAGGTGCTTCCGCTGCTCGCCGAGGCCATCACGCGGGCGCTCGACGGCGACCTGCCGATCACCGAGCACACCCTCGCGCGCACCGTACCGGTGCCCGCCGAGGCCGAATGATCACGAGCGTAGGGTGGACAAAGTGACCTCCGTCGATACCCCGGCATCGAACAATCCGTCCGCACCCAATGGCCGGAAGCTGCTCCGCATCGAGGCGCGCAACGCCGAGACCCCGATCGAGCGCAAGCCCAAATGGATTCGCACCCGCGCCACCATGGGACCCGAGTACTCCGAACTCAAGGGCCTGGTGAAACGCGAAGGGCTGCACACGGTCTGCGAGGAAGCGGGCTGCCCCAACATCTTCGAGTGCTGGGAAGACCGCGAGGCGACCTTCCTCATCGGCGGGGAACAGTGCACCCGCCGCTGCGACTTCTGCCAGATCGACACCGGCAAGCCCGCCGCGCTCGATCGTGACGAGCCCCGGCGCGTGGCCGAGAGCGTGCAGGCCATGGGTCTGCGGTACTCGACCATCACCGGTGTGGCGCGCGACGATCTCGAAGACGGCGGCGCGTGGCTGTACGCGGAAACCGTCCGCGCCATCAAGCGGCTGAACCCGCACACCGGTGTCGAACTGCTGATCCCCGACTTCAATGCCGTGCCCGAGCAGCTGGCCGAGGTGTTCGATTCGCGGCCGGAGGTGCTGGCGCACAATCTCGAGACGGTGCCGCGCGTGTTCAAGCGCATCCGTCCGGCGTTCCGGTACGAGCGGTCCCTCGCGGTCATCACCGCGGCGCGCGAGGCGGGGCTGGTCACCAAGTCCAACCTCATCCTCGGCATGGGCGAGACCTTCGAGGAGGTCACCCAGGCCATGCGGGATCTGCACGAGGCCGGGACCGACATCCTCACCATCACCCAGTACCTGCGGCCCTCGCCGCTGCATCACCCGGTCGATCGCTGGGTGAAGCCGGAGGAGTTCGTGGAGCACTCCAAGGCCGCCGAGGAGATGGGCTTCGCCGGTGTGATGGCCGGGCCGCTGGTCCGCTCCTCCTACCGCGCGGGCCGGCTCTACGCGCAGGCCATGCGGCATCACGGGCGGGAGATCGCGCCGGAAATGGCGCACCTCGCCGATGAGGGCACCGCTTCGCAGGAAGCCACCAGCGTGCTCGCGCGCTACGGTTCCTGATATCGCGCGCAGGTGCGGCCCGGACTTTCGAGTCCGGGCCGCATTCGTTTTCCGGGTGATGCGGCCGGTCGGCGGCGCGTCGAAATGCCGGTAAACGCCAACTCGGCGGAATCGTGGACGTGATCGCCCCGGCGGTGGGAAGGTTGATAGACCCGCAGAATCGACCCCGGAGCGAGCCAAATGGTCGAGCGAACAGCGACGTCGAGCGGCGTCAACGGCAAGGTGGTCACGGCCGAGCGGCCGGACGACATACGCAATGTGGTGCTGGTCGGGCACAGCGGATCCGGCAAGACCACGCTGGTGGAGGCCCTGGCGGTGGCCACCGGGGCGGTGGTGCGGGCCGGGCGGGTGGAGGACGGGACCTCGGTCTCGGATTACGACGATATCGAACAGCGGCAACATCGCTCGGTGCAATTATCGGTGGTGCCGATGGGGTGGGACGGCAGGAAGATCAACCTCCTCGACACTCCCGGATACGCGGATTTCGTCGGGGAACTCAGGGCCGGTCTGCGTGCAGCGGACGCGGCCCTTTTCGTGCTCTCGGCCGCCGCGGGCGTGGAGGGCGTGAGCGGGGCGACGCTGGCTTTGTGGGAAGAGTGCGCGTATGTGGGAATGCCGCGCGCCATTGTGCTCACGCATTTGGATACTGCGCGCGCCGATTTCGAGGATATGACAGAGACCTGCCGGGAGATACTCGGCGGCGGACGGTCGGAAAGCATGCTGCCGCTGCATCTTCCGGTGTACGGGGAGAAAGGGGCGGACGGGCATCGGCCGGTGATCGGGTTGATCGATCTGCTCACCCAGCATGTGTACGACTATGCGACCGGGGAGCGGGTCGAGACGCCGGTCTCCGCGGAGCAGCGGGAGTTGCTGGAGGAGGCCAGGAATCGGCTCATCGAGGGGATCATCGCCGAGAGCGAGGACGAGACCCTGATGGACCGGTACATCGGCGGCGAGGAGATCGACCTCGCGACGCTGGTACCGGATCTGGAGAAGGCGGTGGCGCGCGGGAGTTTCCATCCGGTGCTGATCGCCGCGCCGCCGCCGGAAGGGGCGAGGCAGGGGCTGGGGACGGTGGAGATTCTGGATCTCATCGTCGGCGGCTTCCCCACGCCCGCCGAGCATCCGCTGGCCGCGACCGGTTCGAACGGGAAGTCCGCGCCGCTGTGCTGCGATCCGAAAGCGCCGCTCGCCGCGGAGGTCATCCGTACCGCCTCCGACCCGTACGTGGGGCGAATGTCGCTGGTGCGCATGTTCTCCGGGACCTTGAACGCCGATGACACGGTGCACGTGTGCGGGCACGGGCCGGACGAGACCGCCAATCATGATGTGGACGAACGCATCGGGGCGGTATCGGCGCCGTTCGGCAAGCAGCAGCGGCCGCTCGGGCAGGCCATCGCCGGGGATATCGTGTGCGTGACCAAGCTGTCGCGGGCCGAGACCGGGGATACCTTGTCCGCCAAGGACGCTCCGCTGCTCATCGAACCGTGGTCGATGCCGGATCCGCTGCTGCCGGTGGCCGTCAAGGCGCACAGCAAGGCCGATGAGGACAAGCTCTCGCAGGGCTTGTCGCGGCTGGTGGCCGAGGATCCGACGGTGCGGCTGGAGCAGAACCCCGACACCCATCAACTGGTGCTGTGGTGCCTGGGTGAAGCGCACCGGGATGTGGCGCTGGAACGCCTGCGCAATCGGTTCGGTGTGCAGGTCGACGTGATCGAGCACAAGGTGGCGTTGCGCGAAACCTTCGGTACTTCGGCGACCGGGCGTGGCCGGCACGTCAAACAATCCGGCGGACACGGTCAATACGCCATCTGCGAGATCGAAGTGGCCCCGCTTCCGGAAGGCTCCGGCATCGAATTCGTGGACAAGGTGGTCGGCGGAGTCGTTCCGCGCCAGTTCATTCCATCGGTCGAGAAAGGCGTCCGCGCGCAAGCCACCCGCGGCGTAGTAGCCGGATACCCCCTGGTAGATGTGCGCGTCACCCTCTTCGAAGGCAAAGCCCACTCGGTCGATTCCTCCGACGCCGCCTTCCAGATGGCCGGGGCGCTGGCCTTGCGCGAAGCCGCGAATGCCGCCCGCATCAACCTGCTGGAACCCATCTCCGAAGTCCTGGTGGTGGTCGCCGACAGCTATGTCGGTCCCATCCTCGGCGACCTCTCCAGCCGCCGCGGCCGAGTCCTGGGCACCGAACCGGTCGGCTTCGGCCGCACCGCGATCCGAGCCGAAGTCCCCGAACTCGAACTGAGCCGCTACGCCGTGGACCTGCGTTCCCTGGCCCACGGCGCAGCCAGCTTCACCCGCAACTACGTCCGCCACGAACCCATGCCACCCCAACTCGCGGACAGCATCCAGTCGAAAGCCAAGAGCGCGGGCTGATTTCGCGCGATTACTCGCAGGCGACACCGTCGTTGTCGCGGTCCAGGGCGGGACGGTAGCCCGGCTCGCCCTGCTTGATCGGGGCGGCGCCGGCGGCCCGCGCCTCCGAGCAGTTCTTGTAGTAGACATCGGCATTCGCGGTCTGCGCTCCGGCGGCCAGGGCGGTCACGGCGATGGCGGGCACGGCGAACAGGGTCAGGAACTTCTTCACGAGCTTCTTTCTTCTATTTCTCGAATCAGCAGGCGTCGAGGACGCGGTTCATGGCGTCCTTCTCGGCCTGCGTCACCCACAGGTTGTAGGCGGCTTTCACTTCGATCTGCTTGCCGACGTAGGTGCAGCGGTAGGACTTGTTCGACGGGAGCCAGGTGGCGGCGTCGGCGTCGCCCTTCTGCTGGTTGGTGGGGCCGTCCACGGCGAGCAGATTTCGGGGGTCGTTGGCGAGATTGGCGCGGTCGCGGTCGGAGAGCTGTTGCGCGCCCTTCTGCCAGGCGTCGGAGAGGGCGACCACGTGATCGATCTGGACGGCGGTGGAAGTGCCTTGACCACGGGTGAATTCGATGGTCGCGCCGGTGTAGGGGTCCGCGAGGGTGCCGGTAAGGACGACGCAGTCGCGGGTGCCGGGTTTGAAGGTGAGCGCGGTGAGGTCGCGGGACAGGATGTCGTTGCGGGTGTCGCAGCCGTTGTGGCCGCCGGCCACGTCGACGTCGTCGGTCCAGGCGTCGCCGAACAGGGTTCGCGCGTAACCGGTTTTGGGGGCGCGGCCCTTCACGGCGAGCGTATCCAGGACGGCGCGGGCATCGGAGGTGGAGGGGATGCCGCCGCCGGAGCCGGTGTTCTCGGTGGTGCGGGCGGCGGCGTCGGTGCAACCGGTGACGGCCAGCGCGGTGGTGAGCAGCGCGGCCACGGATAGTCGGGCGCGTCGTGCGGTGGGCTTGCTCGGAGTATTCGGCTTTCGATGGTTACGCAACCGCATGTGCGTCCATTCCCCCTCGATCGACTCGCGTAAGTGCTTCCAGAACAGCAGATTAGAGCGCGCTTGACCAAGGACCGCGATGCCGCGCCGTAGGTGACCCGCCGGCGCTTCATATCGAAAAGCGGTTGGCGGCAAGGCGGTACGAGAGCTGGTCGACGGGGTGTGAACTCGCTCGCGCCCGGCGCTTGAAAACCTGCGAGCGCTTCGCGGAGATGGCGGGCGTCCGGCTCCGGCGCATCCCGTTCGGCGGGACGAGGGGCTCCCGGTGGGGCAATCCACGCGTACCGGCCGGTCCAGTCGCGAACGCCCGGTACCCGGCCACTATTCTGGACAGCATGGCAGCAGGTAAGGGCGGTAACCCGTCGAAGGAAGCGAAGGCCGCGGCGAAGGCCCAGCGCAAGCAGGCGTCCAAGGAACGTCGTCAGCAGCTCTGGCAGGCGTTCCAGATGCAGCGCAAGGAAGACAAGGCGCTGCTGCCGCTGATGGCCGCCGCCTTCGTCGGCGTGACCGCGGTATTCCTGGTGATCGGGTTCATCTTCGGACTCCAGTGGTTCCTGCTGCCGATCGGTCTGCTGCTGGGTGCGCTGGCCGCGTTCATCCTGTTCGGGCGCCGGGTGCAGAAGAACGTGTACGCCAAGGCCGAGGGCCAGGCGGGCGCGGCGGCCTGGGTGCTGGACAACCTCCAGGGCAAGTGGCGGGTGACGCCGGGTGTGGCGGCCACCACGCAGCTCGACGCGGTGCATCGGGTGATCGGCCTGCCGGGCGTGATCCTGGTCGCCGAGGGCTCGCCGTCGCGGGTGAAGTCGCTGCTGGCGCAGGAGAAGAAGAAGGTGTCGCGGCTGGTCGGCGATACCCCGATCTACGACATCGTCATCGGCAACGAGGGCGATCAGGTCGCGATCAAGGATCTCCAGCGGTACCTGACCAAGTTGCCGCGCAATATCGACGCCAAGCGGATGGATCTGATCGAGGGCCGGTTGTCGGCGCTCGCCACCCGTGGTGGACCGGCGCTGCCGAAGGGGCCGCTGCCCGCCGGGGCGAAGATGCGTGGCGTGCAGCGGAGCATGCGCCGCAGGTAGGTAGACACAACTCTCGGGACTCTCAGGGCTTCGCCCCGAACCCCTCGCGCCGAACCGGCCCGCACCTTCGAGGTGCGGGCCGGTTTGCGTTCGGGCTGGTCAGGACGTATTCGGCTGGGCCGCTGGAAAATTCGCGAAAAAAGTTCGGCGGAGCGGGAATGATCCCACCGGCTCTAACCTTCTAACTATCGATAACAGGTTAGAGAGCCTGACCTGACGGACGATAGGACGAGACCATGACCGCCGTGCAGCATCACACCGTGCAGATCCAGGGGCAGGATGTTTTCTACCGGGAAGCGGGTGACCCGTCGAAGCCGACTTTGGTTCTGCTGCACGGGTTCCCGACCAGTTCGGCGATGTTCCGGAATCTGATCCCGGCGCTCGCCGACGACTATCACCTGATCGCGCCCGACCACATCGGGTTCGGACAATCGGCGATGCCGCGGGTCGACGAATTCGACTACAGCTTCGAGAAACTCACCCAGATCACCCTCGAACTGCTCGACACCCTCGGCCTCGAGAAGTTCGCGCTCTACATCCAGGACTACGGCGCACCCATCGGACTGCGGATCGCCTCCCGCAACCCCGAACGGGTCACCGCGCTGATCACCCAATCCGGCAACGCCTACCTCGAAGGATTCACCCCCTTCTGGGAGGTGCTGTTCGCCCACGCCAACGACCGCGCCACCCACGAACCCGCCGTCCGCAAGCTGCTGGAACTCGACGCCACCACATGGCAATACACCCACGGCGTGCCCGCGGACCGGCTGAACCGGGTCAGCCCCGACACCTGGACCCTGGATCAGCACTACCTGGATCGCCCCGGCAACAAGGAGATCCAGTTGCAGCTGTTCGCCGACTACAAACTCAATCTCGACGGCTACCCCGACTTCCAGAAATACTTCGCCGAATACCAGCCCCCGACCCTGATCACCTGGGGCGAACACGACGAGATCTTCGGCCCCGACGGCGCCCGCGCCTACCTGCGCGACCTGCCCGACGCCGAACTGCACCTACTGGACGCGGGCCACTTCGCCCTGGAAACCCACGGCGACGAAATCGCCGCGCTCATCAGGGATTTCCTGGGTCGCACGCTGAAGTGATCAGCTCACCGGCAGGCAGAGCGACGCTCCCGCGCCGAACAGCACCCACCGGCCGTTCGGTGTGACGGTGATCTGAAGAACCACCGCCGAACAGTGACAGCACCGAACCACCGTGCCCGGGCATTGGGTATAAACCAGGGCCCGGGCGAGCGGCTCGACCATGCCGCAGCCGCCACAGCGGCAGGCGCAACCGGTGGGGTCCATCGCGAAGATCTCGGAAAGCATTCCGCCCAGGGCGTTTCCGTCGAGGTGAGCTTCCTCGACGGCGCCGGCGGCGTAGGTGTACGGGATCGGCATGGCGCTACTTTCCGGTCGGTCCGAAGCGTTCGGTTCTGATCATCGCGGGGTCGTGTCCGGCGGCTACCAGTGCGTTGGCGGCGAATTCGACGAAGGGTGTCGGGCCGCAGACGTAGCAGGTGACGTCGGGGGCGGGCGGCAGGGCCCGCGTGGCGATCTCGTCGGCGGCGAGGCGGGCGGCCGCTCTGGCTTCGCCCGCCGGCGCGGTGCGGGTGTAGGCGAGGAACACCTCCACACCCGCATCGCGCCATTCCCGCAATTCGTCGCGGTAGTACAGCTCGTCCGGGGTGCGCACCGAGTAGATGAGCCGGAACGGGTTGGTATCACCGGACTTCCGGCGGGCGCGCAGCATCGCGGCGAGCGGGACGATGCCGGAGCCGCCGGCGATCAGCACCGCCGGGCCGTCCATTTCGGGGGTCCAGACGAACCAGCCGCCGACCGGGCCGCGGACTTCGATCTGCGCGCCGACGGGCAGGCCGTCGACCAGGTAGCCGGAGACCTCGCCGTCCGCGACCCGCTGCACCGTGAGTTCGATGCGGTCGCCGTCGGCGGGTGCGGCGAGGGAGTAGCTGCGTTCGGCGTGATAGCCGTCGGGGGCGGTGAGCCGTACATCCAGATGCTGGCCGGCGCGATGTCCGGGCCAGCCGGGCACCCGCAGGATCAGGGTGCGCGCCGAAGGGGTTTCGAACCGGTCGGCGACCAGTTCGGCGGCCTGCCAGCGCATCAATCGCCCTGGTAGCGCTGTTCACGCCACGGGTCGCCGTAGCTGTGATATCCGGCGGCTTCCCAGAAGCCGAGCTCCTCGGAGTCGAGCAGCCGAATCCCCTTGACCCACTTGGCCGATTTCCAGAAGTACAGGTGCGGCACCAGCAGCCGTGCGGGGCCGCCGTGCTCGGGCGTCAGGTCCTGGCCGCCGAAGCTGTGCACGATCCACGCCTGACCATCCAGGAGATTCTCCAGCGGAAGGTTGGTCGTATAGCCGCCGTAGCTGGAGACGAGCGCGTATTCGGCTTGGGTTTCGACGTTTTCGAACAGCGCGTCCAAAGAGACGCCCTGCCAGTCGGTATCGAGCTTGGACCAGCGGGTCACACAGTGGATGTCCACGTGCGGGCGGTCCTGCGGCAGGGACATCAGCTGCGGCCAGCTCCAGCTGTAGGAGCGACCGGTCTCGTTGGTGATGGTGAACTGCCAGCGATCGAGATCGACCTTCGGGGTGGGGCCCGCCGACAGCACCGGCCAGTCCTCGACCAGATATTGGCCGGGTGGCGTGCGATCGCTGCGGGGCCGCGGACGGCCTTGGAATCCGGGCGAGAAGGTACTCACACGACGCTCCTTCCGAGTGGCACGGCAGCGCACCAGGAAACAGCGTACGCCGGGCTACCCGGGCGAAACGGGCAATCAGCCCACGTGGCGGCCGAGGAAACCGACCACGTCGGGAGTGATGGTGCGCCAATACTCTTCGGTGTGCCCGCCCGGAGTCACCCGCGCGATCTCGAGCGGCGCGGTGCTCATGAACTGGCGGCAGCCCTGGACGAACTTGTCGCCGTCACCCACCCAGACACCGGTCGGGGCCGGGCCCATCTTGTCGATATTGCGCAGCGGGTCGATGGCCGCCCATTCGTCGGCGCTGGTGAAGGCATTGCGCTTGCTCATCTCCGGCCAGTTGGTGATGAGGCCGGGCGAGATGGCGGCGGTGGCGTTGACCGGACGGCCGCGTTCGTTGCGGCGGCGGGAGTAGAGCAGTGCGCCGAAGCCGCCCATGGAGACGCCGGTGCAGGCGAAGGGTTCGCCGCCCGGGCCGCCGAGACCGCGCGCGGCCAGCCACTGCGGGGCCTCGTCGAGCAGCATGCCCATCGGATCGTCGGATTGCCGTGGGTGCCAATAGTTGTCGCCGCCGTCCACGGCCAGGAATCCGAACGGGCGGACCAGGCGGGTGGCGACCGCGGCGGCAAGGACTTCGGACAGGCCGCCGACCGCGGCATCGTGGGCATTGCCGTGCAGGCCGTGCAGCAGCAGTGACATGGGCAGGCCCTCGGTGGGGACGCCGGGCGGCAGGATGGTGACCACGTTCACCTCGCGCCCGCGCGCCGCCGAATACACCCGTTCGGTCTTGATCGCCGGATCGATGCCGAATACGGCCTTCAGCTCGCGGTGCACCTCACCGGGGGCGGCATTGACGCCCGAGCTCATCGCCGCACCGGCCGCGGCCAACCCCAGTAGACCCGTGGTGGCGAACAACGACCGCCGGCTGAACCTCCGGTAGCCCTCTCCCATGGATCCTCCATCAGCACAACAACAGCAACCCGCCGCGATCCCAGCTCAGAGCTGTTTCGCGGCAGACGGCCGCCACCATACCGATCGAAAGCAACAAGCGGTGAACGTTCGGCTACATCTCGCCAACTACTTTCCCACTGCCACCGGCAGGAACATCCGAACGCCACGGTTTCGATCCGGTAGCGCCGAATAGCGGGGATCAGCGGATATAGGTGAGGGCCGTACCGGTAGCCCGGTCGTGCATGCCGCGGCCGTCGCCGTCGGTGAAGAGCGCCGGGATCACGAACAGCAGGATGAGCTGCCGGCCCAGGGCGCGCAGGAAACCGACGGGGGCGTCGGCGTCGACGCGGGAGACGCGCAGGCGCAGGAAGTATTGGCCGGGCGTGAAGCCGAACAGCGTGACGGCGATGATGCCCAGCGCGAACCAGACCAGCAGGGTGGGGGTGGAGAGCGCGCCGACGATCGCCTCGAAATTGCTGGGCGGATTCTGGCCGGCGGGGATGTCCATCCGGGCGATGCGGGCTTCCGGATCGGGCCGGACGATGATGGCGGCCAAGCCCATCGAGATGAACCAGTCGGCCACGAAGGCCAGCACGCGCCGCGTCATGGGGGCGAGCGCACCGACGCCCGACGGCGGCAGGCCGAGATCCTTGCCCTGATAGTCACCGGGTGCGTCGTCTCCGGATTCGGCGTTCGGTCCGGACAACCACGAGCCGGTGATGCGTGCCATGGGGTCCAGCTTAAGCGGCGCTGTCGCATCGGATCGATCGGCATTCCGTATATGTGTAGCAACGCTAGAGTTACCGGTTAGCCGGGTTGCTGCCCGGTTGGTGAGGATTCTCACCAACGCTGGCCGACACACGGTAAGACCCCTATCTTTTCGGAGTCTTAGCGGTGTCTCGGCGCAGGTCGATGGCAGGATGTCGGTGCTGGTCATGCATTGCTCGACGACTGCCGCGGCGGCTCCGCCACACCGGGGGCACCGCCGAACCCCCGGCCAGCAGTACGTGTAACACTGGCGAAACACAGTCTTGATTGCAGGGAAACACCGCGTCCATACCGTCTGGTCGCAGTGAACCCATGCAGTCAACAGTGGCTGGGAACCGATCCGTAAGGAGTACTAAGTGGCGTTCAGCACGGCCGACGAGGTCATCAAGTACATCAAGGAAGAGGAGGTCGAATACGTCGACGTACGTTTCACCGATCTTCCCGGTGTGCAGCAGCACTTCTCGATCCCGGCGAAGGCGTTCACCGCTGATCTCGCCGAAGAGGGCCTGGCGTTCGACGGCTCCTCCGTCCGCGGCTTCCAGTCCATCGACGAGTCGGACATGCTGCTGCTGCCCGACTTCAGCACCGCTCGGATCGACCCCTTCCGGGCCGCGAAGACGCTGAACCTGAACTTCTTCGTGCACGACCCGTTCACCCGCGAGGCCTACTCCCGCGACCCGCGCAACATCGCGCGTAAGGCCGAGGACTACTTGCGTTCGACCGGTATCGCGGACACCTGCTACTTCGGTGCCGAGGCCGAGTTCTACATCTTCGACTCGATCCGCTACGACTCGGCGATGAACGGTGCCTTCTACGAGATCGATTCGATCTCCGGCTCCTGGAACACCGGCGCGGAGTACAACGCCGACGGCACCCCGAACCGTGGTTACAAGGTGCGCAACAAGGGTGGTTACTTCCCGGTTGCCCCGTACGACCACTACGTCGACCTGCGCGACAAGATCTCGACCAACCTGCAGAACGCGGGCTTCGAGCTGGAGCGCGGCCACCACGAGGTCGGCACCGCCGGTCAGGCCGAGATCAACTACCGCTTCAACACGCTGCTGGGCGCCGCTGACGACCTCCAGCTGTTCAAGTACATCGTGAAGAACACCGCGTGGCAGGAGGGTAAGACCGTTACCTTCATGCCGAAGCCGCTCTTCGGCGACAACGGCTCGGGCATGCACGCCCACCAGTCGCTGTGGAAGGACGGCAAGCCGCTGTTCCACGACGAGGCCGGCTACGCGGGCCTGTCGGATCTGGCGCGTCACTACATCGGCGGCATCCTGCACCACGCCCCGTCGCTGCTGGCGTTCACCAACCCGACCGTCAACTCCTACCACCGTCTGGTGCCGGGCTACGAGGCCCCCATCAACCTGGTGTACTCGCAGCGCAACCGCTCGGCTGCCGTGCGTATCCCGGTGACCGGTTCCAACCCGAAGGCCAAGCGCATCGAGTTCCGCGCGCCGGACTCCTCGGGTAACCCGTACCTGGCCTTCGCCGCCATGCTGATGGCCGGCATCGACGGCATCAAGAAGAAGATCGAGCCGCTCGCGCCGGTCGACAAGGACCTCTACGAGCTGCCGCCCGAGGAGGCCAAGAACATCCCGCAGGCCCCCACCTCGCTGGCGTCGGTCATCGACAAGCTCGAGGAAGACCACGAGTACCTCACCGAGGGCGGCGTGTTCACCGAGGACCTGATCGAGACCTGGATCGACATCAAGCGCACCCAGGAGATCGCCCCGGTCAACCTGCGGCCGCACCCGTACGAGTTCGAGCTGTACTTCGACGTCTAAATCGAAGCTGCGCGTTCGCGCCTGATTCGGGCTCGATACGCGGTAGTACGTAGACCGGAGCGGCGGTCACCATTGCCTGGCAATGGTGACCGCCGCTTCGTCGTTGTGGCGGGTTCGCGCTGGTCAGAGCGTGGGCAGTGCCGTCGTGACGGTTGACACAAATTTTGACCGGGGGCTGGCGAACCTATTTGAATCATGCTGTCTGATACAGCATTTCCGAGGGTCTAGGGGGAGTCTTGGCGCGTCATCGTGCGAAAACTGGGAAAGTCGGCCGTATTTCGGCCTTGGGTGCGTTGCCGCTGGCGGTTTCGCTGACCTGCGCGGGGCTGGCCTCGGCCGAACCGGCCGAGCGTGCCGATCACAGCGAGCTGGAGAACGCGTTCGGCGCTGTGCAATTCATTGCGGGGCAGCCGGTATCGGCCGTCGAGAACGCCGCGGTCGCGAATTACAGCGTCGTCGAGGTACGCGAGAATGCCGCGGCCGTAGGCGAATACGCGTCCGTCGCGGCGAACGGCAGCGCGTCCGCGGCGGAGGAGATCGCGGCTGTTGGTGACACGGACGGCGCTGGTGCGGCTGTGGCGCAGCCGATCGCCGCGGATCCGAACAAGATCGGCGAGGCCGCGCTCGCGGGTGCGGGAATCGGGGCCGCGGTGGCGGGCATTCCGGCCGCCGCCGTCGGCGCGGTCGTCGGTGGGGTGATCGGCGCCGGTGTCGGCGTGGGGACCGGGCTCGCGGTGGCCGGTGCGGGTACCGCGCTGGTGGCGTCGCTGACGCTGCTGGCCACCTGCCTGCCCGTCGCCACCTGCGTCATCTCGCTGCCGGGTCTGGCCGCGGAGTTCGCCGCCGCCATTCCGGTGGCCGGGGGCGCGATGCTTGCCGGGGGCGTGATCGGCGCCGGCATCGGCGGAGCTATCGGCGCGGCGATCACGGGTCTGCCGGCCGCGGGCATCGGTGCGCTCGCCGGGGCGGGCATCGGCGCCGGCGCGAGTGCCGCCGGGCTGGTGCCGTAGGTAGATCACCGGAGCGCGCAGGCGTTCCCGCGAAGCCCCATCCGCTGCCGGCGGGTGGGGCTTCGCCGATTTCGACGGGCGGGCATCCAAGTTCGATGGGCACGGTGGGTCCAGCGGGGGTCCCGGTGGGCGGGGCGCGGGTTTCGGTGAGTGAGTGCGTCGGTGAGTTGGGGCCCGGGGCGGCGTAAGCACCCCTAGCGTCGCGGCCGTGAAACTCAAATCAATTGTACGGATCAATATTTCGCTGATTTCGCTGGCGGTCGTCGCGAGCGGTTTGTTCGGGGTCGCGCATGCCGAACCCGAGGCCGCGGTGGCGGCTACCGCCGGCAAGATCGATTTACAGGGCGCCGTGAACGTCCGGGATATGGGTGGGTATCGGACGTATGACGGGGCCAGTACCAAGTCGGGCAAGATGATTCGGGCCGATGCGCTCGGGAAGCTGACCGATGCGGATGTGGCCAAGCTCGGAACGCTGAAGATTCAGACGGTGATCGATTATCGGACGCAGGCCGAGATCGCGGGGCTGGGGGCCGATCGATTGCCGAGTGGAGTTCCCTTGGTGTCCAGGCCGATCGAGGACGGCGGGATGTTCGCCAAGATGTATCAGGCGATTCAATCCAAGGATCCGGTAAAGCAGCAGGAGTTGCTGGGCGACGGTAAAGCCGAGCAGATCATGGGCGATATGTACCGGAATTTCTTCACCTCGGATGCGCTGGCCAAGTTCGGGCAGACGGTGAAGGATCTGGCGGGCACGAATACCGTGACGCTGTTCCATTGCACCGCCGGTAAGGACCGGACCGGGTGGACCGCGTACGTGGTGCTGCGGGCCGTGGGCGTGCCGGAAACCACTGCGCGACAGGATTATCTGCTGTCGAATCAGTATCGGGCGGCGGCGGACGCGGCGCTGCGAGCGCAGTTGAAGCAGGCCGGGATCATGCAGAATCCGGATCTGCTGATTCCGTTGCAGGAGGTGCGCGACGAATATCTGGATATCGCGGTGCAGCAGGTGGAGCAGAAGTACGGCGACTTCGGGAAGTTCCTGACCAACGGTCTGGGACTGGATGGCGCGACCATCTTGAAGTTGCGGAAGAACCTGGTCGGCTGAGGTGTGGCGCGGCGGCCGGCCACCCGGTCAGCCGCCGCGGCGGACCATGGAACCCAATGCGCTGAGGTCGATTTCGCTGGATGGTTCGGACCAGCCGGTGGCGCGCAGCTCGGCCGGGGAGCCGACGCCCAGGGCGTCGTGCAGGCCGACGGCGACCGAGCGGGCGAAGTCCTCGAGACCGCTCAGCGTGATGGGCCAGAGCATGGAGCGCCGCCAGTTCTCGATTTCCCGCTGTAGTACCGGAGCGGACCAGCCCAGATCGCGCAGGCGCTGGGCGGCGGATTCCGGAATCGGTTCGGCCAGATAGTAATTGCCGGTCAGTTCGGCGGAGAGCCGGATATCGAACTGCTGGAATTGCACGTAACGATTTCCGGTGGCGGCGATGATCAATGTGGCGCGCGAGGGCAGGTGCGCCAGACATCGCGCCAACGCTTGCACGAAGGCGTCCCATTCGGTTGTCACTGACTGCTCGCTTTGCCCCCGGGTGCCCATCGAGGCCGATCATACGCCGTCAAATCGGCTGGGTCACCGAAAGATTCGGGGAGTACACCCAGCTGCGGAAACAACCTGCCGACGAGAGCCGCGGCCGGGCCGACCGGGTTACCGGTCGCGGCTCCCGGTTGTTCGGCTACCGCCGGTGGGCCGGGGCGGGGCCGAGGATTCCGATCGGCGAATATCCGGCCAGGCGTTCGGCCCGCTCCCCCGGCGTCAGCGTGTGCCGCGCCAGAAAATACCGGAATTGGCTTCGCGCACCGGCGAATACCGCGCCGGGGCGCGGATGAAGGACTGCTGCCATCGCGCTCAACTGCACTCCTCTTCGTGATTTCATCGCCTCCGGAGGACCATTCTTCCAACCGGAAACGACGGTGCTGGTTAACCTCTCGTGAATATCAGCGCACCGACGCGTACGGGCACAAGATTCCAGCGCCCGCATTTACGGAAATCATCGGATCAGCCCAGCAGATCCACACGCAATCCGGCCAGCAGCTCCGGATCGGCGAGCAGTTCGATACCGGTGACGCGGCCGCCGGTGACCGTGAAATCGAAGACCACGCGCGGCGTGCCGCCGGGGGCCCACACCAAACCCGCGAGACCGTCCACCAGCGCGAGCCGCGCCTGCTGTGCCCGTCCGGCAAAGGTTTCCGCGACCGCCCGCGCGCCGATCGCCTCGGGCGCGGAGCCGGTGGCGATGGCGGTGGCGTCCGAGCGCAGCACCACGTCGGGGTCGAGCAGCTCCAGCAGGGCGGCGAAATCGCCTTCGCGGGAGGCGGTGAGGAAGGCGTCGACCACCCGCCGCTGCCGGTCGCGGTCGGCGGCGACCTCCGATACCCCGCGCACCCGGCGGCGGCCGCGGCTGGCGAGTTGCCGGGTCGCGGCGGGGGATTTGCCGAGGATCGGGGCGATGTCGTCGAACGGGACGGCGAACATGTCGTGCAGTACGAAGGCCAGGCGCTCGGTCGGGGGCAGGGTGTCGAGCACGACCAGCAGCGCCGCACCGATCGAATCACCCAGCAGCGCTTGCTGTTCCGGGTCGAGCGCGGGTTCTGGGGCATCGAATTCGTCCAGGGGGTCCTCGCGGCGAACGCTGCGGGATTGCAGCATGTTGAGGCAGACCCGGGCGACGACGGTGGTCAGCCACCCCGCCAGATTGTCGATTTCGCCGGCTTCGGAGCGGCTCAAGCGCACCCAGGCTTCCTGTACGGCGTCCTCGGCCTCACCCGATGAGCCGAGCATGCGCTGCGCCAGCGCACGCAATCGCCCGCGCTGCGCCTCGAATTCGCGCGCCACCAGATCCAGGTCGCCGTGCCCACTGCCCATGATCGAAGCCTCCTCCCGGCCGCCCGGTCCTTCCGGTGCGCACGGGATGGCACCCGCATCTCTACGACCGCGCAGGCGCGGCGAGTGTGACCGGCGGCAGCGGATCCGCCGCAGCAGGGCACCGCCGGCCTGTCACATTCCCGTTCCCGGACCGGTCGTGGAAGTGACCGGCGCACCAGCCGGTGCGGCACCACTCGAAGGAGCATCGAATGTCCGAGGGAATGCAGACCATCATCTACCCGGTCAAGGATTTGGCCGCGGCGAAAGCCCAGTTCAATACCTTGCTCGGCCAGGAACCGAGCATGGACACCGAGTACTACGTGGGTTACAGCGTGAACGGCCAGGACATCGGCTTGGACCCCAATGGCGACAAGAAGGGTATGACCGGCCCGGTCGCTTACGCCCATGTCGGCGATATCGAGAAGTCCCTGGCCGCGCTGATCGAAGCCGGTGCGACCGAACGGGAGGCGATTCGTGAGGTCGGCCCCGGCCGTCGCATCGCCACGGTCGATGCCGTGGACGGCACCGTATTGGGCTTGCTCGAGCAACGGTGAGCCGCTGACCTGTGACGGTTGCCACGCCATCGATAGGATGAGAAGATTCGTAAGTAATTCTCTCATCCTGTCGATGCACGGCGCATCGGCAGCCTGTGGTCAAAGGAGATCACCATGACCGCCGCCGTCGCGCAGCTCGACCCTGCGGACCGGGGAGCCCGACCCGAACGCCGCCCCTTCCGGCCCGGCACCCGCATGTGGGAGGACACCGGTCTGATCACCTTCTCCCTCACCGCCGGATCGGCCTTCCTGTTGCAGACGATGGAGCCCTCCATCGCGGCGGTGGTGGACGAGCACTCGACCTTCCGCACCGACGCGCTCGGGCGGGCGGCGCGCAGCATCGCCTCGGTCATGATGTGGATCTACGGCGGTGACGAGGCGCTCGCCGAAGCGGACCGGCTGCGGAAGATGCATGCCACCCTCAACAGCACTGACGCCCACGGCGTCAAGCATCAGGCGCTCTCGTCCGGGCCGTGGGCGTGGGTGCTGCACACCGCGATCTTCGCCTTCACCGAGGGCAACAAGTACTTCTCCGACGCCAAGCTCACCGAGGCCGAGAAGGAGGCGTACTACCAGGAGGTCGTGCAGTTGATGCGCAATTTCATGGTGGCGCCCAAGGAGATTCCGGCCAGCTACGCCGAATGGGTGCCGTGGTTCGAGGACCAGGTCGAGAACCATTTGGTGCCGACCGATGTCGCCTACGACTATCTGAAGGTGATCCGGAACATCGCCCCGCCCGAGCAGATTCCGGGCGCGCTGCATCCGGTGTGGCGGGCGGCCACCGCGCCGATCGGGAAGTTGCAGTACTTCTTCACCGTCGGCACCACGCCGGAGGTGATCCGGCGCAAGCTCGAACTGGAATGGACCGCACGCGACGAGCGCACGCTGCGGGCGCTGGGCTGGGTGATCGGGCGGGCCGTGCCGAAGCTGCCGGAGCGGGTGCGCTACTTCCCGATCGCCTACGAGGCGCGCAAGGTGGAGCGGGACAAGGCGCGGCTGCGCAAGATGATCAACCTGCGGCCGGTGTAGTCAGCGCAGATCGCGCACCTCGCACAGCAGGACGCGATCCTGCTGTGCGATGGCGACCGTGTGGCCGTCCGGGGCGAAGGCGACGGGCGGCGACCATTTCCGGCCGGTCAGCTGGCGGCGGGCGTCGATATCCCAGAGCCGCAATTCCTTTCGCATGGTGACGGCCAGCAGTGCGCCGTCCGCGCCGAAGGCGATCGAGCGGACCCCGCTGCCGTCGGCGGGCAGCGGGAGCCGGACGGTCTCCTCCGCCCGCAGGTCCCGCACCAGCGCGCGATCGTGATTGGCCACGGCGAACCGGCTGCCGTCGGGGCTGAACGCCGCGACCGCGAAACCCACCATGTCCATGGACAATTCGACGAGGGGCCGGGCACTGCGGTCCCGGAGCGCACCACGGTGATCCCACAGCTGCGCCCCTTCCCGGGTGACGGTGAGCAGCGCCCTGCCGTCCGGCGCGAACCTGGCGAGGTCGGTGCCGGGTCGCGCGAGCTGCCGTGGCACCCACAGGCGTTCACCCGCGCCGGAATACAGCTCCAGCACGCCCGCCGTGCTCACCACCGCGACCGTCTCACCATCCGGGTCGACCGCCACCGACCGCGCACTTCCGTGGGGAATGTCCGGAAACGATCGCGCGCTTCCGTGCTCGATGTCCGCGAACGACTGTCCCCGACCGAGATTCCGGACCCCGGCCCCCTGCCGATCCGAGGTGAGCAGCAGCCGGCCGTCCGGGCTGAACTCCGGCCACGCCCGCCGGCTGTCGACCGCCATCGGCTCCCCGATCGGCAGGCCACTGTCGATATCCCATATCCGCACGGTGCGATCCCATCCGGTCGCGGCGAGCACCGTCTCGTCCGGTCCGAATGCCAACCCGCACACCGCGTTCGCGAAGCCCGGCAGCGGTCCCCCGACGGGCGCACCGGTGCGCCCGTCGAAGATGCGCACCGCCCCGTCCTCTCCCCCGGTGGCCACTCGCGATCCGCTCGCGCTGAACGCGATCGCCTGCACCCGCCCCCAATGCCCGGGCAACTCCACCGCGGCTCGCCGCCCTGGGTCGGGCACGATCACCGTGACCGATTCGCCGGGCGCGCCGCTCCGGGGCACCGATTCCCGCTCGGCCGACGATCCCGCCACACCGATCAGTACCTCGGTCGGCCGGACCGAGGTATCCGCTGAGCTATCGGCCGAATTCCAGTGCGCCACTGCTCCATTCGAGGACGCGAGCGCCGTCGCGGCCGCCTCGGCGAGGGCGCCGCAACTCGGGTAGCGGTCGGCGGGATCCTTGGCGAGGGCGGTGGCGATCACTTCGTCCACGGCCGCGGGCAGACCGGGGCGCCGGGTGCTCAATCGCGGTGGCGGAGTGGTGAAGTGGGCGTGCATGAGGGCGTAGGCGGTGGGTGCGGGGAACGGGATCTCACCGGCGAGCAGGTGGTACAGCGTGCAGCCGAGGGCGTAGACGTCGGCGCGGTGGTCCACCGGTTTGCCGTCGATCTGTTCGGGCGGGGCGTAGGCGAGGGTGGCGCGGGTGGCGCCGGTGAGGGTGTGGGTGTCGTCCAGACCGCGCGCGATGCCGAAGTCGCCGATGAGCACGTGGAGCGCGCCCGAGCGGTCGGTGATCAAAAGATTGGCGGGTTTGACGTCGCGGTGCAGAATGCCCTGCCGGTGCGCGTGGTCGAGTCCGGCTGCGGCTTGACGCACGATTTCCAGGGCGCGCGGGATCGCCAGCGGGCCTTCCTCGAGCAGCCGGGCGGCATCCCGACCCTCGATGAAATCCATAGCGAGCCAGGGGTTTTCGCCCTCCGTGCCGCAGTCGTGCAGGCGAATGATGTTCGGGTGCCGCAGCGCGGCGGTGAGCCTGGCCTCACGTTCGAACCGGGCCCGCACTCCGGGATCGCTGCCGACATGAGCGGCGAGCACCTTCACCGCCACATCGACACCCCGGCGCGGATGTCGCATGCGATAAACCGCGCCCATTCCGCCGGAGCCGACCTGCGCTATCACCGTGAAACCGGCGAACCGCGATCCGGGCTCGAGCGCCACCGATGTCCCCGCCTCCCCGCCCCCGCCGGCGACCCTCGTCGATCTATGTGAGCGGCCATATTACCGCCCTGATCCGATCTCGGTGGCCGGGCTCGAGCGCCGACCGGGCGGCCGGTCCCCTGGTTCATGGGGCTGGTGCGGAGACCGGACGACCACCAAGGTCATGCTGTGCGTATGCGGATGGTGTTGTGGCGGGCGGTCGTCGGCCTGCTGCTGGTGGTGGGTGCGGTCGTGGTTCCGGCGGGCGGGGCGGCGGCCGAGGCGGGGTATCAGTGGCGGCAGGAGTACATCACCGCGCCGGACGGGACCCGTTTGCACGCGGATGTGCTGCGCCCGGCGGGCCTCGCCGATGACGTGCGGACGCCGGTGCTCATGACGGTGAGCCCGTACCGCGCGCATCTGGCGTATCTGACCGAGCCGCGGGTGAAGGGCGGGCCGTCCATCGCGAATCTGGAGGCCCAGACCTTCATCGATGCCGGATACACCTATGTGATCGTGGATTTGCGCGGCTTCGGCGGCTCCGACGGCTGCCCGGATTTCGGCGGGCCCGGGGAACGCTCGGATGTGAAGACCGCGGTGGAATGGGCTGCGGGGCAATCCTGGTCGACCGGGAAGGTCGGGCTGTTCGGGGTGTCCTACGAGGCGTGGACCGGGCTGATGGGGTTGGCGGAACGGCCGGCCGGGCTGGCGGCGGTCGGGGCCTTCGAACCGGTGGTGGACCCGTACTCCTACCTCTACATGCAGGGCATCGCCTGGAAGTTCTCGGGCAAGCCGGTCACCGAATCCGGGGTGCGGCCGGGTGATCTGGCGGGGCTGGAACATCTGCTCATCGCCTCCACCCCCGCGCACTGGGAGGATTCGGCCGAGTACAAGCTGAACGCCACCGCCATCGATACCGCCTGCTACACAAAGTATTTCGAGAACACCACCAACCACGACGGCGGCACCGAGTACTGGCGGGACCGGGATCTGGTGCCGCGCTTGCGGGGAAACACCATCCCGCTGTTCCTGGGCCAGGGGTTCACCGACTACAACACCAAGGCCGATCGCGTCTTCCAGCTGTGGAACGGGCTCGGCCCCGGCGATCATCGCGCCTGGTTCGGCCAGTGGGGTCACCGCACCTGCCACGAGAAGTGCGGCGCCACGAATTTCGATGCCGAACTGCTGGCGTTCTTCGACCGCAATGTGGCGGGCAAGGACGTGACCGTGCCCGGACCGCGCATCACGGTCAGCCAGTTCGATGGCGGGTGGCGTTCGGAAACCCAATGGCCACCCGCCGATTCGGCCCCGGTGACAGTCGGCCTGCGCGCCGGCGAATACACCGATCGCGGCCTGGTCGGCGGCGCGGACCGCGACCTGTGGTCGATCAGCCAGCCGCTCCCGGACGATCAGCATTTCTCGGGCATCGCCACCGCGACGCTGAGCCTGGACGGTCCCGCGCAGGCGACGGCCGCAATCGAGGTCTCCGATATCGCGCCGGACGGCCGCTCCACCGTCATCACCCGCGGTATCGCACCGGTCGCCGCGACCACGGAAATCCGCATGCTGGCCCAGGATTGGCCGATCCCGGCCGGGCATCGCATCGGATTCCGGATCACCGACGTGATCGACGACGTCTGGTCGCACACCCCCGCCTTCGCGAAGGTGACCGTGCGCGCCGCGCAGGTGCGGTTGCCGCTGCTCACCACGGTCCGCACGCCCGACCTGCCGGGCGAGGCCACCGAGGGCGTCATCAAGTGGCGCAATGAGAAGTCGGCCACGCTGCCGCTGGATCTGCTGAACAATGCAATGGTGACCGTCGACTTCCCGGCTCGGACCGGCACCCGATGACCGCTACCGCGCCCGCCACCCAGCTCGTGGACGATGCCACCGCCGAGCGGCTGGCCACCGCGCTGCGCTGCGTGACCATCTCGCATGAGGATCCCGCCGCGGACGACCCGGCGGAGTTCGATCGATTGGCCGAGTTCATCGAGCGGACCTTCCCGCTGGTGCACGCCCAGCTCGAACTGGAGACCTTCGGGCACAGCCGCCTGTATCGATGGGCGGGCAGCGAGACTCCGGACCGGGTCGGTGCGATATTGCTGGCGCACCTGGATGTGGTGCCGGTGGATGACGAGTCCGGCTGGACGCATCCGCCGTTCGCCGGGGTGGTGGATGACGAATTCATCTGGGGCCGTGGGGCGATCGACGACAAGAGCCGGGTGATCGCGATCCTCGAGGCGGTGGAGGCGGCGCTGCGGGACGGGGTGCGGCCCAGGCAGACCGTGTATCTGGCGTTCGGGCACGACGAAGAGGTGAACGGCACGCACGGGGCGCGGGCGATATCGCGAAAGCTGCGCGAGGCGGGGATCAGGACCGGCCTGCTGCTCGACGAAGGCGGCGTCATCACCACCGGCGTCGCCGACGGCATCGACCAGCCGGTGGCCACGATCATGGTGGGCGAGAAGGGTTTCGCCACCGTGCGCCTGTCGATCTCGGCCCCGGGCGGGCATTCCTCCATGCCGGGCAAGCAGACGGCGGTCGGGCAGCTGGCGCGCGCGGTGGCGCGGATCCAGGATCATCCGTTCCCGCTGCGGCTGACCCCGGTCACGCTCGACATGCTCACCCGGCTGCGCGGATTCATGGCCGAACCCCGCCGCACCCTGCTCGGCCTGATCGGAATCGCGGGCCCGGCCGTGACGCGCGTGCTGGCCGCGCGGCCGCAGACCGAGGCGCTGGTGCGCACCACCACCGCACCGACCGTCATCCACGGCGGCGTGAAATCCAATGTGCTCCCGCAGCGCGCCGAAGCCTTCGTGAATTTCCGCATCCTGCCCGGTGATTCGGTCGCCGACGTGCTCGAGCACTGCCGCCGGGTGGTGCGCGACAACCAGATCGTCATCGAATTGACCGGCATCACCTCCGAACCCTCCCCCGCGCCCGCGGCCGGGCCGGACTTCGACCTCGTCGCCGAGATCGCGCGCGCGGTCGTCCCCGGCATCGCCGTCACGGTCGGCCTGGTCCCCGGCGCCACCGACTCCCGCTACTACGACGATCTCGCCGAGACCCGCTGCAACTTCGCCCCGATCGTCGTCGACTCCGCCGATCTGGACCGCATCCACGGCACCGACGAGCGCATCTCCCGCCTCAACTACGCCCGCCTCATCACCTTCAACCGCCTCCTCATCGATCGCCTCGCCACAGCCTGACCGATACCCGCCCCATCCTTCCCGCGTGTACCCGCCCCATCATTCCCGCGTGCTTTTGGCGGGAATCCACACAGTGGGCGTGTGGATCCCGGCCAAAAGCAC
>NZ_BDBK01000010.1 GCF_001612945.1 Nocardia inohanensis NBRC 100128
TGCTTTTGGCGGGAATCCACACAGTGGGCGTGTGGATCCCGGCCAAAAGCACGCCGGGATGACGAAGGGTGGCGCCGACGAATGCAGGTCGCCGACAGAGGTTGTGGCGCCCCACTTTCGTGGGTCCGCGCGGATTGGGGCACGCCACGAAATGCCCGGCTGCGGGACACGCGTGCGGCCGGTGCGCAAGAATGGCTGCGCCGGTACGCGACTTTTCGGGCGTACCACCGCGCGGGTCGCGGACGCCCTCCGGCAGCGTGAGACCGAACCGCGAGGAGTGACGATGACCCGGAACGAAACCGGTGAATTCCAGGGTGCGGGGGGCCGGATCTTCTGGCAGAGCTGGCTGCCGGATACCGAGCCGCGGGCGCTGGCGGTGATCGTGCACGGGTACGCCGAGCATTCCGGGCGGTACGCGCACGTGGCGCAGCGACTCACCGAGGCCGGGTTCGCGGTGTACGCGCTCGATCACACCGGGCACGGGAAGTCGGCGGGTGCGCGCGCGAACGTGGGATCGCTGGACGGCGCGGCCGACAATGTGGCATCGCTGCTGAAGCTCGCCACGGACAAGCACCCGGGCCTGCCGCGCTTCGTCATCGGGCACAGCATGGGCGGGCTGACCAGTGCGTACCTCGCCACCCGCGGCCCCCTCGATATCGATGGCCTGGTGCTGTCCGGCCCGGCCGTGGTGGTCGACGCGGGCAATGCCGTCGAGCGCGCCGTAGCCCCGCTGCTGTCCCGCCTGCTGCCGAATCTCGGTGTGGTGAAACTGGATTCGAAGCTGGTCAGCCGCGACCCGGAGGTGGTGCGCGCCTACGACCAGGACCCGCTGGTCCATCACGGCGGCGTCCCGGCCCGCACCGCGGTGGAGATGCTGCACGCGGGCGATTTCGTGCTCACGCATCTGGACAAGCTGACCGTCCCGCTGCTGGTGCAGCACGGTAAATCCGACGGCCTGGCCAATCCGAAGGGCGCGGACCTGATCGAGCAGGGCGCGGCGTCCACCGACAAGACCGTCATCCGCTACGACGGCCTCTACCACGAGATCTACAACGAGCCCGAACAGGACAAGGTGCTCACCGACCTGGTGAACTGGCTGGAAGCCCACCTGCCCGCGTGAACTACTTGTAGGTGCTCAGGCAAGCGGATTCGCCGTCCAGCACGCCGGTGCGGAAGGCTTGCAGCCGGACGAATCCGCTGGCCACCACCTTCCCGTCGACATCCGCGGCGGCGATCCCGTCGGCCAGCAGACCCGAGACGGCTTCGTCCAGATCGTCGGCGGAGAGCTGCAAGGTGCTGCCGGGCTGGCTGAGTGTCGTGCTGAACGCCCCCGACAGGCAGGCGGTGCGCAGGCCGGCGGTATCGGCTCCGGTCAGGCCCAGCTTCCGATCCTGTTGCACGGCAAGCATGTAGCGGGAGACGAAGACCACGAAGGCGTTGTAGTCGCCCGCCACCAGCGAGGACAGCAGTTCGGTGTCGTCGTCGCCGCGGGCGCGTTTGGCCAGTGCGGTCACATCGGAGCCGATGGTATTGGTGGCCGGACAGTACGAAACCGGTTGCGTGGTAGTCACATTCGAGCACTTCCTGGTGACGCCGCCGTAGTCGAACTTGGGCGCCTGGGTGACCGGGAACGCCGCGGCCAGTGCTTGCGCGACCTGTTCCAGGGAGCTGCGATCCACGGTCAGCTGGGCGCCCTTCTCACCGAACCCGAAGGTGGTGGGCAGCGTGCCGCGGCGTTGCTCCAGCTCGGCGCGGGTCATGTTCTTGCACTTGGCGGCCCCGTCGGTGTAGCCGATCTCGAAGGCGGTGACGCGTTCGAAACCGGTCCCGTGCTCGTTCTCGGAGGCGCCCGGCTCCTGATCCCGCACGGCCACCGCCGCACCCAGCACGCCGTTCAGCCCATCGGTGGTATTGATGGTGAAGTGGCGCGAATTCCCTTCCGCCACATGCCGAATGAACACGCCCGCGAAACAGTCCGCCTGCTGTTCCTTCACCACGTTCGGCGTGAACAGCCCGTTGATCCGGGCCTGCTCCTGCACCGCATGCCCGTATTCGTGGGCCAGCACGAACACCACCGACATATCGCCGAACTTCTCGGAAAGCTCCGGCAGCAGCACGCCGCGATCCCAGCCGATGCTCTGATCCACCCCGCAGTAGGCGGCATTGATCTCCTGATAGGTGGTTTCGCGGCAGAACTCCACCGCTCGGCCGCGCGGGGCCGTTGCATCCCAGGAGATGAACCGGCTCACCGGGGTGAGTTTCCCGGGAAAGATCTTGGCGTACTCGGTGTTCCAGTACTCCTGGATATCGGCGATCGCGTTCAGCGCCAGTCGATCCACCGTCCCGCCGTCGCCGTTCTCGGCCGTCAGCGTGGCGTCCGGCACCCCGGAGCGCCGGCCGCTGGGACCGGTCGCCGATTCGGATCCGTTGAGCTCGAACGGATTTCCCGCTCCGCTCGGCACGCTCTGGGAGCCGGACTCCGGCACCAGTTCACATCCGGTGAGCGTCACGCCGGCCGTCAGAATGACGACGGCCAGCCCCGCCCGCAGCCGCGACATCCGCATCTCGCCTCCCGAGTACCGCGACGGGACCCCCACCGATCCCGGGTACCCGTGACGGTGAGGCTCAGCTCCCGCGTCTTCGAGTATCCCCCCTTCGATCGCTCAAAGTCGCAGTACCGCAAGCACAGCGCGATGATCCGACTCCGGGATGATCATCGAACGCACCTCGGTGGCGTGGCCGCCCGCCACCAGCACCTTGTCGATGCCGATGTAGGGCCCGCCGTACTGGTCCTGCGGCCAGGTCGGCAGCGCGCCCACCCCGGTGAGTTCGCCGGCGTCGGCGTAGCGGCCGCGCAACAGGTCTCGGAACGGCTTGTGGTCGTAGGTGGCGTTGAAGTCACCGCCCACGATGACCTGACCGGACTGCTGGTCCAGGAGTTCGCGGATGCGCCGCAGTTCGCTACTCCAAGCGTCGAAGTCCAGATTCGGTGGCATCGGGTGGAATTGGAATACCGGCACGGGGCCGCGCTCCGGGTGCATCATGGTGGCGCGCACATTGCTCATCAGAAAACCGTCCAGCTTGCGGCCGTCCTGGAGCGGATAACGGCTGAACACGCCGCCACCGGCGCCGCCGCTCGCGGGCGCGGTGAACGAGTACGGCAATTCACTCTCGAGTCCCGCCGCACGCAGCCGCTCCAGCACCTCGGGGGTGAGCTCCTCGAGGGTGAGCACCTCGATGCGATTGTCCCGCACGGCTTTCACCACGGTGTCGGCATCGGCGTGACCGAACAGCAGATTCGATTGCATGACCGCCACATCCACCCCGGGCGGGGCGCTGCCGTCCGGCCACAGCATGGGGAGCTGCGACCACATGGCGGCGACGCTGAGCAGCAAAGCCGTTGCGGCGCTGCGCCATTGGCGAGCCAGGGCGAACAGCACCAGCGCCACCAGCGCACCGACCATGGCGTAGGAGGCGAACGACGCCGCCAGCGTCAAGATCATCACCGGCCAGCTGAAGTAGTGCAGCACCACCCCCGCGCACCCCGCCGCACAGGCGAGCCACCCCAGCACCGACACCCCGGTCCGCACCGTTCGCCGCCATCGCGGTGGGCCCGGAACCTCCCCGATCCGATCCTCCGCATACACCTGTCCCTGCACCGGCACCATGCCACCTCCCCTTCCGCGGCCACCCTACCGGAGCATGGAAAAGCCGCTGACCTGCGCGACCCGCCGGTAAATGGGCTGCGCTGAGACGGCCGAACATGGCACAGTCGAAAGACGTGAGTGAATATCGCCGCCTGAACCAGGCAAATTGGGATCAGCGCGCGCCGCTGCACGCCGCCTCCGCCGACTACGCGCTGGAGCAATTCGAGCGCGATCCGTCGTTCCTCAGCGCCGTGGTGCGCTTCGATCTGCCGCTGCTCGGCGACATTCGCGGGCGGCGCGCGGTACATCTGCAATGCCATATCGGCACCGACACCCTGTCGCTGGCCCGGCTCGGGGCGACCGTGACCGGACTGGATTTCTCGCACGCCTCGATCGCGGAGGCGCGCAAGCTGGCCGAGCTGACCGGAACCGCCATCGACTATGTGGAAGCCGATGTCTACGACGCCGTCGAGGTGCTCGGCGCCAGCGAATTCGACCTGGTGTACACGGGCGTCGGGGCGCTGTGCTGGCTGCCCGACATCCGGCGCTGGGCCGAGACCGTGGCGGGATTGCTGCGCCCGGGCGGACGGCTGTTCATCACCGAAGGCCATCCGGCCCTGTGGTCGATCGACGAATCCCGCACCGACGGGCTCGTCATCGGATTCCCGTACTTCGAAACCGCCGACCCGATGGTCTGGAACGACGCCGGCACCTACGTCGACACCCCGGGCGCGCTGACCGCGACCACCACCCACGAATGGAACCACGGCCTCGGTGAGATCGTCGGCGCTCTCATCGCCGCCGACCTCACCATCACCGGGCTGGTGGAGCACCGCAGCATCCCCTGGAATGCGCTGCCCGGCCACATGATCGAACGCGACGGCCGCTGGGAACTCGCCGAACACCCCGAACGCCTGCCGCTGTCCTACACCCTGCAAGCCGCCAAACCGATCTAGGCCGACGGCCGTCCGCGCTCCGGCGCGCCGCCGAATCACCATCGGCTCGAGGGAACCGGGAGGCGAGCTTCCGCGTCCGAGTCGATAGGTGATCGAGCGAGGGAGGACGCCGATGGACGCGGACCGGCTGGGGCAGGCCGCGCGGGACAGTCAGCAAGGCGCCGAGCGGGAGCAGTTACGGGTCTCGCACGGGGCCGTCGACGCGGATTACGTTCAGCGCTTGGAGCATTTCGAGGGTTGGTCGCACGAGAGCATCTATGCCGCGGTGCGGGAGATGAACCCGGGCGATATGCATGCGGCGGCCGAGGCGTGGGTGAGCATCGGCAACAGCTTGAGTGGCGTCGCACCGCGGCTGCACATGCAGTTGCAGAGCGTCCTCACCGACGGGTCCGCCGGGCGGATCGCGGAGGCGGCCGACCGGGCGGCACGTGAATTCGTTCAGCGGGTACTGGATGTCGCGGAGATCGCGCACGGGACCGGGCACCGGATGACGGCCGCCGCGTTCGGCGCCGAGGCGGTGCGCAAAACCGTTCCCCCACCACCCGATACCGGCTCGACTACCACCGGATCCTCGCTATCCGACACCAGCACAACGTTTCTCGGACTCTTGCTGGGTACCACCGCTCCGGGCGATGCCCAGCAAGCCGAAGCGCACCGCGAGGAGCAGTACCGGCTCGCGCTCGCCGCACTGGAAGCGAACTACGTGCCCATCTACCCACCGGCGGGTGCGGGAGTACCGGCCTTCGCGGATGTCGAAATGCCCGGTGGTGGTGCGCAATCCACGGGCGTGGGTGTCGATCCCGGCTCACCGCCGACCTACGCCGCGACACCGGGTGGCACTTCGCCGGGCCGCACCCACCCGGGTGCCCTGAACCTGGTCGGTGACGGTGCGGACCCCTCCGGGACTCACACAGCATCCGGGCAGCCGGCAGCCGAATCGAAGGCCGGCCGCGAAGCAGCACCGGCGAACGGATCCACGGATCCCGCAGCTACGACCGGTAGCTCCGACGACGGCACAACTCCCGCGAGTACCCGCGATTTCGAGGCCGCCGAGACCACCCCGGCCGCCGGCCCCGGCACGACCGCATCACCCGGCTCGCCCGGATCTCCCAGTTACCCCGGCACCCAAGGCAACCCGTCGGCACCCGGTATCGGCGCCTCCGCCGCACCCCGAATCTCCGGGGCTCCCGGAGTCAGCTACCCGGGCCGGCCGACCGGAACACCCGCCACCCCGATCCGATCCACGCGGGCCGCACGCAGTCAGTCTCCCGGATCGAGCTATCCGCCTGGCATGTACGCCCCTGGCGCACACTCCGGCACCGCCGCCGACACCAACCACACCGCCCCATCGTGGCTGACCTGGCATCGCGCCGAAGAGCTCCTCGGCACCCCGCCCCCGGCCGTCCCCCCGGTCCTCGGAGCCGAAATCCTCGCCGCCCGAACCGACCTCACCCCCGAGGAGCCCGAAACCCCATGAAATGGGAATTCACCCCCGACGAATTCATCCACCTCTGGAAAGAAACCGGCCAAGACCGCTATCCCCCACCTCTCCGCCTTCGCTCCTCGGCCCAATGGCGCGACGACCACACCCGACTCACAACCACCCTGAACGCCCGCCTCCACCGAGACGACCCCGATCTCACCGCAGCCCTGCGACTTTCAGCCCATCCCGACTCCGCCCTGACCCTCACCGGCCTCCGCCGCCACCCGCTCCGCGCCTACGCCGCCGTCACCAACGACATAGCCGTCACCCTGGTCCAACGCCCGTCCACCCGCACCGACACCGGCGGCAACATCATCATCGAATCCGGCACCCCGCCTCTGATCGTCTCCGTCTTCAGCGCGGTCCTGGGCACCGCCCCGCCCGGCACCGTCCAATCCGCAACAACACCGTCCCCGATCGACCACGATCCGGCAGCACGCGCTGAAACTTTCTCCCCGCCAGCGAATCCCAATATCGCGACGGCCGAGGCCGACCACCACCGCCCGCACCGCATCACGCCCCTCCCACCGCGAGGCCGCGAGATCGCCGACACCAGACCCCCGGACCTGGCCCGCATCCTGCGCCTCGCCCACACCCGCCCCAGCGCACACGGCGACCTCACCGCCCGCCACCATCTCCGCACCGACCACCCGACTCCCCCACGACACCTGCACTGGTTCGACGTCACCGGCGACGGCCGCTACACCGTCCACCACCGCAACGGTCACCTGCACATCACCCCCTGCTCGCCGGACACCTTGCGCCGGTGCATTATCCAGTTACTCAGATGATTGGAGTTTTGCTCCACGAACAGCCCTGCTCGATCAGGAAACTGACTGTAGGCGGCTGAAAGTGGAGCAAAACTCCAATCGGCGACTACTCACCACCGAAGACGCGCTCCACCACCGTCTTCGCGCGGCGGGTGACGCGCATGTAGTGGTCGAGGAATTCGGAGCCGTCGTCGTTCGGCCAGCCGGCGACCTTGGCCACCGCCGAGAGCAGGCGGCCGGGGCCGGGGAGCTGGTCGGCGGATTTGCCGCGAACCAGGACCAGGGCGTTGCGGGCTTTGGTGGCGGTGAGCCAGGCGTCGCGGAGCAGGGCGGCGTCGGTGGGGTCGATGAGGTCGGCGGCCTCGATGGTGTCCAAGGATTCGAGGGTGGAGGTGTTGTGCAGGGCCGGGACCTTGTCGGCGTGCTGAAGTTGCAGGAGTTGCACTGTCCATTCGACGTCGGCCAGGCCGCCGCGGCCGAGTTTCGTGTGGGTGGCCGGGTTGGCGCCGCGCGGGAGGCGTTCGGCGTCCACGCGGGCCTTGATGCGGCGGATTTCGCGGACGCCCTCCGGGGACATGCCGCCTTCGGGGTAGCGGATGGGGTCGACGGTGTGCAGGAAGCGGGTGCCCAGGTCGGCGTTGCCGGCGATGAAGCGGGCGCGGAGCAGGGCTTGCACTTCCCAGGATTGGGCCCATTGGGAGTAGTAGGCGGAGTAGGCGGCCAGGGTGCGGACCAGCGCGCCGTTGCGGCCTTCGGGGCGGAGGCCGGCGTCCACCTGGAGGGGCGGGTCGGTACTGGGGGCGCCGAGCAGGCGCTGCACTTGTTCGGCGACGCTGATCGCCCATTTGACGGCGACGGTCTCGTCTTCGCCGGGGCGGGGGTCGCAGACGAACAGGACGTCCGCGTCGGAGCCGTAGCCGAGTTCCATACCGCCGAGCCGGCCCATGCCGATCACCGCGAAGTCGGCGGGGGCCGGTTTACCGGATTCGACTTCGCCGGCGCGGATTACGGCTTGCAGGGAGGCTTCCAGGGTGGCGATCCAGACCGAGGAGAGGGCTTCGCAGACCTGGGGGACATCGAGCATGCCGAGCACGTCGGCCGAGGCGACGCGGGCCAGTTCGTGGCGGCGCAGCGAGCGGGCGGTGGCAACGGCGCGCTTCGGGTCGTCGTATCGGCCCGCGCCGGAGAGGATTCCGCGTTTCACGTCGCTGGGCTGGGTGGCCAGCAGCAGCGGGCCGTTGGGGCCGTCGGCATACATGCGGATGGTTTCGGGCGCGTTGATGAGCAGGTCGGGCAGGTAGGCGGAGGAGCCCAGCACGATCATCAGGCGTTGCGCGATTGCGCCTTCGTCGCGGAGTTCGCGCAGGAACCAGATCTCGTTGTCCAGGCCCTCGGAGACGCGGCGGTAGGCCAGCAGGCCCGCGTCGGGATTCGGTGTCTCGCCGAGCCATTCGAGCAGGGTGGGCAGCAGCAGGGCTTGGATGCGGCCCTTGCGGCCGACCTCGCCGGTGAGCGCCTTGAGGTGGCCGAGCGCGTTCTCCGGCGCCGCGTAACCGAGCGCCGCCAACTGACGGACGGCGGCTTGCGGGGACAGGCGCAGGGCGTCGGCATCAAGGCGCGCAACCGATTCCAGCAGCGGACGGTAGAAGAGCTTGGCGTGCAAGCGCCGCACCCGCACGGCATTGCGTTTGATCTCGCTGGTGAGCACGCCCACCGCGTCCTGCCGCCCGTCGGGGCGCATATGCGCGGCGCGCGCCAGCCAGCGCATGCCCTCCTCGTCCTCGGGGGCGGGCAGGGTGTGGGTGCGCTTGAGTCTCTGCAACTGCAAACGGTGTTCGAGCAGGCGCAGGAATTCGTAGGAGGCGGTGAGGTTGGCGGCATCGTCGCGGCCGACGTAACCGCCCGCGGCGAGCGCGGTCAACGCCTCCACGGTGCCCTGCACGTGCAGTGATTCATCGGCCTTGCCGTGCACCAATTGCAGCAGCTGGACGGCGAATTCGACATCGCGCAGGCTGCCGTGCCCGAGTTTGAGTTCGCGTTCGCGCAGATCGGCGGGGACCAGGTCCTCGACGCGGCGGCGCATGGCCTGCACGTCGGCGACGAAGTCGGGGCGTTCGGAGGCCGCCCACACCATGGGCATCAAGGCGTCGCGGTACTGCCCGCCCAGGTCGAGATCGCCGACCGCGGGCCGCATTTTGAGCAGTGCCTGGAATTCCCAGGTCCGCGCCCAGCGCTTGTAATAGGCGATATGCGATTCCAGGGTGCGCACCAGCGCGCCCGCTTTACCCTCCGGCCGCAGCGCCGCGTCCACGTCGAAGAAGGCCGAACTGCCCACGCTCATCATTTCGGCGGCGAGCCGGGTGGCGGTGGTGTCGGCGGGTTCGGCGACGAAGATGACATCCACGTCGGAGACGTAATTCAGTTCCCGCGCACCGCATTTGCCCATGGCGATGACGGCCAGCCGCACCGGCACCGGCCGGTCGGCGCAGACCCGGGTGACCGCGACCGACAGCGCGGCGGTCAGGGCGGCGTCGGCGAGATCGGTGAGATGCTGCCCCACCGTCTGGTACGGCAGTACCGGTTCGTTCTCCACGGTGGCCGCCAGGTCGATGGCCGCCAGCAGCATCAGCTGATCGCGATACCGCTTGCGCAGCAACCCAACCGCTTCCGACCCGGCGATGCCCGCGCGGTACAGCATGGGTGCGGCGTTCGGCCCGGTCTCGGGCGTCGCCTGCACGGCGTCGAGCAGGCTGGCGAGCACCTCCGCCCGCGAGGGCAGTTCGCGCCGCAGCAGCAATTGCCACGCCGCCGGATCGGCCACCAGGTGATCACCGAAGGCGCTCGACGAGCCGATCAGAGCCAGCAGCCGCCCGCGGAACGCCACATCGGTGCGCAAGGCGGAATCGACCGCAGCCCAATCGTTTCCGAGCTGCTCGCGCAGGCGAATGAGGGTCAGCAGCGCGAGATCCGCATCGGGCGACCGCGACAGCGCCCACAACAGTGGCACGCTCTCCACGTTGTCCCACGCCAACTCTCGAAGCGAATCGGCTGCCGACGGCTCGAGTAGTCCGAGCCGTCCGACACCGGGGACAGCGGATCGCGTTGTCGGTGGCCGGACCATGCACTCAAATTACATGTCACGAAGTTCGGCGGTCGCGCCGAACCCTCCGATAACCGACAACGTGCCCGAACCGGGCCCGCACCGCGATCAGAGGCTGAGGTATTCCTTCAGCTCGTAAGGGGTCACCTGGTTGCGGTAGCCCGCCCATTCGCGACGCTTGTTGCGCAGGAAGAAGTCGAAGACGTGCTCGCCCAGGGTCTCGGCGACCAGCTCGGACTTCTCCATGTTCTTCAGCGCCTCGTCCAGCGAAGCCGGCAGCTCACGGAAACCCATGGCGCGCCGCTCGGCGGAGGTCAGCGACCACACGTCGTCCTCGGCCTCGGGCGGCAGCGTGTAGCCCTTCTCGATACCGCGCAGACCGGCGGCCAGGATCACCGCGAAGGCCAGGTACGGGTTGCAGGCCGAGTCGGGGCTGCGGACCTCGACGCGACGCGAGGACGACTTGTTCGGGGTGTACATCGGAACCCGAACGAGCGCGGAGCGATTGGAGCGACCCCACGAAGCGGCGGTCGGCGCTTCACCGCCGTGAATCAGCCGCTTGTAGGAGTTGACCCATTGGTTGGTGACGGCGCTGATCTCGTGCGCGTGCTCGAGAATGCCGGCGATGAAGGCGCGCGCGGTGACCGAGAGGTTCAGCGGGTCGTCGGCGTCGGCGAAGGCGTTCTGCTCACCCTCGAACAGCGACATGTGGGTGTGCATGGCCGAACCGGGATGATCGGCGAACGGCTTGGGCATGAAGCTGGCCCGCACGCCCTCGTCGATGGCCACTTCCTTGATCAGGTAGCGGAAGGTCATCACGTTGTCGGCCATGGACAGCGCGTCCGCGTAGCGCAGGTCGATCTCCTGCTGGCCGGGCGCGCCCTCGTGATGCGAGAACTCCACGGAGATGCCCATGGACTCCAGCGCGTCGATGGCGTGCCGGCGGAAGTTCGGCGCCTCGTCGTGCACGGCCTGGTCGAAGAACCCGCCGTTGTCGACCGGGATGGGGTTGCCGGTGGCGTCGAGCCCGGCGCGGATCAGGAAGAACTCGATCTCCGGGTGCACGTAGCAGCTGAACCCGAGGTCCGCCGCCTTGTTCAGCTGCCGGCGCAGCACGTGCCGCGGATCCGCCCAGGACGGCGACCCGTCCGGCATGGCGATATCGCAGAACATGCGCGCGGAGTGCTGATGCCCCTTGGAGGTGGACCACGGCAGCACCTGGAAGGTGGAGGGGTCCGGCCTGGCCACCATGTCCGCCTCGGAGACCCGGGCAAACCCTTCGATGGCCGATCCGTCGAAGCCGATGCCCTCTTCGAAAGCGCCCTCGAGCTCGGCGGGAGCGATCGCCACCGACTTGAGATAGCCCAGCACATCGGTGAACCAGAGCCGCACGAAGCGAATGTCGCGCTCTTCGAGCGTGCGGAGGACGAATTCCTTCTGACGGTCCATGACCTGGACTGTAGGTGCGCGGAGTTAAATCCGTGTTACATGAATGACGCGAACTTCAGCATGTAAGACCCGGGCTGGGTTCTTTCAGGTCCACGAGGTAGGCGATCACCGGATCGTCGACGCAGGCGATGCCCGAGAGCGACACCGTGTGTCGCGTGCCGCGATAGGTGATCAGCGCGGCGCCCAGCTCCTTGGCCAGGTCCACGCCCGCCTGGTACGGCGTGGCGGGGTCCTCGGTGGTGGAGATCACCACGGTCTTGGGCAGATTCTGGATCGAAAGCGCGTGCGGGGTGGAGGTATTGGGTACGGGCCAGTTGGCGCACAGTTCCAGCGGGGCGGCCCCGGTGCCCTTGCCGTCGTCGAGGAAGGGTGCGACGCGGCGGTATTCGGCATCCTGCTTGGCCGCGACCGCCCGGTCGGTGACCGGCGGATCGTCCACGCAGCGCACGGCATTGAACGCATCGGCGGAATTGTCGTAGCTGCCGTCCGGCATCCGGCCGTCGTACTGATCGGCCAGCTCCAGCAGCGTGTCGCCCTGCCCGGCCGCCAATTCCTTCAGGCCCTTGGTCAGCCGCGGCCACATGCGATTCGAGTACAGCGTCTGCTGCACCCCGGTGATGGCGTCCCCGTAATGCAGCCCGCGCGGATCCTTGGTCGGAACCGGCTTGTCCCACAACGGATTCACCAGCGCCCGGAACCGCGCCACCGCCTGCGCCGGATCGGTGCCCAGCGGGCAGTCCGGCTGCTGCGCGCAATCGGCGGCATAGGTGTCGAACACCTTCTGGAAGCTGGCGGCCTGCAAAACCGATTCCTGCACCGGATCCTGCTGCGGGTTCAACGCGCCGTCGAGCACCAGCGCGCGCACGTTCTGCGGGAACTTCTCGGCATAGCTGTAGCCGAGCCGGGTGCCGTAGGAGTACCCGATATAGCTGAGCTTCGGGTCGCCGAGCGCCGCCCGGATCACATCCATGTCCTGCACCACTTCCCGGGTGCCGACATGAGCGAGCAGATCCTTACCGCTGCGCTCCAGGCATTTGTTCGCGTAATCCTTGTTCTCGGTCTCCGAGGCGGCGATCCCGGCCGGCGAATTGTCCTCGGGCGCTTCGGCGCGTTCGGCATCGGTCTCGGCCGGGGTCAAGCAGGCGATGGCGGGCAGCGAGGCCCCGATGCCGCGCGGATCGAAACCGATGCGGTCGAAGCGTTCGGCGAGCTGGGTGTTCTCCCCCAGCCCGACCATGGACAGGCCGGAGACCCCGGGCCCGCCCGGATTGACCAGCAGCGAGCCGATCCGATTGCCGGTGGCCTTGATTCGCGAGATGGCGATCTGCGCGGTCGCGCCGCCCGGATTCGCGTAGTCGACGGGCACGTTCACCCGCGTGCACTGCACGACGGCGGGCGCTTCACCGCCGGTGAACTCGTCACAGCTGCCCCAGTTCGGCTGCTGGCTGTAGAACTTCTCCAATCCCGCCGGAGCCTCGCCCGTCGGGTTCCCGTCCACCACGGTGGAGCACGCGGCGGCCGTCATCGCCAGCACCGTCGCCAGGAGCGCGGTCCGGCCGGTTCGCATCAACGCCATGCAGGAATGTTGGCATGTGAGGAATTCCATCTCGGAACGGGGCGTCTGCGATGGCAGACTGAATTGGTCAGCAAAACCCGGGGACCCGATACGGGCCTCGAGGCCACGACGAAAGGGACGATGATGTCCGTATCCGATGCGGAAACCCCTGCCTACGGCGCTGCTCCGGCCGAGAAGAAGCCCAAGCGCAAGGTTCGCACCCACCACTTGCAGCAGATGAAGGCCGACGGTGAGCGCTGGTCCATGCTCACCGCCTACGACTACTCCACCGCGCGCCTGTTCGAAGAGGCCGGCATCCCGGTGCTGCTGGTCGGCGACTCCGCCGCCAACGTCGTCTACGGCTACGACACCACCGTCCCGATCACCGTCGATGAGCTGATTCCGCTGGTGCGCGGCGTGGTGCGCGGCGCCCCGCACGCCCTGGTGGTGGCGGATCTGCCGTTCGGCACCTACGAATCCTCCCCCGAGCAGGCTCTCGCGACCGCGGTCCGGTTCATGAAGGAGGGCGGCGCGCACGCGGTCAAGCTGGAGGGCGGCGAGCGGGTCGCCGGCACCATCGCCAAGCTGACCGCCGCCGGCATTCCGGTGATGGCGCACATCGGCTTCACCCCGCAGAGCGTCAACACCCTCGGCGGCTTCCGGGTGCAGGGCCGCGGCGACGGGGCCGAGCAGCTGGTCGCCGATGCCATCGCCGTGCAGGAGGCCGGGGCCTTCTCGGTGGTGATGGAGATGGTCCCCGCCGAGCTGGCCGGTCAGGTGACGCGCAAGCTGACCATTCCGACCGTCGGCATCGGCGCCGGCGTCGATTGCGACGCGCAGGTGCTGGTCTGGCAGGACATGGCCGGTTACACCAGCGGCAAGACCGCCAAGTTCGTCAAGCGCTTCGCCGAGGTGGGCGACCAATTGCGTTCCGCCGCCGCCGATTACGCGGACGAGGTGCGGCGCGGGACCTTCCCCGGGGCCGAGCACAGCTTCTGATCCGCGACCCCCTCGCAGAGAGTCGATAGCCGATGGCTATCGACTCTCTTTTTCTTGGCTGTCTTCACAGACCCCGGCCAGGTTTTGATGGCAGACTCGATGTCCAATGAGCCCGATCGACCAAAGGGAACACATGCACAGCCGTTGGATGAGCAGTCGCCGGACCCGGCGCGTGCCACTGTTGGCCGCCGCGGTGGCGGCCGTCGCGCTGACCGCCGCCTGCGGGGGGAATTCCACCGACAACACCGGATCGTCACAGCCGCAGGGCTCTTCGACCACCGCACCGGGCGGCAGCTCGGCCAAGCCGACCACCTCCGGCGGCGCGACCACCAGCGGCAAGGCGAACGGTACCCAGCTGACGGTCTCCGACGAGGCCGCCAAGAGCCTGTGCGATCTGCTCCGCCCGCAGCTCTCGGATTGGCGGGTGCAGGGCCCGACGCTGGGCAAGATCGCGCTCAATGCCACCGCGCACGAGTGGGCGCTGAAGAACGGCGGCATCAATATCCAGATGCTCTCCGACAAGGACGTGCTGGATCGAGTCACCCAGGCGAACTGCTCGGATGTGCGTGATCAGGCGCTCTCGGCCCTCCAGATCTCGAGCCTGGCGCAGGGCGTGGTCGGCTGATGCGAACCCTGTACCCGCCGATCGAACCTCATGAGCAGGGCGTGCTGGAGGTCGGGGACGGTCAGGGCATCTACTGGGAGGTCAGCGGTAATCCCGAGGGCAAACCGGTGGTGTTCCTGCACGGTGGGCCGGGCGGCGGGACCGCGCCGTTCCACCGGCGGTTCTTCGATCCGGCGGCCTATCGCATCGTGCTGTTCGATCAGCGCGGGTGCGGGAAATCGGTGCCGCACATCGCCGACGGCGCGAGCCTGGAGACCAATACCACCTGGCATCTGGTGGCCGATATCGAAAGGCTGCGAACGCATTTGGGCGTCGAAGCCTGGCAGGTGTTCGGCGGTTCCTGGGGTTCGACGCTGGCGCTGGCGTATGCGCAAACCCATCCGGAGCGGGTGACGGAGTTGGTGCTGCGCGGGATTTTCCTGTTGCGGCGCAAGGAAATCGATTGGTATTACAATGGCTCGGCGGGGTTCGTGTACCCCGACGAGTGGGAGAAGTTCCTGGCGCCGGTGCCGGCGAGCGAACGCGGCGGCGACATGATCCAGGTCTATCACCGGCTGCTGCACTCCCCCGATGCGAAGCTCGCCACCGACGCGGCCGTCGCGTGGTCCACCTGGGAGGGCGCCACGAGTTCCCTTTTGCCCCAACCGGATCGGGTCGAGGAATCCGCCGATCCGCGCTTCGCGCTGGCCTTCGCCAAGATCGAGAACCATTACTTCCACAACTTCGGTTTCCTCGACGAGGGGCAGCTGCTGCGCGATATCGAGCGCATCGCGCACATTCCCGGGGTGATCGTGCAGGGCCGCCACGACATGGTGTGCCCGGCCGTGAGCGCCTGGGATCTACACCGGGCCTGGCCGAATTCGGAACTGCACCTGGTGCCCGATGCCGGTCATGCCGCCGCCGAACCCGGCATCACCCACCATCTGGTGGAAGCCACGGACAAGTACAGGAATTAGATGAGCGCCGCAGCCGGTCCCGCCTTGGTCGAAGCCCTCACCTCCGACGTGGACCGGCTGCGTGAAGCCGAACCCGCTGTGCGCCAGGATCTTCCGGATTCGGTGCACAGCATGCGGGTGGCCACCCGGCGGCTGCGCAGCGTATTGAAGTCCTATCGCCGGATCATGCGGCGCAAGGCGATCCGCGAGACCACCGACGAATTGCGATGGCTGGCCGGGCTGCTCGGGGTGGCGCGGGACGCGGAGGTGCGGGCCGAACGCTTCGCCGCGCTGCTCGGCGAGGCGGCCGGCTCCGGCGGAGAGACGACATCGCCGGACGAGAAGTCCACGCCCGAAACCAGTTTCGGCGCGGAGCTGGTGGCCGCGGAACGCCGGACCTATACCGAGGCGCATCACGCGGTGCTGGATGCCTTCGACAGCCGCCGCTATCACCTGATCACCGCGCGGCTGCGCGCCCTGATCACCGATCCCCCGCTGCGCTCGAAGCACGCCGAGCAGCCCGCGCCGGAGGTGTTCGAGGCCGTGCTGCATTCGGACTTCCGGGACCTGCGGCAGCTGGTACACGACGAACCCGCCCCGGACGATCCGAACCACATCGAGCATCTGCACGAAATCCGTAAGGCCGCAAAGCGATTGCGGTATGCCGCGGAGGCGGCCGAGGCCGTGCTGGGCGCGCCCGCCACCGCGCTGGCCCGCAATGCCAAGAAACTCCAGGGCGTGCTGGGCGACCATCGCGATGCGGTCGAAGCCCTGGAAACCCTGCGCACCCACGCCGAGCACGTCGGCGAAACCGGCTATCAGCGCATGTGCGATGCCGAGGAAGCCGCCGCGGCGAAGGCGCTCGAGGAGTACCCGGTCGCCATCGAATTCCTCCGGCATCACCCGCTCTAGCCGGTCAGTTCAGCCGCGCGTGCTCGCCGTTCGGGGCGGGCGTCAGGTGCACCACCGGTTCGTCCTTGTGCGCGGGCAAGAGGAGCGCAGGCGGGCGCAGGCGGAGCTGGAACGACAGCAGCAGCTGGCGATGCAGCAGCAGTACGGCGAGCAGTATCGGATGCCGGCGCACCGGTGAGCTACGCCGGCGCCTCGGCCGGGTAGGCGAAGGTGACCGTGCGGGTCGGCGGATCCGACACCGCCAGGCGGACTTTCACGTGCTGCCCCTCCGGCGGGTTGCCGGTGCATTTGGCCAGTACGGGCGGATCGGCGATGAAGATCTCGGCGGGGCGGGTGCCGTTGGCTTCGCGCACGACCACCGCGTCGAAGTCGGTGTGCAGGCGCGGAGCCAGCACGGTCGCCTCGGTGAGGTCGATGCAGGCGCGTTCGACCTTGCCCGCGGTGGCGTCGGCGCGGCGCATGGACTCGGTCACCGGCGGCAGGCCGTCACGAACCCATTGCGGGATGGGGGTATTCGCGCAGTGCGCGAGGCAGATCTCGGTGGCGTAGCGGTCGGCCAGCCGGCGCAGCGGGGCGGTGACGTGGGCGTACGGTGCGCCGATGCCGCTGTGCTGCACGGTCTCCGGGGGCTGGCCGTTCAGGATGGTGTAGGAGGCGCCGCGCAGCAGGCTGGTGGCTTCGGACATGAGCACCAGCGCGGCGGGGGTATTGGGGTCCAGGCCGGCGAGCATGCGGCCGGCGGAGACCTCGGCGGGCCAGGCCACGCCGACCGCGGCGGCCGTGCGGCGCATGGATTCGATGGCCGAGGCGGCGGGCGGCGGCATGGTGCGCAACAGCCCGAGCTGCTCGGAGCCCTTGCCGTCGAGCATGATTCGCGCCGCGCACATGCCGGTGAGGAGCGATACCTGCTCGTTCCAGTCGTCGGCGGCGGTGCGCGGTTCCAGCACCAGCTGCCAGTGGTCGACGCCGCCGGCGCCGTTCTCGTCGCGGATGACGCTCTGCGAGGGCAGGCGCAGGTTGATCGCGCCGCGCGCCAGGCCGGATTCGATACGCAGCCGGCCGAATTCGGGCAGTGCGGCGATGGACGGATGCAGCCGCCCGGCATCGGCGTCGGCCTGCACGCCCGCGTAGTCGAGTCGCGCCCGGGAACGCACCAGCGCACGGGTCACCGAATATGTTCGCGGCTCGGCCTTCTCGTCCAATTCGATGGTCCACAGGGCCGCCGGGCGGTCCACATCGGGCAGCAGACTCGCCCGGTCCTCGGATAGAACGTGCGGATGCAACGGCACGGTGCCGTCGGGGAAGTAGAAAGTCTCGCCCCGGACCAGGGATTCGCGGGCGAGCGCGCCATCGGTTTTCACGAAGGCGGCGACATCGGCGATCGCGTAATGCAATCTGAAGCCGTCGGGGGTTTTCTCGAGATGCAGCGCCTGATCCAGATCCATGGCGCCGGGCGGGTCGATGGTGACCAGCGGTATGTCACGCCGGTCCAGCCGGGCGGCGGCGAATTCGTCGGTCGCGTCGCGGGCTTCGGAGACCGCCCCGGAGGGATACTCCGGGGCGAGTCCGAATTCGGCTCGGACGGCGCCGAAATCGACCGGCGCCGAAACGATCCGCTGATGTAGTTCCACGAGTGGAAGCTACTCCTACTGCAACGCCAGCATGGTGCCGTTCAGCGTGTCGAACGGACCGTAGACGGTGAAGACGACGCGGCCTTCGGGATACTGCGACGACAGGTACGCCGCGGAATCCAGCGCCTGCCCGAACGACGCGGCCGAGGCGTGCGGCAGACCCGCGATAGCCTGCCCGATGTGGGAGTTCGCCACCCACTGCGTATCCGCGGGGGTGAGGTCGACCTGCACCCCACCCGGCAGCGGGGTCACCGAGAACGCCGAAGCGGAACCGGCACCCAGCACAACGGAAGCAGCAGCGGCGAGGAGCGCACCCGCTGCCAACTTACGAGCAATTCGCATTTAGACGAGACCTGCTTTCCGACGATTGTTGAGCCCTTCGCCCGTTGCAGCCGCAACGGAACTTTCCAACGCGCAACACTTTATGACGCCGATCACGTTCGGGGCTAGTTCCGAGCAGATCGCCAGCTCGACACGCCGTGCCGCGCCGGTACACGCCAGGTGACGCGCCGCCATTGTCATCCAACCCGGCGGTCTGCGCACAGCGGAGCCGAGAGCGGTGTCGGTCACCCCGCCCGAGCAGGCGATAGCTGTATGCGATTCGGTGATGCGCGCTCGCTATCGATCGCGCAGGCCGCCCGGCAGGGCCGCGGACAGGAATTTGAGCAGATAGGCGATGGCGAAAAGCACCAGCACCGCCAGCGGCTGGATCAGCACGGACATGGTGGCGTCCTCATCTTTCGTCGGGCGTTTTCTCGTCGTCGGGCGCGGCGGCGGCGACGGCGTCGCGCACCGCGGGGTTGTCCAGGAAACGCAGCAGCTCCACCGGGAACGGCAGCACCAGGGTCGAATTCTTTTCCGCCGCAACCTGGACCACGGTTTCCAGGAAACGCAGTTGCAGCGCGGCCGGCGCCTGCGCCATGCGCGCGCCCGCCTCGGCGAGCTTCTCCGACGCCTGGAGTTCACCCTCGGCGGAGATGACGCGGGCACGGCGTTCCCGCTCCGCCTCGGCCTGCCGGGACATGGAGCGTTTCATCGAATCCGGTAGCGCCACATCCTTGATCTCGACGCGATCGATGTGCACGCCCCAGCCCAGGGCCGGATTGTCGATCATCAATTCCAGGCCCTTGTTGAGCTCTTCGCGATTGGACAGCAGATCGTCGAGTTCGCTCTTGCCGATGATCGAGCGCAGTGAGGTCTGCGCGACCTGACCGACGGCGAACAGATAATTCTCCACCTCGACGACGGCGCGCACCGGATCGATCACCCGGAAATACACCACCGCGTCCACCCGGACCGTCACATTGTCGCGGGTGATGCCCTCCTGGGCGGGCACCGGCATGGTGACCACCTGCACGGAGACTTTTTCCATGCGGTCCACGCCGGGAATCAGCATGCGCAGTCCGGGTTCGCGCACCGCTCGCACCCGGCCGAGCCGGAATACCAGTCCGCGCTCGTATTGGGCGACCACCCGAATCGAAGCCAGCGCCACTACGCCCGCGGTGACCACGAGGAAGGCCAGCACGGCGAGGAGGGCAAACAGAACGTTCATTTGTTCGCTCCGCGAAATTACCGCTGTGTCAGGGACATCCGTCCCCGATCACCATCCATCATGGCACCGCGGCACCCCCGTGGACAGGGGGCGGACGAGTCGGTCTGTAAGCCGGATCCTGTCCCCGGTCTCGCGACCGGGTGACGGTCATCCATCTGGACACACCGTTGCCGGGTGCCTCGAGCAGTCCACCCGCAGGCTCGGGCGAGCAGCCCTCGAACGCCTGCGCAGCCGCACTCTCGCGAGTCCGGCCTTCGACCTTGCTCCGGGCGGGGTTTACCTAGCCGCGCCGGTCACCCGGCGCGCTGGTGCGCTCTTACCGCACCGTTTCACCCTTACCCACACATGGCGTGTGGGCGGTTTCTTTTCTGTGGCACTGTCCCGCGGGTCGCCCCGGGTTGCCGTTAGCAACCGCCCTGCTCTACGGAGTCCGGACTTTCCTCGGCGACGGGCAGCGGCACAGCCGTACCCGTTCCCATCGCCGCGACCGCCCGACCGACTCGTCCGCGGGCACCAAGGTACCGTAATGCGCCATGGAGCGTGTCGAGGTGGGGTTCTCTTCGGGTAGCGAGCAGTGTGCGGGCTGGCTGTATCTCCCCGATGGACCGGCTCGCCCGCGGCCGTTGGTGGTCATGGGGCACGGGCTGGGGGCGGATCGCGAAATGGGGTTGGATCGGTATGCGCGGCGCTTCGCGAACGCGGGGATGGCGGCGCTGGTATTCGACTACCGGCATTTCGGGGCGAGTACGGGTGAACCGCGGCAGTTGATCAATATCGGGCGGCAGCGCGAGGACTGGCATGCCGCGATCGCGTACGCGCGCACCATCCGGGGTATCGATGCCACCCGAATCGCGCTGTGGGGCAGTTCGTTCGGCGGCGGGCATGTGCTGTCGGTGGCGCCGGACGACCATTACCTCGCCGCGGTGGTGGCGCAGTGCCCGTTCACCAGCGGCTGGTCCTCGGCCATGGCGAAGGGGCCGATCAGCCTGACCAAGACCGGCACCATCGCCTTGACCGACCGGGTTTTCGGCTCGCTCTTCGGCCGTCCCATCCACGCCCGGCTGGCCGGTAAGAAACACTCCGCCGCGTTGATGAGCGCCGCCGACGTGCCCGCCGGATTCGGCCGTCTCGCAGAGGAATCCACGCAGTACCGGCCCAAGGTGCCCGCGCGCATCGGCCTGTCGGCGCTCTTCGACTCCCCCGCGCGCCGGGTCAAGGACATCAAGGCGCCGGTGTTCTACGCCGTCTGCGATCAGGATTCGGTCGCGCCCGCCGGGCCCACGTTGAAGGCCGCCGAGCGCACCAAGCACGCGACCGTACGCCGTTATCCCATCGGGCATTTCGACATCTACTTCGACGACTGGTTCGAGAAGGCCGTCCACGACCAGATCGAGTTTCTCACCGCCACTTTGCGGCCCTGAGGATTACAGGTACGAGGTGTCGTTGACCAAGCGGACCGACGAGCCGCCGTCGGGATAGAACTCGGCGATGGACAGCGACGCCAAGTCCAAGTGCAGGCGATACAGCAGCGACGGCCCGACACCCAGGGCCAGTTGCAGCAGCGTCTTGATCGGCGTGACATGGCTCACCACAAGCACATTCGCGCCCGGGTACAACGCCACCAGATCGCGGCGCACCCCCTCGATCCGCTCCCGCACCTGATCGAAGCTCTCCCCGCCCGGCGCGGGCAGCGACGGATCCCCCAGCCACCGTGAATGCAGCTCCGGATCCTGCTGTTGCGCCTCGGCGAACGTAAGCCCTTCCCACGCACCGAAATCGGTCTCGATCAACCCCTCGAGCACCCGTACCGGCACCCCCAGCGCCCGCCCGGCCGCCTCCGCCGTCTCCTTCGCGCGCCCCAACGGCGAACACACGATCGCCGCGATATCCCCCTTGGCCGCAAGGCTTTCCGCCGCCCGCGCCGCCTGCTCCCGCCCCAGCGCCGTCAACGCCGGATTCCCCCGCCCCGAATACCGCCGCTGCACCGACAATTCCGTCTGCCCGTGCCGCAGCAACAGCAACCTGGTCGGCCGCCCCACCGCCCCGGTCCACCCCGGCGCGGCGGAGGCTGCCACGCCGCCGCCTTCGGAACCGCTGATGCCCTCCGGCGCCGCCGCGGCATCCGGGCCGGCGCCTGCGGCGAGATCGACGACCGGCACCGGTGCCGCGTCGAATACGGCGGTTCGGACCTGGTCCGGGTCCGGCCGTCCGGCGGTGGGTGCGGGCACGGCCGATCCCGTGTGCAGCGCGTCGCGGACTTCGTCGACCAGATGGGCGTCGTCCATGGCTTCGTTCGCCAGTTTGTCGGCGTGCGAATTCTGTTTGCGGGGAATCCATTCGAAGGTGACGCGGTCGAAGCCGGCGACCAGCTGCCGGGCGCGTTCCGCCAGCGGGATCATGGCCGGGTGTTTGACCTGCCAGCGGCCGGACATCTGCTCGACGACGAGTTTGGAGTCCATGCGGGCGGCGACTTCGCGGGCGCCGAGTTCGGCGGCGGCTTCCAGACCGGCGATCAAGCCGCGGTATTCGGCGACATTGTTGGTGGCGACGCCGAGGAATTCCTTGCGTTCGGCCAGCACGGCCAGGCGGCCGCTGTCCCACACCACCGCGCCGTATCCGGCGGGGCCGGGATTGCCGCGCGATCCACCGTCGGCTTCGACGATCACCTTGTCCACCACCGCAGTTCACCCTCCAGGCATGGAAAACGGCCCGCGGTCACGGGCCGTCATCGGCGTTCACCCGCGCAGCGCGGGCGGCTTGCTACAGTCCCGACTGCTTGGTGCGCACCAGGATCGCGCTGCATTCGGGGCAGCGCACGACCACGTCGGGGGCGGTCTGGGTGATGCGCGAGATCTCCCCGCGATCGAGCTCGATGCGGCAGGCTCCGCAGCGGCGCGCCTGCAACAGCGCCGCGCCGACCCCGTACTGGGTGCGCTGCTTGTCGTAGGCGGCGAGCAGGTCGGCCGGGAACAGGCGGGTCAGCGCCTGCCGGTCGGATTCGCAACGCTGCTGTGCCACATCGAGATCGGCGACGGCGGCGTCGCGGCGGCGTTCGGCATCCACCAGATCGGTCTCGGCGCGATCCAGGTTCGCACCCGCGTGATCGTGGTCGGCGGCCGCGGCCTCACGCCGCTCCATCACCTCGATCAGATCGTCTTCCAGGACCTTGCGGCGCCGCTCCAGGCTGCCCAGCTCGTGCTGCAATTCCGAGAGCTGCTTGGCGTTCACCGCACCGGCGCTCAGCAGCCCGCGGTCACGTTCCTCACGCTTGCGGACGGCGTCGATCTCGCCTTCCAGCTTGCGGATATCGCGATCCAGGTCATCGATGAGGATCTCGACCTTGACGGCGGCGTCCTTACGCGTGGTCCGCTCCGCCTCCAGATCCGTCACCTGCTGCTGCTCCGGCAGCACCTTGCGGCGATGCCCGATCCGCGTCAACTCGGCGTCGACAGCGGCGAGGTCGAGCAGCTTGGACTGGATCGATGGTTCGGCATTCAACGCGGAAGGTCTCCTGGACGCTATGGACGGTTCAAGACTCCCACCGTACCCGCCTCCGGGCCCCGCAATACCCAACCCCGGCACAACCAGCGGTTTTACTCGCGAGCATGGCTGTGACGGGCTGATTTTCCGGGGACATCACCGGCCGCGTGTGAGATGGTCGGTGGATGGCTGAACATGTGTACGAGGTCTCGGTCACCTGGTCGGGTGCGACCACCGGCTACCGCGACTACTCCCGCAATCACCTGCTGCACGCCGCGGGACGGCCCAGCCTGGAGGCGAGCGCGGACCCCGTGGTCGGCCGCGGCGATCGCACCCGCTGGAATCCGGAGCAGCTGCTGGTCGCCTCGCTCTCCGACTGCCACATGCTCTGGTATCTCCACCTGTGCGTGGAGGCCGGAGTCGTAGTCACCGAATACCGCGACGATGCCGTGGGCGTCATGGATGAGGAACGCTTCCAGCACGTCACACTGCGGCCGCACGTCACCGTCACCGAACCGCACATGGTGGATGCGGCGCAGCAACTGCACGCCGAAGCACATAAGAAGTGCTTCATCGCGAATTCCGTGAACTTCCCCGTAGCCCACGAGTCAACCGTCACCGCAGCCTGATTGGAGTTTTGCTCCACTTTCACGGCCTGTTCGTCAGTTTTCCGACCGAATCGGGCTCGAAGTGGAGCAAAACTCCGATGCTTCGTCAGCCCTCCCCCGCACCGATCGTCCACGGATCGGTGCGCAGCGCCGACACCCGCGTCTCCACACCCGGCAGCGCGGCGCGCACCACCCCCTCCGCCTGTGCGCACCAGGGGAATTCGGTCGCCCAATGGGCGGCGTCGATCAGTGCGGGGCCGCCGGCGCGCAGGTGCTCGTCGGCGGGGTGGTGGCGCAGGTCGGAGGTGACGTACGCGTCCACGCCGAGGCGGGCGACCTTGCCGAGGTACGAGTCACCCGCGCCGCCGCATACGGCGACCGTGCGAATGATGCGGTCCGGGTCGCCGGCGGCGCGGACGCCCCAGGTGGTGGTGGGCAGCCCCTTGCGGACGCGGGCGGTGAACTCGCGCAACGATTCCGGGGCGGGGAGTTCGCCGACGCGGCCGATGCCCAAGCCGGAGGGCAGCGGCGCTTGTTCGGTGACGTGGTAGGCGGGGACCTCGTAGGGGTGCGCGTCGCGCAGTGCGGCCAGGACGGCGGCCCGGCGTGAGGGCGGGGCGACGACTTCGATGCGGTCCTCCGCCAGCTGCCGCAATTCGCCGATCGCGCCGAGTGCCGGGTTCGCGCCGTCGAGCGGGCGGTACTGCCCGGTGCCCGACACTTGCCACGCGCTGTCCGAGTAGTTCCCGGCCGTCCCGGCGCTGGCGGCGAACAGCGCGGTCAGTACCGCTTCGGTGTGGGTGCGCGGCACCAGCACCACCCAATTGTCCAGCGGCGTCAACGGTTTCGGGTCCAGTGGGCCGGTGACGGTCAGCCCGATGGCCTGTGCCAGCGCATCCGAGACGCCCGGGTCGGCCGAGTCCGCGTTGGTGTGTGCCGTGAACAGCGCGCACCCCGAACGGATCAGCTTGTGCACCAACGCACCCTTGGGCGTGGACGCCGCCACCGTATCCACCCCGCGCAGCAGCAGCGGGTGATGCACCACCAATGCCTGTGCGCCCCAGCCGATCGCTTCGTCGACCACGGCCGATGTGGCGTCGACCGCGAACAGCACCCGGGATACCGCATCATCCGGGTCGCCGGCCACCAGGCCGACCGAATCCCACGACTCGGCCAGTCGCGGCGGGTATGCCGCGTCCAGCGCCGAGATCAGCTCCGCCAACCGCACCGTCACCGAACCTCCTCCACACGTCACCGTCATCATCGGCGCCGCACGCCGAAAATTACGTTCTCACAATCCGATCTCGCGGATCGCCGCGACCAGCCGATCCACCCGCGCGGGTTCCCGCACCGCCAGCCGCAGCTGCCCGGCTTCGGCACCGGGGAAGGTATCTCCCCGTCGCACCGCGATCCCCATGTCCGCGAGCCGCTTCCGCAGCAGTTCCGCATCGGGAACGCGGATCCACAGGAACGGTCCGGCCGCCGGTTCGTGCACCTCGACCCCGAGTTCGCGCAAGCGCGGAATCATCGCATCGCGATGCGCGGCAATGACTTCCGCCTTCCGCTGCGCTTCGGCCACCGCACGCGGCTCCGCCGTGGCGGCGATCGCCTCCAATTGCAGTGTGCTCAAAGGCCAATGCGGCCGGCCGTGATTCAACCGCGCCAGCACCTCCGGCGCGCCGAGCGCATACCCGCACCGCAACCCGGCCAGCGCCCACGTCTTGGTGAGGCTGCGGAAGACCAGCAGATCGGGAAAGTCCTTGCCGGACATTGTCTCCGGCTCCCCCGCCACCGCATCGGTGAACGCTTCGTCCACCACCACGATCCGCCCGGGCCGCCGCAGTGCCAGCAACGCCACCGCCGGATGCAGCACCGAGGTGGGATTGGTCGGATTCCCCACCACCACCAGATCCGCGTCCTCCGGCATCAGTGCTGGGTCGAGCGTGTACGGCGGCTCCAACACCACCCGCGTCACCGGCACCCCACCTTCACGCAAGGCCAGCTCGGGTTCGGTGAACGACGGATGGATCACCGCCGCCAGCTTCGCCCCCAATCGCGGCAACATGGCGAACCCCTCCGCCACCCCCGCCAGCAACAGCACCTCCTCGGCCCGCCGCCCGTGCCGAGCCGCCACCACTTCCCGGACTGCCCGCTCCTCACCCGCATCCGGGTACCGCCCCAAGTCCCCCAGCCGGGCACTCAGCCGCTCCTGCAACCAGTCCGGCGGCGCATCGCCCTGCACGTTCACCGCGAAATCGACCATCCCCGGCCGCGTCTCGACATCCCCGTGATGCCGCAGCTTCTCCCGGTCAACGCCGTGTCCGGCACCGCCGGAACCGTGCCCAGCCGCCTCGGCGACATGCGAATCACCTGGAACCGGTGCCATGCTGACTCGACCGCCGGATGAGGCGGCTTGGGTACCGGCCACGGACCCATCACCGTCGGTCGCAGTCACCGCAGCAACGGACGCAGCTGCCGCGTCGTCGACGACCGCAGGTGCGTCAACGTCCGCGGGTGCGTCAACGTCCGCAGGTGCGTCAATGACCGCGCGTGCGTCGAACGCATACCCAACCGGCACCGCCTCGACTTCCGCGCCCGGACTTGATTCGGCGCTACCGCCTCGTGGTGCGGGTGCGGGGTCCCCCGGTATCCGCCCGGCCGTGTGGGCCGCCGGTTCGGGCGCGGCGGGGTCGGGGTGGTGGGTGTCCTGCGGCACAGCAGTCCACCCTACGTGGCCGGGTTCGGGGCGGACCGGACAGAATGGCTGTCGTGGGCGAGCTGCATGTGACATTCATCTGCACCGGGAACATCTGTCGATCCCCGATGGCGGAGAAGATCTTCGCCGCGCATCTGGAGCGGGCCGGGCTGGCGGATCGGGTGCGGGTGAGCAGTGCCGGGACCGGTGGCTGGCATGTGGGTGACGACGCCGATCCGCGGACTACCCGGGAGTTGCGGGAGCACGGGTATCCGGTCGGGCATGTCGCCGCCGTGGTGGGGGCCGAGCATTTGAGTGCGGATCTGCTGGTCGCGCTGGATGCCGGGCACGAGCGTGAGCTGGGGGAACTGGGGGTGCCGTCGGAGCGTCGGATGCTGCTGCGGGATTTCGATCCGCAAGCGGACAGCATCAGCGTGCCCGACCCGTACTACGGCGACCAGTCGGATTTCGTGTTGGTGCGGGAGCAGATCGAGGCCGCGGTGCCGGGGCTGTTGAACTGGGTGCGGGAGCAGCTCGGCGAATCGCCCGAGAGCGATCGCGCATGAGTGACGCGAAACCCTCGCCGCTGCGCCGAGTCACCTTTCTGTTGCGCCCGAGCTGGATCATTCTGGCGGTGATCGTCGCCGGTTTCGCGTACCTGTGTTTCTCGGTGCTCGCGCCGTGGCAGCTGGGCAAGAACACCAGCACCTCCGAGCGCAATCAGCGCATCTCCGATTCGGTCGATGCCGCGCCCGTCGACGTGACCACCATGCTCGGCCAGTCCGGTAAGGACACCGAATGGCGGCGGGTGACCGCCGACGGCGAATACGTCCCCGACTCCACGGTTCTGGTCCGCCTGCGCCACCTGGATTCGGCCCCCGCCTACACCGCCCTCGCCGCCTTCCGCCTCGACGACGGCCGCACGGTGCTGATCGATCGCGGCCAGATCGCCGCCGTGGACGGCACCCGCCCGCCCCAGATCCCGGCCCCGCCCACCGGCCGCCAGCACCTCGAGGCCCGCGTCCGCGCCTCGGAGGGCATCGTCGAATCCAAGCCCCCGGTCACCGAAGACGGCTACCGCCAGGTCTATTCGATCGACACCGTCCAGGAATCGACTGTCCTCGGCGTCCCGTTGACCCCCATCCCCACCGACGCCCGCGGCGGCTACCTGCAACTCGCCGACAAACAACCCGGCGTCTTCACCCCCGACCCCCTCCCCCAGCTCGACGCCGGCCCCTACCTCTCCTACGGCCTGCAATGGCTGGCCTTCGGCATCATGGCCCCCCTCGGCCTCGCCTACTTCGTCTACGCCGAAATCCGGGCCCGCCGCCGCGAACGCGCCGAATCCGCCCCCGCCGAACCGAATTCCCCCGCGTCCGCGGCCACCGAGTCCCCGGCCCCGGCACCCACGAGCACGCCCGCCACGGAAGCGCCCCTCCCGGCCGATCCCGATTCCCCCGCACCGCAACCCAAGCCGGTCTCCAATGAGGCCCGCCTCGCCGACCGCTACGGCGGCACCCGCCGCTGATCGAGCCGAGGCCGCGGCACCCGCCGCCTACTCGGCCCCGCCGGATCCGAATCGTCGCAAGACATTCCCCCAGCGCACGCGGTCCGGTCCCGGACAACGCACCACGAAGGCGATAGCGGCAGCTGTTCACCCCGGCACGGAGCGGACCGCGGTGATCGGGGCGACCACTGCGGTCGGAGCCACGACGGTCGCACCGCACCGAGACGGTCGGCATTACGTCTGGAAGCTCAGTGGCTAACCTCGCCTGGTGAGAAAAAGGACTGCTGCCGCTGGCGGGATGCTGCTCGGTTTCGCTTTGGATCGGGCGGTCGGGGATCCGCGGCGCGGGCATCCGGTGGCCGGGTTCGGGTCGGCGGCAATGGCGGTCGAGAAGGTCACCTATCGGGATAGCCGGGTGGCCGGTGTTGTCAATGAAGTCGTGCTCGTCGGGGCGGTGACGGGGCTGGGGATCGGGGTGCGGCGCATTGTTGGGCGGTCCGCGGCAGCTGAGATCGGGGTGACGGCGTTGGCTACGTGGACCGTGCTGGGCGGAACGACTTTGGCTCGGACCGGGCGCGAGATGGCGGAGCGGCTGGAGTCGGGGGATATCGAGGGGGCGCGGGAGTTGTTGCCTTCGTTGTGCGGACGCGATCCCTCGGTGCTGGATGCCGATGGGCTGGCGCGGGCGGCGTTGGAGTCGATCGCGGAGAACACTTCGGATGCGACTGTGGCGCCGCTGTTCTGGGGTGCGGTGGCCGGGGTTCCGGGGCTGCTGGGGTATCGCGCGATCAATACGCTCGATGCGATGGTCGGGTATCGCAATGATCGGTACCGCAATTTCGGGTGGGCGGCCGCGCGTACCGATGATGTGGCGAATCTGGCTCCCGCGCGGATTGCCGGGGCGTTCACGACCGTCCTCGCTCCGTTGGCGGGCGGGCGGCCCGCCGATGCGTGGCGGGCGTGGCGGCGCGATGGCGGGAAGCATCCCAGCCCGAATGCCGGTGTCGCCGAAGCCTCGATGGCCGGGGCGCTCGGTGTCACGCTCGGCGGGCTCACACAGTACCGGCACGGCACGGAGATGCGCCCGACCCTCGGCGACGGCCCGATCCCCGAGGTTCGCGATCTGCGCCGCGCCGTAAGGCTTTCGGAGGCGGTGCAGCTCGCTTCGGCGCTGGCCGCGGCGTTGGTGCTGGCGGCGCGCCGCCGGCGCCCGAACTGATCTTGATGCCGGGTCTGATGCGCTCCCCCACCGGCGGAATGTCACAGTTGTCCGATCGGTTTCGTCGGTTCGGTGACAAGCCGGAATGGGCGAGTGGGAACGAACTGTGAGGCGAGGATGAGCGACGAACGGCACGGGGTGCCCGATCAGGCCGAGTTGGCGCGGCAGTTCGAGGAGCATCGGACCTATCTGCGGCGGGTCGCCTACAGCACGCTGGGCAGTCTGAGCGACGCCGACGATGTGGTGCAGGAGGCGTGGCTGCGCTTGCAGCGGTATTACGAGACCAGCCCGGAGGGCGCGGGGATCGAGAACCTGCGGGCATGGCTGACCACGGTGACCGGGCGGCTGGCCCTCGATCATCTGGGGTCGGCGCGGGCGCGGCGCGAACAGTACGTGGGTGAATGGCTGCCGGAACCGGAGATCACCAACTGGGATGATCCGGCAGACCGGGTGACGCAGGACGAGCGGGTCACGACGGCGCTGCTGGTGGTGCTGGAGTCGCTCTCACCCGCCGAGCGGACCGCGTTCGTCCTACAGGACGTGTTCGGCATGTCCGGGCCCGAGGTCGCCGAGGTGGTGGGCCGGACCCCGGCCGCGGTGCGGCAGTTGGCTTCTCGCGCCCGCAAGCATGTGGAGCAGGGCACCCCGCGCTTCCCGGCCAGCCCGGTCGAGCACGAGAAGGTGGTGTCGGCCTTCGCGCTGGCCTGGCGCTCCGGCGACCTGAGCGCGCTGCTCGGCGTATTGGATTCCGAGGTCACCTTCACCGCCGACGGCGGCGGCAAGGTCAATGCCTTCCGCATTCCGCTGCACGGCGCGGACACGGTGGCGGCGACGCTGCTCGGCTTCCTGCGGCACGCCTCGGAGATCGGTGGGGCGTGGGGTCGTTCGGTCATCGTCAACGGCCGCCCCGGCCTGGTGGTGTTCGACGGTCAGCACACCGGCGTGTTCTCGTTCACCATCGACGAGGGCCGGATCACCAATATCGATGTGGTGCGCAATCCGGACAAGCTGCGCAATCTGCCGACCGACGGCGGCCCGGACTGGGCGCTGGGCGAGTCGGCGAGCTGAGTGACCCTCGTCATCCCGGCATGCTTTCAGCCGGGATCCACACGGTGCGGGCGTGTGGATTCCGGCTGAGAGCGCGCCGGAATGACGGGCGGCGGGGTCAGGACGCGGTGCCGTGCAGCAGGCGCAGCCCGTGCGCCGCGGCGACCTCCGGCGAATACAGCTCACCGGAATCGGCGGTGAGCCCTTGCGCCAGACCGTGATCCGCGTCGCAGGCCGCCCGCCACCCCAGATCCGCGATGGCCCGCACATACGGCAGCGTGGCATTGGTGAGCGCCACCGTCGAGGTATGCGGCACCGCCCCCGGCATATTGGCCACGCAGTAGAACAGCGAATCACCCACGCGGAAGGTGGGTTTCGCATGCGTGGTGGGGCGCGAACTCTCGAAACACCCACCCTGATCGATGGCGATGTCCACCAGCACCGACCCCGGCCGCATCCCGGCCACCAAGCTGTCCGGCACCAGTTTCGGCGCGCGCGCACCCGGCACCAGCACCGAGCCGATCACCAGATCCGCTGCCAGCACCGACTTCTCGACCTCGGCGATATTGGAGCCGACGGTGGTGACGCGCCCGCCGAACCGGGTGTCGAGCTCCCGCAAACGCGCGAGATTGGTGTCCAGCACCGTGACTCGCGCCCCCATCCCGATGGCGATGGTCGCGGCATTGCTGCCCGCCATCCCGCCGCCCAGCACCACCACGTCGGCGGGCCGCACCCCGGGCACCCCGCCCAGCAGCACGCCTTCCCCGCCCTGCGGTGACATCAGGTGATACGCGCCGACCTGCGCGCCCAGCTTCCCCGCCACCTCGCTCATGGGCGCGAGTAGCGGCAGCGATCCGTCCGCCCCGCGCACCGTCTCGTAGGCGATGGCGGTGATCCCCGATCGCAGGATCGCCTCGGTGCCCTCCCGCGACGCCGCCAGATGCAGGAAGGTGAACAGCACCTGCCCGGCCCGCATGCGCGGATACTCCACGGCGATCGGCTCTTTCACCTTCAACACCAGCTCCGCCGACCCCCACACCTCATCGGCCCCCACCACCGGCCGCGCCCCGGCCGCGCGATACTCCTCGTCCCCGAACCCGGACCCCAGCCCCGCCCCGGCTTCGATCAGCACTTCATGACCGTGCCGCACCAGCTCCCCGGCTCCCGCCGGCGTCAGCGCGACCCGGAACTCCTGCTCCTTGACCTCCCGCGGCACCCCAATTCTCATACCCGCCATCGTCACCCACCCCGGTGCTTCCGGCGGCGATCGCCACACCCCTCAAACGACGAGGAACCGGTGGAGAGATCCGCGAGCGGAGGTCTCCACCGGTTCCCGGTGATCGTCGTGGCGCGTTCAGGAGGCCGCCAGGACCAGCGGCTCACCGGGGGTGGGGACGCGGAGTACGGCTGCGCGACCGGCGTATTCGAAGTTGCGGGTCAGGTAGTCGAGGGTTTCGGAGAAGTGCGCCCAGCCTTCGGCGTGGACGGGAACGATGAGCGCGTCACCGAGGGCTTCGGAGGCTTTGACGGCGGTGCGGCCGTTCAGGGTCACATCGGTGTCGCCGTAGCGGCCCGGGTTGGCCGCGCCGACATTCAGGATGGCGATATCGATGCGGCCGATGCGGTCGGCGATCTGCTGCACCAGCTCCACCGAGGCATTGTCGCCGGAGATGTAGACGGTCGGCAGGCCGTCGGCGGTCAGCACGAACCCGGTGACCACGCCGGAGATGGCTTCCGCGCCTTCCGGACCGTGCAGGGCGGGGACCCCGGTGACGGTGACGTCGCCGATCACCACCGACTCCCAATTGCGCAGGCCCGCAACGCCTTCCATCCGGGCTTCGGCGTCCGGGGTGGAGAGCACCCGGTCCACGCCGGCCAGGAACGCCCGGCCCGAGGTGTCCAGGTTGTCCGGGTGCTGATCGTGCGAGAGCAGCACCACGTCGACCGGGCCGACCTGTTCGGCCGTGACCGCGGGGCCGGTCAGCTTGTGCAGGGTGAGCACGCCCAGGTCGTAGTCGCCCGGCTCGTCGAACGTGGGATCGGTCAGCCAAGTCAGGTTGCCGTAGCGGAAGCGCACGGTGGGTCCGCCGATGTGCAGGATGTCGATAGTGGCGGGGGCTGCGGTTTCGATCGTGTTCGTCATGAGTAGCAGCTTGCCCCGGGAAGATCGAACGCAACAGTGGCCCGAAGGCCGCGCTTCGATAAAATCGGGCCATGCATGAAGTGGCCGTGCTGGCCTTCGATCGGATCAGCCCCTTCCACCTGTCGGTGCCGAGCCTGGTGTTCGGGCGGATCGGGGCGGGCGCGGGCGACAGTGCGCCGTATCGGGTGCAGGTCTGCGCCGAGCAGGCCGGAACCCTGTCCACGCCAGCGGGTTTCGACATCACCGTGCGGCACGGGCTGGAGGCCGTCGAGCGCGCGGAGACCGTGATCGTGCCCAGCTGGGAACGGCACCGGCCCTTGCCCGACCCGGTCCGCGAATCCCTGCACGTCGCGCACGAGCGCGGCGCCCGGGTGGTCGGCCTGTGCCTGGGTTCCTGGGCGATCGCGGCGAGCGGCCTGGCCGACGGCCGCGAACTCACCACCCATTGGTCGGCCGCAACGGAATTGGCCCGCGCCTTTCCGGAGGTGATCGTGCGCGCCGATTCGCTCTGGACCGATCACGGCGATCTCATCACCTCCGCGGGCGTGGCCGCCGCCCTGGACTGCTGCCTGCACCTGGTGCGCACCGATCACGGCAGCCGCACCGCCACCGAGCTGGCCCGCGATCTGGTGCTGGCCCCGCATCGCAGCGGTTCACAGGCCCAGTACATCCCGTTCGCCGTGCCGGAGGCCCAGGACGACGACCCCATCGAACACGCGATGGTCTGGGCGCGAACGCATCTCGACGAATCCGTCGATCTCGATACCTGGGCTCGCACCGCGCTCATGTCGCGGCGCACCTTCACCCGCCGCTTCCGCGAACGGACCGGTTCCAGCCCGCAGCAATGGTTGCTGGTGCAGCGCGTGGATCGCGCCCGGCTGCTGCTGGAATCCACCGACGACACCATGGAACGGGTGGCCGCCGACGCCGGCCTCGGCACCGCGGTCAACCTCCGCCACCATTTCCATCGCCTGCTCGGCACCACGCCAGCCGCCCACCGCGCCCTGTTCCGCCGCGCGGCCTGAGCGCACGTCCCGGCACGACCCCGCGCCGCGCCGGCCCGTGCGATTCCCGCCAAAGGCACGCGGGAATGACGAGGGTAGGTTCTCGATCATGAGGATTCAGCTGGGCGAGCACGCGCCGCAGATCGACGAGAGCGCGTGGATCGCGCCGAATGCCACCGTTATCGGCCGGGTGCGGCTGGAAGCCGAAGTGAGCATTTGGTATTCGGCGGTGCTGCGCGGCGATATCGAGGACATCAGTGTGGGGGCGCGCTCGAATATCCAGGACGGCTGTGTGCTGCACGCGGATCCGGGCTTCCCGCTGACCGTGGGCAGCGGAGTCTCGGTGGGCCACAATGCGATTCTGCACGGCTGCACCGTCGGTGACGATGTGCTGGTCGGTATGGGCGCGACGGTGCTGAACGGTGCGGTGATCGGCGCGGGCAGCCTGATCGCCGCCAATGCGCTGATTCCGGAGGGCGCGCAGATCCCGCCGGGTTCGCTGGTGGCGGGCGTCCCGGGCAAGGTGCGGCGGGAGCTGGGCGAGGCCGAGCTGGACCGGATCAAGCTGAATGCCGCGGTGTACCTGCACAACACGAGCCTGCACCGCAAGGGTCAAGAGGCGTGACCGAAGGGGGTGCGTGAGATATCCCACACTGAACAAGCGACCATATAAGCCGCTGCTAGCATCGCGTGCAGCGTTCCCGGCGGCCCGGGCAGTGCCGCCGCTCGCCGGGTCCGCTCGGGGCTAGCAGGAGGTTTATCCGGTGTCGTACGAGCACGACGGTATGCACCGACGGCGCATCAGCGTGGCCGATATCGCGGCCCAGCCGGGGGGCATCGAAGCGCTCCAGCGCCGCGTTCACGAACTACGTTCCAATGGAATAGATTTCGCGGCCAATGCCATCGAAAGCGAGATGGCGGCGCTGAACGTCTCCTGACCGGCGCCGGTCGCCCATTGACTGGACAGTAGCTTCGCTCCGGTCCCACTCCGGTAGCAAACTCGATGCGATAATGCGGCTTCATCACCGCAATGTCGCGGGTTGCCAACCGATCGACTGGAGACTCGATGCCCTCGGTGCCCACCATCCTGCAACGCATTCTGGAGAAGCCGCGGGCCGAAGGCGAACAGCTGCTGGAGAGCGCGCTCTCGGCCTTCCTCGACTTCGGGATCAAGCGAACCAGTATGGGGGAGATCGCACGGCGCGCGGGCATCAGCCCGGCCACGCTGTATCGCCGCTTCGAATCCAAGAACGAGCTGGTCGAGGCGGTCGGGGTGCGCGAGGCGCAGCTGTTCGTCGCCGAGATCGACGAGCGGGTGCAGCTGGTGGCCAGCGACGGGGTGTCGCGGGACGAGCAGCTGGTGGAGATCTTCGTCGCCTTCATCACGCTGCTGGCCAATAATCAACTGCTGCAACGGTTGCTGCGTACCGAGCCCGAGACGGTGCTGCCCCGGCTCACCACCGAGGCGGGGCCGGTGATCGCGGTGGGCCGCATCTATCTGGCCGAGAAGCTACGCGCGGTGCAGGCCGCCGGCGAGGGACGCGATTTCGACGCCGATCTGGTGGCGGAAGTGCTGGCCCGGCTGGGTCATTCGCTGGCGCTCACCCCGGAGGGGCTGATCCCCTTGGTCGACGAGCAGGCCGCCCGCGAATTCGCCCGCCGCACCGTGCTTCCTATGATCGGGATTCAGCCGGCCTGAGCCGGCGACCGGCGAACCGTCTCATGATCGGCACATCCACCAAGTGGTAGATGAGGGCCGCCGCCGCCACCGAGGCGACCAGACATAGAGCCGCGAAGCCCGCCCAGCCGAAGAAGCCGAAACGCTTGCCGCCGATCAGGGTTCGGGTGACGATCACCATCACCGGGAACTGGATCAGGTAGAAGGCGTAGGAGATATTGCCCAGCCACACCATGCGCGGGTGCGCGTTCAGGCCCCGGATCCCGCGCAGATCCCGCACCGCCAGGGTGGCCACCACCGCGGTCATGGGCGCGACCAGCAGCGCCGACATCTTGTAGTTCACCGGCACCACGAAGGTCGCGGCGTATGCCAGGCCGAGCGCCAGCAGCGGCGGCGCGAGCCGGGTGCTGCGCCAGCGCTCTTCGAGCACCATGCGCGCGGCCAGCACGCCGAGCAGGAACTCCGGTAGCCGCGAGGCGGGGAAGGTGTAGCTCAGCCAATACGACGGGGAGACCGGGATATTCGGCTGCGCGAACCAGGCCGGGGAGGCGTGCGCCTCGTAGTAGGGCGAGGTGTCGCCCGGGAACAGCCGGGGCGCAAAGGCATTCGCGATGCCCTTCGGTCCGGGCACCCACAGGTAGTAGGCGGTGTGCAGGGCGAGGACGCAGACCAGCAGTGCGCCGACCGCGAGCAGCAGCCGGTCCGCCGAGATCCGCCGCAGCAGCGGCAGCAATAGCGGAAAGCTCAGGTAGAACAGCATTTCCGAGGCCAGCGACCAGGACGGGACGTTCAATCCGCCGAGCGTCGTCCACTTCGGCACCCAGGTGTGCACGAGCAGCAGGTTCGGCGCCCACACCACCGCGCGTGACAGGGGCACGCCGGCAGCCAGAACGAACACTCCGGCCGCGACCAGATGGGTCGGATAGATCTTGAGCACCCGCCGCCGGTAGAACCGCCGCGCCGTCATCCCCGGCTTGTACGACCAGTAGATGATGAACCCCGACAGCACGAAGAAGAACGTCACCCCCGCCGCCCCGAACTGCATGGGCAGCACCTGGTGAATGTGCCGGAACAGCTCCGATTTCTGGAACGGGTACACCGGCAGGAACACCAGGGCGTGCAGCACGAACACCACGAACGCCGCCCACCAGCGGGCCCCCGTCAGCGAGGGCAGGGCGGGCCGATCCCGCGCGGCCGCGGCAGCCTGGACTCCCACCGGTTCCTCGGGGTCCTCACTGGCGGGCCGGGCGAGATCGGGAGCGCCGGTCATCTCAGGTACTTGTCGTGCAATGCGTTCGCCACCACCGCGTCACCCACCGTCGAGGGATGGAAGGGCAGGCCGTCGAGATCGGTGCGCGGATCCAGGACGCCGTTCAACCACGGCTGGCCCGAACACAATCCGTGACCGGTGGTGAGTGCCCGGACATCCAGGAATTCGATGCCCAGCAGCCCGGCCGCCTCGCGTTCGGCGGCATCGATGCGATCGAGGAATTCGGTGAGGGCTTGGCCGCGTGCCTGGATGTAGGGCGCGAGGCCGAGCAGATTGAGGCACAGCGAGGTCTGCCCGGGCGGGAAGAACTCCGGATAGCCGACCAGCACCACGCGCGCGTTCGGCGCGTAGTACTTGATGTAGGTGACCGCATTGCTCATCCGGCTGGCGAACAGCGACCCGGTGACGGCGTTGTAGTCCGGAATGCGGCCCTGCTCGACGGCGTCGCTGTCGCACCCCTGCACCAGGTTGAACACGCAGTCCTGGAGCGAGAAGAGTAGTGGCAGCTCGTTCACCCCCCAGCGGTCGTTGAGCCCGAATTGCAGTGCCACCAAACGGGTTTGCGGTCCGAAAGCGCCCTGATTGTCGGCGATCTGGGCTTCCTTGCCGAGCGTGTAGCCCGGCGGGGTGTCGATGGCCGCGCCCGGACAGGACACGTCCAGCATCTCGGCGGGCTGCGACATGTTGTTCAGCTGCGCGGGCCAGGAGGTGGCCTTGTGGATGCAGCTCTGCTCCCGGCCGAACCAGTCCCAGGCATTGGCGGTGAACGAATCACCCAGGACCACAATGTTTTTGCCTATGGCCGGGTCGGCGGCGGTGGTGCCGCTCAGGCTGACGGCGGCGACGGCCGTGGCGAGTGCGCACAGCCAGCGGACGGGCGTCCGCTTCAGGGGGCTGGTCATGTGCTGTCCTCAGTATCCGGGTCGCGGATCGAACGAGGGCACGTCCAGGGTGGGCGGTGCCTGGGTTTGCGGAGCGACCGTCTGCTGTGGCGCGACGGTCTGCTGCTGTTGCGGCGCAGGGGGATTCGTGTACTGCGGCGCGGGCGCCTGCGTGACTTCGGGTTCCGGCGCGGCGGGCGCGGGCGGGGCCGCCGGCGGCTCCTCGGTGGTCGTGGTGGGCGGCGGCGTGGTGGTGGTGCTCGGCGGGGTGGTGACCGTACTCACCGCCGGCGTGGTGGATGGTGTTCCCCCCGATCCCTTATCGCTCCCGCAGCCGGTGAGCACACCCGCGAGCGATAGCGAGCAGATCACCGATACCAGGAGGCGCTGGGCGAAAACTGTTGCGGCACGAGACTTCATCGGACCCTCGAATCAGAACTGCGGTGTTCGCCGACCCAAGCGAATTTTACAAACGCAGCCCTGCGGTTCATTGTAATTTCACCCAAACCCGCCCGCATCCGGCTTTCTCGGGCGCGGCAAAACAATTCGGACGGTTTGTTCCTTTCCGGCACACTGACGGCATGCAGATCCGCTCCGCCGCCCGCGCCGTCCGAGCCCGGGCCGCCACCTGGTTTCCGCCGCGCCGCGTCGCGAAACTGCTGGGCGTGGCCGCCCTGCTCGGTCTGGTCGTGGTGATCAGCTGCGATCTGTGGATCCGCACCAGCACCTCCGACCGGCAGTACAGCGTCGAATCCGCCCCGAGCTCGGATGTGGCCATCGTGCTGGGCGCGGAGGTCTACAAATCCGGTAAGCCCTCCCCCTACCTGGCCGCCCGCCTCGACCTCGGCCGCCGCCTGCTCGCAGCCGGCAAGGTCAAAGCCATCCTGGTGACCGGCGACAACGGCCGCCACAGCTACGACGAGCCGACCAGCATGCGCGACTACCTGATCCAGCACGGCGTGCCCGCCGAGAAGATCGCCCTGGACTACGCCGGCTTCAGCACCTACGAATCCTGCGCCCGCGCCCACGACATCTTCGGCGTCCGCTCGGCCACCGTCCTCACCCAGGACTTCAGCCTGCCGCGCACCATCGCCCTGTGCCGTTCGGTAGGCATCGACACGGTCGGCGTCGGCGACGACACCCAGCCGCACGAGGGCGTGTACCGCAAGATCTGGTTCCGCGATCAACTGGCCTGCACGAAGGCGGTGTACGCCATCATGTTCAAGCCCGAGCCCACCTTCCTGGGCCGCGAGGAGACCACGGTCCGCGACGCCATGGCCGCGGACCCGCGCTGATCCTCAGCCGCGCGCGGTGACCGCGGAGGTCCCGAAGAGTTCCCCGGCGCTCCCCGCGTCCCCCAGTTCGTCCAGCGCGGCGGTGATCCGGCGCTCCTCCCACTGGAAATGGGATTCGAGAATCGCCGACAGCCCGGCGACCTCCCCGCGCACCGTTGCCAGGTTCTCCGCGCTCACTTCGGCCAGCAGTCCGGTCATCCGCGTCAGAATCTCGGCGACCAACTGATGGTCGGCGCTCAATTCTCCGAGCACCGGCGCGAGCTCCGGAAACCGCTGGGCGAGTACCGGAAACGCCGTCTCGTCCTCATTGGTGTGATGGGCGGTGAGCGCCCGGCAGAACGCCAGGCAATGACCGCGCAGTTCGCGCACGGGCCGCACATGCCCGAGCCGATGCTCGTCGAGTTCGCGCGCGACCCGCTTCAACTCGCCGCGCAGCCAATTGTGGACATCGATCAATTCGCGGCCGAGGGCCTGGGCCCGATTCTGGGCAGCAGACATGTTTCATCCTGATTCGAAGAGGTTGTGGGAGTAACGAATACGCACCGCCAAGGCGCGTGACTCACATCAGCAGGGCGGGTGAAGTGGACCCATGGCTGCCTCCTCGATACGTGGCCTCCATGCCGTCCGCCGTCCACTCGGCGTCGGCACGCGACCCGAATCGATCATAACCACGGTCGCCGGCGTGACCGTTCACCCGCGCTTCATCCGTTGGCCGCCTGCCTGCCAGTACGGCGGCGCAAGATCGAGGCGGAGAGCTGTCAATGATCACAGCGGGGTGGGATCGTGTCCGATGAAGTGCGGGTGAGTCCGCGGCAGTTGCGTTCCGTCGCAGGAGATCTCGATGGAGTGATCGCGCGGGTCGAGAAGGTGGCCGAGGAGCTGGCGGCGACGTCCCGTTCCTATTGGGGCAAATGGGGCGCGGACGATTTCGGTGAGAACTTCGCCGAGGGTGACGGCAGCGGTTACGCGCATCGCGACCCCGCCGTCCAACAGGCCATCACCTCGAAAACCGATCTGCTTCAGTCCTATTCGCGCGGATTGCGCGACGCGGCCGGGGCGCACGAGCGGGCTGAGGCGATCAATACCGGCCAGTTCGAGCAGCACTGATCCCCCGCCGCGGCCATGTCGTGGTTGACCACGCCCGGCGATATCCTGCCCGGCTGGATCATGTGGGCGCTCAACTTCGGGCAGGCGTATCCCGAGGGTGATGAGGACGCACTCTTCGAGCTGGGCGATGCCTGGAACAGTGCGGCCGACGAACTCCAGGCTTTGATTCCGGACCTGCGGCGGGTCACCACCGCGACGCAGGACTGCTACAGCGGAGACGGCGCGCAGGCGATCAAGGCGCAGTTCGACGAGTTGAACGGCGACGGCGACTATTCGATCCAGCGGCTGGTCGAGGCCATGCACGCGATCGGGCACGATACCCGCAAGGCCGCAGCGCAATTGGAGTACACGAAGCTCCAGGAGATCGGTTTCGCGCTGCTGACCGTGTGGATGGTGCGCTCGATGGCGATGGCGGGCGGCTTCACCGCAGCTGCGATACCGGCGGTGCTGGCCGCCGCGCGCGAGAGCCTGGCGGTCTTCGCGCGGGCCGCGGCCGAGGAGATCGCGGCGCTGCTGACCCGCGGCGAATTGAATATCGGGGCCAAGGCGCTGCTGCGGGACATCGTGGTTCCGGCCGGCGAAAAGGTGCTCACCAAGGAGTCGGCCGAGGTGGCGGCGCGGTCGTTCCTGAAGGCCGGTGGGCTGGGCGCGGGCATCGATGCCGTCGTGCAGGGCATCCAGCTGGGCGAAGGGCACCTCGACGACGGATTCGACCTCAAACAGACATTCCAGACCGGAATCGAATGGGGGGCAGGCGGTTTGCTCGGGGCGCCGCTGCACGGCGGGCTGAGCAGGGTCTTCGCCGAACGTGGCATGAGCCCGCTGCGCAACAGCTGGCTCAGCGGCGGGCTCGCCGGTGCGGGAGCCGGTGTGGGCATGTACGCCGGTGGGCTCGGCAACCAGATCTACGACCATTTCGTCAACGGCGCGAAGATCGATTGGGCCTTCCATCCGCAACTGCTCGCCGCCGGTTTCGGACTCGGCGCGATCCACGGGGCCAAACATGGCTTCGAGACGGCGAATCCGCAGAGCGACGGCAGCGCGCCACCGCCATCATCCGCCCGCGCGGGGGTGCCGAGCGAGAAAGCTCAGGTGATCACCGACGAGTCCCGCAAAGAGGGCAAGTCCCTGTACCGCAGGTTGAACCGGGAAGCCCACCCCGACGTGCTCGGCGACCGACCGACCGCGGAACAAGCACTCGGACAGCACATTACCGAGGAAGCCGCCAAGATTCACGAAGCGGCGAACAAGCAGGGCGGGTACAGCGAGCAGCAGATCGAGGAACTGAACAAGCTGCGCGCACAATGGCATGCGGCCCCGCACACCGAAGGCGCAACTGCGGCCGGTAGCACGATGCGAGCGAGCGCGCCGGATGTCGCGAATCCCGCTAACCCGGGCCCGAACTCGAGCGGACGCGGCTCCGAACCGCAAGGCGCACCGCGAGTCACGGGTACCGAAGCGCAAGTCACAGGAGCAGGGAAGAGTTCGGCCGCCGCCCACGGTCAAGCCCCGAACCGCGGCTCCAATATCACCGCCGCACAGCGGGAATCCGCAGCACAATCCACCCGCACCCCCGACACGGCAACCGAGGACGGCACGCTCACCGCCAACCCACCGCGCGAACGATACAAGGAGCCAAGAGAATTCGAGGCCGCCACACCGGAAACCACTGCGCCGAAGCCGACCACACCGGAAAGCGTTGCACCGAAGCCGACCACACCGGAACCCGCTGTACCGGAGCCGACCACACCGGAACCCGCTGTACCGGAGCCGACCACACCGGAACCCGCCACGCCGGAGTCCGCCGCATACGAATCTGATGCGCCGAAGTCCACCGTGACTGCACCGACCACACCGGAGTCTGTCGTGTCCGAATCGGGCGCATCCGAGTCCGCGGTGGCGCGGCGGGTGGAGGCCGAAGCGCAACTCACCGGCCCGCCTGATCACTCCTTCGATCCGATCGGCTCGGAGCTGCTGTACACGCCGGCCACCTCGGCGACGGCGGATGCGCTCGAGGCGGCCGCCGAGCGGATAGCGGCGGTAAAGGCCGAACTGGCGATCAACGAACCGCAGGCCACTCAACGCGCCGAACTCCGGATCAGGGCGGAGGCCGAAGCGCTTGCGGCCCAAGACTTCCTCGACTCCACCGGGGCCCGCACCCTGCGACCGGGCGTCGCCCTGCTCGACAGCGACCCGCCGACCGTGATCGCGGTCTCGCGCAGTACGGCCCCCGATCTCCCGGTCGGCCCCGCACTGCGCGCGCAGTTCGCCGATCAAGGGGTGAGCGTCCGCTATTTCGAAGTGCGCGTGACGGATTCGGGTCTCATCACGACCACCGAGCTTCGCGGCCCCGGGCACGCCCCGATCGCACCTCTCCACGCGCCGGGCACCTCCCACCCGGCGACCGCCGCATCCGCACCCGCGACGATCTCCGACCGTTTGCACACCGACCGGCAGCGGCTCGTCGAGGTACGGGACGCGTTGCGGGCCGCGCGTGACGAGCGGGCGCGGGCGCTGGAGCTCGAACCGGGGACGCTGGATCGGCGGCCGGGTGAGACGGGCGATACGTGGGTCTCGCGAACCGGAGAGGTGGTGCGACGCCTCGAGAATCGACCGGTCGCGGGCGAGGGTGTGCCCGACTTTCACAATCCCATTCCGGCGGCGGAGGTTTCGGGTTACCGGAGTGCCGTCGGCGAACTTCGGCAGGCGCTCGTGGCGTATCGGGAGGCGGTCGCGGCGGTTGAGCGGCTCGAGGCGCGTATCGCGATCGTGGAGTGGCTCGGTGGCGAGCGTACGGCCCTGCATGCCCGGCGCGAGGTGGTGCGCGAACTGCTCGATCAGCTCGCGAGCTCGCTGGGTGTGGAAGCGGCACAGCTACGTCCCGGCGTGGTCGATGCGACCCTGGCCGAACTGCGTGCTACGGCGGCGCCCTTCGAAGCGTCCGGGCGCGAACGCGCACTCGACGAGCTGGAACGGAAGGCCGGCGAAATCCGCCGCCTCACCGCCGATCTCGATACCGTCGATGCCGATCTGGCGGCCGTCGACGCCGGTCACACCGCGCACGCCTATCACGATCAGCTGGTCCAGGAACGTGCGGCGACGACCGCCGAGCGGGAGTTCTGGCGGGCCAAGCGGGATGATCGCGCGGCACGGCTCCAACTCGCGGCCCCCGAAACCGCATTGGCTCCGGCCGATCTCGCGGACACCATCGCGGGCCTGCGCGAGCGCATCGTCGGCACCGTCGCAACGGCGGCGATCGGCGAGGAACCGGCCAGCACCGCCCGCGAGCACATCACGGCGGCCGAACACGCCCGCCGCACCCGCGCCATCGACAACCTGCTCGATGCCGCCGAGCGCTTCAACGAACTGAGCGCCGAGCTGGCCCGGATCGAGCAGCGGCTGCCGGGTGAAAGCGCCCATCCGAGTGCGACTCCCGAGGCGATGCGCGCCGAACTGGATCGGCTGGGCCGCGAGCGCGCCGCACTGTGGGTGGAGAACACTCGCTGGCGAAAGATGCGCGCCGATCTCGCCGCCCGCCTGGAGGTCGACCCGGTCCGCCTCGGTCCGAACGAATTACCCGGCACCGTAACCGAATTGCGGGATCGGCAGGTTCCGGCCGCAGAGCGCGCCGAATACGACCGGCAGCTCGACTACCTGATCGAGGCGGCCGAGCGCAGCAATCTGGTCGAGAACCAGGTCGGCCGCATCCAGGACCGAATGGCCGAATTAGCCGGAGCAGGGCGGGAAGTCATGCGCACGGCCGCGGCGCGGGCAATCACCGAACGGGTCGGAATGGTGGGCGGTGAGCAGCCGCGCATCATCGTGGTCGGGCCCCGGGACGAGATCGGCCGGCCGCGCGCGGACCATGATGCCGCCTTGCGGCAGGCGCTCGGCCTGGATCGGCGGCTGGCCCGGGCCATGACCCAAGCGCAGACCGTCATCGAGTACCGGCGCATTGTCGGCGAGATCGGCGGCGGCTGGCGGATCGAGCCCATCGCCGGCCCGACGCGCCTGATCCCGACCCTCGCCGCCGCGGCGCGCACCCACTTCGATCAGGCCATGTGGCGGGACGGCGCGGGCGGCTGGCATACCGTCGACCCTTCGGTGCTGTATCGAAAGGAACTGCACGGCAAGGAATTCAAAATAGCCAAGTTCGTGTACAAGGATCCGCCCGACGGCATGAGCACGCACGGGGCGAACACCTTGCAGGCCGCCCTGGAGGATCCCTTCCAGCCCGCGCATCCCGGTGAGATCAACAAGCAGTTCCTGACGCCGGTTCCGATGGGCGGGCGCATGGACGCCGATCACCTGCCGACCTACGACGACCCTTTCATGGGCACCGCGGGCGCGTTCTTCCGGCTCGGCGTCGAAATACCGAAATTGACCGGGGTGCGGTTCCTGCACCCCGACGACCCGCACACCTTCAAACTCCATCGCAAGAAGACCGCTTGGGAGAAGAACTATTTCGAGACCAAGCCCGTCCTCCGGCAGCCGATGGTGCGGCCGTACGAGCCGTGGGAACACCACCCCGGCTCGGCCGAGCCGACGCCGAAACGGCAGGCGGCGGTGCGGGAATGGCAGCGGGTCCAGGATTGGGCGGACGAGCAGTACGCGCGGTTCCGGGCCGGCGACGGCGATCTCGCCCTGATTCGCGACAATCTCGCGGCCGAGAGCGCGAGTATCCGGACCGCACTGGCGGACAAGCTGATCGACGCCGCCGCGAAGGAGATCAAGGACCGCTTGCAGCCGGATTTCGGCGATATCATCAAGCAGCTCACCGGTCAGCTGCGTGCCGAAAAGCCGGGCGACGCGCAGGAATTGCTGGAGGACGTGATCTCCGGCGCCCGCGATCGGGTCATCGCGAAACTGGGCGATCCGATGTTCACCGACGCTCAGCTGCGGCAGATCAAGAACCATCTGATGCGCGATCCGCTACTGACCGAGGACCCGCGCACGGGCGATCCGATCCGCCGTCCCCTCGACGCCGTCGCCGATGTGGCCGAAGCGTGGCAGCGCCTCATCGACGGCACCCCGGAGCCGGCGGATGTCCTGCTGCTGCGCGATGCCCTCGCCGAATCCAACTATTTGCGGGACAACCCGAGTGCGACGTGGACCCAAGCCAACCAGCACGCGATCGCGCGGGGCTACGACTGGGACAGCAATCGCGCCGCCCCGGCGGCGTGGCGGGCCCGCATCGATTACGCCCCCGCACCCCCGGCGATCGAATCACCCCTTCCGCCGCGACCGGATCGCAGCGCGGCCGAGCCGGAACCGGACAGCAGCCCGAGGCCGCCCATCGTCGAACCACGAGCGGCCGAAGCGCCACCGCGCGCCGACCCGCCCGACCTGGAACGTGATTCCGGACCGAGTCGCGGCAATCGACCGCAGCCCGCCGAGCCGCCCGGTGCCGGCGGAACCGGTGAACCGCCCGCGACCGTTCCCGCCCCGTCCGGAAACACGTCCGATGCGACCGCGCCCGGTACGGAACCGGAACGCAGTGGCGGTACCGGTTCCGCCGACGGTCGAGGAACCCTGCCCGATCTCAGGCCATCCGGCGGTGACGAGAACGCCGCTCGCACACCATGGTTGTACGGCGTCGGCCCTTGGCACCGGGCTCCGGAGCCGCCTACGGGCCCGATCCCACCGATCGGTCCCGCCAACGGTCCGTCCACGCCACCCGGAGCGGGGAGCAATCAGCCGGACAAAGATGGGGACAACGGGCCTGGCAACAAGGGCCCGGACACGCCGCATCAGCCACCGGACGACGACACCGGCGCACCCGATCAGCCGCCGATCGACGGACCAGGCACACCCGATCAGCCCGATGCGCCGGGCGCTCCGTGGAATCCGGGTGACGAGACACCGGGCGACCCTGGATCACCCGGCCCGAGACCGCCCGCACCGGCGCCGTCCGAGGACGATGCACCCGAATCCGTTCCGCCGGAGCCGGACTCCCCGCAAGCACCGATCCCCGCGGACCCGGTCGACCCGCCCGCTCCCGATACCGATGAACCGCCGGATATTCCGTTCGACCCCGGCCCGGGCGCGCCCCGCAGCGGAGAGAGATCCCCGGGCACGCCGCCACCGTGGCCCTTGGTTCCGGGTCTGCCGGACACCGGGTCGGCCGCCGGCTCGGCCCGAGCGTCCGGCTGGAATTCGGGCTCCGGCGCGGGATCGGACGAGGGCGGCGCGATCCCCTCGGCCTTGGGCCCGGCGGCCGAGCCGGGTGATTCCGAATGAGACTGCGCACCATCCGGGCTCGTCCTCGCGACCCGGCGGCGGCGGGTTCGCGCGGTAGTCTCGGCTCCGAGCCGACCCGCGGGAGTCCATCCGGCTGTCCGCCACCGAGTGCACGAGTCCCCGACCGAAGGCAGCTGATGGCATGAGCCCCACGCCGCATCCGACGCTCGTCGCGTATGCCCGGAACTGGGATATGCACGAGATCCGCCCGATCCAGCGGATCAGCGAGGAGTCGGCCCGGTTCTTCGACGAGAACCAGGTCCGCTACGTGGTGTTCATCGGCGGGGTGGAGAACCCGGCGGTGGTCCTCGAGGTGGATCGGGCCGGGCAGGAGTTGAACGTGTACTTCGCCGATACCGACCGGCACCGGCTGATCGCCTGTCTGGGCTTCCAACGCATCGACGACCGGCTCTTCCTGACCGACAGCACGCAGTGGACGTACCCGAACGCCGCGGCCCGGCGCATCGACGAGGCCGCCGCGGTGGAGCAGTACAGCTTCCGCCCGGACGGTTCGGGTAATCGCATGGTCTGGCGCGCCGACACCGAACAGACGATGGTCGCCGACTTCGAACAGGCCGATGTCACCAACCTGTGGGAGCCCTGGCCGGAGTTCGGGCACTGGGAATCGGTGACCCGCACCGACCGCACCCAGGCGACGATGCCCGCGACGGTGCACGTCGATTGGGAACGCGTCATGGGCGATCTGGAACGTTTCGGCGACAGCTGAATCCGGCCGGCGTCAGCCACCGCGCGCGGCCGCGCGGCGGAAGGCGTCGGGGGTGGTGCCGGTCCAGCGGTGGAAGGAGCGCCGCAGGGCGCGGGGGTCGGTGTAGCCGAGGCGGGCGGCTATCGAGCGGATGGGGAGGGTGGTGTCGCGCAGCAGGTCTCGGGCGTGGCGTTCGCGGGCCGCTTCGATTTCGGCACGCCAGGTGGTGTTCTCCTGCTGAAGGCGGCGTTGCAGGGTGCGGGGGCTGATGGCCAGGCGGCGGGCGACGCGGTCGAGATCCAGTTCGCCGCGGGTCAGGGCGGCCGTGGTGGCGGCGCGGAATTTGTCGAGCCAACTGAGTTCGGGGCGGGCCGAGGCCAGAGTGAGTTCGGCGTAGTGGCGGAGCATGCGGGCCAGGTGCGGGTCGGCGCCGGTGGGCTGGGCGCCGACGTCGAGGAAGGTGATTTCGGAGGCGGGCGCGCCGAACTCTATTCGGGCGGTGCCGAATTCGTCGGTCAGATGGCGGCGGCGGTGACCGGCGTGGTTGGTGAAAGCGACGCGGACGGGGACGATGTCGCGGCGGGTCACCGCGCGGACACGGCGCAGCATCATGGAGAGGACGAATTCCTCGATGGGGGCCAGTATCAGTTCCGGTTCGATGGTCAGCGCATCGCGGATGGTGAGCAGGCCACCGTCTTCGACGACCGTCCAGCCGACGGCGGGATCGGTCACCACGGCGCGTAGCTCCAGGGCGCTGCGCACACCCGCCGCGACCGTTTCGCCGCTGCTGAACAGGTAGTCCCAAAGGTGCAGGCCGCCAAGGCGTTCTGCCTCCGCCGTGGCGATCAGGCCGGAGCCCGGTCCGGCCAGGGCGTCGATCAATTCCCAGATGCGCCAGACCGATTCGGTGGGCACCCGCAGCAGTTCGTCGCCGAGCCGGTCCGGGTCCAGCCGCGAGGCGTGGGTCAGCTCGGCGGGTGTCACACCGACCCGCAGCGCGGTCGCACGGATCACCGCGGCGGTCCGGGCGGGGAGGGTGCCTTCGATCACCGGCGGAGCATAACCGGGCGGAATTGGTTCCGGATGGGCGTTTTGGCGCGTTCTGTCCGCTGCCGGACGCTTCGAGTCCCCTGGCCGGCGGCGGAACCGGCTCTAGATTCAGGAGCGCGAGCGAACCGGTGGCGAGCGCGGAAACGAATCCGCCCGCCCCGGGAATGAATCCGGACGGACTAACCGTTAAAGTCATCTATAACGGTTAGAAGCTCGTATTACCATCCAGCACCCGAGACAGGCAGCCATGACCAGCCCCAAGATCCTCGCCATCTCCGGCAGCCTCCGCGCGGCCTCGCACAACACCGCGCTGCTGCGCGCCGCCCAGAAGCACAATGCCGGCCTCGACATCGAGATCTACGACAACCTGCGCGAGATCCCGCCCTACGACCTGGATCTCGACAATCCGGCCGATCGCCCGGCCGCCGTCACCGACCTGCGCGAGGGGATCGCCGCCGCGGACGGCGTGCTGATCGCCACCCCGGAGTTCAACTACTCGATTCCGGGCGTGCTCAAGAACGCCATCGACTGGGTCTCCACCGACTGGACCAAGACCGAGGGGCTGCCGCTGCATCGCAAGCCGGTGGCGATCGTGGGCGCGGCGCCCACCCAATTCGGTTCCGTGCGCGCGCAATTGGCGCTGCGGCAGGTATTCGTGTGGACCGAGAGCGATGTGGTGGTCAAGCCCGAGGTGATCGCCTTCCGCTCGCACGAGCGCTTCGACGAGGACGGCAATCTCGTCGACGAGACCACCATCGAGCTGCTCACCGGCCTGCTCACCGCCTTGAAAGCCAAGATCGACGCCCGCTAACCGGGAAAAACGCACTCCGCGAAGGGAATTCATCATGACCGAGAACCGCCCGCCCCTGCCGCCCTTCACCGCCGAAACCGCCGCCGCCAAGGTGCTGGCGGCCGAGAACGCCTGGAACACCCGCGATCCGCAGCGCGTCGCCCTGGCCTACACGCCGGACTCCTGGTGGCGCAATCGCGATACGTTCCTGGTGGGACGGGAGGCCATCGTCGAATTCCTCACCGCCAAATGGGAGAAGGAGCAGGAGTACGCGCTGCGCAAGAACCTCTGGTCCTTCACCGACAACCGGATCGCGGTGCGCTTCACCTACGAATGGCACGACAGAGACGGCCAGTGGTGGCGCAGTCACGGCAACGAGCTGTGGGAATTCGACGAGCACGGGCTGATGGCCCGGCGTGAGGCCAGCATCAACGATCTGAAGATCGACGCCGAGCAGCGCACCATCTTCGGACCCCGCGAAAGCCGTTGAGATGACCGGGCATTACGCGCAGATCGCGTTCACCGACGCGGTCCGCGCCCACCAGGCGGCGCACGGCAGCCTGCACGGTTATCAGCGGATGGCGGCGGTTGCGGAGGTCGCCGACCGGCTCACCCAGAACGAGGCGTGGTTCATCGAGGAGCGGGACAGTTTCTACCTGGCCACGGTGAGTGAGACGGGCTGGCCGTACATCCAGCATCGGGGCGGGCCACGCGGGTTCCTGAACGTGATCGATTCGCGCACCTTGGGTTTCGCCGACTTCCGGGGCAACAAGCAGTACATCAGCCGGGGCAATCTCGATCACGACGACCGGGTCGCGCTGTTCCTGATGGATTACGCCGCCAAGACCCGGCTGAAGATCTTCGGCCGGGCCCGGGTGGTGGAGGCCGACGCCGACCCGGAACTGCTTGCCTCGCTGGCGGTTCCGGGCTACGCCGGGAAACCCGAGCGCGCCGTGCTGATCACCGTCGAAGCCTTCGACTGGAATTGCAGTCAGCACATTCCGGAGCTCTACCCGCGCGAGGAGGTGCTGGAAACCGTCCAGACCCTGCGCGACCGCATTACCGAACTCGAACGCGAGAACGCCGAACTCCGGCGCACCGCCGCGCTCGGCTGACCCTCCATTCTCCGAATCTCTTGTGCTAGTTGGGAGCTGATGTCGATGCGACCCGAACGTATCGCCTGGGCGGGGCTCGCGGCCATGACCGTGTCCTTCGGCCTGAACTTCACCATGGGCGTATTCTTCGCCCCGACCGCCGCCGCGTACGGGGTGAGCGCGACGGCGCTGGCGGTGGCGGCCGCGCTGGGCACCACCGTCACCGGCATCGCCCAGTATCCGATCGGCCGGCTGCTGGACAGCATCGGCGCGAAATCCGTACTGGTGGGCGGGCTCACGCTGATCTCGGCCAGCTATCTGGTCTTGTCGGCGGTCACCGAGACCTGGGAGTTCGTGACCGCGTACATGGTGCTGGGCGGGCTGGGCTTCGCCGCGTCCTCCACCCTGACCGTGACCACCTTGATAGGCCGGGTGCGGGGCACCAACGCCGGACCTGATCTGGCGCGTGCCGCGCTGGGCATCAACCTGGGCCAGCTCATCACCCCGTGGGCGGCGACCGCGCTCTTCGATCCGATCGGCGTGCGCGCCACCTACGCCCTGCTGGGCGCGATCGGCCTGGCCGTCACCGCCTACCTGTGGCTGCGCCTGCCCACCTGCCCCGGCACCGGGCGACCGGCGGGCGGTGCCGAATCGCTGCGCGGGCGCGGAAAGATCCTGACCGCCTTCGGATTACACGCCGCAACGCTCTATGTCGTGATCCTCATGCTCCCCAAGCATGCGAGCGAGATCGGCTGGAACGTGACGAGCGCCGGGCGGCTGGTGGCCCTGGCGGCCCTGTCCGCCGGGCTCACTTCGGCGGCCATGGTCCGGCTGTTGCGCACATACTCCCCCGAAACCCTGTTGCGCGCACTGTATGTGGTGCGGATCGCGGCCTTGCTGCTGGCCGTCTTCGTGCCCGGCCCCGGCGTCCTTGTTCCGGTCGCCGTGTTGTTCGGCGCGGCATCCTTCCCGATCGTTCCGCTCACCATGGCCGTCATGTCCCGCGGACTGGACTCCGCCCGCATGGGCCGCACCCTCGCACCGGCCTGGATTGTCCACCAGCTCTCGGCCGCCGCCGGTTTGGCGGTGGCCAGCCTCATCCACCTCCTGACGGACAGCTACCGCGGCTATTTCGCACTCGGCCTGTTGTTCAGCGTGGCGTGCGTGGCACTGCTGACCCCGGTTCGCACACCGCGTCCGGAACCCGCTCCCGCGCTATAAGGGCGCACCGCCACGAATCGCCCGGACGATGTGCGAGGTCGCCAGCTTCCGGGCCGCGCCGCCGGTCTCGCCGGTGTAGCGGGTGATCAATTCGGGGGCGCTCAGATCCTCGGTGCCGGTGAACCCGAACCGGCTCAGCAGTTCCGCCATCTCGGTGGGGCTCAGCGAGGTCAGCCAGGGTTCGCCGACGGCCGCGATGCGGGCGGCCCGCGCTGCCAGGGCAGCCTGTTCCGCGGCGGTCCGCGCCGGGCACAGGTAGTCGATGACCACCTGGACCGGGGCGTCCTGTCCGGCGAGGTAGCCGAGCGTGCTCTCCAGGGATTCCCGGGTCAGGTACATGATCACGCCCAGCCATACGAACACCGCCGGTTCCGATCGGGCGAACCCCGCCGCGGCCAGGCCGTCGGCCAGGGTCCGGCTCTCGAAGTCGACCGGGACGAAGGTCAGGGTGCCGGGCACGGCGATCCCGGTCTCGGCCAGCCGCTCCCGCTTCCAGCCTTGGGTATCGGGGTGATCGACTTCGAAAACCCGCAGCCCCGCATGCGGATTGCGGTACCCGAAGGTGTCCAGCCCCGCGCCCAGGATCACCACCTGCCGTGCTCCCGCCGCGTACGCCGCCGCGACGGTCTCCTCGGCGAAACGGGAACGGGCGGCCAGGAACCAGCGGCGCTTGCGCTGGAAGTCGGCGTCCGCCACCGTCTCCAGCGTCGCGGTGTCCCGGTCCGCCGATTCCGTCACATCCAGCCCCAGAATGCGCAGGGCGAGCGGGTCTGTGAATATTCTTGGCTCGTCGGGGGCGACCTGGTGGTAGGCGCGGGCATGGGCGGTGGCCAGTGCGGTGCGGCTGGGCTCTCCGGTGCGCATACCAGCGAACGTAACACCGAAGGCGGGGGGATCGACCATGGGTTCGGCCACAGCGGCGCGACCGAAAGCGCTGTTGTTCGATGTGCAGGGCACGGCGACCGACTTTCACTCCACGATTCGCCGGGCAGCGGAAAAGGCTGCCGGGCAACGGCATCCGGACCACGACTGGTCGGCGTTCGTGAATGCCTGGCGCGCCGCCTATTTCACCGAAACGAGTAAGCCCCGCCCGGACGGCGGCTGGATAAGCGTCGCCGCGGTGTACCGGAATACTCTCGATGAAATACTCGAAACCCGAGGCATAGAATTGGATTCGGCGGGGCGGGACGAACTCGCCCGCGCCTGGGCGCGTCTGGATCCCTGGCCCGATACGGTTCCGGGCCTGCGCCGGATGCGCGCCCACTTCACCCTCGCCACCCTCTCCAATGCCGATGTGAGCGCGGTCGTCGAGATCAGCAGGCACGGGGATCTGCCCTGGCACGCCGTTTTCGCGGCCGAGATGACCGGCGCGTTCAAACCCGACCCCCGCACCTACGGCCTCGCCGCCCGCTACCTGGGCCTGGCACCCGCCGACATCATGATGGTGGCCAGCCACAAGTACGACATTCGCGCCGCGGCGGCGCTGGGATTCCGCACCGCCTTCATCGCGCGCCCACTGGAATACGGCGACGAAACCCTGGCCGATACCGAGTTCTCCGGCGAATTCGATATCGATGCCACCGATTTCCTGGATCTGGCCGACCAACTCGGCTGCTGACCGATCTCGGGGGCGCTAGTCTTGTTGCGCGATATTTCGCCGGGTTCACCGTCGAATCCGGTTGCACGACACTAGATGTCGGCGCCCCATGCTCGATGCCCGCACCGCACCTGGAGAATTCATGCGTACCCGGAAAATCATCGCGGCCCTGAGCGCCATCGCGGCCACCCTGACCGGGGCGGTGCTCGCCACCGGCGCCCCGGCGCAGGCCGAAACCGGTTGCCCGCAGCTGTATGTCGTCGCCATTCCCGGCACCTGGGAGAACAACGGGGCCGCGGCGGGACCCAGCATGCTGTCGTTCGTCACCGACGGGCTGCCGTCGAGCGTGCGCACCGATTACGTGTCGTACCCGGCCACCGTCTTCCCCTGGGAGGGACAGGTTTACGGGCGATCCAAGTCGGTGGCGGTCGCGTCGGCGCGCGGCATGATCGCCGCCATGACGCTGCGGTGCGCCGGCACCCGGGTGGCGTTGCTCGGGTACAGCCAAGGCGCCGACGCGGCGGGCGATCTCGCGGCCGAACTCGGCACCGGCACCGGCGTGGTCGCGCCGGATCGCGTTGCGGCCGTGGGTCTCATCTCCGATCCGCGGCGGGCGCCGAACGACACGCTCGTCGGGCCGGCGGTCGCGGGGGCCGGTGCGGGCGGCGGGCGGCCCGGCGGATTCGGGCTGATCACCGATCGGGTGCGCACCATCTGCGCCATCGGCGACCTCTACTGCTCCACCGTGCCCGAGGATTTCGTCACGCGCTTCGCGGGACTGCTGGCACAGATTTCGGCGGCTTCGCTCACCGATATCGCCACCTATCAGCAGCAGATGGACGCCATCATGAAGGATGTGATGGCCGGCGGCGGCGTGTCGGTACTGGGGCAGCAGTTCAGTGCCGAGGCCAACGCGCACCGGCAGGCGACTATCGAACAGTTCTACAACTCGCAGGTGCACACCGCCTACGCCGGTTACGACGTCGGCGGCGAATCGGCCACCACCTGGCTGCACAACTGGCTGCGCGGCATGGCCTGAAACCGCGTGCGCGGCAGGTGTTCCGAGGCCGGAACACCTGCCGGGACCGGCTAGGCGGAGACTTCGGAGCGGTCACCGCTCCACAGCGTGTGGTACTTGCCCTCGGCATCGATGCGCTCGTAGGTGTGCGCGCCGAAGAAGTCGCGCTGGCCCTGGGTGAGCGCGGCCGGCAGCCGCTCCGCCCGCAGCGCGTCGTAGTACGACAGCGAGGAAGCGAAGGCGGGCACCGGGATGCCGAGCAGGGTGGCGGTGGCGACCACGCGCCGCCAGGAATCGATCGCGGTCTCGATGGCCTCGCGGAAGTACGGGGCCAGGATCAGCGACGGCAGCTGCGGGTTCTGCTCGTAGGCGTCCTTGATCCGGTTCAGGAACCGGGCACGAATGATGCAGCCGCCACGCCAGATGGTCGCCATGTCACCGGGATTCAGATCCCAGTTGTACTCGACCGAGCCCGCGGCGATCTGGTCGAAGCCCTGCGCGTACGCGACGATCTTCGAGGCGTACAGCGCCTGGCGGATGTCCTCGGTGAATTGCGCGACATCGGTGGGCTTTTCGGCCAGCTGACCGGAGGCCAGCCCGACCGCGGCCTTGCGCTGGGCACGCGAACCCGACAGCGCGCGAGCGAACACGGCCTCGGCGATACCGGTCACGGGGATACCGAGATCGAGCGCGGACTTGACCGTCCAGCGGCCGGTGCCCTTCTGCTCGGCGGCATCGACGATGACATCGACCAGTGGCTTGCCGGTCTTGGCATCGACCTGGTTGAGCACCTCGGCGGTGATCTCCACCAGGTAGGACTCCAGATCACCGGAGTTCCAGTCGGTGAACACGTCCGCGATCTGCTTGGCGTCGAAGCCCAGCGCATCGCGGAACAAGTGGTAGGCCTCGCCGATCAACTGCATATCGGCGTACTCGATGCCGTTGTGCACCATTTTCACGAAGTGGCCCGAACCGTCCGGCCCGATGTGGGTGCAGCACGGGGTCCCGTCGACCTGCGCCGCAATGCTTTCCAGCATGGGGCCCAGCGATTCGTAGGACTCCTTCGGCCCGCCCGGCATGATGGCCGGACCGTTGAGAGCGCCCTCCTCACCGCCGGAGATGCCCGCGCCCACGAAGTTCAGTCCCCGCTCGGCCATGGCGGCCTCGCGGCGGATGGTGTCGGTGTAGAGCGCGTTGCCGCCGTCGATGATGATGTCGCCGGGCTCCATGGCGTCGGCGAGCTCTTCGATCACCGCGTCGGTGGCGTCGCCCGCCTTCACCATGATCAGCACCCGGCGCGGCTTCTCCAGCGCGGCGACGAACTCCTCGATGGTCTCGGTGCGCACGAAATCGCCGTCGCCGCCGTGCTCGGCGAGCAGCGCGTCGGTCTTGCCGATGCTGCGATTGTGCAGGGCCACGGTGTAGCCGTGCCGGGCGAAGTTCCGGGCGATATTGGAACCCATGACCGCCAGGCCGGTAACGCCGATCTGGGCGCGCGCTTCAGAGGTCGCCATGAAACAGCCTCACTCCGTTCGATGTAGTTGCGGGGCCGCCAGCGGCGGCGGCATCCCGGATTCCCTCCACGACGCCTGCACCTTTTCTACCCGGTCACCGGTAGTGGACGGAAACGGTGCGGGGGTATGCGGGACTACTCGGCGATCAGCATGCCGAAGGCGCCGGAGCGGACCAGCTCGACGACGGCGGCGATATCGGGGGCCAGATGCCGGTCCGGGCCGGGGCCGGCCACCCGCGAGCGGACCAGGTCACGGGCGGCGGCGGTGACCGCGGCGGGCTCCAGCGGGGCGCGCAGGTCCAGGGCGCGGGCGGCGGTGAGCAGTTCGACGGCCAGCACGGTGGTGAGCCCGTCCACGGCACGGCGCAGTTTGCGCGCCGCCGCCCAGCCCATCGAGACATGGTCTTCCTGCATGGCGCTGGAGGGAATCGAGTCCACCGAGGCCGGGACCGCCAGCCGCTTGAGCTCCGAGACGGTGCCCGCCTGGGTGTACTGGGCGATCATGTACCCGGAATCCACGCCCGGGTCGTCGGCCAGGAACGGCGGCAGGCCGTGCGAGCGATGCACATCCAGCATCCGATCGGTCCGCCGTTCGGCGATGCTCGCCACATCCGCCACCGCGATAGCGAGAAAGTCGAGCACGTAACCCACCGGCGCACCATGGAAATTGCCGTTCGACTCCACCCGCCCGTCCTCCAGCACCACCGGATTGTCGATCGCCGCAGCCAATTCGCGCTCCGCCACCAACTCCGCATGGGCGAGGGTGTCCCGCGCCGCCCCGTGCACCTGCGGCGCACATCGCAGCGAATACGCATCCTGCACCCGCGGACAGTCGTCCCCGCGATGGCTGGCCACGATCCCGGACCCCGCCAGCGCCGTCCGCATATGCGAAGCCGACCGCGCCTGCCCCGGATGCGGCCGCAGCGCTTGCAGATCCGCCGAGAACACCCGATCGGTCCCCAGCAGCGCCTCCACACTCATGGCGGCGGTGAGGTCCGCGACATCGAGCAGCGTGTGCAGATCGTCGATGGCGAGCAGCAGCATGGCGAGCATGCCGTCGGTGCCGTTGGTCAGCGCGAGCCCTTCCTTCTCCGCGAGCACCAGCGGCCGCAGGCCCGCGTCGGCGAGCGCCTCGGCGGCCGGGCGGGTGTAGAAGGGCTGCCACCCCGCGGCAGCATCGGTCAACACCTCGCCTTCTCCCATCAGCGCGAGCGCGACCGCCGCCAAGGGAGCGAGATCTCCTGAGCAGCCGAGGGATCCGTACTCGTGCACCACCGGCACGATCCCGTTGTCGAGCAGTCCGGCCAGCGCCTGCGCCGTCTCCACCCGCACCCCGGTATGCCCGCTCATCAACGTCCGCAGCCGCAGCAGCATCATGGCCCGCACCACCTCCGGCTCGACGGCGATCCCCGCCCCGGCCGCATGCGATCGAATCAGCGAGCGCTGCAAGTCGATCCGCCGATCCGCCGGAATATGCCGCAGCGCCAACGCCCCGAAGCCGGTCGACACCCCGTACACCGGTTTCGGACTCTCCGCCAGCTCATCGATCCGCCCGCGCACCACCCGCAACCGCTCCAGCGCCGACTCGTCCAGGGTCACCCCCGCCCCGCCCCGGGCGACGGCCACCACCTCTTCCCGCCGCAGCGGATTCGCACCGACCAACAACCGTTCTTGCCCGATTCGCGTCATCCAGCCATTCCAGTCGCTCCGGGCCCGGAGATCGAGCAGGCGCGAGGAATTCGTCCCTGCTATTTCACAATGGGACTCGGCGCGCGGCGCTACCTGGCGGCGGTGGCCTCGGTGCAGAAGTGCTGGCGTGCGGCTTCGCGGGAGGCGAAGCCGGTGGCGGCGAGGCTGGGCAACTGCACGATCACGCATTCCTTCTCGGTGATCCGGTTGTTCGCGTCGGTGGCCAGGGCGCGCTCGGCCACCTCGACGACCGGGACGAGGACGTCGTTCTCGTAGACCAGGAAGGTGTAGTTCCACTGCGTGGGCGGGTTGCGCTTCGCGGTGAGGGTGTAGCCGTCGGAGGTGGGATCGAAACCGTCGCCGGTGATCTCGCCGGCACGGGTGAACTCCTGGGTGTCGGCGGCGGCGCGGTACACCACGTTGCGGGTCCAGTAGGGACCGAATTCCACCGGCAGGATGAGCTCTTCGCGGCCGTCGCCGTCGGTGTCTTTCAAGGTCGGCTCGGCCTGGCGGAGTTCGGCGTCCGGTTCGGTGATCGTCTGCACCCGGCGGCCGTTCGCGGCGATGACATCGATGGTGACGGTCCCGGTCCGGCCGGATCCGGTCTCGCGCCACTCGAAGCTCAGGCCGGTCGCATCGCGCGATCGCAGCCGGACCGGGCCGGGGGCCGAAGTGGTTGCGGCCGTGGTGGTTCCCGCCGGCGTGGGCCGGGCCGGGGTGGTGGCCGCGGGGGTCGCGACCGTGGTCTCGGCCGCGTCGCGGTGCGATCCCGCGTCCTCCACCCCGCTGACGCTGTCACACCCCGCGACCGAGACGACGATGGCGGCGAGCAGCGAGCAGAGTGAAGATTTCCTCCCCATGCCGGTGATCATAGGGCCCCTCGCCGCTTCCCGAAAATCACTGGTAGACCGGCCTCGATCCGCACTACAGTCCCGGCCATGACGCGTTTGAATCAGATTGTCGCCGTAGAGAAAGGGATCAAGTCCCGGACCTTCTCCGAGCTCACCGAGGCCCATCACCGGCTGGCCAAAAACCCGCTGCTGAGCGGCATTTCGCGCACCTATCGCCCCAAGGACGAAGAGGGTGAGCAGCTTCCGCCCGAATCGACGCGCGTGCAGGTGAAGTCCGAGGAGGTCTTGAAGACCACGGCGGAGATTCTGACCAAACTCTTCGATGTGGTGGCGACCAAGGATTGGGCCAACACCACCGCCAAGGCCGATGTGGTGGTGGACGGCCGCACCTTGATCGAGGGGGCGCCGGTCACCTACCTGCTGTTCCTGGAGAAGCAGCTGGTCGACCTGCACACCTTCGTGCGCAAGCTGCCGACCCTGGACGCCGCCGAGCACTGGGAGTACGACGCCTCGGCCGACTGCTACGCCACCGAGCCGGTGCAGACGGTGCGCACCAAGAAGATTCCGCGCAATCACGTGAAAGCCGAAGCGACGGAGAAGCATCCGGCGCAGGTCGAGGTGTATCACGAGGATGTGGTGGTGGGTTACTGGCGCACCATCAAGTTCTCCGGCGCGCTGCCGGCCAAGCGGGTGAACGAGCTGACCGAGCGGGTCGAAAAGCTCCAGCAGGCAGTCAAGTTCGCGCGCGAGGAGGCGAACAACGCCGAGATCACGCAGCGCAAGCTGGGCGAGAACGTCTTCGGATATTTGTTTGGCTGACCCGGCGCGCACCGGCTAATGTCGGTAGCGCGCCAGGAGCGCAAGCTGAATCAGAAGTTCAATGTGACAGGCAACGGTCCAGTGGGGGTTCGAGTCCCCCTCCCGCCACCACCCGGCGGGATAGCCCAACGGTAGAGGCGCCACGCCCATCAAACTCACGTTATCGCTCCAGTTTCAGCATTCGCCGCCGAACGCCGAATCGAGAGAACGGACTTTCCACCCGGAGGTTGCGGGTTCAACTCCCGCCGGCCCAGCCACTCATTGGGCCGTAGCTTCAAACGTAGAGCGCCGGGCAACCTGAGACTGAGTCCGTTCTTAAACGTGTCGGCGTGCCGCAATTGGGCGGCCACCGAGGCCCCGGGGCAGGCTAGTCCCCGGGGCTTCCCCAACTCTCCCCGCAGCGGAAGCTTGTCCGGTAAGCGAACTTTGCGTTACCAACCGTATCCGCGCGGCGTTTTCCGGCCAGCAAACGATCAGACCATTCTGTTTCTTTGGTATCTTCGCTGGACGCGCATCCGGACGTTCTGAAACAAGGGGTGTGAGCCTTGTCCTTTCGAACAATGCGATCTTTCAAAGCCGCCTGCGGCGTTGTCACAGCGGTGGTGGCGACGACTGCCGGCATCCTCTCGGCAACCAGTGCGCCGCCCGCGGCCGCGGCGCCCGCCGATTGCCCCGGCCTCAATGTCATAGCCGTGCCCGGCACCTGGGAAACCTCCCGCGAGGATCCCGGACAGGGCATGCTCGCCCAGGTGACCCGCGGCCTGCCGCCCGGCAAGGTCCGCACCGATTACGTCAGCTACGCCGCCACCGCACTGCCCTGGGAGGGCGAGGTGTACGGCCGCTCCAAACGCGAGGCCGTCAACAATGCCCGCGGCATGATCTCCGGCATGGCATCGCGCTGTGCCGCCACGCGTTTCGCCATCATCGGCTACAGCCAGGGCGCGGACGCGGCCGGCGATCTGGCCGCCGAGATCGGCACCGGGCTGGGCGTGGTCGCGCCCGACCGGGTGGCCGCGGTCGGCCTGCTCTCCGATCCGCGCCGCTCCCCCACCGACGCCCTGGTCGGCCCGGCGGTCCCGGGTGCGGGCGCGGGCGGTGCGCGGGTCGGCGGGTTCGGCTGGCTGACCCCGAAGGTGCGGACCTTCTGCGCGGAGGGCGATCTCTACTGCTCGGTTCCGAACGACGATCTGGCCGGGCGCTTCGCCGGGTTCGCCACCCAGTTGTCGGCCCCGGATCCCCTCCAGGTCCCCAACTACGCGTTCACCCTGCAATCGATTCTGGCCGAGGCGCTCATCCCGGGCAGCAATGCCATCATGTCCGCGCCGGCCGAGAATCCGGCGGGCGAGCAGTGGGTGCGCCAGGTGCAGGACTTCCTGAAATCCGGCATCCACCAGTCCTATCCGAGCTACATCGTCGATCCGAACGGCGCCACCGCCACCACCTGGTTGCACAACTGGCTGGCCGATGCCGCCGAAATCTCCTGATCCACACCGGTTCTCAGCCGAGCACGGGTAGCGTGCGCTCCTCGGCGAGTTCGGAGAGATGGCATTGCATGCGGCCGGTGACCAGGTCGTAGGCCGCGTCGAGGTCGTCGGGTTCGCGCCCGGCGGCCTCGAGCTCTGCCGGCAGGTCGATGGGGTCGCGGAACTCCACCACCACCTTGGCGGGCAGCGGGATGTGCCCGAACGCGTCCCCGATGTTGATCCCCCACGGCAGCGCCAGCGAGATCGGGAAGACCTTCACCCGCGCCAGCCGATCCAGGCGCAGCGCGCGGGCGATGCGATCACCCCGGGTCAGGATGTACAGCGTCTCCTGCCCGCCGATGGTCACCACCGGCACGATCCGCACCTGTTCCTCCAATGCCAAGCGCAGGAACCCCTTTCGCCCCGCGAAGTCGATGCGATCGGATTCGCTGGTCGGCCGCATCACCTCCCAGTCCCCGCCCGGGTACACCAGCACGGCCGCCCCCATCCGCAGCGCGGCGCGCGCGTTCTCCGGCGCGGCCGCCAGCGTCCCGTACTTGCGTGCCAGCCGCCCGACGCCCGGCGCGGAGACCACCAGATCGTGGGCCAGTTGATAGAACGGCCACTCCGGCCCGAAGTGCCGGAAGATGGCGAGCGCGGTGATCGGCACCTCCGGCGCGGTGATGCCGCCGGTGTGATTGCCCACCAGCAGCACCGGACCCGCGGCGGGCACCTTCTCGATCCCCCGGACCTCGGCCCGGAAGTACATCCGCACCAGCTGCCAGCCGAGATCGACCGTGCGAGCGATGAATTCGGGATCCCGGGCGGCGAGATCGGCGCGCGGAACCAGTCCGCGCACCCATCCCGCCAGCGCATCCACCGGCGATGTCACCGGCCACAGCGTTTTCATCGAACGGTCTCTCAGACTCCGGGCCGCGGCACATCCCCACGCCACGCGCCGGTTTCGTACCCCTGCGCCTCGATGAATTCCTTGAACCGATTCAGATCGCCCTTGACGCGCCGATCCAGCAGCCCCAGTTTGTCGCCGACGTTCTCGACGAATCCCTCCGGGTCGATATCCATCTGCGTGATCACCCGGGTGGTGTTGTCATCGATCCGATGGAACGTCACCACCCCCGCGTGCTCGGGCCCGCTGTCGGAGCGCCAAGCCACCCGCTCCTCCGGATGCTGCTCGGTGATGGTGGCGTCGAACTCGCGCTCCACCGGCCCGAAATGCACCTTCCAGTGCGTATGGGTGGCGTCGAGCTGCGAGACCTGCTCGACCCCCTCCATGAACCGCGGGAACGATTCGAACTGCGTCCACTGGTTGTATGCCGTATGAATCGGCACCTTGACCTCGGTCGAAGCAGTGACTGTGCTCATGAGCAACCTCGCTTCCTGATCCTGCGCACCGAGATTTTCGGCGACATCGAGCGCCTACCCGCCCGCCGCGGAGGTAAACGGATCCGGCTCCGGACCTGCTCGAAGAAACACCGGTCACCTCCCGAAAGCTGCTGCACCGCAACCGATCTCGATGCCGAATCGGGCCACCGGCTACGACGCGCCGGTTACGGCCACCGGGGTTCGGACCGCATTCGGCCGCGCGAATCGCCGCTTGCCCGCGCGCAGCAGCCGCACGTATCGGCTCCAGCGGGCGGGTTCGCGCACGGTTCCGGTGAGATCGCGTTCGACCCGGTCCAGGGCGTCCTCGGCTACCGCGTCGTGCATCCAGCGGAAGAACAGCGGCCAGGTGAGGCGAGCGGGGCCGTGGGGTTCGACGATCAGCAGATGGGCCAAGACGGCCGAGTCGTCGTCACCTTCGACGGTGAACTCGTGGAAACCGTCGAAACCCCGGGGGCCGGTGAAGCGGAACCGGACCCAGCGGCCGGGCACATACTGCTCGACCCGGTAGCGGACCGGGCCGTGCCCGCCGACCGCACCGACCGCCAGGGGCCGATCCAGCCGCATTCGCGGCCAATGATCCGTCGGCCACACGCGATCGTCATCGCTTGCGAGGGTGTCCAGCAACGCTCCGGCCTCCTTCACCGACAACGGGATTCGACGCGAATGCACGTTCAGTACTGCCATCTCGACTCCAATGTAGAGCGTTCCTTCCAATTAATTAGAACATACGCTCCACATGGGGACTAGGCACCGGTGAGCTGTCGCCACGCCTGTTCGCGCCCGGTCGAGAGCAGCAGCAGAGCGGAGATCGGACCGGTCACGACGGCCGGCCCGTCCCCGGCGGACCAGTCGATATCGGTGGCGACCAAGCGTTTACCGGCGAGGCGCTCGCGCACGTGAAAAGGAGCGCCGGTCGACCAGATCCGGTCGATCGCCGATCTCGCTGCGGGCAGCGGCATTTCGCGCGGGATACCGAGCGGGAGCGCGATGTCCTGGCCGTGCACCAGCAGATCCATCAGGCGATCGGCGGGCGTGGTGCCGATGACCGTCACGCGCGCGTCGATCCCGGCACGCAATTCGGCGAGCAGCTCGCCCGTGGTGGTGCGGGCGGCGAGCCGGATCGCGGTATCGCGGATGGTGCGATCCAGATTGCCGCGGGCGCGAATCAGATTGAACAGAATCGATGCGATATTCGGGGTCGTGGAGAGCACGATGTGCGCGACCACCTCCCGCACCCGCCACTCCCCGCACAGCGACGGCTCATCCCACTGCCGCTCGGTCAGCCCCGCCAGCATCTCCACCAGGGTGACCCGCTCGGCCCGCACCGCCTGCCAGATCTGCTCGTCGTGCAATGCTTCGTACTCGCTCATCAGCGCATCTCCTTGTCCCACCGGGTGTTCCAGTAGGCTAAAAACTCCACCCGGGCGGAGGTTCCAGAGCTTGTGACCGAGAACACACGTCACGCGTCCCGCCTGACCATCGGCGAACTGTCGCGGCTGACCGGCGTCCCGGTCCGCACCCTCCGCTTCTATTGCGACAACGGCATTCTGGATTCCCGGCGCAGCGGCGGCGGCCATCGCATGTTCGATTCGTCGGCAGCCGAACGCGTGCGGCAGATCCGCCGGCTGCGGGCGCTGCACGTGAGCCTGCCCGCCATCCTCGCGGTGCTCGACGACGACCGCTCCCTCACCGACGCTCTCCGCGCCGAACGCACCGCACTGGAACTCGAGCTCGACGGACTGTCCTGGCGGCGGGCATCACTGCTGGCCTTGGAAGCCGCCCCGCCCGAACAACGCGCGGCCCGCCTGGAACTGCTTGCGGCCGTGCAGGATCGCCGGCACGCCTACGACACCTTGATCACCCGCTGGCGGAGCCTGCTCGGCCCGCTCCCGGCGGACATGTTCGATGGTTTCGCCGCCATGAACATCCCCCGCCCACCCGCCGATCCGACTCCGGCCGGCGTGGTCGCCTACGCCGAAATCGCCTCGTACGCCACCGATCCCGGCTGGTCGGCCGCCATGTCGCGACTGCTCTGGCGCAGCGACCCGTCGGCTATCCGGGACCGCGCGGGGTTGACCGTCGAACTCGCCGCGATCTGCACGGACGTGGACGGACTCTGCGCCGCCGGCACGGCACCGCGCCCGGGCCCCGAACTCGACCGGTTCGTACGCGCCCACGCCGCCGCCCGCCGCACCGCGGACACCCCGGCCCTGCGGCGGCGACTGCTCGGCGACTCGAACAATGCGGGCGCACAACGCTATTGGCAACTCACCACCGAGATCACCGGCGAACGCACCACCGGAGCAGCCATGTCCTGGCTGCTCCGGTCACTCGAACGATGGGCGGCCGAACCCGGCCCGCAGGTCAGCGCTTGACCACCTGGGTGCCGCCCGCGAAGTTGTCGTGCCAGCCCTGCTTGGCGGGGCTGGTGCCCACCGTCACCGCGATGGCGAGCGCCGCACCGGCCCACAGCACGTTGCCCAGCCACGGAATCAGATTGAGCAGCATGTACGCATTGCGCTTGGCGGACTCCGCGATGCTCGGCTTCGCCGCGCCGCCCGCCCCGTTCACGTGCAGGCCGAGCAGTTTCTTGCCGGGCGTCGCCCCGCTGCTCACCTCGAAGCACACGAAGTAGAGGAACCCGAACCCGGCGCCGGGCAGGGCCGCGATCCAACCGGGCAGGTCGGCCACGATCCCCAAGAGCCAGAACATGATCGCGCCGACGATGCCGGCGATGATCCAATCGATGAACCTGGCCGCCGCGCGGCTGCCGATCCCGGCCGGGTGCACGCCGACCGCCTGCCCGAAGTAGGGCTCGTAACCACCCGTGGTCATGGTTTCCTCTCGATGCGGAATCTCGCGGCGCTCGACCGGCTTTCGACCAATACTGGCCCGGTCCGCAGCTCGCGGGCATCGGGGAAGACCCGGAATCCGACCCTGAATCAGGCTCGCCGCGCTTCGGTCCGCATCAGAACAGGCCGCGCCGGAGAGCAGGGAAAGCTCTCCGGCGCGGCCTGGTAACCGTTGCTAGTGCGCTTCGGCCAGTTCCGGCGTCTCGGCGGTCAGCTGCGGGTACGTCGGGTACTCGATGCCCGAGATGTACTGCACGGTGCGGACGACCTGGCAGGAGTAGCCGAATTCGTTGTCGTACCAGAGGTACAGGATCGCGGTGTCGCCGTCGATGATGGCGGCATTGGCGTCCACGATCGACGCCGCGCGCGAGCCGATGAAGTCGCTGGAGACCACATCGGTGGCGGCGGTGTAGTCGAGGTTGCGGCTCAGCGGACCCGACAGCGACACCTGACGCAGGTACTCGAGCACCTCGGTCTTGGTGGTCTCGCGCTTCAGCTGGGGATTCAGGATCGCGACCGAAACATCCGGCGTGGGAACGCGAATCGAGCTGCCGGTGATCTTGGCCTGGAAGTCCGGCATGGCCTTCTTCACCGCGGACTGCGCGCCGGTCTCGGTGAGCACCAGGTTGAACGGCGCGGAACGGCCGCGGCGATCGGCCTTGTGGAAGTTGTCCAGCAGGTTCTGGTCGTTGGTGAACGAGTGCACCGTCTCGACATGCCCGCGCACGATGCCGAATTCGTCGTCCATCGCCTTGAGCGGCGGCACGATCGCATTGGTGGTGCAGGAGGCACAGGACACGATCTGCTCGGTCTGATCCAGCCCGAGGTGGTTGACGCCGTGCACGATATTCGGCACGTCACCCTTGCCGGGTGCGGTCAGCAGCACCTTCGCGACGCCCGGGCGCAGATGCTGCGCCAGCCCCTCGCGGTCCCGCCACTTACCGGTGTTGTCGATCAGGATCGCGTCCTTGATCCCGAACTCGGTGTAGTCGATGGTGGCCGGGTCGTTGCTGTAGATGAACTTGATGACATTGCCGTTGGCGATGATGGTGCTGTTCTCGGCATCGACCTTGATGGTGCCGTTGAACTGCCCGTGCACCGAGTCGCGGCGCAGCAGCGACGCGCGCTTGACCAGATCGCCCTCGCCGCCCTTGCGCACCACCACGGCGCGCAGGTTCAGGCCGTTGCCGGAGCCGGTCTTCTCGATGAGCAGGCGCGCGACCAGCCGGCCGATGCGGCCGAAGCCGTACAGCACCACATCGCGCGGGCCCTGCGGCTCGGCCTTGTTGCCGTCGGTGATGTCGCCGAGCACGTCGGCGGTGAACTCCGGGATGGACAGTCCGCGCTCGTCGGCGCGGTAGGCCATCACCAGGCGGCCGAGGTCGATCTTGCTCGAGCCCAGGTCCAGCGCGCTGAGCGCCTCGAGGAAGGGCAGCGTCTCGTCGATCGACAGCTCTTCGCCCTCGATCTGGCGGGCGAACCGGTGCGTGCGCAGAATGCTGATCACCGACTTGTTCACCAGCGACCGGCTGTGCAGGAGGATCGTCACCCCCTTCTCGCGGTACAGCCGTCCGATGATCGGAATCATCGCCTCCGCCGCAGCCTCGTGAGCGTTCCAGCGGTCAAGATGGTCGTTAGTCAACACAAGTCCTCGGGGTTCCCTTGATCTCTACGTAGATCGATGCTAGTCAGCCCCGCACCTTCACTTACCCCGGGTTCCCCCTTGTGAGCTGGATGGCGATGCAGGTCACACCGTCAGGCCGCGCCGGGTCAGCAGCGGTTCGATCATGGGCGGGCGGCCGCGGAAGGCCGCGAAAGCGTCCAGCGGGTCGACCGAGCCACCGCGGGAAAGCAATTCGCGGCGGAAGTGTTCGCCCTTCTCGCGCAGCGACTGCTCGCCCTCGTCGAACCAGCGCACGGTGTCGGCGTCGAGCACCTCGCTCCAGATGTAGGAGTAGTAACCGGCCGCGTAGCCGCCCGCGAAAATGTGCGAGAAGTAGGCGGTGCGGTAACGCGGCGGGATGGCGTCGAGGGCGACGCCGGCCTTGCGGAGCGCTTCGGCCTCGAAGGCTTCGGCCTCGATTCCGGCGGCGGCGTCCGCGGGCAGCCGATGCCAGGCCCAGTCCAGCAGTGCCGCGGCGAGGTATTCGACGGTCCGGAAGCCTTCGCCGAACTGCCCGGCGGCCAGCATGCGGTCGGCGAGTTCAGCGGGCATGGGCTCGCCGGTCTCGACGTGTTTGGCGTAGTTGGCCAGGATTTCGGGGCGGGCCATCCACATCTCGTTCACCTGCGAGGGGAACTCGACGAAATCGCGCGGCACGGCGGTGCCGGAAAAGAACGGATAGCGCACGTTCGAGAACAGGCAGTGCAGGGCGTGGCCGAACTCGTGGAAGAGAGTGCGGACGTTCTCCCAAGTCAAAAGGGCCGGTTCACCTTCCGGCGGTTTCACGATATTGAGATTGTTGACCACGACCGGGCTCGTGCCCAGCAGCGTCGACTGCGTGACCAGGCTCCGATTCCAGGCGCCGCCGCGCTTGGACGGGCGGGCGAAGAAGTCGCCGAGGAACAGGCCCAGGCCGGAGCCGTCCCGGTCGAAGACCTCGAACACCCGCACCTCGGGGTGATAGCCGAGCAGGTCGGTGCGCTCGCGGAAGGTGATGCCGTACACCTGTCCGGCGGCGTAGAACACGCCGTCGACGAGCACTCGTTCGAGTTCGAAGTACGGGCGCAACTGTTCGGCGTCGACCGAGAACTGTTCGGCGCGCACCTTTTCCGACCAGTACTGCCAATCCCAGGAGCGGAGTTCGGCATTCGGATCGCCGGTGGCGGCGCGCAGCACGGCGGTGAGTTCGGCGGCTTCGCGTTCGGCATTGGCGACGGCGGGCGGAACCAGTTGCGCCAGCATCTCTTCGACGGCCGCCACCGTCTCGGCGGTCTGATCCTCGACCGTGTAGGCCGCGTGATCCGGGTAGCCCAGCAGGGCTGCGCGTTCGGCGCGCAGCGCGGCCATGCGGACGGCGAGCGCGGCATTGCGGCCGTCCGGGCCGAAGCCGCGATTCAGGGAGGCGGTCATCAGGCGTTCACGCACCGACCGATTGGCGAGCTGGGCCAGCACCGGCTGATTCGACACATTCTGCAAACTCAGCGCCCACGACCCGGAATGCCCCAGCGCGCGGGCGTTTTCGGCGGCGGCCGTCACCGCGCCGGCCGCCAGCCCCGACACCTCGTCCGCGCTGCCCAGAATCAAGGTGGCGGCATTGGTGTCGTCGAGATTGTTCTGCTTGAACTCCGTTGCCGCCACGGCGAGTTCGGCGTTGAGTTCCCGCAATCGCGCCTGCTGCTCGGCATCCAGCCGCGCGCCCGCGCGCACGAACCGCAGCCGGTACTGCTCCACCAAACGCGTCTGCTCGGCAGCCAAGCCGAGTTCGGCACGGCGCCGGTACAACTCGTCGACGCGAGCGAACAGCGAGCGATCGAGATTGATCGCGTCCTCGTGCGCGGCCCAGCGCGGCGAGATCTCCGCCTCGATCTCGCGGATGCGCGCACTCGAATCCGACGAGGCGACATTGAAGAACGCCCGCGCCACCCGATGCAGCACTTGACCCGAACGCTCCAGCGCCTCAATGGTATTCACGAACGAAGGCGGCTCCGCCGCGCCCGTGATCGCCGCGATCTCGGCCAGTTGCTCGGCCATGCCCCGTTCGAACGCGGGCAGATAATGCTCATCGTCGATCTCGGCGAAGGCCGGGAGTTCGTACGGCAGCGCACTGCGCTCGAAGAAGGGGTTGCTCGCCATACGGCAACCCTACGCATCCACCGCCGCGACGAGGGCGCACACCGATCGATAGATAACGATTCAGCAAAGCTACCGACCGGTCACTCGGTCCTCTCATAAGGTCAGCCGCGATTCACTCCAGCTCCACCACAAGGACCATCCGTGAAACTCGCTCACCGCCTGCCCCTGGCCGCGATCATCACCGCCGGCGCCCTCGCCGGCATCACCCCCGCCACCGCGGAACCCGCCAACAGCTATGTGGCCCTGGGTGATTCGTACGCGGCCGGAGTCGGCATCTCCAATATCCTCGATACCGCCTGCTCCCGCTCCGATCGCAATTACGCGCATCTGTTCGCGGCGCAGCGCGGCTACCAGCTCACCGATGTCACCTGCGGCGGCGCCACCACGAAATCCGTTTCCGAAACCCAGCTCTCGGCCGTCACCGCCGACACCACCCTGGTCACCCTGGGCGTCGGCGGCAATGACATCGGCTTCACCGATATCGTCCGCGACTGTGTCATGGCGGGCACCCTCGGTTCGGGCAGCTCCGGAACCGGCAGCGCGAGCGGCAGTTTCAGCGGCAGCGTCGAAGCCCTGCTGGGCTGTAAGAACAAGTACGGCGATGTCATCCCCGGTCGTATCGCCGAGACCTCGGCCAAGGTGACCAAGCTGGTCGCCGACATCCGTTCCCGCGCACCGCGAGCCCGCGTCGTACTGGTCGGCTACCCGAAGATCCTCCCCTCCGACACCTCCACCTGCGCGGGCCGCCAACCGGTACTGCCCGCCGACGCCGACTGGGCCCGCGACTCCGTGGTCGCCGCCCTCAACACCATGCTGCGCACGCAGGCGGGCACCGAATACTTCAGCACCTACGAACTCTACGAAGGCCATGACGTCTGCGCGGCCGTCCCCGACCGCTGGGTCAACGGCACCAAGGTCGAGAACGGCGAAGGAGCGCAATTCCATCCCAATCAGTACGGCCACGCCGCCACCGCCGGGCGGATGGCCGTCACCCTCTGATCGGCCCCGTCACTCGGTTCCGGTGAGCTCCACCAGCCCCTTGGGATTCCACGGCATGGGGCCGGTGGGGAAGGAGAAGCGCAGCATGCGATGACCGCGCGCGGCGTCGTAGTGCAGGACGAAGGGCGGCAGCACGCTGCCCATCACCTTGTCCAGCAGACCGTTGATGTGGGCGAAACTGGGGCGCACCCGCACCTGCCAGGCGTCGAAGCGCCCCGCCGGGAGCTCGAGGGTGACGCGCTTGTCCACCTTGACCTCGACCGGCCAGTGCACCGAAAAGCCCAGCCACAGATCGGCATTCTGCTTCGCGCCCTTGGTGAACTCCAGCCCGCGGAAGGCGATGACGCCGCCCAGCAGCGGGACCATGCGATTGGGGAACGGCGCCACCGCCCCGCCGAATTGCAGGTGCGAGGTGTCCGCAAAATTGCCGTACTCGCTGCTGACCAGGGTTTCGCCGTGCCGGCTCTCGGCGCGGTAGTCGCGGCAGGTGAGGGTCTCGCCGGCGCGGTCGAAGGTCTGCTCGACCGTCATGGTGAAATCGCCGGGCATGGTGAGTTCCAGCAGCGACCGATAGCGGTCGTCGGCGTCGCGCGTGACTACGCCGACCATCTCGCTGTTCACACGCTGATCACCGATGCTGATGGCGTAGGCCGACTTCTCGCCGTCGGCGATCTGCGGATCACGAAACGTTGCGGGCACGAAGGAGCTCCTCGGTCGGTCACCGCGCGGAGAGCGGCCCGAATACCCCGGCCGCCACCGGATCCGCGCTTATCGGATGGTCATGCGTGGCGACCCGCGCGTCCCGCCCGGCGGGTACCGGGCGGGCCGCACGTCCCCCCACAGCCCTATTCTCGAATTGCCCCGCCTGCTCGGGCAATGGACGGCGTTCACTTCGAACCCGGGCTTTATTGTGCTGCCGCACAATGACTTCCGAAAGAAGGACGACGTCACGCCGTCCGGCGCGCGACCGCGTGCACGGCAACGAATTGCACGATTTCATCGACCACGAGATCGGGTTGCCGCCCGCAGAGAATGTCCTGATGCGAGTATCCGGTGGCGTCGACCTCGGTCGCCGCCGCGGCCCGGCGCGAGCGGATCGGCGTCCAGACGTCCCCCGCGAGAGTTATGTTCGGCACCATCGCCTCCCAGTCACGATGGCGCAGCGGCTCGCAGCCGGCGGGGATGCCGCCGACCATCGCGAACATCGCCTCATCGCGCAGACGCCGCGATTCGTAGGCGTTCAAATAGCTGAAATCGCCATTGGCCCAAGCCGATACCGTGTCCTCGAAGCTGCTGATCGAGTCCGCCGCCTCCGCCCACCCGGCCACCGCCGCACGCGGATGCGCGGGCATGTACTGCGGTTTACGGCTGAGCAGCGCCGCTACCGGTTCCCCGATGCCCGGCCGGTTGGCCAGCCGGGTGACCAGCCGCCGCTTGGTCCGCACCGGCCCGGTATAGCAGCCGATATCGCTGGAGAGCGTGGTGCCCTGCGCGGCCCGGCCGAACAGTGACCCGAACACCGCCGCATTGGTCAACCGCCAGGACCGCAGGCCGCCACCGGGATACAGCAGCCGCAAAGCCGGATCCAGGGTCGCCGAGTGCGGAATCATCCGGGGCAGTTCACTCTCCGCCTCCGGCTCGAAGCGCGCCCCGACCGCGGCGATGGTGACCAGTAGGGCCACCTCGCTCAAGCGCAGCAACCCCGAACTCGCCGTCGCGGGCAACAGCCGCGATCGCAGCGCGGCGGCGATCGGCGGCACCGTCCGCCCGGCCGCGGCCAGCAGCGCCCGCGAACCCGCCCGGCCCGCCACCCGCAGCGCGTCGACGGCGACCGGGCCGTCCAACCCGATCACCCCCGCCACCTGGCGATACCCCGGCCCTTCCGGAAACTCCCACTGGCAGTAGAAGTTCGCCAGCGGCCCGCCCAGCGAATGCCCGCCGATGACCAGCCGGCGCGCCCGCTCGACGGCATCGGGCAGCTCACTGGTGTGAACGAAATGCCAATCGTCGATCACCTGCCGCACGCCGAGCCCGGACAGGAACCGGGCCGCCCGCGACGGCGGCCAGCCCGCGAAGCGCTCGCCGCCGACCGTCGCCCCCCGGTAGTAATAGTCCAGCGCCACCCGGTAATCGCCCGCCGCGACGGCCGCGCCGACCCCGTGACCGTCGGCCAGCCGTTGACCGCGCCGCTCCATCGCCCATACTTCGCAGCCGATCCCGCGCCGTTCGAGCGTGGCGATCACATTGCGCGCCACCGGATCGAAACTCGAAGGGCCGCCGGTGTTCCCGGGCTGCACCGACAGCACCACATCCGCCGCCCGGGTCCCGCGGAAACGCAGATACGCGACATCGTCACAGGAAGGCGGCCCGGCCACCCCCGGACACGGCCGCCGCCACCGCACCCGGCTGACCGTGATCGAACCGGCCGTATACAGGAACTGCTCTGTTCGGGTGTTCATGGTGCCCCTCGACGGTGAACGACATCGCCTCGTGCTCCGAAACACAAGCCGTAGCAGGATTATCCGGCCATCGCAGTGCCGCTACCAGGGGCGCGTGCACAGCAGCGGGACCACGCCACTGTGCATCGGCCCGCTCGGAAGGCCGGGCCGTTACCGTTTCGGGTAGTCGTCGTAGAAACCCGCCCCGGTCTTGACGCCGAGCTCGCCCCGAGAGATATATTCGCGCAGCAGCTTCCGGGGTCCTTCGGGCAAGTCGGGGTTCTCGGCGGCGTAATGCTCTTCGATATCGAGCACCACATCCAGACCCACCTGGTCCATCAGCCGGAACGGACCACCCGGCGCACCGGTATTGACCTGGAACATGCCGTCCACATCCTGCGGCGTGGCCACGCCCTCGGCGACCACCTCCAAGGATTCGCGCTTGATGGCGGCCCAAATGCGGTTGAAGATGAAACCGGTGCTCTCCCTGCGTACTTCGAAGGGGTGCACACCGAAGCTCGGTAGTACCTTAAGCACGAAGTCCATGACCGCGCGATCGGTCTGCCCGCTGGACATGACATCCACCGCGTTCTGTGCCGGCGGCATGTAGAAGTGCGTATTCAGTACGCGCTCAGGGTGTTCCACCTTCTCCAGGAACAAGCGGCTCGCATACGAGGAGGAGTTGCTGGCCAGGATGGCATCCGGGGCGGCGAGCCGATCCAGCTGCCCGAACACCTCGATCTTCAACGGCAGGCGCTCGGGTACCGCTTCGACCACCAGCCAGGCGTCCCGCAGCGCTTCGGTGAGGTCACCGGTGCTGCTCACCCGGCCCGCTCGCGCACCGGCCCGCGCGGCAACGACGGCCGGGAGCTGCTGCGTCACATAGGCTTCGGCGGCGGTCCGCACCTCGGGCGCGAGATCGTAGATGCGCACCTCACCGCCGGCACTGGCCAGCATCAGGGCGATCCGGCGGCCGAGGGTGCCCGCGCCGACCACCACGGCGGGGCGGGACGCGTAATCCTCGGGAACGGTGAAAGTCATCGGAATCCTCCTCCTGCAACAGGTTTCGGCGAGCGCTCAGGCGCCCGGGTAATAGTTGTGCACCGGCTCGAACAAGCGCAGGTTCAGATCGGTGACCAGATGCTGGCCTTCGATCACCTCGCGCACGGGCAGATCGGCGAGCGGGGCCATCACATGCGGCACCAGATCCAATCGCGCCGGCCCCCGCCACGCCTGCTTCACCTCGATATCGGTGATCTCGGTGCGGACCAGATCGATGGCGAGCACCGTGGCGTTGTGACCGGGAATGGTCTTCACCGCATACGTAGGGCGGCTCAGCGAGGCCTTGGCCTCCTCGAAATCCATTGGCTCCCACTTGTATCGCATGGTGCCGGTGGCCACCCGCTGCGAGCCGTAGTCGAGCGTGCCGACCAGCGCGCCCTGCTCGTTGAACAGCCGCGGCGCGCCCATCGATTTCGGCCACGCGCCGGCTTCGCGGCCGCTGACCGTCGCGCCGATATTGTCCAGATACATGGCGACCAGGTATTCGCCGCGCTCCCCCTCGAATTCGACCTCGACCACCTGTCCGCACTCGGTGTACGGCCCGAAGCCGCCGACATCGCCCATGTGCATGACCTCGAACCGCACCAGCGGCTCCACGATCCGCAGCGGCTCGGGCACGATGGCGCGCAGCGCCTCCGGATCGGTGCGGTAGAGCACGTTGAAGTACTCGCGGTCGTAGAAGCGGTGCCCGCGCATCGGGTAGGCGGGTGCGTTGAGCGGGACTATCGGCTGTTTCACGACGTCTTCGGCGCGCATCGCTGTCCTTTCGAATTGCCCGGTGACCGGTCCGGGGGTGGCGGTATCCGAACATTTGCTAATCACAGCGTGCGCCTTCGTATTGATATGGTCCAATACCGATTTGCCGAAGTATTGATATGTTCTGCCATATGGATCTGACGCAGCGGCAGCTGGAACAGTTCGTCACCGTCGCAGAGGAGCTGCACTTCGGCCGCGCGGCGCAGCGGTTGTCGATGAGCCAGCCGCCCCTGTCGCAAGCCATCGCGCGGCTGGAACGCGGCCTCGGGGTGCAGCTGCTGGACCGCGGCACCCGCAGTGTGCGGCTGACCCCGGCGGGCGCGGCCTTCGCGCAGGACGCTGCCCGGTTGCTCGTCGCCCAGCAGGCCGCCGTCGAACGGGCGCGCAGCATCGGCCGCGGGCTGGCCGGCGAGCTGCGCCTGGGTTCGGCCACCCTCCTCGACTACCACCGCATCCCCGATCTGCTCCGCATCACGGCCGCGGCGCTGCCCGGTCTGCACATGCGCCTGCACCAGGACCCCTCGGCGCAGACCCTGGTCGAAATGGTCCGCTCCGACGCGCTCGATCTCGCCCTGGTACGCGCCCCCGCACCCGGCACCGGCGACCTCACGGTCATCACCCTCGGCCACGAGCACCTGATGGCGGCGCTGCCCACGGCACATCCGCTCGCCACCGAATCGGCGATCGAGCTGTGCGCCCTGCGCGAGGAGAACTTCGTGTTGCCCGGCCCCAAAACGCCCGAGCTCACCCAGCGCATCCAATCCGCCTGCCGCCAAGCCGGTTTCACCCCGCGCGATTACGCCAACGCCGACGCCACCATCGGCCTGCTCAGCTACGTCGCCGCCGGTCTGTGCGTGGCATTGATGCCGCCGATCCCCTTCCCCGGCGTCACCTACCGGCCGCTGCGCAACCCATCGACCTTCACCGACGTGACGTTGATCGCCGTGGTCCGCAAGAACGCCGGCCGCGCGGTGCAGCGCTTTCTCGAGCTCGCCGCACAGGTGCCCGAATAGCGCGTTTTCGTGTGTCGAGCCGGGTTTCGGCGGCCCCGGAACTACCGTGACGAGCATGCCGATCACCGTGTTGGTTCCCGACGAATACGGCGCGACATTGCTGGCCCGGATCCCCGGCGTAGAGGTGATCCGCTTCGAACCCGGTGCGCCGTGGCCGCCGGAGGCCGCGACCGCCCAGGTGCTGGTGCCGGGATTCGAACTCCCGCCCGATTCGGTCGATCCCACGGCGTTACCCGAACTGCGGCTGGTGCAGCTGCTGACCGCGGGCGCGGAGCGCTGGATCGGGTTGCTGCCGAAGGAGATTCAGCTCTCGAATGCCCGCGGCGCACACGGCGGGGCCGTCGCCGAATGGGTGGTCGGCGCATTGCTGAACATCTATCGCGAGCTGGAAGGGTTCGCCGATGCGCGGCGAGACCGGCACTGGACCCAGCATCAGACCGACACGCTATCCGGGAAACGGATTCTCGGGGTCGGCGCGGGTGATCTGGGGAACCGGCTGCACACCGCCCTGTCCGGCCTCGGCGCCGAGGTGACCCTGGTCGCCACCACGGCGCGCGCGGGCGTCCGCGCGGTCAGCGAATTGCCGGAACTGCTACCGGATTTCGACGCGGTCGTCATGATGGTGCCGGTCACCGCCGAGACCCGGCACCTGGTCGATGCGGAGTTCCTCGCCCGCATGCCCGACGGCGCGATCCTGGTGAATGTGGCGCGTGGCCCCATCGTGGTCACCGATGCGCTGCTGGCCGAACTGAATTCGGGGCGGCTCCGGGCCGCGCTGGATGTCACCGACCCGGAGCCGCTGCCGCCGGACCATCCGCTCTGGACAGCGCCGGGCCTGGTGCTCACCCCGCATGTGGCGGGCAGCACGCGCGGCAGTTTCGAACGCGCCTACGCCGTCGCCGCGGACGAGATAGCCCGATTCGCCCGCGGCGAGCAGCCGAAGAACTTGGTGCGCGGCGAGTACTGACCGTCAGAAGGCGATGAAATTGAAGTGCGCCCCGGTCGGGTCGGCCATCCGCGCGCCCTTGCCGGGTCCGACCGGGACGTCGTAGACCGGCCGCACCACCTTCGCGCCGAGCTCACCGGCCCGGTCGACGGCCTGGTGCACATCCGAGACCAGGAAGGCGACCTCCCAGCGCGAGTGCGGCACATCGGCGGCGAGTTCGAAGATGCCGCCGCGCGGGCGTTCCGCATCGTGGATGGTCGCGAACCTGGAACCCGGTGTGCTGGACTGGGTTTCGGTGCGCACCCCGAAGACGCCGGTCACGAAGTCGAAGGTCACCGGCCAGTTCACCGATTCCAGCTCGGTCCAGACCGGCGTGCCCGGCCCGGCGGGCGCGAACTCGGCGTCGGCGAACGGGCGGATGATGCCGATCGAGGAATCGGCCGGATCGGTGATGACAGCGGTCTCGCCGATGCCGGGGAATTCGGTGACCGGCCGCTGCTCCGCGCCGCCCCGGGCCCGTGCGGCGTCGATGGTCGCGGCGAGATCCGAGCTGGCCAGGTAGGTGAGCCAGCCGTTGCGCTGCGGGGTGCCCGGCCGCCGTTCCAGCAATCCGGCCACGGGGCGGCCATTGCTGCGGAAGAGGATGTTCTTGCCGTACTCGGTCTTGTTCACCGGTTCGGCGGTCCAATCGAAGAGCTGGGTGTAGAACCCGATGGCGGCTGGGGGTTCAGCGGTGGTGACGTCGAACCAGGCCGGCATTCCATCCATGACTGTCTCCTGTTCGATCGGTCGCCCGGCGTCGCCGCCGAGAGGGACGATCGGTCCCACCTCGGAGTATGACCGAAATGCCAGATTCTCAATCCAGCTGGGGCAGACTGTCAGAGGTTTGTGTTCGATCGCCATGCCTCACAAATAGGAGCCAGCATGCGTGTCGGATTCATCGGAGTAGGCCGGATCGGCGGCAATCTCGCTCGATTGCTCACCGCCGGGGGCCACGAAACACTGCTCAGCGCAACCAATCCCGAGGGGCCGAAGCAGTTGGCCGCCGAACTCGGGGCCACCGCCTCGGCCGTCAGCCCGCAGCAGGCGATCGCCGAATCCGATGCCGTGGTCATCGCGGTCTGGTGGGAGGCATTCGCGCAGGTCGCCAGCGAGTACGGGCCGCCGCTGCAAGGCCGCCTCGTCATCGACCCGAGCAATCCGCTCACCGAGGTCAACGGGGTGCCGACCCCGGTGCCGATTCCGGGCGGGCTCACCAGCCCCCAGCATCAGCTGCGGATCCTCGGCGATGTGCGGCTGGTACGCACCTTCGGCGACCGGCTCGCCCCGCAACTGCTCATCGACGGCGAACGCGGTCAGCAGGGCGGTGCGCGCAGCGAGATGCGGTATTGGAGCGATGACGCCGCCGCTGCCGCCCTGGTGGTTCCGCTCATCCACGACGCGGGCTTCGATCCGGTGGACGGTGGCGGGCTCGCGCAGTCGAAGAACGCCGGCGAGGGCTGAGCCGGGCCCGGCCGCATGCGAAAGGGCCCCACCGGCGGTGATTCCGTTGGGGCCCTTCGGATTTCCACGCTACTTGACGCCGATCGCCTTACCGAAGAACGAAGCGAAAGTCTCCCCGAAGGCGGCCGCCAGCAGCTGCATTCCATCGGGGTTCAGCATCAGCCAGCCCGCGTCGGAGGTACTGCATCCCTGCTGGGCGGGCACCCCGTCGAGCCGATCCCGCAGCCACAGCAGCGCCGGGGCCGTGCCCGAGAGCTCGGTGGTGACGTGTTCGGCGAAGTGCTCGCGGGTGTACTGGACGCTCGCGCCCGGATTCCGGCAGTAGGTGTCCACCAGCGTGTTGACCGGGCCGACCGGGATCAGCTCGTCGGGGTTGCCCTGCCAGATGTACATCGGCATATCCGGCAGCGTCTTCCCCATCCGGGTCTGGTTCATGACCTCGCGGACCACCGGGTGATCGAGCGGATCACCGTCGGTGTGCAGGAACCCCTTCACGTTCAGGAACGGCGCCAGCGCGGTGTTCCACTGCACGCACAGCCCGCCCTTGACCGTGCTCAACGCCTTGCCGAGCGGATCCATATTGGTGTCGAGCAGCTTTGCGAAATCAGGATATTCACGGCTGAGCCCGATGATCGCCGCCATGATCATGCCTGACCAGAGCCCGTTGTTACCGTTCTCCAGGGTCGGGCCCAGGTCCGCGGGCACCCCGCCCTCGGCCGCGCCGACGATGTTCAGTTCCGGTGCGTAGGCGGCCTTCAGCTCGGCCGCGTGCCCGGTCGCTATGGCCCCGCCGGAGTAGCCGTACATGCCGATCCGGGTATCGGGGGCCAGCCGCATCGGCTCGAAATCCCGGGCCGCGCGAATGCCGTCCAGGGTGATCCGCCCCGCGAGCGGTCCCGCCGCGTACGCCTCGTTCGGTCCCTGATGATCGGGGATCACCACCGCCCAGCCCTGTTGCACGGCGGTCTGCGCGATCACGAACTCGAGCGGGGCCACGATCTGGCCCAGCACGGTGGCGGCCGACCACTGCTGCACCGCGTAGGACGGCGCACAGTAGGCGCCCAGCGAATCCGCTGCGACCTGCACCGACAGCATCTTGTCCGGCGCCGATCCGCGCGGTTTCAGCACCGTGGCCACCGCCGGGATCGCCTCGTCGCGGCTGTTGTTCGACCGGTAGGAGACCTGCCAGGCATCGACATTGATCGGGATCAGGCCGAAATTGGCGACGTTCACCTGCCGCGCCGCGATGATCTCCCCCGGCGCCTTGGCCGCGACGATATCGGCGGACGGGTGATAGAAGCCCGGATCCAATTCCGGGGGCAGCGGAATCGCCGCCGCGGGCTGGACGGCTACCGCCGCGCCTCCCCCGGTCGGTTCCGCCACGGCGACCCCCGCCGTCATTACCACAACCGCCGCGACGATCCCCCCGCCGAGCGCGATCAACCGGTGACTACTTCGTCCTCGGTAGCGCAAAGTTCACTCCCTCGAATCCAATGTGACACCATTCGGTCCCACATCCATGGGCCTAGCCTCACATAGGAGTGGATTGGATCGCAAGAAGCGGCCGAATGCGACGCCGGTCACACTCTCCGCAGCCGCAGCGGCGTGGCGGGCGCGGCCGGATACGCGAAAAGGGGCGACCCACTGTGCAGCGGACCGCCCCTTTCGGTGAGCGCTTGGGTCAGCGGGTGACGATGGTCGCCGAACCGTGCCCGAACAAGCCTTGATTGACCGCGATACCGGCCTGTGCGTTCTCCACCTGCCGGCCGTCGGCCCGGCCGCGCAGCTGCCAGGTGAGCTCGCAGATCTGCGCGATGGCCTGGGCCGGAATCGCCTCGCCGAAGCAGGCCAGGCCGCCGCTGGGGTTCACCGGCACGCGACCACCCAAAGTCGTTGCGCCGCTGCGCAACAACTGCTCCGCACCGCCCTCCTCGCAGAGGCCGATGTCCTCGTACCAGTCCAGTTCCAGCGCGGTGGAGAGGTCGTAGACCTCCGCGAAGGACATGTCCTCGGGGCCGAGCCCGGCCTCTTCGTACGCGGCGTGCGCGATCGCGGAACGGAAAGTGCGCGAAGGCGGTTCGACGGCCACGGCGGAGTCCGTCGCGAAATCCGGGAGGTCGAGCACGGTCTTCGGGAAGGTCGGGGTGACCGTGGAGAGCGCCTTGATCCGGACCGGGTCGGCGCTGCCGTGCTTGCGGGCGTACTCCATGGAGGTCAGCACCAGCGCGGCGCCGCCGTCACTGGTCGCGCAGATGTCCAGCAGCCGTAGCGGATCCGAGACGATCGCGGAGGCGGCGATCTCCTCGGCCGAGACCTCCTTGCGGTACCGGGCATTCGGATTGTTCAGGCCGTGGCGGGCGTTCTTCACCTTGACGGCGGCGAAGTCGTCCAGCGTCGCACCGTGCAAGGCCATCCGGCGACGGGCGTAGAGCGCGAAGTAGATGGGATTGGTCGCGCCGAGCAGGTGGAAGCGCAGCCAGTCCGGATCATCGCGGCGTTCCCCGCCGACCGGCTGGAAGAAGCCCTTCGGCGTGGTGTCCGCGCCGATCACCAGCGCCACATCGGTCAGTCCCGCCAGGATCTGGGCGCGTGCACTGGCGATCGCCTGCGCACCGGAGGCGCACGCGGCGTAGCTGCTGGAGATCCGGGCACCCGACCAGCCGAGCGCCTGCGCGAAGGTCGCGCCCGCGACGAACCCGGGGTAGCCGTTGCGAATGGTGTCCGCGCCCGCGATGTAGCCGACATCGCGGTGATCCACCCCGGCGTCCGCCAGCGCGGCGCGCGCGGCGACCAACCCGTATTCGACGAAGTTGCGTCCCCACTTGCCCCACGGGTGCATACCTGCGCCGAGCACGGCGATATCGCGATTCGTGTCAGTCATTGACCGGCCTCCACATCCACACCGTGCGCTCGGCTTCGTCGTCCTCGTACAGCGTCCCGAGCGTCAATTCGACCGGCATTCCGACGGCCAGATCGTCGACGGTGAATTCGCGCACGACCTGCCCGAGGATCACCATCTTCTCGACCTCGAGCTCCACCGCCGCAACGACATACGGCTCGAACGGATCACCCGAGACATACGGTGCGGGCGGCTTGTACCGCGCGTCCGCGTACGACCAGATCCGCCCCCGCGTGGAGAACAGGTATTCGGCGAGTTCGGAGCCGTCTTTGCTGCCGGTGCACTGCGGGTTGCGACAGGCGAGGGTGTTGCGCGGGAAATACGGTGTGCCGCAATCCTGGCACCGGCTCCCCTTGAGCCGCACCACTCCGTCGTCCGCAGTGAACCAGTCGGCCACGGCGGGGCGTTGTTCTTTCTGCACCATCCGACCGTATAGGAACACGTTCTACTTTGGGAGCGGAATCCCGTCCACCGGTGCGCGCGCGGAGGTACGGTGAACACCGATTGAGGATGTGCTGACATCCTCGAGTCGATCTGGAGTACCACTACGCGATGGGCACCAAAGCCATTGACCCGCAGTCGATCCGCAATGTCACGATCATCGGGGACCCGCGGGAGACGACCGCGCTGATCCGCCGCCTGCTCCCCCGGGCCGCCCGCGCCGATGCGGTTCATCGGGTGACGGACCGGGTCGAGCACACCATTCGCATCGCCGAATTGGCCGGCCCCGCACCCATCGCCGAGCTGGAGCGATCCATCCGGGTGGCCGACGGGGTGATCGCGGTCGTGAACGCGACGACCCGCAGCCCGCGGCTCGAGACGCTGCTGCGGGTCGCCGACGACTATCAAGTCGCCCGCATGTGCCTGGTCAGCGGGCTCGACCGGCCCGCCGCCGACTTCGACCGCTGCGTCCGCGAGATCGCCGACACGCGCGGCGCCGTCCCGCTGCCGCTACAGGTCCCGCACGGCATCGGCCCGGAGTTCGAGGGCGTGATCGATCTGGTGTCGATGTGGCCGCTCGCACCGCTGGCCGCCGAGTTCTACGGCGCGCATTGGCGAGTCGCCGAACAGCGCTACCGGGACCTGGTGGCGACCGTGACCGACCGGGATCCCGGCGACGAGCTGCCGCCCGAGCAGTTGCGCCACCGCATTCGCCGGCACACCCGCATCGGCGAGATCGTGCCCGTGCTCTGCGCCGCGGCCGAGATCGGCCCGCTGCTGGACGCCATCGTCCGGTATCTGCCGTCGCCGCTGGATGTCTGCCAGCCCGAGCACGCGCTCGACTACTGACCGCTGCGCTCGTCCCGGCGGCGGGCGGCGACCTCCAGGTAGTTGCCGAGTTCGGTGTGCAGGACGTGATCGAGGGCCTGGTCGAGACTGCTGCGGACCGCGCGGGTACCCAGATCGCGGAGCTGGTTGAGCATCTTGGTGGTATCGGCGATCTCGGCATCGGATTCGGGAAGCCATCCGGGGCCGTGCTTTTCGACGATGTGATCCTTGGCGGCGACCACCATCAGCCGGGCGATGCCCTCGAGCCGGTCGACCACCGCGGCGTGCAGATCGATCACCTCGGCCAGCCCGAAACCGTAGGTGTTCAGCTGGGCGAAGGTCTCCAGCAGGTCCGGGCGGGTGAATTCGACGGTCTCGCCGTGCAATCGGACCAGGCCCAGCTCGGCCAGGCGGTCCAGCTGGTCGCCGTCCACCGGCCCCTGCTCGGGGTCGCCGAGGAAGGTGTCGACCAGTTCCCGCGGCATCTCCAGGGGCTCGTCCGGTTTACCCCAGGTGGCGGTGACGGCCTGCTGGAGCCCGAGGATCTCGGTCAGGTCCTTGCCGGTCTCCCAGCTGGTGATGAAGTCGGCGATGTGCGCGGTGGTGAAACCGCGTTGCAGCAGCGCGTCGATGATCTTGAGCCGGGCCAGGTGCGAATCGTCGTAGATGTGCGCCCGGCCCTCGCGCTTGGCCGGGGCGGGCAGCAGGCCGCGCTCCTGATAGGCGCGCACATTGCGGGTCGTGGTGCCGGCGGCGCGGGCGAGATCGTCGATGCGGTACTCCGCCACCTGTGTCGCACCCGTCCTCTCCGCCAAGCGTGCACCGACCACGCGCAAAGCCCATGCCCCGGTGCGGGTGAGCACCGCGGGCACGGGCAGTGCGCCTCGTGACGACATTAGCCGAGCGGAGCAGGGATCCGGCCGTCGGCGCTCGCGGGCCGGGCGGCGTCCCGCGGCGTCAGATGGAAATCGGCCGGGTCCACGGCGGCCAGCTGCCGGGTGAACTGGGTGCCGAAGCCGGGATACATGGTGGCGTTGAACCCGTCCTCGGTCAGATACCAGCTGCGGCAACCCGAGTTCCAGGTGGTGGCGCTGAGCCGGCGCTGCAATCCCGCGTTGTAGCGATCCTGGCGCTCCCGGCGGACCTCCAGCATGCGCAGATCCCGGCGCAGCAGCAAGCCGATCGCATCGGTGAGATAGTCGATCTGGGCTTCCATGTAGACCAGCGCCGAATTGTGCCCGGGCCCGGAGTTCGGTCCGAAAGTGAAGAACAGATTCGGGTATCCCGACACCGCCACGCTCTTGAAAGCGTATGCGCCCCTGCTCCATTCGTCATCGAGCACGCGCCCGTCGCGCCCGGTCACCGGCACCGGGGTGCCCTGTTTGGAGACTTCGAAGCCGGTGGCGAAGACGATGCAGTCGAACCGGTGCTCGATACCCTCGGCCGTGCGGATACCGTCCGCCGAGATACCGGCGATGGGCCAGGTCACCAGGGTGCAATTGTCGCGCTGCAAGGCCGGGTAGTAGTCGCTGCTCATCAGCAGGCGTTTGCAACCGGCCCGGAAATCGGGGGTGAGCTGACGGCGCAGCCACGGATCCGGCACCTGAGAACGCAAGTGCAGCAGCGCGACTCGCTCGACGACCCGGGTCAGCGGGGTATTCCACACCACGCCCAGCGCCACCGACTCGTGGCCCCAGAACCAGGCGTCGCGCGCCAGCGACTGGGTAACCGGGAAGCGGCGGTACAGCTTCTTGGTGAGTTCGCCGGTCTCGCGGTTCACGCGCGGCAGCACCCAGCCGGGAGTGCGCTGGAAGACCTTGACGGCCGCGGCTTTCCGGACCAGTTCCGGGATGATCTGCACGGCGCTGGCGCCGGTACCGACGACGGCCACCTTCTTGCCGGTGAAGTCGTAGTCGTGATCCCAACGGGCGCTGTGGATCTTGTGGCCGGTGAAATCGTCGATCCCGGGAATATCGGGGAATCCGGCATTGGACAGCGGCCCGGACGCGATCACCACCGTGCGCGCCTGGATTCGTCCGCGCCGGCCCGCGATCGACACCGCCCACAGGCCACTGGCTTCGTCGAACTCCAGCCCGGTGACGGTATGGCCGAAGCGAATACGGGGCGCGATGCCGAATTCCTCGACCATGGAATCGATGTAGCCGAGGATCTCGGCACTGCCCGAATAGGTCTGCGACCAATCGGGATTCGGCGCGAAACTGTAGGAGTACAGCCGCGACGGGATATCGCAGGCCGCCCCCGGATAGGTGTTGTCCCGCCAGGTTCCGCCCACCCGATCACCGCGTTCGAAGAGGGCGAAGTTGTCGATCCCCTTCTGCCGCAACCGGATCGCCGCACCGATGCCCGCGAAGCCGGCGCCGATGACGGCCACGTCCAGTGGCTGTCGCGCGGCGCTCATGCGACGGGCTCGTAGGTCAGTTCCTTCGACCACGTCGGCTGTGGTCCCAGGAAGCGGTCCGGTATACGTGCGGTCAGTCTGACCATGGCGTCGGCGAACAGGTGGTAGGGGTGCTCGCGGTTGATCACCCAGTTGCCGTGCATCTTCACGATCCGGTACATGGGAACGCGGTTGGCGATGGGCGTGCGTTCACCGACCGCGCGGAAGCGGCGCATGGCGGCGTACAGCTTCTCCTCGTCGACGCCCATGGCCACGATATTGTCGCGCATCTTGTTCAGCAGCGGCACATAGCTCAGCACGCCGATGAGGAAGGTCGGCTTGACCCAGCCGCCCACCAATTCAATGGCGAGCTTGCGCGCATTCGCATGGCCGAGCAGCTCCATCACCGCGAAATCCGTTGCGAGATGCCGTGATTCATCGTTGTTGATCTTCTTGAAGACTTCCTGCGCGACCGGGTCGTCGATCTCGTCGGTGACGAACTTGATCAACGCCCCGTCCAGGGCCACCTCCAGCATGGGGATCACCGTGCCCAGGAACGACAGCGACATCTCGTCCGAATGCTTGTCCAGGAAGTCGATCACCAGCTTCACGTTGATGTTCGGCTCCGGGATCTCGTCACCCTCGAGCATGCCCCAGCGCCGCATCAGCGCCAGTTCGGCATTGGCGTGCCGCTGCTCCTCGGCGTGGAAATACCGGTAGATCTCCTTGAGCGTTTCGGTGGGCGCCTTCTTCGCCATGGCGGCGAATCCGCGCGCGCCCACATTCTCGATCCACATCAGATCGGCCATGAACGGCTTCAGCTTGGCGTGCAATTCCGGGTCGATCAGCTCCACACCCGGTGCGTCCCAATCGATATCGGCCAGCGCCCACTGGCGGGCCTTGATCTTGCGGAGCATGTCGTCGAAGTCGAAGGACATGTCAGACTCCTGTCTTTTCGATACTCGCCCGCGAATCCTGCTGCGGTAACACCCGGTTCAGCAGGCCGAGGGCGGAGGTGTAGGTGGCCGGGAACTGGCGCTTGAGCAGCCAGATCAGCCGGGCGTCCAATTGCGGCAGCACGTGCAGGCGGCCGCGGTCGTGAGCGTCGAGGGTGATGCGGGCGACGTGGTCGGCCGAGTAGCCGGTCCAGCCCATGAGACTGCTCGCCAGGCCACTGGAACCGGCGGTGATGCGGCCGTCCGCGACCACATTGGTCTTGACGAAGGTCGGGCACAGTACCGTCACCGCGACCCCACTGCCCGCGAGTTCGGCCGCCATCGTCTCCGACAGCGACAGCACTCCCGCCTTGGAGGTGTTGTAAACCGCCATCCCCGGTGCGGCGGCGAACCCGGCGGCGGAGGCCACGTTCACGATGCCGCCGCGCCCCGCCGCTCGCAGCCGGGGCGCGAAGATCTCGCACCCGTGCACCACACCCCACAGGTTGATGCCCAGCGCCCACTCCCAATCGCCGAACCCGATCTCCCCCACCGGTTTCCCGCCGATCCCGACGCCGGCGTTGTTGACCACCAGCGTGGGCGGACCGCCGAAGATCCGATCCGCTTCGGCCGCAAGGCTTTCCACGTCCGTACGCTGGGCGACATCACAGAAGAAGGCGTGCGCGGTGCGCCCGTGGGTGCTCTCGATCAGGCGCACGGTTTCGTCGGCGCGCTCCTTGTCGATATCCGCGCACAGCACTTCACCGCCGCGCGCGGCCAATTCGAGCGCCAATGCCCGCCCGATCCCGCTGCCCGCACCGGTGACCACGGCTTTCGCTCCGTAGGTGCGCCGACTGCCCCGCACCAACATATCGATCGGCCACATACTCAGCCCACCTGCTCTCGTGCAACAGCATTCGCCTCGGCCAGCGCCGCTCCGGCAAAGGCCGCCGCCCGCGCCAACGCCGGACCAGCCTCCGGGACCAGCAGCGGCAACGCCTGGAAAACATGGATGCGGCCCGGCCAAAACTCCAGCTCACATCGCGTCCCAGCCGCGACGGCCTCGTCACGCAACCGCCGCGCGTCTCCGGACAGCATTTCCTCGGACGCGGCCTGCACGAACAGTGGCGGCAGCATCGCGCCCGGCGGGATGACCAGCCGCAAACGCGGTGAATCCGACGGCTCAGCACCGGTGTAGTGCCGAATCAGCCTGCGCCCCAGCCAGGCCGGGGCCATCGGATCCGGCCGGCGATCGTCCTCGCGCTGCGCGAGCGTCATGGTCAGGTCCATCAGCGGTGAGAACATGAACGCTCCGGCCGGTTGCGGCGTGCCCGACTCGCGGTTCCGCAACAGCAGATCCAGCGTCAGGTGACACCCCGCGGAATCCCCGCCGATCACCAGGTCCGTTGCGCGGTAACCGTTCTCCAACAGCCAGCGGTACCCGTCGCCGACATCGTCGGCTGCCGCCGGGAACCGATGCTCGGGCGCGAGCCGGTAATCGACGACGAATACCGGCAGCCCGGTCGCCCGCGACAGCCGCGAGGCCAGGCCCCGATGCGTCCGTGCCGAGCACACCACGTACCCGCTGCCGTGCACGTAATAGATTGCCCGCGTTCCGTGTTCGACCCCCGCCGCGCGCACCCATTCGCCGCGGACAGTTCCGGACCGCACCTGGGTGACGGCGGTGCCGGGCAGCGGCGGCCCGAATGCCGCCATGATTCCCGCGATGAGCGCCCGGCCGGCGCCGATCCCGATCCGATTGTCCGGCAGTACGCCGTTGAGTTGTCGCAAACCCAGCACCGACGCCACCGCGGCCACCCGCGACTGCATCGAAGCAGTCGCGGGAATCGCCGGGGTGGCCGTCAGCGGGAAGGTCGCCGTTGACCCTGTTGTCGCCATGTCCACAGAATCATCCACCAATGCGCCAGTTGTCAATGGCACATTGGTTTCGACATACTTACAACCCGGCCGAACAGGCCCACCACCTGCGGATACACCGTCCACAACTCTTGGGCCCACCCCGACCTCCACCTGTCGGACGCCGCCCGCCGCCACCTTCCGAGGCCGATCGAGACACCCCGATTTACGCCTCCGCCCCGGATTCGGGAAATTGAGCTGCGCATTTACGAAATATCTACGGCCGCATACCGATAACCGTGTGACGGAAGGTACACATCGAAATGCGATAGTGCTGTCGAAGTTCCGGAAATTGTGTTCTAAGTTCGGGTTCTGCACCGAGTTCAACGTCGATCGGTCGCATTCATCGCAGCCATTCCGAATGCTCCGGAGGAAACTCGGCATGTCCAGCAATTCGAATTCGGTTACCACTACGTCGATTTCACCACGACTAGGCGTCGGCGCACTGCGCGGATTACCCCGGGAGATCGCCCGGCCGCCGTTCACACCCGGAATCCTGGAGACCGGGATCGTGCACCTGGGGTGCGGGGCCTTTCACCGCGCCCACCAGGCGCTGATCACTCAGCACGCCATGCGCGCCGGCGGGGACCGGCGGTGGGGAATCGCCACGGTGGCCATGTCCCGACCGGATGTGGTGGGTGCGTTGCGGGCGCAGGAGAACCTCTACACGACCGTGCTGCGCGATGAGGGCGCAGTCCGGGCGGAGGTGGTCGGCGCTATCACCGCGGCGGTGCACGCGCCGTCGGATCGGATCGGGGTGGTGCGGCGGGTGGCCGATCCGCGGGTGCGGATCGTGACGCTCACCGTCACCACCGGCGGGTACTGCCTCGCGCCGGCCACGGGACGGCTCGATTCGGGGAGCGATCCGGTGCGGCACGATCTGCGATGCACGGCGAAACCGTGCACGGCCATCGGCATGCTGGTCGGCGGGCTGGCAGCGGTACGGCGGCGGGGCGGGCGGCCGCCGGTGGTGATCAGTTGCGACAATCTCTCGGCCAACGGCAGGCAATTGCGCAGCGCGGTAATGGATTTCGCAGCCCTGCGCGATGACCGGCTGGCGAACTGGATCGGGCGCAATGTGCAGTTCCCGTGCAGCGTGGTCGATCGGATCGTGGCGTCGGACGACGGCGGCGGCGATGCGGCGCGCACGCGGCTCGGCGGCATCGACGACCGGGCGCAGGTCTCCGCCGAACCGTTCATGACCTGGACCATCGAGAATTTCGAGGGGGAACGGCCGCGCTGGGACCTGGCCGGGGCCGAATATGTCGGCGACGTCACCGGGCACGAACTGGCGAAACTGCGACTGCTCAACGGAACTCATCTACTGCTGGCCTATCTGGGCGCGCTGGCCGGGTACGCGACCATCGCGGAGGCGGGCGCGGATCCGGCGTTGAGCGGGCTCGCACGGCAATTCATGCTGTACGAGCAAGGTCCCACCCTGACCCTGCCGGAGGCCGAATTGCACCGCACCGTAAGCGATCTGCTGCGGCGGTTCCGAAATCCCGCCATCCGGCACGAGATGACCCGCGTGGGCCGCAACGGGTCGGACAAGATGCTGCCGCGGGTCACCGCGGCCATGCGCGAGAACCTGACGCAGGGCCGCCCCACACCCGGTGCCGCGCTCCTGATCGCGGCCTGGATCCGCTGGTTCGATCTGTGCGGGACACCCGGTGCCGCAATGGAACTCATCGACCCGCAGGCGGCGCAACTCGCTCAGCTGGCGGCCATCCCCGACCCGCAGCTGCGGGCCCGCGCCTTTCTCGCCCGCACCGATATATTCGGTCCGCTTCCGCACCCGGAGCGTGTTCAGCGAGAGGTCGGCGACGCCTTGACCGAACTCATCCGGGAAAATGTCACCGAGGTGATCGACAGACGGCTGCGGCCGGAAATCGGGAGGGTCGCATGAATAGTGAAAACAGCGTGGAAAAGCCGGTGCGGGCAGTCGTTTTCGATATGGACGGACTGCTGCTCGATTCCGAGCGGCTGGCCGTGGAGTCATTGGCATTATCCGGAACCGAACTGGGATATCAACTCTCGGAGGAGTTCTGCCACAGCCTCATCGGCATGCCCGCCGATACCTGCCGTGCGCTGACCGTGACGGCTTTCGGGCCGGAATTCCCACTCGACGACTTCTTCCACAGGCACGAGACCGTCATCGCCCGCTTGGTCGACGACGGCCGCCTCACCACCAAGCCCGGCGTGTCCGAACTCCTCGACGAGCTGGACCGCCGGGGCATACCGCGCGCGATCGCCACCTCCTCGGGCCGCGACCGCACCCGCCATCATCTGCGCGCCGCCGGTCTCGCCGGACGCTTCGACGCCATCGTCACCCGCCAGGACGTCCAGCGCGGCAAACCTCATCCGGAGCCCTATCTGACCGCCACCGCGGCCCTCGGCGCGGATCCGGAATTCACCCTGGCCTGCGAGGATTCGCCCAACGGCCTGCGCGCCGCCCACGCCGCGGGCCTGCGCTGCCTGCTGATCCCCGACCTGATCCCGGCCACCACCGAGACGAGCCGCCTCGCGCACCGCGTCTACCCGGACCTGCGACAGGTCATCGAGTACCTGGCCGCCGTCAACGACCGTACGAATCACCGGCCGGTGCTGTGGTGATGGACCGCATGGCTTGACGAACGGTCGATCACGACGGCATTGCCGCCCCGCTGCTTCGCCCGGTACATGGCATCGTCTGCGACGCCGATGATTTCGCGCAGCGCGCAGCACTCGCTGCCGGTATCCCGCTCGGCCGCCACCGCCACCCCGATACTCGCGGTCACCGTGATCGACCCGATCGGCTCGGCGATCGCGCGCCGCAGCCGGTCGGCCAAATCGGCCGCCGCCTCGGCCGGCAATCGAACGACCACCGCGAATTCCTCACCACCGAAACGGGACACGATGCTCCCGGCCGGCGCGGCACCGCGCAGCCGATCAGCCGTGCACATCAGCACCTGGTCGCCGAACGCGTGCCCGAACGTGTCGTTGACGGCTTTGAACCGGTCGAGGTCGACCATCAGCACACAGATGGGCATCGGCGTCGACCGCGCGCACAGACTCGCCGAGTAATAGTCGAGCCCACGACGACTCAGCAAGCCCGTCAACGGATCCGACAGCATCTCACCGCGCAGCGCGCCGTAACAGAAGTGCAGCCCCGGCGGCACGACCACCGCCGCGCCCATCCCCAAGATCATGATCACCGCGGACCGCGCGTCGCCGACGCCGAACAACGGCACCGCCAGCACCACCGCCGACGCCAGCGACCACATCGTCTGCACGGCAAGGACTTTCGGCGTATGGAAAGCGCTGACGTAAACCCCCACGATCAGCAGCAGCAACATCCCCACCGACCGGACCACATACCCGGGACTCACCACGCACACGGCGGTGATCGACACATCGGCGATCGCGGCCAATCCCAGCGATTCCCGCTCCCCCGGCCACGGCAGCACCCACCACCGGACCGCCCACACCACACCCACCCCGATCAGCACCCACAGCGTCATCCGCCCCGCCGACCCGTACGGCAGTTCCGGAGACAATACGGTCAGCAATGCGATGACCGGCGCGACCAGCCCGCACAATCCGATGGCGTCCTTCAGCACCCCGAGCGCCGACCGCGCGGCAATGGCATCGACCACCCACCGGTAGTCGACGTCCTCGCACCACCAGTCGCGGAGCATTCGCAGATCAACCCACATGTACTGCCCCTCGGCGCCGAAGGAACCCACCTGCCCGGCTCACCACGCCGGTTACCCCGCTCGGCGCGATAACGAAGTGTATTCAGGCGCAATACCATTCCCGCACGCAGTGTGTGCCACGTCACAACTCCGCATCGGCAGCCCGGAAGAACCGAGGAGATGCGGTCGCCGCGGTCAGTTTCGCCACCGCCCGCACGGGTAGCCGATCAATAGCTACTGCGTGGGTCCAGCACGGTCCGACCGCTGTGAGGAGTGCCGATGATCCGGGTCTTCCTGGTCGACGACCACGAGGTCGTTCGGCTCGGCGTGCGGAGCCTGATCGATTCCCAGCCGGACATGTGCACGGTCGGCGAGGCCGCCACCCGCGCGCAGGCATTGGCATTGCTGCCCGACCGCCACCCCGACGTAGCGGTGCTCGATGTCCGGCTGCCCGACGGCGACGGCATCGAACTCTGCCGTGAACTGCTCGCCGAACACCCAGACCTGCACTGTTTGATGCTGACCTCGTTCGCCGACGAGCAGTCGGTGCTCGACGCCGTCCTGGCCGGCGCCGACGGCTACGCCGTCAAGGACGTCAGCGGCACACAACTGCTGAGCTTCATCCGCGAGATCGCACACGGCCGATCCCTGCTGGACCAGCGCGCCACCGCCGCCCTCCTGCGCAACCTGCGCGCCGGCGACCCCGATCCCGAGGGCCCGCTACAACAACTCACCGACCGCGAGGTCGAGCTGCTGAGCCTGCTCGGCGAGGGCCTGACCAACCGCCAGATCGCACGCCGCCTGTTCCTCTCGGAGCGAACCGTGAAGAACTACGTCTCCCAGCTACTCGGCAAACTCGGCCTGAAGCGCCGCGCCCAAGCCGCGGTCATGGCCGCCGAACACGGCCTCTCCCCCCGCCCTCCGGGCCGCCCGCGCACCACCTCCCCCGGCCCGCACCGCCTGCCCAGGAGTCACAGATTCTCGTGACCTTCGGCTCGATGCCGCCATCCGGACCGTCCGGCAAGACTGGAAAAGACATCTTGTCCGAACGAAAGGCACCCCCGAAATCATGAGGACGCGTCAGGGTCCCACCACCGAAACGATCCGAGCCGCAGTCGAACTCGCACGCCGCGCTCCCTCGGTCCACAACTCCCAGCCCTGGCGCTGGCGCCTGAGCGGCAACGAGCTACACCTGCACGCCGACCAGTCCCGCCACCTAACCGCCACCGACCCCGACCAGCGCGCACTGACCCTCAGCTGCGGCGCCGCCCTGCACCACCTCCGAGTCACCCTCGCCGCCCAAGGCTGGTCCACCGAAGTCGCCTACCTCCCCCACGCCCAGCACCCCGACCACCTGGCCACCCTCCGCCTGGCCCCCCACCACCCCACCAGCACCGACATCTCCCTGACCGCCGCCATCCTGCACCGCCACTCCGACCGCCGCCGCTTCGGCAACGGCCAAGTCCCCAAGACCTACCTCCGCGCCGCCACCGACTACGCCGTCCGCTTCGGCGCCCAAATCCACCCGATCCCCGACGAAACCCGCGACTACCTCGGAAAACTACTGCGCGAAGCGGTAACCCGACACCACAACGACGCCCACTACCAAATCGAACTCTCCGCCTGGAGCGGCCGCCGCGGCGGCGCCGACGGCGTCCCCGCCCGCAACGCCACCACCCCCCGCCCCACCGAAACCCTCCCCACCCGAGAATTCGCCGACCCCGTGCTCATCGACACCCCCCTCACCGACGACGCCGACTGGCTACTCCTGTCCACCCCCACCGACACCCCCCGCACCCGCCTGCAAGCCGGCGAAACCCTCAGCGCCCTCCTCCTAGCTGCCACCGACCTCGGCCTGGCCACCTGCATCCAAACCGAACCCCTGGGAATCCCCGACCTCCGCGAGGAAATCCGATTCTCCCTGTGCGACGGCGCATTCCCCCAAGCAATGGTCCGCGCCGGCTGGATGCGCCCCAGCGCCCCACCCCTCCCCTCGGCCCCCCGCCGCGAAGTAGAAGCCGTCCTCTCCATCACGGATTCCCCCGCCAACTGATCCCCGCCCCATATCTGCCCCACGAATCAGGCTGTGAGACAAAAGAAACCGGCAGATACCTGTCGGTACCTGCCGGTTCTGAGTGGGCGCAGAGGGTTTCGAACCCCCGACCGCTGGTGTGTAAAACCAGAGCTCTACCACTGAGCTATACGCCCGGATCGGTCCGGCCGAGGCCGGTCCGGTTGTCGCGCCCGGTCGAAACCGGGGCGACGGGTTATGAATCTAGTGTGGCGAGGGCTTTTTCCCAAGCTGCCTGGTCACGGGGCTCGCCGGGGCCGTTCATTTCGGCGAAACGGATGATTCCGTCTTTGTCCACTACGAAGGTGCCGCGGTTGGAGTAGCCGGATTTTTCGTTGAAGACGCCGTACTGCTGGGCTACTGCGCCGTGTGGCCAGAAGTCGGAGAGCAGGGGGAAGGTGTAGCCCTGTTCGGCGGCCCAGATTTTGTGGGTGGGGGGTGGGCCTACCGAGATCGCGAGGATTTCGGCGTTGTCGTTCTGGAACTTGGGGAGTTCGTCGCGGACCTTGCAGAGTTCGCCTTGGCAGATGCCGGTGAAGGCCAGGGGGTAGAAGACCAGGAGGACGTTCTTCTTGTCGCGGTAGGACGAGAGGGTTACTTCCTGATTGTTCTGGTCCTTCAGCGTGAAGTCCGGTGCGGGCGTGCCCACTTCGAGTGGCATGCGGGAACCTCCATCCTGTTGGGGCGAACCTGGGCATCTCGACGCCGAGTGGTACGGGGACACAGGAGTGTCGGCACCGTGGTCCACTCGGCGGGAGGATGCGTCGGCTAAGACCTTAGTTAAGGGAAGGGTCAGCGCTGCTTCGAGGGCGTCTTGGGTTGCACCAGGCGGCTGCCGGACCAGTCGCCGAGGCTGATCGACGACGTTTGGGTCAGGCCGGCCGGTGAGGCCGATTCGGCGATTTCAGCGGGATCCACGTGGCCGGTGTGGCCGGTTTTCGGGGTCAGGACCCAGACGATGCCGTCATCGGCCAGGGGCGTGATGACGTTGAGGAGTTCGTCGACCAAGTCGCCGTCGCCGTCTCGCCACCAGAGGAGCACCACGTCGACCACCTCGTCGGTGTCCTCATCGAGCAACTCGGAGCCGATGGCTTCCTCGATCGCTGCCCGCAGGTCGTCGTCGGTATCCTCGTCCCAGCCCAGTTCCTGAACCACCGATCCGTGTGAGATCCCGAGCTTCTGAGCGTAGTTCTGCGCGTCCGCCGCGGCGACCACGGTGGTGTCCTCCTCAACTCCCGACATTAGGTAGTTGCAAGCGAACATGGTAAACGGCCATAGCGCAAGCCGATCGGCCGAATTCGCGGTGGAAATGTCGTAACGGTGTCCGCCGGCGCGGCCGTGAAATCAGGTTCGGAGGCCCGTGACCTGCGACGGAAACACGGACAAGTCGGACAGAAAAGAATCTGCGAACAGAACTCTCGAGGACGCGCCGATGACCGTGAGATGAAGCGCGGCTACGCCGGACAGGCGCTGCGGGCCGCGTTCAAGGCGTCGTTCACCTTCCGGCTGGCATCGTTGAGCGGACCCACCAGCGAGGTGCTCGAGGTCTTGCGCACCTCGGCCGCCAAGGCCCGCGCGGCCGTCACATAGTCGGTCAGCTTCTGCGAGATCTCCGCCGGCAGATCCGAACCCGAGGCGTTCACCGCCGTCTCCACCGTGCGCGCGGCATCGTCGAGCGCGTTCGCCGCGGTATCGCGTTTGGTGTTCTGGTCGGCCGCGTTCGCATCGTGCGCGTCGACGAAGTCGTTGTAGCGATCTACAGCCGTGCCCGTCGTCTTGCGGAACGGCGTGCAATTGTCCGAAATCGCCTTGGACTTGGCGGCCGCCTGCTTCGACGAGGTCGCGGCCGCCGAGGACGCGGACGCCTCGGCCTTGTAGGAAGTGGCCTGAACCTGATTCGGGGTGGCGGTACCCTCGACCGTGTTGGCACAACCTGCTAGAACGAGGCCGAATCCGATCGCCGCAGTCGCAAGTGCCAACCCGAATCTGCGCGGGTCAAGCTTCATCGTCCTCCCCGTTCCACCACTGGCCGGTTCCCTGGAGAACCGTATCGGATTTCGAGCTGACATGATGACCTGGGACGCACTCTCGACAAGGATGTGAGATGCGCCCCAGAACCAATCGTTACGGGCCGCCGCCCACCACAGTGCCGGCCCGGGGTTTGACGCCATCAGATGTCCCACCCCTGTGTACGAGGAGCAAATGTCTTGACCGACCTGATGCACCCTGTTTCTTCGTCGAGTCCGAACAACGGACCGGCTGGCAAGCGCCCGGCTGGGGGCCGGGTTCGAGTGATTCGCGAGGGGGTGGCGTCATACCTTCCGGACATCGATCCGGAGGAAACCAGCGAATGGCTGGATTCGTTTGACGAGATGCTCGACCGCGAAGGCCCGGGCCGCGCCCGCTACCTCATGCTGCGGATGCTCGAGCGCGCAGGTGAACGCCGTGTCGCCATCCCGGCCCTCACCTCCACCGATTACGTGAACACCATCCCCACCGAGAACGAGCCCTGGTTCCCCGGCGACGAAGAAGTCGAACGGCGATTCCGGGCCTACATCCGCTGGAACGCCGCGGTCATGGTGCACCGCGCGCAGCGCCCGGGTGTCGGTGTGGGTGGCCATATTTCGACCTACGCGTCCTCGTCGGCGCTGTACGAGGTGGGTTTCAACCACTTCTTCCGCGGCAAGGACCATCCCGGCGGCGGCGATCAGGTCTACATCCAGGGCCACGCCTCCCCCGGCATCTATGCCCGCGCCTTCCTGGAAGGCCGCCTGACCGAAGACCAGATGGACGGCTTCCGCCAGGAGTACTCGCACGGCGGCCCCGGCCACGGCCTGTCCTCCTATCCGCACCCGCGGCTGATGCCGGACTTCTGGGAATTCCCCACGGTGTCAATGGGTCTGGGCCCGATGAACGCCATCTATCAGGCGCGCTTCAACCACTACCTGCACGATCGCGGCATCAAGGACACCTCGGATCAGCACGTCTGGGCGTTCCTGGGCGACGGCGAGATGGACGAGCCGGAGTCGCGCGGCCTGATCCAGGTCGCCGCCAACGAGGGCCTGGACAATCTGACCTTCGTCATCAATGCCAACCTCCAGCGCCTCGATGGCCCGGTGCGCGGCAACGGCAAGATCATTCAGGAGCTGGAGTCGTTCTTCCGCGGCGCCGGCTGGAATGTCATCAAGGTGGTGTGGGGCCGGGAGTGGGATTCGCTGCTCCAGGCCGACCGCGACGGCGCGCTGGTGAACCTGATGAACACCACGCCCGACGGCGACTACCAGACCTACAAGGCCAATGACGGCGCGTATGTGCGCGAGCACTTCTTCGGTCGCGATCCGCGCACCAAGGAGCTGGTCAAGGGCCTGTCCGACGGCGATATCTGGAACCTCAAGCGCGGTGGCCACGACTACCGCAAGATTTACGCGGCGTACGCGGCGGCCATGGCGCACAAGGGCCAGCCGACGGTCATCATCGCCAAGACCATCAAGGGTTACGGCCTGGGCAAGCACTTCGAGGCCCGCAATGCCACGCACCAGATGAAGAAGATGACCCTCGATGATCTGAAGGCGTTCCGCGACGTGCAGCGCATTCCGATCACCGATGCCGAGCTGGAGAAGAACCCCTACCTGCCGCCGTACTACCACCCCGGTATGGACGCGCCGGAGATCCAGTACATGATGGGCCGCCGCCAGCAGCTGGGCGGTTTCGTGCCCGAAAGGCGTACGGCAGCAAAGCCTCTGCAACTGCCGGGCGATGAGGCCTACCGCTCCATCCGCAAGGGCTCGGGCAAGCAGTCCGTCGCCACCACGATGGCCTTCGTGCGCCTCATGAAGGAACTGTTGCGCGACAAGGAGATCGGCAAGCGCATCGTGCCGATCATCCCCGACGAGGCCCGCACCTTCGGTATGGACTCGTGGTTCCCTTCGTTGAAGATCTACAACCGCAACGGCCAGTTGTACACATCGGTCGACGCCGAGTTGATGCTTGCCTACAAAGAATCCCCCGTGGGCCAGATCCTGCACGAGGGCATCAACGAGGCCGGCTCGACGGCCAGCTTCACCGCGGTGGGCACCTCCTACGCCACCCACGGCGAGCCGATGATCCCGCTCTACATCTTCTACTCGATGTTCGGTTTCCAGCGCACCGGCGATGGAATCTGGGCCGCGGCAGACCAGATGGCCCGCGGATTCGTGCTCGGAGCAACCGCCGGGCGAACCACGCTGACCGGTGAGGGCTTGCAGCACAACGACGGTCACTCGCTGCTGCTGGCCTCCACCAACCCGGCGTGTGTCCCCTACGATCCGGCCTTCGCCTTCGAGATCGCCCACATCGTGCGTGACGGCATGCGCCGCATGTACGGCGGCGGCGTCGGCGGCACCGGTTACCAGGAAGCCCTGCCGGGCACCGATCCCGAGGCGCATTCGGTGCACCACGAGTTCGGCGGCGAGGACATCTTCTACTACATCACCCTGTACAACGAGCCACAGCAGCAGCCGGCCGAGCCGGAGAACCTCGATGTCGAGGGTCTGCTCAAGGGCATCTACCGCTACAAGGCCGGTGCCGGGGGCGATTTGCGCGCGAACATCCTGGTCTCGGGCGTGACCATGCCCGACGGTCTGCGCGCCCAGCAGATGCTGGCCGAGGACTGGGGTGTGCAGGCCGATGTCTGGTCGGTGACCTCGTGGGGTGAGCTCCGCAAGGACGCGCTCGCCAAGGAGATCGCGAAACTCCGTCACCCGGACCAGGATCCGGGCCTGCCGTACATCACCCAGGCGTTGTCGGCGGCGCAAGGTCAGACCTTCGTCGCGGCCTCGGACTGGATGCGCGCGGTGCCGGATCAGATCCGCCAGTGGGTTCCGGGCCAGTACGTCACGCTCGGCACGGACGGTTTCGGTTTCTCCGACACCCGCCCGGCCGCGCGGCGCGTGTTCAATGTGGACGCGGCCTCGATCGTGGTCGGCGCGCTGCAAGGACTCGCAGCTCAGGGCCGGATCGCCCCGTCCACGGTGGCCGAAGCGGCGGCCAAGTACCGCATCGACGATGTCAACGCCGCGCCGACGGCGGCACCGGGTTCCGAAGGCGGCGACGCATAACGGACCATTGACATCGTGGAACGCAAACCGCCGAGGCCGCGCCGGATAAACGAAGAAGGCACCTCCTCCTCACACGAGGTCTACCTACCCACCGGCGCACTCTCCCCGAATCGGCAGACGCGCGATCCGCTTCCGGACACCCTCCTGAAGCGGGTCAAGCAGTTCTCCGGTCGCCTGTCGACCGAGGCCGTGTCGTCGATGCAGGATCGGTTGCCGTTCTTCGCCAATCTGGACGCCGCCCAGCGCGCCGGCGTCCAGATGCTGGTGCAGACGGCGGTGGTCAACTTCCTCGAGTGGTTGCAGGACCCGGAGAGCGATATCAGGTTCAGCCTGGACGCTTTCCAGGTCATCCCCGACGATCTGGCGCGGCGGCTCACGCTGCGCCAGACCGTCGATATGGTCCGCGTGGCCATGGAGTTCTTCGAACAGTGGCTGCCGGCGCTGGCCCGCAACGACCGGCAGCTGGTGGCGCTCACCGAGGCGGTGCTGCGCTACGGGCGCGAGCTCGGTTTCGCGGCCGCCTCGGTGTACGCCAGCGCCGCCGAATCCCGCGGCGCCTGGGATACCCGCCTGGAAGCCCTGGTCGTCGATGCCGTCGTACGCGGCGACACCGGCCCCGAAATGCTTTCCCGCGCCGCCACTCTCAACTGGGATGCCACCGCCCCCGCCACGGTCCTGGTCGGCACGCCCCCGAAAGACCAAGTGGCCGTCGGCAGTTCCGTGCACAGCGTCGCCGCCCGCCACGGCCGCAATGCCCTCGCGGTGGTCCAGGGTTCGCGCCTGGTGATGGTCGTCAGCGGCCATCTGGGCGATCCCTTATATCCCTCGCCGTTCCTGGCCGATCTGCTCGCCGAGGTCTTCTCCGATGGCCCCGTAGTAATAGGCCCGACCATGCGCACGCTCTCCGCGGCCCACCACAGTTCGGTGGAGGCGATGGCCGGTATGGAGGCGGTGGTCGGCTGGCGGGGCGCGCCACGCCCGGTGCATGCCACCGAACTGCTGCCGGAGCGGGCACTACTCGGAGACCGTGCCGCCGTGGAGGCCCTCAACGAACATCTCGTGCTACCGTTGGCCGCCGCGAGCGCCGACCTGTCGGACACCCTCGACGCCTATCTCGATTGCGGCGGAGCCGTCGAGACCTGCGCCCGCCTGCTGTTCGTTCATCCAAATACGGTCCGCTATCGGCTGAAGAAAATCGCCGACATCACGGGCCGGGATCCGATGAATCCGCGCGATGCCTACGTGTTACGTATCGCTGCCACAGTAGGTCGGCTGACTCGAACTCGTAACGAATCACCCTCACCAGCCACAGATGTGACTCCCGTCACAGAACCCCATGATGGCATGTAACGCGAATAGCCAATCGGGCGATCCGGACGACCCACTAGGTCTTTTGTGGACACCTCACAAAACTGCCACCGAAGCTTCATTCGCGCCGACATCTTCCGAGAGCCGCCTCACAGTGTTTTCTTAAGGCGTGATCGCATTGCTCGCCCCCGGACAGGGCTCCCAGACACCCGGCATGCTCACCCCTTGGCTCGAACTTCCCGGTGCGGTCGACCGCATCGAGTTGTGGTCGAAGGCCTCGGGGTTGGACCTGCTGCGGCTGGGCACGACTGCGACCGCTGAAGAGATCGTCGATACCGCGGTCACTCAGCCGCTCGTCGTCGCTGCCGCACTGCTTGCTTTCGCGGAAATCCCCCAGGATTCACTTCCCGCGGATACCATCGTCGCCGGACACTCGGTCGGCGAATTCGCCGCCGCTGCCGTCGCCGGAGTCATCTCCGCCGACGACGCGGTGGCACTGGCCGCCATCCGCGGAGCGGAGATGGCCAAGGCTTGCGCACTCGAGCCGACCGGTATGTCCGCGCTGCTCGGCGGTGAGGAAGCCGCCGTGCTCGCCCGGCTCGAGGAACTCGGCCTGATCCCGGCCAACCGCAACGCGGTCGGCCAGATCGTGGCAGCGGGTAAGCTCGAGGCGCTCGAAGCCCTCGCGGCCAACCCGCCCGAAAAGGCGCGCGTGCGCGCCCTGCCGGTCGCCGGCGCCTTCCACACCGCGTTCATGGCACCCGCCCAGGACGCCGTGGCCGAGGCTATTTCCAAGATCGTGCCCAGCGCACCGACGCGCACCCTGCTGTCGAACTTCGACGGTCAGCCGGTCGCGTCGGCCCAGGATGCGATCGATAAGCTCGCGGCCCAGGTCACCCGCCCCGTGCGGTGGGACCTGTGCACCGAAACCGTCCGTGCGGCAGGCGTTTCCGCGGTGGCAGAGTTGCCGCCGGCGGGCACCCTGGTCGGCATCGCCAAGCGGGAGCTCAAGGGCACCCCGAATCTGGCGCTGAAGACCCCCGCGGACCTCCCCGCGTTCGCCGAACTCGTTTCGGCGGGCTAGCTTGGCTCGCGGTCCTGCTTCCCCTCAACGGCGTGGGGAGCGTCCGGACCGCAACTGCAATACAACAACAAATCCGACCCACAACAGCTAGAAGGGAGCCACTGAAGTGGCCGCTTTGACCCAGGAACAGATCGTCGAAGAGCTTGGCAAGATCATCGAAGAGGTGACCGGCATCGAGCCCTCCGAGGTCACCATCGAGAAGTCCTTCGTCGACGACCTGGACATCGATTCGCTGTCGATGGTCGAGATCGCCGTTCAGACCGAGGACAAGTACGGCGTCAAGATCCCGGATGAGGATCTGGCCAGCCTGAAGACCGTCGGCGACGCCGTGTCGTACATCCAGAAGCTCGAGGCCGAGAACTCCGACGCGGCCGCCGAGCTGAAGAGCAAGTTCGGCGCGGGCGAGTAGGACCCACCGTGACCACTCCTTCCACATTGAATGGGAACTTCCCCAACGTCGTCGTAACCAGCATGGCGGCGACCACGTCGATCGCCGGTGACGTCGATGCGACGTGGAAGGGCCTCCTCAACGGTGAGAGCGGCATCGACACTCTCGAGGACGACTTCGTCACCGAGTACGACCTTCCGGTCCGCATCGGCGGTCACCTGAAGGTGCGTCCCGACACGCTGCTGAGCCGGGTCGAGGCCCGGCGCATGGCGTACGTCGAACAGCTGGCCATGGTGCTCGGCCGCGAGGTGTGGAAGAACGCCGGTACCCCGGAGGTCGACCCGCTGCGGCTGGGTGTGGCAATCGGTACCGGCCTCGGTGGCGGCGACGCCCTCATCGATTCGGTCGACAAGCTGAAGAACGGCGGCTACCGCAAGATCTCGCCGCTGGCCGTTCAGATGGTCATGCCGAACGGTCCTTCCGCTGTCGTCGGTCTCGAATTGCAGGCGCGCGCAGGCGTTATCACCCCCGTCTCGGCGTGTTCGTCGGGCTCGGAGGCGATCGCCAACGCGTGGCGCATGATCGCCATGGGTGACGCCGACATCATGGTCACCGGCGGTGTCGAGGGCTTCATCGATGCGGTGCCGATCGCGGCGTTCTCCATGATGCGCGCCATGTCGACCCGCAACGACAACCCGAAGGGCGCCTCGCGTCCGTTCGACAAGGACCGCGACGGCTTCGTCTTCGGCGAAGCGGGCGCGCTCATGGTCATCGAGACCGAGGAGCACGCCAAGGCTCGTGGCGCCACCATCCACGCCCGTTTGATGGGCGCGGGTATCACCTCCGACGGCTACCACCTGGTGGCGCCGGATCCGGAGGGCACGGGCGCCGGTCGTGCCATGTCCCGCGCGATGCAGACCGCAGGTCTGACCGCCAAGGACATCACGCACGTCAACGCTCACGCGACCGCCACCCCCATCGGCGACCTCGCGGAGAAGAACGCGATTCACAAGGCCGGCGTCAGCCACGCCTCGGTGTACGCGCCCAAGTCCGCCCTGGGCCACTCGATCGGCGCCGTCGGCGCGCTCGAGTCGGTGCTCACGGTCCTCAGCATCCGGGACGGCATCGTCCCGCCGACGCTGAACCTGGAGAACCAGGATCCGGAGATCGACCTGGATGTCGTGCACGGCGAGGCTCGCCGTCAGGACATCGAGTACGCGATCAACAACTCCTTCGGTTTCGGTGGGCACAATGTCGCGCTCGCCTTCGGCCGGTACTGACGCGCATCTCTAGAAAACCGCGCAGTTCTAGAACCGGTCAGTAGACAAGCGGTCCCGGCGGGGATCTGGATGGCGATCCCGCACCCAGATCCCCGCCGGGACTTCGACATTTTCGCAGCCGCTCTCAGCGACCGCACTTCCCTTTTCACAGGAGAGTTCGCGATGACCATAATGGCTCCCGCTCACGCTGATACCAACACCGATCCCCGTGATCCGATGGGGCGTTTGCAGCGCTTCTTCGACCCCGGCACCGTGCTGCCGCTGCATCCGCGCGACAAGTCCGGCGTGCTGGCCGCGATCGGTGAGGTCGATGGTGTGCGCACCGTGGCCTACTGCTCCGATGCCACCGTCATGGGCGGCGCCATGGGCGTCGAGGGTTGCAAGCACATCGTCGATGCGATCGATACCGCCATCGACTCCAAGATTCCCGTTGTCGGCCTGTGGCATTCGGGCGGCGCCCGGCTCGCCGAGGGCGTCGAGGCCCTGCACGCCGTCGGACTGGTCTTCGAGGCCATGGTCCGCGCGTCCGGCCAGGTCCCCCAGATTTCCGTGGTGCTCGGCTTCGCCGCCGGCGGCGCCGCCTACGGTCCCGCGCTGACCGATATCGTGATCATGGCTCCCGAGGGGCGCGTCTTCGTGACCGGCCCGGACATCGTCAAGACGGTGACCGGCGAGAGCGTGGACATGGCGACCCTGGGCGGCCCGATCACGCACGGTAAGAAGTCCGGCGTCTGCCATATCGTCGCCGATGACGAGCAGGACGCCATGCATCGCGCCCGCCGCCTGGTCTCGATGTTCGCCGAACAGGGCGAGTTCGACCTGGCCGCCGCCGCGCACGGCGATGTCGATCTCAAGGCCATGATGCCGGAGTCGGCCAAGCGCGCCTACGACGTCAAGCCGATCATCAACGAGCTGCTCGACAATGTCGACGGCGAAAGCTCTTTCGAGGAGCTCCAGGGTGGATACGCCCGTTCGATGGTCGTCGGCCTCGGCCGCCTCGGCGGTCGCACCGTCGGCGTGCTGGCCAACAACCCGATTCGCCTGGGCGGCTGCCTGAACTCCGAAAGCGCCGAGAAGGCTTCGCGTTTCGTGCGGCTGTGCAATGCCTTCGGTATTCCGCTGATCGTGGTCACCGACGTCCCGGGCTACCTGCCGGGCGTCTCGCAGGAGTTCGATGGCGTGGTGCGGCGTGGCGCGAAGCTGCTGCACGCCTTCGCCGAAGCCCGCGTCCCGCGCGTCACGCTGGTGACCCGCAAGATCTACGGCGGCGCCTACATCGCCATGAACGCCCGTTCGCTCGGCGCCACCGCGGTTTACGCGTGGCCGGGGTCGGAGGTCGCGGTCATGGGCGCCAAGGCCGCGGTCGGCATCCTGCACAAGAAGGCGCTGGCGGCCGCTCCGGAGGAGGAGCGCGAGGCCATGCTCGAGCGTCTCACCGCCGAGCACGAGGCCATCGCCGGTGGTGTGCAGCGGGCCATCGACATCGGGGTGGTGGACGCGGTCATCGATCCGGCCAAGACCCGCTCCACCATTGCCTCCGCACTGGCCGCCGCGCCTTCGCGGGCGCAGCACAACAAGAACATTCCGCTGTAAGCCGCTGTAGCGCAATGCAATAAAGGGCCGCCTCATCCGAGGCGGCCCTTTCGCTTCCGGAAGCGCACTGCGATCGGGGCGCGCTTTGCGGGCGGGGTACGCCACGCCGTCGTTCCACCGCGGCGGCGCCTTCACCGCTCCCGGCAGGGTTCGCGGCGTAGTCACCGATGCCGAGCCGCCCGCATGCGACAAGCCGGTGCCGCCGCGAGCGGCGTCTGCCGCGCGCTTGCGATCACGCGATCAGCCGGGGCGCATCGGTGCGGCACCGGGCCGGCGGCGAGATCATCGGTATGGTCGGGTGAGTGCGTACTCCCACCAGGATTCTCACCTTGCTCGCGGTACCCGTGCTGGCCGTGGCGGGCTGCTCGTCGGGGCCGGACCAGCCGAAATCGGTGGCGGAGCGGTTCGCCGAGGCGCTGACCGCCGATGATGTGTCGGCCGCGGCGGCATTGACCGATGATCCGAAGTCGGCGGCCGATGCGCTCGCGCCGTTGTACGACGGGCTCGGTAAGCAGGTGAAGTTCGAGGTTCGCGAATCCAAGAAGGACGGCGGGGACGGGACTTTCACCCTCGCCGCCACTTGGAAGCTGGGGCAGGACGGCAAGAACGAGTGGACCTACACCACTTCCGGCACCGCCAAGGATGCCGACGGGTGGAAGGTGCATTGGAATCCGGCGACGGTCGCGCCGGGGCTGGATCAAGGGCCGCTGAGTTACGGTGCGGCGTACGCGAAACCCGCGCGGATTCTCGATTCCGGCGGCGGGGAATTGATGACGCAGCAGGTGGTCACGCTGGTGAATCTGGCTCCGGGAGCCGATACCGGGGCGGCGGCAGCGCTGCTGGGTCCGGTGTCGCCGGGCATCACCGCCGACTCCCTGGCTTCGGATCTGGCTGGGGCGCAGGGCAAGACGGTTACCGCGATAACGCTGCGGGAATCCGATATAGCGCCGATCGAACAACAGCTGGCGGCGGTGCCGGGCGTCACGCTGTCGAAGCAGACGCGCTTGCTCACCAACGATCGGGCACTGGCCTCGCCGACGCTGTCGGGGCTGGCGGAGCTATGGCAGCAGCAGGCGGACGCCGCGGCCGGTTGGGCGGTGCGGGCCACCACGACCAACGGCAGTACGGTGCGAGTCGCGGGCCAGGAGGCGAAGCCGACCGAGGATATCCGCAGCACCCTGGATATCGGCTGGCAGCGGGCAGCGGAGGCGGCGCTCGCGCCGATCGGGCAGGCCGCCGCGATCGTCGCATTGCAGCCCTCGACCGGGAATGTGCTTGCCATGGCCCAGAATTCGGCCGCTGACGCGCAGGGGCCGATCGCCTTGACCGGGTTGTATCCGCCCGGGTCGACCTTCAAGACGGTGACGGTGTCGGCGGCGCTGCAAGCCGGTCTGGTCACCCCCGACACCGTGGTGGCGTGCCCGGGCAGTGCGGATATCGAAGGCCGGCGGATCCCCAACGACAACAACTTCGACCTCGGGAACGTCCCGCTGCACGCCGCGTTCGCCAAGTCCTGCAACACCACCATGGGCAAGCTGGCGGTGCAGCTCCCGGCCGATGGATTGACCGATGCCGGACTGCAACTCGGCCTCGGAATCGATTATGTGACACCGGGTTTGACGACCGTCACCGGAAAGGTCCCGACCGCGGACACACCCGCCGCACGGGTCGAAGCGGGCATCGGGCAGGGCAAGGTGGTCGCGACCCCGTTCGGTATGGCGCTGGTGGCGGCCTCCATCGCACGCGGTTCGGTACCCGCCCCGGTGGTGGTGACCGGACAGCCCGGCAAGCCGGACCGCACTCCCCCGGCATTGCCCGCCGACATCCCCGCTCAGATCAAACCCATGATGCGCGAGACGATCACCGGCGGCACCGCCACCGCGCTCAACGACATCCCGGATCTGATGGGCAAGACCGGCACCGCCGAGTACATCGACGACAAGCACGCGCACGGCTGGTTCGTCGGCATCTCCGGCGATCTGGCCTTCGCTGTATTCATCAGCGACGCGGGCAGTTCCGCCCCGGCGGTGGAGGCGGCGGGGCGGATGCTGCGCGCACCCCGCTGACCAGGGCGATGGGATCATCGGATGATCTTGCAGGGCGGTAACGACGCGGACACCCCGGTGATACACCCCCTCCCTACCGTTCCGGCATGTCGGATTTACTGGAGCAACCGGTCACGTCCGCACCGGACGCGCGCACGCCGTGGTACCGATCCCTGTTCACCCAATTGGTGGTGGCGGTGGTCGGCGGCATTCTCGTCGGCGCGCTCTGGCCGGAGTTCGGCGCGGATCTGAAACCGTTGGGCGACGGCTTCATCAAGCTGATCAAGATGGTGATCGCGCCCATCGTGTTCTGCACCGTGGTGCTGGGCATCGCGCACGTGGGGAATCTGAAGTCGGTGGGCCGGATCGGCGTGAAGGCGCTGATCTACTTCGAGGTGGTCACCACCTTCGCGCTGGCCTTCGGGCTGGTGGTGGGGAATCTGGTGAAGCCGGGGTCGGGTTTCAGCATCGACGCGGCGACCCTGGCGTCCGGCGCGGACCAGGTCGCGAAGAAGACCCAGAACGGGGAACTGCCGCACACCGTCGAGTTCCTGATGAACATCATCCCGACCTCGCTGATGTCGGCGTTCGCCGAGAACAAGCTGTTGCAGGTGCTGTTCATCGCGGTGCTGTTCGGGTTGGCGCTGGCCAAGTTCGGCGAGAACGGCCCGCCGGTGGTGCTGGAGCTCATCGATCACACCAGCCGGATCCTGTTCATCGTGATCGGCTGGATCATGCGGCTGGCGCCGCTCGGGGCGTTCGGCGCCATGGCCTACATCATCGGGCAGTACGGGCTGAAAACCCTTGGCAGCTATGGCAAACTCATCGCCTGCTGCTATGGCGCGGCGTTGTTGTTCCTCCTGGTGCTGGCGGTCATCACCCGGGTTTTCGCGGGGGTGAGCCTGTGGAAGTTCGTGCGCTACATCAAGGACGAGCTGTTCGTGGCGCTGGGCACCGCGTCGACCGAGGTGGTGTTGCCGCGCATCATGACCAAGCTGGTCGATGCGGGCGCGTCGCGGGCCACCACCGGATTGGTGGTGCCGACCGGCTATTCGTTCAACCTCGACGGCGCCACCCTGTACCTGGCGATCTGCGTGCTGTTCCTGTCGCAGGCGGTCGGGGTGGATTTGAGCCTGGGCGAGCAGGTCACCGCGCTGCTGGTGCTGATGCTCACCTCGAAAGGCATGGCGGGAGTGCCGGGTTCGTCGTTCCTGGCGCTGTCGGCGACCATCAGCGCCATCGGGCACGGCTCGATTCCGGTTGCGGCCGTGGCGATTCTGCTCGGCGCGGATCGGATCATGGATTCCATGCGGGTGACGGTGAACCTGCTCGGGAACTGTGTGGCGACCCTGGTGGTGGCCAATTGGGAGGGGCAGCTCGACCGGGATCGCCTGCGCAAGGTTCTGGCTGGCGAACCGGTCGAACCGTTGCTCGACCCCGATCCGATGGCGGCAGCCGGCTAGTCCGACGCCGGGCGGATATTGGCGTTGTGGTGGAAGACGTTGTCCGGATCCCAGGTCGATTTGAGGGCGGCCAGGCGGGAGTACTTGTCGCCGTAGCTGTCCCGGACGCGTTGCTGGTCGTCGTCGACGAGGAAGTTGATGTAGCCGGCGTCGGAGCGTGCGTACGGGCGCAGGGCGTCCCAGCAGTCGCGGACCCATTGCCGTTCGGCGTCGAAGGTGGACGGGTCGGGGCAGATGGCACTGATGTTGACGGCCCAGCAGGGGCGGCGTGAACCGCCGAAAGCCGTTGCGGCGTCTACAATCTCGGTGTATCTGCCCCGCAACGGGAAGATCGGGAGCAGCGAGAGCGGGGAGCTGCTGCGCGGGAATTGCTCGACCAGGGTCGAGATCACCTCATCGCTGAGATCGTCTACGTAGAGCGCCTTTTCGTAGGCGGGCAGGCCACGCGGCGCGGCTTCGTCGAACATCTGCTGGAGCGCGGTGTAAGGCATCGGCGTGACGAGTTCCCAAGCGGGAGTGGGGGTTGCGTCGCGCAGGGGTTGTACGACGGTGGCCAGTTCGGCGGGTTCCCCGAAGCCGACCACGGCCACCACGAATCCCGGTGCGAAATGGTATTCCTCGGGCACGAACGGCGCGGGCGGGGCGTGGACGGCCAGGATGGCGGCACAGTATCCGGCGGGCAGGGCCTCGATGAGGTCGCGGCCCGCCGCCAGCCCGGCCACGCCGTGCTCGGGCGTCCAGTACAGCATGGTCGCCTGCGCCAGCGGCGGCAGATCGTGCAGGGCGAAGGTGAATTCGGTGACGATGCCGAAGTTTCCGCCGCCCCCGCGCAGCGCCCACAGCAGGTCCGGGTGCTCTTCGGCGGAGGCGGTCACGATCCGGCCGTCGGCGGTGACGACCTCGGCGGAAATCACACTGTCGCAAGATAATCCGGCGCGCATGGTGATCCACCCCATGCCACCGCCCAGGGTCAGCCCGCCGACCCCGGTATTGCTGATGAAGCCGCCGGTCACGCCCAGGGCATGGGCGGCGGTCGCGCTGTCGACCAGTGCCCAGGTCGCTCCGCCGCCGACCCGCGCGAGTTTCGCGCCGGGATCCACGGTGACGGCGTTCAGCCCACCCAGGTCGATCAGCACGGCATTGTCGGCGACCGCGTGCCCGGCATAGTTGTGCCCGCCGCCGCGCACGGTCAGATCCAGTCCGGACTGACGCGCCTGGCGCACCGCCTCGGCGACCCCGGCCGCGCTACCCGGACGCACGATCAGCGCGGGTCTGCGGTCGATGCCGCCGTTCCAGACCTGGCGGGCCGATTCGTACTCCGCATCGCCCGGGGCGATCACCGGCCCGCCGATACCGGCCCGCAGCTTCTCGATATCCATTCCGACAGTGGTCATGGTGCAGCTCCTTCGATCCGGTACGCCGCGGCCGGCGCGAAGGCCGGATCGCGTTCCGGAGCGTGCTCCGCGCATCGGTCGTTCGGCCCATCCGTCGACTTCGGTGTCACTTCCCGCTCCGGACATACGTAACCGGCGGGCCGGAAGGTTCAGCCTCCGGCGAGCTGCTGCGGCATCCGGGCCGGGTGGCGAACACCGCTTCCGGGAGCGCCGGCCCGCTATCCGAGCAATTGGACGTCCGCGACGAAGTCGACGATGCGGCCGTCTTCGACCAGATACGCGCCGGGGGTCAGTGGCGCGTTGCCGTAGGAATCGTCGTCGTAGGTGAGCTGGACCAGATGCTGGAAGATCAGCGTCTGGCGGGCGTCCAGCTCGTAGGGGACCGCGAGCAGGCAGGTGCGGCGGGGAACGGCGATCCAGAGCCGATTGCTCTCCAAGGCGTCGTGGGCGTGGCGGAGGGCCTGCGCGTCCAGGATCTTCTCGGCGGAGAAGTCGTATCCGGAGCAGTTGGCGACGTGCAGGCCGAAGTGATCGCTGAGTTCCCAATCGTATTGGAGCAGAGCCAGACTCGCGACGGCCGAGGGGTAGAGCATCGGGTTCGCGAGGGCTTCGGCGGTGAGGTCGGCCATGGCGTAGCCCTCGCCGGTATCGGTGGCCAGCACCGCGATCGGGGCGGTGGGGGCATTCGCGGTGCGCCAGTGCGGGATTCGGTCCAGGTCCGGCCGATCCGGCGGCTGTAGCACCGGATAACGGTGGGCGTCCATCCGATACGCCTGATAGGCGATATCGGGATCTTGGAACTGGTCGAGGTCGTAGCGGTGGACGTGCACCCGGTCGTCGGGGTCCATCACCAGCAGCAGGTATTCGATGTGCAGCTGTTCGAGGACGCCGAGGTCGGGGCGGCCGCGGACGGCGTCGCCGAGGTCCGGGTCCGCCGCGATGACCTGCATGACATGGGATCGACTGCCCCGCTGGACGATTCGGCCGTCGATCGGATAGTTCGTCTCGGGCAGCCGGCCGGTGCCTTCGAAGTCCAGATGCACGTCCACCAGCAGCAGATGCCCGGGCCCGCCGGAGACGATGAAGTCGGCGGTCCGCTCCCGGACCGGCCAGTCCGCGAGGCCGCCGGTGAGGATCTCGAGCTCCGGCCGTTCGGCCAGATAGTCGGCGCCGACGGCCACCCGCCCCTCGTGCAGGGTGCGCTGAAGCTCCAGCCGGTCCTCGAAGGCGGTTCGCACCGTCTGGATGTGGTCCAGCAGCGTTTTCGGTGCGGCGGAACCCATCTCGTCCTCGGTGAATCCGTTGGGTGCGAGCAGCCCGGTATCGAGTTCGGTCTCGTGCAATCGCCCCTCGGCCGCGAGCTCCAATGGGGTCGGCAGCCCGGAGGCGTCCTGGAGCACGGCCGCCACCAGCCCCGCCACGTATTCGAAATCCTCGTAGCGGGCGGGCCACGGCAGCCACCGCTGCCAGCCGCCGTCCTGATCCATGCCCCAGCCGCCGCGTTGCAGCTCCGGCACCCAGTGCTGCGGAAACCGGTGCCGCCCCGGATAATTCGCGTTCGCGGGCAATATGCAGCGCAGGCTCTGCCCCGGCCGGTCGAAGACCACGAAGCGCGCCCCCCGCGCCGACAGCTCGACGCTACCGCCGGCCGGGAGCGCGAACATCTCCCAGGCCAGGTTGATCGGGAATTCCCGCCAGGCTTCCATCGCGACGGTCTCCCACAGCGCGTCCGACCGGTCACGTCCCAGCCATCCGCCGATCCCCACCCGAAACTCCATCTACTCCGAACAACCGGCGAAACTTAGCACGACATTTCGGACATCTGAAGCACCCGAATTCCAGTGTCTCGCCGGGCGATCGTCAAGAGTAGAGCCGCACCTTGTCGGCGGATTCGTTCTGGCTGGAGCATTCCTGATACGGATTCGGCTCACCCTGCCGTTCCCCGCACACCCACCGCACGTTCTCCACGACGACCGCGATATCACCGCTCGACTGTCCCGCACGCTGATCCGCGTAAGCCGTCACGACAGCGGATGCGTTGGGACAGAACTCATTTCCCTTCGCGGTCGAAGCGACCACCGCCAGCCCCCAAGGCCCCGTACCGCATCGCACGATCTCGTGCCCCGCCGCAGGAAAGGCCGCAGCGGAGGTAGCCGGCGCCACCGAACTCGCCGCCCCACTGGGCGCGGAGGCGGTTAAAGAATCGTCATCACAGGCCGTCACCCCGCAGCCGAGCACGGCGACAAGGGTTCCGAAAGCGAGCCGTCCAGCCAATCCACGCACCAGCGCCTCCCAAATCGTCAGGCCACCCCCTCGCGATTCTGCCCCGCCCCGCCGCGACACGTCGCACGCCACGCGGGCCCACTCCCCACCCCACCGCGAGCGTGCTTTGGTTGCGGGGGTCTCTCGGCCGATGCCGCAACCAGTTCACAGTGATCGGCCGACCAGGTCGTGGGTCAGCCGACGTCGCGGCGGAGCCAGGTCACTTCGGCTCCTTCGCCGCCGAGGCGGAAGGGTTCCAGGGCGTCGTCCCAGGGGGTGCCCAAGGCGCGGTCGAGTTCGGCGGCGATCTCGTGCGCCGAGTTGCGGCCTTGTGCGCGGGCCTCGGTGACGATGGCGCGCAGGCGCATCTCGCCGACCATGACGTCGCCGTTGGCGCTCATGGGGGCGTTCCACAGGCCGAGGCCGGGGACGAAGCTGTAGCGCTCGCCGTCTACGCCTTCGGAGGGGTCTTCGGTGACTTCGAAGTAGAGGACGGGCCAGTCCCGCAATGCTTTGGCTAACCGGCCGCCGGTACCGACCGGGCCATACCAATCGGTGGTGGCGCGGAGATGGCCGGGGTCCGCGGGCTGGGCGGTCCATCTGAGTTTCGCCGGTGATTTCAGGGTCGAGGTGAGCGCCCATTCGATATGCGGGCACAGCGCGGCCGGCGACGCATGGATGTAGACGACTCCAGACGTCGCCTCCGCGAACTGGTTCGACGCGCGCACCACTGACACCTCCGGCTGGACGAGGGACGTCTTCCCCAACGACCCGACAGCCGGCGTTGCCCGAGTTTACTGGAGTGCCCGGTGTTACGTGTGTTGCTTTCGAGACGTGTCGCGCGGCGATGCGGACGCGCCGGGGCGCTACCCGAACTCGGCGATGACGGCGTCACTGAGGGTCGGCCACGCCGCCCGGGCCCAGTCACCGAAATTTTCGTCCGCCAACCCGAGACACGCCATGCCGACTTCCGGGTCGATCCACAGGAAGGTGCCCGATTGCCCGAAGTGTCCGTAAGTCCGCGCCGAATTGGCCCCGCCGGTCCAGTGCGGGATTTTGTGATCGCGGATTTCGAAGCCCAATCCCCAGTCGTTGGGGCGCTGCGACCCGTAACCGGGGAGTACGCCATTGCGTCCCGGGAATTGCACTGCGGTTGCCTCGGAAAGCAATTCGGCACTTACGATTCGCGGGTTGAGCAATTCTTCAGCGAATCGCAGTAGGTCTGCGACGGAGGATTGCGCGGCATGCCCCGCCGGGCCCGCGAGCACCGACGATCCCATGCCGAGCGGTTCGAAGACCGCCTCGTGCAGGTAGCGATCGAAGGGGATCCCGGTCTGGGCGGCAACGAAATCCGCGAGCACCTCGAACCCGGCGCTGGAGTAGATCCGCCGCGCGCCCGGCTCGGCGAGCACCTCGCCGGTGTCGAACGCCAGCCCGGAGGTGTGCGCCAGCAGATGCCGCACCGTCGATCCGGGCGGGCCGGCGGGCTGCTCCAGCTCCACCGCACCCTCCTCGACCGCGACCAGAACCGCGTACGCCACAAGGGGTTTCGTCACCGACGCGAGCCGGAAGACCCGCTCGGTATCGCCTTCGGTGTCCACGGTTCCCTTACCGCGCACCGCCACCCCGGCCGCCGCATGCCGGACCGGCCACTGTCGAATCTGCTCGAGCGCTCGCACTCCCCGAGCCTACGAGCCGGTCCGCGTCGAGTCGCTGCGGGGCGCGCTACGCATCGGAGCCGGAGGGGGTGAGTTGCTGGGCGGGCGCGCGGTTGAGCGCCGAGCGGCGGCGACCGTAACCGAAGTAGATGACCAGCCCCACCGCGGACCAGAGGGTGAAGGCCAGCCAGGTGACGCCCGGCAGATGCAGCAGCAGCCACCCGCACATGAGGACGCCGAGCACGGGCACCAGCGGGACCAGGGTGCGGAAGGTGCGCGGCAGCTCGGGTTTGGTGCGGCGCAGCACGAGCACGCCGATGTTCACCAGGCCGAAGGAGACCAGGGTGCCGATATTGGTGGCATTGACGAGCTCGCCCAGCGGCACCAGCGCCGACAGCACCGCGACCACACCGCCCACGATGAGGGTGTTCACGGTGGGCACCCGCTTCTTGCCGACCTTGGACAACACCTTCGGCATCAGCCCGTCGCGCGACATCGAGACCAGGATCCGGGTCTGCCCGTAGAGCACGGTGAGCACCACCGAGGCGATGGCGATGACCGCGCCCGCCGCGAGAATCGTTGCGGGCCAGCTGCGCCCGGTCACCTGCTCGAGCACGGTGGCCAGGGAGGCGCCGGAGCCGCTGACGTCGTCCACGCCGACCGCGCCGACGGCGGTGAGCGCCACCAGCACGTACACGATGGTGACGATGCCGAGCGAGATGATGATGGCGCGCGGCAGATCCCGCTGCGGATTCTTGGCCTCCTCACCCGCGGTGGAGGCGGCATCGAATCCGATGAAGGAGAAGAACACCATGGAGGCCGCCGCCCCGATACCGGCCACGCCCATCGGCGCGAAGGGGTGCAGGTGCCCGGAGTCGAAGGCGGTGACCGCGACGACCACGAAGAACACCAGCACCGCGATCTTCACCATGGTGGTGATGGTGGTGACCCGCGCGCTCTCCCGGATGCCGTCCAGCAGTACGCCGGTGGCGAGCAGAACCACCACGGCCGCAGGCAGATTGACGATCCCACCCGCACCCGGCGGCGCGGACAGGGCTTCGGGAATCCGCCATCCGATGGTGGAGCCGAGGAATTCGTTGAGGTAGGACCCCCACCCGACGGCGACCGCCGCCACCGACACCCCGTACTCCAGCAGCAGGCACCACCCGCACACCCACGCGATGATCTCGCCGAGCGTGGCATAGGTGTAGGAGTACGCCGACCCGGAAACCGGTACGGCCCCCGCCAGTTCCGCGTACGACAGCGCCGAGAACAGGGCGGCCAGCGCCGCGATCACGAACGACACCACCACCGCAGGTCCGGCCAGCGGCGCGGCCTCCCCCAGCACCACGAAGATGCCGGTGCCCAGCGTCGCACCGACCGACAGCGAGATCAGCGCGACCAGGCCCATACTGCGCTTCAGCGCGGTGTGCTCACCATCCGAAGCGAGCTGTTCGACGGGCTTGGTCCGCAGCAAAGAAGTGGTAATCCGAGAGAGTCCGGGCACGTACTGCGACGCTACCTGGTGAGACCCCGGAAACCGACTCAGGGGTCCCGTGTCAAGCGCGCTTTCAAAACCCGAGCTACCCACCGGCTTCCAACCGGATGGCGGCTCAGTGCGTGGCGTCGTAGGGGCCGGCGTGGATCGCGGACTGGTGCTGGGCGAGCAGATCGCGACGGCGGGTGAGGTCGGCGATCTGGTCGTCGAGGCGGGACAGGCCGTCGTGCACGATCTTTCGGGTGCGATCACAGTGCTGGATGCCGGTGGCCACGGCGCAGGGCAGGAGTTCGCGGATGGCGCGGGTGTTGAGGCCGGCCCGGAGCAGTTCGCGGATGCGCTGGACGCGGGTGGGGGCCTCGGCGTCGTAGCTGCGGTAGCCGTTGGAATCGCGGTGCGGGACAAGTAGTCCCTGCTCCTCGTAGTAGCGGAGCAGCCGCGGGGCGACGCCGGTGGTCTGCGACAGTTCTCCGATCAGCACTGTGACCTCCGGCACTCGGGGTTGACGTTCACATCCATGTGAATCCCTAACGTCGCTGCCATGACGAACATTTCGCTCTCCACCACGGTCACCGGATCCGGCCCCGCCATCGTGCTCGCGCACGGGGCCGGGGGTGGCATCGCCGCCAATTTCGGTGGGCTGATTCCGCTGCTCGCCGCGGCCCATACCGTCATCGGCCCGGATTACCCGGCCGACGACACCCCGCTGGATCTGGACGAGCTGGCCGACGCACTGGTGGCGGCGGCCGTCGCCGCCGGGGCGGAGGAGTTCACCATCGTCGGCTATTCGCTCGGCACCGCGGTGGCGGTGCGGGCGGCGGTGCGGCATCCGGAGCGGGTGCGCGGGCTGGTGCTCACCGCGGGATTCGCGCGGGCCGACAATCGCACCGGGCTGACCGCCGAGCTGTGGCAGCGCCTGCTGGCCGCCGGTGATCGGGAGGGCTTCGCCCGCCTCGTGCTGCTCTCCGGTTTCGACCGGGACTTCGTGAATTCGATTCCCCCGGAGCAGCTTTCGGCGGCGATCGCGATGACCGCCGCGAACATCCCCGGCGGGACGGCCGCGCAGGCCGCGCTCGTACTGGCCGCCGATGTGACCGCCGACCTGGCGCGCATCACGGTGCCGACCCTGGTCATCGGGTTGACCGGCGACCTGCTGGTCGATCCGGCCAATGCCCGCGCCCAGGCGGCGGGCATCCCCGGCGCGGAGTATCTGGAGCTGCCGGGCGGCCACGTGATCATGCTCGAGCAGCCGGCACCCTGGCATGCGGCCATCCTCGAATTCCTGAGCCGGCAGCCGGTCCGGGGCTGAACCTGACCGGCCGGTAAGTTCGGCGGCTACCATCGAGGGATCATGAATGCGCATGTCACGATCCACGGTGAGGTGGAATCCGGATTCGGGCCGGTGGCCGATGCTTTCCGGCGGAATTTCGACCGGCACGGCGAGATCGGCGCGGCGGTGGCCGTGTTCGACGGGAACCGGCCCGTCGTGGATCTGTGGGCGGGGCACCGGGATCGGAAGCGGCGGGTGGCGTGGGAGCGCGACACCATGGCCCCGGTGTGGTCGTCCACGAAGGGCATGACGGCGTTCGTGTTCGCGGCGGCGGTGTCGCGGGGGCTGCTGGATTACGAGGCTCCGGTGGCGAAGTACTGGCCGCAGTTCGCCGCGCACGGCAAGGAATCGATCACGGTCCGGCAGTTGCTGGATCATCAGGCGGGGCTGGCGGCGCTGGATCGGCCGGTGCGGCTCGCCGATATGGCGGATCTGGATCGCCTCGCCGGGATCCTGGCGGAGCAGAAACCGTTGTGGCAGCCGGGAACCCGGCACGGGTATCACCCGATCACGGCCGGGCTGTATCAGGGTGAGCTGATCCGGCGGGTGGATCCGGCACAGCGCACCTTGGGCCGAGTATTCGCCGAGGACTTCGCCGCGCCGTTGCACCTGGATTTCTATATCGGCCTGCCGGAGGAGATTCCGCTGGATCGCGTGGCGACCCTGTCCGCCACCGCGGGCCTGGACATTCTGCGCTACGAGCGAGATCTGCCGCTGCGCATCGGAATTCAGCTGTACAGCAAGCAGGGGCTGTCGTTCCGCGCGTTGAACAGCCCGCAGGTCGGCGCACCGGCCCGCGCCGCCCGCCGGGAATTCCTGGAGGTGGAGAGCCCGGCGGCGGGCGGTGTGGGCACGGCGCGGGCACTGGCCCGGGTGTACGGGGCAGCGGCCGGGGAGACCGGCGAATTGCCGATCGACCGAGACCTGCTGCAACGCTTGGCCAGTGCCGATACCGCCGACGACGTCCCGGCCGAGGACCTGGTGCTCCTCACCCCCAGCCGCTACCACCTGGGCTTCCGGAAGTCGCGCGGCAGCTTCCGATTCGGCACCGACAAACGCGCCTACGGCACCACCGGCTACGGCGGCTCGTTCGGATTCGCCGATCCGGCAACGGGTCTCGGCTTCGGCTACGTCATGAACCGCCTCGGCATGGCCGTGCTCGACGACGTGCGCTCGCGCAATCTCCGCGAGGCCCTGCTGCGCTGCGGCTGAAACGCGCTACGCCTGCTCGACGTCGTGCACGTGGTGCACCAGATCGTGCACGAAGTACCGCGCCATGGAATCGATGGTGAATGCCGAACCGTTGCCGCGCAGCGCCGCCCGCTCGCGCTCGGCCTCCGGCACGGATTCGAAGGCGGCCGCTGCGATTTCGGCCACATCCGCGAGTTCCGCCGCGACGGCGCCGGGCTGCTGCGCCGCATAGTTCTCGGCGACGGCGGTGACGTCCTGATCCCAGTTGGAGAACATGGGCACCCCGGATTCGGTCACCGTGACCGCGGCGTCGTATCCGCCGATCTGCGGCCCGGGGCGCGCCGCCGCGGTGCGGGCGATATCGAGGCGATGGGTGAAGATGCGGCACACGTCGCGAACATGGGCGGCGTACTCCAGATCCGACCAGGTCGAATCATCCGGCCGGAGCGCGGCATCCGGTCGTCGCAGGGCCGCGCCCAAGCGCACGGCGCTGTCGCGGACCAGGCCCGGCACCGCCGCGTAGGCGATGGCATCCGGGTCGAATCCGCATTCGGCGCAGGCGCGTTCCAGCACCCAGGTCCAGTCTTTGGTATCGGCGACGATCGGCATGCCACCCACCGTAGGGTGGCAGAAGATTAACTTCCACCGATATCCTGCCAACAGACACCAAGATCGCGACAGGTTTGCCGGGTACGAAAAATCCCTTTCGCACCCGGCCGCCGATTGGCTACCGTCGCAGCCGCAATATTCCCGACGAAAGGACACTCCGGTGAACACGCACACGGCCCTCCGCCGACGACTGCGTTCGCTGCGCGCGGCCGTCGCGCGCGGCGTGCTGCGGACGATCACTGCATGAGTTGATGCGCCTTCTCGAACAATTCGAGCGTGATGGCGTGCAGGAAGTCACCGACCTGCTTGGGCGCCTTGCCCGCGAACGCGCGGGCATGGGTGCCCTCGAGCACGATGCCGAGCTTGAAGCAGGCCAGCACCGTATACCAGGTGACATTGCTCAGATCCCGGTCGGAGAACTTGCCGTAGTGCTCGATCATCTCGGCCGGGGTGGGCAGCCCGCCGGCCGCGCCGAGCGAACCGACCAGCGCCGCACCGGTGGTGCCGGGTTCCGGACGGGTGGCGATCTGCCAGCCCAGATCCAGTAGCGGGTCGCCGATGGTGGACATCTCCCAGTCGACCATGGCCACCACTTCGGGGCCGTCGAAGGAGAACATCATGTTCGCCAGATGGCAATCACCGTGCAGGATGCCGGGTTTCCAGTCGGCGGGGCGATTGCGATCGAGCCACTCCCCCACCCGCTCGACGCCCGGGATCTCCGGTCCGGGGTAGCCCTCGTTACCGCGGTACGAGTCGAGTTCCTTGAGCCAGCGCGGCACCTGACGCTCCAGGAAGCCGGCCGGTTTGCCGTAATCGGCCAGGCCGAGGGCTTCGTGGTCGAGCGACCCGAGCCGCGCGATGGCCTCCACCGCGGACAGTCCCATCTGCCGCCGCACCTCCGGGTCACCGGCATGCAGCTCGGGCAGTTCGTTCTGCGGGTTGAAGCCGATCACCGGCTCCATGAGATAGAACGACGCGCCGAGCACCGACTCGTCCGGGCAGGCCGCGATCACCTTGGGCGCGCGGACGCCGGTGCCGTCGAGCGCGCCGAGGATCCGCGATTCCCGGCTGATCACCGTATTGCTGGCGGCGCGCAGATGCTTGGGCCCGCGCCGCAGCACATAGTCCTGTCCGCCGCGGGTGAACCGCAGCATGATGTTCTGGGTGCCGCCGCCGAGCGGCTGCACCTTCTCGAACTCGCCGCCGGGCAAGCCCTGCTCTTCCATCCATTTGCCGACGATGGCGAAATCGACGACGTCACGATCCACTTCGACCGGCTGCGCTACAGACATGCCTCACATTGTGCCGTAGACCACCCAGCAAACTGAAGGCATATGCCAGCAGTAGTGGCGGCGGCCTCGTTCACGCAGGTCGGAGCGGGGTGTGCGGGCGGGGTTGGCGTAATGTGCGGGATTGAAATGCGCACCCTGCTGATCGACAACTACGACTCGTTCACCTACAACCTGTATCAGCTGATCAGTGAGGTGAACGGGGTCGAACCCGTGGTCGTGCGCAATGACGAGGTGCGCGATATCGACGGGCTGGGGCTCGCGGAATTCGACAATATCGTCGTCTCGCCCGGGCCCGGGCGACCGGATGTGGTGCGGGATTTCGGGATCTCGGCGGCGGTGATCGCGGAGTCGGAATTGCCGTTGCTGGGTGTGTGCCTCGGGCATCAGGGGATCGTGATCGCGGCCGGGGGCGGGGTGGTTGCCGCGCCGCGGGCTCGGCATGGATATCCGGATCGGATCACGCATGACGGGCGGGAGCTGTTCGACGGGCTGCCGCAGGATTTCCCGGCGGTTCGATATCACTCGCTGTGTGCGGCAATGCCGTTGCCGGACAGCCTGGAGGCGACGGCCACCGCGCCGGATGGTGTGATCATGGCGGTACGGCATCGGACGCGGCCGCAGTGGGGGGTGCAGTTCCATCCGGAATCCATTGCCAGCGAACACGGTTCGTCCCTGCTGCGCAATTTCGCCAGGCTGACGGCGAAGCACTGGGCGCGGCGGGATCGACTCGGACCCGCACCTCGTCATCCCGGCGTGCCCTTGGCCGGGATCCACAGTGAGCGTGTGGATTCCGGCCGAAAGCATGCCGGAATGACGGTGGCGGGGGTCGAGTACCGCGTCGAGCAGACGGTGATCGAGCGGGCCGTGGATGCCGAGGCCGTGTTCCTGCGCCTGTACCGGGATTCACCGACCGCGTTCTGGCTGGACAGCGAGCATGTGGAGCCGGGGCTGGATCGCTTCTCCTTCCTGGGTGACGCCTCCGGGCCGCTGGCCGAGGTGGTGCGATATCGGGTGGGCGACGGACAGGTGTCGGTCACCTCCGCCGCGGGGGAACGCACGGTGCCGGGCACCGTACTCGACTATCTATCCGGCGAACTATCCCGTCGCGACATCGAATTCCCGGATGTGCCTTTCGATTTCGCCGGTGGCTATGTCGGCTACCTGGGCTATGAGATGAAGGCCGACTGCGGGGCCGCGACCGCGCATCGGGCCCCGGCTCCGGACGCGCAGTGGGTGTTCGCCGATCGCCTGGTCGTGGTCGATCACGAAGCGGGCCGCACGCACCTGCTGGCGCTGGCCGAGCCGAGCGCGGATTCCCTTGCCGCCGCACAGGATTGGCTGAACACCACGCGCTCGGCGGTGCAGGCCCTGCGGACCTGGGAGAATCCACCGGACCTGTATCTGCGCGCCGAGGAGAGCGCGGTCGCACCGCTGCTGACGCGGGGCCGGGAGCGGTATCTCGCGGATGTGGCGGCCTGCCGCGCGCAGTTGAACGCGGGCGAATCCTACGAAATCTGTATCACCGACAGCGCGTATCTGCCCGCCGACAGCGATGGGCTGAGCGTCTACCGGACCCTGCGCCGCTGCAATCCCGCACCGTACGCGGCCTTTCTGCGTTTCGACGAGCTGGAAGTGGCGTGCTCGTCACCGGAGCGGTTCCTCAAGCTGGACCGGGCGCGCACGGTGGAGAGCAAGCCCATCAAGGGCACCGCGCCGCGCGGGCAGACCCCGGACGAGGACGAGCGGCTGGCGGCGGAGCTGGCCCGCGACCCCAAAACCCGCGCCGAGAACCTGATGATCGTGGATCTGCTGCGCAATGATCTCGGCCGGGTGTGCGAGATCGGCACGGTGCATGTCCCGAAGCTGATGGCGGTGGAGTCGTATACGACACTGCACCAGCTGGTTTCGACCGTGCGCGGGACGCTGCGCCCGGAACTGGACGTCATCGACTGCCTGCGCGCCTGCTTCCCCGGCGGTTCCATGACGGGTGCGCCCAAGCTGCGCACCATGGAGATCATCGACGAACTGGAGACCGAAGCGCGCGGAATCTACTCCGGCACCATCGGCTTCCTGGGATTGGGCGGGACCGCGGACCTGAACATCGTCATCCGCACCGCCGTCCGCTACGACGGCCGCTGGCGGGTCGGGGCGGGCGGCGCGATCGTGCTCGACTCCGATCCCACGCAGGAGTACCACGAGATGGTCTGGAAGGCCGCCGCCGCCCTGCGCGCCCTGCCCGGCGTGGGCGTCGCACCGCTCCCCTCCCCCTGACTCCCTGCCCGCTTCATAAGCAGCATCCTTCCGCGCGGGACGGGCGCGACGCCTACTTGCGGCGGTCGCGGCGCGAGTTCGAGGCGGGCGGTTCGGGTTCCGGTTGCGGGCGGGTGGTGAAGCGCCCGAGCAGCGAGATGCCGGGGAGTTTGTCCAGGCGGGCGAAGACCTCCTCGCCGAGGGCGGTGACCGCTTCGAGCCGGGTGAGCAGCTTGTCGTAGGCGACGAACGCCGGCTCGGCCAGGGCCAGGGTGCGGTCGAGGCGGTCGATGGTGGAGTTGAGCCGCTCCACCGCGGTGGTGAGGTTCTCGATGAGATCGGGGAGCTGGGCGGCCAGCTGGATCGAGGCGGGCGGGAGCCGGACCGCGGTGTCGAAGGCGGTGGTGGCGGTGAACTGGGCGGAATCCAGGGCCTGACCGGCCGCGTTCTGGGCGGCTTCGACGGCGGCCTGCGCGGCGGCGAGGATATCGCCCGCGGTGGGCACGCGGGACGGCTGCGGTTTGCCGCGCGACGGCTCGGGTTTGCGGCTCGGCCCCTTCGGGTTGGTCATGCCTCCACTGTGCCGCAGACCGGACAGTATGCAACCTCCGCACCGACTCGGACGCATATCGATTCGAGCCGGACTCCCCCACCCGCCCCCGGATGCTCGCGGAATGCTGGTTGTCGGAGCCCCGTGGTATAGGTCGAGCACAATGAAACTCACCAAGGGTGGCCATGCGCCGGTTCCGACATCGCTTCTGACGGTTGTCCTTTCGTGGCAGTCCGATCACGAGGTGGACGCGCACGCCTTGCTGCTGACCGGCGACGGGAGAGTCCGGTCGGACCGTGACTTCGTGTTCTTCAACGCACCCCGGCACATATCGCAGGCCGTGACCTTGGATCAGGACCCCGCGCCCGGCACCGCGCGCCTGTCGGTGTCCCTCCCCCGCACCGAGGCCGAGGTGACCCGGATCGTGCTCACCGGCTCGCTCGACGACGGCGCTTTCGCGGAGATCCCGGGGCTGGTGCTCACGGTCTTCGACAATCACCGCCCGGTGGCGTGGTTCGAGCTCGCCGACGCGGAATCGGTGCGGGCCATGATGTTCGGCGAGTTCTACCGCCGCGACGGGGAATGGCGATTCCGGGCCGTCGGACAGGGCTGGGCGAGCGGGCTGGCCGGGATCGTGACGGAATTCGGCGTGCGCGTGGACGATCCGGGACCGGCCGGGACCGCAGGCGCATCGCCGGTCGGGCGCTCCGGAGCAACCGGGCCGGCGGCGGCCGGACGGTCGGAGGCAGCGGGAACCCGCGAGGCAACCGCACCGGGGCGGGCCGGGGCGACCGGGCAACCCGAAGCCGGTGCGCCGGGCGAGGATTCCGGGTCCGAACCGGTGCGGCGGCGCGGGTTCACCCTCGCCCGGCCGGCGCGCGAGCTGCCGCTGCCGCCACCCCCGCGCGCCGAACTCGCGGATTGGCATCCGGATCCGGAGCAGCCGGGCCGGCTGCGATGGTGGGACGGAACCGAGTGGACGGCCGCCGCCCGGGCGATGCCGCCGGCCGACGCCCGGCATTGCCCACGGTGCGGGCGGCCGCGCCGGTTGCGGTTCTTCGGCCGCCCCGCGCCCTGCCGGGAGTGCGCGGCGGAGATCGAGGAGTATCTGGCGGGCTGGCGCGGACGGGCCGAGCGGGTGCTGCGGACGGTCGGCGTGCGCGGCGACGATTGGGCCGGATTGTGGACGGCGCTGCGCTATCAGCGGATCGAGCGCGGGGCCGGGCTGGCGGTGTTGCGGGCGGCCGGGCACGACCATGTCGAGCGGCGGGTGGCGTTCGCGTTCGCGGACGGCGCGATCGAGCAGGCCGAGCTGGACGGGTTCGAGGAGACGGTGGCCGAGCTGGCGCTGTCCGGGCCGTTGATCGAGGATCTGCGGCGGCGAATGGGGCGCGGGCGCATGCTGACTCGATTGCGGGCCGGGGAGCTGCCGGTGGTGCCGACGCCCGGTTTGCATCTGGATCCGGGGGAACAGGTGCATCTGAATGTGCCCGCCATCCACATCCGGCAGCTGGCGCGCGGGCCGAAGCTCACCGAGGGCCGGCTGATCCTGAGCAATAAGAAGCTGCGCTTCACCGGAGCCGATACCGGCACCGAAATGCCTTGGGCGCGAGTGGTTTCGGTGGCCTCCGAGAACGGGAAGGTCGCGATCGCCGCCACCTCGGCGCGCGGCGGGGCCAGCTTCGAAGTGGCGGACCCCGATCATGTCGCCGCCACGGTGGAGGGCGCGCTGCGCGTGGCCAAACGCCTCGCGTTGTCCCCCGGCCGCCGCGACACCCGCTCCATCTCCCAGGAGATCAAAGCCCAGGTCTGGCAGCGCGACGGCGGCAAATGCGTGGAGTGCGGCGAGAGCCACTACCTGGAATTCGACCACATCATCCCGATCAGCCGCGGCGGCGCCACCAGTGCGGCCAACCTCCAGATCCTGTGCCGGGCCTGCAATCGCGTGAAGGGGGCGCGCATCTGAGGCGCGTTACCGGAATCGGTCGCCCGCCGGTACCACCTGTCGCCCATCGCACACCATGCGATGAATCATGTTGAGTAACAATGACCGCGGTTCTACCGTCCCAGAAAAGCGCATCGGGAAAGGGGCTCGGCATGCAGGTGGCGGTAGTGGGCGGAACGGGAACGCTGGGCAGGCCGGTGGTGCGGGAACTGGCGGCGCGCGGGCATACCGTGCGGGTGCTCTCGCGCACCGCGCCCGCCGAACCGGTGCCGGGCGCCACCCATCACGCGGTGGATCTGGTCACCGGAGCCGGGCTCGACGAGGCGCTGGAAGGCGTGCACACGGTGGTGAACGCCGCCAGCCATCGCGGATTGCGCAGCGGCAAGGTCCTGGTCGCGGGGGTGCGGGCGCTGCTGGCGGCCGAGCAGCGGGCGCGCGCCGGGCATCACGTGGACATCTCCATCGTGGGCTGTGAGCGGGTGCCGTTCTCCTACTACCGCACCAAGACCGCGCAGGAACGGGTGGTGACGCAGGGGCAGATTCCCTGGACCCTGTTGCGCGCCACCCAATTCCACGAACTCATCGACGAGACCCTGGCGGCCGCGGCCAAGGCGCGCCTGGAACCCCATGGCGGCCTGCGCTTTCAGCCGGTCGATGTGAACGCGGTGGCGGCGAAGCTGGCCGACGCGGTCGAGGCGGGCCCGTCCGGCCGGGTGCCCGATGTGGGCGGCCCGGCCGTGCACACCCTCACCGAATTGGCGCGGGCCCGCCGCGCGGTGGTCGGCGAATCCCTGCTGGCCCTGCCGATTCCACCGCTCGGCCGGGTGGCCCGACGCGTGCGCGGCGCTGCGCTGTGCCTCGGCGACGACGGCGAGGCGGTGTCGTTCGACTACCCGGAGTGGCTGCGGCGGCGGTACCCGAAGCCGGGCCGCTGACCTGGCTCCAGCTTGCCGCGGCGGCCGTCTCGCGGGTATCGGGAATCACCCCGGGATTCCCCGGATTCGCGGGGTCAGCGCATCAGGCTCAGCACCGCGGGTTCGGCGCAGAAGTGCTCGCGTGCCTGCTCGAGGGTGAGTCCGCTGCCGGACAGGCCGCCGGAATCCTTGACGGTGCACTGGGATCCGGTGACGTGACCGGCGGAGCCGAACAGCTCCACCTCGGCGGTGACGACGGGTTTCAGGCTGTCGCCGCTGAAGGTGAGGAAGTCGACGTAGAAGGTCTTCGCGCTGCCGCGGCCCCAGACCGTGAGATAGCCGGATTCCGATCTGTCGATACCGATTCCGGCGACTTCCCCGGCGCGCTGGAAGTGCTGGGTGTCGCCGCCGGCGTGGTAGATGACCGATCGGGAATTGGCGGTGGCCAGGTAGACCGGCACGATCAACTCGTCGCGATTGTCGCCGTCGAGATCGCGCAGGATGGGCTGCGACGGTGAGCGAGCGTCCTTTTCGACAATGGTCTGGAGCTGGTCGCCGCCGGAATCGAGCACGGTGATGGTCGCGGAGTAACCCTGCGCCTTGCTGCCGGTGTAGCGCACCTCGAAGGACAGGCCGAGGCTGTCGCGGGAGGTCAGCACGCAGGACGGGGGCGGTTCGGCGGCTCCGGGCGTACCGCATTCGGGGAGGTCGGAGGCGGGCGTGGTGACGGGCGGCTCGGTGGTGGCGGTGGTCGCTGGCGGCGGGGTGGTCTCGCCGCCGACGCCGGGCGCGGCGCTGCCGTGCCGGGTGCAGGCCGAGATGGCCAGTGCCGCGAGTACGGCCGCACCGCAGACCGCGAGGTTCCTCCCCATACCGGCGAAGATAGCAGCGGATCGGCGACCTGCCCGAAATTTCCGATCTGGCGGCTAACGGACATCATGTGCATAGCTGCGCACATATTGGCTTATAGTGGTGACGTGATCGACGTTCTGCGCAATCGGGGATTCCGGCGGCTGTTCACCGCACAGGTGGTGGCACTGGTCGGCACCGGACTACTGACCGTGGCACTGGGACTGCTCGCGTACGACCTGGCCGGAAGCGACGCGGGAGTCGTGCTGGGCACCGCGCTGGCCATCAAGATGGTGGCGTATGTGGCTGTGGCGCCGGTCATTTCGGCATCGACCGAGCGGGTACCGCGACGGGTGCTACTGGTCTCGGCGGACGCGGTGCGCGCCGGGGTCGCGCTGCTGCTGCCGTTCGTCGACGCGACCTGGCAGATCTATCTGCTGATCGCGGTATTGCAGGCGGCGTCGGCGACGTTCACGCCCGCCTTCCAGTCGATCATCCCGGCGGTACTGGTGGACGAGGAGCAGTACACCCGCGGGCTCTCGTTGTCGCGGCTGGCATACGACCTGGAGTCGCTGCTGAGTCCGATGCTGGCGGCGGCGCTGCTCACGGTGATCAGCTATCACGCGCTGTTCGCCGGTACCGCAATGGGTTTCGTGGTTTCGGCGGCCATGGTCGTCAGCACCCGGCTGCCTCGCATCGACGCCCCGGAGCGCTCCGCACCGCTGTGGCAGCGCATCACGCTCGGCGCCCGCTCCATGACCGCGCAACCGGTGCTGCGCAGCCTGCTGGCCATGAATCTCGTTGTGGCGGCGGCGACTTCGCTGGTGATCGTGAACACCGTGGTGTATGTGCGCGATCGCCTGGGCGGCTCCAACACCGGCGTCGCGCTCGCGCTGGGCTGCTACGGACTCGGCTCCATGCTGGTCGCGCTGATCGCGCCGCGCGTGCTCGCGCCGGGACCCCGGGCGGCGGGCGAGGCTGGTTCCCGAGCGGCAGGCGAGCACGAATTCACCCCGCCCGCCGACCCCCGGCGCACCCCGCGATCCGACCGCCGGTTCATGCTGCTGGGCTGCCGCGTACTGCCTTTCGGCCTGCTGGCGGCCGCGGCCATCCCGCTGCTGCCGCCCGCCGCGGGAGCCGTGCTGCTCGCAGCGACCTGGGCGCTGCTCGGCGCGGGCACCTCCACCATCAACACCCCGGCGGCGCGATTGCTGCGCGCGCACTCCGACACTCGCACGCGCACGGCGGTTTTCACCGCGCAGTTCTCCCTCTCCCACGCCTGTTTCCTGCTCACCTACCCCATCGCCGGTGTGCTCGGCGCGGCCGCGGGGCTGCCGATCACCGCGATGGTGCTGGCCGGGATCGCTACACTTGCGGGTACGACAGCCGCCCGTTGGTGGCCGGCGACCACCGCGCTCGACGCGGGCGCCGAGGTGGTGGCGGCAGGAAGGTGAGTCATGGCGAGCAAGGGCGACGCGAAGGCCTTGCGCTCCCCCAGCCTCACCCACCCCGCGCAGCCGGATCAGCCGCGATTGGATGCGGCCACCGAAACCTTCCGCATGCTGGCCGACCCCACCCGCCTGCACATTCTCTGGATGCTGACCGAGGGTGAAGCCGACGTCACCGCGCTCACCGAAGCCTGCGGCGCGTCGCGCACCGCGGTCAGCCAGCACCTGGCCAAGCTGCGGTTCACCGGTTTGGTCGAGACCCGCCGGGACGGTCGGCGCATCATCTACAGCATTCGGGACGGGCATCTGGCGCGCCTGGTCCGCGAAGGGCTCAATCACGCCGACCACGTGGTGACCGGCGAACCCCGGCACGGATAACCACCCCCGCACTCCGGTGCTGCCGCGATGACGGCGGGTCCCTCCTCCTGGTCAGTGGGACCAACTCTCGCGGGCTCTCGCATACCCCCTGACGATATGCCTATTCGAAATATCGCTGGACGAATGTTGAGAGGTCACGCATGAGCACCGGGCAGGACAGTCCCCACGATGTGATCATCATTGGCGCCGGTTTCGCCGGGCTCTACGGCGTCCATCACGCGGCGCGGGCCGGGCTGGACGTGCTCGGGCTGGAGACCGGTTCGGATGTGGGCGGCACCTGGTTCTGGAACAAGTACCCGGGCGCGCGCTGCGATGTGGAAAGCGTCGACTACTCCTACTCCTTCGATGAGGAGTTGCAGCAGAACTGGACCTGGACCGAGCGTTTCGCCGCGCAACCGGAGATCCTGGCCTACCTGAACCATGTGGCCGATCGCTTCGATCTGCGCTCGCGCTACCGCTTCGAGCAGACCGTCACCGCCGCGCACTTCGACGACGCGGAATCGATCTGGACACTGCGCACCGAGCAGGGTGGCGAATACCGTTCCCGCTTCGTGGTTTTCGCCACCGGCTGCCTCTCCGCGCCGATCAAGCCGAACCTGCCGGGCGTGGATACCTTCGCGGGCGAGGAGATCTTCACCGCGCGCTGGCCCGAGCAGGGCGTCTCGGTGGCGGGCAAGCGCGTCGGCGTCATCGGCACCGGCTCCTCCGGCATCCAGGTCTCCCCGATCCTGGCCCGGGAAGCGCTGTCGCTCACCGTCTTCCAGCGCTCCCCCAACTTCAGCGTGCCCATCCCGAACCGGCCGTGGACCGACGAGGAGCAGGGCCAGATCCGCGCCACCTACCGGCAGCGGCGCGAGAAGTCCTACTACGCCCCCGCCGCCACCCCGCACGCCTCGATCCAGACCAAGGCCCTGGAGCTGAGCGCGCAGGAGCGCGAAGCCGCCATGGAGGACCGCTGGAATCAGGGCGGGGTGCTGTTCAACAAGGTGTTCCCGGACCAGAACAGCGATATCGCGGCCAATGAGCTGGTGCGCGAGTTCGCGGTCGCCAAAATCCGCGCCAAGGTCGAGGATCCGGCGGTGGCCGACGACCTGATCCCCACCGATCACCCCATCGGCACCAAGCGCATCTGCACCGACTCCGGCTACTACGAGATGTTCAACCGGCCCAATGTGTCGCTGGTGAACCTGCGCCGGGAGCCGATCGAAGAGGTCACGCCCACCGGCGTGCGCACCGCGGACAAGTTCATCGAACTCGACACCCTGGTCTACGCGACCGGTTTCGATGCCATGACCGGTGCGCTGCTGCGCATCGACATTCGCGGCGCGCACGGGGTCCGGCTGGCCGACACCTGGGCCGACGGTCCGGTCACCTATCTGGGCTTCGGCATCCCGGGATTCCCGAACATGTTCAGCATCAACAGCGTCGGCACCCCGTCGGTGATGGCGAACATGGCGCTGCACTCCGAACAGCAGCTGGATTGGGTGCTCGCGCTCGTACAGCACTGCCGCGCCAACGGAATTCGCCAGGCCGCCGCGCGCGAGGACGCCGCGGTGAAGTGGACCGATCACCTCATGGAGGTGGCCGAAGGCACGTTGTTCGTCAAGGCCAACTCCTGGTACCTGGGTGCGAATATCGAAGGCAAGAAGCGCGTATTCATGCCCTACATCGGCGGATTCGGCAACTACCGGCGCTTCTGCGACGAAGAGCGCGAAAACGGTTACCCGAGTTTCGAACTCGCGTGAATCAACACGGCCGCGGTCGGCATCCCCGCCGACCGCGGCCGCGTCTCGTCACCCGCCCGGATCAGGCGGGCAGACCGAGGCCGGCGGCCAGCACCGGCCAAGACTTCTTCAGGTCGTCCTCCCAGTAGCCCCAGGAGTGGGTGCCGGTGGGCTGGAAGTCGAAGGTGGCGGGAATGCCGAGCTGACCCAGCTTGGCCGCGAGATTGTGGCTGCAATAGTTGGTGGCCGCCTCCAGGCCGCCGCCGACCACCATCTGATTGGCCAGGCCGGGCGTGCCGGGCAGGGTGTGCGGGCCGTCGAGGGTGTCCCACCGGCCCGGCAGCCCGGAACCGCTGGAGATGTACAGGTTCAGCCCGCGCAGCTGATCGGCGTGCACGTAGGGATCGTTCTCGGCCCACATCGGATCGTTCTCCGGCCCGTACATATTGTCGGTGTCACCGCCGCCGGCCGCGACCACGGTGCGGACGAAGTTGTAGCCCAGCGGATCGCTGATCTGTGCGCACCCGCTGTAGGCGGCCACCGACCTGTACAGCCCGGGTGCGGCGATCGGCAGCTGGAGCACCGAAGTGCCCGCCATCGACAGACCCGCGATCGCGTTGCGCCCGTTGCTGTTCAGCGCCTTGTCCATCAGCGGCGGCAGCTCCTCGGTGAGGAAGGTCTTCCACATGTTCACCCCGAGCGTGGGATCCGGTGCGCGCCAATCGGTGTAGTAGCTCCACGCGCCGCCGACCGGCTGCACCACATTGACGTTCTTGTCCCGCAGGAACTTCAGCGCGTCGGTCTGCTTCTGCCAGGTGGCGGAGTCGGTGCCGCCGCCGGCGCCGTTGAGCAGGTACAGCACCGGCGTGGGCTGCGAGGTGTCGGCCGCGCGCTGCACATCGATCTCGATGTTCTTGTTCATGGCGGCCGAGAACACGTACACCTTCATGGTGCGATCGTCGATCTGCTTGGTCGAGGAAATATACGACCCGTCGGCCGAGGTGCCCGCCGGGCTCAGCGCGGGCACGGCCGAGGCGGTACCGGCCGCGATCGGTAGCAGGACGGTAGCCGTCAATGCCAGCACCGCACTGCCCCAGATCTTCTTCGAACGCACGCCGGATCTCCTTAGGCAGGTTGATTCAACTCGTAATAGCTAACGGTTCACCTTTACGGAACGCTCTGAACGTTTGCTGGCCCGCAGCTGAGGCTGGGCTGAGAGAGCGTGCTTGATGACCGTCAGCACACCGTGACCGCGCTCATGCGGCCGGTCGCCGACGGCAGCGGTCGGGATGCGGGCCGGGCATTACCCGGGAGGTAATCGACCGGGAGCCCACTGTCGGCCAGAGTCGATCGCATGACCGATATCGCAGCGAATCCCACCGGCGCGCAACTCTTCGCCACCATGCCGTTCACCGCGGGGCTCGGCGTCGAGGTGCTGGAGTGCGGCGCCGACCTGGTGCGCAGCCGACTGGCCTGGAACGAATCCAAGTGCACGCTCGGCGGGGCCATGCACGGCGGAGCGCTCATGTCGCTGGCCGATGCCACCGCGGCGGTGTGCGCGTACTTGAATCTGCCCGAGGGCAAACAGGGCACCACCACCGTGGAATCGAAGACGAATTTCGTGCGCGGGCTGCGCTCCGGGTACGCCACCGCGACCGCACAACCCCTGCACGCGGGCCGCAGTTTCATAGTGGTGGAGACCGAGATTCGCGATGATGCGGGCAAACTGGTGGCGAAGGTGACGCAGACGCAGGCGGTGCTCTAGACGTAGGGCTTGTCAATCACGGTTGGTAGCGAGCCGTGCGGCCACCTCTTCCGCCAGCGCGATGAAGGCTCGTGCCGCCGCACTGCGATAGCCGTTCTCGCGGACCAGAAGCACAATGCGGCGTGGCGGCAGCGGCGGATCCAAGGCGATCGGGACAAGATCACAGCGCGTACGGGTGATCGCGTCGGGCAGCACCGTCGCCAGCGCGGTGCGCCACACGATCTCGGTAAGGGCTTGAATTGAATTGGCCTGCACGATGATTCGCGGTGTCACAGCTTCCCGGGCGAAGTACGCGTCGATGTGGATGCGGGTGGCGAAATCGGCGGTGAGCAGCGCCAAGGGCAAGCGCTCGAGGTGCGCGACGGACATCGGTCGGGCGGTATCCAAACCGTCCCGACCCGGCTCGCCGACCACGAGGCTCAGGCTCTCGACGAACAGCGGCATCGGCGTGAGACCCGGCAGATGCTGGCCAGCGAAGGCGATCCCGATATCCAATTCATCTGCCAGCAGGGCGGATTCGATGTGATCCTGACTCATCTCGCGCACCGTCGCGTCGATGCCGGGGTGCCGTTCGTAGGCCTTTCGGTGGCCTTCGTGACCGCCGCGGTGCTCGGCCAGCACGCGCTGCCCGAACCCGCCGCCGTCGCGGTCGCCGAGCTGCTGGGGCTCGATGACGATGCGGCCCAGCTACTTCGGACCATTCCGACGCGCGGCTCCATCCCCGGCGGCATCCCCACCGATCCCACCATCTACCGCTTCTACGAAATGCTCCAGGTCTACGGCACCACCCTCAAAGCTCTCGTCCACGAAGAGTTCGGCGACGGCATCATCAGCGCCATCAATTTCAAGCTGGATGTCCGCAAGGTAGCCGACCCCGAGGGCGGTGAACGCGCCGTCATCACCCTCGACGGCAAGTACCTGCCGACGAAGCCTTTCTGAAATATGCTGCGCGCGAGCGGGTTCGGCCGGAGAACGACGTGACGGCCGAACCCGCCCCGGTGCGCGTGCAGCTACGCCACCGCACCGATGAAGCCACCGATGGCAGCCCCGATAGCGCATCCGACGATCGCACCGACCAGGAAGAACCAGATCCCGATCACGATCCCGACCAGGCACCCGACCACCGCGCCGGCCAGGATCGCCCCGCCGTTGGCGTCCACGGTGTGAATGAACGGCAGGCTCTGCGAACTGGTGGCCGCCGCCGTCGGCCCGCCGACCGGTGTCAGCGTCAACTGCGTCTCGCTGTTGAGAGTCGGTGTGACAGCGAGGCTTTGACCCGTCTCGACTCTCAGCGTGGTAGGTATGGTCCCCACCACCACCCCGTCATCGGCGATCATCTGGACCCCGTCCGAGGTCAGCGCGAATCGGCCCGAATCCAGATTCACCACCGCATAGGTGTGGTCGGCCGCAAGGGTTGTGGTGTACCCGACCGTCCCGGCGGTCGCCCCGATATCGACGTCCGCGAGGCTGCCCTCACCGTGCGCCGTCGCCATGGTTATTCCGGTGGCCGCGATGGCGAACAACGCTGTCGCCACCATTCTCTTGACAAACATGATCGTTCCATCCGTTCGGGTTTCCTTTTTGACGTTCCCCCGACGAACGGCAACTAAGATCATGATGCGCTTGCACGGCAGTTGCTGTCCATGCCTGTGGCAATAGATTTCTAGGGCACCGAGACCGGGCGCAGGCAACTTTCCGGCGGGGTGATTATCGAGCAGAGCGCCGGGTTGCGAGTCGGGCGGTAATCCGCGGGCACACCGCCCGTGGCGGTGATGCTCCGAAAGGCCGGGACCGCGTCGGTGGGGCGGCGGGTGAGGGCCGGGTCGGACTTCACGTCCACGGTGTAGAGGCCGAACCGCGGTGCGTAGCTGCCCCATTCGTAATTGTCGGTGAGGCTCCAGTAGTTGTAGCCGATCACGTTCATGCCGTCGGCCTTGGCGCGCTGCACCCAGTAGATGGTGTCGCGCAGGTGATCCGCGCGGTCGTAGCCGTCATCGCGCGGGCGCCCGCTGTCGGTGGGCATACCGTTCTCCACCACATACAGCGGCAGGCCCGGAAACTTCTCGGCGTAGCTGCGGATGTAGTAGTAGATGCCCTCGGGCTCGATGGCGTTCTTCCACAGTTCGTCGCCGACCAGTGCCAGGGTCGGCGGATTCGACAGGGACGCACCGTAATAGAAGTCGATGCCGACGTAGTCGAGCTTGTCGCGCACCCGGTCGGCGAACAGCATGTCGGTCAGGTTCTGCACGATCGGGTACTGCGCGACATTGCTCGTCACCAGCGCGCCGGACTGACGAGCGTGAATGTGGTCGTAGATCGCGGAGTGCGCCTGCACCAGCCGATCGAACATGGCCGGCGCGTCCAGCACGCCGATATCGCCGATCTTTATCGACTGCGCGACATACCCCATCGGCTCGTTGATGGTCACCCACAGCGGGTCATAGGAGGCGTACCGATCCACCACCCGCCGCATATTGGCCAGCCAATCGGCGACCATGCCCTTGCTCTTCCACCCGCCCCGATCCAGCTCCCACCCCGGAATCACCCAATGGTCCAGCGTCAGCATGGGCCGCATACCGGCCGCCCGGATCTTCTGCACCACGGCGTCATAGAACCGAAAGTCGTTCTCGTCCCACACATCCGCGCGCGGCTGCACCCGCGCCCACTCGATGCTGAGCCGGTACACCTTCACCCCGAGACCGGCCGCCAGGTCGATATCGTCGGCGTATCGACCGTAGAAATCCACCGAGTCGCCGTACGGGTCGCGGGCCTGCCCCGAGCCGGCATAGCGACTCCAATTGCTGTCGGGCGCATGGCCTTCGGACTGGAATCCGGCCATGGAGACACCCCACATGAACCCGGCCCCGAGCGGCTGCACGGTGCTCGGCGCCGAGCTCCCGGAGGCGGATCCACTGTTACCGCTCGGCGCCGCACCCACCACCGCGGACCCGGCCGCGGTGATGGCGACCGCCGTCAAAAGCGAACAGACCAGCCGAGTTCGTCTCATTCCGCCGATTCCTCCAACGCACCGGAGCGCATCCCCGACATGGCCGCGCACGATCCCCAGACCTTACTGGTCATACGTCCAAAACGTGTGGCATTCGCAATGACGAACTGGTGGCGCGGTCAGGGCGTGTCCACGTATTCACGCTCCGTAGTCGTGCGACCCCGCGCGCGCACGCTGTTCACCAGTGCCAGTAGCACTCCCAAGCCGACCAGGATCAAACCGCGCGCCCAGACCTGCCCCTCGATGCGGGTCGCCAGGAACAGACAGGACGCGAAGCCGAGACAGGGCACGATGGTCGGGATCCGGAAGTGGCCGGGTTCCCCGGGCTCGCGGCGCAGGATGAGGACCGAGCAGTTCACCGCCGCGAACACCACCAAGAGCAGCAGTACCAGCGTCTCCGCCAGGGCCGCGACCTCGCCGGTCAGCGCCAGCACCAGCGAGACCGTCGTGGTGGCGATGGTCGCGACCCACGGGGTGCGCCGCACGGGCAGCACCCGGGCCAGTGCGGCGGGGAGCAGTCCGTCGCGCGCCATCCCGTAGGTCAAGCGCGAGGCCATGATTCCGGTCAGCAGCGCACCGTTGGCGACGGCGACCAGTGCGATCACACTGAACAGCCATTCGGGCACGCCGCCGGCGATACGCACGACCTCCAGCAGAGGTCCACTGGCGCGGGCCAATTCATCGGTGGGAACCGCCGCACTGGCGACCACGCCGATGAGGATGTACATGACGCCCGCGGTGCCCAGCGCGCCGAAGAGCGCCGTCGGGTACGACCGGCGTGGGTCGCGGACCTCCTCGGCCAGATTCACCGAGGTCTCGAAGCCCACGAAGGAGTAGAAGGCCAGCACCGTGCCCGCGAGCACCGCGGACACCACGCTCCGATCGGGCGTGCCCAATTCCGTCAACCGGCCGAGGTCGGCGTCGCCGCGGGCGATGATCCACATGCCCAGCACCACGATCAGCACCAGCCCGCCGAGTTCGATCAGCGTCGCGAAGACGTTGGCGCGCAACGACTCCCTGATGCCGCGAATGTTCAGCGCCGCCAAGGCGCACAGGAAGACGACCACCACGACCAGGGTCGGCACCGTGACCAGAGCCTGGAGGTAGTCGCCCGCGAACGCCCGCGCCAGCGCCCCCACCGATACGACCCCACCGGCGAGCATGCAGAACCCCACCAGCGACCCCGCCGCGGGCCCCAGCGCCCGGGTGGCATAGTGCGCCGACCCGCCCGCCCGCGGATACTTCGTCGCCAGCTCGGCATAGGAGCCCGCACTGAGCGTCGCCAGGATCAGGGCGATCAGCAGCGGCAGCCACACCGCGCCACCGGACACTTTCGCGACCGAGCCGACCAGCACATATACCCCCGCTCCCAGGACGTCGCCCAGGATGAAGAAGTACAGCAGAGGGGTACTCACGGCGCGATTCAGCGGAGTGGACATACCGAGCGTTTACCCCTGCGACGGTCTTCGAATCGATCGCGAGCTATTGCTCAGCGAACCCGCTTCCGGCCCACGAGCTGGACGCCACGACGAGCTCGGAGTAATTTCGCTGTTATACGGCACCGTATAACAGGAGTTGCCATGACACTTCCACCAGGTCAACGCGTCGCCGATGGATTCCCGCGTTTCGGCAAGCATCTGCATCACCCGCCTCCCCCGATACCCGCCGATCCGGTGCTCGCGGTCAGCGGGCCGCTGACCGAGACCATCACCTTGTCGCAGCGTGACCTCGCACAACTGCCGCGGCAAGAGCGCAAAGCCGACTTCCATTGCGTCGCAGGATGGTCCGCCACCGGGCTGCGGTGGGAGGGAACCCCGTTCGAGACGTTCTACCGCACCCGGGTCGAACCGCTGATCGAACCGGGGGCGACCATCACCCATGCGGTGTTCGAAGGTCTGGACGGCTTCAAATCGATCGTGCTGCTCGAGGATGCCCTGGCCGACGATGTCCTGCTCGCCGACCGTCTCGACGGGCAGCCGCTCGACGGCGACCACGGCGCTCCGCTGCGGCTGATCAGCCCCGGACAGTACGGGTTCATCAGCACGAAACACCTGTGCCGCATCGAATTCCACACCTCCGAACCCCCGGTCTCCGATCGTTTGTCACCGATCTCGGGGCACCCCAGGGCGCGAGTATGGCGGGAGGAGCGCAACCGCTACCTCCCCGGGCGGATGGTGCGCCCCGTCTACCACTGGCTGATCGCGCCCATCCGCGCCCTCAGCGCCCGGGGCAGCGTCAAGCCTCCGGTACCGTTGGGCGGTGAACCCAGCTGATACGCGAGCCCTCAAAGACGGCGACCTCGGCACCCGCGAGGAGAATCTGCGGTTGCTGCTGGAACGGGCCGCCGACGGGGACACGTCCGCGGCGGAAGCACTGCGCGGGCTTGTTCGCGACTATCGCGACTACCACCGAGCGCTCTACAGCCGGGCACTGAACCGCGCGGCCGTCTTCGGGGACGACTCACTGCGGGCTCCCCTGCTCGCGGCGCTCGCCGACACCCGATACAACTGCCAGGCCTGGGCCGCAATGGGCTGCGCGGCCCTCGGTTTCCGCGACGCCGTCCCCGGCTTGCTCGCGATGCTGGACCACCCGCAGGAAATGGCGCGCGATCAAGCGGTGATCGCACTGGGCGTACTCGGTGACGAGTCGGTGGTTCCGCAACTCGCGCCCCTGCTGCGCGATCCGGTCGCCGGCATGCGCGAACACACCGCCGAAGCGCTCGGCATGATCGGCGGCGACGCGGCCCTCGCCGCACTCTGGGCAGAATTCGAGCACCGCCGCTACTTCCGCATCGGCTACATCGCCAGCGCCCTATCGAGATTCACCCCCGACATCATCCCGAGGCTGTGCGAAGCAGCCGAGCACGGCGACGCCGATCAACGCTACTGGGCGGCCGTCGCCCTCGGCTCCACCGGCGACGACCGCGCCGTACCGACCTTGGAACGCCTGATGGCCCACGACCGCGGCCAAACAGTCTTCGACGGTGTAGTCGGCGTCGCAGCGAAGAAAGCCCTCCGCACCCTGCGCCGAATCCAGGCCGCCATCGCCGCCCGCGAATCCTGATCGGGCTGCCGACGCCGTCGGCAAGCATCCTCGCGCTCAGCGATCGGATCCGGCCGGGGCGATCCGGGCGTAGCCGATGGGCATTTCGGCGGGACCGCGCAGGGTGACGTGTTCGCGATAGCGCAGACGACCGTTGTCGATGCCGGGCGCCACGACCCGCCGGGCGAAGCAGGTCAGCGCGATCTCGGTTTCCAGGCGCGCGAGGGGTGCGCCGAGGCAGAAGTGCTGGCCGAGACCGAAGGCGAGGTGCCGGTTGGCGCGGGCCGGATCGAAGCGTTCGGGACCGGCGAAGACGTTCGGGTCGTGGTTGGCGGCGGCGAGCAGCATGATCACGGCGTCGCCGGTCCGAATGTCCATGCCGGGCAGCGGAATCGGTCCGGCGGCGATGCGCGGCACCAGTTGAACGGGCGGATCGTAGCGCAGGGTCTCCTCGATCACGGGGCCGACGAAGGCCGGCGCGGTGCGCAGGATGGCGAGCAGATGGCGGTTGCGCAGCAGCGCGAGGCCGGCGTTGGCGATCAGGTTGACGGTGGTTTCGTGCCCGGCGATGAGCAGCAACGCACAGGTCGCGATGAGCTCCTCGTGGGTGAGGGCATCCCCGGACTCTTCGGCCGCGATCAGCGCCGAGAGCAGCTCCTCGCCCGGCCGGGTGCGCCGGTGCCGGATCAGCTGTTCGAAGTAGTCGTGGAGTTCGTTGTCGGCCCGCACCAGTTCGCCCGGATCGGGGCGGCCGGTGGCGGCGGTGGCCGAGATCGGGTCGAGGGTGCGCGCCAGCAGCATCGACCACCGCCGCAGCTGCGGTTCGTCGCTGAGCGGCACGCCGAGCAGTTCGCAGATGACGGTGATGGGCAGCGGATAGGCGAGATCGGCCACCAGGTCGAAGGTCCCGCGTTCGGCGACCCGGTCGAGAGCGGCGTCGGCGATGGCGGTGATGCGCGGGGCGAGGGTGCGCACCGTGGCCGGGGTGAACGCCTTCGCCACCAGCCTGCGCAGCCGGGTGTGGTCGGGGGCGTCCAGGAACAGGAACGAGGTCGCCCCGGTCAGCTCCGCGCATCGGTCGCCGGCGAGGTCGTGAATGGGCATGGGCCCCATCGGAATCGCGGCGTGACGGCGTTCCACCGCCGCGGCCGGATGCCGGAACACGGTGGCGCAGTCCTGGTACGAGGACAGCACCACCACCGGTGAGCGGCCCAGCCGCACCGCGCCGTGTTCGCGGATGCGGTCGAAGAGCGGGTAGGGGTCGGTGCGGTTGGCCGGATCCAGTAGTTCGGTGAAGAAGCCGGGTGCGGGGGTCGCGGTGGTCATGGTCTCCGCCGGTGCTCAGCCGTGCCGGATGGCGCGGTGGGTGAAGGTGGGCGCGGTACCCGGGTTCAGTAGCGCGTCGGTCAGCTCACTGGACGGGAAGAATTGCCGGAATCGCGAATCCCGTTGGGAGACATCGGCGATGGTCTTCTCGATGATGAGCGAGTTGTACTGCTCGTAGGTGGTCTCGATGGTGTTGGCATTGAGCACCACCTCGTGCCCCCAGGACCGGGTGAAGCCGGACAGGCCGGGGATCTTCGAATGCTCCGGCGTGAGACATTCGGTGGCGATGGCGTTCTCGCTGATCACCCAGATCCCGGTGTCGCTGTTCAGCACCAGCGACTGATTGCCCTTGGCGTGGCCGGGTGTGGAGATCAACGCGACGCCGGGACCGAGCAGCACGCTGCCGTCGAGGGGCAGGATCCGCTCCGGCGGCAGGTCCACGAAGGTGCCGGGCTGATACCAGGGCCGCTGGAAGGGGTGCAGATCCGCCATGGCCTCGAGCTCGTCGCGCTGGGCGAGCAGTTTGGCGTTCGGGAAGGCCGCGGCTACCGGCCGGTCCGGGCTGATGTCGGCCTGCGGCGCGGTGGTGCCCAGCCAGCGCCGCACATCCTGGGTGTGCAGGTGGTCGAAGGCGAGAAAGTCGACCTCGGCCGGATCAAGCCCCGCCTGGCGGCAGGCGCCGAGCACATCGGTGTGCGCGTGCACGAACACATTGCGCAGCGGACCCGGGGTGAATTTGGTGAGTTCGGCGAAATACGGTGTGTAGGAGTCGAGTTCGTGATCACTCGGCTCGAACAGCAGAGTGCGGGGCGTGCCGTCGCTGTCGGTCCAGCGCACGATCAGCATGCGGTTGAAGATGGTGACGAACGGCGTGGGACTGATCGCGGCCCGGAACAGCCCGTACCGGGTCGGATACGGCAGCGAGATCAGATCATGGGTGCGCACCGAATCCGGGCGGCCGGTGGCGGCGAACTCGCGCTTGAAATCCAGTGCGGCCGTGCGGCACGCGCGCAGCCGGGCGCCGAACCCACCGGGCGCGGACAGCGCCTTGTCGAAGGTGTCGATGCGGGTGAAGGGGGCGGTGACGGCCGGGCGCGGGACGGCGATGGGTTCGGTGCTGAGGCGTTCGGCGATGCTCATACGATCCTCCTCGGAGCGTTCGGGCGATGGGATGCGTTGCCCGTCAGAGGATCCGGGGCCGCAGGTGGGTCAGGGTGAACAGCGGGCTCAACGGCCGCAGCGGAATCGGCGGCAGGCCGGTGGCGAACAGGTCGACGCGATGCAGGCGAGCCTCGACGACCCGGCCCAGACCCATCTGATCGAGCGGATCACGTTCGGAGCCACCGATTTCCAGGGTGAAGTCCTCGACCCGGCGCGCCTCGATGATCTTCTCGCGCGGAGTGAAGCCCACCACGAAGGACGGGAACAGCGCGCCCATCAATCCCATGACATTGCGGTGCGGACGACCGAGGAACGGCGGCGCGTCCTCGATGACCTCGCCGAGCCGCCCGCTCATGCGCACCAGCTTGTGGCCGCGGCGTCCGGCCTCGGCGCGGATCTCGGTATCGGTCTTGGCCCAGTCGATCTGCCCGAGCTTCTTGGGGTAGCCCGCCCCTTCACGTCCCATGATCAGCGCCACGTCGTCGTCGAGGACCATCCAGACACAGTGGATTCCGGTGCCCTGCAACGTCTTCACGTGCACGAACACGGCTGCCTCGTGATAGGCCTCGGTGCCGTAGTTGTACTCCGGAAAATAGGCGGTGAACACGTCGGCGCGGGCCGGTTCGGCCAGTCGCATCCCGGCGGGCAGCCACTGGCGCATCTTGCCGGGATCGACTTCGACGGTCGCCGAGTAGTAGTGGGCGTCACGGTAGAAGCTGCCGCGCGGATCGGCGATCGCGAGCAGGCGGGTCAGATCCGTGCCGAGCGAGCGCCCGGCGGTGCGGATGGCGGGTTCCCAGTCCATGGTCACTTGACCTTTCCGTAGACGGTGCGCAGGATCGGGCCGATCAGCGCCCGCGGCGTGTACTGGCCGCCGACGGTCTGCACCTTGGCGAACACACCCGGCACCACCCGGCGGCGACCGGCCGCCAGGCCCGAGATCGCTTCCTCGGCAGCCTGTTCCGCGCTCACCCACAGCGGCGCCGGGACCAGCTTGTCGAGCTTCGGCACCTCGGCGACCTCGGCGTATTCGGTCCGCACCGGGCCGGGGGCGAGCAGGGTGCAGCTCACGCCGGTACCCGCCAGCTCGCTGTGCAGCGATTCGGCGAGGGTATTGGCGAAGGCCTTGCTGGCGGCGTAGGTGGTGTTCCCGGGTCCGGGCTGATTGCCCGCGGTGGAGCCGGTGATCAGGATCGCGCCGGCCCCGCGCGCCAGCATGCCGGGCAGTACGGCGAGGACGAGATCATGCACCGCAACGGAGTTCAGTTCCACCTGCTGACGCTCGCGGGCCGCGTTCGCCCGGGCCAGCGGGCCGTAGGTGGCGAATCCGGCGTTGTTGCACAGCACGGTGATCTCGCGATTTTCCAGTTCCGCGCAGAGTTTGCCGCGCGCGTCGCGGTCGGACAGGTCGACGGCCCGGATCTCGACCGCCACCTGGTACGAGATGCTCAGCCGATCGGCCAGATCGAGCAGCCGATCCGCGCGGCGGGCCACCAGGATCAGCGAATATCCGTGCCGGGCAAGCCTTTCCGCGAGGGCAGCGCCGATACCGGAGGAGGCTCCGGTGACGACCGCCCGGCTGCCGGGGGTTGGGTTGGGCAGGCTCATGGGATGCTCCTCGGCGATCAGAATTGGGTGAGCGCGCGGGCGGACACGGTGGTGCCGGCGGCGAGCAGCGTGCGAACGGCCCCGGGTCCGCTCACCTGCCGCTCCCCCGCCGCGATCCGCTGGAAATTGGCTGCGTGCCAGGCGAGTTGGAGGTAGGAGTTGATCGGCGTGGCTCCGGGCATCGGGAGGCGCGGGGCGGTCGGCAGCACCGCCGGTTCCCGGGATCCGGTCAGCAGCGCCGCGGCGATATCGGGCTGGACCGCGAACGGGCGGCCCAGCCCGATCACATCCACCGAGCCCTGGGCGAGCACCTCGTTCATGAAGTCGAGGGTGCGGATGCCGCCGGTGAGCATGAGCGGTATGGCCGAGCGGGCGCGCAATTCCTCGGCATAGCGCAGAAAGTACGCCTCACGCTCGCGCGTACCGTCCTGCACCACACCGGTCATCGCCGGGGCCTCGTAATTGCCGCCCGAGACCTCCAGCAGATCGATGCCGGCCTGCTCGAGAGCGAGCGCGACCTCGAGCGACTCGTTCTCCTCCAGCCCCCTGCGCTGGAAGTCGGCCGAGTTCAGCTTGACCGAGAGAATGGCACCGGGGCCGATGGCCTTTCGCACCTCCGCGACCACCTCGAGCAACAGCCGCCGCCGGTTCTCGGGCGAACCGCCGTACCGATCGGTGCGCTGGTTGGCGATCGGAGACAGGAATTGCGACAGCAGGTAGCCGTGGGCGGCATGCACCTGCACGCCCGCGAACCCCGCCGCCACCGCGAGTTCCGCCGTGCGCGCGAAGCGGCGGCGCAGGCCGGCGATGTCGTCGAGGGTCAGCGCTCGCGGCTTGCGCAGGTTGAACCCGACCGCCTGCGGCCGCAGCGCCGACGGGCCGACGGGGCGGCGGTGCAGCGGACCGACCGCCACGCGCCCCGGATGGTTGATCTGCATGACCATCACCGAACCCTCACGCGCACCCGCCCGCGCCCAGTTCCCGACGGCTTCGAGATGCCGGTCGTCCTCGAGGGTCACATTGCGCGGTTCGACGAAGGCGCGGCGGTCGATCATGACATTGCCGGTGATGAGCAGCCCCGCCCCGCCGCGCCCCCAGGCGCTGTAGAGCCGGGTCAGGGTCTGGCTGGGCGCGCCGGCGATATCGCCGAGTTGCTCGCTCATCGCGGCCTTGGCGATGCGGTTGGGCAGGGTGATGCCGCACGGCAGGGTCAGCGGACTGCCGACTGCGACGATGCGGGGTGTGCGGGTCTTGGGTGCCATGGCTGGACTCCTGGTGTCGCGGAGCGGATGTCGGATCAGGCGATGCCGCGGGCGACGGCGTCGCGGATCGGTCGCAGTACGCTGCCGGACAGGCCCCGCACCGGGCGCAGTACGCTGCCGGGCAGAGCGCGCACCGTATTCGTCTGGGCTGCAACCGGTTTCGGTTCCTCCGCGCCCAAGCCGGAGAGCAGCGCGCGGATCGTCATCAGCTGGGTCATGGTGCGCACCAGCTGCCGGCCGCGCAGCACCTCCCAGCGCAATTCCGGTCCGCCGGCGAAGAATTGGCTGTTCGGCTTGGAGATGTGGGCGTAGAGATCACCGATCGGCGTGCGCATCCGCTGCTGGAGCAGTGCCGACTCGGCGAGCAGCCGGGCACTGTTCATCAGCAGCATGCCCGCGCCCGAGCGCGGCGCTACCAATCCGGCGAAATACAGATCGGCGATCCCGGGGGCGAAGGTGTGCGAGACCAGTCGCGGCTGCCCGTGCTCCCACTCCAGCAGACCGGCGCGCAGGAACGGGAAGGTGGTCTTGAATCCGGTCGCCCACAGGATGGTGTCGTACTCGCCGCTGGTGCCGTCGGTGAAATGTACTGCGCGGCCGTCGAATCGCTCGATCTCCGGCCGGACCGCGATGCGGCCGTGCTTGAGGAAGTACGGCAACTGCTGATTGACCACGATGTCGTGGTCGAGGATCCGATGCCCGGGCTTCTCCAGGCCGAAGCTGCCGTGGCTGCCCATACCGAGCGCGATGATGGACCGCATCACCGCCTCCTGCACCGGCTTCGGCAGCGGCACCGAACCGATATCGAACTTGCCGCTGGGGATTCCGAGCACGTACTTCGGCAGGAACCAGTAGCTGCGGCGCAGCGAGATCTCCGAGTTCCCGAACGTCACCGCGGCCTCCACCGCGAGATCGCAGCCGGAGTTGCCCGCGCCGACCACCAGCACCCGCGGGCCATCCAGGTCGGCCGGGCGCTTGTAATGCTTGGAGTGGATCTGCTTCCCGGTGAATTCGCCCGGGTACGAAGGGATATGAACGTCCCAATAGTGCCCGTTCGCGACCACCACCCCGGCGTACTCGCGCACCTCGCCATTGCCGAATTCGACGCGCCACCCCGCCAGGCCCGTCGCGTCCAACGGGGCGACATCGGTCACCAGCGTGCCGAACTCGATCCGATGGTCGAGGCCGAATTCGGCGGCGAAGGCCCGCAAATAGTCACGCATCTGCGCCGCACTCGGGAAATCGGGGTAGCCGGCGGGCATCGGGTAGTCCGGGTACTCGGTCACGCCCTTGGAACTGATCAGGTACGTCGAGTCGTACACCCCGTGCGACCAATTGCCACCGATGGCGTCCGTCGCCTCGATGTGGTCGTAGTCCAGACCCAGATCCGTGTATGCCTTCGCCACCGCCAACCCGGTGTACCCAGCCCCGATGATGCAGTACCGACGCGCCATTGCGACCTCCACTAATTGCTACAGTCAGTGTAGCTACAGTGAGTGTAGTATTTGCGCCGACGCTTCGAGTTGTCAAGCGCACCGGACCGCAAGAGAGGACGACCGCGATCGTGGCCGAACGCAGAAATCGGGCCTACGCACCACGTATGGCCCCCGAACAGCGGCGCGCGCAGATCCTCGACGCGGTCCTGCGCGTCATCGTCGAACAGGGCATCCACAAGGTGTCCATCGACACCGTGGCCCGGGCAGCGGGCATCAGCCGCCCGGTCGTCTACGGCCTCTTCGACGACTCCGACGCACTGCTACGCGCCTCCCTCGACCGCGAGGAGACCGCGGCACTGGAACAGATGGCCACGGCCATCCCCTCGGCGGGCGCCGGCGACCCGGCCGCCGCCATGGCCGCCGCCCTCGAATCCTTCCTCACCGCAGTGCAATCCGCCCCCGACCGCTGGCGCGCCATCTTCCTGATCGCCGACGCCAGCACCCCCACCTTCCGAGGCCGCCTCGAACGTGGCCGGCAAGCCTTCATCGCCGCCCTGGCAACCTTCGTCCGCGCCGCCTGCCCACCCGAACGCCTCGCCACCGTCGACGTCGAACTCACCGCCCGCACCATGTACGCCCTCTACTGGGAAGCCGGCCGCCTGGTCCTAGCCGACCCCGAAACCTTTCCACCCCAACGCATCCGCGACTTCGCCGACACCCTCATCCCCGCACTCCCCGCCTTCCGCGACCGGACCGCCCAGCACTGACCAGCCGCCGAAACCCTCCGTCAGGATTCCAGGCGGGCGCGGACTTCGGCCGCGGCACGGTAGCCGGAGCGCACGGCGCCGTCCATGTACCCGTTCCACACATCGGAGGTCTCGGCGCCCGCCCAGTGGATGCGGCCGACCGGTTCGGTCAGTGCCGCCCCGTACTGGGTCCAAACCCCCGCGCCCAGCCGGCCGCCGTAGCAACCGCGCGTGTACTCCTCCTCCATCCAGTTCTGCTCGAGGTAGTCGATCGGTTCCGCGGCTTGCGGTCCGAAGAGTTCGGTCAAGGTCGCGACGGCGGCGGCGCGGCGTTGCTCCGCGCTCCAACGCGCCGCGGTCCGAGCATGTGCCCCTTCGAAGAAACCGACGATCACTCCGCACGATCCGTCGGGCGGCGAGTTGTCGAGGGTGACGCAGAGCGGGTCGTCGAGGCTGAAGGCGAAACCGTTGAGCCCGGCCTCCCGCCAGAACGGCGTCCGATAGGCCAGCTGGATCTTGATGACCGATCCCATCGGAATCTGCTGGGTGAGGCCGTCCCTGGTGGCGGGCAGGGCCGGTCGGTAGTCCAGCCGGCCGGCCAGGGTGGGCGGAATCGCCACGATCGCATACCCGGCGGTGACCGTGCCGCCCGGATAGCTCACCCGCACACCGTGTTCGTCGTGCGCGATCGAACGCACCGGGGCCTCGAGCGTCACGACGTCGTCGCCGAGTTCGGCGGCCAACGCCTCGGCGATCCGATGAGCGCCGCCGACGACACGCAACTCCTGCGCCCCGCCGGTGACGCCCAGCAGGATGTCGAGCATGCCTGCGGATTTGAGATAGAACAGGAAGTGCAGCAGGGACAGCTCCGAAGTCTCCGCGGAGAAGAGCGCGGGCACGACCGCCGCCCAGAACGCCAGCACCTCGGGCTCGCTGGTATTCGCCCGCAGCCACTCGTCGACGGTCCGGCGATCGAGTTCGGTGGCCTGCGGCGAGTTCCACGGCGCGGACAGCGATACCGTTTCGGCCATCGCTTCGAGTTCGGCCTGTAGGCGGCCCACCTCCACGGCAGCCTGCTCGGACATACCGAAGGTCTCGTCGCCGTAGCGGGTCAGGATGCCGTTGTAGCGGGTTACGGACTCCCCGTCGTCATAGGTGCCGAAGGTCTTCAGCCCGAGTTCGTCGACCAGCCGCAAGACCTCGGTCTGAGTCCGGCCGATCCACTGCCCGCCCATCTCCACCGACACTCCGTTCGACAGCGTGCCCCCGAAGTTGCGTCCCCCCACCCGGTTTCGCGCCTCCAGCACTCGAACGCTGCGGCCGGCGGCCACGAGCGCCCTGGCCGCCGTCAAACCGGCGAGACCGGCGCCTATCACCACTACATCGATTTCGGTCATATTCGGTACCTCAGCCCTAAAAGTCAGTCAGTCGTACGACTGTAAGCTAAGCCACGCAGGCGTGGTATGCAACAGTTGTGGCGAAGTTCGCCGGTCCGGTGGAGTGAGGAGAACCCGTGGTTTACGTCAAAGCGCCCGCACGCGAGGATCAGGTCATCGCGGCCGCGATCGCCGTGCTCAGCGACGTGGGCGTGCCGGCCATGACGATGCGCGCGGTCGCCGCCGAGGCGGGCGTGCCCCTGGGAACGTTGCAATATGTGTTTCCGGCCAAGGACCAGCTACTTCGCGCCGTCATCACCAGGGTCATCCACGACGTCTCCGAAGTGCTGCGCACCGAGGTCGAGATCGACAAGGGCGTCGAGCACGCCCTGCGCCACGGTGTAACCACCTTCTGGGAGAAGCTGGTCGACGATCACGTCGGGCTCCAGATCATGCAGTACGAACTGCTCACCTATTCCCTGCGCAACGAGGCCGGGAACCTGGCGCGGGCGCAGTACGAGAGCTACACCGCGGTGGTCACCGAGTTCTGCGAGCGGGCCGCCCGGTCCACCGGCGAGCGCTGCGCGGTCGGCTTCGACACCCTCGGCCGCCTCGCCCTCGCCCAGATCGACGGGCTGATTCTCCAGTACATCGCCGAGCCTGATGCCGCCCGCGCCCGGCGCGACCTGGACCAGGCATTGGACATGCTGGTCATCTTCGCCGACCCGCAACCGGTGGCGCGCAGCACCAAGCGACGGGCGACCACGACCGGCACCGATTAGCCGCACCCGGCAACTCCGCGTTCCGCTGCCTATTGCGTCCCGGATAACCTCGGTTCTATCGTGATTCATACAGCCGACTGACTTTTTCGAGCAGGAGCGGCCCGCGGTTCCGATTCCGGAGTGTGACGAGATGACCCAGCAGCAACCCAACGACCTGTCCGATGGCCGGCCACCCATACCGGTCGTCGTGATCGGCGCCGGAATGGCCGGGCTGGTGGCCGCCCGGGAACTGCACCGGCAAGGCACCGAGGTGCTGGTGCTCGAGGCCGCATCGCGACCGGGCGGGCGCGTACTGGCCGAAACCACGGCGCTCGGGTCGCGAGTCGACCTGGGTGGCCAGTGGATCGGGCACGGGCATCACCGGTTCGAAAGGCTGGCGGCCGAACTCGGCACCACCGTCTTCGCCATGCACACGCCGAAACGGCCCACGATCGCCGAAGGCGTTGCCACCGTGCGGAATTCGGGCCTCACCGCCGCGGCCGCCAACGCGACCCTGGCATACTGGGAAGTCGTGGCCCGGCTCGGTGCGCCACGGTCCTGGAAACAGCAGAGCGTGCGATCCTGGCTGCGGCGCGTGCCGAATCGCCGCGCCCGGCGCCTGCTGGAAGTCCTGGTCTCGATCTCCACCACAGCCGATCTCGAGCGCTACTCGATGCACGCCTTCCTCGACATGGTCCGCTTCCAGGGCGGACTCTCGACGATGCTCGCCACCGCGGGCGGCGCGCAGGAACGCCTCGTCACCGAAGCCGCGGGGACCCTGGTCGAACGGCTCGCCGCCGGACTCGACGGGAAGATCGTGTACGACAGCGCGGTCACCGCACTGCATCGCGACGACACCGGCGTCACGATCCATTCCGCCTCGGGCGTTCATCGCGCCACCGAGGTGATCATGACCGTCCCGCCGCCGGTCGCCGCCACCATCGAGCATCATCCACCGCTGCCCGCCGACCGAATTCGCTTGCAGGACAACACCTATATGGGATCGGTGTACAAGGCGATCGCGGTCTACCCGGATCCGTTCTGGCGTGAATACGGGCATGCCGAACTGATGTTGCTCACCGAGCCCGGCATGGCGGTATTCGATACCTCCCCGCCGGACGGACCGGGACACCTGTGCGTGCTGGTCGCCGGACCCGAAGCACGGGCGCTCGACTCACTCGGCCTCGACACGCGCCGCGCGACCATCCTGAACGCCCTCGCAGAACAGCTGGGCCCAGCCGTATTCGAGCCTCGCGACTGGCACGAAAAGGCGTGGCATCAGGACCGCCATGTCGGCGGCGGCTATTCGGCGCTGCCGACCATCGGATACGAAGAGGGCTACTACCCGGCTTCCGCCCAACCCACCGGGCACATCCATTGGGCGGGAACCGAAACCGCCCACGAACACGCCGGCTACATCGAGGGCGCCATCGAATCCGGCGAACGCGCAGCCCGGGAGGTCCTCGACGCCCGCACCCTCCTGCGACGCTGATCGGCGAAAGCGACCGGACCGCCACGTGACCGTGCCCCGAACCGTACGGTCCCGGCTCACTAGCCGGTGGCGCACCCATTCACGACGGTCACGGCCAGCTGCTCGATCTCGGCGGTCACGGCCGCCGGGTCTTGCAGATTGCTGCAATGCCCGAGCCCGGGCAGGACGACGAAGCGCGGCGTATTGCCCGCCGCCGTGAGCATCGCCGCCATCTGACGGGAGGCACTGGGCGGGGTCAGCCGGTCGGCGGAACCGACGACGATGCTCACCCGAACTAACCGGCCACCGAAACCGATCGCCCCCAGCGAGGGTCCCACAGGATCAGCCGGGACAGACGGCTTCACAAGGCGGGCATTCGAATCAGGCCGACGGCCAGGCGGATCCGGGCTCGCGCCAGGGCAGCCAGTCCGGAAGATCTTTGGAGACCGTGCCGGGAAACCGGGGTGCACGCCGTTGCAGGAAGGCCATGACTCCTTCGATGGCGTCGGGGTCTGTCGGCAGGTTCGCGATGAGGCGGGAGTCCACGCGTTGGGCGTCGTAGGGGGACGGCAGGGCCGAGAGGCGGTAGACCATCTGCCTGATCAGGGCGGCCGATACGGGCGCGGTAGTGGCAACCAGTTCCGCGGCGAGTTCGTACGCGCGGTCGAGTACCTCTTCGGGTTCGGCCAGGCTGTGCACCAACCCCTTCGCCAGCGCTTCGGGGGCGTCGATCATGCGGCCGCTGAGCATCCAGTCCAGTGCGGCGCCCGTGCCGACCAGGCGGGGCAGGAACCAGGTCGAGGCACCCTCGGGTACGAAACCTCTACGGCTGAAAAGGAATCCGAAGCGGGCGTCGGTGGACGCGATGCGGTAGTCGGCGGGTAGCACGATGGTGGATCCGGCGCCCACGGCCGCACCGCGAATCGCGGCAATGACCGGTTTGCGGGAGTCGAAGATGCGCAGGGCGCAGCGCCCGGCGGGTTCGATCCACGGGCTGCCGTCCGCTTCCGGCGCGATACCCAGATCGAAGCCGTTGTCGGTGAAGTCCGCGCCGACGCAGAAGTCCTTGCCCGCGCCGGTGAGCACCACGCATCGCACCTCGTCGTCGAGGTCGGCGGCGGTGAAGGCCGCGGCCAGTTCGTGCGCCATGGCCACGGTGTAGCCGTTGCGGCGGTCGGGCCGGTTCAGCGTGATCGTCGCGATCCGGTCGGCGACTGCGTACTCGATGGCGTGGAAGTCGGTCATGGCGTGCGGTGGACTCCTCGGATTTGCTGCGGGTGGTTGCGATGACCCACTGGTGACTTTACGATCGAACTACAGACAATACAGTTGTATCGTCCGATCGGGAAGAGTTCAACGATGACCACATCCCCGAGCGCGCTACCACGCACGCTCTGCGAGGCCTTCGCAATCACCGCGGCCGCACAGCCCGACGCCATCGCCCTGCGCACCCCGGGCGGCACGGTGACGATCACGTGGCGGGAGTACCGGGAACGGGTGCGCGCCATCGCGAGCGGACTGTCCGGGCTCGGACTGCGACCGGGCGACACGGTGGCGATCATGCTCACCAATCGACCGGAGTTCCATCTCTGCGATACCGCGGTGCTGCACGCCGGCGGGACGCCGTTCTCGGTGTACAACACCAACCCGGCCGAGCTGCTGGCCTACCAGTTCGACAATGCCGAGACCCGCCTGGTCATCTGCGAAAGCCAGTTCCTGCCAGTGGTTCTCACCGCCGTGGCCCAGGGCGGCAAGGTCGAGCACATCGTGTGCGTGGACGGCACCCCGAACGGCACCGTCGGATTGGCGGAGCTGGAGAATTCCCCGGATCCGGACTTCGACTTCGACGCCGCGTGGTGTGCGGTGCGGCCCGACGATGTGCTCACCATCGTCTACACCTCCGGGACCACCGGCCCGCCCAAGGGCGTCGAACTGACCCACACCAATTTCCTCGAGAACTCGCGCACGATGGGCGATTTCGGCGGCGTCGACAGCTCGGACAGCACGCTGTCCTACCTGCCCGATGCGCACGCGGCCAACCGCTGGTTCGCGCATTATCACAATCTGCTGTGCGGAGTGCAGACCACGACCGTCGCCGACATGCGCGACGCCGTCGGCGCCTTGACCGACGTGCGGCCGACGATTTTCGTGGCGGTGCCGCGCGTCTGGGTGAAGATCAAGGCGGCGCTGGAGGCGAATGTCGCGGCACAGCCGAGTGTCAAACGCGCACTGGCGAACTGGGCGCTGGAGGTCGGGCGCGCCAAGGTACGCGCGGAGTCGGACGGGCGTGCGCTGTCCCTGCTCGACCAGGTGCGATATGGGATCGCCGACCGGCTGGTGCTCTCCGGCATCCGCGCGCGAATCGGCTTGGACCGGTTGCGCATCGGCGTCACCGGGGCCGCGCCGATCGCTCCGGAAATCCTGGAATTCGTACTGGGACTGGGCCTGCCGATCTGCGAGGCGTACGGCATGACCGAGGCCACCTTGGGCGCGACCATCAACCGGCCGGGCCGGATTCGGCTCGGCACCGTCGGAACACCGCTCACCGGAACCGAAGTCACCCTCGCCCCGGACGGCGAAGTGCTGGTGCGCGGCGCGAATGTCATGCGCGGCTACCGCAAACAGCCCGACAAGACCGCCGAGGCGATCGATGCGGACGGCTGGCTGCACACCGGTGACATCGGCGAATTCGACGCCGACGGCTATCTGCGCATCATCGACCGCAAGAAGGAGATCATCATCAACGCGGCGGGCAAGAACATGTCGCCCACCAATATCGAGAACGCGATCATCGCGCACACCCCGCTCGCCGGGCCGGTCGTGGTGATCGGCGATGGCCGCCAATACAATACGGCGCTCATCACCCTCGACCCCGATACCGTTGCCGCCCTGGCCGACAAGTTCGGGCTCACCGATCGATCTCCGGACGCCGTGGCCGCGCACCCCGAGATCGTGGCGGCCGTGGCTGCGGGAGTGGCTGCCGCCAATCGCGGGCTCTCGCGCGTCGAGCAGATCAAGAAGTACACGCTGCTGGCCGAGACCTGGGAACCCGGCAGCCCGCATCTGACCCCGACCGGGAAACTGCGCCGCAAGCCCATCGCCGCCACCTATGCCGAGGTGATCGAGCACATGTACACCGCGACACAGGGATAGGAACCATCGTGCCCGCACCGGACTCCGCGGTCTTCGACCGCCTGCGACGACTCGTCGCCCTCGACGATCCCGAGGCTCGCCCGGCACTCGATGTCGAGACGGTCTTCACCGGAGAACCCTTGTCCACCATGCCCATCGGCACCGCCGAGGATGTCGCGTCGGCCATGCGCAAAGCCCGTCGCGCCGCCGCGGCGTGGGCCGCGACATCACCGAAACACCGGGCCGAGATCATCGATCGATATCGCGTGCTGGTCCTGCGCAATCGAGACGCGCTGCTCGATCTGGCTCAGGCCGAGACCGGGAAATCTCGCGCGGCGGCATTGGAGGATGTGCTCGCGCTGCTCATGCAGTCCCGGTACTTCGCCCGCATCGCGCCCCGGCTGTTGAAGCCGCGGCGGGTGCCCGGCATGATGCCCGGCCTCACCAAAACCGTTGTGTATCAACAGCCCAAGGGCGTGGTCGGGGTCATCTCGCCGTGGAACTATCCGATGGCGCTGGCCATCGGAGACGCCATCCCGGCGCTGCTGGCCGGAAATGCCGTGGTGCTCAAGCCGGACAGCCGCACCCCGTACTGCGCTCTGGCCAACGCCGAACTGCTCTACGAGGCCGGATTGCCGCGCGAGCTGCTGGCCATCGTCCCGGGTCCGGGTTCGGTGGTCGGCACGGCGATCGTGGAAACCTGTGACTACCTGATGTTCACCGGCTCCTCGGCCACCGGTCGGCTGCTGGCCCAGCAGTGCGGTAGCCGGCTCATCGGCTTCTCCGCCGAACTGGGCGGCAAGAATCCGATGATCGTCACCGCGGGCGCGAACCTCGACACCGTGGCCAAAGCCGCGGCGCGTGCCTGCTTCGCCAATGCCGGGCAGCTGTGCCTGTCGATCGAACGCATCTACGTGCAGGATTCGGTGGCCGACAGCTTCACCGGCAAGTTCCTGGACGCGGTCGCCGAGATCCGGTTGGGCGCGGCCTACGACTTCGACACCGATATGGGCAGTCTCATTTCGGCCGCACAGCTCGCCGAGGTGTCCAAGCATGTCGAGGACGCCCGCGACAAGGGCGCGACAGTGCTCGCGGGCGGGCGCGCACGGCCGGATCTGGGCCCGTACTTCTACGAGCCCACCGTGCTGACCGGCGTCACCGACGACATGCTGTGCGCGCGAGCCGAGACCTTCGGCCCGGTGGTGAGCATCTACCCGGTCGCCGATGCCGAAGCGGCGATCGCGGCCGCGAACGACAGCGAGTACGGGCTCAATGCCAGCGTCTGGGCCGCGACCCCGGCCGCCGGGCAGGCGATCGCCGCGCGCCTGCACAGCGGCATCGTGAATGTGGACGAGGGATACGCCCCGGCCATCGGCAGTCTGGCCGCACCCATGGGCGGCATGGGTTCCTCCGGCATCGGCCGCCGGCACGGGCCACAAGGATTGCTGAAATACACCGAACCCCAGACCATCGCGTTGCAGCGACTGCTCACCCTGGATCCGCCACCGGGACTGTCCAATTCGCGATGGCAGCGCCTACTGGCCCCGGTGGTGAATGCGATCGGCGCGCTGCCGCGCAGCTGACCCGCCACGTGACTGTGCCCCGAACCGTATGGGTTCGGGGCACTTTCGTCGTTTTCGCCTTCCCGGCTCGCTATCCGGTGGCACGCCCGTTCGCAGCGGTCACGGCCAGCTGCTCGATCTCGGCGGTCACGGCCGCCGGGTCTTGCAGATTGCTGCAATGCCCGAGCCCGGGCAGGACGACGAAGCGCGGGGGATTGCCCGCCGCCGTGAGCATCGCCGCCATCTGGCGGGAGGCGCTGGGCGGGGTCAGCCGGTCGGCGGAACCGACGACGATGCTCACCGGTACCGTCAGGGCAGACAGCCCCGGCCCGACGTCGAGGGTGCTGAGCACCTTGACGGCGCGGGTTCGGAAGGGGTTCGGGCAGGCTGCGAAAATGGCTGCGGTGAAACGTAATTCGTCCCGGGTCGCACGTGCCGACAAGCCGTGGGTGCGCAGCACCGGGCCGAACAGCGAAGGGTCGGGCATCGGCAACTGCCCGGCCCAGCGGTTGACCAGATAGGCGTGCAGGGGGCGCAACCGTTCGGGTAATGGCAGTAGGCGGGTGTGCAGCGCGAAATCCCGGGCCACGGTGTCGATCAGAACGGCGGCACGGGCGTAGCGGGACACTTCATCGGGATGCTGTGCGGCCCAGGACATGATGGCGATGCCGCCCAGGCTGTGCCCGGCCAGGACGGCCCGCTCGCCCGCGCGCACGGTGGCGGCCAGCACCGCCGAGAGATCACTGCCGAGTACGTCTACCCCGAACGGGAGTTCCCCCTGCGAACTCCGTCCGAAGCCGCGCTGATCGAAGACGATGACCCGGAAGCGGTCGGCGAGCGCGTTGATCTGCGGATTCCAGTATTCGATCCGGCAGGCCCAACCGTGCACCAGCACGATGGGCGGCGCACCGGGCGGACCGTATTCGCGGACGTGCAGCAGCGCCCCGTCGCTGGTTTCGACTGTTGTGGCTTCGTGGGGAATTCGAGGATTGCGCAACAGCCCCGGCGCGGTTTCACCGTGCACGAAGGGGTCGGGAGCCGGGCCCGGACGCGACTTCCGCAACAGTGCGGCCAGTCGGCCGTCCACGCCGAATTCGGCCCCGATCTGATTCCAGCTCACGTGAATACGCTCCTTTGCGTACTGTCGCGCGTTGCCGCAACGCGTGGTAACACCGAGATACATTTGAGCAGATTGCGATACGATTGTATAGTTGCGCCGGTGGGCCGCCCCCACACCGGCGGGTACGTGAACCACCGTCCACGTACCCGCCGTGGGGCTCGCGATCACTCGTACATGCCCGCGATCCGCTCGGCGTAGCCCGCGGCGATGGGCTTGCGCTTGAGCTTGTTGGTCGGGGTGAGGTAGTCCCCACCGGGTTCCCACGCCTCCGCCAGCACGGTGAACTTCTTGATCTGCTCGACCCGCGACAGGGTGGCATTGGCCGCGGCCACACCCTGCTCGATGGCGGCGCGCACCGTCGGATGCGCCGCCAGGTCGGCCGGTGTGCCCGAAAGCCCTTCGCGCAGTGCGAAAGCCGCGAGCGCGTCCGGATCGAGGGTGATCAGCGCGGTGTTGTACTGCCGCCCGTCGCCGATCGCCACCACCGGTCCGGCCAGCGGGGTGTACGTGGTGATCGCGTTCTCGATATTGGCCGGGGACATGTTCTTGCCCGCGGCATTGATGATCAGTTCCTTCTTGCGATCCACGATCCGCAGGTATCCGTCGGCATCGAATTCGCCGATGTCCCCGGTGTGCAGCCAGCCTTCGGCATCGATGGCCGCCGCGGTCTGCTCGGGCGCTTTGCGATAGCCCCGCATGATCATCGGTCCCCGCGCCAGGATCTCACCGTCGGCGGCCAGCCGGATCTCGGCTCCGGGCACCGGCGTGCCGACCGTACCCACCCGGATGCCGTCCGCCCGGTTGATGGTGAGCCCGCAGGTGCCCTCGGTCAGTCCCCAGGCTTCGCAGATCGGAATACCCAGTCCGAGTACGAAAGTGAGGATCTCCGGGGGCACCGGCGCGGTGGAGGACACCGCGATACGGACCCGATCCAGACCCAGCTGGGCCCGCACCTTCGCGAGCAGCAGGTCCGCCACCGCGAACTGGGCGCGATCCGCGATATCAGGCTGCCGCCCTGCCAGTTTCGCCGCGGCCACGCGCCGGCCCACCGCCAGCGCCCAGCCGAGCAAGGCGCGCTCGAGCGGCGACTTGGCCGCGATGACCGCCTCGACGCCGACCTTCAGTTTCACCCACACCCGGGGCACTCCGAGGAACAGCGACGGCCGTACCCGGGGCAGCGCCGCGGCCACCTGTTTGAAGTCCGGCACGGTGGTGATCTCCACCCCGTTGCGCATGGCCGGATAGTGGGTGAGCCAGCGATTGGCCATATGCGCGTCGGGCAGATACGACAGCACCCGATCACCGGGCTCGAACCCCACTTCGTCGAGCACCGCGAGACTGGCCAGCAGATTCGCGTGGGTGATCTCGACGCCCTTGGGCATGCCGGTGGTACCGGAGGTGTAGACGATGGTCACCAGATCCGTGCCGCGGACCGCACGCCAGCGCGCGTCGAAGTCGAAACCTGGTGCGGGAGCGGACTGTACATCGGCGAGCGCGAGTACGTCCGCTTCCGCGCCCTCCACGCACACGATGTGCTCGACCTTGCCGCCGCGCGCGACTCCCGCCCGCACCGCGGGCAGCAGGGATCGTTCGCAGATCACCACTTTGGCATCGGCGTTGTCGAGCTGATAGCCGATCACGTCGGGCGGATTGGTGTTGTAGATCGAGAACGGCGTCGCCCCGGTGTGCAGCACCGCGGTATCGCACAGGTGGAACTCGGGGCGGTTGCTCATCATCAGGGCCACGGTGTCGCCGGGCTCGACGCCGAGCGCCGCCAGCCCCGTGGCGATCGAACGCACCCGCTGCGCGTACTCACGCCAGGTGATCGTGGTGTCACCGTCGATCGAGCGCAGCGCCACCGCGTCGGGGCGGGCCGCCGCGGTCTTCTGGAACGCCTCGCACAGGGTGGCGCTCGGCGCCGTGCCGGAAGTGGTCATCTCGCAGCCTTTCGATGAAACTCGCTGGGATCGAATCGCATTCAGCTGCGCAGGCTCGCGGGTGCGTCGTAGCGTTCGCCGTAGTGCTGCGCCAGATAGTCGGCACGGGCCAGGAACGCTTCGCGACCGCCGGGGTAGCCGGCGACGAACTGGTGCACACCACCGGTCCAGGCCGGGTAGCCGATGGCGAAGATGGAGCCGATATTGGCGTCCGCGGTGGATTCCAGTACGCCCTCGTCGAGGACGCGCTGGGTTTCCAGGGCCTGGGCGAACAGGAACCGGTCGATCAGGTCCTGGAACGGGAACGCCAATTCCGTTGCGGTTCCGTAGATCTCACGAAGCGACGGCCAGAGTCCGGCCCGCTTGCCGTCGGCGTATTCGTAGAAGCCAGCGCCGCCCAGCTTGCCGGAGCGGTCGTGCTCGGTGAGCATCGCGCCGAGCACCCGCAACGAGGCCGCCAACGGAGCGCTGACCGGCAGGCCCGCGTCCCGCATCGCCGCCGCGGTCTCCTTCTCGATCTTGTTGACGGTCTGGAAGTTCAGCTCGTCGAGCAGCTGCAAGGGTGCGGCGGGGTAACCGGCTTGCAGGCCCGCCTGCTCGATGGTCTGCGGGTCGATGCCCTCCTCGAGCATGAGCGTGGCTTCCTGGATGAAGCTGCCGAAGATGCGGGAGGTGAAGAAGCCGCGCGAGTCGTTGACCACGATCGGGGTCCGCTTGATGGCCAGCACGTAGTCGAAGGTGCGGGCCAGGGCCTCGTCGGAGGTCTTGTCGCCCTTGATGATCTCGACGAGCATCATCTTGTCCACGGGCGAGAAGAAGTGGATGCCGATGAAGTCCTGCTGGCGTTCGACGCCGGTGGCGAGTTCGGTGATGGGCAGGGTGGAGGTATTGGAGCCCAGCACCGCGTCCGGAGTGACGATGTCCTGGATCTCCTGGAACACCTTGTGCTTGAGTTCCGGATTCTCGAACACGGCCTCGATGACGAAGTCCACGCCCGCGAAGTCGGCCGGGTCGGCGGCGGGCACGATACGGTCCAGCAGCGCTTTGGATTTCGCTTCGGTGGTGCGCCCCTTGGCGAGGGCCTTCGCCTCCAGCTGCTCGGCGTAGCCCTTGCCGCGCTGCGCGGCCTCGAGCGATACGTCCTTGAGCACCACGTCGATACCGGCCTTGGCGGTCACGTAGGCGATGCCCGCGCCCATCATGCCCGCGCCGATGACGCCGACCTTCTTGATCTCCCGCTTCGGCACGTCCTTGGGACGGGAGCCGCCGTTGTTGATGGTCTGGAGGTCGAAGAAGAACGCCTGGATCATGTTCTTGGCGACCGGACCGGTCAAAAGCTCGACCAGGTAACGGGTTTCGATGAGCTGCGCGGAGTCGAAGTCGACCTGCGCGCCCTCGACCGCGGCGGCCAGGATGGCGCGCGGGGCTGGCATGTTCTGGCCCTTGAGCTGCTTGCGCAGGTTGGCCGGGAACGCGGGCAGATTGGCGGCGAAGGCCGGGGTGGACGGGCTGCCGCCGGGGATCTTGAACCCCTTCTTGTCCCAGGGCTGGACGCCGCCTTCGGGATTCGCCTTGATCCACGCCTTGGCGGCGGGCACCAATTCCTCGATGCTGCCGACGATCTCGTCGATCAGGCCGGTTTCCTTGGCCTTGGCGGGCTTGAATCGCGTGCCCTGCAACAGCACGCCCATGAGCGCGGCTTGCAGACCGATCATGCGCACGGTGCGGTTGACGCCACCGGCTCCCGGCAGCACGCCCAGCTGCACTTCGGGCAGGCCGATCTGGTTGCCGGGCACATCGGCGGCGATGCGGTGATGGCACGCGAGGGCCAGTTCCAGCCCGCCGCCCATGGCCGCGCCGTTGATGGCGGCCACGACCGGCTTGCCGAGCTTCTCCAGGCGGCGCAGGTCGTTCTTGACGTCGGTGAGCATGGCGGACAGCCGCCCGGCGTCCTCGGGCCCGATGGCCTTGAGCTCGTCGAGGTTCGCCCCGGCGACGAAGGTCTTCTTGGCGGAGGTGATCACCGCACCGGCGATCTCGTCGCGTTCAGCCTCGAGCCGGTCCACGGTGGCCTTCAACGAGGCGCGGAAGCCCTCGTCGAAGGTGTTAGCACTGCCGTTCGGGTTGTCGATGGTGAGCAGGACGATGCCGTCGCCGTCACGTTCCCAGGCAAAGATGTTGTCGCTCATGATGAGTGGTTCTCCTCGTTGAAATCCGGTGCGGCTCAGACCCGCTCGATGATGGTGGTGACGCCCATACCGCCGCCGACGCAGAGCGTGATCGCGGCGTAGCGCCCGCCGCGGCGCTCGAGTTCGTCGACCATGGTTCCGGTGATCATGGCTCCGGTGGCCCCGAGCGGATGGCCCATGGCGATGGCCCCGCCGTTCACGTTCAGCTTCTCGTCGGGGATGTTCAGGTCCTTCTGGAACTTGAGCACCACCGCCGCGAACGCCTCGTTGAGCTCGAACAGGTCGATGTCCTCGACCGTCAAACCCGCTACCGCCAAAGCCTTTTCGGTCGACGGGGTGGGACCGGTGAGCATGATGGTGGGTTCCGCGCCGCTGGTCGCGGTCGCGACGACGCGGGCGCGCGGGGTCAGCCCCGACGCCGCACCCGCCTCTTCGGAGCCGATCAGCACCAGCGCCGCGCCGTCCACGATGCCCGAGCTGTTGCCCGCGTGGTGCACGTGGTTGATCTGCTCGATCCAGTGGTATTTCTGCAACGCCACCGCGTCGAAGCCGCCGAACTGACCCATCACGTCGAACGACAGCGGCAGCTTCGCCAGATCGGCGGCCGTGGTGCCCGGCCGCATGAACTCGTCGTGGTCGAGAATCGTCAGCCCGCTCCGGTCGGTCACCGGCACAACCGATTTGGCGAAGTAGCCGCCCGCCCAGGCGGTGGCGGCCCGATCCTGGGACCGTACCGCGAAGGCGTCCACGTCGTCGCGGGTGAAGCCCTCGACGGTGGCGATCAGATCCGCCGACACGCCCTGCGGCACGAAGTAGGTGTCGTAGTTGGTGGCCGGGTCCATGGCCCACGCGCCGCCCTCGGACCCCATCGGCACCCGCGACATGGATTCCACGCCGCCGGCCAGCACCATGTGCTCGAATCCCGAACGCACCTTCTGCGCGGCGATATTCACCGCCTCCAGCCCGGAGGAGCAGAACCGGTTGAGCTGCACACCGCCCACGGTGTGCGGGAGCCCGGCGGCCAGCACCGCGGTGCGGGCGATGTCCATGCCCTGATCGCCGACGGGGGTCACCACGCCGAGCACCAGATCCGAGATCCGGGACTCGTCCAGATCCGGGTGCCGCCTGCGCATTTCGGCGATGAGCCCGGTGATCAGATCGATGGGCTTGACCGTGTGCAGCGATCCGGTCTTCTTGCCGCGCCCGCGCGGAGTGCGGATCGCCTCGTAAATGTATGCCTCGTTGCTCATTCCGAGGAGCTCCTTCCTGTCTTGATCGCCACCAGCGGCAAACGCAGTGCGCCGGAAGCGGTTTCGGGCACGATGGGATTGCGGGGCGGTACCGGCGCGATGGGCCGGTACGCGTCCCCCAGCCGCGGCCGGGGGTCGGCGTCGCCCTTGTTGGGCCAGAACGCCATGGCCCGCTCGGCCTGGGCGGTAATGGTCAGAGACGGGTTCACACCGAGGTTGGCGGTGATGGCCGAGCCGTCCACCACGTGCAATCCCGGGTGGCCGTGCACCCGCTGGAAGAGGTCGACGACCCCCGTCTCGGCACTCTCCCCGATCACACAGCCACCGATGTAGTGGGCGGTGGCCGGGATATTCACCAGTTCGGTGTAGAGCGCCCGGGCCTCGCCGTCCGCCTTGGCGGCATAGCGGCGAGCGACCTCGTGCCCGACCGGAATCCAGTCCGGATTCGGTTCGCCTCGCCCCTGCCGGGTGGTCATGTGCCAGCCGAAGACTCCGCGCTTGCGATAGGAGGTCAGCGAGTTGTCCAGGGTTTGCATGACCAGCAGCACGACCGATCGATCGGCCGCCCCACGCAGGTTCAGCAGGCGCAGGAATCGCAGCGGGTGAGTGAGCACCATCAGCAGGAACCGCAGCACCCGCCACGGCCCGCCGTCCACCATGAAGGTGGTTCCGGCGTGCAGCGCAGTGTGCCCGGATCCGTAGCGGCACACCTCGACGTGCGTGACCGGCTCGGGATGGATCGAGGAGGTGATCGCCACGCCCTGCGCGAAATCGCTTCTGCTGCGGCTGGTCACACCGATACCGGCTTCGGAGTTGGTGCGCGACAGCTCACCCAGACGCGGCGAGATGGCGGGCAGTGCGCCGGTGTCGCGCATATCGTGCAGCAGTCGCTGGGTACCCAGCGCGGCGGCGGAGAACACCACCTGCCCGGCCGTGAACACGATCTTCCGTGTCCGCGTCCAGGCCCCGCTGCGCACCGCGTGCACCTCGTATCCGCCGCCGGCGCGGGGCCGCACCGCGGTCACCGTGGTGAGCGGATGGATGACGGCCCCGAGCTTCTCGGCCAGATGCAGGTAGTTGGTGGGCAGCGTGTTCTTAGCATTGTGCGGACAGCCGCTGAAGCAGTTCGCGCAATGGGTGCACCCGGTCCGGTCCGGACCCTCCCCTCCGAAATAGGGGTCCGCCACGGTCTTTCCGGGCTCACCGAAGAACACGCCGACATTGGTGGGTGTGAAGGTCTCCCCCACGCCCATGTCCTCCGCGACTTCGCGCAGCAGATCGTCGGCCGGGTGCAGGCGCGGATTGGCCGCCACACCCAGCATGCGTTCGGCCTGGTCGTAGTAGGGCGCGAGTTCGGCCCGCCAGTCGGCCAGGTCCGCCCAGGCCGGATCGTCGTAGAACGCCGCCGGGGGCCGGTAGAGAGTATTGCCGTAGATCAGCGACCCGCCACCGACCCCGGCGGCCGTGAGCAGCACGGCCTTGCCGAGGAGGGTGAAGCGCTGAGTTCCGTTGAGCCCCAAGCGCGGAGCCCACAGATACTTGCGCAGATTCCAATCGGTGCGCGGGAAATCCTGCGGCTCCCAGCGTCGCCCGGCCTCCAGAACCGCTACCCGGTAACCCTTTTCGCTCAGGCGCAGCGCGGAGACGCTGCCGCCGAAACCGGATCCGATGACGACCACGTCGTAGTGGCCGCCATCGCTGTGCCCCACCGATTCACACCCTCTCGATGATGGTGGCCACACCCATGCCGCCAGCCACGCAGAGCGTGATCAGCCCGTAGCGGCCGCCGGTGCGCTCGAGTTCGTCGAGGACCGTGCCCAGCAGGATGGAGCCGGTCGCACCGAGCGGATGCCCCATGGCGATGGCTCCGCCGTTGACGTTGTACTTCTCGTCGGGAATCCCGAAGTGCGCCTGCACTTCCAGGGCTACCGCGGCGAACGCCTCGTTCATCTCGAACACGTCGATATCGGCGATGGTGAGACCGGCAGTCGCGAGGGCCTTCTCGACGGCCGGAATCGGCCCGGTGAACATGAGCACCGGGTCCGCGCCGCTGGTGGCGGCGGCGACGATGCGCGCCCGCGGCGTGAGACCCGAAGCCCGCCCGGCTTCTTCGCTGCCCACGAGCACCAGTGCCGCGCCGTCCACGATGCCGGAGCTGTTGCCGCCGGTGTGCACGTGGTCCAGGCGCTCGAGGTGGTGATACTTCTGCAAAGCGACCGCGTCGAAACCGCCGAATTCGCCGATGCCCGCGAAGGCGGGCGCGAGCTTGCCCAGGTCGGCGACGGTGGTCTTCGGGCGCATCAGCTCGTCGTGATCGAGGATGGTGAGCCCGGACCGGTCCCGCACGGGCACAACCGATTTCGCGAAGTAGCCGCCGGACCAGGCCGCCGCCGCGCGCCGCTGGGAGCGAATCGCGTAGGCATCGACATCGTCGCGGGTGTATCCGCGCAGCGTGGCGAGCAGATCGCAGGCCACGCCCTGCGGAATGAAGTAATTGTCGTAGGCGGTGGCCGGGTCGTAGGCCATGGCTCCGCCGTCACTACCCATCTGCACCCGCGACATGGATTCCACGCCGCCGGCCAGCACGAGCTCGTCGAAGCCGGACCGCACCGATTTCGCGGCCAGGTTCACCGATTCCAGGCCGGAGCCGCAGAACCGGTTGACCTGCACGCCGCCCACGGTGTCGGGCAGTGCGGCCAGGTTCACCGCGGTCCGGGCGATATCCATGCCCTGATCGCCGACCGGGGTCACCACGCCGAGGATCAGATCCGAGATCCGCTCCTCGTCCAGGTCCGGAAAGCGCACGCGCAGTTCGGAAATCAACCCGACGACCAGGTCGATGGGTTTGACGGTGTGCAGCGAACCGGTGGCCTTGCCCTTGCCGCGCGGCGTCCGGATCGCTTCGAAAACATATGCCTCGGTGGTCATTCGATCGTCCTTCCGGCCACTCACAACGAGCGCGAGATGATTTCCTTCATGATTTCGCTGGTACCGCCGTAGATCTTGTTCACCCGGGCGGCGGCGTACATGCGCGCGATCGGGTACTCGATCATGTAGCCGTAGCCGCCGAAGAACTGCACACAGCGGTCGACGATGTCGACGGCCTTGTCGGCCGCGATCAGCTTGGCCATCGAGGCCGTGGCGGGATCGTTCTTGCCGGCGATGTACTCGCCGATGCAGTAGTCGACGGTGGTCTTGATCGACAGCACCTCGGCCTTGAGCTGCGCGAGCTCGAACTTGTTGTGCTGGAACTTGATCAGCTCACGGCCGAACGCCGTGCGTTCCTTGCTGTAGCGCAGCGCCTCGAGCAGGGCGGCCTCGGCCATCCCGGCACAGAGCGCGGCGATGATCAGCCGTTCCCGCGCCAGCTGCTCCATGAGCTGGTAGAAGCCCAAACCTTCTTGCGCGCCGAGCAGGTTGGTCACCGGCACCCGCATATCGGAGAAGAACAGCTCCCGGGTGTCCTGCCCGTGCTGGCCCACCTTCTCCAGCACCCGGCCGCGTTCGAAGCCGGGCAGATCCTTGGTCTCGGCCACGAGCAGCGACACCCCGGCCGCCCCCTGCGACGGGTCGGTCTTGGCGACGATCACCAGCAGATCGCAGTGGGATCCATTGGAGATGAACGTCTTCGAGCCGTTGACGACATAGTGGTCGCCGTCGCGGATGGCCGTGGTGCGCACCGCCTGGAGATCGGATCCGGTGCCCGGTTCGGTCATGGCGATGGCCAGCACGAGGTCACCGCTGATGATGCCCGGCATCCAGCGCGCCCGCTGCTCGTCATTGGCGTAGGTGTTCACGTAGTGCGCCACGATCGGCGAGTGCACGATCCACCCGGAGGCCGAATCGTGGGCCAGCGCCAGCTCCTCCGCGATCACGGCGGAGAGCCCGAAATCGCCTGCGAGGCCGCCGTATTCCTCGGGCAGGTCCACCCCGAGCAGCCCGGCCGCGCCGAGCTTGTTCCAGAACGCGCGGTCGACCTGGTGCTCCTTGGCCCAGCGTTCCTGGTTCGGGGTGGCTTCCTTGCGGAAAAACTCGGCGGCGTGCTTGCGCAGTTCGCGGTGCTGCTCGGTTTCCCAGCTCGCGCGGTAATCGGGGAACAGTTCGGACATCGTCGTTCTACTTTCCTGGTGCCTGGGCTAGGTGAATGCCATTGAGCGGCAGGTCTTCTCGTTCGGCGATGGCTTCGAGCTCGGCGATCGTCCGGCCCGCGAAAGCCTCCTGGAAGCTGCGGTGATCACCGGTCGCGCCGAAGACCTCGACGGCCTTCATGAAGAAGTGCGGTTCCACCGCGCCGAGCGCGACGTAACCGTCGGCGCACGGGTAGATGCCATAGCCCGGGAACGCGCCGCCGAGGACGGCGGCCGGACCCATGAGCCGGTAGCGCACCGCGTCGCCCGCGCGGGCGGCGGCTTCCTCCAGCGCGACCCGATAGGGCGCTCCCACACCGGTGTTCGCGCGCCGCACCAGCGCGGCCAACGCGGTGGACACCGCGCGTTCCGCGCCGAGCATGTCGGCGATCGGCACCGTCGGCATCTGCGGCGGAGTGAGCGTGCCGTGCACCGCCTGATAGTTCAGGTCGTGGCCGGGCACCTCGGGATCGGCTGCGTGCCCGACGATTTCGATCAGCGAGAGCCCGGAAAAGCGGTCCTGCGGCTGATTCAGTCCCAACCGGACCAGCGCGGTGGGTCGCATGGAAGTGATGAGCAGATCCGCGGTGGCCAGGAGTTCGTCCAGCTTGGCACGGTCCCCCGGCGACTTCACATCGAGGCTCAGCACCTGCTGCCCCGCGACCAGCCGCTCGTACCACCCGGGCGCGGCGGCCGCGAGCGGGTCACCGGCGGGCGGTTCGACCTTGGTAACCGACGCGCCGAGTTCGGCGAGCCGCGCCGCGGCCAAGGGCCCGGGCAGGTTCACCGCCAGCGAGACGACTTCGACACCGTCGAGCGGTTGCATCGTTGCGACCTCCATGGAAAGACTATACATGTGTATTGTAGACATGTCGCGTGTAGTAAATCCAAGTGGGACGTGTCACATTCACTACGCGGCGTAGGATCACCGAACACACGACAGGTGAGGGCTGATGCAGAATCCACGAGCGACCAACGACGATTTGACCGCCAAGGCCCGCATCCGCAATGCGGCCATGGACCTCTTCGCGCAGTACGGGGAGTCCCGGGTGTCCTTGCGCGCGGTGGCCGCCGAGGCCGGTGTCACCCTCGGCCTCGTCCAGCACCACTTCAAAACCAAGGCCGGCCTGCGCGATGCGGTGGACCAGCTGATCGTCGACTATTTCGCCAGCGCTGTCGGTTCGGTGCCCGCGACGGGCACCGTCGGCGAGGTCGCCGCCGCCCGGGACGAGGCGGTACGCGCCATGCTGCGCGAGAACCCGCCGGTCGTGAACTACGTGCGCCGCGCCGTGCTCGAGCCCTCCGAAACCCGCCTGCACCTGCTCGATTCGCTCATCGATCTGACCCGCCGCGAAGTCAGCGGTCTACGGGAGGCGGGCCTGGCCTCCACCGAACGGGCGGAGTCCAACCAGATCGTCTCGGTCCTGGTCCGCCAACTCGGCGAATTGCTGCTCGCCCCACTCGTCGACGCCGTCTGGGAGCGGGTGGCCGACCCCGACGACGCGTCCAAGCCGGAGCTCGCGATCACGCTGCGGACCTGATCGCACCTGCCCCGCGCTGTCACCTCCGAAGCGGGAACGGCGCGGGTTGATTCGCTACTTCAGCGGGAGTGCGCTGTTCATGCCGCCGACATCGGTGATCTTCCAGTCCGCGCCGGAATCGACGGTGATGGTGTAGGTGACCGTGGTCTGGCCGCCGTCGGGGGTTTGGGCGTTGGTGGAGGCGACGTCGAGGAAGACGTTCACCTTGTAGACGCCGCCGGTGCTGGAGGTGACCACGGCATTGATCGGGGTGGCGCTCGAGGTCCACTTCAACGGGACCAGTACCTGTTGTAGTGCGGGGGCGGTGGTGTCGAACTTGCCGGCCAGCTGGGAGCTGGTGTTGGCCTTGAGTTTCGTCACCCAGGTGTCGTAATGCTGGAAGTCGATGGTGGAGGCGCCGACCGCGTAGTCGGTGGCGACCTGCTCGGCGCGGCGGACGTCGGCGGCAGCGGCATCGCGGTCGGCGAGATCGCTTCGGGCCGAGAGCCACAGGCCCGCGAAGGACACCGCGGCGACTACGAGGAGCAGGGCGGCGAAGCCGGTGGCGAGGGTGGACGGGCGGAATGAGATGGTGCGGGATTCGTTCGTCATGGGAGCTTTCCTTGTCAGGTCGGGGGCGGTCATTTGACGGCGATCTGGAGGCGGACCACCCCGTCTCCGGTATCGGCGAGCGCCTGAGTGATCAAGGCGCTCAGGTCGATTCGGCTCAGCGCGCCGGTCACTTGGACTGCCAGCGGCGAGAGCACGGGGGTGAGTTTCGCCAGGTCGGGGCCCATGCGGTCGAGGACGTCGGTGAGCTCGTGGGTGAAGGGGATCAGGCCCGTGCCTTCGGTGTACATCTCCGGGACTCGGCCGGTTCGCACGATCTTGGCGATGGCGTCGGCGATGGAGTCGAAGGAGCCGCCCAGCGCGGTCCAGCCGGGTGCGGCGGCGCTCATGGCGGGGCCGGTCCACTCCATCCGGCCACCGATGGTCTGGAGGTCGGTGAACATGGTGCGGACCGCGTCGGTGCGGGCGAGCAGGGTGGCCGCGAGCAGGCTGGTGGCTCGGGAGAGTTGTGGCACAACGGTTTCGGTGCCCGCGAGCCCCTGGGCGAAGGTGTCGATCACCGAGGCGATGGTCTGCGGGTCCAGCTGGCCCATCAGATGGGTGACCTGGCGAGCCACCTCCGGAATCGAGGTGGGGGTGCGAACCGCGCGGGTGTCGATCTGCTGTCCGTCGCTCAGATACGGTGCGGCGCTGCCCTTTTGCGGGGTGAACTGTACGTAGGGCTCGCCCAGTGCCGACAGGTTCTCGATGGTCACGGTGCTGGCCACCGGGATGCGGTGGTCGTCGCGCACGCGCATCCGCACCTGCACTCCGCCGTCGCCATTGCGCACCGAGGTGATCTCGCCGACCCGCACGCCCGACAGCAGCACCGGCGATTTCGCGCCCAGACTGCCGGAGTTGGTGAGCATCATGGTCAGGTTGGTGTAGCGGGCGAACCAGTCGACGCCGACCACACCGAAGGTCAGATAGCCGAGGCCGAGGATCAGCACCGCGGCGATGGCGGCCAGCGAAAGATACGGTCCCACTGGGCGTCCGGTCATCGAACGGCTCCGATCATGCGCAGGGTGTCGACGATGCGGGCGGCCTGGTCCGCGGGCGATAGACCGTTGCCGAGGTCGACACCGGTGAGGTTCACCTTCGCGCCGTGCTCGGCGAAGGGAATCACCTTGTCCCGCAACAATGTCACCAGCTTGTTCAGGTTCGAGGGTGCGCTCAGGTCCAGCGGGCGCGTGGTGAACAGCAGTGGCACCAGCGCTTTGGCGGCGGCGTCGCCCGCGGTCGCCAGCGGGGTGATCCATTCCAGCGCGTGCGCGATAGTGCCGATCGCCCCCGCGACACCCAGCACCAGGATCAGCGATTCCACCGCCGAGGTCACATGCGTGGCGCCCTCCTCGGTCAGCAGCGCGCTCAGCGCCGGGCCGTGATCGACGAGGGTTCGGGTGTTGGCCTCCATGGCGTCGAGGAACGCGCCGACAGTCTCCACATGGGCGGCCACATCGGACAGATCCGCCCCGACTACCTGCGCGATGCGGGCACTGTCGGCGGGCTGGGCCGGGAGTACGGCGTTCACCCGGTTCACCAGTTGCTGGAATTGCCCGACCGCACCGCCCTGCACGAATACCGCGAGTCCGGACAGGGCGTCTTCGACCTGTACCGCCGGGGTGGTCGCGGTGATCGGGATGCGGCCGCCGTCGGTCAGTGGCTCGGCGAAACCGTCCGGGGGCGTGGTGAGTTCGATGAAGACATCGCCCAGGATGGTGTTCTGCCGCAGCTGCGCGGTGGTGGCGGCGGGCAGCCGCACGCTCTCGTCGATATCGATATCGGCGAGCACATGACCGGGTGCGGCGGCGGTCGGATCGACGACCGTGGTGCCCGAGAGGTGACCCACCTGCACGCCGTTGGCCATTACTTTCGCGCGGCCCGGCAGATTGAGGGCATTGCCGAATTCGATATGCACCCTGTAGGTGTCGCCGCCGGTGCCGGGCACGGTGATCGCCGAGGGATCGACGGCACAGCCGGAGAGAGCGATCGCGGTGACCGCCAAGGCGGCGAGTCGGGTTCCGGATCTCATTGCGCACCTGCCATTCCGAGGACGAGGGCCGCCAGATCGATGGTGGCCAAACCGTTTTCGGCTCCGGCGCAATGTCCGGGAGCCGCGGCGTTCACCGCCGCACACACCGCCTCCGCATCCGGTTGCGCCAGCGTCACTCGCGGCGGCGCGTAATTCAGCGAGGACTGGCCGGTAGCGGGATCCACCGCGTTGTGGAATGCGGCGGCGAGGGTGGGCGCCATGCCGATGAGCTGTTGCAGCGAACCGACATTCGCGCCGACCCAGCGGGTCAGCGGCACCGCGGCCTGCGCCAGGTCCAGCAGCGGACGGCCGAAGGTCGTGGTGATGTCGTTGAACCACGGCAGCAGCACCCGCAGGCCGTCGACGACGCCGATGATCGGGGGAACCACCTCGGTATTGACCTGATCGAGCACCGGGCCCAGCCGGGTCAGCATGCGTTCCAGGTCGCCCCAATTGTTCGTCAGTACCGCACCCAAACGGGAGATCGCATCGATGAGTTGTCCGATCCTGCCGATGGCGGCGTCCGGTGCCCGCAGCGCGTCGCCGAGCTTGGTGATGAGTTCGTTGAGAGCGGCCCCGGTCCCGGACGTGGCGGTGTTCAGGGCGGACAGGCCCGAGGCGACGCGGTCCGCGGCGGCCGGGTCGTCGGCCGCACCGAGTTCGCCGGAGAGCTTGGACAGCGCATCCAGGGTTTGCGTCATGCTCTTGGGGGTCAGCGCCCGGGTCACGCAGCGGCTCGAATCCCATTGCGGCGCGGGGGAAGCCGCCGACAGCAACGCCAGATTCCGATCCGCGACCAATGTATCGGACAGCGTCACGGCCGCGACGTCACCGCGCAGCGGATGGTCGGCGTCGACGGTGAAATCGACACGCACACCGTCTGATCCGGGCTTGATGGCGGTGATCGAGCCGACCGGGACGCCCAGCATCGTGATGTGGCTGCCGGTGAACAATCCGATGGCGTCGGGCAGTACGGCGCAGTAGGAGCGGGTGGCCTTTCCCGCACCGGCCACCACCGCATAGGCCGAGGCCGCCACCACGACCAGTACGAGCACGGCCGCGATCGACATGAAGCCGCGGGTCGCGAGCAATCGTTTCATCTCAGCACCCCCGCCCCGGCACGGGCACGCACAGCTGCGGCACGGTGACGCCGGAGTGATCCACCCCGGGTCCGCCCGGCGCACCGGCGATCTGCCCCAGCTTTCCGCCGATGCTCTGCACGCTGGTCACCACCTGATCCAGGCGACCGGTGAGCCGCTCGAGCTCCGGGACCGCCTCGGCGACCTTGTCCAGCATGGGTTTCAGCGTCGTCTGATACGCGGGTTCGATCGCCGCCACCCGCGACAACAGTGTCGAGAGCAGATTCAGCGAGACCCGCAGTTCGGCGCGTTTGTCGACGAGAATATCGGCGACCAGATTCAATTCGGAGTTGAGCCGCCCGTACAGGGCGGTGGAGCCGCCGATCGCGGACAGGTACTCCTGCGAAACCGCCAGGGCGCGTGAGACATCGGAGTTCTGCCGGTCCAGGATGTTCACCACCGAGTCGACCGCGCGGCCCATTTCACGCAAGTCGTCCGGACTGCGGGTCAGCGCGGTCTGCAATTCGGTCAGGTTCTGGCGCAAGGTCACCCCGTTCACCTCGCGCACCGGGGTGACCGCGTCCTGGAAGGCTTGGCCGAGCGTGTAGGGCAGCCGCACCTTGTCACGCGCGATCGCCATGCCGCCCAGGGGTTTCGACCCGGCCGAGGTGAGCGCGACATAGTGTCCCCCGGCGATGGTCAGCATGCGGATATCGAGGGTGGACTGGTCGCCCACGAACATCCCGCCGTCCACGGTGAAGCTCAAACGCACCCGATCGTCCTGCAAATCAACCGCTTTCACGGTGCCGACGTTCACTCCGGCGACCCGGACGTCCTCACCGACCCGGATGCCGCCGGCCTCGGCCATATCGGCGAAGTACTCGGACTTGCCCAGCGGCAGCGTGTACAGCACACCGCAGGCCGCCAGCACGACCACGACACCGGCCGCGCCCAACAGGCCGAGGCGCAGCTCCCGCCGTCTGGTGGCGGCGGCGTCGGCCACCGGCCGGTCGTCGCCGAATCGGAAACGATTGCGCCACCGACTCTTTCGTGCCTCTGTCGATGGCTTCGCGCTCATCGATTGCATAGCGTGATCCTCTGCCCGCCGATGAAGACCCGAAGCGGTGCCGGCATGGTGGCCGCGCCGTTCGAGCAGGTGGTTTCCATTCCCGGCTGAGCCGCCGGGAGCAGCGCGTCGAGCGCTTGAAGCAAGCCGGGCAGTTTGCCCAGCACCTCGGTGGCGGCCTGCGGATCCGGGAAGGCGGCGCGCAGGGCGGCATCGAGGTCGGGGTTGGTGCCCGGGGTGAAGCCGAGAGTGGCCAGCAGATCGTCGATCGGTCCCAGCACCGGCGGTGCGGCCAGGGCGAAGTCGACCAGCCCTTGCAACTTCTCCTCCAGCACCGTGAACAGATTGGTCAGGCCCTGGATGAGGGTCTCCAGATGCGGTGAGCGGCCGCCGATCCGATCGTCGATATCCTTCAGATTCCGCATCAAGGTGGAGATGATCAGCTGCCGGTCGCTGACATAGCGGCTCAAACGCTCCACCGCGTCGAGTGCCGGGCCGATACCGGTGCCATTGCCCTCGATGACCGCCAGCACGCTCTCGGTGAGCTGATTGAGCGCACCGGGCGAGAATTCGCCGAGCACCGGCTGTAAACCGTTGAACAGACCGGTGATATCGAAGGCGGGCACACTGTGCTCGGTCCCGACCGTCGCCGCCGCGACCAGCCGAGTGCCCGGCGCGGTGGGCTGACGGACATCGACATAGCGCTGGCCGGTGAGCGTCTGATAGCGAATGGCCCAGGTGGATTCGGTGTACACCGGATGGTCGCGCTGCACGCTCAGGTGCACCACCGCCTGGCCGGCGTCGAGTTCCACCGCACTCACCTTGCCGACCTGCACACCGAACATGCGCACGTCGTCACCGGCTTTGAGGCCGTTGGCGTCGGTGAACCGCACCTGGAAGCCGTCGGTGTCGCCGGAGACCGGGCGTTGGATGACCGCCACGACACCGGCCAGCAGCAACGCCATGGCGGCGGCGAAGACGACCAGTTTCAGGCTGACCCGCAGTGTCGATTTCACCTGTCCCCCTTCTGGTTTGCGCTCCCGAGCAGCGGCACCGCCACCGCAGGAGCCCCGCGCAGCGCCACCTCCAGTTGCAGCACCGGACCGTCGGGAGTGTCGACGAAGGAGCGGTCGATGCGGGCGAGGAGTTCGCGCAACTCGGCGCTGGAACGCTGCGGCGCGGGCACCATTTGGGCGGTGACATCCAGCAATGGTGTGAGCATGTCGGCATAGCCGGTGTAATGCTTGGCCCCGACCTTGCCGATTCCGGTGATGGCCGGGAAGAATTTGTTGGCCACCAGATCGATCCCGGTGTCGAACAGCTGCTGATCGTTGCGCAGGATCTCGATATTGTTGATGCGATCGAGCAGATCCACTGTGGCGCCGCTGAATTCGGCCGCGCCGCGCAAGGTGGCGGCGTACTGGGCGATCAAATACGAAGGGTCGTAGCGTTGCGTGTCCGCGACCGCCCGTCCCAGCATGACGATCGCCTCCAGGATCGGCGCGAAAGCCTTGGCATCCGTGGCGAATTGGGTGAGCACCTCGGTCAGGCGCGGGGTGAGCACCTGGTTGGTCGTTTGCCCCAGCGACCGGATGAGCGCGCCCATGGTCGCGTCGGTGACCCGGCCCGCGCCGGTGAGGTCGATATTCGCGCCGGCACGCAGCGGCACGCCACCGGTCCCACGGCGCAACTCCACCTCGCCGATACCGAACAGGTTCGCGGGCGCGTAGTCCACCAGCAGGCTGTCGGTGAGCCCCGGCAGCTGGGATGCGTCCAGCCGCATGGTGATTCGCTGCTGCCCGCCGCCCGCGCTCGCGATATCGGCGACCTCGCCGACGGCGACCCCGTCCAGGCGCACCGTAGTCCCTGCCAGCACGCCGTCACCGATGTGCTGGGTACGCAGCACCACCTCCATGCGGTCGTCGGCCCGCGCGGCGCGATATCCCGCCCCGCCGACCGCCACCGCGACGACCAGCGCCAAGACCGCCGATCCCATTCGGCGCGAAGCCTTCTCGGTGGTGGATACCCCTGGCAATCCGTATTTCGGCATCTCTCCCCTACCCCGTGAACGTGACCGACGAACTGAAGCCCCACAGCAGCAGGCTCAGCAGCATGTCGAGTGCGATGATCGCGACGAAGCTGGCGCGCACCGCCCGCCCGGAAGCGACCCCGACCCCTTCCGGGCCGCCGGTGGCGAAAAAACCTTGGTAGCAATGGATCAGGATGATGGCGACCCCGAACACCAGCACCTTCAGCACCGCCGCCGCGATATCGGGACCGCTGACGAACTGATTGAAGTAGTGCTCGTACACCCCGCTCGCCTGCCCGCGCAAGCCCACCACCACGGCCATGCACGACAGGTAGCTCAGGATCAGCGTGATCAGGAAGGTCGGCACCACGGCCACCGCACCCGCGATCACCCGGGTGGTGACGACGAAGGGAATCGACCGCAGACCGAGGCATTCGATGGCGTCGATCTCCTCGGAGATGCGCTGCGAACCGATCTCGGCGGTCATCCGGCAACCGGCCTGCGCGGCGAATCCGATGGCGGCGATGATCGGGGCCAGTTCCCGGGTATTGGCGAACGACGACACGATCCCGGTCATGGGCCCCAGCCCGATCAGGTTCAGCGTCCCGTACGCCTCGATGCCCACGCCCGCGCCCAGCACCAGACCCAACACGATGAGCATCGGCACCGTGCCGCCGCCGACGATCAGCGAGCCGCGCCCCCAGGTCATATCACTGATGGCGCGCAGCGTCTGAGCGCGATAATGCTTGAGCGTCAACGGAATCGCCGACAGCACCTGCCAGCAGAAGCTCAGCGCGAATCCCATCGAATCGATGGGCGCGAAAATCCGTTCCCGATTACGGAACAGCCGGAAAGCCCAGTGCAATCCCCGCGGTGAATATCCGGTCGCCGTCATCTCAGGCCAGCCTCGCCGGTACGAACATCTGCACCAACTGCGTGATGACCAGATTCACCACCAGGATGCAGACCACCGACAGCACCACCGACGCGTTCACCCCATCGGCGACGCCCCGCGGCCCGCCCTTGGCCTCCAGTCCGCGCTGACACGAGATCACCACGACCAGGAATCCGAACAGGATCGCCTTCAGCAGCGAGATACCCACATCGGTGACGGTGGTGAAGGAACCGAAAGTGGCCCAATAACTTCCGGACGTCACCCCCTGCGCGGTAACCGCCACGGTGTAGCCCGCCACCACCCCGGTAACGATGATCAGCACATTCAGCAGCGGCGCGACCAGCACCATGGCCACCACGCGCGGAATGACCAGGCGGTGAATCGGACTGATCCCCATCACCCGCAGCGCGTCGACCTCCTCCCGAATGGTGCGCGCCCCCAGGTCCGCGGCAATGGCCGCCGCCCCCGCCCCACCGAGCAGCAGCCCCGTGGTGATCGGCGCCCCCTGCTTGATCACCCCCAGCCCACTGGCCGCACCCAGTAGCGAATCCCCGCCGAGCTCACGAATCAAATTGCCGATCTGCACCGACACGATCACCCCGAACGGCACCGCCATCAGAATCGCCGGCAATGCCGTGACAGTGATCAGATACCAAGCCTGGTGCAGCATCTCCCGCCACTGAAACCGCCCGCGCACGATATCGACCACCGCACCGCGCACCGATTCGGCCGCGATATCCACCATTCGTCCGGTCGTGCACACGCCCGCGACCACCGTGCCGGAGAAGTTCCCCCGCACAACCGCCCATGCCGTCGGCTCCGCCCGCCCCGAGACGTCGACTGCCGTTGTTTTCACCGGTGAACTACCTCCTGCGCTACGGCCCTGCCCGACGAGCCCCTCCATCCGCCGTGACGCCGGACACATGCTGGGCTATGCAAGTGTAATTGCTACAAGTCATTTGTAAAGTCATCAAGGCAAGCGTATAGCCGACCGGCGGGATGTCACGAGTGAAGCGGTCGCAGCGGCGACAACCCGGGATCGGTCCCGGGCGCAACCGGGCTCCAGCAGGCGATGGGGGACACACGGCCAATCGGGGGGAAGCCGGGACCTACCGGGAGGGATCGAAACTGTTCGACCGCGAAAATCGGTTCAACATTATGCGTTCCACCTACCGGAAACGCATCTCGAGTTGATTGAACGACGGTCGTGTGAAAGGAAGAATTCATGATTACTGGATCCGCCAACGCCGGGCTCGCAGCTTTGAACGGCTTCAGCGCAACTGTCCACGCCCTTGCGGCGGGTGTTATCAGCAGCCTCTCCCTGGGCAGTATCCAGCTATAGGCCGAACTACCGAAAAAAGGCCCCGCGCTCGAAATGGCGAGTGCGGGGCCTTCTTTCGGTGTCGCCGGTGGGTCAGCGCACCTGCCGTACCGGGTCGGTGATTCCGCCGTGACAGGCCAATGCCAATGCATCCCACCCCGCCAGCCGCGCGCCTTCGGAATAGACGGTGTCGAAGAACTCCAGGGCGACCCCGACCGGATCAGCGGTTTGCCGGACCGCGTCGTAGGAAAGGTATGCGGTGTGCCCGGAGCCGGCGGCCACCCAGCGGGCCGCATCGGGGCGAAGCGGCCGGTCGCTGAGACCGGCCGGTTCGGGCGCGGTGTACGAGTAGAAGGTGGGTTCCCCGACCTTGTCATCGCCGAACCAGAATCCGGAACTGATCACCTCACGCGAATACGCTTCCCGAGTGACCGGATCGACCGAGGCGGGCAGCTCGATCTCGCGGTCGGAGAACCGTTGCACCGCAATATCGAAGGAGTGCCAGAAGAGCTGAACCGGGCTGATCTTCCCGGAGTAACCGGCACTGAACCGCTCCAGGACGCGCCCGACCTGACTCAGCACCGAGAAGGCCCGGAGCGCGTCGGCGGGATCGTAATGACGGTGTTCCTCGTCCTCGGCGAACGGCCGGCCATGATCGGGCAGATCGAAAGGGGTCGGATGAGCAAGGCTCGCCTCGATATCGAGGCCGGCCAGCGCCGCCATGGTCTCGGTGTAAAAACTGCCCACCGACTGGTTCTCCAGCGCCACCTCACCCTGCTTGCCGGCGGTGGTGGAGATCCGCAGCACATGATCGAAAAAGTCGAATTCGCACGTGAAGACGGGTCCGTCACTGCCGTCACCGAGCGGAACGGTGGTCCACCCGCGGGCGGTGAGCCGGAAGGTCGAATGCCACCAGTGGTTCCGCCGAATCCCCTTGTCCAAAGCCACTTTCCCGACGATCTGCGCATAGCGGTGCAGAGTTTCCTTGGTCGGCCGCCACTCCTCGAGCGGGATAGCGGAGAGTGGTTCGAAAGATCGCCCGGTCATTCGGAATCCCGCTTTCAGTTCGAAGAACGCTCGTGGTGGAAACCAGATCGCGCAGTTACTCGCCGAACAAGCTAAACCGATCCGAACCGGTGAACCTTCACGATGATCCCGAGTGTCTTCCCCACCCCTGCCGGTGTCCCGATTTCCCCTATGCGGGACTCGACGGCGTTCACCCCGGTACGGTGCAGCCGACGGTGGCCCAATAGGTGGCCGGCGCCGGCTCTAAGTCGACTTCGTCCGGCCGGGTGCGGCTGCGGGTGCCCGGTAGGCGGCGAGAAAGACATCGACCGCGGAATTGGCGTACCGGTCGAGTTCGGCCGCGTTGAACTCGACGTCCTCGCCGCAGAACATCACCTTGTTGACCGGGATCGACACCACCAGCCAGGTGAAATGGTTCGCGGCGAGATCGGGTTCATCGACTCGCAACAGTCCCCGGCTGGTCAATTCGGCCAGACACGAGGCAAGCATGGCGTGGACACGCTCGGGGCCGGCCTCGAAATATGCGCGGCCCAGCGCCGGGAACCGCCCGGCTTCGGCGATCACGAGGCGACGCACGCGCAATTGGGCCGGCTGGGTGAGCAGGTGGACGAACCGGTGCGCGACCGCCCGAAGGGTGCCATCCACATCGTCGGTAGTGGCGAGTTCACCGATGGCTTCCTGGAAGATCTGGTCGATTCCCTGGAGACGGTCGAGCACGATGCGCTCGAACAGATTCTCCTTGCAGCCGAAGTGCTTGTAGATCGTCTGCTTCGACGATCCGGCGACCGCGGCGATCTCGTCGGTCTTGGCACCGACATATCCGTCGCGCAGGAACACCTCCATCGCAGCGTCCATGATTCGGCGGCATGCCCGCGCGCCCGAACCCTGCTCGGCCGCGTCGAGTCCGGATTGAGGCCTCTGCATTGCACTCCTGTCTGGCGCGATTCCGGCTGTTGACTCTCGAACCAAGTGTACCGTACGGTACGGTTCGCCTGTACCGTACAGTACGGTACACCCCCCGCCTGATCCATCCATCGTCCAACCGCAAGGAGCAATCGATGCGCAAGATCGTTTCGAGCCTGTTCGTCTCTCTCGACGGTGTCGCCGAATCACCGGACACCTGGCATTTCCCCTACTTCAACGACGAGATGGGCGCCGCCCTGGGAGCAGCCATGGGCTCCTCGGACGCGATGCTCCTCGGACGGGTCCAATACGAAGAGTTCGCCGCGCACTGGCCCGACAGTGACGACGAGTTCGCCGGATTCATGAACAATCAGAAGAAGTACGTCGTCACTTCGACACTGACCGAAGCCACCTGGAACAACACCGAGATCGTCACCGGCGATGTGCTCGCCAACCTCGAAGTTCTCAAGAAGTCCGACGGCCGGGACATCGCGATCACCGGCAGCCTCACCCTCGTGCAGTCGCTGCTGGCCGCGGGCCTGCTCGACCGGCTGCAACTGTTCGTCCACCCCATCGTCCTCGGCAAGGGCGCGCGCTGGTTCGACAAGCTCGACAACACCGTCGAACTGCGTCTGGCCTCAGCTGAAACCTTCAGCACCGGCGTGATCAACCAGATCTACACGCCCGTCGCCCACGATCACGAGGAGAACGCTTCGTAATGACCGGCTTGCACTTGCGCGAACGGGGTGCCGATAACCGGATCGCGGTGCTGGTCCACGGCCACAGCCGGATCGATCTGCGCGGAGCCGAACGCTGACGGTGGGTTTCGGCTTCGAGGGCGATTCATGCTGGTAAGGCTTTTGGGTCCGGCAGTGGTGGGGAATGCGGACGGGACCATGATGTCCGTCGGGGGGCCACGGGTGCGCGCTTTGCTGGGATTGCTGGCGCTCGAGACCGGGCGGGTGGTGCCGGCGGCGCGGTTGGTGGACGGGGTGTGGGGGGAGGATCCGCCGGCGGGGACCGGGAATGCGTTGCAGACCTTGGCGAGTCGGTTGCGTGCGGTGGTGTCGGGGGCGGTGCGCAGCGACGGGGGCGGCTATGTGCTCGAACTAGCACCCGAGGCCGTCGATGTGCACCGGTTCCGCCGTGAGGTCGGGGCGGGGCGATCATTGCTCGAGGCCGGAGAGGCCGAGCGAGCCGTCGCGCGCTTCGACGCCGCGCTCGGGTGGTGGCGCGGTGAGCCGTTGGCCGATGTGGGGGAATCGGAGATATTGCGCTCTGCGGCACTGCGATTGACCGAACAGCGGCTCGAGGCGGTCGAACTGCGGGCGGATGCCTTGCGGGCCTTGGGCCGCGGCGGCGAGGTGCTGCGGGAGCTCCACGCGGAAGTCGCGGCCCATCCGTTCCGTGAGACATTGGCCGCGCGACTGGTACGGGCGCTGGCGGCGGCGGGACGAACATCCGAGGCGGTACAGCAGTTTCAGCGCATCGAGGCCATGCTCCGGGAGGAACTCGGCACGACGCCCAGCGAGGTGCTGCGCTCGGCCCTGGCGGATATTCACGCCGGCACATCCCGCGAACCCGCAGGCCGTCCCGGCGCGCCGAGGTCCGGATCGGATCGGATCGAAGTTGCGACAGCATCGCGGACCGACGGGGTCTCAACGGCGTCCGCGCCGCTGCTGCCCCGACTGCACACCAGCTTCGTGGGACGCGGAGGTGATGTGGAAGGGGTACGGCAGGCGCTGCGCGCAGCCCGGGTAGTGACGCTGTCCGGCGCGGGGGGCGTAGGAAAGACGCGGTTGGCCATCGAGGTGGTCGGGGCGCACGCCATGGACTGGGTGGATGGTTACGCTTTCGTCGAACTGGCCGCACTCGAGCGAGAACGCGCCGACCGGTCGGCGCTGGCGGCGGTCGGAGTGGCGATAGCGAACGGCCTCGCCCGATTCGAGCGCCCCGGCGAACAGTCCGCCGACTGGGCCGAAGTACTGGAGCGGGCGATGTCCGGCCGCCGGATGCTGTTGGTGCTCGACAACTGCGAGCATGTCGTGGAGGCGACCGCACGCCTGATCGACGAGCTGTTGCAACGCCTGCCCCTGCTGCGGGTCCTCACCACCAGCCGGGAACCGATCGGCATAGACGGCGAGCGACTGTATCCGGTCCAGCCACTGGAGCTACCCGACGCCGACGCGGACGCGCGAGCGGTCACCGCGTCGCCCGCGGTCGCGCTGTTCCTCGACCGGGCCACCGCGGCACTCCCGAATTTCGCGCTGTCCGAAAGCAATTGCGCGGCTGTTCGCGCCATCGTGCGCAGCCTGGACGGCGTGCCGCTGGCCATCGAACTGGCCGCCGCGCGGGTGCGGAGCCTGCCGCTGCCGGAGCTCAGCGCGCGGCTCACCGATCGCTTCCGGCTGCTCACCAGCAGCACTCGTCACGCGGTCCCACGCCATCGCACCTTGCGCGCGGCCGTCGCCTGGAGCTGGGAACTGCTCACCGGTCCGGAGGCCGCTGCGGCCCGGCGTTTTTCGGTGTTCGCCGGCGGGGCGAGTCTGGATGCCGTCACCCGGGTCTGCGGTCCGGACGCCATCGACACTGTCGCTTCGCTGGTGGCGAAGTCGTTGGTGGACTTCGATGGACAGCGCTACCGAATGGCCGAGACCATTCGAGCCTATGCCACCGCGGAATTGGCCGCTGCCGGCGAGGTGGACGAGGTCGCCCGCCTCCATGCCGAGTACTTCCTGGAATTCACCGACGCCGCCGCCCACGGCTTACGCACTGCCGCACAACCCGATTGGCTCGCACGGCTGATCACCGAGCACGGCAATGGCGAAGCCGCGCTGCGCTGGGCGCTGGACGTGGGCGACGGTGAGCGCGCGGTCCGCCTCTACGCGAATCTCGTCTGGTATTGGCTGCTGCGCGGGCTGCACGGCGAAATCTCCGCACGCCGCCGCGAGGTCCTCGCGCTGCTCGGCGACACACCACCGGCGGGGTGCGCGGGAGCCTATCTGGCCTACCGATACGCGGAGGACGTGCCCGCGTACTTTACCAATATCTGGTGGGGTCAAATACGAGATAGCACAGGGGAATTCGAGCGCTTGGCGCGTGCGGCCCGCACCGAGGACCGGCCCCCGCACCCGATATTCGTCCTCATCCTGGCGCTGCGCGACCTGCTCGACGACGACGATCGCCTGCTGACCGCGTGCACCACCTCCGACGATCCATGGCTGCGTGGAAACGCGTTGATCGCCAAGGGTTTCGACGAACCCGGCGGCGACCGTCCGGACCGCGCCCTGCCCACCCTGGAGGCGGCGCTGTCGTGCCTGAACGCACCCGGCGACGCCCGCTCACGCAGCCGCGCCCGGTGCTCGGTGGCCGGCTATCGGACCCGGATGCTCGGCCTGGCCAGCGCCCGGCCGCTGATCGCGAGCGCGCTGGACCTGCTCAGCCCCGACGTCGGCGCGAGCGAGCGCATGGGCGTGCTGCTGTTCGCCGCGGAAATGTCGCTGGTCGGCGGCGACACCGACGCCGCAGCGGCAGCAATCGACCGGGCCGAAGCCCTGATCGCCCCGCCCATCATCGCTGACCCCGGGCGCTTCCTGACCGCGGTGCAGGCGCACCTGGCCCACCTGCGCGGCGATAACGACCGCGCGGTCGAACTGTTCGCGCGCATGTCCGGGCAGCCGCTTCCCCCCGGCCCGCCGCCTGCCGGGCCGCACGACACCGTCCGGTTCGTGAACCTGATCTTCGTGAGCACCGCGCACGCGGCGACACTGGTCGCGGCAGGTCGGCCGGACGACGCGCTGCGCGAGCTGGCCATCCCTCTCGAACTGGCTGCTCAGACCTCGGCTGCGCTGCTGGCCGAGGTCGGGATCGGTTATGCCCTGGTCGCCCTGGCCAAGGGGGCGCCCGGCCGCGCGGCGCGCATTCTCGGCGCCACCGACCGGATCAACCGGCGCGCCGGAGTGAGCCGTATCGGCCCGTTCCGGCGGCGGGCGCTCGATCAGGCCGAAGCCGCGCTCGGGCCCGAGCGCCTGAGCACGGAATTCCTGGCGGGCGCCCGGCTTCCGGATGCGGAAGTGCTCGAACTGCTGCGTACGGTTCGCTGACAGCGACCGTCAGCGAACGGTACGGACCGCACTGGATCCTCGGGACGCGTATCCCACCGATCCAGGAGTGCTCATGTCCGTTCCCTCGAACACCGAATCCGTTGTTTCCGTGCGCGATTCCCGGCTCTCCCGACGTCTCGGCACGGTCGGCGCCGTGGTGGGCGCCGGGTTCATCATGTCCGTCGGCGGCGGTTATCTGTTCGCGCCGCAGAAGATGGCCCCGGGGTTCGGCTTCACCGACTGGCCGCACCCCGAGGCCGACGGCTTCCTGAACGTCAAGGGCGTCCGCGATGTGGTCACCGGTCTCGTCCCACTCGCGCTGCTCGCGGCGGGGCAGCGGCGCGCCACCGGCATCGCCCTGCTCACCCTCGCCATCGTCCCCACCGGCGACATGCTCACCATCCTGGCGCGCCGCGGCTCCACCGCCACCGCCCTGAGCGTGCACGGCCTCACCGCCGCTCTGGTGGCCGCCACCGGCGTGCTGCTGCTGCGCCGGGAAAACCGGTGAGCGCCCGATGAAAACACTGGCTGATACCGCACATCTCTACATGATCATCGGCGTGATCTCGGGGTTGTACTACCGCGAGATCACCAAGATCGAACATTTCACCGGGCAGACGCAGCTCGGCGTCGTGCACACCCATGTGCTGGCGCTGGGCATGCTGTTCTTCCTCATCGTGCTGGCGTTGGAGAAACAGTTCACGCTCAGCGCCCGGAAAAGCCTGTACGACTGGTTCTTCCGGCTCTACAACAGCGGCCTGGCCATCAGCGTCGCGGCCATGACCGTGCACGGCACCCGCACCGTACTGGGCAAGAGCAGCGGCGAAGCGATCGCGCTCGGCGCCGGTCTGGGCCACATCCTGCTGACCGCCGGGCTGATCCTGTTCTTCATCACCCTCGGCAAATCCATCGAAGACAGCCGAACCCCGCGCACCACAACGGATCTCGACGTACAGGAGACATTATGAACACGGGCCGAACCGACGCGCTGTGGACACGGGACGCGGTCTCGCTCGCGGCGCTGATCGCCGAGGGCGTGGTCACCGCGACCCGGGTCGTCGAGGCGCACCTGGAGCGAATCGAGCAGGTCGATTCCGAAATCGGGGCGCTCACAACCATATTCGCCGAGTCCGCACGGGCGGAGGCGGCGGCGGCCGATCGCGGGGCGCCGATCGGGCCGCTGCACGGGGTTCCGGTCACGGTCAAGAACAACCTCGATGTCGCGGGCAGCCCGACCACCTGGGGCGTGCCGGGTTTCGGACAGGCCGTCGCGACAGCGGACGCACCCGCGGTGGCGGCACTGCGCCGAGCCGGAGCCATCGTGATCGGGCGAACGAACATGCCGGACTTCGCCACTCGCTGGCACACCGACAATGACGCGGCGGGCCCGACGGTGAACCCCTGGTACCCGACCCGCAGCCCGGGCGGTTCCAGCGGCGGAGATGCCGCCGCGGTGGCCACGGGCATGACACCGCTCGGCCTGGGCACCGACTTCGGCGGTTCACTGCGAATACCCGCCGCGTTCTGCGGAGTCGCTTCCCTGCGCACCACGCCCGGACGGGTGGCCGTGGCCTCCAGCCTGCCCGGGGCCGCACCCGCTCCGACAAACCAATTGTTCGCGGCGCCCGGCCCGTTGGCGCGCACCGTGCGGGATCTGACGATCGTCTACGAGGCCTTGCGGGAGAGCGACGATCCGCGCGATCCCGCATGGATTCCGGTGCCCGACACCATCGATGCCACCCCGCCGGCTGTCGCCGTCACCCTCGGTGACGATATCGATCCCCAGGTGCGGGCCGCGGTACTCGGCTGCGCCGACGCCCTCGAACGCGCGGGATATCCGGTGGCGCAACTGGATCCGCCGGACCTGGGCGAAGTGGCGGCAGACTATGGCCGGCTGGTCTCCACGGAGGTAGCGGTTCAGCGCCGCGAAGCCATGCGACGGCTCGGCAGCGCCGGACTGAACACCTTCCTGGACGCGGCGATCGAGCTGTTCCCGCCGCTGGATCTGGCGGGCTACATGACCGCACTGGGTGAGCGCCTCACCCGCCGCGCGGCCTGGTCTCGTTTCCTCGCCGAGCACCCGATCGTGCTCGGCCCGGTCTCGACCGAACTGCCGTGGCCGGTCGGCTACGACCTCGGCGGCGTCGCACAGGTTGCGACCATGTATGCGGCACACCGCCTTACGATCGCCGCCAACTACCTGGCCCTGCCCGCGGTCACGGTCCCCGCGGGCATCTCGGCCGAGGGTCTCCCCATCGGCGTCCAGCTGATCACCGCCCCGTTCACCGAACGTCGCGCATTGACCGCCGCCGCCCACATCGAAGCGGCTTTTCCGATGCCCACCCCCATCTCACCGGCCCTACGCCCGAATCCAGGCCCCACCGCCGCCCGCGAATACTGATCGGATAGAGCGACCATCTTCCGATTCGCAAGTACGACCTGGGCGGCGATACTCCCGTCATGGACAAACCTGAGTCCCAGCTCCCGTCCGACCCGGCGCTGACCGATGTACTCACCGAATTGACAGCTCGCGAGCCGCTGTTCCATCGCCCCGAATACGGCACTACCCGAGCCGATTTCGACCGTCTCACAGCGGCGGACTACTGGGAGGTCGGCGCCTCGGGAAACCGCTACAGCCGCGAACACGTCTGGTCGGCGCTGGAGCGGCGTTACGCGGTCGCACCACCGATCTGGCCCGAACCCGACTGGGCCATAGGCGAATTCGAGGTCCGCGCCCTCGCAGGAGACACGTATCTACTGACCTACGTTCTACGCCAGTCGGAACGACTCACCCGCAGATCGACCATCTGGCAACGCCGTGAACACGGCTGGGCCGCGCTTTATCACCAGGGCACGGTGATCACCACGAAGTTTTCCGCGCCGGGTTTCGAGTGAGGCTGTCATGGTGGGGCGGGCGGGGCTCGAACCCGCGACCAATGGATTATGAGTCCACGGCTCTAACCGACTGAGCTACCGCCCCGGACCGCGGAGGATCTCCGCGGGCCTCGCGATGGTACCGAATCGGGAGGCCGAGTGCCTACTTGGTTCACGGTGCGGCTTACCGTGTGTTGGGGGACGGACTAGGAGGGTCTATGGCGGGCGTGTTCGTGAATGTGCTTCGGGCGCATCAGTGGATCTATGAGAACAGTGGCGGGGTGGTGGGGCATCGGCTGTTGTTCGGGAATCCGACCCTGTTGTTGCGGACCGTGGGGCGGAAGACCGGGAAGCTGCGGACCAATGCGCTGACCTATGCGCGGGATGGGAAGGACTATCTCGTGACCGCGTCCAATGGTGGGTCGGCGCGGTCGCCGGGGTGGCTGGCCAATGTGAAGGCTGACGGGCAGGTCGAGATTCAGGTGGGGACGAAGCGGATTCCGGTTACCGCGACTGCTACCTATCCGGATGATCCGGAGTATGTGCGCAGGTGGGACTTGGTGGACAAGGTGAATCAGGGGCGGTACGCGGAGTATCAGAAGAAGACTTCGCGGAAGATCGCGGTGGTGGTGCTCAGTCCCAGGTAGGGGGTGTGCGGCGGCGTGGTGAGTTGGACAGGTGAGATAAGGGTCGGCTATCCTCGGCGGCAGAGGGGAGTACTTCCCAAGAATCATTCCGGTCAGTACGGATCGCGCCGTCGCGGTTCCCGGGTGGTCGCCCATGGAGACACGGGTGAAGGAGACCTCGGCTGGTTTTCCATGTCCGAGGAGGTCCTATGAGTTCCGTGTCCGTTCTTGCTTCTTCTTCCATCGAGTCGGTGGGTACGCCCTGGTTGTGGGCGGGGACGATCATCGCGGTGCTGGCGTTGCTGGTGCTGGATTTCGCTCTGACGCGCAGGCCGCACGAGGTGTCCATGCGGGAAGCGTTGGGGTGGACCGCTTTCTATATCGCGCTGCCGGTGGCGTTCGGCGTTTTCCTGTGGATCAACAATGGCGGGACGCCGGCCGTGGAGTACTTCACGGGGTATCTGCTGGAGAAGTCGCTGTCGGTGGACAACCTGTTCATCTTCATGTTGCTGCTGTCGGCGTTCGCGGTGCCGGCTGCCTTGGCGCAGCGGGTGTTGTTGTTCGGCATCGCGGGGGCGCTGGTGTTGCGCGGTATCTTCATCGCGCTGGGGGCGGCCGCGCTGGCCACGCTCGATTGGGCGTTCCTGCTGTTCGGGTTGATTCTGCTGGTCACCGCGGTGAAGCTGCTGGCCGATGCGGCGGGCGGGCACGAGCAAGAGGTCGATATCTCCTCGATGCGGTCGGTGCGGATCCTGCGCAAGTTCTGGCCGGTCACCGATGACTATCGCGGCACCAAGCTGACCGTGAAGGAAGCCGGCAAGCGGGCGCTGACGCCGCTGGCGCTGGTGGTCGCCGCCGTCATGGCCACCGATGTGGTGTTCGCGGTCGATTCGGTGCCCGCGGTGTACGGCGTGACCGGTGACCCGTTCCTGGTGTTCGCCACCAACGCCTTCGCGCTGCTGGGTCTGCGGGCGTTGTACTTCGTGCTGCACGCGGCGCTGTCGCGGCTGGTGCACCTGGCCTACGGGCTGGCGATCATCCTGGCCTTCATCGGCGTGAAGCTGGTGCTGCACTGGGCGCACGGCGTGTGGAGCGGGGTGCCGACCATTCCGACCGCCGCCTCGCTGGTGGTGATCGTGGTGGTGCTGGCGACGGTGACGCTGACCAGCTTGCGCGCCACACGCGGCCAGTCGCAGCCGGATGACGCCGAGGCCACCACCTAGCCCCTGGAATCGAGGCCATGCGGACGCCCGCGCGGCCGATCTACCGTGAATCATGCTGCTGCAATACTTCCGGCGTCCGGGTATCGACGAGATGAATCGCGTGGTGGATGCGCTGGAGCTGCCGGAGGCGGTCTTCAAGACCTGCCCCTGGCAGCCCCGGGAACTGGTGGAAACCGGTCTGCGGCAATGGCTTCGCTGCTGCGGCGCGGCCATGCGGGACGATCGGGTGATCGGTATGCCGTCCTATGCGGTGGACGAAGCCTGGCACGGGTTGATCCTGTGCACGCTGCGCTATCAGCGCTTCTGCGAGGCCGCGTACGGCAAGTTCCTGCACCATTTCCCGGCCGGCGAAAGCCTCGGCGGCGCCGGTGATCCGATGGCCGATCAGCTGGGCCGCACCGTCATCGCCTGGTCGCTGGTCAAGCGGCCGGGCGAGAAGTGCGTGCTGTGGGACCTGGATTCGATGGTGGGCGTGACCGATCCGTGGGGTATTCCCACGGATCGGGTGGAGCTCATCGAAGCGGCGCTGCGCGAGGACTAGCTGCTGCCTCCACCACCGCAGCCGCCCCCGCCGCCGCAACCTCCACCGCCGCAACTGCCCGCGCTGCAACTGCTTCCGCTGCATCCGCCGCCCCCGCAGTCGGCGCCTCCCCCATCGCTGCCGCCGCTGCCGCCGTAATACCGCCCGGCGCGCCCCCAGCGCCGCCGCGCCCGCCGCGCTTTCTCCCGCCGATCCGCCCAGACGTATCCCAGCACGATCACGCCGATGACAACGAATCCGATGATCATTTCAATCATCAGCTTCTCCTCCCCGAGCCGGTCCCGGTGCCGCGGACTTCCTCCCGTGCCGCGGACTTCCCGGGTACTACCGTTATGCCATAACCGAAAACTACTGGCATCGAACCGGCTTCGACAGCCCCCGCATTTCGGGGAATCGGAGAAGGTGTCGGGGAGTCGCCCAATGGGTACGACTCCCCTTTCACGCGATTAAGTCAGCTTCACCCGCGCCGCGAAGAACCGCGCCACCGCGGGCGCGAAACGGTTGAAACGGTATTGCAGCCACGCTTCCGGGGTCACCGGCACCACATCGCGCCCGTTCTCGACCGCCTTGACGATCTGCGCCGCCACCTTCTCCGGCCCGTAGCGGCGCGCGGCGTACAGCTTGTCGAATCGCTGCTGCTTGGCGGCCTCCTCCTCGGCGGAGACACCCGAGAAACGGGTGGTGGCAACGATATTGGTGTGCACGATGCCGGGGCAGATGGTGTGCACGCCGATGCCCTGGGCCGAGAGTTCGGCACGCAGGCAGTCGGAGAACATGAAGACCGCCGACTTGGAGGTCGAGTAGGCGGCGAATCCGCGCTGCGGCGTATAGGCGGCCATCGAGGAGAGGTTGACGATATTGCCGCCGAGTCCGCGGTCCGCCATTGCCTTTCCGAAAGCACGGCAGCCATTGATCACGCCGTGAAGATTGATATTGAGCACGCGATCGAATTCCGCTGCGGGCGTATCGAAGAAATCGCCCGCCGCGCCCACGCCCGCATTATTGATGAGAATGTCGGGCACCCCGTGCGCGGCGATGACCGTGGCGGCGTGTTCGTTGACGGCGGCTTCGGAGGACACGTCCAGCTGATAGGCGTGCGCCGTACCGCCTTCGCGCGCAATGAGTTCGGCGGTTTCCTTGGCCGAATCGAGGTTGATGTCGGAGACAACCACCTCGGCCCCGCGCCGGGCGAAGGCCAGCGCGGTCTCCCGCCCGATGCCGCTGCCGCCGCCGGTGATGACCAGCAGCTGGTTCTCGAAAGTCCGCTGTTCCCGGCCGACTTCGGCGCGCCGCAGCGTGCGCGGGGTCTCGCCCGTGCGCAGCGAATCGATCAACTCGATGGTGGAGGTGGCCAGCAGTTCCGGATGCGAGAACGGCAGCCAGTGCCCGCCCGCGACCTCGCGCCGGTACAGGTTGGGCGCGTACTCCTTGGTGTCGTCGTAGCCCGCGGGCCGCACCGCCACATCGCGCCGGGCGATGATCAGCTGCACCGGTACCTCGGTGCGCCGCTCCCGCGGCCCGGTCATACGCGGCAGGATGTTCGCGCGGTAGATTCGCATCCCGTCGAAGAAGTCGCGCCGGAACTCGGGCCCGAATTTGATGTTCTGCGGCGAGGTTTCGTTCATCAGCCCGACGAACCGCGACCACATCTTCTCGGTGGCGAGCGGCTTCAGAACCACGCGCGGCACACCCGGCGTCATGAACAGCCCCGTGTACGCGGAGGACAGCAGCTGGGTGAAGGGTCCCCACAGCTTGCCCTTGGCCAGATTCGACCGCGCCCACGCGCCCAGGTGATCGAGGTTCGGCCCGGAGACCGAGGTGAACGAGGCGACGCGCTCGGCGGCCTGCGGCTCGCACACGGCTTCCCACATCTCCACCGAACCCCAGTCGTGCGCCAGGATGTGCACCGGCTTATCGGGACTCACCGCATCCGCCACGGCGAAGAAGTCGGCGGCGAAATGCTCGAGCCGGTAGTCCTCGGTGCGATCGGTGCGGGTGGAGCGCCCGTGCCCGCGGGTGTCGTAGGTGACCACGTGGAAACGGCCGGCCAGCAGCGGCACCACCCGGTCCCACAGGTGATTGTCATCGGGCCAACCGTGCACCAGCACAATGGTTTCCGCCGACGGTTCCCCGTATTCGTAGACGGCGATATCGAATTCGCCGCTGCGGACGCGGCGTTCGGCGGCGGGGATGATGTTCGTTCGATCGGTCACGATCTTCTCCTGGGAGACGGGTGCTAGAGGTCCAGCACCAGACGGTCCCCGTCGCAACGGGATACACAGATGAGCATGTCGCCGGCGGCTCGCTCGGCGTCGGTGAGCACGGTGTCGCGGTGCTCCACCGATCCTTCGAGCACCCGCACCACGCAGGTGCGGCAGAAGCCCTGACGGCACGAATACCGGCTGTCCGGGCGGGCTTTCAGCACTTCTTCGAGCACCGACTTGTCGGCCGGGACGTCGAGGGTCTCGCCGCCGCGCGCGAGCCGCACGGCGAAAGCGGTCCCGTTCACCACCGGCGGTGGTGAGAAGCGCTCGGAATACAGTTCCACGCCCGGCATCTCGCGCACGGCGTCGGCGATGACCTGGGTCATCACCACCGGACCGCAGCAGTACACGGAGGTGTCGGTGCCGACGCCCGGCAGCAGTGCGGCCGCGTCGGGAATGCCGTGCTCGTCGTCGGTGCGCACGGTGACGCGGTCGCCGAAGCTCTCCACCTCGGACAGGAACGGGATGGTGTCGCGGGATCGCCCGGCGTACACCATGGTCCATTCGACGCCGAGGCTCTCGGCCATCCGGATCATCGGCAGGATCGGGGTGATGCCGATCCCGCCGGCCACGAAATGCACTCGGGCAGCGGAGGATCCGTAGCCGGGCAGCACGAACGGGAACGCGTTGCGCGGTCCGCGCACGGTCAGCGCGGTGCCGACCTTCAGCTCCTCGTGGACTTCGAGGGAGCCGCCGTTGCCGTTCGGAATCCGCCGCACCGCAACGCGATACGCGTGCCGATCGGCGGGATCACCACAGAGCGAGTACTGCCGCACCTTCCCCGAGGGCAACTCCAGATCCAGGTGCGCGCCCGGCCTCCATTCCGGTAGCGCGCGCCCGTCCGGCGCGGTCATCAGCAGGCTGATCACGTCGGTGTCATGGGCCTCGACCCGGCGCTCCACCACGATCAGCGGTGTCCGGCGATCGTCGACGCGGGCGACCGGAGCCTTCCGATTGACGAAAGTGGTCCAGCGCAAGCGCGCTTCGGCGATCTTGTCGAGCACCAGGGTGGTGCGGTCATGACGAGCCTTGCCGTACAGATCTTCCGGCAACGTCTCCGGAACCGGGCGCGCTGCGGTCACGACGCCATGATCCGGGCGGCCGGGGACTGCGCCAGGTAGGCGATGGCCTGGGCGCTGGAGCCGACCGGTTCCGGGGTGTAGGCGGGCTTGAACACCGTCAGCGCACTGTAGAGCAGCGACGGAATGCCGGGCAGCGCACCGCGCCACATGGCGGCGAAGATGCGCAGGATCAGCATCGGGTAGCGATGGTTCGGCAGGCTCGGATCCTGATGCGCCAGGTATTTGGTGCCGCGCACCAGCAACGCGATGAAGATCGGGAACACCACCAGCATGAGCGCGCAGCGCCGCACGTAGCCGACGCTGAAGTACTCGGCGACGTCGTGCGCGACCATCCGATGCTCGACCTCTTCGGCCCCGTGCCAGCGGAACAGGTCCAGCATCTGCGGGTCGGCGTCGAATCGCTCCAGGTCGGCATTGAGGATCCAGTCGCCGAGGAAGGCGAAGAAATGCTCGAGGGTGGCGATGAAGCCGAGCCGCTCGACCAGATGCTGCTGCCGGGCCGCCTCGGTGCCGAGGTCGTCGCGCGGGCCGAGGGTCTTGCGGAAGAGGTATTCGGTCTGCCGCACATACGGTTCGACATCGATGCCGTGCGCGGTCAGCACCTCCTCGAGCACCCCGTTGTGGCTCTCGGCGTGCATGGATTCCTGCCCGATGAAGCCGATCATGGCCTCGCGCAGCTTCTCGTCCTTGACCAGTTCGAGGGCTTCACCGAAGGTCACCAGGAAGCTGCGCTCCCCCTCGGGCAGCAGCATGCTCAAGGCATTGAGCACGTGTGAGGCGACCGGTTCCTTTTTCATCCAGACCGGTTCGGTCCGGGACCAATCGAACTGCACATTGCGGGCATGCAGGGCCACTTCACCGGGTTCGGTCACCACGCGGCGGCCCAGCTTCGGAAGTAGCTTCATCGATACTCCTGGTTTCGCGTTCGGATTTGCTACGGCAGCGTAGCAATATTCTACCCGTACATGAAACCAGGAGTTACACCTAGAATTATGGTCGCGACCGTGCTATTGATCAGCTGTCCACGTGCACGTGCGGACGCTGCGAGCGGCGCGGGACGGCCCGCCGGATGATCTCGCGGGTCACCGGGGCCACCTCGCCCTCCCCGAAGAAGATGAAGCGCAGCAGGTTGGTCAGCGGATTGCCCTCGGTCCATTCGAAATAGACGTGCGGCGGAGCGCCGGTGCGGTCGCGGATGGCCAGCAGGATCGCCGCGATGCAGTTCGGCACGGCCGCCGCCTCCACGGTGAGAATGCGGTACTCGTCCACCTCCACCTCGGTCACCAGCAGCTCGGTGCTGAACTCGGAAGGGTCCTTGACGATGACCTCGAGGAAGAGAATCGGCTCCGAATCCGGGATGTGGCTCTCGCGCCGCTGATCGGCCTCCTTCTCCGCGTACTCCTCCGGCTGCCGATTGTCGATGTCGTGGGTGACGATGCGGACCTCGCCGCGTGCGGCCAGGGCGTCGATCATCGCGGCGGCCTTGTCGTCGAAGGTGACCGTGACGGCCCGCAATTCGAAGGCGCGGCGGAAGCGGGAGGCGAAGGACACCACCAGCGTCGCCAGGATGAACAGCAGCGCGAGCTGTGCGCCCTCCGGCTTCTCGATGACATTGTCGATGGTGGTGTAGACGAAGATCGCCGACACCGCGCCGAACAGGAACACCCGCGAACGCTGCTGCTGCCGCGCCGCCGACAGGGTCACCGCGACGGCCGCCGAGGTGATGAGCACCAGCACGCCGGTCGCGTAGGCCGCGCCCTGCGCATCGACACTGGCATCGAAGTACCAGGTGATGCCGAAGGCGACGGCCGCGAAAACCAGGACCAGCGGCCGGATCTGACGCGCCCATTCCGGCGCCATGCCGAAGCGCGGCAGGTAGCGCGGCACCAGGTTCAGCAGCCCCGCCATGGCCGAGGCGCCCGCGAACCACAGGATCGCGATGGTGCTGATGTCGTACACGGTGCCGAAGGCATTGCCGAGATGCTCGTGCGCCAGATACGCCAGCGCCCGGCCGTTCGCCGCGCCGCCGGGCTCGAACGCGGCCTCCGGAATCAGGATGGTGGTGATGAAGCTGGAGACGATGAGGAACCCGCTCATGATGAGCGCGGCGGTGGTGAGCAGTTTGCGGGTGCCGACGATGCGGGTGCGCGGGTACTCCTCGGTGTCCCCCGGCGCGCCCTTGATCTGCGGCATCACCGCGACCCCGGTCTCGAATCCGGACAGGCCCAGCGCCAGCTTCGGGAACACCAGCAGCGCGACGCCGATCATGGCGATCGGGCTGCCGTGCTGCGCGGTGAGCGCGTGCGTCCAGTCGGTGACCATGGAGCCGTGCTGGAGCACCTGGATCAGACCGGTCACGGCGACAACGAGATTCAGGGTGAGGTAGATCCCGACCAGCACCACCGCGATGCTGATGGCTTCGCTGAACCCCTTCAGGAACACCGCCGCCAGCAGGGCCAGCAGCACCAGCGTGATGATCAGGTTGTGCCCGTGCAGCGCGTCGGGAACCAGCGGGTTCTCCACGATGTGCGCCGCGCCGTCGGCCGCCGACAGCGTCATGGTGATGGTGAAGTCGGTGGCCGCGAAGCCGAGCAGCACCAGGATCAGCACCTTGCCCCACCAATTGGGCAGGAACTTGGCGAGCATGGCGATGGAGCCGCCGCCGTGCGGGCTCTCCTTGGCCACCCGGCGATACACCGGCAGCGCGCCGAACAGGGTGAGCGCCACCAGCACCAGGGTGGCCAGCGGGGAGAGCACGCCGGCCGCGAGGGCCGCGATGCCGGGCTGATAGCCGAGGGTCGAGAAGTAGTCGACACCGGTCAGGCACATGACCTTCCACCAGGAGTGCTGGTGGTCCTTCGGCGCCCGCTTGGCCATCGGCCCCGGTATCTGCGAGTGCTCTTCGCCCGCGTCTTCCAGCAGCCAGTCCGCGAAGCGCGAACGTAACCGTACCTCGGTGGTGGTCACAGGATCCTCCCCGGAACCCGTTGGCGCGGTTCCCGAAATGTCGGCGATGTCGTGGTCAATGTACTCACGACACGCCGACGGAAGATAAACCCCACCCCGCGAGTCTCGATCAGCGCCGTGCCGACCGCGTAAACACCGGTCGCGCCGTTATTTCCGGATGGTACGGCCTATCCGACGTAGGCCGCGATGGCGGCGCTGATCGCCTGCGCCAATCGTGCACGGCCGTCCGGGGATTCGAGGATCGCGATATCCCCGGGGTCACGCATGTTGCCGCATTCGACCAGCGCGGTGGGGCGGTCGGAGTGGTTCAGCCCGGCCAGATCCGCGCGCGGGTTCATACCGTCCGAGCCGATGTAGGTGGAGGTCTCGAATCCGGCGCGCACCAGGCTGTCCCGGATGCCGGTGGCCAGCCGCACCGACGGCTCCCCCTGCGCCTCGTTCAACGGCGGCGAGGAGTGCGCGACGTGGAAGCCGTGCGCTCCCGCGGGCGCGCCGTCGGCGTGGATGGAGACCACGGCCGCCGCCCCGGTCCGATTGCCGAGGGTGCCGCGTTCGTCCACGCACGGCCCGACGCCGGAGTCGCTGTCCCGCGACATGATCACCTGGTAGCCACGCGCGGTGAGCAGATCCCGCACCCGCTGCGCCACATCCCAGTTGAACTCGTGCTCGGTGTAGCCGTCGTTGGCGGCGGTGCCGGTGGTATTGCAGGCTTTGGTGCCGCCGCGGCCGTCGGAGACCTGGGCGTTGATCTCCTCGGGATGCGCCGCGCCGCCGCCGTTGTGCCCGGGATCGAGCACGATGGTCTTGCCCGCGATCGGAACCAGCGGGGCCGCAGGGAGTTTCGCGATCGGCGCGGCCGTCACCGGCCCGCTGCCACCGATCAGCAGAGCACCGCAGACCGCCGCCAAGACTTTCCAGTGTCGCTGTCGCACGCGCCCCACCCTACGGCCCGGCGCAAGCCCCGAGCCAGTGCGGCGCGGGCTTCCGATCATGGTTCGAGCTTGCGCAGCAGATCACGCAGGGTGCGCAATTCGGCGGGCGCGAGTGCGGTGACCGGGTGTGGCGCGGGATCGGGGGTGGCCTTGGCGTCGGCGTACACGCGCCGGCCCTCGGGGGTGAGCGACACCAGTTTGCTGCGCCGATTCGCCGGATCGATCTCGCGCAGCACCAGCCCGCGCTGCTCGAGATCGTTGACCGCGACGGTGGTGGCGGGGGCGTCCATCATGGCGGCCTGGGCAAGATCCTTGACGGTGAGCGGTCCGGGCAGCAGCCGCTTCAGGATCCGAATCCGGCTGAACGGCATACCCGTTCGCTCCACGACGGCGCGCTTGTAGCCGTCGCGGGAATCCATCACCAGATGGGTGAGCAGGTTCCAGACCTCGTCGGGGGTGGGCGTGTCAGCCGGCATGGGTGGGGACCTTCGTTTCGAGCAGTGGTGCGACACGGTCCCGGGAACGGTACGCCCACGGGGTGCTCGCGGCGACTCCGAGCGCGAGCACGGCGGCGGTGAGCGCGCTGATGGTCCACCACAGGCCCGCCCCGGAGAGCGCACCGCACAGTGCCACACCGAGACTCACGCCGACCTGGCGGCTGGTGGAGGCGACCGCGGCGGCGGCTCCGGCGCGATCGAGCGGCATACCGCTCACGGCGGAGGTGGTGATGGGGGCGTTGACCATGCCGAATCCGATACCGAACAGCGTGAACAGCACGATCAGCTGCCAGATGGGGGTGTCGGGGCGCAGTTGGGTCAGGCCCACCGCCGCGATGGTCATCAGTATCCCGGAGGCCACCAGCGAGGGCCGGGTGCCGTGGCGGCCCACCAGGCGACCGGAGACGGGCGAGAAGATGAGCATGCCGATCGCCATCGGCAGGTACAGCAGGCCGGTGTGCACGGCCGAGAAGTGCCGCACCCCTTGCAGATACAGCGACATGTCGAACAGGAACGCGCCGAGGGCGGCGAACGCGCCGACCGCGATCACGGTGGCCGAGGCGAAGGGGAAGCTGCGGAAGAACCGCAGATCGATGAATGGCGAGCGGTGGCGCGCCTCGTGCCAGAGGAAGCCCAGCAGGGCGGCGGCGGCGATGACGAAGACCGGCGGCTTGCCCTCGATCAGCCCGAACACCAGCGTGAAGAGGGTGATCATGGCCAGCACCTGGCCGATCGGGTCCATACCGCGCGGGGCGGCCGACTTCGATTCCGGCACATACAAAGTGGTGAGAACGTAGGCCACGGCGACGATGGGCAGGTTGATCCAGAACACCGACTGCCAGCCGAGGGCGTCGATGAGCCCGCCGCCGACCATGGGTCCGAGCGCGGTCGAGATGCCGACCACCGCACCCCAGATGCCCACCGCGCGAGCACGTTCCACCTTGCCGGTGAAGACGGTGGTGATGATCGACATGGCCACCGGGTTCAGCATGGAACCGCCCACGGCCTGGACGAATCGGGCGCCGATGAGGATTTCGATGGTGGGCGCGATGCTGCACAGCAGCGAACCGGCCGCGAAGGTGAGCAGGCCGATGCGGAAGATCCGGCGGCGGCCGAGGCGGTCGGCCAGCGCGCCCGAGAGCATGAGCAGGCCGGCCAGGGTGAGGGTGTAGACGTCGACGATCCATTGCAAGCGGGACAGCGGGGCGCCGAGATCGGAGCCGATGGTGGGGATGGCGACATTGACGATGGTGGCGTCCATGGAGGAGATCAGCAGGCTCAGACAGCAGGTGATCAGGACTATCGTCTTGCGTCGCGCACTCAACCCGTCAATAGTTGTGAACACACAACGATTGTGTGCTCACAACTATTCGTCCGCAACCCCGGCTCGCTGTGGCGTGGGTTACACCCGTCAGGGCGACGACCGGTAGAGGAATGCGCCGAGCACATCCGGCACTACCGCGGTCACGTCCTCGGTCTGCTCGTCGGCGGTGCCGTAGGTATGTGCGGAGACGGTGAACCCCGGGCCGAAGGAGGCCGAGGCGACCTCCGGGGTGCCCTGGTCGGCCCAGCCCCATTTGGTGCCGGTGACTCGCGGCAGGCGTGCGGTCCCCCAGTCCTGCTTCGTGCCGTCGGCGGCGATCGGACTCGCGTCGGCCATCCAGCCGAGGATCGGCGAGTCCGGGTCGTCGCGGAGTTTTACGGCCAGGAAGTCGGCCACATCGGCGGTGCTGGTCGAGGACAGGCTCCAGCCGCCCTGCCCGTGCGTGGCGGTGAGCTTGTACTCCGCGGCCACGTCGTCGATGGCCGTCGGATACTTCGCGGACAGGGCGTCGGCGGCGGCATCGTCGGAGAGGCGGATCATGCGCTCCCCCAGCTCGCGATCCTGCGCCGCACCGTCACCGTGCCGCAGTGCGTAATCGACGACGTAGAGCTTGACCACCGAGAGCCCCGACCGGGCCTCGCTCTCGTTGGGCGTGCCCCACTTCAGGTCCGGCAGGATCGAGCGCACCGAGATCGCGGTCCGGGACGGCACTTCCACCGTCGGCAGCTCCCGCTGCGGGACCGGGAACGGCAGGCCGGGGAGCGGCGGAAGTGGAATCGACGGTGGCGCAACAGGATCCGCCCCGGCGAGCGGCCCGCCGCACAGTACGACACCGGCCACCACCGACCCGACCACTCGCGTTCGCCAGCCCATCGCCACCTCCGCGCCAGGCCCCCGGCTTCCCAGCTTGCCTCCCGCACCCCCTTGATTCGCGAAGAACCTCCACCGACACGCCGCACCTCCGTCATTCCGGCGCGCTTTCAGCCGGAATCCACACACCCGCCCGGCGTGGATCCCGGCTGAAAGCATGCCGGGATGACGGGGGTCAAGGCGGCGGCGTCAGCTGACGAGTACCGGCACTCCCGCCACGTCGTTCTGCGTCATCACCGGCAACTGCTGGATCTCGTTCTCCGGCACCGCGAGTCGCAGCCCCGGGAAGCGGTCGAAGAGCGCGGGCAGTCCGATGGCCGCTTCCAGCCGGGCCAGCGCCGCGCCCGGGCAGATGTGCGGGCCGTAGCCGAAGGAGATATTGCGATTGGCGGTGGGCCGGGTGATGTCGAACTCGTCGGCGTCCGCGCCGTGGATGGCGGTGTCGCGGCCGACGGCGCGGTAGGAGATCACCACGCCCTCACCCTTCTCGATGACGAGGTCGCCGACGGTGATGTCCTCGGTGGCGAAGCGCATGAGCAGATGCGTGACCGGCCCGTCCCAGCGCAGGGTCTCCTCGATCGCCTGCTTCCATTCGATATCCCCGGCGAGCACCTTGCTCAGCTGTTCGGGGCGAGTCACCAAGGCGCGCACCGCATTCAGGATGAGGCTGACCGTGGTCTCGTGTCCGGCGGCGACCAGGGCCTTGAGGTTGCCGACCACCTCTTCCTCGGTGAGCGGTTCGCCGCCCTCGTCGGCCAGGATGAGCGCGCTGGTGAGATCGTCGCCGGGGTTGGCGGTCTTCTCCCGCACCATGTTCGTGAAGTACACATCCATCTCGCCGATGATCCGCAGCCGCTCGTCCTGCGGGGTGAGCATGGAGAAGAACTTCTTGTACCAGTCCAGCAGCATGGCGTGATCGGCGCGCGGCACGCCCATCAGTTCGCTGATCACCCGCATGGGCAGCGGGTAGGCGAAGACCTGCTTGAGATCCACCACCGCGCCGTCCGCGCCGGCGGCCTCGAGATCGTCGAGGAGTTCGGCGACGAGCCGTTCGATATCGGGGCGCAGGGCTTCCAGACGGCGCGGGGTGAGCGCCTGGGTGGTCTTGATCCGCAGCCGCCGATGCTCGGCCCCGTCCACGGTGAACATGGAGCGCCCGGCATTGATCATGCCGATCAGCGGCCAATCCCAGGTCACCACGCCCGAGGTCCACAGCCCCCAGCTCTCGATGTCCTTGACCAGCCGGGTGTCGGTGAGCAATTGGCGCGCCAGGGTGTGGTCGGTGACGGTCCAGGCGGGCACGCCGAGCAGTTCGATGCGGGTGAGCGCACCGGCGTCGCGCAGGCGTGCGGTCTCGCCGGCCAGGTCACCGACCATCGGATCGATGGCCATGGCATGCGGGCATAGGGAACTCACTGGAAACCTCCGACGGAACGAACTGGGGTGAAAACAACTGGCAGCGAGGACATCCCGCGCAGGAACGGCGACGGCCGCCGCACCAGGTTCCGCGCCGGGACGGCCAGGTCGATATCGGGCAGCCGGTCCAGCAGCACCTCGATGCCGGTCCGGGCGATGGTCTCCGCGATCTGCTGGGCCGGGAACGGGCACCGGTATTCGCCGTGACTGAACGCGAAATGCGCGCTGTTGCCGGTGTGTACGGCACTGCCGGGCACCTGCTGGCGCACGTGCGGATCGGTATTGGCGGCGGCCAGGCCGAGCAGCAACAGGTCGCCGGCGTGAATCACCTTGTCGCCCAAGCGAGTATCGCGGGCAGCCCAGCGCCCGGCCAGGATCGAGGTGGGCGAATCCTCCCACAGCACTTCGATCATGGCCTCGCCGACGCTGCGGCGGCCGCCACCCAGGGCGGCGGCGAATCGGTCGTCGGTGAGCATCAGGCTCACCGAGTTGACCAGCCAGTCCGAGGTCGGCAGGTGACCGGCGGCGGTGATCGCCATCAGGTCGTTGACGTACTCCTCGTCGGTGAACGCCTCGGGATGGTCCAGCAGGCGCGAGACCAGGTCGTCGCCGCGTTCGGCCTGTTTGGCGGCGAGCACGCGCTGCATGTGCTCCATGAAGCGCAGGTGCGCCGATTGCGCGTCCGCGCCGCCGTCGGCCATCACCTTCATGGTGCGGGCCAGGCGCGGGCCTTCGTCGTCGGGAAAGCCCAGCAGCCAAGCCAATACGAGCACCGGCAGCGGTTCGGCGAAGTCGGCCACCAGGTTGGCCTGCCCGCGCCCGCAGAAGCCGTCGATCAGCCGGTCGGCGGATTCCTCACAGACCCTGCGCAATTCGAACGGATCGACCGCTTCGAGGGCGGGCTCGACCATGGCCAGGTGACGGCGGTGCTCGGCCCCGGCGGTGAAGTAGATGGAGGGCATGGGGCGTCCGACCATGGGCAGCAGCGGCCAGTCCTCGGGGATGCTGCCCCACTGGTTCCACAGGCTCACATCGCGCGGGAAGAGCTCCGGAGATGTTGTCACCTGGTGCATTTCGCGATAGCCGAGCACCAGCCAGGCGGGCACGCCGCCGGGCAGCTCCACCGCCACCACGGAGCCGTGGTCGCGGCGCATCTCCTGGTAGAGGCTGTGCGGGTCGGTGTGGAAGCGGGGACCGGACAGCGGGACGACGCCGGGACCGGACTGCACCGGGCAGCCTCCGGCGGGTACGGGCGAGGTCATGAGAGAGGCTCCGGGCGGTAGAGGTGTTCGACGAGCGCGATCAGCACGCGTTGACAGGAGTCGCGCTGCCGGGCATCGCAATCGACGAGCGGGACAAGGGGATCCAGGTCCAGGGCGTCGCGCACCGCCTGCTGGTCCGCGCCCGGCCCGAAGTTGTTGGTGGCGACGATGAACGGGGTGCCCTGGTGTTCGAGCCGGTCGATGGCGTACCAGGAGTCCTCGATGCGGCGTTGGTCGACCAGCACGATCGCGCCCAGCGCTCCGGCGAAGAGCCGGTCCCACAGGAACCAGAACCGTTCCTGGCCGGGCGCGCCGAACAGGTACAGCACATGCTCGTCGTCGATGGTGATGCGGCCGAAATCGAAGGCCACCGTGGTGGTGGTCTTGCCGGGCACCGCGCTGGGATCGTCTACGCCGTAACCGCTTTGGGTCATGGTGGCCTCGGTGTCGAGGGGGCGGATCTCGCTGACCGAGCGCACCATGGTGGTCTTGCCGACCCCGAAACCGCCGACGATGACGATCTTGAGTCCGTGCCGGGCGTCGGCGTGCAGCGGGGCGTCCGCGCGCGCCGGCCGGGGATCAGAGATTGCGGAGTCCAACGAGCACCTTCTCGAGCGTGGTGGTGTCCGGCAGCGAATTCCATTGCGCGCCAGTGTTGTGCCGCGGATGGCGGACGGTGATCTTGCCCGCGTGCAGCAGATCCGACAGCAGGATGGTGGCGATGCCGACCGGCAGCCGCAGTTCGGCGGCGATCTCCACCACCGCCGTGGGGGCGCGGCACATGGTCAGGATGGCGGCGTGCTCGGATTGCATGCCCGGAGCCGGATCGCATTCGGCGACCACGAGGGTGACGAGATCGAAGGCGTCGGAGTCCGGACGGCTGCGGCCACCGGTGAGGGTGTACAGCCGATCCGGATTCTCGTCTGGGCGGGTCACGACACGCCCGCTCCCCGGACTCGGGCCGGAACCGCCAGATGCTCACCCAGCTGTTCCACCAGTTCACGCATATTGTGGCCGACCAGTCCGGCGTCGGCGTGCTCGGCGGCGACCACCGCGATATGCGCGCCCACCCCGGCCTCCACGATGAACAGGATGCCCCCGTAGAACTCGGTCATGGACTGCCGCACCCCGCCGCGCCCGTCACCGAACTCCACCGACGCCCCGTGCGAAAGGCTCTGCATCCCGGCGGCGATGGCGGCCAGTTGATCGGCGCTGTCGGCGCCCAGCCCATCCGTATGGCAAATCTTCAAACCGTCCCCCGACAGCAACAGCGCGTGCCGCGCGTGCGGGGTACGGGTGAGCAGTTGCTCGAGCAACCACCCCAACTCTGTCGCGGATGCCGTCATAGCTCGCTCTCCATGTCCGGGGACTGGGAAGTCGGTGCGCCCCCGGAGTTCTCACGCACCGCACGCTGAAAGGCCCCCAAAGCCGAAGGCGATCCCGCCGGTCGCACCGGCGCATCCACCCCCGCTCCCCCCGACAATCCCTGCGGATGCGCCGCCGCCAGAGCACTCCCCCGCTTCCGCTTCGGCAACCGCAACCCACCCGACGTCGCCTCCCCGGCGCCCTCCTCGCGAGTCCGCGGACTCGCCTGCACGTCGACGCCAGGCCCGAAGACGTCGGCGCGGGCGATGGTATCCGTGGGCGCTACAACAACTTCCGCCCCGAGGACCTGAACCCGGTCCCCGCCCTCGGGCGTCACGTCCGCCGCGCCCGCGATGACGGACGCGAGAAGAGGCGATCTTGGATCGGCACCGACCATGGCCGCATCGCCCACGGCGGAGACCGCATCGCCCACGGCGGAGACCGCACCGCCCACGGCGGAGGGGGAAACGGGCGCGCCGTCGGCAGCCGAACGGGCGGTGTCGCCCGATGGGATCGCGGCAGTCCGTGCGGCCGTGGCGGATTCGCGCGCATCGGCCCCGGAAGAGGGCAGGGCGGCGTGACCGGCCGCCGCATCAATCGGCACCGCCGCATCAACAGGCACCGCCACATCAACCGGTGCGGCGGTATCAACTGGCGCGGCGGCATCAACTGGCGCGGCGGCATCAACTGGCGCGGCGGCGATTGCCATGGTGGCGGGCGCGGCATCCAGGGCGGACGCGCTGACCGGCCGCAGGCGCGTGGATGACGTGGCGGCCAGCGCGCTGGCCAGGGTCGCGGTGTGGGGGGCGGGCTGAGCGCCCGGTCTGCGGTCGAGGCGGGTGGTGAGTTCGCGGGGTACGACCACCACTACCGCGGTGCCGCCGATGGCGGAGGGGCGGTAGGAGACGGTCAATTCGTGTTTGCGGGCCAGGTGGCCGACTACGGCGAGGCCGAGGCGGGTGCCGGAGAGGGAGGCGAGGTCGGCGCCGCTGCCGGTTTGACCGGAGACGGTGAGTTCGGCTTTGCGCAAAGCGGATTCGCTCATCACGAGGCCGCTGTCTTCGATGGTGATGACCACGCCCGCGGGCACTTCGGCGGCGTAGACGTGCACCTCGGTGGTGGGCGGGGAGAAGTTGCAGGCGTTGTCGAGGAGTTCGGCGAGGGCGTGCATGATGCCTTCGGCCGCGTGGCCCGCGATCGCTATCTCCGCGATGGCGCGCAGGCGGATTCGCTGATAGCCCGCGACCCGGCCCATGGCGCCACGCAGAATCGATTCCATCGCAATGGGTTTGGCCCACCGCCGCCCGGAGCGCGCCCCGCTGAGCACGGCGATGCTGTCGGCCAGCCGTCCGGCCTGCGCGGTGCGATGGTCGAGTTCCAGCAGGTCGGCCAGTACCTGCGGGTCGGCGTGCCGGTGCTCCATCGCCCGCAGTTCGGCCAGCATGCTGGTGCTCATCGCCTGCATGCGCCCGGCCGCGCCCGCGAACGCCGCCATGGCCGCGGCCCGCCGGCGCTCGACTTCCTTCGCGTCCCGGATCCGCTCCGCCAGTGCGCCTTCGAGCTCGTCGATCCGCTGCCGGGTACCGGCCTCGAGCCGTTCCACCCGCTGCCGCGCGGCGTTCTCGGTCTCCTCCAGCCGCCGCCGGGCCGCGTTCTCGGTCTCTTCGATCCGCCGCAGCGCCTCGTTCTCGACGGCCTCGACCCGCAGCCGCGCTTCGCTCTGCACCGCGTCGATATGCTGCCGCGCCTCGTGCTCGATGGCTTCGACATGCTGGCGCGCTTCGCTCTCCACCGCCTCGACATGCCGGCGGGCCTCGCCGGCGCGCGCGTCCACGATCTGCTGCGCTTCCCTATCGAGCGCGTCGAATCGCTGCTGGGCCTCGGTGATTCGCGCTTGCGCCTCCGCGAGCGCGCCGGTCAGCCGTTCCTCGGCCGCGGCAACCGCGCCGCGCGCCCGCACGGCTTCATCCCGGTAGTGGACGGCCGCGGTCACCGCCGCACAGAACAGCATTCCGGCCAGCAACGCTCCGATGGCGAGCGGGATCCGGAATTCCACCGGTGCCGCGAACACCGCCGCGGCGATGGCGAGCCCTGCCACCAGCGCCGTGATCAGCAATACCGGATAGGGCAGGCGCACACCCGGAACGGCCGCCCCGCCGCCGTCGGGCGGATTCGATGTTTCCGACAAAGCTCCGCACTTCCGCATTGACCGAGGGCAACCCCCGGGCATCCGCTTCCCGGCCCACGCCAAATACGCGGACCGGCAACCGGTTTCGAATCTCGCGCAGAAGCATAGGCGTCTGAGAAGGTGCGCGCTACCCGAGCGCGAACCTGCTGCCAAGCCCCTGTTCCGGCGTTCGGGACGGCCGTCCCGATGACCGAACGGGCGGGTCGGCGCGGCTCAGATTTCGGCGTCGGCGTCCGATTCGGCGCTGTCGCGCAGGAACGCGCGCAACCGGTAGGTGCCGATGAGCGATCCGAAGGCGAAGGCGAAGATCGGCAGGCTGACCAGTGGGGCCCACACCTCCACCTGGGTGCCGTGCGGCCGCAGCAGCGTCACCGCGCGAAGTACGCTGAGCCCCAGGCTGAGTGCGCCGCCGAGCATGAAAAGCCCGAGCGGCAAACGGAATTGCGCGGGGATGGCCGAGATGCTGAGGCAGGCCGCCACCAGGATGGCGATGCTGGTCACCATGCCCGCCCCGGCCAGCATCCACTTGTGCCCGTCGATCATCGCCGCGGACGGCTTGGACGGCTCATAGGTGAGCAGCAGCGCCGCCTCGAACACGATGAGCCCGACATAGAAAGCCCTCTTCCACACCACACTGCCGAACGCGTCGGTGATCGCCACCCCGATCAGCGCTCCGGCCGCCACCAGGGCGAGATTGGAGATCAGATCGGGCAGGCTCTCGAGGGTGGTGGCCGAGACGGCGAACTCGGTGGCGGCGGAGTTGAGCACCGGCGCGCGCAGCACCGCCCACAGCGCCAGCAAACCCAATCCGATGGTGAGCGGCCGGGATTCGGGCGCGCCCCAGCGTGGCAACCGGCAACCCGCCGCCGCGAGGGCGGCGAGGGCGGCCAGCAGGGTGACGACGTCGTTCACCGGAACAGCCTCGCGCCCGCTTCGCCGCGCGAGGGTTTACGCCGGGGCGTGTCGTCTTCTTCTTTATCCCGTCGCATCAATTCGGTGAGCAGTTGCCGGGTGCTGGCGTACCGGATGGCGCTGCCGGATCCGGCGCGCTGTGCCTCGGCTTCGGTGATGATGCCCGCGACCACCTGCACCTCGACGGGATTGGCGTTGTAGGCGCGGGCGATTTCGATCAGCGTCTCCACCGGCGGCGTCTCGAGCGCGAGATGCCGCGCCAGGGTGGCCTGCGGGATCCCGGTGACGGCGGCGATGGCGCGGGTGCTCTCGCCCCCGGTCAGCTCGTCGATCCAGGCTTTCAGCTGATCATGCACGGTCCGATTGTCGCACGCGGTGCGTCTCATTCCCGGGGCGCTCATCGCGTGGATCCGGGACGCGCCGTCGGGCATCGCGGCCGGTTCAGCGGGTGCTGCCGGTGCGGACTCCGTCTCGAATCTGATACACGCGGGAGGTGGTGATGTCGCCGGCTGCCTTGGCGATGAGGAATACCCGCTCACCGGCCTGGGTGGCCTGCTTGATCTTGCTGCGCCAGATGCCGTCGGCGGCCAGGGCGGCCTGCTTGGCGGCTTCGCGAGCGCGGGTGGCTTCGCGGATATCGGCGAGGTACTGCGTGGGCATGGGCGTATCTCCTTGCTGTGATCGCGGGTTGCGCCGGGTCTGCTGGACGGTTCGCGGGTCACGCTGTCCCGATCCCGCCAAGAGACTAACGACGTCCCGAATCGGAGTCAAGACTGCTTGCCCCGAAAATGAAACATCGAGAAGCAGCCGCACGGGAACAAATGCCTGGTCAACGATCTGAAAACCCCGCTTTGTCGCACCGCCCACACTGGTACTAACCAGCGCGCGGTACCGGCTCGCGACGTATCAGAAATGAACGGGCGGCGATCGTCGCGGAGCGTCTCCCGATCCGCCCGCCGAACGCGACCGGCGCCGGTATTCCCGGATTCACCACACGCGTAATCCCGCCGCTCGGCTTGACCTCAACAGAGCTCGAGGTTCCACGCTGGAGTCGGTCAGGTGATCGAAAACGATAGGGAGGCAGCGAAATGCGCGTGGTGGAGGCAAAGGAATTCGGCGGGCCCGAGGTGCTGCGAGTGAGCGAGGCCCCGGCTCCGGTGGCCGGTGCGGGTCAGGTGGTGGTCCGGGTCGCGGCGGCCGACGTGATGTTCCTCGACACGCTGATGCGCAGCGGCTGGGCCCGGGACTTCTTCCCGGTCGAACCGCCGTTCGTGCCCGGCGGCGCGGTCACCGGCGTGGTGGAGTCGGCCGGTCCGGGCGTGGATCCGGGCTGGGTCGGGCGGCGCGTGGCCACCCAGACCGCGGCCAGCGGGATCGGCGGCGGTCTGCCCGTCGGCGGCTACGCCGAACTGGCCTTGGCCAGGGCCGAATCCCTGGTCGCGGTCCCCGACGACCTGGATCTGCGCACCGCCGCCGGGCTCGTGCACGACGGCCGCACGGCGCTCGGCGTCGCCGACCTCGCCGCGGTCCAGCCCGGGGAATGGGTCCTGATCACCGGCGCGGCGGGCGGTCTCGGCACCCTGTTCGTCCAGCTCGCCCGCGCGGCCGGCGGCCGGGTCATCGCCGCCGCGAGCAGCCCCGCCAAACGCGAACTCGCCCAGCGCCTCGGCGCGCACGAGGTCGTCGACTACACCCGGCCCGACTGGGCCGGCCGCGTCCGTGAACTCAGCGGCGGCGTCCAGGTCGTCTTCGACGGCGCGGGCGGCGAACTCGGCCGCACCGCCCTCACCACCGCCGCCCCGGGTGCTCGTTTCCTCGGCTACGGCAACGCGGCAAGCGGATTCGCCCCCATCGACCCGGAAGCCGCTGCCGCCCAGGGCGTCACGGTGCACACCCTGATGGACATCACCAAGTCCGGTATCGACTGGAACGGCGCCCTGGAACGCGCCCTGACCGACGCCGCGGCCGGACGGCTGAAAGTCGTTGTCGGTCAGACCTTCCCCCTGGAGGAAGCCGCCGCCGCCCACGCCGCCATCGCCGCCCGCACCGCGACCGGCCGAACGCTGCTCACGATCGACTGATACCGCATCCCGGTCATCCCGCCGACGGCCTGTGCTGTGGACAGCCCGAGCCTGTTCACAGCCACCGAAAACTCCTGGACCATTCGTTTTCCTCCGCCGAGGGGACTGAACACCGCGTTGCTGGGTAACCGCACATCAGCAGGTGCGAACCGGCCAGGCGCGCTGACGTATTGCGACACGCTCGCCCCCGGGCTCTCCCCTGCTACCGTCGAAAACGCGACACATGCAACGCTAGGAGCACGTCATGGGCATTATCACCATGATCATCATCGGACTGATCTGCGGCGCCATCGCCCGCCTCCTCGTTCCCGGCAAAGAAGACTTCGGCTGGATCTGGACGATCGTCCTCGGAATCATCGGCGGCTACGTCGGCGGCACCCTCGGCAGCCTGGTCTTCGCCCCCCACGAATTCACCCTCCGCCCACCGGTCGAGCACACCTTCATCGGCGCCATCATCGGCTCGGTAATCCTGCTCCTCATCTACAAATTCGCCCGCGCGCGCGTCTGAGGCCCGCCGCCCACCCGGGCTACCGCCGGTGCAGGGTCACCGGGAGAGCCGACGGCGACAGGACGAAGTCCTGGTTGCTGGCGCGCACGGTGTAGCCCGGGTCGGCGACCGGCCGCCAGCGCGTCAGCAGGGCGGCGGTGGCCAGCGCGATTTCGAGCATGGCGAAATGGTCGCCGAGACAACGCCGGCGGCCCACGCCGAAGGAGAGGCTGGCGTGCTTGGCGGACTCGTCGGCCTTCTCGGGGGACCAGCGGTCCGGATCGAAGGATTCCGGGCGGGGGAAGTAGCGGGGGTCGTGCTGAACCATGTACGGGCTGAACATGATCGCCGAGCCGCGCGGAATGGTCACTTCGCCGATGGTCAGATCGTCGCTGGCGTTGGCGGCGCTGATCCACGGCCCCCAGAACCGGATCGTCTCGGCCACCACCTGTTTCAGGTACGGCATGGAGGTCAAATGGGCGGGCCGGACGTCCTCGGTGCCGACCACGGCATCGAGTTCGGCGTAGAGGCGGCCCGCGACGGCGGGGTGGCGCATGACCTCGTGCCAGAGCCAGCCGGTCAGTGAGGCCATCGAGCCGACGCCGCCGGCCAGCATCAGAATCGCCTCGTCGATGATGTGCTCATCGGAGAGGGTGGCGCCGGTTTCGGCGTCGGTGTGGCGGATGAGCGCCGAGACGACATCGTTGAAATCCTCGTCGCGCCTGCGGTATTCGGCGACCACCGCGCCGACCGCCGCCCGCAGGTGCCGGGCCTTGGTACGCCAGCGATAGTTGGCGATCACGCGCAGCCGGCGCAGCTGCGGGGGCAGGGCGGTGCGCAGAATGACCTGACTGAGCAGCCACGGCACATTGTCGCGGATCTCGCGGCGGGCCTGATCGCCGAAGTCGGCGGTGAACAGGGTGGAGGAGACGGTGTCCAGGACGAGACCGTGGGCTTCGTCCATCAGGTTCACCGTGCCGGAGAGACCGGCGGCCCAGGTATTGGCGATATCGGCGGCGGATTCGGCGTATTCGGCCAGCCGGGTCTGGCGCAGCGCGGGGGCGATCATGCGGCGGCGCAGCCGGTGCTCCGCGCCGCGCAGGACGTTGACCGAACCGCCCGCGATATCGGCGATGGCCTCGCGCAGGTCCTCGCGTTCGAATTCCGCGTCGCTCAACGCGACTTCGCGCAACGCCTCGGGGGTGGTGAGGACGTAGCCGGTCTTGGCGCCGAAGTCGATACGGACGATGGGTCCCAGCGCGGAGAGGGACTTCACGAAACCGGGTGCGTCGGTGAGGGCGCGCAGGCTGTGACCCACCAGCGGGAGGCTGCCCGGTGCGGTCGGGATATCGGCGAGCGTGCGGGGCAGTCCCCGGGGCGTCGCGGTCTGCTCGCCGGCCATTCGGTACTCCTCCAGAACCATTGCGGTGTAGTGGGATTGGCGCACCGTGTAGGCGTGCTCCTGGACGACCGCGCGCATCTCGGAGAGCAGGGCGCGGTCGGCGGACAGCTTGGCCAGGGTTTCGGCGATGGCGTCGACGGAGGAATCGGCGGTGCGGATGCCGCCGCCCGCCGGAATCGATTCGGCGAGTGCGGGATCGCAGTGGATGACCGGCAGCCCGACCGCCACCGCCTCCAACAACGTCATGCCCTGGGTGTCGAAGCCCGAGGAGGAGAACAGCAGGGCGTCGGCGCCGGCCATGGCATCCAGGCAAGCCGATTGGGAAACCCTGCCGTGCAAGCGGATTCGGTCCTGTGCCGCATGCGCGGCGACGAGTGCGGTCGCGGCTTCCAGCAGGTCGCCCTCGCCGTACACGTCGAGTTCGCAGTCGGCGACCCGGCACACCGCCTCGACGGCTTCCGATATTCGCTTCTCCGCCGAGAGCCGCCCGCACCAAACCAGCCGCAGGGCACCGGATTCCGGACGCTCCACCATGGACCGGCCGTCGAGCAGCGCATCGTCGACGCCATTGGAGATCACCCGGACGGGCCGGGTGACGCCGTGATCGAGCAGCAGATCCGCGAAGTGCCGGGTCGGGGTGAGCACCCGATCGGCGGCCTGCGCCTGCCCGGCCATGGTCCACCAGGCGTGCCGGGCGGCCCGGCTCTCGGCGCGATGGGGCATGTGGTGGGAGTGCGGTACGAAGCGCCCGTGCAGGGCGCGCAGGGCCAGCGCCGCCGGATACGGCGCGGGCGAGGTGTGCGCGATGAAGACGTCGTCGCGGCTCTGCGCGCTGTGCACCAATGGAATCCGGTGCCGCCGTGCGGCTTTCATACCCGCGATGGCCGCCCCGTAGGTGGTGAGCGTGTGCACCACATCCACCGGGCCCCGTTCGGCGAAGACGGCGTCGATCAGCCCGGCATTGGCCCGGTTGGGTGGCACCACCGCGAAGCCGTTCACGGCCAGTGCCGAAATACCGTGCAGCTCCACGACATTCGGATCCACCGGCGCATCCGGCAGCGGCGCCGCGAAGAGCGTGACCCGGTGCCCGGCCCGCTCCAGCCCCCGCCGCAAGGAATCGACGGCGGTCTGCACCCCGCCCAGCGTGCTCGGGTGGTAGTCCATGAACATCGCGATGTGCATCAGCCGCACTGTACGCAGAACGGCCGCCCTCTGAAACGCCCACACTTCTATGGTCTGGACGGCGCAACCGCACAGCACACAGGGTCGATCTCGTATACCCGCACGCGGTCCGACCGAGCTGCACCGGTGCCGGCCGTAGTGCTCCCCCGAACAGCGTCGAAAGAGGCCCAGTGCGAATCGCCATACCGCTCACCGGAACCCGCGGCGATGTGCACCCCGTCGTGGCGCTCGGGCTGGAACTGCGGCGGCGCGGGCACGATGTACTGCTCGGCGCGCCACCCAACCTGGTCGATTTCGTCACGGCGGCGGGGCTTGCCGCGCAGGCGTGCGGACCGGACGTGCAGCAGCTCTACAGCTCCGCGGAGGGGCAGCGCGCGCTGGCGGCGGGCAATACCCTGCGCCTGATGCAGATGGTCGCCAAGCAGATGTCCGGGTACGCGGATCAGATGAATCGCGAGGTCATCGAGGTCTGTCAGGGCGCGGACCTGATCGTCGCCAGCACGGTGACCGAGGATCGCGCGAGCTCGGTGGCCGAGGCGCTGGGCGTGCCGCTGGTCGCCCTGCATTACTTCCCGGCGCGCGCCAACAGCGCCTACCCCTTCCCGGGTGCGCTGCCGCCGCATTGGAGCCCGCCCGCCGCGGTGAATCGCGCGACCTGGACGGTGGCGGAGAACCTGCGGCGCGTGGTCTTCATGCGCTACCTCAACGACCTGCGCGAGCAGCTCGGCCTGCCCAAGTCGTACGCCGGCCCGGCCGCCGCGCTGCGCCGCGCGAACGTGACCGAGGTGCAGATCTACGATCCCGCCTTGGTGCCGGGGCTGCCGGCGCAGTGGGACGACCGCCGCCCCTTCACCGGTTTCCTCACCCTCGACGAAGCCACCCGCGCCGCCGTCGGCGAACTGTCCGGGGCCCACGAGGAGGTCCTGAACTGGGTGCATGCCGGTGAGCCGCCGGTGTTCTTCGGCTTCGGCAGCATGCCCATCCGCGATACCGCCGCCGTAGTGCGGATGGCCGAGCAGGTGTCGGCGCGGCTGGGCGTGCGCGCCCTCGTCAGCGCCGGTTGGAGCGACCTCGACGTGGCGAATGCCCGGGTGGCCGAGCATGTGAAGATCGTCGGGCCGTTCGCCTACGACAAGGTGTTCCCGTACTGCGCGGCGGCGGTGCATCACGGCGGGATCGGCACGCTGTTCGAGAGCCTGCGGGCCGGATTGCCGACCATGGTGTGCTCGGTCTCGTTCGAGCAGCCCATGTGGGGCGGGCAGGTGGAGAAGCTCGGCATCGGCGCGCATCTGCGCTTCACCCAGCTCACCGCGGACCGGCTGGAACAGCGCCTGCGTCCCCTGCTGACCGCCGAAAGCCGCGCGCGCGTCCAGGACTTCGCGCGCACCCTGCGCACCGAGGGAGCGGCCGAGCAGGCCGCCGACATTGTCGAGGCCGCCGCGAAGTGACGACGAACGCCGAGGACCGTCCGGCCGCATACCGGCCGCGGGTCCCCGCTGTCATCGCGGATTCGCTGGTCATGTTCATACGGTGTGCGCGGCGGACGTTGCGCAGTCCGGACACGCTGGTCATCTCGCTGACCATGCCGATCTTGATGATGCTGCTGTTCACCTACGTGTTCGGCGGCGCGATCGACGTCGGCGGGCCGTATCTGAACTATGTGGTGCCGGGAATCATGTTGCTGTGCACGGGGTTCGGGGCTTCGATCACCGCCACCAGCGTGTGTACGGATATGACCCGGGGCAGCGTGGATCGGTTCCGGACGTTGCCGATGTACCGGCAGGCGTTGCTGGCGGGGCATCTCATCGAAGGGGTGGCGCGGACGCTCGCGGCGATCGTGATCGCGGTGGGAGTGGCGGCGGCGCTGGGGTATCGCCCGGCCGCCGGGCCGGTCGGCTGCCTGGCGGCCCTCGGCATGATCACCTTGTTCGTGGTGGCGGTGACCTGGATCGCGGTCGCGTTGGGCATGGCGGCGCAGAATCCGGAGGCGGCCGGCGGACTCACCTACGCGATCACCTTCATTCCGTACGTGAGCAGCGCGTTCGTGCGGACCAGCACCATGCCGGAGTGGTTGCACGGGTTCGCCGACAAGCAGCCCGCGACACCGATCGTGGAGACGGTGCGGGCCCTGCTCGATGCCACGGAGCCCGATCGGGCGGTCGCGGCGGTGCTGTGGTCCGCCGCGCTCGCCGCTATCGGGTTCGCCTGGGCCAGTGCGTCGTTCCGGCGGATGTCATATCGCTGACGCCTGGACGATGAGCGCGAGGTACAGGGCGAGTATGAACAGTACGGCGGGTATCACCGGATAGTCGGTGTCCTGTGAGCGCTGGAAGCGCCAAGCTCCCGCCAGCGGAATCAGTAAGAGTCCCAGGGGAATCCAGCCGACGACGGCGGCCACCGTGCCGTAGGTCCACGGCCGGACCGCCGCGATCTCCGCACCGACGGCCACGCCCGCGCACAGCAGTGACGCCGCCGCGCTCCCGTTCGTCCCCAGCGCGTTGGAGTAGTACATCTCCCCCGGCCGCTCGACTCGCGAGGTCTTGCGGGCGAATTCGAATTGCAGGAAGGCTCCGGCGAACACCACCGCCACCACCGCGACCCGCGCGCGTCCCTGCACCTCGCCCGTGTCCACGGCCGAGAGCACCGCGTACGCCGTCACCAGCAACTGCACCGGATAGGTGACGACCAGGTTCAGCATGATGTTCGTGCGCACGGCCGCCGACATCCGCTCCAGGCCCCACAGCACCAGGCCGTAGGCCAGCACCGCGGCGATCATGACGGCGGATCGCACCGAGAGCAGCAGGCTCCCGGCGATGGACAGCACCGCGATGACCGCCATGGCGCCACGCAATTCGAGGGCGCTGACCGCCCCGGTCACCAGCGGCCGGTCCGGATTGTGGATGCGGTCGTAGTCCAGGTCCTTCTGTTCGTCGACCATGCGCAGATACAGCAGCACGATCGCCACGACGGCGATCCGCAGCACCGTGGCACCGCTGGGCCGCCAGGCCGTATCCGGTTGCCCGACTATGGCGGCCGTACCCTCCAGCGCGAGCACCCAGAGCACGCCGTAGAGCAGGTAGTGCGGCTTGTACATCACCTTCGTGAACCGGGCGATGCGCGCGACAGATCCGAATACACTTGTCCAAGAAGGAGTTTCGACAACCTCTGTCACGGCGACTCCCCGCCCGGCGTCTCCCAGCCGTCCCAGCCGATGAGCTCGGCCACCGGCGTACGGCGGGCCGGGGTGTCCGCTCCGGGCAGCAGCCGCGCCACCGGCAGCATCGCCACCTGCGTCACCTCCTCGAACGGAATGCCCAGCAGCTCGGCCACTTCCCGCTCATAGGCCAGGTGCGCGGTGGTCAGCGTCGACCCCAGGCCGCGTTCCCGCAAGGCCAGCAGCAGATTCCACACCATCGGATAGATCGATCCGTAGAAGCTGGCCGACCGCAGCGCCGAGGGTTCGGCGGGGAGCCGCCCGAGCGAGCACACCAGTACCAGCGCGGGCACCTCGTGCAGATGGTCGGCCAGATACTGCCCGGACGCCAGATCCGCGAGCTGGTCCGGACGGGGAATGCGCCCGGACAGGTTGGCGGCGAAGCCCTTCCGGTAGTACTCGCCGATCCGCTGCTTCCGCTCGGCGTCGCGCACCACCACGAACCGCCACGGCTGCCGGTTGCTGCCGCTGGGCGCATGTGCCGCGATCTCCAGGCACTCCAGCAGATCCTGTCGCGATACCGGCCGCGTCAGGTCCAGCCGCCGCCGGTAGGACCGGGTGGTGGTGAGCAGTTCGACACCCATCAGGCGGTCACCTCCGGTTCGGAATCCGCTGCCCTGTCGTCGAATTCGAGATCGATGCGGGCCGCGACCGCGCCCGCCTGCCGGATCTCGCAGCGGACCACCTTGGTGTCCACGCCCGAGTCGGTGATTTCGGCGACGCATTCGGCCGGGCGGTCCAGCTCCACGAAGTGCTCGAAAGTACTTGTCACGCTGATCAATCGGCGCGGTTCGGGACGCATGGCGCTGAGGGCGGTCTGCCGGGCCGCTTCGATGAGCAGATTGCCGGGCACATGGTCGAGTTGATGATCGAACAGGATCGGATGCGTGGTGTCGGCGACCACGGCCGCCCGGATCCGGCCGTCGGCCTCCACCGGTGGCCCGATCACCACATTGCGCGGATTCTCCCGCCCGACGGCGGCGGCGTCGGCGCGTTCACCGATCTCCCCCGCGCCCCGGAACTCGCCGAGCCCCAGCCGTTTCCGGAAGCCGCCGCGAATCGCGGCCCATTGCGCGGGCGCCACCCAGGAGAAGGAGCCGTCCACGGTGCCCATCGGCTGACCACCGCTGCTGATATCGAGCACCAGGTCCAGGCCCTGCAATTCCTCGCCGCGCCGGTGTTTGCGCAGCGCCCGCACCTGCATGACGAGGTCGGCGGGCGCGGTGCCGACCTCCCAGGACGAGGTGTCCGCGCCGGTGCAGTTGAAGGTGCGCACCAGGAACGCGCGATCGGTGGGCACGTCGTAGAACTCGTGGGTGACGGCGATGGACGCCTGCCGCGCCGCCTCCATCACCCCGACCAGGTCGTGCCGCGTGCCCAGCGCACCCGCGTGATCGCCGTAATGGCCGTGCATGCGCGGCAATTGCGCGCCGACCACGAAGGCGTCCGTGCCGATGGTGTCGAGGGATGTCACGAACACCTCGGCCACCGCGCACCGATGCGCCAGCGCGCGCGGGATGGTGCGGACGTGCGTGGCGGTCACGGTATCGGTATTGATCACGGTCGAGCCTCCAGCCAATCGTTCGCACCGATGGGCGGCAGTGTCTGCGACTGCGTCCCGGTGCGCATGGGTAGTACGTAGGACCCGAGCACGATCACCGACCACGGGTCGAGATCCCGCCCCGCGGACCAGGCCGCCGTCAGCAGCCGGGCGCAGTCCGCATCGGATTCCGGTGCGGGGACCCGCAATTCGTTACAGAGACGTTCGAGAGCCGCCGCGCGTTCGAAGCTGCGCGCGGGCGCGTCGGCGTAGAGTTCCTTCGCGATCGCGGCGGCCTCCGCGCTGCGATCGGTGCCCGAAACGGCTTGGGTGAGCAGCTCGCCGCGGGTCCGCTCATCGAAATAGATGGCCAGTTCCCGCAATACGTCGGCGGGATCGTCGGGCGAATGCACCAGGTTAAGCAGATAGTTGTGCCGGCCCAGGAGATACCGCAGCTCACCCGGTTCGCGTTTGCGTGGATCGGTCGCGCCCTTGGCCGCGGCGAGCCGGATGGGCACGGGCAGTTCGGCATCCGGTGCGTGAACCACGAGAACCAGCACATCCGAGATGCCGACCAGCAGATCCGCCAGCCGCCGGCGCTCCGGTGAGGCGATGTTCCAGGCGAAGTACCACAGTGCCCGCGCGATGTGCCGGTCCACGGCCACCCGGTGCGCGCCGACCACCCGGAACCCGTTGTCGCGCAGCCACTCCAGGGTGGGATCGACCGCGCGAGCGACGATCGCGTCGGGTTTGAGCAGCAGCAGCGAGTGTTCGCGCGCGAAGGCGGCGGGGTCGATATGCGCCGCCTGTAGCTGGTCGAGGGTTTCCAGCACGTAGGTGTCGCCGAGGTAGGCATCGACCTTGGCCGGTGCGGGGGTCAGCCGCGACAGCAGGCTCCGTAGGGCGTCTTCGGTCACAGGGCACCGCCGATTCCATTGCGCGCCAGCATGTCAGCGATCGAGGACAGCGGTGCGCCCAGGTATCCGGACTCCAGGCAGTAGTCCAGCAGGGCGCGCAGATAGTCCTTGCCGGTGGCGGGTGAGAGATGGCCGAGCAGCGCATCGGCGGCCGTGGTGTCGAAGACCAGCCGGCGTTTGAAGTAGCTGGTGTAGAGCGTGCCGATGCGCAGGTAGTACTCGCGTTCGATGGGGTCGAGATCGGCCGGGTCGAAGGTGGATTCCGGGACGAAGGTGGCCACTTCGAACGAGGGATACTCGGCGAGCACATCCGAAACCTCGCGCAGTGAGAGCGTATCGCGGCCCACCGCGTGCAGGGTCCGTCCGGCCGCGCGATCGAAATCCGTTGCGGCGGCGACGATCACCTCGGCGACATGATCGACCGGGGCCAGCGAGAGGGTGGCGTCGTAGCGTCCGGGCAGGCGGCGCAGTTTGCCCTCCACCATCAGCTTCACGACCGTGTAGAGGTTCTTGTACTCCCGGATCACCCCGGTGCCGAGGTCACCGGTGACGATTCCCGGCCGCACGATCGCCCAGCGCAGCCCGCGCTCGCCCGCCGCCCGCACCAGCTGCTCGGCGCGCAGCTTGCTCTGCTCGTAGCCGTTCCCGAAGGTCTGGCCCGCGTCGAGTTCTTCCTCCCGGATCAGGCCGCCGCGCATCCCGCAGACGTAGGCGGTGCTGACGTGCACCAGCGGAACATCCCAGGCCAGCGCCAGTTCCACGGCGTTCGCCGCGCCCCGCACATTGAGTTCGTCGTAGACCGCGTCCGCGGCGTCGAAGGCGGTGGTGGCCGCGCAGTGCACGATCATGCCCACCCGGCCCGCCAGTCCGTCCGCCGCGATCCCGAAGCCGGGCTCGCGAATGTCGCCGTGCACCCGGGACGCCGGTTCGAAAGGGGTGCCGGCGTTGCGGCGGATGGCCGAATTGCTGTGCAGCACAGCCGTAACCGGCCTGCCCCGGGCGGACAGCCGTGCCGCGACCTCCGCGCCGACCAGGCCGCTCGCCCCGGTCAGCAGCACTGTTTCGCTCACGCCCGCACCTCCAGCGTGCGGTTGACCAGGCCCACCACCGCGCCGACATGCAGCACGCCCATCAGATCCTCGGGCTTATACCGCGGCAGATCGAAGGTGCGCTCCAGCACCACCGTCAATTCCATCAAGCGCAGCGAGTCGTAGCCGAGGTCCTCGATGAGGCGCTGCGCCTCCCGGAGTTCCGCGCTCGGCTGCGGGGCCATCGCGGCGATGATCTGCCGCACCCGTTCGGTCACCGTGTCGCTCATGCCCGCTCCCCTTCCCGCAGATGCGGTTGCAGCCCGCCGCTGGCGAGCAGATCGCGCGCCTCGTCCAGTGGCAGTTCGGTATTCAGGTATCCGGCGATGCGCAGCCAGTCGTAGCCGATGGTCAGGGTGCGCTGCCATTGCTCGCGGGAATCGAACGAGGCCGGGAAGGCGGCGCCGATCTCCGCGCCGCTGGCGGCCTGCCGTACCGCGGCGACGAACTCGTCGAGCATCGCGAGCCCGGCGAAGACGTCACCGCCGGATGCGACGATCTCCGAGAACCGCACGCCCCGAGCCGAACTCAACCGGTCCAGCAGCACCTCGCGCCCGGGCGTACGTCCCGGCAGCAGTCGCCGCACCGTCCGTTCGGGCGCGACATCGGCGGGGAGCGGGTGAATTCCGAACGCCGACAACAGCACCCGGACGCTCATCCCGATCAGCCGGTGCGCGGCGATATCGGCTACCGCCCCCTGCGCGTCCTTGATCGCCCCCACCAGATCTTCGCGGGCGTTCTCCAGCACCACGTTCGACCACACCAGGTTGAGCCCGCATTCGGTGAACTGCGGTGCGGGTAAGGCCGCCAGCGCAGCGATCCCGCCGTCCCGGGCCGCCCCGTTGAGACCGAGGGCAGGCGCGATCGCACTCGGCACCAGCGAGCCCGGTCGCACCGGCTTGCACATCGCCAGCGCCGGTTCGATGACCTCCCCCGCCCGCCACTGCAATCCGACGAACCCCAGCCGCACGAATTCGGCCAGCTCCGCCCCGATATCCCGCGAGGCGCGCGCCAGCACATCCCGCACCGAATGCCGGAACACCACCGACCGCCAAGCCCGCGCCGCGTCGTCCGAGAGCACGAACACCTCGCGGTCGCCCCGCAGCACGTGCACCCGGCCGCCGATCGACCAGGTGGTGACACCGGCCCGCCGCGCGAACACGATCTGCCCCGGATCATCGACGACACCGGTCACGCCGAGCGCGACAGCCAAGTCCAGCAGTCGTTCCCAGCGTCGTGCGTCAGCCGGATCCGGCGGCGGCTCCGTGACAGCCGTGGACGTGTCCGCGGCCGCCGCGCTCGGCGATTCCCCGGCCGCGGTCGAAACCACCGGGGTGGGGCCCGGCGCGCGAGTGGGCCGCGACTCTCTTGGAGTGCTGAGCTCGCGGTAGCGGTCCACGAGTTCGTGCGTGCCGATCCGGTCGAGCTGGGCGGGCAGCCATTTGGTTTCCAGGTAGGTTTCGCCCTGATGGGCCGCCCAGCCCTTCATGGCCTGGAGTAGTCCGTCCGCGGCCCATTCGGCGGCTTCTTCGTGGGCTCCGAAGGCGCGCAGGGCGATCGCGAAGCGGAGAGCGTGCGTGGCGCGCGCGGTCCACCAGTCCGCGATCCGGGTGGTGAACTCGGGGTAGTCGAGAACTCGGCGCAGGGCATCGAGGTCCACGGTTCCGGCGCGCAGGACGGTTGCGCGCAGGAAGCGCTGGCAGCGGTTGAGGGAATCCTCGTCCGGGTTCGTAGCTACCTGGGCCAGCTGCCGGCGGAGTTGCGCCACCGAGCGGGTGCGGACCTCAACCCGCCGGCCGTCGATGAACAGGACGGTCGGGAGCGTGGGCATTTCCTCCGCGCCGTCGGCCACCACGAGGAAGTCGATATCGGACCCGGCATTGCCGAAGCCTTCGGCGAGCGAGCCCTCGAACAGCACGGCCGCGTCGGCGGGCACCGTCACGGTGGCCAGTGCCGCGTCGAGCAGCTGGTGGATCCGTTCGAGCGGCATCGCCGGGCGCGGCGCTTCGCTTGCCTGATTCAGCGCCGCCCCGTGCCCGGTGGGGATGGACTGCGCGGCGCCGGTCGTGGCGTCGGAATCGTGCACGACCGCGCCTTCGAGGGCTCCGTCGCGCAGCAGCTGCCACATGTGCCGGCGGCGCGGCTTCCCGCTGGAAGTGCGGCGGATCAATCCACGCGGACCGGTGACGATGTGGGTCATCTGAGCGGGACCGAGCTGACCGCGAATGATTTTGCGGGCCTCCGCGATCCAGTCACCGGGCGCGGTTTCGGCGAAGAGCGCGATGCCCTGCACGCCCGCTTCGGAGATCCCGACGGCGGCGAGTTTGCCCTTGGTGAGCCCGGTTTCCTGGGCGACACGGGATTCGATGTCCTCCATGAACACCGAACGCCCCCGCACCTTGAGACTGGTACCCATGCGGCCGAGCACGAAAACCTCACCGTTGTAGAGGAATCCGGAGTCGCCCGAGTAGAGGCGGCCGTCCTCGATGCGGGTCAGTGACCCGGATGTGGGTTCCCCGGAGTAGCCGAGCGCTACCGAATCGCCGACCACCACCATTTCGCCGAGCACCCCGTCGGGCAGCTCCCGGCCGTCCTCGTCGACCACGATGACGGTGGATTCCGGTGTGGAGTAACCGAGTCCGGTGATCCAGCCCGCGCCTTCGACCCGATGGTCGTCGTCCAGTTCGGCTCGCTCCAGTACCGGAACCGGTTCGCCGAAGCGGAGATTCGGATTGTCCAGGCGCAATGCGGTCGTCGGGCGGCGCGTGGGTGACGAGGTCACCATGAGCGTCGCCTCGGCCAGTCCGTACGCGAGGGTGTACGCGCCCATCGAAAAGCCCTGGGGCCCGGTCAGATCGGCGAAGGATTGCAGGTCCGCGACCTCGACCGGTTCGGAGCCGACGGCCAGGGTGCGCCAGCCGGACAGATCCAGGTCCGCGATCTCCTCGGGCCGGACCCGGTGCGCCACATAGCCGAGCGCGAACGACGGCGACGGCGTGTGCTGCGCCTTCGTCATGGCGCGCAACCATCGCACGGGATCCCGCACGAACTGGTCGGGGCGCATGAGATACAGCTCGGCCTGGTTGGTGACCGTGGACAGGAACGCGCCGACCAGGCCCATATCGTGGTACAGCGGCAGCCAGGACGCCATCGACTCGCCCGGCTGCCAGTCGAGCAGGCGGGTGATCATGTCGACATTGTTGGCGAGGTTGCGCCAGCTCACCCGCACGCCGCGGGGGGCACCGGAGGATCCGGAAGTGAACTGCAACAGCGCGACTTCGGCGGCCTCGCCCAGGTCTCGCTCCTCCGGCGGCGGTGCCAGCCGGGCCGCGTCCACCACCAGGGGCTCGTCCGCCCGTCCGGCCTCGATCGCCGCCCGCCGCACGAACTGCTCGAACTCCGGTGCGGTCACCACCAGTTTCGGATCGGCCTGCCGCAGAATGCCCGCGATGTGCGCGACGATGGCATCCAGGTCGCCGAACATGGGCGGGGCCACCGGGGTGAACACTCCACCGCAGGCCCAGACCGCGTAAAAGGCTGCTACACAGGGGAACCCGGTCGGCATGATGACGCACGCGCCGTCACCACTGTCCAGCCCGTGTGCCCGCATGAGCGCCGCGATCGACCAAACCTGATCGGCCAGTTCGCCGTAGCTGCGGTACTCCCACCCGTCGGCCTCATCGGCCAGGTGAATACCGCGGTCCTGCGCGGGACTGGTCAACCAACCCCGCACCGTCGCAATAGCGTTCGCACTCTCGGTCACGCGGCATCTCCTTCGGGCAGCACGGTCACGGTGCCGCCGGCTCCATCGACTCGAATGCGCATACCCGTGCGTATGCGGCGGGTGACGTCCTTGACCTGGACCACGGTCGGCACGCCCAGTTCCCGGGCCACGATGGCCACATGGGTGAGCGGGCTGCCCCGCTCGATGACCAGCGCCGAGGCCGACGGCAGCGCGGCCACCCAGCCGGGATCGGTGCGGTAGGCGATGAGGATGCCGCCCGCGACATCCCGGGGTTCGTCCACCACCACGGCCGATCCCTCGACCACACCGGCCGCGGACGGAGTGCCCGGCAGCACGGTGCCGACCGTGGCGGCGTCGGAGCCGGTGATCGGGACCCAGCCCTGCGCGGCCAGTTCGGCGCGCCCGAACGCCGGTCCCACCGTGCGGAAGCGGGCGGGGGCGACCAGTGCGGAATCCCTGGCCCGCAACGCTTTCCGGGCGGCGGCCACGGCACGTAGCTTCGAGGTGTCCGCGCCTTCGTAGCAGCCGCGCAATTCCTCCACCGTGAGCTGGAAAACATCGCTGAAATCGTCGATGACGCCGCGCGCAACCAGGTCTCGCCCCATCACGCGGATCATGCGCTTGACCATCCCGAAAGCGCGGGTGCGGCAGAAGCGCAGCCGCTCCCGATGGGCAGCGCAGCGAGAAGTCTTGGTGCGCAGCCGTTCATAGATACGGCGGCGGATGCCGTGCAATCGTTCGTCGAGGTAGGCATCGGCCTCCTCGCCGCGCCCGGCGGTGACGGTGTCCCCGACCCGGCTCGACGCGCTGCGCAGCATGATGAACAGGCTCGCCGGATCCTCCCGCAGGTCGGGTGTCTCCAATTTGAGCTCGTCCAGGCTGCGGTATCCGTACCGGTCGATGTAGTCGTCCACGGCGGCCAGGAACTCGGTGCGTCCCGCTGCGCGGAGCGCGTCGTAGATCTGCTCGGGCGCAGTCGAATTCACCAGTTCGGTCAAGCCCGCATCTGCGCGCACCAACCGGGCCAGCTCGGTCATGGCCCGTGCGGGTTCGGCGGACTCGATATCCGCGCCCGGTCCGACCACCGCGTACAGGAACCATTCCGGGGCCTTGGGCAGGAACAGTTTGGTCAGGATGTACATGAATCCGGTGCAGGTCAACAGGATCGCGTCCAGGACCATCAGCGGTCCCCAGCGCTCGACCAGGTCGCGATCCACTTCCCGGTACGCCTTGTACGCCTGCTCACCGGTGAGCGTGGTGTAGTCGAGGGCGTCGTATTCGTCGTAGACGCGATAGAACTCGGCGGCGAACCGCTCGACCATATCGTCGATGCCTTTGATGCGCTGCCAGTAGGTCCACGTGGTCAGCGCCCGCGACTTGATACGCCCCAGCGTGCTCCGGAAAGCGAAGGGCCGCAGCGTCTTCGCCAACGCGTCATCCAGGGGCTCGTCCACGCCCAGCGCGGCCTCGAGCACCTTGCGATTGAGCGGATACCCCGGCGCAATGCCGACCATCCGATACCAGTGCAGCAGGTTGTAGTACACCCGCCCGTGGAAACTGCCCAGCAGCACCGGAGTCCACTCGTCGGTCTGGCGCACCTGCTCGTCCGGCACGCGCAGCGATTCGGCATAGCCCCGGTACACGCGCCCGTAGATCCCGGCTGCCACGGTGTAGGTGAGCGGCGAGGTCACTCCGCTGAAACTCTCGATAATGTTCGAGTTGTCCCAGATACGCTCCGCGCCTGCGGGAATCACCTCGCCCGCGCCCCGCAATTCCACGCCGGGCAGCGGTTCGGCGAGGGTGGTGATGGGCCGCGCCTGCAACAACCAGACACCGCTGTCGTCGATGGCCCACTCGATGTCCTGCGGTGCGCCCCGGTCGATTTCGAGCTTGCGCCCCAGCTCGGTCAGCTCCGCGATCTCGGCCTCGGTCAGCACCGCGGCCCCGCGCTGCCCGGCCGCGACCGGCCGCCGGACCAGTCCTTGCCCACCGCTGGCATCGAAGCGAATGTCCTTGTCCCCCAATACGACTTCGATCACCGCCGCGCCGTCCTTGTCGACGATCACCGTGTCGGCGTCCACCGCCCCCGACACCAAGCCCTCCCCCAGCCCGTAGACGGCGCTGATCACCAGCTCGTCCCGCGCCCCACTGGTCGGATTGGCCGTGAACACCACGCCGCTGGCCCGCGCCGCGATCAACCGCTGCACCACCACACCCGGCGCACCGGCCCGCGGCAGCCCGCGCGCGAACGCGTACCGCACCGCACGCTCGGAGAACGCCGAGGCCCAGCAGTCCCGCACCCGCGCGATGACCGCGTCCATGCCACTCACATCGAGGTGGCTCTCGAACTGCCCCGCGAAGGAATGCTCGTCCCCGTCCTCGGCGCTCACCGAGGACCGCACCGCGACCGGATCCGCCCCGAAACGCTCACACGCGGCAACGATCACCTCCCGCACCAGCTCCGGCAGCTCCGCACCGATCACCTCGGCCCGCAGTTCCGCCGCATACGCCACCGCCGTATCGGCATCGTCGATACGCGCGAATTCCGCTACCGCGGCGTCCAATCCACTCGCGGCCGCGAACGCCTCGAACACATCGCTCCCCAGCGCGACCCATTCCGGCACCCGAAACCCGCTGTCCCGCACCGCATACAACCCCCCGGCCTTACCACCCCCCAGCGCGCCGAGCTCCGCCTCATCAGACCATGGACCCAATACCCGCAAAGCAGCTCTCCCATCACCCCCGGCCCGAACCACAGCAGGACACCTCATCCAACGGGAGCTGGACAAGATCAAGGGGTAATCTCTGAATAACCTGCGCTTCACTATGTGCGCCAGACCACACTTTTTGGGTCTGCACAATCAGGGTCCTCGATTTGCGCCCCCGCAAACCGGGTGCTTCGCGATCGACCGCACCGCAATCAACCCACCCCGCGACCGCGCCGCACCCGCTCCGACTCAGTCCGTCCCGTCCTGCACCGCATAGTCGATGACCACCACACCACCGGTGGCGTAGTTGACGACATCGGCGGCCGCCAGCCGGCCGTACTCCGACTCCCGCGACGCGGCCAAGGCGGCGGCATCGGCGAAGTCGGCTTCGAAAACCGCGAAATACGGCGGTTCACCGTTACCCGCCGCCGCGTCGAAGCTGTACCGCCACGCCAGCAGTCCGGGCCATTTCATGACCAGTGGAAGGTGCTTGGTCACGTAGTAGTCGCGGAAGTGGTCGGGGTCGACGGGCTTGGGATATAGGACTAGCAACTTGTGCATGACTGCCTTTCGGTGTGCGCGAGTGCGGCATCCGGTACCGCACTCGGTCGAATCGTCATAGATGCAGGTTAGGGCTGGATGTGCGGTCGAGGGAAAGACCGGAACGGGATAGGCTCAGAACGGATCGTTATCAATCGAGTGGAGGGCATGTGGCGCCGGATACGGTGAGCCTGCGGTACTTCCTGGTGCTGGCACAGGAATTGAACTTCACCCGCGCAGCCGCCCGGATCGGCATCGCACAGCCCGCGCTCAGTGCCCGCATCCGCCGATTGGAAGCGGAACTCGGTATCAGCCTGCTGGTCCGCAACACGCGCAGCGTCGCATTGACCACGGCCGGTGTGGCTTTGGCCGAATCCGCACCGCCGGCACTGGCGGCACTGGACCGAGCCTGGGACACCGCCCGCAAGGCAGCCGCCGGCAAACTGGGCACGCTCCGCATCGGTTACAGCGTCAGTACCGGCGCCGAAACAGCACCGGCCCTGGTAGACAGCCTCATTCGCAACAGTCCGGGACTCGAGGTCATCGCGGCCCCGATGGCCACACCGGAGATCTCCCCCGCAGTCGCCGACGGCCGCATCGACGCAGGCATCACCCGCGGCGAACAACCGGGCCGTGGCGTGCGCCGCTTCCTGCTGCGGCGCGAACGCATCGGAGTCCAACTGGCACAACACCATCCGCTGGCCGAACACCCGGAGGTCGACATCCCCGACGCGGCCGCATACCCGCTGCGCCTCCCCGACCATATGGCCAACCCCGTAATCCACGACCAACTGGCCGCACTCTTCCGCGACATCCAGCCGACCCCCCGATTCCACACGCCCGCAGTCTCTTTCGATCTCTCCCAGCGTGACCTGCGCGACGGCCGCACCCTCGCCCCAGCCGGTGAAGTCGCGCTCACGACCCAACCAGCCGGTCTCACCTGGCGCCCTCTACGCGGCGCCCCCACCTTGACGATCCATCTGGTCCTCCCGCGCGTGCAGTCCCCACTCCACCACCGCCTCCGCGCCGTCGCCAAAACCTTGGCACACGAACTGCACTGGCTATCGGACTGACGCACAGCAGCTTTCGAACCGTGGAGCGATCAGCCGAAGGAGACTGGATCGGCCAGGTTGTCACCGGTCGGGGCGGGGCAGTGCCAGCATCTTGGTGGTCAGGAGGATTGCCGTGGCCAGCGCGACCGCCGCCGACAGGCTGGTGCCCAGCGAGCCGGTCATGGCCAGCAGTCCGACCAGGAGGATCAAACAAATGCCGACCGCCAGAGCGAAGCCGGTCGGATCCATGCTCGTAGCATTCGGGGCGCGATTTCGTGAGATGATCATATCTACAGCATTGACCATATCAACAGTTATCAAACCGTGATTGGTGTTTCGACGTAATTGCCAGCGTCCATGGCCTTATATATCACCGGCAGTTATCCGTCTGTGATGCTGTACCGGCCAGCGGGAACGGCATTCCGAATCGCCCCGCACCGGTATTCCGCTGATCTTCTCGACCGATGGGTATTCGCGTGCGCGGCAACCCCTACCCTCGCTCAAGCCGGACGCAAGGACGACCGCGCGAGGACGAGTTCGGCCCACACGGTCTTGCGATCGTGGTGACGATTACAGGCCCACGCGGTGGCGAGCGCATCGACCAGAATCAGCCCGCGCCCGCCGGTGCCGTCCGGGGTCCGCAGATGCGGAGTGTCGGGGCCGGTGTCGTCGACTTCGATGCGCACCCGCGCGTGCTCACGCAGCGATACTCGGCATCGCCGCGGCGCGAGTCCGTGGCGGCAGGCATTGCTGACCAGCTCGTCGAACACCTGGATCGCATCGGCGAGCGCCACCGCCGGCAGTTGCCCCAGCAGCTCGCGCACCCGCGCCCGCGCCCGCCCAGCCTCGACCACGTCCAGATCCAGATCCAGCACGGCGGCCGCTGTGCGGCCGCTGTGCCCGCGACCCAGCACCGATGTCGTCATGACCATTCCCTCTGTCCGCGTCGTTGCTTCGAGTTATCTGGGGCTACCCGCTAGCCACACCCCGAAACCGCTTTCGGGTGGACCGGGACGCCAGGTCATCGTCCGCTCCACCCCCCTGACCGGCTGGTTCACCCCTGGTCAGATACCGAAGCAAGCCGGAATCATTGACGCTCGCAGTCATGCGACGACCCGCGGCAATGCATTACGGAGGAGCCGGCGATTGACACGTACACAACTGGCGGCCATGCGAATGCTTTGGATTGTGGGCACCGTAGGGCTGATCTGCGGCGGCGCTTTGTTTCTCGTCGATCACCTCGGGACCACCACCGAATGCCTGGCATGGGCTCCTGACATCTGCCGGACCGTCCGACCCTCCGACCGCGGCACCTACCTTGCCGCCGGCGCGGTACTTATCCTCGTCGTCACCGCCATCGCCTGGTCCGCGCTGACTCCGCCGACCGCACTCACCCGTCGCCAGCAACTCGGTCTGCCACCCCAGCAACGCAAAGGGCGCGGTCTGCTGTTCGGCATCGTCTGGTTGTTCACCCTTTTCACGTCGATGGCGGCGATCGACGTCCTAATCGGCTGAGACCGACGCCTCCCAGGAGATCAGATGACCGCGTCACTGCCAGCTCGTCTGCTCGGCACCGGCATGCGCATGGTGGTCCGGCCGGCCACCGACCATATTCCAGCGAACCGGGCGGGCATCGCGTTCATTCGCGCCGCGGCCGCCGGAGCGCTCCGTGTCGCGATGCTCGGTGAGCGGCTCGAACCGGTGTCGGTCGTCGATGCCGACAGCCCGCATGGGCCGGTACGGGGAGAATGGGTCGGCGGTGCACCCCGGCCCGGACAGCCGATCCTGTATTACCTGCACGGCAGCGGATTCGTGATCCTACGCGCACACCATTTCCGCGGCCTGGCATCGCAACTGGCACACCGCACCGGCAGGAGCGTGTTCACCCTGCGCTACCGCATGGCGCCCGAGTACCGGTTCCCCGCCGCGCACGACGACGCCCTCGCGGGTTACCGCTGGCTGCTCGATCAGGGCCATGCCCCCTCGGACATCGTCGTCGGAGGCGACTCCGCCGGCGGGCATCTGGCCCTCGCACTGACGGCTCAGCTGCGCGCCCTGGAGCTTCCGCAGCCCGCCGCGATCTTCACGCTCGCGCCGCTGGTCGACGCCACATTCGGCACCGCCGCGGCGACCGAATCGACCGCGAACGACCCATTCGTCACCGCACGCGCGGCATACCGGTTTCTCGGCCGGTACGCCCACGCGGTCGACGATCCGCTGATCGACCTCCCCGCACACGTCAGCCCCGACACCCCGCCGCTGTTCATCCAGGTCGGGGAATGCGAGATGCTGCGTGCCGATGCGGAGCGTTACGCGGCAGCGCTCACCGCGGCGGGCGGCGACTGCACGGTGCGTGTCTGGCCGGAGCTCTTCCACGGCTTCTATATGGGTTACCGAATCGTTCCGGAGGCGCGCGCCGCGCTCGGCGAGATCGTCGATTTCATCGCCGCCACCACAACAGCCGACCTCCCGTGACCGGCGCGCGCCGAGCGGTGAAAAGGGCGGTGGCCGTGTCGGCTCTCGCGATCGCCGCCGCGGTCGAGTTCGTCCCGGCCTGGTACGGCTCGGTGAATCCACAGGTCACCGCGGTGCAGGTACTGACGCCATCGCTGTACCGCCCGGATCCGGGGTGCTCTGCGCAGCCGGATCTGGCGGTGTGCCTGCAACATTGGCGATTCATGCACGACTACTGCTCGATCTCGCCGGACGAACTCCCGCTACTCGGATCGGCGGTGGACTTCCGCGGTCCGTGCGCCCGCCATGACCGCTGCCTGGAAGACGGTGGCGCCAACGACACTTGCAACCGATTGCTGTTCGCCGAGATGCGGCAGAATTGCATGGCGAGATACGACCGGTGGGATCCGCGCCGCCCGATATGTTCCCGGGTGGCCGAGGCGTATCTGGATGCTGTCGGGCCGCTGCTGAGTGTCATCCGACCGTGACCGGCGGTGTATCAGCTGCTGGGCCAGGCGTTTTCCGCATATCGGCACTCGCGGTGTTGATCTGCATGACAGCCGTGACGTGGGTAGACCCCCCGTACCCGGCGGGGCAAGCTCTACATACCTTGTCAGGGCTCGCCTTTCTGATCGCCACGATGGTGTTCGATCGCTGCGTCCAGCGACTGAGCCGTGCGGCGATCGTGCGGATCACCCTGTTCCTTGTTCTCCACACGATCGGCGCCCGCTATCTGTATTCCTTTGTGCCCTATGCCGATTGGCTCGCCGACCAGTGGGGAATCGAGATCGGCGGCGGCCGGAACAACTACGACCGGTTCGTGCATTTCGCCTACGGCGTGCTCCTGACGCCGGTCTACACCGAGCTGCTCGACCGGGCGCCCGCGCCGCGCCGTCGAAGACTTCGGGAATTGCTCGGTATCGCAGCGGTTCTCGTGACCAGCGTGGGCTACGAAGGCCTCGAAGCCGCGATCGCCTGGGCCGCTTCGCCGGAAACGGCCGACAGTTACAACGGACAGCAGGGCGACCGTCTCGACCCCTACCGGGACGTCCTCGCCGCGCTCCTGGGCGGCACGCTGGCATACGCGGTGGCGATCGCCGGCCCGGTGCGACCGCGAACTACCGGGATCGCCAGGGCCGCACGGCCGTGAGCAGCTCGGTGAGCGCTTCCACGCTTTCCGGACCGCCGGCCGTGGCGGCCTCGGGAATGCCCACGATGGCGCGGTCGCGGCCCGCCGGCGTCGCCGCGAACAGCGCGGCTATCTCGGCTGCGTCGCCGAGCCGCTGAGCTTCGCTGCGATAGCTGAAGACGATGAGCCGAGGCGTGCGCTGGATCAGCGTTTCGACCGGCACGGAGCCGCTGTAATCGCCCGGCTTCATATCGGCGACGCCGGCGAGGTTGTCCAGGTTCGCTTGGGTCAGCAGGTCGCCGTAGATCGCCCCGGCGTGTGTGTAGATCTGGTTGGCGTAGCGGGTGATCAGCAGAGTCGACAGCGGCGGTTCGGTCGCGGCCCGCCTGCGCGCGTCGTTCAGCTGCTCGCGCAAGGTCGTCAGGAGCTGCCCGGCGCGCTCCGGTGCGCCCACGATGCGCCCGAGGTCGCCGATGACATCGAGGGAGCGCTCGATGGTGCCCGCCAGCATCTGCGGCTCCCACCACGCGGGGTTGATGTAGACCTGAATCCCGAGTTGTTCCAACTCCTTTCGGGTCGGCAACCGCCGGCCGTCGAAATGGTATTCCTGATCGGCGACGATGAGCTCCGGGCGGGCGCTGAGCAGGCTCTCCCGGTTCGATTCGGTATCGCCCAGCAGTGGCAGCTGTTTCGCTTGCTCGGCGACATCGGCCGGGAAAGGCGTGTACTCGGTACCGGCGTGGCCGACGATCCGGTCGGCCGCACCCAACCGCAGCAGCGCGGCAGTCATGGTCGGGTAGAGCGATACGATGCGCCGCGGCGGCTGCGCGAAACGCAGGGTATGGCCGGTGTTCTCGATGACGATCGCGTCCGCCGCGCCGGGGGCCCGCTCGAGAGCCGGCTGACCACAACCGGTCACGGTCAGCATCGCGGCGAGAATCGGGAAACCCAGCCGGAGTAGACGTTTCATCATTGGTGCTACCTCTCGCGTTCGCGTAACGACAGGGACGATGTGAACAGGTGGGGACGGCCGGTCAGCGGGTTGGTTCCCATCTCGGCGGCGACCTGGAACACCTCCGCCACGGTCGCGGGCGTCAGCACCGCTCCGGGTGCGCCGCTCGCGACCACCTCTCCCCCGCGCATCAGATAGAGCTGGTCGCAATAGCCCGCCGCGAGATTGAGGTCGTGCAGTACCGCCACCACCGTGATGCCGAGGGCGCGCACCGCGTCCAGCAGATCGAGCTGGTGCCGGATATCGAGGTGATTGGTGGGTTCGTCGAGCACCAGTACGCGCGGCCGCTGGGCCAGTACGCGGGCCAGGTGTACGCGCTGCTTCTCCCCGCCGGACAACTCGCGGAACCGGGAATCGGCCTTGTCCGCCAACCCCATACTGCGCAACGCCGCGGGCACCGCATCGGCGGTGCGAGCCGCGCGCGGTAGTGCGGTGAGGCCGAGTGCCACGACCTGGGACACCGTCAGCTCGAGGTCGGTGTCGCCGTGCTGGATGAGCGCCGCGGTGCGCTGCGCGGCCTGCCGGGTCGACAACTCCGACCAGACGTCGTCACCGCCGATCACGATGGTCCCGGCGGCCGGACGCAGCGCGCGATAGATGCCGCGCAGCAGCGTCGATTTGCCGCTGCCATTGGGTCCGAGGATGCCGATCATCGATCCTGCGGGGGCGCTGAGACTGACGTCGGCGCAAATCCTGTTGCGCCCGATGCTGATATCCACATGCTGGAGTCGCACATCCATTGCTATCGCCCCGATCCGGGATCGCGCCGCACCAGCCAGAGCAGGAACGGCACGCCGATGAACGCCGTGAAGATCCCCAGCGGCAGCTCCGATTCGCTCGCCATCCGCCCGGCTGTGTCGACGACGGTGACCAGCAGGGCGCCGACCAGGACCGCCCCCGGCAGAAGCTTGCGGTGATCTCCCCCGATCAGCAGCCGGACCACGTGCGGAACCATCAGTCCGACGAAGCCGACACCGCCCGCGAGCGCTACGCAGACCCCGGTGGCCAGGGCCGAGACGATCAGCAGTTCGATCCGCAGCCGGGTCACCTGGGCGCCGAGCGCCGTCGCCGAATCATCGTCGAGCAGCAGACTGTTCGCGAAGCGCGCCCGCATCATGGCCCACCCGAATCCGGCGGCGATCACGATGGCCGCGAGTCCGGTCTGCCGGGCATCGACCCCGGCCAGGGAACCGAGCAGCCAGAACATCACCGCCCCGAGTTCGGCCGGGGTGGCCCGTATCTGTAGGTAGCTGGTCACGCCCTGCAACAGATAGCCGATGGCCACCCCGGACAGCAGCAGCCGGCCCGGCGCGATCACACCGTGCCGGCGGCCGACGAGCATGACGAGCGAGATCGCCGCGAGCGCGCCGAGAAACGCCGCCAGCGGAACCTGATAGCCCAGGCCGCCCAGCCCCGCCCCGACCGTGATCATGGCCACCGCACCCGTCGCGGCCCCCGCGGAGACACCGAGCAGGTACGGCTCGGCCATCGGGTTACGAACCACGGTCTGGAGCAATACGCCGGCAATCGAAAGCCCGGCCCCGATGACCAGCGCCGCGAATACTCTGGGCACCCGCTGATTCCAGACGATGTAGTCGCCGACCGGATCCAACGACCCGAACCGAGCTCCGGTCAGATGGTTGAGCACACTACTGATCACCTGCCCCGGGGGCAGGTCGGCCTGCCCCAGAGAAATCCCGAACGCGACAGCAATCACGTTGCAGCACAACATAACAGCGATGAACAACGGATATCGCGCGGTCCCCATCAGGTACCGGCGAGGAGTCACCGGCCGAGCGCCCGGCCGAGCGAGGTTGATGCGCACTGGAGATCCTTAGGAGTGGCGGGTTGCCCGTGCGGAGGAATGAACCGCCACATTATTCGGCTGTCGCACAAAAGATTTCAAGATAGCTGTGGGATAGCGCACTTGTCCGGAATTCCCCTCGGCCGTAGCGAAAACAACCTCTAACCTGAGCCCTCTAATGGAAACCGTTTCCATTAGAAGTCAAGGAGGAGACATGTCCGAGTTCTCGTTCACCGAGTCCGCCCCGGCCGAAAACCTCGCCGCTCCCCAGGGCCCCGGTACCAACGCCCTGGTCCAGAACCCCTTCGCCTTCACCGCCACCGACGCGGAGAAGCACCTGGCCGCCCCGCAGGGGCCGGGCACCAATGCGCTCGTGCAGAACCCCTTCGCCTGGGGCGTGAAGTAACCCGAAGCAGTCGCGCGCCCGGCCGATACCGGCCGGGCGCGCCGGCGAGAGGACACCAGATTGCTCCGGCTCACTGACGGCTACCACCTGTTCACCGATCCCGACGGACGCTGGCTCTACGCGCGGGCGGACGGCGGATTCGTTCGGATCGACGGTCCCGCCGAGGTGATCGCCACGCTGTCCACGCTGATCGCGACGGGTGCGGTCGAGATGAATTCGCTTCCGGCGCAACACCGTCAGCTGGCCGAGGAGCTGCTGCGTCGCGGCGTGCTCGACCGCGCCGCCGACGAGCCCGGCGGCGAGTCGGCCACCGTCCTCGTCGAGGGGACGAACCCGGTATCGCAGCTGCTGCGGGAACTACTGGACCAACCCGGCGTCGACATCGTTACCGCCGACCCGCTCACCGCGGACCACGTCGCCGCCGACATCATCGTCAGTTGCGCGGATCGGCTCACCGATGACCGCTGGCAACAACTAGATCGGTGGTGCGGCGCTCGCGAGATCGCTTGGCACCGAACCTATGTCGAGGGCACCGCGCTGGTGATCGGACCGTTCACGGCGCCCGGCCGGACCGCGTCCTACCGCGACACCCGGGGTCGGCTGCTCGCGGCGGCGCAGTCACCGGACGAGTTGCTGGCACTCTGGGCGCACCTCGACCGCGTGGCCGACGCGCGCACGAGGATTCCGGCCGCCGCGGCGGCGGTCGCGGCGGGTCTGCTGGCCGCGGATGTCCTTGCGTACCTGTCCGACCGGACCGTGCCGAGCCACGGCCACCAGCTCGTCTACCGGCCGGGGGACGCGGTGCTGACCCGGCATCCGGTGCTCCCGCTCCCGCGGCTGAAAGCCGGCGTTTCGTGAGAATACTGGCGGGCGAGGAAGTTCCGATGCCCGACGGAGTCACCCTCGCCACCGATGTATACCTGCCGGAGGATCCGATCGCCGTGGTGATCGTGCGCACTCCCTACGATCGGGCGAACCTGCGGCAGGAAGGCATCGGCTGGGCTCACGCCGGAATCGCCATGGTGGCCCAGGACGTCCGTGGCCGGTACGGGTCGGCCGGAACCTGGACGCCCTACCGGTCGGAGCGCTCGGACGGGGCGGCGCTGGCGGACTGGATCGCCGCGCAACCGTGGGCTCCCGCGACGAGGGTCGTCCAAGGCGCGTCCTATGCCGCCTTCACCGCCTGGTCGACCGCGATCGAACGGCCGGATCTGGTGGCCGGGGTGATATCCCAGGTTCCCGCCATGGGCACCCATTCGATCGTGTTCGATCCCGGCGGGATACTGCGATTGGCCGAGCATACGCACTGGTGGATCGATCATGCCGAATCCCGCACCAGCCGTATCGGTTTCGCGGCGGCGATGCTGACGGCGAACCCGGGGCTGTACCGGCACCTGCCGGTCGCCGGCATCGGCGTGACCGTGTGGCCGGCCGGTTCCCGGTGGTGGGAGGTGATCGAGGCCGGTCCCAGCCCGCGATTCCCGGATGACGACGGGCCACAGTCGATCACGGCCGCGGAACTCGCCGCGCTGGAGCTGCCGAGCCTGCACATCGGCGGCTGGTACGACAGTTTCCTGCCGACCACGCTGCGGCAGTGGGAACTGGCCGGAGCCACCGCGGCCGAGCCGCCGGCCAAACAACTGCTTGTCGGCCCGTGGGCACACGAGCTCTCCTCGCCACGCCACCGGACGGTGGGCGCACGGACCCACGGCGTCAATTCCCAACTCCCGCTGGGGCCATTGATGGCCGAGTGGGTACGGTCGGTAGCGCAGGGTAATCCCGCGAGCGGCGAACACGTCTACCTCACCGGTGCGAACGAATGGCTGCGGCAGTGGCCGCTGAAGACCGAGCGCGTCACGTACTACAGCGGAGCATCCGGGACCCTCGATCGCCGATGGCATTCCGGCCGAACCGAACTCACCTACCGTTACGATCCCGACGACCCGTTCCCCAGCGACACCGCCGGGCAAGCCCGGCCGGATCTGCGCACCCGTACCGACTGTCTGCGATTCACGACCGCCCCGGCCGGCACGGCGTTGTGCATCGCGGGCAGTCCGGTGGTGCGAGCCGGTACCGCGGCCCCCGTCCCGACCGACCGGGTCTTTCTGCTCACCGAAACGACCACCGCCGGAGCCGAATTCGTACTGGCCATCGGCACCGCGCGGTTGCCCGCCGGGCAGCACGACGTCACCGTGACCATGTCCGCCGTCGCGGCGGAGATACCCGCCGGATCGACGCTGACCCTGATCGTGACCGGCGGCTGGTTCCCGGAGCTGGCCCGGCATCCGCAGCACGCCACGGACCGCTATCTGACCACCGACCTGCGGCCCGCGATCCATACCGTCATCGCGGGCGCCACCCGAGTCGGGCTCCCGATCCGGAAAGGACGAGCGAAGCCATGAGCGCAGCGATCCACACCGTGGCTGCCGGCACCGATCCGCTGCTGGACCCACGCACCGGAATCGTGGTCTCCATGCAGCGTTTCACCCCCGCGCCGGAAGCGCCGCACGGCTGGGGCAGTTGGATCGCCTATCTGGCGGACACCAGCCGGTTCGGCGCTTTCCAGGCCGACCGCTACGGATACGGCGCCGCTCTCGACGACAGCGAGGCGGCGCGACTGGCCGCGCTGGGCGAGGCGGTGGAACGCTACTGCGGCAATGCCGTTCCCGACGGACTTCGCCGTGCCACCTGGGACGAGCTCACCCGCGCGCGAGTGGCGGCGCTGGACCCGGACCAGCTGTCGCTGTACAGCCCGCGGCAATACGCCGATCCGGAGTTCCCGTTCGTTCCCCTGCGCCGCGACACCCCGGCAACCTGGGCCGATGGTGAGGAAATGCACAGCGGCACCACCGCTCTCGTGCCGGCGGCATTGACCTACCTGAACTACTTCACCGGGTCGCGCCGCGCCGAGCCCTGGACGAACCCCGTGCCCTATTCGGGAATCGCCGCCGGTGTGGATCGCGAGCACGCGGAAGTGGCCGCGCTGGAGGAGGTATTCGAGCGTGACGCCACCGCCCTGTGGTGGGCTTCGGGCGCACCGGCGGTCCGGGTGCGCGGCTTCGACGAGTCGATACTGAACCCCCGGCTGGACGCCCACGTACTTTGGGTGCCTTCACAATTCGAGGTCTCGGTCATCGCCTGTTTCCTGGAGGACCACCGACGGGGCATCGTCGGCTTCGGCAGTTCGTGCAAGGCCGACCCGGAAAGGGCGGTGCGCAAGGCGATCGTCGAGGCATACCAGGCTTACCTGCTGGCGAGCGAGATCGACGACCCCGGCTCGGCCCTGTGGGCGGCCATCGCACGTGAGGACTTCCACGCACATACCTTCCGGCCGCACCGGGCGGACCGCGGGTACCGGCACGAGTTCCGCAGCGACCTGCGCGATATCGTGGATCTGCCGCTGCTGGCCCAGTACTACCTGGACCCCGCCCATCAGGGTGCGCCCCTGGACCGGCTGCGCACCCACGCCGCGGAGATCGAGCTCCGCGAGCTCCCCGCCGCCGCTCCGGACCGCGCCCGGGCGCACTATCTGGAAACCATTGCCGCGCAAGGCATGCTCGCGTACTCGGTGGATCTGACCACCACCGATGTGCGGGCGGCTGGGCGCCGGGTGGTGCGGGCGCTGATCCCGGGCACCTATGGCAATTCCCCCGCCGCCTACCCCTTCCTGGGCGGCACCCGGCTGTATCGAGTGCCGCAGCGCCTGGGCTTCACCGATCGAGTGCTCGACGACAACGACCTGTATCCCTACCCGATCCCTTTGGTGTGATGACTATGACCGGACCGCTCGTAGACCCCCGTACCGGTATCGTGCGCCGGGTCACCCCCGTGCAGCTGCCGGCCACCTTTCCCCCCGGTTTCCGGATGTTCGATTCGGTGCTGTCCGACACCACCCGGTTCGCCGCGTGGCCGGTCGACTCCTCCGGGGGCGGCTGCGCCTTCCACGACGAGGACGCCGCGCGCGCCGCCGCGATCGGCGAAGCCGTCGAACGGTACTGCGGCAATCTGGTGCCCGACGAGCTGATCCGAGGCCGCGGTATCGATCTGCGGGCCGCGGGCCACCGGGTGCTGCCGCTGGCGGAGGTCGCGCTCTACTCGCAAACGCAGTACGCGACAGTGGGTTTCCCCTTCGTGCCGCTCACCGACGAACTGGAGATCGACTGGACGCGCGGGCACGACCTGCTGACCGGCGCGGCGGTGCTGGTGCCGGCCGGCCTGGTGTGGGTGTCGTATCCGCTCGCTGTCGCGGAATCGACTCTGCCGGTGACGAATCCGATCATCCAGGCTGGACTGTCCGCCGGTCCGGATATGGAATTCGCGACCTTCGGCGCACTGTGCGAAATCATCGAGCGTGATGCGATGGCGCTGGCCTGGCACACTCGCGACGAACTGGTCGAACTGACGCCGGAGCCGTCGCTCGCCCGCCTGGCGACCCGCGCGGACTCCGGGATCACGACCCGATTCTTCTTGTTCCCCAACGAATTCGGACTCTACGTGGTCGGCGCGCTGACCCATGACCCCAATCGCGGCTACCTGACCATGGGCGCCGCGGCGCGGCCGTCGGCCACCGCCGCCGCACGCAAGGCACTGCTCGAAGCTCTTCAGCTGCAACGCTTCGTCGCCGAATACGACGATCCGGACGGTCCCTATATGCGGGCGGCACTCGACCCGCGTAGCCCGTTGCAGCCGTGGCGTCGCGACCGCGGCTATCGGGACGGTTACGGCGAAGAACTCGATCGGCTGGTGGACTACGGCTGCCATCTGCAATTATTCCTCGACCCCGCGGTACAGCGAGAGTTCCGGGCGGAGTTGGAAATCTCGTCCACCTCGGAGATTCCGCTGTCCGTACTCCCCGACGCGACCGAACTCACCGATGCTCGGGCCCTGGCCGCCCGGATCGCCGAGACCGGGGCGCAGGTGGCGGTCGTCGATGTCACCACCGAAGACGTCGCACCGACCGGCATGCGAGCGGTGCGGGTGATCGCCACCGGACTGTATTCGAACTCCGCCGCGGGAATGCCGTTCCTGGGCGGCCGGCGGCTGGCCGAGGCGCTGACGGCGCGCGGCACGACTCGCCGGGTACTGCCGCTACCGCACTGAATCCGCTTGTCCCGCAGTTCAGCTCGCGCCCACAGGCAGCACCAGCACCGGGAAGCAGGTGTCGCGCACGCCCAGCAGCGCGCCCAGTTCATCGTCGTAGAATCCCGCCACCGCGACGCAGCCGGTGCGCAGCGCGGTCGCCACGAGGTAGAGATTCTGCGCCACGACTCCGGCGTCGATATGTAGGGTGCGATAGTGCCGCGCGGGATACTTGCTCATGGTGGTATCGAGGCGCGCTGCCAGCACGATGAATGTTGTTGTGTAGGTGAGGAATTGCGGCTGAAGTAGCGCGGAAGCGAAATCCTCGGCCGACGGGGCGGTGCGCACCGGGGTCAGGGTATGCGCGCGCCGATCGTATCGATGCACCCCCGCGGGCACCGCGCTGCCGAGCAGGTCGACGAAGTAGACGTCGATCGAATCCAGCCCACCGGCGCTCGGCGCGGCCGACATGACGTGCGGGGTGCCATTCGGGCTGATCACGGTGCGCTGCGGCCCGCAGGCGTAGCCGAGCAGCGGGGCTACCATCGCGGGCGGGAGCGGGCCGGTGAACCGGTAGGTCGAACGCCGGGTGGCGAGTACCTGCGCCAGCGAGGATTCCCCGAGACCGGTCGGGGGCAGTAAATCGACAGCTGCGCCGGTTATTTCGCTCGTGCCCGGATGGCCGCCGGACGATGCCGGTCCGGACGCGGTCAGCAGGCGATGGATCCGCTGTGCCACCCGAATCGGGTCACTCATCGGATGCTTCCGACAGCAGAGCGGGCACTGGAGGTTGCCGCAGGGCCGTCATCGCCATGATCGCCGCGAGAATCAGGATCGGCGGTGCCACGGCCACGCTCGACGCCGGACCGAGACCACTGGCCAGAGCGCCCGCGACGAAAGCGCCGAGCGGCATCCCACCCCAGGCCACCATTCGCGCGGTGGTGTTCACCCGGGCCTGTAGCCGCAGCGGTGTATTGCGGGAACGAGCGGTGATTCCATTGAGAATGACCACGGTGGCCGCGGCCTGGTAGACAGCGAGCCAGAGCAGCGCGATCTCGAAGTGGCGCACCATAATCCAGCCGCCGATACCCACGGCGGCGGTGAGCAGACCGCCGGCGGTGACCGCGCGGATCGGAAGATCGGACATACGGGCGAAGACCCCGGTGCCTACCAGCGCGCCGACTCCCACCACCGAATACGCCACTCCTACCGCAGCGCCCGCCGCGGACTCGCCGTGCAGTTCCGTCACGCTCGGCGTCAGCAGACCGATGACGATACCCTCCGCGAACGAATTGGCCGAACCGAGCAGCGTCAGAGTCCGAATCACGCTTGTACCGAAGACATATCGCAATCCCTCGGCGATATCGCGCACGATCGATGGTCCGGCGGAGTCCGGTTCGTCCGCCGACGCCGCCGCGGGAACGGCCATGCGCCAGAACATTCCCGCCGCCGCCAGCAAGAGCACGGAGTCGGCGAGCAAGGCGTACACCGGGGTCACCAGCGCGGCCAGCGCGCCGCCCGCGGCTGGAATAGCCAGGCGGACAACCGTATTGGTGCCCGTCGCCATCGAATACGCGCGCCCGAGCCGCTCGGCTGGGACAATCGCGGGCAACATGGCGAACATCGCCGCGTCGAAGAAGACCAGCGCGGTATTCGCGAGTGCGAAGGCCACGAAAACTTGCGTTGTGGTGAGCACACCCGATATGGCGACCGCCGGAACCGAAACCGACGCGGCGGCGGCCGTCAGGCAGCAAACCACAGCCAACCCACTCGACGAGCACCGATCGGCGAGCGCCCCCGCGATCAGCCCCACCAATAGGTATGGCACCGCGCCGATCGCGACCATCAGCGCGCTCGCCCCGGCATTCCCGGTGCGCTCGTACACCATCAGCGGAAACACCACCATGGACACGCCGCCGGCGATCCACACGAAAGTGCGCGCCACCAGCATCCAGGTGAATTCGGATTTCAAGATCACGGCTCGTCGGTCCGGCCACGCCGCGCGGGTCCACCGCCCGCCAGCAGCCAGATGTATACGCCCAGCATTGCCGAGGCCAGCGCGAGGACGAACCCCGACATACTGATTCCCGCCGCCAGCCAGGGACCCACCGAACGCTGACCTTCCCAGTCGTCCATTCCCCACAGATACAGGAAAGCGACCGCCCCGCCGAAGGAGAGACAGGCGCCGACGGGAACACCGGCCACCACGAGCGCTATGGCCAGCCCGCGCAGGGCGGCCGCCTTGCGGCGGATCGGCTCGGCATCGGATACCGGAATCGACATGCGCCCAGCCAATCCCAGTCGGCGCACGGAGCCAAGGGCGCGGAGCTCGGCAACGGGGGGCGGACCGGACAACCTTCCGTCGAGCGTCACAGCCTGATCACAGTTCGCTTGTCGCGGTGGTCTTTTGATGGCAACAGACCGCCACCGACCCGGAGGTGCTCGAATGACGTTCAACACCTGGAAAGTCCGGCTCGTATTACCGCCCTGGCCGTCTCGACCGGACTCGTTTCCGAGCACTTCGCCACGCTCTACAGCCCGCGCGCCTGGCACCACGTTCTGAACGCCCTCGATCCCGGCCACTCCACCCGGTCCCCTGCGTCCCGGTCGACCCGTATTTCCCCGGCGTACCGGTCGTCGGCATTCCTGCCTGATCGAAGTAGCCGGGGGTGCGAGGCAGCTGAGCCGGACACGGTCGGGGGGTCAGCAGCCGCGAGCTCGCGCCGCTGTGTCCGCTGCTCGGATTCGCGGATAGGTTACGTGCCTCCCGGTTCGAAGGCACTGTCAATCCGGGATGGAAAACGCTGCCTCGCGTCACCAGCAGCATCAACTCGAGTCGATCCGACTCGCGTTGCCAACGATGAGAGGAATCCTCGTGATTACTCGTAGACTGCCCGGGTTGCGCATCGCGGCGGTAGCCGCAGCGCTACTGGCAACATCATGTTCCACTCCGAACAGCGAGAACAAACACGTACCGGAGAACGGTGCCGCTGTCTCGACGCTGCGAATCGCGCTGGCCAACCTGATCGATACCACGACCGTGACATGGGATTGCAAGAACACCTTCACCGAAGTCGTTCCGAACGCCATGGCCGCGGAGGTCGCGGTCAAGAAATTCCTCGACGCTGACGGAGTATCCGAATCCGGTAGGAAATTCGTCGAGAAGGTTGTCGCCCCTCAGGTCACGCAGTTCCGCGTCGAGGGGCAGTGGTGGCAAGAACACTGCGGCGCACCCGGATTCGACGAGACCAAGCAGTGGGGATACCTCTTCGACTCTCCCTGGGGTATTCAAGGAGACCTGCTCGAGTGGGGCCACACCTTGCTCAGCCTCTCCAATGCCATAGCCGACCCGTCGAAACGTTCAGAACCGAAGGATGTCGACGCGGTCGGTCGAAAGGAACCTGGTACTCACGAAGATCTGGTGAAATTCCGTGACTGCCAAGAGTTCTGGTGCTCGGACATGGTGCCCATCCCCACCGGCAGCTTCCAGATGGGCGGCACGATCGAGCAGGATCAGGCTACCGACCCGACCAACATGTTTCCGCCCTACCACGAATTCAACAAGCCGGTCCACCGAGTGAACATGGCCAAGCGTTACGCGATCGCCGACCGCGAGGTCACCGTCGGCGACTTCAAGAAATTCACGGAGGAGACCGGCCACTTCGTGCCGGAAGGCTGCCGCCTGGGCGACCCGAGTAATTCGGGCTGGACGATGCAGCACAAGGAGGTCGCCCTCACCACACGCCCGTCCCCGCAGCGTAATTGGCTCGAACCAGGCTTCACGCAGACCGATGACGAACCGGTGGTATGCATTCGACGTCAAGATGCTCAGGCATACGCCGAATGGCTCAGCGACAAGACCGGCCAGACCTACCGGCTGCCGACAGAAGCGGAGTGGGAGTACGCCGCCCGCGCCGGCGCCCAGACCGCGTTCTTCTGGGGCGACTCGATCGACGCCGCCTGCGACTACGCCAGTGTCAACGACTTGAGCACCTATGACGCGGTGCACTGGCTGCCACTGACCATGCGGTTCAACTGTCACGACAACGCGGCGTTCACCGCGAAGGTGAAAAGCTACCGGCCCAATGCCTTCGGGCTCCACGACGTGCTGGGCAACGCACGAGAATTCGTGAGTGACTGCTGGAATCCCTCTTTCGAGCGGGCGCCGGCCGATGGCAGCCGCTGGGACACCGGAAACTGCTGGGCCACGACAATGCGGGGCGGCGGGTGGGCCTACTGGCCTACCAACGTCACACTGAGTATGCGCGATGCCTATTACACAACCCAGGCTCGCTCCAACATGTGGGGCATGCGTCTGGTGCGTGAACTGTAGATCGTCGGAAGCCCCCGAGACCGCCCGCAAAACTGACGATCTCGGGGGTTGGCCCCCTACCGCTGATTCCTCGGAACAATGAACCGTGCGGCGAAGGACTTTTCATACCCGAACGGGGGGCGAACAAGACGATCCGCCGAGAGATAGCGGCGCACGCGATTCGAATTGGAGATGATCGGTAGCCGGGGGCACACGAGGAAGGCCGATGGTTCCATGCCAGGCGAAGACCGAATGTCAGGCCCCGCCAACACTTTCGCGGCCGGGCTCAATCTGCTGTTCAGCCGTTGGGAGCGGCAGCACGGTCGGCCACTGTCGAACAGCAGGCTCTCACGCAGCCTGGAGCACTCGGGGCAATATCTCTCCAAGGCCTATCTCACGCAACTGCGCAATGGCACCCGGGTCAATCCGTCGGAATCGACCATCCGGCGCCTGTGCGAATTCTTCGGGGTGGACTCGGATTATTTCGCCTACGACGCGAGCCGGTACACCGACGACCATGACACCTGGGTGATCACCCGGCTGCACCGGCCCGAGCTGCGACGCCTGGGCCGGGCCGCGTGCGGGTTGTCCGCGGCGAACCTGGAGCGGCTCATCCGCGCGGCGGAGGAGATTCGCCGGAACGACGGCCTGCCGCCGACCGCGCGCACAGCCGGAATCTAGGCGACTCCCGTTGCCGGAGTTCAAAGTTCGGGCAGCACCCGAGGCAGGTGGTGGGCGGCGGCGCGGCGACGGGTCTGGGTGGGGGGATGGCCGGTCCAGCGCACATACGCGCGGCGGAAGTCGCGGATATCGCTGTAGCCGATCTCGTCGGCGATCGTCGCGATCTTCATGTTGGACTTGCTGATCAGGAATTCGGCGCGCTGCCGCCGGACCCGATCACGAATATTGCTGAACTGCTCGCCGGCGGCGGCGAGCATGCGGCGCAGGGTGCGCTCGGTGACATTGAGCCGGCGCGCGACATCGGTCATGGTCAGCGAATTCCGCACGTTCTCACGGAGAATGGTCTCGACGGCCGCCACGATATCGGGGCGAACATCGTCCTCCTTCATCAGTTCCCGGCACGCGAGCACGGCGCCGCGCAAGCTGGTCTCGTCGTAGAAGGGGGTGCGCTCGTTCAGGATCGCGGCGGGGAAGAACATGCGATTCGCATCGGCATTGAAACGCACCGGACAGCCGAAGAACTTCGCGTAGAGGTCCGCGTACGGCGGCGCGGGGTAGGCGAGATGCAATTCCACAGGTGCGACGGGCATTCCGGTCATGGCCTTCAGCATCAGCAGCGAGCTGCAAAACGCTTCCTCGCACAGGAACCGCAGCAGCTCCGGTTCCGGCATGCGCTCGATCAGGCGCAGCGCCACCTGGTCACCGTGTGTCTCCAGTTCGGAATCGATCAGCACCCCCACCAGATTCTGGAATTCGCGCCCGACCCGGACGGCGTCCGCCACGGTGCGGCTGAACCGCATCGCCACCCCCGGCAGACCGCACGACAACAGCACGTCGCGAGTTCCGACGTGCATGCCGAGCGGTCCTTCCGGCATGGTCCGCACCGCCCGCCGGAGAATCGAAACCGATTGGCAGAACGACACTCTCGTCTCCGGTAGCACCATGTGATCGGGGGTCAGCCCGGTGCCCGCGAACCACGGGTTGGGGTCGAGGCCGCGTTGCCGGGCCAGACCGACCACCGCGGCGATGACGACGGGACTGATGGTTGCCATTTCGAACGAAGGATCATGGTCCACGGATTACGCCTTCCTCCATCGGCCCGAGGGGCCTGCTCACGGCAAGCAACGTATTCGATGCTGAATATTTGCTGAATCCCGCTGAAGGATGATGAAGGAATCTGATCGACTGGCAGCGAGCAGCCACTCGGCTGGCGGCCGTCAGTCACCTGCCCGCCACTATGCTGCACCACATGCCGGAATGCAAGATTTATAGCCTGTACTGCGCATTAGTCAGCGAGCGGCCGACCCCTCGGATGGTCCCGTAATGGCTGTCACACTCCCCCGTCGTTGGGCCGCGGCAGCCTATTTCGCACCGCTCCCGGTGGCGGCCCTGGAGCTTGCCCTTGCGGTTGCTGAAGAGAAGCCGCCATTGCTGTGGACCACCGCGGCCGCTGTTTCGGTCGCCATGCTCGCCGTGCGGCGCCGGTACCCGGCGCTCGCCTTCCTGGCCGCTCTGCCCGCCGGGGTCCATCTCACCATCGGTCTGGTGGTCGCCGCCTACAGCGTCGGCCGCTATGCGGCCCGGCTGGCCACCGTGGCTGGTTGCTGCCTGGTCGTAACCGTGATCGACGCCTGTTTCGATCTCTCCCGGCTGGACCACTACGACGTCTTCCATGTGACCCAGACCGTCATCTATGCCATGCTGGCCAATTCGGCGGCTTTCGTGCTCGGCAGGCTGGTGTCATCGCGAATCACCTTGCACAACAAGTACATCGAACTGAAGCAGGCGAGGGAGGAGACCATCGGACTCCGGACCCGGGCGGCGCTGGTGCGGGATCGGGCACGACTGGCCGCGGAAATGCACGACATCGTCTCGCACCAGATGAGCCTGATCGCGGTGCATGCGGGCGCGCTCGAAATGACGAGTGACGATCCGGATGCGCGAACGGCCGCCGCCACCATTCGCGGATTGAGCGTGAAGACGCTCGACGAGCTCCGGCATGTGGTGGGCATTCTGCGCAATTCCGGTCTCGCCGAACCGGGTCCGCTCAATCCACAGCCCATGGTCGCGCAATTGCCGGAGCTGGTGCGCGAGAGCGGCCTGGAGGTCACGGTCAGCGGTGCACTGCCGGAGAATCTGCCCGCCGCGAGCCAGCGGGTCATCTATCGCATGGTGCAGGAAGCATTCACCAATGTGCGCAAACACGCGCCGGGCTCGCGGGTCGTGCTCGAATTCGGTGACAGCGCTTCGGAAATCGTGACCGTGGTACGGAACACCGCCGGGCACGGCCCGAATCTGGGCCTGCCCGGCGGTGGTCATGGTCTGGCGGGTATTCGCGAACGCGCGGATGTCCTCGGCGGGACGTTGACGGCTCGGGCGGAACCCGGCGGCGGATTCCGCACCGAACTCAGAATCCCTTACACCCGAGCCGAATCGGTGCGGGCGGCGGAGATCTAGAGACCGATCCCGCGCGCCAATACCGGCCAGGAGGCGATCAGATCGTCCATCCAGTAGCCCCACGAATGGGTGCCGGCCGGGCGAAGGTTGTAGGTGGCGGGGATGTTCAGCTCGTCGAGCCGCCGCTTCAGATTGTGCGTGCACAGGTTGGTCGCCGCTTCGATCACGCCGCCGACCACCATCTGATTGCCGAGACCGATCGGGCCGGGCAGGGCGTACTCGCCGTTCAGCACATCGTGCTGCCCGGGGAGACCGTTGCCGCTGGAGACATAGATTTCCAAGCCGCGCAGCCCCTCCGCGTTGAGCAGCGGATCATTGCGCCGCCACTCCTCCGAACCGATCGGTCCCCACATGTTCTCGACATCGCCGCCGGCGACCATCGAGACGGTGGTCTTCACGAACTCCGCACCGAGCGGATCGCTGGTCTGCGCGCAGCCGCTGTACGAGGCGGTGGCGCGGTACAGGCCCGGCGCGGCGATCGGCAGCGCCAGTACCGAGGTGGCCGAGGCCGACAGGCCGGCAATGGCATTGAGCCCGTTGGTGCCGAGCGCGCCGTCGACTATCGGCGGCAGTTCACGGGTCAGGAAGGTGCTCCACTTGTTGACGCCCAATTTCGGATCGGCCTTGATCCAGTCGGCGTAGTAGCTGCCGCGGCCGCCGATCACCTGCACCACGTTGACGTTCTTGTCCGAAAGAAAGCCCAGCGCATCGGTTTTCGCGTTCCAGGTGGCGTCGTCCTCGCCACCGCCCGCGCCATTGAGCAGGTAGAGCACCGGACGGGGCTGCGAGGTGTCGGCCGGACGCTGGATGTGCATCGGTACCACCCGGTCCATCGCCGCCGACCACACGTCCAGCCGGATGTGGCGGTCGCTGAGCAGCCGGGCGTCGACGATCTTGGAACCGTCGGGTGCGGTCGGCATCGCCAGCAGCGACTGACGTTCGACAATCGGATCGGATTTGGCCGGGACCACAATGAATGCGGCGACCGCGACGATCATCGACATCAGGATGAGGATCGCCACCAGAGCGCGCTTGTTCTTCGAATTGCCTGCACGGCCGTACATACTTCACCTGGTTCTGAATTACGGTGTCGGGGGGGAATGCCGCCGCCCGCGAAGGTATGGCGGCGGAGAAAATTCGGCCCACAGTGGCGAGCCGGGGCGGTGGCCCGTGAGGTCCACGGGCCACCACCCGTTGACAGCTGTCAAAAGCTCAACTGTCGGATCGAATCTCGAACTGGATCAGCTACGGACAGCGCCGTTGTACTGCCACCAGCGACCGTTGAACAGACCACCGATTCCCAGGAAGCCACCGTCGGACGCGAGCTTGCTCGTATCGAACTGCGACCAGATGATCCGGCCGTCCAGGATCTGTTTTTTGAATTCGTCGGTCTTGTAGTTCATGAACGTATCCGGAATCATCTCCGCGAGCTCGGAGGCCGGAATCTGGTCGAACTGCTTGTAGTCGAAGCCGTCCGGCACATTCTTGCCCAGGAGCAGATCCCAGGCGTTGGTCTTGTCGATGGTGACCTTCGGCTCGTTGTACTCGCCCCCGCCCTCACCGAGCATGTCGCCCCACGGGAAGCCGCTCCAGAAGCCGTTCATCTCGATGGCGTCCGCCAGCTTCGACGAACCGGCGCCGTCCAGGAACTTGGCGAGACCGGTGTCGCCCATGGGCTTTCCGTCCGTGCCCAGCGGCCGGCCCAGACCCAGCGCGTCGGCGACACTCGACGAGCCGACGCCGTACAGCAGCGCCGCCGGCAGCGTCGCGCTGCCCGCCGACACCGTGCTGTCCGGCTTGCCGTCACCGTCGGCGTCCACCGGCTTCGAGGAGCCCAGCGCCGACAACAACGACGAAGACCAACTGCCCCCATCCTTGTCACCCTTGCCATCGGTACCGGTGCCGGTGCCGTCCGAGGAACCCAGCGCACCCGCCAGCGACGAAGAACCCAGCGCCGTCAGCAACGAACCCGGAATCGCCGCACTACCGGCGGAGGTCGAGCCGTCCGGCTTGCCGTCACCATCGGTATCCACCGGCTTCGAGGAGCCCAGCGCCGACAACAACGACGAAGACCAACTGCCGCCATCCTTGTCGCCCTTGCCATCGGTACCGGTGCCGGTGCCGTCCGAGGAACCCAGCGCACCCGCCAGCGACGAAGAACCCAGCGCCGTCAGCAACGAACCCGGAATCGCCGCACTACCGGCGGAGGTCGAGCCGTCCGGTTTGCCGTCACCATTGGTATCCACCGGCTTGGACGAACCCAGGCCCGCGAGCAGCGACGAAGATCCGGTGCCAGTGCCGGCGCCACCCTCGGTACCGGTACCGCCCTCGGTGCCGGTACCGCCTTCGGTACCGGTGCCGGTGCCGTTCGAGGAACCGAGCGCGGTCCCCAACGACGAAGAACCGCCGCCCTTGCCACCGTTGCCGTCGGTGCCGGTGCCGGTGCCGGTGCCACCCGACGAACCCAGCAGCGGGAGACCGGCGGAACCCAGCAGCGAACCCGCCGCGGTGGAGCCGGTGGTCAGGCCGGGGACCAGGGTCCCCAGCGTCGCCGAACCCGGCAGTACGCCGGCCGAACCGAGCACCGCCGAACCGAGCGCGGCCGAACCCACCGCGGCCGAACCGGCAGCCGCCGAGCCCGCGGCCGTGGCGGCGGCGCCGAGCGCCGCACCGCCGGCCATGGACGGACCCTCCGGGCCGCCCGCCCAGGCTTCGTTGTAGAACGGCTTGGGACGACCGTCCGCAGCGCGGTCCGCCTGATCCGCGGGGATCAGGCTCGGGGTCTCCGGGTCGGCCGACGCGTTGCCGGCATTGGCCGCAGCACCGAGGGCGACAGCGGAACCGGCCGCCGCGACCCAGAGTGCCTTACGCCACTTGTGCGCCGAGGCGCCATTATCTGCAGAACTGCGCATTACTCGTGTACTCCGAACATGGTGGTTGGTAACTGTTTTCGATTCCCGATCGAGGAATCGGATTTACCGGAACGAGTTGACGATGCTGATCACGTTCGCGGCGAGGCCGGTCAATGTGCTGGCGAGATTCAGGGCGCTGGAGCCCAGATTGAGCAGCACGGGCAGTGACGATGACATGAGACTCCCGAAATTTTGCTGAAAGTTGTCTGTTGGACTCCCAGATTCTGTTTTTATGCTCTTCAAGCGGTCAATTCAATGAGTCGATGTGTCCGCCGCACCCCCGGTTGTGGCGGCAGTCCCCTATGCAGCAGCACAATTCGTTCCATCCGGAAATAACCAGCCCGGCGCCATCGCCCACCGCGGCGGCGAAAAGCAGAGACAGACACCACATTCGATGTCGCACAGCCAATAGCGGCAAGGATTCCCGTAAGGTCGGGCACCATGATCCGAGTCATGGTCATCGACGATGAGGCTTTGGTTCGCTCCGGATTCGCCCTTATCCTCAATCAGGATCCCGACCTCGAGGTGGTCGCCACCGCGGACGGACGGGAAGCGATCGCGGCCATCGAACGGCACCGCCCGGACGTGGTGCTGCTCGATATCCGGATGCCCGAGGTGGACGGCTTGGCGGTACTGCGAGCGGTGGCGCGCGGCGACCACACGCCGGCGGTGGCCATGCTCACCACCTTCGATGCCGACGAGTACGTACTACAGGCGCTGCGTCTGGGGGCCGCGGGTTATCTACTCAAAGACACCGACCCGCATCAGCTCGCATCGATGGTCAAGACCCTGGCGGCCGGGGGCGTGGTGCTCTCGTCGAAGGTCACCGTGGCGGTCATCGCGCAGATGTCCACCACCGCAGGCGATTCGGCGACGACGGCCGCGGTCGGCACGCTGTCCGAACGGGAGCGCACGGTGCTGCGCCTCATCGCCGGCGGCGCCTCCAATCCCGAGATCGCCGCGGCGATCCAGCACAGCGTCGGCACCGTCAAGGACGATGTGAGCGCGATTCTGGCCAAACTCGGTGTCGGCACGCGCGTCGAGGCCGCGCTGATCGCGCAGCAAGCCGGGCTGCTCGAGGCCGCCGACGGCTGAGGATCATCGGCCGGCCCGACCGCATCGGGTCCGGATCGTCCGCGATCCCCCGCCGATCGGCACCTCGCGCCCTCCCCGTGCGAGCCGATTCTGATGTTCGATGTTTACCGCTCCGAGATCTGTGTAGCACAGCGAATTTCGCTCGGCACGTTTCTCTTCGGAAAGGTGAACAATCATGGCTGGCAAGCGCTTTCAGCAGGAAGGGCCCGCCTTCGCCCAGCGGCTGAACCTGTTGTTCCGCCACTGGGAAAGAACCAATGGGCGCCACCTGACCCTGCGTACCGTGGCCGAATACCCGACCAAGGATCAGTCCAGGGTCTCGATCCACTATCTCAGCCAATTGCGTCACGGACAGCGCGACAACCCGTCCGCGACGGTGGTCCGGCACCTGTGCGGCTTCTTCGGCGTCGACGAGGAGTACTTCGACTTCGGCTCGACGAGCCCGGCGAGCGACGATTCCGCCCTCGCCACGCGGCTGACCGACCCGACCTTGCGGCGCTTGCTGCGGGCGGCGTCCGGCCTCTCCGCGCAGAGCCTGGAAACGCTTGTGCGCGAGGCTGATCGGCAACGCCGGCAGCAGAGCCTGCGGACAACATCCAAACATGATTCGAGCGAACAGTGATGTCCGCTCGAACCGGCGGGTAGGGGCCGGCGGCTACGCGTCAGGATCCGACCCCGCGTGGCCCGCCGCGACATCGTCGGCCGTAAGTTGCTGTCGTGCAACGGTTTTCACTAGCTGGCCGAACCGCTTGACCGGGACCTTCAGCTCGGTCACCTGCCGGGTTCCGCAGGTACCGTCGGCTACGGCCTCGAATTCCGCGATCATCCGGTTCGCGCGCTGGCACCGCATGCGCTCTCCCGTGGTCATACCGCCCCACACCCCGAAACGCTGATCGGTCAGCAGCGCGTATTCCAGGCATTCCTTTTGCACCAGGCAGCTACGGCAGACCACTTTGGCGGTTCGCGCCGATTCCCCGACCGCGGGGAAGAACAGATCCGGATCGATCTGGGAGCACAGGGCTTCCTGCCGCCAATGCCGTTCATCAGGGTCATCATCGTGTAATTCGGGTCCAGAACTGTTGAAATACGACACGTTTCGATCCTCGCGAACGCACGTACCGGCCCGGAAGGGGAGCACGGGACAGTTGGGGGGGCATCCGCCGACAACCGGTGTGGCGATCAGCACGGCTCCAGCGCCGGTGTGCCTGAGGGGACCCGGAAGGAGACCGTGGAAGTCGTTCTGGGCTCGGGAGTTTCGATCGGCACCTCCCGGAAGTGGAAGCGCGCCTCGTCGGCTCCGGCCTCCAGCACGCCGTATCCGTGCGTAGCCATATTCGCGTAGCGCAGGTGCGGATTGTGCCCCTTGCGCAACGCTTCCTCGTCGTGATGACCGGTGCCCGGGGAAGTCAGCGACGGCACCACGAACTCGACGCCCGCCCGGCGCGCGCCCGGCGTGTTCGCCTGCGCCCCACTGGTAACGCCCGGCGCGAAACCGGTGTCCCAGAGCTCGCCCGCGTACGCGTCATGGTCGTCACCGGTCACCACCACCAGATTCGGCCCGCGCTGCGCGGCCGCCGAAAGGACCCGGGCGCGTTCGGCGCCGTAGCCGTCCCAGGTATCCAGCCACGCCCGGCTGCCATCGTCGGCCACCACCATTCCCATCATCATGTTGGCGTTGGCCAATACCCGCCATTGCGCGGAGGATTCGGATATGCCGTCGATCAGCCAATCGGCTTGGGCGCGGCCGAGCATCGATCGCGCCGGATCGTCGGCGTCGGCGCAGACCACCGGTCGCATCGAATCGCCGCACCCCTGCACATCGCGGAACCGGCGCACGTCGGGCGCGAACAGTTCCACGGTTCGGCCCAGTCGCAGGGTCCGGTGCGTGCGCAGCGGATCCTCGGAAAACCTCGGCACCGGCATGTATTCGAACCAGGATTGCCAGGCCCACTGCTTCTTCTGCTGGAAGTCCGAGAGCAGGCGGTCCACCTCGGCCAGGGGCCCGGGGGTCCAGCCGCCGGACCAGTAGTTGTTGCGGAACTCGTGATCGTCCCAGATCGGCACGAACGCGTGGCGCGAGTGCATGTAGTGCAGATCCGGATCGCTGCGATGCACCCGATACTTCTCGCGCATACGATCCAGCGTCTGCGGATAGAGATTGAGATCGGTGCCCCGCGGTCCGGCCGGGTAGCTGTTCTCGTAGACGTAATCCCCCAGGCAGACAACCAGATCCAGCTCCTCGTCACCGAGCAGCCGGTGCGCCCCGTAATAACCGGAGGCGAAATCCTGACAGGCGAACCAGCCGATCCGCACCGGCTCCCGCGAGTCGGCCGGCCGCAACGTCCGGAAGCGACCGGTCGGGGATTCCGCTCCGGCGCCGCGGAATTGGTAGAAGTACTCCTCCCCCGGGCGAAGACCGGAGACCTCCAGGCGCGCGGTGCCGTCGGCGCCGGGGTCGACGGCCACGGTGGTGACCACCTCCGGATCGGAGAGATCCGCACGCCGCGAGACGATCACCGCCAAGTCGCCGATATCGCCGGCGGCCGGTCCGTTCGGGACGAGCAGGGCAGGCTCGCGCAGTGGCGTGACCGCCGCCGGTTCGGCGGTCACCCTGGTCCAGAGCGTGATGCCGTCGGTCCGCGGCACCCCGGCCGTCACGCCGTTGGCGAAGTGCGGGTCGCGCACCAGCCCGGGCTGCGCATCGCGCGCCCGGCGCAGCATCGGTCCGGACGCGTGCGCGGGCCTCGCGGCGGCTACCCCGGCCAGCAGCGCCGCCGCCGAGCCGCCGAGTAGAGCGCGCCGGGAAACACTGCCACTCATGGATACTGCCGCCTTTCCACTGATGTGCCGCATTCGAGACAACCCGCCGCTGAAAATCGAAACGCCGCCAGGAGAATGCGAATCCTGGCGGCGTCCGATGCTCACCGGAACTCGGTTCACCACTTCCGAGACACCGGCTGAAAAGCCCCAACACTGAAGAGACGACTCCGGTTTCAGTGCCCTGATGATGGGACCCGGCCCGTAGGAGCGATACCACGAGCCGATTTCCGAACCTAGAAGCAACCGCGGATATCGGGAAGCATCCTGGCACAGGCTGTCCGCCCACCACCCCACCGTGTCCGCGTTTCGTGAGTCGAGTCCGGAGAAAAGACGATGCCGCCGAGGTGTACCTCCTCGGCGGCATCGTCAATAGGGTTGGGCGGCAAGATACTTTGCGAGAGGTCCGACGCCCACGGCAACCATATCCAGCGGACGGCGTCACGGTCGTGCGGCGCCGGACAACCGTCCGGTTCGGCTACCTCATGGCCGGAACCGCCCCCGGCGCACCGCCCCCGCCACTTCCGCGTCACGGGCGCCCTGGCAGGTCTCGAAGCCCCCACCGCTGGGCCGGACCGCGAGACCGGGCGACAGCTGGGCGATGTGCCGGCGGGCGTGAATCGGAGCGTGCCCGGTCCAGCGCACATAGGCACGCCGGAAATCGCGTATATCGCTGTAGCCGATCTCGGCCGCGATGGCTGCCATCGTGAGATCGGATTCGCGAATCAGGAACTCCGCGCGGCGGTAGCGAACCCGGTCTCGGATCGCGCTGAATTGCTCACCGGAGGCGGTGAGCAAACGGCGCAAGGTGCGTTCGGTGAGATGCAGCCGGTGCGCCACATCCGCCATGGTGAGCGGCTGCCGAATGTGCTCGCGCAGAATCCTCTCCACGGCGCGCACGATATCCGGCCGAGCCTCTTCCTGCCCCAGCATCTTCCGGCACGCCGTGACCGTTGCGCGCAGGTACTCCCGATGGTAGGTCGGGATGCGCTGGTCCAGCAGCGCGACCGGGAAGACCATGCGGTTCGCGTCGGCGCCGAAATGCACCGGGCAGCCGAAGAACCGGAGGTAGCGATTCGCGTGCGGCGGAGCCGGATAGGCCAGCTCCAGCCGGACCGGTGCCAGCGCCGACCCGGTCATGGCGCGCAGCATCACCAGCGACCTACAGCAGGCTTCCTCGCACAGGAACGCCACCAGATCCGGTTCCGGCGCGCGCTCGTAGAGTCGCAGCGCGACCTGAGCGCCGAACGTCTCGAGCTCACTGTCGACCAGCATGCCCATCAGCGCGTGGAACTCCCTGCCCACCGCGATGGCGGACCCGACGGTTCGGCTCAATCGCATGGCCACACCCGGCATGCCGCACGATACGAGTACGTCCCGGGTGCCGATCCGCATACCCAGCGGCTCCGCCGGCATGGCCTGGAGCGCGCGCCGCAGTATCGAGACCGATTGGCAATAGGAGAGTCTCGTGCCGGGCAGGAATATCTGCTCGGGCGTCAGCCCGGTGCCGGCGAACCAGGGCGCGGCATCGATGCCACTCTCGCGCGCGTGATCGACCACGGCCGCCGGCACCACCGGACTGATGGTCGCGGCCACCACATGTGGATCTTGGTCCACGGTTGTCCCCTTCCCCTTCCCCTGCACCGCGCAGCCAGTTCCTGTGATCAGATGAGCTTCGGGTCGGAATAGACCGTCGCAACGGTGTCCGAGACCCCGGTGGAAACGGCGAACTCGGTGAAGACCCGCACCGAGACCGGGCCTAGGCAGCCATCGACATGCACGTGCATACCGGCGAGATCGACCGCGCCGAGCTTGCCGTCGAGGGTGCGTTCGTTGATCGTCACCGACGTGATGGTGCCGGGTTTGATGGTGGCCGTCAGGCTGGGTTCGATGCTGGGACCGAGCTTGAATTCGGTGCCGGGAGTCGGGAGCAGGGTCACCTTGGCGTCCGGGCCGATGGTCGTCGACGATCCGGCCTCGATGCCCTGCGACACGTCGGTATTGCAACCGAGCTGAATGCCGGTGCGCAGCACCGCGGATTTCACCTCGCTGCTGCCGGCTCCCTCGATGGCGCCGATGCTCCCCGCATCAACGAAAGCCTCTCGCGTCCACGGCGATTGAGCCAGGTTGGGAACGCTGTTGACGCCGACGTTCACCGATGACGCCCGGACCGTCCAGCCGTCGGCGGTGATCCGCTCCATCGAGTGATCCGCACTCCGCGAGAACTCCGCCGCCGCGGTCCCCGCGACCAGGGTCGCGCCGAACGCGACTCCACACACACCGATAACATACTTTTTTGTTTTCACGGCAATCGAAAAAGTCCGCCGAGGCGGTGTAAGGTCTATCGACTTGCTGCCGAAGCACTGGCAGCGGCCAGCAATGCTTGCCTCCGGGCTGCCAGTTCGGCTCTCAGCTCGGCGATTCGCTCGGCAGCGTCTAACAGAATTCGGTCGATCGAATCCAGCTCCGCCGGTTCTCGGACCGAAATATCCTTTCGCGCCGCCTCAGGTGATCGCACGGTGATATCAAAGCGCGTCAGGGAAGATCCGCACAGGGGCGAATCGGCGAAGGCGGGCGAAAAGCGGACAAACGCCGACAGTTCCGTGACATGAAGCGGCCCGGGCGGGAAACCCGCCCGGGCCGCGACGATCACCGAAATGCCTTGCTACGCCCCGAAGGAGCCGGTGCTCAGGGTGTTGAAAACGCCGCCGAAACCAGCCGTGATGGTATTGATGATGCCATCCAGGGCGGCGCTACCAGTGTCAAAGATAACCGGAATCATTTAGATCCTTTCATCGCGATTCCCCGGCGAAGCACCGGGCTGACATTTTCAGTATCCATACGCCGCTGGCGAATGTTTCATGCGGAAGCAATTTGTGACGCCGATAACATAAAAAGTCCTTGAATGCACCTGAACGCGAAAAGGAAAAGGGTATAAGCGGACTTGAACGGGGGAAATTCGGACGCCCGAGACGGTTCGGGCGCATTTTGCCTGCCGCCCCGCCGGTCGCCATACGCTCGGTCACCGGAAGGGGGAAAGAATTCTGCGGCCGGTGCGCGACCGGACAGGTCTCTCCACCTTCCGGGCCCACGCCCCTACGTTGAATTCGCAGGCGTAATTCTCGAAAGGGCGGAATCCGGCTCATGAAGTTCTCTCCGGCTCGGCTCGGAAGTAGGCGGCAGTTGGTATTACCGGGTCTGTGTCTGGCACTGCTGGCCGGCACCACCGCGAACATGTCCGCCACGCAGGCGGATGCGACGCCGTGGGTGAGTTGCCCACCCGACAGCGGGGTCACCGCCGACTCGCAGGCCCGGTGCGCCGTTCTCGAAGTGCCGCTCGACTACGCCGATCCCGGCGCCCGCACCATCGAGGTGACGGTGAGCCGTGTACCCGCCCGCGATCCCGCGCATCGCCTCGGTGTGTTGTTCGGCAATCCCGGCGGTCCCGGCGGATCCGCACTCGACTTCTGGGACAGGCGAATCGGGGCACTGCCGCCGATGATCGCCGACCGCTACGACCTGATCGCCGTGCAGCCGCGTGGACTGCGCTGGTCCACTCCGCTCGCCTGTGCGGGCGAAGCCGAGGGGGCGACCGATCCGTCCTGCGCCGCTGTGCCGACGGACCTGGCCCGGCACATCACCACCGCGGCGACGGCACGGGATATGGATCAGGTGCGGAAGATGCTGGGCGAGCAGCGAATCGACTTCTACGGAGCGTCCTACGGAACGTACCTGGGTGCGGTGTACGCCACTCTCTTCCCGGAGCATTCCGGCAAGTTCGTGCTCGACTCGAACGTGCACCCCGGCTGGATCTGGAACGAGGAGTTCGCACAGCAGCAGGAAGCTCGGGAAACCCGGCTCGGCGACCTGTTCAGCTGGATCGCCGAGAACGACGCGATCTATCACCTCGGTTCGACCCGGCAGGCCGTCTACGAACAGTGGGCGGCGCAAGTGGCCGCGGAGGGCTCGCCGGTCCTGGCCAATCTGGCGCCGGAGACGCAGGGCCTGACCGAACAGGCGCAGCGTCATCTCGCCCCGGTGATCGGCCCGGACGCGGCCACCTGGACCGCGGAACAATTGGCGTTCCTGCGCAATATGACACGTGTGCTGCCCCGGGCGGTTCGGCCCGATCCGGTGAACCGGACCTTCACGGCCACATCGATCGCGCTCTACGCGCGCAAACTCTGGCCCGATCTGGCGTCGGCACTACAGCGCGTCCGGGCGAACGCCGCCGATGTCGAGGCGCTGGACCGCATGGCGGGCCGGAGCACCGACGGCGATCCGAGTAGTCCGTTCGTCTTCACCGCCATCACCTGCGGCGAAGACGGTCATCTCGGCGACCCGGTGCAGCTCCTCGCGGGTCTCGGCCGGATGGTCACCGGCGCGAGCTTCTTCGATGTCGGCAAAGCCATGGTAAGGAGCGGACTGCACTGCGCCGGCGTCGAAAAGCCCGCCGACCCGCCGGTGCGGATCGACGGATCGGCGCTGGCGATCAAGCCACTCGTATTGCAGAGCGATCACGACCCGGCGACCGCGGCCGCCGGCGGCCCGGCGATGGCGGAGGCACTCGGCGGCACGCTGATCCGGGTCGGCGGCGGAGATCACGGCCTGTTCGGACGCGGGGACGCTCGGCTCGATGCCGCGGTGGTCCGCTACCTCGAAACCGGCACGGTCGAAATGACTTCGGCTGATCAGGCGCCTATCCCCGCGCGGCGCTGACCGCTTCCGACCGGAGGGGAATACCGGAATCGACAGGTCGTCCGAGGACAGCATCGGATACGCGTTGTCCGGGATTCCGTTTCGATTCGTAGGCTCGGTATCGAGGCACCGACAGCCTCACCCCACAGATCGGAAATCGCCGCCGGGCTCCCCTCGTCGCCCGGCGGCGATTTCCTTTTTCTCCCGCTGCTAGCGCCGCCGGTCCACGTGGTACACGGCGGCGACATCATCGAGAACCGAACGCGCGCCGTACAATCCGACGGCGCTCATCCAGGTGAGGTCGTCGACTTCGTGGATTGCGCCGTGCAGTTTGCCCCACAGCGGGTTGGCCTTGAACTTCTCCTCGGTCTGCTGCGAGAGCCCGCCCTTGTCCGCGTAGCGGGTGATGAAGATGTCGTCGGCGTCCATCAACGCGATCTGCTCATCGGAGATCTCGGTGCTGAATCCGCTGCCGCGCGCCGCCGCCGGCCGGTCGAAGCGGAGGTCCTTCATGATGACGCCGATATAGGTCGCCTCCTTGTAGATTCGCGTCGGTCCGTCGACGAAGCGCACCACCGATACGGTCGGATTGCCGCCACGAGTCCGGCGCACCTCGTCCCCGATCTGCCCGGCTCGCTGTTCGAAAGCGGCGATCTGCTCCGCGGCCTTCGTCTCCGCGCCCAGCACGGTCCCGGTCAATCGCAGGTTGTTCTTCCAGTCGGCTCCGGTCGTCGCGGAGAACACCGTCGGCGCGATGGCGGACAATTGCTTGTACAGCTTCTCGTGCCGCACCTTCGCCGACAGAATGACATCGGGGCGCAGGGCCGCGATCTTCTCCAGGCTCGGCTCCTCCAGCGTGCCGACCGCCACGGCGTCCGGCGCGAACTTCGCGGCGTCCTCGCCGAAATAGGCCGGGAGACCGTCGCCGCTGCCGGCGATCGTGGTGTAGCCCACCACATTCCCGCCGAGGGCCAGGGCGGCATCGACGAAAGTCAGGTCCAGGGCCACGATTCGACGCGGCGGGGCTTGAATGTCGGTCGATCCCATGGCGTGTTGCACGGTCAGGGGAAATCCGGCCGATTCTGTCCGGGTTTCCCCGTAGCCGCTCGAAGCGCCGGATCCGCATGCGGCAGTGGCTATTACGCCCAGCAGGATTGCCGCCATGCTCAGCAGGCGTCTGAGCGGATGGATTCTCAACACAGTCATCGATTGCGTCCCTCCACGGCGAATTTGGTAAGGGTAGGGTTATCTATGAATTTGCCGCTCTGGGAGGATAAGTGAAGGAAGCCGTCTCCGCACCCCCGGAAATCCGGCCGAGAATCAGGCGAACTAGCATGCGCAGGAAGCATTTTGCGGTCTTGGCACTGCTCATCGCAGCAATGTTCGCCAGTATTTTGCTGAGCATCGCAATCGGCTCCAAGCTGCTGACACTCGAGCAGATCTGGCACGGCCTGTGGCACGCCACCGACACCGAAGGCGACATCATCGTGCGCGACCTGCGCCTGCCCCGCACCGCACTCGCCGTCATCGCCGGGATCGCCCTCGGGGTGGCGGGTGCGCTCATGCAGGGCCACACTCGCAATCCCATCGCCGATCCGGTGCTGCTGGGCATCAGCGCGGGCGCGAGTCTCAGCGTGGTCGCGAGCATCACGCTGCTCGGCATGACCACGCTCGCCGGTTTCGTGTGGTTCGGCTTCGCCGGATCCCTGCTGGCCAGTGTGACCGTCTACCTGGTCAGCGCTCGCGCCCGCGGCGGTGCGGCCCCGGTGACCCTGGCCCTGACCGGCTCGGCGGTACACGCGTTGTGTACCGCGCTCACGGCCGGGATCGTGATCCTCGATCAGAATGCCCTCGACGTCCTGCGGTTCTGGACCGTCGGTTCGGTGAGCGGCCGCCCGACCGGCATCATCGCCGACATGCTGCCGTTCGTCGCGATCGGTCTGTTGCTCGCGGCCACCGATGCGCCACGCCTGAACGCGCTTTCGCTCGGTGAGGACACCGCGCGCGCACTGGGGGTGCGGCTCGGCACGGCCCGGCTCACCGGCATGGCGGCCATCACCCTGCTCACCGGCGCGGCCGTGGCGGCCTGCGGTCCGATCGGCTTCGTCGGCCTGATGGCCACTCATATCGGCCGGGCTCTCACCGGCCCCGACTATCGCTGGATCACCGGCTACGCGGCGATCATCGGAGCGACCATGATGCTGTGTGCGGACGTGCTGGGACGGGTAGTGGCCCGGCCCGGTGAATTGCCGGTCGGGATCATGCTCGCCCTGCTCGGCGCGCCCCTGTTCATTCATCTGCTCCGCCGCCGGAAGCCGGTGCGATTGTGAAAGATGCTCGGACAGAACGGCTCTCGCTCCACACCCGCGCCACCCTCCGGATCGGCCCGGTATCGGCGGTACTGCGTCCGCTGACCCTGCTGGTCCCACTGGCGGTCGCCGCGGCGCTCGCGACCGCGCTCGTGATCGGTACGGGCAGAGGCGATTTCCCGATTCCCGTCCTCGATGTCGCGCGTGTCCTGCTCGGCGGCGGGACCGAGTCACAACGACTGGTGGTCCTGCACTTCCGGATGCCGCGCGCACTCACCGGCGTATTCGTCGGGGCGGCGCTGGGGCTGGCAGGCGCGATCGTGCAGGGCGTGGCACGCAATCCCCTCGCCAGCCCGGACCTCCTCGGCGTCACGGCCGGCGCGGCCACCGGGGCCGTCGCGGTGATCGTGCTCGGCGGCGAATACGGCGGGGTCGGCGGCGCCGCTGCCACCATCGGCGTCCCGGCGGCGGCGATCGCCGGTGGACTGGCCGCCGCCGGCATCGTGCACCTGCTCGCGGTCCGACGCGGTCTGGCCGGATTCCGGTTGCTGCTGATCGGTGCGGGCGTGCAAGCCGTGCTCTCCAGCGTGGTCTCCTGGCTGCTCATCAAGGCCTCCATCGTGGACGCGGGTCGCGCCGTGCTGTGGCTGACCGGGAGCCTCAATGGTGCGAGCTGGGACAGCGCCCGCGCGGTGGGCTGGGCCCTGCTTGTGCTCCTGCCGGCCGTCGGCGCGTTGTCGTTCACCTTCGGCGCCTTGACTTTCGACGACGACACCGTGCGGGGCCTCGGTGTCCGGGCTACCGGCGCGCGCGGCGGGCTGCTCGTCGCCGCCGTACTACTCACCGCCACCGCGACCGCCGCCGCCGGGCCGGTGGCCTTCGTCGCGCTGGCCGCACCGCAACTGGCGCTGCGGCTGGCGCGCACACCCATCCCGCCCCTGTTCACCTCGGCACTGGTCGGCGCGACCTTGACGGTGACCGCGGATCTGCTGGGGCGCACCGCATTCGGATCCATCGAACTGCCCGTCGGCATCCTGACCGCCGCGCTGGGCGCTCCCTATCTGCTGTATCTGCTCGTCACGGGCGGAAAGGATCGCGCATGACCGATACGACCCTCACCGGATCCCGTTTGCGGGCAGAGCGTTTGACGGTCGGCTACGGCGACCGGGACGTCGTGCACGAGGTGGATCTGGCGATCCCCGACGCGGCGGTGACGGTGGTGATCGGACCCAACGGCTCCGGCAAGTCCACTCTGGTCCGTGCGCTGGGCCGGCTCGTTCGCCCACGCTCCGGCCGAGTTCTGCTGGACGGCAGCGATATTCACGAACTGCCGACCCGCGCCGTGGCGAATCGGCTGGGATTGCTGCCGCAGACTCCGCAGGCTCCCGAGGGCATACTCGTCGCCGATCTGGTGGCCCGGGGCCGGCACCCGCACCAGAGTTGGTACCGCCGCTGGTCGGCCGAGGACGAAGCGGCCGTAGCAGAGGCGTTGCGCCGCACCGGAACCCACGATCTGGCCGAACGCCCGCTGGATCAGCTCTCCGGCGGACAGCGCCAGCGCGCCTGGATCGCCATGGCCCTGGCCCAGCACACCGACATCCTCCTGCTCGACGAGCCCACCAACCACCTCGATCTGGTGCATCAACTCGATGTCCTGGACCTGGTGCGCGAATTGCAGCGCGATACCGGCCGCACCGTGGTGCTGGTCCTGCACGACCTGTCGCTGGCCGCACGGTACGCCGACCGGATCGTGGCGATGCGCGCGGGCCGCGTCGTGGCGCACGGCCCGCCCGCCGAGATTCTCACCGGCGAGCTGTTGCGCGAGGTGTTCGATCTGGAGGCACGGGTGCTGGTCGACGCGGAATACGCTGTGCCGCTGGTGGTACCGCTCGGCCGTCACCGGCCGGCAAGGCTATGACGGCGCGGCCCTGACCACCGGCGGGCGGCCCATGCAGCCGGCGGCGAGCCCGCACATCCCCGCCGCCGCGACGGCCGCCGCGACCGCGCCCCACCGATCGACGAGCAAGCCGCTCAACGGATTCGCGACGGCTGTCGCGGCCGTCGTCCCGGAGGCGATCCAGCCGAAGACCTCGGCCCGGCAGGCGGGACCGGCCGCATCGCCGACGACGTCGTAGACGACCGCCAGCGCGGGCGGAATCAGCGCACCGCCCAGCAGCAGGGCCAGCCCGACCGGCCAGACCCGGCCGCCGGTGAGCGCCGGGGACAGCGCCGGAATCAGCAGCGCCACACCGCAACCCACCACCGCCATGCGCGCCCTGGGATTCCCGCCGCCGGTCAGCCACAGCGTCGCCGCCAGCCCACCGAGCACCGATCCCACCGCCCAGACTCCGATCAGCACGCCACCGAGCGCGGGGGTTCCGCGCTCGTAGGACCAGGCGATCAAGACGAAGTCGATCATGGCGAAGCAGGTGACGAACAGCGTCACCGACAGCACCGAACGCGCCACCCCGGGCACGCGCAGCGGTGAGCGGCCACCGTGGCCCGCCGGGTGCTCCGGCGGTGGCCGATCGATTCCGGCCCGGCGCACCGCCAGCGCCAACCCGACCCCGCCGGCGACGGCCAGCAGGCCGGAGACCACCACCGCGCCGCGCGCACCGACCGCGGCGATGACCAGCGCGGTGGCCCCGGGCCCGGTGACCAGCACCAGTTCGTTGGCGGTCGCTTGCACGGCGAAGGCACGCTGCCGCACCGCTCCCCGGGCCAGCTGCGAGACTTTGGCCCGCGATATCTGAGTTCCGGGCGGACAGCAGCAACCGACCGCGAAGGCGGCGACGACCAAGGGCGCCATACCGGCCGCGGCGGGTACCGCGGCGAGCGCGGCGACCCCGCAGCCGTACAGCGCCGAAGTCGTCGCGAGATAGCGCGCCGCCGGTCGCCGGTCCACTACGCGCCCGCGCAGCGGCGCGGTGATCCCCTGGCCCAGCACCAGCGCACCGCTCACCACACCCGCCGCCGCGTACGAGCCTGTCACCTCCGTGGCCATCACGAGCAACGCGAACAGCGTCGCCGACAGGTGCAGCCGGCCCGCGAACCCCCAGACCAGCACGGATACCAGACCGGGCGTCGCGGCCAACTGCCGCAGTGGCGACACCGCACCGCGCTCGGAAATCACGACCGCAGCGCTCCGCGGCGGCGCTGCCAATCGGTCACGGCATCGGCGGACGCGTCCAGCTCGGCGCGGAACAACGCGGCGTAGTGCTCGACGATCTCCGAACCCAGCAGGCGGGCAACGAGTTCGGAGGAGGTGAAGCGGTCCAGCGCCTGCCACGGCGTGACGGCCAGCCGTTCCAGCGCCTGACCGGACGGGGGCGGGCGCAGTTCGTCCTCGATCCCCGACAGGCCCGCCGCGATCAGCGCCCCGACCGCCAGATGCGGTTGCGCGTCCGCCCCGGGGAATCGGCATTCCAGGCGCAGCGACGAGCCCGCGCCCGCCAATCGCACCGCCGCCGTGCGATCATCCACGCCCCAGCGCACCTCGGTGGGTGCGAAAGAGCCGGTGCGCAATCGCACGTAGGCGTTGACCGTCGGCGCCCACACCGGGGTCAGATCGGCCGCGGCGCGCAGCACCCCCGCCAGGAACGAGCCCAGCAATGGGCTCAGCTCTCGCGAACCGGCTTGCCGTGCACCGAGATTCGAGCCGTCGGCGCTGTTGAGCGAAAGATGGGCGTGGCAGGAGCTGCCCTGTCCGGACGCCTCGGAGGCCAGGTAGGAAGCGGTAATCCCGTGCCGGACCGCGGTCTGGCGCACCAGGAACTGCTGGATCATGGCATCGTCGCACGCGGCGAGCGCGTCGCGGTGGCGCAGCACCAGCTCGTACTGGCCCGGATGGGTCTCGGCCCGCGCCGATTCCGGGCCGAGCCCGCCTTCGCCCAGGACCTCGCGCAACTCCGACAGCAGCGGCAGCAGCGGCTCGGTGCCGCCGAGTGCGTAATCGATGCCGTGCGCGGTCATCGGTGCGCCATCGGATCGATAGAAGGTGACCTCGTGCTCGAGCCCTACCGAGGGGATGATGCCCCACCCCTCGGCCGCCGCTAGCTGGGAGCGCAGGAACGTGCGCGGCGCGACGTTAACCGGCGATCCATCGGGCCAGATCGCGTCGCAGACCAGATACCAGCTGTCGCCCGATCCCGGAACCGGTATGGCGGTCGCCGGATCCGGCCGCAGCAACAGGTCCGAAAAGGTACCGAAATAGCGCGCGAGCTCGGGTGCGGCGGCGACTCCGCGCTCCACGGTCCACGCGAAAAGATAAGTGCACGCGCCATATCCGCTCGCGAGCACGGAATCGGTGAAGACCTCGCCGTCGATCTCGACCGCCGCGAATCGGGCGTGCGGGTCTGGCACCAGCAGGATCACCCGGCGCGGAGGCCGCGCGGCCCACCCGGCGCGTACCCGCTCGGCGGCAGCCGCTCGCGCGGCGAGCGTACGCGGCCCGGTAGGGCGCGCCCAACCGGCATCGGTCGCGGCGGCCGAGATCACCAGGCCCCCTGCGGATCCGGTGCGGCCAGCGGATTGGGCACCTGCCCGAAGCGGACGTCGAATTCCTCGTCACGGTCGACCCGATCGAAACCCTCGCCCGCCAGATGCTCGCGATTGAGGGTCACGCGCTCGAGTTCCGGGACGAACAGATCCAGATCCGGCATGCGCCGCACGTAGTCCGGGAAACGTTTCAGATAGGCGCGGACGATGCCGCGCACCTGCTCCCACATGGCGGTCCGGGGGTAACCCAGGTCGTCGTAGGCGATCTCGGCCAGAAAGCGAACCTGACCCGAGAAGACCGGCGAGAACAGCGATTGCGCCATCAACGGGGCCGGCCAGCGCAGCATGTGGGCGCGCGCCTCCGGACTCAGCGTGTCGTGGATGGGCAGATCCGCGTCGATGAGATCGACGCCCTGGGCGAAGTCCTTGATCAGCACCCGCTGCGGCCAGCCGTCGGAATCGACGACGAGGATGAGGTTCTGACTGTGCGGAACGAATGCCACACCGTACTTGTAGAGCCAGTGCAGCAGCGGGGTGAGGATCAGATCGTAGAGGCGGCCGAACCACTCCGCCGGGCCCATGCCGGAGGTGCGGACGAGGTGGGTGACCACCGAATCACCCCAGGCATCGCGAAACGGCAGGGCCGCCAACGAGATAGCTCGCTCGCCGGCGGCGATCCGAGTACGCACCGGCTCCCGCCACAGGGCGCCCAGCGTCTCGTGGAAGCGGTACGGCAGGTCCTCCAACGGGCCGAACAGCGGGTGCCGCACCGACACCGCCGCGATCTCGCCGAGCAGCTCGAACCGGTATTCCTCGGACAGCAGGGCGTCGCGCCGCTGAATCGACAACAGCCATTCGGTGACGGCCGGGCCGGTGAGGGTGGCCGTGGAGTTCAGGCCGCGATAGACCAGGGTGTTGCGGATCGAACAGGCGGTCTTGACATCACGCCGGTCCGGATGGGCGATATTGGCCAGCGTGCGGACGGTCTGGTGCGGGACGTACTCGTCGACCGAATCGCCGAGCGCCACGATCTTTCCGGTGGCGAGTTCGGCCGCGTAGAGGGTGCCGACGATCTCCTCCCACTGCCACGGGTGGACCGGCATCCACACGTAGTCGGCCGGTTCCACCCCGGCCGCGCGCAGCCGATCGGTGAAGGCCGCCCGGGTTTCGGCGTCCAGTTCCTTTGCGAGCAATTGCTTTTCATCGAGCCACGGCACGGATCGGAAGCTGGCCAGATCCCGGTGCACCGCGGCCCATCGAACCGGGAACGGCGTCCGGGCTTCCGGCGCGAAACGGGCCCGGTCCGCGGCGGAGAATCCGACGCGGCCCTTGTTGACGACGATCCGGGGGTGGCCGGGCAGCCTGCTGTCAGCGAGATCGTAAGGAAGAGAGGCGAGTTCGGCCGCCATGATGTGCTCGGACAACCGCATCGCCTCATTGGACACGGTGGCGGTGAGTTCGGCGAGCACGTCGGCCAGGCGCAGGCCGGAAAGACCCAGCAATGCCCGGGCGTCGACCAGCAGCGCGCGCGGATCGTCGGCGGGCACCTGGACGGCGGTCCCGTCCTCCCGGGTCGCCGAACCAGCGGTGACAACCCAGGATTCGAACGCACCGCGCCGGGCACGGAACCGGTACACGACACCGTCCGGCAGCGGCAGCCGCCAGGCCGGATCGGTGCCGTCGGTCACCGGCGCCGGGTCGGGCTCGGGCCGGAACAACATCTCGTAGGAGAGTTCGCCGAGCATCTTCTCGGTGATCAATCTCCCGGCGCGCCGCCAATGCGTCTGTGATTCCGATGAAAGTCGCTGCGTCACTGCGCATCTCCGTTCTGGTTCAAGGTGGTGGCGTACTCGTCGGCGTCCTCCGGCACGGGGATGGCGCCGATCCCGAAGGAGGTGAAGGCGGTGCGCTCGGGCAGCGGATAGGTCTCGACGCCGGTGAGGGCATTGATGATCACCGCCGAACGCCAGGCGGCCAGCCCCAGGTCCGGCGTGCCGACGCCGTGGGTGTGATCCTCGAAGTTCTGGACGAACACGGACCCGCCGATCGCCGGATCGAGCACGAGCCGCTGTGTGGCATCGACCAGCGGGCGGTGCCCGGTGTCGGTGCGCAAATAGGGCCGCAGCGGCGCCAGCACGGCATCGACGGGCCGCTTGCGGTAGCCGGTGGCCAGCACCACGGCGTCGGTGCGCAGCTCGCGCCGGGCACCCTGATCCCGTTGTTCCACATGCAGTTCCAGATGGCGGCCGCGCCGTCGCGCGCCGGTCACCGCCACCCCCGGGGTGAGGGTCACATCCGGCCAATTCCCATCGAAACTGCGGTGGTAGAGCTCATCGTGAATCTCACCGAGGGTCGTAGCGCTCACGCCCTTGTACAGCTGCCACTGCTGCGGCCACAACCGATCCCGCGCGTCCTCCGGCAGCTGGTGAAAATACCGGGTGTAGTCGGGAGTGAACTGTTCCAGCCCGAGCTTGCTGTACTCCATGGGCGCGAAAGCGGGCGTGCGGGCGACCCAGGTCAGCCCCTCACGCAACGGCGGCCGGTGACGCAACAGATCGAGCAGCACCTCCGCGCCGGACTGGCCCGCTCCGACCACGGTGATGTGGTCGGCCGCGAGCAGGCGTTCCCGGTTCCGCAGATAGTCCGCGGCATGCATCACCGGAGTCGAAGGGTCGTCGAGCAGGGATCGCAGCGGTGCCGGAACGTGCGGTTCGGTGCCCACCCCGAGGGCCACATTGCGGGCGTGGACGCGGCCGCGACGGCCGGTCGGCCCGGCGGCGTCGAGTTCGGTGTAGTCGATATGGAAGGCGGCGGCCTCGCCATCCCACCCGATCCGCTCGATCCGACGGCCGAATCGCACGGACGGCAAGCGCTCACTGGCCCAGCGGCAGTAGTGGTCGTACTCGGCGCGCCGAATGTGGAACCGTTCGGCGAAATAGAACGGGAACAACCGCCCCTGACTGCGCAGATAGTTGAGAAACGAATAGGGACTGCGGGGTTCGACCAGGCTCACCAGGTCCGCGAGGAACGGCACCTGTAGCGTCGTGCCGTCGATGAGCAGACCCGGGTGCCAGCGAAACGCCGGCGACTGCTCGAAGAATGCGGAACGCAACCGCGGCACCCCGTCGGCGAGAGCGGCGAGGGACAGATTGAACGGTCCCGCACCCACGCCCAGCAGATCGAGCGGGTGGTCAGCGGTTCCATGCGACATCGGTGTCCTCCGGAGAATCGAATGCGGTATCGGCGGCCGCATCCAGCAGCGCGCGCAGATCCGCTGCCCGCGTGTGCGGATGCAGCATGGTCACCTTCAGCCACAACAACTGTCGGCCGTCGGCATCCTCGGCCAGCGCCCGCCCGAGCACGGCCCGGCCGGTGTAGAGCAAGTGCCGCCGGATCTCGGCGACGAGGGCGTTCCCGGCGGCGTCGGGCAGGGCGTCGGCCAGGATCGGCCGGAACAGGACGGTGCTGATGCCGACCTCCCCAGCCCGCCGGCGCAGGGCGGGATGCGCGTCGACGGCGCGCGCCAATTCCGTTGCGGCATCGATACACCGGTCGACGAGCTCCCCGATTCCGGTGCGGCCCAGGGCGCGCAGGGTCGCCGCGATCTTGAGCACATCAGGTCGCCGCGAGGTACGCAGCGATCGGCCGAGTACATCGGGCAACCCGGCCGCGGTGTCGTCATCGGCATTGAGATAGGCCGCGCGCAGCGACAAGGCTTGCAGCGCCGTGGCATCGGCGACGGCGAGCACGCCCGCCGCGACCGGCTGCCAGCCGAGTTTGTGCAGGTCGATGGTTACCGACACCGCGCCCGGCAATCCGGCGAGCCGATCGGCGAACCGGGCGCTGAACAGCAGCGCACCGCCGTACGCCGCGTCGATGTGCAGTGTCGCGCCGTGCCGGGCGACCGCGTCGGCGATCTGCGGCAGCGGATCGATCAAACCCTCGTCGGTGGTCCCCGCGGTGGCGACCACCAGGGTGGGGCGCTGCTCGCCGGACAGGATCTCTTCCAGCGCTTGCACATTCATCACCCCGGCCGGACACGGGATGCCGACGGGAGTGGGCAGGCCGAGCGTCCACGCCGCACGGCGCACGCTGTGATGCGCGTTCTCGCCGACCACGATTCGCAGCGGTTCGGCGGAGCGCGCCCGGGCCCGCTCCCGCGCGATGAGCAGGGCGATCAGATTGGATTCCGTTCCGCCGCTGGTGATCAGCGCGTCGGGGGCCGGTGCGTCCGGGTAGACGAGTTTCGCCAGTGCCCGCGTCGTCAGCTCCTCCACGACGGTGGCCGCGGGGGCTTGATCCCAGGAGTCCATGGATTGATTGAGGACCGACGCGGCCAGGTCCGCGGCGACCGAGACGGCCAGCGGCGGGCAGTGCAGATGCCCGACGCAGTCGCGTTCGGAGGGGTCGGCCGAGCCGGCCGCCACCGCCCGCACCAGGGTCGTGAGCGCGTCGCCGACCCCGACGCCATGCTCGGGCAATATCGGACCGCAGGCTCGGATCACCTGTTCGGCAACCGATTCCGGCCCACCGCTGGGCAACGGGCCACCGCGGTCGGCGGCACCTGCCTCCAGTGCCTCGAGCACGGTCCGGGTCAGCGAATGCATTTCGGCGAGCCCCTCGGCCCCGCCCGCGACTCGCACCGCGCCAGGTGATTGCCCGCTCACGCCGCTCCGCTCCGAACGGTCCCCAACGCGGACTGAATGCGATCCAGCACCGAGTCGGCTTGCTTGTCGCTCAGCACCAATGGCGGCAGCAGCCGCACGACGGTGTCGGCACGGCCGCCTAGTTCGAGCATGAGACCCGCTTCCAGGCAGGCGATCTGCAATGCGCGGGCCCGGCTCGGATCCGGCGGGAGGGATCCCAGCGGGTCGGGATCGCCGCTCGGGTCGACGATCTCGATGCCGATCATCAGCCCGCGCCCTCGGACTTCACCGAATTCCGGATGGTCGGCGGCCAGTTCCCGCAACCCGAGCCGCAGCCGCTCCCCCAAGGTTTCGGCGCGCGCGGCCAGCCCCTGCTCCGCGACCGTTCGCAGCGTGATCTCCCCCGCCACCATGCCCAAGGTGTTGCCGCGGAAGGTGCCGGTGTGATCACCGGGCTGCCAGACATCCAGTTCGGGCCGGTAGGCGATGAGCGCCAGCGGCAGACCGCCACCGACCGCCTTGGAGGTGACGAGGATGTCGGGCGTGACCCCGGCTCGCTCGCAGGCCCAGTAGTGCCCGGTGCGGCCGACGCCGGTCTGCACCTCGTCGATGATCAGCATGACGCCGTGATCGGTGGTGATCCGCCGGATCTCGCGGAGCCACTCGTCCGGCCCTTCGACGACACCGCCCTCGCCCTGGACGACCTCGAGCACCACCGCCGCCGGCGTGGCGACGCCGCTGCTCGGATCCGACAGGAAATTCTCGAGCAATCGAGCCGACAACCGCCCCGCCTGCGCGGCGCCGACCCCGAAGGGACAGCGATATCCATACGGGTACGGGAGGCGGGTGACCGCCACGGTATCGGCGCCGGCCGCGCGCATCCGGGCCGGGCCGGAGAGCGCGGACGCGCCGAGCGTCATCCCGTGATAGCCGCCGGTGAAGGCGACCACGCCGTGTCGGCCGGTGGCGTAGCGGGCGAGTTTCACCGCGGCTTCGACGGCATCGGTGCCCGCCGGACTACAGAAGTGCAGTCGTGCTCGGTCGCGCAGCGTGCCGGGTAGCACGCCGGCCAGGGTGGCGCTGAACGCGTCCTTCTGCGGCGTGATCATGTCGAGGGTGTGCAGTGGCACCCCCGAGTCGAGCGTCTGCCGCAGACCCGCGACAACTTCGGGGTGGTTGTGCCCGAGAGCCAAGGTGCCCGCGCCGGACAGGCAGTCCAGATAGGTCCGGCCGTCGGCACCGGTGACGATCGCCCCGGTCGCGTTGACGGGAGCCACCGGGAGCGTCCGCGCGTAGGTGCGGGCGGCGGATTCCCGCCGCGCCTGTCTTTCCAACAGCACTGCACGCTGCATGGGCATACCCTTCGGTCATGATGCACGGGTGGTAGCTGAAGATTTCCCAGATCGAGAGTCTTGGGGAATTAGGTAAGGCTTAGTTGCCCGAGAGCGCCCAAGGTAGCCACCGGGGCGGTCACATGTCAATCCCGTACCGGCGCAACCTGTCCTGGAAAACCCTTGACTGTCAACATCATTGGCGAAAGCAACGACAGCGGGGCAACATCGGCCACGCGGGTCTCCCGATCGGACAATCCGAATCGCGGACCGCGGTCATCGCGCCCTTCTCGGATATCACTCGGATACGCCAGTCGCAGCCGCGGCACCGGAACCATCGTCCAGATCGACCGACACCGCTGGGAGAACCGATGTTTCGTCCGATGATCGCCTTCGCACTGGCCGCCGCGACCCACGCCGGCGTAGTGGCCGGAACCGCCGCCGCCGACCCGCAGCCGCCATTGTTCGAGCTGGTCCAGGCCGCCGCGCAACGGCTCCTCATCGCCGACGACGCCGCGGCAGCCAAGTGGGGCACCGAGATTCCGATCAACGACCCGCCCCGCGAACGCCAGGTGCTGGACGCCGTGACGGCCATGGCGACGGACCGCGGCGTCGATCCCGGCTACGTGCACCGGGTGTTCCGGGACCAGATAGACGCCACCGAGGCCATCGAATATCTGCGGTTCGCCCAGTGGAAGCTCGATCCCGCTCAGGCGCCCGCGGCACGCCCCGATCTCGCCGCGGCCCGAGGTCGTATCGACACCCTCAACCGCCGCATGGTCGAGGCGATCGCGCGGGACGGCGCGGAATTGCGCGCCGCGGACTGCGCGATGAAGGTGGCCGCCGCCGTGACCGTCGCGGTGCCGACCCTGCGGCTGTCGCCCGACTACGCGCTCGCGCTCACCCGGGCGACCCGCTCGTACTGCGGGTAGGGGCCGCGCCATCTCGGCCAGGACGGGGGAGTTCCGGTCGCGGTGACCGGTGCGGGTTTCTGCGCGGACCGGTCACGCGCGATGCTGGGAAGAGATGGTTGGTCCAGAGCCGGACAAACCGGTATCGCTCCTCGAACCCGAACGCTCCAGGCATCGAACGGCGGGTGATCTCATGCACCATTGGCAGTGTTCTCCACGCCCGACCGAACCCGATGTGCGACTGAGTATTCGCGTGCACGGCCTACGCTTGGACTACGCCGCCTGCGAGAGCGCCGCGCGCGAGTTCGTCCGGGATTGGGAGAGCCATCGCGGGACGGGTTCGGTGGCGATCGTCAGCCGCGCCACCCGCGGTTTACCGCGCCTGCCGAACGAGCGACTGTTCACGCAGACCCGAGAGCATTGGCTCCCCTACTACTACGGCCAACCCTCGCGAACTGTTCCTGGTCACAGGCCGACACGCTAGACGCCCCTGGTCCCCGGCGCGACACCCGTTCACCGGTCGCGGCCGGTATTGTCCGCCTTCGCTACGCCGAGACCCGAAATCCCCCGTTCGCTCGCCTCCGATTCGGCTCGTCGAATCAACCGGCACGGATCGGAGGCTCGAACGGATCCGCTCGCATTTTGACTACGGTGCTGATATGTCCCGTCAGCAGCGATCTTCGAGGGTCCGCGCCGCCGAGGATGACGGCGGGCGCCGCACCGGCCTGCACCGGCAACACCGCCCCTGGTCGACGCTGCTGTACTACGCGCCCGTCGTGCTCGCGACCGCCCATGCGGGGTTGACCATGAGCACCGGAACCAATCCGACCCTGATCGCCTGGACCGTGGCCGCGATCCTGCTGCTGATCGTGCGCCGGCGCTTTCCGCTGCTGACCTTCGCCGTGAGCATCCCGGCCGGGATCGAGACCCTGGTGCCCGCGATGGTCGCCGCGTACAACGTGGGCCGCCGATACACCTCCGCGGTCGTCCTCATCGGCTGCGTGCTCACCATCACCGCGGTCAACGTCTGGTACGCCGCCTCCGGCTACACCGTCTTCACCTCGCCGGACGCCCGCATTTCTCGCACCGACATCGGCTCGCTGATCAACGATTCGCTGCTCTCGCTGATGCTCGGCGCAGCCCCGGTGCTGCTCGGCCGCCTCGTCACGGCTCGCCTCAGCCTGCAAGACCGTTATCTCGAACTGAAACGTGCCAGGGAGGAAAGCGTCCGGCTGCGCACCCAGAGCGCCATCGCGCGGGAACGGAATCAGCTCGCGTCCGAACTGCACGATGTGGTGTCACACAATGTCAGCCTGATCGCCGTGTGGGCGGGCGCGCTCGAGATGACGAATCCGAACGACGATGCCCGGTCCGCGGCGGCGACCATTCGCGGTATGTGCGTACAGACCCTTGATGAACTGCGGAACGTGCTCGGCATTCTGCGCACCTCGGGGTTCCGCACCGCCGATTCGCTCGACCTGCATCCGATCACCGCGGATCTGCCGAAGCTGCTCGCCGACAGCGAACTCGACCTCGAAGTACAGGGCGTCCCGGCCGCCGATCTCACCGGTCCCACCCAGCGCACGATCTACCGCACCGTCCAGGAGGCGTTGACCAACGTGCGCAAGCACGCCCCGGGCGCGCGGGTGACCGTCGAGTTCACCGCCGACGATCGGGAAATTGTTGTCCGCGTTCACAATACGGCCGGTGATGGCACGCATATCGGATTGCCCGGCGGCGGTCAGGGGCTGCAAGGGTTGCGCGAACGCGCGGAACTGATCGGCGGCACGCTGGAGGCCGGGCCCGACGCTGCCGGCGGCTACGCCGTGCTCCTGCGCGCACCCCGCACCCGCCCGAACGGCTGAATCCGGTTCCGCAACGGACACAACGGGGTTGGTTGCGGACACCGTGCGTCCGACGCATAGTCGGCGCTCGCGCAGTCGAATACGGTCACCCGTGGATCCGCCCACCACGTGGATCCGATCTCGAATCCCAGCGCCGGAACTGCGTGCCGGTTCGGGATTCGCTCACCGGGCAGGCCGGCGGTCGTCGGGGGACTCCCTGTCCTGTGGGCCGCGACGCCGCCAGGAACACCCGCTTCCTGGCGGCGTTCGCGCGAGGCCCTACCGAGCGGGGAAGGAATCGGCATGGCAGACAAGACCGCGGCCGATGGGACCCGGCGATGGGGCCTGGCATGACCGTGCCCGCCAACCCGTTGGCCGGGACCTACACCGCGCTGACCGTCGCGTCACCGGTGCTGAATATCGACACCGAACCGAGAGACGGTGCCGACGGCTGGTTTTCAGCGCAATCGATCGCCTCGAACGCCGATGTCGTTGCCGCGCTGGTAGATCGAGAGCAACAGCGGATCACCGAAACCCACGGGGTCGCGCCGCCGCGGTGGATCGCCGCGACCTGGGCACTGCATCGCTACGCCTTCACCGCGGTGGCCGCCCTGACCGGGCCGTGGTATCTGGAGCAGCGAGTTCCCGTAATATCACTGCCGCACACCGCTTTTCATCCCACCGAGCGCAGGCTGTCGGTGGCGCGCATCGAGCGTCTGCACTGTTCGGCCTCCGATCCGCTCGCCGGTGAGGCCGTGGCCGACATCGCGAGCGATCCGGAAGACCTGGCCGTGCGTCTGCGCACGACCGTCGCCGACCGACTGGCTCCGATCCTGAACGCTTTTCGCGGTGAGACGCGACGCGGCGACCGGGCACTGTGGGGCCTGGCGGCCGATGAACTGGCGGACAGCGTCTGGCATATCGGGCGTGTGTTCGGCACCGAGGACGCCGCCGTCGCCGCCGTTACTCGATTGCTCCCCCACGCGATCGGCCGCTTTCCCGGTGGCGCGCGTTTCATCCGGGGCCCGCACGGCTGGTGCCGAACCCAGCTCAGTTGCTGTCTGTACTACGCGGTTCGCCCGGCCGAACAGTGCGCGGGCTGCCCGCGCGGAGCTATGAGGACTGCGGCGGAACCATGCTGGACCGGCGACCCCAGACGAACCAAACCACCGGTCCCAGAAGCGGAAAAGTGAACATGAGCAGAATCCACACCGCCTTGCCGCCGGCCGCGTAATTGCGGGAACGAACGGCGCTCACCACGGCTGCCACGAAGAGCACTACGACCACGCAAATCAAAAGTATCAATGCGATACCGGCGACGGTCCCGCCGATGGAATCGCTGTCCGGTGCAGCCGGCACCGACGCGACGAAAATCGTTTCACCCATCATGCGATTCAATCGCCACCGCCGGCGGTGAACCCCACACCGTCAGCAACCTGACCGCATCGCCCATTCCAGCGGCCGGTCCTCCCCCCGATCTCGCCTCCGCGACATGTCCGATGCGCCCCCTTTCCGTCCGGCAACCCCCTTGTCGCCCAATTTCTTTCATAGTCGAATGACATAACCGCAGCCTGCGGTAGCCGGATAAACGATCTGTTCATCGAAAGAGGGGATATGACAGGGAAATTACGGAAGGCAGGACCTGGACTGCTGGTCTCCGTCGGCCTTCTCGCCGCGCCGAGCATTCTCGTATCGCCCGCAACCGCGGATCCTGGCAACGGCGTGTCGTTGCTCGGCAATGCAGCCATCGAGCCCGCCGCCGGCCAGGACTGCCTGGCCGACCGAACCTGCTTCGACACCGGAACGCTGGCCGGCGGCGCGGCCCTCGCCGCCGGCCTCGGAGCCCTGACCGGTTCGGCCGCAATCGGTTCCGCCGCGGTCGGATCAGCCGCTGTCGGCTCCGCGATGCTGGGTTCCTCGGAGGCGGGCCTGCTCGGTTCCGGTTCGGCCGCGACCGGCTCGGCCGGACTGGGTGCGGCCGGCGCGGGGGCCGGGGAAAGCACACTCGGCGGACTCGCGGGCCTCACGACGGGCTCCGCCGCCCTCCTCGGTGCACTCGGATCGGCGGGTCCCGCGGGTGCCAAGGGAGATACCGGCAACGAGGGTCCAGCCGGTCCCACCGGTCCCACCGGACCGCAAGGTGACACCGGCCCCACCGGACCACAAGGCGACACCGGACCCGCAGGACCCACCGGACCACAAGGCGACACCGGACCCGCAGGACCCACCGGACCACAAGGTGACACCGGCCCCACCGGACCACAAGGCGACACCGGACCGACCGGACCGCAAGGCGATACCGGACCCGCAGGCCCTGCCGGACCACAGGGAGAGAAGGGCGACACCGGACCAGCCGGACCACAAGGCGACACCGGACCCGCAGGCCCTGCCGGACCACAGGGAGAGAAGGGCGACAAGGGCGAGCCCGGTGGCATTGATGCCGCCTCTCTCAACCAAGCGCTCGGAGACCTGACGCCGGACCAGGTGAGCGACATGCTGACCAAGCTCAATGTGTCCCAATGGTTCACGCTCGAACAGATCAGCGGTGCCACCAGTTACCGGTACAAAATCGTTTACAGCGGTCCGGGCGCACCCGCGGGCGGCATCGAAATGCCACTGCTCCAGCGAGGTTACGACCCAGACAGAGACGGGGAGACCTGGTAGTTGTAGTTCCTCCGCATCGCACGCTGGGAACTCCGCACCGGGTATCGGCCGGCCCCACAGCCGTTCACTCGGTGCGGAGCTGCAAACCGGGGTTCTCCGCGAGGACGTCGACCGCGCTCTGAGCGATCATGACAATGCTGGGAACGGCTCGCACGAGCTGATCCACTAACGGCCCGAGTTGCTGTAGTAGTGACCGAGTATCGACGATATCGGCGATATCGACGAGTAGTTGCTTGATCTCGTCGGCCAATGGGATATCGGGAACATCAATCGACGGCATTTTTTCCGGCTTGTTGGTCGGAAACCGTATCGGCTTACCGAAGTCGATAAACCCGCCTCTGCTTACGACGCCCATCGCCAATGTTCCCGAGACCAGTGGGCCCCCGCTGTCCCCCGGCAGGGTGAACGCGCTGTGCATGAAACGGGTCGGCGGTCGTTGCGGATCGGGTTGGTCGAGCTGGGTGATCACCCCGCAGGTGAATCCTGTGGTCGCACCGGATTTGCACACCGGCGCACCCACCACTGGAATGCCTACGCCGGTGATCGAAAGGGTTCCGTTCGCGGTGCGGACCAAGCTGTTGTCGAAGGATCCCTTGACCTCTTCACGGATCCGGACGATCGCGTAGTCCCGCCGGCCGTCATTCACGGTTTTGTCGAATTCGCCGGTCGCCGTGCCACGGGTGGGGCCCGGCGGCATGGCGAACGTCTGCACCTTCTCTCCGTCGACCGCGGTCGGATTGCAGTGACCCGCGGTGAGCACGACCGGATCGCCGCTGCTGTCCGCGGCGTTGAATGCCCAAGAGCAGTTGGTGTTTTCGGCGTAAAAGGGGTCTCCCCCCGCAGCCTGATCGCCGCCGGAGTTCGCAACGGCATCCATCAGCACCTGCCGAACCGAATCAGCTCGAACTGTCGGCAGTTCAGGCGTCGCCGTGGCATCGACAGCAAGGATGCCGGCCCGCTGAGCTGCTTCACGGGCCGCCGCGGAATCGTGCTGAAGGGCGACCACCGCGCGGCCCTGGCGGTCCAGCCATTCTCCTGTCACCGCACCCGGAAAACGTTGACGCAGTTCTGTGGCAAAGCCGTGCAAACGTTGCGCCAGATCGACCTGTCTCAAGTATTCCTGTGGATCGAGCCCCAGATCTCGCTCAAGCGCGGCAGTCAACGCTTGTCGTGCATCCGCGGCATAGGTGGTGTCGGGTTCTGCCGCCGCGCCGGTCATCGCGACCATCGAGAACGGCAGCGTGGCAGCAATGCAGAGCAGCAGCCGAGATCTGGCGGCGCCACGAGCGAAGAATCGAACCATGCCTGCTGAAGCTAGACAGACCCACTTCAACCACACAAACAGTAAAAACGATCTGTCCGCCCGAAGCTCTCCCCGGGGTGAACCTCCCCCGATGGTCGAACCCGATCGCCAGGGCCGAATACTCGGAATCACCCTCGGTTTGCGCACACTGAACCACGAGTAGCGATATCTCGAAGAGCGAGGGGAATACCGGACATCGAGGCAATGCACCCTGTCGGTCACGCGGTGCTGCTATTAGCCTGACCACGGCAGTAAATCTCTTTCTCCCTCCACTTCGCCAACCGGTTGGACGTCCATTCTTTCGACCACCGGTCAGACATCGGCGAGGAAAATTCCCGGCTTCCGATCGGCTGCCGCATTACCAGCACTGATCAACGAATCAATCGAGCTGATCCAAGGAGCAGGCGTGAGCCAGCAGAACGAACGCGTATTGCAGGGCAAGATCGCACTGGTGACGGGAGGTTCCAGGGGCATCGGCGCCGCGATCGTCGACCGCCTTGCCGCCGACGGCGCGGCAGTGGCCTTCACCTACAGCCAGGCCGAAGCGGAGGCGCGGGCACTCGTCGAAACCATCACCGGTCGTGGCGGCAGCGCGGTCGCGATCCGCGCGGACGCCGCCGACCCCCGTGCCGTCAACGACGCTGTCGCGCAAGTCGTCCAACGGTTCGGTGCTCTCGACATCCTGGTCAACAACGCCGGAGTCGTACATCACGCCGAGCTCGGGGCATTCACGCTCGAGCAGTTCGACCGCCTGGTCGCGGTCAACGTGCGTGGCGTCTTCACCGCCATCCAATCCGCGAGCGCTCATATGGGCCACGGCGGGCGGATCATCACCATCGGAAGCATCAACGCCACTCGCGTCCCACTGCCGGGGACCGCGGTATACGCGATGACCAAAGCTGCTGTCGCCGGGCTGACCCGCGGTCTGGCCCGCGAACTGGGACCACGCGGCATAACCGTGAACAACGTGCAACCGGGGCCCGTCGATACCGATATGAATCCGGACGACACACGCGAATTCGCGGATACCATGCGAGCGATGCTGCCGCTGGGCCACTACGCCGAACCGGCCGACATCGCCAGTGCCGTCGCCTATCTCGCCCGCCCCGAAGCTCGTTTCATCACCGGCACCAGCTGGGATGTCGACGGCGGCTTCGCGGTCTGAAATCTGCACCGCGGCCCATCGCATGGGCGATGACGACGCCATGCTCGATGTGGTGGCCAGTGCGAACATCGCCAGCGGTTTCCACGCGGGCGATCCTGCCATCATGCGCCGCACCTGCGCGCTCGCGGTGGAGAAGGGCGTCCGTATCGAAGCGCACGTCGGCTATCGCGATCTGGCCGGTTTCGGCCGCCGCACCATGGTTGTCGCACCGGACGAGCTGGCCGGAGGCGGGTACGGCGCGCAGCGTGGTCTCCCCGGTTGGAAGGAGGGGATTGCGGAACCCCCGGCGCGTGCACCGGGATTCTTTGGACTGCTTACCGTTCGGTGCGTCATACGTCGGTTTCACGCGCCGCACCCGCTCGAGCGTGTGGCCGGCCGGGAGTGGTCGACCGGCCACACTCCATCGACGGTAGGCCCGCCGCCACTATCGATCCGACCTGTGCGCGGTGACTGACCGGTATGCCCCCTCTATGACCGCAACGATGCCCACGCCGAGACCTACTGGCGGGGCAGCTGCGGCCGGCCGATGCCGGTTCAGTTCGCTGCCGGGTCCAGGGCGGCGCGGATCTCGGGCACCGATTCCGTCGCCCACGTCTCGAAGGTTTTCATCGCCGGATAGATCAGGCGGGTAACCGTCCCGTCTCCCCAGCAATCGGCGGCATGGCGATCGAAGAACTCGAACATCTGGGCCAGGTCCCTGGTGGGTTCGTCGACGCTGTACTCGGCGGCCGACTTCGGGCGGTGGCGCACCGTCTCGCCGAGCACCCGGCTGAACGTTTCGGCAATTTGATCGGAGGTGCGCAGCTCGCTGATCACCGGGACGGTTACGCCGTAGTAGCTCTCCCGATCCGCGAGCATGCGCGCCACGACCCCGCCGAGATCGCGGATGTCGAGAATCGGAAGACTGCCGTTCCGCAAAGTATTCGCGAACGTTGCGACCCCATCGACGTCGCGGAACAGCTTGAGCAGTGGCACCTCGAGCCAATTCTGGTAGTACCAACCGGGATGCACGAACGCGACCGGCGCCCCCGCGTCACGATAGTGCTTCTCCACCGAGAACTTGCCCTCGTAGTGCGGGACATCCAGCGCCCCGCCGGTGATATCCCAGACGCCGGGCAGACTGCTGTACACGATATTCGTGATCCCATGCCGCAGCGCGGCATCGATGACGGCACGTCCCTGTTCGTACTCACCGCGCTGCTGCGGTTCCCAGAAATTGGACACCAGGAAAAGCGCGTCGGCGCCGGGCAGTACCTGATCACCGACCCCCGGATCGTCGAGATCACCCCGCACCATCTCGACACCGCGTGCGGTCATTCGCTGCGCCGCCGGACCGGCCGGATTCCGGCTGACCCCACGCACCCGCCAAGTCCCGCCGCGGAGCAAATGATCGATGACACTGCCGCCTTGCGCACCGGTCGCGCCGAACACGACAGCGGTACGCAGGTCCGGACCTTCAGCTGAGCTCATATCGCCTTTCCGTTCACCGAATCCAGGACGACGCGCCCATACCGAGGGCCGTTCGGGGACCACTGTCAGATCGGGACGACGAGTGGCAGCGGGTGGTATCCACCGGGGCGCTCGAGACTGCGGAGAGGCTGATGCAAGTAGCCCGTGAGCAGGGCAAACAAACCGAACATGGTTGCCGAAGATAGACCGATCCGAAACTCGCGCCTACCTGTTCGGAACGCACCGTCCGATACGCCACCCGCATTGTCCCGATACCCCCTTGCCTGCGCGAAGCCCGAGCGAAGGGTCTACCTCGCACCGGCTCGCGGCGCTCGAAACTGCCCATAGCGGGGGCGAACCGGACAATATCGGCTACGGAACCTCGGCACGGATCGCGTGATCGTTAGCGTCGCCTCCGTCACTCTCAGCGACCTTGCACGGGGGGTTGAAGGAGCCGGCTCGACATGGCACTGCATCGTTTGAACCAGATCACCATCGGGGTACCCGATGTCACCGCGACCAGCCGCTACTACACGGAATTCGGGCTCGCCCCCAGCGAGCACGAAACCGGCACCGGCACCGCACTTCTCGCAACAGTCGACGGCGGAGATCAACTGCGGCTGGTTCATTCGGAACGCAGGCGACTGCACGAGTTGCGCATCGGCGCCGACGACCCCGACGATCTCGACCGAATCGCGTCCGCGTTGGCCCGGCTGGAGGTCGCCGCCACCCGAACGGACAATAGTGTCCGCGCGCTCGACGTCGGCACCGGAACCAGCGTGGTCGTCGAGATCACCGAGCACCTGCGCCAAACCCCTACGCACACACCGCCGTACAACGCTCCCGGATCGCCGGAGCGCCCCGACACCCGTGCGCCCGCGGTCCTGCGCACCACACCGGTGCGCCCCCGCAAGCTCGGGCACGTGGTACTCGGCTCCACCGATCAGGAACGCTCGCAACGCTTCTTCACCGAGGGGATCGGTCTGCGGGTCAGCGACACCGTGCCGGGGCTCGCCGCGTTCCTGCGCTGTTCGACCGACCACCACAATGTGCTCGTGCAGCAGGCGCCGGCGCGCTTCCTGCATCACACGGCCTGGGAAGTGGACGACGTCGACGAGGTGGGCCGCGGCGCCACCGCCATGCTCGCCGCGCATCCCGAACGCCATGTCTGGGGCCTCGGTCGACATCACATCGGCTCGAACTTCTTCTGGTACCTGCGCGATCCGGCGGGCAACTTCTCCGAGTACTACTCGGATCTGGACTGCGTCGTCGAGGACGCACTGTGGAAACCGGAGGTCGTGGCGGGCGCGAAGGGCCTCTACAGCTGGGGCCCGCCACCGCCACCCTCGTTCCTGGCTCCCGAGGATCTGGCCGACCTGATGATCAACGGGCACGGTAGCTGACGCGCGGGACCCGGGAAATACGACCGAAGGAACGCACGATGCACAACCCCTTGTCCTGGCCCCTTCCCGTCCCCGCCCTCACTCGGCGTGCGACGACTCGGAGCCGCCGCGCACTGGCCGCCGCTGTCCTTCTCGCCTACCTGATCGCTTTCGGGCTTCCCATGTTCAGTGCCGCGCGAGTTCTGATCGAGCCCTCCGGCACGGTCGAACGCACCAGCGAACAATGGTGGTGGTTCGTGGCTTTCAATCTGCTCGCCATTACCGTGTCCGCGGCGCTGTATCTGTTGTTCCGCATGCTCGGCGCACCGCTGACCGTGCGTTCCATGGGCCGCAACACTTTGCTCACAGGCGCTTTCGCGGCTGGCATCTGGGTCATATCACAACTGATCGCCGCGCCCATCAGCGTGCTTCTCGACGCGATAACGACCAGCCCCAGCTACCCCAGCTCATCCACCACCGCAGATCTGTCACTACAGGCACTCGGATGGGCGACCTGGGCGCTCGCGGCCGGTATCGGTGAGGAGATCGTCGCCAACGCCGCGGTCGTGAGAATCCTCGAATTGTATGGAACCCCTACTGCGGCAATATACTTGGCCGCGATCGTCGCCAGGCTGGCTTTTCATATCTACTACGGCTGGGCCGTCCTGGAGAAGGCGGTGTGGGCGGCAGGTGCGGCGTGGGCGTACCGCAACAGCCGAATCCTCTGGCCGCTCATTACGATCCACATCATCCACGACCTGCTCATCCAAATACCCCAGCTGTGGAACCTACCGCTCCTCACGTGGGCGAACATCCCCCTGAACGCCTTATTGATCGCGGTAGTCATCGTGGTCTATCGAAAAAGTTCCGGAAGTCGTCAAGCGCCAACCCGGCACCCAGGTCAATAGATTCAGCGCAGTAGCAGCGGAATCATCGATGGCGAGTTGTCCGCTGCTACCCGCTGTTCCGCTCCCCCGCTATCGCCCGAGCAGTCGGGCTTCCCACACCGGGTCGGTGATTCCACCGAGTCAGGACAGTCCGATGGTGTTCTTCCAGGATGCGCTCCACTCGGCTTTGCACTCGAAAAGCGCGCTGGGCCAGCACCGGATCGTAGTGGGCGCGCTCATCGACGCCGAGTTCGGCGGTGGGCCCGACGCCACCTGGACCGCGAACCTTGCCGAGGCGGTACACGCCGCTGACCTGGTCCAGGAAAACGGTCCGGAGCAGTTGCACGTCAAACAACGGATCTTCGGCGAGATTCTGCGCGCCGCCCCCCCAACAATCCGCACGGGCCACCCGGCGTCGCGTTTCAGCAATGCGGCGCGGCATCCTTGAACTTCGCCATACGTAGCACCGAGGCATCCACCTGGCTTTGCGGCAGACGGCCGCCACGCACCGCCTGCTCGAGCCGATCCAACACCTGCGGCACCGCGTCAGTGGTGATCCACAGGGCATTATCAGCCCCCGCGATCAGCGTGGCTTCCGCCGCCTCGGCGATGCTCATACGCGCCGTGATTGCCTCCATCCCGCCCAGATCATCGGTGAAGATCACCCCCTCGAAGGGTGCGGAATCGTAGCCTGTGCCCTGTCGCAGCAGCGCCATGGCTTGTGGACTGATGCTGGCCGGCTTGTCCGGCTCGGTGAGACCGGGCACATCCAGGTGGCCGACCATCACCGCAGCCCCGGAATCGGCCAGTTTGCGATACGGAATCAGGTCTTTGGCCTGCAACTCGGCCAGCGGTGGCGTGCGCACCGCGCCGGTGTGCGAATCGCCGGAGCCGGAGCCGTGACCCGGGAAATGTTTCATGACCGTGCCGATACCGGCCTCGTTGTAGGCGCGGATGAACGCCTCCGAGTACTGCACCACCACGTTCGGATCATCGGAGAACGAACGGTCGCCGATTACCGAATCGCCCGGCTGCGAACTGACATCGACCACGGGTGCGAAATCCACCGTGACGCCCAGCGCCTTCAATTTCCGTGCCCGATCAAGGCTGAAGGTGTAGAACTCCTCAGGGGTCATGGTCTGCGCGACCACCCGGGCCGAGGGCGCGGGTCCGATCAGGTCCTTGACCCGCGAGACTCGGCCGCCCTCCTCGTCGATAGTCACCATGAGCGGAGTCCGCGCTGCCGCCTTGACCTTTGCCATCGTGGCCTGGTCGGTCAGCATCGCCTTATCGGTCCAGCTGCCCACGAAGATTCCACCTACCTGCTCGGTCTCGATCACGCTCTCGGCGTCGGCGGCACCGGTAACACCCACGGTCAGCAACTGCGCGAGCTTCTGCCGCAGTGTGAACTGATCTAAGTACCGTGCGGAGCAATCCTGTTGCACGTTCGAGTTGATGGGCAGCACTTGACTGGCTTTGACGGATTCTCTGTTACCTGTAGCCAAGTGGTTCGTCGGGCCGCTGCCACTCGAGCAGGCGGCGAGGGCCACCGCGGTGGACGCGAGCACAATCCCAGGGAATAGTCGCATGCCGGCCGACGCTAGCCGCCGCGCAGGCGCGGCTGGACCGGGCTGCCGAAGTTGTCCGCAACTGCCGTCCTTCCGACGGCCGAGACCACAACCCGAGGGTCGAGGTTCGGCAGGCATGGCAGTCGCCGAGCTACTTGCCTGCTTTCTCGATCGCTGCTCTCATCCCGTTCGGGCTCATCAGCGACCGCGCGTCCTGGATCTGCTTGCCATCGACGGTGACCGTCGGTGTCGCGTTCACGCCGTCGTCGAGCACCCGCTGGGTGACGCTCTTCACATAGTCACCGTAGACATTCGATCGAATACGCTGAGCGACATCAGGATCCGCATACCCGGATTCGACTGCGATCGCGATGAGCTGATCGTCGGTCATGCCTTCGGTGCCCTCGGCCGGCTGCCTTTCGAACATGAGCTCGAGCCACCGCGAGAACTTGGTGACGTCCGCCGAAGCGACGACATAGGCAGCGTTGGCGGCCCGCGACGAGTAAGCGTTGCCGTTGGAGGCCGCATCCAGATACGCGATGATGCTGTATTCGACAACGGCGGTGCCGCCGGCGGCCGCTTCGTCGAGTACGGCGGCATTCGCCTGTTCGAACATCCGGCAGGCGGGACACTGTAGGTCGGTGACTACGCGGATCTTGACCGGCGATTCCGGTCGACCGATTCGAACGGCGCCCGCATCGGTGACATTGGCCGGAGTCGGCCCGAGGTATTCGGCGCGAGAGCTACGATTCTCGGTGCGCGATGTCAGCGAGACGCCGATGCACGCGATCAGCCCGAGAAGAACTGCGGCAACAACGCATTGGGTGAATATTCGTCGTCTGCGCTGGATTCGCTCCATGTCAGCGACGGGATTTCTGCGTCGGTCGGCGCTGGCTGACACTGTGCCTCCTCATTCCCAAAGCAAACTGGTGCGCGGCGAGTTGTTTCGAGACCGGCCGAGACCGCTACATCCGCAACGGTTTCAACGGCATCGTGAACGTCGGCAGCGGCGCGACCGGGTAGTGCAGAAAGGGCGCGAGCAGGGCACGCAGGAAATCGGGTGACACGGTATTACCTTTCGAACGAGGTGCGGCCGAAGACCTGGCCACCTCTGAATTGCTTGTGCTCGACGGGGTTTCCGGCGGCGCGGGATAACTCCCTCTCGGCCGCACGGATGCCGCCCGGGCGTTGCGGCACTTGGGCGGCATCCGTGAGTCGTAAGCGCGATCCCCGCATGAATTCGCTTCGACCGGATTCGACGGTAATAGTCGCCGCGGCCGGACCGGAAGGCTCGGACCGCGAAGTGTCCGCTCCGGCCCACCTTTGGCCTCGGGAACGCCATCGCCCGACGCCTGACCCGCCGAGCAGGGTCGCGAATTCGTGCCGGACGGCTCAGGAGATATGCGAGGCGAGTTCTGCTGATATCGCCAGCGTATTCGTGAAAGCCGCCAGCCTCTGCTCCGTACCGTCCATCGACTTACCCTGCGACATTATGCCGATTACCTTGTCCTGCCAGACGAATGCACTACCCGAATCTCCGGGCCGGACCGCCGCGCGCGCACAAAAATACTTTTCAGGACGGGCCTGGCCCCGAGAGCCACTGCCACTGGTCGAACCCGTCGGCGGCTGCGGAGCACCTTCGGGCGCCATTGCGAAGTCACATTCGGCCCGGTCGATCACGGTGGCGCGCACCTGTCGGAGATGGTCGCCGCCTCTGGGCCAACCCGACACCGTCCCTTCCGTACCCGGCGCATAGGCGCCGGCATCGCCAGCCGTCGCCAAGGGCAAGGCCTCGGCTTCCGGAACGGGGCTGTCGAGCGTCAGAATCGCCACGTCGGGAATCTCGCCGAGGCTGCCTCGCTCGCGCGTGTATCCCGGGTAGAACCAGATATCGGAAACAGCGCGGACTTCCCCTCCGGACGGAGCCATTTCATCGCTTCCATGGGCTACACGGAACATCCCCGGCGGATATACGAGTGCCTCGGATCCTCCGGATTCCGAAGGCGCGCTGCCGATCACGCAATGGGCAGCCGTCAGCACTCGGACCGGCGACACGAACGTCCCGCCACAGTCGTGCCGCCATTTCTCGCCGCCGGAACTCGCCGATTCGTTGACGAGCACCCGTGCCATGTACGGCACCTCCCGGGTCGAGACCTCCCGGTCCTCGGGCACCGGAGCCGCCCGCGTCTCCGCGAAACCGATTGGCAGGAAAGTCAATCCGGCCACGATAGCCACGGCCGTCCGCCGATACGCACCGAATGGGGTTCGCCCTGCGGATGCCAAACGTCCAATTCGCATGGCCACCAACGCTAATCGCTACCTCGGCCGACGGAACAGGGCATCAGCGGACAAATGCCGGCTCTGTCACCTTCATTGTCCCGCAACGGTTTCAATTCGCTCAGCGAATGGCGTAGACGACATGGTCGTCGAGGTATTGCCACACGGTGCCGCACTGCCGGAATCCGGCCGAGCGAAGCGCCTCGAGGTGCAGCCCGAGCGTGACTTTTGGCGGTGCGATATGCAGCTCCGGCCCCCAGATCTCGTCTCGGCGTGCGAAAGCCGCCGCGTATCGGGGTTCGGCGGCGACCGCCTGCCACCACTCGTCCCAGGTATCCACCCGCCGGCCGAAACTCGCCCGCTGATTGGCCTCGTCGTCGGCCTTCGCGATCGCGGCGAGAACGCTCTCGCCGTGCGAATCGTAGGACAGGTGATCGCCGTTCATGACGATCCCGCCCGGCCGGACCATCTGTGCGAGAACACGATAGACATCGACCAGTGTTGCCGGTTGCAGCCAGTGCAGGGCCGTGGACGAGACCACGGCGTCGAAGGGCTCCCGGGCGATCACGGAATGTTCGAACCAATCAGTTCGGGCGAGATCGACATCGGCCAATTCGAGACGGGGATCCCCGCCGGCGAGATCCGCGGCCACAGCCAGCAGCGCCGGGTCCTTGTCCGCGATCACGATGTGCGCGTGCGGTATTTCGGCCAGCACCGCCCGGCCGAGTGAGCCGAGGCCGCCGGCCAGGTCCAGCACGCGTGGCTCGGGTCGATCCGCGCAGACCGCGGCCGTCACGCGCGCGATGGTGGCGAACCGTTCCGCCCGATGACGGATGTAGGCGGTTTGCTGTGCGTCCCAGCGCTCGGCGAGTGCCTGGGCGATTTCGCGCGGTGCCGCCACGGATTGTTCATTCAATTGCTTGCCCTTCTGCTGTAGTCGGCAGGGTGAAGGTGAGATGTGGAAATCCGTCCGCGTCGGGTGATGTCCGAGCCCGGACCCCGTAGACCTGTTCGATCACGGCCGGGCTCAGCACCTGCGAGGGGGCGCCGTCTCGCAGCACCCGCCCCCGATCGAGCAGGACGAGATGATCGCAGACCCGAGCCGCCAGATCGAGATCGTGCAGCACGATGACGACGGTGGGGGCGATTGCCTCGAGCATGTTCAGGATTTCCAGCCGATGCCGGATGTCGAGGTGGTTGGTCGGCTCGTCCAGCAGAACGTGACCGGCGGCCTGCGCCACCGCGCGGGCGACCGCCACCCGCTGCCGTTCACCGCCGGAGAGTGTCGAAAGCGGCTGGTCGGCAATGTCTTCCAGGTCGAGCGCGGCGAGCGCGCGTGCGACGCTCCGGTCGAATCGCCGCCCGGTCCCCGACCGCAGACCGTGTCGCGCCAGACCGGCCAAGCCGACTTCCTCGGCTACCGTCAGCGCGGGATCCAGGTCGCCGTGCTGGTGCACCGTCGCGACGCGGCGTGCGATCCAGCGTCTCGACCGGGCGCTGATATCGCACCCGTCGACCTCGACTTTCCCGCTCGCCAAACGCACCGCGCCGTGCAGGGCACGCAGCAGCGTGGACTTGCCGCTGCCGTTCGGGCCGACGATGCCGGTGACCGACCCGGTGGTCACCGTCAGGCTGACCCGGTCGAGCAGGGTACGGCCCGAGACGCGGACCGTGACGTCGAGGGCGCTGATCATGGCAGTGCGGCCAGCGACTCCGCCAGGACGCGCGGCCCCTGTACCGACAGCATGCTGGGCGGATCGGTGTACGGGAAGGCCAATGCCACCACCCGCCCGGCCCGCACCGCGCTCAGACCCGACACTCCCGGATTGGTGCGGAAATTGTCGATGGTCTGCTGTGGATCGCCGTTGTGCAGCAACACGATGGTGTCCGGATCACGAGCGATCAGGTCTTCGACGTTGATGTCGAACACCCGCTCGCGGAAGTCGAGATATACGTTGCGCAGACCGGCCGCCTCGAAGACCGGGGTGACCATACTGGAGGCGCCGTAGGCCGAAAGCGCCGCTCCGCCGGAGGCGACGTACAGGGCCGCCGCATCCGCCTGCGGCGCCGGGGTCCGAGTCATGGGCGGGGTTTCGGTGACAGCCTTCTCCGCGAGGTCCTTCTTGCCGAGAAGAGTTCCGAGAGAGCGCATTTCGGACCAGACCCGATCGAATGTGGCGGTCGCGGTGAGATCCGCGCCGGGTTCGAGGCAGTACGCGGTCGGGGAGAACACCGCGATCCCCGCCGATTCGAGTTCACCACGGTCGACAGCGTTCTCGGGTGCGATGACGAGATCAGGTTCGACGCCGAGAACGGCTTCCTTCGAGATGATCGAACCACCGGTCGCGTTCTTGGCGGCTGTCAGTGGCGTCAGCCGTTCCAGCGTCGCGTTGGTCTCGGCGCGGTACAACCCGGCCTGCGGGCGGGTGGTGAGCGCGACGACGTTCCCGACCGCGTCCAGAGCCTCCAGGTTGGGTAAGGCGTCGTTGTTCACCAACAGGATTCGTTCGGGCGGGGCGTCCAGCGTGATCCGGCTTCCGCAGTTGTCCACCGAAATCCGCTCCGCGGCATCACCTTTGCCGTTCGCCGACGGCTCCGGCGCAGCGCATCCGACGGTGATCGCGCAGGTAACCGCCAACGCGGCAAGGGAAATGGTTGTTCGACGGGCCATTACCGGCCTCCAATCTGTTCAGAGTTCATCGCCGCGCCGGTGTCTGCGATCTGAGCAACACCAGCAGCAGGGGCGCGCCGACAATGCCGGTGACGACACCGACCGGAATTTCACGAGGGCTGAAGACCGTACGGGCGATGGTGTCGGCCACGACCAGGAAGATCGCACCGAGCAACGCCGCCGCCGGGATGACCAGGCGGTGCCGACCGCCCACGAGCCGCCGGGCGAGTTGCGGGGTGACCAGCCCGATGAAACCGACTCCGCCCACGCCCGCCACGACGACGCCGACCATCGCCGATACGCTCACCGCCAACACCAGCCGCGCCCGCTCCGGGGCAATACCCGCCGCTCGCGCCGAATCGTCACCGGAAGCCAGCGCATCGATCATCGGGGCCGCCACCATCAGCACACCCAGACCCAGTGCAGCGGCGGCGCCGGCGGCGACGATCATGGCCGGCTGTACGACGGCGAGTGATCCCAACAGCCAGAACATCACCGAACGGGCGGCCTCGGGCGAGGCGTTGGTGAAGATGAGAAGACTGGTGGCCGCATTGAGCGCATATCCGACGGCGAGCCCGGACAGCACCAGACGCAATGGCCCGCGCTGGTTGGCAGCGCCGGCGACGGCCAGGACCAGCACCATCGCACCGACCGCACCGGCCAGCGCCGCGCCGGAGAACGCAACGGCGCCAACCCCGCCGAGGAGCACCACCAAAGCCACACCGGTCGAAGCACCGGAATTCAAACCGAGCAGAAACGGGTCCGCCAGATAGTTGCGGACCACCGCCTGTAGCACCGCGCCTCCAGCAGCGAGCACCGCGCCGGCGATGGCGGCCATCACGATCCGCGGGGCGCGAGTACCCCACACGATGTGCTCAGCCGCCGCGGACCAGGGGCCCCGGCCGGTCGACAACAGATGTTCGCCGAGCACCGCCACGACGGTTCGCAGCGGTACCCATACCGGTCCGACCGCCAGCGCGGCCAGCACCGTGACCACGGCAGCGACCACGAGCATTCCGATTACGAATGCCGCCCGCCGCCGTCTGCGCCGGATCCCCGCGATGACACCGCTCATCGGGAGGGCCCGCCATAGCCCGCGAGCAACTGCTCGGGACTGCCGCGCCGGAGCATTCGTCCGAGGCCGACGATGGGAGCACTCTGCCCTTCCACTCCGGTGCCCGCGAGGTTGCTCCATTTGGTTCGGTCTCGCATGCGCGGCGACGTTATCCCCTCGACCCGGTTACCGTCCGCACGCGGCGTCCAAGAGGCCGGCATCTGTCCGCGCTCACCCCCGTAATCAAAACCACAGACCCCGAAGTGATGGCGTAGGAATTGCTTTCGCTCAGCGGGAGGAGTCGGGATGTCGGGACCCTCGAGGCTCGCCCTATCGAATTTCGTCGACGGCCTCTCGGACGCGCGGAATCACGTCTGTGGCCAGCCTTTCGAGCGCAGACTCGGTTGGCTGGCCGGTGAGTATGAAGGTGTCGATTCCGTAGTCGAGCGCGAGCCTGGTAAGCAGTTCCGGGAGCCGTTCGGGCGTGAGGTCCACTCCGATGGTCAAAATCCGCCTGATCGACTGTGGGGTGCGACCGGCCTTCACGGCGGCGTCGTCGATTACCCGATTTCCAGCGCGCAGCCCCTCCAGATCGATGTAGCCGAGACTCGGCAGCCATCCATCGGCGAGTTCACCGGTCAGGCGAAGCATCCGCGGCCCGTATGCCCCCGTCCAGATGCCGATGCCGTGGGCAGGTTTCGGCCCGGGCCGGGCACCGTCGACGGAGTAGACACTCCCGGAATAGCGAATCGAACTTTGGTCGCTCCACATGAGTTTGATGATCTCGATTGCGTCGCGCACCGCTGCGACTGCCTCCCTCGGTGAACGTTTTTCGCCACCCATCGCCGCTATGGGCCCCCAGAATGCCCCCGCGCCGATCCCGAGTTCCACGCGACCCCCGGATAGAACATCCAGCGTCGCTGCGGATTTCGCCAGCACCGCGGGCAGGCGCAGGGGAAGGTTGGCGACAGCGGGAAGCACCGAGATCCTCTCGGTACGAATTGCGATCGCGGACAACAAGGTCCAGGTATCCAGGAACGACTCCTGGTAGGGGTGATCCTGTACCGCGATATAGTCGAAGCCGAGCGAATCGAGGTGACTCGCCGTGCGTAGCAGTCCTGCTGGATCGGTGGCGTCGGGGATCAGAAAGTAGCCGAACTTCGTCGGCCGTCGGTCGTTCGTCATGCAACTGTTCCTTCGCGGTCAGCCCAGATGCCAGTCGGTATCCATCCGGCGGAAATAGGGGAACATGGTGTCCTCTTCGAACTTCAAATGCGCGCGCAGATGCTCAGCCAAGTTCTTGATCGCGGCGTGCGCGCGTTCGACAGTGCGATGCTCCTCGGTCAAATTCAATGCGGCACTCTTGGTTTCAGTGACGAGCTGATGCACCTGTCGGTGTTCGGAGCGGAGTCGTGCAACCGCCGGCCCCAACTCAGGGAATCGGCGCAGCATGACAGGGAACATGCGGTGATCCTCGAGATCATGGTGGCCGTTCAGCACATTGCAGAAGTAGTCGCAGTTGACCCGGAGCTGCCACAGAAACTTCGCCACCGTCAGCCCAGCGATCATTTCGGGGACCCGGCTGCTGTCCGCCGTCGCATTCGACAGCAGTGCGAGCGCCTCGTCGAGAACTTCGATGTCGGCACGCATTGGGTTGTGAATCTGTAGTAGTTGGGCGATCATCTGCCGCCCGGCTGGAGTGCTGTCACCTTGCGACATATCGACTCCTTGTGGCAAGTAGTCACCTACCTCTCAGGCGGCAGCTGCGTGGTTCGGGCCGGAGCCCACAGAATGTCGGAGCCGACAGCGAACGAAAGGGGCGGTGCCGCCAGCCGAGCGTTCGGGCAACTGGCGGCACCGCGACGGCCCGCGCGGCCGGGGGGGTAGAACGGCGGGCCGATTGTGGTGGGCCGGATGACGGGATCCGGCCCAGGTCAACGCTATCCCCAGCAGCGGTGCCGGTGAACTATCTGCCACGCGATGTCCGCCGAACACCCCTCCTTGCCCTACTCGCCCCTCGTGAACAGATCATAGGTAGCGGTTGGTATAGGTACGTCCCAGATCGATGGCGGCTTGGGCGATCTGTGGGTCGGAGGCGGCCAGCACGGCTCGTACGGCGGCGGCACCGTTCTCGGGCATGACACCGTCCGGAGAGAAGGAATCGATCATGGCGGCGATCGCCTCGATGTAGGCTTCCCGGTCGCCGCCGGCGTATTCGGGCGGCATCCGCTCGGCGATTTCCGCGGCGGTGTGGGACGAGATCCATTGCAGCGCAAGGGTAATGGCCTTGGCGACGCGGCGCACCGCGTCGTGATTGCCGTCGATCCAGCTCAGGTTCGAATACAGCACCGCAGCTGGGTAATTCGGCACGCCGAGAAACCGCTCCACCCCGGCCGATGTGCGGGTGTCGGCCAGTATTTCGACGCCGGTCGCCCCGGAACGCTTGCGCAACACCGATATCGCGGGTTCGACCAGGACGGCCGCGTCGACGCGGCCCGTGCTCATGGCGGCTATGGCGCCGGCACCGCCTCCTACGCCTTGGATCGACACTGCCGTGGTGGCGATTCCATTGGCCGTCAAGAGATATCTGAGGAAGAAGTCCGAGGAGGAGCCCGGTGCGGTGACACCGATATTCGCACCGGCGAGATCATGAAGGGATCGAACCGTCCGATTCGTGGCCGGAGATACCGCCAGCACCAGTGAGGGATAGCGCAGCATGGTCACGAACGAGGTGATGTCACGTCCCTTGGCCTGCATTTGAATGGTGTGATCGTAATAGCCGCACACCATGTCGGCGCTGCCGCCCTGTAGTGCCTGTAGGGCCTTGGAGCCGCCTTGGAAGTCGTCGATCCGCACCCGCACGCCGGCCTCGTCGAAGTAGCCCAGTTGCCGTGCCAGCGTCAGTGGCAGATACACCAGCAGCGATTGGCCTCCGACCGCGATGGACAACTCCGTGCGCTCCGGGCCGCGCGCGCACGCGGCCATCGGCAGGACCGCGGCGGCGAGCAGAGTCCGGCGGTTGATCACGACATCACCTCTCCCGAGTGGTTGCGGCTGGTTTCCAACGCAGCAGCCGGCGTTCCGACCGTTGCACACCGAAGTCGATCGCCACCGCGGCCGCACCCAGCACGGTGATTCCCGCGAAGACGCCGGTCGCGTCGAGGGTTCCCTCCGATTGCGCGATCAGGTAACCCACACCCCGCGCGGCGCCGAGGTACTCGCCGATTACCGCCCCGGCCACCGCGAAGCCCACGCTCACATGGAGTCCGGCGAAAATCCAGGTGAGCGCGCTCGGCAGCAACGCCAACCGCATCACCTGCACTTCACCGGCGCCGAGCAGCCGGAGATTGTCCACCAGGTCGGGGTCGACATCGCGGATGCCGTGCACGGTGTTGTAGAAGACGATGACAGCGACCAGGGTCACCCCCAGGGCCACCTTCGACCAGATGCCCAACCCGAACCAGAGCAGGAAGACCGGGGCCAGTACGACTCGGGGCAGGGCATTGAACACTTTTACGTAGGGATCGACCACCGCCGCCGCGAACGGCATACGCGACAGGGCCAGTCCGGCCAGCAGCCCCAGCGCACCACCTATGCTCAGCGCCAGCAACGTCTCCGTGAGGGTGGCCGACAGATGGGTCCAGACGGTGCCGGACCCGAACCAGTCGGTCAGCCGGAGTGCGATCTCACTCGGTTGCGAGAAGAAGAACGGATCGAGAATTCCCTTCCGGGACAACCACTCCCAGGCAGCGATGGTGCCGACCGCCACCACGACTCTGCCGACCAGCACCCGATAACGGCGCGCGCGAATGCTATCGCCGGCCATAGCTCTTCAGCACCTCGAGACGCAGCGTCCGCCAGATTTCGCGGTGAATGGCGGCAAAGGCCGGATCGGTCCGGATCTCCGGCAATGCGCGCGGGCGCGCCAGATCCACCGGGAATCGGCCCCGGAAGCTGCTCTCCGGCCCGGCCGAGAGCAGCACCACCTCGTCCGCCAGCGCGATGGCCTCGTCGAGATCATGGGTCACGAACACGACGGTCATCGCGCTGCCGGCCCAGAGGGCGAGCAATTCCAGGTGCATCATTGCCCGCATCTGCGCATCGAGCGCGGCGAAGGGCTCGTCCATGAGCAACAACTGAGGTTCGCGAATCCAGTTCTGCGCCAAAGCGACCCGCTTGCGCATACCGCCGGACAGCTGGCGTGGATAACGATCCTCGAAACCACTCAGCCCCACCCTCGCAAGCCAGTCCCGCGCGCGCTCCCGCCGTTCCCGACGCGGCACGCCGCGCACTCGCAGGGGCAGTTCGACATTCGCCTGCACCGTCGCCCACGGCAGCAGCGTGTCCTGTTGGAACAAATAGCCGGTCCGGCTGTTGAGACCCCGCAGGACGGTACCGTCGATGGTCACGGTGCCCGCCGTCGGCGCGGTCCGGCCGGCGATCAGGTCCAGCACGGTGGACTTCCCCGATCCGGTCGGGCCGACGATAGCGGTGAAACTCCCCCTGCGGACCCGCAGATCCAATCCGCTCAGCGCCGGGTAGCCGCCGTCGGATGTAGGGAAAACCTTTGTCACGCCTAGTAATTCGATGATGGGACGATCGGCGACGAAGCGGTTGCCATCGAGTGGGAGGTGAGGCGATTCCGCTTGCCCCCGGGCCGCCGTCACGACGGGTCGATGCTTCGGTTCAGCCGCCATGGCTCCACCATGCCGGGCAGAGCCGGCCGAATACCCCGTGCGTCGACAATTTGTCCGGTGCTGCCCCCGCACCGCCGCGGCGCGGTCATGCCGGCGCACGACATTCGCCGCTCTTGTCGCAGGGCACTTTCGGTCACCTCGGGTTGACTTCGGCCAACTTTTCCGCCGCCGTCCCAATGCGATTCCCGTCGCGACACTCTCGTCCCAGAGACCTCTCGCGCAATGGAAGTGGGACTGCATGACCGAACCGATCGTCACCCAAGCCACCGAGAAATTCCCGACCCGCTACGAGATCAGCATGAACGGCATCCTCGCCGGACACACCGACTACGTGGACAGCGGCGCACAGCGCATCTTCTTCCACACCGAGATCGACGACAGCTTCGCCGGAAAGGGATTGGCGAGCAAGCTGATTCGCGCCGCGCTCGACAGCACCCGCGCGCAGGGCAAGCGCATCGTGCCGGTCTGCGCGTTCGTGAAAGCGTTCGTGGCGGAACATCACGAATTCGATGACATTCTCGACAAGGTGACGCGCCAAACCGTCGCGACCCTCCGGGCGGCACTGAACTGAACGGAGAGCCTGTCCGGGTCCTTTTCGCCACCGTTGTCGTTCAACGTGGCGGCGAGCGGGACCCGGACCCGGCTATCGTGTCGTGTAGCCGCCGTTGGCGAAGATCGTCTGGCCGTTGATCCACCAGCCGTCGCCGATGAGAAATTCCACCAGCGGAGCGATGTCTTCGATGCGTGTGAGCTGATTGCCCATCGCCTGGGATTTGTGGAACTCCACCCGTTCGGGTGTTTCTTGCGGGTAGAAGAACGCGGTATCCATCGGTCCCGGCGCCACACTGTTGACCGAGATTCCGCGGTCGCCGAACTCCTTGGCCGCGGCACGAGTGAAATGCTCGACCGGGCTCTTGGCGCCGGCATAGGTGGAATACCCGTCGGTGAACGCCGCCAGGAGCGAGGTCACCAAGGTGACGATCCGGCCGTTGTCGTTGAGCCGCTTGCCCGCCTCCTGGATAAAGAAGTAAGCCGCCTTCGCGTTGATGTCGAACATCGCGTCGTACTCGGCTTCGGTGGTCTCCACGATCGGTTTGCGCAATACCTTGCCCACCGTATTGACCGCGATGTCCACGCCACCGAACGCGTCCGCCGCCGCGTCGAAAAGCCTGACGACGTTGGCTGGTTCGGTCAGGTCGGCCTGAAACTTGATGGCCCTGGCCCCGGCCGCCTCGATCGCGGCGACCGTTCTGTCGGCGTCGGGCTCGGTGCTGTCGCTGTTGTAGTGCACGGCGATATCGACTCCACGCCCGGCCAGGCTCGTGCTGATCAAGCCGCCCAGGTTCTTTGCTCCGCCGGCGACGACCGCCGATCTTCCCTCGAAACGCGTCATGGCACTTTCCTCGGTTCGGGTGTTCGGTCTCGGCTCGCGAGTCGGTGCGTGGCTCAGTCGGTGAGGCGGGGGTAGTCGGTGTAGCCGTGTTCGTCGCCGCCGTAGAACGTCGCGGGGTCTGGCGTGTTGAACGGGCCGCCAGCGGCAAGCCGGACGGGCAGGTCGGGGTTGGCCAGGAACAGCGCGCCGAAGGAAAGCATGTCGGCGATACCGTCTTCGATCAGCGGCAGTTGCTCGGGTCCGGTCATCGCCCCGGGGGTGGCCGGATTGAGGATGAGCGTGCCGGTGAAGAGTTTGTGCAGCTCTACACTGAGATCCCGGTCGGCAGCCGAGCCCATCTCGATGACGTGCAGATACGCCAGACCCAGCGGTTCGATCGACTGGACGAGAGCGCGGTAGGTGTCGCGGGGGTCGTTTTCGACGATGTCGTTGTACGGGTTGGACGGGGAGATCCGCAGTCCGACGCGGTGGGCTCCGATCGCGTCGGCGACCGCACCGACCACCTCGACCGGGAACCGGATACGCGCGTCGATGGAGCCACCCCAACTGTCGGTGCGCTGGTTGGCGTTGGTGCACAGGAACTGGTGCAGCAGATAACCGTTGGCTCCGTGGATTTCCACCCCATCGAATCCGGCGTCGATGGCGTTGCGCGCGGCACGGGCGAAGTCGGCGACGGTCTCCCGGATGCCTTGCTCGGTCAACTCCTCAGGAGTGACGAAGTCCTGCAACCCGGTGAGCGTGAAGGTCTGTCCGGCGGCGGCGACCGGAGAGGGGCCGACCGGGGTGAGCCCGTCGGGCAGGAGACTGGGGTGGCCGATGCGGCCGGTGTGCATCAACTGAGCGAAGATCGTGCCGTCGGCCTCGTGGACCCCGTCGGTCACCCGCCGCCACGCGGTCACCTGCTCCGGGGAGTGCAAGCCCGGGGTGTTGGGGTAGCCCTGCCCGACCGGTGAGGGCTGAATGCCCTCGGTGATGATCAGCCCGGCACTCGCGCGCTGTGTGTAGTACTCCGCCATCGCCGCGGTCGGGCTCGCACCGGGCCCGTAGGCGCGGCTGCGGGTCATGGGAGCCATCACGATTCGGTTGGGCAGCAGGCGCCCCGCCAGCTGGATCGGATCGAATGCCGTGGTCATCGGAATGCCACCCGGGTCTTCGACATCGATGGAGCGGGGGCCTTCGCTGGGCTGTCGAACATCGTTCAATCCCTTCGGATTCGAGGACACACGACCTTTGAACATGACGATGCCGCCGCCGCGAACAGCGGTAAGCGGCGACGGCATCATGTGGCCCGGCCGGTGGGGGGTCGACCGGACCGATTGTGAGTTGGGTTGAACCGGTGGGGGTTCGACCTGTCAGCGACGCTATCGGGGCGCGTGCCCGCCGGTCGAGATCCGCCCGTGACGATGTCCGCTCATGCCATCGTTATGTCCGCAGGCAACCCATTTCGGCGTCCGCAGGCCATGCGCGCCGGTCGATGCCCCTGACCTGCGAGCATTTGCCTCTCGGACAAACGGGGCCTAGTTAGTCTGTAACACGAGTTCGCCCCGTCGCGGAGGGGCCGCAGGAGGTGTTGCGTGGTCGTGGTTTTGGATACCGGCCTGCTTCCGTTGAACGAGCGCATCGACGCGGGGCAGGATCTGCTGGACGACCACGAGATTCCGTCGATCAACCAGCTCGGTGCCTATGCCGGTCAACTGTGGCACCGCTTCACCGTGTGGGACCTGGGCCTCGGGGTTCACGTGACGCAGGTTGTCGGCACCGGCCTGCGCGTGCTGCGCGGCGATAAACAGCTGCGTGCCGCCGCACCCGAACGCGTCGGCATCGGTGTACACCTGAGGGGACCCTGCACCTTCTCGCACTGCGGCGCGGAGCAGGTCATCGGCGTCGGGGAACTCTCGCTTACCGATGGCACCAGCACCTCGGACCTCTCGATCCCCGGTATCGGCGGTGCCAAGGTGGTGATCTTCGACTACGAGCAACTCGCTTTGCCTGTCGAAACCGTCCGCAATGCGGCTCCCCGACTCAAATCGAGTCCTTTGTACGGATTGGTCGCCGCCCATATCGCCGCGCTCGGCGAGGAGGGCGCTCTGGACCCTGGCCCCGCGCGCATCATGCTCCAATCGGCTACCACCCAATTGATGCGGGCACTGATCACCACTGCCGCCGCCGACCCGCGTCAGCAGGAGGACCTGCACAACACGCTCTATCTGCGGATCGCCGCCTATATCGAGCAGCGGCTCTGGGACCCGGCTCTCAACCCCGAACACATCGCACGGGCACACAATATTTCGGTTCGGCACCTGTACAATATCTGGTCCACACGGGGAATCTCCTTGAGCCAGTGGATCATCGGCGCCCGCCTCGAGGGCGCGCGCGCCGACCTGGCTCGTCAGGGCCGCGCCGTACCGATCACCGTGGTAGCGCATCGATGGGGCTTCACCAGCCCCGCCCACTTCGCCCGCCGCTTCCGTGCCGCCTATGGCATGTCTCCCCGGGAATGGCAGCAAACCAACGATCGCCAGGCCCCTTGACAGTTTGACTGTGGCGGCACAACGCTGTTCTGTGCGTGCACGATTCGATAGCGAATGGTTTTTGCCCGCCGCACCGTCGCTCTAGTGTGAAAAACAGGCCACACGATGCGAAGGAGGCGCGATGAGCATCGCGGTCCTCGAACCAAGGCAGCGCTGATGACCGCGATCCGCGACCGATCGACCGCCCCGGATCGAGCACCGAGCGCATCCCTCGTCGGAAGGGAGGCGGAATGCCTTGTGCTGGAAACCTTTACGACCACGGTCCGATCGGGTCTGAGTGAAGCGCTGGTACTGGCCGGGCCTCCCGGTATCGGAAAGACCCGGTTGCTCGATCATCTGGCCGATACGACGCAGGACCTGCTGGTGTTGCGCACCTCGGGCATCGAATCGGAACTGCCCCTGGCGTTCGCCGCGCTGCATCGTCTGCTGCGGCCGTTCCTCGATCGTCGCGAACACCTCCCGGAACCGCAAAAGGCGGCTCTGGGTGCGGCTTTCGGATTTGTCGCGGGCCCAGCGCCCGATCGCTTCCTGGTGGGCCTCGCGACGCTGAGTCTCTTCGCGGACCTCGCGGCCGAAGGTCCGCTGCTGTGCCTGGTCGATGATGCGCAATGGCTGGATCGCGAGTCCCGCGAGGCGTTGACGTTCGTCGCACGTCGACTGCACGCCGAGGGCGTCGGATTGGTGTTCGCGGTGCGCGAATTGGGCTCCGGCAGCCAGGCTTTCGATGGTTTGCGGGTTTATCCCGTGGCCGGCCTGCCGGCGTCGGCGGCCGAGGAGCTGTTGGCCCGCACCGTCCGCGGCCCCCTCAGCGAGGGAGTCGCGCGACAACTTGCCGAGCAGACCCGGGGCAACCCGCTCGCGTTGGCAACCCTGGTTTCCGCACTGACTCCCGAACAACTGGGTGGCACGATGGCGCTGCCCGAACCGCTGCCGATCGGCGCGCGCCTCACGGCGTCCTTTCTCGCGCAAATCAGGGCGCTGGCGAAACCCACCCAGGATCTGCTCCTGCTCGCTTCGATCAGTCCGATCCGGGACGCGGCGCTGCTGTGGCGCGCAGCGGCGCTGCTCGGGTTGTCGGAGGACGACGCCTACCCCGCGATCGAGGCCGGAGTGCTGGCGCCGGGCAATGATCTTGCCTTCTCCCACCCGTTGATTCGTTCCGCCGTGTACAACGCGGCGCGCCCGAGCGGGTTGCGGCGAGCGCATCAGGCGATCTCCGCCGCCTGCGACCCGGACCACGACCCCGACATCCGAGCCTGGCATCTGGCCGCGGCCACGGCGGGACTGGACGAATCGGTAGCCCGTGATCTGGAGAACTCCGCCGCGCGCGCCCGAGCACGCGGCGGATACACGGCCGAGGCCGTGCTGTTGGCACGAGCCGCCGAGTTGACCCCCGCGGTCTCGCGCCGCGACGAGAGACGACTGGCCGCGGCCCAGGTCTATCTGATGTGCGGTGACCCCCAGTCCGCCCAGCGCCTGTTCCGCGAGTCGCAACCGGAGAGCAGGGTGCCCGCGGTGCGAGGGCGGGCCCGCTGGCTGCGGGCGGCGATCGAGGCCTACTTCTGCCGATTCGAAGACCAGCCCGCACTGATGCTGGCCGCAGCGGCGGAGCTGGGCTCGCAGGACGGAGATCTGGCCTGGCTCATGCTGTCACACGCATTGAGTTCGGCGATGCTGTCCAGAGAAGACGTCGTGGGCACGACCTTGACGGAGGTCGCCCACGCCACGCTACGTGCGCTCGAGCACAGGTCGTCGGCGCTGTCCGTGCACGACCTGTTCATCGCCGCCTTCGCCACCCGGATCAGCGCAGGCCACTCGGCGGCGCTCCCCCGGTGGCGCATCGCGCTCTCGGCCCTCTGCGAGGGCGAACTCGCCGAAGAGGGAATGCCTTTGGCGGTCTTCGCGCATTTCGCGTGCGACGAGTTGTGGGACGACAGCATCCGGCAGGTCGTGTTCGCGCGGCTGCAATCCTTCGACAGGGCCTACGGCGCGCTGGTCGGACTGCGAGTCGTGCTGGAATGTCAGGCCGCCGACGCACTGCGAGCGGGTCGGCCCGAGGAATGCGCCGGCTATTTGACGGAGTCCCAGGAGCTGCTCACGGTGATCGGGCTGCCCGACGACCACTACCTGCAACGGCTGGAGTTGCTGGTCTGGAGCGGCGCGGAAGCCGAGGCCCGCGCCCTGGCCTCGAGTGTCCAGGGAGCAGACGTCCCGTCTCGGGCCATTCTGGCCGCGCAGGCGGCACGCTATCTGATCATCCTCGAGGTGAGTCTCGGGAACGATCGGGCGGCACTCCGACACGCGCGATTCCTTTACGACGAGGACGTACCCGGTCTCAGCAACCTGATGCTCGCCGACATGGTCGAGGCGGGAGTCCGCGCACAGCACAACGAGCCGGCGTTGCTCGCCTACGCCAGGTTGGAAACACAGGCACGAGAGAGCGGAACGCCCTGGGCGCTGGGGTCTTTGGCTCGAGCGCGGGCATTGCTGACGAACGACGACTCCGCCGCTTCGGCATATCAGGAAGCGATCGACCAGCTCGGACAGACCACGATCACCGTTGATCTCGCCCGAACGCACCTGCTGTACGGCGAATGGCTCCGCCGCCGAAAACAGCGGTCGGAAGCCCGAATTCAGCTGCGGATCGCCTACGAAATGTTCACCACGGCCCGCGCGCCGCTCTTCGCCGAGCGCGCCCGCGCCGAGCTGGCCGCTACCGGCGAGAGAGTACGACGCAGCAGCCCGACGCCCGGCCCACAGCTGACACCCCAGGAATCCAAGATCGCCGCGCTGGCCGCCGAGGGGGCGACCAACACCGAGATCGCGGCTCGGCTCTACATCAGTGCCTCCACCGTCGAATACCACCTCACGAAGGTGTTCCGGAAGCTCGCGGTCACCTCCCGCAGGCAACTTCGTTCGGCACTGGGGTCGGTGGACTAGGAAACCGCTGGGGGGTTTCTCCGATTCGCCGGATGGTCGGTGCGGGTTCTCATGAACGAGTCACCTACACCGAAATCGAAGGGCGACATCATGTCCGACACCCCGGTCATCTTCATTCACGGACTCTGGCTGCACTCGACATCCTGGCAGCCCTGGCTCGACCTGTTCCGCGACCACGCCTACCCGGTTTCCGCGCCGGGCTGGCCCGGAGAACCCGATACCGTCGCGGCGGCGCGGACCGCGGCGGACGGTGTCGCCGGTCACGGCATCGACGATGTGGTCGAACACTATGCCGCGATCATCGCCGAGTTGCCGGCGCCGCCGATCCTCATCGGGCACTCCTTCGGCGGCATGATCGCCCAGAAGCTACTCGGGCAGGATCGCGCCGCCGCGGCGATCGCCATCGACGCCGCACAGATCAAAGGCGTACTGCCACTGCCACTCTCGGCACTGCGCTCGACGACGCCGGTATTCAAGAATCCCGCGAACCGCAACAGGGCGGTGTCGTTGACGTCCGCGGAATTCCGGTACGCGTTCGGCAATGCGATTCCGCCGGAAGAATCCGACGACCTCTACGAGCGGTGGGCCGTCCCGGCCCCCGGCAAACCGCTGTTCGAAGCGGCAGCCGCGAATTTCAACCCGCACTCAGCGGCCAAGGTCGACACCGCCAACGCCGGTCGCGGCCCGCTGCTGCTGATCACCGGCGGTAAGGACCATACGGTTCCCGAATCCGTCACCAGGGCAACGCTGAAGCAGTATCGCCATTCCGACGCGGTCACCGATCTGCTGGAGTTCCCGGACCGGGGACATTCGCTGGTGATCGATCACGGTTGGCGTGAGGTCGCCGATGCGTGCCTGTCGTGGTTGAAGAGCCGGGAGCTCTGAGAACGCGATGTTCGATCTCAACCTCGCGGGCAAGGTCGCCGTGGTGACCGGGGCGGGCCGGGGCATCGGCCTGTGCGTGGCGAAAGCGCTTGCCGCCGAAAGTGTCTCAGTCATAGCCGGCTCACGCACCGGGAGTCCGGATCTGACTGAATTGGCTGCGCACGATGGAGTGCGGGCGCCGTTGATCGACCTCACCACTCCCGAGGGACCCGCGGAGCTGATCGACGAAGCGGTGTCCGCGTTCGGCGGAATCGACGTCGTGGTCAACAACGTCGGCGCTGTCATCCCGCGTGTGCAGGGGTTCCTCGCCGTGACCGACGAGGACTGGCAGTGGTCGCTGACCACGAACCTGCTCGTCGCGGTCCGCACCGCCCGCGCGGCGCTGCCGTACCTGATCCAGCGCGGCGCGTCCTCGATCGTGACGATCAGCTCGGTCAACGCGTCGCTGCCCGATCCCGGCGTCATCGACTACTCCGCGGCCAAGGCCGCGCTGTCCAATTTCAGCAAATCGTTGTCGAAAGAGTTCGGCCCACAGGGCGTCCGGGCGAACACCATCTCGCCGGGACCGGTTACCACGGGGTTGTGGCTGGGCGATCAGGGCGTCGCCGCCGTGGTCAGCGCCGCCGCGTCCGCAGATCCCGACGAGGTGGTCAGGCGGGCCGCGGCCGAGAGCGTCACCGGTCGGTTCACCCACCCGCAGGAGGTCGCCGACCTGGTGCTGCTGCTGGCCAGCGAACGCACCGCGAACGTCACCGGCGCCGACTTCAGGATCGACGGCGGACTCGTCCGAACGCTCTGACCCGCACGCCCAAGGGCCGCAACCACTTTCGAAAGGCAAGCCATGACACCCGAACCCACCGTGCATCGATGCCGGCGAGAGCGCGCTGGGGGATCTACCGGACAGCGTCACCGCCCTCGGCGCGGTCAGCCAGCGCTCAGGTGCTGACCGAGCTGCCGATGGCCACCACCGGCGACCTCGACGACGCCTACGCGAACGCTCGAGCCGCACAACGCGACTGGGCCGACCGGCTCCCCGGCGAACGGGCCGCGGTCATGCGCGCCGCGGGATGGCGGCTATCCCGCGACTGAACTTCGGTCGGCCTGTCGAGAAGAAGCCGGCACATTCGTGGCGCACCGAGCAGTCGTCACACTCCGCGACGTACGCGTTCTTCCAGTCCGAGATCGACTGCACCGCGAACGGCCGGATGCCGGCATCGAGGACGCACAGGGGCAGGTTGTAGATCGAAACATGCACCCCGGCGACGGACAGGGCGTCGACACCTGCCTTCAACTGCTCCTGGTAATCGACGGGATCGATCCACAGTGTGGCGTCGTTGGCGACCGCGAAGCCGGTGTTTTCCATGCCCATCAGAGCCACATGATCGACGAATGGGAGGTTACGCGCGATCCAGGAGCAGGTCTCACGGAGACGCGGTGCGGTGATGGCGTGCAGAACAATACGAATCTCGACCCGTTGCCCTAGGTTCTTGAGTCGGAGCACGCCGAGAACAGTTTCGTCGAACGCGCCCGCGGCCTGAACCACATAGTCGTGAATGTGATCCACCGCCGCATAGATCGGTATCCCTGCCGAGAGCTGCGGATGCCCGATCTCGGCCCAGGCGTGCGCGACCTCGGGAACGGAGAAGGCACGCCCGTTGGTCAACACGTGGATCGCGGTGCCCGGGAGCCGATCCCGCGACAGCTCGAGCAGCCCGATGAATCGGCGCCATTCGGTGAGCGGTTCCCCGCCGGTGAATGTCAGTGCGGGAGTCGCCGGGTCGAGCAGCGGCAGTGCCTCCGCGATCTCGTCGATCAGCCAGCCATCATCGACCTTCTTCGGCGGCTGCGAACACATCAGGCAGTAGTTGTTGCAGCGTTCGGTGACGAGGAAGAAGTTGTGTCGCGACGACCGGCGGTAGAGCAGCCGCACTCGGCCCGACCGCGGGTAGATGCTCATCACATCGCCATCGCCGACCTCGGCGAACCCGGCCGGAAGTCTGAGGTAGCTCGGCGATGCGCCGTCCGGGCACGCATCGCGCCCGACCGCGATCCGGAATCCATTCGCCTGCGCCGCCGTCCAGTCGCCATCATCGACGATCAGCGCGGCATCGCGATCATCCGACGGGGCACTGTTCGGGAGGCGGAGCCGCACGATCCGGTTCTCGTCACCGAGTCCGACGTTGTCCGCCGCAGGTGATCGTCCTACAAGCAGCAGAGGTTTCACGACGCCCACTCCCGAAGAACGGCGGCGTCTTCGGGTGAGTGTTCCAGCAGTTCGAACAAGTGCGTGATCACGCCCTTCTGTCGCTCACAGAACTCGGATAGCGGTTTGATTCCCAGCAGATCCCCCTGCGTCGCGTGGTGATACACCGGGTCCGCGCCGCAGTTGGGCTCGAAAACGCACGTCGAGCACTGTGGAGCCGTCTGGGTCAGCGAATTCGCAACTGCCGACACCAGCGTGTCGGACAACACCATTTCTCGGTAACCATGTTCATGAACGTTGCCGAGTTCGAAGCTGCGGTCCCCCATTTCGGCGAGCATCCGCGCCTCGTCCGAGGCGAATACGGTGCCGTCATAGTTGTAGACCAGCGCACCGAGACCGATCCCCGCGGGACTTCTCAGATCGACATACCCGATGGGCTCATCACTCAGCATTCGGCGAAGTATCAGGGCCGAATAGAACTCGGGAAACCGGCGGCCGGACTTGTTGATCTCCAGGATGTAGCGAAGACCGCGCTTCCAGAATTCGAGCCATTCTCGCGCACCGTACTTATGGAACTGTTTGGTCTTGATCGCATGACCGTACGGAGACAACGGCCGCAGGAAGATGCCGTCGAGACCCTGTGCGAGGTATTCGTCGACTATCTCCTCCACACGATCCAGACTCGCTTCGGTGGTGGTCATCAACGCACCAACCCGGTCCGGACCGAGCCGCTCTCGAATCCGCCCGATTCCGGCCACCGCGAGCTCGTAGCTGTTCTGGCCACGGCGGGGCCGATTCCTGTTGTGCAGATCGCGTGGCCCGTCCAGTGAGGTACTGAGCAGAACATCGTGCTCAGCGCAGAATTCGAGCACTTCGTCATCCAGGAGTGCCAGGTTCGTCGCGATCACGAATTGCAACTGCTTGCCCAGGGGCAGCGCCCGCTCCTCAGCGGTCACGACGATCCATCGGATGAGCTCGAAGTTCAGCAGCGGCTCGCCGCCTTGAAACTCGATTTTGATCATCGGCGCCGGCGCGGACAGAGCGATATCCAGTGCTCTGGACGCCGTGACGCGATCCATGTCGTAGCGGACGCGGTCCTTGCTCTGACGCGACACCTGGCAGTACGGGCAGGCGTGTTCGCATCGCAGCGTGACGACGAACAGGTGCAATGGCGTGGCGGCGCGCAGGAAGCTCAGACGGCTACGCAGACGAAGAGCGAGCAGCTGCTGCGGTGCGCGTTGATCGGCCGATGCGATGAAGAGCTTCTCGAAAGCCCTTTCATAGAGTCCGTCACCAGGGGTGAGATCGAGTGCGCACAACCGGTCCAGCTCGATTGCCGTCATTTCTGCCATGTCGCCAACCATGTTGCCGACGAGGAAGCGGTCTGCACCGAGCCGTTCGAACCGAATGGGCAGGAGTCGCAGCCGGGATGTATCGGGACGGAACGAGTCCGCTGAAGCGAAGCCGGCCAACGGTTACTCCCCCTCGGCCAGCGAGCCGAATGCCAACGCGACGATGACATCGCGAAACCGGCCGGTCTCGCGACCGACCTTCTCGCGCAGGTTCTCGTCCGTCACGAGATTCAAGAAGTGAGTGCGCAACTCATCGTCTCGAAGCTGTGACTGCGTTGGTGAGAGCCGACAGACGTATCGCCCGTCCGCTTCGTCGATCTGGCATGCCGCCTGTCCGATCAAACGGTAAGCGGCCTCCCGCAGCGCGTCGAGCGACTGCACCGATCTGCTGAAGTCGACAACCAAATCAGACACTGATATCACTCGATCCCATCAGAACGCGGAACCCGCACGCGCCGAGAACACCTGGCATAGTCCGAAGGAAACTGCACTGCTCGGTCACTGCGGGGGCACCGCAGTCGTGCCGGCCTCCGTACACAGGTCCAATGCTCGCTGGGCAAGATCCTCAGCCTCGGTCGCCGTGAGGCCGAAGATATCTTGCAGTTCGCGCGCGATCTCATTCAGGCCGAGACCCTCCTTTGCCCGGGTGCACGCGTAAGAGAACGGATCGGCAGCAGGCTGCGAGCTGGTCGGTGGGGTCGTGGTAGTCGGCGGAGCGGCCGGTGGGGTCACAGCAGGCGTTGGAATGTAACTCGGCTTCGGGACATTCGGTCCGCCGAACCCCGGACTGGAAGACGCATGAGATGCATGAGACGAATGGGATGAATGAGATGAATGAGAACCATGCCGCGCGAACAACGTGCCATCGTCGGCGCGATGCGTCGTGAAGCTCATCAACTCGAGGTCGTCCGGCACGGCAACCCGAGGCTCCGGCCGCGCCTCCTCCCGTGCCGCCGTGACGTGAGGTTCGTCCGTTCCCGTCGAGACGGACGTCTCCGCGACTGTCTGTGCGGCAGTGGGGATCGCGAGGGCGGCGAGGGCCGCGGTCAGACTCACGATCTTCGGCGTCTCACGCATTCGTCCCTCCCACAACCGAACCCGAGATGACCACAGCGAACGAAATACCCGCGCATTCCATCGTCAATCCCCCTTCCATCGCCACACCGACGAACTTCGAAACTTGTTGCCGCAAAGAGTATCTCGCCGTCCGCCGGACCGTTACACATCGAGGCCTGGTCTCCGGACTTTCCGGGCAATTCATGACAACCGCGGGGACGGCAACCGTCTCGAGTCGACCTTGATCATGGCGCCGATCTGTCCGGGTAGCCGATACCGGTGGCGCCCCACCGATTTCATCCCCACCCAATGTCGTGGGCCGAGCTTGCCAAGCGTGTCAGTGACCGTCGATATGGTGGCACTGCAATTCAAGATCGAAAGGTGCAGCATGAAATTGGCCATTGCCGGGGTCTTCGTGGCCCTGTCCACCCTCACCCTCGGCACCACCGCAAACGCGCAGTCCTATGCCGCGGACACGATCGTCATCGACAGCGGGACCGGGTTCACCGTCAACTTTGCGCAAGCGACGAAGATGTTCGCCGGCTTCGCCGCTGAGGTGCGCGAGGCCGGCGGGTGCAAGACCTATGTCCTGGGCAGATACAACACACGCGCCGACGGCACCGCCAGCGACAAGAATCACCTTCCGCTCGGTGTGGATCCGCTGGTCGCGGCCTGTGAGGCGGGTATCGCATCGCGGTGAGGTAGGCGAGCGTCGGCGCTCCGAGTCACGCTGGGGCACTAGCGGTTTCGCGCCGGGAGACATCGTGGAACACGGTGATCCTGCGGTACTTTCTGGTACTGCGCAGGAGTTGAACTTCACCCACGCAGCCGCCCGAATCGGAATCGCGCAGCCCCCGCACTAAGTGCCCGGATGCGCCGCTTGGAGACAGAACTCGGTACGAGCATGCTGGTTCGCAGCACGCGGAGCATCGAATTGACCACAGCCGGTACGGCTTTGGCGGAATCCGCGCCGCCGGCCCGTGCGGCGCTGGACCGAGCCTGGGATACCGCCCGACATGCGAGGCGTCGGTGAACTGTGCACGCTGCACCGCCAGGCCGAGCGCAAGGGCGGCGCTCCCCCGCGCACGGTGTATCTGCCCAAGCTGACGGTCGAAGCGCTGACGGTGCTGTTCGCCGAGGCGGCGAGTCCGGATGCTCCGGTGTTCCGCAATCGCGACGGCGGCTGGATGAGCCTGGCCGATCTGCGGCGGGCGTGGCCACGACCGAGCGTCATTATTTCGAGCGCCGGACCGTCGGCCCGGATACCCGCGCGGCGCTGGACCGCTACGCCTCGGGAAAGTAGTCACCGGAAAGTAGTCGGAAAGTAGTCGATTTCCGCCGAATGACCTTGAAAACGAATTCAGCCCCTACCAACGGTGCTGGTAGAGGCTGAATCAGGCTCCCCCATCTGGACTCGAACCAGAAACCTGCCGATTAACAGTCGGCTGCTCTGCCAATTGAGCTATAGGGGATTGTTCTTGGCTGGCTGGCCCTTCCGGACCGGCCGGAGAAAACTTTAGCGTATTGGTTGTTCACTTCCCAAATCGTGCTTCTACCTGCGGACATGCGGGTGGGAGGGTGGAGTGACAAGGGGTTGGGGGGTCGGGCAGGATGTAGGGGCGGACGGGCCAACGGGAGGAGCTTCTCGGAATGTTGCGGTTGATCATCGGTGTCGCGGCCGGGTATGTGCTGGGTGCGAAGGCCGGGCGGGTTCGGTATGAGCAGATCAGTAAGACGACCCGGGCGATCAGCGAGAGTCCTGTCACGCGGAAGCTGGTGTCGGTGAGCCGGCAGAAGCTGGCTGACAAGTTGAGCACGCAGCCGAAGTTGGAGCCGATGGTTCCGATCGATGAGCGGACCACGATTCTGGTGCCGCACGATCAGTTGCGGCGGTAGGTAGGGCGAAACCGTCAGTGCTGGAGGGTCATTCCGTCTCTTTGGGATGACCCGAATGCGCTGCGACGACCCATACGACTCGCTTGTCGGGGTCGGGGCAGTACCAGATGCGGCCGCCTGCCGTTACTTCGTACTGCCACTGTTCGAGGGACACGCCTCTGATCTCATAGCGCGCAAAATCGCCGCGGAGCCGGTGCTGACGGGCAGGATTCTCCGGTGCCGTGGGTCGTTCGGTGAGCACTATCCAGGCTTCCCAGGTGTTGGATCGTGCTGTGCGACAGAGGTCTTCCCAGCCTTTGGCCGCGGCGTTCGTCGCGAAGCGGGCTTCCCACATTCCTGGCTGTGATGGTGGGGCGACACGGTCGCCGCGTTTGGCCGGCACCTGTCATTCCCCTATCGGTTCGGGGACGGGGCCGAAGTCGTCGTCCGACGGGCCGGAGAGTTGCTGGGCGAGAACCGGATCGGCGTGGATGGCGGCGGTGGCGCGCCATTCGCGGATGGTCTGAGCGAGAACAGACCATTCGCCCAGCTCAGCGGAGGCTTGAAAAGCCCGGGCGAAGTCGGCGACGAATTGCACCTGGGAATGCTTGGGCAGCACGTCAACCCAAGGGAACTCGTCGAGGAGCGCGCGAGCGGCGATGTCGTGCGGCAGATGCACCAGGACATTACGGAGGGCGCGTGCCGCTGTGACCGAACCTTCGGACAGGGCTTCCGCACGGTCCTCGCGGATCAGCAGGAGCGGGACACCGTCACGTCGCCGTACGCGCACGGCGCCTTCATCCGCGAGCCTGGCCACCTGCTTCGGATCACGCTGTAGCTCACTCCATTGGACTTCGGTAACCACGTCGCCGCACCTCTCCTGAGGGTTCGGGCATGGCGCTTGCCTGCCCGTCAACCTCATTGTAGATCCGAGTTCTGAATTTTTTCAGAACTCGAACCGGAGGTTCGAGGCTCAGGCTGCGCCGAAGTCGTCGGAGTTGCCCATGGCTTGGGTGAGCAGGCTTTTGCGGTATTGCTCGAGGGCTACCAGGTCGCCGAATAGGGCCATGTAGTCGTCGGTTTGGTCGGTGGAGGAGATGCGCTGGAGTTTGGACTTCAGGGCGGCTATCTGGCGGCCGACGAGGGCTTCCTGGGTGCGGGCCAGGACGCCGGTGACGAAGCGGGGGATGTCGTTGGCGGATTTGACGGGGAGGGGTTCGGCGGCGAGTTCGGAGACCAGGGCTCGCATGGTGAGGTCTTCGGTGTTGTCGGCGACGGTGTTGACCCATTCGGCGCCGCCCAGGCCCGAGGATGCGCCGCCGGCTTCGATTACGGCGGCGTGCAGGGCGAGGTAGGCGGGGTGGGTGAAGGCGTCGGCATCGAGGGAGTCGAAGAGGGGGCCGGCGTAGGCGGGGTATTGGAGGGCCGCGGCCAGGGCTTGGCGCTGGACCATGAGGGTGGGGTCGTTCGGGTTGGGGCGGGCGGCCGGTTGGGCGGTGACCGCTTGCCGGGCTTCGCGTTCGGGGATGCCGGGCTTGGCGCCGGTGCGGGCGGATTTGCGGGCTTCGTCGCCGACGCGGCGGACCACCAGCTGGATGTCGTCCCAGCCGACCCAGCCGGCCAGTTTGGTGGCATAGGCCTTGCGGAGGGCGAAATCCTTGATCTGGGCGACCACGGGGACGGCCCGGCGCAGGGCTTCGACCTGGCCTTCGGGTGAGTCCAGATTGTGTTCGGCGAGCAGGCCGCGAATGACGAACTCGTACAAGGGGACTCGGCGGGCGACCAGGTCGCGGACCGCGCCGTCGCCGTTGCGCTGCCGGAGTTCGCACGGGTCCAGGCCGTCGGGGGCGACGGCGATATAGGTCTGGCCGGCGATCTTCTGGTCGCCGGAGAAGGCTTTGAGGGCGGCGGCCTGCCCGGCGGCGTCACCGTCGAAGGTGTAGATGATCTCGCCGCGCCAGAAGCTATCGTCCATGAGGAGGCGGCGCAGGATGGCGAGGTGTTCGTCGCCGAAGGCGGTGCCGCAGGAGGCGACCGCGGTTTTGACGCCCGCCAGGTGCATGGCCATGACGTCGGTGTAGCCCTCGACCACCACTGCTTGATGGCCCTTGGCGATCTCGCGCTTGGCGTGATCGAGGCCGAACAGCACCTGGGACTTCTTGTACAGCAACGTTTCCGAGGTGTTGATGTACTTGGCGGTCATGGTGTCGTCGTCGTACAGGCGGCGCGCGCCGAAGCCGATCACCTCGCCGCCGAGATTGCGGATCGGCCACAGCAGGCGGCGGTTGAAGCGGTCCATGGGGCCGCGCTGGCCCTGCTTGGACAGGCCGGCGGCTTCCAGCTCCTTGAACTCGAATCCCTTGCGCAGCAGGTGCTTCGTCAAGGTGTCCCAACCGCCGGGCGCATATCCACAGCCGAACTGGTGGGCCGCGTTGTGATCGAAGTTACGGTCGGTCAGGTACTTTCGCGCCGCCTCGGCTTCGTGTTCGCCGAGCTGCGCCATGTAGAACTCGTGGGCGGCGGCATTGGCGGCGACCAAACGCGCGCGCGTGCCCCGGTCACGCTGGACCGACGTCCCGCCGCCCTCATAGTTGATCTTGTAGTTGAGCCGGTCCGCCATCTGCTCGACAGCCTCGACGAACCCGATGTGCTCGATCTTCTGGAGGAAGGCGAAAACGTCCCCGCCCTCACCACATCCGAAGCAATGGAAATGCCCGTGATTGGGCCGCACATGGAACGAGGGCGACTTCTCGTCGTGGAAGGGACAGAGCCCCTTCATGGAGTCGGCGCCCGCGCGCTTCAACGCAACGTACTCACCAACCACATCCTCGATCCGAACACGTTCACGAATCGCCGCGATATCGCGGTCAGGAAGTCGGCCGGCCACGCAGCGAGTCTAGCTGTTCCGCCTCTCCGCGACTTCAGCGCACAACTGAGATCCGTACACCGTCCTGCACGCGGGCCGGCGGTTGGGCGCCGACCCGATTTCGGGCGTACCCGACGAGTTACCCGACCCGCGCGAAATCAGTGGGTCACGCCTGCCAGGATCTACCGAGTGCTCAGCCTGTACCACGACGCCCGGACCCCGGTGCATACCGTGCCCGCCGGGGCGAAGCTGCTGGTGCTGGCCGTCACCGGCACCGGGTTGTTCTTCGTGCACTCGATCGCCTGGCTCGCGATCGCCCTCGCGGTGGTGTTCGGGCTCTACGCCGTCGCGCGGATCCCCTGGCGGGTGACCGGCAAGCAGCTCCTCACCCTGACCCCGGTACTCCTGCTGATCATGCTGGCCCAGCTGCTGTTCGTCGGCCGCGACAGCGCGATCACCGTCGGTCTCCGGCTGCTGACGCTGATCCTGCTCGCCAACTTGGTGACTTTGACCACCCGCACCTCCGCCATGATCGACACCATCGAACGCGCGCTCACCCCGCTGCGGCCCCTCGGCGTGCGCCCCGACCGAGTCGGCCTGCTGGTGGCCATGACCATTCGATTCGTCCCGGTCATCCGCGAACAAGCCGAACTGGTCCGCGCCGCCCAGCGCGCCCGCGGCATCGAGCGCAGCACCGTGTTCCTGGTCCCGCTACTCATCCGCACCCTGCGCATGGCCGATGGCGTCGGCGAGGCCCTGGACGCCCGCGGCCTGGACTGAAACCGCTACTGTGCCCGGGTGCGTAGTAGGGATTTGGCCCAGATCGCGCTGTTCGCGGCGATCATGGTGGTACTCGGCTTCTTTCCGTTGATCCAATTGCCGGGGACGACGGTGCCGTTCACTTCGCAAACTCTCGGCGTCATCCTGGCGGGCTCGATCCTGGGTGCGAAGCGCGGCGCGCTGGCGATCCTGCTCTTCGATGTCCTGGTCTTCGCGGGCCTGCCGGTGCTGCCGGGCGGGCGCGGCGGCATGTCGGTGATCATGGGCGCGACCGGCGGATTCGTCATCGCCTATCCGATCGGCGCGCTGGTGATCGGCCTGCTCACCGAGCGGCTGTGGAAGCACTACAACCTGCCCATCGCCCTGGCCGTCAACTTCCTGGGCGGCGCGGTCGTGCTGTACGCCATCGGAATTCCGTGGATGGCGACCGTGCTGAACCTGCCGCTGTCCAAGGCGATCACCACGTCGGTGGCGTTCCTGCCGGGCGATGTGTTCAAGGTGGTCATCGGTTCCCTCGCGGCGCTGGCGGTGAAACGCGCCTACCCGCTGATGCCGGCCCGCGCATGATCGAGATCGAAGGCGTCTCCCACCGCTTCGGTGAGCGGGAGGTGCTGCGCGAGCTGGACCTCACCCTGGACGAGCGCCGCATCGCCGTCATCGGCTCGAACGGCTCGGGCAAATCCACCTTCGCGCGCCTGCTCAACGGCCTCCAGGTGCCCAGCGCGGGTCGGGTCCGCGTCGATGGTCTCGATACGCGCAAGCAGGGCAAGCAGGTTCGCCGACGGGTCGGTTTCGTCTTCCAGGATCCCGACGTGCAGATCGTGATGCCGACCGTCGCCGAGGATCTGGCGTTCGGGCTCAAGCATCACGGCTTCGGCAAGGCGGAGATCGCCGATCGCGTGACCGAGGTGCTGGCCGAGTACGGGCTCGCCGAATTCCGTGATCACCCCGCGCATCTGCTCAGCGGCGGCCAGAAGCAGATGCTCGCCATCGCCGCCGTGCTGTCGGTGCGCCCGGAGTACGTCATCTTCGACGAACCGACCACGCTGCTCGATCTGCGCAACAAGCGCCGGGTGACGAAGCTGCTGGCCGAACTGCCGCAGCGCCTGGTGGTCATCTCGCACGACCTGGAGCTGCTGGCCGATTTCGATCGCGTGCTGGTCTTCGACGAGGGACGCATCGTCGCCGATGGCCCGCCCGCCACCAGCGTCGCCCACTATCTGGCCCGGCACGAGGCGCTCTGACTCACTCCGTCCGCCCGAAGTACCGCCGCCGCACCTGATCGTTGAGCCGCTGCCCCGGCCGGGAGTGGAACGCCATACTCACCACCACCCGCGGAATATGCCCGCGCACCATGGTGATTCGATGCCGCGCCCGCCGCCCCGGATACAGCACCAGCGCCCCGGGCGCGGTCGCCAGCAATTGCACGGTCCGCCGCCGCGCACCGGCCGCTCCGGCGGGCGGGAAATCCATCGGCAGCGGCGAATACTCCAGCACCCCACCCTGTTCCGGCGCGACCACATGCAATTCCAGGGTGTACTCCGACAGGTCGAAATGCCACTCCTGCCCCGTCCCCGGCGGGTCCACCTGCACGGTCATGGCGCCCAGCGCATCCGCGGACCGATGCACCGGCTCCCCCACCACCCGGGATACGAAGCCCAGCAACGGTTCCCAGCGATACAGCTGCTTGACCGCCGCCGTTGCCGGTATCCGGTCATAGGGCGTCAGACGCGGCACGGACGCGTCCAGCAATGCCTCCGCCGCGATGGCCACCACCGCTTCCGGCCGCAGGAACTCCGGCACCACCACCAAACCCGTTGCCGCGAGTTCGTTGCGGGCGTGTTCGATGACGCCGAGCAGGCCGGGCACATCCCGGCTGTCCAGGGGATATCGGTCGAGATCGACCGTCTGCTCCACGCCGTACAGCATTGCCACCCCCATCCGGCTCACGAATCCGGTGCCGTCACGGGTCCCCTGCCGACCGGTTCGTCACCACCCTCAGGGTATCGCCGCGGCGATCCGCTCGAGGCGGCTCTCGGTGAGCGAGGCGATCTGATCCACCACCACCCGCACCCGGGCGCTGTCGTCCACCGCCTCTTCCCACCAGGGCAGCAGCAGCCGGTCCAGCCCGCGCGGGGCGGCCGTCAGCAGGCGATCGGCGACCAGCAGGATGCGTTCGCGCTGGGTGGCCTGGCGGACGCGATGGATGGGATCGTCGAGCACGAAGCGCAGCGCCATGGTCTTGAGCACCGCCACCTCGGCCGCCACCACCGGCGGCACCTCCAGATCGGCTGCGTAACGGGACAATTGGCGGCCGCCCCAGGCCGCGCGCGTCGCCTCCACCGCGGCCGTGGCGAAGCGGCCGACCAGATCGCTGGTGAGGCGTTTCAGCGCGACCGAGGCGGCCAGCGAACCGTCGTAGGCGGCCGCGGCGGCCACCACCGGCAGCTCCGAGAGCCGTTGCGCGGCGGCCACCAGTTCCTCGGAAGTCAACGAACGATGCTGTGCCGCACCGAGTTTCGCGAGCGTGTCGCGCTCCGCCGGGTCGGCGAGGATGCGCAGGTCGATGCGGCCCACGATGACGCCGTCCTCGACATCGTGCACCGAGTAGGCGACATCGTCGGCCCAGTCCATGATCTGCGATTCCAGGCACTGCCGCCGCTCGGGCGCGCCCTTGCGGACCCAGGCGAGCCGGTCCAGATCCACGTCGTAGGCCCCGAACTTGGTGCCCGGACCCGTTCTGCCCCAGGGATATTTGATCACCGCGTCCAGGGCCGCCCGGGTCAGGTTCAGCCCGCAGCTGTGGCCGCGCTCGTCGAGCACCTTGGGTTCGAGCCGGGTCAGGATGCGCAGGTTCTGCGCGTTGCCCTCGAAACCGCCGTGCGCGTCGGCGAATTGATCCAGGGCCTTCTCGCCGTTGTGCCCGTACGGCGGATGCCCGATATCGTGCGCCAGCCCGGCCATATCCACCAGGTCCGGATCGCACCCCAGGCTGTCGGCGATACTGCGCCCGATCTGCGCCACTTCCAGCGAATGGGTGAGCCGGGTGCGCGGCGTGTCGCCATCGCGCGGACCCATGACCTGCGTCTTGTCCGCCAGCCGCCGCAGCGCCGCCGAATGCAGCACCCGGGCCCGATCCCGCGAGAAGTCGCTGCGCCGCGCCGGGCACGGCGACCAGCTCAATCCGGCGGTACCGGCGGTCTCCGGGACCAGGCGCTCCCGGTCCGCGTCGGAGTACACCCGGTCGTAATCGATGCGCGCGTTCATGACTTCACTGGTCCGCCGTGTATTTGAAATCCGCCGAGTAGTGGCTCAACTGGTACCACAGCAGAGCGAAGGTCTCGCGGAAAATGCCGTGCGCCTGTGATTCCCGCGTGTAGACGGCGGGCCCGGTGCGGGTGGGCGCGGTCCACGCCGAGAGCCCGGCATCGCGGGCCATGGTGCGGGTGCGCAGCGAATGCCACGGATCGCTGACCAGCACCACCGAGGATTTGCCGCGCGCCAGTAGCGCTTTGGAGACCGCTTCCACGCTCTGCAAAGTGTCCGAACCGGTCTCCACCGCCAGAATGCGATCCGCCGGAATGCCCTGGTCCTCCAGGTACTTCTTGCCGGACGCGGCCTCGGTGTAGTTGTCGCCCACCTGTTTGCCGCCGACCGTCACCACCATCGGCGCGATGCCCTTCTTGAACAGCCGGTTCGCCTGTCCCAGCCGGGCTTCGAAGACCGAGGAGGGGGTGCCGTCGTACTGCGCGGCGCCCAGCACCACGATGGCGTCGGCCTGCGCGTAGTCGCTGATCCGGGCCACCTGCCAGACCCGCACCGCGGTGCCGCCCACCACCAGCAGCGCCATCAGCAGCGCGCCGATCAGCAGCCGGCGCGCCCAGCGCAGGGTGCCCGAGACGCAGCCGCCTCGGGGTTTCGGCTCGAATTCGCTGGTCATCCAGTCGGGTTCGGGAGCACGGTTCCGGAGTTTCACCAACCGCGCCGCCGCCACTCGGGCAGTTGCGGGCGCTCGGCGCCGAGGGTGGTGTCGTCGCCGTGGCCCGGGTACACCGCGGTGTCATCGGGGTAGCGGGCGAAGAGTTTCGATTCGACATCGCCGATCAGCGATGCGAAAAGGTCCGGATTGCCGGTTTTTCCGACGCCGCCGGGGAACAGCGAGTCACCGGTGAACAGGTGGGTGCGGCCGTCGCCGTCGGTGAGGGCGAGCGCCACCGAACCGGGCGTGTGCCCGCTCAGGTGGATCGCCTCCAGCTCGAGTTCGCCGATCTGGATCTTCTCGCCGTCGGCCAGCAGCCGATCCGGCGCCACGGGTAGCGGCTCGGCGTCCAGGGGATGCACGGCCGTGGGAGCCTTGGTGCCGGTCGCCACGTCCGCCAGCGCCCACCAGTGATCCGGATGCTGATGCGTGGTGACGATGAGCGCCACCCCGGCCGGGGCCTGCTGCCCGATCAGCTCGAGAATTCGCTCCGCCTCGTTGGCCGCGTCGATGAGCAGGGTCGCGCCGGTGTTCGCGCACTGCACCAGATAGGTGTTGTTGTCCATCGCGCCGACGGACATCTTCACGATGCGCGCGCCGGGAACCTCGCGTAGCTGCGCGTTCGAACCGGGGGCGACATGACCCGTGTAGGGGGTTTCGATCGTGATCACGTCCTCGATCGTAGTCATCGCCGCCGACACGGGTGCGCGGAAGAATCTCCGGCGCCCGGTACGGGCGGATAGATTCGTGGAATGCGGCAATCGAATCGGCCCCTGACGCTGATCGTCACCGGAATTCTGCTGGCTCTGGCCGGGCTCGGTCTCGGCGCGGGCGTGGCGGGCGCGGAGCAGCCGCAGCGGTTGCCCACCTATGTGACCGATCAGGCCGGGGCCTTGCGTGGCGGGCAGGCCGCGGAGCTTCAGGCGGCCATCGACGCGCTGTACGCGAAAGACCATGAGCGGCTGTGGGTTGTGTACGTGCGGGACTTCTCCGGCATGGATGCGCAGGCGTGGGGTGAGCAGACGGCGCGGCTCTCCAACTTCGGCGATCGCGATGTGCTGCTGTCGGTGGCGACCGAGGATCGGGCCTACGCCTTCACCGGGACCACGCCGGAATCGGTGAGCGACAAGGAAGTCGACCGGCTGCTGGTCGACAAGGTGGAACCGGAACTGCGCGCCGGTGATTGGGCCGGTGCGGGATTGGCCGCGGCCGACGGGCTCTCCGCCGCCATGAACGGTTCCGGCGGCGTGAGCTTCCTGACATTGACGGTGATCGCGCTGGTCGTGATTCTCGCGGTCGTCGGGCTCTGGCTCTGGTCGCGCGGCCGCCATGCCCGCCGCGCCGAGGCCGAACTGGAGGCGGCGCGCAAGGTCGATCCCACCGATACCGCGGCCCTCGCCGCGCTTCCGCTGGGCAGCCTCGACACCCGGTCGAAGGAGGTGCTCGTCGATGCGGACAACGCGATTCGCACCAGCATCGAGGAATTGCGCTTGGCCACCGACGAATTCGGCGCGTCCGCGACCTCGCCGTTCACCTCGGCCCTGGAAGCCGCGAAAACCGCGCTCGCCAAAGCGTTCTCGATCCGTCAGCAGCTGGACGACGACATCCCGGAGACGCCGGACGAGCAGCGCCGCATGCTGGTCGACCTGATCAGCACCTGCGGCCGCGCCGATCGCGAACTCGACGCCAAGGTCGCCGAGTTCGATGCCATGCGCAACCTGCTCATCAATGCCGGCCAGCGCCTCGACGCCCTCACCCAGGCGGTCGTGGAATTGACCACTCGCGTACCGAATTCCGATGCCACCCTCGCCGGACTCGTTGCCGCGCAACCGGCGTCGGTGCTCGCGCCCGTGCGCGACAATATCGGCATGGCCCGCGAGCGCATCGCCTTCGCCGAGCGCGGGATAGCGGACGGCCGGGCCGCGATCGCCAAACCGGTCGGCCAGCAGGGCGCGGCGGTGGCGGCCATTCGCGGCGCGGAATCGGCCGTGGACGCCGCCCGCAAACTCCTCGACGCCGTCGACACCGCCGCCACCGATATCGACCAGGCCCGCGCCGGATTACCCGGCATCATCGCCGAATTGGACCGCGACCTGGCCACCGCCGCCACCCTCACCACCCACGGCGGCCCCGAACTCGCCACCGCGACAGCCGCCGCCCGCACCGCCCGCGATCAGGCGAACGCCTCCGGCGCGACGAACCCCCTCGGCGCCTTCCAGCAGGCGGTAGCCGCGGACACCGACCTGGACAAGGCGATCGCCACCGCCACCGATCGCAAACTCGCCGACGACGAACTCCGCCGCCGCCTCGACCAAGCCCTCACCGCCGCACAAAGCCAGATCAACGCCGCCTCCGACTTCATCTCCACCCGCCGCGGCGGCGTAGACGCCGAACCCCGCACCCGCCTCGCCGAAGCCCAGCGCAACCTCGACCAAGCCACCCAGCTCGCGAATTCCGAACCCGCCCAAGCCCTCCCCTACGCCCAGCGCGCCGCCGAACTCGGCACCCGAGCCCTGCACACCGCCCAAGCCGCCGTCCAGCAATGGCAAGCCGCCCAATCCACCCCGAACTCCCAAACCGGAGCCATCCTCGGCGGCATCCTCATCGACGGCATGCTCCGCGGCATGAGCGGAACTCACCGAAGCGGCGGCTCAGGCGGCGGCTACGCCCCCGGCTCCTTCGGCGGCTCCAACGGCTCCCGCCGCATCAGCCGAGGCGGCCGCTTCTAACCTCCGCGAGCGTGAATTGGTTGCGGCGACACGCCGCAAATCCCCGCAACCAATTCACACTCGCGGGGTGGGGGTGGGGTGGGTTAGAGCCAGCCCAGGCGTTCGGCGGCTCGTGCGGCCTCGGCGCGGGTGCGGGTGCCCGTTTTGCCGATGGCGGCGGAGAGGTGGTTGCGGACGGTGCCTTCCGATAGGTGGAGGGATTTCGCGATGGCTCCCGCTGTTGCGCCGTCTGCGGCTGCGGCGAGTACTTCGCGTTCGCGGGCGGTGAGCGGTGAGGTTCCGGCGGTGAGGGTTTCGGTGGCGAGGGCGGGGTCGATCACGCGCAGGCCCATATTTACGCGGCGGACGGCGTCGGCGAGTTCGCGGGCGGGGGTGTCCTTGACGACGAAACCGCTCGCGCCGGCGTCGATGGCGCGGCGCAGGTATCCGGGGCGGCCGAAGGTGGTGACCATGAGGATGCGGACCGCCGGGAATTTCGCGTGTACCTCGGCGGCGGCCGAAATGCCGTCCATGCCGGGCATTTCCACGTCCAGGAGCGCGACGTCGGGGGTGCTGCGTTCGACTGCCGCCAGTACTTCGTCGCCGCGCCCGACCTCGGCCACGATCTCCAGATCGGGTTCCAGGCCGAGCAGGGCCGCGAGCGCCCCGCGCACCAGGGCCTGATCGTCGGCGAGCAGCAGTTTTATCATTCCTTCTCCTTGTCCGCCGGAAAGCTTGCCAGCACTCGCAATCCGCCTTCGGGACGGTCGGCCAGGGTGAGGGTGCCGCCGGTGGCGCGGACGCGCTCGCGCAGGCCGGACAATCCGGAGCCGAATTTCGCGCCGTCCCCCAATCCCACACCGTCATCGGCGATTTCGATGCTCGTCGGGGTAACGCGCACGACCGTGTGCCGGGCTCCGCTGTGCCGCACGATATTGGTGACCGATTCGCGCAGCACCCAGCCGAACACCACGCTGTTGCGGATCGGCAGGTCGTCGCTGTCGGGCAGTTCGGCTTCGATTCCGGCCGCGCGCAGGGCCGTTCGCGCATTCGCCAGTTCGCCGGCCAGGGATACCTCGCGCAGGCCGCCGACGGTGGTGCGCACGCTCGCCAGCGATTCCCGGGCCAGCTTCTCGATATCGGCCAGCTCGGTTTTGGCGCGTTCGGTGTCGATATCGATCAGCCGTTGCGCCAGTTCGGTTTTCACCGTGATGACGGTCAGCGAATGCCCGAGGATGTCGTGCACGTCGCGCCCGACCCGCAGGCGCTCCTCGGCCACCGCCAGCTCGGTGAGCCGTTTGCGCGCCGCCTCGAGCTGCTGGTTGCGGGTGATCACCTGCCGGACGCCGCCCACCGCGAACGATCCCATCGCGATGGACTGCATGGTCGAATAGTCCGGCGGCGCACCGGCGATCAGCTGCGGCAGCACCGTCGCGGCGAGCAACAGCACGACGATCAGCGGCACCGCGCGGGTGAGCGGCAGGTTGAACACCACGAACGTGGCGATATAGACGGTCAGCGGGACCACGTCCCATCGCAAGGTCACCGCGGCCGCCAGCACCAGCACGCTCAGCACGGCCACCGGCACGAACACCAGCCGCTCGTCCGGGCTCGGCCACGACTCCCGCCGCGACGGGCTGCGCAGCATCACCCAGAACGCGCCGATGTAGCAGACCCCGAAGGCCGTGACCACCAGCAGGCTGTAGACGCGGGCCACCGGATCGTCCAGTTGCCAGGCTTCGTGCAGCGGGTTGTACAGGTACACCGACCAGATGGCCGCGAATACCCAGCCGATCCGCCGCCGCCGCGCGATTACCTCATCCACGATGCCGGACGCTACCGCAGGCAGCGGCCGGGCGAGCCGCCGCCGCGGCCCGGTGCGCGGGTCCGCGGCGATCGGGGCGGCCGGCATGTCAGCGTGCCGTGTCGCGGCGGAAGAGCAGGACCGCGCCGGCGGTGAAGACGCTCGCCCAGACCAGCACGTTGAGTACGGCCAGCGCCACCGAGCCCGCGCCGGGTTCGGCGAACGGGGCGCGGGCCAGCACCGCCACACCGTTCGTGGGGATGAACTTCGACAGGGTTTCGAACCAGCCGTGCAGCGGCATGAACAGCCCGCCCGCGAAGGACAGCAGCGCCAGCGCGGGGCCGAGCAGCTGCATGACGTTCTCCGAGGGCAGCAGGTAGCCCATGAACAGGCCGAAGGCGGCGAAGACCAACGCGCCGAGCCAGGCGACCAGGAAGCAGGCGATCCAGGCCGAGGCGGGCAGTTGCGCACCGGCGAACGCGCCGACCGCGAAAACCACGGCGACTGAGAATAATCCGAGCGTCATGGCCAGGGTGATCTTGACGGCGATATAGGTGAGTGGCCGCAGCGGGGTCAGCCGCAGCTGCCGGGTCCAGCCCAGCGCGCGTTCGACCGCGACCGCCGCCCCGCCGCTGGTGGTGGCCAGCAGCGCGCCGTAGACGGCCATGGAGACCATGACGTAGCCGGTCACATTGCCGGATCCGAACTGCTGGGTTTTGTAGTCGCCCTGGGTGCCGAAGATGACGAAGAACAGCGGCGGCAGGATGAGCGAGAAGATCAGGGTGCGCTTGTTGCGCAGCATCCGCCGCATCTCCAGCACCAGGAATGCGGGTGAGATGCCGCCGGGCCGGATCGCCAGGGTGGTCATCGGTGGTCTCCCGTCGTGGTGAGGGCCAGGAAGGCATCCTCGAGGTTGTGCCCGGAGATCTCCAGGTCGACGGCCGGGGTGGCGGTCAGCAGATAACGCGCCACGCTGTCGGATTCCTTGGCGCGCACGATGATCCGGTTGCCGCGCTGCTCCACGTGGTCGACGCCGGGCAGGCGCAGCAGCGTGGCCACATCCGCGTCCGGCAGAGTGGCGCTGACGGTGCGGCCCGCGGCGAGGTTCTTGATCTGCGCGGCGCTGCCGTCCGCGACCACCCGGCCCGCGCGCACCAGCACGATGCGATCGGCGTAGGCGTCGGCCTCGTCGAGGTAGTGGGTGGCGAACAGCACGGTGCGCCCGGCGCCGGCGTCCTGCCGGATGGCGTGCCAGAAGTCGCGCCGCCCTTCCACATCCATGCCGGTGGTGGGTTCGTCCAGGACGATCAGATCCGGGTTCGGCAGCAGGGCGAGGGCGAAGCGCAACCGCTGCTGCTGGCCGCCGGAGCATTTGCCGACCGGGCGATCGGCGATATCGTCGATGCCCGCGCGGACGAGGACCTCCGCGACCGGGCGGGGCGCGGTGTGCAGGGTGGCGATGAGCTGGACGGTCTCGGCGACGGTGAGATCCGGGAGCAGCCCGCCCGATTGCAGCACCGCCGAAACCCGGCCCGCCGCAATGGCATCGGCGGGGTCGCCGCCCAGCACCCGGACCTCGCCCGCATCCGGACGGGTCAGGCCGAGCATCATGTCGATGGTGGTGGTCTTGCCGGCTCCGTTCGGGCCGAGGAAGGCGACGATCTCGCCGGGCCGCACGGTCAATTCCAGGCCGTCGACCGCCCGCACCTCCCCCGTGCCGGAGCCGAAAACCTTGACCAGCCCCCGGATTTCGACCGCCGGGGTCAGCGACTCACCGGTCGCCGCCGCGGCGGGCCGGTCAGCAGTAGATTTCATACCTCCACTGTCGGCGGTGTGGGTCGCCGAGACCTCGGCCGACCGTCACGACCTGCCCATGACAGATGTCATGGGCAGCTCGCCGTCCCGGCACGCTGCCTCCTCCCCGTCCCGGCACGCTGCCTCCTCCCCGTCCCGGCACGCTGCCTCCTCCCCGTCCCGGCACGCTGCCTCCTCGCCGGCCCCGCACGGTGCCTCCTCGCCGGCCCGGCACGCTGCCTCCTCGCCGGCCCGGCACGATGCCGCCTCGCGGTTTCGGCCCAGGATGCCGGAACCGCGGGAGGTCGGAATCGACCCGGAACCCGGACGACGGGGTTGTCAGGCGAACATCGTGACGGAGTGGAAGCCGCCCGGGCCGAGAGGGTAGGGCGGGCGGACATGGCCGTCCTGAACTTCGCCCGAGCGGCTGGTGACGCGCGCTTCGATGATGTGTTCGCCGGGCGTCAGATCCACCACGGTGCGCCAGCGCCGCCAGGCCGCCGGGGCGATCTCGGAGCCGAGTTCCACCGGGAGCCAATCGGTTTCGTCGACGCGAATCTCCACCCCCGACACCCCTTGCGGCGGGGCCCAGGCCACGCCGGCGACGGTGCATTTGCCGCCGAATCCGGGTGTGGCACAGGCGGCGACGTCGATGCGGGCTTGCGGGCGCACCCAGATCGGTTCGCTGGGCCAGCCCCGCTTCCACCAGTAGTCGACCTGGCTGTCGTCGGAGAGTTCCAGTCCGGCAAGCCATTTCGCGCCGGTGTACTGGCCGTAGAGGCCGGGGACGAAAACCCGGGCCGGGAAGCCGTGCTCGGGTGGCAGCGGTTCGCCGTTCATGCCGATGACCAGGTAGCCGGGCCATTCGCCGGTGCGCAGCGGTTCCAAGGGCAGCGAGATGGTGTAGCCGTCGACGGCGCGGGTGACCAGGCGGGTGGCGCCGGGTTCGGGCATGGCGTGGTCGAACAGGGCGGTCAGCGGGACACCCAGCCAGCGGGCGTTGCCGGCGCGGCCGGAGCCGGCGGTGTTGTGCACGCACACCATGACCGCGTCGAATTCCACCGCCTGCTCGGCCAGATCGGCGAGCGAGAGCCGCAGCGGGTGCGCGACTTTACCTCCGATGGAGAGCCGCCACTGGGCGGGGTCGATGCGCGGCGGGCGCGAATTCACGTCCGCCACATAGAATTTGCCCGCCCGGGTGATCAGCGGCGACAGGCCCGGTTCGGTGCCGAAGCCGTCCTCGGGGATCGGGGTGTGCGAGCCCATCGGCCCCACCTTCCGGACCCGTTCGGCATGCGCGCGATCGGCGCGGCGAAGCAGGACTTCGGCTCCGGCGAGCAGCCCGGCACCCGTTGCCGCCCACAGCAATCCGCCGCCGAAGCCCACCCGTTCGCGTCGCAGCCCGGCCCGCAGTACCGCCGCCGCGGCGAGCCCGCCGACGGCCCCGGCCACCGGCTGGTTCGCACCGCGCGATGCGACCGCGGCGGCTCCGGCGCCGAATCCGCCCACGGCGAGCCCGCGCAGTCGATCCGGGAGCGCCGCCATGCCGGCGGTCGCCGCCACCGCCCCCAGCACCACACCGAACCGGGTGGTCTCCTTGTCGTGCCTTCCGGCCGTGGCGACGGTCGCCTCGACCACCGGCGTCGGCGCGGTATCCGCCAGCAGTCGCCCGACCCCGTCGATCACCGAGCCGCCCTGCGCGGCGGCGATCAGCTCACCCGCGCCGAGCGCGCCCAGCCCCACCGCCGCCGAACCCAGTAACGACCGCTTTCCCTTGACCGACACAGCACGACCTTCCGTCACTCCCCGATTGTCACTGCCATTCTTCCCCAGCCCGAAGGTGTGCCAGCGGGATTCGCCGAGTGGATCCGCGCGGGATCGGTCAGCCGCGGCGCAGATAGGCGTCGATCAGCGGGCCGATCCGCTCCCATGCCTCCGGTGTGATCAGGCGATTGTGACCGAATTCGAGTGGCCGGTCGTGGATCTGCCCGGCGATATAGGGCCGCCAGGTCTCCACGTTCGACACCGCTTCGGGATTGCCCGCGGCGGTGAAGAACAGCAGTTCACCGTCGAACACCTCCGGCCGGTGCACCGAGATCTGCCGCAGCAGGTGGCGTAGATCGCTGTAGAAGTTCTCCAGTTCGGTCGCGGTGAAGGAGATCCCGGCCGCGGCGAGCAGTTCGGCGGCCCGGCCGGGGGTGAGGTCGGCGTGCTCGGGCGGGATGTCGATGCCGCCGAATTCGGCGAGCAGCACCGCGAGCGGGGGCAGGTCGCCGTCATCGGCGATCGAGACGTCGGCGCGGGCATCCATCATGATCAAGGACGGGACTTCGGCACCGCGACGGCGCAATTCGATGGCGACGGCATGCGCGATGGGACCGCCGGCGGAGTAGCCGAGCAGGTGGTAGGGGCCGTGCGGCTGCACGCCGCGGATCTCCTCGGCATAGCGCACCGCCAGTTCGTGAATGGTGCGATCGGCGGTGCCGCCGTCGACCACGCCCGGCGATTGCAGGCCGTACACCGGGCGGTCACGATCGATGTGGCGTACCAATCCGCCGTAGCACCAAGCCAATCCGACGGCCGGGTGCACGCAGAACAGACCCGGCTCGGCACCGCTGGATCGCATGGGCAGCAGCACCCGGAAGGACGCCTCCACACCCGGTTGCGCGGCGGCCTCGGTGAGGCGTCGGGCTAGGGCGGCGGGGGTCGGATCGAGGAACATCCACTGCAAGGGCAGGGGGACGCCGGTGCTCTCGCGCACCAGGGTGACCAGTTGCACGGCGGCCATGGAGTTGCCGCCGGCGTCGAAGAAGTTGTCGTCCACGCCGATTCGAGGATGCTCCAGGACGTTCTCGAACGCGGTGGTGATCAGGCGTTCGGTCTCGGTGCGCGGGGCACGGTAGCCGTGGTGGCGGGGTTCGGGGGCGGCGGGTACGGCCCGGGGCGCGGTATCCGCGGTGAGGGCGGGCAATACGTTCGAGGCGGCGATCGCACCGACTGCCGCCTCCGGTGCGGCGGTGAGCGCGGTCAGCAACGTCACCAGGCCATCGGCCATGGCGTGTGCGGTGGCGTGGTCGAACAGGTCCGTCGCGAAGGTCAACGCGCCGGTCACGCCCGCCGGTTCACCGCCCGGGCCGAACTGTTCGGCCAGCATCCACTCCAGGTCGAATTTGGAACCGGGGGCGGGGGCGGTCAGTGGGCGGATCGTCAAGCCGGACAGCTCCGTCGCGGGCATCTCCAGATTCTGGAAGGCCAGCAGCACCTGGAACAGCGGGTGGTGAGCGGTCGAGCGAGTGGGTGCGAGCGCCTCCACCAGGCGTTCGAAGGGCAGCTCCAGGTTGCCGTAGACGGCGAGGTCGTCGGCGCGGACGGCGTCCAGGGTGGTAGCGAAGTCGGCTGCCGGATCGACCTGTGTGCGCAGCACCACCGTGTTGACGAACATGCCGACCAGATCATCGAATTCGCCGTCGCCGCGACCGGCCACCACGGTGCCGAGAGCGATGTCCGGGGTGCCGGAGAGCCGAGCGAGCAGGACCGCCAGCGCCGCGTGCACCACCATGAAGGGGCTGGCGCCATGCGTACGGGCCAAGACCTGCAATTCGTCGTGAACCGGTGCGGGAACCGTGAATTCGATGCGGCCGCCGACGCCGGAGGGCATGGCGGGCCGCGGCCGGTCGAGGGGCAGCGAGTGCACCGGGGGCAGTCCGTTCAGGCGCTGCCGCCAGAAGTCCAGCTGCCGGTGCGCGAGGCTGTCGGTGTCGGCGTCCTCGCCGAGCAGTTCGCGCTGCCACAGGGCGTAATCGGCGTATTGCAGCGGTAGTTCGGTCCAGGTCGGCGGTTGCCCGGTGGCGCGCGCGGCGAAGGCGGACATGATGTCTCGGGCGAGCGGCGCCATCGACCAGCCGTCGGCGGCGATATGGTGCACGGCCATCGCCAGGACGGTGCGTTCGGCCGAGACGTGCAGGACACAGACGCGCAGCGGGGTTTCCCGGGTGACATCGAAGCCGACCGCGAGCTGGTCGGTGAGCGCTTTCGCGACTTCGCTCTCCTGCACGGCGATTTCGATGATCGAGGCCGGGCCGGCGGGCAGAATCCGCTGGTACGGCAGGCCATCCGGGCCCGCCGGATAGATGGTGCGCAGGGTCTCGTGCCTGGCGATGACATCGGACACCGCGACGCCGAGCACCGAGATATCCAGTGCGCCTGTGATTTCGAAGGCACCGGGAATGTTGTAGACCGGTGAGGCCGGGTCGTAGCGGTTGAGGAACCACATGCGTTGCTGGGCGGCCGACAGCGGAATCCGTTCGGGTCGCGGGCGCGGTCCGGGGCGCGGGCGATCGCTCGCACCGCCTGCGGCGAGGAACGCGGCGAGTTCGGCCACGGTCGGGGCATCGAACAGGGCGCGCACCGGGATCGCCGTATCCGAGGCGGCGGCCAGCCGGGCCACCACCCGGGTCGCGATCAGGGAATTGCCGCCGAGAGCGAAGAAGTCGTCGTCGCGCCACACCCGGTCGATGCCGAGCACTTCGGCGAATACGGCGGCCACGGCCTCTTCGTGCGCACCCATCGGGGCCTGCCGGGCGGCGGTGGAGCGTTCCGGGACAGGCAGGGCGTCGCGGTCCAGCTTGCCGTTGGCGGTGCGCGGGAGCGCGTCCAGCAGCATGATGACCGCGGGTACCAGATAAGACGGAACCCGTTGGGCCACCGCCTTCTTCAGCTCGGCCGGGTCCGGGCGCGGGCCGGGCGCGGGCACCACGTAGCCGGCCAGGAGGCCGCCGCGATCATCCGCGCGGACCAGCGCGACGGCCTGTGCGACAGCGGGATCGGCGGTGAGCGCGGCCTCCACATCACCGAGTTCGATGCGCAGGCCACGCAATTTGACCTGGGTGTCGGTACGGCCCAGGTACTCCAGGCCGTGCTCGCGCCGGCGCACGAGATCTCCGGTGCGGTACATGCGCTCGCCCGGCGCACCGTACGGGTCGGCCAAGAACCGCGCCGCCGTCAGGTCGGCGCGAGCGTAATACCCACGCGCCAAAGCGATCCCGGAGAGGTAGAGCTCACCGACCACGCCGTCTGGAACGGCGCGCAGACGATCGTCGAGGACCAGTGCACGCATACCGGGTCCGGCGGTACCGATGGTGATCGGATCGCCCGGTGCGAGCGGATCGCTGCCGGTCGCCCACACCGTGGTCTCGGTCGGGCCGTAATCATTGAAATGCTTGCGGCCCGGCATGTTCCACGCCTGCACCAACTCGGGCGGGCAGGGCTCACCGCCGGTGATGATCATGCGCAGCTCGGTCAGCCCGGCCGGATTCACAGTGGCCAGCGCCGAGGGTGTGATCGCGACATGCGAAACCCGTTCCCGAGCCAGCAGTTCGGCCAGATCCGGACCGGCGAAGACGGTCGGCGGCGCGACCACCAGCGTCGCGCCCGCGCTGACCGCCATCACCAGCTCCAGGACCGAGGCGTCGAAGCTCGGCGACGCCACGTGCAGCACCCGCGAATCCGCGGTAATCCCGTCGCGTTCCCGTTGCGCTACAGCGAGATTCGCCAGGCCGCGGTGCGTGACGACGACCCCCTTGGGCGCACCCGTCGATCCGGAGGTGAAGATCACGTAGGCCGGATTATCGGCGTACACCCGGCACTCGACAGGCGCGGCAGGCATCTCTGCCGACTCAGGCATCTCCCCCGACTCAGTCGCCTCCGCCGGCTCGGTCGCCTCCGCCGGCTCGGTCGCCTCCGCCGGCTCGGTCGCCTCCGCCGGCTCGGTCGCCTCCGCCGGCTCGGTCGCTTCCGCCAGCTCGGTCGCCTCCGCCAACTCGGTCAACTCCGCCAACTCGGTCAACTCCGCCAGCTCGGTCAACTCCGCCAGCTCGGTTATATCCGCCAGCTCGGTTATTTCCGCTGGCCCGAGCTTCTCGGTGGATGGGGTGGCCTCGTCCACGCTCCACCAATCGACCGTTTCGGGCAGGCGGTCACGCTCGGTGGTCACGGTCAGCCCCAGGCGCACCCCGGACACCTCGACTATGCGGGCAATGCGGTCCGCCGGGTAGGCCGGGTCCACGGGCACGAACGCGGCTCCGGTGCGGGCGATCGCCCAGACCGCGAGCACGGATTCGATCGAACGCGGAATTCCGATTGCCACCAGGGTTTCCGGAGCTGCACCGGCCCGTCGCAGGCGGTCCGCGATCTGCTCGGCACGCGCATCGAGCTCACGGTAGGTCAGGCGCCGGTCACCGCAGACCACTGCGACGCCGTCCGGATTCTCGTTTACCACGTCGTGCATCAACTCCGCCAGCGTGCGGGGTGGCGCGGCGGGCGGAGCCACGGCGAGCAGGTCTTCCCGCTCGTGGGCGGTGAGCAGATCGATATCGCCCACCGGCACAGTGGATTCGGAGGTCGCGACCGTCAGCAGCCGGACCAGGCGCTCCGCGAAGGCGGCCACGGTCGATGCGTCGAACAGGTCGGTGGCGTAGCACCAGCGCAGTTGCAGACCGTCGGCGTCCCCGATCACGGTCAAGCTCAGATCGAATCGGCTGTTGGTCTGCGGCAACTCCAGTGGCGTGACCATCGCATCGGGCAGCTCCAGGCGGGGCATGGCCAAGTTCTGGAACACCAGCATCACCTGTGCGAGGGGATGCCGCGCCTCCGACCGCGCCGGCGCCAGCACCTCCACCAGCCGCTCGAAGGGCACATCCGCGTGCTCGAACGCCGCGAGATCGGCATCCCGTACTCGTCCGAGCAACGCCCCGAACGCCTCGCCGCCGCGAATCCCGGTGCGCAACACCAGCGTATTGACGAACATGCCGACCAGGTCGTCCAGCTCCCGCACGCCGCGACCGGCCACCGGCGTCCCGATCACCACATCGCCGCTGCCGCTCGACCGCGCCAGCAGCACCGCCAGCGCGGCGTGCATCACCATGAACGGCGTCGCCCGATGTGCCCGCGCACACCGCTCCAGCGCGGCCGACAGCGCACCTTCGACTCGCACCACGTATTCCGCGGCCCGATGCGAGGCCCGAGCCGGGCGCGGGCGATCCGAGGGCAGGTCCAGATGATCCGGTAGTCCCGCCAAAGTCCTGGTCCAGAAGTCGATCTGCCGGGCCTGTAGCGACTCGGGGTCGTCGATGGCACCCAGGCGTGCGAGCTGCCATCGCGCGTAATCCGCGTACTGCACCGGCAGCGGCTCCCACACGGGCTGTTCCCCGGCCGCGCGTGTCGCATACGCCGCCACCACATCCCGCGTCAGCGGTGCCATGGAGAAGCCGTCCGTCGCAATATGGTGCGCGACCAGCACGATCACATACTCGGCCGCTTCCGGATCACCGCCCGCCGGCTCGGGCGCGGCATTCCGTCCTGGAGCGCCCTGGTTCGTCGCCCGCACGTAGTCGGGAAGCTGCTCGGACCCGAGGCCGCCCCGGATCGCGGCAGTCGATGCCGCGCCGGTCGCCGACAGTCGAAACACCCTGAGCCGCAACGGTACCGAGGCGGTGACGTCGAAGCCGGTTCCGATGGTCTCGGCGACCGCGTGCGGGAGATCCGACGCGGTGATCGACGCGGGTTCCAGGTCGAGGTGGACTTCGCCGGGGTCGAGAATGCGTTGCACTCCCACGCCGTCGATGTCCGGGTAAACGGTGCGCAGGGTTTCGTGCCGGGTGATGACGTCACGGAGCGCCGCACCCAGCGCCGCCAGATCCAGGCGGCCGGAGAGCCGAAGCGCGACCGGGACGTTGTAGGCCGGAGAGGCCGGGTCGTAGCGGTTGACGAACCACATGCGCTGCTGGGCTGGGGACAACGGCTCGGTGTCGTGGCGCGGTGCTGGAACCAGCCGCTCGCTCTCGTGACCTGCGGCGGTCACCGGCGCGGCGGCGGTCGTGTCGCCCGACGCCATGCGGCGAGCGAGTTCCGCGACGGTCGGCGCTTCGAACAACATCCTGACCGGTACCTGGGTATGCAGTTCGGCGCTCAGCCGGGCCGCGACGCGGGTGGCGATCAGCGAATCGCCGCCCAGGGCGAAGAAGTCGTCGTGCGCCCCGACCCGCTCGTGACCGAGTACCTCCGCGAAGGTCGCCGCGATCGGAATCTCGTCACCCACCGGCGCTACGTAATCCGCCTGCGCCAGCACGGGTTCCGGCAGTGCACGGGTATCGACCTTGCCGCTGCGAGTGCGGGGCATCTCCGCCAGCACCTGGATGCTCGACGGCACCAGGTAGCGGGGTAACCGCTCACCCAGCCAGGCCGTCAACTCCCGGATGACGGACGCGCCGCGAGGTTCGCCACCTATCGGTGCGAGTACGGTTCCAGCGCCGGGGAATTCGCGCGGCGGCGCACTATCGTCCGCGATTTCGCCGATCCGGGCATTGTCCGAAAGGGTTACATAGGAGCAGAGGGCGGTGGCACCGGCCGGGGTGCGGTATGCGGTGGTGACGGCTGCGGTTACCTCGGGGTGGGTCAGGAGGGCGGCATCGACCTCGCCGGGTTCGACGCGGATGCCGCGGATCTTGACCTGGAAGTCGGATCGGCCGACGTATTCGAAACCTGCTGGGGTGCAGCGCATCAGGTCACCGGTGCGGTACAGGCGGGAGCCGGGTTCATGGGGGTCGGCGATGAATCGGGTGGCGGTCAGGTCGGGGCGGCCGGTGTAGCCCTGAGCTACGCCTGGGCCTCGGACGTACAGTTCACCGATCGCGCCGACCGGGACGGGGCGCAGCCAGTCGTCCAGTAGCAGGAGCGTCGTGCCCGGCACGGGAGTGCCGATGAGACCGGCGGTTTCGGGGGTCATGGGGTCGCCGAAGCTGGCGGCGACGGTGGTTTCGGCGGGCCCGTAGGAGTTCACCAGGATGCGGCCGGGGCGCAGGCGGCGGATCAGCGCCGGTGGGCACGGTTCGGCACCGGTGATGATGGTGTGGACGGTGTCGAGGGTGTCCGGTTCGAGGGTGCCCAGCACGGTGGGCGTGCAGATCAGATGTGTCGCAGCGCCTTCCAGGACGGCGGCGGACAATTCCGCGCCCGCATTGGCGTCCGGCGCCGCAAGGATCAGGGTGCCGCCGGCGGCGAAGGTGGACAGCCAGACCAGGATCGCGGCGTCGAAGGCCGGGTTCAGGCAGTGCATGACTTGCGAGTCGTGAGTGAAGCGGCAGCGTTCGGTGGTGGCGGCGACCATATTCGACAGTCCGGCGTGGGTGACCACTACGCCCTTGGGGGTGCCGGTGGAGCCGGAGGTGAAGACGATGTACGCCGCATGGCCGGGCAGCAGGCGGGTCGCGCGCTCGGCATCCGTCATCGCGGACTCCGGCAGTGCGCGAATCGATTCCGTGAGGTCCGGACTGTCCGAGCACAGCCAGGGCAGGTCGGGGGGCAGTTCAGTCATGACCTGACCGGCCGTAATACCCAGTACCGCATCGCATTCCGAGATGATGGCAGCGGTACGCGCCGTTGGTTGCGTGACATCGATCGGCACGAACGCGGCCCCGGTCTTCGCGATCGCCCACAGGGCGACCATCGCATCGACCGATCTCGGCAGCGCCACCAGGATCGCGACGCCCGGCCGCGCGCCCGCACGAATCAACCTGCGCGCCAGTTGATTCGATCGCGCATCCAGTTCGCCGTAGCGCAGCGAATCGGCGGCACCGCCGGTGGCGACGATCGCCACGGTATCCGGTGTGGCCTCGGCGGTGAGCAGGTCGGGAAGCAGGCGAACGGGTCTCGCGGGGGTGCCCCGGCGGACGGCATCATCCAGGTCGATGCCGCGCAGGCCGGCGGTCCGGCGGGTCCGGCTTTCGGTCAGAGCCGTCAACAGCCTGGCGAAGCGGGCGCAGATCGATTCGGCTTGCGCGGCGGTGAAATAGCGCGGCGATCGAGTCAGTTCGAAGCGCAGTCCGTTGCCCGCGTACGTGGCCAGCGACAGCGGGTAGTGGGTGCCGTCGAAGGTGCGGATATCGGTGACGGTCAGGTCCGCGCGGCGGGTGGCGGCGGTGAGCGAGGCCGTATCGACGGGATAGGACTCGAAGACGGTGGCTGTGTCGAACAGTGGGCCGAGCGCTGTTCGGGAGTGGATTTCGTCGAGGCCGAGGAACTGATGCTCCGCGAGAGCTGCCTGCTCGCGCTGCACCCGGGTGAGCAGGTCCCCCACCGGCTCGGCGGGATCGACGGTGATGCGCACCGGGACGGTATTGACCAGCATGCCGACCATACGTTCCGCACCGGGCAGCTCCGGCGGGCGGCCGGAGACGGTGGCACCGAAGACGATATCGGCGGAGCCAGTGAGTTCGGACAGCTGGAGCGCCCAGGCGACCTGGACGAGGGTGTTGAGCGTGACCTGGCAGGCGGCGGCCGTCGCGCGCAGTCGCTCGACAATTGTTTCGTCCACCGGGATTTCGTGTGCTTCCGGGGTGGTCGCGGCATCCGCGCGGGGCGCGGTCGGCGCGACCAGCGTCGGACCGGACAATCCTTCGAGCGCCGTGGCCCATGCCTGTGCGGCGCGTTCCCGGTCACGGGTGGACTGCCATTCCAGATAGCGCGTGAACGGCACCGGTGGGGTGAAATTCCGGTCTTCGCCGTGTGTTTCGTAGAGGCCGATCAGCTCGGCGAACAGAATCGGCATGGACCAGCCGTCGAGGATCAGGTGATGGTTGGTGATGACGATGCGGAATCGCCTGCCGCCCAGCGCGATACACAGGAATCGCAACAGCGGCGCTTCGTCGACGGCGAAGGGGGTACGCAGCTCGCGTGCCGCGATCTCGTCCAATTCGGCCGCGGTGGCGTCGAATGCCTCGATGTAGGTGCACGGCGCCTCAGCCCGTGCGGCGATCACCTGCACGGCCCGTTCACCAGCGGATACGAATGCCGCGCGCAGCACCTGATGGCGGCGCACCAGCGCGTTCGCGGCCGCGGTCAGCCGATCCGGGTCGAGGTCGGCCTCCACATCGATGACCGCCTGCACCGAATACCCGTCGGACGCACCCGCCGCCAGCTGCGCCTGGAACAGCAGTCCACGCTGTAGCGGCGTCAACGGCAGAACATCCTCCAGCCGACCGTAACGCTTTTCCCAGCAGTTGATTTCGCGCTGCGTAGTCGACAGCAGCGGCAGATCCACGGGGGTGAACCCGCCCGCCTCCGGGTCACTCACCAACCCGGCGAGTTCCTCGACCACCGCGACCCACTCCCCCGCCAGCGCCTCCACCTCACCGCGATGCAGCGCCCCGTCGGCGAATTGCCAAACCGCGCGAATCCGCTGCCCCGCAGCCGATTCCAAAATCACCGCATCCACGGAAAGCACCGCCGCCAACGGCATCTCCGGATCCGCGTGCCCACCCAGCCGATCCGCCACCGACACCGGCAGCCAATCTCCCTCGGCCTCGATATCCGGAATCTGGCCCAGATAGTTGAACCCGACCTGCGGTTCCGGCAACGCCGCCAGCTGCGCCCCCGTCTCCGAGTTCAGATACCGCAGCAGCCCGAAGCCGAATCCGCCCCGGGGCACACTCCGCACCTGTTCCTTGACCGCCTTCAAAGCCGTCGCCACCGAATCGATCACCACCGGCCCCAACCGCATCGGCACCTGGGCGGTGAACCATCCCACCGTCCGCGACAGGTCCGCCCCCGGCACCGCGACCTCATCCCGCCCGTGCCGCTCAACCATCACCACAACGGGTTCGGCCGCATCCGCCAGCCGTCCGCGCGCCGATCGCCGCCGCGCCAACGCCACCGTCAACGCGGTGAGCAGCGCCTCCTCCACCCCGCACCGGAAAGCGCTCGCGACGCCCGCCACCAACGCCTCCGAAGCATCGGCGGACACCTCGACCTCGACCTGCCCGGCCGACCCATGCGTATCCACCCGCGCATCCAGCCGCCGCCGGCCCACCAGCGGGTCGGGAGCCAGCACACCGCGCCAATACGCGACCTCACCCATCGGCCATTCCGCGCCGAGGTGGCTTGCGCCTGTGGATGTTTCGGTAGCCGACCGCGCGCTTGCCTGCTCAGCCGGAGTCGCGTCAACCGCGCCGTCCTGTGACGTCGCCACTGCGGAAACCGGGGGAACTTCCAGTTCCGCCGCAGCAGGTTCAGGGTTCGCCAGGGCTCTCAGGGCGTGCGCCCATGTCCGTGCCGAAGTGCCGGTGGGCGGCAGCTCCGGATCCGCTCCGGCCGATGCCCGCGCCCACGCGGACATCAAGTCCGGCAACAGGATCCGCCAGGAAACCGCATCGCACGCCAGGTGATGCACTGCCACCAACAGCCGGCCCGGCTCGCCCGCACCCGCGTCCAGCCAAGTCAGGGCGATCATCACTCCAGCGCGCGGATCGAGCCGCGCCACGGTGTCCGCCAGCGCCCGATCGAGGACGCCCGCCCGTGCCACTACCGGCCGGGACTCCGGTGCACCACTCCGCGAGTCCGCTACCTCGAGAGGCGAGTCGGCGGCGACTGACACAGCGTTACCCGCCGCGGCAGCCGATGTACTTGGGGCGCAGTCGATTCGGGCGAGGAGGTGGGTGGCGTCGGTCAGATGACGCGGCGGTACCTCGAGCTCCGGGCCGGTCTCGCCGTCGATCACGCGGGCGCGCAACATGTCGTGGCGGTCGAGGAGCGCCTCGAGCGTGCGTCGCAGGGCTACGGGTTCGACGCCGATCGGAAGACGGACCACCATGGATTGGGCGAAATGCTCCCAACCGGGGCGGGCGAGCAGCCAGGCGGCGACCGGGGTCAGGGGCATGCGGCCGGTGCCGCCGCCGGGCAGCTCGGGCAGGCGGGCCGGGGTTTCGTCCAACTGGCCCACTACGGCCGCCAAGGCGGCGGGAGTGCGGTGTTCGAAGACGTCACGGGCGGAGAAGACCAGGCCGGCGGAGCGAGCACGCGAGACCAGCGTGATGGCCATGATGGAATCACCGCCGAGGGCGAAGAACGACGCGTCGGGGTCGATACTCGCGGCCCCGAGCACCTCGGCGAAGAGACCGCACAGGGCACGTTCGGCGGCGGTACTCGCCGTGCGCGCGGGAACCTGCTGGACGGCAACGGGTTCCGGCAGGGCGCGGCGATCGACCTTGCCGTTGGCGGTGAGCGGGAGCGCACCCAGGACGGTGACGGTGGCCGGAACCATATAGGGCGGCAGGCGCCGCGCGGCGTGGTCGAGCAGGTCCGCTTCGCTGAGAGTGACCCCGGCGTGCGGGACGACGTACGCGGCGAGCAGGGTGGCACCGCCGGGGCTCGGTCGCGCGACCGTCACGGCGATCTCGACATCGGGGTGATCGTGCAACGCCGCATCGATCTCACCGAGTTCGATCCGCATACCGCGCAACTTCACCTGGAAGTCGCCGCGGCCGACGTACTCGAGGACTCCGGACTCCGTCCAGCGCACCAGGTCTCCGGTGCGATACATGCGGGATCCGGGCGGACCGGCCAAGGCGGGGACGAAGCGCTCGGCACTCAACCCTGGACGGCCGACGTACCCGCGCGCCACCCCGGGACCGGTCACATACAGCTCCCCGGCGACACCGGTCGGCACCGGCCGCAGCCGGCGGTCCAGCACCAGCATGCCCGCACCGGGAATCGGATCACCGATTCCGGCGTTCTCACCGGGCACCAGCCCGCGCGTGTAGGTGACGGCCACCGTGGATTCGCTGGGACCGTACGAATTGAGCAGCTCCCGCCCGATCCCGAAGCGCGCCACGATATCCGGCGGCGTCGGCTCGCCACCGGAGGACACCGCCCGTACTCCCTCGAGCGCATCCGGCTCCAGCGTGGACAACACCGCGGGTGTCGAACACACCTGCGAGATCCCGTAATCCCGCACCAGAGCGGCCAATTCGTCACCGAGCACCGGATCAGCCTCGGCCACAACCAGAGTCGTGCCGGAGGCGAACGCCATCAGCCATTCCAGCACCGAAGCATCGAAACTCGGATTCAAGCACTGCAAGACCCGCGCACCCGGCTCGACCCGATATGCCCGCACGATCGCCTCGGCCAACCCGGACAACCCGGCATGCGTCACCACAACGCCTTTGGGCACGCCCGTCGACCCCGACGTGAACACGATGTACGCCGGATTCCCCACCCTGGGCTGCCCGCACAGCTCCGCGACCGCCAGCGGCGCGTACGAAGACGGCGCGGAGTCGATATCTGCGACAACGGATTCACCGCATCCGCCTGGAACCGGCCCCGCAGCGGGCTCCGACGAAATGGGCACGGCGCGACCGGCAGCGGCTTCGGGAACCGGCCCCGCAACACGCTCCGATCGCACGGGTACGGAACTTCGGTCTTCCCGATCGGAGACCGCCCCGGCGATACGCTGAGTCGACCACGGCATCGCATCGACACCGGACAACAGGTCATCGAGGGTGAGCCAGTGCACCGAACCGGGCAGGTCCACAGCCTGCTCGGCGAACGTGAGGCCGACGCGGGCGCCGCATTCCGCGGCGATACGGGCCACTCGTTCACCCGGCAGGCCGACCCCCAGCGGCACGAAGGCCGCACCGGTCTTGGCCACCGCCCACAGCGCCACCATCGCCTCCGCCGAGCGCGGAAGGGCCAGCAGGACCGCATCTTCCGGACACACGCCCGCGCCGGAGCGCAGCAACATTCGGGCCACGCGATTCGACATCGCGTCCAGCGCGGCATAAGTGAGCTGCCGCTCCCCGGCGATGATCGCAATCCCCTCGCCCCCTGCGCGTTCCATACCCGCGGCGAGAATCTCGGGCAGCAGCATCGGTTCGGGCGGTGGCGCGCCGTGTGCGCCGGTGAGCAACCCGCGTTCGTCGGGCGTCCAGTACTCGAGCGCGCCGACGCCCGTTTCCGGTTCCGCCGCCAGCAACGAGTCCAGCAGGGTCAGGAAGCGGCGGTGATGCCGTCCGAGCGAATCCTCCTCGTACAGGCGCGGATTCGCGGCGAAGTCGACGTGGATGGGCGCGCCCGCACCGTGCTGGTAGAAGTTGACGAACAGGTCCTCGATCGGGCCCGAGGTGAGCACGTTCAGGTCGGTTTCCAGGCCCGCGAACCCGATCGGCGCGGGGAACAGCATGATGTTGATGACCGGACCGACGAATCCGCGTGAGAGCTCGGCCCCGGATTCGGCCTCCTCGAACCGCATGTCCTCGTGCCGGAAACGCTGGTGCCGCAGCGCCCCGGAGGCCGCCACCCGCACCGCGTCCATCACCGCGCCGACGGTCCCGTCCCGCGGCACCCGCACCCGCAGCGGCACCACATTCGACACCATGCCGCCCGAGCGGCGCAGCACCGCGGTGGTGCGCCCGGACACCGGCAGGCTGATCACCACGTCCTCGGTGGCGGTGAGCCGCGCGTAGTAGAGCGCGACGGCGGCCATCACCAGCCCGGCCGGGCTGGTGCCGAAACGCTCGGCCGCGCGTTCCAGGCGCGTGGCCGTCCCCGCCGAGAGCTCGGCGCGCGCCTCCCGCCCGAGCGCGCACGCGGGTGCGGTGGCAGCCACCAGGCTGCACCGCCGCGGCATCCCGGCGGTGATCTCCCGCCAGTACCGCTCGTCGCCGGCGTATCGGGTGGAATCCCGGTACGCCAGCTCCGCCTCGTGCACGTCGAGCAGGGACGCCGCGGTGCCGGGAGGCGCCATCTGCCCGTGCACCGCGGCGTTGTACAGCTCGGCGACCCGGTAGAGCATGGTCACCGAACCGAATCCATCGATGAGGATGTGGTGTGCTCGGGTGTACCACAGGTGATGGTCCTGTCCGACCCGAATCACGGTTGAGAGACCTGCTTGTGTCCCGAGCAGGTCGATGGGCGCGGCGGCGTCGGCGCGCATCCACTCCAGTGCGGCGGCGATCGGGTCGGGCCGGTCGCGGAAGTCCAGGAAACCCACGGCGGGTACCAGATTGGGGTCCACCACCTGGTAGGGGCGACCCTCGATCTCCGCCAATCGCAGTACGCCGGAACCGAATTCACGGCCCGCGATCATGCCCGCGTTACGCAGTGCCGCCAGGTTCAGCGGCCCCCGCATCTCGATGTACTGGGCTTCGGCCAGCGGCACGCTCGGATCCAGTTGCTGCGCAAGCCACATGCCGTGCTGGGCCGGGGACAGCGGAAACACCGTCGCGGTCTGTTCCGCCGCGAGTTCGCGCGTCATGACCGGTCACCGTCTGCCGGTGGCGCACGAATCGTCTTCCGGCACCTCACGATAGGCCGGCACGAAGCTGTCGGGGCGAGAAGTCAAGCGCGCCACCATTACCGCGCGGACATGCGCGGGCAGCATAGGTGCGAACTTGCGCACGTACGCGTCCATCCATTCGCGGCGATCGACCAGGAAGGGGAAATCGGTTGTCATCATGCTTCGCACCACCAGCATCGGCATGGGCGCGTCCAGCGGCCGAAAGTCCTTGTTCCACAAGCCGGGTTGATCGCATCCCGGGTAGAATTGCCCGAACATCGTTCCGCGCTCGACGAATTTGCTCTTGAATTCGTCGTGCATCTCATCGATCAATGAATATTCGGTCAAATTCGGGAAGACCGTCACCAGCGTGCGCAGCACGGAGGTGGAACTGCCGTTCCCGGTGGGCAGTTCGGGATACAACTCGAGGGCGTCCTCGATGATGGCCCGCACCCAGACCCGGCGCGGCGCGGCGGCCGGCACCTGCGCCAACCACAGCAGATCGCGCCGGAGCGACGGCTTCACATACGGGCAGACGGGCCCGTCGCGGCCTAGATCGTCGTGGGGCCGAGTCAGAAAAGAATCAGCCCAAGATCGAAAATCCGCTACCGTGGAACGGGCAGCGGGACAAGAGGATCCGGTCTCCCCCAGAGAAACCCATTGCAGCCCCGAGCGGGGGCCGATAACACGCTCGCTCATGACTCACCTCGGCAGATCGACAAGCATCAACGCCAGAGCGCTGTGCTCGTACATATATAAATAGTGCCCGGGTCATGGGTCGTTAACACGAGTAGCGCGATACCCAATTTCGCTACAGCGCCCCAAATTTGGGGGGCAGGCGAATATAAAAAAGACCGGTCAATCTATGACCGGTCTTTCTCAGACAGCTGGAATTACGCGCCGAGCAGGCGAGTAGCCAGGTAGCCCTCTACTTGATCTAGAGCAATGCGCTCCTGGGCCATCGAGTCACGCTCGCGGACGGTCACCGCGTGATCTTCAAGGGTATCGAAATCGACGGTGATGCAGTAGGGCGTGCCGATCTCGTCCTGGCGGCGGTACCGGCGGCCGATCGCGCCCGCGTCGTCGAACTCGATATTCCAGTTCTTGCGCAGCTGCGCGGCCAGATCCTTGGCCTTCGGCGACAGCTCGGCATTGCGCGAGAGCGGCAGCACGGCGGCCTTGACCGGGGCCAGGCGGTGGTCCAGGCGCAGCGTGATGCGATCCTCCACGCCGCCCTTGGCCGTCGGGACCTGCTCGACGTGGTACGCGTCGACCAGGAAGGCCATCAGCGAACGGGTCAGGCCGGCCGCGGGCTCGATCACGTACGGGGTGAAGCGCTCGCCGGCGGTCTGATCGAAGAAGCTCAGATCCTGGCCCGAATGCTCGGAGTGGGTCTTCAGATCGAAGTCGGTGCGGTTGGCGACGCCCTCGAGCTCGCCCCACTCGCTGCCCGCGAAGCGGAAGCGGTACTCGATATCCACCGTGCGGGTGGAGTAGTGCGAGAGCTTCTCCTTCGGGTGCTCGTACAGCCGCAGGTTCTCCGGATCGATGCCCAGGTCGGTGTACCAGGCCAGGCGGGTGTCGATCCAGTACTGATGCCACTGCTCGTCTTCACCCGGCTTGACGAAGAACTCCATCTCCATCTGCTCGAACTCGCGGGTGCGGAAGATGAAGTTGCCCGGGGTGATCTCGTTGCGGAACGACTTGCCGATCTGCGCGATGCCGAACGGCGGCTTCTTGCGCGCGGTGGTCTCGACGTTCTTGTAGTTCACGAAGATGCCCTGCGCGGTCTCGGGGCGCAGGTAGTGCATGCCCTCTTCGGATTCGACCGGGCCCAGGTAGGTCTTCAGCATCATGTTGAAGTCCTTGGGTTCGGTCCACTTGCCCACGGTGCCGCAGTCCGGGCACACGATGAGCTCCATGGCGACCGAGTCCGGGTCGTCGAGCTTGTGCTTCTCGGCGTACGCCTCCTGCAAGTGGTCCTGGCGGTGCCGCTTGTGGCAGTTGAGGCATTCGACCAGCGGGTCGTTGAAGACCGCGACGTGACCGGAGGCGACCCACACCTGACGCGGCAGGATGATCGACGAGTCGAGACCGACCACGTCGTCGCGGCTGGTCACCATGGACCGCCACCACTGCCGCTTGATGTTCTCCTTGAGCTCGACACCCAGCGGCCCGTAATCCCACGCCGATCGCGTGCCGCCGTAGATCTCACCACTCGGGTACACGAGACCCCGACGCTTGGCGAGGTTGGCGACGGTGTCCACCTTCGACTTGGGTGCCACTCTGGATATCTCCATCCGGTCCGGAAGATTGCAGGGATGCTTCCAGCCTATCTGGCGGGGTCACGTGATTTTTCCCTGGCCCGCCGCAGTAGCGACGGGCCAGGGGTAGGCGGCGGTGGGCGCGGCCGACCGCTCCGCACGCGGGGGTTCGGGGGGCGTAGCCCCTGCGGGTCAAGGAGTGTCGGATTGACATGCGCACCCGTGCATATAAGAATGGCATCGGTTTCCAATAAGGAGTTGGTACTGATGACCACGGACAGCGGCGCTCCCCTGCGGCGTTCGCACGTCGCGACGGAACCCCCGGCTGCGATCCCGCACGACCCGTATCCCTACCGGTCTCCGATGCCGCCCGCGGTCCCCTCGCGGAACATCCTGGACTCCGCCGGAGAGCTGTTGCGCGCCCTGGCCGCGCCGGTGCGCATCGCCATCGTGCTCCAGCTCCGGGAATCCCCGAGATGCGTCCACGAGTTGGTCGATACCCTCGGGGTGACCCAGCCGTTGATCTCGCAGCACCTGCGGATCCTCAAATCGGCGGGTGTGGTCCGCGGCGAGCGCACCGGCCGCGAAGTCATCTACGAACTTGTCGACGAGCATCTGGCGCACATCGTCATCGATGCCGTCGCCCACGCCGAGGAAGGGTGATCCGTGGGAACAACCGAGAAGACGGTAGGCGTGCGCAGCACCCGCCAGCGCAGCGCCATCGCCGCCCTCCTGTCGGACATCGACGAATTCCGTTCGGCGCAGGAACTCCACGACGAGCTGCGCAAGCGCGGTGAGGGCATCGGACTGACCACGGTCTACCGGACGCTGCAATCGCTGGCCGAGGCCGGCCTGGTCGACGTATTGCGCACCGACACCGGGGAATCGGTGTACCGGCAGTGCTCGACCGGGCACCATCATCACCTGGTGTGCCGGCACTGCGGGCGCACCGTGGAGGTCGAGGGCCCGACGGTGGAAGCCTGGGCGGATTCCATTGCGGCCGAACACGGTTTCACCGATATCAGCCACACCATGGAGATCTTCGGCACCTGCCGGCAGTGCTCCCAGGCTTGATCCGGAAATGCTCGGTGCCCCTTGCGTCTCACGCAAGGGGCACTTCGCTTTTCGAGCCGCGATCAGCCGATCAGTGCACGGACACCGGTTCCGGCGCGACCGCCGCGGCCGCCGGGCGCGGGGTGCGCAGGTAACCGATGCCGAGCAGCACCACTCCGGCGAGCGCCCACACCAGCAGCACCGCGAGCGGACGCGCGATCGAGGCATCGCCGAAGTAGGCGACCGAGCGGAACAGGGTCGCGGCCGCACCCGGCGGCATCAACTGGCCGATGGTCCCCCACGGCTGCGGCAGCAGTTCCGGCGCGGAAGTGGCCGCGGAGAAAGGGTTGGCGACCAGCAGCATGGTCAGCGCCGCGACGCCGATGCCCGCCTTGCCGATTGCGGCGGCCAGACCGACGACCGCTCCGGCAGCCGCGAACGAGACCAACCCGGCGACCGCCGCGAGGGCCGGGTACGAACCGGGCAGCAGCGACAACCAGCCTTGCACGATGGCCATGCTGAGCAGGCCGCCGACGACCGCGAAGGTCAGCAGGCCGAGACCGCGGGCCGCGACGGACGGAACCAGCAGGGTCAGCAGCACACCGGCGGCGATGCAGGACATGACCAGCGGCAGCACCATCGCACCGAAACCGGCCCCGCGCGGGTCGTCGGAGTCGGCGGCGACCACATCCTGCACGGCGGCAGCGGGAGTCCCCGAGAGCTGCTGGGCGATGGCCGAAAGCTGCTGCGCCACCATCGGACTGGCGGCGGAGGCGACCATGACGCGGGGCTGGCCGTTGCCGGTGACGATGGCCCCGTACACATCTCGCGATTCGATGGCCGCCTGCGCCGCGGATTCGTCTGTGACGGTGTGGATGTCGAAGGCGTCGGCATCATGCTCGGTGAGCTTCTGGGCGACCATGGCGGCCTGCGGGCCGGCCACCGCGACGGGCAGATCACGCGGCCCGACATTGGCCGCGGGCCAGGCGAAGGCGATCAGCATGACGGCTTGGATGAGGGCGGCCACGAGGCCGAGGGCGACTGCGCGCTGGGTGATGTTCATCAGGCACTTCCAAGAAAGCGAATGTTCGTTCTTTGTTGTTGGGACAACCCTGACATCCGGCTGTCACCTTGTCAAGAACGGATATTCGTTTTACTTTGAGGTCATGCCCCGAGTCAGTGCAGAACACCTGGAACGCCGCCGGCAGCAGATCCTCGACGCCGCGCAGACCTGCTTCGCCCGCAAGGGTCTGCACACCACCACCATGCAGGACGTCTTCACCGAATCCGGGCTCTCGGCGGGTGCGGTGTACCGGTACTTCAAATCCAAGGACGACATCATCGCGGCCCTCACCACCGAGGCCACGGTCGACCTGCGCGCCGCGCTCACCGAAGCCGTCTACAGCGATCCGCTGCCCACTCCCCCGGAACTCATCCGCACCATAGCCGAAACCATCGTCCGCCTCAGCGAATCGGACGGACCGGTGCGACTGATCCCGCAGGCCTGGGCGCTGGCCCTCACCGACGCGAACATCGCCGACTACGTACGCACCAATATCGGCGGCATCCGGCGGCTCTGGCGCGAGTACGCCGAGCGGATGCGCGAGCTCGGCTGGCTCCCGGCCGATACCGATCTGGACGCCGTCGCCATGGCGTTCCTCGGGCTACTACCCGGGTTCATCCTCCAGCACCTCATCCTCGGCGACACCGACCCGGAGACCTTCGCGCGCGGCGTCGAACAGCTCTTGCCCGGTTACCGGCACGCCGCGACGTCCGCGGGTTGATACTGCTGAGGGGATCGCGTTGAACCGGAGGCAATGTGCTCAGCACACGACAGACCAACTCGGCGGCCGGCCGCCATCGCTTCGCCCGGTTCGCGGCCATCTTGCTGCTCGGGGTGACGCCGCTGCTGTTGGCGGGATGTAACGACAAAGAAGATCATTCGGCGCACGATCCGAACGGAACCGCCGCGGGACAACGGAATGTCAGCGGCACGGCTGCGTCCGGCACCGCCTCGGCGGGTCGGTCGGTGGTTCGCGAGATCGGCAAGACCGGCTGGTGGGACGGGTTCACCATCACCGTGAACAAGGCGACCGTGGTGCCCGGCGGGGCCAATGAGAACTCCAAGGTCCGTATCGACCTGACGTACAAGAACAACACCGGGAAAGCCGCCGCCGTGGACTCCTCGATCCTGTTCCTGGAGAACAACGGCAAGGTCGACAATGTCGCCAACTACGACATTCCCACCGTTCCGGGTAAGGGTTCGGCGGCCGGCACCATCAGTACCAGCGTGCCGCAGACCTCCGATTTCGAGCATCTGCTCGACAAGCTGACCGTAGTGTTCGGCCAGGGGTCGGACAATCAGACCAAGTTCCCGCTCGCCGCATCGGCCAAGGCGGAGAGCGTCCAGCCCAAGGCTTTGACCGTGACCGGCAAGCTGGTGCAGGCCCCGATCACCGTCGAGATCACCGGCGGGGAACTCGCGCCCAGCTACAAGAAGGGCGAGCAGGGCAAGATGACGGTCGCGCTCAATTTGAAGCTGTCCTGCGGAACCGGTTGCGCGGCAGGCGGATACAACGTGTGGGACGACGACTTCAAACTGGAGACCTCGAGCGGGACCATCGCGGCCGACGAGCGCGGCAATGTGAACGAGCTGCTGTCCTCGGAGAGCCGGACCATCGAGGCGCTGACGCCGGTGGTGTTCGTGCTGCCCGCGCCGGGGACCGGGACCTACACGCTCAGCTACAACAACAAGGTGCTGAGCAATCTCGGTGCGACGCCGGCCACGCTGGTGATCAACGTCGCCTGAGCCCTCTCGTCATCCCGGCATGCTTTCAGCCGGGATCCATACGTCGCGAATGCTCAACGAACCGTGTGGATTCCGGCCAAGAGCACGCCGGAATGACGGGTGTTTACGGCACCAAGCCTTGCCGGGCGCGCCCGACACCGGAGAGCACCAGCAGCAGCATGGTGGCGAGGGCCTCGTCCTCCAGGCCGGCGGCCGGGAAGGTGTAGCGCAGCATCACATCGGCCTGCTGGCCGCGCGTGATCACGGTGATCGAGCCGAACTGCAATTCCGCATTGCGCTCGGCGACCTTCTTGTGCAGCTGCGCCTTCAACGGCCGATCCCAGGCCAGCACGCTGGTCAGCGTCAGCACGTCAAGTCCCGGAGCCAGATTCACCCCGCGCAGCGAGCACAGCGCGCCGTCGAAGGTGAAGTCCAGGCCGCCGCCTTCCACACGCACGTTCACGTCGTAGCCCGCGAGGACGGCTCCGGCGCGCGCCTGAAGCTCCTCGGCCGCGCTGGGTTGATCGCTCACTTGACGCCTCCGAACCGGCGATCCCGCTTGGCGTACTCCAGGCAGGCGTCCCACAGGTTCCGGCGATCGAAATCCGGGAAAAGCGTGTGCTGGTAGACGAATTCGGCGTAGGCGGCCTGCCAGATCAGGAAGTTGGAGCTGCGCAGCTCACCCGAGGGCCGCAGGAACAGATCCACATCCGGCATATCCGGTTCGTCCAGGTACTGCGCGAAGGTGGTCTCGTTGATCTTCTCCGGATCCAGCTCACCCGCCGCCACCCGGCGCGCGATCTCCCGTGCGGCATCGGCGATCTCGGCCCGCCCGCCGTAGTTCACGCACATGGTCAAGGTCATCACCGTATTGTCCTTGGTGAGCTCCTCCGCGACCTCCAATTCCTTGATCACGCTGCGCCACAACCGCGGTCGCCGCCCCGCCCAGCGCACCCGCACCCCCATTTCGTTCATCTCGTCGCGCCGCCGCCGGATCACATCCCGGTTGAACCCCATGAGGAACCGCACCTCATCCGGCGACCGCCGCCAGTTCTCGGTGGAGAACGCATAAGCCGAAAGCCACTTCACCCCGATCTCGATGCACCCCTCCACCGCATCCATCAGCACCGCTTCCCCGCGCTCGTGCCCAGCGGTCCGCGGCAGCCCGCGCTCCTGCGCCCAGCGCCCGTTGCCATCCATCACCAGCGCCACATGCCTGGGCACGAACTCCGCCGGAATATTGGGCGGCGTCGCCCCCGAAGGATGCGGCGACGGCGGGCGCACAGTACGGGTGGCCCCGGCTTCGGACTTGCTGCGGTTACCGATCACGCCCCTATCCTGCCCGACGCCCCCGCCCCGCCGAACGAGACCACGGCCTTCCTCCCACCATCTCCACACCCCGCCCACATCCGGCCCCCGCCGTCGCGTCCCACAGCACCGCGCGGGCCCGGTGCCACCGGGTGCGAGCACCGATTAACACCGTTATCGCGCGGCGAGTATCGGCGTGCGTACGGATCCACCCCGGTCCGGCGCAGCATCGCTCGCGCCGGCGCCAACGGTCAGCGGCAGCATCATGATCGAGGTCGCGTACGCCGGGATCGGACTGTGCACCGCGAACGCGGCCCACGTGGTGAGCGCCGGACCGGCGTGACACCACCGCGGAGAGGGCCGCTCGCCACGGGCGAAGTCGGGTTCGGAATTGTCCGGGCCGGACGATCAGCCCAGGGCCGGGGCGGATTCGGGGCGGTCGGCCAGTTCGTGGGGACGAGCGCGCTCGATGAGCGGGAGGGTGCGGAGTTGCCGCTCCAGATGCCATTGCAGGTGGGCGGCGATGAGGCCGCTGGCCTGGCGGCGGTGGGAGTCGGGGACGGCGTTGACGCCGGACCAGTCGCCGCGATTCAACGCGCTCATGTGGTCGAGGACGCCGAGCATGGGGGTGGCGGCGCCGGGTGGGCGGCAGTGGACGCAGACCGCGCCGCCGGCGGAGACGTGGAAGGCGCGGTGCGGACCGGGGGTGGCGCAGCGCGCGCAGTCCTCCAGGGCCGGGGCCCAGCCCGCGAAACCCATGGCGCGCAACAGGAATGCATCGAGGATGAGTTCGGGGGGACGGTGTGCCAGGGCGAGAGCGCGCAGGGCTCCCGCGGTGAGGGTGTGCAGCCGGGGGGCCGGGGCGCGTTCCTCACCGGCGAGGCGTTCGGCGGTTTCGAGGACCGCGCAGGCGGTGGTGTAGCGGCCGTAGTCGGCGACGATATCGGCGGCGAAGGCTTCCAGCGTCGACACCTGGGTGATGGTGTCGAGGTTGCGGCCGGGGTGCAGCTGCACGTCGACGTAGGCGAACGGCTCGAGCCGCGCCCCGAACTTGGAGCGGGTTCGCCGCACGCCCTTCGCGACCGCGCGCACCAGGCCGTGCTGGCGGGTCAGCAACGTGACGATGCGATCGGCCTCGCCCAGCTTGTGCTGGCGAACCACCACCGCATGATCCCGATACAACCGCACCGAGACAGTCTCGCATGCGGCACCGACCGGGCGGCGCCGTGTCGGCCGCGAGTTCGCAAGCTGAGGCGCACTCACGTTGGACGTGTGACCAGGATCGCGCTACGTTTCACTTCGACGGCAGGGAGACGGGACTCACATGACGATGGCGGCTATCGGCGAACTCGGGTTGGCGGAGCTCGCGGCGGCACTGGCGACGGGCAAGGTCAGCTCGGTGCAGGCGACCACCGCGGCGCTGGATCGGATCGAGGCCAGTCAGGCCGGGCTCAATGCCTTCCGGATCGTGCGGCGGGCCGAAGCGCTGGCCGAGGCGGCCGAAGCGGATCGCAAGCTCGCGGCGGGTGCGCGGGCGCCGCTGCTCGGGGTTCCGCTCGCCATCAAGGACGACACCGATCTGGCCGGTACGCCAACGGCTTTCGGGTGCGGCGGGGATTTCCCGGTGCGGACCGAGGATGCCGAATCGGTGCGCCGGCTGCGTCTCGCCGGAGCGGTGATCGTCGGCAAGACCAATACCTGCGAGCTCGGGCAGCTCCCGTTCACCAGCGGTGACGCGTTCGGGCACACCCGGAATCCGTGGGGAGCCCAGCACACGCCGGGCGGTTCGTCGGGCGGCTCGGCCGCGGCGGTGGCGGCCGGATTGGTCCCCGCCGCACTGGGTTCCGACGGCGCGGGCTCGGTGCGCATCCCGTCGGCGTGGAACAACCTGGTCGGCATCAAACCGCAGCGCGGGCGCATCTCCACCTGGCCGCTGCCGGAAGCGTTCTACGGGCTCACCGTCAACGGCCCGCTCGCCCGCACCGTGGCCGACGCCGCGCTGCTGCTCGATGCCGCCGCCGGACCGCATCCGGGCGACCTGCACACCCCGCCCGCCGTCAACGCCTCCGATGCCGTCGGCCGCGACCCGGGCCGCCTGCGCATCGCCCTGTCGTTGCGAATTCCGTTCACCGGCACCAGAACCGCCCTCGACCACGAGGTGGAAGCCCGCGTCCGCGCCACCGCGAACACCCTGCGCGCCCTCGGCCACGAGGTGACCGTCGCCGATATTCAGTACGGCGTCCTCGCCGGCGCGACCTTCCTGCCGCGCTCCATGGTCGGCATTCGCGAAGCCCTGCAACGACTTCCGGGCGCGAAGGTGGATCCCCGCACCGACCACAATGCCCTGGTCGGCCGCATCCTCTCCCCCGTACTCTTCGCCGCACGCCAGGCAGAGCCGTTGCTACAGAAGCGAATCGGCGGAATTTTCAAGGACTTCGACGTGGTACTGGCCCCCACCACCGCCACGCCGCCCCCGCGTGTGCACGAAATCGACGGCATCGGCTCCTGGGCGACCGACGAACTCATCACCGCCGCTTGCCCTTACACCTGGCCCTGGAATGTCCTCGGCTGGCCCGCGGTCAACGTCCCCGCGGGCTTCACCGAATCCGGTCTCCCGGTAGGCGCGCAGCTCATGGGCCCCGCCAACTCCGAAGCCCTGCTGGTCTCCGTTGCCGCCCAACTGGAATCCGAACTCCAGTGGCACACCCACCGCCCCACCCCCTGGTGGAGCTGACCCATCGGTGAGTGGGAAATGGTTGCGGCATCGCGCGAGAGCACCCCGCAACCATTTCCCACTGACCGTGCGGTCTGCTCTAGAAGCCGAGTTTGCCGAGTTGCTTGGGGTCGCGCTGCCAGTCCTTGGCGACCTTCACGTGCAGGTGCAGGTAGATGCGGGTGCCCAGGATGTGCTCGATCTGCTTGCGGGCGTTGGTGCCGACTTCCTTGAGCCGGTTGCCGCCCTTGCCGATGATGATGGCCTTCTGGCTGGGGCGTTCGACGTAGAGAAGGGCGTGGACGTCGAGCATGTCCTCGTTCTCCTCGCGCGGCAGCACCTCTTCGATGACCACGGCGAGGGAGTGCGGGAGCTCGTCGCGCACGCCTTCCAGGGCCGCCTCGCGGATCAGCTCCGCCATGAGGGTTTCCTCGGGCTCGTCGGTCAGCTCGCCGTCCGGGTAGAACGCCGGGCCTTCGGGCATCTGCGAGGCGATGACGTCGATGAGCGTCTCGACCTGCTCGCCCTTGACCGCGGAGACCGGCACCAGTTCGGCTTCGGGACCGAGCAATTGGGAGACGGCCATCAGCTGATGCGCCACCTGGTCCCGGTTCACCTTGTCGATCTTGGTGACCACACCGAGCAGCTTGGTCTTGGGCGCCATGGTCCGGATCTGGTCGACGATCCAGCGGTCACCGGGGCCGATCTTCTCGTCGGCCGGGATGCAGATGGCGATCACATCGACCTCGGAGTACGTATCGCGCACCAGATCGTTGAGGCGCTGACCGAGCAGCGTGCGCGGGCGATGCAGACCGGGCGTGTCCACCAGGATCAGCTGCGTGTGCGGACGGTGCACGATGCCGCGGATGGTGTGCCGGGTGGTCTGCGGGCGCGAGGAGGTGATCGCGATCTTCTGCCCCACCAGGGCATTGGTCAGCGTCGACTTGCCGGTGTTCGGCCGGCCGACGAAACAGACGAAGCCGGAACGGAATTCGCCCGTGTCCTTGTTCCCCAGTCCGCTGTCGCTCATTCGAACACCTCCGATTCGGTATCGAGATCCAGTCCGGCCGGGACTTCACGTGCCCCGGCGAGGTTGTCGTGCTGCGCGGAGACCGGGTTCTCGACGCCGTATTCGTCGAGGGAGCTCTCGACGGTCTCGTAGACCTTGCCCGTCCGATCGGTGAAGATGACCTTGGCTCCGGCCGTCACCTCGCGCACGGCGAAGACGCCCGGGTCGGAGAACTTGCCCGCGACCACCACGGCGGCCTCGAAACCCGCTGCCCCACTGGAGATCGCGGCCGCCACGGCCGCCTGCAACGCGGTCAGCCGCAGCGTTTCCAGCGTCACCTCACCGGCCGCGTAGGTGCGGCCGTCGGTATCGCGTACCGCCGCACCGCCATTGCCGCCGGTGCGGCCCATCGCCCCGCGTGCCAAGACCAACAGCTTGTTGTCCTCGGCATCCAGTTCAGTCATCGCCTTCTCCGTCCTCGTGTGCACCGCGTCCCGGCATGTCTTCCGCCGGTTCGGTTTTCGTCTTCTCGGGCAGCGCCTGGCGCACCACGACCGTGTGCACCCGCACCCGGCCGCGCGCGTCCGCGCCGCCCTCCCCCTTCAATTGCAGACCGTGGATGACCGCCTTCGACCCCGGCAACGGGACGCGGCCGAGAGCGTGCGCGAGCAGGCCGCCCACCGTGTCCACGTCCTCGTCGTCGATCTCCATGCCGAACAGCTCGCCCAGGTCCTCGACCGGAAGTCGCGCCGAGACACGGTATTTCCCGTGCCCGATGTCCTGCACGGGCGCGACCTCGTGGGTGTCGTATTCGTCGGCGATCTCGCCCACGATCTCCTCGAGAATGTCCTCGATGCTCACCAGCCCGGCGATGCCGCCGTACTCGTCGACCAGCAGCGCCAGATGATTGCGGCGGCGCTGCATCTCGTCGAGCAGCTCGTCCAGGGGCTTGGAGTCGGGCATGAAGACGGCGGGGCGCATGACATCGCGCACCTTCACCTTCTTGCCCCGATCCGTGTACGGGACAAGGTCTTTCAGGTAGACGACGCCGAGGATGTCGTCCACGTTCTCACCGACCACGGGGATCCGCGAATGCCCGGACCGCACCGCCAGCGACATGGCCTGCGCGGCGGTCTTCTCGGCTTCGATCCACACCATCTCGGTGCGCGGCACCATGACCGCGCGGGCGGCGGTGTCGCCGAGCTCGAAAACGCTTTGGATCATGCGGCGTTCGTCATCGGCCACCACACCGCGTTCACCGGCGAGGTCGACCACTTCGCGCAGTTCGATCTCGGATGCGAAGGGGCCGTTGCGGAAGCCCTTACCGGGAGTGATGGCATTACCGATGAGGATGAGCAGCTTGCTGATCGGACCCAGCAGCCGTCCGATGGCCAGCAGCGGCAGCGATGCGCCCAGCGCCAGCGAATACGCGTGCTGGCGGCCGAGCGTGCGCGGGCCGACGCCGATGACCAGGTAGTCCACCAGCACCATGACGGCGGCGGTGATGATCAGCGCGGCCGCTTCGCCGAGCCAGTCCATGAGCACCGCGGCCAGTAGTACCGTCGCGGTGATCTCGCAGGTCAAGCGCAGCAGCACCATGAGGTTCACATAGCGCGGCCGGTCGGCGATGATGCGCGCCAAGCGATTCGCGCCGGTGCGCTCGGCGCGCACCAGGTCGTCCACCCGGGCCGGTGAGATGGTGTTGAGCGCCGAATCCAGCGCCGCGAACACCCCGCCCGCGGGCACCAGCACAATGGCCAGCAGGAGCAGAACGAACGAATTCACGCGGGATCCAACGGATCACCGGCATCGGTGAATCCGGTCTTGCCCAGCAGCCGGCGATCCCGTTCCGCCAGTTCCGCGCGGCGCTGCGCCTCGCGCAGGCTCTCGTACCAGCCTTCGAGCAGCGAAGCCTGGAGCGCGAACATCTCCTTCTCCTCCTCGGGCTCGGCATGGTCATAGCCGAGGAGGTGCAGGACGCCGTGCACGGTCAGCAGCGCCAGCTCGTGATCCATGGAGTGCCCGGCCTTTTCGGCCTGCTGGGCCGCGAACTCCGGGCAGAGCACGATGTCGCCGAGCATGGAAGGGCCGGGCTCGGCGGCATCGGGCCGCCCGCCCGGCTCCAGCTCGTCCATGGGGAACGACATGACGTCGGTCGGACCGGGGAGGTCCATCCAGCGCTCGTGCAGTTCGGCCATGGTGTCGAGATCGACCAGCACCATGGACAGCTCGGCCGCCGGATGCACATCCATCTGACCGATCGCGAAACGCGCGACGCTGACCAGTTCTTCTTCGGATACCTCGATACCCGACTCGTTGGCGATCTCGATACTCACGGGCTAAGGGTATCGGCCGAGTTCAGTGCCTCGCCGTCCGGCTCGCGGCACGCCGCTGCGCCCGGTTGCCCGGATAGTGGCCCACCTGAGGCGCACTCTCCGCCTCGAAGCGGTCGTAGGCGTCGACGATCTCCCCGACCAGCCGGTGCCGCACCACATCACTGCTGGTGAGGTAGGCGATGTGAATATCGTCGATATCGGTGAGGATCTCGGTCGCCGCCCGCAACCCGCTGCGCGAATTGTTCGGGAGGTCGACCTGGGTGACGTCACCGGTCACCACGATCTTCGACCCGAACCCCAGTCGAGTGAGGAACATCTTCATCTGCTCGGCCGTGGTGTTCTGCGCCTCGTCGAGAATGATGAACGAATCGTTCAGGGTACGACCGCGCATGTACGCCAGCGGCGCGACCTCGATGACGCCCGCGGCCATCAGCTTCGGGATCGCCTCGGGGTCCATCATGTCGTGCAGGGCGTCGTAGAGCGGGCGTAGGTACGGGTCGATCTTCTCGTTCAGGGTGCCCGGCAGGAAGCCCAGCCGTTCACCCGCTTCCACGGCGGGACGCGTCAGGATGATGCGATTGACCTGCTTGGTCTGCAACGCCTGCACGGCCTTGGCCATGGCGAGATAGGTCTTACCGGTACCGGCCGGACCCACGCCGAAGACGATGGTGTGCGCGTCGATAGCGTCCACGTATCGCTTCTGGTTCAGCGTCTTGGGCCGGATGGTCTTGCCGCGCCGCGACAGGATGTCGAGGCTGAGCACCTCCGCCGGAGAATCCGAAGACCCCTCGGTGAGCATGGAGTAGGTGTGCCGCACGGCTTCGGGGGTGACCACGCGATTACGCGCGGTGAGTGCTACCAGCTGCGCCACCACCCGCTCCGCGAGGGCCACGTCGGCGGGCTTGCCGGTCAAGGTGACGGAGTTGCCCCGCACATGGATGTCGGCATCGAGGTGACGCTCGAGTTCACGCAGGTTCTCGTCAGCAGAACCCAGGAATCCGAACACCGATTCCGGTGCCAATTCGATGCTGGAACGAACGGTCCGCCCCGCCGGTCCGGACCCGTCGGCGCCGGCCCCGATGCCGGCGATGGGAGTGTTCTGGTCGCCGATTTCGCCTGGTGTTCTCAAAAGTGGCTATAGCCTGCTTCCCGGTCTCGAGCTCTGCTTCGTTGATGAAAGTTTAGCGCCGCAGACCGACAGCGCCCAGTGAATATGCCGCTACCAGCTGCGCAAACGCGCCGATGGAACACAACCGCCGCGGGTCCGCCGCCATTCCGTCATACACTCCGCCGATGTCTGATCAGTGGATGTCCATGGGCGGACCTGACAGCAAGTGGCCGGTCGGATCGGTGCGCCTGGTGCTGGGTGCCGCCGCGATCCTGATTTGCATGATCGCCCCGATCGCCGGGTACACCGGGCCGCGGGGGGATCACAGCACCCTGTGGGAGCTCGGCGAACACACCGGCCCGATGATGATGCCGCTGCTGCTCCTGGGCACCATCCTGCTGCTGGCCATCGGGCTGTTTCCCGCGCGAATCCAGGGTCCCGCTGTGCGGCATATCCTGGTCGTGGTCACCGCCGCGCTGATCGTGCTCATGCTCTTGGCGGTGGCGGCGGGATTCTCCAACGCACCGGTCCACCTCTATTCGGGCAGTTCCCGTGGCGAGAGCCACCTGGAGTACACACCGTGGTTGTACGTCCTGGTCGCCGGACTCGTACTGATCGTCTCCGCCACGATGGCTCGCTGGAACGCGAACAATGACGGGTCTACCAACGCGGGGTAAGGGCTCCCAGCGCGCCGAGAGCGACGGCGGCGGCCGTGGAGGTGCGCAGGACGGTGGGGCCGAGCAGGACGATGTCGGCGCCGGCGCCGGCGAGGGCGGTGAGTTCCGAATCGTCCAGGCCGCCTTCGGGGCCCACGATCAGAACGACCTCGGGGACGTCGGAGAAGTCGAGTTCGGTGAGGCGGCCCGCACCGGATTCGTGCAGGGCGGCGACGATCGCGCCGTTCGACTTGGCGGTGCGGACCAGCTCCAACAGCTCTCGGGTGGAGTGCAATTCGCCGACATCGGGGATGTAGGGGCGGCGGGATTGGCGGGCGGCCTGTTTGGCGGCGGCACGCCATTTCTCGACGCCCTTGCGGGCCTTGGCTTCCCAGTTCGAGACGCAGCGCAGCGCCTGCCAGGGGACGATGGCGTCCGCGCCCGCCTCGGTCATGAGCTCGACGGCCAGTTCCGACCGGTCGGACTTGGGTAGGGCCTGGACCACCGTGACCTGCGGGGTGGCCGGGTCCGCCACCCGCCGGTTCAGGATTTTCAGTTCCAGGCGATCCTTTTGGGCCGCTACCACTTCGGAGTCGGCGAGGAGGCCGTGCCCGTCGGAGAGGGTGATGGGCTCCCCGACCCGGATGCGGCGGACGGTCGCGGCGTGGCGGCCTTCCGGGCCGTCGAGGACGGCGGTCGCACCCGGTTCGGGGATCTCGTCGAGGTAGAAGACGGTGGCGGCCAAGGGGTCAGCGTCCGCTGAAGGAGGCGCGGAGGCGGGCGAAGAGGCCGGAGTTGTGCTCGGACTGGGCCGAGAGAACTTCGGTGCGTTCGTTGCCTCGGGTGGCCTTGTACTTTTCGAGCAGGTCGGACTGCTTCGAGTCGAGCTTGGTCGGCACCACGATGTCGAGGTGCGCGATCAGATCGCCGCGAGAGGTGGCGCGCAGCTTGGGCATGCCGTGGCCGCGCAGCACCGACGCTTCGCCGGGCTGAGTGCCCGGCGGGATGGTCAGCTCGACGGGGCCGTCGAGGATGGTGTCCACGACGACCGTGGTGCCGAGGGCGGCGTCGACCATCGGCACGCGGATGGTGCAGTGCAGGTCGTCGCCGTCGCGGACGTAGGTGTCGTGGGGCTGTTCGACGATCTCGATGTAGAGGTCACCGGCGGGGCCGCCGCCGGGGCCGACCTCACCCTGGGCGGCGAGGCGCACTCGCATGCCGTTGGCGACACCGGCCGGGATCGGCGCGGCGATCTCGCGGCGGGCGCGCACCCGGCCGTCGCCGCCGCACTTGCGGCAGGGATCGGGAATGGTCTCGCCCGCGCCGCGGCAGGTGGGGCACGGCCGCGAGGTCATCACCTGGCCGAGGAAGGAGCGCTGCACGGTCTGCACTTCGCCTGCGCCGCCGCAGGTTTCGCAGCGCACCGGCTTGGAGTTGCCGTTGGTGCCCGCACCCTGGCAGAGGTCACAGAGGATGGCGGTGTCGACGGTCAGATGCTTGGTGACGCCGACGGCGCACTCCTGCAACGACAGTCGCGTGCGCAGCAGCGAATCCGCGCCGGCCTGCACCCGTCCGCGCGGCTTGCGGGTGCCGCCGCCCTGGTTCATACCGCCGAAGAACGCCTCGAATACGTCGCCGAGGCCGCCGAAGCCGGCGTTGGAGAACCCGCCGCCCATGCCGCCGCCGGATTCGAGCGGGTCACCGCCGAGGTCGACGATGCGCCGCTTCTCCGGGTCGGAGAGCACCTCGTAGGCGCTCGACACCTCGCGGAACTTCTCCTGCGCTCCCGGGTCGGGGTTGACGTCGGGATGCAGTTCACGTGCCAGCTTGCGATAGGCGCGCTTGATCTCCTGGTCGGTCGCGTTACGTGCGACACCAAGCAGTGCGTAATAGTCCCGTGCCACTTGCGCTCTCTAGTCCTGTTTCGTCTCCGCGGCTCACCGTTCGGCGAGCACTTCACCGATGTATCGGGCCACGGCCGCGACCGAGGCGATCGTCCCCGGATAGTCCATTCGCGTCGGGCCCAACACCCCCATGCCTCCGAGCACCGTACCGGTCACCCCGTAGCCGGTACTCACCACGGCCGTTCCACGCATCTGTTCGAGCTTGGTTTCCTCACCGATCTGCACCGTCACGGTACCGGGTTGCTGAGCGGCGGCCAGCAGCTTCAGCACGATCACCTGTTCCTCGAGGGCCTCGAGTACCGAACGCAGCGACCCGGGGAATCCATTCCCGGCGAAGTCGGAGGCATTGCGGGTGAGGTTGGCCGTGCCGCCCAGCACCAGGCGCTCTTCCGGATGCTCGACGAGGGTCTCCACCAAAACCGTGGATACCCGGATCAATACGTCGCGCAGGCGCGGCGGCGCATGCTCGGGTAGCTCGGCCACCGACGCCGAGGCCGATGCCAGCCGTTTGCCCTCCATCGCCTTACCGAGCATGCCGCGCAGCCCCGCGAGGTCCTCTTCGCTGATCAGGTTGCCCAGATCCACCAGGCGCTGATCGACGCGCCCGGTGTCGGTGATGACGACCAGCAGCAGCCGCGCCGGATTCAGCGCCACCACCTCGATATGCCGCACGGTGGACGCCGACACGGTCGGGTACTGCACCATGGCGACCTGCCGGGTCAGCTGCGCCAGCAGCCGCACGCCCCGGCGCAGCACGTCGTCGAGGTCGACACCGCTCTCCAGGAACTCCATGATCGCCCGGCGTTCGGCGTTCGAGAGCGGCTTCACCTCGGAGATGTGATCCACGAACTGCCGGTAGCCCTTGTCGGTCGGGATCCGCCCGGAGGAGGTGTGCGGCTGGGCGATATAGCCCTCCGCCTCCAGCACCGCCATGTCATTGCGCACGGTGGCACTGGACACACCTAGGTTGTGCCGTTCCACCAGGGTTTTCGAGCCGATCGGTTCCTTGGTCGCGATGTAGTCCGCGACGATCGCCCGCAGGACCTCGAGCCGACGTTGCTCGGTGCTCGACATGGGGCCCCACCTCCTCGTTCGCCTTCGGGATCTGCCGTGCACCCGCCGGAAACCGGCACAGCGGTGACCGCGCGGATTCCCGGACATCCGAGATCCAGTTTAGTTGCCGATCGGCAAATTGCCCGCGCGGCCGGGTTCACCCGGGCGAGGGGTGTTGGTCACCCGGGTTCGTTACCGGCCTTCCACTTGATGCCGCAGCCGATGCTCGGGGTGTGTGGTTCGGGCACCGGCTCGCCGGCCAGCACCAGTTCGACGGCCGCGCGCAGCGCCGAACCGTCGGCGGAGACGCTGTTGCCGGGCCGCGCCTTGTCGAATTCGCCGCGATAGGCCAGCCGGCGGTCGGCGTCGAAGAGGAACAGGTCCGGGGTGCAGGCGGCGCGGTAGGCGCGGGCCACCTCCTGGTCCTCGTCGAGCAGGTACGGGAAGGTGAAACCGGCCCGCAGCACCTGTTCGCGCAGATGCTCGGCGTCGTCGTCCGGATAGTTGACGATGTCGTTGCTGGCGATGCCGACGGTGACCAGGCCGCGTTCGCGCAGTTCGGCGGTGACCGCGCCGAGCGCCTGCTCGATGCGCCGGACGTAGGGGCAATGGTTGGAAAGGAAGATCACCAGCAGGGCGGGGGCCTCGGCGAAATTGCCGAGTCCGACCTTGGTGCCGTCCACCGCTTCGAGGTTGAAGTCCGGGGCGGGAGTTCCGATCGGGGCCATGAACGATTCGAGCGCCATGGCACCCATTGTCCGGACGAGCGCCGATCAGTCCATCAGTTCGGCGCAGAATGCGCGAATGTCGGCGACCAGCAGCTCCGGGGTCTGCATGGCGGCGAAGTGGCCGCCGGAGTCGTAATCGGTCCAGCGGACGATGGTGTTGAGTTGCTCGGCGAAGCGGCGAATGGCCGGGTCGCCCTCGAAATTGGCTACGGCCGTCGGCGTTTTCGACAGCGTCGGGGTGTTCGGCGAGTGCAGCGTCTCGTAGTACATCTGGGCGGAGGAGGCGCCGGTGTTGGTGAACCAGTACACCGAGACGTCGGCGAGCATGTGATCGCGATCGACCCGCTCGGCCAGGGTGCCCGCGGTCCCGGTCCAGGCGTGGAACTTCTCGACGACCCAAGCCAGTTGCGCCGCAGGGGAATCCGCGAGCCCGAAGCCGAGGGTGTGCGGGCGGGTGCCCTGGATGCGGAAGTAACCGCTTCCGTCGGAAAGGAATTCGCCGAGCGATGCCAGCCGCCGCTGTTCGAGCGGGGTGAGGGTGGCGGCCACCTCGTCGGGCACCGGCCCGTATGGGATGAAGCCGCCGGTGGCGGCGTTGACGTGCACGCCAAGCACATGTTCGGGGTCGACACGGCCCAGATCCGGGCCGATGAACGCGCCGTAGTCGCCGCCCTGCACCAGATAGCGTGGATAGCCCAGCCGCCGCATGAGTTCGGCGTAGGCGCGGGCGGTGCGCATGCTGTCCCAGCCCGCATCCGGTGCGGGGCCGGAGAATCCGAAATTGGGGTGCGAGGGAATGATCAGGTCGAAGGCTTGGCTGCCGTCTTCGGGGTCGCTGAGCGGTTCGATGACTTCGAGGAACTCCACCACCGACCCGGGCCAGCCGTGCAGCATGATCATCGGTGTGGCGCCGGTGCGATGAGACCGGATGTGCAGGAAATGGATTCGCGCGCCGTCGATGACGGTCGTGTACTGCGGGTAGGCGTTGAGCCGTTTCTCCCAGCCGCGCCAGTCGAACCGGCCGGCCCAGTACTCCGCCAGCTCCCGCAGCTCCGCCACGGGGGTGCCGCGAGTCCAGCCGACCCCGGGAACCTGTGCGGGCCAGCGGGTTTCGTTCAATCTGCGGCGCAGTTCGAGCAACTGCGCCTGCGGCACGTCCACTTGGAACGGGACAATGTCATCGTCGAACATGACGACTTCCTCGCGACCGGAGCGCCACCCAACAGCGGCTCGTATGTTTCGCCAGCCTAGTCAGCGCCGGTCGCGAAGGTGCGTGAACCGGCGGATCGGCGCGTGACGCCGGGCAGATCAGGTCAGCAGGGTGCGCACCACGGCGTCGGCGAGCAAGCGGCCGCGATCGGTGAGGATCAACCGCTCGTTCCGGAGTTCGGCGAGCCCGTCCGCGACGACCCGCTCCGCGGCGGCGCGACCGCCGGCGTCGAGGTCCCGGATCGGAAGTCCGGTACGCAGCCGAGCGGTCAGCATGACGCGTTCGGTGTATTGCTCTGCGGCGCTGAGGTTTTCCCATCCGGCGGCGGGCAGTCCGCCGAGCGCCACCCGATCCGCGTAGCGCGCAGGGTGTTTCACGTTCCACCAGCGCACGCCGCCGATGTGGCTGTGTGCTCCCGGTCCCGCGCCGAGCCAGTCGCCGCCGTCCCAGTAGCCGAGGTTGTGGCGGCAGCGGGCGTCGTCGTTCGCGGCCCAGTTGGAGACCTCGTACCAGCTCAGGCCGGCCGCGTCGAGCCGCGCATCGATGCGCTCGTATCGCGCGGCCAGCACATCGTCGTCGGGCGCGGGCAGTTCTCCGCGCCGCACCCGCCGGGCCAGCGCGGTTCCGTCCTCGACGATCAGTGAATACGCCGACACATGATCGACGCCCGCCGAGAGCACCGCATCGAGGCTGGCGTCCAGGTCCACGTCCGTCTCCCCCGGCGTCCCATAGATCAAATCCAGGTTGACGTGCTCGAATCCGGCCGCTCGCGCCTCCTTGGCGGCGGCCACCGCCCGGCCCGGGGTGTGCGTGCGGTCCAAGATCTTCAGCACATGCTGGGCCGCCGACTGCATCCCCAGCGAGATCCGGGTGAACCCACCGGCGAGCAGTTTGTCGAAGAACTCCGGCGAGGTGGACTCCGGATTGGATTCGGTCGTCACCTCCGCGCCCGCCGCCAGCGTGAAGTTGTCCCGCACCGCGCGCATGACGTCCGCGAGCCCGTCCCCGCCCAGCAGCGACGGCGTGCCGCCGCCCACGAAGATCGTCTCGACCGCCGGGGTCGCGGTCGGGAAAGCGGCGAATCGCTCAGCCGCCGTGGCCAATTCGCCACGCAGCGCCTCGAACCAGGACTGCGGCGACGCGGAGGTCCCCAGCTCCCCCGCCGTATAGGTGTTGAAATCGCAGTACCCGCACCGGGTCGCACAGAACGGCACGTGAATGTAGATCCCGAACGGTCCGCCCCCGAAATCGCGCAGCGCCGGTACAGGCTGGTCGGCGACAGCGGCATCGGCGGACTTCGTCATCACTCAAGTGTGACGAGTAGCCCTCGTCACACCGCACCGGCCCATCCCGCCCTGCGAATCGACCGCGGCTCGAATAGCATCCACTGCCGTTAGGGGGCGGTATGCAGGACGACGATCGCACGGTCGAGACGGTGGCACGGCACGAGTTCGATGCCGGGGCGATCGCGGTGGCGGCCGCCGGTGAGATGCTGACCGGAATGCTCGTACAGGACCCGTCGGCTCGGCATCCGGCGGTCTGGTTCGGGGCGCGGCAGACCCAGCAGGCGTTGACCGCTCGATACCGGTCGGGCGCGACCGGTGCGGATCGTGGTGCCGATGTCGCCGGATGGCTGGCCGCGTTCTGGTGGGCGCTGATCGCGCGGGACGACGAGGCGATGGCGGCGCTCGTGGCCTACCCGGTGCAGCGGCTCCGCGAGTCCGGCGGCGGGGATTTCGATGAATGCCATTACGAGTGGGCGCGAATTCTCCAGGAGGGCAGGCGATTCGGGCCGGAATCGGTTTCCGAGCAAGCTTGGGCGATCGAAACGGGTAACCGGATCGGGGCAACGCGGGCACTGGATCGATTGCTGCGGCCGGTGATCGAGGTGTTCGTGCGGCTCGGCTCGGGCGACCGGGACGGATTCAACTGGGAGCTGGCCAATGCCCTGCGGCGGCATCGGGCCTTCTTCGATACCGCCGACCGGTGCCAGGATCCAGCGGGGCTGATGGCGCTACCGCTGCTCGGCCTGGCTTGCTGGGCACAGGATCTCGGCATGCGGGTCGATGTCGAATCGGATTATCTGCCGATCGGTTTCATGGAGCGGCGGGACTGGTGGCATTCCGCGGAGCTGGCACAAATGCGGGAGCTCGCCGAGACCACCGAGCAGCGCGCACGAGTCGAGCGGCATCGGATCGACGAGGTGCGGATCGTGGACGCCGGGTCGGTCGCGCCCATCGTGTACCCGATTCCGATGCCGCCGGTGCGGCCGGAAGGCCCGAATTTCGTGCGGTCGGCGACCTCGCTGTTCCTGGGCCGATTGCTGGCGGAGGTCGATCCGCAGGGCAACAACGCCACGACTCGGCGCAGCGCGGCCGATACCGCCGAGCAACTGGGCGGACGCTATCGGGCTGGTTCGATCACCACCGGATTCGACAAGAACGACCGGGTCGCCGGGTGGCGGGCGGCGTTCTGGTGGGCGCTGATCGCGCGGGATGCGCCGACCATGGCGATGCTGGCGGAGTACCCGGTGGATCGGCTGCGGAGTTTCGACGACGGCACGCTGTTCGACGAGTTCCACTACGAGTGGGCGGAGGTCTTGCAAACCGCCTGGCTGCGCGGACCGGAGGCCGCGGGCGAGCGCGCAGCGTCGATCAGCACCGAAAGCCGTTTGGGCGCACAGCACTCCGCGGACCTGCTGATCCGGCCGACGATCGAGGTGTTCACCCGCTTGGCGGCAGCCGATCCGGCCGGATTCAACGCCGAATTGGTGACCGCCCTGCGCAAGCATCGCGAGTTCTTCGACAACGACACCTGGCGTGATGATCCCGAGGGCGTGTTCTCGCTGCCGTTACTGGGCCTGGCCTGCTGGGCCGCGGATCTCGGCATCCCCATCGAGGTCGAATCCGCCTATCTCCCCGAGGGTTTCCTGCTCCGGCCGGATTGGGCGCGGTCGGCGGAGGTGTCCGCGGATCGCGGGGCCGGCGATTCCGGCGCGCACGAGACGACCCGGGCCGAGCTGTATCAGCGCATCGGTGCGGTGCTGGCGGCGACCGCACCGGCCGACCGGACCACGGCCTGGCTGACCGCGACCAGGACCGGTCATCGCATGCCGATCACCCCCGAGTACCTGACCGAGGACGGCGAACGCCGGCCCTTCACCCCCGACCCGGACGCGGTACGCGATCTGGCCGCGAGCCTGTCTCGCCTGTACGCGGATACCGTTGCCGCAGGCGAGAAATGGCCGCGGACCTGGACGCTGGTGCTCAATGCCGACGACAGCATGGAGCTGTTGCAGGGCCGGGCATCCGGAATTCCGCTGGGCGCGCTCGGAACCCGCTTCGTCGCGCGCCATGCGGGCCGCAAACCCGTCAACATCGAGCCGCGGTCCGACGCGGTGGCCGATGACGCGGTGAAGCCGCCCGCCACCACCGAAGAACTCCGCGAACTCGTCGAAACCGCCTACACCCGAACCGGATTCACCACCTTCACCGACGCCCACGGCCGCACCGACGATTTCCGCGACCAGCTCGACGCCCTCGCGAATGCCGCCACCGCACGCTTGCAGGCCGCCCTCGCCCCGGCCGGCCGGCAGCCGATCAGCGCGCTGCTCGCCGGCGAACTCCGCCTGGTCGAGCCCGCCGAGGGCAGCCCCGCCACCCCGTCCCTGGCCGACTACCTCGACGCCCTCTGGCCCGCGGTCATCACCCGCAATCACCGCCTCACCGATTTCCTGCTCGGCACGCACGGCCGTCCGGGTTTCCCCCTCGCCGCCACCCGTGACCCCGGCACCCCGGGCGACGATCTCCGCTATCACTGGGCCCATTGCTGGCAGTCGATCTGGACCGAAACCTACTCCGCCCGAACCGAAATCGAGACGGTGCTGTCCGCCGCCGATGCCGATGCCGACGAGTACGCGGCGCAGATCATCGCTCCCGCCCTGCGCATCCTGCACGCGGTGCTCTTCAGCTACAAGGACGAGCCCCACCTGGACAACGCGGTCGTGGCGGCATTGCGCAAGCACCGCGCCTACTGGTCCGCCCACGGACCCGCGGATCCCCGGGGCTTCATCGCCTGGCCCGTCCTCGCGGCCGTCTGTTACGCCGCCGACCGCTACAAACTCCCGGCCGCGAGCTCCGGTTACCTACCCGCCGCGCTCATTCCGGCCGATTGGACCGAGCCGTCCCGCAGGGACATCGTGCAGCGCCCCCGCGTTTCCCACGATGCCGACGGCGACCGCCTCTTCCCGATCCGGCTCGGCGCCGACGGCCGTTGGCAGACAGTTCGTTTCGCGATCTGAAGCGCCGCGTCAGTGATCGACGACGGGCGTGTTCTGGCAGAAGGTGAGCAGCCAGCGGCCGTCCTCCCTGGTGAGGCCGTAGAGCGGTGACCCCTCGGCTTGCAGTTCGTGGTCGTGGTTGAAGTACTGCTGGCGCACCTTGGCCACCGCCACGTCGTCGCGGATGAAGCGGAGGAAGTAGGGGGTGTAGGTGGCGTAGCCGTCCTTGGTGGCTCCGGTGATGACGGAGCGGGTGAAGGCGGAGATCTCGGGGAGACCGTTCAGGAATTTCCCGCCACCGGTCGTCCAGATGGCTTCGGGATGGAAGAGGGCGAGGAAGGCGTCCGCGTCCTCGGCGCGCTGCGCGGCGTCGACCGCGGCCACGACGGCGTGGATGGCTTCGATATCGGCGGCGCGATCGAGTTCTGACGTTGTCATGATCGAATCTTGAAACCTGAACCGCAGTGCAGGTCAACCGTCCAGGGTCGATCACCATTCGATCTATGACTCCTGTCACAAACCGGGGTTGCTATCCAGGGGATTTCCCGGAAAACTGCGGAAAATCTCGTCCGCCGGTCGGAACGACCCGTCTGACGTGGCACAATAAGCTCCATGACTGGACTTGGAGTACGACTCGTGGCGCGACGCCATGTCGACTTCAAGCGTGTCTGTAGCGCGAGCTGTCTGCCCGGATGCCTCCGGTAGATCGGCTCCCATTCTCTCCGGATACGGCGTACGTGACCCGTCGCCGCAAGAGCCGGTTCTGATCTCGGAGGCGTGAGCCAGCCCCTCCCGCCTGCCCGCAAGACCTTCAGGAGCGACCCCCATGACGTCGAGTACCGACGCCACCTCCGATTCCGCTCAGCCTGCCCGGCCCGCCCGGCGCGAACGCACCGTCGGTAAGCCGGTGCGCCGCAAGTCCGAGGGCCAGTGGGCGCTCGGCTACCGCGAGCCGCTGAACGCGAACGAGCAGAGCAAGAAGGACGACAACCCGCTGAATGTGCGGGCACGCATCGAGAACATCTACTCGAAGGCCGGATTCGACTCCATCGACAAGAGCGATCTGCGCGGCCGCATGCGCTGGTGGGGTCTCTACACCCAGCGTGAAGAGGGCTACGACGGCACCTTCACCGGCGACGAGAACATCGACCTGCTCGAAGCCAAGTACTTCATGATGCGGGTGCGCTGCGACGCCGGCGCGCTGAACGTGCGGCAGCTGCGCACCCTCGGCCAGATCTCCACCGAGTTCGCGCGCGACACCGCCGACCTGTCGGACCGCGAGAACGTGCAGTACCACTGGATCGAGATCGAGAACGTGCCGGAGATCTGGCGGCGGCTCGAAGCGGTCGGCCTGCACACCACCGAGGCGTGCGGCGACTGCCCGCGCGTAGTGCTCGGCTCGCCCCTCGCCGGTGAGTCGTTCGGTGAGGTGCTGGACCCGACGCCGGCCATCGACGAGATCGTCAAGCGGTACATCGGCAAGAAGGAATACTCCAACCTGCCGCGCAAGTTCAAGACCGCCATCTCGGGCCAGCAGGACGTGGTGCACGAGATCAACGACGTCGCATTCATCGGCGTCGAGCATCCCGAACACGGTCCGGGCCTTGACGTTTGGGTCGGCGGCGGCCTGTCCACCAATCCGATGCTGGCGCAGCGCCTCGGCGCTTGGGTGCCCCTGGACGAGGTGCCGGATGTGTGGGAAGCGATCGTGTCGCTGTACCGCGACTACGGGTACCGCCGCCTGCGCACCAAGGCGCGCATCAAGTTCCTGGTCAAGGACTGGGGCATCGAGAAGTTCCGCGAGGTGCTCGAGACCGAGTACCTGAAGCGGAAGCTGATCGACGGTCCCGCGCCGGTGCAGCCGGAGCGGCCGATCGACCACATCGGGGTGCAGAAGCTGCGTAACGGCTTGAACGCCATCGGCTTCTCCCCCATCGCCGGTCGTGTGTCGGGCACCATCCTGACCAAGGTCGCCGACATCGTGGAATCCATCGGCTCGGACCGGATCCGGTTCACGCCGTACCAGAAGCTGATCGTTCTCGACGTGCCCGACGACAAGATCGAATGGCTGATCGAGGAGCTGAAGCCCCTCGGCCTGCACGGCCGTCCGTCGCATTGGCGCCGAAACCTGCTGGCGTGCAGTGGCATCGAGTTCTGCAAGCTGTCGTTCACCGAGACCCGCAAGCGGTCCCAGGTGCTCGCGCCCGAGCTCGAGACCCGCCTCGCCGATATCAACGCCGACCTCGATGTGCCGATCACGGTGAACATCAACGGCTGCCCCAACTCCTGCGGCCGGTCCCAGATCGCCGATATCGGATTCAAGGGTCAGCTGGTCGACGACGGCGACGGGAATCAGGTGGAGGGCTTCCAGGTTCACCTCGGAGGCAGCCTCGGGCTCGACAGCGGCTTCGGCCGCAAGCTGCGCCAGCACAAGGTGACCAGCGAAGAGCTCGGCGACTACATCGAGCGCGTGGTGCGCAACTTCGTCAAGAACCGGGACGGCGAAGAACGTTTCGCGCAGTGGGCTGTCCGTGCCGATGAGGCCGACCTGCGGTAGTTGGAGGAAACAGCAATGACCACAACCAAACTCGCCGAAGCCGAACTGCGGGCGCTCGCGGAGAAGGGCGCGGCCGAACTCGGGCCGGATGCCTCCGCGCAGGACCTGCTGAAGTGGACCGAGGAGAACTTCGGGTCCAACTACATCGTCGCGTCGAACATGCAAGACGCCGTGCTGGTGCAGTTGGCCTCCCAGGTTCGTCCCGGCGTCGATGTGCTGTTCCTGGACACCGGGTACCACTTCGCGGAGACCATCGGTACTCGTGATGCCGTCGAGCTGGTGTACGGCGTGAACATCGTGAACGTGACGCCGGAACACACTGTGGCCGAACAGGATCAGCTGCTGGGCAAGGACCTCTTCGCCCGCGATGCCGCCCAGTGCTGCAACCTGCGCAAGGTGGTGCCGTTGCGGAAGTCGCTCGCCGGCTACAACGCCTGGGTCACCGGCATCCGCCGCGTCGAAGCCCCCACCCGCGCCAATGCTCCCCTCATCTCCTACGACGAAGGCTTCGGCCTGGTGAAGATCAATCCGATCGCCGCCTGGTCGGACGAGGAGATGGCCTCCTACATCGAGGCCAACGGCATCCTCGTCAATCCCCTTGTGGAAGAGGGATATCCGTCCATCGGTTGCGCTCCGTGCACGCGGAAGCCGGAACCGGGATCCGATCCGCGATCCGGCCGCTGGGCCGGGCTCGCCAAGACCGAATGCGGGTTGCACGCCTCATGACTTCAACAGAGACCGAATTCGACACCCTGGCCGCGCTGGAGTCCGAGTCCATCCACATCTTCCGGGAGGTGGCCGGCGAGTTCGAGCGTCCCGTGATCCTCTTCTCCGGCGGCAAGGACTCCACCGTGCTGCTGCACCTGGCGATCAAGGCGTTCTGGCCCGCGCCGCTGCCGTTCGCGCTGCTGCACGTGGACACCGGGCACAACCTGCCCGAGGTCCTGGCCTTCCGCGACAAGGTGGTCGAGAAGTACGGCCTGCGTCTGCATGTCGCGAACGTCGAGGACTACATCGCGGACGGGCGGCTCCAGGAGCGCCCGGACGGGATTCGTAACCCCTTGCAGACCGTGCCGCTGCTGGACGCCATCAACGAGAACCGTTTCGACGCGGTCTTCGGTGGCGGCCGCCGCGACGAGGAGCGTTCGCGCGCCAAGGAGCGCATCTTCTCGCTGCGTGACGCGTTCGGTCGCTGGGATCCCAAGCGGCAGCGTCCCGAGCTGTGGAACCTGTACAACGGCAAGCACGCTCCGGGCGAGCACGTGCGCGTGTTCCCCATCTCCAACTGGACCGAGCTGGACATCTGGCGCTACATCGCCCGCGAGGACGTGGAGCTGGCCAGCATCTACTACGCCCACGAGCGCCCGGTCTACCAGCGCGACGGCATGTGGATGACCCCCGGCGTCTGGGGCGGCCCGGCCGATGACGAAGAGCTGCTGATCAAGTCGGTGCGCTACCGCACCGTCGGCGACGGATCCACCACCGGCGCGATCATTTCCGATGCCGCCGACAACGAGGCCATTCTGGCCGAGGTGGCCGCGTCCCGGCTCACCGAACGTGGCGCGACGCGCGGCGACGACCGCGTCTCCGAAGCCGCCATGGAAGATCGCAAGCGAGAGGGTTACTTCTGATGTCCGACCTACTCCGACTAGCCACTGCCGGATCGGTCGACGACGGGAAGTCCACCCTGGTGGGTCGCCTGCTGTACGACACGAAATCCGTACTGGCGGACCAGATCGACGCCGTGACCCGTGCGTCGGTCGACAAGGGCCTGTCCACCCCGGACCTGTCGCTGCTGGTCGATGGTCTGCGCGCCGAGCGTGAGCAGGGCATCACCATCGATGTGGCGTACCGCTACTTCGCCACGCCCAAGCGCTCTTTCGTGCTCGCCGACACCCCGGGGCACGTGCAGTACACCCGCAACACGGTCTCCGGCGCGTCCACCGCGCAGCTGGTGATCCTGCTGGTCGATGCCCGCAAGGGTGTCATCGAGCAGACCCGCCGGCACGCCGCCGTGATGGCGCTGCTGGGTGTGCCGAAGCTGGTGCTCGCGGTCAACAAGATCGACCTCGTCGATGACGCGGCCGGTGTGTTCGACCGCATCCGCAGCGAATTCGCCGAGCTCACCGCCAAACTCGGCTGGGCTCCCGAAGACGTGCAGGAGATCCCGGTCTCCGCGCTCAACGGCGACAATGTGGCCTCGCGCTCGGAGAACACCCCGTACTACGACGGTCCCTCGCTCATCGAGCACCTGGAATCCGTTCCGGTGGACGCGGATTCGCACGGCCGCCACGAGATCGGCCTGCGCTTCCCCGTGCAGTACGTGATCCGGCCGCGCACCGCCGAATACCCGGACTACCGCGGCTACGCGGGCCAGGTCGCCGCCGGTGTGGTGAGCAAGGGCGACGAGGTCGTGGTGCTGCCGTCCGGCACCCGCACCACCATCGAGCGCATCGACACCCCCAACGGTGAGCTCGCCTCGGCGCAGCCCGGCCGTTCGGTCACGCTGATCCTGGCCGACAATGTCGATGTCTCGCGCGGTGATGTGATCGCCTCCGCCGCAGGCGCTCCCGAGCCCATCGACACCTTCGACGCCACCGTCTGCTGGCTGGGTGACAAGCCGCTGCGCGCCGGGGCCCGCCTGCTCCTCAAGCACGGCACCCGCACCACCCAGGCCATCGTCGGGGCGCTGGTCGAGCGCTTCGACGAACAGCGCCTGGCCGCCGACGCCAGCCCGGAGTCGTTGTCCCTCAACGATATCGGCCGCATCTCCATCCGGGTCGCCGACCCGATCGTGGCCGACGACTACAGCGTCAACCGCCACACCGGCTCCTTCCTGCTCATCGACCCCGCCGGGGGCAACACCCTCGCCGCCGGCCTGGTCGGCGACGCCCTGACCGCGGTCGAGGTCGGCGCGGAAGCCGGAGTCTGAGGTGAACCCGCCCGGCACCGGCGCAGTACCGGCCGTCCTGCCGGGCGGAATACTCTCCGCCGCAATCGCATTCGCCGGTGCAGGCAAGTCGCGGACGACCGGATCGGCCACTCGCGACAATTCCCGCCCGGCGCTGATCGCGGTGGCACACGGCAGCCGCGACCCCCGCTCGGCCGCGACCATGCACGCCGTGGTCGAGCAGATCGCCGCCGCCCGCCCGGACCTCGACGTCCGCCTGGCCTTCCTGGACCTGAACGCACCATCGGTCGATCAGGTCGTGGATGCCGTTGCCGCCGAAGGGCATTCACACGCGGTAGTCGTTCCGCTCCTGCTGGGCAGCGCCTTCCACGCCCGAGTCGACCTACCCGGCATGCTGGCCGCGACCCGATCCCGCCACCCGCGCCTGCACCTGACCCAAGCCGACGTCTTGGGAGCCGACCCGCGTCTGATCTCCGCGCTGCGAGACCGCGTGCTCGAACAGCTTTCGGGTCGCGGCCGGATCGGCATCGCCGTCGCGGCGGTCGGTTCGTCGTCCTCCGCCGCGAACGTCCGCACCGGTGAGGTCGCGCGCATGCTCACCGGGCTCACCGGCTGGGATACCGAGATCTGCTTCGCCACCACGGAACCGAATCTCCCCGAAGCGGTTTCGACTCTGCGGGCTCGCGGCGCGGAGCAGGTCATCGTCGCGCCCTGGTTCCTGGCCCTCGGTCTGCTGACCGACCGCCTCGCCGCCGCCGTGCCGGGCATCGTGCACGCCACGGCTCTCGGTGCTCACCCGCATGTAGCCGAAGTGGTCCTGGACCGGTACTTCGCCGCCGCGGCGCAAACACTCAGCCTGTCCGCCTGATTTCGATTCCGCCATAGGCGGACCCCGACATCAGGTGACCGATTCGATGCAGACTTGCGGCCCGACAATCCCAGCAGATAGTTTAGGCTTCCCTTAGTTCAAGGAAGGCTAGACATGCTCCACCCCGGCAGCGTCCGCCAGGACACCTGGCTCGCGCGAATCCCGCACGACTCGGGGCGGATGCTGTGTGCGTACGGACTACTGGCCACCGCCACGCTCGCCGGAGCAATCTGGATCGCGGCGCACGCCGCCATAACCCCAGCCGAGCACACCGCCGGCCTGTTCGTGCACCTCGCCTCGCTCGTACTCGGATTCGGCGGAGTACTGGTAGCCGACACCTTCGTCCTTCGCTGGCTGGCAGGCCGCGCAACGCTGGCCGACACCTTGCGGATTGTCAGCGCCTTGCATATGCCGATCTGGCTGGGTTTGGCCGGACTCGTAGCGAGCGGGTGCGTGCTGGAACCGAACCTGTCTTCCGCTATGACACAGACCAAAATGGGACTGGTCCTGGTGTTGACCCTCAATGGGATTCAAGCCTGGGCATTCGGGCGACGGCTGCACAAGCGTGGTGATGCGCCGCTCACGCCGGGACTGCTGGCCTGGGGCGTGGCGACCGGGCTGATCTCGCAGGTCTGCTGGTGGGGCGCGACGGCGATCGGGTTCGTCAACGCCCAGCACTGAGCGGGTCGATACGCTGGCCCGATGATCAAGGCTGTGGTGTTCGACGTGGGTGAGACGCTGATCGACGAGACGCGGATCTGGAATCGGTGGGCCGCGCGGATCGGGGTACCCGGGTTCGCGTTGCTCGGGGTGATCGGCGGAATGGCAGCCGGGGGGCGGCCCTTGACCGCTGCGTTCGAATTGGTGCGGCCGGGAATCGATTTGGCGGCGGAGGAGAAAGCGTGGGCCGAAGCCGAGCCGGAGAGTCTGCGCAACAACTTCGATGCCGACGATCTGTATCCGGATGTGCGGCCGGCGCTGAGCGAGTTGCGACGGCGGGGGCTGGCGGTGATCGTCGCGGGTAATCAACCGCCGCAGGCCAAGTCGGCGCTGGAGCGGATGGAGCTGCCGGTGGATGCCGTCTACACCTCCGCGGAATGGGAACTGGAGAAGCCGGATCCGAGGTTCTTCGAGCGGGTGGCCGAGGTGGCCGGGTTCGGGGCGGCGGAGATCTGTTATGTCGGGGACCGGGTCGACAACGATGTGCTGCCGGTGCGCGCGGCGGGGATGATGCCCGTGTTGATCCGGCGTGGGCCCTGGGGTTTTCTGGGCGCGGAGCATCCGGATGCCGTCCACGCCACCGTGATCGACAGCCTCGACGAGCTGCCGGAATTGCTCGCGCCCGCCTGATCGCGGGTAGTTGATACGTCAAACGTGAGGGCGGATTTCCGCCAGCGACACCCTTTGCGGCCGAGTTGAATATGACATGTCAACGAAATCGGTTCTACCGCAAGGGGAGATGCAGTCATGGGAAATCGCTTCGCGTCCAAGGTCGTCCTGATCACCGGCGCCACCTCGGGAATCGGGGTCGCCGTGGCGCGCCGGATCGCTGCCGAGGGTGGCGCGGTGGTGCTCGGGGCGCGCGGGAAGGAAGCCGGTGACCGGGTGGCCGAGGAGATCCGCGGTGCGGGCGGCAAGGCGCTGTTCGTGCCCACCGATGTCACCGTCGAAGCCGACGTGGCGCGGCTGACCTCCGCCGCCGTCGAGGAGTTCGGCCGATTGGACGGCGCTTTCAACAACGCGGGGGCGGTGAACGCGTTCGGCAATGTCGAGGAGATCGACGAGTCCGGGTGGCGGGCCGACCTGGAGCTGAATCTGACCGCCGTGTATTACGGTCTGCGCCAGCAGGTTCCGGCGCTGGCCGAATTCGGCGGTGGGGCGATCCTCAACAATGCCTCCAACCTCGGCGTGGTCGGCATGGGCCAGGTCGCGCCGTATGTCGCGGCCAAGCACGGCGTCGTCGGGCTGACTCGCGCGGTCGCGCTGGAGGCTGCCGATCGCTCGGTTCGCGTCAATGCCATCGTCTCCGGTGCGGTCGACACCCCCGCGTTCCGGAATTCGATGGGCGCCACCCCCGAAGGGGAGGCCGCCATTGCCGCCTTGCACCCGTTGGGCCGCATCTCACAGCCGGAGGAGATCGCTTCCTTCTGCGCCTACCTGCTCAGCACCGAAGCGAGCTTCATCACCGGTGCGGCCCTGGCGATCGACGGCGGCTTCACCGCCCGCTGAAAGACCCGGGTCCGAGCCGACTCGGAGACCCGGACCGAAAGAAGTCGCGCTCGAGGGGAATTGAAGCGACCGGGCCCACCGCCGCGCTGGGCACATTAAGCGCGGGGTGGGCCGGTCACTTCGACGACGGGGCCGGTGGAGGGATCGACTGCACCGCCCGGTCGCCGTCTCAGGGGTCGCCGGCCTCGGCCACGACCCGTTCGGGAAGCCAACGGCGACGGCCGCCACATCCCGCGCGCGAGGCTGACGGCCCGTACCGCCTCATCCCGCGCACGGGGCTAACGACCGAAACCGTCGCTCCCGCCTGTGGAGGGTTAACGGTGACCACCACCGCCACCTCCACCCCCTCCGCCGCCGCCTCCGCCGCCGTGCGAGCCGCCGGAAGAGGAACCGCCGGAAGAAGATCCACCGGAACCGGCGCCGCCCGAGGACGCGCCGCCGCCGGTACTGCCGCCGGAGCGGGAACCGCCCGCCGCGCCGCCGGACGCGCCGTTCGAAGCACCGCCGCTCGAAGCGCCACCGGAGGACGCGCCGCCACCGGACGCCCCTCCGCCCGAAGCTCCGCCGCCGGACGCACCACCTGACGTGCCGCCGCCGGTCGAGCCACCCGACGTGCCGCCGCCGGAAGTGCCTCCGCCAGTGCCGGATCCGCCCGTGGAACCGCCGGCGGTCGAGCCACCGGACGTGCCGCCGGTCGAGCCACCCGAGGTACCACCCGTAGAGCCGCCGGTCGAGCCACCCGTGGAACCGCCGGTCGCACCACCCGACGTGCCACCCGTGGTACCCCCGGTCGCACCACCCGACGTGCCACCCGTGGTACCCCCGGTCGCACCACCCGACGTGCCACCCGTGGAACCGCCGGTCGTACCGCCCGTAGTGGTGCCGCCGGTCGTGCCTCCACCGGTCGAGCCATCCGTGGTGCCGCCGGTCGTGCCACCGGACGTACCGCCGCTGGCGGAGCCGCCCGAGGTACCGCCGGTGGCACCACCGTCGGAAGTACCGCCGCCAGTGGGTGTTCCACCCGTGGTGCCGCCGGTGGTGCCACCCGTGGGATCGCCGGTCGTGCCGCCCGTAGTGGTGCCGCCGCTGGTGCTGCCCGCCGGATCGCCCGTGGTGCCACCGGTTGTCCCGCCGGTGGTTCCACCGGTCGTGCCGCCGGAAGTCGTTCCACCGCTGGTGGTTCCGCCGGCTGGATCTGCCGTCGTACCGCCGCCGGTCGTTGTCCCACCCGCCGGGTCGGTGCCTGGAGTGGTCGACCCGGGTTGGGTGGTGCCCCCGGTGGTCCCGCCGGTGGGCGTGGTGCCGGTGCCCGGTTCACTGATCGGGCCCGCGCCAGGCGTCGAACCCGGCTGCGTGGCAACGGTTCCCGGCAGGCTGATCGACGGGAGCTGGCTGGGCAGGGCGGTGAAGGAGAAGGAGCTGGTGAGGGTGGAGGTGGTGGGGAAAGGCAGGGGGTTCTTGAACTCCGCGGGATTGGCGTAGGTGACGTTCTCCCCGGGACTGCGGGTTTCGCAATGGTTTCCGGCCCGGGCGCGCTCCGAGGCGCGGCCGCTGGGCACGGTTCGAGTGATCATGGGCCCGTACGGCCGGACCGAGGCGGCGGTGGTGACGGCGTGCACGCGGGCGCCAGGAGCACCGGGCGCGCCGGTGGCGCCGACTTCGTCGAGGAGGAGAATATCGCCGGCGCCCACACCCGGCGCGCCGACATCGGCGGGTCCGGGAGCGGCTTGCAGGCCGGGCGGTATGCCGACGGGTCCGCCGAGCACGGTGGCGGCGGACATGGCGAGCGCGGATGCCACTGCGGCGCCGGAGAATACGGCGGCACGCGGGGCATAGCGGCCGATGGCGGAGCCGGTGTCGGCGCTGCGATAAGCGGCGATGGATGCGCCGACGGCGACGGTGTGCGCCGGGTCGGGCGAGATGATGACGGGGCGACCGAGGTCGGCGAGCACCCGGGCGACCTCCACGGGCCGCGCCGCGCCGCCGATCAGCAGCACCCGGTCGATCTCCCCCATGCCGATGCCGGATCTATGTACGCAGGCGCGCACCACCCGTAGCGAGTTGCGGATGTGCCAGGTCCGCAGCCGGTTCGTGTCGGAGGCGGGCACCACGGCCGAAACCGGTTGTGACGCACCGGGAGCGATGCTCCGGGCATATCGGGCGAGCAGCGTGCCGAGCGGCCGGCCGCCGTAATCGTTCGACCGTTCGGCCCGGCCCAGAATGCCGCGTTCGTCCCGATCCGCCTCGGTCCGCACCACCGCGATGTCGAGGCTGTTGCCGCCCAGGTCGTAGACGAGGGTGAGCCCGCGATCGGAGATGCCGTACTCCTCGTCGAGCCATTCGACGGCCGCCACGGGTTCCGGCATGAGCATCACATCCGCGGCCCCGGACCAGTCGAGTGCCCGCCGCAGCCGGTGAATGTGCTTGTCGGAGTAGCACGCCGGGTAGGTGGCGACGGCCGGAGCTTCGGGGGCGTTGGCGTGGATCAGCCCGTTCACCACCGCCGCCACCAGGTCCGCCGGTGACCAGATGCGGCCACCGATCACGACCGGGTCCGGATCGGTGGTGAGATCCGCGAAATCGGTGACCACGGGGGCGAAACGGGGAATTCCCCCGATATTCGGCCCTCCAGCCCGATCGAAGGTGACCGCCGTACGGCGGACTCGCACGGCGGGCCGTGTCCGTTCGCCCGTCGTGGTCGCCCATACGGAGTTCACTGTGCCGATGCTCATGCCAAAGCCAGCAGTCATTCGCTATCCCGTCAACGCACCGTGACCACGGCCCCTAGGGCATCCCAACCAGGCGGTCGCGGTCGTTTACCAAACAGCGCGTTCAGGTTAACTGGCACATGCCGGACTCGAATATCGATTTGGGAGAAAAGATTTCGCGTCCAGTAGCGAAGTTGGCGAATCTACTGGTCAGGCAACTGCTCGATCAAGATCGAATCGAACTGGACACCAACACCATTGAGCGAAGGGAGTGCTGTGGCTACAGCACAGCGAACTCAGAAGTAATACCAACCGGTACGTGAATGGCGTCCGAAAAAGAAAACCGCAATGTCAGTACGGAAGCGTGGATTACCGATCACTGGTCGGTTGCTGACCCCAAGTTCCCAACACTCGGTGAGTCGTGCCGTCCGTGAGTCACAGTGTTTTCGGCTCTACTACACGGGTTGTCGTCGCGAGCAAACGGAGCATTACAACTCGCACAACACATTCCATCCGTCGCATACGAGGGACGCCTGCGGGACCTAACCGATTCGCAGCCGACAGCGCCCCGGATAGGTACTGACACAAACAAAACCAGCACCGGCGGCGGGACGGCGGCTCCGGGTAGACCCCGGAACGCGAAACCGCCGCCGGCGATCCGGAGATCGCCGGCGGCGGAGATCGGCACGCGCTGCCGGCACCCCCGGCAGCCCGGCCGATCGTCAGGGAGCGCGGCTCAGCGGCCGCGCACGAGCAGCGGCAGCCGCCGCCGCGTCTTGTTCACCGCACCACCGCGAATGGCATGCGGCTGACGCTCACCGACCAGTCGGTCGAATTCACCCGCGGAGCGCACGGGCCGGCCCAGCCGCCCGGCATTGAAGTCGTCCACCAGCTGCCGCACGGTCTGCTGCGCACACGACTTGTTGGTCCCGATGAATCCGGTCGGCCCGCGCTTGATCCACCCGGTCACATACGACCCGGGCACCACCGCGCCGCCGGACTCCTCCAGCACCCGCCCGTCCAGATTCGGCACCACACCGGCCTTCTCGTCGAACGGCACACCGGGCAGCGCCACCCCGCGGTAACCCACGGAGGTCAGCACCAGGCCCGCTTCCAGGGTCTCGACATCCTCGGTGGCGACCGCGTGCACCACTCCGTTGTCACCGGTGACGAGCTCGTTGCGCACCACCTCGACGCCGGTCACCCGATCGACCCCGGTGAACGCCACCGGCGAGGACAGGTACCGGAACACGATCCGCTTGCGCCCGCCGACCGGTCGCTCCGCCGCGCCGCGCAACAGCTTCAGCTTGTGCTCGACCTTCTGCGACATGCCCGCGACCGGCTCCGGGATCTCACCCTCGACCACGACATCGACGTCGGAGCCCAGCAGGCTCACGAATTCCGGCACGGTGAAAGCGGATTCGGCCGGACCGCGGCGGCCCAGGATCACCACTTCCTCGATCTTGCTGCGCCGCAGGGCGGCCAGCGCGCGAGCCGAGATATCGGTTCCCGCAAGCTCTTCCGGATCGGTGGTGAGAATGCGCGCCACGTCCAGGGCCACATTGCCGTTGCCGACGATCACCGCGCGCCGCTGCGACAGGTCGAAAAAACGGCCCGCGTGATCGGGATGCCCGTTGTACCAGGCCACGAAATCGGTCGCCGACACACTGCCCGGCAGCCCCTCGCCCGGAATCCCGAGCTTGCGGTCGCTGGACGCGCCCACGGCATAGATCACCGCGTGATGCGACGACAGCAGCTCGTCGTGCGAAACATGTTCGCCGACAGTCACATTCAAGTACGAACCGAAGCCGGTCTGCGCCGAGATGACATCGAACAGCTCGCTCACCTGGCGGGTGCGAGTGTGATCGGGCGCGACGCCGAACCGAGCCAGGCCGTAGGGCGTGCTCAGCCGATCGAACACCGTCACCGAAACGCCCGGCTGCGTGAGCAATTCGTCCGCCGCGTACATGGCCGACGGCCCCGAGCCCACGATGGCGACCCGCAGCGGCTCGCGCCCCGGCTTCACCTCGGCCGCCGGAATCGGCTGCGCCAGTAGCGGTCTGGGCCGCGCTTGCCGATAGAAGTCGGCATTGATCTCGATGAACGGCTGCTGCGCCGGGGTCAGCTTGGTCGAGGAGGTGATGGCGTCGACCGGGCACGCGGTGGCGCAGGCCCCGCAGTCGACGCACGCCTGCGGATCGACGTACAGCATTTCCGCGGTCAGGAAGTCGGGCTCATCCGGAGTGGGGTGGATGCAGTTGACCGGGCAGGCGTAGACGCAAGACGCGTCGCTGCAACAGGATTGGGTGACAACGTACGGCATTGGACGTTCCCTTTCCTACGCGCCCTTGCCGGAGCGGATGGGCTCCGAGCGGTAACGCGACTTCGGACCGTCGATGCCGAGCAGCTTCCAGACCCGCTTGGCGATCGGGTTCATCAGGCCGATCTCCTCGGCCAGCGCGCGCACGTCGATGAAGTAGTCGCTGAAGACCTGCTTGGCGTCCTTGGACCCGTAGAACAGTTCCTTGCGGACCTTGTCCGGGATGTCGAACTCGGTGAAGAACTTCTTCGGCGGCGTCGCGATGGAGCGGCCGAGGATGAACATGACGATCGGCATGGCGATCGAGAGCACGAAGCGGTTGGCCGCATTGCCTTCCGGCACATGGTGCTTCAGGAATTCGTGCGCGAAGGAGATGTGCCGCGCTTCCTCGGCGACGTGAATGCTCATCACACCGCGCATGATCGGGTGCACGTCCTCGCCGGAGCGCAGGATCTGCTTCTGGATGTGGTCGATCGGCTCTTCGCCGGCGAGCACGGCCATGAAGAAGAAGTTCGGGAACAGCACCGCGACCGGCACGCCGAGCAGACGCAGCTGGCGCACCAGCGGGCCCATGCCCGGGACGTTCACGCCGATGCGGTTGACCATCTCCTGGAACATCAGGGTGTGGTTGAGCTCTTCGCTCATCTCGTGGGTGCAGTACCGGAATTCCGGGTCACCGTTGGGGAGGGTGAACGAGGTGTGGTTCACCATGCCGCTGATCAGGATCGACTCGAACTGCAAGCCGACCTTGGCGATGTTCGCCTGCCGGTACTTGCCGACGGCGATCTTCTGCTCCTCGGTCAGGGCCTGGTACCAGGGGTGGCGGCCGAGCGGATCCGCGGACTTGGGCAGGATCCAGCGCTCGGGCTTGGCGTTGGCGTCGAAGTCCGGGTTTTCCCAGTCGATGTCTTCGTAAGGATCGAAGCTCTTGTTCACCGAGCCTTCCGAGAGCAGGAGCAGCTTGTTCGCGTACTCCATGGCTTCGGCAACTACCGGGTCGTCAACGGGTGTTGTAACCGGGGACATCGTCGTCACCTCTCACTCAGTGGCGTTTACCTGTGTCCAATGGTTACACCAAACCCGAGTTACGTCAACAAGCGCTAGCAGCATGCTTGCACGAGTGAGCAGCAGACGTCACGGAAAACTCGGCGAACCCGCCGGTAATTGGGGTGGGAGACCCGGACCTCTCCCCTCTCCGAGGGTGGGCGGGCCGCCTTGCTCAGATGGCCGCTACGCGGGTGACGCGGCGCAGGAAGCCGGTCAGCGAATGGTGGCGGTGTGAGGCGGACTCCTGGTCCGCGAGGGCCTGGCGGGCGGCGATGGCCGCACCGTCGGCGATCGTGCGTTCGGGGTCCGGGGCTATCACGACCGGGCGGGCCAGCTGTTCGGCCAGGACCTGGGCTACCTCGGGCGGGCGGGCCGCGCCGCCGACTACCAGGACGCGATCCACGTCGGCCATGGTGACGTCGGCTATGCGGAGGCATTTCCAGACCAGCGCCAAGGAACGGCCGATGTGCTCGGCGCGCAGTTCGGAGGCGTCGGCGTCGGAGACCGAGCGCGCCACGACTGGCGCGCTCGGCGAGCGGTGCACCCGCTCGGCCACCAGGCCGCCGAAGGCTCGGCCGCCGTATTCGGCGGAGTGCAAGGGCAATCCGACGATCGGATTGCTGGGCGCGCCCGCGCCGACGCGCACCAGGGTGACGTCCAGTCCGGAACCGCCGAGGTCGTAGACCAGGGCCAGGCCCGGGGTGAGCGGGCCGCGTTCGGATTGCAGCCAGGTCGTCGCCGCGATGGGTTCGGCCAGCAGGGCGGCCTGGCTCAGCCCGCTGCCGTCCAGCGCGGAACGCAGGTCGGCCACCAGTTTCTCGGAGTACCCGGCCGGATGGGTCAGGGCGATGCCGGTATCGGCGCGCCCCTGCTCTCCCGCCGGAGCCTTCCCCAGCACCTCCTCGAGCACGCTGACGGCAACGGTCGCAACGAGATCCGCGGCCGAGAGCGCCCGGTGACCGACCCGCGCGACCGGTGCACCCCGTTGGGTGAGATCGGCGAACTCGGTGATGACACGCCCGTGCCGGGGTATGCGGCCGACGCGGGCGGTGCCGGAACTGTCGAAGGTGAGGGTGGTGCGCCACGTGGTGGGCGGTGCGCTGCCCCGGCGAGCCGCGAAGGGGACCCCGCGGCCCGGCGGATACTTTCCGGATCGGTCGGTGGCTGTCGCGCACACCGTATTGACCGTGCCGATACTCAAGCCCACGCCGAAAGCCATCACATCCACCTCGATCGACGAGTCGTGTTGCGTCAGACTTCCTGACCCGACCCGGCATTCATGCAACTCCTGCGCCGGATGCTTGCCAACCACCGGACACGCGGTTGTCCGCTCGTGCGCCTGTTCGCCGGGACAACCCCGCTGTCCAGCACGGGCACGGCGGACACGCCCGAAGCCGGGCTCGGTCGCGAAATGTTTGCCCGACTTCCAGCCTGCGCCGGATGCCGGTACGACAACTCTCGTGGCTGTCAGGGGTTCCCCCTGAAACCCGAAGCGACTCGGGCCCGCGTATGGGCCCCGGCGGATCCGGATACGCGAAACTCCGGGACCCGTGTGGGTCCCGGAGTTCTTGGCGGCGTGACTATTTCGCGGGCGAGGTCAGGATCGAGGACGACAGCGCCGAGACGACGCTGTAGGCCAGGTTGACCAGGTCGGCGGCGACGCCGTTCTGGCCCATGAGCATCTTGGCCAAGGGGCCCATGAATTGCAGGGCGGTCTGGACCAAGGAGGTCATGGAGTCCAGGTCGAGGTCGCCGGTGCCGTTCTTGCCGTTGGCGCCGGGCGATTGGGTGCCCGGATTATTGCGGCCGCCAGGGGATTGCGTGCCCGCACCCGGCGATTGCGTGCCCGCACCGGTTCCGGGTGATTGCGAGCCCGTCTGGGTGCCGGCGCCCGGAGCCTGAGATCCGGGCTTGGCGTCGGTGCCGGGGGTTCGATTGCGCGGGGCCGCAACGGGTTTCACGGCCGCGGGGGCAGTCGCGGGGCGGATTTGCTCCGATGCCACCGGCGGCGGCGACGTCGGGACCGCGGCCTGCGGCGCGCCGGGCGCGGGCTGCGAGCCGGGCTGGCCGGCCGGTGGCGATTGCGGCAGTGGAACTTCCGGCGCGGCGGACTGTTCCGGCTTCGCCTGCTTCGGATCGGCCTGCTGCCCGCCGGCCGTCTGCGGCTCGGTGCCGGACTGCGACTGCGCCTGCGGCAGTGGCGATTCCGGCGCGGCCTGCGGTGCGACGCCCGGAGCTTGCGCCCCCGGCTGCCCGGCGGCCTGTGGCGCTACCCCCGCGGCACCCGGAACGGACTGCTGCTCAACCGGATTCGTGCCGGCGTCCGGCTGCACCGGCAGGGTCTGCGGTGCGGCCTCGTACTGCGCCGGCGCCACCGGTGCGGGTTCGGGTGCGGCCGCGGCCTGTTCGGTATCGGCGGGAATCGGCATGCCCAGCAGATAGGACACCGCACCGGTGGTGATGGTGACCGCGTGCTTGAGCTGCCCTTCGGACGATTCGAGCAGCTGGGCGTCCTCGGCGTTCGCGCCGTTGCCCATCTCCAGGAAGGCGACCGGCACGTGCGTCAGCGCCGGACCCGCGATGTCGTTGCGGGTTTGCAGACCGTCGGCCGCGCCGTTGTAGGTGGCGGCGGGAAAGCCCGCCTGCACGTAGGCGTCTCGCATGGCCCGGCTGGCATTCAGCCCGGGCCCGCCCTGCACCTCGTTGGCCTTGGCATCCGGAATCGGCAGCTGCGGCACGATGAGGTGGAATCCGCGCGCCGCACCGGGCGCGCTGTCGGCATGAATGCTGATGGCGAGGTCGGCATTGGACGAATTGGCGGCGGCCGCCCGCTCGTCGATGCACCCACCCCATCCGGTGTCGTCGGGGCGGCTGAGCACCACCCGCGCCCCGAGCCCCTCGAGCGAGGTCCGGACCAGTTGCGCCACATTCCAGTTCACGGTGTGCTCGGGCACCCCGTTGAGGGTGGACATGCCGGTGGTCTGACACGGCTTGGTGCCGCCGCGGCCGTCGTTGACCTGGCGTGCCACATCCTGATTGTGATTGGGCCCCTGATGACCGGGGTCCAGGAAGACGGTCTTGCCCAGCAGTCGCTGGGGCAGGTCGGGCAGTACGGGTGATGCCAGTGCGGCGCCCGGAATCAATCCGGCCACCGTCGAGAATGCCGCGGCCGTAACGGCGGTGCAGATACCGGCCTTGACCATGCTCGGCTTCATATGGTGACGGCGCTCCAGGAAGAAGCGCCCCTCCCTTCCCACTAGTAACACCAACCCCAAGTGACCACTCTTGCAACACCAGTTACACTCTGGCAAGCGACGTGATCGAACTGTTATCGGTGGTCAGCGGGAAATCGCACTAGCTCAAGGGTGACCGACAACCAGCGAGCAACCCGTCATTCGGCGGATGACGCGCCGGTCCGCACTCGGCAGCCGAACGCGATCAAGCCGAGAGAATCCGGTCCCCCTCGACGGTGATGGTCTTGCCGTCCAAGGCCCGGGGCGCGGGCCCGCCCGCCACCGATCCATCGAGCCGGAAGGTGCTGTTGTGGCACGGGCACTTGATCAGGCCCGCGCTGACTTCGCTGACCTTGCAGCCCAGATGGGTGCAGGTGCTGGAGAACGCCTTGAACTCCCCCGCGTTCTCCTGGGTGATCACGGTGTCCCCGCTGATCAGACCGCCCCCGACGGGCACATCCGCAGTGCGGGCCAGTTCGGTCCCGTCCTGCTTCTTCTCCTGTTTCACCCCGCCCTGCGGTGCGGCCGAAGCGGTTTCGCTCGACCCGTAGCTGCTGCACGCGGCCACGGTGAGGGCGGTCGCCGCGACACCGGTGGCGGCCAGGGCGGTCCGGCGGTCGAGCCGGTATCCGGTGGGCTGTTGCTCGGTCATGGTCTACTCCTCGATCGCGACGGACCGAACTGGCCCGCTCTTGCTTGTTGGACGTGTTCGCGGGGTCCCGGGTTCAGCATTCGCGCGGATTGCTCAGGCCCCGAAGCCCTCGACCCGGAAGAACCAGACCGCCGAGCTGAACCAGAGCCCGACGAATCCGGTGAACAGCAGCCCGCCCGCGACCGGAACCACCCAGCCGGGCAGCCCTTTCCGGGTGAGCAGCAGCATCTTGGTGACGAAGACGCCGTAGACCAGGCAGCCGAGCAGCGAGTGCAGCAGTACCCGATGGTCGTAGTCGGCGAATCCGAAGGCGTAGAGACAGTGCACGGCCACCGGAATGCTGAGCAATACCGCGGCGCGCCCGGACCAGACGTGCCAGCGCGCGGCCCATTGCCCCGGCCGAACCTTCGGCAGCACCCCGTACATGGCGAGCGCGCTCACGTCCTGGCTCGCGGCCAGCAGCACCACGATGGTGGCCAGCCAGGACTTCACCGCACCGGGACTGGAGAATCCGGCCACACTGATCGCCGCCCCGGCGGGAGTATGCAGCCGGCCGTAAACCCCCAGTGCGATGGCCGTGGCCGCGCCCGCGCAGACGATCAGCACCAGGCTCAGTGCGGTGGTGCGCCGCGCCCGCCCGGGTTCAGAAATCGTTGTCATCGCCGTGCACCTTCCGTGCGTTGGGGGCCAATTCCGGTGCGGCAGTGGTGGATCCGTTCGGATTGCGGCGCACCCCGGTCACCGAGCCGTCCGGCGCGACGATCCAGCTGTCCCGGCCGGCCGCGGAATCGGCGAGGTACAGGCCGGCCGGAGCCGCCGCGGGCGGAGCGGTGAAGTCGTAGGTCTTGCCGTCCAGCAGCAAAGAGCCGGCGAGGGATGCCCCGGCGAGCTGGGCTTCGAGGCGGGAGTTGTTGCCGCTCAGCGTGGTGCGCCCGGCATCGGCCGCGCCTTTGAGCCAGCTCTCCACGGCCGCGCCATCGCAGGCATAAGCCACCGCTTTGGCTCCGGTGATGGTCACCGACAGCGTGATCGGCCGCCCGGCGGTCGCGATGACCGTGACGTAGTCGGCCTGCGCGGGGAACCCGGGCCTGGTGGTGACCGGCGCGCTCGGGGCGGCCGAAGTGGTGACGGCGGTCCGGGCGGTGGCGGAGTCGGTGCCGCCGTGCGTGGCGGTGTTCGCGATCAGCAAGCCGCCGCTCAGTGCGGCCGCGGCGGCCAGGGTGAGGAGGGGTCCGGCAGGTTTCATGACGGCTCCTGGCAGAGAGAGATCGGGGCAGCGGCAATGGCGGGAGCCGGGAAGTTCAGCGGGAGCCCGCTCAGGCGCTGATCGGCAACCGGCGCAGGGAGCGCAACGCGTAGTGGACGCGGGTCTTGACGGTGCCGACCGGCACCCCGAGGTCCGCGGCGACCTCGTGGTACGCCCGGTCGCGCAGGATGACCTGGACGACGGCGTCCCGCTGCGGTCCGGGCAGGTGATCGAGTAGTTCGGAGACGAGCAGGCAGTCGCTGAGCGCATCGGTGAAATCGGGCCCGGCGCTGCGGCCTTCGGTCTGTTCACCGAGCTCGTCCCAGTTGGTGTCGCCGGGCCGGGCGGCCCGCACCCGGGCGATATCGGTGAGCACGTTCCGTTCGATGGTCAGCAGCCAGGTGCGCACACTGCCGCGCGCGGGGTCATAGCTGGCGCAGGCCCGCCAGGCCCGGATCAAGGTCTCCTGGACGGCGTGTTCGGCGAGTCCGGAATCGCCCAGGCGGCGCACGGCCCGCCAGTGCAGCAGGGCTTTGTCGGCGGCGAGGACGGCGGCGATGCCGGTGTCGGTACAGAGCCGGGCGCAGTGCGTGGTGCATCCGGGCGGACCGGTGGTGGTCCCGTCCGGGAGGGGTCGAAGTCTTCTCATGCAAGGAATATCGTCGGCGGGCCCGCGAACAGCATCGGTGGTTTCTGCCTATTTCCCACATTCCCGCCAAACCGCCCGGTGTTTTCTGATAGACCCCTCCGAAGAGATGCGGGGATCTCGGGAACCGCGGATAGCGTTAACACTTCCGCGGCAGGCAGGGAACAGAAATATAGGGAGGAACATCGTGCGGGCACGCGTGTTCGTGATGGCGGGGGCCTGCGCCTCCGCGCTGACGCTGACGGCGGGTGGAACGGCCGCCGCCGAACCGGCCACCGAGATCACGGTGGATGGTTTGTACCTGGTGAACACCGATATCCGGCCGGGCACCTATCTCGCCGACGGGACGCCGGACCCGGCCGCCGGCGGGTGTTTCTGGCGGCGGCTGTGGAAGGTGCAGACCGACACCGATTACAACGATCCGAACTACTACATCATCGCCAGCGATTTCACCCGCACCAAACCGGTGCGCGTGGTCATCAAATCCAGCGATGTGGCATTCAAAACCGAGAATTGCGGCGCGTGGCGTTTGGTTCCGGATACCTCCACGGGTTCGTTCGGCGGCTGATTCGCATTAGGGTGGCGAGCATGACCAGACGCAGAATTCTTATTACCGGAGCGAGTTCCGGGCTCGGTGCGGGCATGGCGCGCGAATTCGCCCGCCGGGGGCGCGATCTCGCGCTCTGTGCGCGGCGACTGGACAAGCTGGAAGAGCTGCGCGCCGAACTGCTCGCCGCCCACCCCGGCATCACGGTCGCCGTGCGCGCGCTGGATGTGGACGAGCACGCCACCGTTCCGCAGGTCTTCGCCGAATTATCCGGCGAGCTGGGCGGTTTGGACCGGGTGATCGTGAATGCCGGTCTGGGCAAAGGCGCGCGGCTCGGCACCGGCCGCGCCGACGCCAATATCGCCACGGCCACTACGAATTTCGTGAGCGCCCTGGCGCAGGCCGAAGCCGCCCTGACCATCTTCCGGGAGCAGAACGCCGGGCACCTGGTGCTCATCTCCTCCATGAGCGCGGTGCGCGGGCTGCCCGGCAAGAAGGCGGCGTACGCGGCCAGCAAGGCCGGATTGTCCGCGCTCGGTGAGGGTCTCGCGATCGAGCTACGCCGCTCGCCGATCAAGGTCACCACGGTGCAGCCCGGTTATATCGCCACCGACATGTCCGATCGCGCGGGCGACGTCAAGCTCATGACCCCGCTCGACAAGGGCGTGAACGCCATGGTGTCGGCCATCGAACGCGAGGCGGTGCGCGCCAGCGTCCCCGAATGGCCCTGGCGCGTACTGGGTGTCGTCATGCCCCTGCTGCCGCGCGGAATCATGGCCCGGATGAGCTGAGCCGCCACCACCATCGGCGTGGGCGCTAGTACTGGCGGCGGTGCGGCACGAATTCGAGGGTGAGCAGCGCGGCCGCCGCGATGACGACCTCCCGCCAGCGGAGCAGTACGAAGCGCTGGTCGGAGAAGGCGTTGAATTTGCGCAGGAATCGGTAGAGCGATTCCAGGCGGATCAGCGGATCACCCAGGCGCACCGCCACATACACCAGCTGCCCGATCCGGGTCCGGTGTTTGTCCGCGAACAGCTCCGGGAACGCCGCGAAGGCCAGGGAGATTCGGGTGACGCCGTGTGCTCGCGCGTACTCGATCAGGTCGATGATCATTCGCTCGTCGAGGCCGTTGGGGGCGTCTTTGCGCCGCCACGGCACATCGAGGCTGAGTTCCCTTCCGCCGCCGGAGATTCCGTAGCGCTGGAAGCCGGCGACCTGCCCGTCCGCATCGCGCGCCAGCACCACCAGCATGCCAGGGTTCCGCCCGTCCAGCAGGTGGTCGAGGATCATGGAGAACCCGCGCGTCTGCCGCCCGCTCCCCCATTCGTCGACGATGCCGAGCAGGGTTTCGCGCTGCGGTTCGGTGAGCGCCGCCTCCGGCACGACTTCGGTGGTGACCCCGAAATTCTGTGTGCGGCTGACGGCTTGGCGCAGATTGCGGAAGCGCCGCCCCACCATGTCGAAGCTGCCGACCTCGAGCACCACGTCCCGGCCCACGGCGACCGCACGCAGTCCGCGATGGTCGAAGGCGCGCCGCTGCCAGTTCGGCACCATTTCCGGGCTGGCGCCCAGCACCGCGATCCGCCAGCCGTGATCGCTGGCGAAAGCCGAGAATTCCGAGATCAATTCGTTGAAGGCCCGCTTGTCCCCGATGGGATCCCCGGAGACCACCGCGATTCCGAACCGTGCCCGATACGCGATGGCCGCCGAGGCATCGGCATTGAAGTAGTAGCTCTTGGCCGAATGCAAGGCGAACGGCGCGAGCGGATCGATATCGGTGCGCCGCACCAGTTCCGCCACGCGCGGCAGCTGTTCGGGTTGCGGTTTGCTGCTCTGCGGCAGCATCAGCACCAGCCCGCTCAGCGCCAGGAACCCGAAGCCGACCCCCGCATGTTCGGCCCGGTAGCTGAAGTTCGCCACCACCAGCATCATGGTCGCGCCGGTGAGGTGCGGCAGCGTGACCGGCCGTCGCAGATGCAGCCCGCGCGCCACGAACAGTCCGGCGATGGATACCGCCACGAACCACCCGTGGTCGGTGCCTTCCCGCGGCGCCCGTTCGGCGGCCCACACCAGGACCAGGCTGCCCAGCACCAGCACACCCATCAACGGCACCCGCGTGCCGGGCCCGGCGGTGAAGGCCGTGTCCCGGTAGGCGGTCAGCCCCGACCCCCGCACCGCCATGCGTTCCTCACCCATGCGTGCCCCGTTTCACCGCATTCGGCCCGCTCACCGGAGTTTTCCCCATGGTGACCTCCCTCAGGTCCTCTCGACACACTATGCCGGAGAGACGATTCGGGGCATACGGTTATTCCGGCCATCCCGATCGTGACGTCTCCAGTACCGGGTCGGTGATGCCGCCGTGACAGGCCAGCGAGCCGGCGTTCCACCCGGCCAGCTCGGCCCCGCCGGCGTAGGCCGACTGGAAGAAGCCGATCACGGTCCCGATGGGGTCCGCGGCGTTGCGGGCAGCGTCATAGGCCAGGTAGGCGTTGTGCCCGGAGCCGGATTCCACCCAGTGCGCCGCCTTCGGATACAGCGGCACGGTGGCGAGTCCGGTGGGTTCCGGGGCGGTGTAGGAGTAGAAGGTGGGTTCGGGGGTCTTGTCGTCGCCGAACCAGAAACCGGCGCTGATCACCTCCCGCGAGTACGCCTCGCGAGTGACCGGATCCACAGCTGTGGTCATGTCGATCTTGCGGTCGGAGAAGCGCTGCACCGCGATATCGAAGGTGTGCCAGAACAATTGGACGGGACTGATCTTGCCGGAGTAGCCGGCGCTGAACTGTTCGAGGATCCGCCCGACCTGGCTGTGGACGTGGAAGGCGCGCAGTGCGGCGCCCGCGTCGTAGTGGTGGTGTTCCTCGTCCTCGTAGAAGGGCCGGCCGTGATCGGGCAGGTCGTAGGGGGTCGGCCGGGCGATGGCGACCTTCAGCCCGAGTTCGTCGAAGGCGTTCATGGTCTCGATGTAGAAGCTGGCGACCGATTGGCCCGCGAGCGGGATCTCGGCCTGGATGCCGGTGGTGGCCGAGATCCGCAGCACGTGGTCGAAGAAGTCGAAGGCGCAGGTGAACACGGGTCCGTCGGTGGCGGTGCCGAGCGGGACGGTGGTCCAGCCGCGGGCGGTCAGCCGGTAGGTCATATGCCACCAGTGATTGCGCCGGATGCCCTTGGCCAGAGCCACCTTGCCGATGATCTGGGCGTAGCGGTGCAGCGTCTCCTTGGTGGGCCGCCAGGCTTCGAGCGGGATGGCGGGTAGTAGGTCCGCGGTGTGCTCGGTCATCTCGCTACCCGCCTTCGCTCAGAGGGAAGTGCCAGTCTTTACCAATGCTACCCAGTTACTAAGTGGCTATAACATCGGTCCGGCGGTCGGCCCGGCCGCGGTCGCCGGCCAGCAATTGCTCGAAAGGCACCGGCGCCGCGTAGGGGTCGGCCTTGACCGAGCTCGGCCGCATGGCGACCTGATCGGCGAATTCCCCGGCGGCCCGCAGGATTCGATCGGCGAGGCCACTGTCCGCGCCGCCGCCCGCGCCCCAATCCTCCGACGCCGCATACACCGTGGTCGGCACCACGACGGCGCGCAGGTAGGCGAAGAGCGGCCGGACCGCGTGCTCCAGGGCCAGCGAGTGCCGGGCGGTGCCGCCGGTGGCGGCGGCCAGCACCGGCTTGCCGATCAGCGAATCCGGTTCCAGCACATCGAAGAAGGTCTTGAACAGGCCGCTGAACGAGGCGTTGAAGATGGGGGTGACGGCGATGATCCCGTCGGCCCCCACCACCTGGTCGATGGCCTCCCGCAGGCCGCCGGCGGCGAAGCCGGTGACCAGGTTGTCGGCGAGGCCGTGGGCGTGATCGCGCAATTCGATCACGTCGAACTCGACGTCGGATTCGGGCAGCGCGGCCCGGGTGGCGGCGGCCAAGCGATCGGCCAGCAATCGGGTCGAGGAGGGCTGAGACAGCCCGGCCGACACCACGGCGATGCGGGTCATGCGGTCACCTCGTCCTTCCGCTCGTCGATGGCGGCGTCGCGTGCGGCCACCAGGCGCGCATGCGTCGGCCCGTCCGGCACGTGCGCGGGGCGCAGCGCGTCGAACTCCTTGCGCAGCACCGGAACCACCTCTTCGCCCAGCAGGTCCAGCTGTTCGAGCACGGTTTTCAGCGGCAGTCCGGCGTGATCCATCAGGAACAGCTGGCGCTGGTAGTCGCCGAAGTACTCGCGGAAGGTCAAGGTCTTGTCGATGACCTCCTGCGGGCTGCCCACGGTCAGCGGCGTCTGCTCCATGAAGTCCTCGAGCGAGGGGCCGTGCCCGTAGACGGGGGCGTTGTCGAAGTAGGGCCGGAATTCCCGGATGGCGTCCTGGGAGTTCTTGCGCATGAACACCTGCCCGCCCAATCCCACGATGGCCTGGTCGGCGCTGCCGTGCCCGTAGTGCTCGTAGCGCTGCCGGTACAGCCGGATCAGGCGCTGGAAGTGATGCTTGGGCCAGAAGATGTTGTTGGCGAAGAATCCGTCACCGTAGTAGGCGGCCTGCTCCGCGATCTCGGGGCTGCGGATGGATCCGTGCCATACGAACGGCGCGACATTGTCCAGCGGGCGCGGCGTGGAGGTGAAGCCCTGCAACGGCGTCCGGTACTTGCCTTCCCAATCCACTACGTCCTCGCGCCACAACCGGTGCAGCAGATGGTAATTCTCGATGGCGAGCGGGATGCCGTCGCGAATGTCCTTGCCGAACCAGGGATATACCGGCCCGGTATTGCCGCGCCCCATCATCAGATCCACGCGCCCGCCCGCCAGATGCTGGAGCATGGCGAAGTCCTCGGCGATCTTCACCGGGTCGTTGGTGGTGATCAGCGTGGTCGCGGTGGAGAGGATGATGCGGTCGGTCTTGGCGGCTACATAGCCGAGCATGGTGGTCGGCGAGGACGGTACGAACGGCGGGTTGTGGTGTTCGCCGGTCGCGAAGACGTCGAGGCCGACCTCTTCGGCCTTCCGGGCGATGGTGACCATGGCCTGGATACGCTCGGCCTCGCTGGGTGTCCGGCCGGTGGTCGGGTCGGTGGTGACATCGCCGACGCTGAAAATTCCGAACTGCACGGGGTCCTCCTCGAGAGCCATCCGCCATTGGTGGATATGTCAACCTCATGAACATCGTAGGTCGCGCGGCTATTCCGACTTGGGCAGAGGTGACCCGCAGCACTGTTGCGGGTGTCACAATTACCCGCAACCGACCTGGTACAACAGTGAAAGACCCAGTAAGGCAAGATCTTTCGAAGTATCCTGAACACTCCCCGTGCAACGCCGGAGATTTCCGGGGTCGGGGAGGCGGCCTCGAGCAGGGACAGGGGGTAGGTCCGGATGACGGACAACACCGTCGGGAACGCATACGCCGTGGTCGTCACCGCGGTCGCCGACCCGATGCAGGTGGACGGCCTGGAGTGGGAAGACGCCGTCGAATACCTGCCGAGCATCGACTCACGCGCCATGCAGAGCTGGGTGCGGTCCCAGGAAGGCAAGGGGCAGGTGCCGCGCACCGGCGTGGTGATTCCGGGACCGCAGCGGCGGGTCGGGCAGCGGCATCCGTACCGGGAGGTGTGCGTGCCTTCGGCGGAGTACCAGTTGTTCAGTGCGGCGGTGCGGACCCGGCCGCGAACGGCTTCGGAAATCACTCGGCCCGAGGAAGATTCGCGCCGTCATGCGGGGTTGATCAGCGCTTGAAATATCATGCTCGAAATACCACGAAGCTCCGGTGGGGTCAGGTCCCCACCGGAGCTTTCGGAGTAAGAACGGGACAGGCGGCCGGCGCGATGGCGGGGCATATCCTCGCTAAGCAGGCGATTCATTTGCTTCATCTGGAATGAAGTTGGATCCCGTCGTGCCCGGCTCAGTTCCCGTACTACTATTCAATCCTCGATTGCCCTGTGGCGCAATCCATTTAATTCAGTACCGGCCGGGCACCCAATCCACCGGGAAGATAGAGGCGTAGACCAGGCGCTCGTGCTCGTGCACGAGCTGACCGGTGATGCCCTCGCCGTACACGGTGAGCAGGCGCAGGTCCAGGTAGCGCTCCTCTTCCTTGCTGGTCATCCCGCCGGCCGGGGGCATCCAGGACAGCACCTCGTCGCGCTGCCGCGCCCGGGACCGCGCCAATTCCGCACGCAGACCGGCGATATCGCCGGCCGCGAGCGGCTCGGCTCCGGGCATCGCGCGGTCGTCGTGCCAGGCCGCGACGCCATAGGCGAAGCACACCAACGGCATCCACATCTCCGCGAAGTACCCGGGGTCCGGGGCGATCTCCAGTCCGGCGAACTTCTCACCGATGAAGAAGACCGCGCCGAGCTGACCGGGCAGCAGCTCCAGGCGATTGCGGAACTGGGTCAGCACGGCCCGCCGGCGGGTGAGGATCTGCTCCAGATGCCCGCGGGCGGGCAGCCGGTAGCGGGCGTTCAGGACCGTGATGTCCTGCCACAGCTTGGAATAGCCCGGCCGGCCACGCAGCGCGAGCGCCTGGGCGCGCAGCTCCAAGGGCAGCACGAAGAACCACTGGTCGCGGCCCTCCAGGTAACCGCCCTGGGCCGCCTGCACGCAGCAGGCGTCGTCGAAGCGGCGGGTCTCGCCGGCGGCGAGCAGCGCGGCCGAGCAGAGTGCGTGATTCTGCGCGCCCTCCTGGATATAGCCGATGTGCAGCGGCACGATGGCGACCCCGGCGGGCGCGGGATTGCGCAGCTCCACGCTGCCGTAGCCAACCACCTGCTTCAGCTTCAGTCCCGAGCGCGGCGGCACGATGCCGGGACGCTCGGGGCCGTGGATCGGCACCATGGTGAGCGCGCCCGCGCGCTGCGGGTCGCCCAGCCGGTAACCGGTCAGGTCGACGGGTGCGTGCACGAGAGTATCGAGTCGCGTCATGCGTTCACTCCTTCCAGTCGGGCGTCGAGGAACCGCAGCGCCGCCGCCCGGATCCACTCCGCCCCGGACGGGCCGTGCGCGAACATCCACGGCAGTAGCTCGCCGAAATCGTCCTGATGCCAGAAGCCCTGGCGCGGCAGGTTCGGCGCGGGGTTGCGCAGGGCAAGGTCGTCACCGCTGGTGAACATGGCCTGCGCCAGCAGCACCGGGGTGGTGATGCCGATGCGCCGCAGGGCCGCCGTCACGCGTGCGAGGTCGCCCGGCATCCGGTTCTCGTAGCCGTCGGTGACGATGACGACCACGTCCGGCGCGATATGCCGAACAGCTCCGGTCGCGAAATCCGCTCCGGCATCGGAGGTTCCGGCGCCGGCCTCGATCGCGTCCAACAGGCCGTTCGCGAGGTCGGTCGCGGCGGTCTGACCGTGCCCGACCTCGATGACGGTGAGTCGCTCGCACACCTCCGCCAGGACCAGGCGCAGCGCCTCGGCCTGGGACAGCAGCGCCCACTCGCGCTCGCCGTAGCCGCGCATGGACTCCGAGGTGTCCAGCACCAGGGCCACGTGATCGGGATTGCGCGGCAGATCGCGGGCGGCTGCCGTGACGTAACCGGCCAGCGCGGAACCCGATTCGGCGCTCTCGCTGCCGCGATAGACGCGCACCAGGGTGGCGGCGATATCGCCGCGATTGCTCACGGTGACAATGGGCTCGCGAACCCGCCGCGGCTCGATCGGCGCGACCGGCTCGGTGAGCGTGGGCACACCGTGCATGCCGGGCGCGTACAGCTCCCGCACCCGCTCGATCGCGACCGCCGGATTCGCCGTGTACCGCAGCAGCTTCCGCCGCAGTTCCGCCGAACCGGCATCGCCCTCGGCGATCAGCCGCGCGCATCCACGTGCCGTCGCCTTGCCGAGCGCGTGCTCGAAGCAGTCGACCAGCGAAGGGCGACGAGCCGGAATCAGCAACTCCGCGTCCGGGTGCTCCAGTACGAACGCCAGGATGGCGCGAGTGACGTGCTTGTGGTTGGCGCGCATCCGACGGAGCGCCAGCAGCACGGTGATGACGAGGTCCGGCCGCACCCCGAAAAGCAATGCGCGCGTCGCCTTGTCGAGGTGCTTGCGGGTGTCCGCGTCGAGCCCGGCCCGGGACGCCGCGAGCACCTGCAACAGGGCTCGTGCGCGCTGCGTCTCCCGCACGCCGGGCACCAGGGCCAGCAGCGCGTATCCCTCGGGGTCGGCGGTGTATGCCTCCCGATGGAATTCCGCGTCATCCCACTTCACGACCCCGGCCCTGGACAACGTCAGAGCCGTGTCGTGGGTGCGGAGGTGATCGAGGAGTCGTGCGGTGTTCATCGACCGAGTGTAGGAACGGTCACACTCATTGAGCCATTGATTTTCCTTGCACTCCAGCGGGTCTGGCCGCGGCGGGCGGGAAGGTGACGATTTGGCGGATGGCTTCGCCGGCGGACAAATGGTCCATTGCTGCGTTGATGGCGTCGAGTTCTATTCGGGCGGAGATGAGGCGCTCTACCGGGAGCAGGCCCGCGCGCCACATCTGCTCGTAGCGGGGGATGTCGCGGGCGGGGACTGCTGAACCGAGGTAGCTGCCCACGATGGTGCGGGCTTCGGCGGTGAGGGTCAGTGGCGGCAATGTGACGGTGGCGTCGGGGGCGGGTAGGCCGACGGTGATCGTGGTGCCGCCGGGGGATGTTGCCGCGTAGGCGGTTTCGAAGGCGGCAGGGTGGCCCGCGCACTCCAGCACGTAGCGGGCCCGGATGCGTTCGTGGCGCACCCGGTCCGGGGTGTAGGTCTCGGTGGCTCCGAGTTCCTGTGCGGTGGTGAGCTTTTCCGGCATGCGATCCACGGCGATGATGCGTTCCACGCCGATGGCTTTGGCGGTGAGCAGGGCGGCCATGCCGACGCCGCCGAGGCCGACCACCATCAGGCTGTCCTCGGGGCGCGGCTTTGCAACGTTGAGCACCGCGCCGCCGCCGGTGAGGACCGCACAGCCGAAGAGGGCGGCGATTTCGGCGGGTACGTCGTTGCCGACCGGGACCACCGAGGCGCGGTCCACCACCGCGTGGCGGGTGTGGGCGTAGGGCCGTTGCCGCCCGGTCTCTTCCAGGACCGCGCCGCGAATGTGCATCAGATCTCGGCCATCTGGTGATCGGCGATGTGGGCGGCCAGGTAGCGCAGGTGGTCGCTGGAGTCGCCGAGGGTGTGTTCGATGGCGGTGAGGCGGGCGGTGTAATGGCCGACGGGGTATTCGGCGGTCATGCCGATGCCGCCGTGCAGCTGGATCGCCTCCTGGCCGATGTGCCTGCCGGAGCGGCCGATTCGGAGTTTGGCGCGGGAGGCCACCACGGGGTCCACCATGCCGTCGGCCAGGGACATCGAGGCGTACAGGCTCATGCTGCGGGCCAGTTCGAGGGAGACGTACATGTCGGCGGCGCGGTGGGTGAGGGTTTGGAAGGTGCGTAGCGGGACGCCGAACTGTTTGCGGGTCTTCAGGTATTCGGTGGTCAGTCGCAGGGCTTCGGACATGGCGCCGACCGCTTCCGCGCCCAGGGCCGCTTGGGCATGGATGGCGGTGGCGGCGATGAGGCCGGAACGATCCTCGGTGGTACCCAGCAATTCCGCTGTGGCGCTGTCGAATTCGATATCCGCACCGCGCAGCCCGTCGTGGGTGTCGAAGGTGGTGCGCTGGACGCCGCCGGTGTTCGGATCGACCAGGAACAGTCCGATGCCGCCGTCCGGGAGCTGCGCGCTGACGATCAGCAGCTGTGCGCAGTCGCCGTGCGGGACCGGGTGCTTGCGGCCGGTCAGCTGCCACCGGTCGCCGTCGAGCAGGGCGCGCGAATCGAGCTCGGCGGCGGGCCAGCGCAGGCCGGGTTCGTTGTGCGCGAATGCCATTCGCAGTTCGCCCGCGGCGATGCGCGGCAGCAGTTCCTTGCGCTGCGTGTCGGTTCCGGCCTGGCCGATCAGGCCGCCGGGCAGCAGGGCGCAGTCCAGCAGCGGTTCGGGGGCGAGGCCGCGGCCGAGCTCCTCGAGCACCAGCATGGCTTCGATGGGGCCCGCGCCCATGCCGCCGTCCGCTTCGGCGAAAGTCAGTCCGAGCAGGCCGATTTCGGCGAAGATCGCCCACACCTCGGGGTCCCAGCCGAGTTCGGTGCCGATGATCTCGTTGCGGCGTTCGGGGGTGTAGCTGCGGGCGAGCACGTCGCGGACGGTGTCGCGCAGCATTTCCTGTTCAGCGGAGAGTTCGAAATCCATGGTGTTGCCTCACAATCCGAGGATCGTCGAAGCGATGATGCCGCGCTGCACCTCGTTGGATCCTCCGTAGATCGATGTTTTGCGGTAGTTCAGGTAGGTGGCGGTGCTGCGGTGCGCCCAGTCGGGGTTCGATTCGTCCTCGCGGGGCAGGGAATCCGGGCCGGCGATGTCCACCATCAGTTCGGTGACCGCCTGCTGTAGCTCGGTGCCGCGCAGTTTGAGGATCGAGGAGACCGGGTTGGGCTTGCCGTCGGCGGACCCGGCCGCGACACGTAGCTGCACGAGTTCCAGTGCCAGCAGCTCGTTTTCGAGTTCGGCCAGCCGGGCGGCGAACATGGGGTCGTCGAGCATGGTGCCCGCGCCCAGCCGGGTCTGCTTGGCGTACTCCTTGGCCAGCCACAGCCGGACCTTGGTCTGGCCGACGGCGGCGATGCCGGTGCGTTCGTTGCCGAGCAGGAACTTGGCGTAGGTCCAGCCCTGATTCTCTTCGCCGACAAGCTGATTCGCGGGGACCCGGACGTTCTCCAGGAACACCTCGTTGACCTCGTAGCCGCCGTCGATCAGCTTGATCGGCCGCACGGTGACGCCGGGGGTGTCCAGCGGGAACAGCAGCATGGAGATGCCGGCCTGCTTCTTGGGCGCGTTCGGGTCGGTGCGCGCGAGGCAGAACATCCAGTCGGCGGATTGTGCGGCGGTGGTCCAGGTCTTCTGGCCGTTGATCACGTACTCGTCGCCGTCCCGCACGGCCACGGTGCGCAGCGACGCCAGGTCGGAGCCGGCGTCGGGCTCGGAAAAGCCCTGGCACCACCAGATGTCGAGGTCGGCGGTCGGCGGGAGGAAGCGCTCCTTGAGCTCTCGCGAGCCGAAGTGGGCGATGACCGGGCCGATCATATTGGTGTTGAAGGTGAGCGGTTCGGGCACCGAGGCGAGCTGGAGTTCGTCGTGCCAGATGTGGCGCTGGATGGGGGTCCAGTCGCGGCCACCCCATTCGACCGGCCAGTTCGGTGTGGCCAGGCCGTGCGCGTTGAGGATGCGCTGGGTGGTGACGATGTCGTCCTTGCTCAGGTCCTGTCCGTGCCGGGCGCGATTGCGGATCTCGGCGGGAATCTCGCTGCGGAAGAAGGCGCGCAGCTCGTCCCGGAAGGCGAGCTCGTCTTCGGTGAGTGCCAATTGCATGCCGGGTATGATACACAGAGTCTTCAATGTCTCAAATGGCATCATGAACGCAGACCGCGGCACCAGCGCGGCAGACCGAAGGGAGGGCGGGTGGCCGACGAGAACACCGCCGGGGTCGGCGAACTCCTGGCCTGGCGGCAGCGCACCGGCAGCGTGCCGGGGCGACGCCGGGACGGGGAGCGCTTGGCGCTGGTCATCGAGGGCGGGTCGTCACGCGGCGCGTATTCGCACGGAATGGCCATGGCGCTGGAGGAAATGGACCTGCTGAGCTGCTTCGACGGCGTGTACGGGGCCTCGGCGGGGGCGCTGAACGGGGCCTGGCTGCTCTGCGGCCGGGCCCGCGATTCGCGCCGGGCCTGGAACCCCGAGGTGATCAATCGGGTGATCTCGCCGGGCCGGGCGCTGCGCGGCGGGCGGGTGGTGGACACCGACTACCTGGTGCACACCGTCTACGAGCGCATCGTCCCGATGGATTTCCCGGCGATCCTGGCCAACCCGGTCACCTTCCACCCCATCGCCACCGATGCCGATACCGGTGCGGCCGTGGACCTGCACGACACGCTCACCGATCCCCGCGCGGTGCAGGCGTCGCTGCGCGCCTCCACCTGCCTGCCGATTCTGGCCGGCCGGCCGGTGCGGATCGGTGAGCGGCGGTTCGTGGATGCGGGTCTCTCCGAATCCGTGCCCATCCGAACGGCTTTGGCGCAGGGCGCGACCCGCGTGCTGGTCTTGCGCACCCGCCGCGAGGACGAGATCTCCCGTCCCCCATCGAATCTGGAGAACCGCGTGGTGACCCGGTTCCTGGCCCGGCACGCGCCCGGCACGGTCGAGCCATGGCTGGCGCGCGCTACCCGATTCACCGCCGACGAAGCCGAATTCGCGAACGACCCGAACCTGCTCCAGATCCGCCCGCCGCACGGTGCGCCCGATATCGGCCGCATCGCCCGCGATCCGCGGGTGCTGACGCGGGCCCTGGATCTGGGCCGCGCCGCCACCACCCGGGCGCTGGCCCCGTTCCTGACCCCTAAGCTGTCGGCGTGACGCGCGGCGAGGGAACCAGGGCACCGGGCCGGCCCGCTTCGGCCAGCCGGGAGGATGTACTCAAGGCCGCCATCGCCATGTTCCTGGAGGGCAAGCGGGTCGATGTGAACGCCATCGCCGCCCAGCTCGGCGTCGGCCGGGCCAGCATCTACCGGTGGTTCGGCTCGCGCGAGGGCTTGCTGGGCGCGGCCATCGCGCGGCAGCTGGAGCGCATGGTGGCCTATCAGGACAAGCGCTGCCGCAGTACCGGCGGCGAGCGGCTGAACGAGATCCTGGACGGCACCATTCACTGGATCGTCGAAGACGATTCGCTGCGAACGTATTTCGACAACGAGTCCACCGCCGCGCTGCGATTGATCACGCGCAGTGACGGTGCGGTGCATCGGTCCGCGGTGGCCACCGTGGAGGGGCTCATCGAGCGCGCCGAGCAGCAGGGCTACGAGCCGCCGATCGAACGGGACACCCTGGCCTACGCATTGGTGCGGCTGTGGGAGGCGTTCCTCTACAACGACGCGGTCGCCGGTTTCCGCGGTGATGTGGAACGGCTGCGGCAGGTGCAGGCCGCGCTGCTGCGCGCCTGATCCCGGATACGCGAAACGCCCGCCGGTCCGGATGGATCAGCGGGCGTTTCGAGCTTGCGGCCGGCTCAGGCCAGGCCCCACGCCTTCAGGATGTAGGTGATGTTCGCGGTGATCGAGGTGACCGTGCTCGCGAGATCCAGGGCGGCGGAACCAAGGTTGATGATCGGCATGACGCAACTTTCCGTTCGGGGATTCGGGGTTCGAATCCACGGTAGTTATCCGTCAGCCACCCGGCATCATGAAGATGTTCACGGCCGTGAGCGGGTGTTGTCCACGCCACAATCCGGCTTCATCACCGCAGAAGTGAATCTCAGTTCCGCTCCGGCAACTTCAGTCGGCGCAGCGACAGCGCATTGAGCGCCACGATCACGCTCGACCCGGACATCGACAGGGCCGCGATCTCGGGCCGCAGCGTGAAGCCGAAGGCGGGCTCGAACACACCGGCGGCGATGGGCAGGGCCAGCGAGTTGTAGCCGACCGCCCAGGCCAGGTTCTGATGCATCTTGCGCAGCGTGCCGCGACCGATGCGCAGCGCGGTGGGAATGTCGAGCGGATCCGAGCGCATCAGCACCACGTCGGCGGTCTCGATGGCCACATCGGTGCCCGCGCCGATGGCGATGCCCAGATCCGCCTGGGCGAGCGCGGGCGCGTCGTTCACGCCGTCGCCCACCATCGCGACCTGCTTGCCGCCCGCCTGGAGTTCGGCGATCTTGTCGGCCTTGTCGCCCGGCAGCACTTCGGCGATGACGGTGTCGATGCCGAGTTCGGCGGCGATGCGCGCGGCGGTGGCCTGATTGTCGCCGGTCAGCATGACCACTTCGATGCCCATATCGTGCAGGTCCGCAACGGCTTTCGCGGAGGTCTCGCGGGGTGCGTCGGCGATGCCGATGACGGCCGCGGGTTTGCCGTCGACGGCGGCCAGTACCGCGGTCCGGCCCGATCCGGCGACCTGTTCGCGCACGGAAGCCAAGTCGCCCAATGCGATTCCCTCGCGATCGAGCAGCCTGCGGTTACCGATCACCACCCGCCGCCCGTCGACGGTGGCGACCGCACCGTGCCCCGGAACGTTCTGGAAGTCCTGCGCCCGTTGGTCTTCCGCGCCGTGCTGTTCGGCATAGCGCACCACCGCCGCGGCCAAGGGGTGCTCGGATTCGCGCTCGACGGCGGCGAGCAGCGGCAGCAGTTCGTCCTCGGTGAATCCGTCGACGGTGGCGATCTCGGTGACCTCGGGCTCGCCCTTGGTGAGGGTGCCGGTCTTGTCCATGACGACGGTGCGGATGCGCGCCGAACTCTCCAGCGCCATGGCGTTCTTGAACAGCACGCCCCGCTTCGCGCCGAGCCCGGTGCCGACCATGATGGCGGTCGGGGTGGCCAGGCCGAGGGCGTCGGGGCAGGTGATGACCACGACGGTGATGGCGAAGAGCATGGCCTTGGCGAAGGTGGCCCCGGCCAGCAGCCACACCGCCAATGTCAGTGCGCCGCCGATCAATGCGACCAGCACCAGCCAGAAAGCGGCGCGGTCGGCCAGCTTCTGCCCGGGGGCCTTCGAATTCTGGGCCTGCTGCACCAGATTCACGATCTGGGCCAGGGCGGTGTCGGAGCCGACCTTGGTGGCGCGGACCCGCAGGGTGCCGTTCTCGTTGAGCGTCGCGCCGATGACGGCCGAGCCGGTTTCCTTGTGCACCGGCAGGCTTTCGCCGGTGACCATGGATTCGTCGACTTCGCTCTCGCCCTCGACGACCTCGCCGTCGGTGGCGATCTTGGAGCCGGGGCGGACCAGCAGGATGTCGCCGACGATCACCTCGGCCGTGGGGATTTCGACCTCCCGGCCGTCACGAATCACCACGGCCTGCGGCGGGGCGAGGTCGAGCAGGGTGCGAATGGCGTCGTTGGCCCCGCCGCGCGCCCGCATCTCGAACCAGTGTCCGAGCAGTACGAAGGTGGCGAGCATGGTGGAGGCTTCGTAGAAGACCTCGCCGCCGCCGGTGAGGGTGATGGCGAGCGAGTACAGCCAGCCGGCGCCGATGCCGACGGCGACCAGCACCATCATGTCGAGGGTGCGGGCCTTCAGCGCCGCGACCGCCCCGGTGAAGAAGATGCCGGAGGAGTAGAAGATCACCGGCAGGCTCAGGATCAGCGCCCAGACGTCCTGGCGCAGCCCGAACGGCGTGGGCAGGTCCAGGCCGAACATATCGGCGGCCATCGGGGACCAGAGCATGACCAACAGCGAGAACACGGCCGCGACCAGGAAGCGATTGCGCATGTCGCGGGCCATATCGTCCATGGACATGCCCGCGTGGCCGCCGTGTCCGCCGTGCCCCATGGCCGCGTGGTCCATGCCCGCGTGGTCGGCGGAACCGTGATCCATCACTTCGTGAGTACCGTGGTCCATAACCCGACCATATACCCACTAGGGGTATATGGCCAGCGCACCCGGCGCCCGCGAGCCGCTAGCGAATGCCCGGTGTGGCCGGATCCGGCCCCAGGCAACCGAGGATGAAGCACCCGGCCGGCCAGTTCGAGAACGGCGGCGACATCGGCTTGCCGAGGCACTCCAGCACCCCGCATCCCGGGTACGCCATCGGCCCCAGACCGAGCGCCGCCAGCGCCCCGTCCGGATTGGAGATCGACGGATCGGTCACCTGAATGTCCTCGCGCGGGATGAACGGCCCCGGGTCGGTGAGCTTCGGCGACAGGAACGCCAGCTCGATGGCGCGCAGCACGTCGTAGGGGAAGCTCACCGAACTGCCCGGCACCGCCACCCCGGTCCAGCTGACCACCAGCCCGAGGCTGGGCACGATCACATTGTCCTGCCGCCACATTCCCGACATCTGCACCGCGTCCTCGGGCAGTCCGGGGAAGACGTCGGCGCAGTCGGGGTCGCGGTTGACCACCATCAGCATGCCGTAGCAGGGATTGGCCGCCCGCTGCGATGCCGTCGACAGGAAGCCCGCCGAGATGATGCGCTTGCCGCCCCAATCGCCTCGATTGGCTACCAGCAGACCGAGTTTCACGTAGTCGTCCGGCGGCAGCACCAGATGCGCGTGCCCGTAGGTGTTGCCGCTGCGGTCCCGCGCCCAGTGATAGTCGGTGCGCGCAATCCCCAAGGGATCGAACAACCTTCGTTGCGCGAACGCCTGGAAGTCCTCCCCCACCGCCTGCTGCACCACGTACGCCAGCAGGTCCACGCCGCGCTGACTGTATCCCCACTTCTCGCCCTGCGGGTTCACGATCGGCATGCCCAGCGCCTGCGCCACCACATTCGGGTCGAGGCCGATCAGCCCGGTGATGCCCTCGGAGGCCACCGCCACCTGCATGCCCGAGGTCTCGGTCAGCAGGCTGCGCACGGTGATGGCGCGATGCTCCGCGTCACCGAGCCCCTCGGGCAGATAGTTCCCGATGGGCGCGTCCAGCCCCAATTTGCCGTCGTCGATGGCGATTCCGGCGAGCAGCGCCACCACGCTCTTGGTGCCGCTCCACAGATTCCACGGCACCCCACCGGCTTTGGCATTGTTGGGCCCGCCCGCGATCAGGCAATTGTTGCGGAAGATCTGGAGGGTGAACCGGGTCTGATCGGCGGCGAAGGCGACCGCTTTGTTCAGCAACGCCGAATCCACGCCCACCTCTTCGGGTTTCGCGGTCTCGGGTTGGCGGCCGGAGCTGACCTGGCACTGCTTGAGCCCGTCCGCCTCCGCCCGTGCCTGTGTGCCCGGCACCCCGACGAGCATCATCGCCGCCGTAATCATCGCCACCACAAGGCTTGTCGTCGCCCGTACCGCCACCTGGTCTCCTCCTCCGTGCACCTACCCAGCACATCGGCCCGCTGACCAGCCCGTTATCGGCTCTGTGACCCCCGACTTCCCCTGCCCCTACCGCTCGGGGCACCCCGTGAAACACCCTCGGAAACAACAATGCCCGGTGTCTCCACCGGGCATTGTGAGGTAGCGCGTGCCTACGGAACGTCGATCGTGCCCGAGCAGTTGATCACCGGCACCGGCACCAGTCCGTTGTTCGTCACCGACAGGTCGAACCGCACCGGACCGCCGCCGATACCCCAGGCATCGAAGTTGTTCTGCGCACCGGTGCCGAAGAACGACGAAACCGGCGCCGAACCGCTTCCGCCGCCGGTGACACCGGTGTTCAGGTTGGTCCAGGTGATGGTCGGGTTGGTGGTGTATCCACCCCAGACGCTGGCCCCGGTGTGCACCGTGACCGAGGTCCAACCGGGCCGGCCCGCGTTGTACTGACCGAGGTACACCCGCCCCGAATAGGGCATGTCCACGATATTCGGGCTCAGCCCAACACAATTCATCGGAACCTCGGCGGAGAAGTCCGCCGACGCCGTGCCCTGTCCGGCGAGCACACCCGCCGTCACCACGGCCGTAGCGACCGCTGCCCTGCCAATAACCGAACGCTTCGAGGTCTTCTCACGCTGCGGCATAAGTCGACATCTCCCCTCGTCATCATTGATCTTGGTGGATCTCAGACGCTAACACCGGAACCGGCTCGCCCCGATTTTCAGGGGCATCGACAGGCAGTAGCAGTATTTTGGCGAGCAGTGGCGGACAGTACCAATTCCAGCGGCCGAGGAGCGAGACGGTGGCCGGGAGCAGCAGGGATCGGATGATGGTGGCGTCCAGCAGGATTCCGAGACCCAGCCCGGTAGCCATGATCTTCAGGTCGGTGCCGGGGCCGGTGGACATGGCGGCGAAGGACAGGAACAGGATCAGGGCGGCGCAGGTGACCAGGCGGCCGGTGCGGCCGATGCCTTCGACGACGGCGGTGTCGGTGTCGCCGGCGCGCTCGTACTCCTCGCGGATGCGCGCCAGGATGAAGACCTCGTAGTCCATGGAGAGCCCGAACAGGAACGCGAACACCAGGATCGGGACCCAGACGGTGATGGCTCCGGTGGCGGGCAGGCCGTAGAGCGGTTCGGAGCCGAAGCCGCTCTGCCAGCACAGCACCATGGCTCCGACGGCGGCGGCCAGCGAGGCGATGTTCATCAGCACCGCTTTGAGCGCCAGCAGCGGTGAGCGGAAGGCGCGGGCCAGCAGCAGGAAGATGAGCACCGACAGCACCAGGATGACCCAGCCGAAGTTGTCGTAGACGGCGCGCTGGAAGTCGCTGCGGGCCTGCCCCAATCCGGTGAGCCCGAGGACGCCCTCGTGCGTGCCGACAGCGGCCTGTGCGCGATCCACGACGGCCGTGGTGGGTCCGCTGATGGTCTGCTCGACCGGCAGCGCCAGCAGCATGGTCAGATTCGGCCCGCTCCCCTCCCGCGGGCGATTCAGCCGTGCGTCATCCGGTTTCGCCACCACCACCTGCCAAATGCCTTGTACCCCATCGAGTTCCGCTGCCACGCCGGCCGCCTGCGCCGAGTCGACGGCCACTTCGATCGGCGTGAGCGCGCCCGCCGGAATGCCTTCCGTCCGCAACCGCTCGTACAGCACCTGTTCCGGCCCGCTGCCGGAGAGCGATTCCGCCGCCGCGACGCCGAATTCGGCGCGTACGAACGGCACCGTCAGCCCCGCCAGCGCGACCAGCGCCAGCCCGGCGGCCGGCCAGCGGCGGCGCACCACCAGCGTGGCCCAGCGCCGCCAGCCCGGTCCCACCGCGGTTTCGTCGCGGCGGCGCGGCCAGTCCAGTCGCGGGCCGACGGTGACCAGCACGGCCGGGGTGAGCGTCAGCGTGGCGAGCACGGTGACCAGGGGAATCAAGGCGCCGCCCAGTCCCACGCTGCGAATCCACGGCACCGGCAGCACGATCAGCGCGAGCAGGCCGATCGCCACCGTCACCCCGCTCATGACCACGGCCCGCCCCGCCGTCTCCATGGTGGCGATCACCGCGGCCCGATTGTCTTGCCCGCGTTGGCGTTCCTCACGCCAGCGGGTGACGAACAGCAGCGCGTAATCGATGCCGATGCCGAGTCCGACGAGCGAAATCAGGTACTGCACAACGAAAGACACATCGCCCGCATAGGTCAGCGGCAGTAGCAGCAGCAGGGCCGCCGGGATGGAGACCATGGCGGTCAGCAGCGGCAGTACCGCCAGGAAGGAGCCGAATACGAAGGCCAGCACCAGCAGTGCGCCCAGCGCGGCCACCGCGAGTTCCAGCATCACGCCCAGTCCGATGCCGCTGCCCTCGCTCACCGCGAGGGCGTCGCGGCCGGTGACGCCGAGCTCCCAGCCGGCCGGCAGCGCCTGCCGCAGCGGCTCCAGCTGCCGGCTCGGCGGCACCGGAACGGGTGTGCGCGGCGGCGGATAGAACACGTAGGCCAGTGCGGTGCGCCCATCACCGGTCACGAACGCCGGGGCCGACGCACCGGTGGTATTGCCCGCGTGGAACACCTGCAACGGGGTGTCGTACATGGTGGCGGTGGACAGCGATTCGAAGGCTTGCGCGATGCCCGCCGCATTCCCCGCGACCGTCTGCCCCTCGGGCACGGTAATGGTGACGATCAGCGGCGCGCTGGCTTCACCGGCGGTTCCGAAGGTGCCGACCAGGGCCTTGCCCGCCGTATCACCGGGCTGGCCGGGGAGCGCGAAATCCACCACCAGCCGATCGATGGTCGTCTGGGAGAGCCCGCCGCCCACGGCCAGGATCACCAGCCAGGCTCCGATGACGGCCCACGGCCGCGCCACCACCACTTCGGCTAACCTGCGCACCTTGCTCCTCGTATTCCGCTGTGCCGTAGCTGGTTTCAGTTCGCCAGTGCCTGCGCGGGCGCGGCGCCCGGCACCTCGGCTCCGGGCTGGTCGCTGACCCGTTGTCCGGCGACGGTCGCCAGCCCGGGCATCATGCGGGGTTTGGCGGTGCCGGTCATGGCGTCGCCGTCGATGCGCACCGTGACCGACAGGTTGATCCGCATGGGCTTCTTGATCAGCTGCCGCCACCCCAGTTCGTCGCCCTTTTCAGCGACGTCGGTGACCAGGAACTGCTCTCCGGTCTTGAAGCTGCGCGCGGTGCCGGTGAGCGAACCGTCCGCGTGCCGGGTGATCTCGACGATCCCGTCCGCGTTGCCGAGACTGGATTCCATGGACAGACGCCAAGTACCGACGGCATTCATGATGTGATCCTCTGATTCGTCAGGGGTGGATGAAAGATATTCCGGCTCAGCGGAATTCCTCGGGAAAGCTGCTGTACACGCCTTCCACGAGGGACTCCAGGCCGTTGCGATCGGTGGCCCGGTCGTCGATGCGGGCGGCCAGCACCACGCAGTCGTAGCGGGCGTCGCCCTCCTTGTACCAGGCGGGCAGATAGCCGCGAACCGCGAAGCGGCGCTTGGGGTCGGTCGCTTCGGGCCGGCACAGCTCGGCGATCAGGTCGAGCTTGTCGGCGAGCACGTACAGCGTCACATGCTCGATGGGGCAGGGTGATTCGGCGGTGCCGTCCAGCAGCTCCCACATCACCCGCCGTATCGCGACCGCGCCGGCGGCCGTCACATCGGTGACGAACGCGGTCCGGCTGGGCGCGAACACGCTGTAAGCGACCGTGCCGTAGTCGGATTCGTGCAGGTAGTCGGCGTGGCCGCCGGGCGCGATCCGATCCGGGTAGGTGCCGTCCACCAGTTCGGCGCGCACTTCGGCCATTTCGCGATAAACCACACTGTCCTCCAACACGATCGGCCGCGGCGGCGGCACGCGCTTGGCGGTGCGCAGCGGATTGACCGACACTCCGATGAGATGCTCCTCGCGGTCGCCGAGGAAGAGATGCTGGCCGCCGTCGGTGCCCACCCAGCAGATGCGATAGCTGATGCGGGAGAACAACTGTCGCGCCCGCTCCGACCGCGCGTACCCGTACACCAGCTCGCAGTCCGGGCGGGCCAGGGCGGCCGCGACCGTCATATCGAACATGACCGCGAAGTTCCCGCGGCCCGCGTACTCGTGGCGTACCGCGGCGCGGCAGAGTTCGTAGGTGTCCTTCCCGGGTTCGGGACGCCCCACCGAGGCCCCGATGACGGTGTCGCCGTCGAGCGCCAGCACCCAGATGTGCTCGTCGTTGGCGACGATCCGGCGCACCAGGGCCGGGTCGGTGCATTCGGCGAGGGGGTACGAGCCGAGGTAGACATCGTGGTAGAGCTGGGCGATGCCCTCGGCGTCCGCCGGTGTGGCGAGCCGGAATTCGATGCCGGTCTCTTCGCCGGCCTGCACGCCGAAGGTCTCCACGCTCATGCGTGCACCTCCACGGGCAGCACGGTCAGATGCTGGGCGAGCGGGCGGCGCGGGCTCGGGACGGCGGCGGGTTCGGTGACTCCCGCGACCACCCGGAACGCCACTCCGACCAGCGCTTCCGAACCTTCGAGCAGGGATTCCCGCAGTTGCGCCAGGTGCGTGCCGATCTCCTGCTGTTCGGCGGCGTCGAATACGTCGGCGTCCTCGGTCAGCAGCAGTTCGGCTTCGCAGAGCAGCGCGGTGGTGGGATGGATGCCGATCCCGGCGGCGGTGGCGGTCAGCCACAGGCGCTGGAAGGCACGGCCCGCCTCCACCACATCGCGGCGGGATTCGCTCGCGCAGGTGAAAGCGCCTACCAGGGAAGCGTTTTCGGCCCAGTCCTGGCTGAACTGCAACAGCGCTGTACCTTCACCGCGCTCGTGCAAGAACTCGGCGACCTTCGGCCGGCGCAGCAGCCGCAGCGCGGTGCGTTCGGGGAAGGTCAGTTGCAGGTTCTCCACCGGGACGCCGTCGAGCCGGTCCGGATGGTCGGCGCCGAAATAGAATTCGTGGAATGCCTCGGTGTGCATGCGGTCCACCAGCACCCGCAGCCGGTTGCCGACAGCCACGCCGGCCCCGAACCGCTGCTTCACCGTCGCATCCGAGCTCAGATGCAGCCTCGAGCTGAATCCCGTTGTGGCGCTTACCAGTGCCGCCCGCTCCCGTTCGCCCAGCGCCCGGCCGGTGGCACGGGTGCGCTGGGCGAAGCGGGTGGTCAGGGCTTCGGCGAGGGCGATCTCGGCGGGCTCCGGGTCAGTACCGGCGGCCAGGGTGATGCGGGTGTAGACATCGCTGTCCGTACCGTGCGGGTCGTACTCGACGGTGGCGTCGAGGCCGCGGGCGCGCGCGGCGACCACGATGCTCTCGGTGACCACGCCCATGACGATGCGATGCGCATTGCCGCGGCTGTCCATCAGCGGGTGCGCGGCGGTGCGCTCGGGCGCGTGCGCCACCTCGATCACGCTGCCGCGCAGCAGGAATCGCCATTCCTGGGAGTTGCCGCCCGAGGGTGAGCGCATGGCGGCCTCGAGGATTTCCCGAATGTCCTCCGGCAGCTCGGCGGGTTCGGCGGTCACCGGTTCGGCGATGACCGGCCGCGGCGCGGGCAACGGCGTGAATCCGATGCCGTGCGGCAGCTCCACGCTGCGCCGGCCCGACGGCACCTGCTGCCCGAGCAGGATGCCGCGCACCGCGGTGGCGACCACGGCCCCACCGTGATTCACCTCCGAGGCCAGTTGCGGCCAGGTGGTGAGGGTGCGATCCATTTCGATGACCGAGGCGGCGATGCGATCGGAGATGCCGTCCACGCCGATCATGGTGGCCATGGCGGCCAGCTGCACGTCGAGGTCGGCCTCCTCGAGCATCTCGGTGCTCAATTCGCCCAGCAGGCCGTGCATGATCGGCCGCTCGGGTTCCAGGTCGAAGCGCTCGATATCCAGGACGCCGCGGTCGCTGGCCTCCATGACCACGGGAATGCCGCGCGCCCTGGCGCGTTCGCGCACCAGCAGCTTCACGAACGGCATATCGCACTCCTCGACGACCAGGTCGAGGGGGCGTTCGCCGCCCAGGAACATCTCGATATTGAGGTCGTCGACGCCGTCCTCGTACACCTTCACATCCAGGTACGGGTCGAGTTCGGCGATCCGGCGGGCGGTCAGCACCGCCTTGTTCACGCCGATCTCGGCCACCGCGGCGGACAGGCGATTGAGGTTGGACAGCTCCAGCTCGTCGAAGTCGGCGAGTTTGATGGTGCCGCAGGATCTTTCCAGCGCGATGGTGAGCGCGACCGCGCTGCCCACGGACAGGCCGATCACGCCGACGGTCTTACCGCGCAGCAGTTCCTGTTCGCGGGCGGTCAGCTTGTTGCGGTTGGCGGCGGTGCGGACCTCCACGAACTCGGCTTCGTCGAGGGTGTGCACCAGCAGGCGCGACCACGGGTAGTGGACCCAGACGCCGTACTCGGCGCGCGGTGTGGCGCCGAGCAGGTCGGCCACCACGTCGTCGCGGTCGGCGAAGCGGCCGCGATCCGCGCTGCGGATCTTGGCCAGGTTCTCCAGCTGGGACTGGATTTCGTCACGGCGTTCGGCGATGGCGCCGGACCGCTCCAGCTCCTGGACGGCGGCGGCATCGGCCGGCTCGCCCAGCCGGTAGATGGTCGGGCGGTAGTTCACGAGCTGCCCTCCCGGCGCGGGCGGGCCAGGATGACGCGGTGCATGGGCGCATCCAGCAGCGCCACCCGCTCCAATTCCGCGACGCGCAGCCATTCGTCGTATTCTGCGAGTCGATAGGTGGCGCCGCCGCCGGTCACCATCATGGAAACCGCGAACAGGGCCGCGAATCTGTCCTGCGGAGAATCGGTCTCCGCGCCGCCCACCTGAATATTGTCGACAATGCAGATGATGCCGTCGTCGGCGACCGATTCACGCGCCTTTTCCAGAAGTTTCTCCGCGCCACTCGGATTCACCAGATGGAAAATGTTCGCGAATATCACCAGATCGCGTCCGGTACCCCATTCGGAGGTCCAGAAATCGGCGCCGCGGGCCTCGAACCGCTCCCCCACCCCGAGCGCGGCGGCCTGCTTGGCGGCGATCCGGAGGATGTTCGGCGCATCCACCCCGGTGGCGGTGGCGGCCGGGAAGTCGCCGAGCAGCAGCTGCCCGTAAACCCCTGAGCCGCAACCGATATCGAGGACATCGCGGGCCTCGCCCGCACCCCACCCGGCGGCGCGCAGCCACGCGGTGATCTTGTCCACGATCGGCGGCGCCCAGAAGTTGATGCCGGTGACCAGGTCCTCGTAGGCCACGGCCGAGATGCCGTTGTTCTCGATCTCACCGTCGTGCCCGGAAATACCCTCCCGCACAACGCGATCCAGCTTCCGCCAGGCGTCCCCCGACACCGACCGGTTGTAGCCGATCTTGCCGATCAGACTGTACATCGACCCCGCGGTCAGGCAGGCCGCCACCGATTCGTCGACTTCGTAGAGCGGTTCCCCGTCCACCCCGTCCCGCCCGGAAACCCAGCCGTACGCTGCGAGCGCGTCCAGCAGTACCCGCACGCTACGTTCGTCCGCCCCAATGGATTTCGCCACTGCCGTACTGCTTGCCGCCCCACTCCGCAGCACATCGAATATGCCCAGCGCACTGGCCGATTCCAGCATCGCCGGCTGCCACTGCGCCACCAGCGCCGCATACAGCTGATGTGCCGCAGCGATCTCGGCCCCATCCCCGATTTCGGCGCGATCGAGTATCTCCGTCATCAACAACCCCAAATTCAGGACGTACAGAGCTGCGCCATCGAAGCCTTTTCGTCAATTCGATACATGAATCCCGTCGGTTTTATACCGTAGCAATGCATTCGGGTGCACGGTCAATGTGCGACTGCACATTCGCATGCGGCATCGACTGTGCCACAACCCAAGCCCCCACGCCTTGACAAGCGTCCAATAAGTAGACGAAACCCCGAGTTACAAATTACTACGCCACGGCCCGCCGCTCCCGTGGAATCAGCAAAAGAAGCAAAGAAATCACCAGTCCCCCACCCACCAGATACAACCCCCACGCCCCCGAGACCAGATCCCGCCACCCATCCCGCAACTCCTGATCGAACCGCTCGTCCAACCGCCAAGCCAGCACCCCCAGCGCCGCCAGCCCGGCCACCACCCCGACCCACCCCAGCCCCCGCGACCCGATCAGCGCGGCCAGCAGGATCACCACCGCCACCCCCAGCACCACCATGATCAACGTGGTCGGAAACGAAGGCTCCTCACCCCCGACCTGCGCCAGCGACACCCCCGCCCCGAACCCGTCCCGCACATCCTCGAACCCCACATTCCGGGCATCCACCGTCCCCACCAACGGCCCGAACGCCCCCACCCCCACGGCGATTGCGCAAGCGAACAACAACAGGTGCACGAAAGTACGCATACTCCACGGTATTGCGCCCGGCTCGATCGCGCACCGTCCGAAAACAGCGAGCGCCGCCGCCCCGGACTGGCTCGCCTGCGCGCGCTCGCCGACCGCTGCTCCCCGTCCGACCGCTCCGACGCCGCCTACTGACCTCATCCGGCAGCCTTGTTACCTTCCTCCGGCGGCCCTCGTCATAGCTGTGACGACCGAATCCGAACGGTTGTCACTCGACCGACGAAGTGGAGAGCAAGATGCTGAACAACATCATGTACGCGACGATCTATGTCACCGATCAGGACCGGGCGCTGCGGTTCTACACCGAGGGGCTCGGGCTGGAGAAGCGGATCGACTACCCGGGCCCCGATGGGCGCTTTCTCACCGTCGGCGTGCCCGACAGCCCGGTTCAGATCATCCTGTGGGCGCATGCCGCCGCGGCTGGTCAGCCCGCCGCCGGGGCGACCGCTTCGCCCGGGCCGCTCATTCTCGAATCGGACGACCTGCGAAAGGATTTCGAGCTGATGCGCGAACGCGGCGTCACCTTCACCGCCTCCGAACCCGAGGACTATCCGTTCGGTGTCCGGATCGAAGCGCTCGACCCGGACGGCAACCGGATCTCGCTGCGCGAGCAGCGGAAGCCGTGACCGACGAAACCGCCCTCGTCACCGAGGTTTTCGAAGCCCAGCGCGACCGGTTGCGCGCCGTCGCCTACCGCGTGCTGGGCTCGCACGCCGATGCCGAGGACGTGGTGCAGGAAGCCTGGTTGCGCCTGATCCGCCAGGATCCGTCAACGATCGCCAACCTGCCCGGCTGGCTGACCACGGTGGTCGGCCGGATCAGCCTGGACCTGCTGCGCTCCCGCAAGTCCCATCCCGAAACGACGTACGGGCAGGAGTTCTCACCACTCGTCGTGACTCCGGCCGATGAACCACCCCCGGACGAACAAGCGGCCCTGGCCGATGCACTGGGACTGGCCATGCTCGTAGTCCTCGACTCCCTCACCCCGAGTGAACGTCTGGCCTTCGTACTCCACGACATGTTCGCGGTACCGTTCACCGAAATCGCCCGCATCCTGGGCAAATCCGCCGACGCCACCAAGATGCTCGCCAGCCGCGCCCGCCGCAAGGTCCGCGAACCGGATCAGCACCCGGACGACACCCGCGACCACCGCGACGCGGTCCGGGCATTCCAGGCCGCCGCCCTGGCCGGAGATTTCGAAGCCCTACTACGCGTACTCGACCCGGACGTGCGACTGACCGTGGACACCCCCGGCGGCATAGTCGTCACCCTCGGCGCGACAGCCGTCGCCTCCGGCGCACGCATGTTCTCCGGAGAAGTCGCCCGCCACCGCGCGGTCGTGGTCAACGGCCTCCCCGGCCAAATGTCCTGGCGCCCCGACGGAACTCCCCTGTCCGTCATCGCATTCCGCATCACCGAAGGCCGGATCATCGCGATTCACATCGTGGTGGACCCGGCCAAACTCGCCGCGATCCCGCTATGAGCCGATGGAGGATACGAACGTAGACCACTCACCGGCGCTGAAGACCAGCGCCGGTCCGTGTGGATTCTTCGAATCACGAACTCCGACAGCATCACCCGACAAAAAGGCGACTTCTACACACTGACCGCTGCTCTCGCTGTAGCTGCTCTTGATCCAGCGTGCACTGGATAGTTCAACGTTCACCGTCGAATCTCCTTGCTACCTGCCGCAACAGGTCTCGGGTCAGGGCCTCGTCCAGCGTGGTCCGCCGTACGGCATCGGCAAAGTCATGGTATCGCTGAACGACATCGCGCTTTTCGATGTACAAGTCGCTGCTCATCGCGCCGTCGAGGTAGACGATCGGCGGCTCGATCGACTCACCCCGGCTGTCGATTCCGAAGTCGAGCAGTACGAAAGGCACAGCAGGCAGGCCCCATACGAACCCTGCCGAGAACGGATGTACTCGCAGACTCACATTGGGCAACTTGCTGATCTCGGCCAAGTGCCGCAACTGCGCCGCCATCACGCTCGGACTACCGACCATCCGATGCAGAGCCGACTCGTGCAGCAGCACTTCCAAACTGAGCGGACGTGTCTTGCGAGTGACGATGACCTGCCGATCCATTCGTACTTCGACCCGCCGCTCGATGTCCTCTTCACTGCCCTCCACGAGAAACGCTTTGGTCATCGCACGCGCGTAGGCGGCGGTCTGCAACAACCCCGGGACCATTTCCTGATACGAGATGACCTTCCGAGCGGCACGCTCCATGCGCACGTACATGTTGAACGCATCGGAGAAGAGGCCACCCAGCGATGTGACACCGTCCTCACCACGCGCCGCCGCACGCGACGCCAGGCCGACCGCCTTCATGGTCTCGTCGGAATCGATCTCGTACAGCGTGCAGAGCTCCCGCACATCCTGCCGCCGAGGACTCACCGTCTTCCCGGTCTCGAGCCGCTGTAATGCGTTGAAGCTCAACTGAACTTCCCGCGCGGCGGTGACGATCGATAGCCCGCGCCCCTCCCGAGCCTCGCGCAGGAACCGGCCCAACTGCCGTCGCATCAACGTCGGCGAGGTGCCTTCGTCCATCGCGGCCATGAGTGCTCCCCTTCGTCCGAATGCACAGCCGTAGGAATCCGCCTAGCAATCGTCCCCGAATCCGCATCTCGTCATGGGGTTTCCGGCGAACCTGTCTGAATATTCGGATACCACATATCCGCTGGTCTGCCGGTGGTCTGCTGATCCCATGGACAGCATGCGCGACATGGAGATTCGCGTTCTGCGCGAAGTCATAGAGGCCGTGGAGAGGCGACTGGTCGCTCTCGAATCCGGCGGGGTGACCGTCATCGCCCCTCGGTCGCACATTTACGCCGCGACCGTTCAAGCGCTGCTGGCCAGCGCTCGCACGACCGGCCATTACGGGGCGGGCAGTCTTGTTCGCGCGCCGCTACTGGACGCGATCCTGCCCGGCACCGACGCATCCCCTTGGGACGCAGCGATTTACACCCTTCTGCTCGGCAGCGTCTCGGTCGACTGACGCGCGGATTATCCGACGAAGTCGACGGCGGCGACCATGGCGCGGGCCAGGTCTTCCGGATCGTCACCGGCGAAGGACGAATCGACGAAAGCTCCTTCGCGCCAGAGGGAGGCGAAGCCGTGGACCAGGGACCAGGCGGCGAGGGAGGCGGCGGGGCGGGATTCGATCGAGACGGCGAGTTCGTTTATGCCGGAGCGGAGTTCGGCTCCGGAGTGCTTGCGGGCGGCGATGAGGCGGTCATCGTCGGAGCGGAGCAGGTCGTGGCGGTACATGACGTCGAAGTGGCCGGGGTGGGTGCGGGCGAAGCGGATGTAGGCGAGGGCTACTTCGCGGAAATCGCCGGTGGCCGCGTGTAGTTCGGCGGCGAGCAGGTCGAAGCCCTGGATGGCCAGTTCGGTCAGCAGGCCCTGGCGGTTGCCGAAGTGGTGGGCGGGGGCGGCGTGGGAGACGCCGACTCGCTGGGCCAGGGCGCGCAGGGAGACGGAGTCGATGCCGTCGGTGGCGATCTGGTCGGCGGCGGCGGTCAGCAGGGAGGCTCGCAGGTCGCCGTGGTGGTAGGCGTTCTTGGTCACGGGTCGATGGTCCCGCAGAATCTAGACATTGACAAGTTCGGGTGGCCGAGCTTAATCTTTCCACTGTCAAGATGCTTGCTCGACCTTCAGGAGTCCCCAAATGGCACCGCTCATCGCCCTGCTCGCCGTCACCGGAATCGCCCGCTTCGCCGGCTGGGCGGGAGTGGATTGGCTGGACTCGTGGCCGCACGCCGTCCGCATCGGGCTGGCGGTCATGTTCGCGCTCACCACGCTCGCTCACTTCCAGCGGCCGCGGCGGGACGGGCTCATCGCCATGGTGCCGCCGCAGTTCCCGAACCCGGCCGCCATGGTCACGCTGACCGGGATCCTCGAAGCCGCCGGTGCGATCGGCCTGCTGATCCCGTGGGCGGCGCCGATCGCGGCCGTTTGCCTGGCATTGCTGCTGCTGATCATGTTCCCGGCCAATGTCCGGGCGGCGCGTCAGGGCATCGGCATCAAGACCATGCCGCTGCCGGTGCGGACCGTCGTACAGGTCGTCTTCATCGGCGCGTGCGTGCTCGCCGCGTTCTGACCGCATGCCCCCCTGTCATTCCGGCGCGCTTTTGGCCGGAATCCACACAGCGCGACCGTGTGGATTCCGGCTGAAAGCATGCCGGAATGACGGGGCGGACCAGCGGCTAGTTCGGCGGGAACTGGCCGTTCGCAGTGACTTTGGTGCCGTTGAGGGTGAAGACCACATCGGACGGACCGCCCGACGGGCAGCAGAGCGCATCGTCGGACTTGATCCAGCGATAGCGCAGGGTGACGCTGGTGCGGGTCTTGCCGAGCACCTCGGTGTAGCCGAAGGGATTCAGCGTCGCGGTGCCGAGATACTTGCCGCCGGTGAAGTACAGGACGTGGTAATACGGGTGGATATTGCCGGAGCTGACGTACATGTAGGACATGACGCCATCGCAGCCGTCGGAAATGGCGTCGCCGCTGCCGCCTTCGACCTTCCAGCCACCGGAAGTGGTCGCCTTCAGCGAAGACACGGCCTCATTGGCCAGACCGGAATTGACGTCGAAGCACAGCCCGTGACCGCTGCCGTTGGGCGCGGAGACCGGGGAGGCGGTCTTGGTGGTGGCCGGCGAATTCGGTTGCCCGCCTTGCGTCACCGGCGCGGAACCCGAACCCTCCGATCCCGAGCCGTCGGAACCGGAACCGCCCTGTCCGGAGCCACCGTCGGAACCGCCTGCACCGGAACCATTTCCGTCCGATCCGGAACCACCTCGGGATCCACCACCGGTCCCACCCTGGGAACCGCCACCGGTCCCGCCCTGGGAACCGCCCGCCGCGGTGGTCGACACCACCGAAGTCCCCTTGCCGCCCGCGGAGCTCGTCCCGCCCGCGGCGGTGGTGGAGTTGTCCCCACACCCGCTCGCCGCCACCATCACACCGGCTGCGAGCACGGCGAATACCGCTGACTTGCACTTCATCGAAGACCCCTCGGGTTCTGTCAACCAAATCGGATACCGCTGTCCTCCACTGCGAATCCGATCAACAGCGGGACCCCCGTCCCGTGCCACCGGGAGGACTACCTGAACATCGCCGACCCGCCAGATAGTTGTTAGCGCTAACGACTGCCCCCAAAACCTCGGCTACCGTGGAGCACGTTCATCCGATCCACTCCGCGGGGAGGACCCTTGCGCTCCATCACACGCGTACTGCTGTCCATACTGGTCATCGCCTGCGCCGTCGTGCTGCTGCCGGCCCGCGCGCACGCCGAGGCGAATATGGACGATGCCACCGCCCGCAAGGTCGACGAGCTGATCGCCCTGCGCGCGGCCGCCGGCAATGCGAGCAAGGGCGAACTCATCGACCTGCTGTCGGGTCAGTTCATGGGGACGCCGTACGGGGCGAACATGCTCGTCGGCTCCGCCACCCAGGCCGAACAGCTCGTCATCGACCTGCGCCGGGTGGACTGCTTCACCTACCTCGACTACGTGGAGGCGCTGACCCGTTCGAGCGACCGGAACCAGTTCGTGGCGAACCTGATCGACACCCGGTACGCGGGCGGACAGGTCGACTTCGCGCATCGCAAGCACTTCTTCACCGATTGGGCGCAGGTCGCGCGCACCGCGGCCAGCGATATCACCGGCAGCCTGACCGGTGCGGCGGTCACGGTCGGCAAGCATCTCAATGCCAAGGCCGACGGCGGCAACTATCTGCCGGGACTGCCGGTGGTCGACCGGAACATCACCTACATCCCCAGCTCCGCCGTGACCGATCAGGTGCTCAGCGGGCTGCGCACCGGCGACTACGTCGGCGCGTACACCGATCAGCCGGGCCTGGACGTGACGCATGTCGGCATCATCGTGAAGACCAACGGCGGGACGGTCTTCCGCAACGCGTCCTCGCTGGCGGCCAATAATCAGGTCGTCGATCAGCCGCTGACGGACTACCTGGGCACGGTCCCGGGGATCGTGGTGCTGCGCCCGCAATAATCACCATCGGCTCCGGCTGCCGGGCGTGCCATTCTGAACAGCATGGCCATCGAGCACGACCGGAGCCACACCTTCGACCTGTTGGCCCGGGCCGGTGCGGCCGGGACTGCGGCGGAAGAGCGCGCGGCAGCTTTCGACTCGCTCGCTCAGCTCGAGGACTATCGGAGCATCGAACCGTTGACCGCCATGGTCACCGACTCGGGATTGCCCGACGAGATCCGCCGCCGCGCATCGGAAGTGGTGGCCGGATTCGACGACACCACGACCGGTGCGATCCGCCGAACCTGGTGGGCCGGTGGCGATCCCATCGTGCAGCGGCACGCGCTCGGCCTGATGACCCGTACCGAGGCCGACATCGTGACACCGGTGGCGGCCGACGACGCCCATCCGTTCCAGGTGATCGCGTTGGGTGCCATGGTTTTCGACTTCGGCGAAGCCAGCTTCATGCCCATCCTGATTCGCGCGCTACGGCATCAGGACCCGAAGATCCGGTGGACTGCCGCCCGCAACCTGCTGTGGTCGGAGCCGGTGGCGGCGGAGGACGGACTCCTGGCGGCCGCACACGACGCCGACCGTGAGGTCGCCGCGGCCGCACTCGACACCCTGCGCTACTACCCGACTCGCCGGGTGCTGCGGACAATGGCCGAGCTGCGGGATCATGGCGACGAAAAGGTGCGCGCGGCCGCCACCGACTCCTTCGCCGAACTGAGCTCGAGCTTCGAGGAAGCGGTCAGTGATGCGGAAAAGCTTCCGCTGCTGCGTGATTGGCTGCGACCCACGGGCAATCTGATCGACCTGCGCGCACCCGAATCGGATGAAACCACTGCCGCACCGCCCGGCCCCCGCAGGCTCCCGAAACGGCACGCCCTGCCGGAATCCACTCTGCTGGCATTGCTCGACGATCTCGACGGCGATTGGCTCAGCCGCGACAGCACGCTGCGCACCGTCAACTGGAAAGCCTTCACTCCAGACGAGCGGGCGCGCTTGACCGTTCGCCTGACCAGCCATCCCGATCCGCTGATCCGCGAAATCGCCGGCGCCGCATTGTCCGAATGGTCCGATACCGACGCGCTCATGGAGCTGACCCGCGATCTCAGCTACTCGGTTCGCAAAGCGACCGTCTACCACCTGGCCTCGGTACCCCCGGACCCCGCCGTCGCCGACTTCGCCTGGCAATACCTGTCCACCGCCACAGGCGTTTCCGCGCAGGAAGCCCTGCGCACCTACCTGGCGCACAAATCCGGCAACGGGGTGCTGGAACAACTCGTCGACATCGCCCGCACCGACGCCCGCGAGGACGTCCGCTACGAAGCCATCCACGATCTGGTAGATCTCCAGGCCGCCAACGAGATTCGAGCGCTCACCCCACTACTGGACGAACCGCCCGGCGTCTCCTGGGCCCTGCACCTGGCACTACTGGACGGTCTCCGAAATCTCGAACTTCAGATCACCCCGCCCGCCCACCTCGCTACGATCGACAATCTGGATCTCGCATACAGTCTCGCCAAACTCACGGTTGCGAGAAACTGACTGGCGCCCATGCGCCAGCCTCGGCGTTTTCCGTAGCCGACAGCACGGAATTGTTACGATCAGCAGAGATATCGAGGGGAGGTGCGGTGTCGGAGGCGAATCGGGTACCGGTCGGCGTCGACCCCACGAAGCCGAACGCGGCTCGCGTGTACAACTACATGCTCGGCGGCAAGGACAACTACGAGGTGGACCAGGTGGTCGCACAGCGCATGCTGGCGGTCGCGCCCGATACCAAGACCCAGGCCTGGTTCAGCCGCAAGTTCCTGCTCGGCGCCGTGGAATTTGCTGCGCAGGAAGGGATTCGGCAGTTCCTCGACATCGGCGCGGGCATTCCCATCACGCCCAATGTGCACGAGGTGGCGCAGCAGATCGAGCCCGACGCGCGTGTGGTCTCCATCGACTACGACCCGGTCGTGCACGTGCACAGCAATGCGCTGCTGGCCGCCGAGAAGGGCGTCACCACCATGCTCGCGGACGTGCGCGAGACCGAGAAGCTGATCGGCCGGCTGCGCGAGGAAGAGCAGATCGACTTCGACCAGCCGGTGGCGATTCTCATTGTCGGCGTGCTGCATTTCGTGATGGACGACGAGGACCCGAAGCAGATCTTCGAGCGCTTCTTCGAGGTGATGGCGCCGGGCAGCGTGCTGGCCTTCACCCACGCCTCCACCACCACCCAGCACGAATTCATCGAGCAGTCCAAGAGCGACCTGGTGCGCAGCTCCGCGCAGGCGGTGTTCCGGACGCCGGATGTAGTGGCGTCCTTCATCGAGGATTTCGAGCAGATCGAACCTGGCCTGGTGAAGGTGCAGGAGTGGCTCGGGGACGACCTACCCGATACCAATCTGGCGCTGCTGGCCGCGATAATCCGCAAGCCGCGGATCGGCTGAAATACGCTGAACCGCTGCGGTATTCAGCCTACTTGACGGCGAGCAGCGCGGCCCGCTCCACCATCGCCTCGGCGACGGGCCGGGGCCGCCGCCCCAGACCGCAGGCGCTGGCCACGCCATCCACCGGTCGGCCCAGCGCGGCCTCGATCATCCCCAGGGTCTCCACCTGCGTTGCCTCAGTGGGGGTTTCGTGGATGAACCCGGCATGGAACCGGGTGTCCGGCCCCAGCTCGAGCTCACCCAGCGGGGTGTAGAACTCGGGCCGCTCCGGCGGCGGGATTTCGCCCGCGGCCAGCGGAGCGTGCACGAACTCCAGCCGCCGCCCCGAAGGCCATTGCCGGGCAATGGCATTGGCGAGGCAGACCAGCGGCCGGGTATCCCGCAGCTGGGCTCCCGCCTTGTTGCGCATACTGCCCACGCACAGATGCACCCCGAACCGCGTCCCCTCCGGTGCCGCCGCCGCCAATTCGGTGATGCCCCGGGCCAGCCCGAGCGCCGCCTCCGCCCGCCGATGCAACGGCTGAGTTTTCGCCATCACCACCATTTCACCGGGCGCCTCCAGCTGCACCACCACGTCATCCCCGGCGGCCGCGCGCACCGCGTGAATATCGCGAACGGTGGCATCGCGGAACGCTTTCCGATGCGATCGCAGACCCCCGATGCCCAGGGCGACGAGCGCCAGCGTGAAATCGGTCGGCATCCCGATCTGCAAGGACAACTCCGGCAGCCCGCGCGCCGTGCGCAATCCGGAGAACACCGGCAGCGCCTCCTCGGTCTCGCTCGGGTAGGGCAGTGCCATCATGTCGCCGGTCAATTCGATTCCCCGCGGCACCCGATACCGGTCGCGGTCCCGGGGCGTGTTCCAGGTTCCGGACTTGCGCACCTCGAGCGCACCCTGTTTCACCAGATCATCGATGATGGGCAGGATGTACCACTCGTAGCGCCGCGTCTCCCCCGTCGGCAAGGTCCGCATCAGACCGCCCGCCCCGTCGAGCATCGCCCGCATGGCGTCATCGGTGCTCGCGGCGGGAAAACTGCCCACGAAATGCACAATTCGCGCGCTCATACCGTGCATCGTAGATCGCATTCGTCCGATCCTTCTGTGCGGTATCGTAATTCGCCAGAGAACGCCTGACCATCCCCGAGGGAGTTCATCGCGTGCAGATATCGGTCCGCGCCCTGGCCGCCGTCGCGGCGGCAGTTCTGCTTTCAGTCACTCCGCTGACCGCGCGGGCCGCTCCGGCCGCGAACTCCGGCGGCTGTCAGGACATCGCCGTTCCGGTGCCGCAGGGCACCATCGCCGCGACCCTGTGCCTCCCCGCGGGCGGGTCCGCCGACACCGTCATGGTGTTGATGTCGGGCTCCAATTACAACGCCACGTACTGGGATTGGTCGTATCAGCCCGAGACGTACAACTTCCGCCAGGCCATGAACCGGGCCGGATTCGCGACCCTGACCGCGGACCGGCTCGGCAACGGCGGCAGCACCCGGCCGCTGAGCCTGTCGCTGACGGCCAACGCGACCGCGGAGGCCCAGCACACCATCGTGCAGGGCCTGCGCGCCGGACTGGCCGGCAACGCCCCCTTCGCCAGGGTTGTCATCGCTGGTCATTCGCTGACCTCGAGCACCTCGGTGCAGGAGGCCACCACCTATCACGATGTGGACGGCGTACTGCTCACCGGTTATTCACACGCCCTGAGCATCGCCGATGTGCTGGGCGTCATCAGCACATACCATCAGGCCGTGGAGGATCCGGTCTTCGCCGGACGCGGTCTCGACGCCGGCTATCTGACCACCCGCCCCGGCACCCGGGAACAGGATTTCTTCGGCACCGGCAATTTCGATCCGCAGGTGGTCGCGCTGGACGAGGCCACCAAGGAAACCTTCTCCCTCAGTGAGTATCCCGACGGTCTGGTGTACACGCTGCCCGGCCCCTCGGCGAATATCACCGTGCCGGTCATGCTGGTCAACGGCAGCAAGGACCGGCTGGCCTGCGGCACCGGCTTCGCCATCTGCGCCGACAGCGCGACCCTGCACTCCGCCGAATCGCAGTACTTCGGTCAGGCCGCGCGGCTGCGCACCTTCGTGCTGGCCGGTAGTGGCCATTCGGTGAACCTGGCCCGCAATACCGTCGACTATCAGCAGGCGGTCATCGATTGGATGAAGTCGATCTCGAACTGACGCAACGGCTTTCCAGCTCAGAAGATCGCGACCGGGGCCACCGGAGTCCCGGTCGCGCCGACGAAGGGTTCGGGAGTGGCGGATAGCAGGAATTCGTAGCGGGATTCCCCGGCGCAGACCTGCGACAGTTCCTCCAGATTCCAGTTCTGGCCTTGCAGCATGCCCATCTCGACCAGATGCAGGGCATGCACCGCGAGCCAGCCGTTCTCGAGTTCGGGCGGGAAGGTTTCGAAGGTGAGGGTGTCGTTGGCGACGGCGGCGACATCGCGGGCGTGGAACCATTCCGGGCAGCGGATGGACAGGCCGGGCGCGGGCATGGCGTAGGCGGTGCGGTCGCCCGCCAGATAGAGCTGCATCTGGCCGGTGCGGACCAGCACGATATCGCCGGCGCGGACCTCGGTCCCGGCCAATTCCATTGCGGTATAGAGGTCTTCGGGCGTCACCGCGTGGTCGGGCGCGAGTCGTTCGACTCCGCGCGCCTTCGCCACATCGAGCAGGACGCCCCGGGAGATCAGATGCCGGGCTTTGTCGATGCCGGAGAAGGCCGCACCGCGGTGGGCGGTGATCGAATCGGCGGGGCGGCCGTTGTAGATCTTGCCGGAGTGCGAGACGTGGGTGAGCGCGTCCCAGTGGGTCCCGGCTTGCAGGCCCATGGTGACGGTGTCGTCGCTGGTGGCGACCGTTCCGGCCCCGAACATCTCCCAGTTGACCGCGACCATGGTGTGCAGCGGGTTCACCCGGCCGGGGATCATGCCGGTCTGAATGCCGTTCTGGTGCAACGGGACTGCCAGCGGGACGCGCTGCCCGGTGCGGACCGTCGCGGCGGCGGCCCGCACCACCTCGTCGGTGATCAGGTTGAGGGTGCCGATCTCGTCCTCGCCGCCCCAGCGACCCCAATTGTTCACGCGCTCGGCGATTTCGAGGAACTCGGATGGCAATCCCATTGGCGCGGCCCGTCTGTCGATCGAATACACCTCGAACCTACCGAGCCTTCAGAAAGCGTGCTCGACAACGTCCGCCTGGTGAGACGCGACCGGCTCCGAACGACGCAGCACCGTGACGCTGACCAGCAGCGCGAGTGCCAGCAGTGCGGCGGCCACCGCGAAGGCGAGACGGTATCCGCTGGTCAGCGCGGCCGCTTCGGAAGCGCCCGTGGCCAAACGGGTTCCGGTGCGCGAGGCGGCCAGCGTGGAGAGCACCGCGATACCGATCGCCATGCCGATCTGCTGGGTGGTGTTGAACAGCCCGGACGCCAGCCCGGCGTCATCGGCCTTGGCTCCGGACATGCCCAGCGTGGTCAGCGCCGGCAGCACCAGGCCGCCCCCGGAGATCAGCACCATCATGGGTAGCAGATCGACGGCGTAGGTGGCCGCCACCGGCAGCCGGGTCAGCCAGACCATGCCGATCAGCAGCAGCACCAATCCGGCGATCAGCACATTGCGCGTGCCGATGCGGGCACCCAGCGGAGCGGACACGAACAGCGACACCCCGCCGATGGCCACCGCGGCCGGCAGCATCGCCAAGCCGGTCTGTAATGCGCTGTAGCCCAGCACCTTCTGCATGTACAGCGCGACGATGATCTGGAAGGCGAACATGGCCGAGAGGGTCAGCATCTGCACCGCATTGGCTCCGGACACATTGCGCGAGCGAAAGATTCGCAACGGCAGCAGCGGCGTCCGAGCCCGGTGCTGGCGGATCAGGAAGGCCGCCAGCAGGGCGAGCGACACCGCGCCCAGCACCAGCGTGCGCGCGGCCAGCCAGCCGGACTCGGCGATCTGCACCACGGTGTAGATGCCCAGCATCAAGCCCGAGGTCACCAGCGCCGCGCCCAGCACATCGGCTCCGGCGGCCAGTCCGATCCCTTTGTCGTCCGGCAACGCCCGCACCGCCAGCGCGATGGTGGCCAGTCCGATCGGCACATTGATGAAGAAGACCCAGTGCCAGCTCAGCGTATCGGTGAGGACACCGCCCAGCACCTGCCCGATGGACGCGCCCGCGGCCCCGGTGAAGCTGAAGACCCCGATGGCCTTGGCTCGCGGGCCGCTCTCGGTGAACAGGGTGACCAGGATGCCCAGCACCACCGCCGCCGCGAGCGCGCTTCCGACCCCCTGGGCGAAGCGTGCGGCGATCAACTCACCCGGGGTGGCAGCGAGTCCCGCCGCCAGCGAAGCGGCCGTGAAGATCGCGTTCCCGGCCAGGAACAGCCGCTTCTTGCCGATCAGGTCCCCCAGCCGCCCGGCCAGTAGCAGCAGGCCGCCGAACGCGATCAGGTAGGCGTTCACCGTCCAGCTCAGCCCGGCCGCGCTGAACCCGAGATCGCGTTGCATGGCGGGCATGGCGACGGTGACGATGCTGCCGTCGAGGATCGTCATCAGCATTGCCGCCGACAGCACGGCCAGCGCAAGACGTTGCGAAGTAGTCACCTGAGCAACGCTAGGCAGCCGCACTGAGCGTTCCAATGTCTCGGATACTCACTTCGATGCCCGATGCGCTCACCCATCGGGTGATCAACTACTGCGACACGCCCGGAGCGCGACATGCGGCCCCAATACGGCGTCACGTCCATCCGTTAGAGTAGATTGGCTCACAATTAGCCACTCGGATAGCGACGAAATCGTCGTAACAAGGCAGTCTGGTCTACAGAGACCGAGCTATCGAAGTGATCCGCTTGGCTCACCTACAGAAAAGAATGAAGTAAGCAATGGCTCAAGGCAGTGTGAAGTGGTTCAACAGCGAAAAGGGCTTCGGCTTCATCGCGCAGGATGGTGGCGGCCCTGACGTCTTCGTCCATTACTCCGCCGTGTCCGGCTCGGGCTTCAAGTCCCTCGAAGAGGGACAGCGCGTCGAGTTCGAGATCGGCCAGGGGCAGAAGGGCCCGCAGGCCCAGGATGTCCGCGTCATCTAATCGACCCTGAGTCGATTCGAGCCTCGCACCCCCGGGTGCGAGGCTTTTGACGTCTCGGTGCAGGTCGCTTCGGGATAGTCGCCGCATGATGGCGCTTCCCGACGGCCACTCCGTGACGCTCGCGCAAAGCCGAAGGCCCGGTCCAGCGGACCGGGCCTTCGGCGTACGCGCTGTCGAACTACCAAGCCATATTGGCGTAGCTGACCAGGGTGCTCTCGCTCTCCTGCGACAGCTTCCAGGTGCCGCCGATGTTCTTCCAGGTCACCGGGATCGGGAAGGTGTAGTCGCCGAGACGGCTGTTCAGGGTGGCCGAGAGGGTGTCGCCGTCGACGGTGATCGGGCCGGAGACATCCCAGCTGTAGCCCGGGATGCGGCTGATGACCTGACCGACACCGGCGATGTTGCTGCCGTTGCCGGACTCCAGCTCGGCGCTCGAGCCGTTCAGCGCGGCCTGGAGCTTGCCCTGGAGTTCACCGGCGGACGGGGTCGCGGGGGCGGCGACGGCGGCCGGGGCGGTGGCGACGATGGCGGCGGTGGCCGGCATCAGCAGGGCAGCGGCGGCAGCCGACGCGGCAACGAGCGAGCGAAGCATGAGAGGGTCTCCTTAGATAGGTTAGCCTAAGCATAAGGGGAAGCCCCGTGTGCTTGGCAAGCCGATCAAGGCATGCGGGAGTGTGATTCGAGCCCCGGCGCGGCTCAGGCCGGGAGCGGAGCCTGGACGATGGTCAGGATCGAGCGTTTGCGCAGGGTGAACCCGAGCGTCTCATAAAGGCTGATGGCGTTGGTGTTTCGCGCGAGGGCATGCAGGAACGGGGTTTCGCCGCGCTCCCGGATGCCCGCGCCGACCGCGCGGATCAGCCGCGAGGCGAGGCCGCGGCCGCGGAATTCGGCGTCGGTGCAGACGGCGCTGATCTCGGTCCAGCCCGGCGGATGCAACCGCTCCCCCGCCATCGCCACCAGCCGGCCGTTCACGCGGTAGCCGAGATAGGTTCCCATTTCGATGGTCCGGGGCGCGTACGGTCCGGGCTCGGTGCGGGCGATCAGCTCCAGGATCTCGGGCACGTTCGCGGCGCTCAGCACCTCGAGCTCCGGATCCGCGGCGACTTGCAGTGCGCTGCCGTCCATTTGGACCGAGTCGAATTCGTCGAGCACGGTCCAGCCCGCGGGCGGCACATGCCCCGCGCCGCGCAGGCCGGTGGCGCCGCCCGGTCCGAGCAGCGCGCCCAGATCGGCCCAATCCTGTTCGTCCAGGACCGGCGGATGACCCACGAACCGCGCGACCTCCGGGTCGTAGCGACCGATCCGGCCGGACCAGTCCGCGAATCGCCGGTGCGCGCCGAGCAAGGAAGTGCGGACCGGATCGTCGAGCGGATGCAGCGAGACATCGATGGTCGATTCAGTGGTCACGCCAGCACGTTAGCGAGCGGCGGTAGTCGCGGACACCGGTTGTGATCACCGCGATTCATGGCACGATCGATCGATGACCGCGGATTACTACGATCTCGGCACCTACGCGCGACCCGTCACCACCGCTTCGGATACCGCGCGCCTGTGGTTCGACCGGGGCCTGATTTGGAGTTACGCCTTCAATCACGAAGAGGCCGTGCGGTGTTTCCGGCAGGCGGTGGCGGCCGATCCGGGGTTCGCGATGGCCTACTGGGGCGTGGCGTACGCGCTGGGGCCGAACTACAACAAGCCGTGGGAGTTCTTCGACGCGATCGAACTGGCGGATACGGTCGCGGACACGCACGAGGCGGTGCGAAAGGCCGTGGGGCTGGCCGATTCCGCGACTCCGGTCGAGCGGGCGCTCATTCAGGCGCTGGCCGCCCGGTATCCGCGTGCTACGCCCGAGGCGGACGGGTCGCTGTGGAATCTGTCCTATGCCGAGGCGATGCGGCTGGTGTACAAGCGGTTTCCCGATGATCTGGATGTGGCGGCGCTGTGCGCCGAGGCGCTGATGAACCTGACGCCGTGGGCACTGTGGGATCAGCGCAGCGGGGAACCGGCCGCGGGCGCGCACACGCTCGAAGCCAAGGCGATCCTCGACCAGGCGCTGAAAACCGAAGCGGGACGGGCGCATCCGGGGCTGCTGCACCTCTACATCCATCTGATGGAGATGTCGGGAACGCCGGAATCCGCACTGGCCGTGGCGGATCGGTTGCGCGGACTGGTACCCGATGCCGGTCATCTGGCGCATATGCCGTCGCATCTGGATGTGCTGTGCGGCGACTATCGCGGTGTGGTGGCGGCGAATTCGGCCGCCATCGCCGCGGACGAGAAGTTCGTGCGGCGGGCGGGCGGGATCAACTTCTATACGCTCTACCGGGCGCACAACTATCACTTCAAGATCTACGGTGCGATGTTCCTCGGGCAATCGGCCACCGCACTGGAAACCGTTGCACGGCTGGAGCAGTCGATTCCGGAGGAGCTGCTGCGGGTGCAGTCCCCGCCGATGGCGGATTGGCTGGAGAGCTTCCTGTCCATGCGGGTGCACGCGTTCATCCGCTTCGGGAAGTGGGCGGAGATCATCGAACTGCCGCTGCCGGCGGACCCGGAGCTCTACTGCGTGACGACGGCGATGCTGCACTACGCCAAGGGCGTCGCGTATTCGGCGACCGGACGCGTAGCCGAGGCGGAGGCGGAGCAGCTGCGATTCCACGCCGCGGTGGCGGCGGTGCCGGAGTCCCGGACGCTGTTCAACAACACCTGCCGCGATATCCTCGCCATCGCCGCCGCCATGCTGGACGGGGAGCTGCTGTATCGGAAGGGCGAGTACGACAGGGCTTTCGACGCGCTGCGCCGGTCCATCGAACTCGATGACAACCTGCCCTACGACGAGCCGTGGGGCTGGATGCAACCGACCCGGCACGCCTACGGGGCGCTACTGCTGGAGCAAGGGCGGGTCGCCGAGGCCGAAGCCGTCTACCGCGCCGATCTGGGGCTGGACCACACCCTGCCGCGGGCCGCACAGCATCCGGGGAACGTCTGGAGCCTGCACGGCTATCACGAATGCCTGGTGCGGCTCGGGAAGACCGAGGCCGCCGAGATCATCGCGCAGCAGCTGAAACTCGCTGCCGCCGTGGCGGACGTGCCGATCGAGGCGTCGTGCTATTGCCGTCTGGAGCCGGATCACTGCTGCCATTGAGCGCGATGAACAGCCCGTACACCAGTGTGGCGGCGTAGAGGAGAATGTAGGCGTTCTCCAGGATCGGTTCGGAATGCCAGGGCTTGGGCAGCAGGAAGATGCCAACGGAGGCATAGCTTTCGGTCCAGCGGTAGGCCCACGCGCCGGTACAGACGAACAGCGCGACGGCCGCCGTCCACCAGATCGGGCGGGTCTGCGCGCGGTGCACGAGATGGACGCAGAGCGGGACGAACCACACCCAGTGGTGGCCCCAGGAGAACGGTGAGACCGCGCACGCGGTCATTCCGGCGATGGTGACGGTCAGCAGGATCTCGCCGCGCCGTCGGAGCCGGAGCGTGAGCCAAAGACTCACCAGCACAACCACTCCCGAGAGCGCGGCCCACGACCACAGGGGCGCGGCGCCATCGGTCAGGTGGGCGAGCGTGCCGCGGATCGACTGGTTGGCCGGGGCGGTGTCGTCGGCGATGCGGTCGGATTGGAAGAAGGTGGAGAGCCAGTAGCGGCGGGAATCGCCGGGCAGGATGATCCAGGCCAGCGCGACGGTGCCGAGGAAGACGCCGACCGCCGTAGCTGCCGAACGCCATTGGCGCAGTGCGAGGAATTGCACGATGAAGTATCCGGGCACGAGTTTGATGCCCGCCGACAATCCCACCCCCAGCCCGCGCCATCGGCTGCCGTCGTGGCGCGAGAAGTCCCACAGCACCAGCAGCATCAGTACGAGGTTGATCTGCCCGTAGAACAGGGTGGTGCGCACCGGTTCCATGAATACGCAGGACAGGGTGAGCAGGGCGCTGATCGCCGCGAGCCGGGGCGTCATCCGGTAGCCCAGCATGCGCCAGCACAGCAGCACATTCGCGTACAGCACACCGAGATCGGCCAGCAGCGCGATGTGGGGCACCCAGGACGCGGGCACCCCCACCGCCGGTAGGAACGCGAGGGCCGAGAACGGTGTATAGGTGTAGAGCAACCCGCCGACGGTCGGCTCCGTGTACAGCGACTCCCCGTGCAGGATCCGCCACGAGGCTTCCCGGTAGATCAGCGCGTCCAATCCCCCGGCCAGGATCCCGGCCTTGTCCAGCCAGGGATCGACCGTGGTGAACAACAGTGTCGACGCGAGTACGGCGCCGGCGGCGAGTACGAGCAGCGTCGATCTCGAGCGTGCCATCTCCATCGAACGCGCCTCGACCACAAGCGATCACCCTACGGAATGATCGGCCGCGGTCATGACCCCAACTCCGGGGTGGTCGCCGTGGAGTTGCTCACCGCCGGGTCAGCCGAAGGGCGACCCGTCGATCTCGCAGGTGGTGCCGGCGGCGGGCAGCTGGGCGGTGAACAGGTATTCGCTTTTCACGCGTTCGGCACAGGTGCTCGGCACGTACATGCTGCTGTGGCCCGCGCCTTCGATCACCACCACCCGGGCTTCGGCCAGCTGGGCCGCGCCGGCCTGGGCGCCCGCCAGCGGGGTCGCGGGATCGAAACGGCTGTTGAGCACCAGAATCGGCGCGGCCGTGCGGCGATTCCACGGGCCGGTATAGCGGTCGGTGTCATGGCCCTGCCAGAAGGCGCAGGCCATGGTGTCGAAGACGCCGATGCGGCCGAAGTACGGCACCCGCTGCTCTTCGGTGATCGCGGCGCGGCTGTAGGCGGCGAGGTCGGTCGGGACGGCGCTGTCGGCGCATTGGATGGTGTAGAACGCCTCGGTGCGATTGCCGGTGTAGTTCGCGGTGTCGGCGATGGGCAGGATGCCGGGCAGTTTGGTACCCGCGTCGAACAGGGCCTGCAACAGCACGGCCAGGTCCGGATAGGTGGAGGAGCGGGAAAGCTCCGCTGCCGCATTGACAATGGCAGAGTAGGTGTAGGGCTGACCGTCCAGGCGAATGGGCGCGATCCGGGCGCGCTCGGTGATCACCCGCCATTTCAAGGCCGGATCACCCTCGGAGAAGGCGCATTTCGGTCCGGCGGCGGTGCATTGCCGCAGGAAGGCGTCGAAGGTCTGGGAGATGCCGGTGGCGACGTCCTGGCGGGCGTCCAGCGGCAGGGTTTTGCCCTGTTCCCCATGGCCGTTCGCGCTGCCCTCGAAATCCATCGAGCCGTCGAAGGCCATGGCGCGGACGCGGCCGGGGAACATATTGGCGTAGGTCGCGCCGACCTGGGTGCCGTAGGAGATGCCGTGGTAGGTGAGCTTCGGATCGCCGACCGCGCGCCGCAGCAGATCCAGATCGCGGGCGGTATTGGCGGTCGAGGCGTGGTTCAGGATGGGGCCGGCGAGTTGGGCGCAGCGGTCGGCGAATTCCTTGTTGCGCGCATAGAACTCGGCCTCGCCGGCGGTGTCGACGGGCATGTCCGGCATGGCGGTCAGGAAGGCCAGCTGCTCTTCGGTGTTCGGGAAGCAGCGGGTCGGGGCGCTGTTCGCGACCGAGCGCGGATCCCAGGAGACGATGTCGAATCGCGCCCGCAGTTCCTCGGAGAACAGGAACGGCCAGCGGGCTCGCTCCCGCAACCGGTCGAGGCCGGAGGCGCCGGGGCCGCCGAAATTCACGAACAGCGTGCCGATGCGATGGGCCGGATCGCTCGCGGGAAGCTTGATGACCGCGAGGTCGATCTGATCGCCGCGCGGCTGGTGATAGTCCAGCGGCACCCGCGCGGTGCCGCACTGGAAGCCGTCCGCGCAGTCGTTCCATTGCAGCGCAGGCGTTTCCGCGGCTTCGGCGAGCTGATCCAGATAGGGGTCGGCCCCGTCGGCAGCGGAGGCGGGCACCGGTGTTCCGAGCACGCCCGCGCCCAGCAGTAATGCGAAGGCGGCGATCCGGATTCGGCGAAACCTGCTGCGGCCCAATCGCAGATCCAAGTCGAGAACCTTCCGAACGCTAACGAACTATTTTGCCCACCCTGCCATACCGAACCCCGCATTGCGCAAGTGTCGAGGCGAATCCAACCCGGGGGCGACCGCATTCCGAACCCGCTATCGCGATGCCCGATAGGGTCATCCGGATGCCACATGCCGCAGCCCGGGGCATGCTCTCAGCCGGGATCCAGACCTGTCGCAGCCCGAACCAGCTCAGCCGACGGCGTCTGCCTTGTCCTGAATGTTCTGCAGCACGTTGGTATTCACGCCGCGATCCCCTAGGTCCTCGGCGAGCGTGGTCAGCTCCTGGCGCGCTAGTTCCGGATCGCCATTGCGGACATGGAGGTCGGCGCGCAAGGTCACCAGGTTGTTGTAGGACAGGTTGGCCGAGGGCGCGGTGCTGTCGCGGAGCTGCTGTAGGCCGGGTTCGGTGACGGCCAGCGCGGCGGCGGGGTCGGCTCGGTGCCGGCGCACCATGCGATCGGCGTCGGCGGTGATCTCACGGCCGAAGAAGTCGCGGCCCACGCTGCGGGCGACCGTGGTCGCCACCTTCGCGCCGAGCGGCTGGGCGGCGAACCGGTCGGCCGCCTCGGTCAGTACATCCATGCCGGAGGCCAGGAACGGCGACATCGATCCGCCGAAGCTCAAAGCCAAACCGACTTCCCGGCTGAAGAATTCGGCGGCGAAGCGGTCCTGGTCCGGATCGGCGGGCTGGCCGATGCGCAGCACGAGCGTGTTCGAGACGGCCTGTCCGGTAGCGCTCGAGTAGACGGCGCGCAGCTGATACTGCCCGGGCTGGTCGAAGACGAATCCACGGCGGCCGAAGGTCAGCGGCACCAGTTCGCTGTAGCGGTCGGTGCCGGGCACGCCGTCCGTCGCGGGCGCGAGTTCCCGCAGCTCGGGGAGACCGTAGAGGCACATGACCGAATCGAATTGCACGGTGCGGCCGTCGGGTTGGAGAACGAAGACGGTGGTGGTGCCGTACTTCGGATCCAGCCGGGAATCGATCTGCTGGGGCACGCCGAGCCGGTTGCGCAACCGGAACTCGATCTCCACCGGTTCCATGAAGGAGAAGAACGGTTGCGCGCGCAGCAGCAACTCCAGCGGCTGGTCCGGTCCGGCCGCGGCGGTGCGTCCCGCCGGTGACTCCAGATGCCCGCCCGAGGCCCACGGATCGCCGCCCATGATCACCGCTGCCCGATCGCCGTGCCGCGCGTGTACGAGTTCCGGGTCGTCGAACCGGAAGCGGAAGTTCGCCCAGAACTTGTCCGCGCCGTTGAGCTGGTCGTATTTCCAGTCGTAGTTCATCCAGGACAGGGCGTTCGGGCGCGATTTGTCCCACGAGTGCAGGAAGTTGAAGGCATGGCCGGCCTCGTGCACCCAGGTGTAGAGGAACTGCCGCATGGCCTGCGCCTGCGCCTGGTTCTGCGGGACGTTCACCAGATCGTCGAACCAGCTGTGCTTGCGGAAGACCGCGAATCCCTGCCGGTCCGGTGCGCGGCCGGCACCGCCGAAACCCGAGGCGGCATCGAACATGACGCCGCCGACGCCCGGCGAGTCGAAGGTTCCCGCTTGCAGTCCCCACAGGTTCCAGGACGGCCAGGCGCTGTGGAAACGGCTGAAGGCGGTCTCCATGGCATCGTGCAGTTCGGCGGGGCTCCAGCGCGCGAAACCGGCTGCGCTGTCGTCGATTACGGAGCGGTCGGGGTTGATGGTCACCCCGATACCGGCCTCCCGGTATGCGCTCTCGATGGTGAGCGTGCGGCGGCTGATATCCACCGGCCGGGTGGGGTGGCTGTACGTGTCGTAGGACGGCACATGGGGATCCACGTTCACCGAGGCGGCGTAATCGAGTTCGAGCAGCACCTCGCGGAAGTCGTCCGACCGGTAGTCGCAGACATAGGTGACCGAAGCCGTTCCGCCCGTGATGAATTCGACCGTGGCGGGGCCGACGACGCCACTCGTCCACGGCACGGTGATCCGCACCTCGGTGGCCGGGTTGGACGACCGGTGCCAGTAGCGGACCGTTCCGGTGATGACCGCCTTGTCCTCGGCCCAGCTGACCACGGGCGCGTCGACGATCCAGGACTCCAGATAATTCGAGGTGCCGGGCGAACCCGCCGCCTGCTGGAAGAGGTCACCGCTGACCCGGTTCAGCACCGGCGAATCGGCCGAATACCGCACATCGACATCGATCCGCAGTTCGAGCCGGCTGGCCGGGGCCGCCACCGCGGCGCCTTCGTACCGCCCGCTGACCGGCCCGTGCACCGCGGCAGCGGAAGGATTGCCACCTTCGGTCATGATTCCCCCTGTCCCGTGAACCGCCTCATCGGTGCGTCGAAAGCGCCTGCACCGTCCATGATTTCACCGCGGAGCAGCCGCCACACCGAAAATCGCTGACCGTTTCCCGGATCACGCTTTGTCGTCGAGCGTCACTCGCACCGTGACCTGCCGCTTACCGCGGTGCGCGACCGCGAACCCGGTCCGCTCGACCCCGTTCAGGTGCAGCGAGATCGGCGCACCCTCACCCAGGAAGTTCCGCCACCAGGTCTTCTTGTCCGCCATCGCCACCCCGATGTAGACCTTTTTCCGCCACCGCAAGTAGTTCACCGGCGTGGAAATGGTCTTGCCCGAGCGACGCCCCACATAGGTGATGACGACGAAACCGCGCCCCAGCAGCCAGCCTATGCCCGGCAGTGCCAGTAGCCTGGCCATCTTGGCGTTGCCGCCATCCATCTGCGCCGCAAGATCTTTCAGCCCCATGAGTGCCCTCCTGTGCACGACAGTAACAGCCCGGATGATCTTCGCCGGTCAAGACAGTGCGTGCGGGCGGCCGCCCGTCAGTCGCCGCCGAGCTCGCTGTAGCGCTTGACCGCGACGGACTCGTGCAGGCGCACACCGTTATTGCCGAGTTTCGCGGCCGCCCGGCTCACCGTTACCGGCAGGATCCCGAGCAGGCGGACGGCATTGACCATCGCCCAGAGTTCGAAGCGCCCACCGGGGATGAGCGATTTCGCGGCGGTCGCGGCGAAACGACGGCTGCGCTGTACATAGTCGTGCATTTCGTGTTCGTAGGCGGCGAACGCGGCGCGGTGATCGCCGGGGTGGCGGGCCATTTCACCGGCGAGCAGGTAGGCGCCCACGACCGCCATGCTGGTACTGCCGCCCACGGCGGGACCAGGGCAGTACGCCGCATCGCCCACCAGGGTGACCCGGCCGCGCGACCAGGTTTCCAGGCGCAGCTGGGTGATCGAATCGAAGTAGAAGGATCCGGTGTGATCCAGTTCGTACAGGAGCCGGGGCACTTCCCAGCCCAGATCTCCGAAATGCCTGCGCAACAACTCTTTCTGCTGTTCGACTTCGCGATGGTGATAGTTCAGCTGCTGCGGCGGACGGAGAAAGTATCCAGCACGGGCATCATCCAGATGCGCTGCGCCGTACATGCCCGCGCCCCGCCCGACGTCGACGATCATCTCCATCACGCCGTCGAGCTCGCGGTAGTTCGGAATCGAAATAATGGCCAGGTACGCGCCGAGCCAGGTGGTGAACTCGGACTCCGGGCCGAAAACCAGCGTGCGCACCTTCGAGTGCAGCCCATCGGCACCGACGATCACCTCGAAACGTTCCGCCGGATGGTGTTCGAAGCTGACCTGTCCGTCCTCGCCGATCGTGACGATGGAATCCTCGAAGAGATAACGCACGTCGGAACGTGTCGCGGCGCGCAGTATTTCACTCAAATCGTCACGCATGATCTCGACATGATCGTCGGACAGCGCCGAGAAGAGTTTACGCAGGTCCAGGCTCACCTGCCGGCCATCGGTCCGATGCAACACAAGGCTGTCGGTCCCGGTAGCCCGCGCTCGGATCTGCTCGGCAACCCCCATCCGCTCGGCAATCCGCAGCGCAGGCCGAAACAAATCCACCGCATACCCACCCGAAACACGCTGCGCCGGCGCGCGTTCCACAACGGTGACCTGATGCCCACACCGATTGAGCCAATAGGCGAGCGTCGGCCCGGCAATACCGGCCCCCGAGATAAGAATCCGCATCACTGGTCCTCACGCAACGATCACCGCTGTCGCCGACCAGTCTTCCCGGCACTCCTACCACCAAGCCTAGCCCAGCGACCAGGCCTCCCATAGACACTCTTCAGCAGGTCCGATGCGCTCAACACGTGGCGAACTCTCCCAGCTTCCGCACAAACCTGGACATATGTGGATCAGTCATCGGCAGCCCGTCGGGCTCCAGATCCCACCACCGCCCCCCGTCGAACTCCACCGGATCAAGCGCATACTCCCGCCGCCGATCACCACGAATGACGTACCACAACGAAACATCCACATGTCCCGCCGTCTTACCCACAGTCGTTGTCCACGTGAGAAAGAACGGCTGTTCCCCCACCACATCGAAAACCGCCTCCACCCCCAGCTCTTCCACCGCCTCCCGCCGAGCAGCAGTCAACGGATGCTCCCCAGGCTCGACGTGCCCGCCCATCGGCAAGTGCAGCCCAGCCATCCGATGGAACCCCAGAAACACTCCCCGCGCCCCAGGATCGACCAGCACCACATACGACACCAGATGCGGCGACGGGGTAGCCGGTTTGGCCCGCCGGAAAATATCGTCCGTCGCCCGCAGCCACTCCGAAGTACTTGCGATATGCCCCCTTTCGACCTCATCGAACGGCTCGATCCCCCCGACCAACTCCGCGACAACAGCAGTAGCAGGACGCATACCGGCGAACGATACGCCCGGCGACCGACAGCTCAGACCCTGGCGCGTCCCGGGCCGGAGGCTCTAGCGTCTTGGAATGACCTGGCACGCACCGACTTCGGTACCGCGGGATCCGTACTACACGCTCTCCAACGGGTGGGATTCCGCCGAGGAACGGCTGGCGCTGCTCGGAGCGGCGTATGACCCGGGGGGTATCGCGCTGGCAAAGAGGCTGTGATGGAAGAGGGGAACGGTCTCGGCGTACTTGATGAGATGCCGGGAGCGTTAGGTGAAGTCTGGCGGACCTTCGCGTCTACCGAGATCGAGGGGGCGAACCAGTCGTGGGCACGGAATTTGCCCTCGCGGTTGGAGGCACTGGGGCTCGTTCAGGTCTCCGCCGACGCGGACATCCCGATCTTTCGGGGCGGTTCGGCGATGGCGCGCATGTGGAGCCTGACGTGGGCACAGACGCATGATGCGCTTGTCACGCTCGGTGTCTCGACCGAGACGATCGCGACCGCGTGCGCCGAATTGGAGGACGAACAGCGGTGGTTGTATGCCCCGCCCACAATCCGCGCGTGGGGTCGTGCGGCTCGATGACGCGAGTGCGGCGGCCTCGAATGCTCGGATGGGCTGCGCATCGTTCTCCCCTTCGACATCCGATTGTCCTCCTGACGATCGGATCGAACTTCCCCCTTCGCTCGACTGTTATCGTTCGGGCGACCGAAGAGTCGGCGAAGCGGTCAGGCGCGGTTGGACCTTGCGCCGGCTCGCCCGGCCGCATGGCACCGGCAGGAGGACGCGAATTGACGACCAGAGGAACGACCGCCCGGAGCCATCGCCGAATGCTCGCCATCACGGCGGCGCTGACCCTGACCAGCTTCGTTCCGGTCGTAGCGGCGGCAGATCCGCCCGGCGAGGGCGGAACCTATGTGGCGCTTGGCAGTTCGTACGCCGCCGGTCCCGGGTTGCTGCCGTTGATCGACACCGGTTGCATGCGGTCGAGCGCCGATTACGCCCATCGAGTGGCGGACCGCTACCGAATGGAGCTCGTCGATGTAACTTGCAGCGGCGCAACGACATCCGACATCCTCAGCGAGTCGCAGCGGACGACCGGCGGTGGTCGGGTTCCGCCGCAGATCCGCGCCGTCACCGCTGACACCCGACTGGTGACCGTCACTGTCGGAGGCAATGATCTCGGCTACATCGGCGACCTGACCACACTGAGCTGCCTGCACGCGATCGGCGCGGGGAAACTGTGCGGGACGGCACGCGAGAACTCCCCCACCGCAGCCGATTTCGACGCGGTCGAGCACAGCCTTGCCGAGGTGGTCACGGCCGTGCGCGCTCTCGCACCGAATGCGACAGTGGTTCTGGTCGATTATCTGCCCGTCCTGGATCCCGACGGGGCCACTTGCGCCGCGGTGCCGCTGAGCGCCGCCGAGGCGATAGCGTTCGAACGCACCTATAACGGCCTGGTCGAGGCCACGGCGCGGGCCGCGGCGGCGACCGGCGCGGAACTGGCTCGCGCCGGCACCGACCACGCCGCGTGTTCCGCCCAGCCGTGGGTGAGCGGCTTCGAGTTGCCGAACCCGTTGACGGGCAAGGGCATTCCCTATCACCCCACCGATGCGGGTATGGCGGCTGTCGCCGATTCCGTCGCCGCAGCCCTCGAGACCCGGGCCCGCTGAGCCGATCATCAGGACGGGCGCCAGGCCTCGATAAGTCGGCTTTGGTGGACGCGCCCCTTTTCGGTGCCGCGCGGGGCCGCCGGTTCGGAGCAGCTAGCCTGCCCAGCTGTGCTGACGCTGCTACGCCGCCCCCGAATCTTGGCGATTTGGACGGCTCAGCTCTTGAGTATTCTCGGCGACCGCTTCTATGCACTGGCTATCATGTGGCTCGCGCTGGAGCGATCCGGGCCGGTCACGATGGGCGCGATCGCGATCGCCGAGAGTGTGCCGTTCATCCTGATCGGAAGTTTCGGTGCCCGCCTTCTGCAGCGCTGTGCGAGCTTCCGTCTTCTGGCCGGGATCGACTGCGCTCGTATGCTTTTGGTCGCTGTTGCCCCTTTATTGTGGTCCCTCGGTGGCACGCCGGCGGTTCTGGTTCTCGCGGCCGTGCTCGGCATGCTGGCGGCGTTGTTCGATCCTTCACTCGGTGCACTGGTTCCAGATCTCGTCGATGACGAGGAACGGCCCGAATTGGTGGCGGCGATGGATCTCAATGGCCGCATCGCGCGGATCGCGGGCCCGGCACTTGCGGGAGTAATGCTGCTGCTGGTTCCGGTGCCGGCGTTGTTCGTCGCCGACTCGGTGACCTTCGCGGTCTCGGTGCTCGCGCTGGCTTATCTTGCAGAGGCCCGCCCGCCCCACGCGTCGTTCTCGGACAGCAGAGACGTGAAAACACTTCCGGCCGTGATGGTTTCGGCGCGGTCGATCCTGCGGTCGCAGCCCGCGCTCGCGGCGGCGTTCGCGGTACACGCCGCCGGATTCTTTCTCAATGCCTTACCCGCGATCGGGTTGCCGCTTCTGCTTTCTCATCAACTCGACGCCGGCCCCGCCGCCTACGGGTGGGTACTCACCGCGACCGGCACCGCAGCGCTGGTCGGCAATTTGGTGGCGGCACGGCTGCGCCCGGCAGCGTTCCTTCCAACGTTCTGCACGGCATGGGCGGCGTCGGGCCTGTCGTTGGTGGCCACCGGTGCCGCGCACAATCTGGCGCTGGTGATCGCGTTCGCGAGCCTCTCGGGGTTCGTATCCCCGTTCATCTCGATCACGCTCGGTACCCAACTGGCCGGACACGACCATCCAGTGCGGCTGCGGTTGCTGACGGTCAATCACACGGTCATGCGCTCGGCCGGCACTGCGGGCATGGCGGTCATTCCGATGTTGGTCGCCCCGGCACCGGCGCGCCGATTCGTCCTCGGCGGAACAGCATTGGCACTCATCGCGGTCACCGCGTGGGCGCTGATGGCCGCGTATGCTTCCCGGGCAAGGGCTGTCCGCGCGTATTCGCTATCTCTCGGCGTCTTGATAATCGCCTTGCCGCGCAAGGTTGGCGACCAACGCGCTGGTGCCTGCCGCGAACCTGTCGCGGGTCGACCGAAGCTACGCGCGACGCACCGCCTTCTCGGACAGCAGCGTGCCACAGCTCGCAGACGATCGACCACCACACCCGTAGAGCCCGAACGGATTAACGTCTTCACCACCTACACCACCCGGGAGTAATACCCTTGCCACCTCTCCAGGTTTCCGTCTGCGGTCCCCGCCACTGCACCGACGCCGATACCGAGAACGCTCGCGCTATCGGCGAGCTCCTCGCGCAGGCCGGTGTCACCGTATTGTGCGGAGGAGGGACCGGGGTTATGGGGGCCGTCGCTGAAGGGGTGAGGAAGGGCGGCGGACTGGTGATCGGCGTCCGGCCGGATACCAACCGCGCCAACGCCTGCCCGGACTTGTCGGCAGTGCTGTACACAAACATGGGCGAGGCCCGAAACTCGATCCTGATCGAGTCCGCCGACGCCGTGATCGTGGTCGGCGGTTCTTGGGGCACTCTGTCCGAACTCGCGCTCGCGAATCGGCGCGGCGGCGTGCCAGTCATATCGATCGGTGGCTGGCAGGTGCTCGACACGGACGGCAACCCGGTTGAATCATCCATCGTCGCCGCGACCCCCGAGGCGGCCGTCGCCGAAGCAATCGCGCGTGCCAACACCTGCACTCGGTCGTAGGGCGCGCCGGGCTACCACCCGGATACAGAGGCGGCGGTCGACCTCACCGCGCGGCGGTCGCCGGCCCGTACTGCCTCCGCAGGTGCTCGGCCAGCGAATAGAAGACGAAGTAGTTGGGAATGCTGCCGACCGGGGTGTTGGTCAGGTTCAGCCATTTGCCTTCCACGCCGATCGATACCGTGCCGTCGCGGACGCTGAGGCTTTCGATCCGCGTCCAGGGGGCGCTCTTGTGGCGGGATCCGATTTCGGTGGCGGTGATCCACAGGTCGCCGAAATCGACTCGCTCACCGGCATTCACCCGCGCCGCCGCGACCGGTAGCTGGGCATCGGTGACGGCCTGCTGGAGCTCGGGCCCCCACTGGTCCACGCCTGCGAATGCCTCACTCAGCAGCACCTGGGTGCCGTCGAGGGCGGTCAGGCGATAGTGGTAGGTGGTGTGGGTATGAACGCCGTTGCGCAGGTGCCGGGTGATGGTCTGGAACACCTCGACCGTGTCGTAGCGGGCCACGTGCTCGCGGCCCCGGTAGGCCATGACCAGGCCGCGCTCGTACAGGTCCAGCCGGGCGCCGGTATAGCGATTGTCGTACTTCAGCATTCGCACACCGCCGATGATCAGCATGAACCCCGCGATCACGCCGGGATACAGACCGAGCGCGGCGAGGGCCTCGATATCGGCGGAGAATCCGATGACCGCGATCACAACCAACCCCGCGAAGACCGCCGCCGTAATCCTGATACTCCGCCAATTCGCCTGCGGCGCAGGATAAGCGGACCGATGCGCCCCCAACCCATTCCGCTCGGCGGCGATCGCGATACGCCGCAACAACTCCGGATCCTCATACCCGGGCACAACGGTTTCCGACATTGAACTCCCCCTCGATCAAGATCTCTGCTGCGGCCCAAGCCTAACGTTGCCTGCGGCCGGGGCAACCGACACGTGGTGCCCATTGCAACGAAGCCGGTCAGCGCCCCGTAGGAAGTTCCGAGCTCCGAACGGTGATCAGACCGAAAAGCCGCTGATCGGTTCACTCCGTACAGGGCCACGGCGGAGAAAGGAAAGCTCGACGCCGACGGACCGGCATACGAACCGCGCGGTGCTGGTAGAGCCCGGCGATCGTCACCGCTCCCGCTGCCCGATCGCAACGAATCATCTGCAGACGAAGGAGCCGACTCAATGACGACGCTCTGGCGAAGCGTTGGCGGCAGGAGGCGCACGATCATTGCGGCAGATCGCGCACGTAAGCTGCGGCAGATCGCGCACACGTTCTGCGGCAAATCGCGCATGGAGTCTGCGATACTCCTATGGTGACCTCGTCCTTCTCATCGTCGCCGATTGGTCGGATCCTTCCCCGCCACGCCCATTCGGCAGTGCATGAAGCTCTTGCAGATACTCGTGTCGTCCTCGTCAACGGAGCTCGGCAATGCGGAAAGAGCACGCTGGTGTCCCGAATAGGCAGGGAGATCGGCGCGACCTGGCGCAGCCTCGACAAGCCGGAGACCCGGCAGGCGGCCGACTATGACCCCACGCAGTTCGTCCTCGACGATTCCCTCTTGATCATCGACGAGGTGCAGCGAGTACCGGAGCTGTTGCTGGCGATCAAGGAGACCGTCGACGCCGATGGACGACCCGGACGGTTCCTGCTGACCGGTTCGGCTCACGTCATGGCACTTCGGAGCGTTCCCGACGCCCTCCCCGGACGCATGGAGACGATCGAACTCTGGCCGCTGTCCCAAGGCGAAATCGACGGCGCGCCCGATAGATTCATCGATTGCGCTTTCGAACGCGGACCCCAGCTACGGCACGTAGGGACCGAGAATCGCGATGACTACATCGAAAGGATCGCACGCGGCGGCTTCCCCGAAGCCGTTGCACGAGAAGGCAAACGGCGTTCCCGATTCTTCTCCTCCTACGTCGCCGATCTGATCAACCGAGACGTCATGCAACTGTCCGAGATCGAACGCACCACGGAGATGTTCACCCTGACCAACCTCGTCGCGGCCAGATCCGGCCAACTCCTGGTGCCCGGCGCACTCGGCAACGAACTCGGCTTGCCCAAGGACACCGTCGCCCGCTATCTCCGCCTCCTGGAAGAGGTTTTCCTGATCAAGCGAATCCCCGCTTGGTCCCGAAACCTGACCACCCGGGCCGTCGCGACCTCCAAGGTGTTCATGGTCGATTCCGGAATCGCCACATATTTGTGCGGTGCCGACCCGCGCGCGCTGCGGGCCGTGAACGGCCCGCTCGGGTCCCTTCTGGAGGGCTTCGTAGCCGCCGAACTCGCTCGTCAGCTCACCTGGTCCGATCAGGAAGCCCGCATGTTCCACTACCGCACCCGCGACAACGTCGAGGTCGACATCATTCTCGAGAACAACCGACGCGAGGTGATCGCGATCGAAGTGAAAGCCGCCGCCACGGTCAAGGGCGAGGACTTCCGCGGTCTCCGCCACCTCGCAGAACGACTGGGAGACGACCTCCTCGCCGGATACGTGCTCTACACCGGCACCGAAACCCTCCCCTTCGGGCCGAAATTCCGCGCCCTGCCAGTCAGTGCCCTATGGAACGCGCGCCCATGACCGCCTTGAACTGTTCGCGCGCTGCTACGAAAACAGCAGAGCCGCAGGCTATAGACCTGTGGCTCTGCTATTGGGTGGAGCTGACGGACCAGCATACGAACCGGGCGGTGCTGGTGGACGGGCCGGACGTGATCATCCGGGCCGTGGGTACCCGACCGGTAGCGGGCGGTGGTGCCCGATGACCGGCCACGACGACCGCAGGGCTGCGTTTGGGTCGGCGGATGACGGTGCGGATGGGTCGGCGTCTGCTCGGCGTCCTATAACCGCCACCCCAAACGCCGAACACGGTATCGGCGTCCGCGCCGCTCAACACCGCAATCCGAGGGTGGGTTCGAAATCCCGACTCAGTATCAATACTGAGGGTTCATCACGTGGGGGACGGCGACACGGCCACGGCGTGCACTGCGGCGGGCATCCCAACGCCGGTCCCTGGTTCCGACTGCTCGATCGTGACCGTCGTCTTCTCTACCTGCTGCACGAGCACAAGGTGTTGACCACCGACCAGATCGCGGCGCTGGAATTCACCTCGACCCGCCGCGCCCAAGGCCGACTACGCAAGCTGCGTGAGATGGGCATGCTGTTCGCCTTCCGTGAGTCGCTCTACGGCGGTGGCACCAGCCAAACACGCCACGCCCTCGGCTACTCCGGCGCACGCTTGATCGCCGCCGCGCGCGCCGAGAAGCCGCCGACCCCGGCCGCGCACGCACTGATGCTCGAACGGCTGGCCTGCTCCCCGACCCTCGAGCATCGCTTGGGTGTCAACGGCTTCTTCGCCGCGCTGGCCGCGTACCGAAACCCTGCCCGTCACCCCGATACTGCGGATGTGGAGGGGTTGACGCAGTGGTGGTCGGAACGTCAATGCGCGGACCAGTTCTGGACCTCCCCGCTCGATCCGACCCCGATCCGCCCGGACGGGTACGGCTGCTGGGAGGAAGACGGACGCACGGTGCGGTTCTTCCTCGAATACGACACCGGCACCGAAACCCTGTCCACCGTCGCCGCCAAACTCGCCGACTACCAGAGCTTCCCCACCGACCGATTCGGGATCCTACTGTTCTCGCTGCACTCGACCCGCCGCGAAACCGGGCTACACACCGCCCTACGCCGCACCTTCGCCATCAGCGATTCGGGCCTGGTAATTGCGACCACCGCCCGCGACCTCACCCACCCAGACGGCCCCGCAGGCCCGGTCTGGGCGCTGCTGACCGCCAGCAACAGTGACACCGCGACCGAGCGACTGCGGCTGGCCGAGCTACCCGAACGCGGCCCACGCATCTCCCACCACACCAGCACCGGCCAGCCCTACAACGAAGCCGCCTTCGACCATGACGACCCGACCGTCCGCGACCGGTTCCTCACCAACCAGCCACAGCCCACCAGCCCGTATCCAGCTGCGGCCGTGCACCTCCACGACGAGACCGCCTCCACAGACGACAACATCATCATCGACCTGGACCACTACGATGATGAGTCCTGAGAGCTGTAATCGATGAACTACTGATGCCGGACAGCACGTCGAGATCTATTGGCATCGACCCGTTCTGATGTTATCGATGATTGTCTCAAGCAAACGTACGCTCATGGCTCCCCTCTATGTCAACCCCTCGCAGCGGCGTTGGGGTTAGCCTGGAATGTGGGTCCGGGATGTGGCTTGTCCGAAGGATCGGTATTCGGGTTGGAACCGGTCGCGCTGGAGTCAAATAGTCGTTCCCGATTGCCCTCCCGGGCCTGCTAATTCACGACGTCGTTGGTCGGCGAGCATCCGCGTGTAGATGACATTGGAGAGTCGGCGTTTGAGTGCGCGCAGGGCTTCCATGGAGGTCTTGCCACCCGCCTTGCGCAGGTCTTAGTAGACGCGACCGGGTGTGGGATTTCGTAGTTGAACGATGGCCATGATGTGCAGAACGCGGTTGATCTTGCGGTTGCCGGCGCGTGAGAGGCGGTGGCGTTGCTGCTCGCCCGAGGACGCGTCCAGGGGCGCGGTGCCGTTCCAGGACGCGAACCGGTCTCTGTCACGGAATCGGTGGATGTCGCCGGTGTCGGCCAAAAGCCTTGCTGCCGAGGATGGTCCGATGCCGTGCAGGTCCATCAGGGTGGATCCGCGGTCGAGGACGAGTTGGCGCAGTTCTTTGTCCGCGGCGCGGGTTTTGCGGTCGATGGTTTCCAATTCCTCGATCATCTCCACGACCAGCCGCCACCGGACCCGCGACGCGGCATCGTGTGGAGTGACCTCGGCGATCAACGCGCGAGCCTGACGAGCGGTGAGGAATGTCTTGGCGCCACCAGGAATCAGCTCGAGCAGCAGCCGGTGAATCCGGCACAGGGTTGCGGTGTGGGCGCGGCCGAGTTCGTCGCGGCGGTCGGCGAGCATGCTCAGGGCCACCAGGTCCGGGTCGGCTTCGACGCGCCGCAGTCCCAACGCGTGCAGGGCGGCCAGCGCGACCGAGTGGGCATCGACCGGGTCGGTCTTGCGGCCGTTGCCGGTGGCGAACACCCGGACCTGCGCCGAGAGCTTGGTCGGTACGTCGATCACCGTCTCGCCGTCGTGGACCAGCCGGTGCGCCAGGTGGCGTCCGATGCCGTTGCATCCCTCGACCGCCCATACCCGATCGGCGAATCGCCGTCCGGCGGTGAGCATTTCCGCGAAGCCCGCATTGTCGGTGGCGTATCTGCCGGTGACCAGAACGCGTCCGGTCGGGTCGACGGCTTCGATGGTGGCCGAGCGTTTGTGCGGATCCATCCCGATGATGACGGTCATCATCCCTCCCGTACTCGCTGACTTCGATGGTGTCCGTGCGGGAGGGCACCGCTAGTACGAGCATGGGGCAAACCCCTCTTCAGCCACTCCCTGCACGGTGACCGGTGGGAGGCAAGCCAAAAGAGAGCCACACCAATCCAGACGGTGGGCAGCCGAATAGAGGGAGCTCCCCACCGGGCACCTGGACCTGATCCTGGCCGGGATCCGGTCCTGACACCAGTGTCTTACTAGCCGAGCTGAGTACGCTGAGGGGCAAAGAATTTCGCTCGATCGGTGGACGGAGGGCGACCAATCGGACAAAAGGGCGCTTCATACACCAGCGACGAGCGTATACAAGCCGGACTCGACGCCGCCTACGCCATGCCCGGAACCGCCGACGCCACAGGCACCCCACTGAAATCCTTAGGCGAGAACGAGATCCAGAATGCTGACGACACCTATCCCGAGGACGCGAACCGCGGCGGCTTGAAGTAACTGCCCCGTCCTCTCGTGCTACCAGCGGCCCTGACCTCTGACCGCCAAACCTAACTCTCCGGGAGACGGCCCCCGCCTGTGTTCAGCCCACCGGTGGACACGCCCGCGTCGTTAGTCGCCGCGATCCATCGACCGCTCAATATGCGCGTCCACCGCCATCTGCTCGGCAACCAACGCGGTGCGCTCGTACGAGCACACCCAACAGTGCCCGACCCCGATGGTCGCGGTCATGCCGTCACGGCTGCGCGCCACGAACGCGATCTCCCCACACACCGGGCACATCTCCACGTCCACCGGTTCGTCGGGACGCCCGAACGCCTCCACCTCGTAGTCGAGGCCGGTCCGCCGTTCGAGCTCCGGTGAGCCTTCGAGGGCTTCACAAAAGCGGTGCGCACGTTCCATTTCAGTGTCGTTATTGGCGCGGCTGCTCTCCCAGTCCCGGTCGACTTGGACCCACGTGATGCCACCCAACTTCGGATGCCGGTCCAGCGCCGCGAGCGCGGCCAGGTGCTCGATCGTCAGCACGCTGTCGGTGTCGGAACCGGTCTCTCGGGCATGACGGATCGCCTGTGTTGCGACGACAGCGGCCTTCAACAGCGGGACGTTGACCTCGGTGAACGGCAACACCACCAGCGGATCGTACGTGTCGGGGAGATCGGTGACCGGATTGTCCAGGTCGTGGGGGATACGGCCGCTGCCGGTCTTGTCCTTGATCACGCCCAGAAGCTCGGCAGCCGACTTGATCTGCACCTGCCCGCGCACGGTCTTCATTTCCTCGCCCGGCCAGGTGTGCGCGACCAGTACGGCGAGCCCATTGGTCAACGCCTGATCGAACACGGCCTCCCGACCGTCGAGACCGGGCTGGTGGGTCAACGCGTACGTGCACTTCGCATACTCTTCCACCCGCCGGTCGCCAAACATTCGATCACCTCTGTTCGTCATCGGCCGGCATACGAGGCGCCGCCCGGATCCTTTTCGCCCCAAGCCATGTGAGGCGAGGAAAGGTTGCACCATCTACGCCCACTCCGCCACCGGTTTCCTCACCGCCCCGCCGACCGGAATCGGCATCCCGTCCGCGCGCGGAAACTTCGTGGCGAAACCGTCTGCGCCACAGCCGAGATCGATCTCACCCGGGTCGGCAAGTCGCAATTCTCGATTCCTGAACAGACAGCGCGGTATGAGACCAGCCCAGGTAGCAAAACACTCCGTGCCCGGTTTGGGACGTATCGTGCCAAGGCGCGTTCTCCCGTCGACGGAGCCGATCAAGATCGGGCAGCATCAGATGCGTTCTGTCGCAGGTTGACGCCAGTGACGACAAAATTGCTGATGAGAGCCCCAAAGGTAGTTCCCTCGATGAGACGTTTGCCCGAGAATGGACATAGGAACTGGTGCCCGGGAAACGAGAGGAGGTGAACATGGCATTTCCCGTTGATCTGACCTGTACCCTGACCGGTGCTACACGACATCAGCTGAGCGCCTGGCGTACAGGCGCGAGCCCGCTGCTGGTTCCCGAGGTGGCGATCAAGCCGAAGGCTCTGTACTCCTTCCGCGATGTCCTGGCACTGCGCACGATGGTGTTTCTTCGGTCTCAGCTTCCGCTTCAGCGGATCAGGAAAGCGTTCCGGCAGCTGGTCGAATTCGACCTGACCGAACACCCGTCAAGGTACAAATTGGTCTCCGACGGCCAGTCAGTCTTTCTCATCGATGACTCCGGACAAGCAACCGACCTGGTGCTCCATCCCGGTCAGAAGGTGATCGCGGAGCTATCCGAGGTCTTCGCCGAGTTTCGGAACTTCAACGACACACCGGTTGTCGACTTCTTGCACCCCCGGAAGCTGCTCGAAGTCCGTGAAGGTCGGATGAGCGGTTGGCCGACGATAGTAGGCACCCGAATTCCGTACGACACCATCGCCGGACTGCAGCGTGGGGACCATCGGATCGATCCCTCCGATGTTCGGCGCTTCTACCCAGCCGTCAGTCCCGAGGCAGCGGTCGACGCGCGCAGCTTTGATGAGCAGGTGAGGTCGGCGTGAAGTTCTTCCTGGACAACAACGAGACTGAAGCTATTCTCACGGTCTTGCGTCCGGTTTTTCATGTCGAGACCTTCCGGACCGCGGCGGACGAAGACCTGCAGGATGCTCTCGACATCGACCTGTTCACTGAGCTTCATGACCGCGAGTTCGATGCGATAATCACCCGCGACAAGAACCAACTCGCTAATCAGGATGAGAAGAACGCACTGCGGCTGAGTGGGCTTCACTGGATCGGTCACAAGGATCCGAACACCGATGGCATCAACATCATTACGTGTTTGACCGCCGGGTACCTGAGCGCCTTTCCTCATGTGCTCAGCGAGATGAGAAGCGCCGAGGGGCCGACAGCGTTCCACGTACGGGGCGTGGAACGAGATATCAGACAGCGGATCAGGATGCATCTGATCTGATTCATCCAAACCGGACACGGCCACTGGCGTGCGCGGTAGCAGGGGGTAGAAACGCCGATTCCGTTGTGGGAAGAGGCCGCAGAGATGCCAGATCGGGGCTGAGCTACCGAGTAATCGGCATCACGCCGACACCCGGTGCTTCCCCAACTTCTCCATGATTACCTGATTCGCCTCCCACCCGTCTGGGAACTTCGCCGCCACCCCCAGATGTACCGGCTCGGTCGACGGATGGGTGTCCAGCAGGTCCGGAATCCCTTTTCGTGCAACCACGATGCATGCCTGTCGGTGTCTGGATGTGAGGACGCACAGCCGGCCGGCTTCGAGGTGGAAGGAGGTGGCGTCGCGGCGGCCGGAGAGGGGGTGGACGACGATCATTACCTCGTATTCGCGGCCCTGCAGCCGGTTCGCGGTGTCGACCGCGATGTTGGGGGCGTGCGGGTGACCGGTGTTGGACAACGCGATTCGGGCCAGGTCGGCTTGGTCGCGGTGCGCGACGCCGATGGCGATGTCGGTGGCGGTGAGGACTCGGCCGTCGCGGTGGCGTTCGCAGGTGGCGACGGCGCCGCGGTCGAGGATGCGGGCGGCGAGATCGGCTGCGGCCTGGATGGTTTCGCCGTCGGTGCGGGGCACGTGGCGGCGAGGCAGTTCATGTAGTGCCCACCCGGCCGTGAATGCGGTGGCGAGGGTTTCGTCGAGATCTGTGCGGCCGAACCCGGCGGTCCGGAATTCCATGGCGCGGGTGCCGGGTCCGGTGCCGGACGAGAAGAGGGCTTCGGGGTAGAACGCGTCGGCGACGGTCGGGGCTGCGGTATCGGGAAGCCGCCACGACACCGGCAGCTGACGCACTGGGGCGGTGGGGTTGTGGTCGAGCATGACGGTGACCCCGTTCACGGTGGGGTCGTGTGGCAGTCCGATCCAGCGTTCGGTGCCCACCATGGTGAACGGGTCCAACTGTCCCGGGTCTCCGACGAACAGGCCACGGTCGAAGCGCGCCACGATCCGCAGCAGCATGTCCGATCGCATTTGGTAGGACTCGTCCAGGATCGCCCACCCGTATCGTCCGTCGGGTACGGTCGCCCATTTCGCCGATGTGCCGACGATGATCTGGCATCCGGTCAGATCGGTGATCTTCTGCCCGACTGTGGCCGCGGCCCGCACGGCCGGGGTCGGGACGTAGGTGCTGCCCGAGAGGCGTCCGATGCTCAGCTTCGGATGTTCGGCGGACAGGCGCGCGATCATGTCATCAACCTGATTGTTGGTCTGCGCCACGATGATCGGGTGCTCGTCGTGGTCGACGAGGTGTCCGGCCGCACGCACTACGAGCGTGCTTTTGCCGGCGCCGGGTGGTGAGTCGACCACGATCGCGCGGTGGCCGGCGTCCATGTCGGTGAGGATCGTGGTCGTGGCCGCGTCGGCGGCCTCGGCGGCGTTCGCGTGGTCAATCATCATCGCCCCATTTCTCTGCGTGCGCGTCATCGGGGATCACACCGTCGTCGGTATCGGGAGCTTCGGCATTGGTGTGGGTCCAGGGTGTGTCGGCCCGGTCCGGGAACACCGCTCGCGGTCGCCAGCCCGGGTTCGGCAGGTAGGCGATGCGGCGGCCGATATCCGGCACTGCCGACCGGTTCGGCTTGGCAGGGGTGCCCATGCCGCCGTTGACCTCGATGGTCACGATGCTCGCGGAACCTTCCCACACGGTCGACATGATGGTGGCTTTGTGGCCGTCGGGCATGTGCGGGCTGATCAGTTCGGTGCCGTCAGCGAGCCGGGTGGGGTCGAGGGTGCGGAGGGTGATCAGGGGCCGCAGCGTGGCCCGGTTCTTGTCGCTGAGCACGGTCCGGTCGGGTTCGGTGTCGATGACCTCGCCGGCGAACGCTTCACCGACACTGCGGCGGTCGGCGAGTACGAATTTGTCGTCCATCGCGGTGGCTGCTTCGAAGTCGGCCAGCGCGCGCTCGAGCCGGTCGAGTCGCCGGGCTGCGGCGACGGCGCCGTCGCGGGCGGGTTGCGGTCGGGCGTCGGGGCTGTCCTGGAGGTCGGAGAAGTAGGTGAACTGCTCGCGGTCGTTCGTGAATCGCCGTTCGACACGGGGTGCTTCGGGTATTCCCCGCAGCAACGCGATGGCCTGCCACATCATCCGCCAGGTCGGGTTGATCTGTCCGCTGAGCAGTTCGCGGAGCTCGGTCCGCGCCGCAGCCAGCGCGGTGTGGTCGCCGTGTGCGCGGGCGGCGTCGAGCTGGCGCAGCGCTGGACCCAGGTCCTTGGTGTCGAAGTTCGGGTCGGTGACCGGCCCGGCGGGTGGCCACAGGATCGGGTCCTCCGCGTCCAGGATCGCTTGTTCGACACTGGTTCCGGTGGGTGGTTCGATCCAAGCCATCAGCGACGCCAGATTCCGGTCTTCGAGGCCGCTCTGCCCGGTGGCCCAGTGTTCGGCGAGCAGGTCGGTGACCGCCATCAGCATCGAGGTGCCAGCTTGTTCGGCGGAGTCGGCGAGAAAGGTCAGCCAGCGACCGAATTCTGGGACGCCGGCTGGAACCGGATAATCACCGCCGGTTTCACGGAACCGGCAGGCGCGTCCCAAGGTGGCTAGGAACCCGATACCGCCGGAGTTTGGGACCAGGATCTGCGGAGCGTCGGTGTAGAAGGACTGGGCTTCGCCCCTCGTCTTGGGCTTGTTGCGGCGGTCGATGCGACAGGAATTGATGTGTCCCATGACTTCGCGGCCCAGTTCGGCGGTGAATTCAAACCGCTGCACCCGGTCACGTGGCTGCTCGACGATCAAGAGTGTCGGCGCGTGTCGGGCCTGGCCGACGATCGCCGCCAGCGGCGCCCCGGCTTCGCCGGCCATCGATAGTGGCACGACCACCAGCGGCCGCGGCGATAGTCGCCGATGCCGGTACTCAGTGATCGGGACCGCCCGCATGGTCTCCATTGCCTCGAGGCGCAGTAGCGCGGTCACTCGGCTCATCGCGCACCCGCTGCGGGAGTTTCGGCGAGTTCGGCGCGCAGGCGGGCGGCGTGCCGTAGAGCCGCGGCCATCTCGACCTGATCCGCGGTCGGGGTCAGTTCACCGCGTGCCAGACCCAACGCCATGGTGACGGTGTCGATGCCGCCGAGCTGTTCGCGCACGGCCGGACCGAGGACGTCCACCGATCCGCACGCCCTGGCCTTGGACCGGCAGAAGAACGCCATTTCGCAGTGATTCAGGCAGCTCGGCCGGTAGTCCGACTCCACAGACGACAACGCCTTCTGCAGGTCTTCTTTCGCACGTTCGCCGCTGGCGCCGTCCGACAGGTCGAAGGTGAGGTCGGCGGGCAGCTTGTCCACGAGATCGCTGATCTTGTCGAGCCGTTGCAACTGGCGGGTGAGGTTGCGGACCTGTTTTCGGGCGTCGATCTTCTCGCCGGTAGGCCGGTTGCTGAAGTTCTTCGGTGCTACCAGAACTACCTCGTCCGACACCGCCGTCGGGCCGATGCCGTGTTCGGCGAGCATGGCTCGCAAGGCGATGATGTAGGCGGCGGCTTGGGTGGTGGCCGAGCGGACCAGGTCCGGGTTGGCTTGCCGGTCGATGATCGGGAAGCTCTTGATCTCCACGACGTGAAACTTGCCACGGACCCGGAACGCCACCAGGTCCGGTTCCAGGAACGCCCTGTGCCCGCCGACGGTCAACATCAGCATCGGGTGATCGAACAGCGTGCCCTGTTCTCTGCCGCGGGCGACCGCGACCAGCCGATGGCAGGTTCGGGTGTACCGGACCGAGGGTGTCGGGTCGCCGGAGACCTCGTTGAGGTCGGCGTGCGCGACCTCGGACGGATCCAGCTTCAGAGTTTCCCGCAGTACGCGCAGCAGTTCGGTGCCGCCGTTGTCCTTGACCATCGCCTCGAACGAGTTGCCGCGGGTGATGGCGAAAACGGACTGCCCGTAATGGGTTTCGTAGCCGGCGGCTTTCGCGATCGCCTGTTTGTCGGAGCCGGAGGCGTCCAGGACCGCGCGCAGGGAGCACCGCGGGTTGTTCTCCAATGCCGCCAGGGATCTGGCGTTGTAGGGCAGGCGGGCCGCGGAGCCACGCAGCGCGTCCAGCCGGGTGTCGGGGGCGGTCACAGGGAGTCGTTTTCCTCGGTGATGGTAAGGAAGAGCAAGGACAGTGGGATGGAACTGGTGCGGACCGGTCAGCTGCCGGTCCGCACCTGGTTGATCTGTCGCATCGAGATGCCGAAGAGTTGCTGTTCTTCGGTGAGTTGTTTGCGGGCGCGCCGCGCGGCTTCGGCGCGAGTGGTCTGGTCAGCGGATTCGTGGATCGCCAGTTCTGCTGCGGCGGCGTCGATCACCCGTTGTGGATCCACACCGACTCCCCCGGCGGTCGACGTCGACGCGGTCGCGTCGGTGATGGTCGCCGCGAATCGCCACAGTAGGCGAAGCGCTGCCGGGGTGGGGCCGATTCCGGTGGCGCCGGCCAGGTGGACCGCCTTGGCGATATTGATCGTGCTGGTAAGGAAGTCCACTCGTGGCGACAGCGGCCCGAGGATCCGCTGTTCCAGCGACCAGGTGCTGATGGTGATCAGTGCGCGGGCGGGACCGAGCAGGTCGTAGTTCAGTGCCGGGCACAGATAGTAGGGACGCGCGCCGGGCGCAGTCCGGTAGGACCGTTCCTCGTCGCGGCGCAGGCTCGACAATTTCGCCGCAGACAATTCGCCACGGAAGAACGCCTCGTGCACGGTGACGATCAGTTTCGGGGCTGCCGGGGCCTGCAACAGCATCAACGCACGGTGCGCATGCTCGCGCGCTGGCAACATCATCGCCTGCGAGACCAGTGACTTCGTTGCTGCGCCTGCGGCCGGATCCTCGGCGCGTGCAGGCGCGGGTTCGGTGGTGTCCAGCAGGGCGTCCCACGCGCGTTCGGCGCGCCGGAGTTGGGCGCGGAGTTCGGTGGCTCGTTCGGCGTCGCCGGAGGTGGACGCATCGCGGATAGCTCGACGCAGCGCGGCGATGTTTCTCTCCAGCACGTCCAGCGGTTCGCTCATAGCTCCACCATACCAGAGTTCCAGAATTTTCCAGACTTTCTCCCGAGTTTGACGTAGCATCGTGGATGCTCGGCTCCATTCGATTCGCGACGGCGCAACGTTCGCCGTCTGTCATCTCCCGGAGAAATCCCAGTGACCGCACGCATCTTTCACACCTCCGACTGGCATCTGGGCCGCCAGATCGGTCACCGCCGGTACCGTCGCGACGACGAGTTCGACGCGGTGCTCAACGAAATCATCGCCATCGCAGAGGATTTCACGCCCGACCTCATCGTGCACAGCGGCGACCTGTTCGACGGGCCGCGCCCAAGCCTCGAGGATCTGCGGCGCGCCGCCGACACCCTGCGCAGGCTGGGGAACATCGCGCCCACCGTCGTCGTCGCCGGCAACCACGACACCCGCGTGGTGCTCGGCTTCCTGCAGTACATGCTCACCCTGATCGGCGATTCCAGCCGCGTACGTTTCGCCACCGGTGCCGACGGCCTCGTGGTCGCCGACTATCCCGCCGCCCGCGGTGAGCAGACCATCCGCATCGGCGCGCTCCCCTACCTGCACCCGAACCGGTTCACCTACGAATTCGGTGATCCCGCTGCGACCACCGCATCGTTCGCGCAGCAGATGCGGCACGTACAGGCCGACGTCGCCCGTCGGCTGGCCGCGGGGCGCGGTCCCGGAGACGTCCTGGTCTACGCCGCGCACCTGTTCGTCGAAGGCGCGGTGCCGGCGTATTCGGAACGACAGATCTCGCTGGCCTCGGATTACGCGGTCGCGGCAGCCGGTCTGCCGCTGGTCGACTACGGCGCACTCGGGCACATCCACAAGCCACAACGGATTGACACCATCGGCTTTCCCGCTCACTACGCGGGCTCTCCGCTGCAACTGGACTTCGGCGAGACCAAGGACACCAAGAGTGTGGTCCTGGCCGAGATCGAACCCGGCCGAGATCCCCACATCGAACTGGTTCCGCTCAGTGCCGGTCGGCGGCTGGCGAACCTGACCGGAACCCTGGACTCAATCGCCCAGCGCGCCAACCGGATCGGTGACGCCTGGGTGAAGGTGATCGTCGACACCGACGGCCCAATCACCGACCTGTCGCAAACCCTGGCCGCCATGCTGCCCAAAGCGACCATCGTGGACATCCAGGAGCGGCGCGCCGGCGCGACCAGCGAAGTACTGGACCGATCCGCCGTCGCCGAGGTTCCCGGCGTCACCGATCTGCTGCGCGACTACCTGACCGACCGCAAGGTCACCGGACGGCAGCTCGACCACGTACTGGCCGCACTCGCACAGATTCAAAGTGAACCCGACCAAGCCGAACCGGCACCGTGCTGCGAGGAGAACGTACTCAACGCCGCGATCGGCGGGCACGACATCACCGACACCGACCGTGCCGGGCTGCTCCACGCTGTCGGCACCGAGGCAAAGGCGGCCTGCTGATGATGCCATTGACATTGTCGGTCACCGGGTTTCGCAGTTACCCGGCCCCGGCCACCATCGACTTCACCGGCAAGGGGCTGACCGCGGTCCTCGGGGACACCGGCGCGGGCAAGAGCAGCATCCTGGAAGCGATCACCTACGCGCTGTTCGGTGTGACCACCTGGGACGCCCGCAGCACCAGCCAACTCATCGCCGACAAATGCGACGCGATGAACGTGGACTTCACGTTCCGGCACGACGGACATCGCTGGCGGGTGTCACGGACCAACTTCCGCAACACGACCCCGGCCCGGCACCACCTCACCAATCTCGACACCGGCGAGGAGATCGACAATGCCCGAGCGGTTGACGCCCGGATCAAATTGATCCTCGGGATGGGGTCAGAGACTTTTCTGCGGGTTGGGCTGCTGCCGCAGGGCCAATTCGATCAACTGCTCGTCGCCTCAGGCAGGGAACGCACGACCCGGCTGCGCGAACTGTTTGGCGCGGACTCGCTGACCCAGGCGCGCGAAACCGCACGAGCCCAACACGACCGGTTGAATGGGTTGATCGGGCAGGCGGAGCTGAAACGCGCGACCATGCCGGACGATCCCACTCAGGCCGCGCACGACGCAGGTGAGTCGGCCGCGGGGTTCGAAGCGCGCGCTGAACAGCTCTCCGGGGTCATCACCACCATTTCGGTTCTGTGCGAACAGATTTCCGACTGCACGGAGACCATGCGGCAGGTGCGCGACGCGGCCCGCCAGCTCGAGGGTTCCGCCGGCGCGAACCCGGTGATGGTTCTGGACGAACTGCGGCCGGTCGCCGATCGCCTCACCGGCCAGCAGGCCGCGCTCGCTGGCCGAATCTCCGAGGCCACCACAGCCGAACGTGACCTGGTGGAACGGATCGCGGCCCGGGAATCGGCGGGGGACGGGGTCGAGGTTCTCGGCAAGGCGGTCGTTCTGGTCGACGGTCTGCTCGCCCGGGTCGGCGACCATCGCATCGCCAGCGCTGACGCAGCCGAGCGGGATACCCAACTGGCCGCCGAGAACGATCAGATCGACACAGCCACAACCGAACTCGACCAACGCTCAGCGAAAACTACCTCGCTGACCGAATCAGCGGAGGCCGCCGAGTCGACGGCGGCGGCCGCCCGCGCACGAGCGAGCGCGGCACGAGCCGCAGTCACCGTGGCGATAGCATCTGCGTCCAGGACTGTTGAGGCCGCTGGCACCTGGCAGGACGCGGTGCGACGGGAAGCAGCGGCGACGCAGGCATTCGAGACGTTGGGTGCCGACGAGGCCACTGTTACTCAGGATGTCGAGACATCCGAGGCCCGCGTAGCGACACTCACCCAGCGCAACCAAGCCGCCGCGCTCTCCGCAAACCTGCATCCGGGCGACGATTGCCCGGTCTGCCAGCGTGAACTTCCCGCCGCCTTCGCCCCCGGCGATACCGCGACCGACGCGGAGATCCATGCCGCACAGACAGCGCAGGCCGCCGCCCAAGCACAGTGGCGCGAGTTCCGCGACAAACTCGCCAAGGCACAAGTGACGGCCACCGCAGCCGTGGACACGGTGAACCAACGGGAGCGGACCCTAGAGCAGGCTCGGGTGACTACCCGTGAGGCGACCGAAGCGGCCGCCCGGTCACTCGTGGAATTCGCCACGCTCACGGACATGTTCGATGCCGAAGCCGCAACCGCCGCGCTCGAAGCGGCCATCACCAAGGTGGCGGAAACAGTCGGTGATCCGGAAACCTTGATTGCCGACCTTGTCACCTTGATCACCGATGCCGAACGTGAGCTCGACGACCGGGCACGGTCCAAGCGCCGGGAAGCCGACAGCCATGCCGCTTCCGTCGACGCCGAAACTCGTGTGTTACAAGACCGACGCGATGCGCTGGAGAAAGCTCGTCGTCAAGCCGCCGCGGAATCGACATGGCTCGGCACGGCATGGACCCGGATCACCAGCGACGTCGCGACGTTGCCGACCCCCATCCGCACCCTGCTCCCGAACGATCTCCACGACCTCGGAGCAGTCGAAACCACCACCGCCGCAGCCGCGATAAACGACCGTTTGGCACAGACCAGAGCGCTCGTCGACTCGCGAGAAAAGGCTCGCCGGCTGCTGGACACACTCCAGGCCGACCAACGCGAGCTGGAGAAGTCCATCCGCGAGCAAGTCGAAACGCCCGTCGGTGAACTGCTGCACCAACTTTGCACACGGGCCGACACCGCCGAGCACATCAGCGACCAGCACCACCTCGGCCACCGGCCGCCACCGCGTCCCGCAGTACAAGACATCGGTGCAGTACGGGAATTCGCGGTCGATTTGGCACAGGTCACCGGCCTTCTAATCCAGGAACTTACCGTGATCCTCACCGGACACCAGCACTCTGTTGACGCCCACACCACCGAACTGCGCGAGCTGGCCGGAACCCTCAATGACATAGACGGATTCGACCCCGCAACTGACCTGACCGAGCCGAACGCGCTGCACCCGCTGGTCGCGGCCAAAGCCACTGCGGTCCGGCAAGCCGAAGAGCGCCGAACCGCTGAAGTGACCGCCAGCGCCCAGGTGAAGCCGGCCGCCGACCTCGACTTCGCGATTACGGCCGGTAAGACCCGGGCGGCCGCCGTCGATGTGCTTCGGCGTGAACTCGTCGACGCCAAGTTCCTGCGACACCTGGCACTCAGCAACACTCGCTCCCTGCTCGGCATAGCCAGCGACCTCTTCGGCAAAATGACGGGCGACCGGTTCGGTTTTGCCGAAGACTTCGAAATCGTCACCCGAGCCACCGGCGTCAAACATCCCGCCGGACGGCTCTCCGGCGGCGAGAAATTCCTCGCTTCCCTGGCTCTGGCTCTGGCGCTTGCCGATCTACACTCCCGCAGCGGCCCCCGCCTCGGATCCCTCTTCCTCGACGAGGGATTCGCCACCCTGGACACGGATGCCCTCGAAGCCGCACTGGACGTTCTGCGTACCCAAGCCGGCAGCGACCGCATGGTCATCGTCATCAGCCACCTGCACGCCGTCGCCGAAGCGGTCGACGACGTCCTGTGGGTACAACGCGAACCGACCGGATCCACAGCACACTGGCTCACCGCCGCCGAACGCGACGAACTGGTGAACGCCGATGTAGCCGCCGGATTGCAGGCGTTGACGTAATGGCATTCAGGGATATCGAAGGCGCTTACCAAGGAGCACTTCGGGCGTTCAAGACACCGATGCTCGACCTGCTCCACCAAACCTACGCTCCGTTCGTCGTCACCATGTTGGCAAGCATGTTCACCGCCGACCGGCCCACGGTGACGGTCGCCGACGCACAAGCCGAGATCGGTGACGCGTTGAACCAGCTGCGGTCATCAGGATATGGCGAAGACGGGCAGCTACCGCTGCCTACCGGTAACGCCCGCGAGCTGTGCCGATATTGGGTGAATGCCGGCTGGCTCATCTGCCAAGCGCTGGAAGACAACACGGAGGTGTACCGGCTGTCCGCTCACGGCGTCGGCGCATTGGAGGTCGCCGGCCGGGTGGTGGGATCGCGGACCCGCGTGTCGGAGTCGCGGGTCCGCACTCTGCTCGATGCGGTGGAGCGCCTGGCACAAAATTCCGACCCGAATCTGGCCGACTACGTCGCCCGCCTCGAAACCGAGATCGCCCAACGCCAGCAGGAGCTGCAGCGGATGGAAGCCGGCGGCGATATCGAGGCGGCCAACGATGATCAACTGGTCGAAGAAGCCGAGAACGTACTGCATCTGGCCCGAGAGCTACCCGCGGACTTCGCTCGGGTCGCGGAGTCGATCAAAGCCATACAACGAGAGGTCGTCACCGACCTCCGCCAGGATATCCGGCCGACGGGCGAAGTCTTGCGCGAGTACCTCGAACGCGGGCAGCAGATCATGGACGCGACCCCTGAAGGGCGGGCATTCGCTGGCGCTTTGCGGCTAATCGGAGACCCCGAGCAGATCGACGAGTTGTCCGGCCGCCTGCGCACGGTGAGTCGGCACCGATTCACCATCCAGATGAGCGAACCACAGCGGCGTGAGTTCACCGAAATCGCCCGCCGAATCGAACGGGGCGTCAAGGAGGTACTGACCGCACAACGGCAAGCGTCACATGTGATCACGACCCAGGTGCGGAACCACGACCCGATGCGCGACCGGCAAGTCGACGAGCTGCTGCGCGACGTGGTGGTCGGACTCCACCGGGAAATGCGTGACCTGCGCCGCGGTGAGGCGATCCAACCGCTGCGTCGATTGCCGACTCTGAACATCGACCATCTACGTCAGACAGTCACCGATCCCCGGCCCGCACTGCCACCGCCGCCACTGGCCGAGTGGGACTACGACTCGACGCAGACGACCGACACCCGCGCCTGGGGCGGACCGAATTATCTTGCGCTGGCGGACTACCTGGCCGAGTATCCGCCGAACGAACACGGTTTCACCGCCGTCGCCGATGCATTCGTCGACGCCCCCGACGATATCCGCCGTCCCGTGGATCTTCTTGGCCTGCTCGAACTCTCACACCGTGCGGGCATGACCGAGACCGAGGAAATCGTCACCGTCGAGGCGATCAGACCCGACGGCACCCGCCGACAGTTCGCCTTCGGCGGCGTCTTGTCGACCCCGAACCGCGAGAAAACGGAAGATAGAGATGGACGAAGAACGCCAACTACCTCAGGTCGAGGACTCGGGCTTCATCAACCCGGTATCGATGGAGGAGGACCCGGGCGAATTGTTCCCGGGTGACGCCGGAACCCTGCCACCCGAAGTGCGGCGGACATTGGTGAGGCTGCTGCAGCGACGAGTTCTGTTCGCAGACAAAAACTCTGCCCAGTGGCGCACGCTCCTCGAAAACCAGCAACTCATCGAGTCTCGGCTGCACGACTTATTCGTCCGGCTCGTCGTCGACCACGATCGCGGTATCGCCTACAAGTATCAGGTTCGCTCGGAGGAGCTCGACGTACCGATTCTACTGAAGGAGGACCCCTACAACCGGGCCGAAACCCTGATATTGGTGCACCTGCGCACCGTTTTTCAGCGGGAACGGACCGTCGGGGAAACCACCGCACGAGTCGACGTCGAAGAACTCGAGCAGACAGTGCTCACCTACTTCAATCCCGAGGACCCGAACGTCGCCAAGGCACAGCAAGAGATCCGCACCGCGACAGCCCGCCTGGTGAAAGAAGGGCTGATCGAGGAGGAGACCTCCGGACGGTACCGAATCACCCCGCTGGTGGAAGTCGTGATGAGCACAGAGAAATTGAGTGAGCTGGGCCAGTGGCTGCGCAGCCGCGCAGATGGCACAGGCGGGG
>NZ_BDBK01000011.1 GCF_001612945.1 Nocardia inohanensis NBRC 100128
GGCTCCGGCAAGTCCACGCTGATGGACTCCTACATCGCGTTGATCATGCCGCACACCATGCCGTTCAACGGTGCCTCCAACGGCGGCATCGTCGGCCGCCCGCGCGGTAAGGACCAGCGAAACATCGTCTCCTACGCGCGCGGCAAGGTCGACGAATCCCGAACCGCCGGCGAGACAAAAGCCCGAGTCCTGCGCGGTGACGGCCAGGACACCTGGTCGGCGGTCGCGATGACGTGGGTAGATCAGACCGGTAAGACCTTCACCGCGGTCCGTGCCTGGTACGTGCCGTCAGCCGCCCGCTCGGTCGAGGATCTCGTCCAGCTGCGAGCGACCTGCGACGACACCTTCGATCTCCGCATGCTGGAACAGGCCTCGAAGAACCGGCTCGCGGACCAGGCGGTCAAGGCGCTTGGGCTAAAACCACACAACACCGACAAGGAGTACGTCGCGCGGCTACATACCGCCCTCGGGATTGGCGCCGCCGGCGACGGTAACAAGGCCGTGGCTCTACTCGGGCGAATCCAGGCCGGACAGCAGATCACCACCGTCGACGCGCTGTACAAGACGATGGTTCTCGAGGAGCCTTCAACACTCGCCACCGCTGACGAGGTGGTCAAACAGTTCGATGAACTGTCCAACACACGAATCCAGATGCAGACGGCGCAACAGCAGGTCAACGCCCTGTCACCGATACGCGGACACCGTCGGGCGATTTGCAACGCGAACGAACAGATCCAGATGATCGACGATATTGGTTCGTTCACCGCCCCGTCTTCTCCGGCGGGACTGTGGTGTCTCGGCAAGCGAGTCGAGCTGCTCGAAGCAGTCCGTGCAGACCTTGAGACCCGCCGCAACAGCGCAAAGTCCGAATTCGAATCGGCATCGGTTGTGGCCGAGGCGGCTGCGGCCGAGCGAGACGCCGTCAAGGAAACGCTGCGGGTGTCCGGCGGCGACAGGTTGGCCAATGCACTCCGAGAGCACGAAGCCGCTGAACGGCGGCTCGGCCCGATACAGCAGGCCCGCGCGCGACTCGACAACCATCTCGAGGTCCTCGGCAGAACGGCAGAAGACAAGGACGAGTTCGCTGCATTGGTCGAGCAGGCCCGCAGCATGCTCGCGGATGAGAAGGCTCGTGAGTCTGCCCGCGACGAGTTCGCGGACGCCAGGTCGCACGTAAAGGACCTCGAGAAGCGGCTGACAGCACTAGGCGCGGAACGCAAAACGGCGCTGGCTCACCGGAACAACATTCCCAACGATTTACAGCAAGCACGGGCGGAGCTTGCGGAGGCCGCCGGCCTCACGCTGGAACAGATGCCGTTCGTCGCCGAGTTGATCGAGGTACGTACCGAATTCGAGCCATGGCGCGACGCGTTCAACCTGGCGCTAGGCGGCTTCGCGACCAGGATTCTGATTGACACCGCCCACCTGGACAACTTCCGAGCGAAGATCAACTCGGTGCGCACCGCGCACCGCATCCAATTCGAAGGCGTGCCCACCGGACTGCGCGACCAGATCAGCCTGAACGACCGCGAGCTCCCGGGACGGCTGGAGTACCGGAACTCGCCCTTCACCGCGTGGCTGAAAAATGAACTCGCCCAACGGTTCAGCTACGTGTGCGTCGAGTCACCCCGCGCACTGGGGCATCATTCGAAGGCACTGACGATCTCCGGCCAAACCTCGGACGGCCGTCGAGGCGCACATGGCGGGCAAGGTCGACGCAACGTTCTCGGCTTCACCAATAATCGACTGCTCGAGCTGCTCGACGAACAGATTAATGCCCTCGAGGAAGAAACTTCCGGGGCCGCAAAGCGGCTCGAACATGCCGACGCCGCCCTGAAGTCCTTCGAGAACCACCGCTTGGCCTACTCCGCGGTCGCCGAGCTGGCTTGGGAGCAAGTCGATGTCGACTCCGTCATCGCGGAACGGGACCGGTGGGCGGGGATCATCGACGACATCCAGTCCGGAAATCCCGAGATCAGCCGACTCCAGGACCTAGCGAAAAAACTCGACGCGAAGGTAAAAGACCTCGATGGCGCCAGGGCGCGGGCCGAGGTGAAGGCACAAGACACGCAAAAGGCTTATTCCCTTCGTGATACCGAGACCGAGGACACCTTGCAGGCCCTCGACGACGCCGTCGAATCCGGGCATGACGTATCCGAGCAGCACCGTGACTACTTGACCGAGTTGTTCTCCACGAATGACGGAGGCGACGCGCCGCCGGAAAAAGCCCTCGACTGGTTCGATATGACCATCAGCCAGGTAGCGAAGCTGATCACCGCGCAACGGCAGACCGCCGAAGCCGCGATCACCGGTGCTCGGCGCTCGTTGGCCATCGCGTTCTCCAGCTTCGTCGAGCGCTGGCCGAATCCGAACCTCGGCACGGACCCGGACGCATCCTACGGCGACTTCGAGCGCGTACTCGACGAGCTGGAAGCCAGCCAGCTGCACGAGCTGCAAGAACAGTGGCGCGACAGCCTGCTCAAACTGTCCGGCAACGACCTCACCAGCCTCGACAGTGAGCTCAACGCGGCGATCCGCGAGATCAAAGATCGGATCGAGCCGATCAACCAGATCCTCGCCGTCCTCGCGTTCTCCGACGACGACCACCGACTCCGCATCGATGTTCGAGACAGCCACACAGCTGTCCGCGCGGGATTCCGCAATGAGCTGCGCGCGGTTCGCCAGACGATCGATCAGGCAGCCGGCGACAGTGAACGCGAGCAGGCCTACTTGCGGATGAGCAAGGTGATCAACCGGATTAGGCGTAATGCACCCGACTTCGGCGACCTGGTCGACGTCCGCAACCACATTCGCATCAGTGCAGAGAAGCTCAACGCGGCCGACGAGCATGTCGCCCTCTACGACCACATCGGGGAGAAATCGGGTGGCGAGTCTCAGGAACTCGTCGCGTTCATAGTGGGGTCGGCCCTGCGATACCAGCTGGGCGACGGCAACGCGGAACGGCCAAGGTACGCACCGGTATTCCTCGACGAAGCACTCATCAAGGCCGACGCCCGCTACACCGGCCGCGCGATCCAAGCCTGGCGGGGCCTCGGGTTCCAGCTGATCATCGGCGCCCCCAACGACAAGAACAGCGCTATCGAACCGCACGTCGACGCCCAATACCTGATCCTCAAGACCGCACAGAGCAGATCTTGGGCCAAACCCATCGTCGGCGTGTCCGAGGGGGAAGGCCAGTGACCAGCCGACTCCTCATGCCGAACGAGGCCGTTGCAGTCATCCAGCGAAGGATCGAACAGAGGTGGGCCGAGGCGGTGTGCGCGGAGCGCGGCATCGGCGCACACGTCAGCTTCCAAGTCCAGCTGCGCCCGGGCATACACACGGGTAAGGCGGTCGAACAGCTGGGATTCGGTCGATGGCACGAATGGCGCACGGCGTGGCGAACATTCGACCAACAGATCGTCGCCGACGTACCCGGCGCGAGCATCATCGGCAAACCAGTGCCGGTCCGCGGCTTGACCGATGAGGTCCCTGCAACCCTGGTCGCAGAGACTCTGGGCGCCGCCGTAGAGCTTGCGAGCCGCGCGGAGGGGCCGACCTCGACAGTCGACGCCGTACGTGCCCATTCGCTCGCGGCATCGCTCCACGACGCCGGGGGAATCCTCACAGCAGCCACGTTGAAGGCAGCGTGTCGTCTCGGTGACTCCGATGCCGCAGCGCTGGTCGCGGCGGTGTCCTGGCTGGCCGGGCACACCGACCTCAGCGGCTGGACCGCGCGGCAGCTCCCGATCCCTGGAATACATTCGAAGTGGCTCGAAACCCACAGCTCGGTGCTGCAGTTGGTGTCGGGGCGTGACGTGCGGGCCGAAGTCCGACCTCGACTCGCTGTCGTTCACCTGACCTATGTGGACCCTGAGTACCTCGCCACAGACCGGCGTCGACACGACGCGTGGACCATTGGCGACGTCCACGCTCTCGCGTACACGCCCCGAATTGTTCTCATCGTCGAGAATCGCGATTCCCGACTGTGGTTCCCGCCGGTGCCAGGCACCATCGTTGTCGAAGGCAACGGAAAAGCGGCCGCCGGCCTGCTATCGGAAATCCCCTGGATACGCGATGCCGAGCACGTCGTCTACTGGGGCGACATCGACGCCGACGGCTACGGCATCCTCGATCGGCTCCGTGCTGCAATGGCCACACCCACCGCCCACGGCGGTCCAGCCAAGATTGTCCCCTCCATCCTGATGGATATCACCGACCTTCAGCGCTACGCCCAACACGGCGTGAACTACGACAAGTCCGGCAGATCGATCAAGCCGTGCGCAACGAAATTCGCTCACCTGACACGATCCGAAGCATCTGCGTACGACTTCGTGGCTACAGCAGGAGCCGCGCCGTTTCGGAGAATCGAACAGGAGGTTATGTCATTACCGGAGGCAGTCGCCAGGCTCGACGACATCACGCACAACACCATTGCGGGCGCAGCTGAAGGTCCTATGCCGCCTCGAATTCCTTGACGGATTGCGGTCAGGCAGGAGAGTTGAACTTTCCGTCGACCACGCCGGCGCTGAAGGCATCCCACTCGCTCGAAGTGAAGACCAGGACCGGGCCGGTCACGTTTTTGGAGTCACGAACACCGACCATGCCCGCGTCCAGATGCGCGATCTCGACGCAGTCCTGACTTGCTCCGCTGTGGCTGCTCTTGAACCAGCGGGCCGTGGACAGGTCAACATTCATGCTCATGCTCCCTTACTCATGTGCCGCAGCAAGTCCCGGCTTTGGCGCGCGTCCAACGCTACCCGCCGCATCCCCTCGTGTGCCGTCCGATAACGATCAACATTGTCCCGATCGTCGAAGTACATTGCACCGGTGTAGCTTTCGACGTAGACCACCGACGGCTCACCGGACTGGCCGTCGTCGGTTTCGAAGTCCACGATGGTGAACGGCCCGGTCAGATCACCGAGCGGAATTCCAGCCGAATACGGCAGGACGCGGATGGTGATGCTGGGCCGAGTGCTCAGATCGGCAAGGTGGCGCAGTTGCGCGGCCATGATTTTCGGGTTGCCGATCACCCGGTGCAGCACTGCCTCGTCGAGGATCACATCCAATCTGACGGGCCGTGCGCGACGTGTGATCAGCACTTGGCGATGCATGCGCATCTCGACGCGACGGCTGATCTCGCTATCGGACTCGCCGGGCTTTCCCGACCGAATCAGAGCGCGGGCGTATTCGGGGGTCTGCGCCAGACCCGGTACCAGCTCTTGGAACGAGGTCAACGACTCGGCTGCCGATTCCAGGCCCATGTACACGTCGAAGTTGGCGGGGATGAGATCTCCGTACTCGTGCCACCAGCTCTTGGTATTGCCTTGCTGAGCAAGACCTTTGAGCGCAGCCGTCTCGGTCTCGCTGGCACCGAGGACCTGGCACAGGGCTTCGATATCCCACAACCGGATACGGTCGGCCTGCCCGGTCTCGAGCCGCTGCAACGTCGTGGCTCCCCGCTCGATACGCCGCGCGACCTCGGCGATCGTCATCCCGGATTGCTGACGCAGCTCGCGTAGATAACGGCCGAGCTGTCGACGTGGGACTGTGGAGCTGGTTTCCGCCATGACGACCCCCTGATGGACGACGTAACCGCGATTTTTGGATGACACCGTGGCCCGGTGCGGATGATTGTCCCGGAATCCACGGACCCAGCGCTGCGGTTTCGGATCAATTCCGGTGGATTATCCAATTTCTGTTGTCCGGCCACGCCGTACAGGGGTGTGCTGGTGACGGGCCGGGCCATCGGATCGCGGCCCAACGTCAGCGACGACCCACAGTCGCCGCGGGATACATCAGCAGAGACATGCGTCAACGGACCCATTTCAGCAAGCACATGTGGAGTCGTTATGACTTGGGAGACTTGGCTTTTGGTAGTGCTGCTCACCATCGGGGTGGTCACGATCGGCGGGGCGCTCATCGAGGACTGGCGCGCAGCCCGCCGACTCGACGGGGAACCCTCTCCGTCCGATCGCGAGGTACTGAGGTTGCGGACCCTCGACGGCGGATACCTCGAGATTCCGTTCATGACCGGCCGTGTCACCAGTCACCGGGGGTGGTAGCCATGGCATTGACCGAACCAGAGGCGAAAGTGCTTGGCGCACTCGCGAACCTGACGCCACCGCATGCGCTCACCGTCCGGCAGCTCTGTCGAGCTGCCGGACTGTGCGAGACCTCGATCCACCGGGCGTTGTTGCGGCTGACACGGAGCGGGCTGGCGGTGACCGTGCCGCAGGGGCCAGCACGCTGGCGACTCACCGATCGGGGCCGGGTGGCCGTTATGCGGCCGGTGTACCGCGAATACGTCGACTACGCCACGACGCAGCCATGAACGCGCCCGTCTGGCGCGAGGACACCCAGTCGGCCCGAGCTCGCCTGCATGCCGGACCGCTTGTCCCACATAAGAGTCGAATCCGGAACCACCTGCTGGGTGGCAAGGACAACTACGACGCCGACCGCCACTTCGTCGACGGACTGCTCGCCCATTTCCCCGGTGCACGCTCCCAAGCCGAAGCCCTGGACACCTTCCAGCACCAAAGTCTGTCGGAGTTGGCGTGCAACGGCATCGACCAGTTCCTCGAGATCGGTACCGGATATCCCCGCTGGGGCCGAGACCTCCACGACGTGCTCAGCAACCGACGCGCCGAGGTGCGCGTGCTGTACGTGGCCGATGAGACGATCGTGCACACCCACCGACTGGCCATGATCTCCGACCTCACCCCGCATGTCGGATGCGTCCTGAGCGACCCCACCGAACCGGTCATGTTGATAGCCCAGATACAAAGAGCCGGAGTACTGGACTGGAACCGTCCGGTCGCCGTCACGATGGTCGACGTCCTCGAATATCTGCCCGAACCCGGTCATGCCGCCACGCTCATCTCACAAGTAATGGGCGCGCTCGCCCCAGGATCATGCTTGATCGCCGCTCACGCCGGATACGACGAGCACCGCCGCCAACTCGCAGAATTCATCGAAAGCCACTACCAGGCTTGCATGCCCTACCGGCTACACACCTGCGACCAGTTCCACGAACTGCTCGGCAACCTCGCCGACCCGCTCATCCTCACCTTTCCCGACGATCACGCCGATTCGAACGCGGACTACCGTGCATTCGGCGGCATCGCCCACACCTGACCCCACGCCGCCACACCCCATCACCTCTCGCTGCCCCGGCCCGAACCAGGTCCGGGGCAGCGGCTGTTGAGGACATCCCCTCGGCACTGGTCACAGCCGATGCCGCCTTCTGTAGCTCGCAAAGCCAATGACTTCCACCGCCATCCGAGCGCAAGGTCATCCCGTGCAGCACCTTCCCGATGCCGGGATCGTGATCAAACCGTGTCGCACCAGGGTGTCGAAATCGGGGCCTTTTCCAGGAGTCGATAAATAGAGGCTCCAGACGCCCAGCCGGACAACCCTCCCCGCATGACCGACCCAGACCGCACATATTCCCGCGCGCCGCACCCATCCCCATCAACTCCTCGGCTCGGGTCGAAATCTGGGTGCCCCACGCAGATGCCGTAAGTACACGCCCATCCATACGCCGAACACGAACACCAAAACCTCGCCTCATCCACCGCCGCACAGAAATTCCCGTAAAGATTTTCCGTCGAAGTGTCGAAAACGCCGGTTCGGCATGCAGTACAGGGCGAGAGGAAAAAAACCGCCGCCGACCACACCCACGGAGCCCGCCCATGAACCAACCCGAACCCCAAACACCCGACCCCACCAGCACCACCGGCCGCGCCCGCGACCGCGCCCGACAGCGCTGGCACATCGACCATATCGACACCGAAATCCTCACACCCCAACAACACGACCACGCCCTGAGCCTTCTCGCCGACCTCATCACCACCTGGACCAAACGCCCTACACGAAACCCCGATACCACCGACCAACAAGCAGCGTGAATCCATTCGACGAAATACCCGACACGCCAACACATTCGAACACCGACCGAGGGACAATAGACGCACCGGCCCATTCGGAAACGCGACGAACATCGCCGAATGCCAGCCTGACATTCGTCATTTCCAAATTGCTGCGGAAACCTGCTACGGGAGGACCCACGCCATGACCCGCTCGAAAGCCACCACCGGACGCATCCCCGCCGACATCTTCTCCGGCGCGGACGTGCGCGTAGGCACCTACACCCGCCGCTCCACCGACGACGAACACCAGCCCTACTCCATCGACGCCCAAGACACCCGACTCGAGTCCTACATCGACTCTCAGCCCGGGTGGCGACACGTCTCCTCCTACAGCGACGACGCCTCCGGCGCGTCGGTTGAACGCCCCGACCTTCAGCGCGCGCTGGCCGCCGCCAAGGCCGGGGCGTTCGATGTGCTGCTCGTCTACCGCGTCGACCGGTTCTCCCGCAACCTGCGTGACCTCGTCACGCTATTGGATGATCTCGACCGCGTCGGGGTCGTGTTCCGCTCCGCCACAGAGCCGTTCGACACCTCCACTCCGATGGGTCGCATGCTCGTACAGATGCTGGGGATGTTCGCCCAATTCGAACGCGACACCATCATCGACCGCGTCACCGCCGGAATGGAACGCAAAGCCGCCCAAGGCAAATGGAAAGGGGGCAAACGCCCCTACGGCTACCGGGTCGATAAATCCACCCACACCCTCGTCATCGACGACACCGAAGCCGTGGTCGTGCGCATGATCTTCGACCTCTACACCCGCCAGCGACTCGGCGCCCGCGCGGTCGCCGCCGAACTGAACGCGCGCGGGCATCGCGCCAGCACCGGCCGCGAATGGACCGGACACCACGTCCTGCGGATCCTGCCCAACCGAACCTACCTCGGCGAGTTGACCTTCCGAGATGTGACCGTCACCGACACCCACCCCGCCCTCATCGACGTCGCCACCTTCGAACACGCCCAAACCGTCCTCGACACACGCGGCGAATCCCACGCCCACCGCGCCGCCAACTCCTCCGACTACCTGCTCACCGGACGCCTGCGCTGCCCACGCTGCGGACGCGCCATGGTCGGCACCCGCGCCACCGGCCGCCACCGCACCTACCGCTACTACACCTGCTTCACCCGCGCTCGCTACGACACGAACAAGTGCAACTTCACCCGCCTCGACGCCGACGCCGTCGACACCGCCCTGCTCGAGGCGCTCGCGAAGTTCTACCGCACCCGCCACAACCTCATCGACGCCGCCATCACCGCCGCCCAACAACGCCATCACGACACCAGCGGTGACACCCGCGCCGAACTTGCCACTGTTACTGCCGAACTCGCCAAAACCCAGCAATCCGTCGATCGCTACCTGGCCGCGTTCGAGAACGGCACCCTGCAACCCGAACTCGTCGGCGGGCGACTGACCGAACTGCGCTCCAAGACAACGCAACTTCTCGCCCGCCGTGATCAACTCACCGAATCGCTCGCCAGCGTTCCCAGCGCGCCTGCGCCCGCCACCCTGGACCGGATCGCCGACCACATCGTCGAGATCGTCACCAGCGGCAACCACACCCAGTCCAAGGCACTGATCGAAACCCTGGTTGCGCACGTCAAGATCGCCGGACCCGACCGACTCATCCCCACCTTCCGCATCCCCCAACCCGGAAACGAGAACGGGGCCCGTACCGCAGATGCGGTATCGGCCCCGATGGGATCGGTTCGTGCAATGACCCCTTTGGTGGAGCTAAGGGGACTCGAACCCCTGACCCCCTCACTGCCAGTGAGGTGCGCTACCAGCTGCGCCATAGCCCCGGATGGGTGCGGTCGGTTTCCCGAGCGCCTGGAGAAAGGTACACCAGGGGTACCTAGGGAATGCAAATCGGGTGGTGGGCGACTCGCCGGGAGGGGGTGGGTGTTGGGTCGGGGGCGGGGATTCGATTCAGGATGGCTGGATGGTGGCTGTGTTGGAGTTGAAGCGGGCGTTGGTGGTGCGGGTGGGGTTGGCGCTGTTGGGGATCGGTGCGTTTTTGGTGGTTACGGTTTCGGTGGGTGGCGGTGGGGTGGTTACGGGGTGGGATCGGGGGGTTTGGGAGTGGTTTGTGGGGCATCGGTCGGCGGGGTGGACGGCGGCGGTGTTGGAGTACACGTATTTGGGGAATCCGGTGCGGGCCATGGTGATTGCGGGGGTGGCCGCGGTTTGGGTGGCTCGGTGGAGTGGGGATCGGTGGAGGGGGGCGGTGATCGCGGGGACGGTGGCGGGGGCCGCGGGGGTGGGGACCGTGGTGAAGGAGATCGTGGGGCGGGGGCGGCCGCCGGAGGGGGCACGGTTGGTGGCGGAGACCAGCTTGTCTTATCCGTCGGGGCATGCGACTGCTACCAGTGCGCTGGTGGGGGTGTTGGTGATGATGTATGTGACGCGGCGGCCGGGGCGGGGGAAGGCTGTTGGCGCAGGGGTTTTGGGGATCGTGGTGGTGGGGGTGATGTGTGCTACCCGGCTGTATTTGGGGGTGCACTGGTTTTCGGATGTGGTGGGCGGGGTGTTGCTGGGGAGCTCTGTGGTGGCGATTGCCGCTGTGGCACAGGTGATTCGGGGTGCGCGGGCGGACGGCGTCGCATAGCGACCGGGCCGGGCGGGGTGGCCCCGCATCCGGCGCGGGGCATCAACTTTCCACGGGCAGGGAACAGTGATGGCCGGCGTCGAGGGGACGACGCCGGCCATCACGATCGAGATGACTCGGCTCAGCGGGGCTGGACCGTGGTGGGCAGGCTTGCGAAGCCGCGGTTGTTGGAGGAGTGGATGCGTGTGGCGGCAGTGGCGTCGACGGTGTAGTCGCTGATGCGGGCGGTCAGTTCTTCCAGGCCGACGCGTAGTTCCAGCAGGCCCAGGTTCGAGCCGAGGCAGTGATGGCGGCCGCTGCCGAACACCAGGGAGGCGGAGGTGTCGCGGTCGAGGTCGAAACGGTCGGGGTCGGTGAAGACTTCGGGGTCGCGGTTGGCGGAACCGCTGAGCAGCAGCACCTTCGCGCCCGCCGGGATCGTCACGCCGTGCAATTCGACACCGGTGGTGGTGCTGCGCAACTGGGTTTGGGTGGCGGGATCCCAGCGCATGGCCTCGTTGATCCAGGCATCGGTGCGGCCGTCCAGGGCCTGCTTGCGGGCGTCGTCGTGCAGGGCGCCGGCGTTCCAGGCATTGCCGAAGGTCAGCATGCTGGTTTCGATGCCCGCGCCGACCAGCAGGATCAGCACGCCGACGATCTCCTCGGGGGTGAGGCGGTCGTCGCCGTCGGCGGCGTCCAGGAGGGCGGAGAGCAGATCGTCACGGCGGTCCGCGGCGCGCGCGATGGTCAGCTCGGTGTAGTAGCCGACCAGCGCCCCGATGGCCTGCATGGCTTCCGGGCGCAGATCGGTGGACTCCTCCTCGGTGTACATGATCTCCATGCCGAGCTTGCGGAGCATCTCCCGATCCGACTCCGGCACACCGACCAGTTCGGAGATGACGTCGGTGGGGAACGGGCCCGCGAAATCCGCCATCAGATCGAAGGAACCGCGCTCCACCAGCGGCTCGATCAGCCCGCGCGCGATCTCCCGCAGCCGCGGCTCCAGCCCCTGCACCCGATGCGCGGTGAAGGCCCGCAGCACCAGCCCGCGCAGCCGCGTGTGCTTGGGCGGATCCATCGCCACGAAGGAGAAGAAGCGCTCGGCCTGCGGCCCCCAGAACGCCGGTTCCATGCGAATCCCATTGGCGCTGGAGAAGCGATCGGAGTCCCGCAGCGCGTCGCGTACATCCGAGTAGCGGGACAGCGCCCAGAAATCGTCGGCCTCGTCGTGGTAAACCGGGGCCTCGGTACGCAACCTGGCATAGTACGGATACGGGTCGGCGTGGACGGCGAAGTCGTACGGGCTATAACGCATGATCAGACACTAGTCGAAAAGGATTGGGGGCGTTGTGGACTCGGATTCCGCTCAGCTACCGGAGGCGGCCGGGGAGCCGCTGACGGCCCGGATCGACACCACCAAGCCGCATCCCGCCCGCCGCTACGACTACTGGCTGGGCGGCAAGGACAATTTCGCCGCCGACCGGGAATCGGCCGACGCGGTGGCCGAGGTGTTCCCCACGGTGCAATTGGCGGCGGTGGAGAACCGCAATTTCCTGCGCCGCGCGGTGGCCTATCTGGCGGCCGAGGCGGGTATCCGGCAGTTCCTCGATATCGGCACCGGGCTGCCCACCACCGGGAACGTGCACGAGATCGCCCAGGACATCGCGCCGGAATCGCACATCGTCTACGTGGACAACGACCCCATCGTGCTGCTGCACGCACGCGAACTGCTGGACAGCTCCCCCGCCGGCGCGACCGCCTACCTGGATGCGGATCTGCGCTCACCGCAGCAGATCCTGAAGCACCCGGACCTGCTGCGAACCTTGGACCTGACCCGGCCGGTGGCGCTGATGCTCGTCGCGGTGCTGCACTTCATCACCGACGACGAGCATCCGTATCAATTGGTCGAGGAACTGGTCGAGGCGCTGCCCGCCGGCAGCTACCTGGTCATGAGCCACGCCACCAACGACCATCTGGAGGATGAGGACGTGGCCCGCAACGCGGCCGCCAATCGGCGCAGCGGGGTGCCGTTCCAGCTGCGCTCCAGCGCCGAGTTCGCGCGGTTCTTCGAGGGCCTCGAGCTGATCAGCCCCGGCATCACCGCGGTGACCACCTGGCGGCCGGAGGTGTACCGGCCGCATCCGCGCGCCGAGGCGGTCTCCATGCTGGGCGCGGTGGCGCGAATTCCCTAGAGCCGACCGGTGTCCTTGAGCACCCGGCGCGCCTGCGCGAACAGCATGCCGACATTCACGGTGCGGCGGCAGACCACCACGATCACCACGTCGTCGCGGCTCTCGGTGCGGATGAAAAGGTGCGTGAGGTTCTCGCTGTTGACCAGTATTTCCTGGAAATAGTGCCGGTCCAGGCGAATTCCGCGACGCTCCTTCCAGATGTCCTCGATCATCACCACATTGCGGCCCTGGAAAAGATCCAGCGTCGCCGCGGCCAGCAGGTCGAGCACTTCCTGTGGGTGATTGTCGACGGTCTCCACGGCCAGCAGCATTCCGGTGGCCATATCGATCGCGCCGGCGGCTACGCACTCGGGGACTTCGGCGCGCAATACCTTGACCATAACGGCGATTCGATCGGTCAGGCTGCCCGGTCCGTTATTGCTCGACGTGTTCATTGCGTCCTCTCTGATTTCCACCCGAAGGCGGATCTTTGGAAACCACGGACCGGCTGCGGTGCGCGTGGCGGAATGGTGTCGTTGATGCCGCTGGCGCCCCGGCGGCGGCGCGGCAACATGGCGCGGGCCATCCCGCCGCGCGCGGGTTCGGGCTGCGGGGCCGGCTCTTCCGGTTCGGGATCGGGGGGCGCGATGAACAGCAGTTCGCCGTCGAGCATGCGCACCACTTCGACGGTGACCGCGTAGAGGCTGCGGCACAGCAGCATGGCGATATCGCGGCAGCTGCGCCGGCCGTTCACCCACAGCAGGATCTCCTGGCGTTCCCGCGGGCCCGGCCCGGAGAGCAGGTCGCGCCCGGAATCGGTGAGCACCAGGCGATTCCGGTGCGGGGAGACGCGCCCGTGCGCGAGAGCGCGCAGCCGGCGTTCGGTCTCCAGCAGCAGCCAGGCGGGATCCACGCCCGGAACCGGCGGCAGCACTTCGGAAGCGGGACGATGGCGGCCGCTGGGCGGGTCCTGCCAGAAGCAGCTGCCGATCCAGCCCGAGGTGATGGCGAAAGCGCCGTCCAGGGCGGCCATCAGCGCGACGACCCGCAGGTCCGCCAGCCCGCTGGAGGTGCGGCCGGGCCGCGCCAGCAATTGCCGCAATCCGGGCGCTCCGGGCGATTCCACCAGGATCACCTGACCGTGCACGATATGCAGATCACCACCGGGTTCACCGGCGACGCGGAGAATTCCGGTGCGGGCGGTGGCGGCGGCCTGCCCCAATTCACCGATCAATTCGCGAGCGGATTCCCGGCCGAGTGCGAGCAACTGTCCCGACTCGGCGAGCGGCCACGTCGTCATGCTCGAACTCCTGGATCGTTCAGCCTCGAATAGCTGAATATCCTGGCAGTCCAGCAGTTTTGGAGCAACAGAATCCGGCGAATTAGGGGTAAGGCCCCCTTGACGGATTCCACCGCGGCGAAAGTTATTGCGCAGTAACAAGTACCGGCCGGTCGAAATCTATTACCGAGCGGGAGAATTCAGCGGCCACGCCGGAGGACGTAATCCGCTAACGCGCGCAGATCCGCGGAATTTTGAATACCCGATAAGCAAGCCTCGGCGGACCGCCCGAGCACATCCTCCGCGGGCTGGGACGCCACCCCCAGCTCCCGCCCGAACCGGTCCACGGCATCGACCGTCTCCGGGTCCGCATCCGCACACAACGCCCCCAGTGCGCACGCGCTGCCGTACAGCGCAGCCCGCTTGTGCCCCGCCGCCGAACGTTCCGCCGGGCTCACTTCGGCCGGTTGCCCGAACGCGCAATCGTGATGCTGCGCCAGGCACACTTCGATGATCGCCTCCTCGAGGCGCACGATGCCGGCCAGTGCGGCGGCGGGGCCGCCCGCGAGGGTCCCGATGGCAAGGCTGTGCAGGGCATCCCCGACCAGCACGGCATCGCCCGCGCCCCATACCCGCCACACCGCGGGGCGACCCCGGCGCACGGCGTCACCGTTCATCACATCGTCGTGCACCAGCGTGAAGTTGTGCACCAGTTCCACGGCCGCGGCGGCATGTAATGCCCGGCCGGGCCCGCATCCGGTGGCGGCGGCCGCGGCGAGCACCAGCGCGGGCCGCACCCCCTTGCCCGAATACCCCTGCGTCACTACCCCTTTCACATCCCACCACCCGAGCTGATACCCCACCATGTGGCGCAACTCCTCCGGTAGGTTGTCTACCGCCTCCCGCAGCAGCGGCGCGGTCAGCCGTTGCGCCCGCCGCAGCACGTGCGCGCCACCCCTCGCCCCGCCACGTCGCAATACTCGGGAACCGTCGCCCCGCGAATCTCCGCACCGAAGCCCGCCCGCGCCTTCGTCTTTCGAGAGCGAACCGGAACTTTCCCAAGGCGCACCGGCGATTTCGCCGTTCGCGGCCGCGCCGCCGCCCCCGCTTCCCACCGGTTCGCCGGTCCCGAAGGCCGGGTCGGCCGCTGTCGAGGAACTCATGGCACCCTCCGATGACTTGATGACACCTATATGGCCGCGGCCTGCGTGGGCGGAACTCCCCCGTCACCGCGGACCGGCGGTGACAGCCGCAGCCAGCAGGTCAGATGGACGCGTTTCGGCGGCGCGCACGCAGGCTTGCCGCGCCGGCGAGCACGCTGGTGAAAGGAGAACTCGAGACCCGGCCCGAGGGCGCCCGGCGGCGTTGGCGCAGCGTGGATTCCGGGTAGCGGGCGGTGGCGGTGTGCCAGGCGAGATTGCCCGCGAGATATTCGCGGAGGCGGCGGACATGGTTCAGCACGGCCGCGCGGGTTTCCTCGGGAAGTCGGTAGTCGGTGAAGAAGCCGGGGAGTTCGTCCCGGGTCAGGTGCTCGAACTGCCGGAGCCGTTCCTCGGCCAGGTCGGCGACGATGTCGCGGGCCGCTTCGCGCGAGCAGTGCAGGAAGGATTCGGTGAGATAGACGAGGTTGTGATGCTCGCCGTCGTACTCGATCTCCTTCTGATAGGAGTAGAGGTCGTTCACGAGCGCGGCATGATCGTAGGCCGAATGCTCAAGTTGCCGAATGACACTCGCGTCGGCAATATCGGGATGCACTGTGCTCGAGCTGGTTCCGAGCGCCGCGAGGACCGCGCCACCGAAGGCGCGGCGGCGGTTGTCCAGGTAGTCGACCGGGTCCGGAATGCGGCGGCGGGATTCGTTCTCCAGCACCGATTCCCACGCCGTGATCATCTCCAGCAGCGCCGTGTGCAGCCGGCGGCGGCCGTGCGCGTCCGAGGCGGAGGCCGTCGAGTGCCACAGTTCCCGGAAGCCGTGTTCGAGGGGCGTGACCGGTGCGGCGGAGCCGTCGGTGAGCTGGGTCCGCAAGCGGCGCAGTTGTTCCCGTCCGCCCACCGGTTCGGCGCGGAAGACCTGGGAGAGCAGGTCTCCGGCGTAGAACCCCCAGGCGCACCAGCGCGCCCGGCGCACGAGTTCGCCGACGGTGGCATCACTGTCGGTCAGCGCGGCCAGGGCGGCGAAATCGTCCCGCCGCACCGATTCGGGCGTCCAGCCCGCACGCACATCCAGCATGCCCTTACCGGACAACCATTCCGGCAGATCGGCGCGCGCCGTGGCCAGGTGCGGATTGACCGTCACCGGATACGGCATGGACAGCGCGCCGACCGGCAACTGACCTGGCGTACGCGGCGGGGGCACCTGCTGATTCACCAGTATCCGCAGCCCGGGCCGCAGCCGGGCGACCCCGCTGCCGAGCCCGGCCGGACCGGTCGCCACACCGCGGTTCATGTACCGGCTGGAGCGCAGATGCCATTCGTGGCCACCGGACTGCCAATCCTGCAAGCCGCGCACGTACCGCGCGACCGCGAGCTGTTCGGCGGCCGTCGCGCCGTGTTCCAGGAACAGTTGCGGCACATCGACTTCGGCGGTGTCCTCGAACTGCCGCAGCCGCGAGGTGATCAGATCGTTGACCAGATCCGCCGCGCGCTGGGTCGGCAAGCCCAGAAAGCGCTCCAGCACCAGCACCAGGTTGGCGTTCTCCCCCTCGACCCGCACCTCGCGCTCGTAGGAGAACAGGTCGTTGCGCAAATGCACCGCGTCGGAGAAGGTTTCGCACAGCACGTGCAGGGGCCGGGTATCGGCGAACCGGTCCGGCACCTCCGCCTCGGCCGCGAACTCGACCAGATTGGCCGACCACGGCGCACCCCCCACCCGCCTGCGCATCTCGAGATACTCGATGGGGTTGGCGACCCGCTCGCGCACGATATTGTCCAGCTCCCACAGGGATTCGACCATGAGATTGTGGGTGCTGCGCCGCATCCGCCGCCGCCAGTCCGCGGTCATGGCGGGCAGGGTGCGCAGCCAGCAGTCGAGCAGTCCGGCCTCGGAGGCATTGGCGGGTTCCGGTGCGGCACAGCCGGGTTCGGGCATGAACGCCTGTAGCCGTTCCAGATAGCGGACGGCCTCCACGCGCTGCTGGGGTTGTTTGAACTCGGCGAGGAAGTAGTCGTCGAAGTAGAAGACCCAGATGTACCACTCGGTGACCAGCGCCAGGGTGTCGGCGTCGCATTCGGGATGGGTGTAGGCGCACAGCAGCGCGTAGTCCATCCGCGCCAAAGTCTCGACATCCCAGATGGGTTGGCCGCCGGGCCCGGGTTCGTCGTGCATGCCCAGGCGCTGCGCCCAGGCGGCTGCGTGTTCGCGGGCGTGGTCGAGATGGGGGTTGAGGCGGGGCGGGTGCGGAAGATAGAACTCGGGCAATCTGAAGGGCTGCATACGGGGCCCTCTCGCTAGCTGCGACAACGTGATCGGCGTCACATCATGGTAAAGCCCGGTTGCCGGATCGCCAATACTTCGCTGGGGTTCCAACCGACCGGTATTAACGACGCGACTAACCTGGTCCGAGCGCCATCCCGGACCCGCGACCCGCAGGAGAACAGCCATGCCACAGCCCGCCCAGGACCGCGCCGCCATCTTGAAGCGGCTGGCCGCCCACGGACCGGTCCGCGTCATCGTCGCCGGCGGCGGCACCGGCGGGCACACCTATCCCGCGGTGGCGGCGGTACGCGCACTGCGCGATCTCGCCGCCGAGGCCGACACCACCGCCGAGGTGCTGTGGGTCGGCACCCCCGACAGCCTGGAGCAGCGCGTCGCGGCCGAGAACGAGGTGACCTTCACCGGCATCAAAGCGGGCAAGCTGCGCCGCGATCGCAATCCGCTGAAGATGATCAACGCCGCCAATGCCAAAGACGCCGCACGGGTTCCGGCCAGCGTGCTCATCGCCCAGGGCGTGGTGCGCGGCTTCCGGCCCGATGTGGTGCTGTGCACCGGCGGGTACGTGTGCGCGCCCATCGGGCTCGCGGCGGCGCTGCGGCGCAAGCCCCTGGTGATCCACGAACAGACCACCGGCATCGGCAAGGCGAACCTGCTGCTGGCCCGGCTGGCCGACCGCATCGCGCTCAGCTCGGAGGCGTCGCGGCAGCTGCTGCCCGGTCGCACCCGCGAGCGCGCCGTGGTCACCGGCAATCCGATTCGCCCGGTGCTCACCACCGGCGACGCGGAAGCCGCTGTGCCCGCGCTGAATTGGACCGGGTACACGCCCGGCCTGCCGACCGTGTACATCACCGGCGGCGCGCAGGGCGCGGTGCAGATCAACGATCTGATCGACAGCCTGCTGCCGAACCTGCTGGACCACGCCAATGTGATTCACCAGTGCGGGCGGTTGTCCTTCGAACAGGTCAAGGAACGCGCCGCCACGCTGCCCGCCGAATTGCGGGGCCGCTACCTGGTGCGCGACTTCCTCGGCCCGGAGCTCCCACACGTGCTGGCGCTGGCCGATGTGCTCGTATCCCGTTCCGGCGCGGGCACTCTCGCCGAGATCACCACGCTCGGCAAGCCGTCGATCCTCATCCCCTACCCGCATTCGGTGGGCGGCGAGCAGATCCGCAATGCGCGCATCCTCGCCGATCAGGGCGGGGCGCGGGCGTTGATCGGTCCCGAGGCCACCGCCGAGAACCTCAGCAACGCGCTGACCGAACTGCTCTCGCAGCCCGAGGCCCGGCGCGCGGTGTCGGCAGCGGCCAAGTCCGTGGGACATCCCGACGCGGCCGAGCAGCTCGCGTTGACAGTGCTCGGACTCGCCGCCCCCTGATACTGCGACGGCCTTCCCGTCATTCCGGCATGCTTTCAGCCGGAATCCACACGGTTCGATGAGCGTGGATCCCGGCTGAGAACATGCCGGGACGACGAGTGCTGAGAGGGCACTGAGAGGTTGCACCGACCGGCGCGGAAACAGGTAGGGTCGATGGTGTCAGCAAGTTCTCGGTTATTCCGAGAGATTGGAGATGCCATGCAAATCCACGTTTTCGCCGACAAGCACATCGGCGGCGGCCCGGCACTCATTCGCGAAGCGGAAGACACCATCACCACCGCGCTCGATCGCTTCGCCGAGCAGCTCACTCGGGTAGAAGCCCACATCACCGACGTCAACGGTCACAAGGGTGGATCCGAGGACAAGCAGTGCACGCTGGAGGCGCGACCCAAGGGCCAGCCGCCGGTCGCCACCACCCACCGCGCGGGAACCGCCGAGGACGCCTTCGCCGGCGCCGCCGACAGCATGGCGCACCTGCTCGACAGCCGATTCGGCCGCTTGCATCACGCCAAGGGCGGCGAATCCATCAGGTATCTCACGGCCGACTGAGCCGCCCGCCGGGCCGCACCGCCTATCCGCCGCTGACCGACAGCAGGTGGAAGGTGGTGCGGCCCGCGCGCCCGAAGTTGTTGTCCGCCACGATGATCAGCGATCGGGAGCCGTCCGCCAGGCGCGGCCCCCAGGTCATGCCCTCGACGCATTGCGGGTCGATGCCGGCGGCGCGGAAATCGAAGAGCAGTCGCTTGCTCATCGGCTCGGCGTCGGCCGGGGCCGCAGCCTTGCCCGTCACCGGATCGGCTCCGGCGGTAAAGGTTTCGTAGATGCGGCCGGTGAAACCCAGGACCGGCAGCACTCCGCGCTCCAGGGTGAGATAGCGGTCGCCGCCGAGCGAGAGGATCTCGGAAACACCTGCGGAGGAGGCGATTTCACCGAGTCCGACACGCCCGACCGGGTAGATGTATTCGGCGATATCCTGCCCACTCCCCCGGCCCAACCGCACCAGCCGGGAACGGCTCTCGGCCTCCGACGAAGCCGCCGGCCCGTCCTGGACCAGAGCGTTCTCGCTCACCGCGACCACGGTGGAGCCGCCGTCGACCAGCTCCATCCCCTCCAGGCCGAGATTGTCGCGGATACCCGAAATCTGTTGCCCGGCAGCGTCGGTGCGCGGCGTGAAGGCTTCCGGCAGCGGCACCTCACGGGTGAAGGCCCCGTCCAGGCCGGCCTGCCGGACGAATCCGGGCTGACCGACCTTGGCCTCGCCCTCGCTGGTGTAGACGAAACCCTGATGATCCGGCGTCCACCGGATCGCCTCGGGATCGATGGTGCGGGCCGCGTACGGCGACCCGTCCTTGTCGAGAAGCTCGATGAGACTACGGAATTCGGGCATACCCAGCTTGCCGTCCGGGGTGATCGGCATGCTCAGCGTGTAGGCCCGCGCCGGACCTTCCTCACCCCGGTTGTCGCTGATGGCCAGGTAGCTGTCGCCTTCGGCCCAGTAGTCCAGCCCCGACAGCCCGCCGACCCGATATCCGCCGAACCGATAGTCGTCGCCGAGGGTGAGCTGATCGAGATGGCGCACGGTGAGCGCGTCCTCGACCGCCCCGTTCTCACCCGTCGCCACACCCGACGCACCGGCCGTACCGAGAACCACCGCGAGTGCCACAGCCATGGCGCGCATACCGCTCATGCCTGAGTTCATATCAAAGGGAATCGAACACGAGCCCCCGCGGGGGTTACGGCAGCAGACCGAGACGGCGGGCGCGGACCACGGCTTCGTGACGATTGTGCGCGCCGAGTTTGGTCATGGCGCTGCGCAGATAGCTTTTCACCGTTTCCGCGCGTACGGAAAGGCGTTGGGCGGCTTCGGCATTGGTGCAGCCGAGGGCTATCTGGGCGAGGACGTCGAGTTCGCGCGGGGCCAGGGTGACCGCGTGGTCGGGGGCGGCGACACCGGAGACCAGGCGGGCCAGGCGAGCCGAGACGTCTCGGAGCTGGGTGCGGGCGCGGGCATCGGAGATGGTCTGGGTGATGCCGCGCAGCTCCGCGTGCAGGTCGCGGAGTTCCTCGGTGACCACGGCGTTCGCTCCCGCGGCCTCGCGGGCCAGATGGAGCTGTACGCGCCGGTCCACTTCGTCGCGAATGGCCAGTTCGACGCTGAGCCTGCGACCGGCCTGCACCATCTCGTCCGCGACGCGATCGCCGATCGGCGTGGATTCCCGGTTGGCGACGTACAGGACCGCACGCGCCTGCCCCGCCACCACCACCGGTACCGCGACCACCGCGCGCAAGCCCTCGCCGAGCACGGGACCGTCGTAGTGGTGGGTGATGGTCGAGGCCGAGCGGTAATCCGCCACCGACCTGGGCTTACCCGACGCGACGACGCTGCCGCCGAGACCGGAGCTGGGCGCGACCGCGAGCCCCCGCATCCCGTTGGTCCGGGTGCCGACGAACTCGCTGAGCACCAGCGTCCCGTCCTGCACCGCACCCCCGAAGACCACCGGCATCTTCGAGACGCCGGCCAATTTTCGCAGTTCGGCCCGGAGCGCGTCGCCATCGCTGGGACGCAGCAGGCCGTGGGAGCCGGGGGTCATCGGGTACACCCTTCCGGGGGTAGTCGGGGTTCTGATGTGATGTGGATCCTATCCAAGTGAGCGAGAGCATGGACCGGCTCCGGCCGGTGAGCTATACCCATGGCGCATGGGATGTGCCGTTACTGGGCGACACCATCGGAGCCGACCTGGATCGGACGGCGGCCGCGCACCCCGAGCGCGACGCCCTGATCGACTGCACCACCGGCCTGCGCTGGACCTATCGCGAGTTCGTGGCCGAGGTGGACGCGCTGGCGCTGGGGCTGCTGGCGGCGGGGCTGGGCAAGGGCGACCGGGTGGGCATCTGGGCGCCCAACTGCCCGCAGTGGACCTTGACGCAGTACGCGACCGCCAAAATCGGTGCGGTGCTGGTGAACATCAATCCGGCCTACCGATCGCACGAATTGCGGTATGTGCTGCGGCAGGCCGGGATTCGGGCGCTGGTGGCCGCACCGTTCTTCAAGACCTCCGATTACGCGGCCATGATCGAACAGGTGCGGCCGGAATGCCCGGAGCTGGAGCAGGTGCTGCTGCTGGATTCGCCGGAGTGGGACGGACTGTTCACCACCGGGCGGGCCGCCGATCCCCGGACGCTGGCGACGGCCCAGGCGAAGCTGTCGGCGGACGATCCGATCAATATCCAATACACTTCGGGCACAACGGGTTTCCCCAAGGGCGCGACGCTCAGCCATCACAATATCCTCAACAACGGATACTTCGTGGGCGAGCTGTGCGGCTACACCGAGCAGGACCGCATCTGCATTCCGGTGCCGTTCTATCACTGCTTCGGCATGGTGATGGGCAATCTGGCCGCCACCAGCCACGGGGCGGCGATGGTCATCCCCGCCCCGTCGTTCGATCCGCGCGCGACACTGGAAGCCGTTGCGTCCGAACGCTGTACGTCGCTGTACGGCGTGCCGACCATGTTCATCGCCGAACTCGCCGATCCGGATTTCGACGCCTACGACCTGTCCAGCCTGCGCACCGGCATCATGGCCGGATCGCCGTGCCCGGTGGAGGTGATGAAGCAGGTCATCGAGCGAATGGGGATGCGCGAGGTGAGCATCTGCTACGGCATGACCGAGACCTCCCCGGTCTCCACCCAGACCCGCCGCGGCGACAGCCTGACCCAGCGCACCGCCACCGTCGGGCGGGCCGGGCCGCATATCGAGATCAAAATCGTGGATCCGGTCTCCGGCCTGACGGTGCCGCGCGGGGAACCCGGCGAACTCTGCACTCGCGGCTATTCGGTCATGCTCGGCTATTGGAACGATGCCGAGAAGACCGCCGAGGCAATCGATTCCGCCCGCTGGATGCACACCGGCGACCTCGCCACCATGGACGCGGACGGGTATGTCGCGATCACCGGCCGGATCAAGGACATGGTGATCCGGGGCGGTGAGAACATCTACCCACGGGAGATCGAGGAGTTCCTCTACACTCACCCCGACATCCTCGACGCCCAGGTGATCGGCGTGCCCGACGCCAAATACGGCGAGGAGCTCATGGCTTGGCTCCGGTTGCGAGAGGGCGCGCCGGAACTGACCGTGGAGGCCCTGCGCGCCTATTGCGCCGGGCGGCTCGCGCATTTCAAAATTCCCCGCTACGTGCACATCGTCGATGAATTCCCGATGACCGTGACCGGCAAGATCCGCAAGATCGAGATGCGCGAGATCGCCGCACGACTGCTCGGCCGGTCCAGCCAGGAGGGCGCATGACCGCCAATACCGCCGCCTACCGCAGCGCCCGCGACCAACTGCTGGCCGCCGCAACCGATTACGACGCCGCGCTGCGCACCTTCACCTGGCCGCGGCTGACCGGATCGTTCAACTGGGCCCTGGACTGGTTCGACGTGATCGCCCGCGGCAATGACCGCCCGGCGCTGTGGATCGTCGAGGAGGACGGGCGCGAGCAGCGAATCAGCTTCGACGAGATGGCGATTCGCTCCGACCGCGTGGCCGCCTGGCTGGCCGGGCTGGGCGTGGGCAAGGGCGATCGGGTGATGCTCATGCTCGGCAATCAGGTCGAGCTGTGGGAGGCCATGCTGGCGGTGGCCAAGCTGGGTGCGGTCATCATGCCGACCACCGGGGCGCTGGGTCCGGCCGATCTGATCGATCGAATCGAGCGTGGCGGAGCGCGTTTCGTCATCGCCAATGCCGCCGATACCCCGAAGTTCGACGCGGTGCCGGGCGAGTACACGCGAATCGTGGTGGGCGAGGCGGTATCCGGATGGCGGGACTACGCCGACGCCGCCGACGTCGAACCGACAGGTCCGTTCGAATCGGTGACCGAGGTCGACGATCCGCTGCTGGTGTACTTCACCTCCGGCACCACCAGCAAGCCGAAGATGGTGCAGCACTCCCAGATCAGTTACCCGGTCGGGCATTTGACCACCATGTATTGGCTGGGGGTTCGCCCCGGCGACACCCATCTGGCCATCAGCGCACCGGGGTGGGCCAAACACGCCTGGAGCTGCTTCTTCACCCCCTGGCTGGCCGAGGCAACGATTTTCGTTTACAACTACAGCCGTTTCGATGCCAGTTCGTTGCTGAACCAACTACGGCGCGCCGATGTGAATACCTTCTGTGCGCCGCCTACGGTGTGGCGCATGCTCATTCAGGCGGACCTCGGCGAACGGCCCGCTAGCTTGCGCGAAATCCTCGGCGCGGGTGAGCCACTCAACCCGGATGTGATCGCACAGGTCGAAAAGTCCTGGGGTCTCACCATTCGCGACGGGTTCGGACAGACGGAAACCACACTCCAGGTTGGTAATACGCCCGGACAGCCACTCAAGCCCGGTTCCATGGGCCGGCCCGCACCCGGGGTACCGGTGGTGCTGGTGGATCCCATCACCGGACAGCTTTCCGACGAAGGCGAGATCTGCCTGGACCTGTCCGCCGCGCCGGTGAACCTGATGAGCGGGTACCTCGGCGATCCGGAACGCAATGCCGCGGTCATGGCCGGCGGCTACTACCACACCGGCGATGTGGCGAGCCGCGACGCGGACGGATACATCACCTACATCGGCCGCACCGACGACGTCTTCAAATCCTCCGACTACAAGGTCTCGCCGTTCGAGCTGGAGAGCGTGCTCATCGAACATCCGGCCGTGGTCGAGGCCGCGGTGGTGCCGCAGCCCGACGACACCCGGCTGGCGGTGCCCAAGGCGTACGTGGCGCTGGCCGCCGGATGGCAGCCGGACGCCGAAACCGCCCGCGCCATCTTCGAATACGCGCGCGATCACCTGGCCCCCTACCTACGCGTGCGCCGGGTCGAATTCACCGAGCTACCCAAGACCATCTCCGGCAAGATCCGCCGGGTCGACCTGCGCCGTCGCGAGGACGACGCGCACGCCGCCGGGCAACCCATCCCCACCGAGTTCCGCTACGAGGACGTTCTCACCGACAACAAGCCCTAACCCGCCGCAAACCATCCCTACGAGAATTGGAGCCTTCGAGTGCCCCACACGCTGGAAACCGCCACCGCTTTTGTCATCGCCGAGCTGGAAGCCAAGGGCACGGCGCGCGCCGACGACTTCGACGTGCGCGCCATCGTCGACGCGACGCACAACATCACGGAGACATGGGATTTCCATCTGGTGGATCGCCGGAGGTTCTGGGGGATCGCGGCCACCTTCCTGCGGCCGTGACGCCCGGCGCGCCACCACGCCGGTGACGGTGGCCGCAGTTCGGCGAATTCCCGGGGATTGCCCGGGATTTCGCCGCAACATAGCTCTATGCACACCTCCGACACGGTCTTGATGCCCCGCTTCATCCTGTCTCGTGCGGCTGCGGCGGGAATCGATCCGAACAAGCTGGCCCGGCAGGCCGGCATGCCAGACTGGTTACTGAGCGATAGCAACGCTCGTGTCCCGAGCCACTACTACCCGCGACTGTGGGAACTGCTGGAACACGAACTCGGAGACCCGGATACGACGCTGCGGGTGGTGGGCGGATACCGGGTCGGCGAGCTCGGGCTCTTCGACTACCTGATCTCCACCGCCAATACCCTCGGGGAAGGGCTCGGGGTGGTGGGGCCCTACGTCGGGGCGGTGAGCACCAATTTCCGGATGGACGCCGGCGAGCAGACCGAGACCGAATCCACCTTCAATCTGTACATGATCAATGCCGAGGGGCACGGCCGCGATCTGTCCGTGCAATCCTCGCTCGGCATTCTGGTCTCGCGCATCCGGCAGGTGACCGGGCGGCCCATCGACCCGGTGCGGATGACGTTCCAGCAGCGCGCGCCCCGCTCCACCGCGGCCTTCCGCGAGCATTTCGGCACCGCGGAACTGGATTTCGCGGCGCCGGTCAACAGCATGACCTATCGGCTCACCGACTTCGAACTGCCGCAGGTCACCGCCGATCCGATGCTGGCGGCGGTGCTGCGCCGCTATGCCGCCGGCATGCCCCCACCTCCGCCACGCGCCACCGAATGGCCGGACCGGGTCGCATCGGTATTGGAAAAGGCGCTGCACCAAGGTGATCCGGCGCTCGACGAGGTGGCGCGGCGGCTCTTCACCAGTGCGCGCACGCTGCAACGACGGCTCACCGAATCCGGCACCACCTGGCGGCTGGAGGTGGAGCGCGCCCGCAAACGCCATCTCGAGCAACTTGAGTCGGCCGCCGAAACGCCGTGAACACCTCCTCGGAATGGGCCGACAGCATTCTCATGGCCCGGTTCGTACTGAACCGGGCCGCCCGGGCGGGTCTGGATCCGGATGCGCTGGCTCGCCAGGTCGGCGTGCCGAATTGGGCGGAGGGCGGCGAAGATACGCGCGTCGCGAACAAGGTGTGCGTGCGCCTGTGGGAGCTGGTGGAGGAGCGGACCGGCAATGCGGAGATCGCCCTGCACTCGGCCGACAACAGCACGCCCGGGGAACTGGGCTTGCTGGAATACCTGTTCCTGTCCGCGGATACGCTCGGCCAGGCGCTGATCGCGTGTATTCGCTACTGCGGGTGCCTGACCACCAGTTACAGCCTGCTGATCGGTGAGCACAGCGACGACGAGGTGAGTTTCGAGCTGCTCACCGTGACCGAGGAGTGCCGGGGGCGGGAGCTGTTGGTGCACTCCGCCTTCGCGCTGCTGATCACCCGTAGTCGTTGGGCCACGCGCAATCACGTCGATCCGGTGCGAATCACGCTGCGGCAGCGGGCGCCCGCCGATCACAGTGCGTTCCACGAGCTCTTCGGCACCGCCACAGTCGAATTCGGGGCCGCCTCCGATGCCATCACCTTCCAGACCCGGGATCTGGCGCTGCCCATGAAGACCGCCGATCCCGACCTGACCGGCGTGCTCACCGGCTACGCCGCGGCCATGCCCGCACCGTTGCGCTTCATGGTCACCTGGGCCGAACGCCTGGCCGCGGCCCTGGACGCCGCGCTCGACGACGGCACCGCCACGCTGGAAGTCGTGGCGCGCCGCCTGCACACCTCGCCGCGCTCACTGCAACGCCGGCTCGCCGAAGCCGGCACCAGCTGGCGGCGCGAGCTCGATCAGGCCCGGCGCCGGCGACTGGAGGAAGCCACCCACCTGTCCCGCGCGCGCCAGGCCGAACTGCTCGGTTATGCCGACCCCGCCGCGCTGCGCCGGGCCGCCCAGCGCTGGAACCTCAGCGACGGCACCTGATCGGCCGGTATCGATCCGGCACCAAAACCGCACTGCCGCCCCGACTTCCGGCAACCACCCGGCAAAATTTTGGCGTGTCCCCCTGCGCTTTGGCGCTTTCGGAACTCCCCAACCCCCTATACGCCCCCGACACTGAACGAAACGCCCCTCGACCCCACGGCGAACGATCGGAGCTTGGCATGCCACACACCCCGGAATCCGCCACCGCCTACGTGATCACGGCACTCGAGGCCAAAGGGACCGCTACCCGAGACGATTTCGACGTCCCCGGCATCGTCACCGCAACCCACAATCTGACCCAATCCTGGGACTTCCACATCCTCGACCGCCGCATGTTCTGGAACATCGCGTCCAGCTTCCTACGGGTCTAGCCCATCCAGGTGGGTGGCGATGCGCTGCAACAGCTCCATCAGCACCGCGTGCTCGTCCGGGGAAACGCAATCCATCATGCGGAGGCGCAGTTCACCCGTGGCGGCGGAGATGCGTTCGTGGGCAGCGCGTCCCGCCGGGGTGAGGGTCACCACCTCGACGGCGGTCAGATCCACCCAGCCCCGCGCGATGAGCCGGTCCACATGCGGCCGCATGGTGGGTTCGGCCTCGGAGCGGAACGCGGACATGGTGTAGTCGACCTCGCCGAGCGTGATCGCGCCGTAGGAGATGGTGTTGAAAACCTGCCAGGTGCGGCGGTCCAGATCGTCGGCCGCGAGCAGTCGGTCGAGCGCGGCCTCGATGGACTCGTCGAGCTGGCGCAGCCAGTACCCGAGTGGACGCTGAGCGCGGACATCGGCGAGCTGAGCACGGTCGTTCATCGAGCTCCTTCGGTGGTGCGGTCGGCCCTCCGGTTCAGGTAATCACGCGGATACGGGATCCGGCATCGGACATGTGCCCCATTTCGGGGTGGTCAGCGGGGGCGGTTACGCATCGGAGGAATTCGATGACCCGGCCGCCGGCGAGCCGCCCTCGCCGAGCGCGGCCATCAGCTGGTCTTCGGTGATCGGCGGCACCGGGAGCGGGTGCGCGGCGGCGGCGCGCAGGCCGTCGAGCGTGAGGGCGAGGTGGCGGCGCCAGGCGGCGGGGGCGATGCGGGCGGTGGCTTCGACGATTCGGGTGTGGGACCAGGTGATGAAGGCGATGTCCTCGAGCACCCAGTCGGTGCGCAGGACGCCGGATCGCTGTGCGCGGGTGATGATTTCGCGCATCTTGGCATGCCCCTCGGCGCGGGCGCGGGCGACCGCGGGGCCGGGGGCGGCCCGGACGGCGAGTTCGTTGAGGAGACGGTCGCTCGCCTGAAGCTCGCAGATCTTCTCGACGAGGTAGACGAAGGAGTCCCAGGGGTCCGGGATTTCCAGGGCACGGTCGGCGATGCGTTCGCCGGCTTCGATGCGGTCTTCGACGGCGGCCGCGATCAGGTCGTCGCGGGTGGGGAAGCGGTTGTAGAGCGTGCCGATGGCCACGCCCGCACGGGCGGCGATCTCCTTGAGCGGGGCGTCGAGTCCGCGTTCGGTGAAGACCTCGCGGGCCGCGCTCACCAGGGCGTCGCGATTGCGGCGTGCGTCCAGGCGCAGCGGCTTGTTCTCGGACATTCGCCGATCCTACAAATCCGGGCGCGACTTTAAGTTGAGCATTGGTTCAAGTTAGTGCTAGCGTCGGCACTACAACTTGAACCTCCACTCAACTTAATGAGGCAGTCATGGCAAAAACCATCGCCATCTTCGGATTCGGGCCCGGTCTGGGCATGGGGGTCGCTCGCGTCTTCGGGCGCGCGGGCTTCCGGATCGCTGTGATCGGGCGGCGGGCCGACCGGGCCGAACAGCATGTGCGGGAGTTGGCCGGCGAGGGCATCGAGGCCGCTGCGTTCCCCGCCGATGTCACCGATCCGGCGCAGATCGACGCGACCGTGGCCGCGATCCGGTCGGGTCTCGGGGAGATCGACGTGGCGCTGCACGGTGCGGCCGGTGAGATGACCGACCGGATACCCAGCACGCTCGAACTGGATGTGCCGGGGCTGCGAGTTCCCATGGCGCTCAAGGTGCATTCGCCGATCCTGATGACCCGGGCGCTGGCGCCGGCCATGATCGCGCGGGGCGAGGGGGCGCTGTTGTTCTCGTCGGGGTCGTCGCCGGACACGCCGATGCCCTACCTGTCGAACTTCGGTGTGGCGCTGGCCGCGCAGCGCGGGTACGTCCAGCAGCTCGCGGCGGAATTGCAGGGCACCGGGGTCTATGCCGGGGTGCTCGATATCGGCGTGCTCATCGGCGACAGCCGGGCCGAGCAGCTGCTGGACGCGCATCCCGAGCTGGCGCCCGCGGGTATCGAGATCGCACGCATGACCAATACCGAACTGGGCGAACACTATTGGCGCATGTACACCGAACGCGACCGGGTCGAGGTCGGCGTCGGGTTCTGATCAGAGCGGCAGCTCGTAGCGGTGGAAACGGGCCGAGATGTCGAGGCCGGCCAGCTCGAGAGCGCTGCGGATCGGGTCGTCGTCGAATTCGAAGACGCGCAGCACCAGCACGTGCGGCATCTCGTCGTGCAGTTCGGTGATGAGCGCGCCGGTCAGGCCGGCCAGCGCCAGCGGTTCGATATCGCCGTAGGCGAAGCCCTCGCCGCCATTGATGTACGCCTCGCTGCCCAGGATCGAGGTGGTGATGGTGGCGATCGGCCCGGCCGATTCCGGATCCAGCAGGGCCACCGCGAGCACATGACCGGGCGGGTCCGAGGATTCGGCCAGCGCCTGTAGGACGCAGTCGAGCGGGGCCGCCTGCGCGATCCGCTCCGGCGGAATCCAGCTGCGCGGCTCCGCGGTCCACAGTCGCGCGTACTCCTCCTCGACCTTGGCGCCGAGCAGGCCCGCGGCCACGCCCTCCGGGCCGGTGTCCGCGCCGCTCCAGACCAGTGCGGGCAATCCGGCCGCCCGCGCCTGCTCGGCGGCCCCGGTGAGCAGGGCCAGTACCACGGCCTCCTCCTCGCCGGTGGCGGTCTCGAAGTCGTAGTGGCCGAGCTGAATGCGGCGGACGTAGCGGGCGGCGTAGAGGACTTCGGCTTCGGCCGTGCCGAATTCGCCGCGATGCAGTTCGGCCCAGCCGACCAGTTCACCGCTGCGGCGGGCGGCGACGATACCGATGCGATCCGGATCGGCGACCGGTTGCAGGTTCTCGAGATCGGCCAGTCCGGCCACGCCGGCCAGTTCACTCGCGAGGCGCAGCCCGGTACCCGGATGCGTATCCCATTCGAGCGTTATGTCCACCCCCGCACCCTAACTTCGAATTCGCCGAAAGTTAGCCAATTGCCCCGGCCAGGCGCGAGCTACCGCGCGGCGTGCTGCCGGGGCGGCCGGAAGCGCGAGGCCCGGACGCATCGCCGCGCCGGGCTCAGGCTTCGCGGCGGGCTTTGGCACGTCGTTTGCCCTCGTGCATGGCCTGCACCCGGGCCACCGGAATGGTGTGGCCCTCGGCGAGCAGGTCGGCGGGAAGATCCTGCGGGGCGGGCATCTCCTCGGCCCACGGATCGCTGTCGCCGAGCAGCTTCGCGGCGCTGCGAACAGTGAAATCGTGCGGGTCGGCATCGGGCAGTTCGGACCAGCGCAGCGGGAAGGAGACGGTCGCGCCCGGGCGCACGCGCGGGCTGTAGGCGGCCACCACGGTCGCGCCGCCCGCGCGCGTGGAGTCGAGGAAGACCTTGCCGTGGCGGTCCTCCTTGATGAAGGCGGTGGTGGCCAGGGCCGGATCGAGGCGTTCGGCGCGGGCCGCGATGGCCCGGGTGGCGGCGGCCGCGTCCTCCAGCGAGACCGGGTTGACCGGGACGAAAATGTGCACGCCCTTGGAGCCGCTGGTCTTGACCGCGCCCGCCAGACCGTCATCGGCCAGAGCCTGGCGGATCAGCTCGGCGGCGCGCACCACCTCCCGGAACGATTGCGCCGGATCGGGATCGATATCCAGCACCAGATGGGTCTGGCTGCCCGAATAGTCGACCAGGCCCTCGGCGAGCAGCAGGGTGGTGTGGTACTCCACGGCCCGTTGATTGCCGAACCAGAGCAGCGTGCGCACATCATCGCAAAGGGCATAGGAGACTTCACGTTTCGAACTTCCCGCCCACATGGTGATGCGGTGCACCCACTCCGGGGTGTACTTGGGCAGGTTCTTCTGCATGAACGGCTCCTGCCCGGGACGCACCCGCACCACCGACAACGGCCGGTCGCGCAACTGCCGCACCAGGCGCTCGCCGATCACCTCCAGATAGTCGACGAGATCGCCCTTGGTGGCGTCCGCGCCGTCGAACAACGGAGAGTCCAGGCTGCTCAGCTTGATGCCCATCCGGACGTCATCACCCATCAGCCCACCCTGCGCCGCGATCGGAACCGCGTCAACCGGGGCGCGCGTACCGTTGCTTATGGCTTTGTCGCGGCGGCAGTTGTTGAGGTTCGGCGGGGTGGGGGCGTCGGCGGTGCTCGTTGGGGCGGGGGCGGTGAGCAGCGGGCGGTTCGCGGCGCCGCGACGGATCGGGGACGATCCGTTCACGCTGGGGGTGGCCTCGGGGGATCCGGCGGCGGACAGCGTGGTGCTGTGGACGCGACTGGCCCCGGATCCGCTCGCGCCCGACGGGCACGGGGGCATGCACTGGGGGCCGGTGAGCGTCGATTACGAAGTCGCGCACGACGAGTACTTCCGGGAGGTGGTGGCGCGCGGGTCGGTGGTGGCGACGCGCGGGCTCGCGCACAGCGTGCATCCGGAAGTCGGTGGGCTGGAACCGGATCGGTGGTATTTCTATCGGTTCCGGGTGGGGTCGGCGATCTCTCCGATCGGCCGGACCCGGACCGCGCCGGCGGCCGGGCAGGCGGTGGCGCGGATGCGGTTCGCCTTCGCCTCCTGTCAGTCGTGGCCGTCGGGGTATTTCACGGCGTACGAGCATCTGAGCGCCGAGGATCTGGATCTGGTGGTGCATCTGGGGGATTACATCTACGAAAAGGGCTGGCGCTGGGGGCGATCGGGGATGCCGGTGGATCCGGGGTTCCGGAGCGAGGTGTTCGATCTGGCCGGTTATCGGCTGCGTTATGCCCAGGCCAAGAGCGAAGGGCCGTTGCGGGCGGCGCATGCGGCGTTCCCGTGGCTGGTGACCATGGACGATCACGAGGTCGACAACAATTGGGCGGGTGATACCGCCGGGGGCGGGATCGATATCTACCGGATTCCGGGAATGTTCCGGCGGCGGCGGGCGGCGGCATTCCAGGCCATGTACGAGCATCAGCCGCTGCGGCTGGCGCAGCTGCCGTCGGGGCCGGATATTCTGCTGCACCGGCGGTATCGGTACGGGGATCTGGCCGAGATCACGATGATCGACACCCGGCAGTATCGGAATCGACCGGCTTGTGAGCCGGGGTTGCTGTGGGGTGGGTGTACCGATCGGACGGCTGCGGACAGGACCATACTCGGTGCACGGCAACGGGATTGGCTGCTGGATGGGTTCAGCAGCTCGGCCGCCCGGTGGCAGGTGGTGGGCAATCAGGTCGCCATGGCGCGCTCGGATTACGATCCCGGGCCGGGCGTTGATCTCGGTTCGGATGCCTGGGATGGCTATGTGGCGGACCGGAATCGGGTGCTGGGCGGCGCGGCCGAGCGCGGGGTACGGAACCTGGTGGTGATCACCGGGGATCGGCATCACAACTACGCGGCGGACCTGCGCCGTGACTACGCAGAACCCGAATCACCGGTCGTGGGAGTCGAATTCACGGGAACCTCGATCACCTCCGGTGGGGACGGGTCGGATATGACCGACACCGGGCGCGATCTGCTGGCCGCCAATCCCGATCTGAAATTCTTCAACGGGCAGCGCGGGTATGTGCGGGTGGAGGTCGATCATCACCTGTGGCGCAGCGACTTTCGGGTGGTGCCGTACATCGAGCGGCCCGGGGCGGGGGTGGAGACCCGCGCCAGCTTCGTCGTACAGGACGGAGAGCCCGGCGTCACCGCCGACACCACCTCGGCCGCACCGACGGTCATGCCCGCGCATCCACGGTAGCCAGCGCCGCCCAGAGCAGCGGGGAGTGTTCGATACCCGCACCGGACTGCCAGGCGGCTAGCTCTTTACGCTGCCAATCGTTCAGGGCGGCAACCGGATCCGGCTGTTCATGAGCGGTGTCGACGGCGCGGATGGCGTGCTGGAGCGGGCGGCTGCCGGACGGTGCGCCGCCCAGGCGTTCGAAGGCCAGATCGGTGGGCAACGGCCAGCGCCCGGCCGTCACGAGCTCCGCGCCGCCGGTGAGCATGGCGGAGATCAGGCCGAACGCCTCGCCGAAACGCAGGTCGCCGCCGCTCTCGCAGGCGATGAGAGCGACCCGGCTGGGAATCGGCCAGAGCTCAGGGCCGGTACGGGGATCCGGGGTGAGGGTGTGGGTGCCGAGCAGCAGATCGCGCGCCGAGAGCGGCCGGTGATCGCGTTGCGCGGGAGCGAAACCCACGGTGCCGGCGGTGCACGCCAGGTGCATGGTGGCGGACTCGCTCTGCCCGGAGGCGGGCGCGACGGCGGTGACGTGACCGACGTACAGCAGGCGAGAAGCGCCCGCCCGCAGGGCTTCCCCGAGCCACACCCGGTCCACATCGGTGCGCCGGAACGCGGCGACCGGGTCGTCCACAGCGAGTACGAGCCTCCCATCGGCGGCCAGCTCGGAGACCAGCTCGGCCACCGGGGCCTCCGGCGTCATCCGGCCGAGCACCGAACCGAGCACCGAATCGGCACGGAACCCCGGAACCCGTGGATCCAGAACCGCCACCACCGGCAGCTCACGAGTTTCACTCCAGGACTTGGCGATACGCGCCGGGGCCTGCACGATCCCGGGCGGGGCGAGCACGCTGGTATCCGCGATATCCAGCAGCCGCAGCCCCGGATCCGGGGCCAGCAGTTCCCACGGCAGCTGGGCCACCCGCGGCGAGGGCTGAATCCGTAGGTGCGGCCGCAGACCCTTGGTATAGAAGTCGTGCATCGTCACCGCGAGGTTATACGGCAAGAACGCTGCCGAAAGCTCCTGCGCCAAAGCATGTTCGGATTCGAACGAAGCCAACTCTCCCTCGGTGAGCGCGAATTCGAGACCGAAGGGACCGCCGGGCGCGGGCAGCGCCGCCGTGAACCGCCGCATCGCCGCCTCGAGCTGTTCACGCGGCACCACGCCGATCCCGGGCGCGGCGCGGTTGTCCAGCCACCGCCAGGTGATGAAGAGATCTCCGGCATCAGCCATGCGTATCAACGCGGTCGGCCGCTCACTCGTCATGCCGCAGCCCACCGAAGCGCCGCCGCAGCGCGGTCCGCGCCAAGAATCTCGGTCATCAGTGCGCCGGTCGATTGTCGTGCGGCCACCGGAGCAAATACCTCGCAGTCGCGGCCGATCACGGTCTCGACGGTCGAGCGTCGCGTATCGGACCGCACACCAGGTTCTCGGTGACAGCCGGTTCTTACCACTCGGTGAGCGAAGGTCACGACCGCACCAGCCGGTTGTCGCGGATCGGGCGGCCGTAGCGTTCCTCGGCGGCGGTGATCCAGGCCGCGAGGGCGATGTGGCCGTCGGGGCCGACCGCGACGCGGGGTGGCGGGGTGACTGGTAAGCCTGCTGTCGCGGCGACGGCGGCCAGGGCGGTACCCAATTGGAGGGCGTCGCTGGCCGGGCCGGAGGGTGCCGGGGGCGGGGTCAGGGGTTGGCGGGCGTCGAAGGAGTTGAGCGGGGTGGCGGAGATGCGCGCGATGTCGAGATTGGTTCCCGCACACTGGGTTTCGATGAGGTCGGCGATCAGGCGGCCGTCGCCGGCCAGGTAGGCGTAGTGGAAGGCGACACGCATGGCGGGGTCGGCGATGCGGCGGTTCCAGTTCTCACGTTGTGCGCCGTCGGGGAGTTCGTAGCGGACCGCGTCCAAGGCGAGTGCGGCCGGGATGGCGATATCGAGGGCGCGCGGGAGCAGGTCCGGCACGGTCTCCAGGAGCTGACCGAAGAGGTCGGCCAGCCAGAAATCCATTTGGGCGCAGTGCAATCCGAGACCGCGGGCGGCGAATACCGCGCGTGCGGCCAGCAGCTCGGCTTCGGCCTCGGCGAAGCGTCCGGCGGCCATGGCGACGGAGGCGAGCCGGGTGCGCACCTCGGCCGCTTCCATGATCGCGCCGGAGGCTTCGAAACTCGCCAGCGCCGCACGGTATTTCGCGTCGGCGGTCGCCGTGTCGCCGCGCTGCTCGGCGAGGAATCCCATCACCTTGCGGCCGATGCCGGCGCGCACGGTGAGCCCGGCGGCCTCGTGATACTCCTGGGCGGCCAGCAATACCGGCTCGATATCGTCGAAACGCCCGGTGCGCACGTACATCAGCGCCAGATTCAACTGCGCCTCCGCCACCCCGTCCCGCGCCCCGGCCGCGTCGAAGGCCACCAGCGCCTGCCCGGCGAAATCCTCCGCCAGCTCCCAGCGTCCGGTCTCGAAATGCGCTGCCGCCAAATTCATCAGCGAATGACCCGCCCGGTCCGGTGCGTACCGCACCGCCACCCCTAACGACTCGTTGGCCAATTCGATTGCCCGCGACCACTGTTGCCGATGCAGCGCCAGCGCAGTCCCCGCCACCAGCGCCGCGAACCGCATCTCCCCCGGCGCCCCCTCCCCCTGCAACAATTCCCGCGCCCGCTCCAAAGCCTCCTGCGCGCCATCCAAATCCCCCAGATGCTGCAACGCCTGCGACAACCCGATCCAGGCCCCCGGCCGCATATGCGGCCCCGGCCCGCTCATCGCCGCCAACGCCGCCCGGTACTTCGCCACCGCCCCCGCGTGCTCCCCCAACTGATCCAGCACCGTGGCCACATCCACCATGGCGCACACCCGCAAATCCCCCGTCTCGACCCGCTCCGCCTCTTCGAAAGCCCACAGCGCCGCCGCGAACTCCCCCCGCCCCACCAACTCCGCCCCGGCCCGCAACAACTCCGACTCCCCCTCGGACCCCGCCGGGCCGGAACCGGCGGTGTCCGCTGCCGGCAGCACGGCCTCAACCGGATCGGCGCCGACTGGAGAGCTCGCGGATGGCGCGCCGCGCGAAACACCCTTCGCGGCCGCACTTGTCGATCCGCCGGACGCACCGGACTCCCCCACTTGGTTGCGCTCGTCCGCGTTCCCGGAAGCGGCTTCGTCCCCGGCGATGCCGTAGATCGAGGCATTGCCAGGCTCCGACGAATCGGGTTCGTCAGGGTCACCGGTGCGGCCGGCCGTCACGTCAGAAGTCCGAATCGTCCGCGGCGGCGGCGATTTCGGCGAGCAGCGGGACGTCCGGCCCCGCATCGACGGTCGCCGAGCCTGCGAAGCGGAGACGACCGGCGGCGAAATCGCGGATTCGCCGCCGGAGCTCGGGCGTGCCGGGGTCGAGGAAGACACCGAAGCCGGGGACTCGAATATCCACGCGTGCAACCGATCCCGCCGCGGGGATGCGGATCGAACCGACCCAGGCATCGCCGGACAACCGCAGGTCCGTCTCGACGCTGTCGGCGTCCGCACGGATGTGGCCGCCATCCCCGGCCTCGCTCCCATGAGTCGGGGTGGGGTAGCGGCCGTCCACCGAACCGCTCCCGCCAGCCAGATCGGGGTGGCCGCCGTCCACCGAACCGCTCCCGCCAGCCAGGTCGCGGTGGCCGCCGTCCACCGAACCGCTCCCATCAACTTGGGTGGGGCGGCCGCCGTTCGCGCGTTCGCTGCCGTTGCCTGAGCCGGCGGTGATGATGCGCGCCCACGGCCGTAGGTGCGCCGGGACCGCGGAGGGTGTGCCGGGGGCGGCGGCGACGCTGACCTCGACGGAGGTGGTGGCGGCGGTGCGGGTGACCCGCCAGGAGACTGCGCGTTCGGAGGCGTCTATCAGGCCGGGTGGGCAGAGCCGCCAGTCCCAGCCGTTGGTGCCGCGACCGAGGACGATGCCGTCGGGGTGGGGTGGTTCCAGGCCCGCGGCCAGGGCGTAATCGGATGCGCGCGGGAAGGATTCGGTCATGGCGGCCACCGCGGGGGCGACGGCGTCGGCGCCGTCGACGAGCGGGTCGCATTCCTCGGTGAGCGCGGCGATATCGCGGTCGAGCAGGGCCGGGTCCAAGGGCGCTATCGAGTCGAGGGTGGAGGCGGGCCACCAGCGGGCGGCCCAGTGCGCGTAGGCGAGGCGGCGTGCGCTGACAGCCAAGGGTGACAGGACGGGTGCGGCGCTGTGCTCGCCGGTGCCGGCCTCGGCCAGGGCCAGGGCGACCGGTTCGCCGTAGATCGCCCAGACCCATTCCTGGGCGGCGTCGACGTCGTCGATCACGGCGGCCGGCAGCAGTTGGCCGTCCAGGAGATTCCAGGTCAGGTGCCCGCCGACGACCTCCAGCACCATGGTGTGGATGGCGGCGGCGGGGTCCAGGACGGTCGGCGCGCCCGGGGGTACGATGCCGTACAGCCCGTCGCCGCAGGGGCTGATCCGCAAGGCCGAGTTGCTCATCCCGCCCTCGATTCCATCGCGTCGAGTTCGTGCACGCCGGTCGCCAGTGCTCGTTTCACGCGGGTCCGGTGGTCCAGAATCACCGACCGGGCGACGCCGTCCAATACATCCCAGAGTTCGCCGGCCGAGTAGACGGGGAACTCGCGGACATCCCAGCCGTGCAGCCGTGCCCACAATCGTCGCAGATAGGGCCGCCACGGCACCTGCAACTCCGCCGCGATGGCCGCGAGCGGGCCGGTGGTGGCCGCGGGGTCGGTGCGGACCGCGAGCCGCCGCGCTTGCAGCACATAGGCTTCCCGCTGCCACCGGCTGTTGATCACCCGTGCGGCCGCGGTGCCCGCCGGGCGCGGCTGCGCGCCGAGCCGCCCCGCCATCGCCGTGCCGGCCCGGGGCGACCCGTCGTCGAATCGGCCGGATCCCGGTTCCGGCCCGCCGCCACCGATGGGCCGCAGTTCCTTCGCCAGGACCGAACCGGCCGCCGCGGCTACCCGCAGGGCTTCGTCGAGCAGGGCCCAGGGCGCGCAGGAGCGAGCGATCTCGGCGGCCACCAGTTCCGGGATTTCGGGGAGGTCGGCGCGTTCGCTGGAAGCCTGGAGGACGGTGAAGACGCGCTCGTGAATGGTGCGGTCGAACGGGAGGCCGAGGGTGGATGTGGAGGCGGACGCACCGACGGCGGGCGGCGCCGGAACCGGGTGCAGCGTCAGGCCGAGTTCCTGTGCGACACCGGCGTTTTCGTCGAGCCACAGACCGATTCCGGTGTGGGTCCCGGCGAGCGCGGCGACGAGGTCCTCCAGATCGACGTCACCGGCCGGCTCACCCAGCCGCTCGGCCGCGCAGGCGTCCAGCAGCAGCGCGAGTTGATCGGTGTGCCGGGGCACCGGGGTGTGCGGGCGACGGCTCCAGGCGGTAGCGATGAGGGCGGCGAGTTCGTCCTCGCGGGCCGGGTCGGTCAGGTATTCGCGCAGGGCCTGGGTGGTGCGGCCCGCGGTCATATCATGGATCTCGCGCAGCGCGGCCTCGGCGGCGGCCCGGTCGCGGACCGCGTCCGGCATTCCGGAGACCGTGGCCAGTTCGAAGCAGCGCTGGAAATACTGGTCCTGGGCGTTCCCCTCGGTGATCCGCAAGGCCCGCCGCGTCTGTTTGAGCAGGGTGAACCAGGCCGCGGTGGCCGCGAGCACGTCGGAGGCGGCGTTCACGCGGGTGGCCAGCAGCACCGCCCCGTCCTCGGTGAGCACCGATCCGGCGCACGAGGGGTGCTGGACCGGCCGGATCACCAGCGGATCCAGGATGAGCTTCACGGTACGGCGCAACGGTCCCCCGTGCGGTCCGCTCAACGCCTCGACCCCGTCGAGACGCCGCCAGACCTCGTCCAGCACCATGGCCCGCGGTCGTCGCATTCGCCCAGGTTAGCGGAGTGCGGCAGAGCTTCGCGCACCGAAACTTGGGATCGGTAGGGCACGCCCCGATTCCTACTGTTCTGGCAACGGCTCCACCCGAGAGCCCGACGCACCAGAACGAGGAAACACCATGAACGCCAAGTCCTTCCGCCGCACCGCCACCGCTCTCGTCGCCACCGCCGCCGCCATCGCCCTGGTGACCGGCTGTTCCGATGACAAGGGCGGCACCACGGTCACCGACCACACCACCTCCGTCGCCCCGGTCGGCCCGGGCAGCCCGGCCCCGTCCGGCGGCCACTCCTCGGCCCTCGTGGACGGCAAGGCCCTGGACGCCAAGTTCGACACCACCTGCGCCAAGCAGGGCGGCACCCTGGCCCTCGCGCTCACCGACGTCAACAACGCCACCTACGGCAACCTGAGCGTGAGCGCCACCTTGAGCGGTGACGACACCGTGCAGGCGGTCGGCATCGCCGGCACCAAGGGCGGCAGCAACGGCTCCCCGTACGCCGTCGGCTACGGCAACGGCGTGCCCGGCGGTTCGGCCAAGGTCACCAAGAGCGGCAATACCTACACCGTCACCGGTGAGGGCGTCGGCGGGGTCGACCTCACCAATCCGATGGCCGGGCCGAAGAACTCGAAGTTCGAGATCGTCTTCGCCTGCTCCTCGATCGTCGGCGGATAGTGCCCCACCCCGCTCATGCCGGATTGGCATGAGCGGGTTAATTCCCCTTTCCCGTTCCACCACAACCGTTTTCGAGGACACCATGACCAAGAACATTCGCATCGCCGCCCTCGCCCTGGGCGGCCTCGCCATCGCCTACTACGTGTGGACCGGGCTCACCTCCGACAGCGCGTTCGGCTGGATCGGCTGGCAGATGGCGCTGCCGATCATCGCCTTCACCCTGGTTCCGATCGTGTTCGCCTTCACCGGCGAGGGCATCATGTCCGCTCTCACCGGTCTCAACAGCTCCGAATTCCGCGATGGCCTGCTCGGCATCGGCACCGTGCGCGAAGTCGGCCAGACCGGCGTGTCGGTCAACGATCAGCCGCAGGTCCGCATCGAACTCCAGGTGGAGGCCGCCGACGGCAAGACCTTCACCTCGCACGCCAAGATGATCGTCCCGCTCACCCAGCTGGCGCTGCTGCGCCCCGGCGTGGTGCTGCCCGTCCGGTACCTGCCCGGCCGCACCGACCGCGTCGAGGTCGACCTCTCCGGCGATGCCGCCGCCGCGCAGGAAGTCATGAACGCCAGCATGATTCGCAAGGGTTTCACCACCGAGGCCAAGCTCGATATCGGCCGCCGCGGCATCCCGGCGCAGGCGGTGGTGAGCGCGCTGTCGGTGCCGGGCGAGATCCGCGACGGCCACTCCCGGCTGGACCTGACCCTGGTCGTCACCCGCCCCGACGGCAGCACCTTCGAAACCCGGACCGAGAAGTTCCTGCCGCCCAACAGCGTCCCCCTGGTGCAGGTCGGACGGGTGGTGCAGGTCCGCTACCTGCCCGGGAACGAGCGCGAGGTGGTGCTGGCGCTGCCGGTCAACACCTGAAGCCGTTCCGGAACTCCGCGAGCCGCAGGCATCATGCCTGCGGCTTTCGCTTGTGGTCAGTAGGGCTGGGCCTGGGTGGACCAGCGCGGGGCCAACTCGCCGGCCAGCCCGGAGGGGAAGGAGACTCGGGCCGGGTCGCCGTCGGCGGTGTAGCGCCCGCCGGGGTGCGCGGCCAGGTCGTCGAGCCAGTAGCCGGAATCGAAGGGGACATCGCCGCGCCCCGAGCGGATCCGCGGGATGCCGCCGGGATCCAGATCACCGAAAGGCGTTGGCGCAGGGTTCGATCCGACGAGAAGTACGCCGTCGAAGGCATAGCTCGTGCCGTCCCAGCTGCCCGCCCGCGCCAGGGCGCGATCGGCGGGCGCGATGCCGAGCGGCAGGGCCATGGTGTGCACGGTGTATCCGGGGACCGCGGCGGTGATGGCCCGGATGTTCTCGGCGAATTCGCGCTGCACGCCGGTGGCGTCCAAGGTGGCGAGATTGGCGTGATTCGCGGTGTGCGCACCGATTTCGTAACCGTGCGCGGCCAGCCACGGCAAGGCGCGCGCGTCATTGCCGAAGGGGTCGTTGTTCACATAGAACGAGGCGGTGGCGGGGAAATCGGGGTGCCGGGCGGCGAAATCCTCCAGCAGGCCGACGGCGCAATCCGGTGTCACCGCACCGGTATCGGTGAAACTCAGCTGGCTGCGGGTGGAATCGTCGAAGGTGAGCACCACCGGATGCGTCCCCGCGGGCAGATTCAGGTCACCGGCCAGATACCGCGCCAGGGTGACCGGCCGATAGCCTTCCCGGTACAGGCGATCCAGTTCGGCGGTGAATTCCGCGGGCGTCTGGTCGTATTCACCGCCCGGCACCGCCACGATCTGGTGATACATCAGCACCGGCACCAGGCCGAGCTCGTTCGCGGCGACGGACGCGGGATTCGGCGGCGCGGGCGCGGGCGCGGAGGTCGCCGGAGCCACCACGGCGGCGGCCGGGTCCGCGGGCGACCCGCAGGCCGCTACCGCCGCACACACCAGCATCGAGACCGACAGTCGCGCGGCGAACGCAGATCCCCGCTTCATCGCCGCAACGCTACGCCGCGACAACGGTTTTGGGATGATCTCGGTAAAACCGGCATCATCCCGGCGGCGGGCGGCGATAGTGATCCCAAAACGTCTGTGGAAGTTGGTGTGTGCGTTGCTGATGCGGCTCCGGTCATCCAACCGGCGACAGCTTGCCCTGTACGCGGTCGGCACGGTGCTGGTCCTGTTACTCGGCACGATCCTGCTCACCCTGGGGCGCGGGGACCCCTCGCGCGCGGCCGCGGATACCGAGCCGCCGGGCCTGGACCTGATCCAACCCGATCCCGTTGCCTCCTACCGGGATCCGGTGGTGCTGCGCGGGGTCGCGGCGGGCGCGGACCGGGTGTCGGTGGGCGAGCAGTCGACGCAACCCGGCAAGGACGGCGCGTTCGAGCTGCGGCTCACCCAGCGGCCGGTGAACGCCACCGTGGTCGCGGTGGATACGGCGGGGAATCAGACGACCCGGCCGCTCACGGTGAATGTCACCGTGCCGCGCATCCGGGCCGTGCACGTGACGGCCTACGGCTGGGCTTACGAGGGTCTGCGCGAGCCGGTGCTGGATCTCGCCCGGCGCGGCCTCATCGATACCGTGCAATTGGATATCAAGGACGAGGACGGCGTCATCGGCTACGACTCGCAGGTACCGCTCGCCCGCGAATCCGGTGCGGCGACAGCCATCTACGATGCCCGCGCCGCCATCGCCCAGCTGCACGAGATGGGCCTGCGGGTGGTGGGCCGGATCGTGGCCTTCCGCGATCCGACCATGGCGAGCTGGGCCTGGCACAACGGCCGGCCGGACTGGGTGATCCAGAATCCGTCCGGGCAGCCGTACTCCAGCGGGTACGGGGCGATCGCCTTCACCAATTTCGCGAACCCCGAAATCCGCGGCTACAACATCGATCTCGCGGTGGAGGCGGGTCAGCTCGGCTTCGACAGCGTCATGTACGACTACATCCGCCGCCCGGACGGCAGCCTGTCCGGGATGGCCTTCCCGGGGCTGGCCGAGACGCCGTCGGAGTCCGTGGCCGGGTTCTTGCGCGAGAGCAAGGACCGGGTGCACGCGGCCGGGGCCTCGGTGAGCGCCGCCGTCTTCGGCATCGCCGCCACCCGCCCCGACGAGATCGCCCAGGATATTCCGGCCATGGCGCGACAGGTGGATTATCTCGCGCCGATGCTCTACCCCTCGCACTGGCATTCCGGCGAATACGATGTGGCCAGCCCGAATTCGCAGCCCTACGACATCATCTTCCGGTCGCTACAGGACTTCCGTGCGCGCGTGGAGGGCACCGGCGCGGGCATCGTGCCGTGGTTGCAGGATTTCAGTCTGGGCGTCTCCTATGGCGATGCCCAGGTGCGTGCGCAGATCGACGCGACGCGTGATGCCGGGTACGACGGGTTCGTGCTCTGGAATCCGGGATCGACCTATCACGGTGGCGCACTGAGCAATTGAGAAGCCCGGTAGCGCCACCGCACCGGCTACGGCAGCGGAAGCGGTGGCGTGACCGGGAATTCGACCGGCAGCGCGGTCAGCGCCCGATGGAACGGCCCCGGCCGCCAGGTCAGCTTGTCGATCCCGACCGCCAGCCGGATCTCCGGAATCGCGTCCAGCAGTTGGTCGATGGCCTCCTGCGCGATCAGATACGCCATGGCGCTGGCCGGGCACACGTGCGGCCCGGTACCCCACGCCAGATGCGAGCGATTGCCCACGTGACTGGCGATGCTCACCGCCGGATCCTCGTTGCAGGCGGCGATGCTGATCACCACCGGCTGATGCGCGGGCAGCCACACCTCGTCCACCAGCGTCGGCTGCCGCGGGAAACTGATGCAGAAGTTGGCCATCGGCGGATTGTCGAAGAGCACCTCGTCCAGTGCGTCCCGGGTGGAGAGGCTGCCGCCGACCAGGCTGCCGCCGAAGCGTTCCTCGGTGAGGGTGAGCAGCAGCGAGTTCACGATCAGGTTCTGCTGCGGTTCGATGCCCGCGCCGTAGAGGGTGGCCAGCTGATGCACCATCTCGATATCGCTGAGCCCGGCCGGATGGCCGATCATCCGGCTGGTGACGTCGTCGCCGGGTTCGGACCGTTTGTGCGCGGTCAGCTTGGCGAGCGCGTCGACCAGCAGCTTGTTGCCGTGCCCGGCGTCGACGCCCTCGAAGATGGCCGCCATGCCCGCCGCCGCCTGCCGGGCGATCTCCTCCGGACAACCCAGGAGGTTGTTCAGCACCGCGAAGGCGAGCGGAAAGGCGTACTCGCGCACCAGATCCGCGCTACCCCGTTCACAGAAGGCATTGATCAGCGGCGCCGCCACCCGCGCCACCGTGGCGGGCAGCCCGAAGTGATCGACCCGGTCCAGCCCGGCGGTGTTGATCTGCCGGTAGCGGGCGTGCTCGGCGCCGGAATTGCGTAATGCGTTGGGCCGCCACTGCATCATGGGCAGCACCGGGCAGTCCTCGGGCACCTCGCGCTGCCAGATGCGCGGGTCGGCCGGGAAACGGTCCGGATCGTTCATGATCCGGACCGCGGTGTAGTAGCCCAGCACCAAGGTGGCCGGTACCCCCGGCGCGAGTTCCACGGGCGCCAAAGACCCGTACTTCTCGCGCATTTCGCGATAGACCCGTTTCGGGTCGGCCGCGAACTCCGGGGTGTACATCGGCACCCGGGCGCCGGTGTGTTCGAGCGGTGATCCGTGTGGGAACGCGGATGTGGTCATGTGCGGGCACTCCAGAGTTCGAGCGGTCGAGCCCCGCGAGCCTAAGCAGCCGACCGGCCGGTCGCACCCTGTTTCGCGTATCCGCTCACCGGTTGCCGATCGCGACCGGGAGATTTTGGACGGGTGTGGTGTTCGGCGAAGGGGATGCCGAACACCAACCCGCATCGAGAAGGATAGCTCTCCGGCGCGGCGGCGCAACTCGTGGCGGCTACGGAATACTGTTCTGCACAGCGGATTTCGATCTGTGATAGGCGGTGGCCACGGCCACCAGCCAGGTCAGTTCGCCCTGCACGGTGGGCTGGGGCGGGTGGCGGAAGGTTTCGCCGAGATCGACGGCGGGGGCTCCGGAACGGTGCGCTTGCAGGGCCGCGGCGATGCGGGCCGCTTCGATGGCGGCGGGGCGGTCGGCGGCGGGGATATCCAGTTCGGCGGCGAGAAGTTCTGCGCGCGCGGTGATCTCGGGTGTCAAGTGTGGTTGCAGGAGCAGCAGGGTATCGCGGATTTCGATGACGCGGCGGTAGACGCGGTCGCGGGTGGGGCGGCGGGTCACCGGGGCGGCGTCCGACAGCTCGGGAGCCGCGGCGCGCAGGTCCGACCAGAGGGGGTGCAGGCGGGGCAGGGCACGGACGCGGTATGCCACGCCGACCGCCTGCGGAATCAGGGAGGGGCACAGGTAGCCGATCAGCATGACGGCCGCGCCGAGACTCGCGAAGGCCGGGGCGATCTCGGTGTTCAGGCGGAAGGCGTCGATATCCGCCCAGGCGGCGGTGATGGCGGCGGCCTTGCCGACGCTGTAGCCGACCGCGATGAGGGAACCGATGCCGAGCAGCACCAGGCCGTTGCGCAGCCAGGGCTGTTCGCGGGTCTGCGGAAGCCAGGCGCGGCACAGCTGGGCGATGCGCAGCAGGCCCGCGGTGTAGGCGATCAGATAGACGGCCAGGAACGCATCCACGAGGCCGGCCGTGGCGTAGTGGTAGTCGAAGTCGGTGGCGTGCACCCGGTCGTGCACGGGGGCGGCGGCGAACAGCAGCGTCATCACCGCCACCACGGCGGCGTTCACCAGCATGACCGTGCGGGCGCGGCCCCACCGCGTGGCGGCCGCCGGTGCGTCCGGTTCCACCAGGTAGGCGGTCCACACCAGCTGCGACAGGACGGCGGTGGTGATGGCCGAGTACACGATCAGCGAAGCCAGGTTGGGGATGCCGCTCGCGCGGCCGATCCATTCGTAGATCGGCGGTACCGCCGCTTCGAAACCCGTTGCCGCACAGGCGATGGAGATGGCCACCGCCCAGCGCGCCGGGGCATGCGGGGCGCGCGCCGCCAGCACCAGCCGCCAGGCGCAGGCCACCACCGCGAGCGCGCCGATACATCCGTAGGTCACCGCGAACTGCACGTGATCAGTCTTCCCCGGGGCCGAGCGTGTCGAGCAGGTTGCGGATATCGGCGGGCACCGCATCCGGCAGCACCCACTCCGCGCGCGGCGTCCAGCGCGAAATGTGGTGCGCCATCAGCAGATCCGCGATGTGCTCGGCCTCCTGCTCCTGCTCTTCGGAGGAGCAGGAGCGGCCCAGCATGCGCCGCACCACCGCCGGATCGATATTGGGGGCGAGCAGCCGCAGCGCGTCCTGCCCGGTGACGGTGACGGTGCGATGACCGGCGAGCAGGTGCCCCAGTTCGTGGCACACGATGTGATCCTGATGCAGCGGCGACGTATCGCTCTGGTAGGCAATGAAATCGATGTCCCGGGTGACCAGCAGCCCGCCCGAGAGGCCCGCCACCGGGAAGCGTTCCGGGCGCAGCCGCAGCGGCCGCCCCCGTCGCGCGGCCAGCGCCGCGGCCAGCTGCGCCACCGTGAAACGGCTCGTCAGCCCCAATTGCCGTAACTCCCGCCGCAATCCGCGACGGTCCATCATCGAATGCTCACCGCCAGAGCCTTCCCAGACCGCGATCCGCATGGCTCACATGTCTTCCCCGCCGTGCTCGGCCTCGATCCGCCGCAATACATCGAGCATCGCCACGATGGCCTCGGCGCGCACGATACCGTGCGCCAGGCCGTCGCGCAGGACGAGTTCCAGCGCCTCGGCGTCGGCTTTTCCCTTGAGCGCGCTGATCAATGCCAGCTCCCGGCCGCGCGCGACCGCCAGCTCCGGATTCGTCAAGGGATCCAGACTGTCCAGCCCGAAATACACCCGTAGCGCGTCCAGCGTCTCGAAGGACGGATTCACCGTCTGCCCCGTGCGCAGCTTCCACAGATAGTTCGCCGAGAGCGCGAGACCGGTGGTGTTCGCGATGTCTTCGGCCAGCGCACGATGGGTGATCTCCACCTCCCGGCCCTCCGCGACCGCCGGCGGGTGCATGGCATTGATCAGCGTGGTGAGAGCACGGGTGAACGGATGCTGTTGCGCGGCAACCATTCGAATCTTGTCTCCTGTAGTTGACAGGCGCGGTGAGCGCGATCATATACTCAGTCGATTTCGCGACCAACCGCCGAAGGCGTTGTCCCAGAAGGGGAGGACACCGACGATCGGCCCGGCCGCCGAAGTCAGGATGGGGCGATCGACGCGGCTCGCCCCATTCGGGAAACGGCGACCGGCAAGGTGAGCGGTCCTCGGTGCCGGAATCCCGACCGCCACGGAATCGACTGCGCGTCAACGGTGATGCGCGGTTCGGGCCAGTGGGCGTAGATCGCTTCGAGCACAGCGCCGATAACCGGGCGCACCAGCGCATTGCCGACACAGGCGTGCGCACCGTGCCCGAGGGCGAGATGCGGGTCAGGGTTCCGGCGCACGTTCAATTCCGCTGGGGCGTCGAAGATTTCGGGGTCGTGATTCGCCGACGCCAGGCACAGCAGTACCGTCTCCCCCGCGGCGACGGGGTGACCGGCCAATTCCAGATCGGTGCGCGCGAAACGCGGTCCGGCCAGCACCTGCGGGGACAGGAAGCGCAGCAGTTCATCCACCGCCACGGTGCGATCGGTGGCGGCGCGCAGGGCGGCCAGCTGATCCGGGCGGGACGCGAAAGCGTGTACCGCGCCGGCCAGCACATCCATCAAGACCTCGTACCAGACGAACAGCAGGTAGAACAGCAGTCCGGCGGTCTCACCGGGAGCTCCGGCGTGGACCAGGCGGCCGAGCATGGTGGCCTCGCCGTCGGTGCGGCCCTGCGCGATCGCGCCCATGATGACGCGCTGCATGATCTCCAAGGTGTCGCGGGCGCGCGGCCCGGCATCCGGGCGCAGCGTCAGCTCCGCCCACTCCGCCAGGGCGCCGCGCTGAACGGTGGACAGGCCGAGCAACTCGCCCAGCAGCAGACCGGGCAGCGGCAGCGCGATCCGCTCCACGAAATCGAACTCTGGCCTGTCACCCAGCCCGCTCAACCAGGGTTCGACCAATTCCCCGGCCCGCTCACCCCACTCCCCGGCGCGGCGCAGCTGCCCGACCACCCCGCCGCGCAGCCGGGCCAGCTGTTCGGGTTCGCTGCTCTGGAAGACGTCCAAGGGTGCCGGCACCGCGAACCCGCGATAGTCGTCACCACACGCGTACTTCAGATTCGTCGACAGCCGGTCGTCCAGCAGGCCCGCCCGCACATCCGCAAACCGGGTCACCAGCCAGGCGGGCGGCCCGTCGGGCGTGCGCACCCGATGCACGCCCCCGTCATCGCGCAACTCCCGCAAGACATCCCACGGGTCCCGCGCGAAAGCCTCGTCGAAGATACTCAGCATCCGGCCATCATCTCCTGTGCGGCCCAGGCGATCTCGACTACCTCACCGATTCGCGGAAACAGCCGGTTCACCGGACCGGGCCTGAGAACGCGACAACCCGACCGCCGTCACGCACATGACGACCACCGCGAGCCCCGTCACCACCAGGCCGAAACCGTGTGCGCGCAAACGCTCGTCGAGCACCGTGCGGCCCAGGAAAGCCGCCGCGAGAGGTTCCGCGACCGTCACCGCCGGGAACGAAGCCGCCAGCGGACCCGCCTGATAGGCCAGTTGCTGCAAATAGAGCCCGAGCACACCGGAGGCCACCAGCGCCCACGTCTGCCAACTACCGAGCACCTCCCCCAAGCCGTGCTCGAACAAGTCGGTGACATACGAGGTGAGCGCCGCCGCCAACCCGAAAAGCGCACCACCCGCCGCACCCAGCAGCAGCGCCCGCGGCCCCGGAGCACTACGCAACGCGATCGCCACGAACCCGGCCACCAGCCCGAGCAGCAACCCCAGCGGCACCAGCCAATCCCGCAGCGGCGCAGTCGAATTACCCTCCGTCGGATCCCCGATCACCACGAAACAAGCCAGCGCGGCCGTCAACGCCACCGCCATCGCGAACTCCCGCCCCGTGATCCGCCGCCCGTTCAACCGGGCCGCCAACGGCAACGCGAACACCAACGCACTCACCAGAATCGGCTGCACCAGCAGCACCGCCCCCAACGCCAGCGCCGCCACCTGCATTCCGTAACCGCCCGCGTCCCCCACCATCCCGGCCCACCACCGCGGATCCCGGACCAAAGCCCCGATCAACGACCGATCTTCCGCCACCGACGCCGCGGCCCGCTGCTGCGCAACCGCCGCGACCGCGAACAACAGCGCCGCGATCAACGCACAGACAATCGCTCCCACCGGATGATTCGGCATCCGCCCAGTCTGCCGCACCCAGCAGAAATTCCCGGCGATGCCGTCCCCTCCACGGCACCGCCGGAGCGCGGCGCGCGCCGATGGCAGCCGATCGCCGAAAAGAGTGAAGCGCACGGCCCTCCAACGAACAAGCCCGGCGGGTAACCCTGAACAGGGCATACATGCTTCTCATCACACCCGGAGCGATCACCGCATCAAGAACATCCCGAAATCGAACCGATACGACTTCAGAAGTACAACTTCTGTCATACGCGAAAGCTATTACCCCTGTTCAGACGTAGCCTGACAAGGTCGAGAAAGCGGCATCGCACGTCCTGAGGCTCGATTCCCATGATCGGAAACTTTTGGCTCCGCACCGTCCTGCACCAGGTGGCCCGCTCCCCTGGCAGCGCCGCCGTGGCCTTCCTCGTCCTGGAAGACGGCACCGAGATCTTCACGTTCCCGCGAATGAACTGGGCAATCCTGCTCGCCGCCCTCGCCGCGATCATCGGCATCGCGACAGCGATCATGATCATGGTTGCCACCGCGAATTTCGACGATGCGCCGACACCCACCCCAAGTCCACCCGAAACCTGCGAGATGTTCTGCCCCGCACCGTAAATGGATGACGGCAACCCGCCCTCGGCCGACCTGCCGAGATTCATGCGGATCTCGTTACGGCACCGAGTCATCGCTTTCATGACGACCTCCAGGCAAAGCGACGACGCTGTCACGCGAGTTCCGGAGTGGGACAAGACCCGCCCGGCGCCCAAGGCCAAATAGTGCGTTTTCCGCGCCGCGGCGCTACCCCCGCGGTGGCGGCGCGGTCTGGCCGTATGCCCTGAGGAAGGTCTCGACCGCCGCGTCCGCGATGGACTTCAGCTCGGTCGCGGAAACCGTGCGCGTCCCCAGACGGGAACGCGCCTCGAGTGGCCCGGTGAGGAGGGCGAGAAGTTGTTCGGCCGCTCGCGTGGGGTCGCACGGACGCAGTCGGCCGGCCAGGGAGACGTGAGCCAGCCGGTCGGCGAGGGCGTCGGAGAGCTGCCCGGATGTGCGATCCTGCACCAGTACCGCCAGATCGGGGAATGTGGCCAGTTGCGAGAAGGTCAACGCGCGCAGTGAGTGCGCCCGATCCCCGTTGCAGATCCGGAGCAGCCGGTAGCTGGAATCCCGCAGGCGCGCTTCGAAATCGGTCGGCTGATCACGCAATCCCGCTATGGCCGAAACACATTCGGCACCGACCAGATCCGCCGCTGTCAACACCGCATGCCGGTAGAGCGTTTCCTTGTCACCGAGATGGTTGTACACGGTCGGCTTGGCGACGCCCGCCACATCCGCGATCTCCTGCACACAGGACTGGGCGTACCCGCGGCGCGCGAACACCTCGAAGGCCGCCCGCAATATGGCCTGCCGCTTGTCGATACGACCCCGGCCCGCCGTCACTTCCGTCACCTCGAACATCCTAGCCGGTCAGCAATTTTGAACTTGCGAGTTCAAACCCGACCTCTTACCGTTGCGAACACAACACTGAACCCATCAGTTCAAATCAGGAGATCGTCATGATCGTTCACCAGCTCAGATTCCGCTTCCGCGACGAAACGACCGACGCCCAGAAATCCGAGATACTCGAGCTCATGCGCCGTACCACCTCGGTGGATTCCGTAGCCTTCGCAACTGTCGGTCAGCACATCGGAGCCGCCGCGGACGACTACACCCACGCCCTCTGCGTGGCATGGGAAGACCTCACCGCACTCGAGAAATACATGCACGACCCGGTCCACCTCGCCGGCGATCCCAGCATCATTCCCCACCTGGCCGCCCTCGCCGTCGGCCCCGACCTCTCCGACGACCCCGACCCCGACCTCCCCGCCAAAATCATGGCCGCCAACCAACGCAAGATCGATATGTACCCCGAATGGGGCGCCTTGATGTCCACCATCCCCGACCTGCGCATCAATATCGCGGCCTGACGACAATCACCCCGGATCGCTTCTACCGGTACGGCTTTCGAGTACACCGCAGACTCTCGCGGAAACGCCGAAAAAGATCAGGCCCGGCGATGGAAATCGCCGGGCCTGATCTTCGAAGTGGAGCTAAGGGGACTCGAACCCCTGACCCCCACACTGCCAGTGTGGTGCGCTACCAGCTGCGCCATAGCCCCGTGTTCAGTTTTCGCTCGCGGGGCGTGCCCCGCTTGCTTGAACGAAGTTACACGAACGGGGTGGGACAAACCAAATCGCCTGTACAAGAGCTGGCGGGGGCGATCTTCGCGGGGTATGGTCGAACACATGTTCGACAGCAGAGAGGTGGAGGCGATGGGCGATGAAGAGCTGATCGAGTCGCTGCGGCGGGCACATGGGGCGGCGGCCTTTGCGCAGGCGGCGGAGGTTACGGCGGTGCGGGAGGTGTATCGGCGGCATCGGGCCGGGAATGCGGCGCCCGGGCCGGGTGGGGTGCGGGCCGGGGAGTTCGCGGCGGCCGAGGTCGCGGTGGCGGTGCAGGTTTCGGAGGGGGTGGCGGCGGCTTTGATCGATATCGGGCTGGCGTTGGACTCGCTGCCGCAGACCAAGCTGGCGTTCGCGGCGGGGCGGATCGATCTGTCACGGGTGCAGGTGATCACCGATTGTCTGCGCGGGTTGTCGCGGGAAGTGCGAGAGACGTTGGAACCCAGGCTGATCGAGGTCGCCATGCGGTCGGATCCGGATCGGTTGCGGCAGACCGCGGGGCGGTGGGTCATCCGGTTCGATCCGGAAGGGGAACAGCGGCGGCGGGAGGAACGGGAGCAGGATCGGGACGTTCGGATACGGGCCATCCAGGAGGGGATGGCGGTTTTCGACGGGATGCTGCCGGCGGCCGGCGCTCAGACCGTGGCCATGCGGCTGCGGGAGATGAGCCTCGAGGTGTGCTCCGAGGATCCGCGCACCATGCCGCAACGGCGGGCCGACGCGCTGGTCGCACTGGCCGACGGCTCCGGGCGGCTGACCTGCGCTTGCGGTCGCGGGCGCGCCTGCCCCAAGTCCAGTCCGGTGCGCACGCGCCGCCGGCCGCTCATCCAGATCGGGGTCTCCGCCGAAACCCTCACCGGGCTGCGCGATGACCCCGCCTACCTGTCCGGCCACGGACCCATCGACCCGGCGCTGGCGCGGAGTCTGGCCGAACACTCGGCATTCATCGTCGTGCCCGAGCAGCCCGCCGAACCCGAGGAATCACGGAAAGCCGTGGGCGACAGTACTTCTCGGACGGCCACGGCCGAACCCTCCGAGACCGGCGTCCGCGAGCTGCGCGGTAATCGGAGCGCTCCACGTTCGGACGGTGTGCTGCGACCGCGCACGCCCGCGCCGACGCCTTACGAGCGAGCGCTGCAAGCCTCCATGAATCGTCATCCCGCTTCACGCAGCACCCGCGAAGTGCGGGCCACCGACGGACTGTGCCGGTTCCCCGGCTGCCCCATGCCCGCCGCCGAAACCGTACTCGCCCAAGTACTTCCGATCTCCGCACGCCAAGTCCTGCGCTCCACCGACTCCACCCGGGCCTCGCTGTGCGGGCATCACTATCGCCTGAAGAGCATGGCGGACAAGGGAAAACAGCCCTGGCGGGTCTATCTGGCCGACCCCGACCATCTGCGCTGGATCGATCCCACCGGCGAGCCGCACGAAACCGTTCGTGAAGGCGCGCGATACCTCTTCCCGCACACCGATATCGAAGCCCCGGCCCGCCCCTCGGCCTGTCTGACGCGCCCGGTCTCCGTGCCGCCCGAACCGCCGGCCGCCCGGCACGCCTACCCGATCGACCTCGCGTATCCCCTGGAAGACCACGTCCTGATGCATCCGCAGCTCTCCCGCTGCACCCCGGACAACGATCTACCGGACACTCCGACGCGAGCGAGTACTCGCTGATCCAGCTCATCCTCGGGAACGCCGCGCATCCAGTGCGGCGCCCCGTTATGAGGCCGTGCAGTCACGCGGCCGCGCCATCCAGATTCACGGAGCCGCGTCAGCCGCGGCTCCGGCCCTGAACCACGGGACCGTGTCCGGCACGGTCCCCTGCGAGGGGTGCGGCTCGCCCCGGTTGCCCCCGATGGGCCGCACCCCGCCCAAAAAATTCGCGATCGTGCACGACGGCCGCGCCTGACAACCGTACCCGGACATTCTTGCTGTCCGCTGGAAACAAGCGCCCGCGGCCGGGTTGCATATCGCCGCGACACTCGCATGCTGGTGGCATGCAACCGGATTCAGACGCCGCGACCGATCCCCTGCTGCTGGAACAACGCCGCGCACTGCTGCGAGAACGCCTCCAAGCTCTCCGCGCCGACCTGGCCGCTCTAGCCGCGGACTATCGCGCGCTCCCGCGCTCCGGGCTGCTGCTCGATACGCCGGGCATCGGCGCGCTCACCACGCCGACTTACTGCGTGGCCGGTGCGGGCGAGGTTTTCGATGAAGCCGCTATCGAGTTGGATGCCGCCGACGACGCCTTGGGCAGGGCCGCCGACTACACCACTCGGCTCCGCCGGGCCGCACTCGACAGCTGAACGGCGAACGATCAGCGAAATGAGCCCGGACCGGTAGCTGAACGGTCAGGGGCGGCGGCGCGAGGTGCGCGTGGGACGACGACGATATTGACAAACTTAGGGCTGGCTAACCTAAGCTCTCGCCTCGTGACTTCGACAGACTCCGTGCGCACCGCCCGCGGGTGGCACCGAATACCGGCGCTGCTCATCGGGTTTGCCGCCCTGCTGCTGTGCGTGGTGCTCAGCCTGGCGCTCGGAGCACGGTCGGTCCCGGTCGGGACCGTGATCGACGCACTGCTCGGCGGCGGGCAGGGGCGCGACGCCATGGTGATCACCGGGATGCGCTTGCCGCGCACGGTGGTGGGGGTCGCGGTCGGGGCGGCACTGGGGCTGGCCGGAGCGATCGTGCAGGGGATTACACGTAATCCGCTGGCCGCGCCGACGACGCTGGGGATCAATGCCGGTGCGGGACTGGCGGTCGTCACCGCGATCTACGCGCTGGGGCTGACGCATCCCGCGCAGTATGTGGGGTTCGCGTTCGCCGGGGCGGCGGCCGCGGCGGTATTCACGCTCGCGCTCGGGCGACGGGCCGGTGATCTGGATCCGGTGCGGCTGGTACTCGGCGGGACCGTGCTGCAATTGGTGCTCGTCTCCTGGACATCGGCGGTGCTGTTGTTCAGCGAACGCACCCTGGACGAGGCTCGGTTCTGGCTCGCGGGTTCGATTGCGGAACGGGATCTTTCGGTACTGACACCGATGCTGCCCACGCTCGGGCTCGGATTGGCGGCGGGCATCGTGCTCGGACCGGCCTTGAATGCCCTTGCGCTCGGCGACGATGCGGCGCAATCGCGGGGAGTTCCGGTGGCCCGCATCAGATTCGCGGGTATGGCGGCGGTGGTGCTGCTGGCCGGATCGGCGGTGGCGGTCGCGGGGCCGATCTCGTTCATCGGTTTGGCCGCACCGCATCTGGTACGCCTGGTGGCCGGATCCGACCATCGGCTGCTGATCCCCGGATGCCTGATCGCCGGCCCGTTGCTGCTGCTGTCGGCCGATGTTCTCGGCCGACTCGTCGCCCGGCCGTCGGAGGTGGAGGTCGGCATCGTCACCGCGTTCCTCGGCGCACCCCTACTGGTTGTGCTCGCCCGCCGCAAGGAGGGCCGATGACCGTACGCACCAGTCTGATTCGGCCGCTTCGCAGAGCAGGGTACGAGCGAGGCGGGAAACGGCTTTCGGCGGGTCCGAGGCGCGTATTCCGCGGATCCGGGGCCGCCGCGCGGTATGGGGTCGCTGCCATCAGCATGGGCTGCGGGCTGGCCCTGGCGCTGCTGGTGATCATCGCGCTGGCCACCGGTGAGGTGGATATGACCGGGACGGCGGCGCTGGCCGCCGCACTGGGGTTCGGTGATGCCGGGGACGTTTACATCGTGCAGGAATTCCGAGCGCCCCGGCTCGTCGCGGGTGTGATCGCCGGCGCTGGGCTGGCAATGTCCGGCGCTGTGCTGCAACGACTCTTCCGCAATCCATTGGCCTCGCCCGACGTCATGGGCGTGACAGGTGGCGCTTCGCTGGGGGCAGTGGTGATCATCGCGGCAGGCGCCGCGCAGACGTTGATTCCATTCGGCGCGTTGGCCGGTGGCGTGTTCGCCGGGGTACTGCTGGTCCTGCTCGGGCGAGCCGGGCTGCCGGTGAATCGGCTGGTGCTGGTCGGGCTGGCGGTGCAGGCAGGGTTGGCGGCCGCGGTGAATCTGATCGTGGTGCGGTTTCCGAAGGAGCTCGCGGGCTCGGCGATGCAATGGACGGCGGGCTCGCTCTACGGTCGCACCTGGACCGAAGTGCAGGGCGGAGCGCTCGCCGCGGTGGTGGTCGTAGTGCTGGTGTTCGCTCAGTACCGGACGCTGGCGATGCTGGATCTCGGCGACGAATCGGCGGGCACGCTCGGCATCCGGGTCGGGTCGGCGCGGCTGCGGCTGCTGTTCACCGCCATCGTGCTGGCGGCGCTGGCCGCGGCCCTGTCCGGGCCGATCGCGTTCGTGGCCTTGGCGGTTCCGCAGTTGGTGCGGCTGGCGGTGGGTCCGCCCACGGCCGCCACGCTGGCCTTGACCGGGCTCGCGGGCGCGACGCTGCTGGTCGGATGCGATCTACTGGCGCAGCATGTGCTGCCCGTCCACGTCCCGGTGGGTGTCGTGACCGCGACGGTCGGCGCGCCCTGGCTGCTGATTCTCATGCTGCGCGAGAGCAGCCCGACCGCGCGGAGGACCGCATGAGCGAAAGAAACAACCCCACCGCACCCGGGCTGACCGCACCGTCCCCGTCGGCGGACCGACCGTCGACCGGACCGACGTCGGCTGGTCCAACGTCGGCGAGTCCAACGTGGGCTGGTCCAACGTCGGCGGGCCAGAAGCCGGCGACCGAGAACGTTCTCGCCACAGCCGATCTCACCCTCCGCTACGGTGACCGCGCCATCGTCGATGGGCTGGAGTTGACGTTGCCGGGCAATGCGGTCACCGCCATTGTCGGGCCCAACGCGTGCGGGAAATCCACGCTGCTGCGGGGCCTTTCGCGGTTGCTGCGGCCCACCGGCGGCAGCGTCACGCTGGATGGCGCGGATATTCATCGCATGTCGGCGCGGGAGCTGGCATTGCGGCTGGGATTGCTTCCGCAGCAGCCGATCACGCCGGAGGCGATCACCGTGGAGGCGCTGGTGCGGCTGGGTCGCTATCCGCATCAGCGGCTGTTGCGGCCGTGGTCACCGGCTGATCAGGAAGCGGTCGAGAATGCCCTGCGCCGCACCGGAACCGATGTACTGCGTGACCGGTCGGTGGATCGGCTCTCGGGCGGTCAACGCCAACGCGCTTGGATCGCACTGGCTTTGGCGCAGGACACCGATCTGCTGCTACTGGACGAACCTACGACCTTCCTGGATTTGCGTCATCAACTCGACGTCCTCGACCTGGTCGCCGACCTGCACGCCGAGGCCGGACGCACCGTGATCATGGTGCTGCACGATCTCGGCCAGGCCGCCCGCTACGCCGATCATCTGGTCGTCCTGCACGACGGCAAGCTGGCCGCCGCCGGACCGCCCACCGAGATCCTCGACGCCGACCTGGTACGCACCGTCTTCGAGGTCGACTGCCGGGTCCTTCCCGACCCGGAAACCGGTACCCCGCTGATCATTCCGCGCGCTCGCGCGGCACGGCATATCGATGCGAGGCCGGCGACGGGCGCATGAGCCCCACTCCCGTCCGGGTCCGATACCCGCACGGCCGCACCGTCATTCGACCCCGATGACGGCACCCACCAGAAACGAGGACGAACCATGTCCACACGGCGATTCCGCATGCGCGGATTCGGTCGCGTCACGATCGCATTGTGCGCGGCCGCCATCGGCCTGTCCGGGCTGACCGCCTGCGGAAACGGCTCCACCACATCGGATTCCCCGGCGTCGGCGGCCGATCCGGCCGGCTTCCCGCGCACCCTCGACACCGTCAAGGGTCAGGTGACCATCCCGAAGGTCCCGCAGCGCGTGGTGGTGCTGGACACCGCGGAACTGGATTCGGTGACGCTGCTCGGCATCAAACCGGTCGGCGCGGTGGTGCCGCACACCAAGACGCACGGCGGCTTCCCCGACTATCTGGCCGGACTCGACGGCGTCACCGATGTGGGCCCGCTGCTGGAGCCGAACCTGGAGCGCATCGCCTCACTGAAACCGGATCTGATCCTGTCGTCGAAGATCCGTCACGACAAGATCTACGACAAGCTGTCCGGCATCGCGCCCACCGTGTTCACCGAAACCACCGGCGGCCCTTGGAAAGCGAACCTCGCCGTGCACGGTAAGGCGCTGGGCCTCGAGCAGCAGGCGGCCACCGCGCTCCAGATCTACGAGAACCGGGCCCGCGCGCTGGGTGAAACCATCAAGGCCGAGCACAACGGCGCACTGCCCACGGTATCGGTGGTCCGCTTCCTGGCCGGTCCCACCCGCCTGTACACGAGCGCCTCGTTCAGCGGCGTGGTGCTCGGCGATATCGGGCTGCCGCGCCCGGCCTCGCAGGTCGCCACCGATCCCAAGAAGATCATGACGGAGGTGAGCCCGGAGCAGATCGATCAGGCCGACGCCGATTTCATCTTCGTCGCCACCATCGACGATCCGGGCAAGACCCAGAAGGACACCTTCACCACCAGCCCGGTCTGGAAGGATCTGGCGGCGGTCAAGGGCGGCAAGGTGATCGAGGTGCCGGACGAGACCTGGATGTCGGGCATCGGCGTGCAGGCGGCCAACCGGATGCTCGACGACGTGGCGAAGGCGACCGGGGTGCCGGCGCCGCAGTAGCCGGTTCGGCGGGTGGGTTCGAACCCACCCGCACCGAACTACTTGGTCACGTTCAAAACCCAGTCCTGGTCGTTCACGTCGATCTTCTTGCCGTCCTGGAACACCGACGGCGTGGCGACCCGCCCGCTCGACGCCTTGGACAGGGCCTGCTCGGCCGCCTCGGCGTGATTGCGGGCATTGTCGACCCGCTCCCCCGAGGTGATGCACTTGACCGCTTCGTCGGAAGCCCCCGCCTCCTTGGCGATCTCGGCCAGCGCCTTGTTGTCGTGGTCCGATCCGCCCTCGGAGGGCTGCTTGCTCGTGAACAGCAACTCGTGGAACTTCGAGTAGGCCGGACCGGCGCCCGCCTGCGCCACACACTCGTTGGCCGCGACCGCCCGGGTCGAATAGTCCTTGCTGCTGGACTGGCCGTCGAGGAAGTTCAGCAGCCGATACCGCACCGCGAGCTTTCCCTCGTCGACCTGCTGGGCGATCTCCTGCCCGTAGATCCGCTCCAGCTGTCCGCAGGCCGGGCAGATCGGATCCTCGTAGACGTCAATGGTTTTCGCGACGTTCGGCTTGCCCAGCACGATCGCCCCGTCGGAGTCCATCGCCACCGTGACCGCCGGATCGCGCACCGGGCCGTACCCGTCGTTGCGCACCTCGTCGCTCCCGCGATTCCACTGGAACACCGCGAACACGATCAGCGCGACCACCACCACGGCCACCCCCGCCAGCGCATAGGTGGTCTTGCTGGAAACCGGCTGCGGTGTGTGCTTCGAAGTCGGATTGCTCACCCCGCACACTCTGCCCCAACCCGCCGCCGCGGCACAGTCCGGGGTCCGCGGCTACGAGGCGACCTCGGCGGGTTCGCTGCGGCGCAAGGTTTCCGGGGCCAGGATCCAGACCGCGGAGGCCGAGGCCAGCAGGACGCCGGTGGCGGTGAGGGCGACACCGTAGGAGGCACGGTCGGCGAGCAGGCCGATGACGTAGGGACCGAGGAAGGTGCCCAGGTCGGCCGACATCTGATACCCGGCCAGGACGGGGCCGCCGCGAGTGCCCGGGCCGACGATATCGGCCACCGCGGCCTGGAGCGCCGGGGAGAACATGCCGGAACCGAGCCCCGCGATGAAGGAGGCGACCAGGAACCACGGCAGCGCCGGGGCGAGGCCCAGACCGGCGGTGCCGAGCGCGCAGATCAAAGTGCCGCAGACCAGGAACGGCTTGCGGCCCAATTGATCCGACCAGCGGCCCGACAGGAACAGCACGGCGGCATTGCCCGCGGCGAAAACGGTCAGCGCCACGCCCGCCATGGCCGCGTCCCGATCCAGCACCTCGACCACGATCAGCGGAACCAACGCCATACGGACGCCGAATACCGCCGCGCCATTGCCGAAATTGGACCAGAGAGCGGCGCGATAGGCGGGTTGCTCCAAGCCCTGCCGGAAGGTCATGACGGGGGCACCGGTACCGGACTCCGGCAGCACCAGCGGCGAATCCTTCAGCGCCACATAGACGATGAGGCTCGCGATGAGCAGGGCGATGCAGTAGATGACGAAGGGCGCGCGCAGCCCGAGGAAGGACAGCGCACCCCCGACCAGCGGACCCATGATCGATCCGATCAGGAAGCTGGTGGAATAGACGCCCGAGACCCGCCCGCGTTCGGCCGGCGGAGACATCCGGATCACCAGGGCCAGCGACGATACCGTGAACATGGTCGAGCCGATGCCGCCCAGCGAACGCAGAATCAGCAATTGCCAATAGGTTTGGGCGAAGGCGCAGGCACCGGTCGAGACCGCGACGATGATCAGGCCGGTCAGATAGACGGGGCGCTCACCGAGGCGCTGCATCAGGCGCCCGCTCATGGGGGCGAACAGCAGCCTCATCAGGGCGAAGGCGCTCACGATGAACGAGGCCGCCGCGACGCCCACGCCGAAGCTGCGAGCGAATTGGGGAAGTGCGGGTGCTACCAGACCGAAACCGATGGCGATGGTGAAGGCCGACCCCACCAGTACCCAGATCTCGACCGGCAGGGATTTGGATCTACTCACCGGATAGCGCCCGTCCCACCATCTCCTCCGCGGCCGCCTGCACCTGGGTCAGATGCTCGGGACCTTGGAACGATTCCGCGTAGATCTTGTACTTGTCCTCGGTGCCCGAGGGCCGCGCGGCGAACCACGCGTTCTCGGTCACCACCTTCACGCCCCCGAGCGCCGCGCCGTTGCCGCGGGCTCGGGTCTGAATACCGGTGATGGGCTCCCCGGCGATCTCGGTCGCGGTAATCATGTCGGGGGTCAACGCCGCCAGCTTGGCTTTCTGTTCCGCGGTGGCATTGGCGTCCACCCGGGCGTAGGCCGGTGAGCCGTACCGCTTCTCGAGTTCGCTGTAGCGGGTGGAGGGACTCTGCCCGGTCACCGCGGTGATCTCGGCGGCCAGCAGGGCCAGCAGAATGCCGTCCTTGTCGGTGGTCCACACGGTGCCGTCCATGCGCAGGAACGAGGCGCCGGCCGATTCCTCGCCGCCGAAAGCCAGACTGCCGCTGAACAATCCGGGCACGAACCATTTGAACCCGACCGGGACCTCGTACACGTCGCGGCCCAGCACGCCGACCACGCGATCGATCATGGACGAGGTCACCACCGTCTTGCCGATCTTGGTCAGCGCGTCCCAGCCCATCCGATTGGCGATCAGGTACTCGATCGCCACCGCCAGGAAATGGTTCGGATTCATCAGCCCCGCATCGGGAGTCACGATGCCGTGCCGGTCGGCGTCCGCGTCGTTGCCGGTGGAGATGTCGTAATCGTCGCGAATGGCGACCAGCGAAGCCATGGCGTACCGCGAGGAGGGATCCATCCGGATCCGGCCGTCACTGTCGAGGGTCATGAACCGCCAGGTCGGATCGACGAACGGATTGACCACCTCGAGCTCGAGGTCGTACCGCTGCCCGATCTCCTCCCAGTAATCCACCGACGCCCCGCCCATCGGGTCCGCGCCCAGCCGAATCCCCGCGCCCCGAATGGCGTCCAGATTCAGCACATTGGGTAGATCCCCGATATAGCGATCCAGATAGTCGTAGCGCTCCACGCTGGTGGCCAGCGCATGCGCGAGCGAAGTGCGCTTCACCTCCGCCAGGCCGTTGCGCAGCAGCTCGTTGGCGCGCGCGGCGATGGCGTCGGTGGCGACCGTATCGGCCGGACCACCGTGCGGCGGATTGTATTTGAACCCGCCGTCCCGCGGCGGATTGTGCGACGGCGTCACCACGATGCCGTCGGCCTGATGCCGGGTCCCGCCGCGATTGTGCCGCAGCACGGCATGGCTCAGCGCCGGCGTCGGCGTGTACCGATCCCGCGAATCGATAATGGCCGTCACATCATTGGCGGCCAGCACCTCGATGGCGGTGGTCCACGCCGGCTCGGAGAGCGCGTGCGTATCCCGCGCCAGATACACCGGCCCGGTGATCCCGCGCGTCGCCCGGTACTCCACGATCGCCTGCGTGATCGCCAGAATGTGCGACTCGTTGAAGGCGCAGTCCAGCGAGGACCCCCGATGCCCGGAGGTCCCGAATGCCACGAGCTGCTCGGGATCGGACGGATCCGGAATCCGGCTGTAGTACGCCGTCACCAGATGCGCGATGTCCTCGAGGTCCGTGGGGCGCGCGGGCCGACCGGCACGATCGTGCGCCAAATTCGTGCCTCCCTTCCGAATCGCCTGTGCCCGGCTCGTCATCAGGATCACGGCCACACCTGCTGCCCGAGGAAGGCACCGCAGAAGGCCGCGGCCAGGCTCGCCGTAACGCCGATCACGACGTTCGCCACCGCATAGCTGTAAGCGCCCTCCTCAGCCAATCGAACCGTTTCATAGCCGAACGTACTGAACGTGGTCAGGGCCCCGCAGAACCCGGTCCCCACGGTCGCGAGCAGCCAATGGTTTGCTCCCGCGCCGATCAACGCACCCAGCAGTGCCGACCCGATCACGTTCACCACCAATGTGCCCAGTGGGAAGACACTATCGAATCGACGGGCCACCGCGCGATCCACCAGATACCGGGTGGGTGCTCCGACCATGCCGCCGGCGATCACCAGCGCCACCGTCACCGTCGCACCCCGTCCCATACTTCTACGGGTGACAGCGCCACCGTGACCGAATCCAGCAGGTCCGCGTTGGACTCGACGAATTCCCGCAGTCGCGCGGTGTCGTCGATGATCATCACCAGCACCGGCAGCCGCTCGGCCAGATCGAGCAGGCGGGTGGTGTGGATCTGCGAGGAGACGCCGTAGCCTTCGACCCCGCGCCACACGCTGGCCCCGGCCAGCCCGGCATCGCGGGCCCGCCGCACGATCTCGTGATAGCGCGGCTTGCGGCCCATCAGGTCGTCCTCGCCGAGCAGCACCGTCAGCCGGGAAGCCGGTACCCACCGCCGGACCGTTTCACTCATCGCCTGCCCCCAATCCTCGTCGCACCGTTCCCGATAGCCACCGCGTCACGCTCACCCCGAGCACCACCGCCGCCAGCGACACCACCACGGTCCCCCCGAGGTAGCCGAGCCCGGCGTAAACGGTTCGGCTCGATTCGAGCAGTCTACGAACTTCCACGGCAAAGGTGGAGAAGGTGGTGAAGCCACCCAGTACACCGACTCCGAGAAACGGGCGCAAGAGCCGGTGCGCGGACCAGATCTCGGTGATGCAGACCATGAGCACGCCGATGGCGAAGCAGCCGATCATATTGACCGCCAAGGTCTGCCACGGAATATCGCCGGTCTGCGGCACCCACAGGCTCACGCCGTAGCGGGCCACCGCACCGATTCCGCCGCCCAGGGCGATGACCGAGAGGATGGCCGCGTCGGCGCTCGCGCCTTTGGAACCCACCGCCCTCCTCTCCAATTTGCCAATTCGTAACTGTTCGGCGTGTTGCTGAGCCGGAACAGACCCCGGGAACTGCGAGGATAGTGCCGCTTGCCCGGAGTTGTCCCATCGGCCTCGAGGAGCGAAGTTGGCGGTGCGCCAAACGATCAGAAGGACGCTGGTCCAGGGGGCGAGCGTCGCCGCGGTGATCATCGCGGCCATGGCCGGAGCGCCGGCCGCCCATGCGGGCGCGATATACCCGGTCGCGGACCCGGACGGGTTCTACTACGGCCCAGCCGATCTCGGCAATTACGCGCCGGGCGACGTACTGCGGTCCCGGATCGTCCCCGCCCACCCGTGGCCGGGCTCGACCGTATGGCAGCTGGCCTTCCGGTCCACCAATTCCGAGGGCGGGCCCATCGCCGCCGTGACGACGCTGATCGTGCCCGGCGGCGGTCCGCGCCCGCTGGTCTCGTATCAGCCGTTCGTGAATTCCCTGGGCCTGCAATGCGCTCCGTCGCACGCCCTGCTCGACGGCGGGCTCAAAGAGGCGAGCGCGCTCAATCTGCTGCTCGCGCGCGGCTGGGCACTCAATGTGCCCGACCACCTGGGACCGACCAGTGCGTACGGGGCCGCACGGCTGGGCGGGCAGATCACCCTCGACAGCATTCGCGCCGCCAAACGCTTCGCCCCGGCCGGGCTCGCGGGATCGCCTGTGGGACTGGCCGGTTACTCCGGCGGGGCCATGGCGACCGGGTTCGCGGCGGCCATCGCCCCGGACTACGCGCCCGAACTGCCGATCGTCGGCGTCGCCCAGGGCGGAGTGCCGGTGAACCCCGGCAAGATCGCGATCGAGGCGGGCGATACGCCGCAGCCGCTGTTCGGACTCGGATTCGCGGTGGCGGTCGGGATTCAGCGCGAATACCCCGATCAGCTGCCGCTCGATCAGGCGCTGACCCCGGCCGGGTTCGCGCTGCGGGATCGGATCGCCAATGCCTGTGTGGACGACATCATTTCGGCCGGAGCCAATCACCGCATCGGTGAAATGTTCAATCGCGGTATGGAAAACGACCCGGTGATGATCCGGACCATGCACGACAACGCCCTGGAGATCGTGCCCGAGCTCATTCACGCACCCCTGTACGAATGGCACGGCAGCAACGATCAGGTGCCGCTCGGTCTCGCCCAGTACACGGCGGGCCGCTACTGCGCGGCGGGCACCCCGGTGCAGTTCGACATCATCCCCGGCGCCGACCACGGGACCGCGATGTTCCCGGGCGCTTCGAATGCCATCGGCTACCTCTCCGATCGCTTCGCCGGCATCCCGGCACCGTCGAACTGCCGTTGACCATCGCCGTGTGATGTACGAGAGGCCCTGCTCACCGCAGTGAGCAGGGCCTTTTCGCGTCCCGGAAAAGCACGGTCCCGCTCGCGCGTCCGCGAGCGGGACCGTCGTTTCTCACCTACCGAGCGGGAACGAATCTCAGTGGGCGAGAACGGGTTCGCCTTCGGCGGGCACCGGGACCTTGTTCGGGATGATGAACCCGGTCACCACCGCGCCGACCACGAAGATCGCGGCGGCCCACCAGAAGGTGGTGGTGTAGCTCTGCACCGCGGCCTCGGCCAGCACGCCCGGGGTGGGCGGGGTGTGGTCCGCGACGTAGTTCTCGAAAGCCGTTGCGGCCAAGGTCGACAGCAGCGCGGTGCCGATGGAACCGCCGACCTGCTGGCTGGTGTTCACCATGGCCGAGGCGACGCCGGCGTCGGTGTGGTGCACACCGGAGGTGGCGCCGGTGAACGCGGTCGACATGGCGGTACCGAGGCCGACACCCATCAGCAGCAGGCTGGGCAGGATGTGGCTGGCGTAGGCGGTGTCGACGCCGATGCGGGTCAGCAGGGCCATGCCCAGCGCGGAGAGCAGGAACCCGGTCACCAGGGTGACCTTCGGCCCGACCTTGGGCAGGAAGATCGAGGGCACCGTGACCGAGGAGGCCACCATGCCGGCCACCATGGGCAGGAACGCCAGGCCGGTGACGATCGGCGAGTACCCGAGCTGCTGCTGCATGTAGTAGGTCAGGAACAGGAACATCGCGAACATGCCGATGCCGATGGCGAAGACGGTGATGTAGGAGGCGCCGCGAGTGCGGTCCAGCACCACGCGCATGGGCAGCAGCGGATGGGCCACCCGCAGTTCGATGAAGACGAACAGCGCCAGCAGCGCCGCGCCGCCGATCAGGAAGGCCAGGGTGACGCTGTTGGTCCAGCCGTCGGATTCGGCGTGCGAGAAGCCGTACACGATGCCGAAGAGCGCCGCCGTGACGGTGACGGTGCCGGGCAGATCCAGCTTGGGCCGCTCGGTGGCGACATGCTTGGCCAGCAACAGGATCGCACCGACCAGCGCGATGGCCGCGAAGACCAGGTTCACGTACATGACCCAGCGCCACGACGCCCATTCGGTGAGCGCGCCGCCGAGCAGCAGGCCCAGCGCACCGCCCGCACCGGCGATGGCGCCGAAGATGCCGAACGCCTTGGCGCGTTCACCGGGTTCGGTGAAGGTGACCGTCAGCAGCGACAGTGCGGCGGGGGCCAGCAGTGCGGCGAAGACACCCTGTGCGACGCGAGCGCCGACCAGGATCTCGAAGTTGGCGGCCGCGCCGCCGACGGCGGAGGCCAGCGCGAAGCCGATCAGGCCAACGATGAAGGTGGTGCGGCGGCCGAAGAGATCGGAGAGGCGGCCGCCGAGCAGCAGCAGCGAACCGAAGGCGAGCGCGTAACCGGTGACCACCCACTGGCGGTCGGCGTTCGAGAAGCCGAGGTCGAGCTGGGCTTCGGGCAGCGCGATGTTCACCACGGTCGCGTCGAGCACGACCATCAGCTGGGCCACGCCGAGGACGGCGAGCACCCACCAGCGCATGGCGTGTGAGCCGCGGCGACCGGTGTCGGCCGGGGCGCTCACCTCTTTTTCGAGAGCAGTAGTCATGTGGATTTCCTCGTCCCCTAGGATTAACGGAGACAGCATCTCCGTTTCATTTCATGAAGCTACCAGCTAAACGGAGAGAAGTCCTCCACTTAATCCCGTTCCCTGTTAGGATTAGGGTGTGAATCACGTCACCACCGCGCCTCCACCTCGGCGCTTGCGTGCGGATGCGGCACGCAATCAGCAGCGCATCATCGCGGCCGCGCGCGAGCTCTTCGCCGATCGCGGGCTCGAGGTCACCCTCGACGACGTGGCCGAGCAGGCCGGCGTCGGCGTCGGCACCGTCTATCGCCGCTTCGCCAACAAGCAGGAGCTGATCCTCGAGGTCTTCGACCAGATGATCACCGAGCTCGGCCGGGCCTGTGAGGTCGCGCTGCACCATCCCGACCCGTGGCAGGGTTTGGCCGATCTGTTCGATTACGCCTGCCGTCACATGGCCGGCAATCGCGGCTTCGGTGAAGTGATGCTCGAAATGCACGACAGCATGGAGCGCTTCGTCTGCCTCAAGGACCGGGTACGCCCCGGCATGACCGCGGTCATCGAGCGCGCCAAGGCGGCGGGGGCGATTCAGCCCGAGATCGAGGCGGGCGACTTCTTCGCCATGGTGAACATGGTCGACGCGGTCGCGGGCTTCGCACGCCCGGTGAACCCCGATGCCTGGCAGCGCTATATGACCATGGTCCTCAACGGCATTCGTGGCGACGACCGCCCGCGCCTGCCGCTCACCACCCCGGCCCTGACCGAGGACGAGGTGGATCGCGCCAAGGCGGCCATGTACGAGTGCCGCAAGCGCTGATCGCGGCGCGAAAACCGGCGTTCTAGTAGCGCGGATCACACGCGCGGTTTACAGTTGGTCACATGACCAACTCTTGGGTGAATTGGGCTGGAGACCAGAGCTGCACTCCGGCGACCATCGCCGAACCGGGCACGCCCGAGGAAGTCGCCGCTCTACTGGCTCAGGCCGAGGCCGCCGGCCACACCGTTCGCGTCGCCGGATCCGGCCATTCCTTCACCGAAACCGTGCTCACCGACGGCACCCTGATGCGGCTGAACAAGCTGAACAAGATCCTGTCGGTGGACCGGGAGAGCGGGCTGGTGCGCGCCGAGGCGGGCATCACGCTCAATGCCGCCAGCAATGCCCTGCACCCGCTCGGACTGGCCTTCCCCAACCTGGGTGATATCGACGTGCAGTCCGTGGCCGGCGCCACCGCCACCGGCACCCACGGCACCGGCTCCAAGTTGCAGAACCTCTCGGCCGCACTGCAATCGGTCGAACTCATGCTGGCCGACGGCAGCCGGGTGGAGCTCAACGAACGGACCGATCCGGACGGCTGGCGCGCCGCGCGGGTGAACGTGGGGGCGCTCGGCGTGGTCACCGCCGTCACCCTGCAAATGGTGCCGTCGTTCGTGCTCGAAGGCGTGGAAACGCCCGAGCCCGTGGAGGATCTGCTGGCAGACCTCGACACCCATATCGACGGCAACGAGCACTTCGAGTTCTACGTCTTCGCGCACAGCCCGCTCGCGATGACCAAGCGCAACAACACCGTCGAGCTTCCGGAACAGCCGCGCGGCAAGGCCGTCGACTGGTTCTCCGACGTGCTGATGACCAACTACACCTTCGACGCGCTGTGCCGCCTCACCCGGCGCTACCCGTCCGCGATCCCCTATGTGCAGCGCGGCGCGGCCTACGCCGGCAGCTACCGGCGGCAGGTGGAACGGTCCTACAAGGTCTTCGCCAGCCCCCGCCTGTTCCGCTTCACCGAGATGGAATACGCCATCCCGCGCGAACATTCGGCCGACGCCATCCGCGAGATCAAGGAAGTCGCCAAGCACTACGACACCCCGATGCCGATCGAGGTGCGCTGGGTCGCCCCCGACGACGCCTTCCTCTCCCCCGCCGGCGGGCGCGAGACCTGCTACATCGCCGTGCACCAGTACCAGGGCATGGAGTACGAACCCTATTTCCGCGCCTGCGAAGCGGTGTTCAACCGCTACAACGGCCGCCCGCACTGGGGCAAACGCCATTTCCAGACCGCCGAGACCCTCCGCGAGCGCTACCCGAACTGGGACAAATTCGCCGAGGTCCGCAACCGCTTCGACCCCAAGGGGCGGTTCAGCAACGCGTATATCGATCGGGTGCTCGGCCCGCAGCACTGAGAAACCTCCGAGAGTCGGACATTCCGACTATGCTGGTTTGCTGAAAGATCGCTGCAAAGCGATACAGCTCGTCGAACTGTCCTGGATACGCGCCCGGTCCGCGGGCGCGTCCATATGCGAGGAGGTTCCGATGTCTTCTTTCGGCGACAAGATGGACGCGGCCGGCGACAAAGCCAAAGCCGATATGCAGGGCGCAGCCGATAAAACCCGCGATGCCGCCGGCAACGCCATGGGCGATATGAAGAACGCCGCGGATCAGATGGGCGACCGCCTCGAGCACGCCGCCGACGAAATGAAAGAGAAGGTCGGCGACTTCATGGGCAAAATGAAGGACAAGCTCGGCGGCGGCGCGAAGTAGGCCGGTACCGACGATGCCGACGAATGACGATATCGGCGACAACGCCGAACGGCTGGCCGACGACACCGGCAGCACCGCGGGCAATCTGGCCGATCAGGCCGGAGCCGCCGCCGGAAAGCTCGCCGAACGCGCCAGCGGCGCCGCCGCCGAACTCGCCGACCGTGCGCAGAGCGCGGCCGCCGAACTCGCCGACATGGCGAAGGCGTTCGCCGACAAGCTCAATACCGAGGATGTGCAAGTCACCCTCGAACAGGTGCGGGCCAATCTCGAACACGCCGCCCAGGACGTGATGGCGGCCGTGAACGAGATCGTCAACACCGTCAAGGACAAGGTCAGCGGCAAGTAGCACCCATGCGACCCCGATCCCGGGCTGTCCGCACGCCCGGGACCGGGGTTGTTCCAACAGCACAGGGGATTTCGTGAGCGCACCGAGCAGTACCCCGCCCGTACCGGCCGTGCATCACCGGGCCGCGGTGGCGCCCAGGGTTTTCTGGCCGTCCGCCGTCGTCGTGCTGGCATTCACGGTGTACGCCATCGTGTTTCAAGATACCGCCGCACGACAGGCGAAAGCCTTGCAGGACAATGTGATCGGCGGATTTGGCTGGTATTACATCGTCATCGTCACGCTGTTCGTGGTGTTCGCGATCTGGCTGGGGCTGGGCCGGTTCGGCGACATCATCCTCGGCGACGACGGCGAAACCGCCCAATACTCCATGGGCGCATGGCTTTCCATGCTGTTCGCGGCGGGCATGGGCATCGGGCTGGTGTTCTGGGGTGTGGCCGAGCCGCTGTTCCATTACGACGATCCGCGCCCGGGCGTCGGCGAGACGCCCGCTCAGCGCGCGGACGCCGCCATGGTGCAGACCTTCCTGCACTGGGGGATTCACCCGTGGGCCATCTACGTGGTGGTGGGTTTGGCCATCGCGTATTCGATTCATCGCAAGGGCCGGCCGGTGTCGATCCGCTGGTCGCTGGAGTCGCTGGTGGGCGACAAGATCCGGGGCTGGCGCGGGGACGTCATCGATATCGTGGCGGTGATCGGCACCGTTTTCGGCGTGGCCACCTCGCTCGGGCTGGGCGTACTCCAGATCTCGGCGGGGCTGAATTATCAAGGCTGGATTCACGAACCGGGTAAGGGCGCGCAGGTGGTGCTGATCGTGGTGGTCACCGCGCTGGCCACCATCTCGGTGGTGACCGGCGTCGACAAGGGCATCAAGCTGCTGTCGCAGGCGAATATGGGGATCGCGGGGCTGCTGCTGCTCTTCGTGCTGGTGGCCGGGCCGACCCTGTTCATCGTCAACGACCTGGTGCAGAACATCGGGGCGTATATCCAGACGCTGCCGAAGATCAGCCTCTATACCGGGGCCACCGAGGGGCCGACCGGCACCGCCTGGACGCAGCAGTGGACCGTTTTCTATTGGGGCTGGTGGATTTCCTGGGCCCCGTTCGTGGGGGTCTTCATCGCCCGTATTTCGCGCGGGCGCACCGTGCGCGAGTTCGTTGCCGGGGTATTGCTGGTGCCGACCCTGCTGACCTTCGTCTGGTTCGCCGTCTTCGGCGGGGCGGGTCTGCATCGCGAAATGTTCGGCGGCGGTGGACTGGTCGGCCCCGACGGCCCGGACCGCGACAGCGCGCTCTTCGCCCTGCTGCACACCCTGCCCGGCGGCACCGTCACCGCGGGCCTGGCGATTCTGGTCATCGTGCTGTTCTTCGTCACCTCGGCCGACTCCGGCGCGCTGGTGGTGAACATGCTCTCCTCCGGCGGCAATCCGGAACCACCGAACTGGAGCCGGATCTTCTGGACCTGCGCGCAGGGCGCGGTCGCCATCGCACTGCTGGTGGCCAGCGGCACCGGCGCGTCGGCGCTGACCACGCTGCAAACCGTGGCCATCCTGATCGCGCTGCCGTTCAGCGTCGTCATGCTCGCCATGTGCGCCGCGCTGGTGCGCACCTTCCGCGCCGAAAACACACCGGACGGCCGGGTGTGAGCTGCGCAATGTGACGTAAGAGACGGCGGTGTGCCGTGTACGAAACGGGGTTCGGCCAGCGCCTAGACTCCGGCGCGGAAGATTACGAATTCGTCTTGGATTGGATCAGTCAGCGTCATGCTCAAGGGCTTCAAAGATTTCCTGATGAGGGGCAATGTCATCGATCTCGCGGTCGCGGTGGTGATGGGTACCGCCTTCACCGCGATCGTCACCTCGGTGACCAAGGGGCTCATCGAACCCTTGCTCGCCGTGCTCGGCGGCAACAGCGAATTCGGGCTGGGCTTCCAGATCCTCGCGGGCAAGCCGTCGACCTTCGTGGCGCTCGGGCCGATCATCAGCGCGGCCATCAACTTCGTCACCGTCGCGGCCGTGCTCTACTTCGTGCTCATCCTGCCGATGAACCACCTGAAGGCGCGGCTCTCCAAGCCCACCGAGGTCAAGGCCGACCCGACCGAACTCGAACTCCTCACCGAGATCCGCGACCTGCTCGCCAAGCAGCAGGGCGATGCGCTGAAGAAGTAGGGGGCGGGCAACTCTCGGACTCTCAGGGGCTTCGCCCCCGAACCCCCTGGGACTCTGCGGGAGCGTCGCCCCCGAACCTCCCGGGACTCTGCGGGAGCGTCACCCCCGAACCTCCTCGGGACGCTCCGCACCTCCGCCCCCAACCCCCTCGGGCCTCTCCGCACCTCCGCGGCGAACCCGCGGGAACGCTGCGGGCGTCCGAGACGCGGCGGCGTCGACCTCGAACGACCGCGGGAGTCCCGCTGTCCTGCCGCTGAAACCGATCACGACTTCCCGGTGGGCTTGGTGCTGAAGCTCGGGTGCTGGGCCGGGCAGCGGCTAGGGTGCTAGCCAGAGTGTTGCTGTGCGGTGCTGGCGGTGCGCGAGGAAGGCGGGAGCGTGGGCGGGAACTCTCCGGGGGAGTTGTCCGGGGCGCGGGGCGGCGATGTGGGGCGGGGGCCGGGTGGGCGGTGGTACATGCTCGCGGTGTTGTGCGCGAGCCTGCTGCTGGTCGCCATGGACGCCACGATTCTGAATGTGGCGCTGCCCTCGCTGATCGACCATATGGAACCCAGTCCGATGGAACAGCTCTGGATCGTGGATCTGTACGGGCTCGTGCTGGGCGGGCTGCTCATCACGACCGGGGCGATCGGTGATCGGTACGGGCGGAAGCGGCTCTTCATCGGCGGATTCGTGCTTTTCGGGCTGGCTTCGGTGGTGGCGGCGACCGCGCACGTGCCCGCGCAATTGATCGCGGGGCGGGCGCTGCTGGGCGTCGGCGGGGCCATGGTGATGCCGTCCACGCTCTCGCTGATCCGCAATATCTTCACCGACGATCGCGAACGCACCACGGCCATCGGCATCTGGGCGTCGGTGGCGGGCGCGGGCGCGGCGATCGGGCCGTTGGTGGGCGGGCATCTGGTCGAGCGGTTCGGCTGGTCGGCGGCCTTCTGGCTGAACGTGCCGGTGGTCGTCATCACCGTGGTTGCCGGATTGTGGCTGCTGCCCGAGTACCGGGCTCCGCAGGTGGGGCGGCTCGACTATTTCAGCGCAGTGCTGTCGGTGCTCGGCATCATCGCGCTGGCATGGGGCATCAAGCATGTGGCCAAGGGTGATCCGGCCCCGGCCGATCTGCTGATCCTGGCGGCCGCGTTCCTGCTGCTCGGCCTGTTCGCCTATCGCCAATCGCGTTCGCCCGACCCACTGTTGGATGTCCGGCTGTTCCGCAACCGCGCCTTCACCGCCGCGGCGCTGGCCACGCTGCTGGCCATGCTCGCCATCGGCGCGGCGCTGTTCCTGATCTCCTTGTGGCTGCAATACATTCACGGCTACTCACCGTCGGAAGCCGGTTTGCGTACGCTGCCCGCGGCCATCGCGACCCTGCTCGGTTCGCTCGCCACGCCCTGGCTCATGCGACATGTCGGCGTCCGAATCCTGATGGGCGGTGCGCTCGGTGCGCTCGCGCTCGGCTTCCTGGTGCTGGCGGCCGTCCCTGATACCACCTACCCGTTGGTCGCCGCGGTGCTGGTCTGCCTGGGCATCGGCGACGGCGTGGCCATCACCACCGCCGCGGCCGTGCTGGTTTCGGCCGTGCCCGCCGAACGCGCGGGCATGGCGGGCGCGGTCGAGGAGACCAATTACGAGCTCGGCATCGGCCTGGGCGTGGCATTGCTGGGCAGCATCCACGGCCGCCTGTTCGTCTCACACATGACCGACCTCCCGCTCCGCGGCGATCAACTCGAGACCGCCCGCGGTTCGGTCGGCGGCGCGGCCTACATCGCCGACGAGATCGGCGGTGAAACCGGCGCCCGCATCCTCGAAACCGCCCGGCACGCTTACGATTCCGCCCTCACCACCACATCGTGGATCTCGGCCGCCATGGTCGGCGCGGTCGCCGTTCTCACCGTCGTGCTGGTCCCGCGCGGCTTCACCGCCACCAGCTCGCACTGACGCCGGCGCGAGCCGCGACCGGGCGCCGGCTACTCAGCCGGAACCGGCTTGTGCGGCACGCCGAGCCGGTACAGCCCGCGCAGGTCATAGGTGTGGGTGGTGACCGCGCCCAGCAAGACTCCGAGCCCCAGGCCGAAGACCGTCATCCAGATGCCGGTGCTCAGGCCCGCCTCCAGGTGCCCGTCGAAGAACAGGATGGCGCGCACCGCCAGATAGATCTGGTGCATGGGTTCGAAATGCGACAGGAAGGCGATGTAGCGCGGCGTCGCCTCGACCGGGATGGTCCCCGAGGACGAGGGCAGGCCCAGGATGACGAAGACGATCATGTTGATGATCAGGCCCAGGGTGCCGAAGGCGGCCAGCACGGAGAGCCCGGTGACCGAGACCGCGGCGATGGCCAGGGTGCCGTAGAGGTACAGCGGCAGCGCGTGATCGATGGGCATGTCCAGCAGGGTGGCGATACCGAGGAACACGCCGGAGATGATCGGCGCGGTCACCACCGCGATACCCCATTTGGCCAGCAGTGTCCGCCAGCGGCTGATGGCGATCGGCGCGGTGAGGTGCTTGTACCAGGGGCCGTATTCGGCGGGCAGATAGCCGAGGGTGTTGTCCACCATCGAGTGAATGATCAGCGAGGCGCTGAAGCCGGAGAACAGCAGGATGAGGGTGTAGAAGAACGCGGACAGGCCCTGTCCGGTGCCTTCGGGCAGGGGGCGGTACGCGCTGATCTGCACGTCGATGGGCTTGGCCAGTTGCAGCCGGGCCGCGCCGCTGAGCTCGGCCCCGGGCAGTTTCGCTTTGACCTGATCGGCGAGCTGGGTGCCCACGGTGGCATTGACCTGTGCCAGCGTCCGGTCACCGACCCGGGTCACGATCTGCGAGGCGTAGGTGCCCGCACGCGGATTGGTGTGCACGCTGATGAACGGCCGCTCGACGTCCCCGGGCACCACCGAGGCGGCCGCGAGGATGGAGAGGCGTTTGCTGAAGTCGCTGGGAATGACGATCGCGCCGTAGATCTCGCCGTTCTGCAACTCGCGATGCATCTCGTTGATGCCGATGAGCCGCAGGTCGACCTTGTCCGCGGGCACCTTCGAGGTCAGTCCTTCGGCGACCTGATCACCGATATTGATCGCCTTGCCGTCGACCACGTCCCCGTCGTCCTGATTGACCAGCGCGACCGGGAAGTCGTGCAGGTTCTTCTCCGGATCGGAGGTGTAGCCGAGGTACATGACGCCCATGAGCGCGGCCAGCAAGGTGACCACGAGCATCGGGCCGATCCAGCCGCGCAGCGGCACATTGTTTTTCGTCATAGCATCCGCAAATGTAGGCAGTGACTACAAAGTAGTCAACGCCAACATCCCGGAGTGTGTCCGATATCCTGCTGTCACCATGTCCATCAAGCAACGAGCCGTGGAGCGGGTCCGCTCCTACCATCACGGGGATCTGCGGGCCGAACTGCTGCGCCGCGCCGAGGCCACCCTGCGACGCGCCGGCGTCGACGGTTTGTCGCTACGCCAGCTCGCCCGCGATACCGGCGTCAGCCACGCCGCGCCGAGCCGGCATTTCAAGGACAAGCAGGCGCTGCTGGATGAGCTGGTGGTGGCGGGTTTCGACCGGCTGCGCGACTCCTTCGAGGAGGCCGCGGCCACCGACACCTTCCTGGATCGGCTGCACGGTATGGCCCGGGCCTATCTGCGCTTCGCCATGGACAATCCGGAGTTGCTGGCTTTGATGTTCGCGCGCAAGAGCCGTCCGGTGCCCGCCGTCGAGCAGGCCGCCAGCCGCGCCTTCCTGGTGCCGATCACCATGGTCACCGAGGCGCAGCAGCTCGGCGAGGTGGTGCCGGGCGATCCGCGCCGCATCTGTCTCTCGGCGGTGGCGGCCTTGCAGGGGCTGGCCTCGATCGTCGGATCGGGCCTCGTCGCGGCCGGTGAGGCGGATGAGATCTTCGAAGAGACGGTGACCCACATGCGCGAAGGGTTGCGGCCCCGAAACTGAAAGTGCCGCGGACCCGATACCGTGGTGTGCGTGATGTGCGAGGGCGGACAGTGACGATCGAAGGCAGTGCTTTGCGGCGCGGCGTGCGGGCCGAGGAGCATGGCGAGACCGCCGGCGTGCGACCCGCGGGAGCATGGTGACCGTCGAGGGCCGCCTGTACGGCGGTCGTGCGGTGACCGAACGCAAAGCCGAACGGCGGCAACGGTTTCTGGATGCCGCCATCGCCAGCTTCGGTGAACGCGGCTACGCCAACTGTTCGCTCGCCGATCTGTGCGCCGTCGCCGGGCTGTCCAAGCGGCAGTTCTACGAGGAGTTCGCGACCCGCGAGGACGTGCTAATCGCGGCGTACGACCATATCCAGGATCAAGCCGCCGCCGCCTTGGCCGCGGCCCTGGGCGGCACCGAACTCGCCCCCGATCCGGTCGCCACGGTGACCCGGGCGCTGACCGGCTACCTCGGCTCGGTCGGCTCCGACCCCAACCGCGCCAAGGTCGCCTTCGTCGAGGTGGTCGGCGTCAGCGAGCGCATGGAACAGCATCGCCGCGCCCGCCGCCACACCTGGATCGCCACCATCCTGCTCGCGCTGGAACCCCTCGCGGGACCCGGCGCGCGGATTCGCGGCAATCCCGAGCTCGCCGGTAGCGCCCTGATCGGCGCCATCAACGGCCTGGCACACGAGTGGCTGCTCTCCGACCCGCGGCCGCCGGTGCCCGAGCTGGTGGAACTGCTGGTCCCGGTGGCGGTTTCGCTGATCGTCCAGCCCTAGTGCATCAGGTGCGGCGGCTCGAAGCGGCCATGGTGACCGGCCGGCGCTGGCGGCCGGCGCCGTTTCGCGCGTTGATCGTGGACGATGCGGAGCTGGGCGTGATCGCGCGTCAGCTGGTGTGGGCGATCTTCGCCGCCGGGGACGCCTCGAACGCGGCCGGGCCGGAGAAACCCGCAGGCACCGTGCTCGGAGCTTTCCGGGTGCATACCGGTGGCGAGCTCACGGATGCGTCGGGCGGGTCCATCGAGCTACCGGAGGAGGCGCTGGTCGGGGTGGCCCATCCACTGCATCTCGGTGACTCGCTGCGCCGATGGCGACGAGCCTTCGCCGAACGCGCGACGAGCCAGCCCTTCGAGCAGCTCCATCGGGCCGTGCATCGGCTCACCGCGAAGGAAGCGACGGCAGATCGCTTGCGCCGCTTCGACAATCAGTCGATCCCGACCGGACGGCTGTACACCATGCAACGCCAGGGCTGGGAGCTGACCAATGACGAGATCTCCCTACCCGTCGGCGTCCGGCGCCGGGTGCGCGTCGCCCTCGACCCCGGCCTGCAAGGCGGTTACCGCTACGAGGCCGAGGAGCAGCGCATCGTCTCGGTGACCATCGAAGGCGGCACCTTCGGCGCGATCGACGAAGTCACCGCCTCCGAAATGCTGCGTCAGCTGGCGCGGCCCGCGGCTTCGGCACCCGCACGGCGGCCGAAGAACGATCCCGCCCCGAGCTGAGTCCCGCTCGCGTACCCCTTGCCGTCCTGGGCGAGCGTGGCTGCGGTGGCGCCGGCCGCGTACAGACCTGGAATCGGTGTCCCGTTGTCCCGCAGCACTTCTCCGGCGGCGGAGGTCCGCAACCCACCGAGCGTGAAGCCGGCGTAGAGCGCCTTGCCGAGGGTGAGATCGAACGCGCCCCACGGCCCGCGGTCCTGCGGCTCCAGCCACTCGGCCCCCTTGTGGAAGTCCGGGTCCTCGCCGCGCGCCGCGTGCTCGTTGTACCGATCCAAGGTGGATTTCAGTGCGTGATAAGGGATTCCGAGCCCCTCCGCCATCTCCTGCACCGTCTCCCAGCCGTCGATGAACGGCGCGAGCGGAAAGGCCGGGCGCTCCATATGCTCCGAGTCGACGATCAGATACGCTGCCGCACCGGGCTGTTCGAGCACGAAGGCCGAGGTCCGGGAGTGATAGGAATCCTCGGCGACGAACCGTTCACCGTTGCGGTTCACCACGATTCCGGTCAGCAGCCGCGCCGGCGGATACACCGGCGCGGTCACGAACGCCTGATCCATATTGCGGGTGCCCGCGCCCGCCGACACCCCCAGCCGGATGCCCAGGCCGTCGTCGTAGGTGGTGCCGAGCACGAACGGCTTCTCGGCCAGCCACGGCACGTGCGCCGCCACCATCTCGGAGTTCATGACGAAGCCGCCGGCGGCCAGCACCACCGATTTCGCCCGCACCGCACCGGTTTCGCCGGGCTTGCGCCAGGCCACACCGACCACGGTGCCGTCCGGGCCGGCGATCAGGTTCGTCACGCCGGTCTCGTACCGGACCTCCACCCCCAGCGCCGCCGCCCGCTTCACCAGCAGTTCGATCACCATTGCCGCGCCCTGGGTTTCGCCCGGCACCGGCACCTTGTGCCCGCGCGGCGCGGGTACCGCCTGGTCACGGTAGGGCCAGACCTTCTCGTTGCCGGTGTACATCAGCCCTTCGGTGCCGGGCTGGATCACCGCCTTCTCCGGGTAGTAGCTGCGCTCGAATTCGAAGCCGAGGGCTTCCAGCCAGTCGAAGTGCTCGACGCTGCCGTCGCAGTAGGCGCGGATCTTCTCCGGTTCCGGATCGCGGGCGACCGCCATCAGGTACCGGTACATCTCCTCGGCGGAATCCTTTTGCCCCGTGGCCTGCTGGACCGCGGTGCCGCCGCCCAGGTAGAAGTGCCCGCCCGCCAGCGCGGTGGTGCCGCCGGCCACCGCGGCGCGTTCCAGCACCAGCACCCGGGCTCCGCGCGCCGCCGCCTCGACCGCCGCGCAGCCGCCCGCGATGCCGAATCCGGCGACTACCACGTCGAATTCGTCACCCCACTCGGTAATCGACTCCGCGGCAATCAGTTCCGGCAATGGTGTGCTCACGACGCATCCTTCTTGATCTGTTCGAAGAACAATCGCATACCGGGCCCGACTTCGGCCAGCTCCAGGTACGGCATCCCGGCCGCCGCGCCGTCGAGGTAGGCGAAGCGCATCTGCCCGCCCATATCGCCCTGTTGCAGCACCTCGATACCTTGTGCCGCAGCGGTTTTCAAGGCGGCGTCGAAGTCCTCCGGTTCCACGCACACGTGATGCAGTCCCGGACCGCCGCGCTCGAGGAACTCGCTGTAGATGGAGGTCCCGCGCACCGGCTGGATCAGCTCCAATTGCATATCGCCGCTGTAGGACAGCGAAATGTGTGCCGTGAAATCCGCGGGTTCGCCACGGTAGGTACAGGTCTCGGGCGCGAAGTGCACCTCCGGCATCCGCATCCACTTGCGCGCACCCATGGTCGCGGTCAGGAATTCCTCGCCCCGCGCTATATCCGCGACGACCCAGGCGATCTGGGTGACGGGGCCTTCGGCAACCTGCATCGATACTCCGCTCGCTGAACCGGTATCGGCAGTTAATCATATTCGCTTAATACGTCAAGCCCGGAGACCGGACAGCGGCTTGGGCACACGAAAACGGCCCGGCCCATCGGGACCGGGCCGGGTGGAACTCGGTTCAGGCCATCGTCTTGCGCATGGCCTTGACGGTGCGGATGGTGATGACCGTCAGCACCGTGACCGTGCCCGCCATCAGCACACTGGACAGCCACGCCATGGTCGAAACCGGCAGCTGATAGGCCAGCACGATCCGGGTAGCGGACTCGGCGAGCAGGCCCGCGCCCCACAGTGCGGACAACCGGGTGTGCACGCGGCGGACCACCGCATTGGTGCGGTACGCCTGCTCGATCTCCGCTGCTCGCGCGGTTCCGGCCAGCGCCTTGCGCACCGCCTGGTAGGTGAGCGGCTTACCCAGCAGGGTGGCGATCAGGAAGGCCGCGCCGACCGCGGCGGTGCCGAAGGAATCCCGCACGATCATCATCCGGGCGTCACCGCTGATCATCGAACCGATCAGGCCGATCGCGAAGCCGCCCAGCACGATCGCCGCGAAAAGATCGAGCTTGCGAGCCCGCACCACCCCGGCGGCCACGATCACCCCCGAGGCGACCGCGCCCGCCAGCAGCGCCACGAAATCCGAACAGCCCGCCGCGTGCAGGGCGTAGTAGGCGGCCATCGGCACCAGGATGTCGCGGGCGATCGGAGCCAGCATCTTGCGCAGTTCCGGGCGCGCCGGGGTATTCGGGGCGGTGGTGACGGTGGTGTCGGTGCTGGTCATTTCGGCTGCTCCCCTGTAATCGACTGAGCCTTACAGGAATTGAATCTACGAGCGCGCGAGCTCGTGCAGATCTGCCAACCATCACCTGTCCGGCATGACAACTGTCATGCCTGCGCGGCGTTCTCCAGTGAGATGCCCTTGGTCTCGGGCGCGCCCCAGACGCAGATCCCGAAGCCGACGGCGGTGAGCGCGGCGGCGGCCAGGAAGGTGGGGCCCATGCCGTAATGGTCCAGCGACCACGGCAGCAGATAGGTGCCCAGCGCCGCGCCGACGCGGCTGATGGAGGTGGCGAAACCGACCGCGGTGGCGCGAATGTGGGTGGGGAACAACTCGTTCGGATACGTCCAGTCCAGCACGTTCGGGCCGCCGCAGAAGAACGCGTACAGGCACAGCATGGTGAAGGCGAGCATCGCGGGCATGCTCGGCCAGATGCCGATGAACAGCACCGGCAGGATCATCAACCCGAAGCACCAGATGATGACCGGACGGCGGCCCACGGTGTCGATGAGCCGCATGGCGGGCAGGCACCCGACCAGGAACACCGAGCTGATCAGGGCGGTGCCGAGGGTGTCCATCCAAGTGCCGGAGGGCATTCCGAAGGCGGCCAGGATCTCCGGGCCGAAGGTGAGCATGGCGAACAGCACCGCGACCTGGCAGAGGAAGAAACCGCAGCAGAAGATGGTGCGCTTGCGGTACTCGGGGGTGAAGAGTTCCCGCAGTGAGCCGTGTTTGGCCGGGGTCTCACCGGTCTCCATCATGTCGCGCGGCGCGACGTCGACGTGCAGGAATTTCTGCACCATGGCGGCGGATTCGTCGGCGCGACCGTGCTGGGCCAGCCAGCGCGGGGATTCCTTGGCCGAGCCCTGCCGCACCATCAGGAAGAACGCGCACAACACCGCGGCGCTCGCCAGCTGCCAGCGCCAGCTGCCATTGCCGAAGAAGGTCAGGAACAGATAGCCGACCACGTAGGCCAGGACCGAACCGGCGTACCAGGCGACGATCTGGAAACCGAGCAGCCGGCCGCGCATTTTGAGCGGCAGCCATTCACCCAGCAATGAGGTGGCGATCGGATAGTCGGCCGAGACCGCCATACCGAGGACGAACCGCAGCACCACGATGAGCCAGGTGCTCTCGACCCAGAAGGAGAGGATCGAGCACAGGCCCATGACCACCAGGTCGGCGGTGTACATGACTTCCCGGCCGATCTTGTCGGTGATCACGCCGAACAGCGCGCCACCCACGAACATGCCGATAAGCGCTGCGGCGCCGATCAATTGGACTTCACCGGTGCTGAGGTCGAGTTCGGGGCGCATGCCGATCAGCGCGGTGCCGACGATGCTCAGGATGTAGCCGTCCAGCAGCGGGCCGCCGGAGCAGGCGACCGCGAGCCGCTTGTGGAAGGACGTGAACGGTGCGTCGTCGATTACCGTGCTCAACTCTCGCCCTCCTGACCCCCGGACCCAGCTTCGCGAATATCTGGCAAATGTCGCGAACCTACCGGGGGCGACCGGGTGGGCGCGGCGCTGACACGCCGCCGGGGGGCTTTCGTTGGCCACTCGAAACCCGGCCCGCCGACCGGCTGGCATACGATCGACCGTATGGATGTAGCACAGGGATCGGGGGATCGTCGCCTGTTGCGCGGCGCGCGGTCCCGCAAGGCGGTGACCCGGCACGCGGTCGATATCGCCTCGTCCGAGGGGTTGTACGGACTCAGCTTCGGGCGGCTCGCGGAGGACTTGAGCATCAGCAAGGCCGGCATCCAGACCCTGTTCCGCACCAAGGAGCAGTTGCAGCTGGCCACGCTCGAGGAGGCGCGGGTCGTCTTCGTCGATGCCGTCATCCGCCCGGCGCTCACCGCCGCCGCCGGGACGGACCGGCTGCGCGCGCTGCTCGACCGCTGGATCGACTACGCCGCCGCCCCGCTGCTGCCCGGCGGCTGTTTCTGGTCGGCCAACCTCGCCGAATTCGACAGCCGCCCGGGGCCGGTGCGCGATGCGCTGCGCGAGAATCGGCAGCAGTGGCTGGCGCTGCTCGCGGATCAGTTGATGACCGCGGTACACAATGGCGAAATCGCGCCGCTGGACCCGGATCTGGTGGCATTCCAGATCGACGCCTTCCTCAATGCCACCAATATCGCACTGCGACTGGGTGATCCGGACAGCGTGAGCCGGGTCCGGCGACTGCTGGACGGCTTGCTCGCACCGCCGGACCGAGCTCCTCAGAGCACCTCGGAGACGCGGTAGGCCACGCCGTTTTCGATCAGATAGCCACTGCCGATGGCCACGATCCCGTTGAGCCAGGCGTAGTTTCGCGATCCGGTTTCGAACAGCGGCGTGGTGCGGAAGTAGTACCGGGACGGTTCCACCAGGTGCCGGGTGTCGGCGACCTCCGAGCGCGCCTCCTCCGGCACCACCCAGCGCCCGCCGTAGGTCACGTGGATGAGATCTCCGTCGTCGGTCCGCAGGATCAGCCGCACATCGAGTTGCATGCAACCGTCCGCACGGAACACGGCCCAATCCCCGCCGCCCTGAACGACTTCCCCGGACAGTTTGGGGCCTTCGAAGGTGCCGCCCACACCCCGGTACAGCACGCGCCGCCCGATCGGTCCCGCCCCGAAGTCCAGCGGTTCCGCCAGATCTATCGCCATGTCGAAGAGCAGCCGGGTCTCGGGTTCCCCGACGTCCTTGATTCGCGCATCCATGATCGTCTCCCTTCGAACCGCCGGCGCTTGCCGGCACTTCAAACTATACGGTCGGCCGTATGTATTGTCGATCGTCACGGTGCCGCCTCCGTGAAAAGTGCTGCCCCCGTCCCACTCTCGGGGATTCCCGGCTACGCCTTGCGCAGCGTTCCCGAGATCATCCCGCCCGCCTGCGATCGATAGGTCAGGCCGCCGTCCGCCGCCAGCACGATCGTGGAGGTGCGCCCGTCCGCGCCGCAGCCCGGGCCGGTGATATTCCTTGCCGCGAAGGACAATTCGGACTCCTCGGCGACGACCAGCCGCTCGATGCGCTCACACCGCGCACCCGACCGCTCATCGCCGAGCACGGTGGTGGCGACCTCTTCGCCGTTCTTGCCCGACCGCACCACCAGGTCGATCGAGTAACTCTCGTCCCCGTTCCCCGCGGTGCCTTTCCATTCCCCCAGAAAGGCTTTGGGCACCGCCCAGGTGCCCGCCGCCGGCGTGGTGTCGTCCGGCCGTGCGACGGTGGATCCGCTCCCGTCGCCGGTCGAGGCGTCCCGCCCCCACATCGCGGCCAGCGCGCCGAGGACCACCAGCGCGGCCACCACGGCCGCGGCCCATCCGGCCCTACGCCCCGATCGTGAAGAACTCACTGCGCCCTCGCGCGTCCAATCGCCCATCGCCCCAGCTGGCGCTCTCGTAGGCATCGACCTCGACGGCCCACTCCCCCGGACCGATGGCTTCCGGGACCGGCACGGATGCCCGCGGCAGGCCGTCCACGATGCCCAGATAGACCCGCTCGGCCGCACCGCCCAACGGCACCAGGAAGATTCGCGCGCATTCGAACTTCTTCCGAACCCCCGACGCGGTGGCCGCGGACCAGCTGACTCCCACTTCCCCGCGCCCGCCCGCGGCGAACTCGACGCTGACCGACAGCGCGGCCACCCCCTCCACTCCGGCCTCGTGTCTCACCACGTCCTCCTCGGTTCCGCTCTGCAACCAGGCTGGCACGGAACGCCGTTCCGAGGCAACGCACCTCCACCGCCCCTGACGTCGGGCGATCGGGTGCGGTCAGTACTTGCGCCCCCACTTGGCGCGCGAGCGCCACTGCCCGCCCTTCGGGACGCGTGAGCTGAATCCGGCCAGATGCAGTGCCAGACCGAGCAATCCGGCGATGACGAGGGCGTCGATGGCTCCGCTGGTGCGGTCGACCAGCTCGAGGAGTAGTGCGAGCCCGAACAGTACTGCGGCGACGATAGCGAACATGTACCGGTGATACCCAGGATCGGCACGTTGCATCGGGATGGAACGGAATCACGAAAGCCCCCAAAAAGTGGGGCATATCCGAACGGCCGGCGGCTTCGAATGTCGGTGCGTAAGCATCGATATCCGAGAATGAGGTTTCCTATGGGCATACAGCCGCCCGCAACTCCCGCCCGCCGCGCCGCCGCCTTGCTGTTCAGCGCGGTACTTCCGTTGACGCCGGTCCTGCTCGGCGCCGCCCCCGCCTTGGCCGAGTCGCCCGCCGAGGAGTCCGTGCTCACGCAACCGGATACCAGCGCCACCCAGAATGTGATCCGCATCGGCAAGATCCAAGCCGACCGGCCGGATTGGATCACCCCCGAGCAGGCCGCCGAGATCAACGCCGCCACCACCGGCGCCGAATCCACCCTGGCTCGCACTCTCGAATCGACCGGGCTCGATGCCGCCCGCTCCGATCAGATCGCCGCCGCCATCCTCGCCGATGCCGCGATCGGCGCGGCCGTCGGCGCCACCGCCGCGGCACCCATCGCCTCTACCGGTGCGCTCATCGGCGTCGTCTCGGGCGTCGTGGCCGGACTGGCCTTCGCACCGGTGGGCCTGGTGATCGTCCCCGTGGCGGGCGCGGCGCTCGGATACGCCATGGTGGCCGCCCCCTTCGCCGCCGCCGGAGCCGCGGTGGGCGCGGCCGTCGGCGCTGTCGAAGGCGCCCTCACCCCTTCCGCCACCAGCTGAATCACGGTGCGGCCGTGAAGATGCGGAACACCGCCCGGAAACTTCACGCCCACCGATGAATTCGGCGTCCCGGCGGCGTCTACACCCACAGCCCGCGCTCTGTGGACACCGACTGGAGGATCCGATGAGTACCCAAGCACTCCCACCCGTCGTAGACGCCGCCACCTGGCAGCACGAACTCGACCAGCTGCGCATCCGCGAAAAAGCGGCCACCCGCGAACTCGACGCCATCGCCGCCCAGCGCCGCCGCCTCCCCATGGTCGAAATGCCCGACTACACCCTCGAAGGCGAAGACGGCCCCATCCGCCTGGCCGAAATCTTCGACGGCAAACCCCAGCTCATCGTCTACAACCACATGTGGTTCCCCGGCGAGCAATGGCAGTGCAGCGGCTGCACCGGCTTCACCTCCCAATTCACCCGCCTGGATTTCCTCGACAACTACGACGCCCGCTTCGTCATCGTCACCCAGGGCCCCATCGACGAAGCCCTCGCCTACAAACGCCGCGTAGGCAACCGAATGGCCTGGTACTCCACCGCCAACAGCCCCTTCGGCGCCGACGTCGGCGCCCCACCCAACGCCGGCTTCGCCGTCAACGTCTTCCTCCGCCACCAGGACACCGTCTACCGCACCTGGCACACCAACGGCCGCGGCACCGAACAACTCAGCCACTCCTTCCCCCTCATCGACCTCCTCCCCTACGGCCGCCAGGAAGAATGGCAGGACTCCCCCACCGGCTGGCCCCAGTCCCCCACCTACAGCCGCTGGGCCGACTCCAAGGAAATCGCCGCCCGCTACGGCGACCCGAACGCCTGAATCCCGCACCGCGACAAGGCGGCTCGGCGCAACCGGCCGAGCCCGCCGGGCTAATCGAGTTGTGTTGCCCGCGAATAACGGGTTGGCTGGGCCGGTGGGTCACATAGACGTCAGCGAGGTCGAGTACTTCCTGCCCGATGGGCGGCAACTGCTGGGTGGGGTCGGCTTCCGGATCGGGGCGGGGGTGAAAGCAGCGCTGATCGGGCCGAACGGGACCGGTAAGACGACCTTACTCAGGATCATCGCCGGTGATGTCGATGCCGATGAGGGGGCGGTGACGCGGTCGGGGTCGCTGGGGATCATGCGGCAGTTCGTGGGGCAGGTGCGCGATGAGTCGACGGTGCGGGATCTGTTGTTGTCGGTGTCGCCGGCGAATATCAAGCAGGCGGCCGAGGCGCTCGATGCGGCGGAGAACGCGCTGATCGAGGATGATTCGGAGCGGACGCAGCTGGCTTACGCGCATGCGCTGTCGGATTGGGCGGATGTCGGGGGGTACGAGTTCGAGGCGTTCTGGGACAAGGTGACCGTGACCGCGCTGGGCGTCCCGTTCGATCGGGCCAAGTGGCGGGCGGCGAGCGCGATGAGCGGGGGCGAGCAGAAACGCCTGGTGCTGGAGGCGCTGTTCGCGGGTTCGGACGATGTGCTGCTGCTGGACGAGCCGGATAACTATCTGGATGTTCCCGGGAAGCAGTGGCTCGAGCGCACTATCGCCGAGTCGAGTAAATCGGTGCTGTTCATCAGTCACGATCGGGAGCTGATCGCGAACGCGGCGACTCGGATCGTCACCCTCGAACCCGGCATCAACGGTGCGACCGCGTGGGTGCACGGCGGTGGCCTGGCCAGTTACCAGCAGGCCCGGGAAGATCGCAATGCCCGCTTGGACGAACTTCGCAGGCGCTGGGACGAAGACCGCGCGAAACTCCGCGCCCTGGTGCTGCGCCTGCGCGAGAAGGCCAAGTTCAACGACGGCGTCGCCGCCCGCTATCACGCCGCCCAGACCCGGCTGGCCAAGTTCGAGGAAGCCGGTCCGCCCGAGGCAATCCCGTTGCGGCAGAACGTCACCGTGCGTCTCACCGGCGGCCGCACCGGCAAACGCGCGCTCGTCTGTTCGGAGCTCGGCCTCACGGGTTTGATGCAGCCCTTCGACACCGAGATCTGGTACGGCGACCGCGTCGCCGTGCTGGGCTCCAACGGCTCGGGCAAATCGCATTTCCTGCGCCTGCTCGCCACCGGCGGAACCGACCCGGACACCGAACACCTGCCGATCCAGAGCCTGAACCTCACCGCGGTCCCGCACACCGGCACCGCGGCGCTCGGCGCCCGCGTCCGCCCCGGCTACTTCGCCCAAACCCACTCGCGCCCAGACCTTTCCGGCCGAACCCTCCTCGAAATCCTGCACCTGGGCGACGAACACCGCGACGGCATGGGCCGCGAAGCCGCGACCCGAGTCCTGGACCGCTACGAACTCGCCCGCGCCGCCGAACAACGCTACGACGATCTCTCCGGCGGCCAGCAGGCTCGGCTTCAGATCCTGCTGCTCGAACTCTCCGGCGTCACGATGCTGCTCCTGGACGAGCCCACCGACAACCTGGACCTGCACTCCGCCGAAGCCCTCGAACACGGCATCTCGGGCTTCGCCGGCACCGTCATCGCGGTCACCCACGACCGCTGGTTCGCGCGCGGTTTCGATCGTTTCCTCGTCTTCGGCTCCGACGGCGTCGTCTACGAAAGCGATACGCCGGTATGGGACGAGGCTCGCGTGCAGCGCACCCGCTGAGTCTCGCGGCGAAACGCTGACGCGGCGAGGGACGTTCCCGCCGGCACCGCCGCCGTAGGATGTTGCCCCGGTTCCAGATCCATTCTCATCCAGCTGGTTACGCCGGTCATGACGTTTGCAGAGTGCCGAATCAGGAGGCTGTCCGTTTTGTCGCGCGATGCTGTTCGAAATCTTGTCGAGTCACTTCGGTTCCAGCAGTTCATCATTGCGGTGATCCTGCTCAATGCGATCGCGCTGGGTCTGGAGACGTCGGAATCGGTCATGACGGTGGCGGGCGGGGCGGTCGAGCTGGCCGATACCGCGGCGCTGGTCGTTTTCATCGTCGAGATGCTGCTGAAGCTGTATGCGTACGGGTTCTCCTACTTCCGCGATCCGTGGAATTGCTTCGACTTCCTGGTCATCTCGATCGCCCTGTTGCCCGCGGCCGGTGGCCTGTCGGTATTGCGGGCGTTCCGTATTCTCCGGGTGCTCCGGCTGGTGTCGGCTACCCCGAGCATGCGGAAGGTGGTCGCGAGTTTGCTCGCGGCACTTCCCGGGATGGGTTCGATTCTGGGCCTTCTCGCGCTGGTCCTCTATGTCGCGGCGGTCATGGCGACCAAGCTGTTCGGCGCGGTGACCCCCGAATACTTCGGCAGCCTCGGCACCTCGATGTGGACGCTGTTCCAGGTGATGACCGGCGAGGCGTGGCCGGACATCGCCCGCGAGGTCATGGCCGAGAAGCCGCTCGCCTGGATCTTCTTCCTCTTCTACATCCTGGTCTCGACCTTCGTGGTGCTGAACCTGTTCCTCGCCGTCATGGTCAGCGCCGCCGAAGACATTCGCGCGGAAGAGAATCGGGAACGCGACTCCCATGACGTCGACGAAACCGCCGCCTACACCGAGATTCTCGCCGAACTGAAGTCCCTCCGCGCCGCAATCGACCGCCCGCTCACCACCCCCGACGGCAACGGCACCCCTAACGGCAACGGCGCCCGCACCGCCACCCGAACCCCCACCCTCGTCCGCGACACCCGCCGCCAACTCACCGACACCGAACTGGCCCACGCCGTCACCCTCTACCGCACCGGCCACCCCCTGACCCACATAGCCGACAACCTGGGCGTGACCCACCCCACCATCCGCACCGCCCTGCAACGCCGAGGCATCCTGCGCCACCCCTGAATACCGCGAAATGCCTCCGGACGTGACACGCTGAGTCCATGGCCGATGAAATCGAAGTCACCGCCGAACATCTCGACGGCGACCCCAACGAATCCCCCGAAGAGGCAACCAAACGGAAGTTCCGGGAAGCCCTCGCCAAGAAGAACGGCCACGCCGCGGCAGGCGGCGCCCACCAGAACGACGCGAAGGTGCGCGGCACCCACGCCCAAGCGGGCGGAAAGCGCACCTTCCGGCGCCGCGCCGGCGGATAGCCGACGCCCCTGAATAACGAAAGGCCCGGTCCGATGGACCGGGCCTTTCCTGGTGGAGCTGCCGGGAATCGAACCCGGGTCCTCCGCCGCATTTTCAGGGCTTCTCCGTGTGCAGTTCGCTATGCCTCTGCTCGGATCTCCCGGTCACGCGAACAAGCCGAGATGACGATCCCAGCCGCTGTTAGGTGTCCTGTCCGATGCCGCGGCCGCATCGGACAGTAGAGCCCTCTAGCTGATGCCAGGGACCGGGTCGAGGGCGAACCCGGGCTGACAGACACGCTTCGTTGCTTAGGCAGCGAGAGCGTAGTCGCGCTGATTGGAATCGGCGCTTATAGGGTTGCAGCGACGCTTATACAGTGGTCTCCTGCCTGCACTGACACGCTTCCCCTGAATCAACGTACGCAGTCGAAACCGTTCAGCCCCGAGCTGTTTCATCCGATTCAGATGAACACACCCCGGCTCTCACCAGGGCGCCACACATAGTAACACCGGTCAAACGCCGGATCATCCCATTAACCGCGCATGCCTTTGATGCGGCGGCCGAGTTCGCGGGTGATCTCACGTTCGGTGGTGCGACGGGCCAGGTCCTGGCGCTTGTCGTGCTCCTGCTTGCCCTTGGCGAGGGCGAGTTCGACCTTGACCTTGCCGTCGGAGAAGTACATGGACAGCGGGACCAGGGTGAGGCTGGACTCCTTGGTCTTGCCGACCAGTTTGTCGATCTCGCGCCGGTGCAGCAGCAGTTTGCGGCTGCGGCGCGGGGTGTGGTTGGTCCAGCTGCCGTTGCCGTACTCCGGGATGTGCAGGCCACGCAGCCAGACTTCACCGTCGTCGATGGTGGCGTAGGCGTCGACGAGCGAGGCCTTGCCTTCGCGCAGGCTCTTCACTTCGGTACCGACCAGTGCGACCCCGGCTTCGTAGGTATCCAGAATCGAATACAGATGCCGCGCCTTGCGGTTGGTCGCGATGGCCTTGCGCCCCTTCTCCTTCATAACGGTCAACATTATCGGTCAGGGCCAGCGGTTTATTCCGAGGCCGGGTCAGGCGATGATTTTCAGGCCGATCACGCAGGCCACGATGCCGCCGAGCAGCAGCATCTTCAGAGCTGAGACGGGTTCGGCGCCGGTGGCCATGGCGTAGGCGACGGTGAGGACCGCGCCGGTGCCTACCCAGACCGCGTAGGCGGTGCCGACGGGCAGGCCGCGCATGGCATAGGCGAGGCCGGCCATGCTGGCGAGCAGGGCGACGCCGAAGACGATCGAGGGGGCGAGGCGGGTGAAGCCTTCGGATTTGCCGAGGGCGGTGGCCCATACGGCTTCGCAGACGCCCGAGGCGAGCAGAATGATCCAGTACATGACGAGCCTCCTGAGAGGCCGTCTTGTCGCTGACCGGGTACGGCTCCATCGTCCGGGGTTCCAGGGAGGAACCAATTCCACCATGGCAAACGCTCAGCGAGGGTGGCAAATTCCGCGGCGGTGAGCTCGGTCTCCCTCGGCGAAAAACGTTGCGCGCCAACGAGAAAGGCCCCCAACCGAAGTCGAGGGCCGTTCTTGGTAGTCCCGACGGGATTTGAACCCGCGCTACCGCCTTGAGAGGGCGGCGTCCTAGGCCGCTAGACGACGGGACCAGGAGCTTTACTGCGATCCGTGGACCGCGGCAGCTCCGAAAGCTTATCGCGGCAGCGCCCTCCGACCAAATCCGCTGGCTATCGGCACTCCTGGTGGTCGATTACGGCGGGCGCGGCAGCCGCGTGCCCATCGCCGGACGGCACCTCGGGCACCACCCGGCGGTCGGCTACGCGTAATCGGGCGGCAGGTCGTCGAACTCCGGCGGAGCCTCGTCCGGCCACGGAATGTCATCGGCTGCCACCGAGCTGGGCCCGGCCGATGCGGTGGCAGGCCGTACCGGTGCGATGGGGCGCGCCGGCGCGCTCGCCGCGGTAGTCGCCACCGATCGCTGCCCGGATGTCTCGGCGGCGGAGCGGGCACCGGGGGCGGCGTCCCCGAAGCGGGAAGACTGCCGGGGCGCCGCGGTTTTCGCCGCGGCGGCCGGAGCGGCAGAGGCGGCGACCGCGCCACCCGCACCCGCTTCGGCGATGACCTGGAGCACACCGTCACCGTATTTGGCGCGCTTGTTCTCACCGATGCCGGAGATGGTGCCGAGGTCGGCCAGGGAGGCCGGTTTGCGGGCGGCGATCTCGCGCAGGGTGGCGTCGTGGAAGACGACGTAGGCGGGGACGCCCTGCTCCTTGGCGGTGGCCGCACGCCAGGCCCGCAGCTTCTCGAACAGGTCGGAGTCGCCGGGCGCGAGGTCGGCGGCGGGCCGGGAAGCCTTGGCGGCCTTGGCGGTTCGGGCGGCCTTGGCGCGTTCGGGTTCGCGGCGGAGTTTGACCTGACGGCCGTCGAACAACACCTCGTTGCTCGATTCGGTGAGGGTCAGCACACCGTAGTCGCCGTGCACGGCCAGCAGGCCCTGGGCGAGCAGCTGGCGGATCACGCCTCGCCATTCGATATCGCGGAGTTCGGTGCCGATGCCGAAGACCTTGAGTTCGTGGTGGGCGTGCTGCTCCACCTTGGGGTTTCGCTTGCCGATCAGGATGTCGACGATGTGGCCCGCGCCGAAGCTCTGGCCGCGTTCGCGTTTCAGGCGCAGGATGGTGGAGAGCACCTTCTGGGCGGGCACGGTGCCGTCCCAGGATTCGGGGGCGTTGAGGCAGGTGTCACAGTTGCCGCAGGGCTGGCCGTCCTGGCCGAAGTAGGCGAGCAGCTGGGTGCGGCGGCATTGCACGGTCTCACAGAGCGCGAGCATGGCGTCCAGGTGCAGTTGCAGCTGCCGGCGGTGCATGGCGTCACCGTCGGACATGTCGATCATCTTGCGTTGTTGCACAACGTCGCTGAGACCGTAGACCATCCAGGCGGTGGAGGGCTGGCCGTCGCGGCCGGCGCGGCCGGTCTCCTGGTAGTAGCCCTCGACCGATTTGGGCAGGTCCAGGTGTGCGACGAAACGCACATCCGGCTTGTCGATGCCCATGCCGAAGGCGATGGTGGCGACCACCACCAGTCCGTCCTCGCGCAGGAACCGCGATTGATTGGTCGCGCGGACCCGGTTGTCCAGCCCAGCGTGATACGGCACGGCCGCCACGCCATTGGCGGAGAGGAACGCCGCGGTCTTCTCCACCGAATTGCGGGACAGGCAGTAGACGATGCCCGCCTCCCCCGCGTGCTCGTTCTGGATGAACGACAGCAGCTGCTGTTCGGGCCGGTTCTTGCCCTCGATCCGGTACTGGATATTGGGCCGGTCGAAGCTGGCCACGAAGTGCTTGGCCGACACCAGGTCGAGCCGCTCGGCGATCTCCTTACGAGTCGCCGCGGTGGCGGTGGCGGTCAGTGCGATGCGCGGGACATGCGGCCAGCGCTGATGCAGCATCGACAACGCCAGATAATCCGGCCGGAAGTCATGACCCCACTGCGACACACAGTGCGCCTCGTCGATGGCGAACAGCGAGATCTTGCCCTTGTCCAGCAGGGCCGCCGTGGACTCCAACCGCAGCCGCTCGGGCGCGAGGTAGAGCAGGTCCAGCTCCCCCGCCACGAATTGCGCCTCGACCGTGCGCCGTTCGTCGGGGAACTGGGTGGAGTTGAGGAACCCCGCCCGCACCCCGACCGCGTTCAACGCATCGACCTGGTCCTGCATCAAAGCGATCAGCGGCGACACCACGACACCCACGCCGTCGCGCACCAAGGCCGGAATCTGGTAGCACAGCGATTTACCGCCACCGGTCGGCATCAACACCAGCGCGTCCCCGCCGGAGATCACCTGTTCGACGATCTCCCGCTGCGGTCCGCGAAAACTGTCGTAGCCGAACGTCTTTCGCAGAACCTGGTGCGCCGCATCACTTTCCGCGGACCCCAGGGTCTGGTTGCGGTTGACGGCCTCGACCTCCGGTGCGCTCACGCCGGCAATCCTACGGACACCGGCAGACACCGATCCAGCCGTTGCCAACTTCGCGCACCGACACGCCGAATCACTCCCGAACGTAGAAGCGCAATGCCAGATAAGCGGTCAAAGCCGCGAACCCGACACCCACCGGAGTCACGATCAAAGCCACGGTCGCGATGTCGTCCCCGGTGATGCGCGGCAGCACCTGATCGTTGAAGAGACTCCCCAGCGCCCGATTGATCACCAGCGGCTGCGCGACGAACAATCCGCCCACCGCCAGCACCGCACCCGCCAAGGCCGCCAGCACCGCTTCCAGCAGGAACGGCAGCTGCGTGTACCATCGCGTCGCGCCGACCAATCGCATGATCGACACCTCGGTCTTGCGCGCCATCGCCGCCACGTGAACCATATTGGCGATCAACAGCAATGCCGCGATGGCCTGCAACGCCGCCAGCCCGAACGCCGCATTCCGCAGTCCGACAAAGAAACTCACCAGCCGGTCCACGATGTCCATATCGTTCAGCACGGTCATCACGCCGGGCCGCTTGGCGAAGTCGTCGTAGATGCTCCGGTACTTGGTGACATCGGTGAGCTTCACCCGGAACGAAGCGGGCAGCCCGTCCTTGCTGACCTCGTCGGCGAGCCCCGGCTGATCCTTGAAGGTGGTCTCCCTGACCTCCTTCACCGCGTCCGCCGAGTTCACGAACTGCACGCTGGCCACATCCGAATGCTTCTTCAGATCCGCCATCAGCGTCTTGCACGGATCGGCGGTGCAATCCGGGTCCGTGCGCGAGACGTCCTCGTCGAGGTACAGCCGGATCTCCACCCGCTGCACGTAGTAGTCCTCGATCTTGTCCGCCATGCGCACGGCCAGCAGCCCGCCGCCGAGCATGGTCAGCGATACCGCCGTGGTCAGGATCATGGCGATGGTCATGGTGATGTTGCGGCGCAGGCCGGTGAAGACCTCGCTGAACAGGAATCCGAAGCGCATTACCGGCCCACCCCGTAGACGCCCATCTCCTCGTCGCGGACCAGCCGGCCGCGATCGAGCTCCACCACGCGCCGCCGCATGGCATCGACGATGGTGTTGTCGTGGGTGGCCATCACCACCGTGGTGCCGGTGCGGTTGATGCGTTCCAGCAGCGTCATGATGTCCTGACTGGTCTCGGGATCGAGGTTGCCGGTCGGTTCGTCGGCCAGCAGCACCAGCGGCCGGTTCACGAAAGCCCGTGCCAGCGCGACTCTTTGCTGTTCACCACCGGACAGCTCGCTCGGCAGCCGGTCGGCCTTGCCGGAGAGCCCGACCATATCCAGGGCTTCGGGCACCGCGCGATTGATGAAAGACCGGTTCTTACCGATCACTTCCAGCGCGAACGCCACGTTCTGCTCCACCGACTTCTGCTGGAGCAGCCGGAAGTCCTGGAACACGCAGCCGATGCGCTGACGCAGCTTCGGGACTTTGCGGCCCGGTAGCTTGTCGACTCGAAAATCCGCTACCCAGACTTCTCCGGTGGTCGGCTTCTCGTCTTTGAGCAGCAAACGCATGAAGGTCGACTTGCCGGAGCCGGACGGTCCGATCACGAAGACGAACTCGCCTTTTCCGATGTCGACGGAGACATTGTCCAGCGCGGGCCGCGTCGAGGTCGGGTACGCCTTACTGACACTCCGCAGGCTAATCACGAGGTCCGAGTGTACCGAGACCTGACCGTTACCCGGCCACGCCGCGCAGACACGCCGTTAGCGGGTGGATGGCTCAGGTGTGCCAGACAGGTGGTTGCTGAGCATGGTGTTCACGATCGGGGTGTAGTTGGTGTGGCTCTGTGTATCGGGCTTGACGAACAGGTACAGCACGAACGTGGCGATCCATACGGTGAGCAGGATCGCCGTGGACTTACGTGTTTTCACTGAGACCCTCCCGGCGTAGCGCCGCGGCAACTCGCACGCGCAGCTCACGCCCGACTTCGAACTGTTTGCCCGGCAGTGTCCGGGCGACCATCTTGATATTCATCTGGTTGACGGTGAGATCTTCGACACCCATCACGGTGGGCTCGTCGAGCAGCAGCGTCTTCAGCTTGCGGTCGGCGAAGGCTTTCGCGCCCACATCGTGCAGGACTTCGTTGACCTTGTTGATGTCGGCGGTCGCGGGGACGGGCACGTCGATTGCCGCACGCGCCCAATCCTTCGACAGATTGGTCACTTTCACGATCTGGCCGTTCGGTACGGTGATCACTTCGCCGTCGGCGCTACGCAATGTCGTGATGCGCAACGTGACGTCCTCGACCGTACCCTCCGCGTCCAGTGCCGAGCCAGTAACTGCGATGCGCACGACATCGCCGTAGCCGTACTGCCTTTCGGTGATCAGGAAGAATCCCGCGAGGAGATCCTGCACGATGCGCTGGGCGCCGAAACCCAGTGCGGCACCGAGCACGGCGGCCGGCGCGACCAGACCAGTCAGCTGGAATCCCAAGCGCTGCAACACTTCCAGGCTGACCAGGAAGTACACGATGGAGAGCACCACCCAGGTGACGACCTGGGCCAGCGCATGCCGGTGCTTGGCCGCCTCCGACCGCACCAGCGAATCGCTGGAGCGGAAGGTGGCGTCGATCTTGCGCGTAATCCGGTCGCGCACAAAGGTTGCGGCGCGGCTGAACAGCATCGCACCGACGATCAACAGGACGATCTCGAGTCCGCTGGACCGGACCCAATTACCTATATCGGCTCCGGTGCCGGCGGCGAGAATCGAACTCATAAAGCCTTACCCCTGGGTTGTCTGCTGCTCCCGCATACGCCAGCGGATGCCGGACTCGATGAAAGCATCGAGATCGCCGTCGAGCACGGCGGTGGGGTTGTTGACCTCGTAGGCGGTACGCAGATCCTTGACCATCTGGTAGGGATGCAAGACGTACGAACGCATCTGGTTGCCCCAGCTCGCGCCCTCGTTGGTCTTCAGCGCGTCCATCTGGGCGCGCTCCTCCTGCCGTTTGCGCTCGAGTAGCTTGGCCTGCAACACCCGCATGGCCGAAATCTTGTTCTGGAGCTGCGATTTCTCGTTCTGACAGGTGACGACGATGCCGGTCGGGATGTGGGTCAGTCGGACCGCCGAGTCGGTGGTGTTGACCGACTGCCCACCCGGGCCGGACGAGCGGTACACGTCGACACGGACTTCGTTCTCGTTGACGTCGATGTGGTCGGTGGTCTCGACCACGGGCAGCACCTCGACCTCGGCGAAGGAGGTCTGGCGGCGGCCCTGGTTGTCGAACGGGCTGATGCGCACCAGGCGGTGCGTGCCCATCTCGACCGACAGCGTGCCGTAGGCATAGGGCACCTTGACCGCGAAGGTCGCGGACTTGATGCCGGCCTCTTCCGCGTAGGAGGTGTCGTAGATCTCGACCGGGTACTTGTGGCGTTCGGCCCAGCGCACGTACATGCGCATGAGCATCTGGGCCCAGTCGGCGGCGTCCACGCCACCCGCGCCCGAACGAATGTTGACGAGCGCTTCACGCTTGTCGTACTCGCCGGCCAGCAGGGTGCGGACCTCCACGGCCTCGACATCGGCGTGCAGGGAGGCACGCTCGGCGTCGGCGTCGGCGAGGGCTTGCGTACGCGCGTCGCCCTCTTCACCCTCGGCCAATTCGTACAGCACGGGCAGGTCTTCCAGCCGCTGCCGCAGGTCCCGTACGCGCCGCAGCTCGCTCTGCGCATGCGAGAGCTCACTGGTCACTTTTTGGGCATGTTCCTGGTCGTTCCAGAGCTCAGGGTCCGCTGCCTGGTGCTCGAGTTCGTCGATGCGACGAGCCAATTCGTCGATATCGAGCACCGATTCGACCGTCTTCAAGGTCGAGTCGAGTTCGGCAAGATCAGCGGCGACGTCAGGATGCACGGTGTTCAAGGCTACTAGTCTCCACCGCCTCCCCGAAACTTCGGCGCCCAACCGGGTGCCGTGAACCATTGGCAACGCGTGCCGGCGGTCTGGATCCGAGCTAAATTCTGGACGTCCCCGGCGAGTTACCCCGATCCTTACGAAATCAGTTCAACCGGCGACAGCGCGCAGGCTCCCGGGGATACGGCCGTTCAGGCGGTCGAGCGCGGCGGCCGTGGCGTCATCGGCCGGGAGGTAGATCATCACGTGCTGATCGTCGTCCGCGGAGAGTTCGAGGGTCTCGTAGGCCAGGCGCAGCTCGCCGACGTCCGGGTGACGCACGCGACCGACACCGTTGGTGTCGGGCAGGCCCGGGATGGTCTCCACGCGATGGGTGAATTCGGGGCCGACCAGGACTGTGAAGTCGTCGATGAGGGCGCGAACCTGCGGGTCGGCGCGCCCGGGCCCCTGCTTCAGCGTCGCTACCACCTTGTCCGCCTTGTGTTCCCAATCCGGATACGCCGCGCGCGCCCGCGGATCGGACAGCACGAAGCGGGCGTAATTGCCGGGCAGACCGTCGTCGAGGAGTCCGATCGGACCGAAGAGCCGCTCGTAACCCGCTGTGCAGGCGAGGATTTCGCTGAGCCGGTTCATGAGCGCGGCGGGCGCGGGCTCGAGCTGATCGAGAATCGCCCGCACCGCCGGACGCACCCGCCGGTTGGGACCCTGGCCGCCCATGCAATTGAAGGTCGGATCCGATGCCTTGCCCAGCCGCAGCAGGTGCACGCGCTGCGCGGGCGTCATCCGCAGCGCATCGGCGAAGGCGGACAACACCTGTGGCGACGGATTGCGATCCCGGCCCTGCTCGAGCCGCGTCAGATACTCGATGCTGACCCCGGCGAGCGTGGCCAGCTCCGCGCGGCGCAGTCCGGGCGTGCGACGACGCGCTCCGGCGGGCAGCCCCACCTCGGCGGGCGTGACCGCTTCCCGGCGCGATCGTAGGAAGAGTCCCAGCTCGTTATCGCTCACCTGTCGAAGGTAGCAAGGCCGGGCAAGCGAAATCGGTTCCCAGGGTATCCCTCTCACTACCACCCTCGAGATGGTCTCCCTCCGCTTCTTCCGGCGCGGCAATGTTGCTGCCGAGCGGCCGATCCGGTCGCGGCGAACACTCGAAGGAGCAGTCCCATGAGCAACACTCTTCGTCTCGCGGTGGTCATCGGCAGCGTCCGCGAGGGGCGTTTCGGTCCGGTGGTGGCGAACTGGGCGGCCGAGCAGGCCCGGCAGCACGGGGCATTCGAGGTCGACGTCATCGATCTGGCCGATTACCCGCTGCCGCACGCACTGCCCGCGGTCTCGCCGTTGATGGAACCGAATCCGGTGCGCCCGGCGGGCACCGAGGAGCTGGCGGAGCGGCTGGCGGCGGCCGATGCCTTCATCGTGGTCACCCCGGATATCAACCGGAGTTACCCGGCGTCGCTGAAGACCGCGATCGACTGGCACTACACGCAGTGGAATCACAAAGCCGTCGGTTTCGTCGGGTACGGCGGCGGTACCGGCGGGATCCTGGCGATGGAGCATCTGCGTCAGGTGCTCGGGGAGCTGCACGCGCACACCGTGCAGGGTTATGTCGCGTTCCCCAAGTACTTCCTGCTGTTCGACCAGGATGGACAGCCGATCGAACCGTCCGGTCCGGAGGCGGCGGCGCGCGGCATGCTGGATCAGCTGCACTGGTGGGGCGCCGCGCTGGCCGCCGCCCGCAAGACGCCGGTCCCGGCCTGAGAACGCCCTGGATGCCCGGGGTTCGCTGCCGTCACGCAATGTTCACTGACACGCACTAACGTGTCGCAGGTGAGCTCCTACTCCGAAGATCTCGAACTCGCCCTGCGGCTGGCCGACGCCGCCGATGTCATTACGCGCGACCGGTTCGGCGCGCTGGATCTGAAGATCGACTCGAAGCCGGATCTGACGCCGGTCTCCGACGCCGACCTGGCGGTGGAGCGGGAGATCCGGGACATCCTGAAGGGCGAACGCCCTGATGACCTGGTGCTGGGCGAGGAGTTCGGCGGCGATGCCGAATTCACCGGTCGCCAGTGGGTGATCGATCCGATCGACGGCACCAAGAACTTCGTGCGCGGCGTGCCGGTGTGGGCCTCGCTCATCTCGCTGCTGGAGGACGGCGTGCCGGTGGTGGGCGTGGTGAGCGCCCCGGCGCTGTCCCGGCGCTGGTGGGCGGCGGCCGGTGCGGGCGCCTTCACCAGCTTCGAAAAGGGTGCGGCCAAACCGATTTCGGTATCGGCGGTGGCGGAGTTGGGCGCGGCGAGCCTGGCCATCTCCAGCCTGTCGGGGTGGCGGGCCATCGGGCGGCGGGAGAAGCTGCTGGTGCTGACCGACGAGGTGTGGCGGGTGCGCGGCTACGGCGATTTCTTCGGCTACACGCTGCTGGCCGAGGGCGCGGTGGACATCGCCACCGAACCCGAACTGTCGCTGTGGGATATGGCGGCGCTCGACATTCTGATCCGCGAGGCCGGCGGCACCTTCACCTCCCTGGACGGCGTGCCCGGACCGCACGGCGGCAGTGCGGTGGCCACCAATTCCCGGCTACAGGACCAAGTGCTGGCGGCATTGTCCGCCTGATCCTGCGGCCTGCCGGTCCGAGCTTCCGGTATAACGAAAGAGCACCCCCCGTCGTACACACGGGGGGTGCTCTTTCGTATTCGAGCTCGTTAGGCCGAGCCGGAGCCTCCACCGGGGCTTCCGATGAGAACACCGACGAGACCACTGAGCAGACTGGTTACCACAGAGACGAGTCCTGACAACATGAGCAATCCTCCTTTCGTCTCGCCCAAAAACGTAGTGGCCCTTGACAGTTGCCGTAACCGCAACGAAATAACCGCAATGAAGTCCTGTTATACAAACTTCACCATGCTGTGAATCACTGTGTAGGACAGCGCTTTTGACATGTCATCCTATGAATCCGAGCATGCGCGATGGCTATCCCAGTCGCCGCAGACCAGGCCACAATTCAGCCCATGAATCCAGCGGCTGGCTACACAGGTACACCGGCGCGTCGTACTCGTCGGCGTGTATGTCGAACTCATTACTTAGGTGAATGACTAGTTTAAAATCCTTGCAGAACAGTGCGATTCGCTGCTCGCTCATACCGACCACGAGCACCGGGCGGCCATCGGCCGGCGGGCCCCACCACCAGTAGGAGTTGTGCGGGCTGTGCGGTACCGGCAGCTGGTATTCGGAGCCGAAGCGCTCCACGGCACCGGCTTCTCCGTAATTGGCCGTGAGGATTTCGGCGTCGGGAGCGACGCGGGCACGCGCTTCGGCGAGCTGCCGGACGTACCCCGGCCAGCCGATGGTCTCCCCCGCGTCGTAGTTCACGGCGAGCACCGGGGAGCCGGGAAGCGCGGTTTCCGGGAGCACCGGCAGGAAGAGCAGGGCGCAGGCCACGGCATTGACCGCGATCACGGAACCGGTTGCGGCGAGCCGGATTCGATGTCCCGTCAACTTCGATTCGAGGCCGGTCGCGGCGGCGGCGAGCAGGAGCGGATACATACCGCCGAGGTAGTACGCCTTGCCGCCGGTGAGCAGGTAGGTGGTGAACAGCAGCAGGTAGGCAATGGTGAAGGCGCGGTATTCACGCTGCCGCCACAGCCACCCGAGCCCAAAGATCCACAGCGGCACCAACAGTGGGCCCATCAGGCCGAACTGCAACAGTACGAACTCGGCGCGCGAGCCGGAGGTGCCGGACGATCCGCCCGCGATGGCGCGGCTCAATTCCCATTGCGGCCAGCCGTTTCGGGCCTGCCACGCCAGATACGGCAGCGCGATCAGCGTCGCCGGGACCAGCGCCAGGGGAAAGTATTTGGTGGCGAATATCTTCCGGGGTCCGGCGCAGGCGAAAGCCAAGGCCAGCAGCAGCAATGGAATCGCGGTGAGCGCCTTGACCTGCAAGCCGAGCCCCGCCAGCACCCCGATGACGAGCAACCAGCGCCGGTCGGTCTCGGGGCGCAGCAGCCGCAGTGTCAGCACCAGGATCGCCGAGAAGACGGCCAGATCGAAAATCGTTGTGCCGAGCAGATGCCCGGCCCCGAACAGCAGCGCCGCCGATGCCACCGCGGCCGCGGCCAGGGCGCGCGCGAGGCGGCCGCCGCCGAGTTCTCGCGCCATCCAGCCCGCGCAGAGCACGACCAGCACGGCCGCCGCGATCGCCGGAAGTCGTAATACCGCCACCGATTCCGCGTTCACCGCCGACATGGCTCGCGCCAGCAATGGCACCAGGGGCGGTTGATCCGCGTATCCCCAGTTCAGCCGGCGACCGGCGGCCAGGAAGTACAGCTCGTCACGGTGGTAGCCGTAGCGGTCCGCGTAGACCAGCAGGAGCAGCGCGAAACTTCCACCCACCCAATACATTCGGCCACCCTGCCTGTTCGCGGTGAACGCCGGGTGCTGCGGCCCCGACGCCAGGATGCCCGGATGGGGTCAGTGCAGCGCGACCGAACCCGTGCCGAGGTAGTAGCGAGCCGAGCCGAACTCGACGTACGGGCCACCCGGGGCGGCCGAGCCTACCGCCACCGAGCCGAGGCCGATGGTGGTGTCGGCGGCCGGGCTGCCGTTGGATCCGAGCTCGATGCCCGCGACCGGCTCCAGCGGCAGGCCGGTGGCCGGCGCGGCCTGGGCGAGGGGCATACCGAGCAGGGTGAACGCGGCGACGCCGCCCACGCCGATGACTGTCTTCTTCATATGCAAGACCTTCGTTTCCTGGGGGATGGTGCGCCGCCACGGTAACCCAATCGCCGCCCGTCTGAAGGAAGTTTGTTTCACTATCTCCGGAATATCCGAAAACCACCGCTTCTACCTGCCGATTCGACAACGCTCGACGGTTCTTCTTACTCTGGAGTAAGATAGTCTTACTCTGGAGTAAGATTGCTGGGCAGGATCACCCTCCACACTCAAGAAAACTGGTGATGATGAGCACTCGAGACACCGCAACGAAGCGGGATACCTCCGCCGTCGGCCTCAACCCGGTCAAGCGCGACTGGATGGGCACGGCCATGCGGGTCATGACGACCATTACCGGGTCGCCGCTCGCGGAGAAGTACAACCTGCGCAAGCCCATCGAACGGCTGACCTACGAAGGCACCAAGACCGGCTTCCGCACCCTCGGCGCGGCCACCCGGGCCTTCGAGAAGGTCGCCGGCGGCGGCGCGCCGAAGCGGTTGCCCGCGAACGAGTCTCGCAAGAAGGACTACTTCGACCTCACCCCCTCCGACGAGCAGCAGATGATCGTCGAGACGGTGCGCGAGTTCGCCGCCGAGATCCTGCGGCCCGCGGCCTACGACGCGGACAATGCCGCCAAGGCCCCGCGCGACCTGCTGGAGCGCGCCGCCGAGCTCGGCATCACCCTGATCAATGTGCCCGAGGAGCTGGAAGGCGCGGCCTCCGAGCGTGGCGCGGTCACCAATTCCCTGGTGGCCGAGGCGCTCTCGCACGGCGACATGGGTCTGGCGCTGCCGATCCTCGCGCCGTCCGGTGTGGCCGTCGCGCTGTCCCAGTGGGGCACCGACGCCCAGCAGCAGACCTACCTGGGCGCCTTCACCGGCGAGAACGTGCCGCAGTCCTCGGTCGTCATCTCCGAGCCGGGCGCGCTGTTCGACCCGTTCGCCCTGAAGACCAAGGCCACCCGTTCCCCCAGCGGCTTCCGCCTCAACGGCGTGAAGAGCCTGGTGCCGGCCGCCGGTGACGCCGAGCTGTTCATCGTCGCCGCTGAACTGGATGGTCGTCCCGCGTTCTTCATCGTCGAGGCCGACACCGAAGGCGTTGTCATCGAGGCCGATCCGTCGATGGGTCTGCGCGCCGCCGGACTGGGTCGCCTGCTGCTCAACAATGTCGCTGTCGCCGCCACCGCCCTGCTGGGTGACGCCGAGGTGGCGCAGCGCACCGAGGATTACGCCGACGCCGTGCGCCTGGCCCGCCTGGGCTGGTCGTCGCTGGCCATCGGTACCGGTCAGGCCGTGCTGGACTACGTGATTCCGTACGTGAAGGAGCGCGAGGCGTTCGGCGAGCCCATCGCCCACCGGCAGGCGGTCGCCTTCATGGTCGCCAATATGGCCATCGAGCTCGACGGTCTCCGTCTCGTGACCCTGCGGGGTGCGTCACGCGCGGAGCAGGGCCTGTCGTTCGCTCGCGAGGCGGCGCTGGCCAAGAAGCTGGCCACCGACAAGGGCATGCAGATCGGCCTGGACGGCGTGCAGTTGCTGGGCGGCCACGGCTTCACCAAGGAGCACCCGGTCGAGCGCTGGTACCGCGATCTTCGTGCCGTCGGCATCGCCGAGGGCGTCGTCCTCATCTGACCCGACTTCTCAACGGAGAGACCACCATGATCAATCTCGAACTCCCCAAGAAGCTGCGGGCCAGCGCCAACCAGGCCCACCAGGTTGCCGCCGAGATCTTCCGCCCGGCTTCGCGCAAGTACGACCTGGCCGAGCACGAATACCCGGTCGAGCTGGACACCATGGCCGCCATGGTCGAGGGCCTGTCCGACTCCGGCACCGAGCAGATCTCCGGCGCCACCGGCGGCCGCTCGGTCGACGGTGACAAGGACGCACACGCCACCGAGCTGCTCGGAAACACCAACGGCGGCAACATGTCCGCCTTGATGAACGCCCTCGAGACCTCCTGGGGCGACGTCGGCCTGATGCTGTCGATCCCCTACCAGGGCCTGGGCAACGCCGCCATCGCCGCGGTCGCCACCGACGAGCAGCTGGCGCGTTTCGGCAAGGTGTGGGCCGCCATGGCCATCACCGAACCGTCCTTCGGCTCCGACTCGGCCGCCGTCACCACCACCGCCACCCTCGACGGTGACGAGTGGGTCCTCAACGGCACCAAGATCTTCGTGACCGCCGGTTCCCGCGCCACCCACATCGTGGTCTGGGCCTCGGTCGACCGCTCCCTCGGCCGTGCCGCCATCAAGTCCTTCGTCGTCCCCCGTGACGCCAAGGGCCTCACCGTGTCCCGCTTGGAGCACAAGCTCGGCATCAAGGCCTCCGACACCGCCGAGATCCGCTTCGAAGACTGCCGCATCCCCAAGGACAACATCCTCGGCTCCCCGGAAGTCAACGTGGAGAAGGGTTTTGCCGGCGTCATGCAGACGTTCGACAACACCCGCCCCCTCGTGGCCGCCATGGCGGTCGGCGTCGGCCGCGCCGCCCTCGAGGAACTCCGCAAGGTCCTCGAAGAAGCAGGCGTAGAAATCTCCTACGACAAGCCCGCCAACAACCAGCACGCCGCCGCCGCGGAATTCCTCCGCCTGGAGGCAGACTACGAATCCGCCTACCTCCTCTCCCTCCGCGCCGCCTGGATGGCCGACAACAAGAAGCCGAACTCCTTGGAAGCCTCCATGTCCAAGGCCAAGGCCGGCCGCATGGGCACGGATGTGACGCTGAAAGCCGTCGAATTGGCCGGCACCACCGGCTACTCCCAGCGCACCCTCCTGGAAAAGTGGAGCCGCGACTCGAAGATCCTCGACATCTTCGAAGGCACCCAGCAGATCCAGCAGCTCATCGTCGCCCGCCGAGTCCTCGGCCTCGGCTCCGACAAGCTGAAGTAAGAACTGCACCAACGAAAACCGGTGTGGCCCACTGCGGGCCACACCGGTTTTTTCGTTCCCGATACCAGCGGAATCATCGGCATAACCGGTGAATTGGAACGGCTATCGGGCTAGGCGGGCGGCTCGGGATCGTAGGTAGCGTTGTTCGGGGAGGCTGGTGGTGTGGCGGGCGGCCAGGTCGTAGTTCGTGCGGGCTGCGGGGTGGTCGCCGGCCAGCTCTTGGAGGTGGGCTCGGACGGCGTAGAGCCGATGGTGGTTGGTCATGCGGGGGTCGGTGTCGAGTTCTTTGAGGAGGTCCAGGCCGGCTTGGGGGCCTTGGGTCATCGCTACGGCGACTGCGTGGTTGAGGGTGACCATGGGGTTGGGGGCGATGCGGGCGAGGATGCCGTAGAGGATGCGGATTTGTTCCCAGTCGGTGTCTTCGGCTCGGGGGGCTTGGACGTGGAGGGCGGCGGTTGCTGCTTGGAGTTGGTAGGGGCCGAGGGGGGAAGTGGACATGGCGGTGGTGATCAGGGCGGTGCCCTCTTCGATCAGGGTTGTGTCCCAACGGGTTCGGTCTTGTTCGGCCAGCGGGATCAGGGTGCCGTCGGGGCCGGTGCGGGCCGGGCGGCGGGCATCGGTCAGCAGCATCAGCGCGAGCAGGCCGGCTACCTCGCCGTCATCGGGGAGGGAACGGCGCAGCATGCGGGTGAGGCGGATGGCCTCCGTGGTGAGTTCGCCGCGGTGCAGATCGGGGCCGGAGCTGGCGGTGTAGCCCTCGTTGAAGATCAGGTAGAGGACGTGCAGGACGGCGTCCAGCCTGGCCGACCATTCCGGGGGGCTGGGCATCGCGAAAGATGCTCCGGCGGAACGTATCCGCTGCTTGGCGCGACTGATCCGGGGGGCCATGGTGGCCTCGGGCACGAGGAAAGCCCGCGCCACCTCTGCGGTGCTGAGGCCGCCGACCGCGCGGAGGGTGAGTGCGACCTGGGCGGCGGGCGTCAGGGCCGGATGGCAGCACAGGAATAGCAGTGCGAGCGTGTCGTCCTGGTCGGCGGGGTTTTCGTCGCCGGGGGTCGGTGTGAGATCGGCGGGCCCTTCGCGTACTGCCGCGGTCGCCTCCCGGCGGCGGCGGGCCTGCTCACTGCGGACCTGATCGACCAGGCGGCGGGCGGCGACGGTGACCAGCCAGGAGCGCGGGTTCTCCGGGATGCCGTCGGCGGACCATTGCATCGCGGCGGCGAGCAGGGCCTCCTGGACCGCATCCTCGCACTCCTCGAAACCGCCGTAGCGGCGCAGCAGGGCCCCGAGGACCTGCGGCGCCAACTCGCGCAGCAGGTTCTCGAGTGGTGCGGGGGCGTTCACATCTCCATCCCTGCCGAATCCATCAGCGGACGCACCTCCACGCCGGCATCGTGATCACGCGACAACGTGGCCGCCAATTCCACTGCGCGCTCGCGGCTTTCACAGTCGATCAGGTAGTGGCCGGCGACGTAATCCGGGGTGCGCGAATACGGCCCCTCGGTCACGGTCACGACACCGTCCGACACCGAAACCACGGCGCTGATGGACGGATCGGCGAACAGGTGAGCGCTGATCAACTCCCCGGGCGCCGCCGGGAACCGTTCGTGGTCGAAGTGGTCCCCAGGCAGCGCCGCTGCGCGCAGATAGAGGTTCAGCAGGAACTTCACGGCGTGCTCAATGGTCGGCCGCGAAGACCACCGGCCGCACCTCGATGCCGAGGCCGTCGACGGCGGCGTCCGGGATGAGCGCCGCCAATTCCAAAGCCCGCTTCCGGTTCTCACACTCCACCAGGTAGTAGCCGCCGAGGTACTCCTTGGCCTCGAGGTACGGCCCGTCGGTTACCGCCGGAACGCCGGACCGCACCCGGACCACCGCGCTCTGCGACGGATCGGCCAGCGCGGCGGTGCTGATCAGTTCCCCGGACTTGGTGACGGTGTCCATGAACGCGCCGTGGCCGCGCATCACCTCGGTGCGCTCCTCCTCGGTCAGCGCCTCCCAGACCTGCGGGTTGCTGTGCATGATCAGCAAGAACTTCACGTTGTCTCCTCTGTCGATCGGTCGGCGTCCTGTGCGCCGTTCACCATCAAGTCGGAGCCGATGACGCATTCTTGCGCGCCGACCGCAAAAATCTCGCCACGGCTCCGACTATCTCCCGAACGGGACGCCACACCTGGGCGTTCCGCACCCGACAACGATCCACGGGAGATCAAGAATGAACCTGCCACAGATCGGCTTCAGCCTGCCGTACATCGAGCCCTACGCCGGCCCCGACGCCGTCGTCACGGTGGCTCAGGCGGTGGAAAGGCTCGGATTCCATGCCGTTTCGGCCAGCGATCGGATGCTGATCCCCGCGGGACCGCACTGGAACAACGACGCGGGTCTGCCCGAGGCGCACGCCTGGGACTCGCTGGAGGTGCTGACCTGGGCGGCCGCGCACACCCGGCGGATCCGGGTGACCACCGACATCGTGAACTCGATCTTCCAGCCGCCCGTCATCCTGGCGCGCAGGCTGGCCACGCTCGATCGGCTGTCGCGGGGGCGGCTGGATGTCGGCGTCGGTCAGGGCGGCGGCACCCGGCTGCCACCGTTCTACATTCCCGAGGAGTTCGTCGCGGCGGGCGTGCCGGTGGGTCGCCGCGGCGCCGGATTCGTCGAGCACATCGCCGCCATGCGGGCCTGCTGGGCCCCCGACCCGGTCGAATTCCAGGGCGAGCACTACCGGATTCCGATGTCGATGGTCGGCCCGAAACCGTATGCGGGCACCATCCCCGTGTTCATCGGTGCGATCAACCGGCGCACCATCGAACGGGCGGCCCGCATCGGGGACGGCTTCATCACCACCGCGATCGACTGGGAGGACACCCGGACCAATATCCGCTGGTATCGAGCGGCCGGCGGCACCGGCACCGTGGTGGTGAACGTGATCCCCGCGCGTCACCGGCTTTCGCCCCGCGCCTTCACCGAAACCGTTCTGAAAGACCTCGAACACGCCGCGTCCGTCGGTGCCGACGAGATGCACATCGCACTACATCTCATTCCGTCCCTCCCCGAGCAGCAGGTGGAACTGCTGGAAGCGCTCGCGGCCGGGCTCAGCCTGCCGATACCGGGCTGACCACCTCACCACCCTGGAATGTTGGGCAGGCGGCCGGTTCGCGGGGCCGCCTAGGATCGAGCGGGTGAAGGTGCTGGGAGCTTGCCCGCTGGATTGCCCGGACGGTTGTTCTTGGGTGGTGGACGTCGAGGATGGGGTCGCGGTCGGGCTGCGCGGGAACAAGGCGCATCCGATCACGCGCGGGGCGCTGTGCGTGAAGGTGAACCGGTATCTGGAGCAGTTGAACTCCGGAGAGCGCATCACCTATCCGATGCGGCGGGTGGGGAAGAAGGGCGAGGGCCGGTTCGAGCGGATCAGCTGGGACGAGGCGCTCGGGGAGATCGCCGCGCGGTTGAGCGGGATCATCGAAGAGCACGGGGCGGAGGCCATCTGGCCGTTCCACGGAACCGGCAGCCTCGGATATATCCAAGGACTGGAAGGGTTTTCGGGGCGGCGGTTCTTCAATGCGCTGGGCGCTTCGCTGCATGATCCGACCATCTGCTCAATCGCGGGCACGACCGGGTTGAAGTACACGCTGGGCACTTCGGGCGGAATGGATCCGGAGGATTTCGCGAAGTCGAAGTTGATCCTGGTGTGGGGCACGAACCCGCTCACCTCGGGGCATCACGGCTGGAAGTTCGTGCAGGACAGCGATGCCTACACGGTGGCGATCGATCCGGTGCGCACGCGGACGGCCGAACGCTGCGATGAGCATCTCGCGCCGCTGCCGGGTACGGATGCGGCGCTGGCGCTGGGGCTCATGCGGATCGTCATCTCGATGGGCGCGCAGGACGATGCCTTTCTCGCCGAGCACACCGACGGCTGGGACGAATTCCGGTCCCGGGTAATGGAATACACGCCGGAGCGAACCGCCGAGATCACCGGCCTGCCGGTGGAGCGGATCGTGGCGCTCGGTGAGCGGATCGCGACCACCCGGCCCACCTCGATCCGGGTCTCGCAGGGCATTCAACGGCATGCGGGCGGCGGGATGGCGTTGCGGACCCTCGCCTGCCTGCCGGGCGTCACCGGCGACTGGGCGATTCCCGGTGGCGGCCTGCACTATTCGACCAGCGGGCACTTCAAGTTCAACCTCTCCGAGCTGGCCCGCTACGACCTGCTGCCGAATCCGGTGCGCACACTGTCCATGACGCGGATGGGCGAAGCGCTGCTGGATATCGACGGTCCGCCGGTCAAGGCGCTGTTCGTGATCGCCGCGAATCCCGTGGCGTCCAACCCGGATCAGCGCCGGGTGCGCGAAGGGCTCGCTCGCGAGGACCTGTTCACCGTTGTGCTGGAACACTTCCCGACCGATACCGTCGATTACGCCGATATCGTGCTGCCCGCCACCATGCAGCCCGAGCATCTCGATGTGATCGCCGCCTACGGCAACCTCTACATGGTGTGGAACGAACCGGCGGTCACCCCGCCCGGTGAATGCCTTTCCACCACAGAGACTTTCCGCCGGCTGGCCCGGACCATGAACCTCACCGAACCGGCGCTCTACGATTCCGACGAAGAACTGGCCCAGCAGTTGCTGAAGGGCCACGACATCGACCGGCTGCGCGCCGAGGGCTTCCTGAAGGTCGAGCCGGGCCCCGTCCCGAACGGCAAACTCCAGTTCGTCTCCTGGCGCGCGGAAAAGGCCGGACACGATCCGCTCGCCGGCTACACCCCGCCCGCGGATCCTGGTGACGGCCTGGTGCTCATCTCCGCGGCATCCCACTTCTTCCTCAACTCCACCTTCGGCGCGAACCCCGAATTGCGCCGCCGTGCAGGCGAATCCACCGTCACCCTGCACCCGCAGGATGCGGCCGCCCTCGGCATCGCGGACGGCGTCGCGATCACGGTCGCCAACGCTCGCGGCTCGTTCGATGCGATCGCCGCGGTCTCCGATGCGGTCCGCCCCGGCGTAGCCGCGACCACCAAGGGCCGCTGGGCCAAGCTCTCCGGCGGTGCGACCGTGAACTCGACCATCGCCGAACGCGATGCGGACTTCGGCGGCGGCGCGGTGTTCCACGACAACCGCGTGCACATCACCCCGCGGGATCCGGCGATGGTCCGGTAGCCGGTCAGGAGAATTCGATATTGACTCGCGCGCCGGGCGGCACGGCGCGCAGTTGATCGTGGATTTGGCCGAGAATGTTCACGCCCATGGCCATATTCGTGAGATCCACATTGTCGGGATCGAGCTCGCCGCCCAGCGCCGGCGGATGGGTGAAGTCGTAGATCTCGTCCGCGCCGGGCACCAGGCCGCGGCGTTCGAGCTCCTCGGCCAGCTCGGCCATCAGGTACTTCGCTTGCCCGTCAGCGGTATTGAGCTCGGCTTCGAGTGCGTCGATCGAATCCCACACCCGTTCGAACTCGCCGTCGATGGTGTTCAACCACCAGATCCCGTCGTCGGCGCGCAGGAAGATGTCACCGAAGAGCGAGGTGAACAGGGGCGCTTTGCCGTCGAGGCCGATCCATTCCCAGGTGTCCAGGGCGTCGGCGTATTGGTCCGGCGTGAACGATTTGATCAGTTCCACACGCGCACAATACAACTCATGGAGCGCCCCGGGTGAGCACGGCGGCACCGCCGAGGGACCAGCCGCCATCCACCGGAATGATCGCACCGTTGATGTAGGAGGCGTGCGGCGAAGCCAGCCACAGCGCGCACGCGGAGATGTCATCGGTGGTGCCGTAGCGCCCCAGTGGTACGGAATCGGCTACGGCACCGGCCAATTCGGGCGTCGGCGCGAGCCGGGACATGCCTTCGGTATCGGCGATGGGCCCCGGCACGATGGCATTGACCCGGATACCGGCGGGACCCCATTCGAGCGCGCAGACCTTGGTGACCATATCCACCCCGGCCTTGGCGGCGCAGGCGTGCGCCTGGAAGCTCATCGGCACGGTGGCCTGCGGAGCCGAGATATTGATGACGGCGGCCCCGGGTTTGCGTAGATGCGGGTGCGCGGCGCGCAACACGTTGTAGGTGCCCTTGAGATCGATATCGACCACCGCCGCGAACGCCCGCGGCGACATGGAGTCGGCCGGCGCGGGGAAGTTCCCGGCGGCGCCCGAGATCACCACATCCAGCTCGCCCAGCTCGGCCTGGGTGGTGGTGAGCGCGGAGTCGACAGCGTCGAAATCCCGCACGTCAGCGGCGAAACCCAGTGCGGTGATGCCGTATTCGCCGAGACGGTCGACGGCGGTCTTGACCTTGTCCGGACGGCGCGACAGCACCGCCACGGACGCCCCCGCACGGGCGAAGGATTCGGCGATGGCGAAGTTGATGCCGCTGGTGCCACCGGCGACGAAGACGGTACGGCCGGAATAGTCGAAAAGGTCCTCCATCCAATGATTCTGCGGCGGACCGACCGGCTCGCGAGTGCGAATCGCCTCGATCGCCGGGAACACCGCCGCGGGGTCGGCGGTGCGCGGCCGGGCCGGGCCGGTAAAGTCACGGGTTGATTTGTCGGGATAACCCATTCGTTGCTCTGGGTGAACAGATTGCTAAGGCGTGGAGAGTTCGATGGGTCGGGCCGGCGCGCTACAGCTGATCCTGCTGGACGGGGTGGAGGCGCGGCTGGACGGGCGTACCCGGCCGCTGGGACCGCCGCAGCGACGGGGCGTGCTCGCGGTGCTGGCCATGCGGCGGCGGCAATGGGTTTCGGCTTCGGCGCTGTTGGACGCGCTGTATGAGGATGAGCGGCCCGCCAGCGGCAATGCGGTGATCCAGACCCATATTTCGGCTTTGCGGCGGGTGCTGGAGCCCGATCGGCCCCCGCGGACCCCGCCGAGTGTGCTGTTGTCGGGGCACGGCGGCTACCAGTTGCGCATCGAGGACGATCAGCTCGATATCGGGGTGCTGGACCGATTGGTAGCCGAGGCGGTGCTGGCTCGCCGATCGAGTGCGGGAGAGGAAGCCGCGCGACGGTATGCCGAGGCGCTCGCGCTGTGCTCGGGCGAACCGCTGGCGGGTATTCCGGGTCCGTGGGCCGAGCAGCAGCGGGCCGTGCTGGCGGAGCGGCGGCTCGCGATCTTCGAGGACAGCCTCGAACTCGCGGTGACGCTGGGACGCGCCGATGAGGCGATCGACACCCTGCGGACGCTGGTGCGGGAGCACCCGTTGCGGGAGCGTTTGCGCGCGGTGCTGATGCGGGCTCTCGCCGATCGTGGCCGGCGCTCCGAGGCGCTGGCCGTCTATCGCGATACCCGGCGGTTGCTGGTGGATGAACTCGGCGTCGAACCCGGTGCGGAGCTGCGTGAGCTTCAGGACCGCATTCTCGCCGGCCGGGAACCGGATGTAGCGCCGCGGGCGACTGCGGCGATCGTCCCGGCGAAGCCGAATACTCCGGTATCGGAACATAATTCACCCAACCCGTACTTCGTCGATCGCGATAGGGAGAGCGCCGCCATCGACGCCTGCGCCAGCCGGGCGGCCGCCGGTGCCGGTGGGCTGGTCGTGATCACCAGCCGCCCCGGCTACGGCAAAACCGCGCTGCTCGACGAGATCGCGCGGCGATATCCGCACGCGCTGCGGATAGACCTGACCGCAGATCGCGCCGATCTCGCGAACGAACTGCTGTCCCGCCTCGACGGCGTGGCTCCGATCACGCACGAGGAAGCATTGACCGCGCAACTGCGCGACACCCTGGCGCGTCGATCCGAGAACCTGCTGGTGCTGGTCGACGACGCGACCCGGATGGATGAGCGCTCGGCCCGAGCGCTGGCCGCCGTCGCGCCCGCGCTGCGTACCGCCCGGGCCCTGATCGTCGTGGCTCTCGACGGCAGCTTCTGGGATGAACGCGTCGTGGACCTGCACAGTCGCCTGGAACCGATTGCGGCGCAGGTGCTTCGATTGCGGCGGTTGAGCCCGGCCGCCATCGCCGATCTGTACCAGCGGCGCACCGGACTGTCCTGCCCGCCGGAGCTGGCCGTGGAGATCGAACGCGCCGCCGCCGAGATTCCCCTGCTCGTCGACGCGCTGATCGCGGACATGGCCGAGCGCGCCGACCGTACCCGGGTACCGGATCGCATGCTCGACGGCCGCTACTCGCGCGCGACCAACCGTCTCCTACAGGGGTTTTCGGACAGCGGGGCCCGGATGATGCGGGCCCTGGCCGCGCTCCAGCAGTTCGATCCGAGTGTGGAGACCCTCGCCGCGGCCTGCGACCAGCCGCCCAGCGAGGTGCGGCACCGCTGCGAATTGCTCACGGACGCCGGTGTTCTCGCCGCCGCCGAGCCGCCCCGGACCCGGCATCCCTTGATCGCCAACACCATTCACTGGCTCAGCAGGCGCGAGGAGTCCGCGGAGTTCTGCACGGCCGCCGCCGAGCACGACCGCAGCATCGGCCATCCGGCGCGCCATGTCGCACGTTATCTGCGCGATCTGTGCGGTTCGCGCTACGCCCGCTGGACCGTGGTGCTCATCGACGCCGCCGAGGAATGCCTGCGCGAATGCCTGATCGCCGAGGCGGTGCGCTGGCTGGAGCTGGCCCTGCGCATCTGCACGCCGGAACAGCGGGACGATCTGCTGGTCCGGCTGGGGCAATTGGAGCTGTGGACCAATCCCGCCGCGGCGCGAGCACATCTGGACGAGGCGCTGCGCAGCCAGCGCGAGCATGCCGCCGGCCCCACCGCGGCCGTCCCGCTGGCCTGGACCATGGCCACCCGCCAGGAGGCGACCGCGGCCATGCGGCTGCTCGCTGCCGTCATCGCCGAGACCGAACCGCGCGATCGCGAGGCGGCCGCCGAGATTCGCGCGTCCATGTGGATGATCGCCGGGCTCTCGGCCTCGACCTGGCGTGGCCTGGTCGCCGAACTGCGTTCGCGGCCGGCGCCCGATCTGATCTCCTCCGCCATCCTCACCTGGGCCGATGCCTTCGGCGTCCGGATCGATGCCCGTACCGCGGTGCACCGGCTGGCGCTCGAGCACGCGGAAGAAATGATCCCCTGCCGATTGCTCGGAATGCTGGCGCATCTGCGGATGTGGAACGGCGAACTGTCCGCCGCGCTGAACCTGACCGAGCAGCGCGCCGATCAGCATTTCGGCGCCATCGACACCTACCGGGCCATTCTGCGCGCCGAGATCATGCTGCGCGCGGGCGCGTACCGTGCGGTGCTGTCGGAACTGGGACCGGTGCTGGGCGATATCGACGACCGGTTCGTGACGCCGCCCGCCACGCTGGCAGCCCAGTACGCGCACGCATTGATCGGCCTCGGCCGGCTCGACGAGGCCGAGCGCTGGCTGGATCAGCGCACCGCCGCGGCCAATCCGGCGACGTGGGAATGGACGGTCGCCGTTCATATTCGGGGGCTGCTGTGCGTCGCGCGTGGCGAATCCCGTACGGCGGTGGGCTATTTCCTGGAATGCGGACGGCGAGTCGGCGCGGTGGGCATAACCAATCCGGCGCACATCCCCTGGCGCAGTTCCGCGGCGATCGAGTTGGTGCGTCTGGGCGAACACGAACGAGCCCGCGAGCTCGCGGACGACGAGCTGGCGCTCGCTCGGCGCTGGAATACGCCGGCGACCATCGGAAGAGCGCTGCGCGCACAGGCTTTGGCCGCGCCCGGCGGCCCGTCCCCGGAGCTGCTGGACCGGGCCGTCGGTGTGCTGCGCACGCAGGACAGCCCGGTCGAGCTGCTTCCGGCACTCATCGATCTGGCCCGTCTGCACCGGGCCGAAGGTGACCGCGCCCGAGCCTGGGAGTTGCTGTGTGAGGCTCGCGCGCTGGCCGAGCGAATCGGCTCCGCACTCGAACTCGCCGAGATCGACGCCATGCTCCGCGCTGGTTCAGACTCGTTGCCGGAGCACGGCTTCGGCTTCCGCGCGGGCGACGGGATGCCCGAGTCCGCCGAACTCGTGCAGGTCGCCGAAGACCTCGATCCGGATGGCCGCGTCGATCCCGCCCACCCGCACGGGTTCGAATCCCGCCGCGCTGATCAAGGTTTCGACGGCGGCACCCGCGCTGTCGTCGTCGGTGGCGTAGAACCCGACGGCCCGCGGGTCGCGGTGGGCGGCGGTGGTCAGCGACTCCGCGGCGAGCGTGCCGAACGCTTTGACCAGGGCGGTGCCGTCGGGGAGCAGGGCCGCCAGGAGCTGCCCGGAGGACTGGTCGGCGGCGATGGTCTTGACGAATCCGCCGTTGCCGTCGGGGGCGATGGGGTTGGAGGGGTCGACGACGATCTTGCCCGGTAGCCGGTCACGGTACTTCTCGACGAGTTCGCGGGTGGTGTCGAACCAGACCGCGAAGATGAGGATGCCGGCCTCGGCGATCGCTTCGTCGAGGGTGACCGCACGGGCGTGCGAACCGAGTTCGAGGGCGAGCCGCTCGGCGTCGGCCGGTTCACGTCCGGCGATGAGTACATCGGTGCCCGAGGCAGTGAGGTCGGCCGCCAGGCGGCTGCCGATATTTCCGGTGCCGATGATCGCGGTGGTCGTCATGATCGATTGATCTCCTTCGGTGTCATTGGATGTTCGAATTGTGCTGTGACGCAACCTGAGTCGTAGTCACAGCGGCGCGCCGGCGGGCGCGGGCCACGCGATAGATGGCCGACCGGTCGGCGGCCAGCCGGTCGCGGGGAGCGATCATTCCCGGCGCGACGCGCAACGGATCGAAGTCGAGATCGCTGTCGACGGTGCGGGTTTCGAGCGTCATGCGGCCCAGCGTGAGCAGCTGGGGCGGCTCGGCCCACGATGCGGTCGGATCGTGCACCGGATCTCCCCGGAGCGGCAGCCGCGCGCGGAGGGTCATTCGCGCGGGCAACCGACCCGCGAGGTCGCGTGTCAGGTAATCGGGTGCGAGCGCGGAGGATTCGCGCGCGTGCAGCGGTTCCAGGGTCGTGTCGGGATGCCACTCCAGCCTCGCCCACGTGGTGCCGCCGGGCCCGGCCAGCCCGAAAGCATGGACGCCGTAATACCGCTGCCCGACATAGCTGCTCGGCGCACCGCCGCCGCCCGCGCCGAGGGCGGCAGCCGATTCCGGATGCCGGCGCCGGAACTCGCCCATGGCATCGGGGGATTCCGGCCCCGCGCCGACGGCGGTGAGAAATTCCAGCATGTCCGCTCCGGAACGCACGAAGAACACCGGCAGTGTGAAGGCGATCAGATCGGTCGGTTCCGCGCTCGCGGGCACGAACCGCACCGACAGCCCCTGGTCGCCGGTCTCGGCATCGTGTGTCCCGCCGCGGGTGCCGGAGAAACGCGCGACCACCGCGACCTCCTCACCCGAGAACAATGCGGCCGAACTGAGTTCCCGCGCACCGGGTTCGGCTCGGAAGCACCCGATGACGGTGACGCCGCGCCGATGCAGCATCCGCTGTCCGGGTGCGGCGGCGAGGGTCTCGGCGATCCGGTCGGTCAAGTCCCCGGGGGTGAGGGTGTCGTCGCTCATAAGGGGTTGTGCTCGTCCGTCCGTGCGGTCGGGTGCAGCCAGCCGTGCAGCAGCCGAGTCGTGGTGGGGAGGGCGATGAAGGTCATCGCCGTGCTGAACAGGAGGGTGAAGGTCAGCGTGCGCACGATCAGCGGCGACGAGGCCAGCACCGGCCCCAGCACACCGTTGCCCAGCAGGGAGATCGGGAAGATCGACAGCCCCGACACCACCGCTTGTTTCCACAGCGGTGGCGGCGGCAGGTGCGGCGAGGCTCCGGTCATGCACGGCGCGGGGCGGCGTGGACCAGGTGCTTGATCTCCTGGAATTCGGCCAGTCCGCGCAATCCGTTGAGCCGTCCCATCCCGCTCTGCTTGAATCCGCCCTCTTCGAATTGGTCCACCACCACCGCCCAGGTGTTCGTCCACACCGTTCCGGCCTGCAATTCGCGACCCACCCGCAACGGCAGGTCCACGTCCCGGGTCCAGATGCTCGCGGCCAGACCGTATTCGGTGGCATTGGCGCGCGCGATCGCTTCGGCCTCGGTGGTGAAGACCTCGAAAGTGGCTACGGGGCCGAACACCTCGTGTTGCACGATCGGCGCGGCCAGGTCGGCGACCTCGATCAGGCTGGGGCGGTAGTAGGCGTCGACGGCATCGGAGCCGGTGTTCACCAGTCCGCCGCGCTCGATGACGGTGGCGTACCGGGCGGCGTCGGCGACCATACGGTCCACGCGTTCGGCATTGGCGCGATCGATCATCGGACCCATCTCACTGGCGGGATCGTCACCCGGACCGACCGTAACCGCCGCAAGCGATTTCGCCATCCGCTCGCGCAACTCTCCGGCGATGCCCGCCTGCGCCAGAATGCGGCTGCCCGTCATACAGAACTGCCCGGTGAAGGTGGTGATCGCCTTGGTCAGCACCGGCACCACGGCGTCGAGGTCGGCGTCGTCGAACACGATCATCGGGCTCTTGCCGCCGAGTTCGAGCGACAGCGGTTTCAGCTTCGGCGCGGCGGCGGCCATGATGAGGCGTCCCACCGCCGTGCTGCCGGTGTAGCTGACGACATCGACGTCCGGAGACGAGATCAGCAGGGGCGCACCGGTATTGCCGGACTCGGTGAAGCAGTTCACGACACCGGCGGGCAGGCTCGCGGTGGCCGCGATGATCTCGTAGAGCAAGCCGTTGACGAGCCCGGTCTGACCGGGCAGCTTCATGACCACCGTGCACCCCGCGGCCAGCGCCGGCGCGAACGATCGCACCGCGAGCACCACCGGCGAATTCCAGGGTGCGATCACCGCGGCCACGCCCGCCGGTTCGGTGAGGGTCATGGAGTACAGGCCCGGCTTCACCTCCGCCGCGCGACCGGCCTCGGCCAGGGCCAGCGCCCCGTAGTAGCGCAGCTTCGGGATCGTCAAGTCGACCTCGAAAGCCGCCTCCGCCAGAATCTTTCCGTTCTCGCGCGCCAGCAGCGTGACCAGTTCGTCGCGGCGTTCGGTCATCCGATCGGCCAGCTCGAACAGTGCGCGGGCGCGCAGTTCCCGATCACGGGACCAGGCGGTGGTTTCGAAGGCGCGCCGGGCCGCGGCGATGGCGGCGGCGGCCTCGCTCGCACCGCCGTCGGCGAAGGTGCCGAGGGGGGCGCCGGTGGCCGGGTTGTAGGAGGTGCTCACCGTGCCGGCGGCGGTCCAGCGGCCGTCGATGTAGTGGCGGGCTTGCGGTTGAACGGTGGAGGACAACTGAATCCTTTTACGAGTAGCGGAAATTGGTGTTCAGAGTTGGGCGGCGATGTGCTCGGCGGCCATGATCACGGTGGGATTGGTGGCGGCGCAGACCGGATCGGGGAAGATCGAAGCGTCCACCACGCGCAGCCCGGACAGCCCGCGCACCGCGCCGAGCCGGTCGACGACCGCGGCCGGATCGTCGTCCGCGCCCATGGGCACCGTCGAGGTCGGATGGTGGTAGGTGTCCAGGGTGGCGCGCACCGATGCCTCGATATCGGCCATGGTGTCTGTGCCCGGGGCCATTTCGTGGTCGATGAGATCGGCCAGTGGCGCGCTGCGGCCGATGCGGCGGCTCAGCGCCACCCCCTCGAGCAGTCGCCGCCGGTCGGCCGGATCGGCCAGGAACCCGAGGTCGATACGCGGCGCGACGCGCGGGTCGCGATCGGCCAGGGTGAGCGAGCCGCACGATCGCGGCCGGGTGAGGGCGACCGCGAGCACGAAGGCCGCGCCGGTCGGGCTCAGGCTCTGGTCGATCAGGTGAGTGGCCGTGATGTGCAGGTCCAATTCACCCGCTGCCGCTTCGGAACTGGCCGTCCACACCTTGGCGCCGATCACCGGTTCGCCCGGACCGATCCGCTCCGGGTTCGCCGCGTAGGCGTTGTAGTAGAACGGATGATCGTAGAGAGTGCGGCCCACGGGTAGATCGGCGACGGCGGGAATTCCCAAGCGCCGCAGCTCATCCGCCGGACCGACGCCCGAGCGCAGCAGGATCGCGGCGCTGCCGTAGGTTCCGGCGCACAGGATGACCTCCCCCGCGGTGATCGATTCGCCGTCCGCGGTCAGCACGCCCACCGCGCGACTGCCGTCCGCATCGAACACGACCCGGTCCACGAGTACGTCGCCGCGCACGCTCAGGTTCGCTTCGCGCACTTCGTCGGTCAGGTAGGCCATGCCGGTGTTGACCCGGACGCCGTCGACCACGTTCATCGGATACGGTGCGACGCCGTGCGGTTGGGCGCCGTTGAAGTCCGTGGTCGCCGGAATGCCGCATGCCAGTGCGGAATCGACGAACGCGCGCTGCATGTCGCTCAGTTCGTCGCGGGTGAGCTGATGCACCGGCATCGGGCCGCTGCGACCGTGCCAGGCGTCGTCCCCGGCGGTGGTGCGCTCCAGCTTGCGATACGCGGCCAGCACCTCGGGGAAGGTCCAGCCCTTCAGACCACGCTCGGTCCAGCGGTCGAAATCCGCCGGCAGCGCGCGCACGAACACCGCGCCGTTGACCGCGGAGCTCCCGCCGAGCACCTTGCCGCGATAAAGGGCGATGGGGTGACCGAGGTAGCCGGGCTCCGAGGCGTACCCCCAGTCGTGGCCGGTGTACCCGCCCAGCGTGCTGCTGGCGGCGACGGCGGTGGGATAGCTTGCGGCGGAGTAGACGGGGCCGGCTTCGAGCAGCAGTACCCGCCGGTCGGGGCGCTCGCTCAGGCGGGCGGCCAGTACCGCGCCGGCCGAGCCGCCGCCCACGATCACCACGTCGGCGTGAGATTCGGGCATGAGTATGTCCCTTCGTCCGGATGGCGATCAGCGGGTGCCGGCGGCGGCCTGATCGATGACGGTGACGACCGCGTCCGGATGCGAAACGGCGATGGCGTGGCTGCCCGCGTGTTCGGTGACGGTGGCGTTGGCTCGCCGTGCCATCTCGCGCTGCCCGGCCGGCGGGATCATCCGGTCGTCGGCGGCCACGAGATACCACGACGGCAGGGTGCGCCAGGCGGGTTCATCGGTCTTCTCGGCGAAGGCGGCGACCGAGATCGGGCGCTGCCCCGCCGCCAGCACCGCCGCCTGGACGGCGGGGACGTCCTGGGCGAAGTACTCGGGGAACTTGTCGGCCGCGATGCTCAGCTCGGGCGCCGCCTCGCCGACGACGGTATGCAGGACGGTGATCTTGGTCGCCGGTCCGTCGTATCGGCCGTCGAGTTCGCCGAGCGACTCCCCGCTGTCCGGAGCGAAGGCGGCCACGTACACCAGGCCGGCGGCCTTCGGGGATCCGGCCGCGGCATTGGTGATGACCGCGCCGCCGTAGGAATGGCCGACCAGGATCGTCTTGCCGGGCAGGCTGTCGAGGATGCCGCGCACGTAGGCGCTGTCGGACTTCAGCCCGCGCAGCGGTACGGCCGCCGTGGTGACCCGATAGCCCTTGCGCTGCAACTGTTCCGCCACGCCCGCCCAGCTGGATCCGTCGGCGAAGGCGCCGTGCACCAGCAGCACGCCGGGCTTGTCCGGGTCGGGCTGCGGGACCGTCGTCGGCGTCCGAGTCTGCGCCGCCGGGGTGTCGCCGGCCGGCGAGCAGGCCGCGGCCGCGAGCGCCATCGTCACTGCGCCCAGCAGGAGCATGGTGCGGCCCGAGCGTCGAAAGCCGGTTGTGTTGCGCATGTTTGTCGTGCCCTTCTTGCCGGAGGATCGGAACGGCTTCGACCGGACCGCCGGCCACCTCCGGCCGGCACCGGTTCGAGTGCCGAGAGGAACAGTGGCCTCATCGACTGAAAGGGCCCTGTGCGATTTCACAATGCGCAGCGCAGCGGGTGTTTTCGCAATGCGTGATCATGATCGTGCGGGTCGTGCGGCGGCGAGGAAGGGCATCATGCGGCGGCCGAATCAACCATCGTCTGAGCGGGGTTCAGGCGGCGGTGAAGCGGAGGGCTAGTTGGGTGCGGCTGGTGCAGGCGGTGGCGGCGAGTACTCGGCTCAGGTGTTTTTTGACGGTGTCGACGCCGATGAAGAGGCGTTCGGCGATTTGGCGGTTGGTGAGGCCGTGGGCGGCCAGGTCGGCTACTTCCCATTCGCGGGGGGTGAGGTTCCAATTGGATTGGGCGGCACGGCGTTCGCGGTCTCGGTCGAGTTGTTCGATGACGAGGGGGGCGAGGTGGCGGCGGAGGGCGTGCAGGAGGGCCAGGTCGCGGTCGGGGACGGCGGGGACGTCGCAGACCGCCATGCCGACCGCGAAGACTCCGGAGGCGCCGCCGTCCACCAGCATGGCGGCTTTGTCGGTGATGCCGTTGGGGCGCAGGAAGTTCGCGACGAAGACCGAGTCCTGGACCAGCTCGCCCAGGCGGACCACGCCGCGGGATTGGAGCTGTTCGGCGAAGCGGTCGGTGGTGAACGGGTCGAGGGCGTGCCAGTGCGCGTCGTATTCGGCGATGAATTCCGGGGTGTAGCCGCCGCGCACCCCGCAGCCCGCGCGCAGGGCTTCGGCGAGCGTATTGCCGTGCAGCACAGCGACTCCGGTGAAGCCGATCCAGCTTTGCAGGGCCCGGACCAGGCGTTCCCGGAATTCGGGGAGGTCGGCGGCGCGGTCCACGGACTCGAGGACGCCGATGAGCCGCCGGTGGTCTTCGGCGGTGAGCAGCTCGCCCTGCGGCAGGGGGCGGGGGCGGCGAATCGGGTCGGTCAGCGCTCCGGTCACAGGGTCAATATTCCACCTTTGGGCCATACCGGGCCATGTCCCCGGCGGGCAGTGTTACTACCGGCATCCGGATCTCGGTCCGGGAGCGGAAATCCGGCTGACGTGCCCCCGAGGGCGAAGAAAGAGGGATCGACCATGAGTGCAGCATCCACCCCGCGCCGCTGGCTGATCACCGGAGCCAACTCCGGGTTCGGGGCGGCGTTCACTCGCGCCGCGCTGGCGGCCGGTGACGAGGTCGTGGCGGCGGTGCGGCGACCGGAGAGCATGGCGGAAGTGGTTGCCGCGCATCCGGATCGGGTGCAGGTGGTGGCCTTGGATGTGAAGGACGCGGCGGCCGCCGAGCGGGCGGTGAAGGAGGCCGGGCGCATTGATGTACTGGTGAACAATGCGGGGTTCGGGATCGTGGGGGCGATCGAGGAGACCAGCGAGGCCGAGCTGCGCGATGCCATGGAGGTGATGTTCCACGGGCCGCTGCGGCTGACCCAGCTGGTGCTGCCGCAGATGCGGGAACGGCGCAGCGGGGCGATCGTGCAGGTGTCGAGTATGGGCGGGTTCATGTCGTTCGCGGGAGTCGGCGTCTACAGCGCCGCCAAGGGCGCGCTCGAATTGGCGAGTGAGGCTTTGGCGGCCGAGGTGAATCCGCTGGGCATTCAGGTGCTGATCGTGGAACCGGGCGCTTTCCGGACCGGTTTCGCCAAGCCCGCCGCGCTCACCATCGCCTCGGAGATCGCGGATTACGCGGAGACCGTCGGCGCCATCCGCGACGGCCTGCCCGCCTCGGACCAGCAGCAGGAGGGCGATCCGGAGAAGGCGGCCGCCGCGGTCGTCGCCGTTGTCGGCCGGCCGAATCCGCCGCTGCGCCTGGCCTTGGGACCGGATGCGGTGCAGGCCATCCGGGGCAAGCTCGCCGCCGTCGCCGCCGACCTCGATGCCACCGCGCACCTGAGCATGGGGACCGCGGTGGCCGCCGGTTGACCGGAAAACGCCGACGGCCCGGCGGTTTCACACCGCCGGGCCGTCGAGATACCGCGTTTAGGCGCTACCGGCGCTCGCCGTGAACATGGCGGACAGCAGGTTGGCGAAAACGGAGAGAATTTCCATGCGTAAGACCTCATCTGAATAGGGGTGGGGCGATGGCAGCTTCGGTTACCCAGATGTCCTGAACATGACGTGAAGGTGAAGGGCGCGGGTCTACTCGCACACAACCGGCGAATGTCCGATGTGACCGAATTTGTGTAACAGCGATCACAGCCCGCTGCTACCGTGGCGACAACCCGCCGCCGGCTCCGGGTGGCGGAGTTCGAGCACGGAGGTGGGCTGGGATGGCCTCGGTTCTGGAAACCGCGCAGCAGCGATTGGCGCATATCGGCGAGGCCGCGAAGGGTTTACGGCGGTTACGCGAGCGCGGGCTGACCGATCTGCGCAATCCGGGTGAAACGCTGCGAACCGCCATGGAGGCAAGGGTTTTCGGACCGCCCGCCACCATCGTCCGGCATACCGCGCGGGTATCACCGGACCTGCCCGCCCTCGCGGACGAACGCGGCGAGCTGACTTACCGCGAACTCGACGAGCGATCCAATGCGCTCGCGCGCGGATTGCAGCGCATGGGCGTCAAGCCCGGAACGGTGGTCGGGGTGCTCGCGCGCGACCATCGCGGGTTGCTGCTCACCATGGTCGCGCTGGGCAAGCTCGGCGCTCGATTGGCCCTGATGAACACCGGTTTCGCCAAGCCGCAGTTCGCGGCGGTGTGCGAGCGCGAGAATGTGCGGGCGGTGCTGCACGACAGCGAATTCCTGGGCCTGCTCGACGCTTTGCCGCCGGAGCTGCCGCGAGTGCTCACCTGGGTGGACGAAGGCACCGATATCCCCTCCGACGCAACGACTCTCGACCGGCTCATCGACGCGAACGCCAAGACGCCGCTGCCCGCGCCCAAGAAGCCCGGCGGCTTCATCATTCTCACCAGCGGCACGACCGGGCTCCCGAAGGGCGCGCCGCGTGATCGCACCGGACCGCTGTCGACGGTGCAGTTGGTGGATCGCATCGACTTCCCGAAACAGGGAACGATGATCATCGTCTCCCCCATCTTCCACAGCACCGGGTTCGGCACCTGGCTCGCGGGCGTGGCATTCGGGAACAAGGTGGTGGTCGCGCGCCGCTTCGATGCCGAGCGCACACTGCGCCTGATCGCCGAGCACAAGGCCGAGATGCTGGTCGCGGTGCCGACCATGCTGCATCGAATGGTGGAGCTGGACAAGGAGATTCGCGACAAGTACGACACCTCTTCGCTGAAGGCGATTGTGATCGCCGGGTCCGCGCTCTCCCCCGAGTTGAGCGTGCGCACCGCCGAGGTGTTCGGCCCCGTGCTCTACAACCTGTACGGCTCCACCGAATGCGCGGTGGCGACCGTCGCCCGCCCGGAGGATCTGGCCGTCGCCCCCGGCACCGCGGGCCGCGCCCCGACCACCTGCGAAGTGGTGCTCTTCGACGACGACGGCCGCCGCATCCGCGCCAAGAACGTGACCGGCCGCATCTTCATCCGCTCCGGCGCACCCTTCAAGGGCTACACCGACGGCCGCCACAAGCAGATCATCGACGGCTACATGTCCAGCGGCGATGTCGGCCATTTCGATGATCGCGGACTCTTGTTCGTGGACGGCCGCGACGACGACATGATCGTCTCCGGCGGCGAGAACGTCTTCCCCCAAGAAGTGGAGAACCTGCTTCTGGAGCGCAAGGACGTCTTCGACGCGGCGGTGGTCGGCGTCGACGACGTCGAGTTCGGCAAACGCCTGCGCGCCTTCATAGTCCCCGAGCCCGGCGCGGAGATCACCGCCGACGAAGTGAAGTCGTACGTCAAGAACAACCTCGCTCGCTACAAGGTCCCCCGCGACGTCATCTTCATCGACGAACTCCCCCGCAACGCCACCGGCAAACTCCTGCGCCGCGTCCTCGTCGAGTACGAACAGCCGTCCGGAGCCCGGTGACAACCTGCGATCCGCGCCACGACCAGGGCCGCCCTATGCGATACCGCAGGTAACAGAGACCTCGGCCACAACTTCGCTGCCAGCGCTTGCTAGGGTTAGCACCGCACTGGATCTCGATGTTGCGGTCCGTCCGGCCAACTCGTCCGGCGGTGGGGATCGCGGAAGGTAGTACCTATGTCACTTCCATCGGCTGGCTCGGTTCTGCGCAAGGCGGGCAATGCGGCTCTGAGCGTCAATGCGATGGTTCGAGGGGGGCTGTTCAATCCGCTGCGGCCGGATCACGCGCTGCGGTCGGCGGTCAACGTCCTGAAGTTCGGTCCGTTCGCGGGCGCGCTGATCCACGGCGCCAAGACCAATCCGCGCGGCGCCGCCATCGTCGATGAGCTCGGCGAGATGACCTTCGAGCAGATCGACAAGCAGTCCAGCGCCTTCGCGCGCGGACTCGCCGCGCAGGGTTTGCAGCCCGGTGACGTGATCGGCGTGCTGGCCCGCGACCATCGCGGCATGGTGCTGGCCCTGGTCGCCGCCGGCAAGCTGGGCGTGCGCGCGGTGCTGATGAACACCGGCTTCGCCAAGCCGCAGTTCACCGATGTGGCCGCCCGCGAGAACGTCAAGGCGGTGCTGCACGACAGCGAGTTCTTCGATCTCATGTCGGCCATTCCGGAGGCGATCCCGCGCATCCTGACCTGGGTGGATGCCAAGGACAACGCCGATCCGTCGATCCCGACCATCGATTCGGTCGCGGCCGGGCAGTCCACCGAACCGCTGGACCCGCCGGAGAAGCCGGGCGGCATGGTCATCCTGACCTCCGGCACCACCGGCACCCCCAAGGGCGCGCCGCGCGACAAGGTCAGCCCGTTCATTACCGCGCAGTTCCTGGATCGAATCCCGGTGCCGCGCAACAGCACCGTGGTGATGGCGGCCCCGATCTTCCATGCCACCGGCCTGTCGCAGTTCACGCTGGCGCTGGCGCTGGGCAACCGAGTCGTGTTCCAGCAGCGCCGATTCGACCCGGAGACCACCCTCGCGAACATCCAGAAGTACCGGGCGCAGGGCCTGACCGTGGTGCCGACCATGCTCCAGCGCATCCTCGATCTGCCCGCCGAGACCCTGGCCAAGTACCAGCCCGGCGAGACGCTGCGGGTGCTGTTCGCCGCCGGCTCGGCCATCCCGCCGGACGTGGTCACCCGCACCCTGGACTACTTCGGGGACAGTCTTTACAACGTGTACGGCTCCACCGAGTGCGCCGTCATGACCGTGGCCACCCCGTCCGAGTTGCGCAAGGCGCCGACCACCGCGGGTAAGCCACCGGTCGGCATCCGCGTCGCGCTCTACGACGAGAACCGCAAGCGCATTACCGCGCCGAACGTGACCGGAACGATCTTCATCGAGAACGGGCACTCGTTCAAGCAGTACACCGACGGCCGCACCAAGGAGTTCGTCGACGGCCTGATGTCCTCCGGCGATGTCGGGCACTTCGATGCCGACGGTTTGCTGTTCATCGACGGCCGCGACGACGACATGATCGTCTCCGGCGGTGAGAACGTCTTCCCGCAGGAGGTCGAGAACCTGCTGTCGAATCGGGCCGATGTGCTCGAGGCCGCGGTGGTCGGCGTCGATGACCGCGACTTCGGGAAGCGGCTGCGCGCCATCGTGGTTCCGGGGCCCGACTCCAAGCGGGACGCGCAGGAGATCAAGGACTACGTGAAAGCGAACCTGGCCCGGTACAAGGTGCCGCGCGAGGTGATCTTCCTGGACGAACTGCCGCGCAATGCGACCGGGAAGCTGCTGCGTAAGCCGCTCGTCGAAATGTCGGTTCCCACCGAATGATTCCGGATGGAATTGGCGTATACGGCTGTAAAAGCGGGTTCACTTCCTCCGCTATCATCAGCGCGTGAGTTCTGAGTCCGGCCGCCCCTCGGCGCATATCCGCAGTGATGCTGCGGTGTTGCGCGGTGGGGCGGCCGGACTCGTTTCCGGCGCGCTCGCCGTCGCCGCGCACGGCTGGATCTCGGGGGCCGCGCCCCTGGAGTCGGGTCCGTTGTCGCTGCTGGTGGCGGCCTCCGCGGCAGTCGGTGGATTGGTCGCCGGGGTCGGGGTGCTCCGCAATACCTGGCTCGGGCTGGTCGTCGCCTTGATCGGCGGGCAGCTGCTCGGGCACTTCAGCATGATGTGGGGCTCCCCCGGTTCGGGGCATCACCATCACCACAATGCGGGGATGTGGAGTCCGGCCATGCTGGCGGCGCACGTCACCGCCGCCATCTTCGCGGCCGTCGTCATCGTCGGCGCGGAAGCCGCGTACCGGATCGGCACCACGGTGCTCGCCTGGGTGCTGCCGGTCGCCACCTCCCTACCGGTGCTCAGCGGTCCGCCGCGACTGCCTATCGAGCATCGTGATCGCGTCGTGCTGCGCGTCTTCGCGGCCGATGTCTTCCGCACTCGCGGACCACCCGCTCTCGTTCGAGTCTGAAACAACTCCCGGAGCTCTCGGGGCCCAGCCCCGGAAACCCCGGAGGACCTTCGACCCGCGCACGGACCTGCGACGTCCGCGCGATATTCGCCGTCTCCGCTCGCCCATTGCGGCAGAGCCGAATTCGGCGTGCCCGGGTTTCTCGAACGAACAGAAAGTCCGCTCGTGACAATCACAGACAGCGGTGTCGATACTTCGGCACCGCCGCCCTCCCCTACCCCGGAACCGGAATCGAAACCGGCATCCACCAAACGCGGTGCGGGCAATGCCTTCCAGGCGCTCATGCTGCGACTGCATTTCTACGCGGGTGTTTTCGTCGCCCCGTTCATCCTGATCGCGGCCGTCACCGGAGCGCTCTACGCGGTCGCTCCGACGCTGGAGACCATTACCGATCGCGGTCTGCTGCACACCGATTCGACCGGGCCGGTCAAGCCGCTCTCCGAGCAGGTGGCCGCGGCGCTCGCGGTGGAGCCGAAGCTCGCGCTCACCGCGGTGGCGCCGGCACAGAACAGCGGCGACACCACGCGGGTGATCTTCAACGATCCGTCGCTGGGCGCGTCCGAGCGCCGCGCGGTGTTCGTCGATCCGGTGACCGCGCAGTCGGTCGGCGACAGCGTGGTCTACGGCAGTTCGGGTGCGCTGCCCACCCGTACCTGGATCGACAAGCTGCACCGGGATCTGCATCTGGGCGATTTCGGCCGCTATTACAGCGAGATCGCGGCCTCCTGGCTGTGGCTGATCGCGCTGGCCGGGCTGGTGCTCTGGTACCGCCGGGTGCGGGCGCGCCGCGAACGCCGCTCGGCCGGCTGGCTGCTGCGGCCGGATCGCTCCAAGCCGCGCGCTCGCACGCTGAACTGGCATGCGGCCGTGGGTGTCTGGATCCTGCCGGTGCTCCTGCTGCTGTCGGTGACCGGTATGACCTGGTCCAAGTACGCCGGTGAGAACGTCACCAAGCTGCGCCAGGAGATGAGCTGGACCACCCCCGCGGTGAGCGCCGAGCTGCCCGGCTCCACCATGTCCGGCATGTCCGGCGGTGAGCACTCCGATCACGGTGCGCCGCAAGCGAATATGCCCGCACCCGCGCCGAACAAGGCCGCGCTGGTGGACACCGTTTACGGCGTCGCCCGCGCGAACGGCCTGGAGGGCCCGTTGGAGATCAGCGTGCCGGCCAAGGACGGCACCGCTTTCGTGGCCAAGGAGCTGCGCCGCCCGGGCGTGCTGACCTTGGATTCCGTCGCGGTGAACGGTCAGACCGGCGTGGTCACCGACGTACTGCGCTACAGCGATTGGCCGCTGATGGCCAAGCTCACCAACTGGGGCATTCAGTTCCACATGGGTTTGATGTTCGGCCTGCTCAATCAGCTGCTCCTGCTGGCCATCATGATCGGCCTGATCACGGTGATCGTGCGCGGTTACCTGATGTGGTGGCGTCGCCGTCCCACCAAGGACGACAGCAAGCTCGGCGTCGGCAAGCCCCCGCGCCGCGGCGCACTGCGCCGGACCCCCTGGACGGTGCTGCTGCCCGTCGCGGCCGCGGCCGTGGTGGTCGGCTGGTTCGCGCCGATGATCGGCGGTCCCCTTTCGGCCTTCCTGATCGTCGATGTAGCGGTGGGCTACGCCGCCCGCCTGCGCGACCGCACCGCCGCCTAGCACACCGCTCCCACCGAGCGACACGGCTTTCCGCCGTGCCGCCGGACCCCCATACCCTCGTGCGGGATCAGACCTGCACTGACGCAAGGAATTTCACCTGATGAAGGTCACCGAGCTCGCCGTCTCCGCCGCTTTCGCCGCCGCCGTGGTCGGCGTGACCGCCGGCACCGTCCAGGCCGCCCCGGCCGAGGCGAGCCCCATCAACTACGCCGCGACCAACGACAACGGCATCATGACCATCCGCACCGACGCCGGTTCGATGGCCGTCGAGAACAACGTCCTGAAGATCAAGGCGAACGACGGCACCGTGGTCGCCGGCACCGAATTGGCCTTCCGCGTAGACGATTTCGTCTTCCCGATCGCCGCCGAGATCGACGACCGCACCGCCGTTCTCACCCCCCGGTTCGACCGGGCCCACGCCACCTACCAGCCGGTCGCCCTCCCCTTCGAGGACAAGGCCCCCTGGAAGTCCGAGTACGACCGCGAACAGGCCGCCTGGAGCCGCATGACCTCCACCCTGTCCATGGGCGCCTCCATCGGCACCCTGGTCGGCGGCATCGGCGGCGCCGCCATCGGCTGCATGGCCGGCGCCCTGCTCGGCGCGGTAGCCACCGGCGCCCTGGCCACCCTCTTCGGCCTCGGCCCCCTCGGCGGCTGCATCGCCGGCGCCGCCGCCGTCGGCTTCCTCGGCACCGTCGCGGGCCAGATCTTCATCACCGCCCCCTTCGCCATCGCCGCCGCGGTGCAGTACTTCACCACCATCAACCAGCCCTTCACCCCGGCTGCCAAGTAATTCGAAGCATTCGGCGCGGCCCGTCGCGAGCGCGGCGGGCCGGCGCCGGACGGCGTTGTCACCGGACAGCCACCCGCAAACAAGTTGCAACCACCTGCGACAATCGTTGCGACTGCCCATGACGGGCAGGGTGCGCTAGGGGGGCATCATGAACGACGTGATCGACCGGGAATCGGCCGCTGACAGCGGTCCGTTCTGGTCGCGGCCGCGGTTTCTCAATGTTTTGTCGTTGCTTACTTTCGTGGTGCTGGTGATCCTGCAATATCGGTGGTGGCAGGAGCATGGGCGGCCGTTCTCGTGGGTGTTGCTGGTTGCTACGCCGGCGCTGGCGTTTTTGCCGTCGGGGGTCATCGTGAAGGCGTTCCGGAAGCGGTGGACGGCGGCTTGGGCGGAGCAGAACGGGTTTCGGTATCGGCGGGTGGGTGATTGGGCGGTGCCGGAGTGGGATTTTCCGCCGTTCGATATCGGGCGGGCGCGGCGGTTTCGGGTGCGGGACACGATGGAAGGCACGGTGGGTGGGTATCCGGCGCGGTTCTTTCATCTGACCTGGTTGCACAACAATCGGATCAATGTCAGTACGCATTTCCGGAATGTGTTCGTGGTGACGTTGCCGGCGGAGCTGCCGCGGTTGACGATCGGGATGACTTTCGACAGCACCATCGGGGATCGGGTGGAGTTCGAGTCGGCGGAGTTCAACGATCAGTTCTCGGTGTACTCGGCGCATCCGGCGTTCGCGCACGCGGTGCTGACGCCGCGGACGATCGACAGGCTGGTGGAGCTGGCGCGGCGGCGGGGCGGGGCGGTGACCTTCACCAAGTTCGAGATCGCCGGAGATTCGCTGGTCGGCATAACCACTCTCGGCAATCGGCCGCATGAGATCGGTGGGGTGTTCGAGGCGATGCGCATCATCGCGGACGGCATTCCCCGATTCGTGTGGACCGACTACGGAAGGAAAATCGCATGAGCAGCACCGTCATTGTCATTGTGGTGGTCGCGGTAGCGCTGGTGGCGGTGCTGTGGTACTTCGCCGCGTACAACGAATTCGTCCGGCTGCGGAATCTGATCGCCGAATCGTGGAAGCAGGTCGATGTCGAGCTGCAACGCCGCCACGAACTGGTGCCGAATCTGGTGGCGACGGTCGAGCGGGCCGCCGAATTCGAGCGCGGCACTTTGGAATCGGTGACGGCGGCGCGTAATCAGGCGCGTGCGGTAGCCGCCGGCGCGGAGGTCTCCGGGGTGGCGAATGCCGAAAACGCTTTGACCGCGGCGTTGTCGCATTTGTCGGCGCTCGCCGAACAGTATCCCGATCTGCGAGCCGTGCAGAATTACGCTGCGTTGCAACGCGAATTGAGCGATATCGAGGATCGGATCGCCGCCACCCGGCGGCTCTACAACGCGAATGTCCGCGCACTGAACACCAAGATCGAATCCATTCCCGCCGCCATAGTGGCTACGGTTCACCATGTTTCGCCCGCGGAGTACTTCGAGATCAGCGGTCCCGAAGCGCGGGAACCCGTCGCGGTGAACAAGCTGTTCGAGGCGCAGCCGGAGGGCTAGTCGCCCGATGCGCGACTAGGGTCGTGGGATGAGTCCCGAACCGCTGGTCCTGCCCACCGCCGACTGGTCCGATTGGCTCTCCGGTCAGGTGCTCGACCGGCTGCACACCGCGACCGGGACTTTGCGGCGGTTGCGGGAGTACACCGGTGCCGACGCCATCGAGGTGCTCGAGCTGTGGAACGACGCCGATATCGCCTTGCGCGGCGCGGCCTCGGCGGCCGGGTTGTTCGCCGAGGTGCACACCGATCCCGAGGTGCGCGAACTCGCCGATCAGCTGGTCCAGCGGATCGACCGGGTCCGGATCGATCGCGACCTCGACCGCGGGCTCTACGAGATCGTCGCCGCCACCGCGACGACCGGGCTGGACGCGACGACGCTGCGGATGCGTGAGCATGTACTGCGCGACTTCCGCCGCAGCGGCGTGGATCGCGACGATCGCACCCGGGCCCGGCTGCGCGAGATCTCCGAGCGACTGGTCGTGCTGGACCAGGATTTCGGACGGACCATCCGCGAGGACGTTCGCCAGGTGCGGCTCACCCCCGAGCAGCTCGACGGCCTGCCCGCCGACTTCGTGGCCGCGCACCCGCCCGCCGCGGACGGATCGGTCACCGTCACCACCGACAACCCGGACTTCATGCCGTTTCGGACCTACGCGCACGATGCCGCGGCCCGCCGGGACCTCACCATCGAATTCGACAGTCGCGGCTGGCCCGCCAACGACGCCGTGCTGCACGAGATGCTCGAGCTGCGTGACGAGAAGGCCCGGCTACTCGGCTACGACGGCTGGCCCGACTACGACGCCGAGGTCAAGATGATCGGAACCGGCCGGGCCATCAGCGAATTCATCGAACGGCTCGCGGACGCCTCCGAGGCCGCGGGCAAACGCGACTTCGACACGATCCTGGCGCGCCGCCGGCAGGACGAGCCCGCCGCCACGGCGCTCGACCGCTCCGACAGCGCGTATTACACCGAACTCGTCCGCAGCGAGCAGTACGGCGTGGATGCCCGGGAGGTGCGCCGGTACTTCGACTTCACCCGGGTGCGAGCGGGATTGCTCGAGGTCACCGGGCGACTGTTCGGCCTGGAGTATCGCGCGGTGGACGTGCCGAGCTGGCACCAGGACGTCACCGTTTACGACGTCTACGACGGGGACGAGCGCCGCGGGCGGATCTATCTGGATCTGCATCCGCGCGCGGGCAAGTACAAGCACGCCGCACAATTCGATCTGGTCAGCGGCGTCTCCGGTCGCCTGCTGCCCGAGGGCGTGCTGGTCTGCAACTTCTCCCGCGGGCTGATGGAGCATCGCGACGTCGTCACCCTGTTCCACGAGTTCGGGCATCTGCTGCATCACGTGCTCGGCGGAGACCAGCGCTGGGCGCGGTTCTCCGGCGTCGCCACCGAATGGGATTTCGTCGAGGCCCCGTCGCAGATGCTCGAGGAATGGGCTTGGGACGCAACGATTCTGGGGACCTTCGCGGTCGACGAGAACGGCATGCCGATCCCCGCCGAGCTGGTCGAGCGGATGCGGGCCGCCCGCGGCTTCGGCGGCGGACTCCAGGTCCGAACTCAGCTCGGCTACAGCGCGGTGTCGTATCTGCTGCACCGGGACCGCCCCGCCGACCACACCGCACTGGTGGCCGACACCATTACCCGCTACAGCCTGATGTCGACCCTGCCGGGAACCAACTTCCAATCGTCGTTCGGGCACCTGGCCGGGTACACCTCGGCGTACTACACCTACATGTGGAGTTTGGTCATCGCGAAGGACCTGTTCTCCGCCTTCGATCCGGCCGATCTGCTCGAACCCGCAGTGGCGCAACGCTATCGCGACCATGTGCTGGCTCCCGGCGGCTCCCGGGACGCCGCCGAGCTGGTGGCCGGGTTCCTCGGCCGGCCCTTCGGTTTCGATGCCTTCCAAGCGTGGCTCGACCCGGCCGATCCGCATCAGGCTCCCTGAAACCTCTGTGCCGCAGTCGAACTGCCGAGCTGTGCCGCGACCTCACCGGCGGTGAGCACGGCTCCGCAGCGGCGGGCGGTGTAGTTGAGGGCCATCAGATGCTCCTCACGGCTGAAGTCCGCGGTGGCGTCCAGGACCAGGAACGGGCGCACATCGCTCATGAAAGCCTCTGCGGCACTGAGCATGCAGCCCATATGGGTGTAGACGCCGGTGATCAGCAGCTGGTCCCGGTTGTGGTAGTTGAGCAGTTCCCGGAGGTCGGTGCGCTGGAAGGCGGAGTAGCGCCATTTGGTGACCTGGATGTCCTGAGCCGCCGGGGTCAGTTCGGGAACCACTTCGGTGTCGGGCCCGTGGGCCATGCCGGTGCCCCAGAAGTCGGCGAGGATGCCGCGGCGGGAGGGGTGCTGGTTACCGGGTTGCATGGTGTAGACGACCGGAATCCCCAGGTCGTGGCAGTGTTTTCGGAGCGTGGCGATATTGGCCAGCATGGTGCGGGCCGGTTCCGCGGCGGTGTCGTAGGCGGTCAGGAAGTAGCGCTGCATGTCGTGGATGAGCAGGGCGGCGCGGGCCGGGTCGACTTTCCAGGACACCTGATTGGGGACCACCTCGGCCGCGGTCGGCATGGCGTAGGGGGCGATGGGCGGAATCGGCATGGGGCGGCTCTCTTTTCGCGGCGGCGGGTCAGCCGACGGTGACGGGGCGATGGGTGATGCCCAGCGGGGCGAGGATGCGCTGGAACTTGGCGGTGGTTTCGGCCAGTTCCGCGTGCGGATCGGATTGCGCGACGATACCGCCGCCCGCGTGCGCGAGCAGGGTGCGCCGGTCGGCATCGAGTTCGGCGCAGCGGATGCTGACCATCCATTCGCCGTCGCCGGTGGCATCGCACCAGCCGACCGCGCCGGCGTAGAAACCGCGATCGCCTTCGAGGGCTTCGATCAGGCGGGCGGCCGGGGCGGTGGGGGTGCCGCAGACCGCGGGCGTGGGATGCAGTGCCACCGCCAATTCCAGCGCCGACGGGCCGGCGGCCGGGACGGTCGCGGTGATGGGCGTACCCAGATGCCACATCTCCGGCGTACTGGTCAGCTCCGGGTGCCGGGGGATGCCGACATTGCCGCAGCGGTCGCGCAGCACGCCGCCGACCTGGTCGACGACGTAGCGGTGTTCGGTCAGGTCCTTCGCCGAGGCGAGCAGTGTGCGGGCGGCGACGCGATCCGCGGCGGCATCGTCGGGGATGCGGCGGGCGGAACCGGCCAGCGGGTGACTCAGCACCTCGGTCCCCGAACGATGCACCAGCACTTCGGGACTGGAGCCGATCAGGTGCCTGCCGTCGTACGGTTCGCCCGCGGCCGACAGGTCGACGAGGAAGCCGTTGCCGAGCGGGTCGGTCTCCACCAGCCGATGCAGGATGTCGACGGGATGGACGGGCTCGGCGGCGTGTGCGCGAACACTCCTGGCCAGCACCACTTTCCGGACCGGATGCGCGGGATCGGCGAGCAGCCGGACCGCCGCTCCGACCCGATGCAGATGGGTCTCGGGGGAAGGCACGGCCTCGTCGAATTCGAATCCGACCGGCGCACCGGCCTTTCCGGCTCGGCGCTGCGCGACCGCCGCGGCGATCGGCCCGGGCGTGGCCGTCCGGTCGGCGGTGGTCGGCACCGGAGCCTCGGTGATCGTCACCGCGTGGGGCGCCCACAGCGCGGCGGGAGCATCGACGGCGAACGGCAGCGCGCCGACGATGTGGCTGACCTGACCGGTGCGCAGGGCGGCGCAAGCCTCCGCGGCCGATTGGAAGGTACGGGCGACTCCGGTCGCGATGACCGTTCGGTGCGGGCGGGCCAGTATGAAGCCGGGTTCACCGGAATGGTTTGTGGTAGTTGCGGATTCGCTGGAGATGATGATCATCCTCTCGGTCACATGTCGAGCGTGGCTCCGCCGTCCACCCGCAGATCGTGCATGGTGATGTGGCGGGCGTCGGCGGAGGCCAGGAAACGGACGGCGGCGGCGATATCGGCGGGAGTGGCGATGCGCCGCAACGGAATTCCGAGCCGGTACACCTCGGGGTCGCCGTCCAGCAGGGCGGTGCGGGCGGCCGCGTCGAGCGGCGGGGCGGTCGCGTCGAACATGCCGCGCAACATGGCGGTGTCGGTGGAGCCGGGCGAGACCAGGTTCACCCGGACCCCGAACGGGGCGACTTGCAGTGCGAGCGACCGGGTGAAGGCGGTCGCCGCCGCTTTCGCGGCCCCGTAGGCCGCCATGCCCACCCGGGGCGTGGCGGCGGCATTGGAGGAGACGACCACCATCGCACCGCGTCCCGCCGCGACCATCTCGCGGGCGGCGCGCTGGGTGACGTTCACGACCCCGGTCGCATTGACGGCCAGGCATCGCGCCCAGGACTCGGGATCCACTTCCAGGGGGCTGCCGGGGAACAGCGCACCGGCGGCGTGCACCACCACATCGGCGGGACCGCAGGCCGCGACGAGGTCGTCGAAGGCGTCCGCCACCGCTCGCGCGTCACTGACATCCACCTCGGCGGCCTGCACCGATCCCGTTGTGCGGGTTTTGATTTCGGCGGCTACCTCATGCACCCGGGGATCACGATCCCAGAGCGCCAATACCCGCGCACCCGGCGCGAGTTCGGCGGCGACGGCCGCGCCGATCCCGCCGGCGGCCCCGGTGACCACGATCATTCGTGCATCCGAATCGATCATGGACATAAGGTTAGCCTAACCTGATATGAAAGTGCGCTTGTTTCCGGCGCGACTTCCGACCGACACGGCGACAGGGTTCGCCGGAAAGAGGTGTCCCCCAATGCCATCGACCGTTCTGCCTGGTTACACCCCGTGGCCGCAGGCCGAAGCCGACGATTACCGGACCCGTGGCATCTGGTCCGGGCAGAGCTTCGGAGAGATGCTCGGCGAGCGAGCGGCGGCACAGCCCGAGGCGCTCGCCGTGGTGGACGACACGCACCGCTGGACGTATGCGGAGCTGGACCATCGCTCGCGTTCGCTGGCGACGGGCCTGGCGCGGCTCGGAATCGACAGGCAGGACCGGGTTCTGGTGCAGCTGCCCAATCGTGCCGAGTTCGTGGAGGTGATCTTCGCGCTGTTCCGGCTGGGGGCGCTGCCGGTGTTCTGCCTGCCCGCGCATCGGCGGGCGGAGCTGGTGCCGATCGCTCGGGCGAGCGGAGCGGTGGCGATGATCACCTGCACGACCCATCAGCGGTTCGATCATGCGGCGCTGGCGATTTCGGTGCGTGCCGAGGCGGAGGCGCTCGAGCAGGTACTGGTGGTCGCCGACGATCCGAGTGCGGCGTTGCCCGCCGGGGTGCGCGATATCGCCGAATTCCGGGACGAGCCGGGCGAATTGCCGGTCATCGATGCCGGTGAAGTGGCGTTCTTGCAGCTCTCGGGCGGCAGCACCGGGATTCCCAAACTGATTCCGCGCACCCACGACGACTACCTCTACAGCGTGCGGCGCAGCGCGCAGATCTGCGAACTCGGCACCGACAGCGTGTATCTCGCGGCGCTGCCGGTGGCGCACAACTTCCCGATGAGCTCGCCGGGCATCCTGGGGGTGCTGTGGGCGGGCGGCGCCGTCGCATTGACGCCCGATCCGACTCCGGCGACCGCGTTCCGGGCGGTCGAGCGCTTCGGGGTCACCATCACCGGCCTGGTGCCGCCCTTGGCCCGGCTGTGGGTGGAGCGCGCGGAAGCCGGTGACACGCCGGACCTTTCGAGCCTGCGGATCGTACAGGTGGGTGGCGCACGCTGCCCCGACGAGCTGGCGCGCCGGGTCGGCCCGGCGCTCGGGGTGACCCTGCAACAGGTGTTCGGCATGGCCGAGGGCCTGGTTTGCTACACCCGCCTGGACGATCCGATCGAGGCGGTGGTGAACACGCAGGGCCGTCCGATGTCGGACGAGGATCGGATCAGGGTGGTGGACGATACGGGTCACGACGTCGAACCCGGAAGCGTCGGCAATCTGATCACCAAGGGCCCCTATACGATTCGCGGCTATTACGACAATCCCGAGGCCGATGCCCGCAGCTTCACGCCACAGGGCTGGTACCGCACCGGCGACATGGCGCGGGTGCGGCCGGACGGCAATCTCGTGGTGCAGGGCCGGGCCGGGGACTGGGTGAACCGCGGCGGCGAGAAGGTCTCGGCCGAGGAGCTCGAAGCTCATCTGCTGGAGCATCCGCAGGTCCGCGACGCCGTCGTCATCGGCACACCCGATCCTGTACTGGGGCAACGAATCTGCGCCTTCGTGCAGCCCGTCGACCCCGATGCCGCGCCCACGCTCACCACCATCCGGTCGTTCGTGCGCGGGCGCGGGGTGGCGGCCTGGAAGATGCCGGACGCGGTGGTCATCGTGCCCGTGTTCCCGGAGACCGGGGTGGGCAAGACCAGCCGCCGCGAGCTACGTGAACTGCTCGCGGCGCGGACTCCGGCGAACTGACCGGAAAGGTGGCGCGGCTCGGCCGCGCCACCGGTCACGACAGTGCTTGCAGCCAGGATCGCAGCACCGGATCACCGGCGAGCGTGGGGAAGTCGATGTGTTCGTGGCCGGCCGCCCGCCACTTCTCGACCAGGGACATGATGCGGACCGAATCCAGTCCGGCGTCCAGGAGATCGGTGTCGAGGGTCAGTCCGGCCGGGTCGATGCTTAGCGCCGTGGCCACATCGTCGATGGCCCACTGTCCCGCTGTGATCGCTTGATCGTTCATCGTTGCCTCACTCGTCTCTGTCGTAATCGGCGATGCCGCGCTTCCAATAGCCGGCGATCAGGTAGTCCTTCGGCCCGATGCCGAGGTCGGTGCGCACGAAGCGGCGCAGCGGGCGCAGCACACCTGCTTCACCGGCGATCCAGGCGTAAACCCGCTCCCCCGCAGCCACTTCCACGGTTCTCACGGCTCGCTCCAACGCGTCGCCGGTACCCGGTTCCATGGCACCGCGATGCACCCAGCACACCTCGACACCGGCCGGGGCGTCCAATGGGATTTCCTCGTCCGGCCCGGTCACTTCGATGAACGCCCAACCGGCGGCCCCACGCGGCAACCATTCCAGCCAGCGCGCGATGGCGGGCAGCGCGGTGATGTCTCCGGCGAACAGGTACCGGTCGTAGGTGCGTGGAACCACCACTCCCCCGGGCGGACCCGCGATATGCACGGGGGTGCCCGGGGTCGCGGTCAACGCCCACTCGGAGGCCAGCCCGCCGGGGTGGATCGCGAAATCGATATCCAGCTCGGCATCCTCGGCGCTGTGGCGGCGCACGGTGTACTCGCGCGAGACCGGGCGCGGGTTGCCCCATTCCAGCGACAACCCGTCACGCCTGGGCAAGCGCAGCACACCGTCCTCATCCGGGAACACCAGGCGCACATGCTCATCCGGCACATAGCTGTGGAAACCAGCGAGGTCCGGACCACCGAAGGTGATGCGCAGCAGGCCCGCGCCCACCTGTTCGGTGCGCAGTACCCGCACCTCGCACAATCCGATCGGATACCCGACCTTGGCTCCGTGCGGGCCCGACAGCACCTCGCTGATACGGGTGGCATAGGCGGCACGATCCATCAGGGCTTCTCCTCTCCCAGCAGTGGCGCGGCGGCCAGGGCGGTGGCCGCGCCGAGAATCAGTACGAACAGCCCGTAGACCACGAGAGCGGTTGCGGGCGTGCAGAATTGGCCTGCGATGCCGGCCAGCATGGAGCCCACCGCCGTGCCGGTGACGGCCTGCACCATGAGCAGGCCGGAGACGCGGCCGCGCAGTTCCTCGGGGGCTTCGCGTTGCAAGACGGCGTAGCGCAGCACCATGTTCACCGCGCGGGCGGTGCCGAAACCGGCCAGGCCGAGGAAGACCAGCGCGGCGTGCGGGGCGAGCCCGGCGACGATGACGCCGATCGGCATGCAGGCCGAAGAGATCAGCAGGGCACGGCCGGGGCGAGCGCTGCGGCCGATCCAGCCGCTGGTCAGCGAGCCGAGCACGGCACCGGCTCCGGGTGCGGCGTAGAGCAGGCCGAGGGTGGTCGTCCCGGCGCCGAGCTCGTCGGCCAGCGCGGGCAGCAGGACCAGCGGCCCGCTCACCAGCATGGCGATCAGTCCGGTGAGCAATGCCGCGCGAATCGTCCGGTGCTGGAACGCGAATCGAATTCCGGTCGCCAGCTCGCGCAGCGGATGCTGGATTTCGCGCTCCGGTGGTGGTTGTGGGCCGATCGCCCGGATCAGGCTCACCGTGCCCACGGTCGCGGCGGCGGTCAGGAAGAACGCCGGGGCCACACCGGTTTTCGCGATGAGCAGCCCGGCCAATGCGGGTGTGATCATGGTGCCGAGATCGGCGGTCAGGGCCGTCAAAGCCCCTGCGGCGGCGACCTTCTCGCGACCGACCAGCCTGGGCACCAGGGCCATGAGCGCGGACCCGCTGATACCGCCCGCGAGGCCGTCCACCACGCCCGCCGCATAGATCACCGGCAGCATCGGGTCCGGCAGCAGCGCGTTCGACCCCAGCGCCAGAAAACCCAAACCCGCTGCGCTGCGCGACCATTGGATGACATCGCGGCGGTCGTACCGGTCCGCGATCACCCCGCCCGCCAGGCTGCCGGCGAACAGGGCGATCGCGGTGACCGTGGTGACGCCGGCGACGTGCAGCGAGGATCCGGTCAGCTGGTAGACCTGCACGGGCAGGGCCACCATGAGCAACCCGATCCCCAGCACCGATACCAGCCGGGCCGCGAAGGCGCAGCGGAACTCCCGGCTGGCCCGCAGCGGCGAGACATCGATGAGCAGGCCGCCGGCGGCCGTCACCGGAAGCGCTCCGCCAGCAGGTCGAGGGTGCTCATGACATTGCGGTAGTCGGGGCGCTGGCTGGTGGCGGGCAGGTCGTAGACCTTGCCGGACTGGAAGGACGGCAGCTTGGCGAGCATCGGATCTTCCTTCAGCTGGGCGATGGAGCGGCCGCCGTCGAGCTGAATCACGAACAGGGCGGGCGCATCCACGACCGTGGTGACCAGTTCCGGGCTGAACGACACCCAGTCGGCGGCCGCGGCGCGCGCCGGATTACCGGCCTTGGCCTCCACCTTGTCGTCGATGGTGAACCCGGTCGCGGTGAGCAGCGAGGCCAGCGGGGTGCCCGGCGCGATCACCGAGGGCTTGTTGTCCTTGCGCGACTGGAACACCGAGATCGCGCCCGAGGGCGGCTTGATGCTGCCCTTGACCTTCGCGACCTTGGCGTCATACGCACTGATCAGCGCATTCACCTTGGCGGACTGGTTGACGGCGTCGGCCACCGACTTCAACTGGTCCTGCCAGTTGATGGAATTGGACGGCACCAGCACGGTCGGCGCGATAGCGGTCAGCTTGTCGTAGGCGTCGATGGACTGCTGCCCCGGATAGCCCTGCCCGCCACCGATGATCAGATCCGGTCGCTGCGCGGCGATGAACTCCAGATTGATGTTGTCCCCGGAGGCCAGCACCGCGGTGCCCTGCTCCTTGGCGTCGGCGGCCCAGGCGGCGGGGAACTCACCCGGCTTCAAGGTCACGCCCAGCACCCGCGGGTCGGCGGCCTTCACCTTCGCACCCAGATCGAAGAGGTATCCGGCGAGCGCGCCGTTGACCACGACAATGCGCTGTGGATCGGCGGGCACGGTGATAGCGCCGCGATCGGTCCGCACCTCGCGGGTGCCGGACTCGCTCGCTTCATCGGAGCTGGAACTGCTACAGCCCGCGACCGCCGCGACCAGCGCGAGGATCAACAGGGCGACGGCGGCGCGCAGGCGGGCCGTCGATCGGTACAGCGACATGAATGTGGTGTTCTTTCTTTCTTGTTGGGGAATCGGTCTAAAGCCCGAGCGCCGGATCGGCATCGAGCAGCGCGGCGAGTTCGGTCCAGCCGCGCTCGGACACGATGTCGAAATGCGTATACGGCAGCCGGCGCACGACGAGCCGCGCGTGGTCGGCGACCCACCCGCTCAGCTGGGCTTCGGTGCGCTCCCGGCCGGAGCCGTCATTGCTGATGAGCGCGGTATCGGCGGCGTAGAGCGCCATGCGGCCGGAGTAGCGGGGCGGGGCCGAGTTGGTGACCATGCGCAGCAGGTCGGTCGCGGCGGAGCGCAGCAGACCGGCGAGTTCCGTTGTGTCGCCGTCGATTTCGGGCAGCAGGCGATCGAGTGCGGCGGGGTCTGCGAGTGCCTTCGTGGCCTGGTCGGTGAGGTTCGCGAGCGGATGGGAATCAATGAGCCCGATAAAGGCGATGGTCTCGCCATCCGATTCCAGCGCGGCCGCGAGTTCGTGGACGATATTGCCGCCCAGGGAATAGCCGAGCAGATGATAGGGGCCGCGCGGCTGAATACCGCGGACGGTGGCGAGGTAATGCCGTGCCAGCTCGCCGAGGTCCGCCGCGTGGAAGTCCCTGTCGCCCAATGACGGCAACTGCAATCCGATGACCGGCCGGTCGGCGCGCAACAGCCGCGCGAGCGGGCCGAACTGCCATGCGGTTCCGCCGATGGGATGGACGCAGAACAGCGGTGCGCCCGCACCCTCCGCGCGCAGGGGCAGGACATGATCCAGGCGGCGGCCGAAGAGCCCGGACGTGGCAGTCGCTCCGGCGATCCTGGTGGCCAAGGCGTGCGGCGTGCGGGCCTCGAAGACGTCATCGAGCACGACTTCCATACCGGCACGGCGCAATCGGCCGACCAGCCGCACGGCGGTGAGGGAATGGCCGCCGGCAGTGAAGAAATCCTCGTCGGTGGCCACGGCGGGAACCGACAGCACCGCCGCCATGGCCGCAGCGATCGCCGCCGACACCTCAGCCACGGCGGCGACCGCCTCCGGCCTCACCCGATCCGAACGCCGGGCGCGTGCCACCTGCACCGCGGTGTACGCGTCGTTACGCCCCACCACGGCTTCGGTTCCGAGCCGGCCGGTCCGCTCCGCCGACTTCGCATCCGGGCCGGCAAGGTCCGGCGCGGGCAGCGCTTTGCGGTCCACCTTCTCGCTGCCGGTGCGGGGGATGTGATCGAGGATCACGAAGGCGCTGGGAACCATGTAGGCGGGCAATAGCTTCCGCACTTCGGAACGCACCGCGGCGGTATCCGTCGCCAGGCCGGACGGTGTGATCAGGTAGGCCACCAAGCGCTGGTCACCGGGGGTGTCCTCGCGAAGCAGCACTACCGCCTGGGCTACGCCGGGACAGTTCAGCAGAGCGGATTCGATGTCGCCCAGTTCGATTCGCTGGCCGCGCAGCTTCACCTGGCTGTCGGCGCGGCCGACGTACTCCAGTTCGCCACGGGCGGTCCATTTCACCAGGTCGCCGGTGCGGTACATGCGTGTGCCGGTGCCATTGGGATCGGGGATGAACGATGCCGCGGTGGCGCCGGGCGCGGACAGGTAGCCCCGCGCGAGTTGGGCACCGGTCAAATACAGTTCGCCGATCACGCCGGACGGGACCGGGTGCAGCTTTTCGTCCAGTACGTGCACGCCGGAACCGGGCGCGGGGCGGCCGATGGGGACGACGCGGGTATCGGTGTCGTCGGTCTCGTGGCGGGTGATGCAGACGGCGGCTTCGGTGGGGCCGTACAGGTTGTGCACCCGCGCACCGGTCAGGGCGCGTACCCGTTGCGCGGTGCCCGGGGGCAGCGCTTCACCACCTGTGATGACGCAGCGCAGGTCCGTGCAGGCGGCCAGGTCGGCTTCCTCGGCGAGGACGGTGAGCATAGAGGTGGTCATCTGGATGGCTGTCACGCGTTCGTCGCGTATGAGCCGGGCTTGGTAGTAGGGGTCGCGGTGGCCGTCGGGGCGGGTGAGGACGATGCGGGCGCCGACGTGCAGGGGCAGGAACAGTTCGAGGAGGGAGGCGTCGAAGGTGGGCGGGGTGCGGTAGAGGACGGTGTCGCCGGGGCCGAATCGTTGTTCGTGCTGGAGCCATTCGAAGGTGTTGACGATCGCCTCATGCGGGACGGTCACGCCTTTGGGGATGCCGGTGGAGCCGGAGGTGAACAGGAGATACGCGGAGTTCCCGGGGTGCAGCGGGGCGATGCGGTCGGCATCGGTGACGGGAGCGTCGTCGAAATCGGCCGCGGCCCACTCTTCGAGTGATTCGAGAACGAGTGCGGGACGGGCGGTTTCGAGGATCTTCTCGATGCGTCGCGCGGGCTGTTCGGGGTCGATCGGCAGGTACACGCCGCCGGAGCGGATCACGGCGTGGGCGGCGATGACCGCGTCCAGGGTGCGCGGCATAGCCACCGCGACCACCGATTCGGGTCCGATACCGCGCGCGATCAGCCGGCGGGCCAGGCGGTTCGCGCGGGAATCGAACTCTCGGTAGCTGATTGTCGTGTCTTCGGCGGTGACAGCGGGCGCATCGGGGTCGACGGCTACGGTAGACCCCCACTCGGCCAGCGTTCGGCCACACCTTTCACGGTGTGCTGCCTCGATATTCGTGGCGTCCAGCCAGGTACCGGCCGAAGCGGCCGGTTCGGTGACCAAGCCGGTGAGCACCGCGCCCAGGCGCTCCGCCAGGCGTGCGGCCGCCGCGACCGGTACCGCCGCGGGGTCGTGGTGCAGCATGAGCTCGAACCGTGCCCCCGGCCGCGCGGTCACCGTGACCGGGAAGTGGGTGAGGCTGTGCACCGTCACGTCGGCGACCCGCAATTCATGGCTGTCCGGTTGGCGCAGTGCGGATTTCGGGAAGTTCTCGAAGACGACCAGGGAGTCGAACAGGCTGCCCAACCCCAGAGCGCGTTCGATGGTCGCCAGGCCGAGGTGGGCGCGGCCCTGCAATTCGAAGGTCTCGCGCTGGAATTCCACCAGCTGATCCAGCAGCGGGCGCTCGCGATCCAAGCGCAGCCGGACGGGAATCGTATTGCTGAACAGGCCCACCATGTTCTCGACCTCCGGCAGGTCCGCCGGACGGCCGGAGACGACCGCGCCGAACACCACATCGGTGCGGTCGAGATGCGCGGCGAGCGCCAGCGCCCAGGCGCCCTGGACGAGGATGTTCATGGTCAGGCCGTGACGGCGGCCGGCGGCTTCCAGATCTTCGGACATCCTGTCCGGCAATGGAATCCGCTGTCCGACCGCTGTGGACCGACCGCCGAGGGTGCCGACCAGCGACCCGGCGGACAACCCGTCCAGATGTTCGCGCCAGCGCGCGAGGGTGGCGTCGGCGTCCCGGGCGGCCAGCCAGACGAGGTAGTCGCCGTAGTACGCGGGCTTGCTCAGCGTTGCACCGTGATACAGCGCCAGCAGTTCACGCATCACGATGGGAATCGACCAGCCGTCCGCAAGCAGATGGTGGGCGGTGAGCACGAATCGCTGAGATTCTTCCGAGAGCCGGATGAGCAAGCCGCGCAACAGTGGCGGCTCGGCGATATCGAAGGGTTCGGCCGCTGCCCGTTCGGCCAGCTCGCGCGCCTCGGTCGCACGCCCCGCCGCCGTCCGATCTCGCAGATCGACAACGCGCCAAGCGGTTCGGGGCCGCTGCGGCAGCACCTGCACCGGATCGTCCAGCTCCGCATAGCTGAAGGCCGCACCGAGATTGGGGTACCGCGCCAGCACCTGCGCGAAGGCCGCGCCCAGCCGTTCCGCGTCGACCGGGCCGTGCAGCTCGAATTGCGCTGTCAGCGTGTAGATGTCGTCCGCGCCGTCCCGCAACGCATGGAACAGCAGCCCTTCTTGAAGCGGAGACAAGGGCAGCACATCGGCGATCGCGCCGTACCGTTCGCTCAGCGCCGCCGACTCGGGAGCAGTCAGTGCCACCCTCGCCCGCTCCGGCGTCGCCGCACCCCGAGCAGTGAGCTCGGCTGCCACACCCGCAGACCGCTCGGCGGCAGCGGCCAGCGCGGCGAATCCGGCCCGGCTCAACAGCTGTAACGGCGTCAGCACGAATCCCTGCTCACGCAGGCGGCTGCTGACGGTGATCGCGGTGATGCTGTCGCCGCCGGCACCGAAGAAGTCATCGTCCACGCTGACCGCCTCGTGCCCGAGCACTGCCCCGACCACGGTGCAGAGCGCCTGCTCGGCCGGCGTCTCCGGAGCCCGGCCGCCCCCGTCCGCCGGCGGATCCGGCAATGCGGCACGGTCCAGCTTGCCGTTGACGGTGTGCGGCAACGCCTCCAGCACGACGATGCGCGCGGGCACCATATGGTCGGGAACCCGCTCCGCCAGCGCACTGCGCAAATCAACGGAGAAGCTTGCGGCGGCGGCATTCTCGTGCGTCACCACATACCCGATCAAGGTCGGTCGGCCGGCGATCTGCCGAATATCGGCCGCCGCGCCCCGAACTCGCGGCAGCCCGCCGAGTGCGGCCTCCACCTCGCCCAGTTCGACGCGATGCCCGCGAATCTTGACCTGCGCATCGACTCGCCCGGCGTACTCGTAACCACGACCGGGCACCCAGCGCGCCCGATCCCCGGTCCGGTACATCCGCGCGCCGGGCGGTCCGAACGGATCTGCCACGAACCGCTCGGCGGTCCCCCCGGGCCGCCCGAGATATCCACGCGCGAGCTGCGGCCCGGCCAGATACAACTCGCCGATCCGATGATCGGCCACCGCCTGTAAACCACTGTCCAGCAGATAAACTCGCGTACCGGGCAACGGATACCCGATCCGTGGACCCGCTCCGTCCACCACCGCCCCGACCGCGTCCACCGTCGATTCGGTGGGCCCGTACAGATTGACCGCCGCGATCCCGGCGTCCTGAATCCGCCGCCACAACTCCGGCGAACAGGCATCGCCACCGAGCGCCAGCAACCGCAACCCGACCCGATCGAGCCCATGGTCCAGCAGCGCGGCCGCGAGGACCGGGGTGCCGTCGGCGACATCGATCCCATCCCGCTCGAACGCCGTCACCAGCCGTGCCGGATCGCGCCGGATATCACTGTCGTACACCTGAACCCGATGCCCGTCGAGCAGCCAGAACAGCGGATCAAGCGCAGCGTCGAAGGCGAACGATGTGGTGTGCGCGACCCGCAATCGCCCGTCCGACCCGGCGGCCGCCCGCGCGTACATTCCGGATCGGTTCCCGGCTACCAGCTGCGCCAATGCTCCGTGGTCCACCAGCACACCTTTGGGCCGCCCGGTCGAGCCGGATGTGTAGATCAGGTAGGCGCCCTGCCGGGGCCGCACCGGCGTCGCCATGGCCACCGGGTTCGCCGGTCCCGCAACGCTGCCCGGCCGCGCGGTCGAAACGCCGGACTCCGCGTTCGCGGGAACCTGTGCGAGTCCGGCGACACCCGACTGAGCCGCTGCGTCCTCCACCTTTCCCGGCGGTGCGGTGACGGCGTCGGCCGCCGGCCAGGATTCGGCCGAAAACCCCTCCGGTGTAGCTGGATAGGCGGTGGGGTCTACCACAACAGCCGATGCGCCAAATATGGCCGAAAGTTCACCGGCGGCCAAGACAATGGCGGGTGCGGCGTCATCGACCATCGCGGACAGCCGGGCCACGGGATGCTCGGAGTCCAGCGGCAGCGCCACTCCCCCCGCCTGCCATACCGCGAACAACGCCATCACGAACTCGGCCCCGCGCGGCAGGGCGATACCGACGATCACCTCCGGCCCGACGCCACGGCTCCGCAGATACCGCGCCAGCCGGTGCACCCGCTGCCCGGCCGTTCGAGCCGACCACTCCCCCTCGGCATCCGCCAGCACGATCGCATCCGGGTGCACCTTTGTCAGCCGATCGAACAGTTCCGGAACCGGCACGACATCCGTTGCGGCCGAGTGCGGTTGGGGCGGGCTCGGCGGGTCGGTGGGCCAGGGGCCCGAGCGTTCGGCGCGGGCGGCCAGCAGTTCCGCGCGGGCGTGCGGGTCGATCAGGTGCAGGGCTCCCACCGGAGGTTTGTGAGATCCCGTGAAGGCGTTGATGACTCGGGCGAGGCCGTTGATGCGGGCTCGGACCGCGGCCGCAGTGTTATTGCGGGCGTCGGATTCGAAGCCGAGCAGGAGGGTGCCGTCGGGGAGCGGGGTGACGGTCAGACCGAGGTCTTCGGGTGGACCGCCGGCCACATTGCGGAGCACGCCGCGGGACCCGTCGAAGTCGAGGGCGAAGTCGAAGACCTTGAGGTTGATGCCGATACCGTGCAGCAGTTCGCCGGCGCCGTGGCCGTGGAAGTCGCGGGCCAGGTCGTCGCCGCTGTAGCGCTGGTGGGTGCGGATTTCACGAAGGGTGTCGGCTACCCGGGGAGCCAGGTCGGCCAGGCGGTCGCCGGGGCGGACGGTCAGGCGCAGCGGGAGCACGTTCACGGCCATGGCCGGGGTGGTGAGGGCAGCGCGGCCGACTCGGCCCATGAGGAGCATGGAGATGACGAGATCGGAGGTGCCGAGATGGCGACTGAGGAAGGCCGCGTAGCAGGAGAGCAGGATGTCGGCCCAGGACACATTGTGCCGGTCGGCGGATTCCCTTAGCGCGGTGAGGGTTTCGGTCGACAGGATCGATTCGGCGCGCAAGGTGCGCTCGACCGGCCCGCCGACGTGACGGCCACGACCGTCCAGATCCGGCCAGGGCGTGAGGGTTTCACGCCAGTACGCGCGATCCCGTTCGAAGTCGGGGCCGGTGCGGTATGCCTGTTCCTCCGCGATCAAAGCGGCGATGGTGCCGAAAGTGCGCTTGGGCGGGTTGTTTCCGCGGCGCAGTGCGGTGTAATGCGCCGCGACGCGGCGGGAGAGCAGAGCGGCGCTGTAACCGTCGACGATGAGGTGGTGATAGAGCTGCACGCACCACACCTCGGAGTCGGTGACGCGGATGAGCGTGTAGCTGTACAGCTGCCGGTCCACCATGCCGCGGCAGTGTTCGGCGGCGCGGTGGCGCTCCACGGCGACGGCCTCGTGGGCCAGTGACACCGGGTCGGCGGCGGCCCGCAGGTCGATCTCAGGGCCCAGTCGCGCCGCTACATCGGCGACGAATTGCCTTGGCCCCGCATCGGTTTCGCGGAACCGCAGCCGCATGTTCTCGGCCTCGGCGACGGTGCGCCGGATCGCCTCGGCGAGCAGTTCGGTGTCGACGGGCTGCGCGCCGGAGATCTCGAGCACCTCGCCGACCAGGTAGCGCCCGGATTCCGGATCGAACCGCTGAGCGTTCCAGATGCCCAGCTGCGGACCGGTCAGCGGTAGCGCGGGACCCCCGGTCCACGAGTCGGCTCGATCCTCCGGCGACACGGCAACTCCCTTCACCCTCAACGACATTCGGATCGCACGGGGCCGAGCGGTGGCTCAGCGGCGGCGCAATCCATCCAGAAAAGCAAGGTTAGCCTAACTTTACCTAGCGTGGGGAAGCTACGTTTTCGTCCTGGGCTCGCGACGGCTGCACCGCCAGCGGAATGACCAGCGGCGCACCCGTTTCCGGATCCTCGATCACCCGGCTGCCCAGCGCGAACACCTCCTCGACCAGCTCCGCGGTCACGATCTCGCGCGGCCGTCCGGCCGCCACCACCCGGCCGTCCTTCATCGCCACCAGGTGATCGGCGTAGCGGAAGGCGTGGTTCAGGTCGTGCAGGACCGCCACCACGGTGCGCCCGGAATCGCGCTGGAGGGACCGGCACAGCTCCAGCAGCTGGATCTGATGGGCGATATCCAGGTAGGTGGTGGGCTCGTCGAGCAGGATGATCGGCGTCTCCTGCGCCAGCACCATGGCGATCCAAACCCGTTGCCGCTGACCGCCGGAGAGCTCGTCGACCGGTCGCGCGGACAGCTCTGTGACACCGGTGGCGGCCAGCGCGGCGGCCACCGCATCGGCATCGGCCCGCGACCATTGCCGCAACAGCGTTTGGTGTGGGAAGCGCCCGCGCGCGACCAGATCCGCGACCCGGATGCCGTCCGGGGCGGTGGAGGTCTGCGGCAGCAAACCGATCGTGCGCGCCACCTCCTTCGCCGGATAGGACCCGATCTGCTTGCCGTCCAACAGCACCGCGCCCGACTCCGGGGCCAGCAGTCTGGCCAGGGCCCGCAGCAGCGTGGATTTACCGCACGCGTTCGGGCCGATGATCACCGTGAATTCACCGTCGGGGATATCGACCGACAGTTCCTCGCTGATGGTCCGGCCGCGATATCCCAGTCGCAGCCGCTCCGCACGCAGCCGGGACCCCGAGCCCGCGCTCGATTCGCCCCCGCCGCCGCGCATTTCGCCGTCCAGCATCTCGTCCATGCTCGCTTTCCTCACTTCCGCCGGGCCTCGGCCACCAGCAGATACGCCAGATAGAGCCCGCCGATCGAAACCGTCACCACGCCGACCGGCAGGCTGGTCGGCGCGAACGCGCGCTGGGCGAGCCAATCGCAGGCGATGAGCAGCAGTGCGCCCATGGCGGCCGCCGGGGCCAGCGCGGTGCCGGGGGTGCGGGCCAGGCGGCGGCCCAATTGCGGTGCGGCCAAGGCGACGAACGCGATCGGCCCGGCGACGGCCGTCGCCACCGCGGTGAAGGCCACACTCAGCACGATCAGCGCCAGCCGGGTCCGCCCGACCCGGATTCCGAACGCCCGCGCCAGATCGTCGCCGAGTTCGAGCATTTGCAGCCGCGGGGCGAGGGGGATCGCCGCCAGGGTCAATCCGGCCAGCACCACCGCGGCGGGCACGACCTGCGCCCAGGTCAGCCCGTTGAGCGAGCCCGCACCCCAGGCCGCGGCGGACATGGCGGCATCCAGATCGGCGCGCAGGATCAGCCAGGTATTGACCGAAGCGAGCATGGCTCCGATGCCGATACCCACGATGATCAGCCGATATCCGGACACGTTGTGGCGCAGGGCGAGCAGGTGCATGGCCACCGCCGTGCCCAATCCGCCGAGCACCGCCCCGACCGCCGTCTCGTACCGGCCGCCGCCGAGCACCAGGATGGCCAGCAGCGCGCCGGTGTACGCGCCGGAGTTGACTCCGACCAGATCGGGGCTGCCCAGCGGATTGCGCGTCACCGATTGCAGGATCGCGCCACTCACCCCGAGCGCCGCACCCAGCAGCAGTGCCAGCAGAATGCGCGGCGCCCGCCAGTCCCACACCACGAGCCGATCGAACCTGTTGTCGCCCGCGAACAGCGCCCGCAGCACCCGGCCGGGCGGGATGGCGTAGTCGCCGCTGCCGAGCGCGATCACCGCCACGGCCAGCGCGGCGGCCAGCAGCAGGGCGCACACCACCACGCTCCGAAGCCCCACGCGCGCTTCGATTCCGGCCCAGCGCGAGCGCGCCACCAGCATCGCGCGCCCGAAATCGATACCGGCCGAGTCGGAGCGCACGGACACCGAGGCGGCCGGCCGGCGGCCGGAATCGCGCGTCATGCCACACCCGCCGGGGCGCGGCGGGCCAGGGCGATCAGGACGGGTGCGCCGAGGAAGGCGGTGATCAGACCCGCCGGGATCTCGTCCGGGGTGATCACCACCCGGCCGATGACGTCCGCGAGCAGCAGCAGAATCGGGGCCAGCAGCAGCGAATACGCGAGTATCCAGCGTTGATCGGGGCCGACGACCCAGCGGGCCAGGTGCGGAACGGCCAAGCCCACGAAGGTGATCGGGCCGATCGCGGCGGTGGCGGTGCCGCAGAGCAGGACCAGCGCGAGCGCGGTGAGGACCCGGGTACGGCCGACACGAACGCCCAATGCCCGCGCCAGGTCTTCACCCAGGGCGACGGCATTGAGGGAGCGGGCGGCGAGGATCGCGAGCACCAGGCCGACGGCGATGAACGGGGCCGCACCGGCGATGACACCGTAGCCCCGGCCGGTCAGCGCGCCGGAGTCCCAATTGCGCATCTCGTCGAAAGCCTTGGGGTGCAGCAGGATCAGCCCTTTGGTGAGGCCGGTCAGGACGGCGGTGAGCGCGACACCGGCCAGGGTCAGCCGCACCGGGTCGGCCCCCTGCCGTCCGGCGGTGCCCAGCCGGTAGACCGCGAGCGAGACCACGGCCGCGCCCGCGAACCCGAACCACACGTACGATTCGATGCCGCTCGCCCCCAGGAACGCGACCGCGATGGTGATGGCGAAGGCCGCACCGGCATTGACCCCGAGCAATCCGGGATCGGCCAGGGGGTTGCGGGTCAGGCCCTGCATGAGACAGCCCGCCACGCCGAGCGCCGTGCCCGCCAGCAGTCCGAGCAGGGTGCGCGGCACCCGGTATTCGGTGACGACGAGGTGATCGGGGGTGTCTTCGCCGCCGCACAGCGCCGCCCACACCTCGTGGATGGGAATCGATTTCGCGCCGATCACGAGGCTGAGCAGACAGGCCGCGACCAGCACGGCAGCGGCCAGCAAACAGCCTGGCCAATGTCGCCGGGAAAGCATTCGCGTTCGCTCCAATGGGTTTGTCGAGGGCGATAGGCAAGAACGAAGGTCTTGATAGGTAAGGCTTGCCTACCCTACTGTGTCGCATGTCCGGTTCACAGCTGCCGCTCAGGAAGTCGGCGACAGCGCCGCAAACCCCGCGACGCGACCGGACGGTAGCCGAAAACATCAGCCCGGCAACGTATTTGCCATGCGCAAGCCACGGGCTGGGTGACGCATGCCTCGATGAGGGAACAGAAAGAGGTTCAACCCCCGTGAAATTCACCAAGCTCGTCATGCTGACCACCGCCGTCAGCACCGCTCTGACGCTCGCCACCGGCACCGGTCACGCTGCCCCGCAAGCGGATTCGCCGGAGGCGGCCGCGATCAACTACACCGCCACCCGCAACGACACGAACATGGTCATCAACACCGACGCGGGTTCCCTGGCGGTCGAGGACGGCGTCTTCAAAATCAAGGCCGCCGACGGGACCACCGTCGCGGGCACCGAATTGAACTTCCGCGTCGACGATTTCGTCTTCCCCATCACCGCCGAGCTCTCCGGCCGCACCGCCACCCTCACCCCCCGCCTCGACGTCGCCCACGCCACCTACCAGCCCGTGGCGCTCCCCTTCGAGGACAAGGCCCCCTGGAAGAACGAGTACGACCGCGAAGTCGCCGCCTGGAGCCGCCTCGGCACCACCATCAGCCTCGGCGCCAGCATCGCCACCCTGGTCGGCGGCATCGGCGGCGGCCTGATCGGCTGCGCCGCGGGCGCGGTCCTGGGCGCGGTCGCCACCGGCGTCCTGGCCACCCTCTTCGGCCTCGGCCCGCTGGGCGGTTGCATCGCCGGCGCGGCAGCGGTCGGCTTCATCGGCACCCTCGCGGGTCAGATCTTCATCACCGCACCCATCGCCATCGCCGCCGCCATCCAGTACTTCACCACCATCAACCAGCCGTTCAACGCCCCGGCCAAGTGATCCGGCCTGTGGAATCGAAGAACATGTGATCGCATGCCCGGCGGCGGGTCACAGTCACGCCCGTCGCCGGGCCCGCGTCACCGCCAGCACGGCGCCTGCGGCCAGCGCTCCGGTGACCGCCATGACGATCACCTGCGGTTGGCTCAGCGTGTCGTCCCCGGCGACCAGGTACCAGCCGACATTGATCAACCAGTGGCCGACCGTGGCTACCAGGATGCGCTGGCGGACACTGCCGTTGCCCAGGTACCCCAGCACCACGGCGAAGGACAGGGCCGCCACCACGAACGAGAGGGCCGGCACCGCGCCCGCCGCGAACACCTGCACATGCCAGCACGCCCACACCGCGCCGGTCACCAGGACCGCGGCCAACCGGCGCATCCGGGTTTCGAGCATCGGTTGCATCAGACCGCGCCAGCCGATCTCCTCGCCGCATGCGCCGACGAGTTGAAGGGCCAGGAAGACTGCGAACGGCGTGCTCCCGATCGCGGCGGGTCCGACCAGGTGATGCCCCGACCAGGCCATGGCCGCCGAGGCCAGCGCCCAGATCGCCACGCAGACAGTGATCACCGCGACGAGGTCGACAAGCACTCGACGCCAAGGTATTTCGGGCGGGAGTAGTCCAGAGATGTTCTTGCGGAAGGCCATCCAGGTCAATGCCGCCGCGATCGCCGGGCCGAACTGCACCAGCGACAACACCGCGGCGTCCAGACCCGTAAGCGACTGCACCACAAGCAACCCCGCCGAAGCCGACAGGGTGACCACGATGTAGACGCCCACCGCGACCCAGAGCCGTCCCGGGCTGCGCTGCCGAGAACCCGACTCCAGCACAACGTTCACCCACGAATTCTGACACGCGGCGGCCCCCGCGAGCCGACTATCCGGCGGACACCGCGGCCTTCTCGGCTTCGGCCGCCAGCACGCCATTGCGCTGCCGGTTCGGCATGCCGGTGCCGGGCATGGCGAAGTTCTTCACCACCTTGGTGACCGCTTCGATGGCCTGATCCGGCGCGAGATCGAACGCCGCCGCGGTAATGCCCCGATAGAAGATCATGTGTAAGTTCTCGTCGGCGGCGATGCGCGCCAGCATGCGGTCCGCGATCGGGTCGTCGCAGACCCTGCCGGTGGTGCGGTGACTGACCCGGCAGTCCGTATGCCGGGCGACTCGATGGCCGAAATGTGGATGAAAGGTGCAAGCGGGTCAGGGGCGGCCGACTCCGGGGATCTGGACCGGGAGGGTGAGGATTTCGCCGGTGCGGGGGCCGGTGGTGAGGCGGGTGAGGTTCTCCGGGACGGGGTCGGAGAGGCGCCATTCGGCTGTGCAGATGAAGAGGGTGCGGCGGTCGGGGCCGCCTAGCATGAGGGCGAAAGGGGCTCGGTTCTCCGGGAGTTCGACTCGTTGGAGGATTTCGCCGCCTTCGGCTACGCGCACTATCGAGTGGCCGCCGGTGGAGACCCAGACCGCGCCTTCGGCGTCCAGGCAGATGCCGTCCGGGCCTAGGTTTTCGGCGAAGGTGCGACGGTTGGACAGGTCGCCGTCGGCGTTGATGTCGAAGGCGGTGAGTTTGCCGGCGAAGGATTCGCAGATGATCAGGGTGCGGTTGTCGGGGGTGATGATCATGCCGTTGGGGAATTCGATCTCGTCGGCGACTTGGCGGAGGCGGCCGTCGGGGGTGACGAGTTTGATGTAGCCGGGCTCAGGTGGGGCTCCGGCGGCGAAGGCGAAGTCCGCGCCGTTGAGGTAGATGTTGCCGCAGGCGTCGACCACGATTTCGTTCGCGTGCTGATCGGCGTGGAGAACCAGTGTGCCGTCGGGTTCCTGACGGCGCAGCTGGTCGCCGGTCACCAGTAGGCGGCCGTCGGGCAGCCAATCGATGGAGTAGCCCATCGGGTGGCTGTCGGGGTCGCGAGTGGCCATCACTTCGGCCTTGCCGTCCATGTCGACGGCTACGACCTGGCGGTCGATCCAGTTGCAGAACCACAGGCGACCTTCGTGCCAGCGCGGGGATTCCGGGATTCCCAGGCCGTCCAGCAAGACTCGTGGTTCGGGCATGGCTGGTCGCTTTCGAAGTCGCCGAATTTCACGGTAGCTGTGAATGTATCCCACTCGGCGGGGGGTAGGAGCCGGTGCAGTCGGCGGATGTGGTGATCGTGAGCCCGGAGAATGCTTATGCCCGTTGGTCTACCGGCTATTCGGGGGTTTGATTCGACGCCTCTTCCGCCTCGCGGACCGGGCGCAGGCGGACCCAGGTGAAGAAGACGAGGCCGGCTATGAGCATGCCGATGCCGGCCCAGAGGTTGATGTCTATGCCGCCGGTTTTCATGTGCTGGACGGTCGAGTCGTAGCTTAGGGCGACGATGATGAGGATGAGGCCGTAGCAGGCGAGAAGTCCGCCGACAATGGTGCGGATATCGAACAGCATTGGGCGCCTTTCCTATCCGACGAGGATATTGAGCAGGATGACCAGGAACAGGGCGATGCCGGCCAGCGGGGCGGGGCGCTGGTACCAGGGGAGGGTGGCGGCATCGGGGTCCGTGCGCAGGTCGGTGGGGGTTTCGGAGTAGACCAGGCCGACCAGTTCGAATTCCGGTTTGGGGCGGGAGTTCGAGGTGACGACGATGCTCACCAGGATGTCGACCGCGAAGGCGACACCCGCGGCTACGAAACTCGTTCCCTGGCCGGACAATTCGAAGAAGCCGGTTTTGCTGAGGATGAAAATAATGATGGCGGCGGCGGTTCCGGATACCAGGCCGGTCCAGCCGGCGGCGGGGGTCATGCGCTTCCAGAACATGCCCAGGATGAAGGTGGCGAACAAGGGCGCGTTGAAGAAGCTGAACAGGGTTTGCAGGTAATCCATGATGTTGGCGAAATTGCCTGCGACGAACGCGGTTCCGACCGCGATGAGGGTTGCGGCCACGGTGGCGAGGCGGCCGATACGGAGATAGTAGGAGTCCTCGCGATCGCGGACCACATAGCGCTGCCACAGGTCGTAGCTGAAGACGGTGTTGAAGGCCGACACATTCGCGGCCATGCCGGCCATGAACGCGGCCAGCAGTCCGGCCAGGGCCACACCGAGCAGACCGTTGGGGAGGGTTTCCTTCATCAGGTAGAGCAGGGCCTGGTTGTAGGTGACGTCACCGCTGAAGTCGGGGTCGGCGGTGACGGCGGCCTTGAAGTCGGCCATCTGCGGCACCAGCACCGCGCTGATCATGCCGGGGATCACGACTATGAAGGGGATGAACATCTTCGGGTACGCACCGATGATGGGAGTGCGCTGGGCGGCGGAGATGGAGTGCGTGGCCAGGGCACGCTGCACCTCGACGTAATTGGTGGTCCAGTAGCCGAACGACAGCACGAAGCCGAGACCGAACACGATGCCGATCACCGAACCGATATTGCTGGTGAACCCGGTGAGTTCATTGCCGGGCCAGGCGTGCAATTGCTCGACGCCGCCGGGTCCTTCGATCACCTTGCCGCGCAGCCCCTCCCAGCCGCCGACCCGATGCAGCCCGACCAGGGTGAGCGGCAGCAGCGCGGCGACGATCACGAAGAATTGCAGGACCTCGTTGTAGATGGCCGCCGACAATCCGCCGAGGGTGATGTAGGACAGCACGATCGCCGCCGCCACCAGCACCGACACCCACAGCGGCCAGCCCAGCAGCGCGTTCAGGATGGAACCCAGCAGATAGAGGTTCACCCCGGCGATCAGCACCTGCGCCACCGCGAAGCTGATCGCATTCACCAGGTGCGCCCCGGGACCGAAACGCCGCAGCATGAACTCGGGCACGCTGCGCACCTTGGAGCCGTAATAGAACGGCATCATCACGATGCCCAGAAACAGCATGGCCGGCACCGCGCCGATCCAGAAGTAGTGCATGGTCGGCATGCCGTACTGCGCGCCGTTGGCCGACATGCCCATGATCTCGACCGCGCCCAGATTGGCGGAGATGAAGGCCAGCCCGGTCACCCAGGCGGGCAGCGAACGACCGGAGAGGAAGAAATCCAGACTGGTCGAGATGCGCCGCCGGGCCATCAATCCGATGCCGAGTACCACCGTGAAATACAGTGCGACCAGGGCATAGTCGACGGGGTCGGCGTCCAGTCGCAGCTGCCCGGCGGCCAAAACGGCGGCCGGCGGGCTGGCGTCGAACGGCATACGGCTTCTCCTGTCGAAACGATCACGAGATGACGCGGGCGCGACTGTGCCGCGCAATAGTAGCGGGGCGTTCGCGGCGCTCCGGGAGGTTCACGACGGCGGCGGGCGTGTCCGCCGCGATTACCAGGTCCAGTGCGGGACTTCGCGCAATGGGTGCAGGTCGGCGTCGGTTTCGGCATGTGAATTCTGCTGGGCGACCCGCGCGCCGAACTCGACGTGCTCGCGGACGGCGGCTCGGAATTTCTCGTCGGCGGGTAGCCCGGCCGCATCCAGGGATTCCAGGTAGACCTCGACGAAGCGGAGCCGCTGGGCGTCGGTGATCCGCAGGCCGCGATGGGCGTCGATGATGTAGGCGAAGCCCAGCTCGCGGGTGAAACGGGCGGGGCCACCGAAGGATTCGGCGGTGAACCAGGTCAGATGGTCGACGTGGGTGGGCTGCCGGACCGGGAACACCTCGCGCAGCACCGGGTCGGCGAGTGCCTTGTCGTAGAAGATCTCCTCCAGCCGGTGCAAGGCTTCGTCACCGCCGGCGAACTCGTACAGACTTTCCATGGCTCGCGCTCATTCCTGGTGTGCGAGTGGATCGTTGCGTATCCAGGCTAGGCCGATCATGGGCTGTTCGTCCGTCTTTCCGGCGAAGGAAAACGATCAATCGAGCCGGCGCGCCCCCGCCGCGGGCGTGACGGCGAAGGTGCGCGGCGGATGGAAATCACTGTCGGCGAAGGCTTCTCGCACCGCCGAGCCGATCGCACCGGTGCGCCCGCGATCCACCAGTGCGATGGCGCTGCCGCCGAAACCACCGCCCACCAGGCGCGCGCCATGGGCTCCGGCGGCCAGGGCACTCGCCACGGCGGTGTCGAGCTGGGGTGCGGAGACCTCGTAGTCGTCGCGGAGGGAGCGATGCCCGGCGGTCAGGATCGGGCCGATGGCGCGCGGGTCCGCACCGGTGAGCAATTGCGTGGCAACCTCGAGCACGCGTGCGTTCTCGGTGACCACGTGCCGGGCGCGGCGCCGCAGCACCGGATCGGCGAGCGCCTCCACCGCCTCCGGCTCGGTGACATCACGCAGCGATGGGACGCCCAATTGTGCGGCGGCGGCAGCGGTTTCGGTTCTGCGCCGCGCGTACTCGCCGTCCACCAGGCGGTGCGGGCTGCCGGTGTCGATCACCAGCAGTTCGAGGTCGAAGCGCTCCAGCTCGAACGGGATCTGCACCCGGCCGCCGCTGCGCACGTCCAGGAACAGCACATGTCCGGCGGTGCAGAGCATCGACGCCGACTGATCGAGCACGCCGGTCGGCACACCCACGTAGACGTTCTCGGCGGCGCGGGCGATATCGATGATCTCGTCGGCGGACAGCTCGGGTGCGAAGAGATCTCGCAGCGCGACCGCCACCGAACAGCACACCGCGGCCGAGGACGACAGGCCCGCGCCCATCGGGACGGTGCCGTCCAGTTCGAGTTCCAGACCGGTGATCTCGTGACCGCGGCGCTCGAATTCCCGGATCACGCCGAGCGGATAGTGCGACCAGCCGGGCAGTTCCGACCAGCCGCCCGCGGTCAGCGCCTCCAGGGTCTCGCTCACCGCGTCGCCGGGCGCCTGGTGAGATCGCAACCGCACCATCTCATCCGATCGGGCGGTGACGGTGCAGGTCACACCCAGTGGCACCGCCAGCGGCAGCACGTAGCCGTCGTTGTAATCGGTGTGCTCGCCGATCAGATTGACCCGGCCCGGCGCGTACCAGCGCCCCGTCGTGCATACCACCGTTGCTCCTGTCCAGACGATCATGCAGGCCGTACGGTTCGATTCGCAGGCAGCATAGCGAGTCTCGCGAAACGAGAACCTTCGGGATCGGTGAACTCCGCTACGAAATCTCGCGTTTCGTGTCATGATCGACTCGGTTTCCCAGATCTCGACGGCAGCCGTTCTGCCGCCGTCGGCTGGGTCCTATGCTCGTACAGCAACACTCGGTTCGCGATTCACCGGTGTCCCTCTGAGCCGGCTCTCGTGGACACGGTGATTTCGGGTGCGCAAGACCGAAGGTGGCACGGTTCCTGGGGATGGAGCGGACAAGGGGGGCTGGTAGTGACAGACGTAGAACCGACCGGTCCGTCTGTGCGGCGGTTCCGATTCTGCTGGCGCACCATGTTGTTCCTCTGCGGGCTGCTCATTCTCGCGCTGCCGCTGGTCGTCGACTCCCGCCCCCTGGCACTGGCCACTCTCGTCACCTCGGTCACCATCAGCCTGTTCATGATCGGCGTCGGCACCCGCCAGCATCGCCCGCGCCATCCGCTGCCCTGGCATCTGCTCTCGGCCTCGGCGGTGCAGTTCACCATCGGCACCGCGCTGCGTGATCTCACCGACTGGCAGCATCATCCGTTCGACGATCTGTTCACCCTCAGCGGTTACTGCTGTATCGGCGCGGCCGCGGTCTTGTGGCTGCGGCCGCGGCAGAACAGCACCGACCACGATCTGCTGCTGGACTCCGGGCTCATCGGCCTGGGCGCGGCGCTGGTGTCGTGGACCTTCCTCATCTCCCCCATCCTGCACAAGGCGTCCGGCTTCAATCTCGCCACCGTGACCGCCGTGACCTACCCCATCGTGGATGCCTTCCTGCTCACCGTGGTGGTGCATTCGGTGGTGACCTCCGCGCGGTCGGAGACGGCGGTGCGGCTGGTGTACCTAGCCATGCTGGTCATTCTGGCCGGGGATATCGGCTACAACCTGGAGACGGCGGGCTCGGCCGACCTGAGCCGGCAGGTGCTGCTGATGCCTTTGCAGTTGGCGTACACGCTGATCGGGGCGGCGGCGCTGCATCCGAGCATGGTGGTGCTGGGCGGGCATCGCGATATTCACGCGCATCGGTCGCGGCAGCGGGCCAGCATCATCGCGATCGTGATGATCGTGGCGGCGCTGGTGCCGGTGGTCGGGTCGAGTCTGGATCTGATCGACCGCGTGGTGGTTTCGTCGCTCTTCGCGCTACTACTAGCGGGGGTGCTGCTACGTAGCGAGCGCGCCATCGAACGCAGCGCCCGCAGCGAACGGCGCGCGCAGTATCAGGCCGACCACGACATGCTGACCGGACTGCTGAACCGCGCCGCTCTGCTGCGGGCGTTGCATCGTAATCGGGAGAAGTGGGGCGGGCAGCCACTTGCCTTGTTGTTCATAGACCTTGACGGATTCAAGCGGGTCAATGACAACTACGGGCACGCGGTGGGTGACGAGTTGATCGCCAATGCGGCGGCGCGGATCCGGCGCATCATCCGGCGCGACGACGCGGCCGCGCGGTACGGCGGAGACGAATTCGTGGTGCTGGCGCCACTGGCGCGGCAGCAGGCGGTGCTGCTGGCCGAGCGGCTGCTGGCGACACTCGGTGAACCGTTCGAGCTGAGTGCGGCCGAGGTGCGGATCGCGGCCAGTATCGGAATCGCTTGCAGTGGACCGCGGGGCGGGGAGACCACCGTGTACGAGCTACTGCGCGAAGCGGATTCGGCCATGTACCACGCGAAGGAATACTCGCTCGGATACATCTTCCACGATGATCTGCGCCCGGGGCACCCGAAGAGCGGGTCGCAACCCTGGCAGCGCGAATCCGCGGTGTGAGTTACCAAGCCTCGTCATCCCGGCCTCACCCCCGTCATCCCGGCGCGCTTTTGGCCGGGATCTCACTTGTAGCAGTGAGATTCCGGCCAAAAGCATGCCGGAATAACAAAGGGGGTTAACCGGAATGACGAAGGGGGACAGCTAGCTAGCCGGCGAGTTCGTCGAGTAGCCGACGGGCGTTCTCCAATTCGGCCTGGAGGGCCTCGACCTTGGCGCGCTGCGAGGCGCGCACCGACTCCAGTACGCCGTCCACTACTTCGGCGACTTCCTCGTGCAGCAGCTTGGCGGCTTGCGACACAGCGGAACTCGGCACCGGCAGGCCCTTGCTGCGCTTCTTACCCGCCACCACTTCCACGGTCCACTCACCGTCGGCGGTGCCGAGCAGGGTGACCGTCACCTCGGGGGCCTTCGCCTTCTTCGCGGCGGCGGCGGCCGGCTTGCGGGCCGGCGCGGGCGTGCCACCGGCGGGCTTGGCGGCCGGGGCGGGGGCGCTGGCGGGCTGCGGCGCTTCGGCTTTCGGCGCGGGCGGCGTGACCGGCGCGCTCGGCGGGGTGACAGGCGTGGCGGGCGACGGCATCGTCACGGTGGAGTCCTTCCTGGTTGCCGATTTCGGTTTCGCTCCGGCGGCCGCGTCCTTGCGGGCCGGTTTGGTCAAGGTCACCTCGGTGGGACCGAAGGACAGTACGTCTTTCGAACCGGTCGGCTTGACCTGAAGGAAATCTCCCTCGGATGGATCACCGAGCGAGATCACCTTTCCGGAACGGCCTTCCGGCACGCCGACCGCCGACGCCGTGAACCACACCATAGGCGGGCGGCCAGCGTCGATCTGATCGGCTATCTGCCGAATCTCGGTCTCCGACAAGGGCTGTGCTTTGGTGCTACGGGACGACATGGGGCTCTCCGGGCGGACGGCTGGACATCTGCGTGCCAAGAGCATGCACCATGGCACCGACAAATCCACATCCGAAGATTTCGCACCCCCACCGCCGCACTGGTCAGCGAACGTTCAGCACTTCCGATTCATGCGGCCCACCGAGCATGGCGGCGGCTCCGATCGTAGGCCCTGCCCGCCCCCGCCGCGCAATTTTCCTACAGCTGCTCGACGCCGCGCAGCACGCAGTGCACCGATTGCGGACGGGTCACCGGATCCAGCTTGGTCTCGGTGGTGAAGTCCTGGGTGGCATTCGGGCCCACCGTGATCTCGGTGCTGGTGCGCTCCAAGGTCGTCGACTCGGGGGTCAGGAAACTGATCACCACGAGGTACCGGTGCTCGACCTGATCGCGATTGCTCACCACCGCGGTGGCCTGCCAGCCCGCCGCCGTTCCGTCACAGGCGGTCACGAAGGCGCTGCGCTGCATCTCGGACATATCGGTCACGCGAATCTGCGATTCCGCGGCGGTCTCACCCGACTGGGTACAGCCGGTGAGTACCGCGACACCACCGGACACCACGCCGACCAACCTCAGCAGAGGGGCGATCATCGAATCTCCCTTTCCACCGTGCACTCCCGCCCCCGCACCACATTGCCGCTGAATAGCTGCGGGAGGCACACTACCTGAGGGTCACGGCGTGTCGTCAGATAACCCGATCTGCGTGTCGGGCGACGACGGAGCAGACGATGAGCTGTAACTGGTGGTAGACGATGACCGGAATGATCACCACGCCGGCCAGCGGACCGGTGAACAGGATGGCCGACATGGGCAATCCGATGGTCAGGCTCTTCTCCGAACCGCAGAACACCAGCACGGCACGGTCACCCGGTTCCAGGCCCAGTGCCCGCCCGCCGAAGCTGGTGAGCGCCAGCGCGATTGCCAGCAGCGCCGCGCAGAGCACCGCCACCAGCAGCAATTGCGCGGCCGGCAGCCGATGCCAGACTCCGCCCGCGACCGCGCCGCCGAACGCGGAGTACACGATCATCAGCACCGAGCCGCGATCGATCCAGCGCAGCGTGAAGGCGTGCCGCCCAGCCCATTCCGCGAGCCGGGCGTGCAGTAGCTGGCCCAGCGCGAAGGGCAGCAGCAATTGCACGGCCACCTGCCCGAACTGCCCGAGCCCGATACCGGCGTAGGAGCCGATCAGCGCCAGCACCAGCAGCGGCGTCACCACCACCCCGGCCAGGCTGGAGAGCGAGGCAGCACAGACCGCCGCGGCGGTATTGCCCCGGGCCACCGAGGTGAAGGCCACCGAGGTCTGCACCACCGAGGGCAGCGCGCCCAGGAAGAGCAGGCCGGTGATCAGATCCCGGCTCACCCACGGCGTCACCGTCCACGCGAAAAGCGCTGCGACGGCCGGGAAGATCACGAAGGTCATGGCCAGGGTGGCGGTGTGCAGCCGCCACGCCTTCAGGCCCGCCCAGGTGGCGGCCGGGGAGAGCCGCAGTCCGGCGGAGAAGAACACCACCGCGATGACGATGCCGCGTATCTCGCCGAGCGCCGTCGCGGCGTAGCCGGTCGGGGGCAGCAGCGCGGCCACCAGCAGGGTGAGCATGAGCAGCGCGACGAAGGGGTCGAGCCAGCCGGGCAGATTGGGGGCGCGCAGGCGTTTTTGCAGGATCGGGATCACCGCTTCGATCGGGGGAAAGTCTACTGTAGACAATTTGGCCGAGCGAGATTACCGCGCTGTAAAGCCTGTGCGACAACCGAATTCTGACTTCTGTAGACAGTTAGGCTGGGGCGCATGGTGGTTCAGGAGAGTCTCGTGTCATTGGCGGCGGCGGACGTCCGGCGGCTCATCGTCACCGGTCAGCTCGCACCCGGCAGCCGGGTTTCGGAACCGCCGCTGGCGGAGAAACTCCAGATCAGCCGGCCGCCGCTGCGGGAGGCGCTGCGCATTCTGGAAAGCGAAGGGCTGTTGGAGCAGACGCCGCGACGCGGATACCGGGTGGTGGAGATGAGCGCCGCCGATGTCGACGAGATCTACAGCCTGCGGCATGCGCTGGAACGGTTCGCGCTCGAACTCATCCTGGCCGATTACGATCCGGCGCGGTTCGATCCCCTGGACGAGATCATGAAGCGGATGCGGCGGGCGGCCAAGAAGCGCGACCACGCCGAGGTGATCCAGTGCAATATCGACTTCCATCTCGCGGTGATCGGGGCGTGCGGGCACAAGCGGCTCAGTGCGGCGTATCGGGCATTGATGGGGCAGATGCAGTTGTGCATGGCCGCCAATGTGCTCACCGAGGCCAAGTCGGCGGGTGATCTGCTGCGCGGATGTGAGCGGCACGAGCGGCTGCTCGAGGGACTGCGATCCGGGGATCGGGAACTGATCGTCAAGGAATTCTCCGAGCACGGCGAACGGGACTACCTGAACCGGCCCGGAGGCGAGCGTTCGTGACTTCGCTGCTCGGCCTGTTGAATTCCGGGATGCCGGATGCGACCGCACTCGCGGCGGCGGTGCGGGGAGGCGAGATCACCGCCGCCGAGGTGCTCGCCCTGGCCCGCGGGGCCGACGATCCGGACTGGAATATCTTCGTCACCGCGGATTGGACGGGTGCGGAAGCGGTCGCTAGGCGCATCGACGAAAAGCGCTCCCGTGGAGAGGAACTCGGGGCGCTGGCCGGGGTTCCGATCACCGTCAAGGATGTCCTGGCGGTCGCCGGGTTGCCCGCCACCGCGGCATGTAAAGCCTTGTCCGGCAATATCGCCACCGTGACCGCACCGGTCGTCGCGCGCCTGCTGGCCGCCGACGCCGTACTGCTGGGCAAGACCAACTGCCCTGAGTTCGCGTTCGGCGTCACCTGCGACAGTCCATTGGTGGGACGCACGCGAAATCCCCGCTTTCCCACCCACTCCCCCGGCGGGTCGAGCGGCGGCGAGGCCGCGGCGCTGGCGGCAGGCGTCTCCGCGCTGGGCGTCGGAACCGACTTCGGCGGCTCGCTGCGCTGGCCCGCGCAGTGCGTAGGCATCACCGCACTGCGTCCGACGGCCGGGCGACTGCCCGCACAGGGCCAATTGCCGGGCACCGCAGGCGATTCAGGCTCCGATCCGACGGCGCGTCCAGGCGGCATGCAGGGCTGGTTACAGACTCCCGGCCCCCTCGCGCGTTCGGTGCGCGATCTACGGCTCACCCTCCGTTTGATGGCCGGTCCCCCGCCGGACCTGACGGCCAGTCCCCTACCAGGCTTGACGGCCGGTCCCCCACCGGGCTTTGCGGCCGGTCCCGCACCGTCCGCCACCGAGCGGCGTATCGGCAGACTGCGCGTGGTGTGGAGCGACGGCGCGCATCTCGGACCGGTGCGCGCCGAAATCACCGCGCTGCTCGCCGATCTCGCGACGCGGCTCGCGGAGCGCGGTCACGCCGTCACGAACGAGCCACGGGTATTCGACTGCCTCGACGCCTACAACCGGCTCCGCGCGGTCGACCCGCTGCACGATCACCTCGCCGCCATCGCCGGTAGCGAGGACCTGGTCACCGCCGCCAATCGCCGCACCTTCGCCGATTCACTGCGCGCCACCGCAGCCGAAACCCGCACGGCGCGAATCGAAGCCGAGCATGCACAAACCGAGGCCCTCACCGTTTTCGAACGCGCCGACATCGTGTTGCTGCCGGTCGCCGGTGGCCCCGCCTGCGATCCCGACGGCCGCCTCGAGGTGGACGGGCGGCTGCTCGAGGGCTGGGAGCTGATGGGCCAGTGCCGCGCCGTCTCGCTGACCGGCGCTCCGGCAGTGTCGATTCCACTCGGCCGTTCCGCCGAAGGACTGCCGCTCTCGGTTCAGGTGGTCGCCGCTCCCGGCCGGGACGAGTTCGCCCTGGACGCCGCTGAGCTGCTCGAAAGCCTCGCCCCCGCCTGACTTTTCGTAAGATTGTCTACAGAAGACAATTTTACAATCCGGACATCTCCGGCGTCTTCCCCCGTCACAACCGCTCAATACCTTCACTCTCGTCAGAACTCACGAGATCCACTGGAGTAGCGGATGTTCCGTTGGAAGAAGAAGGCCGCCGCGGCGGTCGCGCTGGCCGCCCTGGCGGTCGCCGTCACCGCCTGCGGCGGATCCAAGCCCGCCGGCGAGAAGGACAAACTGGTCATCGCCACCAGCGGCACCTACAAGCCGATCACCTATTCCGAAGGCGGTGAACTCACCGGCTTCGATATCGATATGGGCAAGGAGATCGCCCAACGCCTCGGGGTGCGCGTCGAATTCGTCTCCGGGCAGCTCTCCGGCCTGCTGCCGGGTCTGAACGCCGGCAAGTTCGATGCCGTCATGTCCGGGCTGCTGATGACCGATCAGCGCAAACAGTCCATCACCTTCTCCGACCCGTATCTGGCCGACGGCACCATCGCCGTCAGCAAGACCGGCAGCGCCAAGGTCAGCGATATCACCAAGCTCGATGGGCTGAAGGTCGGCGTCATCGGCGGCTCCGCCACCCAGACCGCCATCGAAAAGGTCGGCGGTTACACCGAACTCAAGGAGTATCCGGGCGCGCCGGAAGGGTTCGCCGACGTGTCGGCCGGGCGCATCGACGTCTTCGCCGCCGGGCGGATCGCCGCCGACGACTACGTCAAGACCTCACCCAAGGGCGGTGACCTGCACACCGTCGGGCAGATCTTCAACCTGATGCCCGCCGGGGTGGGCTTCGCCAAGACCGACACCACGCTGAAACCCAAGTTCGACAAGGCGATCGGCGCCATGTGGGCCGACGGCACCATCGCCAAGCTCCAGCAGAAGTGGTTCGGCTACACCATCGATCTGCCGAAGGCGTGACGGGCGGGCCCATGGGAACCTACGAAACCGGTTCGATCGCAAGGGAATACCTGCCGATCTTCCTCGAGGGGGCGCGCACCACCCTCACCATCGTGCTGGCGGCCATCGTCTGCGCCACCGTGCTCGGCTATCTCGTCGCGGCGGCCCGGCTCTCGCGCTTCCGGGCGCTGCGCCTGACCGCGGGGGCGTACGTGTGGTTCTTCCGTGGGCTGCCGCTCATGCTGTCGCTGTTCTTCTTCTATTACACCCAGCCGTTCGGGCTCGTCTTCGACGCCTTCACGGCCGGGCTCATCGCCATGAGCCTGAACTCGGCCTCGTTCTTCTCCGAGATCATCCGGGCGGGGCTGCGGGCGGTGTCACCCGGGCATCTGGAGGCCGCCGAATCGATCGGCATGAATCCGTTCCAGAAGTTCCGGCGCGTGGTGGTGCCGGAGGCGGTGCGGCTCATGACGCCGCCCTACATCAACAACTGCGTGATCATGCTGAAGGAATCAGCCCAGGTCTCGGTGATCACCGTGCCCGATCTGATGCTGGCGGGCCAGAAGGCGTACAACGCCACCTACAACGTCACCGAGACCCTGGGCGTGGTAGCGGCGCTGTATCTGGCGCTGACCAGCCTGCTCATGGGATTGCAGATGATCGTCGAACGTCGTACCGGCCGCCGCATGGGCACGGCCGCCTCGCTGCGCACCGCGGGAGCCACAGCATGATCACCGTGACCGGATTGACGAAAAGCTATGGGGACAAGATGGTTTTCCGTGATCTCAGCCTGAAGGTGCGCGGCGGCGAGGTGGTGGCGATCATCGGGCCCAGCGGGTCCGGGAAGAGCACGCTGCTGCGCTGCCTCAATATGCTCGAGGTGCCCGATGCCGGGCGGATCGAGATCGGCGGGCGCGAGGTCGCCTACACCCCGAACAAGCGCGGCAAGCTCGGGCTGCTGGATCAGTTCCGGCTCACCTGGCTGCGGCGTGAGATCGCCATGGTGTTCCAGCAATTCAATCTGTGGCCGCATCGCACGGTGCTCGGCAATCTGCTGGAAGGGCCGACGGTGGTGAACCGGCAGGCCGGGCGGGATGCCGCCGAACGCGCGCTGGAGAAGCTGCGGTCGGTCGGGTTGGCGGAGAAGGCGCACGCCTATCCATCCGATCTCTCCGGCGGACAGCAGCAGCGGGTGGCCATCTGCCGGGCATTGATGATGGAGCCCAAGGCGATTCTCTTCGACGAACCGACCTCGGCGCTGGATCCGGAGCTGGTCAACGAGGTGCTGGAGATCATGACCAGCCTGGCCCGGTCGGGCATGACCATGGTGGTGGTCACGCACGAGATGAAGTTCGCGCGCGAGGTCGCCGACCGGGTCATCTTCATGGAGCACGGCGGCATCGTCGCCGAAGGCAGTCCCGACGAGGTCTTCGCCCATCCCCGGCTGGTGTCGTACGCGGCCCGCCTGAGCCACTGAGGTTTTCGTGACACGCCACGCACTGCGATTCGAGGGGCCGGGCCGTCCGGCGGCGAGCAGCCCGCTGCTGCCGGCGGGGGTGCGGCTGCCCGGTTCGCTCATCGGCATCGGGGAGAACTATCGGCCCGATGCCACGCCCCGGGCTCGGCCGGAGACGCGAATTCCACTGATATTCGGCAAGTTTCCGGGGTGCGTGACCGGTGACGGCGCGCCGATCGTGGTCGATCCCAGGCTGTCGGAGCAAGTCGTCTGCGAGGGCGAACTGGCCCTGGTCGTCGGGGAGCGCGCCCGCGGCCTGCGCACCGAACAGCAGGCCCTCGACGCACTGGCCGGAATCTGCCTGGCGAACGACGTCTCCGCCCGGGATCTGCAAGCCGCCGACGGGCAGTCCACCCGAGGTAAGAGCCTGGACGGCTTCTGCCCGCTCGGCCCGGAGCTGGTCACCCTGGACGAACTGCCGGACCTGCGCGCCCTCGAACTCACCACCCGGGTGAACGAGCGGGTCGTGCAGCAGGCGAGCACCGCCCAGCTGGTGTTCTCGATACCCGAATTGGTGCTGTTCTGCGCGAATTTCATGACGTTGTATCCCGGGGATGTGATCCTCACCGGCACCCCCGTGGCTGCCGACGAAGCCCTCCGCCTGCGCCCCGGCGACATCGTCGAGATCTGCGGAACCGGCCTGGGCGTGCTCCGTAATCCCGTGGTGGCCCGATGAATTCGCCGGAGTGGATCGTCAGCGCCTACAACGCCGTGCCATCCACCGGCTGGGACCACGGCACCCACGCGCGGTTCCTCGACGGGATCGCCGCGCTACCCGGTGTGGGCGGGCTGGAGCTCCCGTTTCCCGGACGACTGGACCCGCATACCGAATCCTGGTTCCGCCGGGCCGGTTCCGGCCTCTCCTGCACCCTCACCACCATCCCCGACACCATGGCGCGGGTCCAGCACGACCCCGCTTTCGGGCTCGCCTCCACCGACGAATGGCGTCGCCGCACGGCCGTCACCCGGCTGGTGCGGGTCGCCGAAACGGTGCGCCGCCTCAACGATCTGACCGCCCGGCAAGCCGTGCTCGCCGTCACCGTCTACAGCGCTCCCCGCCTGCGCACCGGATACGGTTCCGGCTCCGCGCTGGCCGCCTCCCTGCGCGAGATCGCCGAATGGGAGTGGGACGGAGCGCGACTCCTGCTCGAACACTGCGACGCCCCGATCCGCAACCGGCCCGCCGTCAAAGGCTTCCTGCCGCTCGGCAGCGAACTGGCGGCCATCACCGAGGCCAACGCGCACACCCCGATCCCGATCGGCCTGCTGGTGAACTGGGGACGCTCCGCGCTCGAACAGCGCAGTGCCGCAGGTGGAATCGGCCATGTGCTCAGAGCTCGTGCGGCCGGCGTCCTGGCGGGGCTGACCTTCTCGGGATGCGCCCCCGTCGCCACTGCGCACGGCGCGGGCTGGGACGACTGTCATCTGCCGCCCGCCCCCGTCTGTCCCGAATCCCTGCTCACCCCGGACTGGATAGCCGCCACACTGCGCGCCGCGGGCCCCGGCCCGATCCTGCACGGCCTCAAGGTCTCCGCGCCCCGCCACGCGTCGCCCGCCGTCCGGCTGGCGACCGTGACCCGGTCACTGAACGCCCTGCACTCCGCCTTCGCCGCCGCCTGATCGGGCGCGGCGGTCAGTCGGCGGCGCGCAGGACCTCGAGCACCTTGCTCGCCTGGTAGTCGGCACCGAGCTGATTGGGATGGAAGGGCACGGCCAAGCCGACCGGGTTGCTGGAGTACGGGACCAGGCCCTCCACCCAGCGGGTGCCCGCGGGCTGGCAGGCGTCGTGGCCGGAACTGCCGTCATAGGTGTTCACGAAATCGACGCCGGTGGCTGCCGCGACCCGGGCGAGCATGTCGTGCAGTTCGATGAGCTTGTGGCCCAGCCAGATCGCGTCGGTATCGGAGATGGGGATCTGGGTGAAGCAGCCGCCGTCGAGGCCGATGCCCTCGAAGTAGTCGAGCAGCAGCACGCGGGCCTGCGGTGAGCGTTCGCGGATGCCGGCGACGACGGTGCGGACCCGGGTTTCGGCGACGGCGATGGCGGCGGTCATCTTGTCCTGGCCGTCGGAGACCATGGCGTCCACGCACGGGGAGGCGGTGGGATCGGTTGTCACGCAGTGCATGACGAGTTCGGCCAGACCCGCGTCGTTGCCGCCGATCTCGAGCGTCACCAGATCGGTGGTGGGGGTGAGGCGGTCGAACTGGGGTGCGTTGGTGCCCAGTGCGGTGGATTGCGGGGCGGTCATGTTCTTCGTCTCCGCACCGCCGCAGGTGGCGTCGCGGAAGGTGGGGACCGCAAGGGCGGCCGCCACCTGCTTGGCGTAATTGCCGGCGCTCTGCACGCAGTGCAGAGGGGTGAAGGCCGTCGTGATCTGGCTGAGAGTGGCGTCGGCGGCCCAGGAATCGCCCAGCGCCACGTATTCGGAGTAGGTGGGCTGTTCGGCGGTGGCGGTGCCGGGCAGGATCGCGGCCAGGGCGGTGGCGGTGAGTAGTGCGCGTGAGAACTTCATGGTGTCTCCCCTCGGCCGGTCGTTCCTGAACTGGACCGGCGTCCGGGTGGGAAATTAACAGCGGCGCTGGGATTTCGCGCGGCGAACGGGGAAATATCCAGTGCCCCTTGCCGATGCGGCGCACGGCAAGGGCCACCGGATTCACACCCGGTCCACGGATTCCACGCGGTCGTAACCGAGCAGGACGTCGTGGTCCACCGCGCCGTCGGCGACGGCCACCCGGCTGAAGACCGGCGGGTAGCCGCGGGCCATCACCGTGTACCGGCCCTCCTCCAGGTCGGGGACCGTGTAGCGGCCGGTGTCATCGGTACGGGTGATGGCGATCAGGTCTCCGGCTTCGTCGAGGACGGTGATCTGAGCGTCGGGAACGGCCCGGCCCGCATCGGTGAGCGCGGCTCCCGCCAACACGGCGCGCGGAGCCAATTCGACGTCGTGGCGCAGCATTCCGCTGTCCGGCACGGTGAGGGCGACGGCGTTCGGGCGCATATGCTCGGCCACCGCCACCAGGGTGTAGGTGCCGGCCAGCACGCCCCGGCAGGCGAAAGCGCCGTCGGCGGCGGTGACGGCGGAACCGATCACATCACCGAAAGCGTCGGTGAGGGTGACGGTCGCGTCGGGGAGCGGGGCGCCGCGCCCGGCCGAGCGGACGATGCCGGAGACCTCGCCGGAACCTATCAGGGCGATATCGAGTTCGTGCGGGCGGCGGCCCACCGTCACCGAAACGGCCGCCGGTTGATAGCCGTTGGCCGAGACGATCAGGACATAGGTGGCAGCCCGCGGAACGCCGATGGCGTACACGCCGTCCGATTCACCGATGGCGCGCGAAACCTGGCGGCCGCGTTGGTCGATGAGCGTGAGCACGGCATCGGGGATGGGCTGGCCGTCCTCACGATGCACCACGCCGGCGATGGACAGGATGGTGGACTCGGTGAGCGGCTCGTCCTCCGGTTCCGGTTCGGGCTCCGGCTCCGCCGCGACCTGGGCCACCGGCATCGGCACATCTTGCAGCGGCAGCTCTTTCATGAACATGAGCACCACCGCGCCGACGACCGCCACCGCGGCGGCCACGAGGAAGACCCCGCCCATGGCATTGGTGAAGCCGGTCAGGATGGGGATGCGCAGTTCGTCGGGGAGGGCGGCCAGACCCGCGGTATCGCTCTCCAGCCCGCCCATGCCGCCGGCGTCGAAGCCGGGCGGGAGTGTGCCGCCGAAGGCGTGCAGGATGCGGCCGGGCAGCAGGTTGAACAGGATGGTCAGGAAGATCGCCACGCCGAGCGTGCCGCCCATCTGGCGGAAGAAGGTGGCGGCGGCGGTGGAGACGCCCATATCCGTGCGCGGCCCGGCGTTCTGGGTGGCGATGACCAGCGTCTGCATACAGCCGCCCAGGCCTAAACCGATTACGCCGCAATATAACAGCGGCTGCCAGAGCGGAGTGTCGAAGCGCACCAGGGCGAACAGCACCGAACCGGCCGCGATCACCAGCGAGCCGAGCACCGGCAGTATCTTGTAGCGGCCGGTGTATTTGGTGACCAGTCCGGCCAGCTGCGCGCCGATCATGATCCCCAGCACCAGCGGCAGCATGAAAAGCCCGGCGCGCGTAGGTGAATAGCCGCGCACCACCTGGAAGTACAAGGGCACCAGCACGATCGCGCCGAACATGGCGACGCCCACGATGAACCCGCCCAGAATAGCCAGGCTGAACGTGCCGCTCTTGAAGAGCCGCAAGGGAATCAGCGCTGAATCCTTCATCAGCAGCTCGACGATGAGGAACAGCACCAGCCCGGCGGCGGCGATCCCGTAACAGAGCAGGGCCCGCTCCGAGCGCCAGCCCCAGTCCCGGCCCTCCTGGGCGATGATGAGCAACGGCACGGTGCCCACCGCGAGCGTGATCGCCCCCAGCCAGTCGGTGCGGTGCGGCTGCCGCACGAAGGGCACGTTCAGGACCTTCCCCACCACCAGCAGCGCCAGCACCCCGATGGGCACGTTCACCAGGAACACCCACCGCCAGCCCGCCAGCCCGAGCAACTGGTCGGCATTGGAGAGCCAGCCGCCCAGGACCGGCCCCAGCACCGTGGCGATACCGAAGACCATCATGAAATAGCCCTGGTAGCGCACCCTTTCCCGGGGCGGGACGATATCGCCGATAATGGTGAACGCCAGCGACATCAGCCCGCCCGCACCGATGCCCTGGATGGCCCGGAAGGCGGCCAGCTGGTACATGGAGGTGGCGAATGTGCATGCCACCGAACCGATCACGAACACCCCGATCGCGATCAGATACCAGGGTTTGCGGCCGTAGATGTCGGCCAGCTTCCCGTACAGCGGGGTCGCGATGGTGGCGGTGATCAGGTAGGCCGTGGTGGCCCAAGCCTGCTGGTCGAAGCCGTGCAGGCTGTTGGCGATACGGACGATCGCCACGCTCACGATGTTCTGGTCCAGCGCCGCCAGGAAAACGCCCAGCAGCAACCCGGACAGGATGGTCAGGATCTGCCGGTGCGACAGCGTCTCCCCGGCGGGTGGCGGCGGCGGGACGGCCCGCGCCTCGGTGGTATCAAAAGCCTCGGTGGTAACATTCGTCATGTTTGGGGCCCTTGTCGGTTTTCGTCTTCCCTACCTGCGGTACTCCTCGAAAAACCCTCGCTGTTAAGCAATTCGGCGAGCTTACCCGCGCCCTATCGCACGCTTGAATTGAACCCACCACGGCCACCGCACGTTTGGCGTAAAAGCGGGCTCGCGCCCGCACGATCGATCACTACCTCGGATACGGATGGTGCGCGGTGAGCAGGGAACTCGTGGTGCTCTCACCCCACTTCGACGACGCGGCACTCGCGGTCGGAGCGCTCGTCGCGGCGCGGGCCGCGGCGGGCCGGCGGGTGCGGATACTGACCGTGTACACGGCCGGTCCGGACACCGCGGGGCTGACCGGCCGCCGCAGAGCCTTCGGCGACTACGCCGTGCGCCGGGCCGAGGACGATCGCGCGCTGGCGCGGCTCGGAGCCGGCGGCATGCGACTGGGATTGCGCGAGCGGCTGTTTCGCGATCCCCCGCTACCCCGGCCCGTGCACATCTTCCGCACCCCGGAGGATGTGCGCGGGCTCACCGAATGCGATCGCATCCAGCGCGAGATCACCCGCCTGCTCGACGAATCCCCGCGCGCCCAGATCCTCGCGCCCCTGGGCATCGGCAACCACCACGATCACGTCGAGGTCGCCGTGGCCGCCATGCGCGCCGCCGCTACCCATCCCGACCGCGTCCTGTTCTACGAGGATTTCAACGCCCTCTCCGAACTCTGCCGGCGCCACCACCCCGTCTCGCGCACCGCGCCCTTCCCCTGGCAATCCGCCCCCGCCTGGGCCAGCCCGCGCGCGGGCACCGGCTTGGAGGCCATGTCCTTCATCCCGCGCGGCCCGTCCGCGCCCGAGCTGGCCGGGCTCTCCCCCGGTCGCGGCGGCGGCAGCTGGTGTGTGCAAACCCTGCCGGTCCACACCCACGAGGCGGTGCAACTGCGTGCCGTCGCCGAATACCGCAGCCAGCTACCGCTGCTCGGCGGGCCGGCCGCCGTCGCCAAGTTCATCCGCCGCGCCCACCGCACGCGCGGCGGTGAGCTCCTCTGGCATCTCTCCCCCGCACGTCCCGCGCGACGCGTCGGCCGGGACGAGGGATTCCGCCGAGCGCAGGGCGGGCACGAGGTGATCACATGCGAGTGATGTTCGTGGCTTCGCCGTTGATCGGGCATCTGTTTCCGATGATGCCGTTGGCCGTCGAGCTGCGGCGGCAAGGGAATTCGGTGCTGGTCGCCACCGGTGGCGATGCGGTGCGCGCGGTGGACGGGCAGGTGCGGGCCGCCGATGTGGGAGCGGCGCACGGGTACGTGCGCGGGGCGGCGCGCGGGCTGATGGCGCATCCGCTGCTGGCATTGCGATCCGCGGCGGGATTGGCTGAACCTCGCGGGGCGGCAAGGGTTTTCGCCGCGACCAACGCCGCGATGCGGGATGAGTTGACGCGCAAGGCTATCGAGTTCGAGCCGGATGTGGTGGTGCACGAGCCGTTCGCGTCGGTGGCGGCGATCGTGGCGGCGCGGCTGGGGGTGCCGGCGGTGCTGCACAATATCGCGTTCGACAACGGGAGCCATATCCGGCGCGAGCTGTTGCGGTTGCTGGGTGCGGCGGAGCTGCCCGAGAGTGCGCTCACACTGTCGGTCTCACCGCCGAGTTTGGTGCGGGTACCGGGGCGGGAACTGCGGTTCACGCCTTATGCCACCGCCGATTCCGTGATTCCGGAGTTCCTGCGCGAACCCGCCGGGCGACCGCGAATTCTCGTCACGCGCAGCACCATGCTGGGTGACGGACCCGATGTGATGCTGGCCTCGATACTGCGCGCCGCGCCCCGGGTGGATGCCGAGATCGTGATCGTGCGGCCAAATCACCGCGTGGAACGCGCACCCCGGCTGCCCGCCAATGTCCGTACGGTCGGCTGGACCGATCTGCACAGCGTGCTGCCGCACTGCACCGCCATGGTCAATCACGCCGGGGCGGGATCGGTGTATGCCGCCTTGCGGGCGGGTGTGCCCCAGCTCGCCACCCCCGCGCCCGGCGACCGGCGCTGGAACGCCCGGCTGGTGCATCGCCGCGGGGTGGGACTCTCGGTGCCCGCATGGCGAATTCGCGCCGCGCATCTCACCGCGTTGAGCACCGATCCGGGGCTGGCCGAGGCCGCCCGCGAGGTCGCCGCCGAAATCGCCGCCATGCCCGGGGCCGACCGGGTGGCCGCCGAACTCACCGCCTCGATCGCCGAACGCAGCGCGCGATAGCCGTGCTGCGCGCTCAGACCTCCACTTGGGCGTAGAGCGGAATCCCGGTGTGGAAGAAGCGGATCAGGCGGCCGATGCGGACGCAGTGGTCGGCGGCGCGGCCGTACTGGTGCGCCAGCATGGCGATATCGATGGCCATGGCGGAACCGTGCGCCCAATCCGGTGCGGACGCGGCCTCCACCACCTGGGCGCGCAGCCGGTCCAGGGTTTCGTCGTGCGGGACCAGGACCTGATCGCGGGGCGGGTTCTGGGCGGCGATCACACGTACCACGGTGGCCACCAGATCGGTGGTCGCGCTGGAGATTTCGGCCAGCTGTGCGATCAGCCCCGGCGGGGCGACGGACTCCGGGTAGCCGCGCATCACCGTATCGGCGACCCGGCTCAGCGCCCCGCTCACCGCGAGCAGGTCGTCAGCGATCTGCATGGCCGTCACCACGTGCCGTAGATCGCGGGCCACCGGGGCCTCCAGGGCCAGCAGAATGACCGAGCGGTCTTCGCATTTGGCGTGCTCGACCTGCACCTGTTCCTCGAAGGCGAAGACCTCGTAGGCGGCGGTGAGATCACTGCCCACCAAGGCCGCCGAGGCGCGCTCGGCCGACTCATGGGTCAACCGCGCCATATGCGCCAGCTCATCGGTCAAAGCCATGAGCTCGATGGAGAATTTCGTCCGCACTCGCATAGTCTGTCCGCCCGCCCGCACAAGTGCACAATATCGCGGCAAAACCGTTCGCTCCGAAGGGCACTCGGTAGTTCGGCCGCCAAAATACCTACTGGTCGGAACTAGATGTATCAACCACACCCCGCGCCGACCAGTGCGTCCTGCCCGGAATTCGCCACGCGGTGACTGACACCGGGTCCGTGGCCGACCCCACCAATCCGCCGGCAGCGGCGGGCGAGTCGCTCGACCCGCCAGCCCCCGCGCACAACGAACCCGGCGGGTCGCATGCCGAGCTGGCTGCCGCGCGCCATGGTGCTCGCACTCGCCCTGCTCGGCCTCTTCGAACTCGCCGACTGGCGCCCCGGCCCATCGGGTTCAGGCGGGCGCCGGTTCCTTGATCGCCGCCTTGGCCCGCGCGGTGCCGAGAATCGAACCCAGGATCACCAGCGGGAACCCGATCGCCATACCGGCGGTGAGCGGTTCGCTCAGCAGCGTCACGCCGATCACCAGCGCCACGGCCGGATTGATGTAGGTGATCACGGTCGCGCGCGCCGGACCGACCTCGCCGATCAGGGCGAAGAAGACCACGAACGCCAGCGCCGTGCAGAGCAGCCCCAGGCCCACCACCGACCAGGTGGCATCGGCCGGATAGTGCTGCGGCGCCTGCCATATCGCGAACGGCAGGTAGATGGCGGCGGCGAAGACCAGCGAGACCGTCACCACGCCGATCGGCGGCAGCCCGGTCAGTTTGCGGTCGATGATGATCGGGCCGAAGGCGTAGCCGATCGCACTCACCGCGATGGCCAGCAGCGCGCCCATATCCGACACCTCGATGTCCAGGCCGACCAGCGCGGCCACGCCCGCGATGCCGATCAACAGGCCGAGCAGGCGGCGGCTGTCGAGCCGATCGTGCCCCAGCCGCGTCACCACCACCACCGCGATCAACGGCACCGCGGCGATGAGCAGGCCGACCGTCGAACTGCTCAGCGACGTCTCCGCCTTGCCGATCAGCAGCCACGGGCCGGTGATCTCCACCAGCGTGTAGGCCAGCACCCAGCGCCACTGCCGCAGCACCGGCAGGAAAACCTTGGCTTACAGGGCAATCGGCAGCAGGACGAGCGCACCCAGGAAGGTGCGGCCGAACGCCACCACCACCGGATCGAAGTCGGTCACCGCGATCCGGATCATGGCGTACGGGATACCCCAGATGACGCCCATGGCCAGGAAGAGGGCCCAGCCGCGCCTACTCATCGCCGCTCCCGCACATCCCGCACTCCTTCCGATCCCGCGGAGCGTAAGACACGCCGCCGACATCCAATGACACTCCGCCGGGCGGCGAATATTCCGGCCGAATCGTCCGATCGCCGCCGCTCCGCGAAGTACTGATGGGGACTACTACGCGTTAGACGCCCCACCTGTTCCCACCTGATGAGGAGTAGAGGTTGCATTCATTGCGTATTCGAGTGGGTGTGCTGCTCGCGATCGGTCTCGTGTTCGGCGGCGCCGGTCCGGTCGCGGCCGATCCCATCACCGGTCTGCTGCCCGCCCTTCCGCGCACGCAGGCTTCCGCCACCATCACCCCCGCACTCGATTGCGTCCCCTCGCCCGCACGCCCCGAACCGGTCATCCTGCTCGCCGGATTCGGGGCGGTCGGCGACATCACGGGCACCATCGACCGTCAGATGTCTCTCATCACCGGCGGCATCCGCGCCGGCGGAGGCTGCGCCTACCCCTTCGCCTACGGCATCATCGGCCCGCTGCACGCCGCGGCTTCCATCCCCGAATCCGCCTCGCAAATAGCCGTTTTCGTCGACAAGGTGCTGGCCACGACCGGGGCCGGGCGGGTCGATATAGTCGCTCACTCCTCCGGCGCCCTCGCCGCCGACTACTACCTCAGATTCCTCGACGGGGCACCGCACGTCCGCCGCACGGTCCAACTCGCGCCGGTTACCCATGGCACCACCGCCGCCACCCTCACCGCTGGACTGACCTTCCCCCGATACCCGTACACCCCAGCCGATTTCATCCAATCGCTGGACGCCGAACCCACCCCGCCCTTCCAAGGCGCTCTCGACTGCCTCACCGGGTCCGCCCCCGTTCAACGCCTGCACGCCACCGGATTCACCGCCCCCGGAGTCGAATACTCGGTCCTGGCAACGAAATTCGACCAGGTTCTCACCCCGCCCGGCGCCGCATCCTTCATCGACGAACCCGGCGTACGCAACGATTTCTACGAGGACATAGCCTCCGAAGCCGCCCCCGCCTCCCACGCGACCCTGCCCATGCAACCCGCCGCGGCCGCCTGGGTATTGGATCGGCTGTACGGCGAGTAGCACCCTCCGCGTTCGGTATTCACCTCAGTCGAACCATTCCTCCTTACCCGCCTCGATGAGTTCACCGAGCAGGGTTCGGTCCGAAAACGCTTGGCGCAGATGGGCACCCAATTGGCGGAGCGCGGCCTCATCCTCGCCGTAGGCCACGAAGGTGCCGGCTTCGGGGTCGAAGCCCATCCGGCCCTCGAGTTCGGGCGCGCGGAGCCGGACGATCACTTCGGCCACGCCGGTCCAGCTGTAGCCGTTGCCCTCATGGCCGCGAGCGGTGAAGACGTCGTCCACTTCGATCATGTGGGTGTCGCTCAGCATCAGGCAGAAGGAGCCCGGTCTGTGGTCGTACTCGAAGAAGCGCAGGGGCGCGTAGGTTTCGCGGTCGGTCATGGGGTGGACTCTACGAAACCGGTCCGACAAGCGGCGGCGAAGGCCGTCGGCACGCTGATCGGTCAGTCGCGACGGGCATTGCGCGCGGTGCCGCGATGCGCCGACACCGTGGCGGGGTCCTCCGGCCACGCGTGCTTGGGGTAGCGGCCGCGCAGGTCCGCGCGCACCTGGGGCCAGCCATTGCGCCAGAAGGACGGCAGATCGGCGGTGACAGCGACGGGACGCTGCGCGGGGGACAGCAGATGCAGCAGCAGGCCGACGCGGCCGGCGGCCAGCCGGGGTGGGTCGCTCCAGCCGAAGATCTCCTGCACCTTGACCGCGAGCACCGGCGGGTCGGTGGAGTAGTCCACTCGAATCCGGCTGCCGGAGGGGACTTCCAGCCGTTCGGGCGCCAGTTCGTCGAATCGCGACGCTTCCGGCCAGGGCAGCAGGCGGCGCAAGGCTTGCCCGGCGTCGATTCGCTGTAGATCGGAACGCCTTCCGGCGGTGGATAATTCGGTTCCCAGCCAGTTGTCCGCCGCCGTCGTCAAGGCCGCGTCGTCCACGGCGGGCCACGGGGCGCCGAGAGTGCGATGCAGGAAATCCAGGCGCTGCCGCAGTGCGACCGCGTCCGCATCCCAGCGCAGCAGGCCGGGGCCCTCGAGCTCGAGGCCCTTCCGCAGGGCACGCTGCACCGAATCGCGAGCGGGCGCCCGTAATGGCTGCTCCGACAAGATGATCGCGCCGAGCCGCTGCACTCGACGCGCGACCACGTCGCCTCCGACCCAATCGACTTCGTCGATCGTGTCCAGCAGGTTCGGTGCGACCGCCCGCGCCAGCTCTTCATCCGCGGTGGCGGCCAACCGGATACGCCCATCCGATTGCCCCGGGTCACGCGAAGCCACCGCGACCGCGACCCACTCGGCATCGCCCAAACCGGAGCCCGGTGGCAAGGTGACCGCCGTTCCGCCCACCATGAGGTAGCTGGCCGACCCGGCTCCGCGTCGCCGCGCCAGCCGCTCGGGATGCGCCAGGGCCACCACGAACGCCGCGTCCCCCGCTCGCGCGGCCGGGTCGGCCGCTGTGCGCGCGACCGGATTGCGCGTTCCCGAATTCGCGCCCCGCTTCCGTGGCGTGGATCCCGGATCCGTGTCGACCAGGCGCGCAAGGCGTTCCACTTCGCGATGCCAGCGGCCGGCCGGCTGGTTGCGCAGGGTGCGGAGAGCGGCGGCGAGGTCGGTGGTGGTGGCCGCCGAATCGTCGTCGAGGAGGGCTACGACCTCGGCGGCGGTCCGCGCGCCGACGGCTGCCGCGCCGTCGAGCAGCGCGCGAGCCAGGCGCGGGTGCAGGCCCAGGGCGGACATGCGTTTGCCACGTTCGGTGGCGGCGCCTTCGATGTCGGTCGCGCCCAGGGCGAGCAGTGCCGCCCGTCCGACGGCGAGGCCGCCGGACGGGGGCGGGTCCCACCAGGACAGGGCGGAGCCGTCGGGGGTGCCCCAGCAGGAGAGTTCCAGGGCGAGGCGGGTGAGGTCGGCGGTGCGGATCTCGGGCTCGGGATAGGCCGGGAGAGTGGCGTGTTCGTACTCCGGCCAGCAACGCCAGACGTGCCCCGGGGCTTCGCGACCGGCACGGCCGGCACGTTGCGCGGCGACGGCGGCCGAAACCCGGACTGTCGCAAGACCGGACAGGCCGCGGCGGTGGTCGATGCGCGGGACGCGCGCCAGACCGGAGTCGACCACGGCGCGCACCCCGGGGACGGTGAGGCTGGATTCGGCTACGGCAGTGGACAATACGATGCGGCGGCGGGCTCCGGGGCGGAGTGCGGTGTCCTGAGCCGAGGCGGCGAGGCGGCCGTGCAGTGGCAGGACATCCACATCCGGGATATCCGAGAGCAGGCTCATGGTGCGGCGGATCTCGCCCGCGCCGGGGAGGAAGACCAGAATGTCACCGTCGGTGGCGGACAAGGCGATTCGGGTCGCGCGAGCGACCTGAGCTTCGGCCCTTTCGCGGGGCAGGGCGGGCAGATAGGCGATGTCCACGGGGTGGGTGACGCCGCGCACCTCCAGGACCGGGGCGGGGCCGGAATCGCCGAGCAGGGCCGAGAGCCGCTCCGCCGCAACGGTTGCCGAGGTGGCGAGCAATCGCAGGTCCGGGCGCAGGCCGGCGCGCGCATCCAGCAGCAGGGACAGCAGCAGGTCGGCATCGAGATGCCGTTCGTGACATTCGTCGAGCACCACCACATCGGTGCCCGACAGCTCCGGATCGTTTTGCAAACGCCGCACCAGCAGTCCCGAGGTCACCACCTCGATCCGGGTGCCCGCACCGACCCGGCGATCCCCGCGCACCGAATACCCGACCGTCTGGCCGACCGGTTCGCCCAGCAGCGCCGCCATCCGCGCCGCCGCCGCCCGCGCGGCCAGCCGCCGGGGTTCGGCGACCACCACCCGCCCGGTCGTACCCGCGGCGAGGGCCAACGGCACCAGCGTCGTCTTGCCGGTGCCGGGCGGCGCGACCAGCACGGCGGTGCCGTGCGCGGTCAGCGTCTCGGTGATCTCGCCGAGGGCGGGGCGGACGGGGAGATCGGGCAGGTCGGGGAGTTCCATTGCCGACCAGTCTGCCGTAGCGGCACGGCTGCTCCGGCGCGGGCCGCGATCAGAGCAGCGTGATCGTTTCGGTTCCGGCGCCGATGGTCGCGATCAAGGCGGGGCGAGCGCCCGGCTCGACCGTGAGATCCGCGCCGACCGCTCGCAATCGGGCCGATGCCGCGACCGGATCGGGATGCACCGCCGCCAGCGAACGCAGCGGCACCTCCGGCAGTTCCGCCGACGGGTGCGCGGTCTCGCCCCAATCGATGAGGAACGGAACGACCTGGGTGCGCTCACTGAAATCGGGGAAGGTCAACCGCCACTCCAGAATTCGGCCGTCCGGCGTCGCCCGGGACAGGTCCGAAGGATCGCTCGGATCGAACCCGGCCGCCCGTGCCGCCGCGACCGCCGCATCGATATCGGCGACCCGCACCGCCCACCCGGCCAGCTGGGCCTCCTCCAGCAGGTCGATGCCGAACGGACGCGCCTGCTGCGGCTCGGCCTGCTCCGGATCCGGCCCGATGATCTCCAGATATCCACCGTGCCCCAGACCGAGCAGATAGTTACGCGTCCCCCGCCCCGGATGCCGGCCGCCCGCAACCGGTTTCACCCCCAGCGCCCGGGAAACGAGGGCGACGGTGGCCGCCAGGTCCGGCGTGGCCAGCACCAAATGATCGAGTTCGCTCACCCCACCGAAGCTAAACCGCGCCCCCGCCCTTCAGTACCGTTCCACTCATCGTGATCGCGAGGAAAGGACACCCACCGTGCGGGTACTAGTCACCGGCGCCGCCGGCTACCTCGGCCGCGCGGTGGTCACCGCCCTCGCCGCCGCCGGTCACCAGCCCATCGCCATGGTGCGCACCGGCGAACCGATCCCCGACGCCGTCGAAACCCGCACCGCCGACCTCCTGGACCCCGGCCCCCTCGCCTCCACGCTGACCGGCATCGACGCCGTCTGCCATCTGGCCGGCCTGACCCGAGCCCGCGAATCCATCACCGATCCCCTCCCCTACTTCCGCGTCAATACCGGCGGCACCATCACCCTCCTCGAAGCCATGCGCACCGCCGAGGTCCGGCACCTCGTCCTGGCCTCCACCTGCGCCATCTACGGCGCCCCCGCCCACCAGCCGATGACCGAGCACACCCCCGACGCGCCCCCGCACCCCTACGCCGCCAGCAAACTGGCCGCCGAATTCGCCGTCACCGCCCAAGCCCACGCCGGCGACCTCACCGCCACCGTCCTCCGCCTCCCGAACCTGGCCGGCGGCAACGACACCGATCCCACCCGCCTCATCCCCCGCACTCTCACCGCCGCCGCCACCGGCACCCCCCTCCAAATCAACGGCGACGGCACCACCCTGCGCGACTACCTCCACATCACCGACGCCGCAGCAGCTTTCCCCGCCGCCCTGCACCGTCCCGGACGCCCCGCCGCCCGCTACAACCTCGGCACCGGCCGCGGCACCAGCATCATGGACGTCATCGCCGCCGCCGAACGCATCACGGCCCGCCCCATCCCCCGCCACCACAACCCCGCGGCCCCCGAACCCGCCGCCCTCGTCATCGACCCCACCCTCGCCCGCACCGAACTGGCCTGGACCCCAAACCATTCCGACCTGGACACCATCCTCACCGACACCTGGTCCACCTGGCCACCGGCCGATTCGCCGCGGAAGCTGCGGCGGTAACGGGATCGCTGCCAGAATGTATTTCGCCCTGAGAAGCCCTGGGGGACGAGATGAGCGATCCACAACAGCCTTTGACGGCTGGATCATCGTTCGGGCCGTACCGGCTCGAGAAGCTGATCGGTCGCGGCGGCATGGGCGAGGTGTACCGCGCCTTCGATACCGAACGGGATCGGGTGGTCGCCATCAAGGTGCTGCCGGCGAATCTGGCGGGAAATCCGGTGTACCGGCAGCGTTTCCAGCGGGAATCGAGGGCCGTGGCCAGGCTGCGGGAGGCGCATGTCATTCCCATTCACGACTTCGGTGAGATCGATGGGCGGCTCTACATCGATATGCGCCTGGTCGACGGCAACAGCCTGCGTGATCTGCTGAACCGGGGCACGCCGTTCTCGCCGGAAGTGACCGTCGGACTGATCGATCAGGTGGCCGCCGCCCTCGATGCCGCGCATCGCGAAGGGCTGCTGCACCGGGATGTGAAGCCGGACAATATTCTCGTAACCCACGATGGTTTCGCGTATCTGGCGGATTTCGGCATCGCCCGGTCGGTCACCGATGACACCCTGACCGGAGCGGGGGTGCCGGTCGGTTCGCTCAATTACATGGCGCCGGAACGCTTCGCCGACGGTGAGGTGGCCGCGGCCGCCGCCGACGTGTACGCCCTGACCTGCGTGCTGTACGAATGCCTCACCGGCGCACGGGTGTACGGCCGCACCGATGCCGCGAAGATCATGTGCGCGCACCTCATGGACCCGATCCCCCGCCCCAGCCTGGTGCGCCCAAGTGTTCCGGCGGCCTTCGACGCCGTGGTGGCGCGCGGGATGGCCAAGAACGTGCTGGAGCGTTACCGCACCGCGGGCGCACTCGCCGCTGCGGCACGCGCCGCACTCGCCGGTCGTTCGACGGAATTGTCGGATCCTGAGGCACGCGAACATGACCCGACGGATCCCGGGGCCGAGGAGACGAGCACGGAGCCGGACCCGCCGCACTTCAGCGGATCGGAGACGGTGGTTGCGGAGACGACGGAGGTGATCAGCGTCCCGGCCCGCCGGTCGGTCACGAATCCCGCGCCGCCGAGCCGGCCGCGCCGCGATGCTCGGCGGCGCACGGCGGCCACGTTCGGTGTACTGCTGCTCGTCACCGCGGCCCTGGGCTTCGCGAGTTGGGCCGCGCTGCAAGGCAATCGAGCCGGAACCGGCATATCGGACGCCAGCGCCTTGACGAGCGCGGATATCGAGTTGCTCGCCCGAACCTCCGCCAATGGTTACAAGCGCGCCAACTGCACCCACAAGCCCCGCAATCAAGCGCTCGCATCCTTCACCTGCACAGCCAATCCCGCATCCGGTGATCCCGAGGCGGAGTTCCTGCGGATGGACGGCATCGAGAGTCTGGGCGATGTCTATGTGGGTTACCTGCGCGCCTTCCGTGCCGGCAACTGCCCCGGGGATCCGGCCGGTATCGACGGCACCTCGTCCTTCCACGACAAAGAAGTCGGGCGCAGAGCATGTTTCATCGACCGCCGCGATCCGACGACTCCGAAACCGGCGCTGATCGTGACCAACGAGTCGCTACAGGCCCTGGCGGTGTACATCTGGGACTCCCCGGACGACGAAGCGGTCCGCGACTATATCGCCAAGCACAATGACAGCGCCCAATTCCAGAACACGCAGGACGCACAGGACCCGGACTCCTTCAACGCCTTCGACACCGCCCTGCTGCGCCTGCTGCCCACCGACTACCGTCACACCAATTGCCGCCACGAACACCCGAAGGATCCGAGGACACTCGCCAGCACTCGGCTCGGCTGTGGACTGCCCACCGCGTTCAGCCTGTCGTTCGTCAGCTATCGCGATCGGCAGACTGCGACCAAGGCGTACCAGGCGCATCTCGAACAAGTCCAAGGTCACACCTGTGCGGGCACCGGGACCGACAGCATCTGGCGGCAGTCCGGCGAACCGATCGGCCGGATCTTCTGCTACGACGACATCACCGGCAGCGGTACGCCCGCGCATCCGTGCCTACAGGGCACCAACGAGGAACGACTCTTCGCGGTCCTGGTGTGCACGCTGCAACCCGATGATCCACGCCCCGGCCCGAAGAACGAGGCCGACCTGCTCACCTGGTTCCAGCAGCACTTCGGCTAGCGCAGCCGAGCCGCGCCATCCGAAATCCGGTGCGCAACGAATTCCACGAATGTCGATGGGCAGGGTTTCGCGACGCCGGCTGTTGAGCACCGCCGTAGCGGCGGGGGTGCTCGCCACCGGAACCGCCGCCTGCGCACCGGCCGCCGGCGAGCATGCCACCCGCGAAATCCGCCGCGCCCGCAGCGAGGCGCTCGCCCGGCAGCTGCTGGGGGTGGACGAGAAGGGGGGCGACCGTACGCTCGAGTATCTGAAGGTGCTCATCGACACCGGGTTGAGCGCCTCGGGGCAGCGCAAGAAGATCATTGTGGTGGGGGCGGGCGCGGCGGGGTTGAGCGCCGCGAACCTGCTCGCGGACGCCGGGCATCAGGTCACGGTGCTGGAGGCCAACGGGAATCGAACCGGCGGGCGGATCAAGACGCTGCGCGGGGTCTTCACCGACCCGGCGCTGTATGCCGAGGCGGGGGCGATGCGGCTGTCCAGTGCGCATCCGCTGGTGCTGGCGCTGGCCGACAAGCTCGGGGTGCGGCGCAGGCCGTTCTACGCCTCGGACGTGCTTCCGGAGACCCGCGCGCCCGCTGCTCCGCCGGTTCGCTATCGGTCGTTCACCGGCGAGGAGTGGTCGAACGGGGCGGCGGTGGATTATGTGCCCGCGCCGGCGGCCGGGCGCAGCCTGATCCGGGTCAACGGGATCACCGTCACCCGCGCCGATTACGCCGCGAATCCGGCTGCGGTACACGGCGGTTTCGGTGCGGCACTGAGTTCGACGGGCAGTGCGGAGCTGAGCCGGGCGCTGCGCCAGGTCTCGCTGCTGAACGAACCGATCCAGCGGCAGGTCGAACGCTGGGCCGATCTGCTCGACACCTACGAAAACCATTGCCTGCGGCGGTGTCTCATGGAACGGGACTGGTCGAAGGCGACGCTGGAAGCGGTCGGCACCATCGAGAACACGACCGCGCGACTACGGCACAGCGTCATCTTCCCGCTCGCCGACCACACCCTGGTTCCGCCCGACGCCACCTCCTGGGAGCTGGCGGGCGGCATGGCCGCGCTGACCGATGCGCTGACCCGGCGACTCGGCCCGGCCGTACTGCTGGGCAAACGCATGACCCGGTTGGAGCAGACCGAGCGCGGCGTGCGGGTGTGGACCACCGCCGAGACCGGAAACGAAGGCTCGGACGGGGGTCCGGCCGCACCGGTGGAATCGTTCGACGCCGACTACGCGATCGTGGCGATTCCGCTCACCGCGGCCCGGTTCTGCACCTTCGACCCGCTGCTGTCCTATGACAAGCGACGCGCCATCATCGAAATGCACCACGACGCCGCCACGAAAGTGTTGCTGGAGTTCAAGACTCGATTCTGGGAGCAGGGGCCGAACGGATTCCGCGGCGGGCGTTGTGTCAGCGACTCCCCGAACCGCTGCACCTACTTCCCATCCCACGTCGAGGGCGCAGGCGGCGGGGTGGTGCTGGCCGCGTACACCTTCGCCGATGACGCGATGCGCTGGGATTCCCTCACCGACGGCGAGCGAATTCACTTCGCGCTCAGTGGAATGCGAGAACTGTTCGGCGCGCGCGTGGATGCCGAGTTCACCGGGGTCGGGATCACCCAGAGCTGGGCGCGGGCGCGATATGCGTTGGGCGAGGCCGCTATTCCGGCTCCCGGACAATTGCACGAACATCATCTCGCGACGCGATCGGTGGAGGGCCGGGTGCACTTCGCGGGCGATCACACCAGCCTCGATACCGCGTGGATCGAGGGCGCGATCGAAAGCGGGGTGCGCGCGGCGATCGAAGTGCACGGGCGCTGAAGCCGCCCGCAATCACCGATTGTGCAATCGATCTCTGCAAGGATGCAGAAATGAGCGTGACCTCCGCCACTCCGCGGCCCAACCCCGACGATCTGCTGGTGCTGCTGGCCGTCGGGCGCACCGGGCGGTACGTCTCCGCGGCGGATGAATTGGGGTTGAACCACACCACTGTCTCGCGGCGCATCGCGGCCCTCGAACGTGCGCTCGGGGGCCGGGTGCTGACCCGCGGGGCGGGCGGCTGGGAACTAACCGAGCTCGGACGGACCGCCTTGGGCGCGGCCGAATCCGTCGAAGCGGCGGTGAAGTCCCTGACCGCCACCGATGGCGAGCGGATCCTCGAAGGGGTGGTAAGGCTTTCCGCCACAGACGGATTCAGCGCATATCTGGCCGCCCCGGCCGCCGCGGACGTCCAGCGCCGCCACCCCCGGATGGCCGTCGAGATCGTCACCGCCACTCGCCGCGCCTCCCTCCAGCGCTCCGGGCTCGATATCGAAATCGTCGTCGGCAAACCACAGGTCAGCCGTGCCGAAGCCATTCCGCTCGGCGACTACGTCCTCGGCCTCTACGGCGCCCGCAGCTACCTCGAGGAACACGGCACCCCGACCGCCGTCGAGGAACTGGGCGCCCACCCCCTGGTCTACTTCATCGACTCCATGCTCCAGGTGGACGACCTCGACCTGGCCCCCGGCTTCGCCCCCGCCATGCGCGAATCCGTCTCCTCCACAAACGTTTTCGTCCATGTCGAAGCCACCCGCGCCGCCGCCGGTCTGGGCCTGCTCCCCTGCTTCATGGCCGACCGCCACCCCGACCTGCTCCGCGTCCTGCCCACCGAGGTCGCGGTCCAGCTCACCTATTGGCTCGTGGCCCGCTCCGAGACACTGCGACGACCCGAGGTCGCCGCAGTGGTCGACGCCCTGCGAAACCGGGTTCAGCTGGCCCGCGACGCCCTGCTCGGCGTCATCAATTCACGGTGAAAGCCCAAGTCCCATTGCATTCGCCGCCCCAATTCTGTTCGGCGTTGTATCGCCAAGACCCACTGGGGGCGACAATGTCCCAGTTCCCCTCGCGAGTAACCAGCTTCCGGCCGTCACTGTGGTTGACGAAGCTGTGCGTGAAGGCCGGAATATCCCAGCTCGACCCCTTGAACTCGTAGTTCTGCACCACGATGTGGACAGGACGCGCACTGTTGTTTTCGATGACCAGGCACGCGCCCGGCGCCCGAGGCGCAGCCTGAGCGGGCGCGGCCAGCACCACACCCGCGGACGCGGCGACAGCGGCAAACCCGAGACCCATTCGAGCAACCGACGATTTCATGAAATTCCTCCCGATAAGCACCAGCGCGGCATTACCGCTTGGGCTGCAATCATTTCCAGCCCGTCCGAAGAAAGTTCTATCGATCCGGGCTTTCAAGATCCTAACCAAACCCTTGCGGCACCGTGCTTTTCGCGCCGATCCCCTATCGGTCGGGTGTGGCCGCCCGCCGTAGCTGCCAGATCCGGGCGCCCCCGGCCAGCGCCATCAGCAGCAGGCCCGCTATCACCGCGAACAGCAGGGCGACACCCAGCGGCCATTCGAAGTCCCAGCCCAGGAAAGAGATCACCACGCGCTGCGTGTTCTGCAAGATGAAGATCAGCACGATGATCAGGACCAGCGCGCCCGAAGCCAGCGCCAGCCATACCCGGCCGGTCCGGGTGTGTTTGATCGGTGTGCGCCGGTGCCCCGTACTCCCCGGTGGAGCGGTGGTGGGCGGCGGTGCGGCGGGCGGCGTGCCCGTCTGCCCGACCGGCGGCGGCTGTACAGGCGGCGGGACCGAGCGACCGCCCGGCGGGGTGGGAGGTGGTTCCGGTGTACTCGTCATACATACCGAATACCCAGCAAATACGAACCACACCGCCCCGCCCGTCACGGGTGCCGAACCGGCCCCGAGCTCATCGGGGCCGGCCGAGGCGCCCGAGTAGACAGGGCCCGGCCATGGGATTTCGGACCACGATCGCCGCTCCCCAGGGCCCCGGCTCCAATACGCTCGTGCAGAACCGTTCGTCTGGGGCGACCGGCAGATACGGCAGCGCACCTACCGCAACCATCGATACCGGACAAGCGGCCGGGTTCACGCGGTAGCGCTGATTCCCGCCAATCCGATTCGACCGGTCGCCGGGCTTCGGAAAGTGACCGTCACCGAACGGATATCGCGAAGATCGACCCCGCGGAACATGGTGAGCGGGATCGCCACATCGTTGAGCATGAAGCGGTAGGCCCCGGCGGCGCCGCTGTATCCGGTAGGCACCCCGAGCGCCAGCGGATCGATGGCGGCCGTATCGACCGAGCCCGATCCGCCGCGACCGTCGGCCAGGGTGACGGTGAGCTCGATCGGATCGGATGCGCTTGCGGCGCTGTCGTTTCCGGACCGGTCGACCGCGACCCGCAGGCGCAGGTCGCGCAGCGCGCCGAGGTCGCGCCGGCGCTCGGCGAGCTCCTGCGTGAGCTTCGCACCCGACTCCGACCAGCGCAGCAGGGCCATCGTCGTATCGGTATCCGGTCCGGCCGGGCACTCACCGCCGGAACCGCCGCAGATCGTCGCCTCGACTCGGTCGGCGCGCACCCCGCCGCCGGTGGTGTTGGTGGTCAGGTCCTGCGGTCCGGCATAGCGATTGATGTCGAGGACTTCGTTCGCCCCACCCCGGTAGGAGACCATGGTCTGGCCGGGGAGCAGTTCGCTGGGCCGCTTCGATTCGTATTTCCACAGTGGGGCGAGCGCGGTTTCGCCGCCGGTGTACAGCCGGAAGAAGCTGGACATGTAGGCGATTCCGAGGCGCCGCTGCTCGGTTTCGGAGAGTCGGCCCGGACGCGTCGGAGTACAACCGTCGACACCCTGGTTTCCGTCGTCGCCCCCGGCTGGCAACCCCATTTCGGGGGACCACACCGTATTGAAGTAGTTATGGTTCGCACCGATCACGGTGAGTGCGCTCATGGGCGCGGGCTTCGGCCCCTCATATCGCGAGTCGTTGTAGTAGCCGGCTCCGCTGAGGCCGCTGACATCGCCGTCACAGTACGGCAGGAGCACACCGTAGGGCACGCCCGAGATCTTCTTACGATGGAAGTTCACCGGCGCCAGTGAGAGCACCGCCGTGATTCCGAACGGGCTGACCAGGTTTCGATTGTCGAGATAGTTCCACACCACGCCCTCACCGCCACGTGAATGACCCATGGTGCCGACTCTGTTCAGGTCGACGCGTCCTTTGAACTGACTGCCCAGTGGACCGTTGGTCACGGTGGTGGACCAGCTGCGCCAGATATCCATCCACCGGGTCAGCAGGGCCGATCGGGCCGCCATGCCGTAGCTGGTATCGCTTCTGTCGACGGCATTGATTCCATTGGCTCCGATCGACATCACGATATATCCGTGACTGGCGAGCTCCTCGGCCAGATAGTCGTATCCCTGAAAGCTGCGGATGGGCGCATTCCCGGCCGGACATGGCCATGCCAGCCGCAAATTACCCGCGCAGGTCGAATGCCGGCCGTGCTGGAAGATGATCAGCGGGAACGGTCCCTTGGACAAGTCATTCGGATAGGTCACATCGCCGGCGAGTTCGATGGGGGCGGGCTTGCCGTCGGCTCCCAGGAATCCGGGCACGGTGAAGGCGGTATCGCCGAGATAGATGTCCTTGGTGGTCACCTGATGGGGACCGCGGGCCAGCAGACCGGTCAGGGACGCGATATCCAAACCCGCACTCGGACAGTTCTTGTCGCCGGCGGCGGCGGCACCGCTGGAACCACTCGAACCACTCGAACCGCTGGAACCGCTGGAACCACTCGAACCGCTGGAACCACTCGAACCGCTGGAACCGCTCGAACCGCTGGAACCGCTGGAACCGCTGGAACCGCTCGAGCCCGCTCCGCCGGAACCGAAGTGGGTCTCGCCCCCGGGCGACTCACCGCGGCAATCGGTAAGCGTGACCGGTACCGCCTGGGCCGCAGGCACATACGACGCACTCGTCATCGACAGCGTGAGAGCGGCCAGCACCGAGCCGGCCGCGACCGACAAGCGCTTCGGCGACCACGTTCTCGTCATCGCAGCACCCCCGCGGTCTGATTCTTGCCGGACTCCCCCAGGCGGTATCCGACTTCGGATCCCCGCTGTGGCGCCGCGGCCTCATCCGGGAAGACGTAGGTGAGGTTGCGTTCGTCCGGCGATACCGCGCCCTCGCCGAGGGGCATGTCGTTCACCGTGATCAGGTACGGCAGGTCCCCGGTCGGGAACCTCCCACCCGTGATGACCAGCCGCGTAACGGGTTTCGCCGCGGCCGCCACCGTGATGCGATCGACGTACGCCTTGTCCGCCGAGAGCAGTGCCTCACCCTTCGATGCCTGCGCCCCTTGCAATCGCAGGACCTGACCGGGGTCCGCCGGGCTCTCGCTCGGTAATGGAATCGAAGGTGGCGGCGGCGCGCCGGTGACTGTTTCCCTTCCCAGCAGCGAAATATTGTTCGCCTCCGACATGCCTACCGCGATCAGCACAATGCACAGCACGAGCCAAACGGTTCCGCGGACAATTCTGAAGATGCCCACGACAGGACGATTCAAGGTCAACGAGATGCCTTTCTCCGTGAACTTCGATAATGCGAAGGTAGCGACGCATTTTCGAGACGCAGAGGGGAATTCCGGCCAGGCAATCATTTTACGATGCACTAACCTTCCCGAAACAAAAGGCCGTGCGACAGAGGACTATTCGTACCCGAACGGGGGAAAACGAGACGATCCGCGGTGGAGCGCTTACTTCGCCTACGACGCGAGCCGGTATACCGACGACCATGACGCCTGGGTGATCATCCGGCTGCACCGGCCCGAGCTGCGACGCTTGGGCCGGGCCGCGTGCGGATTGTCCGCGGTGAACCTGGAGCGGCTCATCCGCGCGGCGGAGGAGATCCGCCGGAACGAGGGACTGCCGCCCACCGTGCACACCGCCGGAATCTAGGCGAGTCCCGTACAGACGAAAAGCGCTGTGATGGTGGTCTGTTCGGTGGGTTCCGCTGCGGCGATCCGGACGTCAGGCGGCTCGCAGCGGAGTGGCGAATGATTTGCGCAGGGAGGACGGGCCGACCAGGGGGAGCAGGGCTGCCAGGACCTTGCCCTTGAAGGCCTGCGGGGTGCGGGTCAGTTCGACATCGACGCGGCAGCCGGGGAGATCGGGCGTGATCTTGAAGACCCAGCCGCCGCCGGGGCCGAAGAGCTTGGAATCGAGGGTGGTGATGGTGACGGTGTCGCCGGCGGGATCCCATTCGTAGCGGGCGCGTTCCCAGGCGGCTTCGGTGCCCTCGGTGACCTCGGCCCAGTTCTCGCCGCGGGCGTGGACGGTGAAGTGCTCGGCGTCGATGGACGGCCAGGCGTCGGGGCGGGTGGGGCCGAAGTCGGTGAGCACGTGCATGACCTCGGCGGGCGACAGGGTGGACATCAGGTGAAAACGGATGGTAGCCATGGGAATACCTTCGCCTTCGGGGGCAGCGCGCCGAATCTGTCAAATGACGCTGCGTTGACGTAATCCGGCTTCGGTAGGGTCACGGCCGGGGCCGCAGACCGTTTCGGGGCCCGGAGGAGGATTACGCGCCATGCCGATGTTCGGGCGAGACATCGAACAGAAGGAGCTGTCCGCGCTCGTGGACGGCCTCGGCGAACGCAGCGGCATCCTGATCGAGGGCGAGCCCGGCATCGGGAAGTCGACGCTGGTGGAGCAGACCGCCGCCGCGGCGGCCGGCATCGGGGTGCGGGTGCTGCGGACCGCCGGGGTGGAGGCGGAGAGCAATCTCGTCTTCGCCGGGCTGCATCGGCTGCTGTATCCGCTGCGCCGCGAATTCGCCGCCCTGCCGGCCCGCCAGTTCGAGGCGCTGACAACGGCTCTGGGCATCTCGGACAGCACCGACGAGCCGAGCGTGCACCTGGTCGGGCTCGCCGCCCTGACCCTGCTCGCCGATTCGGCGGCCGAGCGTGCGGTACTGATAGTCGCCGAGGACGTGCACTGGCTCGATCCCGCCAGCGCCGAGGTGCTCGCCTTCGTAGCGCGCCGGATCGACTCCGAACCCATCGCGCTGCTGGCCACTTCGCGTGTGCCTGCGAACTCGCCGCTGCAAGCCGCCGGGCTGACCCCCATGCGGCTCGGTCCGCTGCCGGCGACCGAGGCCGGCGCCCTGCTCGACAGCATCGCACCGGAATTGCCCGCCCAGCTCCGCCACCGGGTACTCGCCGAGGCGCACGGCAACCCGCTCGCCTTGACCGAACTACCCACGGCCGCAGCGGATCTCAGTGACGCCGCGCCCGTACTGCCGTTGACCGAACGGCTCGAGAACGCCTTCTCGGCGCGCAGCGCCACCCTGCCCGAACCGACCCGGTCGGCACTGCTCGTCGCGGCCCTCAACGACGGTGACTCGATTGCCGAAACACTCACTGCCACAGGCATTCTCCTGGAGCACGCGGTGACATCGGAGGTCTTCGCGCCCGCCGTGACAGCCCGGCTCGTCGGCCTCGGCTCGGATACGGTGACCTTCCGCCATCCGCTGGTGCGGTCCGCCCTCGTGGCGGCGGCGACCGATGCGGAACGCCGCCGCACCCACCAGGCGCTCGCCGAAACCCTCGCCGAGTCGCCGGATCGCCAAGTGTGGCATCGGGCGGCGGGCGTGGCGGGCGCCGACGAGGCGGTGGCCGCGGCATTGCAGGACGCCGCCGAACGATCCCGGTATCGCGACGGCGCGATCGCGGCGCTGGAGCGTGCCGCGGCCCTCAGCGTCGATCCCGCCCGGCGCGCGAATCGGCTGCTGCGCGCGGCCGAACTGGCCGTCGAATCCGGTCACCGCGACACGGTCGAACGGCTCGTCGCGGCGGCGCGCCTGCTTCCGCTCACGGCCGAGCAGCAGGCCACCGCGAAGTGGGTGCTCAGTGGGTTCGACGACGGGATGCGCGACAGTCCTTCGCACATCGGCGAATTGGCCGCGCTGGCCGCCTCCGTCGCGGCGGACGGGTTCGCGGACGCCGCGCTGCGGATCCTGTGGGCCGCGGCCTCGCGATGCTACTTCTCCGAGCCCGGCCCGGAGATCCGGGCCGCGGTGCTCGCGGTCGCCGACACCCTCGACATCGCCGGCGACGACCCGCGCAAGCTCGCGATCGACTCGATCGTGGACCCGTTCGGGCGCGGCGAACGAATCCTCGGCCACCTGCGCGTGCTGGCCACCACCACGGGCCGGGACGCCGAGACCGATCATTTCCTCAGCTCGGCGGCCTATCAGGTCGGGGCTTTCGATCTCGCGGCGTACTTCGCCGGCGCGGCCGCCCCCGGATTCCGCGCCACCGGACAGTTGGGGCTGCTGACCCGGGCGCTCGCGATCCAGACCTGGAGCCTGGCCCGGGTCGGCGACCTCGCCGCCGCCGCGCCGATCGCCGCCGAAGCCGCGGCCTTCGCCCTGGAGACCGGGCAACCCTTCATGCACGCGACCGTGCTCACGGTGCAAGCCGAAATCGCCGCGCTGCGTGGGGATTACCCGCAGGCCGCCGCGCTCGCCGCCGACGCCGAACGGGTCGGCCTGGCCGCGGGCTCGCGGCCACTGCTGGCCACCGTTCAGCTCACCCGGGCCCTGATCGCGCTCGGTGAGGGCCGCTACGACGACGCTTACGCCGATCTGGCTCGCATCCACGATCCGCGAGACCCGGCCTATTCGCTGACCCGGCGCTCGAACTTCCTCTCCGAACTCGCCGAGGCGGCGGTCCGCGCCGGGCGCACCGACGCCCTGGCCGAGCTGCTGCGCGAGCTCGAACCGGCGGCTGCGGCGACCTCATCACCCGCCCTGCACATCGGAATGCGTTACGCCCGAGCCGTGCTCGGCGGCGATGCGGCCGCCGAGCTGTTCGCCGAGGCACTGGCGGCGGACCTCACCGGCTGGCCCGCCGAACGCGGCCGCCTGCATCTGGCCTACGGCGAGTGGCTGCGGCGGCAACGCCGGGTGGTGGAATCGCGCACCCATTTGCGGATCGCCCGGGAGACTTTCGACGCCCTCGGCTTCGCCGCATGGAGCGAACGGGCGCGGCTGGAGCTGCGCAGCGCGGGCGAATCGAGCCCGAACCGCGACCCGGACGCCCGCGAGCGTCTCACCCCGCACGAGTTGAGCATCGCGCAACTGGCGGCGCAGGGGCTGACCAATCGCGAGATCGGGCAGCGGCTGTATCTGTCGCATCGGACCGTCAGCACCCATCTGCACCGCATCTTCCCGAAGCTCGGCATCAGTTCCCGCGGTGATCTCGCGGCGCTACTGCCCACCTTGGACGCGGCCGGCTGACCGGGTGGGCTGGCAAACGTTGCGGCACAAGCGATGTCAGACGGTGATCGTCTGGTATTCGGTGTACTGACCCAAGCCCACGGAACCGTATTCACGACCGATACCGCTGGCCTTGAAACCGCCGAAGGGACCGTCGAATCCGATCGGCGCACCGTTGACGGTGACCGTGCCGGTCCGGATCCGGCGGGCGAGCGCCAAGGCCGCGGCCTCGTCCGCCGACCACACCCCGCCGGAGAGTCCGTAGTCCGAGTCGTTGGCGATGCGGATCGCGTCGTCGAGGTCATCGTAGGCGATGACGGCCAGGACCGGGCCGAAGATCTCCTCGCGCGCGATACGCATTTCGGGCGTCACATCGGCGAAAACCGTTGGGGTGACATAGAAGCCGTCGGGCACGCCGGGCGGGAGCTGGGGGCCGCCGCAGACCAGGCGCGCGCCTTCGCCGATGCCGATCTCGATGTAGTCGCGAACCCGCTGCTGCTGATCGCCGCGCACCATCGGCCCGATGAAGGTCGCCGGATCGCGCGGATCGCCGACCGGCAGCGACTCGACCAGCGCCGCCAGCGCCGCGACCACCTCCTCGTATCGGGCTTTCGGGGCCAGGATCCGGGTCTGGGCGATGCAGGACTCGCCATTGTTCAGCAGCGCACCGAATTTCAGCCCGTTCATCACCGCGTTCAGATCGGCATCGGCCAGGATCACGGCCGCCGATTTCCCGCCCAGTTCGAGGCTGACCCGTTTGAGCTGCTCCCCCGCGATGGTCGCGATCCGGCGTCCGGCCCCGGTCGAACCGGTGAACGCGATCTTGTCCACCAGCGGATGCGAAATCAGGTACTCGCTCGTCTCCCGTTCCGCGGGCAGCACGCTGATCACCCCGTCGGGCAGGCCGATTCGATCCACCAGCTCGGCCAGCAGACCCATACTCAGCGAGTTCTCCGGAGCTGCCTTCAGCACCACCGAATTTCCGGTGAGCAAAGCGGGCAGGATCTTCGAAGTCGCGGAGGAGAACGGGGAGTTCCACGGGATCACCGCGGCCACCACGCCGACCGGTTCGCGCCGAACCACACTGCGCACGCGGTCATCCGGATCCGACGGTGTGAGCGTGCGCTCCCAGTCGAAATGCTCGGCGGCCGCGAGATAAGCGTTCGCCTGCCGGCTCAATCCGGCCTGGCCGGCGGTGGTGAACCAGGCGGCGGAACCGTTTTCGGCGGTGATGAGCTCGGCGATCCGGTCCGCCTGCGCCGCGCGCAGCTCGTTGAACCGGCGCAGCACCGCGATGCGCTCGGCGGGCGGGGTGTCACGCCACACCCGGCCTTCGAAGGCCGCGTGCGCCGCCGCCACCGCACGATCCACATCGGCCGGTTGCGCCTGCGCCGCGGCGCCGATGAGCGATCGATCGTGGGGCGAGAGGATCTCCAGCAACGCCGGTTCGCTGGGTTCGGTCCAGGAACCGCCGACATAGAGCCGGTCGTAGGTGATCATTCGCCTCCCCCCGCCGGACCGGCGCAGCGGCATTCGAATCGTTCCACCGGCATCAATCGCCTTGTGTCATAAACGATTCGGCTGACAGTCGAATCTTCGTCGAGCGGGTCAATGGTCGTCATGGCTGCGACGCTAGGACCCGCCGGGCGCGGGCCGCGAGCGTCGCATGACGTAATCCTCGACGTCAGGAGGTGACGCAGCGGAAGCCGTCCGGGGCTGCCGGGTCGCCGTCGCCGCTGTAGCGGGAGACCAACGGGAAGCGGCAGAGGTCGCGCGAGACCGTCTGGCCGGTAGTGGTGGTCAGGGTGGCCCGCAGGACATCCGGCGCCTGCCCCTGCTCGACCCACGCGGTCAAGGCGGCCAGGTCGTTGACGGTGCTGCCGGTGAGAGCGCAGTGCGAGACGCCCGGCGCCAGGAAGACCCGGTAGAAGTCGTCGACCTTGGCGGTGCCGCCCAGCAGCGCATCCACCCGGTTCCGGTAGTCGACGGTGCCCGCGGTCGGAATCAGCTGGTCGGCGGCGCCGTGCCAGGTGATCAGCTTGCCGCCCGCAGCCCGGAATGCCGACAGGTCCGGATCCGCGGTGCCGATGGTCGCGTCGAACTCCGAACGGGCCCGCTGAAGAATCTGATCGAACTGCGCGTAGGTGAGGTGCGCGGTATCGAACGCGGGCTGCTTCTCCACGAAATTGGCGACCCACTGGGCGGGCACCAGGAAAGGCACACCGGTGACGGCACCGTCCGCGCCGATGGTGCTGGCCGTCAGCGAACCGAAGTCGGCCCCGGTCGGCAAGCCGAACCACAACTGCCGCCCGCTCGCATCCCGCGGACCGTCCCAGATCTTGCGGACCACCTCGGCGACGGCCTCGCTGATCGTGTACTCCTTACCCTCGCACTGAATGCTGGTGCCGATCAGGCGGCGCGGATCGAAGTGGCATCGGCTCGGGTCGCTGATCAGGCCGTCGGCAAGGCCATCGAGGGTGTCGCAGTCCTTGACCACCGCCTGGTTGAACGCGTTGAACTCGCAGGCGGTCGGGTAGGTATGCGCTTCGTTCATCACCACCTGCGGCCACAGCGTGGCGACCTCGAACTGATTCCAGTTGATGGCCGGGGCGTCGGCATTGATGCCGTTGAAGTCGGCCGGATACTTCTGCGCCTCCATGTATCCCTGCCGTCCGCCGGTGGAGCAGCCGTTCCAGTAGGCGTACGACGCGGCCTGCCCGTAGACACCGGCCACCACCTGCTTACCCACCACGGCCAACTCGTGCACCGATCGAGAGGCGAAGTTCTCCAGTAGCGCGGTATCGACCTGACCGCTCGAGTTCAATGCCCAACCGGAGTTCAGCCCGCTGGTATCCACCCCCGCATCAGTGGTCGCGGCCGCATAGCCCTGCTTCACGGCAGTCGCCACGCCGCCGATGCTCCCGGCGGCATACCCGGCGCCGCCGACCGCCTGGAATCGGCCGTTCCAGCCGGCCTCCGGCAACCAAACCTGCACCCTGGCATGGTCATTCGCGCCCGGGTGAGTCAGCGTCACCGTCACCTCACAGTGCGCGGGCACATCGGCCACGGGAAAGCCGCCCAGTGGCGGTGACCCCGGAACCTGAAACGTGCCCGCCTGAACGTTGACGGCGGTCAGCGACTCCACGGCGGCATCGGCCGGGGCCGGTAGCTGAAATGTGGAGCAGTTGAACGCGGTCGCGCCCCCGGCTGTGGCCGCGCCCTCGTCCGGCCGATCCACCAGTGCGTATACGGCCGCGGCACCGGCCACCGTGATACCGACGGTCGCGAGCGTCAGAAGTCGTCGTTTCAAGATCTCTCCTCGGTTGGAACTACCTCCCAACCCTGACCGGCGCGCCATTGCCGGCACATCAGTCACATGACGCTCCGGCCAACGTATTTCGCATGACCGAGTCCGGTGGCCGCCGCCGCTGCCGAGTGAACCGGCCGGAAAGTCGCTCGAACGCGAACCACTCCTCCGATGACACGATGGTTCGGCAGCGAGGGAACCCGAGACGGAGGCAGCAATGAACACACCTTTGGCGGTCACCTCTTACGGCCACGCCACGGTCAAACTCGAAAACCACGACCTGGCGCTGGTCATCGACCCCGGCACCATCGCCCCGCCCGCAGCATTCGAACGCGTCACCGCATTCCTCGTCACCCACGAACACGATGACCACCTGGACGTCGACCGGGTCGCCGAAGCTTTGTCCGCGAACACCGCCGCACACGCCTGGACGCCGGAATCGGCCGCCCAGCGCCTCATCCGAGCCGGAGTCGACGAGCGTCAGATCACGATCATCAGCAGCGAATCCGAGTTCGATGCGGCAGGCATAGCGGTCCAGCCGATCCTGGGCCGCCACGCCACAATCCACCCGAAACTGCCGGAGTCACCCAATATCGCCTACTTGATCGACCACCGAATCCTCCACCCGGGCGACGCCTTCCCACCCTTGCCCGGCAACCCCGACATCGATGTCCTCTTCCTCCCCGTCAGCGGACCATGGATGCGGATCTCCGACGCCATCGACTACGTCGCGGCAACACACCCCGAAATCGTGATCCCCATCCACGACGGCGATCTCAACGACATCGGCCGAACACTGACCGACCAACTCGGCCCACTCATCGAAGGCGACGGCCGATACCAGCGGCTCCGAACCGGCGAACCCATCGTGTTCTGAATTCGCACACGCCGTGATACCGACGCCGCGGCCAGGCGAGAAACCGGGGCTAAACCACCTTTCGGGCATCGATTTCGAACAGGGTCTGATCGCGGACGAGATTGCGTACCCGCTGCGTGTCGCGGCGCAGGTCACGCTCTTTGTCGGCTTGCAAGTAGATGAACCCACCGCGCCCGGTGGTGTCCTGAGTGGCACCGAGCCGATCGCCCACCAAGGGCAGCCCGTAGCAGCCGACGATGGAGGGGATATAGGACAGGTGATCCACTCCGTCATCGCAGGTGATCCGCCCACCGGTGTCGAAATGCACCCACACGACAGCCAGACCGGTACGCGGCTCCTGAACACTGCCGGACAACTTCGCGAATTCCTCCGGTGCACAGACCGCCATCGCCGTCAGCTCCGCCTGGGTGTAGCGCAGCGACCGCTTGAACGGCGTGGTCTCCATGGTCGCGCCCATCAGCCGGGCACCGGTCTCGATCATGCTCGGCCCATGCTCGGTCAACTTCAACTCGGTATGCGAAGGACCATTCCGAATACCCAAAGCCGTCAACGCCGCATTGTTGTAAGCGATCAACTCATCGAACTTCTCGAACGACCGCGACAACAACGTATGCTGCAACATCCGAATACCCTTGCCCGGCGCCCGCTCGAAATCGAACTGCCACACATCACTCGTCGAATGCACACCACCGGAACTCACACTGTTCACCACATAGATCGGCCCATCCAGATACGTCTGCGCAAGCACATCCACATTCAGAACATCCAAAAAATTCCGCTTACCCACAATCGTGTCCACAGCCTCACGAATCTGGGAAACATCACGACAGAAGAACACATCCTCCGACGACGTCGACATCACCGGCTTGACGACAATCGGCCACTCCCGCTGCCCCCGCGCCCAACGATGAATCTCATCCGCGTCCGCGGATCGCACCTGTTCCACCACCGGCAGTCCACTGCGACGCAACTGCTCGATCATCTCGAACTTGTCGCGCCGTGCCCGGCTCAATGACGGCACGTTCCAGTCGATTCCGAGGCGGGCACACAATTCATCAGCGAACAACACACCCGACTCCGCGCCGGCGATGACTGCACCGACCCCCAAGTCTCGCAACTGTTCGGCCATGTCCGCTGCATCGGCGTACGGCAGAGATCGGTGCGCACCATGCTGATATTTCATGTGCCGGAGCAACTCCGGCGGCTCCGGACTGCTCAATACATGCACCGTCGTTCCGCCGAGCTTGTGAATCTCAGGAGCCAGGTATCGACCCGTGGAATATCCGTCAACAATTGCTACCAGCAACGACATTTCTCTCATTTCCTTGCGACCTGCGCGGCGGGAGTTCGCCACGAATGATGTCTGAGATTTCGGATACCTGGTCGGCGAGATAGAAATGTCCGCCGGGGAAGGAGTGCATCGTGAAATCCGATCGGGTGTGGTTTCGCCAGGCGCGGACCTCAGCCGGCGACGCGTAGGGATCGTCATCGCCGGTCAGCGCGACCACGGGGCAATGCAGATGCGGGCCCTCGGTGTCCTGATAGCCACCGATCGCCCGGTAGTCGTTGCGAAACACGCGAGTGATGGCCTCGGCCATGTCGGGGTCGTCCAGCAGCACGCGACCGGTACCGCCGAGGAGCAGCAATTCCCGCCGTATCTCGCTGTCCGGCAAGGTATCTACCCGCTCGTCGCGGTAGGTCGAGGGTCCGCGCCTGCCGGAGGCGAACAGGGCGACCGGGTAGTCCGCGGACAGCGGATCCAGCTGTTTGGCGACCTCGTAGGCCACGATCGCACCCATGCTGTGGCCGAAGAAGGCGGTCGGGACGCCTGTCGATCTCCCCATCGCCCCACAAATACCGTCGACCAGCGCCGCCAGCTCCGCCACCAGCGGTTCGCGGTACCGTTCCTGCCTGCCGGGGTATTGGACCGCGACAGCGTCGATGTCGGGCGCCAGCTCTCTGGCGAAGGGCGCGAAGAACGTCGCCGCGCCGCCCGCGTGCGGAAAACACAGCAGACGGCAACGGGCATCCTCGGATGGGCTGTACCGCCGAAACCACAGCGCGTTGTCACTGTCGATCACGCCGCTCGCCTAACCCGTGTGCTCGACGCGGGCGGTGCGTAGCGCCGAGGTCAGCGCCTGCCCGTTGTCCGGTGCCGCGGTGTAGATGATGGGCGCGACTCGGTTCGCCATTCCGGCGAACCGATGCTGCGCGCGGTCGAGGATCTCATCGTGCCGCCCGACGACGGCGAACAGATCGAGTATCTCGTCGGTGACCAATGCCGTCATCCGCGCGGCGTGATCCGGTGCGCCCGACAGGAATATCTCGGTGACCTGATCACACAGCGACCCGAGGCCGTGCAGGTCGAACAACGCACGCGCGTCGGCGGGACTGCTGTGCAGCGCCAGCTCCAGCCGCGCGCTCGACGAAGCTCTCTCCTGCTCGCTCGGCGACGCGCCGACGACGGTCATCGGCAAGCACATGACCGTGAACTCGTCCCACGTCCGCCCCGACCGTGCCAAGCCACGCTCCACCGCGGGCAACAGGATTTCCGAAAGGAACTTCACGGTCGAGAAGGGCGGTGCGATCACGCCGTCCGCGATCTCACCGGCCAGCTCCGCCATCTTCGGGCCCACCGCCGCCATGAAGATCCGGGGCGGACCGAAGGGATTCGGTGGTGGGCAGACATAGGGCGGCATGAGCGTGTGTGTATAGAACTGACCACGAAAGTTGAGCGGGCGCTGGGTGTTCCAGCTTTTCCAGATGGTGCGCAGGGCACCGACGAATTCGCGCATTCGACCGAGGGGATGATCAGACGGCATCGAGAAGCGGTTCGCCACATGGCTCTTGTGCTGGGGGCCCAGGCCCAGGATGAATCGACCGCCGGTCAGTGCTTGGAGGTCGTGCGAGGCATAGGCGACCGTCATCGGACTGCGAGACAGAGCGACCGTGACGGAGGTGCCCAGGTCGATCGTGGTGGTGGCGGTCGAGGCGAACGCGAGCGGAAGGAAGGGGTCGTGCAATCGTTCGACCGTCCAGAACCCACGCGCCCCCGCGGCCTCACAAGCGGCCGCGTCGGCGGCGATCTTCGCGGCGGAGAACTCGGCGAACGACTCGAGATCGATGATCCGATCGATGGCGGCGGTGCTCACGATTTTCCTTCCAACTGCCCGAGCAGTTCACGCAATTTGACGACGAGCTCGGCGCTGTCGTTCGCGCCGAGGCGCTGCGACGAGACCGATCGGACGAGTTCGCCCAGATGGAACGAGACGTCGTCGCCGTTCGTACCGGCCGGCGCGAGTGCCTCCCCGAGATAGGCGGCCAATTCGACGGCGGTGGGGTAATCGAAGATCAGCGTGGCCGGCAGGGCCAGTCCCGTGACGACCTTCAGCCTGTTTCTGAGCTCGATCGTGGTCAACGAGTCGAGACCGAGTTCGCTGAATCTGATGTGCCGGTCAGCGCCCATATCGCCGGACCGGTGACCGAGCACGGCGGTCACCGATTCCATGACCAGATCCAGCAACGCCCGCTCCCGATCCGCGCCGGTGGTCGCGAGGATCCTGGCGATCACGGTGTCCGGCGCCTGGCCTCGGCTGGTTTCGGTTTTCGCGCCGGTCGGCTGCGCCACGAGCGCCCGCAGCATATGGGCGACGGGAGTGTCGTCGCCGCGCCGGCCGAGCGCGAGTCTCACCGGTACGAGCGCCGCCGCCTCCGATCCCATCGCCCGGTCGAGCAGGTGCAGCCCCTCCGCCTCGGGCAGGACGTCGATCCCCAACCGCCTGATCCGCAGGAGATCACGCTGCCCGAGGTGTCCGGTCATGCCGCCGACCTGCGCCCAAAGCCCCCACGCCAGGGAGGTGATCCTTCGGCCCCGGGCGCGCCCGTGCTCGGCCAGGGCATCCAGGAAGGCATTGGCCGCCGCGTAGTTTCCCTGCCCCCCGCCGCCGAGGACACCCGCGATCGAGGAGAACAGGACGAAAGCCGACAGTTCGGTATCCGCGGTCGCCTCGACGAGGTTGATCGCGGCGTCGAGCTTGGGCCGGAACACAGCGTCCACCTCACCGGCCGACATCGAGACGACCGGGTTGTCGAGCAGCACACCGGCGGCGTGGATCACTCCCCGCAGGGGGTGAGCTGCCGCGACGCCCCGGAGCAGCTCGTCCACAGCGGCCCGATCGGCCATATCGCAGGCGACTACCTCGACCGCCGCGGCGCCGGCCGCCAGCAGTTCCTCCCGCAGTTCGATCGCGCCGGGGGCGGCGAGCCCGCTGCGGCTCACCAGCAGCAGACTCGGAGTCCGGTAGTGCCGCACCAGATGCCGGGCGACCGCCGCGCCGAGGGCTCCCGTTCCGCCGGTGATCAATACCGTGCCGTCGAGGTCGTCGAACTCGGTCGGGGCCGGCTGCGCGCGGACCAACCGCGGCATGTGCGCGCGGCCGTCACGGATCGCGATCTGCGGCTCGCCGGATGCCACCGCGCCGGCGATGGCCCGCAGCGACGCGTACTTCCCGTCGGTGTCCACGAGAACGATCGAATCGGGATGTTCGACCTGGGCGGACCGCACCATGCCCCATACGGTTGCCGCGGCGAGGTCGAGATCTTCGGAACCGTTCACCGCGGTCGCGTTCTCGGTGAGGATCACCAGCCGAGAGTTCGCCGACCATTCGGCGGAGATCCACTCCTGGAGCAGACCGAGCACCCGGCCGCAGACCTCGCGGGCGGACGTGGCGAGGTGCTTCGCGTTCCGGGCGGATTTGACGGTTCGGACGATCCGCGTCCCGTGGTCGATACCTGCGGCGATCTCGGTGATGGTTTCCATGGAGTACCGGCAGAATTCCGTCGACCGGTCGAGCACGGCATGGAGATCCGTTCCGTCGACCACCCATTCGAGCGTCGATTCCGCCGGGGACTCGGCGTCCAGCACCCACCACTCGACTCGGTAGAGCGACTCCGCGCCGATATTGCCCGCGGTGAGCAGCGATTTCGGATCTATCGGGCGGGTGGTGAGATCGCCGATCGACCCGACCGCGTGTCCATCGACGTCGCTGAGTTCGATTGCCCACGAATCGCCGGCGGTCTTACGGCCGTGCACCCGAACCGTGGACAGACCGGCCGCGGGCACACTCACCTCACTCCAGGAGTACGGGAGGGCGGTCCCGTCCGTCGCGGATTCGCCGATCGCAAGGGCGTGGATGGCGGCATCCAGCAGGGCAGGGTGGATGCGGAAATCGCCGACGTTCGGCCCGGCCACCTCCGGAAGCCGGACCTCGGCGAAGACGTCGTCGCCGGCCCGCCAGACCCGCTCGACACCGCGGAAGGCCGGCCCGTATTCGGTTGCCAGGTCGGCGAGCCGACCGTAACCGTCCAGCACATCGACCTCGATCGCGCCGGCGGGCGGCCAGGGCGACGCCGACTCCCCCACCACCGCCGGCGCCGGGGCGAGCGTGCCCCGGCCGTGCACGACTCGCACCGAGCCCTCGGCATCGCCCTGTGAGGAGATCGAGATCGCGTGGTTCCCTTCATCATCGGCGGCCGCTACCCGTACCTGCACCGATACCGCGCCCCGGTCGGGAAGCACCAGCGGCGCCACCAGGGTCAGTTCGCGGATCCCGTCACAACCGACCTCACTCGCGGCCCGCAATGCCAACTCCACGAACGCGGTGCCGGGCAACAGGACCACCCCGGCGACCGTATGGTCGGCCAGCCACGAATGGGTTCGCAACGACACCCGCCCGGCGAACAGCCAGCCGTCGTCCACGGGCAGTTCCATCACCGCCTCGAGCAACGGATGTGCGGCGTCGGTCATCCCGAAGCTCGTCATATCACTGCCGAGCGTGTCGATGTCGAGCCAATACCGTTGCCGCTGAAAGGCATACGTGGGCAGGTCGACGCGCTGACCACCACGTTCCGCCATCGACCAGTCCACGCCGCCGCCGGAGACCTCGATTCCGGCGAGAACCGCCAGCACCGCATCCGATTCGCGCTGTCCCCTCGGCAGCGCGGCCAGGGTGACCGGATCCGGTACGCCGGCCGACTGTTCGATCAGCGCGGTGAGGCCGCCCGCCGGACCCAACTCGACGAAACGGGTCACACCGAGTTCACCGAGACACCGCATGCCCTCGGCGAAGCGCACCGTCGCCCGCACGTGCGAGACCCAATGTTCGGCAGCGAGCAGGCTCTGGTCCGCCAGCGCGCCGGTCAGGGTGGAAACCAGCGGAATATGCGGCTCCGAGTAGGTGACATTCCTTGCGACAGCGGCGAATTCGTCCAGTATCGGGGCCATCGACGGCGAGTGGAACGCGTGCGAGACGGTCAACGGTTTCGCCCGCCGACCCCGCTCCCGCAGGATGTCCACGATCTTCGCCACCGCGTCCGCGTCGCCGGACACGACCACCGAATCCGGTCCGTTCACGGCCGCGACCCCCACGGTGTCGGTCAACAGCGGCACGACCTCGGCTTCGCTTGCCTGGACCGCCACCATCGCGCCGCCCGCGGGCAGCGAATCCATGAGCGCGCCGCGTGCGACTACGAGCGCCGCGGCGTCCTCCAGCGACCACACCCCGGCCACGTGGGCGGCGGCCAGCTCACCGATGGAGTGCCCGGCGACGTAGTCGGGCCGCACGCCCAGGCTCGCCATCAGCCGGAACAGCGCGACCTCGACCGCGAACAACGCCGACTGCGTGAATATCGTTCTGTTCAAACGGGTTTCGTCGTCGCCCCAGACGACATCGCGCAACGAGCAGCCCAGCCGGGCATCCAATGCGTCGAATACCCGATCCAGCTCGGTCGCGAAGACCGGAAAGACGTCGTACAGTTCGCGTCCCATGCCGAGCCACTGCACACCCTGACCGGGGAACACGAACACCGTCTTCCCCGATCCGGCCACGCCCTCGACCACACCGGGGTGCGGTTCCGATCCGCCCACGGCGGCCAACCCCGCCAGCAGAGCCGCACGGTCGTCGCCGAACACCACCGCCCGGTGCTCGAACCGCGACCGCGTAGCCACCAGCGACGCGGCCACGTCCTGGATATCCACCGACGGATGTTCCGACACGAACCTCGACAATGCCTCGGCCTGACCGGTCAATGCCTCCCGGCTCCGCGCCGACAACACCCACGACACCGCGGACGGCGGCGGGGACACCGCGGCTGGAACAGGGTCCACGACCGGGCCTTGCTCGAGGATCACATGCGCGTTGGTACCGCTGAAACCGAAACTCGACACCGCCGCCCGGCGGGCCCGCTCCATTTTCGGCCACGCGATGGACTCGGTGACCAACTCGACCGCACCCTCGGTCCAGTCCACCAGGGG
>NZ_BDBK01000012.1 GCF_001612945.1 Nocardia inohanensis NBRC 100128
TTTAATCTCTTGATCTCTAAACAACCAGCCCGATACTACGCCCAATATCCGCAAGCGTGGAATCGAACAACACATCCGGATGACTGATCGGAATCGGATAATTCCCAAACACTTCGAGCGTCACATGCCCATACAACCGAGCCCAGAACTGGATCATCACGTAACTGACCCCGAGGTCCAACTTCTCGGCCGGAAACTTCTGACCGGACTCCGCCAGCACCCGAAGCAAATCAGTCTGAAAGCGAACCAAATCATCCCGCAACTCCGGCGGAATGAGTTCAGTGGGCGGCGTGACCACATCGTAGTCGGTCAGCAAGCGCCCCGCCGCACCAAGAAACAGACGCCCGACCGGTTCACCGAATTGCTGCATGGCACTGTTGATTCCGGATGTCGTCGGCGACGCGAACACCAGCGTGAACTCACGAGAGTGGGTCAGCGCCCACTCCCGGAAACCCCGGCAGACGGCAAAGAAATACACGGCCGCATCATCGGGAAGATCGGCCGTCGCGGCGGCAAGATCGGCGGCCAGATCCGCACAGACATCCATCCGCACCGCCGTGACCAGATCATCCCGAGACTCGTAATAGCGGTAAAGCGCCGGAGCTGTAATCCCCAACTCCCGGGCAATGGCGCGCAGGGTCACCGCTTCCGGCCCCTGCGCCACCAAGAGGGACCGAGCGACGCGACGAATGTCGGAATCGCTTACCGCAGGCATCCGCCCGCGCCGCTTGGTCGTCTCTGTCATTCGTACTTGACCTGCCAGCTCTTGATGCCGTTCAGCCAGCCGGAGCGCAGACGAACCGGGTCGGACACCTGGCTCAGGTTCGGCATCACATCGGCGATGGCGTTGAACATGAGGTCGATCTCCAGGCGGGCGAGGTTGGCGCCCACGCAGAAGTGGGTGCCCGTGCCGCCGAAGCCTACATGGGGATTCGGGTTCCGGAGGACGTTGAACTCGAACGGGTTCTCGAAGACTTCTTCGTCGAAGTTGGCCGCGCTGTAGAACATCCCGACGCGCTGGCCCTGCTTGAGCTGCTGGCCGCCGAGCACGGTGTCCTGGAGGACGGTGCGCTGGAAGGCGATGACCGGGGTGGCCCAGCGGACGATCTCGTCCGGAGCGGTGCGCGGACGCTGCTCGCGGTAGAGCTCCCACTGCTCGGGATGGTCGACGAACGCCTTCATGCCGTGGGTGATGGCATTACGTGTGGTCTCGTTGCCGGCGACGGCCAGAAGGATGACGAACCAGGCGAATTCGTCGGAGGCCAGCGCCTCGCCGTCCACGTCCGCGTTCAGCAGGGTGGACATGATGTCGCCGTGGCCGTCGAGGTCGACGGGGCACTTGCGCTTCTCTTCGGCCAGGTTCCACGAGTAGCCCATGACCTCGGCGGTGGCGACCTTGTGGTCACCCTCGAAGTCGGGGTCGTCGTAGGAGATCATCTGGTTGGTCCAGTCGAAGATGCGACCGCGATCTTCCTGGGGGATGCCGATAAGTTCGGCGATGGCCTGGAGCGGCAGCTCGCACGCGACCTGGGTGACGAAGTCGCCGGAGCCGGTCTTCTTGGCCTCGTGCACGATTCGCTCGGCGCGGTCGCGCAGCGCGTTGCGCAGCGATTCGACGGCGCGCGGGGTGAAGCCCTTGGAGACGATGCGGCGCAGCTTGGTGTGGCGGGGCGGATCCTGGTTCAGCAGCAGGAAGCGCTGGACCTCGATCTCCTCGCGCATGATGTCGTCGTAGAAGCGGATGACGGCGGTGTTCTCCTCGGAGGAGTACACCTCCGGAGTCTTCGAGATCTCCTTGATGTCATCCATTTTGGTGACGGCCCAGTAGCCGTCATCCTTGAAGCCGCTGCCCTTCTGGGGAACCCAGGCAACGGGGGTGGTGCGACGGAGTTCGGCGAACTCCTCGACGGGCAGACGCTTGGCGAGCAGGTCCGGATCGGTGAAATCGAACCCGGTGGGGATGGACGGCGCGGACACGGGTACCTCCTTTGGAACACGTTCGCCGACGAGTGAACCACACCACACCCCACTTTGTGAACACCTATTAGTAAATCCCGTTCACTTGTTCTGCCGGGACAGCGGAAAGGCCCGCCACGGCAGCGTGGCGGGCCCGTTTCCCGAGGCCGGAAACGCGGGTCAGTAGGCTCCTTCGCCCCTGGTCACGGCCCCGATCGTCTTGGCGATCAACAGCAGATCCAAGACCATCGACCAGTTCTCGACGTAGGACAGGTCCAGGCGCATCGCATCCTCCGGCGTCAGATCCGAGCGACCACTCACCTGCCACAACCCCGTGACCCCCGGCTTCACCAGCAGCCGCCGCCGCATCATGCCGTCGTAGGAATCCACCTCGCGCTGTACCTGCGGGCGCGGCCCGACGATGCTCATCTCCCCGCGCAGCACATTGAAGAACTGCGGCAGCTCGTCGAGCGAGTACTTGCGGATCACCTTGCCCACCGGCGTCACCCGCGGATCGTCGCGCAGCTTGAAGAAGAGCGGGTTCCCGCCGTTGCTGTCGATGAGCGCGTTGATGTGGGCGTCGGCGTCGGCGTACATGCTGCGGAACTTGATCATCCGGAACGGCCGCCCGTCCCGCCCGATCCGTTCGGATCGGTAGAACACCGAGCCCCGGCTGGTCACCTTCACCGCGAGGGCGATGGCGCACAGCATCGGCGCGATGGCGGTCAGTGCGAAGAGTGCGAAGCAGAAGTCGAAGAGTCCCTTGCGGATCGACTTCGCGCGGTCGTATTGCGGCTTTTCGACATGCAGCATCGGCATATCGGCGTGCAACCGGTGGGTCAGCCTGGTCCCGGCGATGTCCACCAGCCCGGGGGTGACGATGAGCTGCACCCCCAGCGGATCCAATTCCCAAGCCATGCGCCGGAAGTCGGCCGGCCCGAGATTGTCGGTGGCGGTGACGGCCACCGTGTCGGCCCCGGTGCGCTGGACGGCCTCGATGATCGAACGGTCGCTTCCCACAATGGGAATCACCCGCCCGGCCACCTCCAGCCCCCGCTCGGCCAGCTCACCCTCGTCCCGGGTACACACCCCGATGACCTGATACCCGCCTTCGGGATCCCGGGAGAACGCGCCCACCATCGCGCGCGCCGCCTCCGGGCTGCCGACCACCAGCATGGCCGTGCGGTATTCGCCGCGGGCGCGGCGCTGCGCCACCCAGCCCCGCCATACCCGCCGCTCCAGCATGAGGCCGATCATGCCGAGCGGGAGCGCGAACGCCAGATAGCCGCGGGCGATATCCACCCGCAGCAGCAGCGAAACGATGGCGATGCCGCCGAAGAGCTTCAGCGACGCCGCCACGATTCGTCGGTATTCCTCTGTGCCACTTCCGATTACGCGCACGGAACGGGTGCCGCTGAGTGCGAGGGCGAGCGCCCACGCCACCACCAGCACCGCCGACACCACGGTGTAGCGCACCTCCAGCGGCAGCGTGGAGGCCAGCGGCGGATCGGCGGGCCCGCCGAAGCGGATCCATTGCGCCGAACCGACCACCAGCACCACCACGAATAGGTCGCTGAAAAATAGCCTGCGCGCGTAATCCGCTTGCCAGCGTTCCCGATCCGACCGCGGCTCCGGTCGTGGCAGCCGCGTCGCGCGCACGGCGCGACCGGCTGAAACTTCGTAACTCATGAAACGAACGCACCTCCCCCACGGGAGAACTCGGTTCCGATCCCCACTGATCAGTTCCACAGAACTTGCAGATCGCCGGTCCCCAAGGGCTTTCCGGACCATGACAAAACCGATTGGGGCTGCCGACTTCTTCGGCGGCCCGCTGCCGAGTGTTACACACCCCGAGTGACGCAGAGTGCCAATCTTGTGACGCGCCAGTGTATCCCGGAGTTAGCGGGTTTCGTCACGACCGGTTTACTTTTTCCCGCCCCCTATTCCCCCTATTCGCAAGTTCGCAGGTCCGGACCCCCTGGACAGGGTGGCTGACCTGCGCGTAAGCCTTGCCATGCAAGCCTCGAGAGTTAGCCGACCAAACGCCCGGTTCTGTGGGTCGCAGAATTTCGCTTCCCAACCCCGGACCAGCCCCCGGCGCAGCACCGCGAGGCACGCCAATCCTGTTGTAACGTAAGGCCCGACCGAGCCGACCTCAGTTCAGCCGGGCGTAAAAGCCGGGGTCTGGTTCGGTGAAAGGTGGGGAATCGCGTGCAATGCCGTCTTTGTGACTCCAAGCATTTGGTCAGCGTGCTCGATCTCGGTGCGACACCGCCGTGCGAGAAATTCCTCACCGCCGGCGAACTGGACCTGCCCGAGCCCACCTACCCCCTCCACCTGCGGCTATGCGAAAGCTGTCTGCTGCTTCAGATTCCGGCGTTGATCACCCCCGAGGACACCTTTTCGGAATACGCGTATTTCTCTTCGTATTCGGAGAGCTGGGTGCGGCACGCGAAACTCTTCGTGGAAGCCTCGATCGCCCGCTTCGGCCTGAGTTCCGATTCCCTGATCGTCGAAGTCGCCAGCAATGACGGCTATCTCCTGCAACACGCGGTGGCCGCGGGCATCGGCTGCGTGGGCATCGAACCCTCGGTCAACGTCGGCGCGGCCGCCCGCGACAAGGGCGTGCCGACCGTGACGGCCTTCCTCGACGAGGAGCTCGCAGCCCGGGTACGCCGGGAGCACGGAGCAGCAAATCTGTTGGTGGCCAACAACGTTTATGCCCATATACCCGATTTGCGCGGCTTCACCCGAGCCCTGCGCGGTCTGCTCGCCGACGACGGCTGGCTCTCCATCGAGGTCCATCACGCGCTGAACCTGGTCACCCTCGGCCAGTTCGACACCATCTATCACGAGCACTTCCAGTACTACACGGTGCTCTCGGCGCAGCGCGCCCTCGCCATCGCCGGGCTCACCGTGGTGGACGTGGAATTGCTTGGCACACACGGTGGTTCGCTGCGACTGTGGGCACGACCGGACGCGGTGGCCGAACCCGGCCCGCGAGTTGCCGAAGTATTGCGTATGGAGGCCGAGGCCGGGCTGCACGAGATCGCCGGCTACCTGGAACTGCGCCCGCGCACCGAACGCGTCCGCCAGGATCTGCTGCGATTCCTGTTGGACGCCAAGGCCGCCGGGAAACGCGTGGTCGGCTACGGCGCCCCCGGCAAGGGCAACACCCTGCTCAACTACTGCGGCATCCGCACCGACCTGCTCGAGTACACGGTCGACCGGAATCCCTACAAGCACGGACGTTTCACCCCGGGCACCCGGATCCCCATCCATGTCCCGGACCGCATCGACGCGGACAAACCCGACGTGGTCGTGGTGCTGCCCTGGAATCTCGAAACCGAGATCACCGCGCAGCTCGCCCCCGTCCTCGACCGGGGAGGCGAACTCGTCTATCCCCTACCCGCACTTCATCACGCGGAAAGGCCAGCGAAGTGAAGGTCGTACTGTTCTGTGGCGGCTACGGAATGCGCATGCGCAACGGCACCGAGGACATGATCCCCAAGCCGATGCAGATGGTCGGCCCGCGCCCGCTCATCTGGCACGTCATGCGCTACTACGCGCACTTCGGTCACAAGGATTTCATCCTCTGCCTCGGCTACGGCGCGGCGCACATCAAGAACTTCTTCCTCACCTACCAGGAGTCGGTCTCCAACGACTTCGTCATCCGCGGCGGCAAGGTCGAACTGCTGCAATCGGATATCAGCGACTGGACCATCACCTTCGTCGACACCGGCGTGGAGTCGCCGATCGGCGAACGCCTGCGCCGGGTGCGCGACCACCTCGAGGGCGAGCGGTACTTCCTGGCCAATTACGCCGACGTCCTCACCGACGCCCCGCTGGACGAGATGATCACGCAGTTCCGGGATTCCGGGGCCGCGGCGTCGATGATGATCGTGCCGCCGCAATCCTCCTTCCACTGCGTGGACGTGAACTCGGCCGGCGAGGTCAAGAACATCACCCCCGTCTCACGCCTGCCCATCTGGGAGAACGGCGGCTACTTCGTGCTCACCCCCGAGGTGTTCGAGCACCTGCCGGCGGGCGGCGATCTGGTGGAGGACGCCTGCGGCGCGCTGGCCGCGCAGGGCCGGTTGTACGGCTATCAGCACCACGGCTTCTGGAAGCCCGCCGACACCTTCAAGGAGCGCGCCGAACTCGATACCGGGTACCAGCAGGGTGACCGGCCGTGGATGGTGTGGGAGACAGCCGACGCATGATCGGACTCGATACCGGCGCCGTCCGGGAGATCGCGCTGCTGGCCGCGCACTGCGACGATCTGGCCATCGGCATGGGCGGCACCCTGCTGGCATTGGCGAATGCCGTTCCGGGACTGCGGATCCGGGCGCTGGTGCTGACCGGCGCGGGTACCGAGCGGGCGCTCGAGGAGCAGGCGGCGCTGGAATCCTTCTGCCCCGGAGCCGATCTCGACCTGCGCATCCTGGATGTGCCGGACGGTTACGCCCCCGCGCATTGGGAGCGGGTCAAGGACGCGGTCGCGGCGCTGCGGCGCGGCTCCAACGCCCAGGTGGTGTTCGCCCCGCAGCGTTTCGACGCCCATCAGGATCATCGGCTGCTGGCGGAGCTGACACCCACCGAGTTCCGGGATCATCTGGTGCTCGGCTACGAGATCCTCAAGTGGGAGAACGACACTCCGCAACCGACGGTGTTCCATCCGCTGTCCGCGAGCCTGGCCGAGACCAAGGCCGGCCTGCTGATGAAACACTATCCCTCGCAACGTAATCGGGACTGGTTCGACGAGCAGTCCTTCCTGGCCCTGTCCCGGCTGCGCGGAGTGCAGTGCCGCGCCCCGCACGCCGAAGCCTTCCTGCTGGACAAGGCCACCATCACTTTCGGAGGTGCGTGATCATGCGTGTGCTCGTCACCGGGCATCAGGGGTATCTGGGCACCGTGATGGTGCCGGAGCTACAGCGGGCCGGCCATGACGTAACCGGTTTGGACAGTGGGTTTTTCGCAGAATGCGTGCTGGGGGATGCTCCGGCCCCGCCGCCGGCGCTGCGCGTGGATCTGCGCGATGTGACCGTCGATCAGCTCGCCGGGTTCGATGCGGTGGTGCATCTGGCGGCGCTGTCCAACGATCCGCTGGGTGCGCTCGCGCCGCAGATCACCTACGACATCAACCATCACGCCTCGGTGCGGCTGGCGCGGCTGGCCAAGGACGCCGGGGTGCGCCGGTTCCTGTACGCCTCCACGTGTTCGGTGTACGGCGCGGCCGGGGACGGTCTGGTGACCGAGGACGCCCCGCTGCGCCCGCTCACGCCGTACGCCGAGTCCAAGGTGCGGGTCGAGGACGATGTGGCGGCGCTGGCCGACTCCGGGTTCACCCCGGTATTCCTGCGCAACGCCACCGCTTTCGGCTTCTCGCCGCGCCTGCGCGCCGATATCGTGCTGAACAATCTGGTCGGCTACGCGGTGCTCACCGGTGAGGTGAAGGTGCTCTCCGACGGCACCCCGTGGCGGCCGCTGGTGCACGCGCAGGACATCGCGCGCGCTTTCGCCGTCTGCCTGGAGGCGCCCGCAGCGGCCATCGACCGCCGGGCGTTCAATATCGGCACCGAGACCAACAACCTCACCGTCGCCGAGATCGCGCGGGCGGTGGTGGACGCGGTGCCGGACTCGACGCTGGTGATCACCGGCGAGAGCGGCGCGGACCCGCGCTCCTACCGCGTCGACTTCTCGCGTGCCCGCGCGGAATTGGGCTTCGAGGCGCAGTGGACCATCCCCGATGGCGCGGCCGAGCTGTATCGCGAATACACCGCCCGCGGCCTCACCGCCGACGCTTTCTTCCAGCGCTTCACCCGCCTGGCGCACCTGAAGTCGCTCAAGGAGTCCGGGGTGCTGGACGACGAGCTGCGCCGGGTCAGGATCGGGGCCTGAGGTGACCGAACGCGGCCAGCAGCTGCCGCCAGGAACCCGCGCCCGCGTCCCGGTCCGAGACCACGGTCACCGGCTGCGGCCAGGCGATGGCCAGGTCCGGATCGTCGTAGGCGACGCCCAGGTCCTCGCGCGGATCGTGCGGGCGGTCGATGCGGTAGCAGACGTCGGCGACCGGGCTCAGCGCCTGGAAGCCGTGCAGGAACCCGGGCGGTACGTACAGGTGCCGGAAGTCGCTGTCGTCGAGCAGGAATGCGGCCTGCCGCCCGAAGCTCGGCGAGTCGGGGCGGATGTCGACGAGCACATCGTGCACCGCGCCGTGCGCGCACCGCACCAGCTTGGCCTCCCCGCGCCCGGACCGGCCGTGCAGGCCGCGCACCACGCCGCGGTAGGAGCGGGACTGCGAATCCTGCACGAACGCCGCCGAGAGTCCCGGTTTGCCGAGATACTCGTCGAATTCGATGGCGTCGAAGGTGCGGGTGAACAGGCCCCGGCCGTCACGGAACGGCTCCGGGGTCAGCACCAGTACGTCGGCCAGCTCGGTGGTGTCGATGCGCACGAGGTCATGGTGCCATGAGTATCGGGACGGCGCGGGGGTGTCGCGGATGTGGCTCCGGATCGCTGTTCCGGGTGCTGGATCTCGGGAAAATGCCTGCGGCAGACGACTTTCCGGAGTTCGCGCCGGATGCGGCGCGGCTCGGCCGGTCCGGACTCGGCAGCACCGGGGACGCCGCGCATCCGCTGGCGATGGACCTGTGCGGCGACTGCGGGCTGGCCCAGCTGGCCGAGGACGACACCGTGACCGCCGAGCCGCGCGGGGTGGAGCCGCAGGCGCTGCGCGATCAGGCCGCGCAGGCGCTGGCGCGGGTGGCCGCCGATGGCCTGCTGTCCGGGCATACGGTGCGGGAGTTCGGTTCTCCGCACGGCGGGAGCTGGCTGCCCCTGCTGGCCGAACGCGGGTTCACCGAGACCGCGGAACCGGCCGATGTGGTGATCGACTGCTTCGGCATCATGCACGAGCCCGATCAGCGGGCCGCGTTCGCGCGGCGGGCGGCGGCCACCGCACCCGGCGGGGTGCTGCTGCTCCAGTTCCATTCGCTGCGCACCATCGTCACCCAGGGGCAATGGAATGCCCTGCGGCACGGGCACTTCGCCTACTACTCCCTGCACGCGCTGACCCGGCTCGTCGCAGCCGCCGGCATGAGCGTGGCCACCGCCTGGGAATTCGATCTCTACGGCGGCACCGTCCTGGTCGCCGCCGTGCATCCGCCGACCGCCGCCGACGCCTCGGTGCGGCGCATTCTCGCCACCGAATCGACTGTCGTGGAACCTGATACGGTGCGCAGCCTGCAACTGGCGGCCGACCGGCAGGCGCGCGCCCTGCGCGAGTGGCTGGAGTCGGAAGCCGCCGCCGGACGCCGGGTCTACGCCTACGGTGCGGCTTCGCGCGCCGTCGCCCTGTTCCATCTGGCGGGCGTGCACCGCGGCCTGCTCGCCGCGGTGGCCGACGCCTCGCCCGCCAAACAGGGGCGGCGCATGCCGGGCACCGATATACCCATCATCGATCCGGCGGAACTGGTTGCCGCGCAGCCGGATCGAGTGTTCCTGACCCTTCCGGACCTGCTTCCGGAGGTCCGGACGAGCATGCCTGAACTGAACGGGAGGTGGCAGGTCGACTATCAGCTCCGGGATGCGTGACCGTCCCGGAGGCAGGGGAAATTCCTTACCCGCGTACTCATTACGCGCCGCAGCACCTGATGAGGGAAGAGGGGAAATTCATGAAGAGCTCGACTTCGCGCGCCACCGCGCGCACCGCGGTCGTCGCCGCCGCGTTGACCTTGGGCGTGGCCCTGAGCACCAGCCTGTCGACGGCAGCGGTCGACAGCAGCAGTTCGATCGTGGACCGGCAGAATCGCACTGTCGAGGCCATCCAATCCGATACCAAGATCACTTTCGTCTCGCCGCTGGACGGAAACCCGTTGACCCGCGAGTGGTTCCACGACGGCCGGGCCTCGTTCAAGGTCTCCGGGGCCGATGCCAAGGACTGGTCCGGAAAGATCACCATGGGCTACCAGGTCGGCTATCCGGCCACCCTGGACGGCAAGATCAAGTTCCAGTGGTGGAGCCCGAGCATCGGCGTGGAGGTCGGCAGTGATCCCAAACTGACGCTCGGCAGCCTGATTCCGCAGCTCGGACTGGAGATCGGGGTGGGATTCGGGCCCGGCATCCAGAATATCGAAGCGGCCGGCGGCTCCATCTCCGGGTGTGACGGCTTCGTGCAAATGTCCGGATTCCACGGCACCGTCACCGGTGTGCTCGGGCAGCTCACCATCCGGCCGTGGGTGGCCATTGTCAGCGGCAACGGCGATACGGTCGTGACCTACGGTCCGCTCTGGACCAACTGACCCCCGGGCGAAACCACGACGGCCCGGTCCGAATGGACCGGGCCGTCGTTCGTGCGATGCCTCAGTGCAGCAGTTCGGGCCGGCGCAGCGCGGTGGCCGCGGCGCGAATCCGCACCCGGTCCGCCGCCGCGCGCGCCAGGCGCATATCCCCCGCGAGCACCGCGCTCTTGCCGACCAGCTGCGGATACTCCGAACCCAGCCGGTGGTGGAAGCGCAGCATCTCGGTCAGCTTGCTCACGGTGGAGGTACTGCTGCACAGGTTGAAACTCGAATTACGCCAGGCCGCAAGGATATCCGGCAGCCCGTAGAACAGGCCGAACGCGCTCACCCGGGCGAACAGGTCGACATCCATCGGGAACACCAGATCACCGCGGAACCCGCCGACTCGATCGAAGTCGGCGCGGCGGAACAGGGCGGCGGCGGTCGGCCCGAAGTCGGCGGGGCCGCGCCGGACGATCACGCGCATGAGGGCGCGGGCATCACGCGGGCCGAGCAGGTCCGGCAGGCCCAGGTCGGTCTCCTCGACCCCGCCGGATTCGTCGATGACCTGGAATTTCGAGGAGCAGATGGCGATTCCGTTGTCGCCCATCACCTCGAGCTGTTTGCCGAGCGCGCCGGGCAGCAGGATGTCGTCGGCGCAGACCACCTTCACCAGGCGGCCGGTGGCATGCCAGACCGCCTTGTTCCAGTTCTCCCCGATGGGCAGGGTCTGCTCGTTGCGGTAGACCTTGACCCGGGCGTCGCCGGTGGATTTCGCGATCTCGCCGGTGTCGTCGGAGCTGGCATTGTCCAGTACCACGACCTCGCAGTCGGCGTCCTGATCGAGTATCGAACGTAGCGTGGTAGCCAGGGTGCGCCCGGAATTGTAGGCCGGGACGCAAACCGACAGTACTGTCATCATTCCCCCTGCGCTGGTACGGCGGTGTCGGCGGGCCGGTCTCCTTCCCGTCCGCCTGCCACGAGCCGGAATACCCGATCCAGGCCCGCGCGACCGGCATCGATCTGCTCAACCGCCTGCTGCTGGAGCGTATCCCGCAGTTCCGGCGCCGATTCCCACAATTCGCGAACCGCGCGTGTCAGTTCGGTTTCGAGGTCGTCGACGGCCAGGGGTACCACTCGCAATCCGGCGCCGAACATGTCGGCCAGTCCATTGAATTTGTCGTCGTAGTACTGGGAGGCCGTTACAGCCACCGCCGGAATGCCCTGGGAGAGCGCGAATACCGCCAGGTGGTAGGCGCTGGTGACGAGAATGCGGCAGCGCGAGACCTGCCGGGCGCAGTCGTCGGCGGACCCGGCGCGGCCCAGCACCGGCCGCACCTTGGGCGCGCCCGCCAGCAGCGGCAGCGTGAAACGCCGGTCCTCGTCGTCGTATTCGGAGATGATGAGCGGGGCCAGATGGGTGTCGAGGGCGACGGCCTGCTCACGCACCACCGCACCGAGGGTGTCGCGGGCGCTGTCGCTGACTTTGGAATAATCCGAGATGCGCAGGCACAGGCCGAGATCGGCGCCGATCTCCGGGCGGCGCAGGCGGTAGGAGAATTCCACCGCGTCGTCTCCGGTGACCAGGAACCGCTCCGCGGAGACACCGAGTTCGGCCAGCAGTTTCGGACCCTGCACGCCCTCGCGCAGCCCGATGTAGTCCACGCCCGGCAGCACCTCGGCGCAGCGGCGCAGCAGCTCGGGGTCGGCCATCGGGCCCAGGCCCTGACCGAGCATCACATTCGGAATGCCTTGGCGCTGTGCGGCTTCCAGCAGGTTCAGGGTGCGATGGGCTTGATACAGATCGATATCGGTCATATAGCCGCCGCCTTGGGCGATGACCAGTCCGGCGTCGGCGAGCGCGGCCGGCACCGGCGGCAGGTCCGGGATCGCGCCGGTGGCCCGCGGTCGCGGTCGCTCCCCGCCGCGCAGGGCCCGCACTTGATCTCGGACCTGATCGCGCACCCCGCGCAGGTGATGCTTGGGCACCTCGGTGGCTGCCCGCCAGTGCAGCGCCGCGGGCCCGGTCACCCGGGCGCTCGCCTGCTGATCCACCCAGCCCGCCAAACCGCCTCTGCCCCAATGCCCGCCCGCAGCGGCGAAGACCGGTTCGGCCTCCGGCAGCAACGCGCGCATGACCAGCGGCTGATCGGTGAGCATCCCGATGCGCGCGTGCGGCCACCGGCCGCGCAGGCGCTCCACGGTTATGACCATCATGGCCAGATCACCGCGATTACGTAACCAGTACTCGCCGTTGTCGACCAATACTCGGAATTCCCCGGCACTATCCCCCGCGCCAGACTTCCCCACTAGTGATGTCCTTCCGGAGCCCGGCCCTAGAGTTGTCCGCCGCGAATCTTACGCACAGAGCGCGGTATCCACCACCGTGTCCAGATCGACCCCGTGTGCCTGCGCACCGACCATGTCCGGAATCTCATTCAAACTCACGGTGACCGCGCGGGCGCCGGTGGTGCCGCCGTAGACGAATGTCCCGTTCATGGTGCCGCCGTGCCCCCAGGCATCCAGCCCGCACGAGGTCTTCCAGTGGAACAAGCCCAGCCCGAAGTCGTCCGAGCGCCGAAAATCGTTGCTGGGCACGGTGTGCCGCATCTCGGCGAGCTGCGCCGGGGCGAGCACGCGACCGGCCAGCAGGGCGGTGAAATAACGGTCCAGATCCAGGCCGGTGGAGACCATGGCGCCGTCGGGCAGGCCCCAGCCCGGGTCGATATCGGTGATGTCCACGCGTTTTCCGTCGAATTCGTGGTAGGCGCGCGCATGGGGTGCGCGAATCACGTTCTCCGACGGATACGCGGGCCAATAGGTTCCGGTGAGACCGAGTGGGGTGAGAATCCGCGTCGTAATTTCGATACCGACCGGCTTCCCGGTTACTTTCCGTACCAGTTCCCCGGCAATCAGATAATTCGTATTGGAATACTGCGCTTTGCTGCCCGGCGTGAAATTCGCGGTTTCGGCCATGCCCAGCGCGATCAGCTCACCGATCGGCCGGGCCGCCTGCAATCCGGCGACCGATTCCAGATCCAGCTGCCCGAGGTAGTCGGGAATTCCGCTGGTGTGCTGCAAGAGATTCCGCACGGTGATCACGCTGCCGTCGCCGCCGGGCCCGTGCACCACGCCCGGCAGATAGCGATCGATCGGCGCGTCCAGTTCGAGGCGCCCCTCCCCCGCCAGCTGCAAGACCACCGCGGCCACGAAGGTCTTGGTATTGCTGGCGATCCGGAACTGGGCATTGTCGGGATAGGCGGTATTGCCGCCCACATCGCCGACGCCGCTGTCGACCTGGACCACCGCGTCGCCCTCGGTCAGCACCAGTTGCGCGCCCGGCACCGCCGCACCCGCCACCAGGCGATCCAGCTCGGTCTGCAAATGCCCCGGCAGCGCCGAGGGTTCGGCGGTCGGGGCGAGTGAGCCGGTCACGGCCGCGGCGAACGCGGCGGTGGCGACGGCGAAAATTCCCAGGGTTACGGCGGGTCTGCGCACGAGGGGGCATACGCGGCCGCCGCGCGACCGGTTCGACGGCCGGGCCGCGGTATCGAATCGTGAACAGCGGGGTCAGGTGGGGAACAGCGGGCTGGACCACTTGCTGCACAGCCACTTGCCGTCGACGTAATCCATCGACATTGAGATGCTCTGGTGCTCGGTGGTGTCGGCCTTGCCGCTGGTCGAATTGATCACGGTGATATCGGCGGACAGCTCGTAGTGGGTGGTATTGCCCGAGGTGATGGCGCATTTCGGATCGGTGCCGCGACTGTGTTCGGAATCGGCTTCCAGCAGCAGCCGGATGGCGGGCAGCAGGGACTGCGCCTGGGTCTTCCAGGTACCGGTGGCGCCGGCCTCGACCTTGGCCTGCCAGCCGGTGCCGTCGTTGTAGTCGTAGGTGGTCATGAGCAGGCCGTACTCGCAAGCCGCCTTGATGGCGGCGTCGCGGGACGGATCGTTGGCGGCCACGCCGGAGGCACCGCCGGTGAGGGTGAAATGCAGTGCGCCCGAGCCGTATCCGATGCCGGCCGCGCCGGCCAGCACGGCGGCGACGACAGCGGCGGCCACGAGCAGGCGTTTGCGGCCGCGGCGTCGGGGCGGCGGGCTGGGCTGAGTGGGGTGGCCGAGCTGTGTCGGAATATCCGATTGGGTGGTGGGGCCGGGCCGCGGGACCGAACCGGGTCCGGTCGTCGTTCGCACCGGCGTCGCGGCCGGCCGCTGGGTGAGGTCCCGCCACGCTGCTCCGGTAGGCGTAGCGCCCAGCGCCTGTGCGGCGGCGGCCGCCAGCTCACCGCAGCTGTTGTATCGGCCGTCCGGATGCTTGGCCAGCGCTCGGGCGATGACCTGATCGAAAGCCGTTGGGACGCCCGGCTTCCGGATGCTGGGGCGCGGAATCTCACCGTGCAGATGCCCGGCCACCAATTGCGCCGTGGTCTGGCCCGGATAGGGCAGTTCGCCGGTGAGCATGTGGAAGAGCGTGCAACCCAGGGCATATACGTCGGCGCGCTGATCGGTATCGGACCGGAGCTCGAACTGCTCGGGCGAGGCGTACTGGAAGCTCGCGTACATCTCGCCGGTGCGGGTGAGCGCGCTGGTGTGATCCAGCGCCTTGGCGATGCCGAAGTCCGCCAGGAACACTCGCTGCTCCGGACCCCAGGCGAGCAGGATATTGGCGGGCTTCACATCCCGGTGCAGCACTCCCGCGCGGTGGGCGTGGTCGAGCGCCTTCGCCGTCTCGCCGATGATCCGCACCGCGTGATCGGGCCGCAGCGCGCCCTGCGCCAGCACCTCCGCCACATCGGTGCCCTCGACGTACTGCATGGCCATCCACAGCCGATGCTCGTCATTGCCGCGCGCGTAGACCGCCACGATATTCGGATGCGACAGCCGGGCCGCGGTATCGGCTTCGCGCAGGAACCGGGCCCGCACCTCGGGATCGTCGGCCTTGCCCGGCGCGAGCAGTTTCAATGCCACCGGTCGCGGCAGATCGCGGTCGCGAGCCAGGTACACCTCGCCCATGCCGCCGACCCCGAGCAGCCGTTCCACGAGATAGCCCGCGAATGCCTGCCCCCGCTCGAGTGTCCGCCCCAAGACCGCACTTCCTCCGATTACTTCCCTATCCCGCTCACCGTAGCCCAGATTCGGCGGCGCCGTGCGGCCGGTCGTTAGCCCCGCGATAACCCGCCCAGCTGCGCGGATTGGCATACACTTGCGCTGCAAGGGCGTTCGGGTCGCGATCGAGGCTCGAGCGTGGCTGACCGACCCGGGGGTGAGGGTGTTGGCACGACCGGTGCGGGTGTACATGACCGGGTCGGAGTGGTTCGGAGCGGCTCCGGGGGGCCTGAACAGATACTTTACGGACCTGCACGCGGCATTGGCCGCGAGCGGGGAAATCGAGGTCGCCGCAAAGGCTTTCGGGGTCGCACCCGACGGCGGCGGTAGTTGGGGGCCGACCGGCGGCTCGACCCTGGATCGGGCGCGCACCGCGTTCCTGGATCGCGCGCAGCTGCGCCCGGGAACGGTGTTGGATCGGCATTTCTGCCTGTACGGTCCCGCGCCCCTGGGACGACATCCCTTGGTGGTGCATTTTCACGGGCCGTGGGCGGGCGAGAGCCGGCTGGCGGGCGAGAGTGCGCGCGCGGTGCGCGCGAAGTACCTGGTGGAGCGGTTGCGGTACCTGCGCGCCGATCGATTCATTGTGCTGTCCCAGCACTTTCGGCGCTTGCTGATCGAGGAGTACCGGGTGCCCGAACGGAAGGTCCGGGTGATCGCGCCGGGGGTGGACCTGGAGCGCTTCCCCTCCCCCGAACCCGCGACCGAGAACGGCGTGGTGCTGTGTGTGCGCCGGCTGGAACGGCGGATGGGCATCGATGTGCTGATCCGGGCCTGGGCCACGGTACGGGCCGCGCATCCGCATGCCCGGCTGGTGATCGTCGGAACCGGTACGGCCGAACCGGAATTGCGGGCGCTGGCGCGCGGGGACGATTCGATCGTCTTCACCGGAGCCGTGAGCGATGAGCAGCTCACCGAGCTGTATGTGCGCTCGGAGCTGACCGTGGTGCCGTCGCTGGCATTGGAGGGATTCGGCCTGATCGCACTCGAATCGCTGGCGGCGGGCCGCGCCCCGATCGTCTCCGACTGCGGCGGATTGCCCGATTCGGTAAGGGAATTGGATGCCTCGCTGATCGTTCCGCCCGGTGATGCCGACGCGCTGGCCGCCCGGCTCGATGCCGGACTGGCAGGCACTCGCCCCGGTGCGAAACAGTGCCGCGCGCACGCCGAGACCTTCTCGTGGGCGACCGCCGCGCGCCGGCATCACGAGGTCTACGCGGAGCTCGCCGGCGGAGGACGGGTATGAAGGCGGTTTTCCTGGCGCACACGGCGGCTCCGTCGGGGGCGGAACTGGCCACCTTGCGCCTGGTGTCGGCCATGCCCGCCGGGAGCGCGGCGGTGGTGTACACCGAGGACGGGCCGATGCTGCGGCGAATGTCCGAACGCGGCATCGAAACCCATTCGGTCACCAGCGGTTTCGACTCGCGCGCGATGACCATCGACAAGGCCGGGATACGCAGCCTGGTCACCGGATGCGTGAACCTGATCCGGCTCGGCTGGCGGCTGGGCGAGACCGTGCGCGAGCTGGACGGCACCGTGGTGGTGGCGGGCAGCTCCAAGGCGCTGCTCATGGGCGCGGTCGCGGCGCGCCGGGCGCGCGTTCCGCTGATCTGGCATGTGCACGACCGCATTTCGGCCGATTACTTCGGCCGCGGGCTCGCGTTCGCGCTGCGACTGCTGGGCTGGGTCGTCGCGCACGGCTACATCGCCAACAGCAAAGGCACGCTGGCCTCGCTGCACACGCGGGGGCGGCGCACGCTGGTGGCCTATCCGGGCGTCGAGTTCCCCGACCACGCGGGATTCCGCTGCGGCGACTCGATCGCGGAGCTACACCGCGGCGATGGAAACAGCAGCGCCACAGCCGATTCCGAACCGGGGCGGATCGACGAGCCGCAGCGCCCCGCCGCCGAGACGGTCATCGCCGTGGTCGGGCGGCTGGCGCCCTGGAAGGGCCAGGACGTGTTCCTGCGGGCGCTCGCCGACGTCCGGATCCAGCCGCGCACGGTCTACCTCGTCGGCGGCACCTTCTTCGATGAGGAGCCGTACCGCGCCGAGCTCGAAATGCACGCCACCGCTTTGAATCTGCCGGTCGTCTTCACCGGGCACGTCGAAGACCCGCAGTCCTACCTGAGCTACGCCGACATCCTGGTGCACTGCTCGGTGCTGCCCGAACCCTTCGGCCAGGTGGTGGTGGAGGGCATGCACGCCGGCTGCGCGGTGATCGCCACCCGTCCCGGCGGTCCGGAGGAGATCGTCGATCCCGGCGTGAACGGCCTGCTGGTGCGAGCGGGCGACCGCGCCCAGCTGACCCACGCCCTCGACACCCTCATCGCCGATCAGGAACTGCGCACGAAACTCGCCGACGCCGCCCGCGCCCGCGCCCGCGACTTCGACGTCGCCGAATCGGCCCGCACCGTCACCGCCTTCCTGGGCGGCCTGCCCGGAAGACGGTGACCCCGTGGACGATCCCACCGAACGCCTACCCCGCTACGATCCCCCCACCACTCCTCTGCGCACCATCGGCCGCCTGCGCCAGCGCCGGGTGATGCGCCGCGGCCTCGCCCCCGCCGACCCGCACGCCGAGGCATTCGAACCCGACCGGCCGGATCGCGCCGCCGCTCCGGCACACCCCGATTCCGGGGCAAATCCCTCCGATTTCGACGGCCACAACACCGCGTACTTCGCGGCACCGAATACCAGTCCCATGGGCTTCCCTGCCGTAGCACCCGAAACCAGCTGGCCGGTCTATCCGGACACCGATACCGCGCCGCCGAAAACCGAGCGGTCGCCCCGGATACCGCCGGAAGCATCCCCATCGCGCCGCAGCGCACCGCCGTCGAACACACCTCCCCCGCAAGGTGACTCGGATGCCGCCGTCGCGCGTGAGAGGCACGCGGCACGGTTGGAATCCGCCACACCCGTACAGCTGCGCGACCGCACCGGCGCCTATGCGCCGTCGGCCGAGAATCCCGAGGCCCCAACGGTTCCACTGGAGCACGGGCGGCACCGCAAACCGGTCGAGCAGCGAATGGGCGGGCTCGGGGGGATTCTGCGGGATATCGCGTTGGTGACATTCGGGAAGTACGGGCAGTACGTCATCACGTTGGTGACGGTGCCTTTGCTGGCCCGGACGTTGGGGCCGCACGGGACCGGGTTGCTGGCCATCGGGATGTCGTCGTATTTCATCGGGTCGTTGCTGGTGGATCTGGGGATCACCCAGTTCCTGGCGGCGCGGGTGCACGAGGCGGATCACGGCCGGGCGGAGATCAATCGGCTGCGCGGGACGTACCTCGCCATTAGGTCGGCCACGGTCGCGCTGATCGGTGCGCTGCTGCTGGGGAGCCTTGTCATCGGGGTGCCGCCGCCGTTGCACATGGTGCTGCTCGGGTTGTTCGCGGGCGGGTTCTGGTCGGTGTCGGAGGACTGGCTGCTGATCGGGCAGGGGCGGTTCGGGTCGTCCACGGGGTATCAGGGCGTGGGGCGGATCGTGTATCTGGTGCTGCTGGTCGTGCTGCTGCCGCACTTTCCGACGGCCACCACGGCGGTACTGTGCCTGCTGATTTCTTCGGTGCCCACCGTCGCGCTGACCTGGTGGGATTCCGTGCGCAACTACGGCCCGCCGGCCAGGCCGTACGGCGTCAAGGTGATGATGCGAATGGCCGCACCGGTTTTCACCTCGCGTCTGCTGGTCACGGGGTACGGGCAGGGGTCGGCGGCCATCTACGGGGCGGTGCTGGATGCGGCCTCGCTGGGGTTGTACTCGGCGGGTGACCGGCTGGTACGGGCGATCCAATCCAGTTTGGATCCCATCGGATTCGCGCTGCTGCCCCGGATGGCCAAACGCCGCACGCACGATCACTTCTGGCGCAATTCGATTCAGGCCCTGGTGGCGGTCGTGGCGGTGGCGAGCCTGGCCACGGCGAGCGTCTGGGTGGTGGCGCCGATGCTGATCCATCTCATCTACAGCGACGATTTCGACGGCGCGATCGCACTGCTGCGGCTGGAGGTGCTCATCCTGCCCGCCACCACCGTCACCTCGTACGTGACGACCGCGATCCTGCCGGTCAAGAACGATACCGTCGGCGTGCTCGTCGGCGCGATCATCGGCACCTGCATCGCGGCGGCCGCGCTGGCGTACGCCGTTCGCACCCAATCGGTCTGGACGCTCGTCTATGGGACCGTTTCGGCCGAAATCGGGGTCGCGCTGTGGTACATCATCCGAGTGCGGTGGCTCATCGTCCGGGAGCGGGCGGTGCGCAGTGGGGCGTCCGGATCCGGTCCGGCCACCGTGCTCATGGGCAAGGGGGACTTGGCATGAGGATATTGTTCGTCGGCGACGACTGGGTGGGCAGTAACGCGCGCTCGCTCGCCGACGGCTTCCGGCAGGCGGGGCACGAGGTGGTGGTCGTCGACACCACGGCGGTCACGCTACCCGCGCGGCTGTCGCCGCCGTGGGTGTACTCGAAGTTCGCGCATCGGCGCGCGCCGTGGGATGTCACCGCGCTGCACGACGAGATCGAGCGCGCCGCGGCGGATTTCGCGCCGGATGTGCTGTTCGCCTTCAAATCGGTGCACCTGGATCAGCAGCGGCTACTCAGCACACCGGCCGGTCTGCGCGTGCATTACAGCCCCGACGATGTGTCGAATCCGTACAACACCTCGCCGGACTACCTCGCCCACGAATCGGCCTGGGACCTCATCGTCACCACCAAATGGCACAACGTCGCCGAACTCGCGGCCCGCGGGGCCCGGCACGTGAAATTCGTTCGCAGCGCATACGATCCGGCCTGGCACCACCTCACGGCCCGGCGCGGCGCACGGCGCTTCCTGCTCGGTTTCATCGGCGCGGTCCGCCCCGACCGCCGCGATCTGCTCATCGCCCTGGCCCGGGAATACCAGGGCGACATGCTCTTACGCGGCCCCGGGTGGCGGCGGGTGCGACCGCTCTGGAACACCGGCGCCGAGATCGGCGGCGCGGTCTACGGCGAGCACTTCTCCGCCGCGGTCGCCGCCACCACCGCCAACCTGGTGCTGCTGAACTCCGACAATCGCGACACCCACACCTGCCGCACCTTCGAAGTCCCCGCCGCCGGCGGCCTTTTCGTGGGCGAGCGCACCGATGAGCACGCCGAGCTGTTGCAGGACGGATCCGAATGCTTCCTGTTCTCCGGGCCCGCCGAACTGCGCGAGATCCTCGACCGCTGCCGCCGCCATCCGGAGCAGGCGGCCAAGGTCGCCGAGGCCGGATATCACCGCATCACCGGCGGCGCACACCGCTATGTGGACCGGGCCCGCGAGATCGTCGACGCACTGGAATGACCGGCGACACTCCGGTACGCGACACGGACGCGCCACGGGGTAACGACCGGGCGGCGCGGGCGGACATACGGGTGAGGGAGGACACGTGATGGCCCCTGCGCAAACCGAAGTGGCGCTCGTCGCCGCCGCATTGGCGACCATCGTGGTCTCGGCGATGTATCTGCCCGGCGTGGCCCGGGTGTTCCTGATCGCACAGACCGCGCACTGGTCGCTGTCGTATGTGGCGCGACCGGTGGTGCTGCTGTGGGTGAAACCCGAACCGCACTTCGGGGACAATGTCCCGGATCCGCGGCTGTACCAGTTCGGGTACGACGACGGCATCGCCATGGTGATGCAGCCGGTGGTGTTCGGGCTGTGGGTGTACGCCGGACTGGTAATGGCCTACGCGGTGTGGACGCGAGCCCGTGCGGCGCGACCGGTCGGTACCGAAATCGCCCCGCGCATACCGCATTTCGCGGGCGACCCCACCTTCGCCGCCACCCTGATCGCGCTCTACGGCGTCGGCACGCTGGGCCGGCTCGCCGCCGTCGCCACCGGCAGCGTCGGCAAGGCCGGCGAACTCGAGAGCCCCAACCCGCTGATCAACCTGATCACCATTCTGGCCACCCTCGGCTCGGTCGGCTTGATCGTGTTCTACCGCAACGACAATGCCCGCTTGACCGCCCTGATGCTGGCCGCACTCACCTGCGGCGAACTGCTGTGGACCGCCACCGTGCAATCCAAGACGCCGGTCATGGGCGCGGCGCTGGCCATCGCGGTGCGCTTCGCCATGCTGGGCTGGACCCGGGTCAAGGTGGTCGGCGTCTTCGCCATCACCGGGCTGGCCATCGGCGGCTTCGGCTGGCTGCAATCGCTCAAGACCGACTCGGCCGCCAAAGCCGAAGCGGCACAGGTGGATGCGCAGTACCCGACCGTGGTGCACCCGTTCCTGAGCCTGCTGCGCCGCTTCGACCTGCTCGAAGCCGCCACCGACGCCGCCTTCGCCGGGCCGAGCTCCTGGCTGACGCCGGGCGAGGTCGCCACCCACGCCGCGCAGAGCCTGGTTCCGACCCAGCTGCTCGGCGCGGAGAAGTTCCGGTCCGGTGCCGCCTGGGCCGAACAGGTGCGCGGCGGCTCGGTGGACATGTCGACGGTGTCGGTATCGCTGGCCGAGGGCAATATCAACGAAGGCTATGTGCTGGGCGGGTATTTCGGGGTGGCCGTGGGGGTGACCGTCACCTTCGCGCTGCTGCTGGTGTGGATCCACTCGCTCTACGCCCGCTGGTTCCCGCTGCCCATCTTCGGCCTGGCCCTCATCGAGGTGCCGGTGCTGTTCGAGCGCGGCGTCCTGGGCACCGTCGAGACGCTCGGCAAATACCTCCAGGCCGCGGTGCTGGCCTGGATGGCCTATCTCATTGTCGGGGAATACCGCAGACGGGTGGACGAACTGGTGCGGGCGCCGATTCCCATCGGCGCCGGATCGACGGCATCCGGGAAAACGAGGACAGCGCAATGGGTTTGATCGACTACTGGCGGCTGCTGCGGCGGCGCTGGCTGATCGTGGTGATCGGCGTGGTGGTCTGTGTCGCGGCGGCCGCCGGGTACGCGAGCACGCTGCCGACCACGTATACGGCCTCCAGTTCGGTGTACGTCTCGATGGCCACCGGCACCTCCGTCAACGACTCCTATCAGGGCGGGCTGGCCGCACAGCAGCGGGTGCGCTCGTACGTGGACCTGGTCACCAGCGTCACCGTGGCCACCTATGTGAAAAATCAGCTGGGACTGACCGTTTCGGCCGATGATCTGCGCAGCCGGATCACCGCCGTCTCGCCGCCGGCCACCACCATCATCGTGGTGTCGGTCAAGGATTCCACCGCGAACGGGGCGCGCATGCTCACCGACGAAGTGGTGTCGCAGTTCCGGGCGCTGGTCTCCAAACTGGAGGTCATCCAATCCGATGCCGCGCCCGCCGCGCGCGCCGAGGTGATCGACAAGGCGCAGACGCCGAGTCAGCCGAGCGGACCGCAGAAGACGCGGTATTACGTGCTGGGCCTGCTGGCCGGGTTGGTGCTGGGCTTGGGTGCGGCCCTGGTGCGGGACAAACTCGACAAGCGGTTGCGCACCTCGATGGATGTGGAAGCCGTTGTGCCGGTGCCGATCCTGGGCATCATCGACGAAGGGCGGCCCGGGGCGGCGGGCGAACTGCGGCGGCTGCGCACCCGGCTCACCGCTGACCCGGACCGCACCACCGTGCTGTTCAGCTCGCTCGGCACCCGTTCGGAACCGGATGTGGCGATCGGGCTGGCGCGTACCTTCGCCGACACCGGCGCGAAGGTGGTGCTGGTGGACGCCGACACCACCGGGCACGGGTCCAGCCGCGCCGTCCCGGCCCGGACCGGGCTCTCGGAATTGTTGCGCACCAACGGTTCTCCGTTCGACGCGGTGGCGAGCTGGCCGGAGGCGGGGATCAGCCTCCTGCCGCTGGGCGGGCCCGACTTCCGCACCCCGGACATGCTCGGCTCCGAACGCTTCGCCGCCATCATGTCCAAGCTGCGCGGCGAATTCGACTACATCATCGTGGAGGCCGCGCCGGTGACGACGGCGGCCGACGCCATCGCGCTGGCCCGCCAGTGCGATGCCGCGGTCGGAGTGATCGAACTCGGCGGCACCACCTCCAATCAGGTGCGCGGGGCGCTCGCCACCTTCGGGGCGGACGACAAGCGGCTCATCGGGGTCGTGGTGTTCTCGCGGCCGCCCGGCGGGCTGCGCGAAATCGCGCGCAAGCCACTCGATCTGGTGAAGCGGTGACCGGATCGAGCGGGGGGCTCGAGGACGAACAGGTACGGCGGCGGCGACTGCTGGCCACCGGCTTGGGGGCGGCCGCGGTACTGCCTCTCGCCGCCGCGTGCGGTTCGGCCGATTCGGGCGGGACCGAATTCCACTCGCCGCACGTCAGCGATCAGCCGTCGGCGCGGAATGTGAAGGACTTCGGGGCCGTCGGCGACGGGCGCACCGACGACAGTGCGGCCTTCGCCGCGGCGGTGGCCGTGGGCGACAAGCCGCTGGTGCTCTACATCCCGGCGGGACAGTACCTGCTGAAATCCTTTCCGGCACTGCCCGATTACGCCTCGGTGCTCGGCGACGGCGGGGACGTCACCACGCTTTACTACGAGGGCGACGGGACGCTCATCGAATTGCAACGCAAGCAGCGGGTTCGCTTCTCCCGCTTGGGTTTCTACCTCACCGGCGCCAAAGCCACGGCCGTGCGGCTGTCGGAGTGCTTCCGCTGCACCTTCGACGCGGTGGTGCTGCGCGGGAATCATGTGAGCGAGAACGCGCCGAAGTACGCGGCACAGCGCGGGTTGGTCATGGACCGGAACACCGGCGGGACCGCGGTCCTCAACTGCGATATCAACAACTTCGGGTACGGGATCGTCACCTCGTGCATCCAGAACTACGTGACCTCCTCCAAGCTGACCAACAACCTGGTCGGAGTGCTGGGCACCGGCGGCGACCACAATGCCGGATTGGCGCTCACCAACGTCGAATTCGTCTCCGACTCCGATCCGCGCACCACCGAGAAGCACATCACCATCGACGGTGCGGCCAATGACTGGTGGCTGACCAATGTGTGGTTCGAAGGGGCTGATACGGCGCTGTCCGTCGGGTCACCCAGCGGCGGGCCCGCACAATTCGGCATGGTCAACTGCAAGGTGGCGGCGCGCAAGGTGTGCCTGGACCTGATCTATTGCCGGCAGCCGTATCTGGCGAACGTGCAGTTCGATCCGGATCTGAACGCACCGCCCATCGAAGTACGCATCGACGAGAAGGGCGTACCGGAGGGCACCGCGGTCAATCTCATCTCCGGCAATTACGAGGATGTGGATCCGCGCGCGTTCCCCGAAGGCTGGCATGTGATCGGGCGCGGACGGGTGCACGGGGCCCGCTTCTCCGGCACCATGGTCGCGCAGGCGGGGCGGATGGACACCGACATCGTGCAGGCGCAGGACCGCGACGGCGGCGTGCTCTCGGCCGTATTGTCCAGCGGCGCATTTCTATCCGATCGGAGCGAGGGGGGAATCGTGCTACGCGATCAAGCGGGAACCTACTGGCGGCTGTCGGTCGGCACCGACGGAGCGGTGAAGACCTCGTCGCTGGGCAAGCAGCGGCCCACCGCGTGAGCGCCGGACTCGGACGGGTGCGGCTGGGACCGGTACGGCTGCACGGCAGCGTCCTCGTGCTGCGCCCGCCGCGCTTCGCCGACTACGCGCAGTGGCGGCGGCTGCGGTTGCGCGACCGGGCGCTGATCGAACCGTTCTGGCACAGTTCACCGCTGGACTGGCACCGGCGGCACACCGAAAAATACTGGGTGCGTGAGTGTCTGGAGGCGGCCACCAATGCCCGGGCCGGGCGGCGGCTGGCCACCGTGATCGAGATCGACGGTCGGTTCGCCGGGCAGGTGGAGATCGGGAGTATCGATCCGGTCGCGCGGCAGGGTGAGATGGGGATCTGGATCGACGCCGAAATGGCGCGGCACGGGTTCGGCGGGCTGGCGGCCGCCATGATCCTGGACTTCGGCTTCGATGTGCTGGGCCTGGAGCGGATCATCGCGCCGATCTCGCCGGAGAATACGGCGGCGGCGCACGGGGCGGCGCAGATCGGATACCGGTGCGAGGCTCGGATGGCCATGCATTTCCATGTCGGGGGCAAACGGTCCGATCATGATCTGTGGGCCATGACGCGGGCCGAGATACCGCCGAAAGGATTCACCGACACCTGGATCGAACGGGTGCTGGAGCGGCGCAGTGCGGTGCTGCCGGCGGTCTTGCCCACGGTGGATCGAACACCGCGTGCGGCAACGGTTCTGGTGGTTTCGGCCCGCTATCGGGTAGCGCAGGCATGGCGGAGGATCGAGCGGCTGATCCCGGCCCGGCCGCTGTCGCTGCCGCTGCCGGAGCGGCCCGGTGCGGTGCTGCGCAGTCCGCGGCCCGGCGATATCGTGCACGGGTGGCGGCGACGCCGTAACGTGGGGGCCGGGGCATCCGGTGGCGGATGGCGTGAATTCGCCCGCAGCACAACGGGTCTCCGCTCAGCGCAGGGCCTGCTTCTGGTCGTCGACGTGGACGGCCGCGCGGTCGGCCGGGCCCGGCTGTTCGATATCGACCTGTTCGACGGCAATGCCCGGATACACATCCGGCTCGACCCCGCCCACACCGACGACGATGTGCGCCTGGCGGCCACCCGCGCACTGCTGAACCACGCGTTCGACGGTGCCGGACTGTACCGGGTGACCACGGAGATCGAATCCGGGGACACCGCAACGGCCGCGGTCGCCGCGCGAGCGGGACTGCACAAGGAGGGCGTCATGCGCGGCTACATCGGACCCGGCGGGCGGCGCGCCGACCACGAACTGTGGGCCATCACGGCGAGCGGGAGCGAACATGCGTGACTTCAGCCGCAGCAATGCGATTCAGGAGCGGCTGCACGAACTGGTGCCAGGCGGGGCGCACACCTATGCGCGCGGGGCCGACCAGTACCCCGACGCGATGGCGCCGGTCCTGGTCCGCGGGGCCGGAGCCCGGGTGTGGGACGCCGACGGCAATTGGTATGTCGAATACGGGATGGGATTGCGGTCGGTCACCCTCGGGCACGGGTACCCGCCGGTGGTGACGGCGGTCGCGCGGACCATCGCCGACGGGGTGAACTTCTCCCGCCCCACCGAGCTGGAAATGCTTGCGGCCCAGGACTTCCTGTCGATCGTGCCGGGCGCGGAGATGGTGAAGTTCGCCAAGAACGGCTCCGATACCACCACCGCCGCGGTGAAGCTGGCGCGGGCGGTCACCGGCCGCGAGCAGGTGGCGGTATGCGATCAGCCGTTCTTTTCCACCGACGACTGGTTCATCGGCACCACGCAGATGGACGCCGGGATTCCCGCCGTGGGGACGGTGCGCTTCCGGTATAACTCGCTCGAATCGGTCGCGGAGGTGCTGGCGTCCGGGACCATCGCGTGCGTAATCCTCGAACAGGCGACCGCGCTGGCCGAACCCGCCCCCGGCTTCCTGGAAGGCGTTCGGGCGCTGTGTGATCGGCACGGTGCGCTGCTCGTCTTCGACGAGATGATCACCGGATTCCGCTGGGCGCTCGGCGGCGCGCAATCGATCTACGGCGTAGTGCCGGACCTGTCCTGCTGGGGCAAGGCCATGGGCAACGGCTTCCCCATCTCCGCGCTCGCCGGCAAACGCGAATACATGGAACTGGGCGGGCTGCGCACCGATGCCGACCGCGTCTTCCTGCTCTCCACCACCCACGGCCCGGAAACCGGTGCGCTGGCGGCCTTCCGCGCCGTCGTCGACGCCTATCGCACCACCGACCCCGTCAGCCGCATGGAGGCCGCCGGCATCCGCCTGTCCACCGGGGTCGCCGCCATCACCGCCGACCTCGGCATCGGCGAGCACCTGCAAGTCCTGGGCCGCCCCTCCTGCCTCGTGTACGCCACCCGCGACCCCGCGGGCGAACCCTCCCAGCCCTTCCGCACCCTCTTCCTCCAAGAACTCCTCGACCGCGGCGTCCTCGGCCAGTCCTTCGTCACCTCCGCCGCCCACACCGACGCCGATATCGACCACACCCTCGAAGCGGTCCGCGAAGCCGCCGCCGTCTATCGCAAAGCCCTGGAACAGGGTTCGGTCGACGGCCTCCTCAACGGCCGCCCCGTAGCCCCCGCACTCCGCCGCCACGCCGCCCCCCGCCGCGCTTGACCGTGCGGCACCCCGGACAACCCACAGGACGACCATGACGACCCCACGAATCGCGATCGTGCACGAGCGCCTCACCGAATACGGCGGCTCGGAGGCCGTGGTGGCCGAGTTCATGAAGACCTGGCCCGGCGCGCCGGTCTTCGCCCCGATCGCCGAAGAGGATTGCGTCCGAACGCTCCTGACCGCGGCGGGGCGACAGCGAAACGGGCCGAGCGCGCCCACCTCCCCCCGAACCGATAGCGGGCCCGTCCACTCGGCCGGCTTCGGAGGCGACCCGGTCTCCGGCCCGGTGGCGGCTACCGGCCCTGCGTCGCGCGCCGGCTCAGCGGCGACCGATGAACGCGAATTCGGCGGTACGGCATTCGATTCCGCCGTCGCGCACGGTGTGTACGACACCTGGCTGTCGCGCGTGCACGTGAGCGCCGGTCGCCGATCGCATGCGCCGTTGCTGCCGTTCGTGCCGCGAGCGCTGCGGGGGTTGCCGCTTGCGGACGGGTACGACGCGGTGGTTGTCAGCCATCACGCGTTCGCGGCACAGGCGGCGCTGGCGACCTCGGCGCCGGTCATCGCCTATGTGCACAGTCCGGCGCGGTGGGCGTGGGACAAGGGGTTTCGACGGCAGGAGGGTGGCGGGCCGGCGGGGCAGGCGGCGTTGATCGGATTGGGGGCGTTGGCGCGGCGGAGTGAGCTGCGGGCCGCGCCCCGGCTGAAGCATGTCATCGCGAATTCCCAGGCGGTCGCGGCGCGGGTGCGGGAGTGGTGGGGGTTGCCCGCGTCTGTGGTCAATCCGCCGGTGCGGGTGGAGCGGTTCGCGCCGGACCCATCGGTGCCACGGGAGGACTTCTTTCTGGTGGCCGGGCGGCTCGTGCCCTACAAGCGGCCGGATCTGGCGATTCGCGCGGCGCGGCGGGCCGGGGTGCGGTTGATCGTGCTGGGGGACGGGCGGTTCCGGGGACAGCTCGAGGCCATCGCGGGGCCGGAGACGACGTTTCTCGGGGCGGCCTCCGACGAGGTGCTGCTCGATATGTATCGCCGGTGCCGGGCGCTGCTCATGCCCGGTGTGGAGGATTTCGGGATCGTGCCGGTCGAGGCCATGGCGTGCGGGACGCCGGTGCTCGCCGTGGGCGAAGGCGGGGCACTCGACACCGTGGTGCCCGGATTGTCCGGAGCGCATATCGAATACGGCTCGGACGAACAGGTCATCGCCGGGTTCGCCCGCGCGCTACGGGATTTCGACCCCGCCGCGTACAGTCCGGACGCCATTCGTGCGCACGCGTGCACCTTCGCTCCGGAGGCTTTCCGCAGTCGGATTGCGGACATTGTGTCGCGAAACATCCGCTGACCGACTATTCATGGAATCCGAAGGGATTCATGAACGGCGGAACGGATGGGGCAGTGGGCGAATCCGGGAGCGTCGCCGGTGCACTGGTGACCGGCGGCGGGGGTGATATCGGGCGCGCGGCGGCGCGGCGGCTGGTGGCGGCCGGACACCGGGTGATGCTCGCCGATATCGATGTGGATGCCGCCGAGCGGGTCGCGCAGGAGCTGGGTGCGCGGGCCACGGCGTTGCGTCTCGACCTCACCGATGCGAACAGCATTGCGGCCGTTGCGGATTCCGTGCGCGATGGCGTTTCCACCGTTGTGCAGTGCGCGGGGGCCGCGATCGTCGAACCGTTTCTCGGCAGCAGTATCGAGCACTGGGACCTCATGCATCAGGTCAACCTGCGCGGGCCCATGCTGCTCACCCAGCACCTGCTGCCGGCGCTTCAGCGATCCGGTTGTGCCCGGCTGGTTTTCGTCTCCTCCGACGGGGCTCGCGCCGGGGCCGCCGGGGAAGCCGCCTACGCCGCCTCCAAGTCCGGTCTCTTCGGGTTCGCCAAATCCCTGGCCCGCGAGGTCGCCCGCCATGACATGACCGTCAACGTGGTCTGCCCCGGACCCATCGCCGGGCGCCTGGTCGACCGCACCATGCGCGCGCATCCCCGCGATCTGGCGGCGCTCGAGAAGGCGATTCCGCTCAAACGCCTGGGCCGGCCGGACGAGGTCGCCGCCCTCATCGCGTGGCTGGCGAGCCCGGAAGCCAGTTACGTCACCGGCCAGCTGATCAGCGTCAGCGGCGGCATCACCATGCACTGAGGAGAGGTCCGATGCCCACCCATCCCATCGTCGACGCCCACATTCATCTGTGGGATACCGCCGCGCATTCCTGGTATCCGAAGCTGGGTGAGTTCGCGGCCGCCGCCGGTAAACCCGAGCTGGCGGGCAACTTTCTGCCCGCGGACTACGAGCGGGCGATCGCCGGGGCGAATGTCACCGGGCTGGTGCATGTCTCCGCCACGACGGCGCCGCGGGCCTATCTCGACGAGACGGCATGGGTGGAGAAGCTCGGCCCGACACTGAACCGACCAGTCGCCGTTATCGGCACGGTGGATCCGGCCCTCCCCCGCGCCGAGCTGCTCGCCGACCTCGAAACCCAATCCCGCTCGACATGTTTCCGCGGCATCCGCGTCTTCCAGGGCCTGTCCCCCAACACCCCCGCCGCCGATGCGATAGCGAGCTGGCTGCAAGACCGCGACGCCGTCTTCGATCTCGTCGCCCATCCCGGCAATATGCTCGACTGGATCGACTTCCTGGCCGGCTATCCGAAGCTGCGGGTGGTGCTCGAACACCTCGGCCTGCCCCAGGGGACCGATCCCGACCAGCGGACCGCCTGGCACAACGCACTCTCCTTGGCCGCCAAGGAAACCCCGTGGCTGTGCAAACTCTCCGGCCTCGGCATGATCTGCCCCGACCTCACCTGGCCGACCCTCGAATACTGGCTCGAAACCAGCGTCCAGCTCTGGGGTTGGCATCGTCTCGTGTTCGCTTCCAACATGCCGGTCGATTCCCGCGCGGGCACCTACACCGAACTGCTCACCACCGTCGATCGCGCCGTCACCGCCGACGCCACCGACCACGAAGCCGAACTCTTCTACGCCGCAACGGCATCCACTCTCTACGCCCTCTAACCCTCGGCGGCGGTCCGCAGGTCCGCCAGCCACGCCTCCAGCCCCATACCGAGGAACTGGGTGGAGGTCGGCACATCCGCCTCGACCTGCGCCCCGCTCCAGTTCTCCTCGGTACGCACCAGCACGCCGCCCGCCACCGGCGTGAACGTCCACACGTGAATCCCGCCGTCGATGCTCAACCCGTCACCGACCGCGGGCCCGCTCCACCGAATGCACCGCTGCGCGCTCATCCGGTGCACCGTCGAAGTGATGCTCAGCGTCGTCGCCGGGGTGGTGGGGCTGGCGGGAACCGGTGTGCTCCACCGGAATTGCGAACCCGGCCGCAACGCACCCGCATCCAGCCGCTCGATACCGCTGACGGCCGTCTGCCACGAAGGCCACCGCTCCACGTCCGTCTGCAAGTTCCAGACGGTCTCCATCGGAGCCTTGATCACCGCTTCCGTCCGGTAATGAATCGGTGCCGCCTGATCGATCCCCTCCCCGCCGCAGGTCAGCGGAGCCTCGTTCGCAGCGGGCCCATCAGCCACCGCGACACCCGAGGTTCCAGCCAGAACCGCCGCTGCCAAAACCATCCCTACCAGCATCTTCATCGTTCTCAACTCCTGTTTGATTATCGGTTATCGCTTGAGTTAGAAGGTATAACCATCTTGCGCGATATGCAAGAGCAAAAGTGATAACCTCTAACCAATCGGCAACGAAGCCCCCTCCTAGAAGGACGAGCCCATGACGGAAGCCCCCGCGAAAACCCCCCGCGAGCGGTATCGAGCCCAGATGCAAGCCGAGATCAAACAGGTCGCCTGGGATCAGATAGCCACGGCCGGCGCTTCCGCCCTCTCCCTCAATGCCATCGCCAAACAGGTAGGCATGTCCGGCCCCGCCCTCTACCGCTACTTCCCCAGCCGGGACGACCTCATCACCGACCTGATCCGAGACGCCTACCGCTCCCTGTCCGACACCCTGCACCAGGCCCGCACGGCAGGCGCCGACCTCACCGAACTAGCCCACTCCCTACGCGATTGGGCCCTGACCAACCCCCACCGCTACTTCCTCATCTACGGCACCCCCATCCCCGGCTACCACGCTCCCGCCGACACCACCGAGATCTCCGACCGAATAATGACCCTCCTGATCGAGGTCCTGGCCGAAACCCCTTCCCCCACACCACCTTCCCGCCGCGCCCTCGCATTCTGGACCCGCCTGCACGGCGTCCTCTCCCTCGAACTGGCCGGCCACTTCACCGGCATGCGAATAGACCCCGCCGGCCTCTACACCGAAGAACTCGACAGCCTCCTGCAATGACCTAACGATCAACCCCGGCAGGCGTCCAACGGGTGCGGCGGGGGATCCAGGCGGGGACGTTTCGGCGATAGGTCTCGTATTGGTCGCCGACGCAAGGCGTTCACCAGCAGGTTTGCCGCTCGGCGTGGCGATTCGGGCAAATCAGATAGGGGTGATTGCCGGTTATCGGCGATGAGCAAAGTGGTAAGCCAGCGCTTAGGACGCTTGACCAGTAGCTGATAAATTGCCAACTGCGTCAGACGGTTACACGAAAACGCTTGTTACACACAACAACTGGAATAGCTCCGGGGTGACCATTCACACACGCCCCGAAGGCCCGTTTCGGTTGATACGACTTTTTCCGGGCCGTAAAGTTACTCACCAGTTAGGCACGAAGGTGTTCCTACCTCGGCCCGACATTCTGTAAGGGGGCCGCTCAATCTACGTCCGCATCCACCGACGCATGTCGGACGAACACTGTTGGCTACCAACTGGTTCGTGAAAAGGAGGGGACGATGGTTTCCTACATCGTCACAGGCGGGACCGGATTCCTGGGACGGCGCGTGGTCGCCGGGCTGCTGGAGCGCGACCCGCAGGCGGTCGTGCACGCCCTGGTGCGCGAGGCGTCGGTCGCCAAACTGCGCGAGATGGCCGCGGGCTGGGGCGCGGAGGATCGGGTGTTCCCGCTGGTCGGAGACCTGACCGCGCCGGGCCTCGGACTCGTCGACGAGACGCCGAGCGCCGAGCACGTGGTGCACCTGGGCGCGGTCTACGATATGACCGCCGCCGAGGACGTCACCTACGCCGCGAACGTGCGGGGCACGCAGTCGGTCATCGACCTGGCGCGGGAACTGGGCGCGGTACTGCATCACGTTTCGTCGGTCGCGGTCGCCGGTGATCACAAGGGCAAGTTCTTCGAGGACGATTTCGATCTCGGCCAGAACTTGAATTCGCCTTATCACCGCACCAAATTCGAGGCCGAGAAGCAGGTCCGCGAGGCCGAGGGCCTGCGCTGGCGGGTGTATCGCCCGGCCATTGTGGTCGGCGATTCCCGCACCGGTGAAATGGACAAGATCGACGGGCCGTATTACTTCTTCCCCGCGATCGCCGGATTGGCCGCGCTGCCGTCGGAACTGCCGATGCCGCTGCCGAATCTGGGCGCCACCAATATCGTTCCGGTCGACTTCGTGGCCGCGGCCATGGTCGAGTTGATCACCAAGCCCGGTCTGGTGGGGCGCACTTTCCATCTCACCAATCCGCAGCCGCAGCCGTTCGGCGATATCTATGCCGCGCTGGCCCGGGCCGCGGGCGCACCGGCCGGGATCGGCACGGTCCCCGGCAGCAATACCGCACTGCATGCGCTCGGCGGCATTCCCGGTGTTCCGGCGGTGCGCGATTTCCTGCTGGAGCGCTTCGGCATTCCCGCCGAGGTTGCCCCGCACACCGCCTTCGAATCGGAGTTCGTCTCCGAATCGACCCGCGCGATTCTGCGCCCCGCGGGCATCGAGGTCCCCGAGTTCGCCGATTACGCGGACACGCTGTGGAACTACTGGGCCGACCATCTGGACCCGGACCGCGCCCGCCGCGGCGACGGTGACGGACTGGCCGGTCGCATCGTGCTGGTCACCGGCGCGTCCTCCGGTATCGGCCTGGCCACCGCGCACGCCGTCGCCAAGCGCGGCGCGACCGTGCTCATGGTGGCCCGCACCCCCGAGGACATCGAGGCCGCCGCCGCCCAGGTGCGCGCCGAAAGCGGTGCGGCACAGGCGTACACCTGCGACATCACCGATGAGAAGTCGGTGGAGCTGCTGGTCAAGCAGATGCTGGCCGACCACGGCCACGTCGACTACGTGGTGAACAACGCGGGCCGTTCGATCCGCCGTTCGGTGCTCAACTCCACCGACCGCATGCACGACTTCGAGCGCACCATGGCGGTCAACTATTTCGGCGCGGTCCGGCTGATCCTGGCGCTGCTGCCGTCCATGCGTGAACGCCGCTTCGGCCACTTCGTGAACATCTCCTCGATCGCGGTGCAGACCAAGGTGCCCCGCTTCGCGGCATACGTGGCGAGCAAATCGGCCCTGGACAATTTCAGCGAGATCGCCGCGGTCGAGAACGCCGACGCCGGAATCACCTTCACGTCGGTGCGCATGCCCCTGGTGCGCACCCCGATGATCGCCCCGACCGACCTCTACAAGTCGATCCCGGTGCACACCCCGGAGCAGGCCGCCGGCATCGTGGTGCGGGCGCTCGAACACCGCCCCAGCCGGATCGACACCCCCATCGGCACCTTCGCCCAGTTCGTCGACACCGTCATGCCGTCGGTGAAGCGCGCCATCCTCTCGCAAGGCTTCCGCATGTTCGGCGAGTCCAAGGCCGCGCACGGCAGCACCCCCGCCGACGCCCCGTCCGACGCCAAGCCCGAATCCCGTAGCCCGCTACTGGCATTGGCGCCGATCGTGCAGCCCCTCATGGGCCTGCCCTCCCCCGCCGCCCGCATCGCCAACAAGATCCCGGGCCTGCACTGGTAGGCCGTGATCCCGGCCACGGCCGAGTGCGAAGCTGAGGAACAGGGCTGCCGCACACAGCGATTCGGCCCGATGGGTATAACCCATCGGGCCGATGCCCCCGGACCGATCGGCGATCGCCCCTTCGAAATCTCGCCGATACCCCGGGGATTCAGGTGGCTTGCTCAGATGCGGTATGCCGCGAAGTTGGCTGCCGCGACGAAGCTGTCGGAGTAGGAGACGTGCGCGTAGTAGTTGGATCCCGACCCGCAGATGGGATCCCCACTGGTGCACCAGGATCCGGTGCGGCCGAGGTAGGCGCCGGGCACGCTCCAGCCGATCGCCTCCATGGGATCGCCGAAGAGCAGGATCGCCGCCACGTGATCGGCGAGGTAGGCCGGCAGCTGTGAGCGGTTCGGGTACCACGACACCGCGCCGGTGCCGAGGGCGGCGTGAATGACCGCCGCACCCTGTGAGTAGCCGACCAGGACGAAGGCTTGGCCGGGGCACTCGGCGGCCTGAGCGGTCAAGTGGGACACCAGATCCGAGCTGCCCCAGCCGAGGTTGAAGCTGTAGTCGGCGGGGTAGGAGACCGAGTAGGCGCTGGTCGTCCTGGGCAACCGGTCCTGCAAATAGCCGTACAGCTGGTTCCCGACCACGTCACCCAGCCAGCCGGGCTCACCGGTGCCCCGCGCCACCACCACATCCACCTCGGCACACCATTGCGCGTGTGCCGTTCCGGGTCGGAGCGGGATCAGCGCGGCCGCGATCATCAGCATGGTCGCGAAAACCCAAGTGCTACGCCATTTGCCAGTCGGCAGTACCTTTCGGTCGCCCATGTTCCTCACCTCACGCCGTTGTGAGAAGCCGGACGACTCTTGTCAGTGACAAGTGACACTTCATCCGGCCATGTGACCCAAGGTACGAACGGACCGGCGGGGCGGCAACGCATTCCAGTGAGAGATACCCAATCGCGGCCCAACCGTATCGATATGAAACTTGTTATCTACAAGCTACTTCGAGGCAACGGAATGGGATCCAACCAGTACATTCAGGTGCAGCGATCGGTGCGCAAAATGGAACCGGTTCCCATACTGTCTTGGTATGGAACGACTTACAGGGCTCGATGCCAGCTTCCTCTATCTCGAAACAGACACTCAACTGCTGCACGTATGCGCACTTCTGATAGTCGACCCGGCCGCCGACGGCGTGGAGTTCGACTTCGAGCGCTTCAAAGCCGAACTCGGCCGCCGGCTGCACTTGATTCCGGCCATGACCAGCCGCCTGCACCAGGTGCCGTTCAACCTCGATCATCCGGTGTGGGTGCTGGATCCGGACTTCGATCTCGGGTATCACGTGCGCCGCGCCGCGCTCCCCGCCCCGGGCGGTCGCCGCGAATTGTCCGATATCACCGCCGATATCGCCGGCCGGCCCCTGGATCGCCGCCGCCCGCTCTGGGAGATGTGGGTGGTGGAGGGCCTGCCGCACGGCAAGGTCGCGGTGGTCTCGAAGTACCACCACGCCATCGTGGACGGCATCACCGGCACCAATATGATGATGCACCTGTGTGATCTCGAGCCCGGCGTCAGCTACACTCCGCCCGCCGAATCACCTACTCCCGAAGCCGAACCCAGCGATCTCGCCCTCGCCGCCGAAGCGCTGCTGAAGTTCCCGGCCAAGCTCGGACTGGTCGGCATGGTGCCCAAGACCGTCGGCATCCTGGGCGGTCTGGTGCAACGCCGGCGCGGCAACGGCTCGCGCGGTATGCCGCTGCCGTTCACCGCCCCGCGCACCCCGTTCAATCGCGCGATCACCCCGCATCGCGCCGTCTCCTTCATCCAGTCGGAGCTGGCCGATATCAAGGAGATAAAGACCGCGTTCGGCGTCAAGGTCAATGATGTGGTGCTGGCCGTCGTCGGCGGATCGCTGCGGGCCTATCTGGAGAACCACGGCGAACTGCCCGAAACCTCGCTCATCGCTTCGGTTCCGGTGTCGGTGCACGACACCACCCGTCACGAAGCCGGCGTGAACCAGGTCTCGACCATCTTCGCCCGCCTCTACACCGATATCGCCGATCCGGTGGCGCGCATGCTGGCCATCGCCGAGGACAATCGCGGCGCGAAGGAGGAGCACAACCTGATCGGTGCGGACTTCCTACAGGATTGGGCGAAGTACGCCCCGCCCAACACCTTCCAGCTCGCCGCCCGCGCCTATTCCTCGTTCAAGCTCGCCGAGCATCATCCGGTGGTGCACAATCTGGTCGTCTCGAATGTGCCCGGACCCGACTTCCCCAAGTACTTCCTGGGCGTGCGGGTGTCCTCGATGTATCCGTTCGGGCCGGTCTTCCACGGCGCGGGCCTGACCGCCACGGTCATCTCCACCAACGGCAGTCTCGATTTCGGTTTCATCGCCTGCCGCGAACTCGCGCCCGATATCGACCAGCTCGCCGATGCCGTGCCCGAGGTCATCACCGAGCTGCTCAAAGCCGCCCGCGAAAAGCGCTAGACCCGCTCCGCCACCGAAGCGACGGCCTCGAGGAACACCGGGACAAAGACGTCCGCCTCGAGTGCGCAGGCCGCATGACCGGCCTTCGCCAGGAAGATCTCCGCTCCCGGAATCATTTTCGCCATTTCCAGCTGACGCCCCACCGGCAACGCCCGGTCCCGCGTGGTGATCAGCACCGCCGTCGGCACTTTCAGGCCCGGCAGCCATTCCGAGGAATCGAACCGCCCCAGCGCCACCAGCGATTGCGCCAGCGCCCAGCCGCTCGTGCTGCGCATCTCGCCCATCGCCCAGCGATCCATCCGGCCCACCGGCCAGGAGGACTCGGGCAGTTCGGTGAGTTTGTCCCGGCGCAATTCCGCACGGCGGAACGACCATTCGCTGAACGAGGTGGCGATCGCCGCCCAGCTGCGATGGAACGCGCGCTCGCGCCACTTCTCCTGGAACTTGTAGGTGGTGGCGGCCAGGACGATTCCGCCGACCCGGTCCGGATGCCGGTGCGCGGCCAGCTGCGCGACCAGCCCGCCCATCGAATAGCCCGCGAGAATGGGACGATCCACGCCGAGCGCGTCGGCCACGGCGATCACATCGTCCGCCAGATCGTCGAGATCGAAACGCTCCGAACGGATTCCGCGGCCGTGCCAGCGCTGATCGAACAGCACCACCCGGTAGTGCTCGCCGAGTTCCTTCAGGCACGGGAACCAGTTCAGCATGGCGGTGGTGGAGGCGCCGTGCAGCAGGATCACCGTCGGGGAGTCGGCGGCCGGGCCGGGCAGATCCACCACGTAGGTGCGACCGCGGCCGGCCAGCTCGACCATGGACCCCTGCGGGACCTCGGTCAACCTGGAGATTCGTGAGGACAGGCGGCGGCCGCGGCGGGGTTCGCCGGTCGCTGCGCGCACCGACCGCGCCATGCTGGGGTTCGTCATCGAAATGCCTCCCGACGTGCTGCTTCAACAGGCGGAAATGAAACACGTTCCACCCGATGATGCCATAAGCCGCCGGACTGGTCGCGGTGCGCTTCATTACGGTTTACAGGTGTGCGGGCCGCTCAACACCGTCGTGACCACCACCGGTGCGGGCGGCGGCGGGGTCTCGGTGACCGGCGCCGCGCCGGGCATGTCGTAGAGCCGAATTCCGGTGTAGCGCAACTGCCCCGGATCGACGGTAATGCCCGAGAGCAGCACTTCGTGGTCGTATTCGTCGATCACCAGGGCCGCGAACGGCCCCGGGCCGAGACCCGAAAGCGACCAGGTGTTGTCGTACCCGCGCCGCAGCGAGACCCAGTCGCCGCCGGCCTCCGGCCGCAAGGCCACCTGACGCAATGGGTTTCCGCTACCGCCGAACAGCAACCCCAGCCAGTCGGCGTTGGAACCCGATTGCACCCGGTAGTAGAGCTCGGGCGCGGGATTGGGGTCGCGGACCCGGCTGATGCGGATCGGCGCGACACCGTCCTTGGTATTGGCGATGGCTTCGAAAGCCGTTCTGCTCAAGTCGTATTGGTGCGGTGCGCACGCCGGGCAGCGGTCCACGATCTGCGCGCGGACGCTGCCGAGCGGACCGTCGATGTCCACATACGAGCCGCACGGCGCGGAACCTTCGTACTCCGTGGTGGGTATGCCGACGTAGTAGCCGTCCAGGGGCAGATCCGGCAGCGAACAGGCCACACCCTGACCGAACGCGTAGTAGCGCGCTTCACCGTGCTCGGGGGCGGGCTGCGTCGTCGGATTCTGCTGCGTGGTAACCGAACTCGGCGGGGTGGTCGCCGGTAGCGTGACCACGGTGGTGGTGGGCGGCGCGGCGGTGCAGGACGCCGGTACCGGCCGCATCATCCAGCTCACCGCTCCCACCACGACGAGTCCGGTCAGTGCCGTCCACAGCCAGGGTCTGCCAGAGCGGACCTCTTCGTGTCCCGTGCGGTGCATGGCCGCTCCCCAACCTCCGAATTGATGTTTGCTGCAACGATGCTGACTGCTATCAGGAAAGCAGCCGGACCGGTCGCACCGGACTCGAATCGGAAACTCGAAAGCAGAGAATCGGCGTGTCACCGGCGTGTCCTGGATTCGAACGGAACCGGATCCGGCTTCGTATAACCGGGTACCTGCCCCCTCAGGAGACGCCCACCATGACCCAGCTCGCGCCGTTCTATCGACAAGTCCAATCCCACTACGACCTGTCCGACGAGTTCTACGCGCTGTTCCTCGACCCGTCGATGACCTACAGCTGCGCCTTCTTCGCCGACGACCGAATGACCCTGGAGGATGCCCAGCGCGCCAAGATCGACCTCTCGCTCGGCAAACTGCGCCTGCAACCGGGCATGACCCTGCTGGACATCGGCTGCGGCTGGGGCGCGACCGTGCTGCGCGCCGCCCAGCAATACGACATCCGGGTCATCGGCCTCACCCTGAGCCGCAACCAGTACGAGCACACCCGCGCCCGCATCGCGGCCCTCGGCCTCACCAATGCCGAAGTGCGCCTACAGGGTTGGGAAGAATTCGACGGCACCGCCGACCGCATCGTCAGCATCGGCGCCTTCGAGCACTTCCGCAAAGAGCGCTACACCGAATTCATGACCCGCTGCCACCGCATGATGCCCGCCGACGGCCGCCTGCTGCTGCACACCATCATCGGCCGCACCCTCGCCGAACTCCGCGCCGCGAACATCCCCGTCACCCGCGCCGACGCGCTCTTCCACATCTTCATGAAGCGCGAGATCTTCCCCGGCGGCCAACTCCCCCAAGCCGACGAAGTCCCCCGCCTCGCCACCGCCGCCGGCTTCCACATCCAGCGCATCCACTCCCTGCAACCCCACTACGCCCGCACCCTCGACCAGTGGGCCGCCGCCCTGCGAACCAACCGCGACCGCGCCATCGCCCTCACCTCCGAAGAGGTCTACGACCGCTACCGCCGCTACCTCACCGGCTGCGCCGACTACTTCCGCAGCGGCCACCTCGACGTCATGCAGTTCACCCTCGTCAAATAGCCCGAAGGCCCGCGAATGCCGGATATTCGCGGGCACTTCCGTTTACCTCACGGGACATAGAAGGTGGCGAACCCGGGGGTGGTGGTGCCGCCGCTGGCGGGGGTGAGGATGAGGGCCAGCTGACCGGGGCCGGGGGTGAAGGTGGTTTGGGCGGGAATGCCGTTGAGGCCGTTGGAGAGTTGGGTGGTGCCGGTGACGCCGGTGGTGAGGTTGAGCCATTGGACGGTGGAGGAGATGTAGCAGCCCCAGCCGCCCGGCTTGCCGCCGGCGATGGTGACGGTGCCGGGGAGGGCGCCGACTACGGCGACGCAGTTGCCGGGGAAGGCGTCGAAGCTGCCGTTGGGGTTGCCGAAAGGGGCAGGGTTTATTTGGAAGGGGATGACCGCGGGGTCGGCGCCGGCGATCGCGGCGGCGGGGAGGGCCGCGGCGGCCAAGGCGGTGGTGGTGACGGCGAGCTTACGAGCGAAATTCATGCGTGAACTCCTGCGACGTTGGATCCCGAGCCGAACCCGGTCGAGGATACCGACTGTTTGCTCCGGGTCGGGTTATGGCTCGGCGCCCAGTGCGGTGCGCAGGAAGTCGACCAGCTGGGCTCGGACGCGATCCTGGGTGAGGCCGTCGGATCCGGCGCGCAGGGCGGACATGAGGGCCGAGACCAGGACCGAGAGCAGGACCTCGCCGGCGGTGTGGGCGTCCAGGGCGGGGTCCAGGAAGCCTTCTCGGATGCCGTGATCGACCTTGACGACGGCTTGCTCGCCGTAGCGGCGGGCATTCTGGATACAGCGTTCGATGACGCGGTCGTCGATCGAAGAGGCTTCCAGCAGTAGGAAATTCACCAGGCCGGGCTCACCGGCGACCAGGTCGTAGCAGCGGTCGATGACGCGGGCGTAGCGGGCGCAGAAGTCGGCGAGGGAGTCGGCGGCGGTATCGCCTTCGGGGCCGAGCAGCCGGTCCTTGATGAGGTCGAAGGCGTGATCGATGACGGCGTCGAGGATGTCGCGTTTGTTGTCGAAGTAGTTGTAGAAGGTGCCGTGGCTGACGCCCGCGGCGACGGCGATGTCGTCCACGCCGACGCCCCGGAAACCACGGGTGGTGATGAGGTCGTAGGCGGCCCGGACCAGGGCGGTGCGGCGGGCTTCGGCGCGGGCCGCGCGGCGGGTGGCGGGTTCGGTATCGGTCATCAGGCGACGCCCCGGACACGCAGGGACTTCTCCAGCAGGACGAGGACGGCGGCGGTGCTGTGGGCGCGGATCGCCGGATCGCCGGCGCCGCGCAGTTCCCGCATCATCCAGGGCAGCACCAGCATGAGGATGGTGTGGGCGAGCACCTCGGCGTCGATATCCGCGCGGATCCAGCCGGCGTCCATGCCCCGGGTCAGTTCGGCGGCGACCAGGGTGGCGGCCATCGCCTCCAAACCGAAGAGCCGCTGCGACAATTCGGCGTCGATGGCACCCGCCTCCACCAGCAGCAGCCGCATGAACCGCGGATCGCGTTCGATCAGGTCGTAGACGCGCTCCATGCCCGCGCGCACCCCGTCCAGCAACTCGGGCACACTGGACGCGGTCCCGACCAGCAGGTCGATGCGGAGTGAGTCGAGGAACTTCTCGACGCCGAAATCGATTACGTGGTCCAGGATTTCACGCTTGCTGCCGAAGTACCGGTAGATGGTGCCCTGCCCGACCCCGGCGCGCGCGGCGACCGCGGAAATCGCGGTGGCCCCGTAACCCTGGGCGGTGAACACCTCGTAGGCGGCTTCGATGATCTGCCGGCGCCGCCGCAGCGGAAGCTGTTGCTGCGGCGGCCGGCCGGTGCGCGGGCTTATTTCGCGGCCCCGCCCTTCGTCTCGGTGACATCCTTCGGGCCGTAGTCGACGACCAGCCACTCGCCGCCGCTCTTGGCGACGGTGACGGTCAGCAGATTGGGTTTGGTCGCGGCCTCGGCCTGCTGGATGTTCTGGGTGCGCTGGGTGGCGAAGACGGTGACCGCGTACTGGTCGTTGCCCTTGGCCTCCACCGAAGTGCCGACCACGGTGCCGGTGGCGACGACCTGGGCCTCGGTCATGATCTTGGTGAGGGTGTCGTGGACATCGTTGTAGCGCTTGGTCAGCGCTTCGGAGGTGCCGCGCTGGACGTTGTCGAAGAAGGCGGGCATGTTCTTGTAATCGTAGGTCAGCGAGCGCAGGGTGTAGTCCTTGGCGACCTCCGCGGCGCGATCGCGGTCGGCCTGGGCGGTGCGGGTGGTGTCCAGATCGCCGGCGGCGCGGTACCAGCCGACGCCCAGCACGGTCGCCAGGACGGCCAGCGCGGCGGCGGCGCCGATCAGCAGCGGGTAGACGCGGTCCCGGAATCCCTTGGCGGACATCGTTTCCCGAGTGGGCATCGGCGCGGCCGCAGGCGCGGGTGCGGCGGGCGCGGTCGCGTGCTTTTCGAGCACCACGGGTTCCACGGTGGCCTCGGCGTTTTCGGTGGTTTCCGGAGTCTTCTCGGTGTCAATCATGATGAATCTGCTCTCTATCGAGGAACGTTGATGCCGATATGCGCCGCGCCGTCGCCGGGGAACACCGTGGCCAGCAGATCCACGATCGATCCGGCGTCCACGCGCAGCGGTTTGACGGCGACGGTCGCGGGCTGCAACGCGGTGGCGATGAAACCCAGGTCGGGGCCGAGCAATTGCAGATACGAGTCGATCCGGGTGACCAGCGGCCCCAGCGGATCGTCGAAGATGTTCTCGCCGACATACGAGTAGTTCTGGAACGCGCCGATGATGTGCAGCAGCTCCGGCAGCGCATTGTCGATATCCCCCGCCGCCGCGCTCAGCGTCGGCGCGCGCCCGTCGAACCGGTCGCCGAGGGTCTGTAGGTTCGAGTACAGCCGCGCGATGGCTTCGCGCTTGTCCCGCAACAGATTCGCGGTCCCGGTCAGCGCCCTGGTCAGGTTCGCCACATCCGCGTCCCGGCCCTCGAATCCGGCCGCGACCGTGGTGGCCAGATGCTGGATCCGGCTCGGATCCAGTTGCGCGGTAAGGGCATCCAGCTTGGCGAGCGCGTCACCGACGGTGGTGGCGATCTTCACCTGCCGCTGCGGCACGATACTGCCGTCGTGCAGGAACGGCCCGGCGGTCCCGCTCGGCCGGAAGTCCAGGAACTGCTCCCCCGCCGCCGACAGGTTGGCGATCTGCACCACGCTGTCCACCGGAATCCGGTACTTGGCGTCGTACTCGACCCGTACCGCCAAACCCTTTGTCGTGGCGCCGATCTCGCGCACCTTGCCGATCGGCAGCCCGCGCAGCGTCACCTCGGAGGTCTTCATCAACCCGCCCGAGGAATCGATCAGGATGGTCACCGTGTTCAGGTCGCGCCGCGGATCCAGGTTCAGCACGCCCACGGCCATATAGCTGCCGCACACCAGGGTGAGCACCATGAGCAGGATCAGCGAGACCGGCCCGGAGAGTGAGAGTTTCATGGCACCATCCCGATGGAACGCAGTGTGGTGACGACCTGATCGGCCTGCACGTCGGTGGCGACGCCGCGCACCCGCACATCGGGCGAGTTCAGGAACGGAATCAGCTTCTCGCGCAACAGCGTGTAGAAGGTGTCGGTGTTCTCGCGCAGGGTGATATCGGAGTAGGCGACGGTCAGCGCGGTCGGCGCGAGCACCTGCACGATGGAGTGGAAGTCGCCCACGTGCGGCAGCAGCAGGTCACCGGCGTTCCCGGCCAGCCCGCCGCCGCTGATGATCAGCTTGACCACGTTCAACAGCACATCCGACAGACCCGCCGCGCGTGCCGGCCCGGCGGTGAGGATGGTGTCGACCGAACCCCGCCCGGACTCCAGCTTCGATGAGATCTGTTGTGCCGAAGCGAGAATGCTGTCCAGCTCGGCGGTGTGCCCGGCCATATCGGCCAGCGCCGCCCGGCCCGCCCGGTTGATCCGGTCCAGCTCGGCCGGATCGGCCGGGAAGGCCGCGTTCACATCGGTGATGAGCTGCTGCATATCGCTCCAGCGACCGCCGGTGATGATGTTGGACAGCGCGCGCAGAATGTCCTCCACATTGGTGGCGGGCACGGTCTGCGACACCGGGATCACATCACCGTTGCGCAGGAACCCGGTGTCGGAGTTCTTCGGCGCTTCCAATGCGATGTGGATATCGCCGAGGATGGTGCTCTGCCGCAGTTCCGCGGTGGTGGTCTTGGGCAGTTTGGCGTCGCTCTTGATCTGCACGGTGGCGATCGCGGTGCTGCCGATCAGCTCGATGTGATCGAGCATGCCGACCTCGACGCCGTCGGCGATCACCTTGGCGCGATCGGGCAGGTTCAGCACCGACCCGAATTCGATACGCACGGTGAAGGTGTCACCGCTGGGATAGGTGCCCGGGATCGGAATGTCGGTGGCCTTCACCCCGCACCCGCTGACCAGCAGGGTCACCGCGGTGAGCGCGGGCAACAGGCGCAGGGCCAGACGTTGGTGCCTCATCTATCCCCCGCCTTCGGCAGCTGTGCGGCCAGCGGCGGCAACACCGCCAGCAGCGAGGCGATATCGCCCTGATGCTCCTGCACGAAGTTGTGCGCCACCGGCAGGTACAGGTCCAGGAACTGATACACCTGCGAGTCGTACTTGGCCACATTGCGCGCCAGCACCGGCAGCAGCTCGACCGCGATATCCACGGCCCCGGCGAATTCGGTGGAGAAGTCGCCGATGAGTTGGAGTCCGGCGCGCAGATTATCGAGCACCTGCGCCATATCCGGCCAGTTGGTCACGAACATGGTGGTGAGGGTGTCGAGGTTCTCGACCAATCGCCGGAACACCACATCCTTCTGATCCGGATCGCCCACGATCGCCGAAAGTCGTTGCAGCAGTTGATTGAATTGCTGCCCGGTGCCGTCGATGGCCTTGTCGGCGGCGGTCAGGGTCTCGTTGAGCAGGGCGTCCTGTCCGGTCGTCCCGCCGGTCAGATCACCCGCGATCTTGCCCATGGCGTCCAGGGCCTGACTGATGCCGATCGGAGTCTTGGTGTGGTCCAGGGGAATACATTTGCCGGTGTCGAACCGGTCCCCACCGGTGTACGGCTTGGTCAGCTCCACATGCCGGTCGGTCACGATGGAGCTCGACATGGTGACCGCCTGGATATCGGCGGGCAGTTTCACCTTCGGCCCGACGCTCATGGTGACCTTCATGCGGTCGCCCTGCGCCTCGATCTTGGACACGGTGCCGACCTCGACACCGAGCATGGTCACACTGTTGCCCTCGTAAAGCCCTACGGTGTCGGCGAATTCGGCGCATACGCTCTGTTTCGCGTCGCGTGCCGTATTCGCCCATGTCACCCCGCCGGCGACGGTCGCCATCGCGACGACCGCGGCCGCGGCTACGAGTGCTGGTCTACCCCAACTCATTCAGCACGCCTTGCCTTCGTAGGGAATGCACACCTGAACGCCCGCGGCCGGATTCGCCACCGCGACCTTGGTGCCCAGTACGCCGTTGAGTTTCGTGATCACATCGCGCAGCCCGTTGATCACGATGTCGAGCCGGTTCGGGTCCTCGAACACCTTCGAGAACAGCTGCTCGAACTGGGTGACGGTGGGCTCGATGCTGTCGCCGTAGACCATGATCGGCCGGTGCAACACGATGAGCAGCCGTTTCACCAGGTTGAACAGCCCGACGATATCGTCCTTGCGGTTGCCGAGCTTGTCGGCGACCTCGCCCAGCTGTTTGACGAAATCGGCCAGCACCGCCTTGTCGTCGGCGATCGCGGCGATGTACTCGTCCGACACCTGGAGCGCCCCGTCGAGCTGGCGGGTGCGGTCGGCGAGCAGGCCGGTCAGCTCGTTGGCATTGGTGAGCACGCCGCGCAGCGCGTCCGGCTGCGAGGCCAGGGCCCGGTTCAGCTCGCCGATGGTGGAGCGCATGGTGGTGGCATCCACCTGGCTGAAGATCGGCGTGCCCTTGTCGAGGATATCGCTGAGCTCGAACGGCGTGGCGGTGCGTTCGGGCGGAATATGCTTGCCGCCCAGCGCTTTATCCCCCGCCGGCGCCAGCGCCAGATAGTGACCGCCGATCGGCGTCAGCATCTTGACCTCGACGGCGGACAGCTCACCCACCTTCACCTCGCTGTTCACGGTGAAGCTGACCTCCACATGGTCGCCGACCAGTTCCACCGCCCGGATCTTGCCGACATTGATCCCGGCCACCCGCACCTCGTCACCGGAGCGCGCGCCACCGGAGATCTTGAAGTCGGCGATGTAGGTGCGCTGCCCGAACGGGATCACGTACAGCGCGCCCGCCGCCAGCAGCAGAACGCCGCAGATCGCGACACCCGCTATGCCCCAGCGCAATTGACGAGGCTGGTCGCCGCGACCGGCCAGCAGTTCCCGAATCAGCTCGCCGAAGTAGGTGATCAAACCCTTCATTTGCAAATCACCAGGTCCTGGGTCGAGAGCACCGCGCCCACTACGGCGGGCAGGGCGGCTTCACCGTTCGTGCAGGTGATGCGGGGTTTCACGCCTTCGCCGGGCACCGCGTCATTGAGGCCGGTGACCACCTGCGGAGCGATGGCGAGCAGATCGGTGAGCTGGTTCGTCGCGGGCACCAGCCGGCGGATGAAACTGTCCATCGGGCCGTAGGCGATGTCGTAGGCGTCGCGGGCCTCCTCCAGCACCGGAATCAGCGGTCCCAGTACGGAATTGGCCCTGTCGACGGCGTTGAGCATGGTCTGTTCCTTGCTGGTGAACTGGCGCAGGATCCCCGCCAGCTGCTGCACCAGATCCCCCACCGCCTGCGATTTTCCGCCGATGGATTCCGAGACCAGGCCCAGGTTGCGCACCAGCAGCACGATCACCGCTTCACTGTTGCGGGCCTGCTTGGTGAGCTTGTCCAGATCGGCCAGCACCGGGCCGATGCCGGAGCCGTCACCTTGGATGACGCGAAGCAGGTTGTCGCCGAACTGGTTGAGCTGGGCCGGATCCAAGGTTTCGAACAGCGGTTTGAATCCGTTGAACAGCTTGGACACATCGAAGCTGGCGATGGTGCGCTCCACCGGAATGGTCGATCCCACCTTCAGTTTCGGACCCGCGTCGCCCTCGGTGAGCAGCTCCACATAGCGCTGGCCGATCAGATTCTGATAGCGCACAGCGGCTTTGGTCTTCTCGTAGATGGGGCGCGCCTCATCCACCGTGAAGTGCACGCGGGCGCGGGTGCCGTCCAGCTCGACGGTCTCGACCTTGCCCACCGCGACCCCGGACATGCGCACCGAATCACCGGCGAACAGGCCCGAGACATCGGTGAACACGGCATCGTAGGTGACCTTCTCCCCCGGGATCGGGGTGCGCAGCGCGGTCACGATGAACACCGAGCAGGCGGCCACGATGAGCAGGAACACCGTCAGTTTGACGGCCGACTTGCCGACCTCGTTCATTTCCCACCCCCGAGCGAATCGGCCAGGTACGGCATGTTTTTCGCGATGAGCTCCACTTGCAGCTGAACGTGGCCGTCCAACACCGGGAAGGCTTCGTTCATGGCGCGCAGCAGGTTCGGCACCCGGTTGTAGGCCGGAGCGACCGTGCCGATCGATATCGCGACGGGCACCGCCAGATCCAGCACGCCCGACAGCACCGGCTTCAGGTTCGGGTTGTTTGTCTGCAAGAGATTCGAAATCCCTTGCAGCACCGCCACATCGACGCCTTCTGTGGCCTTGTTGGTGCGCGCCCGGTTCTCGGTCTCGCCGAAGTAGGCGCTCTGTTCGAGCACGGCGAGCACGGCGTGCCCGGCCGACGGGGTGAGATCGCGGAACGCGCCCGTCATATCCGCGCCGATCTCCAGATAGTGCGCGAGCGGGGCCTGCTGACCGTCGGCCAGCATGCGCGCGGTCTCGAAGAACGATCGCAGCACCGGGCCGATGGTGCTCGCATTGTCGAGCATGAGATCGATCAGCCGGCGCACGGTGTCCGAGTCGAGCACCTGGGTGAGCTTGGCCGCCCGCCGGAACACCCCCGCCACCGTCGCATTGGTGGCGTTCTCGCCGATGCTGAGAATGCTGTGCTCCTTCAGCTGCCCGGTGCTGGTGCCCGCCACCAATTCGACAGCGCTGGAACCGAATACGTTCGACGAGGTGAAGCGCGCGGTCACATCGTCGGTGAGCGCGGCCGCCTGACCGCGCTCGATCTCCACCTTGATGCGCTGATGCCCGTAGCCGACGGTCTCCACCTCGCGCACGGTGCCGACCGCGTAACCGCGGAACTTCACCTCCGCGCCCGGCGCCAACCCTTCACCGAGGGTGGCCGCGTCGATGGTGAGCTGGAACCGGTCCGCGAAACCGCCCTTGGCATAGGAGCTCACGACCAGCGTCACCGTCACGAGGACCACGGCGATGACCACTCCGCGCAATCGCAGCGCCCACGGTCCGGCCGCGCGGCCGGAATGATCCTTGAATACCGCCATGACTACCCCGAGATCCGGATGCCGACATCCAGGCCCCAGATCACGATCGTCAGGATCATGTCCAGGATGACCACCAGCACCAGGCTGGCGCGGATGGCGCGACCGGAGGCCCGGCCCACACCCTCCGGACCGCCGCTGGCGTAAAACCCCTGGTAGCCGTGGATGAGAATGATTGCGACCACGAAGATCGTCGCCTTGATCAACGAGGCGACCACGTCGCTCGGTTGCAGGAAGGCGTCGAAATAGTGGTAGTAGGTGCCGGACGACTGCCCGTGCAGCACGTTCACCACCGTCGCGCACGACAGGTACGACAGGATGAGCGTGAGCAGGTGCAGCGGCACGATGGTGATCACACCGGCGATGACGCGGGTGGTCACCACGAAAGGCATGGGCCGCAGGCCGATCGCCTCCAGGGCGTCGATCTCCTCGGAGATGCGCATGGCCCCGATCTCGGCCGTCATCCGGCAACCCGCCTGTGCCGCGAAGCCGATGGCGGCCACCATGGGAGCCATCTCGCGGGTATTGGCGTAGGCCGAGACGAAGCCGGTGAGCGGGCCCATGCCGACCATGTTCAGCGCGGTGAAACCCTCCACGCCGATGGAGCCGCCGACCGCGATACCGAGGAAGGCCAGCACCGCCACGGTGCCGCCGCCGACGATGATCGCCCCGGAACCCCAGGTGATGTCGGAGAGGATGAGCATGGTCTGGCGGCGATACACCCGCAGCGTGTGCGGGATGGCGGCCAGTACCTCGTAGACGAAAGTCGCCTGGTGGCCCAGGGATTCGAACACCCCGGCCGGCGCCTGCACGGCTTTGCCGGCCAGCTGGCCGACCGCGCCGAGGGGTTGATAGCGGGCAGGTACTTGAGTCATCAGCCCACCTGTGTCGGTATGAACATCGAAACCAGCTGGGTGACAACCAGATTCACGCCGAAGGCGGCGATCACGCCGATCACCACGGCCGCGTTCACGGCATTGGCGACGCCCTTCGGGCCCGAGGTGGCCTCCAAACCGCGCTGGCACGAGACGACCAGCACGATCACCCCGAAGATGATCGATTTCACGATGGCCACCACCAGGTCGCTCATTTTCGCGAAGGCGGCGAAGGCGCTCAGGTAGCTGCCGGGCGTGACGCCCTGGAAGCCGACCGCGATCACATAACCGGTGAAGACGCCCATGAAGATTATCAGCATGCAGAGCAGCGGCGTGAGCGCGATCATGGCCGCCAGGCGCGGCGCGACGAGACGGCGGATCGGGTCGATTCCCATGGTGCGCAAGGCATCCACCTCATCGCGGATGGTGCGCGCGCCCAGATCCGAGGCGATGGCCGAACCGGCGGCACCGCCCAGCAGCAGCGCGGTCACCATGGGCGCGCCCTGCCGGATCACGCCCAGCCCGCCCGCCGCGCCCGAGACCGAGCTCGCACCGACCTGCTGGGTCAGGCTGCCGACCTGCACCGCGACGATGACGCCGAACGGAACCGCAACCAGCACAGCGGGAATCGCGGTAACGCTGACGATGAACCAGCCCTGTTGTAGCGTCTCACGCCACGGATGCCGCAGCCGGACGATGTCGAGCACCAGGTAGCGGAAGGCCGCCACCGCCAGTTGCAGCGTTCGCCCGAATGTCCGCAGCCCCGAGAGCACGAACTCGACGGCAGGCCGTACGTACGGCTCCGGCCCCCGAATGACCTTGTCGACCAATGTCTACCACCCCACGTCCCCACTGTGGTCGATGCCGACCGGCGCGTTCGATTCGCCGGTACCGACTGGCCGAGACAGTAATACACATTTCGGACTGACGTGTCAGTCTTCACGAATTTTGTTGCTGGGGTTGACCTACGGGGGCGTTGTATTGGAAGATGCGCAGCTCAGCGCGTTTCAGCCTGCATAACAAGGCATTTCGGCAATGGTTCAGCAAATAGCAATGCCGCCGAACCAAGCGTCTGATTCGGCGGCATTTCAGTTATTGCGAGGGGTTAGCTCACCAGCTGTCCCAGAGGGACGTCCCCCGCCGCCGGCGCACTACGCGCGGCGATCATCTCCCGCGCCGCCCGGAACTCACCCGGACAGCCGACCGCCACCGCCCCCGCCACACGCCCCGCCCGCACCGCCAGCACCATGAACTTCCCATCCCCCACCGAACCCCGCAGCAGCAGTTCGTCTTTCGCCCGCACCCGCCCCGCGAACTGCAAATTCACCCCGTACTGCATGGACCACCCCCACGGCACCTCGACCGGCCCGGCAGCCAGCCCGAGCATGGACCGCGCCGCCGCCGCGCCCTGCGCCTGCGCACTGTTCCAATGCTCTTCGCGCTGGTGCACCCCCAGTTCCGGATCGAACCGCGCCGCCACATCACCCGCGGCGAAAATCCCCGGAACCGAGGTACGGAAGTCCTCGTCCACCCGGATACCGTCCGAAACATCGAGCCCCGCGGCCTCGGCCAGCGCGGTGTCCGGCGTCGAACCGATGGCCACCAGTGCCAGATCAGCCGCCCAGGTGCGCCCGTCCGCGCTGGTCACCGCCGCGGCATGGCCGCGGTCCACCTGCGGATGCTCGGTGAAGCCGGTGAGAACCACATCGGAATGCAGCTCGACGCCATTGCGCAGGTGCAGGTTCCGGTAGAACTCACCCACCAACGCGGGCGCGACCCGGTCCAGCGGCCGCGCCGCCGCATCCAGCACCGTCACCCGTGCACCGAGCGCGCGAGCGGTGGCGGCGACCTCGCAGCCGATCAGGCCCGCGCCGACGATCAGCAGGGACGCGTCCGCATGGAGCGCGGCTCGCAAGGCCGTCGCGTCGGCCGCGCTGCGCAGCGTGCACACGACACCGGATGTGCCCTGTTCCCCGCGTACGCCGAACGGCGATGGCGCAGTGGCGAATTCGGGCTGAGCGCGGTTCAGGAGCGAGAGTGTGCGCGGCCGCGCACCGGTAGCGATCAGCAGGCTGTCGTACGCCATCCCACCACCATCCGACAGCGCTACCCGGGACGCCGCCGCATCGATGCGCTCGACGGCCGTCCCCGCGCGCACCTCCACCCCGTGCGCGTGCCAGAAGTCCGCCGTCTGCAACAGCATTCGGCCGGCGGTGGCGGTGCCGGCGAGGAGCTCCTTCGACACCATCGGGCGGCGATAGGGCAGGCCGGGTTCGGCGCCGAGCAGGACTATCTCACCGGTGTAGCCCTCGGTGCGCAGGGTGCGGGCGGCCGTCGCCCCCGCTACGCCCGCGCCGACGATGACGATGCGCCCGCTCACGCGCGGCTGACCTCGACCATTTCGAAGTCGATCTTGGCCGCGCCGCAATCGGGGCAGGACCAGTCCTCGGGAATGTCGGCCCAGCGGGTGCCGGGGGCGATGCCGTCCTCGGGCCAGCCCAGTTCCTCGTCGTATTCGAAGCCGCATTGCAGACAGCGGAAGAGTTTGTAGTCAGTCATGGGGATGTCCTGTGTTGGCGGTGGTGGGTTCGAAGTCGAGTTTTTCGCGGACGCCGCAGTCGGGGCAGCACCAGTCGTCGGGGACCGCGGACCAGGGCGTGCCGGGCGGGAAACCTTCGCGGGGTGCGCCTTTCGCCTCGTCGTAGGTGTAATCGCAGACGGGACAGCGGTAGATCGACATCAGCGGGCTCCGTACTGCGCCAGCACACGGTCACGCTTGCGGGGCTGGATGTTCACCCGGGTGATATCGCCGCGGTAATGCTCCAGCACCCGGTGGTCCATCACCCTGCGCCAGAGTGGCGGAAGGTATGCCAGGCCGATCATGGAGGCGTAGCCGCTCGGCAGATTCGGCGCGCCGTCCATACTCCGCAGCGTCTGATACCGACGCGTCGGATTCGCGTGATGATCGCTGTGCCGCTGTAGGTGGTACAGGAAGATGTTCGTCACGATGTGATCGGAGTTCCAGCTGTGCTCCGGCGTGCAGCGCTCATAGCGGCCGCTCGCCGTCTTCTGCCGCAGCAGGCCGTAGTGCTCGAGATAGTTCACCGTCTCCAGCAGTGAGAAGCCGTAAACCGCTTGCAGTACCAGGAACGGCAGCACCGCCTGACCGAAGACCGCCGCGAGTACGCCCCACAGCACCACCGACATCAGCCAGGCATTGAGCACATCATTGCGAATCGTCCAGGGTCGCTTGCCGAGTCGCTCCAGGCGCTTGGCCTCCAGCTCCCACGAGCTGCGCAGACTGCCCCAGACGCTGCGCGGCAGAAAACTCCAGAAGGTCTCCGCGAACCGCGCGCTGGCCGGATCCTCCGGCGTCGCCACCCGCACGTGATGGCCGCGATTGTGCTCGATGTAGAAGTGCCCGTAGAACGTCTGGGCCAGGGTGATCTTCGACAGCCAGCGCTCCAATTCGTCCTTCTTGTGGCCAAGTTCGTGCGCGGTATTGATGCCGACGCCGCCCATCACGCCGATGCTGAGCGCCAAGCCGATCTTGGAGACCAGACTCAGACCGCCGTCGATGCCGAGCCAGGACAGCTCGCCCGCGGTCCACAGGTAGCTCGCGAACACCAGGCTGAGCAGCTGGAACGGAATGTAGACGTAGGTGCAGTACCGGTAGTACTTGTCGTTCTCCAGATACTCCATCACCTCGTCCGGCGGGTTCTGGCCGTCCGGGCCGAAGAACCGATCCAGCAGCGGCAGCAGCACATAGACCAGCAGCGGGCCGATCCACCACCAGGCCGAGGCCAGCGGTGCGCTCCAAGCGAATTGGTTGAACGCCCACACCAGCGCGGCGGCGAGGAATATCGCGGTCGGGGGCACCAGGCCGAACAGCCAGAGGTAGCGCTTGCGGTCACGCCACTGCGGTAGTGCGCGCGACTCCTCGATTCGAGACGTCGTCATTGTCGATCTCCTGAACGTTTACACTTCTTGTCGAAGTGTATCCAGTAGATACACTTGTCCAGAGAATGTCAACGGACGAGACGAATGGGCAGCTCATGTACGATCTCGACGTGGCCGACACGCCGAACTTCCAGACCGACTCGACGTGGCCGACACGCCGAACTTCCAGACCGAAATGCGTCAGTTGCTGCGCGAACGCATCATCGACAACGCGCGACGGGTCGTGATCACCGAAGGCTGGGGCGCGGTGAACATGTCCCGCCTCGCCAAGGAGGTCGGCGTGAGCCGCCCGGTCATGTACAAGGAGTTTGCGAACAAGCACGACCTGGCCGAGGTCGTGATCCGCCAGGAACTGGACATGTTCCTGATCGGGATCGGCGAAACGCTCGCGGCGCATCCCACCGACGCGGCGGCGGGAATGATCGCAGCGGTCGACTACACGCTGCGCACCGGCGCCGACAACACGTTGATCAAAGCCGTGCTGGCCGGCCGCACCGGCGCCGACACCACACTGCTACCGGTGCTGATGACCGAGCCCGAACCAGTCCTCGGCCGAGCGATCGACGCGGTGGTGGTGGCACTGCGCGCCCAATACGGCTTCGCCGCCGTCACCGACTTGCAACTGGAGGCAGTGTCGGAAACCCTTGTGCGACTTGCCCTGAGCCATCTCTTCCAGCCCATCGGACCGATCGAACGAGCAGTCGATCAAATCGAAACGGTCATCCGAGGCGTCCTGGCCCCCGCCCTCCATACTCCGCCGGCAGCGTAAAGCACCGACACTCGTAGCCCCCCGATCCCCCCGCAGCGGGAGGCTACTTCGCCGGCTCGGCGTGCGAAGTAGGCGTGTGAACGATGTCGTAGTACACGGCGGTATTCGCCCCATCCGGATAGACCCGATAGGTGAACTCTTTATCGGTAAGCGTCACGATCGGACTCTCCCGCCGGAACTGCTCCACCCCCGCATCGTTCTTGGCCACGATGACCCGGGTCTTCCCATCGGGCGTCACCGACCAATCCCCGTGCATCTTCGGCGAATCATCGAGGTTGTACATGGTGAACGTGCCATCCGGCTTGAAGTAGGCAAAGCCGACATAGTTCTGAACATTCGGATCGGTGAGCGGAACCGCTTCTCCCTGAACGTTCTTCCCACCGGTCGTCTCCCAGGCGGTGGCCGACAGGATCGCCGACGGCGACCCCGGCCGTACCACCCCGGAGGAGACAACAGTGGTGGTGGAATCCGACGTAGAGCTGTCATTACTGCTGCAAGCAGCGAGCAGGCCGGTCGCGACAAGGGCCGCGACAAAGGGCGCGATCTTGTTCATACCCCAGTCCTACCAGCCCCGGCATCCCATATCCGAACACCGCGCCGAGCCGCTCGAGCGGTAGATGCCGCTAGTCGGCGGGGATTCGGGTGGCGGTTTCGGCGAGCTTTTCCGCTACTTCGGTGGGGAAGATATTGCGGAAGAGGAACAGGTCTCGGCCGAGTTTCCAGCCGGGGGCCAGGGCTACCGCGTAGCGCTCGAAGTAGCCGAGTTGTTTGCCCATGAGGATGAGTTGCTGGGGGCCGGAAGCGCCGCGGCGCTTGCCGAATTCGAGGAGGCGGGCGGAGACCACGCCGAGGTCGAGTTTGTCGAGGCTGCCGGAGAGGACGGGGCCGAGGGCCACGGCGAGCTGACGGCCGATGGTGGCGTCGTCGCCGCTGTCGTCGGAGACCAGATCCAGCTTGCGCAAAGCCCTTGCTACAGGGCGGAAGTCGTTGTCGATGGCGCTGGCGTAGAAGAGGGCGCGGACGAACTCCCGCCATTCGGTTTCCATGCGGCCGACGATGCCGAAGTCGAGCATGGCCACGCGGCCGTCGTCCAGGAGCCAGAGGTTGCCGGCGTGCACGTCGCCGTGGAAGAGACCGTGCACGGCAACCGATTCCATCCATGCCTTGACCAGGCGGCGGATCAGCAGTTCGGAGTCGGGGTGGGATTCGCGGATATCGTCGAAGCGGTCCAGGGGCATACCGCGCATGCGCTCCATGCACAGCACGCGGGGGGCCGTGTAGTCCCAATACACCTCGGGGATGGCCACATTGGTGTTGTCGCCGAAGGCCGCCAGGTTCTCGCGGGCGCGGGACTGGTTGTCGGCTTCGATGAGGAAGTTGAGTTCGGCGACGGTCGCCTCGTACAGGTCACGCACTACCGCTTGGGTATTGGCGACCCGAGCGTTCTCGGAGCGCTTCTCGAGGGTGCGGGCCAGGCGCATGGCGGCGCGCAGGTCGACGATCATGCGGCGGCCGATTTCGGGGCGCTGCACCTTGACCACGGCGGGCCGGCCGTCGCGCAGCACGCAGGCGTGCACCTGGGCGATCGAGGCGGCCGAGAGCGGTTCGTCGTCGAATTCGAGGAAGAGCTCGGAGATCGGCTTACCGAGATCGGCCTCGATGATGGCCCGGGCATCGGCGGACGGGAACGGCTGCATATCGTCGAGGCAGCGCAGGCAGGCATCGGCGAGATCGCGCGGGAAAGCACCCGGCGAGGACGCGATCAACTGGCCGAGCTTGACGAACATCGGCCCGAGGGTTTCGAAACCGTTCACCACGCCGTCGGCCACCGCGCGCTTACGCTTGGACGGGCGCAGGCCGTGACGCAGCACGTTCCCGGTGACGGAGCCGCCCAGCACGAAACCGACGATCGCGGTTCGCTTCCATTCGGAGAAGCCGAATGTATCCAGGTCGGGCCGGATCACCTCGGGCGTATTCGCCCGTTCGGTCGTCGGTGAGCTCACGGGGCGCAGTGTATCGCTGCCCGGGCTGCGCAGCCGCTCGCGGCCACGTTACCCAGGAGTTCGGTGGTTTCGGCGCGGGCCCACCAGGTACCGTGCATGGTCGGGCCGTGATCCGGCTCGGCAGGGCCGTGCTCGGCTCCCCTGATGAAGGCGAAAGGCAAGACCTAAGTAATGACGGGTACAGCGGAAAAGCTGGCGGAACTGCGCAAGCTCCTGGAGATCGCCGAAGAACCCACCGGCGAAAAAGGCATCCAGAAGCGGCTAGCCAAAGGCATCCCCAGCGCCCGAGAACGGGTGCGCATGCTGCTGGACCCGGGCAGCTTCGTCGAAATGGGCGCGCTCATGCGCCAGCCCGGCAATTCCAACGCCTACTACGGCGACGGCGTGGTCACCGGTCGCGGCACCATCGACGGCCGCCCGGTCGTGGTCATCTCCCACGATCCGACCGTGTACGGCGGCTCGGTCAGCGAGACCTTCGGCCGGCGCGTGCAACTCGTCATGGAATTCGCGTACAACAACGCGTGCCCGGTGATCTGCATCAACGACTCCGGCGGCGCGCGCATCCAGGACGGCGTCACCTCCCTGGCCTGGTACGCCAATATGTGCCGGCTGCAAGAGGACCTCTCCGGCTATGTGCCGATGGTCGCGGTCATGCTCGGCAAGTGCGCGGCCGGCTCGGTGTACGGACCCATCAATATGGACGTCCTGGTCGCCACCGAGGACTCCTACATGTTCGTGACCGGCCCGGAGGTCATCAAGGCCGTCACCGGTTCGGTGGTCACCGCCGAGGAGCTGGGCGGCGCGCGGGCGCTGGAACAGAACGGCACCGTGCATCACGTCGCCAAGACCGAGCAGGCCGCCTTCGACTGGGTGCGCGACTACCTGAGCTTCCTGCCGTCGAGCTGCCTGGAGCAGCCGCCGGTGGTGAATCCCGGCCTGGAACCCGAGATCACCGACACCGACCGCGAACTCGACCGGCTCATGCCCGACGCCGACAAGACCGGCTACGACATGCACGAAGTGCTGCTGCGCATCTTCGACGACGGCACCTTCCACGAGATGGGCGAGAAGACCTCCGCGAACCTGATCACCGGCTTCGCGCGGGTGGACGGCCTGCCGGTCGGCGTGGTCGCCAACCAGCCGCTGGTGCTGGGCGGCGCGCTGGACGCGGCCTGCTCGGACAAGGCCGCGCACTTCATCCGCATCTGCGACGCGTTCCATATCCCGCTGGTCTATGTGGTCGATACCCCGGGCGTGTTGCCGGGCGTGGACGAGGAACGCAATCACGTGATCAAGCGCGGCGGGCGCATGTTCCGCGCGCTCATCGAGGCCACCGTGCCGATCGTGACCATCGTGACCCGTAAGGCCTACGGCGGCGGCTACGCGGTGATGGGCTGCAAGCAACTCGGTGCGGATATCGCCCTGGCCTGGCCGACCGCCCGGCTCGCGGTGATGGGCGCGGAGTCCATGATCCCGATCGTCGGCAAGCGCCAGCTGGAGGCGACCCCGCCGGAGCAGCGAGAGGCGGTGCGGCAGAACATGATCGACTTTTACAATGCCACCGTCGCCACCCCGTGGACGGCCGCCGAGCGCGGATACATCGACGCTGTCATCGAGCCGTCGGCCACCCGCCTCGAGATCCGCAAGGCGCTGCGGTTGCTGCGCGACAAGGGCGCGGTGCGCAAGCCGAACCCGCGCAAGCACAACCTCTACCCGATGTAATAGGGATCTCGCGGGACGGGCGCGCAAGCTCTCGTCCCGCGAATCCCGAACCGGCCGTTCAGCATTCGTTGGGTGCGGGCACGCCCTGAAGTCGCTGATCCAGCCAGGAGAGCGAATCCGGGTAGCCGGTGAAAGCCGCGATGATGTGCTCACCGAACACGCTGCGATAGATCGCCGTCGCACCGAGCGAGCACTGCTCGGCATAGAGCTTCTTCGCCCCCTCCGCCGGCACCCAGAACTCCTGCTCGCCGTTGTAGATGTACAGCGGCACAGCCGATTTCCGGCCCTCGATGCGGCTGAGCTGATAGATCTCCTCCGCCAGCGAACTGCGCAGCGGGTCGGGGAAGTTCGCGGCGATGTCCATGGGCAGTTGCAGCAAGCCCGGCCACGAGTACGAGGACATGCACAGGTCCTTCAGCGCCGACACCGCCGCCCATTGCGCCAGATGGTTCATGCGGGACAGGATTTCGGGTCGCTCCCGGCCGATGGCGAAGGTCGCCGCCATGAACACCCCCGACGCCAGGTTGGCGTTCATGCTGCGCGAGAGGATCTCGAAATCCGCGGGCACCCCGCCCAGCGCCGCCCCCACCACCACATCGGCGAGTTCGGGCGCGTACTCGTTCATCAGCTTGACCGCCCCGTGTGTGGCGATGGCCCCGCCCGAGTACCCGATCATGCCGAATCGGCTCTCCCCCAACTGGATCGGCAGCTGATTGCGCACCGCCCGGATCCCGTCCAGGATCGCGTGCCCCGCCACGTACGGTTCGGCGTAGGCCATCCGCGGCCCCTCGTGATCCACGATCAGCACCGCGTACCCGCGCAGCACCGCCAGCTGCGTGGTGGGCAGCAGATACTCCGCCAGGTTCGTCTTGCTGTTGAAGCCGTGCGAGAGCGTGTAGCTGGGATTGCAGTCCCGCCCGAGCGCATTGATCGGCAGATTGTTCAGCACCACCGGGCGCGTGCCCGGGCCCTCCCACTGCCCGATCGGAAGCACCAGCGTCGCAACGGCATACGAGGCCAGCTGGTGCGAATCGGTGGTCCGGTACTTCAATTGCAGCACCTGCTGCACCGGCGTGAGCAGCGTCGGCGCGGCCGTCGCGGTCACATCCCGCCACGCCACCACATCGCCGGGCGCCAGCTCGTCCAGCCCTTCCGGCCAGTCGTCGACGAACCAGTCACCGATGGCGGCGGGCATGGTCGCGGCCCGGAACGCCGCCAGGTCCGGCGCCAGCCCACCGGCCGCCACCAGGGGCAATTGCGAGGCGGGCAGCAGCGGCGGCGCGGGCACCAGCCGGTCGATCCACTGCTGTAAGCCGGGCAGATCGAGCGCGGGCGGATTCGGCGATCCCGGCGGTTGCTGTCCGCCCCCGGTATCGACCGGCTGTGCCTGCGCCTGCGCCGCGATACACCCGAACATCAAGGCAGCGGCGAGAATTCGCAGCCATCGAAGCACAGCACCCCCAACAAGATCGACGGTTGGACGTCCCCCTCATCCCGAGCGCACCCGAGCCTAATCGGGCGCCCCGGCGCGACACCCGGTAGTGGTCGGTTCGAAGCCACATCGAGACCGGTCCGTGCCGATTGCCGCGCGGCGACGCCGCGAACCCGGCCTCGGCCTCGCGGTACCGTGGCCGCTCCGGCCCGCGTCGACCCGGATGCCACGTATTTGCCGACCACCGTACCCGACCGGGATTCGGATCGAGCCGAACGCTCCGGCCGCCCGCGCCGGGGCGCGCAGATCGCCACGGGGTGGTTTTTCACGGGTGTCGGCCGCCGAACCCCCGAATTTTCGCCCGAACGACCAGTCCGAATGTCCGGTTCGCTGGAGCACACCGAGTGGAAAACTCCGTGCCGGAAGAGATTTGCAGGATTGCCCGGAAAATGCGGGGGTACCCGCCCAATGTGGCCAGGACAAGTCTCCGGGAATTGATCGATCGGCCCGGCCCGTTCGCCTCGGTGTACTTCGACACCTCGCAGGATACCGAGGACACCGAGCGGCAGCTGGAGCACCGATATCGCTCGATTCGCGAAAAGCTCAGCGCGGCAGGCGCTTCCGAGCAGCAGCTCGGCGCGCTGGGGATCGTGGTGGCGGCGGGACCGCCGGCGCCCGGACGGTCGGGGCGAGCACTCATCGCCGATCAGCGCACGGTGCTGGTCGACGAGCAGCTGCCCGCCCCGCCGCCCCGCGATATCGTTCGCGTCTCGCCGCTGCCGAACCTGCTGCCGCTGCTGGAGCAGCGCGCGCCCATGATCCCGCACGTCGCCGCCCTGGTGGATCGCGCCGGTGCGCGCCTGTCCGGTGTGGACCGCAACGGCGATACGGTGGCCCACCTGACCGGCCGCCTCGGCCAGCCCCCGCTGCCCACTCGCGGCGCGCGCGGGCAGCGCTCCATGCGCGATCGCGGACCTGATGCCATCCGCCGCACCCTCGACATCGTGGCAGTGCGCGTCCTGGAACTCGCCGATCGGGTGAACGCCATGCTGATTTTGGTCGGCGGCGAGCCGACCATACGGGCCGGGCTGCGCACCGCGATCGAGATCCGTTTGGGCGCGGGCACCACGGTGGACGGCGACGCGCCGGATCGCGAGCACCGCCGCCTGGTCGAAGTGGACGGCGAGACCGAAACCGTCCGCGAACAGATCCGCAAGGTCGTCACCGAGACCGCGGAGACCCATTGCGACGCGGTCCTGGAGCGCTATCGCCGCGAGCGCGGCCGCTTCGGCGGACCCACCACCGGCGGCATTGCCGAAACCACCGCCGCGCTGCGCGAAGTCCGGGTGTCCTGCCTGCTCATCGACGGCGCCTCGCTCGAGGACCGCCGGGTGTTGCGGGGCGCCGCCCACACCGACGTGGCGACCAGCGCACACGATCTCGACGGCCCCGCCGAGGTCCGCCGCGCCGACGAGGCGCTGCCGATCGCGGCGCTCGCGGGCGGCAGTGAGATCCTGCCGCTCACCGGCCGCCTGACCCTGCCGGACGGGGTGGGCGCGCTGCTCCACGAATACTGACCGCCGCATTCGAACGCGGCCCGAAGGAGGACGCCATGCCAGTTCGCATCACCGAACCGGAACCCATTGCCCCGCAACCCCATCCGGTGCCGAATCCGATCCCGCCGACGCCGCCGACACCACCGCTGCCGCAGCCCGAGCCGATTCCCGGCCAGCCGCAGCCGGAACCGATTCCCCCGCAGCCGCGCCCGGAACCCGTTCCGCCCGTTCCGAGTCCGCCGCCCGCCCCGCCGAATCCGGTGTGAGCGGATCAGTCCCGCAATGCCTCCTCGCGCAACCAGCTCAGGGTCTTGGCGAGGATGCGGGACACATGCATCTGCGAGATGCCGAGCTCGTCGGCGATCTGGGTCTGGGTCTTGGCCTCGAAGAATCGCATGATCAGAATCTGCTGCTCGCGTTCGGGCAGTTCGCCGATGAGCGGTTTGACCGCCATGAACTCGTCCACCCGGTCGTAGCGCGGCTCCACCTCGCCGAGCACCTCCATCAGCGACAGCGGCGTGTTCTCGCTGTCGTCGCCCCCGACCGCGTCCAGGGAGGCCAGCTGATAGGCATTGCCGGCGATCAGCGCCTGGGTCACCTCGACCAGGTCCACCTCGAGTTCGGCGGCGATCTCCCGGGCCTTGGGCAGCCGGCCCAGCCGCTGCGAGAGGGTATCGATGGCCCCGCCGATGGAGAGCTGGATCTCCTTGGTACGGCGCGGCACCCGCACCGCCCAGGTGTTGTCGCGGAAGTGCCGCCGCACCTCGCCCATCACGGTGGGCACCGCGAAGGACAGGAACGATGAACCGCGCGTGACATCGAACCGGTCCACCGCCTGGACCAGCCCGACCCGGGCCACCTGGAGCAGGTCGTCGAAGGATTCCCCGCGCCCGGAGAACTTGCGCGCGATATGGTCGGCGAGCGGCATGCAGCGCCCGATCAGCTTCTCCCGCACCCGTTCTCGCTGCGGGTCGGCCGGATCGATATCGGCCAGCTCCTTGAACATCGGTTCGATATTGTCGTAGCTGTCGCCGCGGCTGCGGGAGCGCGCCGGCGCGCGCGGCTTCGGCTCATGATCCGTCATCGGCGCTACCTCGCAAACGGCTGAATTCGACAACCGTGGGGTACCCGCCGGAGGCCGGATCGTAGGGCTGATGGTGCGCGGTCAGGTCTTCGGTGATGGTGTCGAGGACATGCCAGCCGAAGCCGTTCTCGTCCAGGGCATCCGGGCCGGTGCAGGTGCCGCCGACCCGCACCTGCATGCGCTGTTCGTCGAAGTCGAAATCGCAGGCGACATAGCTGCCCGGCACGGCCGCCACGATGAGCGCGGTGGCCACCTCGTCGAGCGCGACCCGGATATCGGTCACCTCGTCGAGCGCGAAATCGGCGATCAGCGCCACGGTTTCGGCAAGCGCCCGCAGCATGGTCAATTGGTCGAGCTCCGCTGGTACCCGAAGCCCGACAGTACTGGTGTCGGTGGCCGGCCGGGAAATCCACTCCGTCATGCGTATCTCCGCTACTCCGTCGCCGAGCGACCGTGACGAGATACGCCGCGCCCGGCCGTTGTTTGATCCGTTCGTCCGTCGCATTATCGCCGCGATACCCCCCGCCGGGGCGGGGAAACCCGTCACGCCGGAAGTTTCTCGGCCGGCTACGACTCGAGTCGCTGGTGAACCGTCAGCAACAGGTGATCGAAGCGGGTGCGTAATTCGACCGCGGTGCCGCCCATGGCGGTCAGCTCGGCTACCAATTGCCCGGCCAGGACGCGAAGTTTGGTGTTGGTCTCCTGCGAACGCCAGGTCAACACCCGGAATGCCTGTTCGGCATTGATTCCGTAGACGAGCATGAGCGCGCCCTTGGCCTGTTCGATCACCGCGCGGGCCCGGTACAGCTCGGGCAGGGTGTCGTCCAAGGTCTCCTGCCGATGTTCGGCGAGAGTGTCGGTCACATCGATGTAGTAGCCGGTCGTACCGACCACGTTGTCTTTTTCGTCAACCATATGGTCACCCACCACGATCACGTGGTGCACAGTGCCGCGCGTATCGAAGATCCGATGCCGGCTGGAGAACGGATCACCGTTCTCCAGCGCCCGGGCCAGCGAGGTGGCCACCTGCTCTCGATCTTCGGGATGCTTGTGCTCGAGCAGCAGTGCGGTGGTGGGTTCCACGGTCCCGGGTGCGTAGCCGTGCATGAGCGCTACCTCGTCGGACCATTCCCAGCGTTCGTCGGCGAACCAGAAGCGGAAACTGCCGACGTGCTGGGCGTGTCCGCTGCCGATCACTTGATCGATCGCCTGAGCTTCGTGGGACGAAAGCTCACCACCTGTTGTCACCTCACGAGTATCCGCCCCGGAACCGCGCTCCGGCAGTGGATCGGTGGGACCGGAACCGGCCCGGTCCCACCCGACCTTCATCGGCAACTATGCCTCCAATGCGGCCTGAACGGACCTGTAGGAGAAGAACAGCTGCCGCATGCCGGTCACCTCGAGCACGCGCTCGATTTCCCGGCGGCAGGCCACCACTCGCAGATCCACCCCGGCCGCTTCGGCGGACTGCTTGGCCGCGGCCAGTGCCGAGGCGCCGCCGATACTGAGGAAGCTGGTTTGACGGAAGTCGACGACCACCGCAGACGGACCGGATGCCACCGCCCGCTCCAGTGCCTCGATGAATTCGGGTAGCACCGCGGCGTCCAGTTCACCCTCCACTCGCACGACGGCGTGGGAACGCGCCGAGTCGTGGCGCGACGGTGGATGATGGTCGGGGCGATCGGGTTTCGTACCTGAGGCGGCGGCGTCGTCTTCGACGCCACGCTGGAGAACGGCAATTGCGGACATGACTAACCTCCTGGGAGGGAATGTCCGGTCTGCGCATGGGTACCGCACCTACGAGGGCGGAAGAATAGCAGCGCGTCGACGATATGCCGGAAGGCGATACCACTACCGCGCTCGCCAGTGGGAGCGGTCCCGGGCGTGAACCGGGGCGGCTGCAGTCTCAACCTGATTCACATTCTGTCATGCGCGGCGGGATCTGTCACAAGGTTCCGCGAATCGGCGCGCCGGCAAACCCCTAGATACGCGCCGACACGGCGATATCCAACTGCGCGTTGCTGATCTGCCGGCCCGCGTTGGACACCGAGGTCACCATGGCGCTGCCGAAGGAGCCGCGCCGGTCGAACAGGGTGGCGGTGCCTACCGCGAGACCCCGCTCGCTGAAGTGACTGTCCGCCTCCACGCCGATTTCGTAGCCCTCGGGCATGCGGACCAGGGCCAGGGTCATATCGGTATTGATGAAGCCGATCCCGGCATCGCCCCAGTTGGTCATCATGCTGGTGGCTTCGCCGACGATGGCGGCCCGCACGAACGGTGACAGCTCCTCGCCGGTGACCACGCGAATCGGGTTCTGCCAGGTGCGTTTCCGGCTGTCGTTCTGGTGCTCGGTGGGCAGCGGGGACCAGTCGCCGGCGCTGCCGAACAGCGGTACCCGGGGCAGCGCCGAGGGCGGCGCCTGCTCCACCGACGGCGGCTGCGGTTCCCGATCGCGCCGCCACAGCGTGCCCGGCGGCTGTTCGGAGGGGCGCAGCAGTACCGCCGAAGCGCGGGCGGCAATCTTCCCGCTCTGCTCCACGATGACATCGGCGACCCGGATCCGCTTGCCGTCGCGCACCCGCACGGTGGGCAGCACGGTGTGCTCGAAACGCGCGGCGCTGAACATGTCCACGGTCAGCCGGACCGGCACGAAACCGTCGGTGGCGTGTGCGCGCTCGAGTTCGCGGGCCATCAACCCGCAGAGGGCGGGGCCGACCACCTGCGCGGCGGACCATTGGCTGGCCGAGAACCGGGTCGGCTGGAAACCACCGTCCACCTCGTCGAAATACGCGGGCACATCCATCGCGGTGTACGGCTCCTGTCCGGTTCAGCTGATCGAAATCACTGTTCCCAGAGCTAACACACCGCTGAAACCCGTTTCAACAGCGGGTCCCGTCCGGGCCGGGTGGCGTTTCCCACACCCCGCTGTCTGGAAGGCGGACAAGCGAATGCCCGGCGGGAGTGCCGCCGGGCATTGCCTTGCTAGGGGTTATCGGCCTTGCTTAAGCGTTATCGGCCTTCTTGGTAGGCGCGCTGGCGCTTTTCTTCCAGCTCGGCTTCGGCACGATCCTTCTCGGCCTGGGCCTCGTGCTTGGCCGCATCGCGCTGATTCTGCGCGCGCTCCTGCTGGACGCGGCCCTCGTCGCGCAAGTTCTCATTGCCGAAGACGGTACCGGCGGCTTCCTTGGCCTTGCCCTTCGCGTCTTCCACGGTGCCTTCGAAGCCCTCACGGAATCCGCTCTTCTCGTGCTCGGACAAGAGATTCACCTCCACGGTGTCGGTGTTCAACTGACATTGCGGCGGTACCCGGCGAATCGGACTCGAAACACGCTGCGGTACTTCATCATCCGAATTTCCGGTCCGCTCGCCGGGGATACCGGCACGCTGCCGCCATGGCAGAATCACCCAGCACAGCGCGAACAGCAGCGCCAGTCCGCCGCCGGCGAGCGCGGCGGATACCGGGCCGGTCACCACATCGAAGATCAATACCGCCACCCCGACCAGGGCCACCGCCAGCAATGCCAGCCCGGTGATCGCGTAGCGGTGCGCCGACTGGACCACTTTGTCGATACGGTGGCGGCGAAACAGGATTCGATGCGCGGATACCGGTGCGACCAGGAAAATGGTGGCGCCGATGGAGGCCAGCACGGTCGCCAGATAAAGCCCGCGCTGCCAATCGGAGAGTTCCTGGAAACGCGATTGGAAAGGCACGGTCAGCAGAAATCCGGTGAGCAATTGCACTCCGGTCTGTACCACCCTGGTCTCTTGGATCAAGGTGTTCCAATTGCGATCGAGCTGTTCGGTTTCCGTCTCGTGCCGCACCGCCCGATCCCACTCCCGGTCCATGCTCTTCGGCATATCGGCATCCCTTCGTAAACACGCCTTACCCACCCCGCGCCCGCCCAATCGCGCGCCGATTAGCCCGTCGCCGGGCGGGTATGCCTACGGCATGGTCCAGACCATCGAGCGCCTGCTCGACACGCTGACCCGCGTGGTGAATACGTTGCTGGACAACGAGATTCCCTTCGCGGTGGGTGGCGGCTGCGCGGTCTACGCGCGCGGCGGACCGGCCTCGGACCACGATGTGGACATTTTCGTCAAGCCGGTGGACGCCTATCGGGCGCGGGCCACGCTCACCGCGGCGGGGCTGCGGCCGGTGGACCCGGCCGAGGACTGGCTGACCAAGGTCTACGACGGGGACACCCTGGTGGACCTGATCTTCCGGCCCAATTACCGGACCGTCACCGACGAACTGCTGGGGCGGGCGGCCTGGCTGCGCATCGGGCCCACGGCGGCGCCGGTGGTCAGCGGGACCGATCTGCTGGTGGACAAACTCATGGTGCTCGACCCGCACCGCCTCGATTTCACCCGGCTGCTGCACATCGCCCGGGATCTGCGCGAGCAGGTGGACTGGGCGCGGGTGCGCACCGAAACCGAGATGTCGCCGTACGCGCGGGCCTTCCTGGGCCTGCTCGACGATCTCGGAATCACCGAGCAACGGGAGGCTTCCGATATGACCGATCCGATCGAACGGCGCACCGAGGCGATCCTGCCGCAGTATCTGGTCGCGAATCTGCGCCGCGCCTTCGCCGAGGACCCGCGCACCGCCGAACTGGGCGTGCAGGTAACCCTGCGTGGCGATGTGGTGGTGCTCAGCGGCGAGGTGATGGGTACGGCGCGCCGCCGTGAACTCGAGGCGGTGGTACACGAGCTCGCACCGAAACTGCGGGTGCACAACGACGTTCGGGTGATCAACTCGAACGCGCCCACCGAGCACGAGGACCTGAGTTGAACGGGCCGGATCCGGGTGGGACCGCCACGCCCGGTGATGCCTGCGTGCGGGTCGCGGCCGTCGGGGATGTGCATCTGGGCACCGATTCCGGCGGCAGCCTGCGCCCCGCGCTGGAGGAGCTGCCCGACTGCGCGGACGTACTGCTGCTGGCCGGTGATCTGACCCGGCACGGCACCGTTGAGGAGGGCCGGGTGGTGGCGGCCGAATTCGCGGATCTGGCGGTGCCGGTGATCGCGGTGCTCGGCAATCACGACCATCACGGCGATGCGCCCGAGGAGATCACCGCACTCCTGACCGACCATGGCATCACGGTGCTGGAGGGCTCCACGGCGACCGTGCCGGTGCGGGGGTTGACGCTCGGTGTGGCCGGAACCAAGGGCTTCGGCGGTGGATTCGCCGGCAAATGCGCGAGCGTGTTCGGCGAACGGCAGATGCGCGAGTTCGCCTCGCACACCGTCGATCTCGCCGATGGTCTACATACCGCTCTGTCCGGTTTGACTACGGATGTGACGGTCGCCCTCACCCACTACTCCCCCATCGGCGACACCCTGCACGGCGAACCCCTCGAGATCTATCCGTTCCTGGGCTCCTATCTGCTCGGTGAGGCCATCGACGCCTGCCGGCCGCAGCTGGCGGTGCACGGGCACGCCCATCACGGCTGCGAGCGCGGCACCACCCCCGGCGGCACCCGGGTGCGCAACGTGGCCCAGCCGGTGATCCGGGCGGCCTTCGCCGTATACGACCTGCACCCGCCGTCGGCTCACACCACCCATCCCGACCCGGCGTCGCAGCCGGCTCGGGAACCGGCCTCGGCCACCTGATCCCGAGGCGGCCGACGCACCCGGCACCACGGCGGCGACCGCCGAGGCGCTTATCGCTGCCGGTACCGGGTACCCGCCCGTTATCAGGACCCGCACAGAGAGGACAGCGATGATGCCTGCCGCACACGACAATTCCCGGTCCGCCGCACTCGGTCTTTCCGATGAGGACGCAGACGGCTATCGGCCCGACCACCATCGCACCATCCGGCCGCACGCCGGTGAGGCGCTCGAGGACAGCCGCAATTGGCCGGGGCTGATTCTGGCCGGCCTCGGAATCGTCGCCGTGGCATTGACCTTGACGGCCGCCGGCTACGGCTTCGAGGGCTGGGCCTTCATCGGCGGCGTGGTCAGCGTGCTGTTGCTGGGCTCCGGCATCACCCAGGTGGTGCTCGAGCATCGCCGGATCGAACGCCTCGACCAGGAGGAGCAGTGATGAGAATTCGACGCCGGGCCGGCGGCGCGCTGCTCGCCGCGGGGTTGCTGACCGCCGCCCTCGCCTGTTCCAACAGCACCGAATCCGGTTCGCCCGGAACGACTGTCACCGAACGCACGCCGGTCATCACCTCCGACGGCGCACCCGCGGTCTCGACCGAGGCGGCCCAGCAGCTCTGCGAGATGATCAAGCCCGAGGTCTCCAAATGGCGCGATCAGGGGCCGACGATCGGCCGGGTCGCGTTCAACGGCACCGTGCACAATTGGGCGCTGCGCAACAACGGCATCAATGTCGCCGTCATGCGCGATCGGAGCGTGGTGGACCAGGTCACCACCAGCCAATGCCCGGACGTACGCCAGGATGCCATCCAGGCCCTCGAAATCGACAGCCTGGCCGATGGTCTGGCCGGGTTCTAGGAGAACCGTCATGCGCACCGTTCCCCGCGCCGCCGCGGCGCTCGCACTGGCCATCGGAGTGGCCGGTGCGGCGCTCGCCGGCTGCTCCGAAGCCGAGAAGGTCGTGAACAAGGGCGGCGACACACCCTGTAGTGAATTCGTTCAGCAGGACGCCGAAAAGCAGCGGGTGACTACCCGCAAATTCCTGGAACAAGAGCAGAACCGGACCACCGAACCGGACTCCGACACCGTCGATACCGCCATCGCCACCATAAAACTCATGTGTGAGGCGCAGGCCAACCCGGATACGCCGATCAAGAAGGCGGACCTCACCGGAGTATTCGTTCCGAAATAGCGTTCGCCGCCGCCCCCGGCGCAAACTTTTAGCATCCCCAAAACACCGCTCTGCCTGCGTATTCGAGGTTGCAGATGCACTTGCATTTGCGCATAGCACGGTCATAGACTCGTTCCTGCAAGTGCAAGGCATCAATAGGGGACAACCAGAGCGCCGAGCGGTGAATCACCGGCGATTCCTCGCCATCGCTTAGCCGTCGGCCTGGCGTCAGGGGCGTTCGCATGAATCAGCCAATCAACCTCAGCCGACTTGGGTTTGCCGAGAGAAGCACACCGGCACAATCCTATTCCCGGGAGACGGCAACCGCTTTCGTCATCAGGCAGGTCGAATCCACTGGAGCGGCCACCCGGTACGATTTCGATATCGACCGGATAGTCACTACCGCACATGCCATGGTGAACGATTGGGATCTGCACATGATGCAGCCCGATGCATTCTGGCGGATCGCGTCCAGCTTCATTCGGCAATGAGGTCGCAATAACCAGCAGGGGCCCCTCACGGGGCCCCGTTATGCCGTTTTCACTTATGGCGATGCCAGGCTCCCCTGGGCAATCAGCTTGCACTTCTTCCGCATTCGCGGATTTCTCCGCGCGAACTATCGCACTCCGTCACTCCGCCTGCATCACTCCGCCTGCGCGGCGAGCTTCTCCATGAGCTTGCGCGAGCGTTCCGGCGGCTCCGCCTGCACGCTGAGCTGATCCATGACCTGACGGTAGAGCTCGAGATCCTGGCGGCGATCCAGGTAAAGCGAACTGGTCAGTTGCTCCAGGTACACGATATCGGGCAATTCGGGCTCCGCGAAGCGCAGCATGGTGAACGAACTCCCCGCGGCCGCATGCCCGCCCGCCGAGAAGGGCAGCACCTGAATGGTGATATTGGGCAGGTTCGACATCTCGATCAGGAACGAGATCTGGTCGCGCAGTACGCTCTGTCCGCCGATCGGGCGGTGCAGCACCGCCTCGTCCAGCACGGCCCAGAAGCTCGGCGCGCCGGGGCGCGTCAACAGCTCTTGGCGCCGGCGGCGTAGCGATACGCGTCGCTCGCCGTCGGCGTCATGACCGAGGGAAACCATGGAGCGGGCATAGTCCTGGGTCTGGAGCAGACCCGGAACCAGTTGCCCCTCATAGGTTCTGATCGACTTGGCCGCGTGCTCGAGACCCAGATAGGTCTCGAACCACTGCGGCAACAGGTCACTGTAGCGATGCCACCAGCCCGGTTCGTTGGCCTTGCGGACCAGGTCCATGATCTGCGCGCGTTCGCCGGGATCGTTGACCTCGTAGAGGCTCAACAGATCCCGGATGTCACGCTCCTTGAATCCGGTCCGGCCGAGTTCGAGCCGACTGATCTTGGCGTGGGAGCCGCGAATATGGTCACCCGCGGCTTCCCTCGTGATGTTCTTGGATTCCCGCAGCTTCCGCAATTGGCTACCGACAGCGATCCGTACTGCGGTCGGACCGCGTTCGGCGACAGCGGAATCCGCCAGTCCGTGTGCTACGGGTTCTGCGACCATGAGTTTCCACTCCGTTGCTCGGGTATGCCGGCAGTGGACTCACAACCGTAACGTCGGAACCACCGCGCCGATTGCCAATGCTACCGCTCAGCGTGCCAAGTAGTCGAACTCTCCGCTCTTGGCGCCTTGCAGAAACGCGTCGATCTCGGGGCGGGTGTAGACCAGCACCGACCCGAGCGGGTCCCGCGAGTTCCGCATGGCCACTTGACCATCGGTGAGCTCTGCCAGTTCTACACAGTTACCACTGGGATTACTGAAAGTGCTCTTACGCCACGCGAGTGTCGAGGGATCGATCCGGGTTGCGGATGTTTCGGTCATTGCAGACTCCTTGCTAGTACCGCCCGCAGACGGTGGTCCAGTACTTGCAAATGTTCGGTCAAATGTTCTTACAGTTGCAACCGCAACATGACGATAGCACGCAGATTGCCCGGCATCGATGGCTTGTCTGCGTCACATCCTTTGCAACACAACAGCTTTGATCTTGGAAAACCGCAGGTCCGTGCGAAGTTGCGAAGCGAAAAGGACAAACCGGACTGGTCGGTTCCATAAATTCCACGTCCCGCCAACCAAGCGCCGGATGCCCGGTACTCGAATCTTGTACTGTCACTTGACAGATCGGACCTAACACGCGCGCAAGCTGTCGTCGAGGAGTTCCCGCCATGCCTGAAACCCGTCACCCCGCGATTCGGACCGATGTTCCGCACTCGGCGCGCGTCTGGAACTACTGGATGGGCGGTAAGGACAATTACGAGATCGACCGGTCGGTCGGCGATGCCAGCCTGGCCATCGATCCGGAGATCGCGACCATGGCGGTCGAATCCCGGCGCTTCCTGACCCGTGCGGTGCGCCTGCTCGCCGGCGAACACGGCATCACCCAATTCCTCGACATCGGCACCGGCCTGCCCAGCATGGACAACACCCACGAGGTGGCCCAGGCGCAGGCGCCCGAATCCCGGGTGCTCTACGTCGACAACGACCCGCTCGTGGTGGCGCACGTGCGCGCCCAGGCCAGCAGCGCCCAGGGCGTCGCCGCCTGCCTGGAGGCCGACTTCCGTTCTCCCGGCCGGATTCTCGACCGGGCGCGCGAAGTCCTCGATCTCACCCGCCCCGTCGCGGTGATGTTCATGGGGGTACTCGGGCACGCGGAGAGCTACGCCGAAGTGCTGCGCATCGTCCGCGAGACCATGGCGGAGCTGCCGTCCGGCAGCTATCTGGTCTTCTGGGACGGCACCGTGGACAGCGACGCCTACGTGCGGCTCTGCGCGGAGTACGCCAAGTCCGGTGGCCTGCCCTACGACCCGCGGCCGAAGGAAGAACTGCGCGCGGTCTTCGAGGGCCTGGAATTACTGGAACCGGGGTTCGTTCCACTACCCCGCTGGCGACCGGTAGTCTCCTCGACATCGGAGTCCAGCGCCCCCGTTTCGGACATATCGGCCTATGGCGGCGTGGCGCGTAAACCCTGATGCCACAACAACACCGAACGAGACGAATGCTCCCCCGACGCGGCGAACCGATCGTGCAGATGTACTTGCATTTGCACGATGCGGACTCCTAAACTCGGAGCACTATCCCAACGGCCAGAGGCATCAAATGACCCAGATGCTCGCCCCTTGTACTGATATCCCCGGTGACGATTGCGAAATCGAACCGCGTGGTCTTACTTATCGCTCGGCCCGCGCCATTCTGCGCAAACATGATCAGCATTTCGCCTGCCGGCAGTATTTAGCCGCCATCGCGTATCTCTCCGCGGACAACGACGTCGACTGATCGTCCGAATCCGCTTGCGCAAGTAGGCGAGTGGCGGGTACCCCGGAGAGGGAACTGCCGTCACACGGAAGAGCGCCGAGATGCTTCTCACCGCTGCCACCACCGCGCACGACCTGTTGGCCCAGGTCTTCGATCCGACACCCGAAACACCGCCCGCCGCAGACAAACTGCTGCGGCTGGTCCGCTACTTCACCTGGTTCGTGCTCTTATCCGGCACGCTCGCAATCATTTACGCGGGCGGCCGGTTCGCCTGGGAGAAGTGGAGCGGCGGGGCGCTCCAGTCGCCGAAACAGGTAGCCGGAGCGCTCATCGGCGGGATCGTCGCCACCAGTGCAGGCACCATCATGAATGCCGCCATCGGCGTCTAGGCGCCCGGTCCCGAGCCCATGTTGTCTGAGACGAAACCGATCCGTCGGTTATCCGGCGGATCGCTCGAAGTTCAGGCGGACGCGACCTGCGGCAGTACTTCGCCGCCGGTCGAGTCCACACCGACCAGCTCTTCGAAGCGGGCCACCACCTTCTGGTGGTACATGCCGAACAGATCCTCGAAGAGCGCCAGCTGCGCCTCGCTCGGGCCGGCGTCCGACTCCCAGACGGCGACCAGTGCCCGCCACACCAGCACGTGCAGGTCCGGCGAGACCGCGAAGTAGGCTCGCACCGCCTCCGGCACCTCGAGCACCATCTCGCCGATGGAGTTGAGCACCGCGCGCTGCACCGAAAGCCCCAGCGCGGTCAGCAACCGGCGCAGCAGGCCCAGCTCCAGGCGCAGCATCTGCTCCGGGTCCGGATCCGCACCGCGCGCAAGGGTTTCCAGCTCGTCGATATCGGTCTTGAATTCGGCCGGGTCGATCTCGCGCTCACTGCCGGTGTAGGCCAGCAGGGCCTCCAGGGCGATGCCGCGTTCCTCGTCGACGATATGGCCGAACATATCCGCGGCCGTCTCGGGATCCGGCATGGAGAGCCGGAACAGCCGCCGGTACACGTCCACGCCGCCTTCGGCGCGCACATCGCGGATCACGAAACCCTTGCCGCGGTGCGCGTCCACGAAACCGTAGGATTCCAGGCGGCCCAGAATCAGCTGTGCCGTAGCGCGATTCAATTCGAACTCGTCGGCCACCTGACGAACGGACGGCATCAGTCCCCCGGGGCTGTACTGCCCGGATGCCACGCGACGCGCCAGTTCGTCGGCGACGTCGGCGACTACCGTCCGCTCTCCCATCGTGCACCTCTCCAAACCTTGTTTACGTCCCAGACAGTGTATGTGGTTATCAAGTCAACTGCACAGTTCTCGGATTCACCGGCGCATCGGCTATATCCCCGGCAACTTCGAGACCGTGACGAAGCGATAGCCGCGTGCGGTCAGTTCGGCCGCGATGCGCGGAATGGCGGCCAATGCGGCGGCGCCGCCGTCGTACATGGCGTGCAACAGGATGATCGAGCCCGGGCGGACCCGGTCCAGGGTTTCGGCGACGATCTCGTCGGTGGTCGGGCGCTTGCCAGAGTCCGGTTCCACATCCCACATGACGGTGGTGCGGTCGTGCGCGGACAGGTATCGCGGGAGCGCGATGAGCTTCTTGCCATAGGGCGGGCGGAAGGTGACCGGGCCCCGATAACCGGTTTTCGCGATCTCGGCGTCGGTGCGCTCGATCTCCTCGCGCACGGTGCCCGGGGTCACGAACACCATGCGCCGATGGTGGTAGCTGTGATTGCCGATCTCGTGCCCGGCGGCCGCGATGGCCCGGCCCGGTTCGGGATGGTCGGCCAGTTCGCTGCCGATCAGATAGAAGGTGGCCGGAATTCCCCCGTCCGCCAGCGCTTTCAGGATCTCGGGCGTGTGCCCGGTGGGCCCGTCGTCGAAGGTCAGGGCGACCACTTTCTCGTCGGTCTCCGCCCGCGAGATCAGCCGGCCCGCCACCTGATAGGTGCGCGAATTCATCAGTACGTAGAGCCCCGCGCCCACCACCAGCAGCAGGACGACGACCGCGGCCGACCAGACGAGCAGCCTGCGCCGCAGCCATCGGCGCTTCACAGGCGCTCCCTCGACCACTGCCACAGCGGTTCCAGCGCGGTCGCGAGTTCGGTTCCGGCCGTGGTCAATTCGTACGCCTTGTCCTCGCGCTTGACAAGCACGCCGGCCTCCTGCAACCGCTGCAACCGCACCGAGAGCATGCTCGACGAGCAGTTGTCCATGCGCCGCCGCAGCCCCAGAAACCCCTGCGGTCCGGGCTGTAGCTCCCACACGATGCGCAGCATCCACCGCTGACCGAGCAGATCCATGGCCGCGAGCGGCGGCTGAGTTGCGCTTCTCATTTCGAACCACCATATTGGTTCTGAATTAGAAGTGGTCGGGTGGGTAGGAGGAAGCGGCATGCACGGCAGCGACACGACGGTGGAGGGCGGGCGGCGAATCGTGGTGATCACCGGGGCTTCTCGCGGTATCGGGGCCGAGACGGCGCGCGTCCTGGCGGCCCGCGGCGACCACGTGGTCATCAACTACCGCGAGAAGCGCAAACGCGCCGAGACGCTGCGAGCGGAGATCGTCGCGGCGGGCGGCAGCGCCTCTCTCGCGGGCGCGGACATCAGCGCCCCGGACGGCGCGCGCAACCTCATCGACACCGTGGTCGCCGAGTTCGGGCGACTGGATGTGCTGGTGCTCAACGCATCCGGCGGACTCGAACGCGACGCCGCCCCCGATTACGCCATGTCGATCAACCGCGACGCCCAGGCCCGCCTGACCGAACTGGCCCTCCCCCACCTCCCCTCGGGCGGCCGCATCGTCTTCGTCACCAGCCACCAAGCCCACTTCTCCCCCACTCGCCCCGTCCCCACCGGCTACGAACCGATCGCCGCCAGCAAACGAGCCGGCGAAGACGTCCTGCGCGGCATGATCCCCGAATTCGACCGCCGCGGAATCGGTTTCGCGGTCGTCTCCGGCGACATGATCGACGGCACCATCATCGTCCGCCTGCTGGAGCGCCGCGATCCGGATGCGGTGACCGCACGCCGCGACGAAGGCGCACTGCCGACCGTCGAGGAATTCGCCACCGCCGTCGCCGACGCCACCAGTACCGGCACGGCGGCCGGACACACCGTCTACGTCGGCGGCACGGACTACCTCGCCGTGCCCGGACGTCACTGAGAAGGTGGCTCCCGCCCCGCGCGGCCGCACGAATCCGGTAGTACGGCCCGAGTCCGGCCTGGCAGCATCGGGATATGCCGCACTGGGTTCACGCGCTTCCCGCGTTCATGCCGGCGTGCTTGATTCTGGCCGCCATTCCAGGGCCCGCGACGGCGTTGTTCTTGCAGCGGTCCATTCGGGATGGGCGGGCGGCGGTCGCGCGGTGAAACCTGCCTACCGGTTCGTAACGCGCTGAACGGGTACTTTCTCAGCGAGGAGGTGTGCGCGGTGTCCGATGACGTCGGTAAGAGCTGGAACGATCCGCCGGTCTTCCGGCGCGCCGTGCGCTATGTGCTGGCTGTGCTGGCGGTGGCCGCGCTGGTCGCCGTCGTCACGCTGGTGTGGGCTTCACAGCGCGCGCAATGCCTCGACGACGTCATGCTGTGCGATGCCGCGGCCCGGCTGACGGTCGGGCTCGGTCCCGGGCTGGTGCTGTTGTTCGGCGGTATCGGGGCGTTCGTGATGACCTTGCGCGAGTGGCGGGCCGGGCGGGCCTGGCCGATCTGGCAGGGCGCGGGCTGGTTCCTGTTCACGCTCATGGTCGTCTACCTGAGCATCGAGGGCGGGTCCGGGGCTTAGACCGGGCAGCGCGGCACACTGTCGGCGGAGGCGTCGTGATGGTCGTAGGGCGTGCCGCGAATGCCGGCCCGCGCGGCCAGGAAGCGCGCGACGCGGGTATTGCGCTCCCAGAACGGGTCGATTTCGCGGGCCCGGCGGATACGACGGGCGCGCGCGCCCGGCAGGTGATCGTCCATCGCGCGCAGCCGCACGGCCGCACTCGCCGCCAGCCCGGTGAGGGCCGACCACGGTTGCACCGGGACAGCGCGTAAAGGCGTGTCCGCGAGCAGGGTTCGCACCAAGGCCGGGCTGCTGTAATAGGCGAGCATGCCGAACAGTGGTGCGGTAGCGGCGATCCGGAGTCGCCCCGCCGCGGTGGCGTCGGTGAAGCGGGCGGTGGCCGCGCCGGTCATGATCGCGGTCCAGCTCGGTGCGACCCCGGCGGTCGCGACCATATAGTCGGCCATCTCCATGCCTTCGGCCGCCGAATGCGGGATCAGCGCCTCCGAAACGCCGAAGATGTAGGCGATATACGCCCAGTAGTGCATGACCGCATCCAATTGCGCGGTGGTGGAACGCCTTCCGTGCACGTGGTCGAAGCAGATGGGATTGAGCCCGAAGGTGACCGCCGCGCCCATGGTGGTGGCATTGGAGATGGGACTGCCGTGCCGGGCGAAGTGTTCGTCACCCCAGCGGCGGCGCAGCATGGCGCGCACTTGGGCGTGCATGAGCCGCACGCGGATGGTGTCGGCGAACACCGGTGAACGGCGGTCCATCGCACCGGGCGCGGTGACATTGCGGAACCAGACCGCGCTCTCCAGGCCGCGCCGGTAGGGATCGCGCACGAAGCGGCCCGTCGCGCCCACCGCCGACGCGACCTCCGCACCGACGAAGGTGCCCATGAAATCCTGGATGCCCATGGCCATTTTCCCGGCGGTGGAGACGTTGATCCAGCGGCGGCGGCCGTACTCCCACAGGTCCGGGTCGTACCAGTCCGGTGGATTGTCCAGGCGCGCGAACAGCTCCACCAGCTCCGGCGTCGGATCCGCCACGCTGTCGATGCCCTGTGCGAGAGCCTGATTCAACATGCGCCGCCCACCCGCCGACCCCAGCTGCCGGAACGAGGCCACCACGCGGTCCATGGGTTCGTCGCCCTGCCACAGATGGTCGGCCATCAATCGGGTGCGCGGAGTTTCGACGGGTTCGGGCCGCACCTCCAGCCACGGCGAGAGCATGGCCTTGCGCGGTTCCAGCCACAGCTCCGACGGCACCGCCCGGGGCGGCGGCGGGCGCAATGCCATGCCGGGGCGGTAGTAATAGTCGTACTCGTGCATCGTCAGAACCCTGTCAGTTGACGGAATTCGGTGAGGGCATCGCGTCCGGGGTTCGCGTGCACCGGGCAGTAATGCTTGGGGTCGTCGCGGTGTTCCGGTGCGGGCCAGAACATTTCGGGGGCCTCGGGCGGTGGCATCCACGCCGGTCGCTTCCCGGCCACCCGCCGGCGCGCGGCACGCACCCGAGGCAGGGCGTAGCGGACCTCGTCGGGCGTCACCCGGTTCAGCATCGTCAGCGCCCGGCAGATCCGATCGAACCGCGTTCGGTCGCGTTCGGTCCAGGTGAACCCCATGGTGCGCCGAATCGCCGGATCGCACATGCCGACGGTCATGAACTGATAGAACCGCGCTCCCGCCGGTCGAAGCACCCACTGCCACAAGGGTTGCGGCAGCTGCCGCAGCACCGGGAACGGCGGCACCGGCGCGTTCTCGGCGAGACGGTAGACATCCCACGCCGCCTTGGTCGGTTCGAGAGTGTCGCGGCACATGTCATTCCAGTACTTCCGGAACTCCGCCCAGCTCTCGGGCACCACCCGCATGCTCATGCCGTACAGCTCGTACCACTGATAGTGCTCGCGCCAGAGCTGTTCGCGCTGTTCGTCACTCAGCCCGCCCATGAACAGTTCGGCCGCCCGCACCGTCTGCATGAAGAACACCGCGTGCGCCCAATAGAAGGTCCCCGGATCCAGCGCGTGATATTTGCGCCCCTGCCCGTCCACCCCCTTGATGGTGCGGTGATACCCGACGATCTCGCGTGCGGTCTGCCGTGCGCGCGGCCCGTCGTACACCACCCCGGCGATGGGATACAGCGACCGCGCCACCCGCTGATAGAACTCGTCCTGGATCTCGGAGTGGAATTCCACGCCCGCCCCCAGCCCGGGGTGCATGTTCTGCACCATGCCGATGAACAGTCCGGTCGGCGCGTAGAACACCGATCCGAAGATCCGCCACGTCAGCGAATCGGGGCCGAGCGGCTCCGGATCCGGTCGTGGGTCGCGCGCCGTTGCGCTGTGTGACACCATGCCTTCACGCTGACACGAATAATCGCTCGCATTCAATTCGCATTTCGAATCGCCGCTGGAACGCTATGACCCCGAAACGTCGGACCCCGAAATCGCCTGCGACAGCGCGGAAAGCGCCGGCGCCGCCGCGGAAGGCGCCGCAGCAGGATCGGTCCCGTGCCATGGTGGCGCGCATCGTCGATGCCGGGCAGGCGGTGCTGATCGCGCACGGCTACGACGGCGCGTCCACCAATCGCATCGCCGCGGCGGCCGGGATCAGTCCCGGGTCGCTGTATCAGTACTTCCCGGACAAGGACTCGATCGTCGCGGCGGTGATCGAACGCTATACCGCGCGCCTCGCGGACCGGGTCCGAGGTCGGGTGCTCGCGAACCTCACCCGCCCGCCGGAAGTCGCGGTGCCCGAGACCATTTCCGAACTCCTGGACGCGCTCGGCGACGACCGGGAGCTGCTGCGCGCGGTGGTGGAGCAGACCCCGCGCCTGTCCACCGGGGCGACCGTGCTCGCCTTCGAACAGCAGATCGGCGAATTGGCGCGGGTGGCGCTGAGCATGCGCGCGGACGCGGTGCCCGCCGACGTCGATTCCGATGCCGCCGCGTGGATGCTGGTGCGCGCGGTCGAGCACCTGACCATCCGCTATCTGCTGGACGGCCCGCCGATCCCGCGCGAACGCTTCCTGTCCGACATCACCCGCCTGGTACTCAACTTCTTCCGCTGACCCGCATCGATCATTCGGCTCGGTCGGTGTGCGAGTCGAATGCGAGTGCGGGCGCGGGCAGGGCGAGCAGGAGATCCACCGCGCGGGATGCGCTCTGGGCGGCGCTCTCCATGGTGGCCGACCAGTCGGTACGGGTCCAATCCCCCGCCAGCACCAGCGTCGGCACCGACGTGCGCTGCGCGGGCCGCAGCCCATCCGTGCCGACCACCTGCGAGAAGGTGGCGCGCGGCATCGGAACCACCTGGGCGTGCAGCACTTTCGCCTCGGCGGCGGCGGGATAGTAGCGGCGCAGCAGGGCCAGTTGCTCGTCGATCACCTCGTGGTGCGGTTTGTGGATCTGCTCGTACGCGCCGCTGGTGGTCAGGCAGTACAGCCAGCCGTTCAGGGTGCCGCGCCCGTGCATTCGCTGCCGGTCGAACACCTCGTCGATGACGCCCGCGCCACCGATCAGGGCCTCCATCGCCCCCTCGGTGCCGAGCGGCCGATCCAGATACAGATTGGTGCTGACGATCGGCGTGTACCCCAATTTGTCGGCGGCCGCGTAGATCTCGTCGTGTTCGGGCAGCTGGTCGAGCAGGCCGCCGATATAGGAATTGGGCACCGCGCACACCACCGCGTCGGCGGGCACCACCTCGCCCTCTTCCAGGCGCACCCCGGTCACCGCATCGTCCTCGATCAGGACGCGCCGCGCCACCGCCCGGTAGCGCACCTCGACGCCGTACCGTTCGAACACCCGCAGCGCACCATCGACGAAGAGGGTGTCCAGATCGGTGGTCGGATAGCCGATGCTGACGGGTTCACGATGCCTGAGGCCCAACCGGATTCCGGTCGCCAGCACATCCGCGAACACCTTCGCCGACTCCTGCGCGACCGGTTCGGCGGCGATGCCCAGCGCCAGCCAATCCCACAGCGCCTCCCGGGCGGTGGCCGGCATGCCGAGCCGCTGGAACCACTGCTCGGTGCTGATCTCCGCCAGATCGGCGGGCTGGCGCAGGCATTCGAAACCCATCCGTGTGGTCGCCGCGGCGGCCCGTAAACGATCCGCGATGCTCGCGTCGGGATGCGCGCCGAACAGGCTCCGCAACGCCCGAATCCCCTTGGTACCCATGATGGTGGTGCGCCCGCCGGGCCAGCGCAGCACGCCTCGATGCGGGAACGCCACGTATTGCCGGGTCCCCACACTGGTCAGGTACCGGAACAGATGGTCGTATCCGCTGGCGATCACATGCTGCCCGTTGTCCGGAATATCGCGCAGCGCCGGCACTTCCAGCGCGTGGGTGCGCCCGCCCAGCCGTCCCCGCCGCTCCAGCAGCGTGACCCGCTTCCCCGCCTCGGCCAGCCAGACCGCCGAAGCCAGACCCGCGAGCCCGCCCCCGATCACCACATACCGTCGAGGATCGTTCATGCGCGCTCCTGCAATCGCTTCGGCAGAGGGCGCTCGCAGCCGAACCCTCTGCAAAGCAAAGTACGCCCGCCGTTACGGCGGGCGTACTCGTTTCGCGCGAACCGCGCTGGGAAGCAGGCGGTTACGCCTTCACATGCTTACGCGACAGCAGCGGATAGCCGATGCAGACCAGCACCGCCCACACCACGCCGACGACGATGGCGGTGCGCCCGGACTCGTTGCAGAACAGCAGCACCACGACCAGCCCCAGGAAGATCAACGCCAGCACGCTGGTGAACGGCGCGCCCGGCAGCCGGTAGTCGCTGGCCGGCAGCAGACCCTTGGCGACCTTGGCCCGGTACATCAGATGGCAGACCAGGATCATGCCCCACACGAAGATGATGCCCATGGTGGAGACCGAGGTGACGTACCCGAACGCCTTCTCCGGCGAGAAGTAGTTGACGCCCACGCCGATCACCATGACCGCCGCCGAGACCGCGATACCGGTGGCCGGCACCGCCCGCTTGCTCATCGTGCCCAGCCCGGCCGGGGCCTCCTCGCGCTGGGCGAGGCTGCGCAGCATGCGGCCGGTGGAGTAGATGCCTGAGTTGCAGGAGGACAGCGCCGCGGTGAGCAGCACGAAATTGATGATGCCCGCCGCGCCCGGAATACCGATCTGCTCGAACACCTCCACGAACGGACTGCGCCCGGCATGGAAATTGCGCCAGCTGGAGACCGACATGATGACGATCAGCGCGCCGATGTAGAACAGACCGATTCGGAAAGGCAGCGTATTGATCGCCTTGCGCAGCGTCTGCTTCGGATCGCGGGCCTCGCCGGCCGTGACGCCTACCAATTCGACACCGACATAGGCGAATACCACGATTTGCAAGGCCAGCAGCGCCTGCCCGAATCCATTGGGGAACACTCCGCCGTCGGCCCACAGGTTGGTGACGGTCGGATTGGCCGCATGCCCGAAATGGAAGAGCAGCACGCCGATTCCGATGAGGATCATGGCGACGATGGCGGTCACCTTGATGGCGGAGAACCAGAATTCGCCCTCGCCGAACAGCTTCACCGAAACCAGGTTGGCGGTGAACATGATGCCCAGCACCACGAGTGCGGTCACCCACTGCGGAATGTCGAACCAGTACTGCACGTATTTACCGGCGACGGTGATCTCGGCCATGCAGGTACTGACCCAGACCGCCCAATAGGTCCAGCCGGTGGCGAAGCCGGCGAAGCGGCCCAGGAATTCGTTCGCGTACTCGGCGAAGCTGCCGGTGACGGGCCGGTAGGTGAGCAGCTCGCCCAGTGCCCGCATGATGACGAAGATGGCCAGGCCCGCGGCCAGATAGGCCAGGATGAGGGCCGGTCCGGCCTGCTCGATGGCCCCGCCCGCCCCGTAGAACAGGCCGGTGCCGATGGCCCCGCCGATCGCGATCATCTGAATGGTGCGCGGCGACAGACCCCGGGAGTACCCCTCGTCCTCGGGTGTCGCCTCGGCTAGCGCCGGCTCCGTTTGCTGCCTGTCAAAGGCTGTCATGCTCTTCCCTTCACGTGCGTGCGGCCGCACAGCGTCCGGGCTCTCGTAGGCCGGATACCGGGGCCGCGCCGAGCTTGCCGGCGGATTGCCGAGCTCGGCCCAACGGCGTGTCACGCTACCGGAAGGTATCGGGCGTCACAGTCCACCCCCGCGGGTGTCGGACGACCGACCGGTCAACTCCAGTCGTCGACCAGCTCGAGCCCGGTCACCACTTCGGTCTCGATCCGGATCACGTGATCGGTCGGCAGTTTGATCCACGGATCCAGCAGCGATTCGTACCGCTTCACCTGTTCCGGATCGTCCACCACCCGCGCCACCCCGGTCACGATCACGCTCCAGCCGCGCCGCGTCTTCTCGTCGAAAGAATCCACCTCGTACGCCACTACCTGCCCGTCACCCCGCAATATGCCTGCGCCCAGATGCGCCCGCACCACCACCGCGTCTTCCTCCACAATGTGGTTGACCGGCCGGATTATCGGAGTTCCGCGCCGCGCATACACAATTCGACCGTAGTGCGCACTCGCGAGCCGTCGAAGCGAATCGGCAGCCGAGAGCGCGCGCAGCTTTCGTGCCCCATCGCCGCCCATTCCTCCGATTGTGGTCGAAACCGTACGAATACGCCAATTGTGTTGCCGCAACCCGTGGTTCGCCGGGCAATACTCAACCCGCCGGGCGCGGGTCGATCCGGGGTACGGTCACCTGCTCCGGGGTCTTGTCGGTGCGCAGTCCCTTCCAGCTCGGCATGCGCAGTCGTTCGCCGGAGAATTCGCGGTACTCCACATCGCCGACCAGGATCGGTTCCACCCAATGCCAGCGCCCCGCAATCGCTTCCGGTGGCCGCTGTGCGAAAGGGCAGGCGGAAAGCTCGATCTCGTCGAGGGTGGCGCGGATTATCCGGCGCGCGGTGTGGGTGAAGCCGGTCCCCGCCAAGCCGATGAATACGAAGCGGCCGGTTTCGTCGTAGGCGCCGAGCACCAGTGAGCCGAAGGTGGCGCCGAACCCGCCGGCGCCGGGGGTCCAGCCCGCGACCACCACCTCGGTGCGATGGCGGAGCGGGGTCTTCACCCACCAGCCGGAACGCTTGCCCGGCAGGTACACCGAATCCACGCGCTTGGAGACGATGCCCTCCAGGCGATGCTCCCCCGCCACCTTCAGCAACTCACCGGCATCCATCCCGATCCAGTGCGGGGGCGCCGACAGCGGGGTCCGGAAGTCGAGTTCGGCCAGGCGTTCACGCCGGTCGAGATAGGGCTCGCCGGTCAGCTCCCGGTCGCCGATCGCGAGCACGTCGAAGGCGAACAGCCGGACCGGGACCTCCGCGATCAACTGCTCCCCCGGCCGCGCCACATGCATACGCCGCTGCAAACGGCCGAACGACGGCGCGCCATCGGGATCCTGGGCGACGATCTCTCCGTCGAGAATCAGAGTTCCCTTGCCCGCCAGCGCCTTCAGGCTCGCGACCAGCTCGGGATAGCTGCCGCTGACGTCATTGGCGTTGCGGCTGTAGAGCGCGCACTCCCCGCCCGCGCAGGCGGCGATCACCCGCACCCCGTCCCACTTCATCTCCACCGCCCACTCCGGCCCGCCCGGCGGCGCACCGCCGACGGCCAGCATGGGCGCGGGAACCGGGCGGCGCGGCGCTGCCACGGTGGGCTACTTCCCCCGCCGGCATCCGGGCAACAGGGACATGCCCGCGAGTTTGCCAGTTGATAGCCGTTATCCGTGTTCCGCCACGCCGCCCGGCGCGCTGTCGCATCTACTTGGCCGAAATACCCTGCTGCCGAATCGCGTCGAGGACCTCGCCGTGGGTCAGCGTGGAGTTGACCGTGATGGTCTCGGAAGCGTTGTCGCGGTTGACATTGCTCACCGAATCCATGCCGTACAGGGCGCGTTCGGCCAGGTCCGCCTCGGTGGCGTAGTTGGGGAGTTCGTAGGTGTAGGTGCCCATGCCGGGTTCCTCCTCGGTAGTGGGTTGCGGATACGTTCGAGCCATAGACCGAAACCGGCGTGCCCAAACCGACGCGCCGGACCGGGGGTTTGGGGTCTCGATCGGCGGGAATCGCCTCGATATGTTCATCATCATCGGGCTCATCGCCCTCATCGGCGCCGTAGCCGTGGGGGTGGCCGGTATTCAGGCCAATACCGGTGACAGCCATACGCTCACCAATGGGTTCACGGTCTTCGACCACACCTATACGGGGTCGTCGGGACTGTTGTTCGCCTACGGGATTCTGATCGGGGCCGTGGGGACCTGCGGGCTGATCATGCTGCTCGCCGGCACCTGGGCTTCGTCCCGGCGCGGCATGCTGGCCCGACGCGAACTGCGGCAATCCAAGAAGGAGATGGCCGCGGCGCGTAAGGAACTGGCCAAACCGCTCCCCGAAACGCCGGCCTCGGGGCAGCACGCGCCGAAAACACCTGTGCCGGCACAGAAACCGACCTGGTCGTTCAACAAGTTCATGCATCGACCGGGCGGATCGGCAGCCGAGGCCGAGACCGTCGCCAAGTAGCCGAACAGCTCCACACGCAAGGAATTCGAAATGATTATTCTGGGTCTGATCCTGATAGTCGCCGGGTGGCTGCTCGGCGTTCCCCTGCTAACCACCCTGGGCATCATCGCCTTGGTGGTCGGCCTGATTCTGATGCTGCTCGGCCAGGTCGGCCGTCCGGTCGGAGGCAGGCGCTGGTATTACTAGCGCCGTCGTAGGCGCGTGACGCGCACGACCGCCGCGGACCGCATCCGCTAGCGTCGAAGCCATGACGGTGACGGTGCTGGTTCCGGATGATTACGGGCTCGCGGCGGTCGAGCGCTTGGAAGGCGTGCGGGCTCTGCGTTTCAAAATGGCGGAACCATTGCCCGCTGGGGCCGACGAGGCCGAGGTATTGATACCCGGTTTCCTCGTCGGCCCCGAAGCTGTCCGGATGACCTGGGAGCTACCGAAACTGCGCCTGGTGCAGCTGCTCACCGCGGGCGCCGAAGCGTGGGTGGGCAAGCTGCCCGAGGGGGTTCAGCTGGCCATCGCCCGCGGTGCGCACGGGGCCAGCACCGCGGAGTGGGCCATCACCGGATTGCTCTCGGTGTACCGGGAATTCCCCGAGTTCGCGCTGGCGCAGCGCGAGCACCGCTGGACCCAGCACCAGACCGACACCCTGCACGGCAAGCGCATTCTCATTGTGGGCGCGGGCAATCTGGCCGAGGAACTGCGCCGCCTGCTCGCCCCGTTCGACACCACCGTGACGCTGGTCGGCAGTCACGCCCGCGACGGCGTGCACGGTGTGGACGAATTGCCGCAATTGCTACCGCATTTCGATGCCGTGGTGCTCATGGTGCCCGTCACCAGCAAGACCATCGGCATGGTGGACGCGCAGTTCCTGTCCCACATGTCCGACGGCGCGATCCTGGTCAATGCCGCGCGCGGTCCCGTCGTCCGCACCGACGACCTGCTCACCGAACTGCGAAACCGCAGGCTACGAGCCATTCTCGATGTGACCGACCCGGAGCCGCTCCCCGCCGGGCATGCGCTCTGGGACGCTCCCGGCCTGCTGCTCACCCCGCACGTGGGCGGCAGCAGCCGCGGCAGCATGCAACGCGGCTGGGCCATCGCCGTGGAAGGTCTCCAGGACTACCTGGCCGGAAAACCGCCGCGCAACCTGGTACACGACGAATACTGACCCCGCTCTACAACGTGTCCTTACCGATCGGCCGGTTCAGCAACTTCCACTCGCGCTCCCACCGCGCATTGCGCCGCGCATCCAGCACCGTCGCGGTCAACCACACCGAAGCCGCAGCCGCACACCAACTCTCGACCAGCACCGCCAACCCGGTCCCCACACCCTCGGCGGCCGCGGACCCCGCCCGTGCCGGCGCGGCGGCCGGCTTCCCATCCCGCCCGATCCACAACGAAACCGTGCTCCCTGCCGTCTGCGGCCCCGGCACATCCACCGTCGCACTCCCGCTCTTCCCCGCGGAATCCCATTGCACCGCAGCCGTATACCGCTCTTGATGCGCCCCGTACCGATCGGCCTCCCGCAACCGCTGCGCATCCGAAGTCAACCGCGCTTCCAGCCAAGTCTTCCCCGCATCCTCGGTAGCGATCCGCTCCGCGGCCCCCGTATAGCTGACGGTCCCGATGGCCCCCGCCAACGGCACCGCCGCCACCACCACGAGCACCGCCAGCGCCCGCACCAGGAACTCCAGCCGATCCGACACACGCATCAGCGGATTGGTATTCCAGGGCCGCACCTGCCAAAGGCGCGACGACAACGAAGATGGCATCGACACCTGGACCACCTCATTCCGCAGCGTCGCCTCAGGTACTACATCGGTAGCAGTACCCAGGTTGATACGCCCTGAACCCGCCGAACGTCAAGGTCAGCGCGTTGCGGTTGCGTTAAGCGGCCTCCAGATTCAGGTTTTGCTCCGGTTTTCACGGTCGGTACCGAGAGTAGGCCGCGCGCGTTGTGGTCAGCCGAGGTAGGTGGATTCGAGGACGAGGTCTTTGAGAAGCTTCTGGTATTCGGCGTGGGTGTGGTGTTCTCGGGTGCGCCAGTGGGTGCCTTCGTTGTAGCGCATGAAGTTGCGGTACCGCGGGGCGCCCGGGTATTTGACGTTGTCCGCGACGACGACCGAGCCGGGGTGTAGCCAGGAGCGGTCCAGGATTCGGCGGAGATCGGGGAGATAGTCGTCCTTCTCGTGGTCGAGGAAGACGAAATCGAGTGTGCCGGGGGCGAATTGGTGAGTGTCGCGCAGGGCGGTGAGGGTGTGCTCGTTATCGCCGAGGGTGCCGACGATGACGGTGACGCGGTCGCCGATGCCCGCGTGGTCCCAGATTCGCCGGGCGACGGCGGCGTTGGCCGGATTGAATTCGATGGAGTACAGGGTGGCGTCGGCGGGCATGACGCGCGCGATGCGCAATGCGCTGTAACCGCAGTAGGTTCCGAGCTCGAGCAGTCGGTGCGGGTGTGCCGCCGCGACGGCGCGGTCGAGGATCATTCCTTTCTCGTCACCGATATTGATCAGATAGCTCTTGGTGTAGCAGAACTCGTCGATCGCTCGGATGACATCGTCGATATCGCCTTTGCGCGCATGGGCGCACACGTAGTCGGCCAGGGCTTGTTCGCGGCCGTCACCGACCTGCCAGGTAGCGCCCATATGCGGTAGGCCGAACAGGAACCGCAGGTACGACCATCGCAGGAACATCACCGGCTTGCCGGCGCTCTCGTTGGCGGCGATCGCCAATGAGAGTGCGGCGGTGGCGGCCAGGACCGGCCGCGGCAGCCGCAGTCCGAACACCGTCACCGGGCGCGCGGTCACCAGGATCGAGGACGCGGCCGAGATCAGCGCAGCGATGAGACCGGCGGAGGGTTTGTTCACCGGAGCTCCCCTTCGGCTTGCCGATGTAGCGCGGCCTCGAGGATCGGCCCGATCACCGCGAGCGCCTCGGGATTGGTCATTTGCGCATGTGTGAGGTCGAGGAAATGCTGGGTGATCTGTCCGGTGACGTAGGGTCGCCACATCTCACCGGTCAGCTCGCCGGTAATACCCTGGCGGGCAGAGAAATACAGCAGATCGCCGTCGTAGCGCGCGGGGCGATGGTTGGTGGACATTGCGACGCAGTCGACGTACCCCTGGTGCAGGGCTTGCAGTTGCGGGCGGGTCAATCCACGACCGGGCCCGGTGCTGTCCGCGAGCAGATCGACCGCCTCGTCGAGGGTGAGCGGCCGGGTGTCCGGGGTGGCCGCCTCATTGCCCTGAAGGTGGGTGACCAGGTCGCGGATGGTGGGTTCCGGCGGCGGGGGCGCGCCGTCGGCGAAGGCCACGCTGTCGAGCATGACGAGCGAATCCACGGTCTGCCCGCGTGCACGCAGCGCGATGGCCAGCGCGTGCGCGAGCTGCCCGCCCAGAGACCAGCCCAGCAGATGATAGGGCCCCTCGGGTTGTATGCGCGTGAGCTCATCCAGGTACACCTCGGTGAGCTCCTCGACGCTCCGATATCGCCCGGGATGTCCGGAGATCAGCGGGGATTGCAGTCCGTAGACGGGCCGATCGGTGATGTAGCGCAGCAAGCCCGAGTAGCACCACGCCAGCGGAACCGCTGAATGCAGGCAGATCAGCGGCGTCCCGGAACCGCTGCTACGCAACCGAAGAACGGTGTTCAGCGCCGAACTGTCCGCTGTCACTGCGCTGTCGGCGCCGTGCGCGGCGGATTCGATTGCGGCGGACAGGGTCTGCACGGTCGGGGTGAAAAGCAGCGAGATCGGCACCGCGACGCCGGTCCGCTCCGAGAGTCGCCGGCACAGTTCGACACCGAGTAGCGAGTTGCCGCCGAGTTCGAAGAAGTTGTCGTCCAGGCCGATTCGGGATTCTCCGGTCACTTCGGCGATCGCCGCCGCCACGGTGTGCTCGAGCGGCGAGACCGGCGCGCGAAAGACCGGACGCGGCAGTTGTTGTGGATCGGGCAGGGCGGATCGATCGGTTTTGCCGCTGCTGGGATTGATCGGTATCTCCCGCAGCGGTACCAGCACCGCGGGAACCATCGCCGGCGGCAGGACGGTGCGCATCCGCGCCAGTACCGTGGCACGGTCGAAGTGTTCGGCCCGCGCCGGGACGACGTAGCCGATCAGCCGATCCCCGAGTGCCTCGGATGACCATATCCGTACCGCGGCCTGGCTGATCGCCGCGTCCGCCGCCAGCGCGCGCTCGACCTCGGACGGCTCGATGCGCTGTCCACGCAGCGAGATCTGAATATCGCCTCGGCCCAGGTATTCCAGCGCGCCCCCGGCCTGCTCGCGGACGATATCACCGGTGCGGTACATGCGTGATCCGTTGCGCCCGTATGGATTCGCCACGAAGGACTGTGCGGTGATCCCGGGCCGTCCCAGATATCCGCGGGCCAGCGCGTCACCGGCGAGATACAAATCGCCGCGGGCCCCGCGCGGAGCGGGGTGCAGCCGGGTGTCCAGTACGAGGGTCTGTACCCCGGGCAATCCCCGCCCGATGGTGATCGGGGTGTTCGGCTCGAGCGGTTCGGTCTGGGTCACCACGACGGTGGCTTCGGTCGGGCCGTAGGAGTTGAACATCGGCAGTCGCCCTGCCCAGCGGGCGGCCAAGGCGGGCGGGCATTTGTCGCCGCCGACGGTGACGGTGCGCAGCGCCGGCAGTCGGTCCGGGTCGAGCGTGGCCAGGATGGCGGGTGTGACCACCAGATGGGTGACCGCCTCGTCCCGCATGACCTGCGAAAGCCGTTCACCGGCGACGATATCCGGGGCGAGCGCGACCAGTCCGGCCCCGGCGGCGAAGGCGGAGAGGTATTCCAGCATCGAGGCGTCGCAGTAGGGTGAATGTGCTTGCAGCACTATCGATTCGCTGCTGATGCGATTGCGGGTGCACAGGTCCCGCGCCAGCGTTGCCAGACCCTCGTGGGTGCTGAGCACGCCTTTGGGCTCTCCGGTGGATCCGGAGGTATAGATCAGATAGGCGGGGTGAGCCGCACGCAGCCGCCCGCTGCGATCGGCATCGGTGACCGCCTCGGCCGACCGGGACGCGGCGGCGTCGATGAACTCCGCGCTGTCGAGGGTCAGCCATTCGACCCCCGTGTCGGCCAGCGGTGTATGCCACTTGTTCAGCGTGATTCCCAGTGTCGCACCGGAATCGGCGATCAGTTTGGTCACGCGCGCGGGCGGATCGGCGGGGTTCACGGGGAAGAACACCGCCCCGGTCCTGGCCACCGCCCACAACGCCATGACCGCGTGCACCGATCGGGACAACGCCACGGCGACAACGACTTCCGGTCCGGCCCCGTGCGCGATCAACTCACGCGCCCACCGCGCGGTCGTCTCGTCGAGTTCGCGATAGGACACCGTCCGGCCCGGCTCGCTCAGCGCGATCCGCTCTCCGGTACCGATTCCGGCGGCGAGCAACTCGGGCAGCAATCGCTGCTCGTGCCGTTCCGGGGCGGCGATGGTGCGCCGGTCGGCGGTGACCGCGAACACCTTGTCGTGGCCGTCGGCCCGCAGGAACCGGGACAGGCACTCCAGGAATTGCCGGTGGTACCGGTCCACCTCATCAGCGGTGTACATCCCGGGATTGGCGTGAAAGTCGATCATGAAGGGCTCGCTGCCGAATCGATAACAGCTGATCGCCAGGTCATCGACCGGTCCGGCCGAGAGCAGATGGGTTCGACCGCGAATATCGCCGAAACCGATGCCGTCGGGCAGGGACAGCACATTGACCACCGGCCCGTAGCCGTGGCGACGGGCCTGGCCGAGGCCGTGGTCACGCAGCAGATCCTCATGCCGGTACAGCTGATGGCGCAATGCGCCGATCATGCTCAGGCGTACCTGCTGGACCAGGTCACCGACCGAGCTCTGGGCTACCCGGCGCACGCGCAAGGGCACCACGTTCGAGACCATCCCCGCCGCATGCCGCAGTGCCCCGGTGGTTCGCGCGGCGACGGGCAGGGACAGGGTGACATCGGTGTCACCGGTCATCAGAGCCAGGAACGCGGCGACGGCCGCGACCAGCGTCTCGGCCGTACCGGCGCCGTAGCGCCCGGCGGCGGCCGCGAGCGCACCCATCGTCGCCGCGTCCAGGGGTGCGTGCGCGGTATGCGGTCGTACCGATGGCGCGGCGTATCGATCGCCGAGCCGTGTCGGGTGTCCGAGCCCGGCCAGCTGCCGGCCCCAGTACTCGCGATCGGCCGCGAAGCGCGGCGAGGATCGATAGCTCTGCTCGAGCGCGACGATCTCGGTCAGCGACAGCGCCTCGCACGGGGCCGCGGGCCGGCCTCGGGTTGCGGCGGAATGTAATTCGGCCGTCCGATGCAGTACCGCCGCGGCGCCGAAGCCGTCGACGGCGATGTGGTGGCTGCGCGCGTAGCACCGGTATCGACCGGGGCCCAGGGTCAGCAGCGCCGCCTTCGTGACCTCCGGACCGGTCAGGTCGATGCCGCGTTGACGGTCGTGGTCCATCCACACCTGCGCGGCGTGTTCGGGGTCGGGGTGATCGCTGAGGTCGATGACGTCGAATCCGGGGTCCAGGTCGTGGTCGAGGTATTGGCGCGGCCGGCCGTCCACGATCGCGAATCGCAGCTGCGGAGACTGCAATTCGCGGCCGGCGCGGCGCAGGCACTGCTGGAGCAGTCCGAGGTCGAGACGACCGTGCAGGTCGGTGTATTGGGCGATGGCGAACGGGACCGCCGGATGCAGTTGCTGGGCCAGCCACAATTCGGATTGCGCGACCGACAGGTCGAAGAAGGTCGCATTGGAGGTGGTGCGCTGCCCGGTGCTCGATAGGTCGACCAACGTCAATCCTCAACTCTCGCTGGCAGGGACATCAGTTGGTGATGAGGAAGGCGGTGACCTGATCGATCATGGCTTCGACCGACTCGGCGACGAACAACACCGGCTGGCACACGCTGTCGTCGATGCCGCTGGCGAGGATGTCCGGGACTCGGAATTCCCGCAAATCCGCGTGCACGAAGGACTCCATCTCGCTGACCGAGGACAGGATCGCCGCTCCATAGGCTCGTGGTTCACCCTGTTCGGCGACCACGCCGACCTCCAGGGTGAACCAGAACAAGCGCGCGATGGCGGTCCTGGTCTCGTCCGAATCGGCTTCGTTCGAGGCTCGCCCGAAGCAGCGATACAGTTCGGCGAAGTCGGGATCGGCGAGCATCACCGCGTGTCCGACCAACTCGTGAATGATGTCGGGGTCGGGGGAGAAAGATTGCTCGGTCAGCGGGCGCACATCGGGGGTCGCGTGCAGGATTCCGTCGGCCAGTGGCCCGTAGAACTGGCGGCCTGCCAGCGCTCCGATCGCCGGTGCCAGCGCAAAGCCGGTCAATGCGCCGAGTGTGCGCGACACCTGGCTCAATTGCGGTACGCCGTCGGGGCGAAGCCGTACCTGACGGGCGGCCGAAAGATAGTGCGCGCAACCGAACTGCTCGTGCATCTCGGTGAGCGTGGCGAAAACGCGCGACCATAACGCGTCCTCGTCGCTGCTGTAGCGGAATTCGGGCAGCGGCTGCCCCGGGCGGCACGCGCGGGCGGTACGCGCGCGCTCGGAGCGAACATCGAGACCGACCGTCATCGCAATCAATCCTCTCCGGGAGCTGCCGCGCTGGTCGCCACCAGTCGATATCGATCGGCGCTGACAATGGGCACATCTCTTTCGCGCGGATACCCTTCCCGACGCGTGGCAAACACCTGGCGACAGCCGGGGACCGGGTGGCTCGCCGCCGACACGTGGTGCGCGGTGGATACAGCGCGAGGTGCTCCGGTCACCTGCGCGGGCGCTCAGGCGCCGATCGCGGCCGCGAACATCGGCCACGAATCATGCAGGGCGTCTTGCCAATACCCCCACGCATGGGTTCCGTTCGGCCGGAAAACGATCTGGGCCGGCACACCGGCCGTGGCCAGCGCATCGGCGAGCCGATGGGTGCAGCCGTTGACCACCGATTCGAATCCGCCGCCGATGAGGACGCGATCGGCGAACGCTATCGGGTTGCCCGCGACGTCCCGATCCTCGAATGACTCGTGCGGCCCGGGCGCGCCGGTTCCCGCCGACACATACAGTTGCGTGCCGCGGAGCATGTCCGCGTGCAATGTCGGATCGTTGGCGGCCCACTCCGGATCCGACGACGGCCCCCACATATTGGCCGGGTTCGCCCCGTAGCGGGACACCATCATCGACACGTACGCCTGCGCCACCGGATCACTGGTCTGCGCGCATCCGCTGTAGGAGCCCACCGCCTGGTACACCCCGGGCGCGCGCACCGCCAAACTCAGTACCGACAGCGCCGACATGGACAGTCCCGCAATGGCATTGCGCCCGCTCGTGCCGAAGGTCGCATCGATCACCGGCGGCAGCTCCCGCGTCAGGAAGGTCGCCCACTTGTTGCGGCCCAGCGCCGGGTCGTCCTGCTCCCAGTCCGTGTAGTAACTCGCCCGGCCCGCCATCACCAGCACCACGTTGACGTTCTTGTCCTGTAGGAACGACGCGGCGTCGGTGCGGTCGAGCCACCCCGACCCCGTCTCTCCCCCATCGACGCCGTCGAGCAGATACAACGTCGGCCGCGGCGTCGAGGTGTCCGCGGGCAGCAACACCCGCAGCGGCACCAGCCGGTCCATCGCCGGTGAATACACGCTCATCCCGAATCCGGCGGCGGCCGGTGACCGATGCGCGACACCCGGATCAGCACCAGCCGCCACCGCGCCCGCGGTCGTCGCCGACACGCACAGGGCCAGAATCGCGGCGAGCCACCGCACACCGCCCGCGGTCGAGTTCGGCATCGAATGCTCCCCTTTTGTCTCCAGCAACGGCAGAGCAACGCTAATCAGCCAAGCTACTACAGCTCCGGCCGCGATTCGGGACCCGCGCGGCTCGGGGCTGCTTCAGTCCTTTTCCGTCGGGTCGTGCCGGCGGCGGGCCAGTTGGGTGACGCCGTTGTATCCGTAGCTCTCGCCGTCGAGTTCGTAGAGTGCGACATACGCGGCGGCCGGCAGTGGGCCGAGCCGGTCCGACACCAGCGCGTAGGCATGCTCGATGAAGGCTGCCTTCTCCGCGGCGGTGTTCGTTCCCGCGGTAATGCTGACCTCCAGGTGGACCCCGGTCGAGCGGCCCGGCTCGGCGGCGGAGGCGAACCAGCCGCCGGGCGGGACCGAGTTCACGTGGACCACGGTGACTTCGGGCTCCTTGAGCAGATCTTTCTCCAGGAGCGAGGTGATGCCGGCCGCGAGATCCGAGCGGACATCGGCGGGGATCTCGGTATTTGCGATTGTCAAGCGCGCGAAAGGCATTGCGTCGCCACTCCAATTCGATCAGTAGTGGGCGTACGAGCCGCATCGCTCGCACCCCATGAATCTAGGAGCGGCCACAGCCCTGGCGCGGGGACAGAACACGCCATAAAGCGGACCGAACGCGCAGTCACCACACATCGACGCTCGCGTCCGCGTCGACCGGATCGAGACCGGCTTACAACTCTCGGCCGCTACCGGCTAGTCGAGGTAGTCGTGGAGCAATCGCGCCCGTGACGGGTGGCGCAGCTTCGACATCGTCTTCGACTCGATCTGCCGGATCCGCTCGCGGGTGACGCCGTACACCCTTCCGATGTCGTCGAGGGTTCGGGGCCGACCGTCGTCCAAACCGTAACGCAGGCGCATGACACCGGATTCGCGCTCGCTCAAGGTGTCGAGAATGGCTCGCAACTGCTCCTGCAACAGCGTGAACGCCACCGCGTCGATGGCTACCACGGCCTCGGAATCCTCGATGAGATCACCGAACTGGGTGGTGCCTTCGTCACCGAGGGTCTGGTCCAACGAGATCGGTTCCCGTGCGATCTGCCGGATCTCGGCGACCCTCGCGGGCGTGACGCTCAATTCGGCGGCGAGCTCATCGATCGTCGCTTCGCGGCCGAGCCGCTGGAACAGCTCGCGCTCCACCCGCCCGAGTTTGTTGATGATCTCCACCATGTGCACCGGGATCCGGATGGTGCGGGACTGGTCGGCCATGGCGCGCGAAATCGCCTGGCGGATCCACCAGGTGGCATAGGTCGAGAACTTGAATCCTTTGCTGTAATCGAACTTTTCGACCGCCCGCACCAGACCCAGATTGCCCTCCTGGATGAGGTCGAGGAAGGCCATCCCGCGCCCGCTGTAGCGCTTGGCGATCGACACCACCAAACGCAGATTCGCCTCCAGCAGATGATCTTTCGCGGCGTTGCCGTCCCGTACGACCCAGGTCAGGTCCCGGCGGCGCGCGATCGACGGACCCGTAGGCTCGCAAGACTCGGCCCGCAGCTTCTCCGCCGCGTACAACCCTGCCTCGATCCGGACCGCGAGATCGACCTCCTCGGCGGCGGACAGCAGTGGAACGCGCCCGATCTGTTTCAGATACGCGCGCGTCGAATCCCCAGCGAAGTCTCGATCACTCGTTTTGCCTGCGTTGATTGCCACATTCGCCTCACCCAGAGATTCGAGCGGCATCACGATTCGAGAAACAGGACCGCAGAGAGGCCTCGAGCGGTTCGGCGATCACCGGAACCATCCACCAGGGTACGGCACGACAAGCGGCTTGCCTTCGAGCGCGCTCGAACCTTTAGCGTCGGCGCCATGAACAAGATGAACGAGACCAAGACATGGCTCATCACCGGCGCGAGCTCGGGGCTCGGCCGCGCGCTCGCCGAGGCGGCGCTGGCGGCCGGCGAGCAGGTGGTCGGGACGGCGCGACAGCTCGATCGCTTCGACGGGCTCACGGCGCGTTACGAAGATCGGTTCCTCGCCGTCGAACACGATGTGCGCGATACGGCGGGAGCGGCGGCGGTCGTGCAGCGCGCGGTGGAGGTGTTCGGGCGGGTCGATGTGCTCGTCAACAATGCCGGCGCCGGACAGGTCGGTGCCGCCGAGGAGATCACCGATGCCGCACTGCGGGACATGCTCGAGCAGCATCTGTTCGGCCCGGCCGCTTATGTGCGTGCCGTGCTGCCCCACTTCCGGGAGCGTCGCTCGGGCGCGATCGTGCAGATGAGCAGCCAGGGCGGGCGGATGTCGTTCCCCGCCGTCGGCAGCTACTCGGCGGGGAAGTTCGCGCTCGAGGGCTGGTCGGAGGCGCTCGCGGGCGAGGTGGCGCCGTTCGGCATTCGCGTCCTCATCGTCGAGCCCAGCCGGTTCCGTACCGCGTTCAACGCCGCCGACGTACTCCGAACAGCGCAGCCGAGCGCGACCTACGACGAAACCATCGGTGCCGTGCGCACGAACATGGCCGAGGCCGACGGCCGCCAGGAGGGCGACCCGGCACGCGCCGCCCTGGTGATCCGCGACATGCTCGACAATCCCGGTGCGCCACTGCGACTTCCGCTCGGCGCCGAGGCGGTTCGCAATCTCACCCGCGTCTACCGCGGTGCGCTCGACGACGTCGAGAAGTGGGCGGCGGTGAGCGAGTCGGCGGACTTTCCCGACATGCCGCCCGCGGTGCGCGCGTTCTGATCGCCGTAGGCTGCATCCATGGCGACCGAAGCGCTGATCGAACGCATCCTCGCGGCCGGCGACGGGCCATCCTCCTCGGTGATCGATGCGCTGCACGAACTGCTCGACGACACCACGATCGAGGACTCGCCGACACCCAAGACCGTCGCGGAGGCCGCCCGCCTCGTCGGCCTGTCGGCGCACACCCTCCGGTACTACGAGCAGGAGGGACTCGTGCGGCCCGCGCGCAACGCCTCCGGGTACCGCGAGTACTCCGCGTTCGACCTGCGCCGCCTCGTCTTCCTCACCCGAATGCGGCTGTCGGGCATGACCATGACCGACCTCAAGCGCTACATCGCGCTCGTCGAGCAGGGTCCCGGCACCATTCCGGAACGCCGCCGCATCATGCTCGACCAGCAGGACCGAATCAGGCGGCAGATCCGTGAACTCGGCCTGGCGCTGGAGACCACCGAGTACAAGATCCGTGTCTACGACGGACACCCGGAAGGCTGACGCGCCCGAGCAAGGTTTGCGATCACGAAGGTTTCATGTCCGGGCATCGGAACAGGTTGGCGTACAACGCCGTTGCTTCGGTACATGACCCTCGGAGTAGCTCTCGCCTTCGCGAATGCCGTTAATTATGTGGACGAGTCGGTGCGGCAGGCGCGTGTCGCCGCCGAACACGGGCTGACCTCGGTGTGGTTCGGACAGCGAATGGATTACGACTCGGCGGCGCTGGCGGCGATCGTGGGCCGCGAGGTGCCCGGCCTTCAGGTCGGCACGTCCGCGATTCCGGTGACGGGCCGGCATCCGCTGCTGGTTTCGTCGCAGGCCCAGACGGCGCAGGCCGCCACCGGCGGTCGCTACCATCTCGGTATCGCGCTGGGATCCGCCTTTGCCGCAGGCGCTTTCGGGGTTCCGTTCGATCGCCCGATCGCCCGGCTGCGGGAATTCCTGACCGCGCTGCGGGAATTGCTCGATACCGGCACCGCGGACTTCCACGGCGAACTCCTCACCGCGGCACCGCCGTTGCCGACGGCCGTGCCGGGGGCGGAGCCGCGGATACCGGTGCTGGTGGCCGCCATGGGTCCGCAGTCGCTGCGCGCCGCGGGCGAATTGGCCGACGGCATCCTGCCCTACCTGGCCGGGCCCAGCACCCTGGCCGAACATATCGTCCCGGTGATCACCCGGGCGTCGTCCACCGCGCCGCGCATCGTGGCCTTCGTCCCCGGTGTGGTCACCGCCGAGGTCGAAGCCACCCGCGCCAAGGCGGTCGAGCAGATGGCTTTCTACGAGCAGATCCCGTCCTATCGCCGGGTCATCGATCTCGAGGGCGTGGACCGGGCCGGGCAGTTGGCCGTCATCGGCGACGAGGAGACCGTGGCGGCCGAGATCCAGCGCTACTACGATGCCGGAGCCACCGAAATCGTGCTCACCTCAACCGATCTGGCGTCCGAAGCCGACGAGCTGCGCACCTGGAAACTGCTCGGCGAGCTGAACCGGCGGCAGGCGCCCGCACGGTGAGGGTCACGGCTCGACCGGGTTGAGCCGGGCCACGAGGAAGGCGATGATCTCGTCGCGGGCCGCGGCGGTCGGCTCCCCTGCCGCATCGACCAGATGCGCGGTGACCACGCTGTGCGGGCAGCCGACGATCTGCGAGAAGAACGGCGGCGGAGCCGGATTCGCTGCCGAACCGGGCAGCACCCGCGGCTCGAAACGCGGGCCCAGCGCCGCGGCATAAGCGGCGAAACGCTGCTCGGTGCAGAAGCGGTCGCCCTCGAAGCGGTAGGCGCGCACCACGAGATCGTCGCGATCGAGCCGCTCCCGCACGTCCGCGAGCTCACCGGGCGAAATCTCCAGTCCCCCGGGCTCATCCAGCGGCAGCGTCGGCTGGCACAGCACCGGCGCCAGCACCGCGGGCTCGAGCATCATGGTGAGTGCGAAATTCCCGGTGAAGCACATACCCAGCGCGCCGACGCCGAGGCCGCCGCATTCGTGATGCGCCAGGGCCGCCAGCGCGCGCAGCCACACCGCGATCGGGCTGGACTTGCCCGCGCCGAAGGCCCGGAATTCCGCACTGACACAGGCTCGTTTGAAGACCTCCATACCGGCCTCGGCTTCCGGATAGGCGCCGTCGCGGCCGAACAGTGACGGCAGATAGACGGTGAGACCGGCGTCGCGCACCCAGCGGGCGAAGCGGGCCACATCGGGGCTGATGCCGGGCATTTCCGCCATGATGATGACCGCCGGTCCGGTGCCGCCGACATACACCGTGCGGGTTGCTCCGTCGAGCGTGATCGAGCGGGGGACGAAATCGGCGAGGTCGTCGTCGAGGGAATTCTGCGAGGGAGTCTGCTGCACACCCGCAACCCTGCCGCAGCACGCCGGTACCTCACCATTGGCGGGATCGACACTTTTCGGTCTAATCTCGCCACATGATCACCCATCTCGCGCTGGACGGTGTACTCGAGGGTGCGCTCGGTCTCGGTCTCGACATCGTCGACACGGCGGCTGGGATCGCCGGTGAGACAGCGGGCGGGCGGCTGCGGCAGCGCGTCGTATCGGTCGACGGGCTGCCGGTCCGATCCAGCAGCGGGCGACCGATCAGCGTCGATGCCGAAACCCCGCTCGGCTCAGCGAGGTTCGAACCCGGCGACCTACTGGTGCTGCCGGGGCCGTCAGCGACCAGCGAAGCGCGTGTCGACGAACTGCTGATGCGGCCCCAGACCACGCAGGCCGTCGCAAACATCCGGCGCGCCGCCGCATCCGGCGCTACGGTAGCCGCCTCCTGCTCGGCCGTTTTCGTGCTGGCGGCCTCGGGGCTGCTGTCCGGCCGGGCCGCCACCACCACCTGGTGGCTGGCGCCCCTGCTGGCCCGCCGCTTCCCGGATGTGACCGTGCGCGCCGACCGCATGGTGGTCGACTGCGGCGAAACAGTCACCGCCGGTGCGGCTTTCGCGCACACGGATCTGATGCTGACGCTGGTCGCCCGCCTCGGCGGCGGTGCACTGGCCGAGCAGGTGGCCAATTACCTGGTGCTCGACGCCCGCATGTCGCAGTCGCGCTACATGGTGCTCGAGCATCTACGGACCACCGACCCCGCGCTGCGTGCGGTGCAACAGCACGTGCACGCCAATCTGGCTCGGCAAATCTCGCTCGACGAATTGGCCGGGGTGGCAGCGGTTTCCACGCGCACCCTGACCCGCCGCATCCGCGACCATCTCGGCGTCTCCGTCACCGAGTACGTGCAACGTCTCCGGGTCGGACAGGCGGCCACCCTGCTCGCGACCACGCGCGACCCCGTCGACGTGATCGCGAGCGCGGTCGGTTACGCCGATCCGGCCGCCTTCCGGCGCATCTACCGCAGGCATACCGGCGAGACGCCGACCGCCACCCGCACCCGCGCCGACCAGCCAGATCAGCGGGCCCCTCGACCCGGCGACCTCAGTCACGCATGAGCGCGATCGCTCCGGCTCCCGGTTCCGCCACCACCTCACCCGTCGCAAGCCGATGCCCGTCGGCGCATTCGAGGTGCAGGCGGACTTCGGCGCCGCAGTCGCGGTGGCGGTACACCGTGGCCGGGCCACGCTCGTCGGCACGATAGGCGTCGCCCCATTCGTGCATTGCGGCGAACACCGGCATGAGCGCTTGCCCCGCCGGTGTGAGGTGATACTCGTGTCGCTCGCGCTGCCCCGGCAGCCGGTAGGGCGTGGAGTAGAGCAAGCCGTCACCGACCAAGGCCTCGAGGCGGCGAGACAGCACCGGCGGCGAGATCGCCAAGTGCCGCTCGATGTCGTGGAATCGATGCAGGCCGCGGAAGATCTCACGCAGGATCAGCAGCACCCACGGTTTCCCGACCACATCGAGAGTGCGGCCGACGCCGCAGTTGACCGTGTCTTGCTCGTGCCACTCCATCCCGTCATCCTATTGACTTTCGTTTTGAAAGTCAGCCAAGATTCCCTGACTACTACTTTGAAAGTTAGGCGGATCCCATGCCCCTGGTCCGAATCTCGTTGCGCGACGACACAACCGCGGAAACTCGGCGAGCGATCGCGGACGGAGTGCACCGAGCGCTGGTCTCGGCGATCGGCATCCCGCAGGACGACCGCTTCCAGATCATCGAACCGCGTCCGGCCGATGCGCTCATCTATGCGCCGCAGTACCTCGGAATCGAGCACCGCAACGTGGTTTTCGTACAGATCGCACTGGTACGAGGCCGCTCGACAGAACTCAAACAGGCGCTGTATCGCGCCATCGCCGACGAACTCGAAGCGGCCGGCGTACGCCGCGAAGATGTCGTGATCACCCTGACCGAGAACGGCAAGGAGGACTGGTCGATCGGAAACGGAGTGGCGCAGCTGCTCGACACCGACCTGCTCGAGCGACATGGAGCGCTGCGCCCGCAGGCGTCCGCGTAACGGGGAAAGGCGCTGCGGCGAACCGCAGCGCCTTCGATTTCGATCGTCAGCCGCGCAGCGACGCGGGTACCTGGAAGCGCTCGCCGTAGCGTGCGGCGAGTTCGTCCGCACGCCGCACGAACGCGGCTCGGCCCTGGCCGTTGTAGCCGGCGACGAATTGATGCACGCCGCCAGTCCACGCCGGGTAGCCGATTCCGAAGATCGAACCGATATTCGCGTCGGCCGAGGCGGTCAGCACACCCTCGTCGAAACACTTCTGGGTCTCGATCGCCTCGACGAACAGCATCCGGTCGATCAGGTCGCGGATCGGCGCCGGCTCGCCCGCATCGGAGAGGTATCGCGTGCGCAGACCGGGCCACAGCCGCAACCGCTTGCCGCTCTCGTCGTATTCGTAGAAGCCCGCTTTCTCGAGCCGCCCGGGACGACCTTGGGCCAGCATGAATTCCATGACGCGGTGCGCGGGGTGGTCCGACGGGAGGGTCGAGTCGCCCCGCAGGGCTGCTTCGCGCGCTTCGGCCGCGACCTTCTGCATCAGCTTCAGGTTGAGTTCGTCGGCGAGTTGCAATGGGGCGGCCGGGTATCCGGCCTGCATCCCGGCCTGTTCGATGGTGGCCGGTTCGATGCCTTCCTCCAGCATGGCGATCGCCTCGTGGATGAAGGTGCCGATCACGCGGGAGGTGAAGAAGCCGCGACTGTCGTTGACGACGATCGGGGTCTTGCGGATGGCGAGGGTGTAGTCGAACACTCGCGCCAGGGCCTCGTCGGATGTCTTCTCGCCCTTGATGATCTCGACCAGCGGCATCTTGTCGACCGGTGAGAAGAAGTGAATACCGACGAAGGCCTCCGGCCGCTGCACGCCGGTGGCGAGCCCGGTGATCGGCAGGGTGGAGGTGTTCGAGCCGAGCAGTGCGTCGGGGTCGACGATGTTCTCGATCTCTTGGAACACAGTGTGTTTCAGCTCGGTGTTCTCGAAGACGGCCTCGATGACGAAGTCGACGCCGGCGAAGTCGTCCGCCGCAGCGGTCGGTGTGATGCGATCCAGCAGCGCCTTCGACTCGGCTTCGCTGGTCGTACCGCGAGCCAGCGCTTTGGCTTCGAGGCGTTCGCTGTAGTTCTTGCCGCGCTCGGCGGCTTCGATGGTGACGTCCTTCAGCACCACTTCGTATCCGGCCCGCGCGGAGACGTAGGCGATGCCCGCGCCCATCATGCCCGCGCCGAGCACGCCGATCTTCTTGATCTCCCGCTTCGGCACGTCCTTCGGACGCGAACCGCCGTTGTTGATCGCCTGTAGGTCGAAGAAGATCGCCTGCATCATGTTCTTCGCCACCGGCCCGGTGAGCAGCGAGACGAAGTAGCGCGATTCGATGAGCGAGGCGGTGTCGAAATCGACCTGTGCGCCTTCGATCGCGGCCGCCAGGATGGCGCGCGGTGCGGGCATGTTCGCGCCCTTGAGCTGTTTGCGCAGGTTGGCGGGGAACGCGGGCAGGTTCGCCGCGATCGCCGGTGCGGACGGGCCGCCGCCGGGGATGGCGAATCCCTTGATGTCCCAGGGCTGTACGCCCTTGTCCGGGTTGGCCTTGATCCATGCCTTCGCGGCGGGGACGAGTTCGTCGACGGTGCCGACCAATTCGTCGACCAGGCCGATTTCCTTGGCCGCGGCCGGATTTCGCCGCTGACCTTGCAGCAGCACACCCATCAGCGCGTTCTGGATACCGAGCAGGCGCACGGTGCGGATGATGCCGCCGCCCGCGGGGAGCAGGCCGAGAGTGACCTCGGGCAAACCGATCTGGCTACCCCGCACCTGCGCGGCGATGCGATGGTGACAGGCCAGCGCGATCTCCAGGCCGCCGCCGAGCGCCGCGCCGTTGATGGCCGCCACCACCGGCACGCCGAGTTGTTCGAGCCGGCGCAACGAGCCCTTGATCTCGCCGAGCTCGGCCATCATCGACTCCGCCTGATCGGGCGTGGTCTCGATCATGTCCTTCAAATCGCCACCCGCGAAGAAGGTCTTCTTCGCCGAGGTGAGTACGACACCGGTGATGTCGTCACGTTCGGCTTCGAGCCGCTGCACGGTGGCGGCCATCGACCGCCGGTACAGCTCGTTCATCGTGTTCGCGCCCTGATTCGGGTCGTCCATGGTCAGCACGACGATGCCGTCGGCGTCCCGCTCCCACGCAATCATGTTGTCCGACATGCCGAATCAAACCCTCTCGATGATCGTCGCAACACCCATACCGCCGGCCACGCACAGGGTGAGCAGCCCGTAGCGGCCATTGCGGCGTTCCAGCTCGTCGACGACCGTGCCGAGGATCATCGCGCCGGTGGCGCCCAGCGGATGCCCCATGGCGATCGCCCCGCCATTCACATTGAGCCTCTCGTCGGGAATCTTCAGCTCCTTCTGGAACTTCAGCACCACCGACGCGAACGCCTCGTTGATCTCGAACAGGTCGATGTCCTCGACGGTCAAGCCCGCCTTGGCGAGCGCCTTCTCGGTCGCGGGCATCGGACCGGTCAGCATGATGGTCGCGTCCGCTCCACTGGTCGCGGTCGCCACCACGCGAGCGCGCGGCCGCAGACCCGACGCCTCGCCCGCTTCGGCGGAACCGACCAGGACCAGTGCGGCCCCGTCGACGATGCCTGAGCTGTTGCCGCCGTGATGGACGTGCTCGATCTTCTCCACGAAGTGGTACTTCTGTAGCGCCACCGCATCGAACCCGCCGGACTCGCCCAGCGTGGCGAACGCGGGCGCGAGCTTCGCCAGATCCTCGACAGTCGTTGTGGGACGCATGTGCTCGTCACGATCGAGCACGGTGAGGCCATTGATGTCCTTGACCGGAACCACGCTCTTAGCGAAGTAACCGGCGGACCAGGCGGCGTGCGCGCGCTGCTGCGAACGCACCGCATAGGCGTCCACGTCCTCGCGACTGAAGCCCTCCATCGTGGCGATCAGGTCGGCCCCGATCCCCTGCGGCACGAACCCGATGTCGTAGTTGGTCACCGGATCAGCCACCAGCGCCCCGCCATCGGACCCCATCGGCACCCGCGACATCGACTCGACGCCACCCGCGAGCACCAGATCCTCGAATCCCGAACGCACCTTCTGCGCAGCCAGATTCACCGCTTCGAGCCCCGACCCGCAGAAACGATTGAGCTGCACCCCACCGACCGTGTCCGGCAGTTTCGCCGCCAGCACCGCGGTGCGCGCGATATCCGCGCCCTGGTCCCCGAGCGGCGACACCACACCCAGCACCAGATCCGCGATCCGATCCTCGTCCAAGCCGGGGAACCGGTTTCGCATTTCGGCGATCAGCCCGACGACCAGGTCGATCGGCTTCACCGAATGCAGCGCGCCCTTGCGGCCCTTACCGCGCGGCGTACGGATCGCCTCGAATATGTATGCCTCAGTCGGCACGTCGTACTTCCCTTCGTGATTCGCCATCCACGCGAAGGCCGGACGGCGCTCGTGCGGGGTTGCGACAGAGTGCGGCCGTCGGCAGCTGAAAAGCATGGCCTGAACCCGATGCTAAGGCTGACTGTACGTGCGGTCAATAGGCGAGAGCGACCTCGCTCAGGCAGACCCCCGGCCGAGACGCGCGGTGGTCGACAAGTGTGCGCCGACTCGATCCACGGTTCGATTGGCCTCGTAGGCCGCCATGGCGAGGTCCGCGTCGTCCTCGGCGAGCAGCGCCAGGCAGGCGTTGCTGCCCGCGGCCGTGACGAAGAGCGCGCCGCGGTCGAGTTCGATCAGCGTCTGGCAGACGCCGCCGACGCCGAAGTGGTGGCCCGCGCCGCGCGCCAGGCCGTGCAGGGCGGAGGCCATGGCGCAGAAGCGTTCCGCGTCGTCGCGGGTCATGGCGTCGGAACGGCCGAGCAGGAGGCCGTCGGTGGAGAGCACTACCGCATAGCGGACGCCCGGAAGGCGGGCGACCATGTCGTCGAGCAGCCAGTCGAGATTGGTGGGGGTGGACATCAGCTTCCTTGGTCGGGAGGAGTGGGCGGAGGTGCGCGGCTATCGGTCCGGTCGGCGACGTGCCTTGCGCGTGGCGTCCATGACCGCCGCGATGCGGTCGCGGGCCTCGTCGGCGGATCGTCCGCGTGGCGGCTCGGGTTCGGATTCGGGTGGTACGGGGCCGGATCGGCGGGCGCGTTGCGGTAGCTCCGGACGGTGCTCGCTCGGACGGAACGAATCATCGTGGGATCCAGCGTTGTCCGGCGTCCGGATCCGGGCGGCCGGGATGTCGCTGTCGTTGGCCTGTCCCCCGAAGTCCGTGAGCAAAGTGGCGGGGATCAGCAGGACCGCTTGCACACCGCCGTAAGCCGATTCGCGGAGCCGGACCGAGATGCCGTGTTTGGCAGCGAGTTTCGCGACCACGAACAAACCGAGGCGGATGTCGTCGGTCAGGGCCGCCACGCTGAAGTCGGGCGGATGAGCCAGCAGATCGTTGCGTTCGAGCAGTTCGGACGGCGACATGCCGAGCCCCTGGTCCTCGATTTCGATGGCCACGCCACGACCGACGACCGCGCCCGATACCGAGACCTGTGCGTGCGGCGGTGAGAATCCGGTGGCGTTGTCCATCAGTTCGGCCAAGGTGTGGATGAGGTCGGCGACGGCGTTGCCGGAGATATGGAGGTCGGGCAGGCGGGCGGTTCGAATCCTGGTGTAGTCCAGGCTTTCCGCGACCGCGCCGCGCACCACGTCGGTCAGCGGCACCGGCTTGCGCCAGCGCCGGCCGGGCTGCGAGCCGCCGAGAATGATCAGGTTCTCGGCATTGCGGCGGGCCCGGGTGGCCAGGTGATCCAGTTGGAACAGCAGATCCAATTGGCCGGGATGCTCCTCGGTGCGCTCGGCCTGGTCTATCAAGGCCAGCTGGCGATGCACCACGATCTGGCTGCGGTGAGCGATGTTCAAGAACACCGCGTTCACGCCCGCGCGGGTCTTGGCTTCGGCGACCGCGGCGGATATGGCAGCCAGTTGCGCGCGCCCGAAAGCCGATGCCACCTGGCCGAATTCATCGGTTCCGAAATCCGGGCCGGCGATTTCCCGATCCGGATCCACCGCTTCGCCCGCCGCGAGCCTGCGCATCAGGTCGGGCAGTCGCTCATCGGCCAGCTCGAGGGTGTGCGCCTGCAACCGTCGCATCCGGGCCACCACCCGGTTCGCCATGCCGAGGGCAATGAGAAACGCCGAAATCGACACCAGCAGCATGGCCGCGCCCACGTACAGGGATCTGGTGGCGATACGTTCGCCGTGCGCGTCGGCGAGCACGTGCGCGTCGCGGCTCTGGTCCTGCCAGAGTCGCATCAGGGCCGAGCCGACCCGGCCACCGGCGGCCTGCCACCGCGCCGCCTCGGCGGCGGTGAGCGAATCCCCGGAGCGGAGACCATCCGCCCGGTCGGAGAGCAGCCGCCAGTCGGAACCCGTTGTGATACCGCGCAATTGGTCGAGTCGTGGACCGCGCAGCACCGAGGCCGCGTACGCCGCCTCCCGGCGATACTCACCCACATAGTCGCCGAACTCGGTCATCCGATGCCCGTCCGCGCCGTCGCGGGCGAGCATCACCGACCCCAGCGCCGTGGCGCGAGCGAGCGCTTCGGCGGCGCGCAAGGGCGCGACCGCGTACGAGAGTTGCACGGCGATCGCGGCATCGGGAGCGACCCGCGCGGCCATCATGGCGGCGGCGAACGCGCTGTCGATCACCGTGCCGAAGAGCGTGAACGTCTGTTCCTGGGTCGTCTGGCGCGCATCGATGGACCCGCGCAGCGCCGGAAACTTCTCGTACAGTTCGCGATAGCCCGAGATCTCCGCGGCCGACCCGTCGCGATCGATCTCCCGGCCCACATCCAGGAGCACCCGCACCTGCGCGATAGCGGTATCGGTGCGCCCGCGCGCGGCGCTGAGATCGGTGACGGCGTCCGCGTCGCCGGCCAGATAGCGCAGCGAATGCAGGCGCTCGTCCTGGAACGCCTGCACCATCGCCGCGGCCGGATCCAGAATGCGGCTGGCCAGGGCGGCCCAATTCTGGGCATCACGGCCGGTTTTCACCAGGTAGGCGGCGCCGCCGACCCCGACTGCGAGCAGGACGACGCTGGTGACGAGGACGATCGTCACCAGCCTCGTGCGAATTCCCGCTCGCCTGCCGGGCAGCCGAACCAGCCTCCGTATGCGGAAAGCACACCGCCGCAGCCAGTTCGCCATGTTTACGCGGCGGAGGCCGGACGACGGCGGACGATGCCGATCACGATCACGACGACGCCGAGGATCAATGCCGCGAGCGGGATGTAGTCGGCGAGCAGGTTGAGTTTCTCGCCGGCGGATCGCGCTTTGTCGGCGCTGGTGTCGGCGGAGGCGTCCGTGGTCTTGATATCGAGTGCCATGACCGGCAGCAGATCGATGCGCTTGCCGTCCGCTTCCACCCCTGCCACCACTTTCTGCTGCTGGGCGGCGGTGATCGGCAGACCGAGTGCGCTGTCCACGGCGACGTTCAGCGCATTGGATGCGGAGTAGGCCAGTGGAACCAGGTCGGGCAGGGTGGGCAGCGCGGTCCGCAGGGCGTCCTGACTGCCGGCCGGCAGCGAGGGAAGCAACTGTTCGACAAGAGCTTTCGGCAGCTGCGCCGGAAGCGTGCTCAGCGTCATCGAGTTCTTCAGCGCGCCCTGGGCAGATGCCTCGTACCGCTGCACATCGCGGCCGTGGACGGAATCGGAACCCTTGTAGCGCAACGGAACCGCCGCCTGGGTACCCGAATCCCAGTAGCTCTGCGAGTCGTCGGCAGGAGGATCCATCGCCAGCGCGACCGTCACGCCCGTATGCGATTCCACCTCGGCCCCGTCGGGCGCGGGTGCTTCCAGCAGCGTCACCCGGTCGAGCGCGTACACGTGCTTCTGGTTGATGGTGAGCCCGTTCGGGCCGTTGATCACCGCCTCGTCGTGGACCACGGCGGTATCGCCGGATGTGGACGAGACGTAGATATGCCGGTCCACGGTGATCGGCACATTGCTCATAAGTGCGTGGGCGGTATCGCCGCTCTTCAATGCCGCCGAATTCAGCAGCGTCGCCGTGCCCTCGTAATGGGCGACGGTATCGGTATCGCCCGGCAGCTTGGTCAGCACGGGCACCGCCACGAAGCGGAGCACTCCCGCGAGCGCGATCATGAGCACTCCGGCCGCCAGCAAGGCGAGCGAAGAGCGGCGAATTTTGAACATTCGGTCCTGCTATCTAACTGGTGATGCGCACGCGGATCCACGGGCGGAGAAGCCATAGGAGTTACGCATCGTTGTGAGCCACAACTCACCTCGAGTTGGCGGCCAACAGTAGATCACACTGACCGTACGGTTGGCTAGTCTGCGAAATTTTCAGGTTTTCATCGCGGATTTTGCCGCTTTGCCGAATTATTGACTGCACGTACGGTCTGCCCTAGTGGCCAGATGGATGGGATGCGAATGGCAATCGAAGAGTCGAGCCGCAGGGCACGCGCGCTACGGGCCGCGATCGAACCTTTCGCCGGGCAGGTGTACTTCGCGCCCGAATGCCACGCCGCTTACGAACGGCTCGGGTTCGCCCCGGCCGGAAGGCTCGGCAATGTCAGCACACCCGACGCCGCCGCGTATTTCACGAGCCGGGGAGCAGCGCTGGGTCAGGTCCCAGGGACGGTGGTGGCAGCGGCGTTCGCGGTGTTCGAACCCGGAATCGTCACGGCGGGAGTCGAACTCGGGTGGCGGCTCACCGATGCGGCAACGATCGCGGAAGCGCGCACGGCTGGAGCAATCGCACAGCTCGAGCGGGTGCTCGGACCACAGCCATCCGGTATCGAACGCGTGACCACACTGCTGGCACGCGCGGTGGAACCACTGCGCCCCGAAGGCCGTCCGTTGTTCTCGGGCGTGTGCGCACTCGGCTTGCCCGACAGCACGATCGGCCGCGCCTGGCGGCTGGCCGACCGGTTGCGTGAATATCGCGGCGATTCGCACACCGCGGCCTGGATCACGGCCGGATACGACGCGGCGGAGATCGGATTGGTCGGTGAGCTGATCCGCGGGCTGCCCCCACGGTCCTATGTCCGGTCGCGAGGATGGACGAACGAGCAGCTCGATGCGGCGCACGATCGGCTCCGAGCGCGCGGCCACCTCGATGAGGACGGTCTCACCGAGAGGGGCGCGCGAGCCCGCGAGGCCGTCGAGATCGCCACCGATCACCAAATGCATGCCGCCACAGCCGCATTGGGCGACGACCTCGATGAGCTCGTGAGTTCGCTGGACCGGTGGAACACACAACTAGCGGTCGGCGGCTACCCGGCGCTCACCGATGCGGACAAGCGGGAGTCGGCGCGCATCGTCAGCTACGCGTCAGGGATGAGCCGATGATCTCCGACGCCGAACTGAGCCGCCGGGCACGCATGCTGTGGGCCGCGCTCGAACCGTTCGCCGGGCAGGTGTACTTCTCCGCCGAGACGAACGCCGAGTACGCGGCACTCGGGTTCGGCGGCGGGCGCGGGACGCTGCCGGGCGGCGTGCACACCTCGAATCGCGACGCCTACAACACCGGTCGCGGTGCGGCGCTCGGGCAAGCGCACGGTGCGGTCGTCGCGGCCGCGTTCGCGGTGTTCGACCCGGCCGTGGTCGCCGCTTCGGTCGAGCGCGGGTGGGCGCTGACCGATGCCTCGACTATCGCCGCGGCCCGCGCGCGCGGCGCGACCGCCTCGCTGCGGCGGATACTCGGCGAATGCCCCGATGGGCTCGACAGGGTGATCGGATTGCTCACTCGCGCAGTCGAACCCCTCCGGCTCGCCGGTCGGCCGATGTTCGCGGGACTGTGCGCGATCGACCTTCCCGGCGATCCGCTCGGCCGGGCATGGGCGCTGGCCGACCGCTTGCGGGAGTATCGCGGCGATTCCCACACCGCCGCTTGGATCTCCGCCGGATTCGATGCCGTCGAGATCGGACTGCTCAGCGAAGCGCGCTGGGGTCTGCCACCCCGCACCTACGTGCGCACCAGAGCCTGGACCGATACACAACTCGAGGCCGCGGCACATCGCCTGCGCGAGCGTGGCCTCCTCGACGGCGATCATCTCTCCCCCGCCGGCCGGGACGCGCGGGAGCGCATCGAAGTAGCGACCGATCGTCAGATGCGGTCGGCGATAGCGGCACTCGGCGACGAATTCGATGACCTCGTCGGCATAGTTGGTGGTTGGAGCGCCGCGGTTCAAGCAGCGGGCGGCTATCCCGACCTCTACGGCGCCCGGATCGCGCGGCGGGTGGCCGAGGAGCTGTGACAGTCCTGGGCCCGAGCGGAGGCCGCTCGACGGGGCACGTCGCCGTGGTCTGGTGCATCGGGATGCACTCGATCACCCAGCGCCAGGTCGCATCCGGTGCCGACCAGGGCGCACCCCGGACGGCAGACGGGCGAGCACGGACCTCAGAAGGCGGCGTCGTCGAGTTCCATGACCGAGTGGTCGAGGTGCTCGACCACCCCGCGTGCGGCGGCCACACCGGGCAGCACCTCGGCGGCGAAGAAGCGTGCTACCGCCAGTTTTCCGGCCCGGTAGTCCGCGTCCACGGTGTCGGAGGCCAGCGCTACGGCGGCCTGGCGCAGCAGCAGCCAGGCGATCAGCAGGTCGCCGACGGCGAGTAGGAAGCGCACGGACCCGAGTCCCACCCGGTAGACCATGGCGGGGTCGGGGTCGGTGGCGTAGCGGGTCAGTGCCGTAGCCATGGCCCGTACGTCGGTGGTGGCCGCGAGGAGTGACTCGGCTTCGGAGCTCAGCAGCGGGTTCACGTTCGCCGTGAATTCGGTGATCGCGTCGAGCAGGAATCCGAAGGCTATGCCCTTGTCCCGCAGGATCTTCCGGAAGAAGAAGTCCTGGGCTTGGATCGCGGTGGTGCCCTCGTAGAGGGAATCGATCTTGGCGTCGCGCAGGTACTGCTCGATCGGGTAGTCCTGGAGATAGCCGGAGCCGCCCAGGGTTTGCAGGGATTCGGTGAGCATGGCGAAGGCTCGTTCGGAGCCGGCGCCCTTCACGATCGGGAGCAGCAGGTCGTTCACCCGCGCCGCCAGGTCGGGATCGGCGCCCGAAACCACCTGTGCCGCTTCGGGGTTCTGGTGCGCCGCGGTGAACAGGTAGACGGCGCGCAGTCCTTCGGCGTACGCCTTCTGCATGAGCAGGGAGCGCCGTACGTCGGGGTGGCGCAGGATACTCACGCGCGGGGCGGTCTTGTCGGCCATCGCGGTCAGGTCCGCGCCCTGTACCCGCTCGCGGGCATAGGCCAGGGCATTGAGGTATCCCGTGGACAGGGTAGCGATCGCTTTGGTGCCCACCATCATTCGCGCGGTTTCGATGATCTGGAACATCTGCGCGATGCCGTTGTGGGTCTCCCCCACCAGCCAGCCTTTGGCAGGTATGCCGTGCCCGCCCAGGGTGACCTCGCAGGTGGCCGAGACCTTCAAGCCCATTTTGTGTTCGAGGCCGGTGACGAACACACCGTTGCGCTCCCCCGGCTCCCCGGTGCGGGGATCGAAGTGGAACTTCGGGACGTAGAACAGGCTCAGCCCCTTGGTGCCGGGTCCCGCGCCTTCGGGCCGGGCGAGCACCAGGTGCACGGTGTTCTCGAACAGGTCGTCGGCGTCGGCGGAGGTGATGAAGCGTTTGACGCCTTCGAGATGCCAGCTGCCGTCGTCCTGCGGGATCGCCCGGGTGCGGGCGGCACCGACATCGGAGCCGGCATCGGGTTCGGTGAGCACCATGGTGGTACCCCAGCCGCGCTCGACCGCCAGTGTGGCCCAATGCTTCTGGTCCTCGGTGCCGATGCCGTACAGCACACCGGAGAAGACCGGGCCGGTGAGGTAGAAGAAGATGCCCGGTTGCGCACCGAGCAGGAATTCGGTGATGGCCCAGGCGACCATCGAGGGCGCGGGCACCCCGCCTACCGCCGGTCGCAGCCCGACCCGGAACCATTCGGCATCGCGCCAGGCGCGCAGGGAGCGCTTGAACGATTCGGGGATGGTGACCGTGTGGGTGGCCGGATCGAAGGTGGGCGGATGCCGGTCGGCGTCGGCGAATCCCTCGGCCACCGGACCTTCGGCCAGCCGGGCCGCCTCGGTGAGCATGGTGCGCACCGTCTCGCCGTCGAGGTCGCCGAACGCGCCGGTGGCGAGGATCTTGTCCAGCTCGAAGACCTCGAACAGGGTGAATTCCAGGTCGCGGACATTGGCCCGGTAGTGGCCCATGCGAAATCCCTTCGGATACAGAATATTTCGGTGGTCAGCGGGTAGCGAGCGGCAGGGATTTCGCGATGACCTCGTTCATGATCTCGGTCGCCCCGCCGCCGATGCTGAGCAGGCGGCCGTCGCGGTAGAGGCGCTCCACCTCGTTCTCACGGATGTAGCCCATACCGCCGAAGATCTGCACGGCTTCGTTGATCACGAATTCGCAGGCCGCGGCGGCGGTGTTCTTGGCCATCGCCACTTCCGCGCCGACGGATTCGCCCGCGACGTAACGGGTCAGCACGTCGCGCACGTACACGCGGGCGACGGTCGTCTGCCTGGCCATTTCGGCGAGCTTGTGCCGGATCACCTGCCGGTGCGCCAGCGGCTCACCGAAGGTCACCCGGTCCCGTACCCACGGCAGGGTGAGATCGAGGGCGCGCTGGGCGGTCGAATAGCCCTGCACGGCGAGGTTCAATCGTTCACCGTCGAGCCGGGTCATCAACTGCGCGAACGCGGTTCCCTCCGCGCCGACCAGGTTCGCGGCCGGTACCCGGACATTGTCGTAGGACAGTTCCGCGGTGTCCGAGCAGAGGCAGCCCATCTTCTCCAGGGTGCGGCCGACAGTGAAGCCCGGAGTGTCGGTGTCCACGATGAGCAGCGACAGCCCGCGATGCCCGGGGCCGCCGGTGCGCACCACCGTGGTCACATAGTCGGCGCGGGCCCCGGAGGTGATGTAGGTCTTCGCGCCGTTGACGATGTAATGGTCACCGTCGCGAACGGCGGTGGTGCGCACCGCCGCGACATCGGAGCCGGTACCCGGTTCGGTGATGCCGAGCGCGCCGATCTTGGTGCCTTCCAAGGTCGGCGTCACGTACTTCGCGATCTGGTCCGGATCACCGGCAGCCGCGATGTGGGGTGCGGCGATGGTGTGGGTCAGCAGCGATCCGCACAGCCCGGGGCTGCCGCCGTTGACGATCAGTTCTTCGATCAGGATTGCCAGGTCGATGTAATCGCCCGCGCCACCGGCTGATTCGGGGAACCCCAGGCCGAGCAGACCGAGGCCGCCCGCCTGCTCGTGCAGAGAACGCGGCAGCGAACCGTCGCGCTCCCAGCGGTCCATGTGCGGGGTGATTTCCTGGAGAGTGAACTCGGCGGCCAGTTTGCGCAGATCGCAGCGTTCGGGTGTGGTCCAGAGGTTGGTCACTGGTTTCCTCAGCGCGAAAGCCGCACGGGCAGTTCGGTAATGCCGTTGACGAAATTCGAGCGCAACCGCACCGGAGTCCCGGTGACCTCGATGCTGGAGAAGCGTTCGAACAACTTGGCCAGCAGCACGCGGCCCTCCAGCCGGGCCACACCGCTGCCCAGGCAGAAGTGGGTGCCGAATCCGAAGGACACGTGCGGGTTGGTCTTCCGGGTGATGTCGAAGACATCCGGGTTCTCGAACACGGTCTCGTCGCGGTTGGCGGCGGCATAGGACAGCACGACTTTGTCGCCGGCCTTGATCGCCTGCCCGCTGACCTCGGTGTCCTGCACGCAGGTGCGCCGGAACTGGAGGATGGGCGGGAACATGCGCAGGATCTCCTCGACCGCCTGCGGCATCAGGCTGGGATCCGCACGCAGCAAACGGAATTGGTCCGGGTTTTCCGACAGCAGCAGGATCGCGCCGTTGAGCATATTGCGGGTGGTCTCGTTGCCCGCGATGACGAGGAGCTGGAAGAAGCGATCCAGTTCGTCGTCGGTGAGGCGGCGACCGTCGACCTCGGCATTGACCACCAGGCTCCACACGTCCTCGGTGGGCTCGGCGCGCTTGGCGGCGGTCTGGGTGCGGGCGTAGGCGAACAGCTCCAGGAACGCCGACACGTAGGACTTCTTGTCCACGGCCTCCGGATCGTCGAAGCCGACCATGCGATTGGTCCAGTCGAAGAGCAGGTGCCGCTCCTCGGTGGGGACGCCGAGGATATCGGCCAGTACCAGCAGCGGCATCTCCGAGGAGACCTGCTGCACCCAGTCGATATCGCCGCCGTCGCCGAGCCGCTCGACGATCGCATCGGCGTGCGCGGCAATGGAATCCGCCATGCCGTTGACCACGCGCGGCGTGAACGCCTTGCTGATGATCTTGCGCATCTGGGTGTGCATCGGCGGATCGATGTTCAACATCGCCTGCCGCTGGATCTCCAGCTCGGCCGGGGTCACCTCGCGCACCCAGGTGCCGCCCTCGTAGGAGCTGAACACATCGGGACGCTTACCGGCGGCCATCACGTCGGCGTGCTTGGTGAAGTACCAGAAGCCGGGGCCACCGGGAAAGTCACCGGCGGCCGGTTCCGGCACCCACGCCACCGGCGTTTCCCGGCGCAGCGCGGCGACCTCGGCGTAGGGGAACCCGGATAGGTAGGCATCGGGATTGCCGAAATCGGGCACGGTGGTGATCATGAGAGCTCCTCGGGAGTGGCTGAATTTGTTCCACGAATGGCAGCGGCCTTGGCCCAGGCGTAATCGGCTTTGCCGTTGGCGTGCCTGCCGACCCGGTCTACGCGAATGAAAACTTTGGGAATCTTGTAGCCCGCCAGGGCTTCCCGGCAGCCCGCGCGCAGCTGCTCGACGGTCACGGTGGTGTCGGCGGGTTGATAGAGGGCGACCACCTCCTGTCCCCAGCGTTCGCTGGGACGGCCCACCACCACCGCGTCGGCGATGCCGGGCAGGCCGCGCACCACCTGCTCGACTTCTTCGGCGAAGACCTTCTCACCGCCGGTATTGATGGTGGTGGCTTCCCGGCCGAGGAACTCGAATTCGCCGGTGGCGGTGAGCCGGGCGCGGTCGCCGGGCACCGAATAGCGGCGTCCTTCGATGGTGACGAAGGTGGCGGCGGTCTTGTCCGGGTCACCCAGGTAGCCCATGGGAATGGAACCGCCCTGGGCCAGCCAGCCGATCTCGTCGCTGCCGGGTTCGACCGTGCGAGTGCGGTTTTCGTCGATGAGCGCGGTATTTCCGCGTGCCGCGAAGGTGCTGGATCCGGAGCCGCGTTTGGCGTGCAGGCCGGTCTCCGAGGAGCCGAGCATATCGCTGATGCGCAGCCCCGGAATCAGTTCCGCGAGCCGGTCCTTCAGCGAATCACGCAGCGCGGCACCGCTGTTCACGATCAGTCTCAGCGCGGGGAGCGCGCGCGGGCGAGCTTCCAGCTCGGCCACCATGGGCGCACCGAACGCATCGCCGACGATGGCCATGGAGGTGACGCCATGCTTTTCACAGGTGTCCAGCAGGACGGCGGCGTCGAACTTCTCCGGGTTCGGCTGAATCACCACCGTCGCGCCGGAGAGCCAGCCGCCCAACGCGATTCCGGTGCCCGCGCCGTGCATGAGCGGTGGTGCCGGGAGCACCCGGCCGCGAATCCGCACCGCCCGTTCCACGACCTCATCCACGGTTTCGGCTTTACGCACGCCCATCGGCCCCGCCACCAGGTCCCCGACGCGCCAGATGACGCCCTTGGGCATGCCGGTGGTGCCGCCGGTGTAGAGCAGATGCCGGTCGTCCGGGCTGGAATCCGGTACACCCTGCGCGGGATCGGCTGCGGCCAGGGCACTTTCGTAATCCAGTGCGCCGTCGAGCAGCGGCGCACCGCTGCCGTCATCCACCTGGATAAGCAACGGCTGGTGGTCGAGTTCTTCGAGGGCCGCCGCCAGGGTGCCGGCGAAGTGCCCGCCGAACAACACCGCCTTGGCGTCCGCGTCCCGCAGCAGATAGGCCAGCTCACCGGGCGTGTACCGATAGTTGATATTGAACGGCGCGACGGACGCCTTGTGCGCGCCCAGCACGCCTTCCAGGTACTCCGCGCCATTGTGCAGATAGACGCCGAGGTGATCTTGCCCGGTCTCCCAGCCGTTCTCGACCGGCTTGCGCCCACCGAGTCCGTGGGCGCGCAGCACCGCGGCGAGCGCGCGAGTGCGGGTGGTGGTCTCCGACCAGCTGTAGACGCGCCGCCCGGTGATCACACACGGTTCCTCGGGCAGCGCGGCGGCGATCGCCTCGTGCAGCGTGGCCAGGTCGAATTCGGCCATGAGGTAATCCCTCGCTTTCAGTATCCGGCCGTACGGCCATGCCGCCGGCGAATGAAGTGGTCGGATCGGGTGGCGGCGAAGACCGCGGTCGCCGTCATACCGGCTCGCCGTCGCCGACGACCCACACCGGATAGCTCTCGCCGTCGGCGGGGTGGACGAAGTCGGCGCGCAATGCCGCGCCCGCGCTCGGCTCGCCCAGGATCGCGGCGTACAGCCAAGGGCCTTCGGCCAATTCGACGACGCCGACCGTGTAGGGCACCAGTTCCTGATAGGCCCGGTTCGGGGCTTTGTGCACCACCGTCCAGGTGATCAGCGTGCCCGCGCCCGAGGCCGTGACCCAGGTCAGCTCGGTTCCCGCGCAGTCGGTGCACACCATCGCTTCGGGAGCCAGCGCTACACCGCATCCCGCGCACTTCTTGATCGCGACCTCACCGCGCCGCGCGGCATCGAAGAATTCGGCGCTCTTGCCGTCCCGGCGCATGACCGGCCACCCGGCTGCGCCACGGTCGATTCCGCTCATCACGCGGCCCCGCTCAAGACCAGGGTGGCGTGGTGTTCGAGCACGCCGCCGCTGCCGCTGACCATGATCACGTCCTTCTTGCCGACCTGCCGCGCGCCGGCTTGGCCGCGCGCCTGCACGACCGCTTCGACGATCGGCGTGAAGCCGGTCAGGTAGTAGCTCGACAGCTGGCCGCCGCCGGTATTGCAGGGCAGGCTGCCGCCGGGTCCGAGCTTGCCGTCGGAAACGAACGCGCCGCCTTCGCCTTTGGCGCAGAAGCCGTAATCCTCGAGGGTGACCAGGACGGTGAAGGTGTAGCTGTCGTAGAGCTCGAGCAGATCCACGTCGGCGACCGAGACTCCGGCCATGCGCAGCGCCGCCGGTCCCGCGACCGCGGCACCCGTGCGCAGGCCGAAGTCCGAACCGGTGCGCATCACCTGACCGGGGTGGGCTTGGGCCCAGCCGAGGATGTCGACGGGCGGTTGTGCCAGTTCACGGGCGCGTTCGACCGAGGTGACGATCACGGCCGCACCACCGTTGGAGACCAGGCAGCAGTCCAGCAGATGCAGCGGATCGGCGATCAGCGGTGAGGACTGGTGGTCTTCGAGGGTGATCGGGGCGGTGAACTGCGCGGCCGGGTTCCGCGCCGCCCAGCCGCGCTGGCCGACCGCGATCGCGCCGAGCTGCGCGCTGGTGGTGCCGTAGGTTTCGAAATGCCTGCGGGCGGCCATGGCGTAGAACAGATTCGGGGTGATCGCGCCGATACCGAGGTGGTAGGAGGCGAATCCGCTGGGCAGGCTGCGCTGTGTGCCGAAAGCGTCACGGGCGGAGCTTTTCTCCCGCAGCGGCGCGTCGGCGAAGACGCAGGCGACCGCGGTGGCCTCACCGGAGGCGATCGCCTGTGCCGCGGCGGCGATCATGGCCGCCGGGCTCGCCCCGAGCGCATGGATTTCGGCGAGTAACCGAAGATCTCGCAGCCCCAACACCTTTTGCAGCGAGAGCTTCGGCGACCCCTGGGTGCCCGGGCTGACCAGCAGCCCGTCCAGATCGGTGAGCGCCAGACCGGCGTCCGCCGCCGCCAGCCGCACCGCTTCGGCGGCGAAATCCGTTGCGCTACGCCCGTATACCTTGCCGACGTCGGTGAGACCGAGTCCGGCGATCGCCGCCGTGGCCGCCATTACCGGCCCTCCCACTTCGGCTTGCGCTTCTCGGCGAAGGCGCGCGGGCCTTCCTTGGCGTCGGCGGTGCGCATGATGACCCGCGCGGCGTCGTCACTGAGCTTCCACGCCTCGTCCTCCCAATCCGGCAGGGCCGCGGCCTGATACAGCACGCGCTTACTAGCCTGCACGGCCAGCGGGGCATTGCGGGCGATCCGGTTCGCCAGTTCGAGCGCGGTATCCAGCACCTGATCGCCGGGCACCACGCGGTTGACCAGCCCCCACCGCAGCGCCTCCTCCGGCGCGATGGGCGCACCGGTCATGGTGGCTTCCAGCGCGATCGACAGCGGAACGCGCCGCGCCAGCCGCAGGAGCCCGCCACCCGCGGCGATGATGCCGTGCCGCACCTCGGGCAGCCCCAGCGTGGCCTCCGCGCCCATCACGGCCAGATCGCAGGCCAGCACGAATTCAGTGCCGCCGCCCAGGGCGTAGCCGTTGACCGCCGCGATGAGCGGCTTGTCGATCAGCCGCTTCATGATGCCGCCGAACCCGCGCTCGTGCTGTTCCGGTCCGATCAGTGACCGCTTGGCGGCCACTTCCTTCAAGTCCGCGCCCGCACAGAACGCCTTGCCCGCGCCCGTCAGAATGCCGACCCGCAATTCCGGGTCGGCGAGGAATTCGTCCACCGCCTCCTGCATCGCGATCGACATGGCGGCGTTGACCGCGTTCATCGCGTGCGGGCGGTTCATCGTGATGATCGCGACGTGGCCGTCCTTGCGGAGGTACGCGGGTCGCTCTTCGTCGGGCTGAACCATGCCTCTATTATTATGACCGTACGGGCGGTCAGTCAATGTCCGGTCCCAACTACCAACTATTCGAGGAACCCGCCATGGCCTACGTCATCACCCAGCGCTGCTGCAACGATGCCACCTGCATCGCCGAGTGCCCGGTGGACTGCATCCGGCCGACGCCGGATCAACCGGAGTTCGCCACCGCGGAGATGCTCTATATCGATCCGGACACCTGCATCGACTGCGGGGCGTGCGCGGATTCCTGCCCGGTGCAGGCGATCTTCCCCGAGGACGAGCTGAGCGCCTCGCTGGAGCGCTATCGGGAGATCAATGCCGAGTACTTCCAGGAGCATCCCCTCGAACCGGATGTGAATCCGATCGCCGCCGACCTGCGCCCGCCCCGGGAAATGGGGCCCCTGCGGGTGGCCATCGTCGGCGCGGGGCCGTCCGCCTGCTACGCCGCGCAGGATCTGCTGGCGCGCGGCGGTGTCGAGGTGGATATGTTCGATCGGCTGCCCACGCCGTGGGGGCTGGTGCGCGCGGGTGTCGCGCCCGATCACGCGGGCACCAAGACCGTCACCGATGCCTTCGCCGCGGCGTTCCGGCGCGACAACTTCCGTTTCCACCTCAATGTGGAAGTGGGCGAGCACATTTCTCACGAGGAGCTCCTGGCTCATCACCACGCGGTGATCTATGCCGTCGGCGCGGCCACCGACAAGCGGCTGGGGATTCCGGGCGAGGACCTGCCCGGCAGTCACTCGGCCACCGAGTTCGTCGCCTGGTACAACGGGCATCCCGACTTCGCGGATCGGCAGTTCGATCTCAGCGGGGAGCGCGCGGTCATCGTCGGCAACGGCAATGTGGCATTGGATATCGCGCGCATTCTCACCGCCGATCCCGAGCAGCTCGCGAGCACCGATATCGCCGACCATGCCCTGGAGGCGCTGCGCCACAGCCGCATTCGGGAAGTGGTGCTGCTCGGCCGGCGCGGTCCGGCCCAGGCCGCCTACACGTCGCCGGAGTTCCTGGCCCTCGGTCATCTGCCGAACGTCGACGTGGTGATCGAGAGCGCCGACCTGGAACCGTCCGTGGCGTTGAAGGTGCGGCTCGCGCACGAGTACGCCGGGCGTCCCGTCAATCCCGGCAACAAGCGAATCGTCTTCCGCTACCTCACCTCCCCCACCGCCCTCACCGGCGACGATCGGGTGGAGGCAATCGAGCTGAGCCGGAACCGGCTGGTGCCCTCCGATTCCGGGCCGGTCGCCGAACCCACCGGTGAGACCGAGACGCTCGCCACGGGGCTCGTGCTGCGCTCCATCGGCTATCGCGGAGAACCGGTCCCGGCCTTGCCCTTCGACGACGAGCGCGGCATCGTGCCCAGTGATCAGGGCAGCGTCGTGCCGCGCGTCTATGTCACCGGCTGGATCAAGCGCGGTGCGCGCGGGGTCATCGGCACCAACAAGGTCGATGCCAAGGAGACCGTCGACCGGATCATCGCCGATTTCATCGACGGAACGCTGCCCACTCCCCTGCACGATCGGGACGCCCTGGCGAAGCTGGTGCGCGAGCGCCGGCCGGAGGTCGTCGACGGTGACGGCTGGACTGCGATCGACGCCGCCGAACGCGGCGCGGGCCGGGTCGCGGGCCGCCCGCGCGTCAAGCTCACCAGCACCGCGGAGCTGCTTCGGGCCGCCAACCCGTAAGGCGGACAGACGAACAGCGAAATCGGCCGGTGCGTGAGACGCACCGGCCGATTTCGTATTCCGCTCGGTTGTTCAGTCGATCAGCGCAGCGGCCTCGGCGAACAATTGCAGGGTGATCGCATGCAGGTGATCGCCGATGGCCTTGGGCGCCTTACCCGCGACGGCACGGGCATGCGTGCCCTCGAGAATGATCCCGAGTTTGAACCCGGCCAGCACCGTGTACCAGGTGATGGCGCTCAAATCCCGGTCGGAGAAACGGGCGTAGTGCTCGATCATCTCCGCCGCGGTCGGAAGACCGCCCGCGGCAGCCAGTTTCGGGGTGACCGCCGCACCGGCCGCCCCGGACGGGCTGGTGGCGATCTGCCAGCCCAGATCGAGCAGCGGGTCGCCGATGGTGGACATTTCCCAATCCACCATGGCGGCCAGTTCGGGACCGTCGTGGCGGAACATCATATTGGCCAGATGGCAATCGCCGTGCATGATGCCCGGCTGCCACCGGGTAGGGCGATGCGCCTTGAGCCAGGCCGAAACCTGCTCCAGCTCAGGGATTTCCGGTCCGGCGTATCCCGGATTGGATCGGTATCCGTCGAGTTCACGCAGCCAGCGCGGCACCTGGCGTTCCAGGAACCCTTCCGGTTTGCCGTAATCGGCCAGCCCGAGGGCGGTGTGGTCGAGCGCTCCCAGCCGGGCGATGCCTTCGACGGCCGACAGCGCCATGGCGTGCCGCACGGCCGCGTCTCCGGCGTGCAGGTCCGGAAGGTCGGTACCCGGGTTGAAGCCGTCGACAGGCTCCATCAGATAGCCCACCAGACCGGGCAGCGCCGGTCCGTCATCGGACACGGCGATCACGCGAGGCGCGCGAACGTCGGTGTCGCGCAAGGCACGTAGCAGCCGGGCCTCGCGGCGCAGCACGTCATTGCTGACCGGCCGCAGATGCCGGGGCGGGCGGCGCAGCACATACTCGCGCCCACCGCGACGGAAGCGCAGCATGATGTTCTGCGTCCCGCCGCCGATCGGCTGGATGTCGGTGACAGCGCCCGGCGGCAGGCCCTCCGCGTCCATCCACGCGCCCACCGCCTCGGGGTCGATGGGCTGCCAAGCCACGGCTTCCGATTCGATTTCGTTGCTGGACAATGTCATTCGGCGTACAGCGCTTCGATCTCGGCGGCGTACTTGGCGGCGATGGGCTTGCGGCGCAGCTTGCCGGTCGGGGTCAGCTCTTCCCCGCCTTCGTTCCACACGGTCGGCAACAGCGCGAACTTCTTGATCTGCTCCACCCGCGCGAGTTTCGCATTGCCCGCGTCCACCCCCTGCTGGACGGCCTCGAGCACCCGCGCGTCCTTGGCCAGCACCGCCGGATCCGGATCCAGACCGAACTTCTCCGCGAAGGCGGGCACCGCCGCGCCGTCCAGGGTGACGAGTGCGACGTTGTAGGGCCGCCCGTCCCCGATGGCCACCACCGCGCCGATGAGCAGCGACTCGGTGGAGATGGCGCTCTCGATATTGCTGGGCGACATGTTCTTTCCGCCCGCGTTGATGATGAGTTCCTTCTTGCGGTCGACGATGGTGTAGTACCCCTCGTCGTCCACGGTCACGATGTCGCCGGTGTGCACCCAGCCGTCGGCGTCCTTGGCTTCGGCCGTCTGCGCCGGATCATTGCGGTAGCCCTTCATGGTGAACGGCGCGCGGATCAGCAGCTCACCGTCGTCGAGCACGCGCCCTTCGTAACCGGGCAGCAAAGTGCCGATGGTGCCGGGCTTGGCGCGTTCCGGCGGCGCGGCGGTGACCAAGCCGATCTCGGACATGCCCCAGATATCGGTGACCGGGATGCGCAGCTTTCGCAGGAAGGTGAAGACCCCGAGCGGGCAGGCCGCCGCACCGGTCATCGCCCACTTCACTTGTTCCAGACCGAGTTTCGCGCGGATGGCGTCGATCACCTGCGGAACACCGGCCTCGAATCCGGCGCGCAGCTGCTCGTTCGCGTCGAGCTGCAACTCCACGCCCGCCTTCAGCTTCTCCCACACCCGGGGCACGGCGGTGAAAATGGTCGGCCGGACTTCGGCCAAAGTCTGTGGCAGTCGCGACAAGTCGTTGAGCGTAGTCAGCTGCGCGCCATTGAGAATGCTGAAGTAATAGGTGACGCACCGATCCGCGGCGTGCGCCGACGGCAGGTACGAGATCAGGCGATCACCGCTGTCGATGGGGAACGTGCTCGTGACCGCTCCCTGCATCCCCAGCACGCCGCGATGGGTGTGCTCCACGCCCTTCGGCGGCCCCGTGGTGCCCGAGGTGTAGATCATGCACAGCACGTCGTCGGGCAGCACCGCGTTCCAGGCCGCTTCGAAGTCGAATCCGGGCGCGGGCGCGAGCCGGTCCAGATCGCCGTCCTCCACCACGAAGACGTGTTCGACGACGGCGCCGGACTCCTCCAGCTTCGCCAGGTACTGCCGCTCGGTCACCAGGATCTTCGTATCCGAATGGGTGAGCAGATAATTGATCTGTTCCGGTGCGGAGGTGTTGTAGATCGAGAACGTGGTCGCGCCCAGATGATTGGCGGCCATCTCGGTCAGATTGAACTCGGGCCGGTTGGTGAGCAGGCTGGCGAACACGTCGCCGCGGCCCAGCCCGAGGGCGGCGAATCCGCCCGCGAGCCGGCGCACCTCGGCCCCGTACTCAGCCCACGTGTAGGTCTGCGCACCGTCGAAATTGCGCAGCGCGACGATGTCCGGATGGTCGGCCACCTGGCGTTGGAACGCCTGGGGCAGGGTCTGCGGTTCGGCCATGGGGTACTCCTGTGTGAATCTTCGCCTAGATGTGGACGGGTCAGCTGGCCGGGGTGCTCAGCAGCAGGCCGTAGGGCTTTCCGTCCAGTCCGCCGGACAGGTCGAAGGAGATGAACTTCGGTTCGGTGTATTCGTCGAGGGCGTGCGGTCCGGCCTCCCGGCCCAGCCCGCTCTGCTTGACGCCGCCGAAGGGATACTCCGGCGGGGCCAGATGCCAGTCGTTGATCCAGACCATGCCCGCCTCCAGCTGTTCGGCGACCTCGAAGGCGAGCGCGGGGTCGGTCGACCAGACGCCCGCCGACAGGCCGTAGTCACTGTCGTTGGCGATGGCGATGGCCTCGGGGATGGTGCGGTAGCGGATCACCGAGACCACCGGCCCGAAGATCTCCTCGCGTGCGATCCGCATGTCGTTGGTGACATCGGTGAAGATGGTCGGCTCGACCCAGAAGCCTTTGTCCAGGCCGGGTCCGGTGGGCACGCCGCCGCCGTAGGCCAGGGTCGCGCCTTCGTCCTGCCCGATGCGGATGTAGTCGAGAACGCGATCGCGCTGGGCGGCGGAGAAGACCGGGCCCAGATCGGTGTCGTAGTCCATGGGATCGCCGAAGCGCAGGGTCTTGACCCGCTCGATCATGCGCGCCACGAACTCGTCGTGCAGCGCGTCCGGCAGCAGCAGCCGGGTGCCGGACTCGCAGCCCTGGCCCGAGTGCATGAGGAACGCGAACAGCGAACCGTCCACTGCCTCTTCGAGATTCGCGTCGGGTAGCACGAGGTTCGCGCCCTTGCCGCCCAGTTCGAGGGTGAGGCGTTTGACGTTGCCGGCGGCCCTGCGCATGATCTCCTTGCCGACCGCGGTCGACCCGGTGAAACCGATCTTGCGCACGTCCGGGTGATCGGCCAGGCGCGCCCCGACGATCTCGCCCTCGCCGGTCACCACATTGAAGACGCCGGCGGGCAATCCGGCCGCCTCGAATTCGCGAGCCAGCTCCAGCAGGAGTAGCGGCGCGTGCTCATCGGGCTTGATGACGACGGTATTGCCCGCCCCCAAGGCCGGGAAGACCTTCCACACCGACAGCGGCAGCGGGATGTTCCACGGCACGATGGCCGCGCACACACCGATGGGCTCGCGCCGCACCTTCCCGGCGGCGAGCACGGGATGCACTGTGGGGCCGCCGCTTTCGAACTCGTAGCGGGCGGTGAGATCGGCCAGATAGTGCATGTGCGGCAGGGCCGCGCCGAAGTGGAACGGCTCGGCCACGCGCAGGGTCGCGCCGATCTCCTCCGCGTGCAGGGCGGCGAGTTCGTAGGTGCGCTCGGCGAAGCGGTCGGCGACGGTGCGCAGCACCTGGGCGCGCTGGGCCGGCGGGGTCGAACGCCAGCCGCCGTCCTCGTGCGCGGCTTTCGCGGCGGCCACCGCGCGGTCGGCGGAGGACAGATCGCCGCGCGCGACCGTGGCGATCAGGCGTTCGGTGGCCGGGCTGCGGATCTCGTAGCGCTCGGCCGCATCGACCCACTCACCGCCGATGTACATCGCGTAATGCGGTACGTCCACCTCGGATTGGACGGCTGTGTCGGTACTCATCGTAGGGCTCGGCCCCTCTCTCGGTGTTGCCTGAATCACTATCTCAACTGACCGGCCGTACAGTCAAGGCCGGTGAAGGTCTACCGGCGCCTTTACAGCCCCGTCAGCCCGATCGGCCGCCCGGAGAGCCCGCGCAGCCGCACGATCTCGGCATTGAACTCGTCGATGGCCTGCATATTGCTGGCGTGCCCGGACTCGGGCAGCGCGATCACGCGGTCGAGGTTCCCGGCCAGCCGGAACAACTCGGCGGTGCGCTGTGATTCGCTCGGCGGCAGCAGGCCGTCGCGCTCGCCGTACAGCACCGTGGTCGGCACCCGAAGGGCTTTCACGCCCTCCGAAACATCCACTTGCTGAAGGACTTTCGCCCATTCGGAACGCACTCGCGGCCGGCACAGCGCGGCCAGTCGCTGGCCGAAGTCGACCAGTTCGAGCGGTGCGTCCGCGGTCAGCGAGACCTTCCGGAACATCGAGCGGGACAACCGGCGCGGCGGGGACGGCAAGGGCGCCACGGCCATGGCGGTCATCAGTCGCGAGAGCCGATCCTGCCGCCGGCGCATGCCCTCCCGGCCCTCCGACAACCCGGTGGCGGTATTGGCGAGCAGGGCCGAATCCACATAGCGCGGCACTTCCTCGGGGAAGTGCTGGGCCCAGGCCAGCACGGTCGCCCCGCCCATACTGTGCCCCACCACGGTGGCGGGCGTCTCCGGTGCGATCGTCGCGGCCAGCACCGCCGACAGATCCTCGGCCAGCACCCGGTCGCCGAACGGTCGGGAGCCCGCGGCACTGCGGCCGTGGCCGCGCTGGTCGTAGGCGATCACCCGGTTGTCGGCGGCCAGGGCATTGATCTGCGGGTTCCAGAATTCGATCGCGACGGACCAACCATGCACCAGCACAACGGGATCCGAATACGGATCGCCGTACTCCCGGACATGCAGCGCGGTCCCGTCCGCAGAGATGACAGCGCGGGTCTCGCGGGGTTCCGGATGTCCGAGGACTCCGGTCGCGTGGGCGTCCGGAGCGAATTTCAGAGATTTCGGCATGCCGCTACTCCCTTGTACTCAGCATCAGCCAGCCGCACTTGACGTGAGCGCGGTCACTGGCAACACTAAAACTAACCGCACGTACAGTCAACAATGGAGATGGCGATGTCAGACCGGGTAGCGATACAGGAGAACGTCGTTCGAGTCGAGCGACCCGCGGACGGAGTGGCGGTGGTGGTGCTGGATCGGCCGTCACGGCTCAATGCCATGAGCCCGTCGCGGATTCCGTTGCTGACGGCGGCCGTGCGCCCGCTCGCCACGGATCCCGACACCCGGGTGGTCGTCCTGACCGGTGCCGGGCGGGGCTTCTGCACGGGCATGGATCTGAGCAGCCTCGACGAGATGGCGCCGCGCGAGCAGGAGGCCACCATGGCCTGGATGCGCGATCTGCACGGCTTCTCGCTGGAATTCGCACGGCTGCCGCAGCCCACCATCGCCGCGGTCAGCGGTCCGGCCATCGGTGGCGGGCTCGGCATGGCATTGGGCTGTGATCTGCGGATCGCCGGGCCGGGCGCGAAGTTCGGCGCGACCTTCGCCCGGATGGCGATCGGGCCCGATGCCGGGGTCTCGTATACGCTTCCGGCCGCGATCGGTCACGCCCGCGCACTGGATCTACTGCTCAGCTGTGAGCCCATCGGACCCGAGGAGGCATTGCGGGTGGGCCTGGTGAGCCGAGTCGCCGACGACGCCCTCACCGCCGCAATCGAACTCGCCCAACGCTGGGCGCGCATTCCCACCCATGCCGCGCGCATGATCAAGGCGACCCTGCGGCAGGCCGCCGCGGCCGATCTGGAGACCACCCTGCTCGAGATCGAACCCCGCACCCAGGCCGAGCTGATCTGCCATCCGGACTTCTTCGCCAATGCCCAGGCGTGGCTGGACAATCACCACTGACCCACGCGCGGACAGCGAAAGGCCCGGGTGACGAAAAGTCTCCCGGGCCTTCGTTTTTCAGGCGGCGTAGGCGGCGCGGACGACCTCGACAATGCGGCCCTTGGGGTCGGTCAGGGTCGCGAGCGGGAAGCGGTCCACGAGCAGGCCGCCGAGGAAGACATCGGCGAAGGTGGCGGCGATCTCCTCGGGCGTGCGCTGGCCCTCCGGCCGGAACCACACCCACATCCACTGCATGGAACCCCACAGTTGCAGGGCCACGACCTCCACATCGACCGGCCGGAAGACACCGGCGTCGATGCCGCGCTGCAGTTCCTCCATGGTCATGCGCTGCAATTCCGCCCGCAGTTTGCGGACCTCCTGCATGGCGGGATCATCGGAGAGCTGCACCACCTCACGCTGGCTGGCGATGGTGGCGGCGCGATCGGTCACCTGCAAGATCGTCGAAGCGTAGAAGATGGAGGCGATGCGCTCCTGCGGTGTCTCGAGCTGTTCCCACATCCGGCGGACCGCGTCGAGCTGGCGGGTCATGTAGTTCTCTTCGAGCTCGCGCAGCATCTGCGCCTTGGTGCCGAAGTGATGGACGATGGTGCCCTTGGACATCCCGAGCTCGCCCGCGATATCGCCGAGATTGGTCTTCTCGTAACCCTGGTCGGCGACGTGCCGGATGAAGGTCTCGAGAATCTCGGTGCGCCGGCCTGCCGGTCTGGCCACTGGTTCCTCCCGGAGTAGAAATTAACCGTACGAACGGTCGATATTCTAACGCCTCCGCCGGTCCACCGCCGTTTCAGCGTCGGCGCGGCGGTACTCAGGCCGAGCGACGGCCCGCGGCGTCCGACGATTCGACGGCCTCACGCAGGAATGTGCCGCCGGACCTGAGCGCGGCGCGCGCGGCCGGATGGAAACGGGCCAGCGCCTGGAACACGTGCACCTGGTCCGGCCAGACCTGTAGTTCGCAGGGCACCGCGGCGGTCCGCAATCCGGCGGCGAGCGCTTCGATCTCGGGCAGCAGGCATTCGGTGGAGCCGGCCTGGATGAGCGTCGGCGGCCATCGGTGCTTGTCGGCGGCGAGGATGTCCAGTCTTGGATCGGAGCTGACGGCCTCCCCCAGATACGCACGTATACAGGCTTTTCCGAATTCCTCGGGGATCACCGGGTCCGGGTCGCGCACCCGGTCGGGGTCGACGTCGACCACCGGTGACATCAGGTAGGCGGCGGCCGGCATCGGAAGTCCCACGCGCACGATGTCGTTCAGCAATCCAGCCGCCAGATGTCCGCCCGCGGAGTCTCCCGCCAGCGTCAGCCGTTCCGGCGCGTATCCGTTGTCGATGAGCCAGCGATACGCCGCCAGGGCATCGTCGGCGGCCGCCGGGAAACGGTGTTCGGGAGCACGCCGGTAGTCGAGTACCAGCGCCGGCAGTCCGCTCGCCGCCGAAAGCCGTTTGGCCAGACCGTAATGCGACTGCGAGGAGCCGAGTACGAAGCCGCCGCCGTGCAGGTACAGGATCGCGCCCCGGTCGGTGTCGCCGCCGGCCGGCGCGGTCGCGGCATCCACCCACAGCCCGCGCACCCGGCTCGCGCGCAGCCTGCGCGTGCGCGCGCCGAACGGATTGCGCACCGCGCCGATGGAATCACCCAGAATGCGCATGGCCGTCAAGTTCCCGCCGATGGGCAGGGTGCGCTGCGCCAAGCCGCGCACCGCACCCGCTACGCCCATCGCGGCATTGTTCCCGACAGTGCGGCTGGACATGATCACCTCATTGTGGTCATTCGGCCGCCCGGCTCTCGAGCGCCCACTATCAGATTATCGACCGTACGATCGGTCAGCGCTACTTCGGCAGGTAGATCGACTTGTACTGCTGGTAGGCGGCCAGGCCCTCGGGACCCAATTCGCGGCCCAGGCCACTGTCTTTCACGCCGCCGAAAGGTGCGCCGTGGTCCATGGTGTAGCCGTTGACGCCGATGCTGCCGGTCTGCACGCGGCGGGCCAGCGCGGTGCCGCGGTCCAGGTCGGTGGTCCATACCGTGCCGCCCAGGCCGTAATCGGAGTCGTTGGCCAGGCGCAGCGCGTCGGCGTCGTCCTCGAAGGGGATGACGGCCAGCACCGGGCCGAAGATCTCCTCGCGGGCGATGGTGGCGTCATTGTCGACGTCGGCGAAGACCGTCGGTTCCACGTACCAGCCCTTGTCGAATCCGGCGGGCCGGCCGCCGCCGGTGGTGATCCGGCCGCCTTCGGCCTGCCCCTTGGCGATATATCCCTCGATAATCTCGCGCTGGCGGGCGGTGGCTACCGGCCCGATCACGGTCGAACGATCCAGGGGGTCACCGATTTTCAGCCCGCGCACCAGATCGGTGATGCCGTCCACGATCTCGCCGTAGCGACTGCGCGGGGCCAGGATGCGGGTGCAGATGTAGCAGCTCTGGCCCTGGTTCATCAGGCTCACCGCGAACAGGCCGGGCAGCGTCGCCGACAGGTCCGCGTCATCGAGGATGATGGCCGCGGACTTGCCGCCGAGTTCGAGGGTGACCGGCTTGAGCAGGCGGCCACAGGTTTCCGCGATCGTCCGGCCCGCCTCGGTGGAGCCGGTGAAGGCGATCTTGTCCACGCCCGGATGCGACACCAGGTGCGCGCCGGCGGTGCGGCCGGACCCCGGCACGATATTGAGCACGCCCGGCGGAATCTGCGCGGCGGCAGCGGCTTCCGCGACCACCATGGCGTCCAGGACCGTCTCCGAGGACGGCTTCACCACGACGGTGCAGCCCGCCGCCAGCGCGGGGGCGAGTTTGAAGAAGGTGAGCGTCTGCGGGAAGTTCCACGGCACGATCGCGCCGACCACGCCGATCGGTTCCCGGCGCACTTCGGTGGAGCCCGCGACGAGCGAGGGCCGCACCTCGTACTCCGCCTGCCGCTGCACCAGATCCGCGTAGTAGCGCAGGATCACGCCCGGCACCGTGCCCTCGACGGCTTTGCCGAAACGCACCGGCATGCCGTTCTGGCTGCTCACGTAGCGCACGATATCCGCACTGCGCGAGGCCAATTCGATGGCGAAGCGCTCCAGCACGGCGGCGCGGCGCGCCGGTTCCCAGCGCGACCAGCCCTGCGGATTGTCGAAGGCGGCCCGCGCGGCGGCGACGGCGGCATCGATATCCGCGGCCTCGCCGGACGGCACGGAACCGAGCAGCTCCTCGGTGCTGGCCGAATACGCTTCGATGCGACGCGAACTCGACGGTGCGCGCCACTCCCCTCCGATGTAGAGCGCGTTGTAATCCGCCGTCATGGCGTGTCCTCTCCGGGTATCAGCACGGGTTTGACCACCGCACCGGATTTCATGGCCCGCTCGGCCTCGTCGATCCGGTCGAGCGGGAAGGTCTGCACCAGTTCGTCGAAGGGGAAGCGGCCCTGCCGCCACAATTCGATGAGCCTGGGTATCAACAGTTTCGGCACGCTGTCGCCCTCGAGAATGCCCTTGATGGTCCGCCCGAAGGCGAGCTGGTCGGGGCGCACGACGAGCGGTTTCAGCTGGACGCCGACACAGCCGCAGACGCCCCGCAGCCGCAGCACGTCGATGGCGGTCGAGACCACCTCCGGGACGCCGGTGGTGTCGAGCGAGTAGTCCAGCCCGCCGGGCACCAGCGCCTTCACTGCCTCGGCCAGGTTCTCGGTCGAAGCGAGGAAAGTGTGTGTGGCCCCGAGCTTTTCGGCGAGCCGCAACCGTTCCTGGTTGAGGTCCACCGCGACGATGACCGCCGCGCCCGCGACCCGGGCCGCCATGATCGCCGACAGTCCGACGGTGCCGGTGCCGAACACCGCGATGCTCGCTCCGGCCTCCACACCCAGTGAGGTGAACACCGACCCGGCCCCGGTCAGCACGCCGCAGGACAGTGGCCCGAGCAGTTCCAGCGGCAGCGCCGGATCGACCTTGATCGCATTGCGGGCGGCCACCACGCTGAATTCGGCGAAGGAGGACTGCCCGAACCAGTTGCCCTTGACCGGGTCGCCCTGCGCATCACGCACATTGGTGGCGCGGCCCGGCCGGAAGCCGGACATGTTGCGCGGCCAGAAGCTCTCGCAGTAGGCGGGCTGCGCGTCCAGGCAGTTCCGGCAGGCGCCACACGAATCGAACGAGAGCACGACGTGGTCGCCGACCGCCAGTTCGGTCACCCCGGCGCCGAGTTCCACCACGACGCCCGCGCCTTCATGGCCGGTGATGATCGGCGGTTTGGCCATGGGCGTACGCGGCAGGAAATCGCTGTGGCACATACCCACTCCCGCGATCCGCACCACGATCTGCCCGGGACCGGGGGCGTCGAGTTCGACCTCCTCGATCCGGAAGGGCGCGTCGGCGGCGCGCAGGACAGCGGCGCGGGTTCGTACGGTTGTCATGATTCCCCGAAAGTGAGCACGGGTTTGATGACCTTGCCGTCCCGCACCGCCGCCACGGCGTCGGTAATGCGCTCGAACGGGAACTTCTCGACGAGCCGGTCGAACGGGAACTGACCCGCCCGCCACAATTCGATCAGCCGCGGAATGAGTTCGTGCGGATCGGCATCGCCCTCGAGGACACCGAGCAGTTGCCTGCCCATGAGCAGATTGCCCTGGTCGATGGTGATCTCGTTCTCCATGGAGCGAGCGCCGAGGGTGACCGCGCGGCCCGGCGTCTTCAGCGACTCGACCGCCGTGCGCACGACGGGCCCGAGCCCGACGGTTTCGATGGCGAAATCGGCTCCCGTGCCGGTGATCTCGGTCAGCGCCCACCCCAGGTCGGTGGTTTCCCCGGAGTTGACGACGTGCGTGGCCCCGAGTTCCCGGGCCAGCTCCAGCCGTTCGGGATTGAGGTCCACCGCGATGATCGGATCACAGCCGGCGACCCGCGCCGCCATGATCGCGGCCAGCCCGACCCCGCCGACGCCGAATACGATCAAGCTCTGGCCGGGTTCGGGCCGCAGCACATTGAGGACGGTGCCCGCACCGGTCAGCAGGCCGCAGCCCAGCGGGCCCAAGATGTCCAGGGGCAGATCGGCATCGACGCGCACCGCATTGCGCACGCTGGCCACCGCGTAGGTCCCGAACGAGGACTGCCCGAACCAGCTGCCGTGCACCTCCTCCCCGTTCTCGGACAGGGTGGTGCTGCCGTCGAGGCGCGAGCCGAAATAGTTCATGGCGCCGGACAATTCGCAGTACGCCGGATGCCCGCTGGTGCATTGTGCGCATTCGGTGCAGTGATCGAAGCTCAGCACCACCGCGTCGCCGACCGAGAGCGCCGTGACATCGTCGGCGATCGCGGCCACGACGCCCGCGCCTTCGTGACCGAGCACGAACGGCGTTTCCAGGGGAATCCCGCCTTCGAGGGCGACCAGGTCGGTGTGGCAGACGCCGGTGCCGCGCAATCGGACCAGGACCTCCCCCGATTCCAGGGTGGGGATCTGCACCTCGGTGAGTTCCAGCGGGGACTCGAGGTCACGGACCAGCGCGACCGTCGCCCGGGTGACCGTCACTGCGCGTCCTTCTCGGCGACCAGGTCCTTGTAGAGCGGGAAGACCGGCTTGGCGGCGGGCAGCAGTTTGAGGATCTTGCTGACCGGGCCGCGCGCCTTGGCCTCACCCTTGGCCAGCCCGACCGCCGCATTGTATTCGCCGCGCCAGAAGCGGTTTCCGTTATCCGCGGACATGCTCATGCGGATATCGGGCACCACGTCGGTGTCCTCGCCCTCGATCACCTCGATGGCCGGTTCGGCGAGCTTGATGGTGAGCGTGGCCTTGGGGTCGGTGTAGTCGATGCGCAGCGTGACCGCCGCCCCGCGCAGTTTCGGTCCGGCCTGCGGATGCGCATCGGCCAGGCGGAATGCGCCGCCGATGTACTTGTAGACCTCTTCGGCATTGGAGAAATAGGCCACGATGCCCACGCCTTTCCGGAGAAATTTCGTTGTGATGCACCTATCATAATCGACTGACCGCCCGTACAGTCAACAGCCAATAGTCAGACACTCGGCAGCAACGCCGAGGAGGAGCACAAAAGGGGGTGCGCTCGGCAATGAGCACACGCGAAGCCCGCGCCGAAGGACGCACCAGCGCCGGGCAGGCATTGCGGGGGAATATCTCCGGCACCGTGTTGTCGGGATTGGGCACGCTGGGCCGGGCACTGCGATCGGGGGCGCATGCGGCCGGGGTCGGCGTGGAGGACGCCGTGCGGCTGCGGTTCCAGTGGAAGGAAGCCGTGCGGCAGGCGTGGTTCCTGATCACCGTGACCGCGATTCCCGGGGTGCTGGTGGCGATTCCGTTCGGCGTGATCGTCTCGGCGCAGGTGGGCAATATCGTGCATCAGCTGGGGGCGAATTCGCTGATCGGCGCGGCCGGTGGGCTCGGGGTGATCAAGCAGGGCGCACCGCTGGCCACCGGGCTGCTACTGGGTGGCGCGGGGGCCGCGGCCATCGCCGCGGATCTGGGGGCGCGGACCATTCGCGAAGAGGTCGATGCCATGCGGGTCATGGGGATCGATCCCGTTCAGCGCCTGGTAGTTCCGCGGATGGCGGCCATGCTGGTGGTCGCGCCATTGATCAATATCCTGATTCTGGTCGTGGGCATCGTCGCCGGATACGTGATGGCGATCGCGGCGCTCGGCGTCACACCCGGCAGTTACTGGGAATCGTTCGGGGCCTTCGCCACTCCGGTCGATATCTGGGTTTCGCTGATCAAAGCCACCATTTTCGGGCTGATCGTGGTGGTGATCGCCTGTCAGCGCGGACTGGAGGCGCGCGGCGGGCCACGCGGGGTCGCGGACGGGGTGAACGCGGCGGTCATTCTGTCCGTGGTCTCGATCGCGGTGGTGAACACCGCCATCACGCAGGTCGTCACCATGTTCTTCCCGGCGAGGATGGCGTGATGGCCGCTTCGTCGTACGTGCCCGCTCCGCTGCGGCGGCTGGAGCTGCTGCGCCGGCATGTGCAGCTGTGGAAGCCGTTCGACGCGTTGGGTTTCGTGCTCGGCTTCGTATGGCAGGTGCTGTCCTCTATTCCACTTACACTGCGCCACTATCGATCCCAGGTGATGCTGACGCTGACCGATATGACCTGGGGTCGCGGTTCGGTCATCGTGGGTGGCGGCACCGCGGCGGTCATGGTGGTGATGGGCGCGGCCATCGGGGCGTCCATCGGCATCGAGGCCTACAGCACGCTGAACATGGTGGCGCTCGGGCAGATCAGCGGGCTGGTGTCGGCTTTCGCCAATACCCGGGAGCTCGCGCCGATCGCGGCGGGAGTCGGGTTCGCGGCGCAGGCCGGGTGCCGGATGACCGCCGAGATCGGGTCCATGCGCATCTCCGAGGAGATCGACGCCATCGAATCCCTGGGCATCCGGTCGGTGCCGTTCGTGGTCACCACCCGGGTGATCGCGGCCATCGTCTCGATCGTGCCTACCTTCCTCATCGCGCTCATCCTCAGCTACTCGGCCTCGGCGTTGATCGTGACCGTGCTGCACGGGGAACCCAGCGGCGTCTACGAGCACTACTTCACCGATTTCCTGTTCGGCTGGGATGTGCTCGCCGCGGTGATCAAGGTGGTGGTGTTCGCGGTCGCGGTCATCCTGATCCATTGCTACCAAGGGTTTTTCGCCTACGGCGGACCCGAGGGCGTGGGTATCGCGTCCGGACGCGCCATCCGCGCCAGCTTCGTCGCCATCATCAGCCTCGACATGGTGCTGACCCTCGCGCTGTGGGGTTTCACGTCACCGGTCACGTTCTCCGGATAAGGGGTTCACGCAGTGCCAGCTTTCGGAATGCCCGGGGTGGCGATCGGCCCGCGCGCCGCTCGCCGCGCCGGATTGGCCGCCACCGCCGTGGCGGTCACGGGATTGCTTGTCTGGCAGGCGATTCCGGACACACCCGACCAGCGCGGGATATCGGTGACGGTGCTGACCGAACAGATCGGGACCGGCATCGAACGCGGCAGCGAGGTGCGCTTCGGCGGGGTTCGTGTGGGGTCGGTGACCGGGATCGAGCGGGAGGCGACGGGGCGGCAGCGGTTGCGGCTGCGGCTGGATCGCGCCGACTCGGCCGGGCTCACCGACGCCCTGTCGCTGGATTACGCGCCCGGGAATCTGTTCGGCATCAGCGAGGTGGTGCTGGCGGCCGGGACCGGCGGCACACCCCTGACCGAGGCCGCGGTGGTTGACCTGACCGGCGCCAATGCCGCCCGGGCGGTGGACGCCACCATCGCCACGCTGCTGAAATCGCTGGGGCAGTTCACCGATCAGGTGCTGACGCCGCAGCTCACCACGCTGCTGGGGCGGATCGCCACCGACACTCATGCTTTCGCGCCGCTGGTGCAGACCATCGTGGCCACCGCGCAGGCCGTCGCCGATACCCAGCGGCTGTCCTCGTCGCTGCTGCTGGAGCGCTACGGGACGACCTTGCAGGGGGTGCCGCCCACGGCGCGCGGGCTGGTGGCGTTGCTCAACGGGCCGTTCAGCAACGAGTACTTCGGGCAGCCGGGCAAGGTGGAGAAGTTCGACGCCAATGTGAACATGATCAAGGACGATCTGTTCGGCGCTGCCGTCCGCGTGCTGGATACGGGGCAGGCGCACTACTCCGGATTCCTCGACCTGCTCGCGCCGCTGCTGTCGGCCTTGTCGCGCACGGTGCCGACACCCGAGAAGTCCGAAGCGGATCTGGCCGAGTTGTTGCGCCGGCTCGATGCCGCGTTGCCGGACAACGGCTCCGGTCCCACGCTGACCGTGGCATTGCAGGCGGTGCCCGGGGTCGCGCAGCCACTGGCGGCCATGCTGGGCACGAACGCGCCCGGGGGTGCGCGATGAAATCGATTCCCGCTCTGTTGACCCGGATCGCCTTGTTCGCGACGGTCATGCTGCTGCTGCTCTACGGGACGTTTCAGGCGCTCCAGCGGCCCGTGGACGACACGCGCACGTACACCGCGCTTTTCACCGATGCGAACGGGCTGCGCTCCGGAAACGATGTGCGGCTCTTCGGGGTTCGGGTGGGCAAGGTGCTCGGCATCTCGCTGTCGGGTGATCGGGCGCGGGTGCGGTTCACCGCGCGCACCGATCTGACCATGTTCGCCAACAACACCCTGGCCATCCGCTATCAAAGCCTCACCGGGCAGCGCTATCTCGATATCCAGCAGGCCGAAGCACCCGCCGGTTCCGTGGATCCGGCGCAGACCATCGGCGTCGAGCACACCGTGCCCGCCTTCGACATCACCACGCTGTTCAACGGCCTGCAACCGGTGCTGGCCGAACTCACGCCCGCGGATCTGAACCAGTTCGCCACCAGCCTGCTCGGGGTGATCGAGGGTGACGGCACCGGGCTGGGGCCCGCGCTCGATGCCATCGAGCAGCTCAGCCGGTACACCACCGACCGGCAGGCATTGCTGTCCACGCTGATTCGCAATATGTCCGCCGTCGCCGAGACCATCGGCGGGCGGTCCGGCAATGCCATGGTGATGATGACGCGCCTCACCGACCTGTTCAGCACATTGCAGGAGCGCATCGACGGACTGATCGACTTCAGCGTCACCATTCCCCCGGTGCTCGACCCCGCCACGCGGCTGCTGCGCACGCTCGGATTCACCGGAGACCCGAACCCGGACGTGGACAACCTGATTCGCGCGGCCATTCCCGACTCCGCGCAGGCGGCGGCGACGCTGCGGCAGGTGCCCGCGCTACTGCAATCGCTGACGGCCGCGATTCCGGCGGCCGGCACCGGCCCGGCTTGCTCACACGGGGAGGCGGCCGCGCCCGCGCCGCTGCGGGTGCTCATCGGCGGACAAAGGATCGCGCTGTGCAACGGATGATCGAACTGCTTACCCGCCCGCTGCGCCGCCGTTCCGGGCCACCGCCGGATGACGCCGCCCAGCGGCGGCTCGATATCCGCTGGGGTGCTCTGGGTTTGGCGGCGATCGTCGCGGCCGCCATCGCTATCACCGTGGTGTCGACCGTGCAGCTCGGGGTCGGCACCTATACCGCGTATCTCACCGACGCCTCCGCATTGCGGGTCGGCGACGAGGTGCGGCTGGCGGGAGTGACGGTCGGCCAGGTGAAGTCCATCGACCTGGAGGCGGATCGGGTGCGGATGCGGTTCACCGTGGACGACGAGGTGTTCCTGGGCGAGGGCACGACCCTGGACGTCCGGATGCTGACCATTGTCGGCGGCCACTATCTGGCGGTGCGGCCTGCCGGTGACAAACCGTTGGGCCGCAAGCCGATTCCCGCCGATCACGTCGTTCTGCCCTACAGCCTGCCCCGGATCTTCCAGGACGCGGTGCGGCCGGTGGAGCAGCTCGACGGAGATGTGTTGCGCCGCAATCTGGACGCGCTCGCCCAGGCGGTCGACGGCAGCCCCGACGGCTTCCGGCGCATGGTCACGGCGGTGGACACCGTGGTCGGGCTGCTGGCCCAGCAGAACCAGCAGGTTTCCCTCGCCCTGTCGGTATCCGACGAGTATCTGAGCGCCCTGGCCGCGAACAAGTCCGTGGTGGGCAAGCTCATCGCCCGGTTCCGGATTCTGGAAACGCTGGTGGAGAACAACAAGGTCGCGGTCGGTTCCGCGCTGGACAATCTCGCGACCGTGCTGAGTCAGGCCGCGCCGCTGGCGCGCGGGTGGACCGGCACCGCGAAGGAGCCCGCGCAGGTGCTGGCCGACACCATTCCGAAGCTCGACGAACTCGGGGCCAAGCTGGGCGCCCTCCTGGATTCCCTGCGCACGTTCGGCGAACGGCTGCAATCCCTCGGCGCGCCCGCCCCGGCGGTGTGCGTCCCGACGCCCGCAAGGAGTTGCTGATGCTCGCCCGGCTCTTCGCCTCTCGCGCTTTCCTGTCCCTGAGCGTCATCGCGCTGCTGCTTATCGCCGCGGTCGCCGGCTATCACGTGGCACGCCCGAAGCCCGCCATGCGCGGCTACTGCGCCGAAATGCCCGACGCCATCGGGCTTTACGAGGGCAGCGACGTCACCATCATGGGGGTGCGGGTGGGTTCGGTGACTCGTATCCAGCCGCACGGTGCGACCGCGCGCGTCGAATTCGAGATCCCGGCCGGCCGCCGCCTGCCGCTCGACGCCGGCGCGACCACCCTCGCCGATTCGCTCATCGCCGACCGCAAACTCGCCCTCATCGGCGCGGAACCCGCAGGGCCCGGCTGGGATTCGAACCGCTGCCTGACCGACACCGCCACGCCCAAAAGCCTCAGCGAGACGTTCGCGGCGCTGGCCGGACTCGCCGAGCAGCTCACCGGTACCGGCGAACCGGGTCAGCCGAACGCCCTGGCGCGCGGATTGACCTCGGCCAACGCAATGTCGGCGGGGACCGGGGAACAGATCAACGCCGTCATCCACCGCCTCGGCACGGTACTGAACTCCCCCGACGCCGCCATCGGACATCTCGGCGCGCTGCTGGACGGGCTCGCCTCGCTCGCCCACAGCGCCGCCACCTACTGGCCGGAGATCAAGGACATGCTCACCCGACTGGCCCCCGCCCTCGACGCGGTCAACAACACGACGGTGCCGCCGGTGCTGACCGTGATGCGCGAACTACGCGACATATTGCCCGCGCTCAACGACCTCACCGTCATGTTCGGCGGGCCGCTCCTGCGCAAGCTCGAATCGACGCAGAACCTGCCGGAATTGATCCGATCCGGCGTCGGTTCGCTGACCGGCCTGATCGAACTGATCCCGGGTCTCGGGACGGCGTTCACGCGCATGGTCGATCCGGCGACGGGCGCGGTGTCCGTGGCGTATTCCCTTCCGGCCGTGGCCCTTCCGCAAGGAGCGGCCGAACCGGTGTGCGCGGCGGTGAACGCGCTCAGCCCCGGCAGCTGCGCCGACGCCGGGACAGGACTGGTCAACATCCCGCTCGCGCAACTAGTCCTGGCTGCCGGTGGTGCGCAGTGAACCAGCAACGACCGACCCACCGCACGGAGACCTCGGGCGGGGCGAATGTGCCCACCGCGCAACTCGTTCACCCGATCGGAAGTGCGCGATGAGACAACAACAACCCACCGTGCGCATGCGGTCCTCGGACCGGGCGAATGTGGCCACGGCGCAACCGGTTCACACCAGCGGAGGTGCGCGATGAGGTGGCGGCTTCCTGCTCGACTCACGGTGGCCTCCGCGCTGGTGCTGACGCTCGGCGGGTGCACGTTCGACCCGGCGGCGGTGCCGGTGCCGGGCGCATCGGTCTCGGGGCGCACTTATCCGCTGCATATCGTGTTCGCGAATGCATTGAACCTGCCGCCGGGCGCGAAGGTGCAGGCCGACGGTGTCGAGGTCGGGAACCTGACGGGGGTGCACGTCACCGAGACCACGACCACGGACGGGAAGGCCGGGCGCGGCTATGTCGTTGCCGATATCCGGATCCGGGAGGGTGTGCGACTGCCCGAGGATGTGAATGTCGAACTGCGGCAGACCACTCCGCTCGGCGACGTGCATATCGCGGTGACCACGCCGCCGCGCAGTACCGCTCCCCCGCTCGCGCCCGGCGCGACCGTTCCGATGAGCCGGACGACGCGCGCGCCGCAGGTGGAGGACACCATGGCGGGGCTGGCGACGGCGCTGGGCAGTGGGGCGGTGACCGATATCCAGGACACCGTGCGACAGCTCAATGCCGTACTGCCCGCCGATCCGCACGAGACCGCCCGCACCTTCGGCGTGATCGGCACCGACCTCACCGATGTGGCGGGCGACCTGCACAGCCTCGACCAAATGCTCGACGGGCTGACCTCCGTCACCGGCGTCGGCACGGAGCTGCTGCCCACGCTTCAGCCGATGCTCACCGACGACGGCACCGAGCATCTGGTCGCGACCACGCAGGCGGTGATCAATGTGTTCCTCATGTTCTCGGCCATGGGGCCGTTGGCGCACAGTGCGCTGTACCTCGCGCCGACCGTGGCCGCCTCCGATGAGCTGGCGCGCGCCTTCGTCCCCATGCTGCTCGGCGCGCGGCCCCTGGATCTGTCCTCGGCCTCCAATCTCGCCCGGGCCAATGCGCTGATCCGCGACAAGCTCATCCCGTTCGCCCAGCATCCGGCGGTGAACATCACCACCGATCAAACCGACCGCGTGCTCGACACCCTGCGCATGATCGGAGTGGTGAAATGACCGACGAAGCAACGACATTCCGGCCGCGGCGCATCCAGCCCGCCTCGGTGGCCTCGCTGGGGGCGATCGCGGCGGTGCTGCTGATCGGGGCCGGTTACCTGACCTTCGGGTTGCTGAGATTCGATCCGCTGGGCGAGCACACCGACGCCCGGCTGCTGCTGCTCGACTCCGGCACGGTCGGCCCTCGAACGCCGGTGCTGCTCACCGGAATCGAGGTCGGCGAGGTCACCGCCGTGCACAAGGTGACCGACGGGGTCGAGGTCCAGTTCCGGCTCGACGGGGAGTATCGGGTTCCGGCGGCCAGTGCGGTCCGCATCGAGAACCTGTCGGCCTTGGGCGAGCCCTATATCGAGTTCCGGCCTACCTCCGAAGCCGGGCCCTACGTCGCCGACGGTCAGCTGCTCGACCTCCGGAAGACGCGCGCGCCCACCCGCATTCCCGAACTGGCCACCAAGGTCGTCGCCGTGGTGAACCAGTTCGACCCGAAAACGATTACCGGGCTGGTGAATACGTTCGATCAGGCGCTCGCGGGCACCGAGAGCGAAGTGCCGCGGCTGGAGCGAGCCAACAAGCTGCTGGCGGCCACCATTCTCAGCCGCACCGACGTGTTGCGGCGGTTGCTGACCGATCTACAGACCGCCGGGGCCGATATGGACTGGGCCGGACCGGGATTGGCCGAATCCGGTCCGTACTGGGGACTGCTCGGCGAACGGCTGGACCAGCTGATCAGTACCGCCTCCGGGATCTTCGAGGTCGGGAACGCGCCGGCCGACTACCTGAACGGGGACGGCATCGTGCCGTTCCTGAAACGGCTCGACGCCTTCCTGGCCGAGCACGGGCCCGAGCTCGCACCGCTGGTTCCAGCGCTGCGGCCGCTGACCGATCGCGCCGTGAGCGCGGTCGCGCCACTCGATATCTCGGCACTGATCAGCACCGCGCTCGCGGCCGTCAGTGCGGATGGAGCCGTCCGGCTCCAGCCCGGCGCCAAATAATCCGTATCCGATCCATTTCCACCGCAGGGGAATCCGATGAACTCCACCGAAACCGCAATCAAGTCCGAACCCGAAACCGCTGCCGCCGTCACGGCGAAAACGCCACGCCGCCTCGACCTGCGCGTCTCCACGGTCGTCACCGCCGTCGCGGTCACCGCGCTCACGGCGTCCACCATCACCTTCGGCGCGCTGTACGCGTCCTCCCACCGTGAGCTCGCCGGTCGCGACGCACAGGCCGCCGATGCCGAGCAGGCCGAGCGCGTCGCCATGGACTATGCCGTCGGCGCATCCACCATCGACTACCGCGACACCAAGGGCTGGCTGACCAAGCTCAAAGCAGGCACCAGCACCACCCTGGCGAGCAAATTCGATGCCACCGCAACACAATTGGATCAGATCCTGCTGCCGTTGCAGTGGACCTCCAAGGCGACGCCGGTGCAGGCGGTCGTGGTGTCGGACAACGGCGGGGTGTACAAGGTGAACGCCTTCGTCGACGTCGACTCGACCAGCGTGCAGACCCCGCAGGGCGGCCGGGTCACCGTCACCTACACCGTCACCCTCGACAAGCACGACGGCTGGAAGATCACCGAGGTCGGCGGTGGCCTGGACGCGGTGCCGGCGAAGTAGATGTACCTATACCTGGCCATGCCGTTGCTCGCGGCGGCCATCGGCTATCTGACCAAGCTCGTCGCCGTCGAAATGCTGTTCCGGCCTTTGGAATTCAAGGGCATACCGCCGTATCTGGGCTGGCAGGGACTGATACCGCGCTACTCCGCCCGCATGGCGACCGTCGCGGTGGATCTGATGCTGTCGCGGCTGGTGGATCCGCAGGAGATCATCGACCGCATCGACCCGCAGGAGCTGGCCCGGCACGTGCAGGAGCCCATGCTCAACGCGGTGTCGGACGTGGTCGACGAACTCATGACGCGCTACCGCCCCGGGTTGTGGGAGCTGGTGCCGCCGGCCGGACGGCACCTCATCGTGCAGCGCGTGCAGGGCGACGCGCCACGGCTCATCGCGCAGATGATGGACGACCTCAAAGAAAACGTGAACCTGGTCTTCGATCTGCGCACCATGGCAATCGACGCACTCATGCGCGACAAGGCGCTGAGTGTGCGGATGATCCGCGAGATCGCCGCTCCCGAAATGCGATTCATCGTCCGATCGGGACTGTATTTCGGGTTCGCGCTGGGCATCGTGCAGGCCGCGGTGTGGGCGCTGACCCATTCGGCGGTGATCATGCCGTTGTTCGGGGCGTTCGTCGGATACTCGACCGACTGGCTGGCATTGCAGATGGTGTTCCGTCCGGTCCGGCCGCGCCGCTACTTCGGGATCTTCCGGTGGCAGGGGCTGTTCCACAAACGCCGCAACACCGTGGCCAGGGATTACGGCGCGCTCATCGCGAACGAGATCCTCACCCCGGCCAACATCATCGACGCCATGCTCACCGGTCCGCAATCCGATCGGCTGTTCTCCCTGCTGGAGCACGAGATCGACGACGCGCTGGACCATCACCTCGGGCTGGCGAAGCCCCTGGTGCGGTTGGCGGTCGGGGATCTGAACGCCATCAAACACGACATCATCACCATCATCCGGACCCGGCTGCCCGAATCCACCAGGGAGATAGAGCAATACACCCTCGAAGCCCTGGACGTCACCACGCTGATCGTCGAGAAGATGCGGCTGATGACCGATGAGGAGTACGAGGGACTGTTGCGACCCGCGTTCAAACAGGACGAATGGAAGATCGTGACCGTGGGCGCGGTGCTCGGATTCCTCATCGGCGAACTACAGGTGCTGTTGCTCCTGCACTGACCCGGATATGCCGCTTATCGAGAGTTCCGCGCCCGGTAAGCGGCGATCACCGGGGCGAGCTCGGCAGGGGTAGCGCCGTGCATGATCACGGCATCGGCACCCAGATCCAATTGCGCGCGAACACTTTTCGCGCAATCCTGCGCGCTGCCCCGCGCCGCGACGGCCAGCCATTCCTCAGGCAGCAGTCCGGAGATGTGCTCGAGCTGGGCATCGGTCGCGATCGCGTCGATCGCGCCGCGCATCCCGGCGACCACCGGGTCGGCGCGAAACCGTGTCAACAGCTGCGGATCCCACCGGTTGGTGGCGACGAGCAGGTCACCGTATATCTGAAGGTAGGTGGCCAGGCGGCCCACGGTGGCGCGCAGGCGGCGGCCTTCCGGGAGGTGGTCGCCGATGGTCGCGTAGCAGGACCACACCCGCACCGCCGCCGGATCCCGCCCAGCCCGTTCGGCCGCCTCCTTGACGACGCCCACCGAACGCACCAGCGTCTCGTCGGTGAAATAGGTGTGCAGGACGACCTCATCGAAAGCCCGGCCGCCGAGGGCGAGGGTTTGCGGGCCGAAAGCGACCAGTCCGAGCGGAATCGGTTCGGCGAAACGAGGATCCAATCGCAGTCGCGGATAGCGTCCCGCCGGCCCGTCATGATCGCGGATGGTTTCGCCCCGCCACAGTCGGCGCATGAGTCCGGCGAAATCCTCGAGCTGCGCGGTCGTGACCGGCGGCAGGCCCCAGGCGGCGAATGCCCGCGCACCGCCGCGCCCCAGCCCGAGCATGAACCGGCCGCGCGTGAGCCGGTGAATGGTGGTCGCGTAGGCGGCGGTCACGATCGGCTGACGGGTGTTGTGATTGGTTGCCGCCGTGGCGATCCGGATGCGCTCGGAGACCGCGCCCGCGGCACCGGAGAGCGTGACCGCTTCTTTGACGTCGAAGCGTTCGGAGATGAACGCGGTCCCGAGCCCCAACTCCTCGGCCAGCCGCACCTCCTCGATGATGCGACGCGGATCGTCCGCCGCGCCCGCCAGCAGATAGCAGCCCAGTTCGGGATTCATGACAGTGCCGCCGCCGAATCCAGTTCCAGCACTTGGCGGGCGTGCCGTTCGGCCATGGCCAGGAACATGCGATCCCCGCGTTCGGTGCGGCGCGCCAGCATCGACGCGTTGATCACCATGAGCATTCCGTGCCAGGCCCCGCGCCGGTAGTCGCGCCAGCATTCGGCCCAGGAGTAACCGCGCACCCCGAGTTCGAGGAGCCGGGCGTGGTAGCGCCGCACCAGGTCCTGCTCCGCATCGTGGCGCAGACCGACCGGCAGTCCGCTGCCCAGGAAGTACGCCACATCCTCCGGGCCGGAACCGATGGCACAGGTCTGCCAGTCGACGACGGTCATCGCGCCGCGCTGATCGATGAGCACATTGTCCAGCCGGAAGTCGCGATGCACCACGGTCCGGTGTTCGGACCGCCACGACAGCCAGGTCTCCAGGTGTTCGACGAAAAGGTCACCCGCGCAGCGGATCTCAGCGCTCAGCCAGCCCTCGTACCGTTCCTGGAAGCCCGCCCACAGGCGTGGAGTCAGCGCGGCGACCCCGGGCCGGTCGCTCCGCAGCCACGACAATTCCCCCATTTCGCGCTCACCCCAGCACGGCGCGTGCAGTCCGGCGATCTCGTCCATGGCCGTCGCGGCGGCCGCCGCCGTGCACCCGGCCAGCTGATCGCCTTGCCGGGCGGGCGCGAGATCCTCCATCAGCAGAACGAATGCCCCTGTGCCGGGCTCGAATTCCGCGGCGAACACCCGCGGTGTGCGGACCTCGACCCGTGGCGCGAGTTCGCGGTAGAACCGCACTTCCCGTTCGTACGCACCGTCGCGCCGCACCTTTCGCCGATGCTCGGGATCGGGATCGGCGAACTTCACGATCACGCTCGGCGGCGCGGCGGTCGGCCGGTCGTATCCGATTCGCACCCGCGCGCTCATCGCCACCTGCCCGGTGCCCACCGCGGTACTCGACACCTCGACCACCCGCGCCGCGCCCCGGACATCGGCCAGCGCGTCGTCCAGCCATTCCACGGTCAGACCGTCCGCCGGGTCGAAATCTTCTAAAAGCACACACCCACACTGCCATACTGACCGTCCGTACGGCCAGATGACGGACTTCGGGTTATCCCTCTCGCTCCAGGTCTCAGCGATTCGGCCGGGTGAAACGATCGGCCAACCTGTCGACTGCCCAGGTGGCGCGCAGCAGCGGTTCCTTGAACAAGCCGGGTCCGAACCACGGCCGCGGATTCCAGAGGGCCTCGAGGTTCTCATGCATTTCGTCGCCCGCGATCAGGTCGGCGATCAGCGTGCCCAGGTAGGGAGCTTGCGCGAGCCCGTGGCCGTTGCATCCGATGGAGTAGTAGACGTTGTCCTTCCTGGTTTGCCCGGCTACCGGCAGCCACGAGGGGGTCATCGCGATCCAGCCACCCCACGTCCGCTCGATCGGAACATCGTGCAGGGAGGGAAATACCGCGCGGAATCCCTCGATGAGGTCGGCGACGACCGCCGGATCGGAGGTGCGGGCCGGCAGCGCGCCGCGCCCGATCCGCAGCTGCCGTACGCCGAAAGCGATGGAGTTGCGTGGGGTGATGCGAAAGCTCGTGAGCAGATTGTGTTCGGTGATGATGCCCGAACGGCTGGTCCACCCGGTTGCCGTGATCCGCGCCGGATCGATCGGGGCCGTCTCGACCATGCTGACCCAGATGGGTGTTTCGGACCGTTTCGGCGCGATTCCGAGTTCGGCGGTGTAGGCGTTGGTCGCCGAGACGACCTTTTTCGCGCGCACTTTCCCGCCCGGAGTGTGGATCACCGCTTGGGACCCGTCGTTGTCGATGGATCGCATCGGTGAGCGCTCATAGACACGGGCGTTCGACTCGATCACCGCTTTGCGCAGGCCGAGGCAGAACTTTCCCGGGTTGAGTTGCCCGCCGGCGGCCTCGAGAAAGCCGCCGTAGAAGGTGTCCGGCAGTCCGAGTTCGACATTGTCGCCGAACTTGGCGTGCGCTCCGGCCTTGGTGAGGATCTTCGCGATCCGGCGAGCCTTGCGTAGCTGTCCTTTGGAAAACGCCGCTCCGACATTGCCGGTCGATTCGTAATCACAGGCGATATCGAACCGTTGCAGCAAATCCTTCTCGAAGAAGTCGACCGCATCCTCGGCGAACCGTACAACCTTCGGAAAACGGCGTGGGTAAAGCGCACTCAGAATTTGGGGATCGCCCGCCGGAGCTCCGGTCAATTGGCCCGCGTTGCGTGAACTGGCGCCGTAGCCGCAGAATTCTGCCTCGAGCAAAACGGTGTCGATGCCGCGGTCGGCCAGCCGCAACGCCGTTGCCATACCGCCGACACCACCGCCGATCACCGCGACCTCGCACGTGATATCGGAATCCAGCGACGGTCGCAGGTCGGCCGGCGGATCGATCCAACCGGTGAAAGTCGAGTAGGTGATGTCATCGGTGCTCATTTATCCGCCTTTTCGATCAGGGAATCCTGCCCGGTGCCGGTCTGCTCGTTGTGCCTGTCGAGCGCGCTGTAGGCGTGGTAGAACACGGTCAGCTCGAGTGCCCAGACAGCGAGCGCGATGGTGTAGAAAACGGTGTGGTCCTCGTCGTCACCCGGGATATGCACGAAGTCGTAGGTTCCGGCAATGGCCGCCGCGCAGACCGTGGCGATGACAACCCAGACCGCGTGCCGGCGCTCATCGACATCCCAGAGACGTTTCGCTACATAGAGCATGAAAACAGACGCCAGGGCCGCCATCACGACGTAGAAGATCGCCCAGGGTGTCGTTATCGGTTGCACGTATACCGATAGATATACACCGGTCACCGTGGCGAGTGCGAAGACCGCGACATCGACTGCCGGTGTCGGGAAGTATCGATGCGTGACCTTCAACATTCCCAGCACCAGGATCAAGGTGATGCCGAATGATCGGGAGAAAGCGTCGAGAAAGAGCATCAGGTGATACGAGGGACTGCTGTGGTCGAGGCCGATCATTCCGAGCAGCACGACATTGCTGCCGGAGACCGCGACGGCGATCCACTCGATGCCCAGCAGGTAGTTCGAGTACTTTCGAATGAACCGTGTGCCGTAGACGAAACCCGCGTAGACCATCCACAGGTCGACGACCAAGAGCGCAATAATTTTCACGTCCATGATCAGGGCACCCCGGCCTGCGATTTGCGGGAGGTCAATGCCGTGCTCGGGCGCACCACCGCCTCGACCACGTCGGCGAGCGGAGAACCACTGGTCTTCGCCAGCGCCTGGTAGAAGGCCTCCGGATCCGCCCAGTCCTCCGGCGCGAGAACACCCGCCTTGGTGCCCAGGTCCGTGACGGCCAGCGTCATGAACGCCGCGGTCGCCGACCCGGTGCCCGCGGCCATATCGGTCCATGCGGTCCCGGGCCCGCTGACCGGCAGCCGTCGGATCGACACCACCTGCACGCCGTCGCGTTCGCCGGTCAGCCGTACGTAGTTGATGCCACGGAAGTCGGCGTGCTTGCGCCGGGCCGCCGCCCAGAAGTACCGCAGCACCTCGCCCGTGGTGATCTCGCGACGGCGAATCGTGCCCCACACTCCCGACAGCGCATAGGGCCAGACCTTCAGCGAACCCGTCTTGTCACAGACGACGTCGTTGACAAAGTCGATGGCATCGTCCATCGGCAGTTTGCCGCTCTCCACGGCAACGGCGATCCCGCGCATGATCCCGTTGATCGGCGCCGGATCCAGCGCGCCGAGCACACGAATCCGGTCGGCCTCCGGCCAGCGTCGCGGCATCGTCACCGATTCCGGATGGGCGCACTCGTAGAGCCGATATGCGGACCCGAAGGAATTGCCCAGGTCGACGACCTCCGATTCCAAGAAGGTCTGGTGAACCACGGACCGGCCGCCTTCCCAGGTCTGGCACGGGCCGGCAAACCCTCGAATCGCGTGATCGAGGACCGCGCGTCCGTACGGGACCGGGCCCTCGTCACCGGTCGCCCAGCACACATCGATGCGTTCGACGGTGTCCATATCGCGGGCCGCGTCGGCCGCCATCACATTGGTCAATCCCGGTGATGCGCCACAACAGATGAAGATCGGCACACCCGCGGCCTTCGCCCTGGCGTCGAGTTCCAGCGCGGCGCGGGCACTCGCTTCGTCGTCGTCGAGGTCCAGGTATGGCACCTGCAATTCGATGCAAGCCTCCATCACGGGCTCCGCGGTGCGGTTGTAGGGCCCGGCTCCGAGCACCACGAGCGAGGCGCCCTCGATCGCGGCCCGCAGTGCGGCGCCGTCGAAAAGGTCGAAGGAACCGGCTGTCGCCGAACCCGCGGGGAGCTTGTTCACGAGGTCATCGAGCGCGTCGGGCCGGATGTCGTAGAGCTCCAGTTTCCAGTTGCCGTCGGGGACCGCTCGGACGAAACGTTCGATCGCGACCCGGCACATCTCACCGGCAGCGCCGATGAAAACAATCCTCTTCTGTGTGGTCATGGTCACAAGCTACAACGCATAATGACAGAGTGTCAATGACGCGGTGTAAGTCTTAGGAAGAGGTAACACCAGCTTCATCTCCGGGGTGAATACGCCCTCGTCGGCGGCGAAAAATTTTCAATTACGCAACGTCAATGACATTCGGTCACCCGGGGTCTGCTCCCGTACGCTTGCACCATGGCCCGACGACCGAAACACGATCCCCGCGAGTCCGAGCGCGAGATTCTCGACGCCGCCGAGCAACTGCTGCGCGAGCGGCCGTTTCGCGAGATCAGCGTCGATGCGGTGATGAGCCGCACCGGTCTCAAGCGTCCCGCGTTCTACGTTCACTTCCGGGACCGGCACGATCTCGTCTTGCGAGTCGTCGAAAACCTCGGCCGCGAAGTGTTCGAGATGACCGAACGCTGGCTGCAAGGCGACGATCCGGCTACCGACGCGCGGCAAGCCCTCGAAGGCCTGGTCGACGTCTACGCCGCCCACGGCCCCGTGTTCCGTGCGGTGTCCGATGCCGCCACCACCGACGAAAAGGTCGAGGACGCCTATCGAACACTCATGCAGCGCTTCATCGACGCCACCACCGCCCACATCCGAGAAGAGCAGGCCCGCGGCAGGATCGGCGAACTCGCCGACGTCGAAGAGACCGCCCGCGCCCTGATCTGGATGGACGAGCGATACCTCTCCGAGGCGCTCGGTCGAGAGCCAGCGGCCGATCCACAGGTGGTCGTCGGCGTCCTCTACTCCATTTGGATGTCCGCGCTCTACAACAATGCTCCGACAGCGGCCACACCTCGAAACACCACGCTCCTGCACGCGGCCGGCCACGAATCGCGTTGACGAGCACTTCGGGTATCGCTGACGTCGGACGGCATCCGCGCCGCACGCGATTTCGCCAAGGCGTCGGCCGAACACCTTTGCACCGCAGGGGTTCTCGTCGAACACCGCGCCACACCGGGAAGTGAGCACGCCGTCGAAGGAGTGGTCGGCAGTGACGGCGCGCTCGCCGATCGATTCGCCGGGCAGCCGCCGACGGCTACCCGCCAAGGCCGAAACCGGAGCCCGCCAATACCGACCGCGACCGTCCGACCGTGCGGCATGATGAGTTCACGGATGCGGTAAGCGGAACACGGGAGTTGCGCGGTGACACGGAAGACCCTCGCTCAGCGGCGGGCCGTGCTGGAAAAGGAGTGGGCCGACTGGGTTCCGCGCCTGGCTGTCGCGGCGGCCCCGGAGTCGAATCCCGCGGTGCGCACCGAGGTCGCTCGGTCGTGGACGAGGTCGCTGCCCACCGTCGACCCCAGCCGCGATAGTGCTCCGGGCACCGCCGACAGCGACGCTCGCTGGGCGCGCTCGCCGCTGCGCGGTCCGGTGCTCGACCTCTCCGACCAATTACGCAGTGCCACAGAGGATGCCGAATACGTCGCGGCGGTCACCGACGAGACGGGCACGATCCTGTGGGCCCACGGCGGCACCGTCATGCGGCGGCGCGCCGAGCAGGTGAACTTCGCACCGGGTGGACGCTGGGACGAGACGCACATGGGCACCAATGCGTTATCGCTCGCGCTCGAGAGTGGACGGCCGGCCACGGTGTTCTCGGCCGAGCATCTGGTCGCGGCGCTGCACGGCTGGGTGTGTTACTGCGCGCCGATCCGGGACGCGCAGGGGCGCACCCTCGGGGTGCTCGATCTCTCCTCCACCTGGGACCGTTCGCATCCGCTGGCAATGGCCACCGTGCAGAGCCTGGTCATCGCCATCGAGGCACGATTGCGCAGCGAAGCACAGCCCGAGCCGGGGGTGAGGCTGAATTGTCTCGGGAGCGGCGGGCTGACGCGGGACGGCCATCGAATCCGGATGCGGCCGAGGCATTTGGAGATCCTCGCGCTGCTCGCACTGGAGCCGGACGGACTCACGCCAGACCAGTTGCATTTCGCCGTCTACGGCGATCGGCCGGTCACCACGAGCACGCTCAAAGCCGATGTCTCGCATCTGCGCCGGGAGACCGGCGGCGAGATATCCAATCGCACCTACCGGCTGATCAGTCCGCTGTGGTGCGACGCCGTCGAGTTGGTGACCGCGCTGCGCGCCGGGGACACCGCCACCGCCGTCCGGTTGTATCGCGGGCCGCTGCTTCCGGAATCGGAGACGCCGGGGATCATTCGCTGGCGGCAGTACCTGGAGGTCGCGGTGCGGACCGCCGTACTGTCCAGCACCGACCCCAACGACGCACTGGCCTATGGGCAGCGGGCAGTCGAGGACGCCGAGATCCACGAACACGCGCTGCGACTACTGCCCGCCGGGGACGGCCGCCGGTCGATCGCCGCGGCGCGCCTGCACGCCGCGCTGCACGGCTAGCCGACGCCGGCCCGGTGCTCAACCATTCGCCAACCTTCCCGGAACACTGTGGCCTGCGTCACGACAGATCCGCGAGGAGTGAGAAATGGCCTACGCCAAGCCCGGCGCCGAGGGCAGCATCGTCGAGTACGCCGCCCGCTACGACAATTTCATCGGCGGCGAATGGACCGCACCGGTCGAAGGCCGCTACTTCGACAATCCGTCACCGGTCGACGGCCAAACCTTCTGTGAGGTGGCGCGTTCCACTGCGGCCGATGTCGAGCTGGCACTCGACGCCGCGCACCGGGCGGCCGACCCGTGGGGCGCCACCTCGGTCACCGAGCGCGCCAATATCCTCAACAAGATCGCCGACCGGATCGAGGAGAACCTCGAACAGCTCGCGGTCGCCGAAACCTGGGACAACGGCAAACCGGTCCGTGAGACCAAGGCCGCCGATCTGCCTTTGGCGGTCGATCACTTCCGGTATTTCGCGGGAGCCATTCGCGCGCAAGAGGGTTCGCTGGCCGAACTCGACGCCGACACCATCGCCTACCACTTCCAGGAGCCGCTCGGCGTGGTCGGGCAGATCATCCCCTGGAACTTCCCCATCCTGATGGCCACCTGGAAGCTGGCCCCGGCGCTGGCCGCGGGCAATGCGGTGGTGCTCAAGCCCGCCGAGCAGACCCCGGCCTCGATCCTGAAGGTCGTCGAGCTCATCGCCGACCTGCTGCCGCCCGGAGTTCTCAACGTGGTCAACGGATTCGGCGTGGAGGCGGGCAAGCCGCTGGCCTCCAGTTCGCGGGTCGCGAAGGTCGCCTTCACCGGGGAGACCACCACGGGTCGGCTGATCATGCAGTACGCCAGCGAGAACATCATCCCGGTCACCCTCGAGCTGGGCGGCAAGAGCCCGAACATCTTCCTGCCCGATGTCATGGCCGCCGACGACGACTTCCTCGACAAGGCCGTGGAAGGATTCGTCATGTTCGCCCTCAATCAGGGCGAGGTGTGCACGTGTCCCTCACGCGCACTTATCCATTCGTCCATCTACGACGAGTTCATGGCCCGCTGCCTCGAACGCACCCGCGCGATCATCGGCGGCGATCCCCTGGACGACGCGACCATGATCGGCGCGCAAGCCTCCAACGACCAGTTCGAGAAGATCCTGTCCTATCTCGACATCGGCCGCCAGGAAGGCGCCGAGGTCCTCACCGGCGGCGGCCCCCGCAAGGTGGACCAGTACCCCGGCGGCTACTACATCGAGCCCACGATTTTCAAGGGCCGCAACGATATGCGCGTCTTCCAGGAAGAAATCTTCGGCCCCGTCGTCTCCGTGGCCACCTTCGACTCCGTCGACGAAGCCCTGAAGATCGCCAACGACACCCTCTACGGCCTCGGCGCTGGCGTCTGGACCCGCGACATGAACACCGCCTACCGCCTCGGCCGCGGCATCAAAGCAGGCCGCGTCTGGACCAACTGCTACCACGCCTACCCGGCCCACGCCGCCTTCGGCGGCTACAAGAAGTCCGGCATCGGCCGCGAGAACCACAAGATGATGCTCGACCACTACCAGCAGACCAAGAACCTTCTGGTCTCCTACTCCCCCAAGAAGCTCGGCTTCTTCTGAGCCGACCGGGCGCGCTCAGCGCATTGCTTGCGGAGCCGGGCGATCGTCATATTGTCGAGCGCCCGGGCGGCCGGGGACACGAGCAGCTGTGCGAGGCGACGGTGGAACGCTTCGGGCGTGAGCCCGAAGCGCAGGAACGCCTCCTCGTCGTTGCCGCCGAACGGAGCCCATTCGGCGGCGAACTCCAGCATGGTGATCTCGTGCGGGCCCATCGATCACAGTCCGGCGGTGTCGGCGATCTCGCCCGCCTTGTGGACGAGGGCATCGATCTGGGCGAGAGTCGGTGTGCCCGCGGCGGATTCGTTGTGCGGCTCGTCGAGGGCACGGCGCAGCACGCCCTCGGCGATGATCGCCAGCTTCCAGAGGCCGAGAGCGTGCCAGTAGCGCAGGGCGGCCGGGTCGCGGCCGGTTTCGGCGAGGTACAGGCGGGCCATTTCCGATCGGGTGGGGAAGCCGTCGAGGGTGGAGGCTTCGAAGACTCCGAAGGATGTCTCGCCTTGTTCGGGCCAGTAGGTGAGCAGGCTGCCCATATCGGCCAGGGGATCGCCGAGGGTGGAGAGTTCCCAGTCGAGCACGGCGGTCACCCGGCCGGACTCCGGTGCTGTGACGAGGTTGCGCAGGTGGAAATCGCCGTGCACGAGGGAGATTTCACGCTGTTCCGGAATGGCAGCCGTCAACCGCAAGGTCAGTGCGTCCAGGGCGGGCGACTCGCGGGTCTTGGAGAGTTCCCACTGCCCGGACCAACGTCGGAGCTGCCGTTGTGCGTACGGCTGGTGACTGGCCAGGTCGATCAGGCCGGTGGCGGCGAGATCGACGGAGTGGATCGCGGCGAGGGTGCCGGGCATCGAGGTGGCGATCGCACGGCGTTGCTCCGGCGTCAGGGCGCGTGCGGTCGGCATCGTGTCTACGACGGTGCCGCCGACGAACTCCATCAGCACGACCGGTTCGTCGGCGATCTCCGAATCGGTTGCGATACCGAGGATTCGGGGCACCGGGACGGCGGTGTCTGCCAGGGCCGCCATGATGCGGGCTTCACGCAGTACGTCGTGCGCGGAGCCCAATAGATGCCCCAGCGGCGGTCGGCGCAGCACCCAGGCCCGGCCCTCCGCGTCGGCGAGCCGGTAGGTCAGGTTCGAGTAGCCCTGACCGATCCGGTGCAGTCGCAGCGGCATCGTGAAGTCGATGCCCAGGGTCTCCAACCAGCGCGCCACCGCGTCGATGTCGATGGCGACAGCAGCCGCGGTGTCAGGCATGCGCGGGCACCTCCGCCCGGAACTGCGCGGCGTCGCCCAGGCGCTGGCCGCCGTCGATGACGAACGTCTCCCCGGTGACCCAGCCGGCGGCGTCGGACGCCAGGAACGCGACCGCGTCGCCGATATCGCCGGGCTCGCCGATCCGCGCCAGCGCGGTGCTCGAATTCAACTGTGCCTCATGCTGTTTCCAGAGCGCTTCGGCCAGCTTGGTACGGACCACGCCGGGTGCGATCGAGTTGACTCGCACCCGCGGCGACAGTTCCAGGGCCAGCTGCTTGGTGAGGTGGATGAGTGCGGCTTTGGACGCGTTGTAGAGGCCGAGGTTCGGCTCGAATCCCAGGCCGCCGATCGAGGCCATATTGATCACGGAGCCGCCGTGCTCACCCATCCAGATCCGGGTCGCCAACCCGGTCCACAGCAGCGGGGCCCACAGGTTGACTTCGAAGGTCTTGGCGAAGCGCGCGTAGTCCTGATTGATCACCGGCCCGTAGGAAGGGTTGGATCCGGCATTGTTGACGAGAATGTCGATGCCGCCGAACCGATCGAGGGCCGATTCGAGGCACCGCCGCGCCCCGGCTTCGTCGGCGGCGTGCGCGGCGATACCCAATGCGGAGCCGCCGATTTCGGCGGCGGCAGCGTCCGCGGACTCTTGGCTGCGCGAGGTCAGCACGACGTTTCCGCCCGCCGCCGCAATGGCTTTCGCCGCGGCGAGGCCGATGCCGCGGGAGGCTCCCGTGACCACGGCGGTGCGGCCGGTGAGATCGAATCGGTTCATCTGGTTCCTTCGGGGGTGGTCGGAGGGTCAGCGCAGCGGTGCGCCCCAGCGCACCTGCCCGCGCAGCTGGTTCTTCAGGAGTTTGCCACCGGCATTGCGCGGCAAAGGCTCGGTGTGGACGGCGGCGAATTGCGGAATCTTGAAGTCGGCCAGATAGTTTCGGCAGTGTGCGAGCACCGCGTCGATATCGACGGGTTCCGCGTCGCCGACCAGGACGGCGCCGACCTTCTCCCCCATCACGTCGTCGGGGACCGCGAGCACCGCGGCGTCTGCGACCCCGGGAGCCGACAGCAGCACGGCCTCCACCTCGACGCTCGAGATGTTCTCGCCGCCGCGATTGATGATGTCCTTGATCCGGTCGACGATGTGCACCCGCCCGGCGGTGTCGACGCGCACGATATCGCCGGTGTGCAGCCAGCCGTCGATGAGCGCCTCCGCGGTGGCCGCGGGCTTGTTCCAGTATCCGGCGGTGACATTCGCGCCGCGGACGACGAGCTCTCCCATGCTCGGATCGTCGTCGAGCGGCACGATGCCCAGCTCCACCGACGGCACGGCGTAGCCGACGGAATCCGCGTGCGCGGCGGCGTCCGGATCGGGCAGCACGGTGATCAGCGAAGCCGTTTCGGTCATGCCGTAGCCGTTCATCAGGAATGCCTGCGGGAAAACGACTTTCAGCGCCCGCACCAGTGCGGGTGCGATCGGCGCGCCGCCGTATCCGAGCGTGCGGACCGCCGACAGGTCGGCGGCGGCGAGCTTCGGATGCCGCAGCAGCAGCGAGTAGACGGCGGGCACGCTCACGATGAACGAAATCCGTTCCGCCACCAGCACATCGATGAGCGTGGGCAGATCCAGCACCGGCATGATCACCGCGGTGCCGCCCGCGTAGGCGGCGACCAGCAGCTGGGAGTTGCAGGCCGTGACGTGAAACAGCGGCACCGAGATCAACGTGCGCAGGCCGGGTCCGCTGTCGCGGGCGATTCCGGCACAGCGAATCATGTTCTCGGCATTGGTGATGAACGCCTCGTGCGTGACGGGAACGCCCTTGGGATACCCGGTCGTGCCGGAGGTATAGAACAGTGCCGCGACATCGGCCGCGCCCAGTCCGGGTGCGAGGTACGGATCACCGTCCGGCAGTGCGGATTCGGCGGTCAGCTCCGCCGCGACGCCGGCGTCGTCGAGAACGTACCGGACCTCGGGCTCGGACGACCGGGTGTTGACCGGCACCGCGATGCCGCCGGCCAGCACCGTGCCCCAGAAGGCGAGCACCCATTTCACGCCCGCCGGATACCGGATGGCCACCCGATCCCCGTGCCGCACACCGCTCGCGCGCAGACCACCGGCCACCCGCACCGCACGATCCCACAACTGCGCGTAGGACAGCCGCGCACCGCCGACCTCGACGACCGCCTCGGCATCGGGGCGGGCGTCGACGTGGGCGCGCAGGACATCCGCCAAGGTCGCGGGCAGACCGGTGTAGTGCGGGACGCCCCGCTCGTCACGGGTCACTTCGGATTGCTCGAAGGGGTTGTGCGAGCGGGGGATACGGATAACTGAACGGGTCATTCTGCTGCCTAGGGAGATGAGGAGTTCGAATCAAAGTCGAATCGTGTTCGACTTTATGGTCCGCACGCGACCCTGTCAACGAGGTGCGGTCACCACACCGGCGGGATCCGCGTTCGCACGTTGCGGGAAGCGCCGGTTGCAGGGGTGACACAGGGCGCGCGCGTCGGTCCACCGGCCCTTCGCGATCGATGTCGCACTCGGACCGGTCGACCGACGATGCTCAGCCGCGCAGTGCCGAGGCGAAAATCCCGGGCAGCGCGGCAAACCCGGGCCGGTGCGCGAAACCGGTCAGGCGGCGCAATGTCGTTGCGCCCGTGCGGTTGGTGACGAACCACGGCGGTTTGGGCGAGAGCGCGAATTCGCCGCGCAGCAAGGAGCGCGGAGCCGGCCGGAAGGGACCGCGGACGACGGTTCGCTCCGGGTCGGCGATGAGCAAACCGTTGTGCACCACGCCGATTCCGCTCTGGATGTCGGCCAGAGTGTGTCCGGGGAACGCGCCCCAGGTGGCGCGGGCGGTGAGATAGCCCAATCCGGTCCAGGCATTGATCGCCACGGTGCCGTAGCGGAGCGCGGCCACCGCGGCGTCGAACCGCTCCCCCAGTTCGCGAATCGTCGCGGGGTGGGCGATGAGGTTGACGCCGAGCGTGCCGTCTATCTGCTCGTTGCACACCTGGACGGCTCGGTCGAGGAATTGGCCTGCACCACCGGGCAATTCGAGTACGCCCAGCACCGGCGCGAAGTACTCGGTGTGCAGCAGCGGTTCATCCCGATCCGGAGCGATGCCCTCGATGAGCACTCGCGCACCGAGCTTCTGCGCCTGCGGATAGGCGGCGCACGCATCCGCCACCCGCTCCCCCGAACCCGGATAGTAGGCCGGACGTTGCGGCGCGCGCTCGATCGCCGCCCGCAGTTCCGTGAGGAATCGGTCCTTCTGCGGCCAGTCGGCGGGAATGACCGCGACCTGCGCGGCGACGCAGTTGTATCCGTTGTTGTGCAGTCGCTGGGTGGCGAGATGCTCGGCCTGGTAGCGAAGATCGGCATCCGACCAGCGGCCGGGCAGCACGATCGTCGGTGAGACGCCGCCCAATTCGCTGGTGATCGGCTTGTCCAGCACCGGGGTGCCCGCCGCCCGGTTCCCGGCCCCCTCGGCGCCGGCGCCGAAAACGATCGCGTCGTGAGTGACGGCGCTGCCGGTCATGTGCACGGCGCTCACCTCGGCATGGTGGATCAGGGCCGCACCCAGCTCCGGCCCGCCGGTGACCAGCCGCAGGAAACCGCGTTCGATCAGCGGAGCGAAGATCTTCTCGAAGACCGGCAGCAACGGATCGGTGAGCGGATTGAGCTTCAGCACCACCACCCGGTTGTAGGCGTAGAGCTGATACAGCACGTCCAGCGGAGCGATGGAGAAGATATTGCCCGCGCCGAGCACCACGCCGACGCCGCCGGTGGCGGTCGGGGTGCGCTGACCCAGACCCGCACGGGCCCTGACGGTTTCGGCGTCGACGCCGGGCCGCGACCAGACCTCCGCATGGAATCCGTTGAGCAGCAGGGTATCGAAGAGTCCGTGCGGGAAGACCGCGACGGCGGTCCGATCGCCGGGCGCGGCATGCGTGGGGTAACCGTCAATGGGACTGCGGCCCTGCTCCAGTGCCAGCAGCGATTCCGCGAGCGCGGTGGTCGCGGTGAGCACCGAGTAGGGCCCGCTGACCCACTCCTCGCCGAGCAGCGGAGAGTCCGCGGGCAGTTGCTTGATGCGGGCGGCGGTGTCCACCCACTCCTGCGCGTACCTGGCGGTATTGGCGTGGATCTCGTCGAGCAGTACCCGGCGCGCGGGCAAAGCGGTACGCGCCCATTGGATCTCGCCGTGCCCCAGCGCGGTGACGATCGCCTCGGCGGTCGCGGTCATCGCCGGGTTCATGAGCGCGCTCCCAGGGTGTCGGCGTCCTCGGCGATCAGCACGGCGGCCTTCTCGGCGATCATGATGGTGGGCGCGTTGGTGTTGCCGCGCACCACCGTTGGCATGACCGAGGCGTCGGCCACGCGCAACCCGTCCACACCCAGCACCCGCAGCCGGGGATCCACCACCGAACCGATGGCGCAGGTCGAGGCCGGATGGTAGAGCGTCTGCGCGGTGCTTGCCGCGAAGTCGAGCAGGTCGGCATCGGAATCGCTTGCCGGAGTGCAGAATTCACCGGTCGTCAGCTCGCGCAGCGCAGGCTGGGCGGCGATGTCGAGTGCCGCGCGCAGGCCGGCGATCACGGCGGCGCGATCGGTCTCGGTGGCCAGATAGTTGTGGTGGATGCGCGGCGCGGTCGCCGGGGACGCCGAGCGCAGGGTGAGCGTGCCACGGCTCTGCGGATCGACCAGGCAGGGGCCGAAGGCGAAGCCGTGCTCGGTGGCGGCGCCCATGCCCTCGCCGTGGAACAGCACCGGAGCCATATGGAACTGGATGTCGGGACCCGCGAGTCCGGTGCGGGTCTCCATGAATCCGCCCGCCTCACCGATATTGGACGTCAACGGCCCGCGCCCCGCCGTCTGCAAGAGCCCGAGATTCTCCGGCGTGAGCGCGGTCATCAGTGATTCGGAGTCGGTGCGGTAGTTCAGGAATACCGACAGGTGATCCTGGAGGTTCTGCCCCACCGGCAGATCGCGCACGACGTCGAGCCCGAAGGCCGCCGACTGCGCGGCCGGGCCGATACCCGACAGGAGCAGCAGTTGCGCCGAACCGTACGCACCCGCGGACAGCACGACCTCACGGCGGGCGCTGATCACCTCGGTGGCGTCACCGCGACCCACCACTACGCCGGTGGCGCGGCCGTTCTCGACGACGACGCGATGCACCAGCACATCGGTGAGGACCGTCAGGTTCGGACGTTCCGCCGCCGGATGCAGGTAGGCGACGGCCGCGCTACAGCGCATGCCATTGCGCTGCGTCAGCTGATACCGCCCCACCCCCAGCTGCGTGGCGCCGTTGAAGTCGTCGTTGCGCCGATGGCCCGCCTGTTCGGCGGCGCGCAGAAACGCTTCCGCCAGTGGATGTTCCGACCGGCTGTCGCTGACGGCCAGGGGTCCACCCGCCCCGTGATAGGTGTCCTTGCCGCGTTCGTTGTCCTCGGCCTTCAGGAAGTACGGCAGCACTTCGTCATAGCTCCAGCCGTCCGCGCCACCGGCCGCCCAGGCGTCGTAGTCGGCGCGCGCCCCGCGGATGTAGATCATGGCGTTCATGGAGCTGGATCCGCCGAGCACTTTCCCGCGCGGCAGGTACGCCCGCCGAAAGTGCAGTCCCGCTTCGGGTTCGGAGTCGTAATCCCAATCGAGAGGGCCCTTGAACAGCGACGGGAACGCGATCGGAAGGTGAATCTCCTCGGCGGTGTCGCGCGGACCCGCCTCGATCAGGGCGACGCTCACCGCCGGATCCTCGGACAATCTGCTGGCCAGCACGGATCCCGCGGACCCCGCGCCCACGACGACGTAGTCGTACACGTTCGGCACCTCTCATGATTCATCCCGAAATCGGGGCGCTATGACCCCGGTCACTCTCGCAGTCGATCGTGCGACGTCACGGCGCGGAAAACCATGTGCGATGGCCCATCAACTCCCCCGCTGCCTATGCCGTCGCACATTTTGCGGGGGCGGCAGTTTCGGCCGCGGCGGCCGCGATCACCGGAATCTACGACTTCTATCGCATCCCCGGCGAAGACGAGCACCAAACGAGCGGCGTTCAGCTCTCGGGCGCGAAGGACGACAGGTAGACCGAGACCAGCCGGCGGGCCTGTTCGATCGTGGCATCGTCCCCGGTCGGTGATTTGCGGAAGGCCACGTCGAAGACCCGGTCGCCGGCTTCGAACGCCAATTCCACGACCAGCATCGGGGTGTCGGCCAGGAGCAGCTCGCGGTCCAGCAGATGGCGCCACAAGCGCGCGGCCTGTGAGACGTCGAAGGTGCTCGCCAGCTCGTCGAGCGTCGAAGTGCGGCCGGCGAACCAGAGCACGGCGAAACTGGGATGATCGCGGAAGTAATCGAGGTACAGGTCGATGACGGCATCGCAGACCTGTGGCAGCGTGCCCGTCGCGGTCGCCAGCATGGTGCCGACGCGCTCGTCCAGCTCGCGCAGATGCCGTTGCGCGAGTTCGGTTTCGACCTGTCCCCGGTCGGCGAAGTAGTGGTAGACCGAGGCGAGGGGGATGCCGGCCCGCTCACCCATCGCCTTGAGCGTGGCGGCGGCGTAACCCTGCTCGGCGAGCAGCGCCTCGGCGGCGTCGAGCAGGGCTTGGACCCGCTCCACACCGCGGCGCTGCACCGGAGCGGGGCGAGCGGCTACGCGGGGCGCGGGCTTGTTGTCGAACACGATTCGGGATCGTAACAAAGGCGGTCAGGGGACCTGGCGCACCAGCACGCGAGTTCCGAGCCGATGGGCGATCTCGAGCGCCAGTTCGACCGCGAGCCGCCGCTCACCGAGCGGGTGACCGAGGAGTTCGGTCGCGCGGGCCACGCGCTGCAACACCGTGTTGCGGTGGGTGTGCAGGCGCGCCGCGGTGCGCGGGGCGTTCTCGGCTTCGTCCAGGAAGGTGCGCAGGGTTTCGCGCAATCGCGCGGCCGCGGGCGTGTCCGCGGCCAGTGGGCCGAGCGTATCGGCGACGAATTCCACTGCGCGCGTGATGTTCTGCGCCGCCAGCGCGGTGACTTCCAGGTCGTGGTAGACGGTCACCCGGTCGGCATCGGACTGCCCGGCCAACAGGTTGTGCATTCCCAGCGCGGCCTCGTGCGAGCGCCGGAATCCGGTGATGCCCGCACGCGGCGGCCCGATCGCCGCCCGCACACCGGCGGGAACCGCGTCCAATGCGTCCCGCAGCACATCGACCGGGGGCAGCACGTCGCCGCTCATCCAGGCCCAGAGCGCGGAGCTGCCCGCGGAGAAGGTGAGCGGTGGCCGCAACCCGGCCGCCCGGGCCAGCATGGTGGCGGCTTGCTCCAGCGCGCCCTGCACCTCACCGGCGGGCGGCGACCACAGCACCAGCGCGATATGCGATCGGGACAGGTCGTAGCCGAGCCGTTCGCCGGCGCGGCGGCTGTCGATCGGCGCGCCGTCGAGAATCAACCGGATGGTTTCGGCGCGCCGGGCCAGGGCTCCGCCGAGGATCTCCTCGCGCTCTCGCTGCGCGACCGAAATCACCCGGGCGACAACCTGATCGACGTAGGCGAACATCCGTTGCGCGGACAGCTCCAGCAATGGCGCCAGCCGCGGTCCGGTCCCGGCGATCCGCGTGGCATGGACCAGATAGTGCCGCCACGCGGTGTTCTGGCCGCGCCGATACGACTGGAAGATGACATCCAGGTCCAGCCCGCGCCGCGCGACCGTGCGCGCCACGTCGAGCGCCTCGGGCGGCACATCGTCGGCGGAGAGCTGGGTCTCGCGGCGGGCGAGGATGGTCAGCAGGCGGGCCGCATTGGCCCGGTTGCTGGCGGACATGTCCGCGATCAGTGCCGCGTCCGCACCGACCATCGGCGACAACTCGATCTCCGCCGCATCCATCTCGGCGACCAGCCGATCCAGGTCCTCCAGCATCAACTCGGCCACCCGGCCCATGAGCTCGACGAGTTCGGGATCGGAACCGTTCATATCGATAGTGTGCCGCAGCACATATTCGAGGACAAAATACGGCTGCACGGACATATCCGCACGGTCGACGCATCCCTAAGGTGAACCAGATCACAGCCCGTCCGCGGCCAGGAGACCTCGAGTGACAAGAAGATCCACCCCTACCAGCACCACCGACGTCGATGTGCTGATCATCGGCGCCGGCATATCCGGCATCAGCGCCGCCTACCACCTCGCCACCCGCCGCGCCGGCACCAGCTTCGCCGTTCTCGAGGCCCGCGATTCGGTCGGCGGCACCTGGAGCCTGTTCCGGTACCCCGGTATCCGCTCGGATTCGGATATGCCGACCTATGGCTTCGGGTTCAAGCCGTGGACGCATCGCCGATCGATCGCCGAGGGACACCTGATCCTGGACTACCTGCGCGACACGGTCACGGAAAACAGCTTGGCCGAACACATCCGGCTGGGCCACCGGGTGCTCGAGGCGCGGTTCTCGACCGCGACCGGTCGCTGGAGCGTGCTGGCCGAGCGCACCGGTGGCAAGCGAACGCGGTTCAGCGCGCGATTCCTGTACCTGGGCACCGGAATCTACGACCATCGAGCCGGTTACACGCCGGACTTCGCGGGCCGCGACGAGTTCGAGGGCACGATCGTGCATCCGCAGCATTGGCCGCAAGACCTGGACCACACCGGCAAACGGGTCGTCGTCATCGGCAGCGGGGCCACCGCGGTGACGCTGATTCCCGCGATGGCGGGCAGCGCGGCGCACGTCACCATGTTGCAGCGGTCGCCGAGCTATGTGTTCTCGCTGCCCGCCGAGGACGCCATCGCCAACGCGCTGAACGCGGCGCTCGGCCACGACCGTGCCGCGCCGCTGATCCGGCGTAAGAACATCGCGCTCACGCGGGGTATCTACAAGGCGTGTAAGCGGTTTCCACGCCTGACACGCCGGGTGCTGATCGGATTGGTCAAGCGGCAGTTGCCCGCGCATTTCGATGTCGACACGCATTTCACGCCCCGCTACAACCCGTGGGATCAGCGGCTGTGCATGGTGCCCGGCGGGGATCTGTTCAAGACGCTCTCCACCGGACGCGCGTCGGTCGTCACCGATCGCATCGCCCGATTCACCCCGAGCGGCATCGAATTGGAGTCCGGCCAGCACCTGACCGCCGACATCATCGTGACCGCAACGGGTTTCACCATGTCACCGCTGGGCCGGATTCGGCTCGAGGTCGACGGGCGCGAGATCGATCCGGCGGCGACCACGGTCTACAAATCGATGATGCTCTCCGAAGTGCCGAACCTGGCGTTCGTGGTGGGCTACACCAATATCTCCTGGACGCTCAAGGCGGATCTGGTCAGCGAGCACTTCTGCCGACTGCTGGATTATATGGACGCCAACGGTTTTCAGACCGTCACGCCGGTCGCCGCCGATCCGGAGATGCCGCGCGTGCCGCTGGTGGGTGATCTCGAGTCCGGCTATGTCCAGCGCGGCATCACCGGCTTCCCGCGCGCCGGGTCGACCGGGCCGTGGTCGGTGGAGATGGCCTACGAGCTGGACGCCCGGCGTTTGCGCGAGGGACCGGTCTCCGATCCCGCCCTGCGTTTCGACCCGGCCACATCCACTTCGTCCGTGACCTCCGCGCTCGCGACCGCGACGGGTGGCCGCCGATGAGGGACATCACCTTCACCAGCCACGGAACCCGTTGCGCCGCCTGGCATCTCACCGGCGCGGGCGCGAAGTCCGGACGCCCGTGCGTGGTCATGGCGCACGGCTTCGGCGGCACCCGCGACACCGGGCTGCTCGGATACGCCGAACCCTTCGCCGCCGCCGGATACGACGTGCTGGTCTTCGATTACCGCGGCTGGGGCGACTCCGAAGGCGCTCCGCGTCAAGATGTCTCGTATCGGCGGCAGCGCGAGGACTATCACGCCGCCATCGCCGTGGCCCGGCAGCTGCCCGGCGTGGATCCCGAGCGCATCGTGCTGTGGGGAACCTCGTACGCCGGCGGTCACGCCGTCGTGGCCGCGGCGCGCGATCAGCGGATCGCCGCGATCACGGCGCTCACGCCCGCCATGGACGGGGCCGCCACCCTCGCGCACATCCTGCATCGCGCCGGCCCCCGGCAGCTGCTGCGCGCGGCCGGACACGGACTGATCGATATCGCGCGCGCCGCCGTCGGCCGCGCACCGCATCACGTCCCGATCGTCGGCCCACCCGGATCGGCGGCCATGATGACCAGTCCCGGCGCGGTGGAGGCCGTTGTTCCGGTGGCAGGGCCGACCTGGCGCAACGAGGTGTGCGCTCGCGCGGCGCTCGAGGTCGGCTTGAACCGCCCCGGCGCCTTCGTTGGGCGACTGCGCTGCCCCGTCCTGTTCCAGATCGGCGCCATCGACAGCGTCGCGCCGCCCTGGGCCGCGCGCCGGGCCGCCGCGAAGGCCGGGTCGCTGGCCACGATTCGCGAATACCCGGTGGATCACTTCGACGTCTACGACGGTCCGTGGCAGCGCCGAGCGGTCGCCGATCAGCTGGAGTTTCTCGCCCGCGTCCTGCACTGATCCGAATCGGGCTGGGTGGCGGCTTCTTTCCGCTGCTCGCCACCCGCACGAGCGACGGCCGAATGACCGGGCTGCACTTGGATTTCGGTGTCATCTATCGCGGTTGAGGCGACCTGCGGCGGTGAGGGTCGCGGCCAGGATGATTGCCGCTGCGGCGGCGAGTGTGGTTGCAGGCCAGCCGAACCAGCCGACGGCGGTGGCGCCGAAGGCGGTGCCGAGGCTGCCGCCGATGAAGTAGACGATCATGTAGGCGCTGTTGAAACGGGCGGGGCCGGTGGGGTCGATGGCCAGGACGGTGCTCTGGTTGGCTACTTGGGAGGCGAAGAGGCCGGCGTCGAAGAGGCCGAGGCACAGCAGGGTTACGGGAGTGTTCGAGAGGGCGGTGGCGAGGGTTGCCGTGCTGAGGGTGGCCAGGGTGAGGCCGAAGAGGATTACGCGGCGGGGGCCGACGCGGTCGGTCCAGGTGCCCGCTACGCGAGTGGCGGCCACGCCCAGCAGGCCGGCGATGGCGTACCAGCCGATTCGTTCCGGGGAGTACGAGAACGGCGGCTGGGAGAGGGCGACGGCGAGGCCCGCCCAGATGGTGCAGAAGGCGAAGAACCACAGGGAGCCGCGGAAGGCTGCCCGGCGCAGTGCCGGGTAGTGGGCGTAGAGGGCGGGTAGGCCGCGCAGGGTGGTGAGGTAGGTCGTGGTCGCGGTGCCGGCGGCGGCGGGCAGGACCAGCCGGGTGGCCGCGGCGACGGCGAGGGCGGCGAGGGCGAAGACGAGGAGCATGCCGCGCCAGCCCATCACCTCGGCCAGCCAGCCGCCGACGATGCGGCCGGTGAGGATGCCGGCCGAAATGCCGGAGGTCACGATCCCGAGCACGGTGGCTCGGCGCCGTGGATCAGCGAATCGCCCTGCGACCGAACTCAATTGCGCTCCGATCGAGGATGCCGCCCCGATCAGTACGATCACGGTGCCGAGCTGCCATGGCGAGCGGACCGCCGCGGCAGCGGTCAAAGCCGCTGCCAGCAGCGTGAATTGCGCCGAAACGACCATGCGCGGCGCGAACCGATCGACCAGCGGCACCAGCAGGGCCAGCCCCGCCAGGTAGCCGATCGGCCCGCCCGCCAACGCCGTTCCGACGGCCGCGACCGAAGTATCGAGCGATCGAGCTACTTCGGCGATGGCCGGCTGGAGCGGATAGATGCTGGCGGTGCCGAGCGCGGCCGCGAGCGCCATGAACCATACGACTGGAGTCCGGAGCACCGTGACACGGGTTTTCGGAATAAGGTCGAGTTCCATGCCACCCACGGTAGGAATGCCACCACCCCACTTCTGGCGGGAATCGGACGGCATAAGTCCGCCGGGTGGCAGGCACCGATTGGAACCGGCGCGGCCCCATCACGGGCTGGTGATGGCGCGGACCGCCCGCAGCCACCGCCGGCACGCGGCGATGGCTGGAATCGGACGGTATCGGTCCGCGACTGGGCTCAGTGCCGTCGCGGATCGTTGCAGCGCGAGTCCCAGGCGGCCGGCAGGTCCGCGGAAAGGACCGGTGCGGCCAGGATTTCGTCGCTGAAACCGAAGGCGTCGAGCAGGCTCGGCAGGTGCCCGGCCAGGTTGTCGATGGCTTGGCGCAGCTGCTGCTTGATCGATTGCGCGGCGGCGATATCGAGCAGGCCGTGGGTGAGGTACCACGCGACGTGCTGGTCGAGGTAGTGCAGCGCGTAAACGTCACGGACAGCGGCGATCTCGGGATGGTCGGCGTGCTGGTGCAGCAGTTGCAGGGCGTCTTCGGCGCAGTACGCTTCGGCGAGGCTCAGCGCTTCCGGGATGATGGCCAGCCGGTCCGCGAGGTCCGGTGAGGCCAGGAACTGTTGCGCCTCTTGCACGATGGTCAGGGTGCGTGCGTTGAGCAGGCCCAGCCGGTCCACGGGATCGGCGGGGTCGTGCAGGCCCGGTTCCGGAACCGGCTTGCCCGCAAGGTATTTCGCCAGCACTCGCCCGGCGACGGAGCCGAGTACATGGCAGTCGCCCTCACCAGTGATGGCCGCGTGGCAGACGCCCAGGTAGTCGGCGACGCGGTTGGCGCTGAACATGCCCTGCGCGCCCATCTTGATGCGGCAGTGGGTCACCGTGTCCAGGGCGTGCAGCTGGATGAAGTGCTTGGCCAGCATCACCGACACCACGGTGTCGCGATCGGTCAGATCGCTGTTGGCGAGCTTGGTCTTGATCGAGTTCCCGTAGATCGTCCGGGTGACGGTGCCCGCCAGGTCGGTGAGCAGGGTGTCGCGCACGTGCGGGACCTCGAGCATGAGCGGGGCGTCGGTGGGCGTCAACGGCACCACCCGCTTGGCCGCGTAGCTCAACGCGATGTAGAGCGAGGCGCGCGCCGCGGCGTTCAGGCAGGACGAGAGCGCCAGGCGCCCGACGGTGAGCTGGCTGATGGCCGAGGCGAATCCGCGCTTGCGGCTGTTCTCGTCCCGCCAGGTCAGCACGCCGTTGTCGTCGATGGTGGCGAGGTCATTGCTCAACCAGGCGCTGCGGTCGACACGCAGGCCGTCGAAGCTGATCACCGAGTTGTCCATGATCACCAGCGGCTGATGGTCGAGCTGGGTGATCGTCACCCCCGGCGCCGCCGCACCGTCCGCGCCGCGTAGTCGCGCCGCGAACAGATGCACACCCTGATCCACCCCGGCCGCGTCGATGAACCGCGCCCCGACCACGCACACCCGCGAGACCGGAATACCGACGCTGGGCATGAACTTGCGCGCCCGCGGGTTCGGGGTGTCGATCACGAACCCGTCCCCGTCCCAGGTCGCCCGGGTCTGCATGAACTGGATATTGGACCCGCACCCGTACTCGGTCAGCAGCATCACCCCGATGCTGGTGGCGTCGTCCAGATCCGCCAGATACGGTGCGGCCGAACCGGAATCGGTCAGCGTCGCCAAGCTGCCGGAGGCCAGGTTGTAATGCCCGGAGATCAGCGGGATCAGATCCGTCGCCAGCACCGCCGACCAGTCGAAGACCGCGAACAACTCGGGCAGGTCGGTGGCGACCGCCTGGGTGCTGCCGATCTCCTTGACCAGATACCGCAGCTGGTCGTACGCGTTCTCGCGCCGCTGTTCCTGGCTTTGCTGCTCCGTGACGGCGTAGTCCGGGTTGCTCAAGACCTGCTGCAACTTCTGGTGGAACTCCGAGCTCCCGTGCCGAAGCAACTCGGCCAGAGATCTGGTGTCCTCGGACCCGTGCGTAACCATAACCGCCTCCTACTCATTCACATCCCAGCGGCGACTCGTCCGCCGGTGGGCAACGAGGCGGTAGCTGGTAGCGCCGATATGTGTCTTACGTTGCCGTGGTGTTGCCTTCGGCTGAAAAGACACGAATTGTATTGTTACACAATTCGTCTCGACGCTCATTGTGAACGATGACGAACAGCTCGTGAACGAAGCGCTCGAAGCTGTTGAGCGGCTACGGATCCGGGCCGTTCCCAGCTACACCACGGGGAACGGGCGAGCGGGCGGGAAGACCACGGGCAACTCCGTCAACGCCCGGTGGAACGGGCCGGGCCGCCACACGAGCTCCTGCGGGGCAACCGCCAGCTCGATGTCGGGCAGCAGATCGAACAGCTGGTCGATGACATCCTGTGCCAACAGGATCCCGTACGGCCGCGCGTGCGCGGGGCAGGCGTGATCCCCGGAGCTGAACGCCAGATTCCAGCCGTTGTCCAAGGATTCGCCCTGCTTCAACTCGGGATCGGTATTGCAGGCCGCCATGCTGATGATCACCGGCTGATGCGCCGGCAGCCACACGCTGTCGATCAGGGTGGGCTGGCGCGGATAGGTGATGCAGTAGTTCGCCATCGGCGGGTCGGTTGCCAGCCGCTCGTCGATGGCGATGCTGGTCGGCAGCGGCACCCCGTGCACGGTGCTGGTGAAGCGGCTGTCGGTGAGCATCAGCAGCAGCGTGTTGGCGATCAGGTTCAGCGGCGGTTCCACCCCGGCCGCGAACAGCAGCACCAGCTGATGCACCATCTCCTCGTCGGTCAGCCGGGCGGGATGCTGCACCAGCCGGGTGACGACGTCGTCGGCCGGGTGCGCCCGCTTGAGGGCGGTGAGATCGAGCAGCGCCTCGCCCATCTGCGCGTTCACCGTCGCGGTGTCCACGCCGTCGAACATGGCGGCGCTCGCGGCGGCCACCCGCTCACCGATCTCCGGCGGGCAGCCCAGGATCTGGCAGAACACCGAGAAGACCAGCGGCAGCGCGTACTGGTTCAGCACGTCGGCCCGGCCGTCGGCGCAGAAGGCGTTGGCCACCGGAATCGCGGAGCGCTCCACCATGCTTCGCACCGAGTGCACATTGATGCCGGCCAGGGCGTCGTTGATGGTCTTGCGATAGCGCGCGTGCTCGGCGCCGCTGGTGCGGATGGCGTTGGGCCGGTACTCGACCATCGGCAGGATCGGCATATCGGCCGGCACGGTCCGCTGCCAGATGCTCGGATCGGCGGGAAAGTGGTCGGAGTCGTTGAGGATCCGCACCGCGGTCGCGTATCTGATCACGAGGGTGGCGGGCACGCCGGGCCAGATCTCCACCGGCACCAGCGAACCGTAGTCGCGCCGCATCCGGCGGTAGGCCCCGTGTGGATCGGCGGCGAATTCCGGGCTGTAGATCGGGATTCGAGGACCTAGACCCTCGATCGGCGATTTCGAGCTGACGGTAGCACCCTGATACGCGTGCTGCGGATCCACGTGGTCTCCTTGAAATCGGCTGCGGCGGAATGTTACCCAAGCCCACCCGCGCGCGCAGCCCCGGTCCCCCACTGTTCGCTGCCGAGTGTGCCCGGCGACTGCTGCCGGCCGCGGATCGAGTTGTGCTGCGACACAATCCCCGAGTAGATACGGTATTTGCGGGTATGCTGAAAATTGCTCTGGGCCAACGTAAGTAACTTGCCGACGCAGACGTTTGGGGGATCATCGTGACCACCTCGCACCCGCCGGAAGCCTCGGACTGGTTCACCACCCAGTCCTACGGGCCCGGGTTCGGCGGTGAGGATCTACGACCCATGTACACCGGCGATTTCGCCACCGACCCGCATGCCGCCTATGCGCGCTGGCGCAGCGTGCACGGACCGCTGGTGCCGGTCGAACTGGCGCCGGGTGTGCCCGCCACCCTGGTCATCGGTTACGCCACAGCATTGCGCATTCTGAGCGATCCGGAGCACTTTCCGGCCGATCCGCGCCGCTGGCAGTCCACCGTGCCGGCGGGCTGCCCCATCCTGCCGATGATGGAGTGGCGGCCGAATGCCCTGCGCAGCAGCGGATACGAGCACACCCGCTACCGCATGGCCAATGTCGCCGCGCTCGACGCCGTCGATCTGCACGGGCTGCGCGCGGTGGTCGAACGCATCGCGATACCCCTGATCAACGGGTTCTGCGGCGGCGAGGCGCCCGGTACGACGGTCGCCGCGGACCTGCTCGGGCAGTACATCTATCCGCTGGTCTATCGGGTACTGGCCTTCGTCCTGGGCTTCGAGGCCGATACCAACGAACAGGTCGGCGCCGGCATGGCGATGATGTTTGACGCCGCCGGCGAGGCCGGCCAGGGCGCGGCCATCATGTCCGCCGCGATGGACGAGCACATCACGCGCCGCCGCGCCCGTCCCGGCAACGACGTCACCTCCCACCTCATCGCGGCCGGCGACCTGAGCACCGACGAACTCGTGCATCAGCTGGTCACGCTGCACGGGGCGGGCAGCGAACCGCTGGTGCACCTGATCTCCAACACCCTGTTGCTGATGATGACCGACCGGCGTTTCGCCGGCGACCTGATCAGCGGCAGCCTCTCCACCCGCGACGCGCTGGACGAGGTGCTGTTCAGTAATCCGCCGCTGGCCAATTACTGCATCACCTATCCGCCGCAGCCGATCCTGATCGACGGCGTCTGGCTGCCCGCCCATCAGCCGGTGGTGATCAGCATGGCCGGCTGCAATGCCGACCCCGCCATCCACTCCAACCGCGACGTGCGCTCGGGCAACCGCTCGCATCTGGCGTGGAGCGCCGGACCGCATCAGTGCCCCGCGCGGCAGCTCGGCTACCAGGTCGCCATGGATGCCATCGACACCCTGCTCGATGCCCTGCCCGATATCGAATTGGCCGTCACCCCGGCCGAATTGGTGTGGCGGCCGGGCCCGTTCCACCGCGCCCTCGAATCGCTGCCCGTCGAGTTCCCGGCGGCAGCTCCCCTGGCGCTGTAGGCGGCGCCGTCGTCGCGGCAGCGCCGCCGCGCGGTCACACCAGTTCGGGTACCCGCAGATGCGCGAGTGCCAGTTCGAATTCGCAGACCTCGACCATGTCGACCCCGGCCCGCTGGGTGGCCTGTTCGCGGAGGGTGCGGGCCTGTTCCCGGTTGCGGTGCATCGCTTCGGCGCTGTCGAAGGTGGCGCACGCGACGCCGTAGCCGGATTCCCGGTCGACCAGCAAGCTCGCGCTACAGAAACCTTCGAGGGCTTCCATACCGGGCAGCGAATTCGCCTTGAAGCCTTCGATCGCCGCATCGAGCCGCTGCGGATCGGCCTTGACCCAGACCGCACGCGCGCACGCGCCGGGAGCGGTGCGGTGATCGCGATGCAGCACCGCGATATCCCACTCCTCGACCTGCCCGCTGCCGCCGAACATCTCGGCCGCGTGCTCCCGCATGCCACGAACCCGTTCCGCGCTGTCGCGCATCATCTCCGCGGACTCCCACGCGGTGGTCACGATGCACCGGCCCGACTCCCGGTCGACCAGCAGCGACAGCCCGACGAAGCCGGAGATGTCCTCCAGCGCGGGCAGGATCTCGTCACGAACATGCGCGATTCCGGCGTCGATGGCGGCCAGCCGCGCGTGAATAGTGGTAGAGCGTGCGAACACGATCCACCTCCTCGGTGCTCAGGGCGGCACCCCGGCGGCGCCACCGGTGCCCCTCACACTGCTCCTGCGCACCGGCCGTGGCAATAGCCGAAACCTAGCTGGTCGCCTGACCAGCACAAGGTGAAACCCCCGCGCTCGCACCATATGATGCGATCCCTTCGATCGGTTGAATTATGTGGAGGGCTTCGATCCATGGTCAGGGAGTACACCTCCGCGGTGGAGGCAGGGATCGAGCGCATGCGGGCCGAGCACGCCGCACTGCTACGGGACGGGCGGCGCTGGTCGCTGCGCGAGCTGTTCAGCACCCCGGATTGCGATATCGCGCAGTACTGCCTGGACTTTCGGCCGAACCGCTTCGGTGACCGGGCCTGCGCGCAGGTGGAACGGTTCTGCCGCGCGCACGGCATCTGGCTGGAAGCCGGTGGCGCGCACTACAACAGCATGACCCCGTACCTGCACCCCGGCGCGGCCACCCTCGAGCGGATGACGCTGATCGGGCTGTACAACGCGATCCTGTTCTGGCTCAACGACACTGTCGGGCGGGAGAAGTTCGGCTATCTCGACGCGGGCGAACAGGCGGCCGCCCGCACGGCCGTCGAGCGCATGTGCCGGTTGCTAAAAACGCGTGCGACCGCACCGGATCCGACCCCGGTGGAGGCGGCGACCAGCGAGCTGCTCACGGAGCTGACCCGGCTCGCGCAGCCGCGCTGGCTGGACCGGTTCCTCGAATCGACCATCGCGCATCTGCGTCCGGCGATCCGGGACCAGAACGCCCGCGCCCGCGGCACTCTGCTCGATGTCGGCGCGTACATCGAACTGCGCGCACAGGTTTCGGGAATGTACCCGGCGATCGAGCTGTGCGAGTTCGGCCGGGACCGCTACCTGCCGTGGGATCGCATCGAGCGGGCCGGGCTCGGTGCGGAGCTCGAGCGGCTGCGGGTGCTCACGGTGGAGATCGGCGCGTTGATGAACGATGTGTTCTCCTTCGAGAAGGAATGCATCACCGATCTGGCGGACTTCAACCTGATTCCCTTGTGGTTGCTGAACAATCCCGGAGCCGACCTGGCGGCCGCGGTGGCGGGTGCGGCCGCGATCGTGCGCGATCGCGTCACCGAATTCCGGCAGGCGCACGCCCGCATCGAAACCCACTGCGCGCGGTTGCGCGGCACCGACCCGGAACTGGCGGAGACGGTGGCCGTCCACGCCCGCGATCTCGCCGATTGCGTGCAGGCCACCTGGGTCTGGCAGCTCGGCACCGCGCGTTACAAGGGCGAGTCGATCTTCACCGAGAACCGCATTGCCTGAGCGCGCATCGAAACCCGTTGCGGGGATGCCGATTCCACTGTGTTTATTATCAGATGGAAGCAAGACGCCGCCCGGGGTGGGGTTGTCCGTGCGGTGTCCATCGAGAGGGGGACGCCGTGAACGAGAACGATCAGCTCGCACGACATAGTGGGCTGGCGCGCGCCTGGTGGGCGGCGCTCGCCGAGTCCGGTTGCGTGCCCGCCGCCGCGCGGGAGCCGCAACAGCTGCTGGGTGCGCTGGCCGCCGAGCTCGCAGCCGCGGTGAACGGCGATGCACTCGATGCCGAAGTGGGTGAGCGGGCGGGCGCGGCGCTGGTAGCGGCGGGGCTGACCGCCGCGCCGGTGCTCGGCGTCTCCGCGCGGGTGCTCAGCGAATTGGCCACGCACTGCCGAAAGCCCGATGCCACAGCCCGGTTGGCGATGCTGCTCGCGGCCTTCGGGCAGGGCTACGGCGCGGCCCTGCATCGCGCGCGGTGCCGCAATCCGGTGTCGGTCGAGGCAGCCGTGGCCGATGCGCGCCGCGCCGCCGACGAACGCTTCAAGATCGTGTTCGATCATGCGGCGGTCGCGATCGCGGTCGGCGACACCACCGGCCGCCTGGTGGACGCCAACCGCGGGCTCGCCGACATGATCGGGGTGCCGATCGAACGACTGCTCGGCGCCTCGGTCTACGACTTCGCGCACCCCGACGACCGGGCGGCGATCGAAGCCCTGGTGTACGAGAACCTGGTGCCGTCCGGTAGCGGCACGGTGAAACTGGAGCAGCGAATCCAGCGCGCCGACGGCAGTTACGGCTGGGCGTCGTTCGCCATCACCTTCGTCAAAGGTTCGGGCGGACAGGCGGATTACCTGCTCGCGGTGGGCGAGGACGTCACCGAGCGGCACGAGATGCAGGACGAGCTGACCCGCCAGGCCCGCCACGATCCGCTCACCGCCCTGCCCAATCGCCGTCATCTCGTCGAGCAACTGGACGCCATGATCGCGCAGGCGGGCGATCAAGATCGGGTCGGCCTGTGCTTCCTCGACCTGGACGGTTTCAAACAGGTCAACGACCATCACGGCCACGGCGTCGGCGACCGGCTGCTCACCGCGGTCGCCGACCGGTTCCGCCGGGGCACCGGTGCGGACGGCCAGCTCATCGCCCGCATCGGCGGCGACGAGTTCGTGGCTTTGATCCCGCACGCCGATGCCGCCCGGGTTGCCGCCGTCTCCGACACCCTGCTGGCGACGCTGGACGAGCCGATCGCCGTCGGCGACAACCTCTTACGCGTCTCCGCAAGCATCGGCAGCGTCCTCGGACCGGTCGCCGGCGCGGACGCCGAAGCCCTGCTCGACGCCGCCGACACCGCCCTGTTCCGCGCGAAGGCGGACGGCAAGAACCGCTGGGTCCTGCACTCCCAGGATCTGCGCGCGGACGCCTGCCCCGACAACGACGGTTCGAGCTGAGTACCACCGAATCCGGGGACGCGTCCACACCGGCCGGTCGCTCCTATCGGGCGGCGGGCTGGAACAGTTCGATGAAATTGCCGTCGGGGTCCAGCAGCAGGATCTGTTGTCCGCCAGGGCCGCTGATGATGTCGTTGCGGAACCGCAGCCCGGCCGCGCGCAGGCGCTCCACTTCGGCGGCGAGGTCGTCGACGATGAGGTGAATGCGATTCCAGCCGCCCGGTTCGGGGGTGACGCCGTCGGGCATCGGGCGGGCGCCGGAGCTGATCGGCCCGGACAGCAGGATGCGCAGCGGTCCGCGGACCACGTCCGCGAAGGCGGGACTGGCATCGTGATCGAGGGTGAAACCCAGGTGCTTGGTGTAGAAGTCGACGGCGGCGGTGACGTCGCCGACGATATAGCGCACGCTGGCCAGATCAGTGGTTCGGATGGTCATGATGGACACTCCCTGGTGTCTCGGTTGTCAGCAACGGCAGCAGATAGCCGATGCGGGTGTCGAGTTCGCTTGCGATGCGGCGGAATTCGGGATAGCTCGCCTCGTCGGCGCCCGCCGACGGATCGGGCAGGCTCCAATGCAGCGTGGCGGCGGACCCGTGGTCGCGCGGCACCTCACGAACCTTGTCGCACAGGGTGATCACGTAATCGAAGCGGCGGCCGGCCACGGCCGTGAGCGGTCTGGTCGTCCGCCGCGACAGATCGATGCCGTAATCCTCCCGCATGACGCGCACCGCGTTCGGGTGCAGCGCCGGTTTGGGGTGGCTGCCCGCGCTCGCCACCCGCACCCGGCCGCCGCCGCGGCGGCGCAGCAGCGCCTCCGCCATCGGCGACCGAGCGCTGTTGCCGGTGCACAGGAACAGCACCGCACCGCCCACCCTGCCGGGTGCGGCGGCGGCCCGCAGCGCCGGATGCAATGCGGCTGCGGCGTCGGCGAAACCGGCGCCGCAGCGGGCCAGATCGAGATGGTAATAGCTGTCGCGGGCATCGAAACTACTGCGCCGCACGGTGATCAGACCGGCCGAGCGCAACAGCCGCAGATGGTAGGAGACCAGGTTCTGCGGTTCGCCGAGCGCCGCGACCAATTCCCGCACCCGGCGGTCACCGCCGGCGAGTTCGGTCAGCAGCGCCCAGCGCAGCGGATGTGCTGCCATCCGCATCAGCGGGGGTACCCGGTCTTCGACCATCTCCCCATATTACATCAAATCGGTTTGATGGACTTCGAGCTTCGGGCCAGCGCCAGCACACCGAGCAGGATGCCGATCAGGCCCAGCGCCACGGCGATAACGGCTCCGGCGAGCCCGTTTCCGGTGCCGAGACCACCGGCGGCATTGGCCCCGTGCAGCCCGCCCACGACCACGGCGATGGGGCCCAGCCCCAGCGCGCCGGCCAGGCGAATGCGGCGGGCGGCGATGCGCCGGGCGCGGACCAGCGACGAGCCGGCGAGCACGCTGATGAGCCCGAGCACGGCGGCGGTGCTGGGCACGGCTCGGCCGACGCCGAGTTCGTAACCGGCGGCCAGCAACTGGAAATCAGTGGGTGCGGAAACTACCGCGAGGACGGACATTACGGATCCCTTCGACCGAAAGACGGCTACCGGCCGCGATATTCGCGGCTGTCACCGGCAATGCGTGGACGGTTCCGATCGTCGTCTCCGGGTGCCGTCCGCGTCCTGGGCCGGGAAGCGGCGGCGAGTACGGCATCGGGCGTAGCCGATTCGCGCGAAACCGCGCTTCTGGACGTAGGCGACCGCGCGTTCGAGCGGAGTCGACGCCGCACCCCGAACCCTATGATCGCCACATGCTCGATCGCGTGACGCCGCTACGCCCGCCCGCCCGGGTCCAGGATGTGCTGCTGGCGGTGTTCATCACGGTGATGCAGGTGCAGGGCACCGTGGTGCGCAACAGCGGGCAGCCCGAAGCGGTGCTGCGCCCGCTGTCGGACCTCGGGCAACTCGGCTACCTCCTGTTGCTCCTCCCCGGCGCGGCGCTGCTGGTGCGCCGCCGCCTGCCGTTGACGGTGTTCGCGGTGAGCGCACTCGCCAGCGCCGTCTACTACGCCCTCGATTTCCCGGACGGCCCCGGCTGGCTGGCGCTGTTCGTCGCCGTCTATACCCTGACCGCGCGTGGCGACGGGCACCGCTCGCTACTGATCGCCGGGTCGGGAATCGTTGCGCTGACCGCGATCTGGCTGATCTCCGCCACCGATATCGAGCCCCCGGCCGCCATCGGCTGGGTGTATTTCCGGATCGGCGCGTCGATCATGAGCGCCGCGCTCGGCGAGAGCGTCCGCTCCCGGAAAATCATCGCGACCCAGGCGTTGGAGCGTGCCGCACTGGCGGAGCGAACCCGGGAGGAGCAGGCCCGCGCGCGGGTCGATGCCGAACGGTTGCGGATCGCCCGCGAAGTCCACGACACCGTCGCGCACGCCATCGCCATCATCAATGTGCAATCCGGGGTCACCGCGCACGTGCTCGACAAACGACCGGAGCAGGCGCGCGCGGCTTTGCGGACCATCGAGCAGACCAGTTCCCGGGCCTTGGCCGAGATGCGCGCCGTCCTCGGCGTGCTGCGCGACGACGATGACGGCCGGGTCCCGCATCCCGGGTTGGCGCAGGTCGGCGAACTCGCCGACCGGGCGCGCGCGGCCGGGCTCGAGGTCGAAATCGCGACCCCCGCACCGCCCGCGCCGATACCCACCGCGATCGAGAACGCCGTGTACCGCATCCTGCAAGAATCGCTGACAAATGTGATCCGTCATGCCGGCCCGACCCGCGTCACCGTCGCACTGCGCTATGAGGAGGAGAGTGTGCAGATCCGGGTGACCGACGCGGGCCGCACACCGGGTGCGAAACCCGCTGCGGCAGTGGCCGCCACGGACCGGAACGGGTACGGCATTCCCGGGATGCGCGAGCGCTGCCGGCTACTGGGCGGCGAGCTGACCGCGGCCCCACTCCCGGACGGCGGATTCACGGTCTCCGCCCGGCTCCCCTTGACCCCGGCCACGGCGGTGGCGCCGTGAACGACGGAACCGATGTCCGCGACCGCCGGATCGAAGTCCTGCTCGCCGACGACGAACGCTTGGTGCGCTCGGGTTTCCGGCTGCTGCTGGACACCGAGGACGATATCGCCGTGGTCGGTGAGGCCACCAACGGTCTCGAAGCCGTGGAGATGGCTCGGGTCTTGCGTCCCGACGTCGTCCTCATGGATATCCGCATGCCGAAGCTGGACGGCATCCAGGCGACCCGGGAGATCGTCGCCACCAGCGGATTACGCGAGGTCCACATCCTCATCCTCACCACCTACGACACCGAGGCCCACGTCTTCGAGGCGCTGCGGGCCGGAGCCGGCGGCTTCCTGCTCAAGGACGCGGGCCCGGCCGAACTGCTGCACGGCATCCGCGTGGTCGCCGCCGGTGACGCCCTGCTCGCGCCCCGTGTCACGCGTCGCCTCATCGCCCGGTTCACCGCGCAGTACGCCGCGGATCAAGCGGCCGGGCAACGCCTTTCGGTGCTCACCGAACGGGAGCGCGAGGTGCTGGCGCTGGTCGGTCAGGGCCTGAGCAATGCCGAGATCGGCGCCGCGCTCTTCCTCAGCCCGGCCACCGCCCGCACCCACGTCAGCCACGCCATGGTCAAACTCGGGGCCCGGGATCGCGCGCAACTGGTGGTGATCGCCTACCGGACCGGTCTCGTCACTCCGTAGCCGACGCGACCGGGCCGGGCGGGTCGGCGCCGGCTCAGCCGCCCTGCATGCGCAGCTCCGAATCCAGCAGGGCGGCGTACTCGACCAGTGCGGATTCCTCGGGATCGGCTCCGAGGCGCTTCTCCACCTGGGAACGATCGACCAGGACCAGGCCGGGGGCATCGGGCCCGGCGGCGACTTGCGTGCGGCCTTCGGCCAGCACCAGACAGGCATCAGGGTTCGCTGCGGCCAACAGTCTCCGCAGATCCGAGGCGGTGACGGTATCCATGGCCATATTCTGCCCGCGGCCGCGACCCGAGGGGGCACCGCCCCGCCGCGGATCGATCTCGGGGCATTGCGGATGCATCGGTTGGGTAACGCTTCGCACTCGCAGCTTCATGTACTTCAGCAAACTCAGCCGATCGTCCATCTCGGATGCGTCGGCGATCATCCCCGCACCGGACCAGAACCGCTCGGCGCATCCGATCCGAGACCGGCCGCGCGGCTCGTGATCTCAGAACTCCTTATGCCGCAGCGGAGTTCAGCCCCGCCCGGGCGGCGATACCGGCAAGTTGCTCCCCACCGGCGGGTCCGGCCCGATATGATCGAATACCGGACGGCTCTCACCACCGCGTTCGGGAACTTCTTGCAACCCATTGGGTCACAAGCGATTCGGCGAATTCGGAGCAACGGTATCCGCGGGGGATCCGCCGCTGGTCGTTACGCCTTCGATAGCGCGTTACGGCCCCTGATGAACGTAGCTGGGAAACAATGGATTTCTCGGCGGACAATCAGGGACGGACGGTCCGGCGACTCAGAATCTCGCGGCGCCGGCTGCTGCCTCTGATAGCTGCCACGCATGCGGAGGAACTCTGATGAAATCACAGCGCCAGATGAAGGAAATCATGACGGCGGTCGAGCGACTGCCCCGTGAGGAAGTCTTTCCGAGCCCACATGTCGATCATGTCCGCAAGCAAGTGCTGCGCTGGGCGCGACGGTACGGCCTCGATGCCGGAGGCCACTTCGAGAGAACCTGTTGCTGGAGTTGCGCCGCCTACGCGCTGCCCGGCGCGCCCGTGCAGGTGGTGGAGCTGGCGGCGAAGTTGATCGGCTGGATGTTCGTCTTCGACGACATCTACGGCGAGGGGACCGACCCGACCGCGGCGATCGAGGTGTTCGATGCCTGCGAGCGGGTGCTGCGCGGCGAGGCGCCGCGGGACGACAACCGATATCTGCTGGCGCTCAGCGACTTCCGCGACGGCTGCGCCCGCCTGGCCGGTGAGGCCTGGCTGGACCGGTTCGCCACGGATATGCGGATGTTCTTCCACGGCTGCCTGTTCGAGATGCCGTACCGCCAGATGGATCTGATGCCGTCCCCCGGGGCCTACCGGTACCTACGCACCTTCAGCATCGGCCTGTTCCCCCCGTTCGACCTGATCGAACTGGCCTACGGTGAGATCGCGCCCGCGCACGTCCGGTTGTTCCGCGATGTCCGGCAGACGAGCGCCGTACTGTGCGCGATCGTCAACGACCTGTACTCGACGGTCAAGGAAGACGACTCGCTCAACTATGTCACCATCCTGCGCGCCGACACCAATCTCACTGTCGCGCTGGACGATATCGTGGCCCTGTACACCGAACTGCTGGACCAGCAGACCGCCCAGATCGCCGAGCTGACCGCGCATCCGGATCTCGGTCCCGCCGAACGCAAGGTGGCCCGCAGCCTGCGCACCTGGGTGCACGGCAACTACGCCTGGACCAAACTCTGCACCCGCTACCATCCGCCCGCGATCGCCGTCTGATCCGCCGGCCCCGGACCGAGATCATCGACCCGGATCCGGCGGCGCGGTAGCCGCCAAGATTGGCGGGTCGCCCCCGACTGGCACGGCGCGATATGGTTCGCCCGTACCAGTTAGGGGGATTTCGTGACTTCTCGTACGCGCACCCGGCTCGCGTCGGCGATCGGCTCGCATAGGTGACGCTGACCCGCTCGCCCGTCGTGAGGGCGGGCGAGCAGCCCACGTTCGCGCCGCGCATCCCGCGATGGCCCCGGACCGCCCGCGCCGGTGGGATCGTGCTCACCGCAGCGCTTTTCGCGGCCGGTGGCTGGCAGCGGCGCTGGATCGCCGACGACGGCTTGACCGTGCTGCGCACCGTGCGCAATCTGCTGGCCGGCAACGGGCCGGTATTCAACGCCGGTGAACGCGTCGAGGTCAACACCAGCACGGCATGGACCTACCTCATCTGGTTCTTCGGCTGGCTGACCCAGGCACGGTTGGAGTACGTGGCGCTCTTCCTCGCACTCACACTGTCGGTGGCGGCCATCCTTTTCGCGATGCTCGGTTCCGCCCGGCTGTGGGGCGGCCGCGGGCTTCAACTCCTGTTGCCCGCAGGCGCTCTCGTCTACATCGCGATTCCCGCGGCCCGCGACTACGCCACCTCGGGACTGGAGTCCAGCCTGGTCATCTGCTGGCTCGCGGTCCTGTGGTGGTGGCTGATCCGCTGGAGCCAGACCGGAACAGTGCGCGCGGCAAGCCTTTTCGGCCTCACCTGCTGGGCCGGGCTCGCACCCTTGATCCGGCCGGAGATGACGCTGCTCGGCACACCGGCCCTGCTCATGCTCTGGTGCGCGCCGCTCCCCCGAACTCGGCTGCGGCCGTGGGCGTTCCATGCGCTGCTCGGCACCGCCGGCGGCCTGCTCCCGGTCGGCTATCAGATCTGGCGGATGGGCTATTACGGTCTGCCGTACCCGAATACGGCCGTCGCCAAGGACGCGAGCGCAGCCAAATGGGGGCAGGGCTGCGACTACCTGTGGAATCTGATCGGGCCGTACTGGTTGTGGGTGCCGCTGCTCGCGCTGGCCGTAGCCGCGCTCGCCACCGCACGCGGCCGCATCGAGCTATCGATGGCCGCTCGGCCCAGTACCGGTGCGAAACCCGCTGTGCGCGTGCGCCGATGGCTGCGCACCCCCTCGGCGGTCGTCGCCCTCATGATCGCCGGCGGCCTGCTGCTGACCGTTTACGAGGTCCGGGTCGGCGGCGATTTCATGCACGCCCGCATGCTCCTCCCCCAACTGTTCTGCCTGCTGCTCCCGGTCATGGTCTTCCCGCTGCCCCGCCGCGCCGACTCGATCCTGCTCACCGTGTCGGTGGCCCTCGCCGCCACCGCCGGCTGGATCCTGTTCGCGGCCGGCACCACCGCCATCGACACTCCCAACGGCATCACCGCCACGGGCATCGCGGACGAACGTCGCTACTACGTCCTGACCACCGGCCACGCCCATCCCATCCTCGCCGAGGACTACCTGGACTACCCGCGCATGCGCGGCATGCTGCGCGTGCTGGCCGCCAACCCCGACGGCGGCCTGCTCATCAACTCCCCCTCCTACACCAACTGGCACCTGATCCCGCCCCCGCGACCCACCGCCACCCACACCGTCTACTACATGAACCTGGGCATGATCAGCATGAATATGCCACTGCGCGTTCGCGTCCTGGACCCCATGGGCCTGGCCTATCCTCTTGCCGCCCACACCTTCCGCTTCCCCGGCGCCCGCATCGGCCACGACAAGAACCTCGATGCCGACTGGGCCGTGGTCGATGCCGCGGTCACGGACAAGAACCCCGCGATGCCCCGCTTCATCGACGAAGGCTGGGTCAGCCGGATCCACACGGCCATCAGCTGTCCCCGCACCCGGGACCTCCTCGAGGCCACCCGTTCCCCGCTCACGCCCGCCCGCTTCGCCCGCAACCTCCGGATGTCCCTCATCTACGCCCGGTACCGCATAGACCGGGTCCCCGAGAACGAAATCCAGCGCTGCGGTTTACCCGACCCGCCGGTCACGCCCCGCTGAGAGCAAGCGTGATCCGGTGGTCGTTCCCAGCCTCGGCCGCTACTCTGCGGCGGTGAACACCGCAGAGTTCGTCGAACGTGGCAGTTCGATCTGGGAGAGGTTGTCCGGGACGCAGACACCGCCGCCGTGGCAGTTGGTGGTGGGGACGGGTTTGGTCGCGCTGGTACTGGTGGCGTTCCGCCCTACCTGGCGGCTACTGCGCAATATCGTGACCATCGCGCACGAGGGTGGGCACGCGTTCACCGCGTTGCTGACCGGGCGCCGGTTGAACAGTATCCGGCTGCACTCCGATACCAGCGGACTGACGGTGTCGAGCGGGAAACCGTACGGGCCGGGCATGATTCTGACGACCGCCGCCGGATATCCCGCGCCCGCGCTGGTGGGGCTGGGGTACGCGGCGCTGCTGGGGGCGCATCGGATCACGTTGATGCTGTGGCTGACCATCGCCCTGCTGCTGATCATCCTGCTCAAGGTGCGCAATGTGTACGGCCTGCTGTCGGTGCTGATCACGGGCGGGATCGTGTTCGCGGTGTCGTGGTTCGGGACCGATACCGCACAGGCCGCGCTGGCGTATCTGGCAGCCTGGTTCCTGCTGCTGGCGGCGGCGCGGCCGGTGGTGGAGTTGCAGCGCAATCGCGCGCACGAACCCAACTCCGATGCAGATCAGCTGGCCCGGCTCACCCGCATTCCCGGCATCCTGTGGGTGCTGGTGTTCGGCGCGATTGCGGTGGGGTCGCTGATCCTGGGCGGTCGCCTGCTGCTGGCCGATGTGCGGGACCTGCCCTGGAACGAGAATGGTATCGCTGCAAGCGTTCTGGAGAACGGCGGCTAACATCTGGACTGCACCGTCCGGGTGATCGGGTACACGGGATCGGCCGGAGCTATGGCGGGCCCGCCCCACCAGACAGTCGGCCGGGTTCGATTCGTTGTCGCAGGAGGGTTTCGAATGGACAGACCGGCGTGGGCCCCGGAGGGCGTGGACATGACTCAGGCGAGTCCGGCGCGCATGTACGACGCGCTGCTGGGTGGCTCGCATAATTTCGAGGTCGATCGCCAGGCCGCCGAGCGGGCCAAGCAGCTGGTCCCGGACCTGCCCCGGCTGGCCTTGAGCAATCGCGCGTTCCTGCGCCGGGCGGTGCGGTACCTGGTGGATTCGGGGGTACGGCAGTTCCTGGACATCGGTTCCGGGATCCCGACCGCGGGCAATGTGCACGAGATCGCGCAGCAGCTGGATCCGGCCTGCCGGGTGCTCTACGCCGATATCGATCCGGTGGCGGTGGCGCACGCCCGCACCATCCTGAGCGGCAACGACGGCGCCGACGCCTTCGAAGCCGATCTGCGCAAACCCGCCGACCTGCTCGACCGGGCCAAGGCCACCGGCCTGATCGACCTCGACCAACCGGTCGCGGTGCTGCTGGTCGCGGTGCTGCACCTGGTCGCCGACGAGGAGGGCCCGGGCGAGCTGGTCACCGCCCTGCACGCCGCCGTCCCGGCCGGCAGCTACGTCGCCATCTCCCATCTGACCTCCGCCACCCGCCCCGAGGACGCCGCCAAACTCGGCAACAATGCCGCCCAGCAGAACAAGATCGGCATTCACTTCCGCTCCCGCGCGGACATCACCGCCTTCTTCGACGCCTGGACCGTGGTCGAACCCGGTGTGGTGGAATTGCCGCTGTGGCACCCCGAATCCGATCGTGACCAGCACGAAACGCCGGGCCGCTCGCTCGGTTTGGCGGGTGTGGGCCGGAAAGACTGAGCAGCCGAATCGAGTTCGCGACGAGGGGGTGAGACCGGTGGGAGCATACGAGCTGGCGGTGCGCTGGGCCGACATGCTGGACGGCTCGGTCGCGCCCACCTTGACCAGGAATCAGGTCGAGGACCTGCTCACCGGAATCACCCCGCGACTGCTCGACGCGGTGCTCGGCACCGGCGATATGGCCGCGGCGCGCGAGGCCGCGGCCGCGCTGGTCGCCGCGAACTATCGCGATCCCCTGGCCGTGCACCGCTCGGTGCTGGTGCTGTGCAAGGACCTGGTCACCGCGGCCTGCCCGGACCCCGGCTGCGACGAGTACTGGCCGGTGCGCGAGCGCGCCATCGACCTGGCCGCCGAATTCGCGGCCGAGTTCAGCGCGGGCCTGCGCAGCGCGGCCCTGGCCGAGCACGAGACCACCCTCTCGGCCGCGCTGACCGCCGCCCGCGAGGCCGAAGCGCGAAGACAGTTGTCGGAGGCCCGCTTTCAGGCGATCTTCGAGGGCGCGTCGGTCGGTATCGGCACCATCGATGTCACCACCGGACTGGTGGTGGATGTCAATCAGGCCATGGCCGATGTGCTCGGCGTCCCCGCCGCCGATATGCCGGGCCGTTCGGTCGCCGACATCCTGGGCCCGGAGAACCTCACCGAGGCTTTCGAGCAATTCCAGCGCCTGCTCTCCGGCACCGTCGATCGTTTCCGGCTGGAGACCGCGCACGCTCGCCCCGACGGCACCGAAACCATTGTGGACCTGTCCATGACCGTGGTCCGCGACAGCATCGGCGCCCCGCGTTTTCTCATCGGCGTCACCGTCGACATCACCGAACGCAAGCAGCTCTCCGATCAGCTCTGGCACGACGCCCATCACGATTCCCTGACCGGCCTGCCGAATCGCCTGCTGTTCTTCGACCGCCTGCATGCCGCCGACGGCCAGGTCGGCGTCTGCTATCTGGATCTGGACGGCTTCAAGGAGATCAACGATCAGCGCGGCCACACCGCGGGCGATCAGGTGCTCCGCGATGTGGCCGCCCGGCTGCGCGCCGCCCTGCCGGAGAAGGCGGTGGTGGCGCGCCTGGGCGGCGACGAGTTCATCGTCCTGGTCGAGAACTGCTCCGGCCGAGGCGAATTGGACGATGTGGCGGAGAGCCTGCTGGGCGCGCTGGAGCGCCCCTTCGATGTGGCCGGGCTGGAGGTGCGGGTCGGCGCGAGCATCGGCACCGCACTGGTCGACACCGATGCCACCGCCATCGACGAGCTCATGCACGCCGTCGACACCGCCATGTACCGCGACAAGGCGCTGCGGCACGGCCGCTAGATCACGAACGGCACCAAGGCTTTTCGCTCGGCCGGGTAGTCGGCGAACTTCTCCCGGTACCACTTGTGGGTGGCGAAGGCGCGCGGCACCAGGTTGCCGAAGGTGATCAGGAAGATGATCACGCCCGGCAGCGCCCAGGTGAGCAGCGCGAAGCCGGCCCAGGCCAGTAGCTCACCGAGATAAGTGGGGCTGGTGACGAATTTGTATCCGAGCCCGTAGGGGATCTTGTATTCCGTTGCGCCCGGGTTGTTCTTGTCGCGCAGGTTCCGCACGATCGATTCGGAACTGGTCAGCAGCGCGAAACCGGCCAGGTACACCACGAGGCCGATGAGGAAACGCGGATCGGTCAGCCACTCGGTTCCATACTGTCCGAAGTAGTCATGACTGAAGAGCGCACCATTCAGATATCCGTGCAGCGAGGTGACGAGCATCCCCAAGCCGAGGACGGATACATTGAAACTGCTTCGTTTTCCGGGCACTTGGCGAATGGAGAGGGGGAAGAACCATCCGCGATTGGCGTAGTGCAGAATCCAGATGGCCGCCAGCACCAGCGATGTCGGCTCGAACCGGTGGGGCCCGGTCAGGTACGCGACCGCGAACACCACGGTGGCCGGAATCTCCATGAGCCACCAGCCGAGTTTCGGATTCAGGTTGAAGCCGAGTTTGGCGGTGGCGAAGCGGCCGTACGGGCTCTGCGCGAACAAGCCGCCCACGAGCACGAACGCGGTGAACGCGATCGCGATCGTCAACACGGTGTCGTAGACGGTGTTACCGGTGTACCAGTGCATTCGTGGTCCTTCGTCGTAAAAACTAGAACCGGTTCTACCATGGCGGCGGCCTCGTCCGATACCCGTGGCCGGGCATGGGACAGAACCGACGGGTAGGTTGGCTAGAACCCGGAGGGAGGCGTTAGTGGGTGCAGAGGGTTGGGAACTGCTGCTGAAGTCGATGCCGGATTTCCTGGAGGAGGACGTCGAGACCGGTGAACCCGGACTGGAATGGAATCCGCGATTCATCCAGGTGCGCGACGAACACAGCGGGCGGCACGTGCATTTCGCGCAGCAGGGCAATGACATCGACGTCATCATCGCGGTGCCCGACGACGCCGCGGACGCCGAGCAACTGCTGGCGATTTTGCAGGCCGAGCCGGAAGGGGTGTGGGATCCGGTGCCGCTGCCGGTGGAATCCGATTCCAGCGCACCGGATCCGCAGTGGCGGGCGGTGCAGCGGGTGCGCCTGCAACCGAGGCTGGCACGCGAATGGGGCACCGGCTGGCGGCGCGGCGCACCGCTGGAACAGCGCCGCCGCATCGCCGATTCGGTGGTGACGGTGCTGCGCGAGGGTATGCGCCTGCACGCCGACACCCTGCGCCTGTGCGCCTGGAATCTGGACGCGCCCGAACCCGGCGGCCACGGGCTGGTCTCCGACCGTCCCAGCGAACGCGACGCGCCCGTATCCTGCACGGACTGGGCCGATTTCGAGGCGCGGCTGAGCTGGGCGCTGACCACGCTGCCCTGGGACGGCGTGATCAACCTGAGCACCCCGCATCCCGGGCCGGACCCGTGCTTCATTCAATTCCTGCACGGGCGGCAATTGTTCAACGAGGCCAGCGGCTGGGATGTGGCGGGGCTGGGCGCGGGCGAATTCGACCGGCGCATGCGGGATCTCGGCTGGAGCTTCGCCCCGCACAGCGTGCCGGGCGGCGCGGCGCTGATCTGGGAGGGGCCACTGGCCCAGGCGGGCTACAACCCGCAATTGCGCGGCGCGCCCCGGCGCACGGTGACCACCTTCCGGGAGGTGTTCTCGGTCGGGCATCCGCAGGATCTGGTGTTCCGGGCCTTCCGCAACGGCCGCCGCCGCGATCCGGAGCTGCGGTATCTGGATGTGGAGCTGGGCATCCCGCGCGATGTGCGGTGATCAGAGCCGTTCCAGCCGAATCGGCAGGCCGTCACCGGGTTTCGGCCCGGTGCCGACCGCCAGCGGTACCTCGTAGCCGTCGGGCACGCTCCAGCGGTAGGTGAGCAGCATGCGGTGCAGCACGGCCTTGACGGTCATGCCGCCGAAATACCGGCCGATGCATTTGTGCGCGCCGCCGCCGAACGGGGGCCAGGCGAAGCGGTGCGACTTGTCCTCGGCGCGGGACGCATCGAAGCGTTCCGGATCGAAAACGTCCGGGTCGTGCCAGTATTCGGCGGTGCGCATGAGGGTGTGCGGGCCGATCATGACGATGGTGCCGCGCGGTATGTAGTAGCCCTGGATCTCGGTGTCCGCGATGGACTTCCGCACCATCTGCGCCACGGGGGCGTGCAAGCGCAGGATCTCCCGGAAGGCCAGCTCCATACCGGGCAGCCGGTCCAGGTCGGCGTAGTCGAGCGTGGGTTTACCCAGCGCCTGCGATTCCGCCCGCAGCCGCTCCTGCCATTCCGGATGCCGGGCCAGCTCGTAGCCGAGCATGGAGATGGCGATGGTGCTGGTGTCGTGCGCCGCCATCATCACGAAGATCATGTGATCGACGATGTCCTTGTCGGCGAAGGATTCCCCGTCGTCGGTGACCGCGTGACACAACACGCTGAACAGATCGTCGCCGTTGCCCGCACGCTTGTTCGGCAGTTCCCGGCGGAAGTACTCCTCGAGCACCCGGCGGCCGCGCAGCCCCCGATGCCACACTCCCCCGGGCAGATTCGTGCGCACGATGGCCGCCCCGCCGTACACCGCGTCCTCGAAGGCGCGCGCGAGCCGGGTCCCCTCCGGACCGAGCTCCGCGCCCGCGAAGACCTCGGTGGCCTGCTGCAACAGCAGCTCCTTCACCCGGTCGTAGAGCAGGAACCCGGGGCCGGGCTGCCACGCGTCGATCCCGCGCACGATGCGCGGCGTGGTCAGCGCGAGATAGCCCATCAGCCGGGTGCGCGTGAAGGCTTGCTGGAGAATGCGCCGGTGGTAGGCGTGTTCCTCGAAGTCCCGCAACAGGATTCCGCCCTTGAAGAACGGCCCGATGAGGAACTCCCACCCCTGCTGGGCGGAGAACACGTGCCGGCGATCCAGCAGCACGTCCTCGACCGCGGCCGGTCCCATCACTCCGACGATGGGCCGGCCGAATCCGCCCATCCAATGCACCGGCCCGTAGCGCGCGAGTCGCCGGCGCGGGAATCCGATCGGGTCGGCCAGGCTGCCCAGGATATGGCCGATGCCCGGCGGACCGAAATCGCCCATGACCGGGCGCAATCCACTACCGGGCGGGGGCGCGGCCAGCGGCCGCGACGGGGATGGATAGCGCTCGAGCACACCGGCGGCACGGGTCTGGATGCCGCGGTTGAGCCGGGTGCGCAGATGCGGATCGCGCAGGGACGCCGGTAGCCGGAAATCCGAGGGCGCAAGGAGATTCATCGTCGGTCTCCCTTCAGGACACCCATCCACGGTATCGGAAACAAATGTTTCCGTAAACGGTTGTTTCCCGACTTCTGTGCGAAGCTGGAAAGGTGACGCGCGCATTTCAGGGGACCTATCGCGGCACCTCCACCGACGAACGCCGGGAGCAACGCCGCCGGCGGCTGCTGGACGCGGCCCTGGAGATCGTCGGTACGCAGGGGCTGGCCGCGCTGACCGTGCGCGGGGTGTGCGAGCAGGCGCGGGTGGGGCCGCGGTTCTTCTACGAATCCTTCCCGGATCTGGACACTTTGGCGGGCACGCTGCTCGACGAGGTGCAGGCGGCGGCGCTGGAGCAGGCGCGCACCACCATGGCGGCCACGCCCGGCGAGCCGGCGACCAAGATCCGCGCGGGGGTGGCGGCGCTGATCATCGCGGTCACCGACGATCCCCGCCGGGCCAATATCGCCTTCGCGCAGGCGTACGGCAGCGCCGAGCTGATGCGCCGCCGGTTCGAGGGCATGCGCAAGGTGGCGCAGGTGATCATCGAACAGACCCGGCTGCTGCTGCACATTCCCGAAGGCGACTACACCGCGATCACCGCACTGGCGCAGCTCATTACGGGCGGTGCCGCGGAGTTGATTCTGGTGTGGCTGGACGGCGGGCTGAAGGTGGAGCGGCCGGTGTTGATCGAGATCGTCGCCGACTATGTGGTGGCGATGGTGGACCGGCTGCCCGGCATGGCGGAGAAGCTGGCCTGAGCACTCCCACTCAGCCGCTAGCCAGGCGATGAATCTCCGCCGCGACCTGCCGCGCGGTTTCGGCGCAGGCGCTGGTGCCGCCGTCGGTGTACTCCTTCACCGCGTCACCGACATTCCACAGATTCGGGATGGGAGTTTCGCGCGGCAGGTCGTAGCCGGGGACGGCGCGCTGCGGAGGCCAATCGTCGCGGGTGACATTGATGGACAGGATGCGGGCGGCATCGAATCCGGGTATCTGCTCGCGCAGATCCTGTAGCACCAGCGCGGTTTCGGCGTCGGCGTCGAAGTCGCCCACGGAGGGTTTGGGGACGCCGCTGCCCACGTACAGGTGCCAGCCCTCGGGCGCCATCTCCGGGCAGGTGGCGGTGAAATTGGCGATGTAGCAGAGTCTTCGGGTGCGGGCGAAGCCGAGCAGGCCGGGGGCTTCGACGAGGGGTTCGCGGCTGGCGAAGTTGACCGAGATCATGGCGCTGGGCAGGTCGCGTTGCAGCACCGTGCCGACGTAATCGGCCGGGAAGTGCTCCAGGCCGACCAGGTCCAGCGTCGCCGACGGTCCGATATCGCTGATCGCGAAACGGCAAGTGACGTCGACTGTTTCGCCGCCGCGGCGAATGCTCGCGCCGGTGATGTGCCCGTCCCGCACATGCAGCCGCGTCACCTCGCTCTCCAGCCAGACCGCGCCGCCGTCGCGCTCCACCGCTTCGGCCAGCGCCCGCCACACCCCGATGGTCCCCTCCGGGCAGAACCCGAACTTCTCCAGCTCCGGTTTGTGCGTGAAGTAGTTCAGGAACACCCGCGCGGGCAGTTCCTCGGAGCCGACGGCGAAGACCGATCCGCACATATTGCGGAAGATCCCCTGCACCGCTTCGTTCTTGGTGTACCGCCGCACCCATTCGGCGGTGGAGAGTTCGCGCCCGGGCGTGTCACCTTCCCGGTCGGTATCGAGTTCGTCGAGCATCTGCGCGCCCTGCCGCGCCAATTGGGACAGCAGCAAACCCCAGCCGCCGCTGGTGACATCCACGTCCCGGCCGCCGATCCGGTACAGAATCGGCGGATCGGCCGGTCGCACTTCGAATTTCGCACCCACCTCCGCGAAGGTTTGCTCGGTCACCCCGCCGAGCTCGATCACGATCGCGCCGTTGTTGACTGTGAAACCGTCGATCATATCGGTGGAGGCGCGTCCCCCGACCCGGTCCAGGCGTTCGGCCACCAGTATTCGATAGCCCAGATGCGCCAGCCTGGCGGCGGCACACAAACCGCCCGCTCCGGCGCCGACAACGACTGCGTCCCAACTGTTCTCGCTCATGGCGAGGCTCCTCGAAATAGCTCAGCCCGCGGGGTTCACCCCGGGTTGCGCGTCGGACATATCGGTGATGCGACTCCAATTCTCCCGCACCTCTTCCACCGTGGGCACCTCCGGAAACAACACCGGTTTGCCCGCGAACAGCTGCACCCGTTGCACCGTGCCGCCGCCCACGATGAGCACCAGCCCGGTGTCCTCACACTCCTCACTGACCAGGTAACCCACCACGGGTGCGACATGGGCGGGTGGAAGCTTCTGCAACAGGTCGGCGGGCGCGATATCGGCGGTCATCCGGGTGGCGGCCATGGGGGCCACGGCATTGACCGTGATGTCGTATTTGCGGCCCTCGATGGCGAGGGTGTTCATCAGCCCGACCAGTCCGAGTTTGGCGGCGCCGTAATTGGCTTGGCCGAAATTGCCGAACAGGCCCGAGGTGGAGGTGGCCATCACGACCCGCCCGAAGCCCTGTTCGCGGAAGTAGCCCCAGGCGGCCTGGGTGACGTTGTAGGCGCCGAACAGGTGCACGCGCAGCACGTCTCCCCATTGTTCGGCGCTCATCTTGGCGAAGCTGGTGTCGCGCAGGATGCCCGCGTTGTTGACGATGCCGTGCACCGCGCCGAACTCGCGCACCGCGGTGTCGACCAGCGAGCGCGCGCCGTCGACGGTGGCGACGCTGTCGTAATTGGCCACGGCCACACCGTCTTCGGCGCGGATCTCGTCGACCACGGTGTCGGCCATGGCGGTGCCGAAGCCGGTGCCGTCGCGTTCGCCGCCGAGGTCATTGACCACCACCAGCGCGCCCTCGCGCGCCAGCAAACGGGCGTAGGCGCGGCCCAGACCGCCGCCCGCACCGGTGACTACAACGACTCGATCGGTCACGCCAGGCATGATTCTCCCTGCGGTAGTGTGGTTTTCGCGAGGGTCGAATGACACACCGGTACAGGGGATTTCGGCCGATGGGGGTGCGCGGGACCGGTTCCGCGGTGCTGACACGCGGTAACCGTGGTTCGTCGCTGCCGACCACCAGTCCGTGCACGGCGGTCACCTTCCTTCGATTCCACCGTACGCGTTTCGACGCGGCGACTCGCCCGTTATGCGGGTCGAATTGCCTTGTACCGCCGAATACTCCGGGTGGTCAGCAGTGCGCGGCGGTGAGGGCGAAGCGCTCCACCTCCTGGAGATGGCCGCCGGTGGCTACCGCGATGGTCAAGGCGCCCGGGCACGCGGCGGTGAAGGGGACGGTGGCCGACCACGCGCTGTCCTGGCCGCCCGCGGGTACACCGCTCGTCTCACCGACCGGTCGGGTTGCGTTCAGTTGCAGGATTCGCAAATGCAGGCTCTCGTCGACGCCGGTGATCCGTCCGGCGATCGTGACCGGTGAGGTGATCCGCGCGCCGTATCCGGGCGAGGTGAGGCTCAGGGTGCGGTCTTCGGTACCGACGACCTCCCACGGCGCGTCGTCACCATTGCCGAGCTTGGCCAGGTGCAGCATGGCCGCGGGCACCGGGACCGCGTTCGGATTGGCGAAACCGACTGTGACCCAGGCTTCGTCGCCGCGCACGGTGGTTTGCAGGACCTGGTCCACGCCGGTGTAGCCCAGGTAGCCGGTGGTGAAGCTCGAAGCCGTGGCGGCGGGTTCCAGATGCCAGGGTTGATGGCCGCCGTCACGGTAGGAGCGCTGCCATTCGGCTGCCGCCGCGGCGTCGGCGAAGGGCCAGAGCGGCTGGAAGGCGAAGGTTTTCGGGCCGGAGGCGGTGGTCGGCCCGGTGCCGCCGGTGGCGGTCGGCACCGTGGTGCTCGATGCCTGCCCGGGCGCGGGCCCGTTGCCCGAGGTGGTGACGGTGCGGTCGGTGCTCTGCCCGGTGGTCGTCGCGGTACCGGTCGATTCGTCGCCGCTGTCGCGGATCATCGTGAAATACAGCGTCACCGCGAGGGCCAGTACCACCGCTACGGCGGCGATCACCAGCGCCGGTGTCGCCGGCCGACGTCCGGGCGGCTGGGATTCGGTGCTCATGATCCAGCATGCCCGATTCCGTCCCGCCACACTCGTCGCAGTACTGGACAGTCGATATGTTGGAGTGGTGACGCCATACCTGCACCAGCTCTACCCCGCACTGGCGGACACCCTTCCGCACCTCGCGCTCAACGCCGCCCCCACCCCGGTGCGCCGCCTGACCTCCCTCGACACCACCGGCTCCGAGCTCTGGGTCAAGGACGACAGCGTCTTCGGCGACGGCGGCTGGGGCGGCAACAAGGTCCGCAAACTGGAGTGGCTGCTGCCCGACGCGCGGCGGCTGGGCCGGCGCACCATTGTCACGGTGGGCGGGCTCGGCACCAATTGGGGCCTGGCGACCGCGCTGTACGGGCGGGAGCAGGGCCTGAAAACCGTACTGGCACTGGTGGATCAGCCGGTCGACGAGCATGTGCGCCGGCAATTGGAGCGGCTGCGGGCATCCGGCGCGCAGCTGCATTTCACCCACACCAAGCTGCGGACCGTGCTGGCCGCGCCGTACCTGCTGGCTCGCGGTTTCTCCGGGCGGACACCGCCCTACCTGCTGCCCGCCGGGGGTTCCTCACCGGTCGGTGCGCTCGGATACGTCGAGGCCGCACTGGAACTGGCCGCCCAGGTTCGCGCGGGCGAGCTGCCCGAACCATCGCATATCGTGACCGCGGTGGGCTCGGGCGGCACGGTGGCGGGTCTGTCGCTGGGTCTCCGCCTGGCGGGGCTGGCCACCCGCGCGGTCGGCGTGGTCGTCAACGACACCCTGCGGCTCGACGAACCGACGCTGAACAGGCTGGCCACCCGCACCGCGAACCTGCTCCGCGCCCGCGGTGCGAACATCCCCGAAACCGTCACCCGCACAGCCAATCTCGACATCGTCACCGATTGGCTGGGGCCCGGCTACGGTCAGCCCACACCCGAGGCCCGCACCGCGCAGACGCTCTCCGCCGACCTCGAGCATCTCACTCTGGAGCCGGTCTACACCGCCAAGGCCATGGCCGCGCTGCTCGACCTCGACGCCCATCACCGGCTGACTCCCGGGCCCGTCGTCTACCTCAATACCAACGGGCCCCGCTGACCGCGTTCAGGCGTGCGCCGGTGCGGCGAGTTTCGCCGCCAGGAACTCTTCCCAGGTGCGCACGCCGACCGCGCGATCGAGGTTGAGGTTGCCGCCCTCCTTGTAGGCGCGCGCCGCCTTACCGGGCGTCTTGATGGTGATGATCGGCCGCTGCTTGCCGACCGCGTCCAGGTATCCGCGCACCAGCTCTTTCATCGTGTAGACCTTGGGCCCCGCGATGTCCGGCACCAGCCCCTGCGGCTCGCCGAGGGTCAGCTCCACCAAACGTGCTGCCACCTCGGCGGTTTCGATCGGCTGGAACCGGAAGTCGAAGGCGGGCACCACCGGCAGCTTGCTGAGCGGGCCCATCATGGTGAACAGCAGATCGTGGAATTGGGTGGCGCGCAACGTGGTCCACGGCAGACCCGACTGCTCCACCACCAGCTCGGCGTCCCGCTTGGAGGACATGTAGCCGAGCATCGCCTTGTCCAAAGCACTTTCGACCGGCACCCGCTCCGCCCCGACCACCGAGATGTACACCAGGTGCGGCGCCGCGCCGGAATTACGCACCGCCTCGACCAGCGTGCGCGCCTTGTCCCCGTCCCCCTTCTGGCTCCCCGCCAGATGCAGGATGGTGTCCACGCCGGCCACCGCCGCCGCGATCCCCTCCCCCGTCTCCAGATCCCCCGCCACATATTCGATGCCGTCGGCGGTACGCGCGGTCCGGCTCAGCACCCGCACCGTCACCCCGGCATCCAGCAGCAGCGGCGTCACCTGCTTACCCAGCGTCCCCGTTCCACCGGTGACCAGAACCGTCTGCGCCATGATGATCAACTCCTTGTCGCCGAGCCCGCGACGCCGTGCTCCCGGCGTCCTACCTCGAAGACGAGATGCCTCCCGCCGGTGTGACGCGGTGTGACCGGCCACACACCGCCCCGCGTTTCGTACCCTGTCCTCATGCCCGTCTCCGCCCCCACCTCGGACCTGACCCGCCTGTGCGACCTGCTCGCGGGCCGGCGCATCGCGGTCCTGACCGGTGCGGGCATCTCCACCGACAGCGGCATCCCCGACTACCGCAGTCCCCACGCCAAACCCCGCACCCCCATGACCTACCAGCAGTTCGTCGCCGATCCGGTCTTCCGCCAACGCTATTGGGCCCGCAATCACGTCGGCTGGCGGTTCATGGACGCCGCCCGCCCCAACCCCGCCCACCGTGCCCTCACCCAGCTGGAACGCGCAGGCATAGTCACCGGCCTGATCACCCAGAACGTCGACCTCCTGCACACCAAAGCAGGCCACCGCGCCGTAATCGACCTACACGGCATCTACCTCCGAGTCCGCTGCCTGTCCTGCAACGACCTCACCTCCCGCCTGACCCTCGCCGACCGCCTCGAAGCCGCCAACCCCGGCTTCGCCGCAGCCCACCCCATCGACGGCCTCGAAGTAGCCCCCGACGCCGACGCCGCCATCCCCGAAACCGCCACCTTCCGCATGGTCGACTGCCTCCGCTGCAACGGCCTCCTCAAACCCGACATCGTCTACTTCGGCGAACCAGTCCCCAAACCCCGAGTAGAAGCCGCCTACGCCATGGTCGACGCCGCCGAAGCCCTCCTCGTAATCGGCTCCTCACTGACCGTCATGTCCGGCCTCCGCTTCGCCCGCCACGCCGCCAAAACCGCCCGCCCCGTAGTAATAATCAACCGCGGCCCGACCCGAGCCGACGCCCTGGCCACCCTCACCCTCGACTCCGGCTGCGCCCCCACCCTCACCGCCCTCGCCGAAGCCCTTGCACCCAACCGAACTGACGCAACCGCGCCCAAATATTCCAGGTAGTCCCCTAGCGACCCACCGAGGCCGGATCCCGCCCGAAGGTCGAGCGGGCCGGCACCCGGGTAGCCGGTTATCGAATTACACGGATTACCTGTACTTCAGATCAGCGGCTTGTTCGGTTATGGTTCCAGCGATGGAGAGATTTCCCATGGAGTCCAGCATGCCGATGATCTTCTTCGAACTCCCGTGGTATGTGGTGAAGAAGAACTTGTTAGCCTCCTGACTGGTGCTCCAGTTGGTATTGACCGACAGTTCGATACTCGATGGTGAGCTGATGAGCACATCCTTCCGAGGCGACTGCGGATAATACTCATTCTGCTTCAACTTCACCCGGCCGTGCGTATCGCCCGAACTACCGTCGGACGCAATACCCAAGTCGATATCCGCCATTGTGATCACTTTCCTCGATAAATAGGACGGCTACTGGTAGCCGAGGTTGGTCTGCCCTTGATTCAAGCGGCCGGCGATGTAGAGATTGCCACTGGAATCCAATATGGCGACGATCTTCTTCGTCTCCCCCCAATAAGTCGTGAAGAAGACCTTGTCTGCCTCCTGAGTCGAATTCAAATCAGTGTTGATCGACAGTTCGATACTGTTCGGCCCACTGATGAGAACATCCCTTTTCGGAGAGGTCGGATAGCACTGGTTCTGCGACAGCTTGACGCGGCCGTGCGTGTCACCCTCCTGCCAATCGGTTGCCAGGCCCAGATCGATGTCGGCCATGAGGTTCACCTTCCTTGAAAGCCAGATCTCTCGGGCTACTACGTGTACTTGAGATCCGTGCAGTTCTGATACAGGCGCCCGGCAATGAAAAGCTTCCCGTCGGAATCCAAAATCGCGATTATCTTCTTCGTTCCCCCAACGAACGTAGTGAAGAAGATCTTGTCCGAATCCTGCGTGACCTCCAAGTTGGTATTGACCGACAACTCCATACCGACCGGCCCACTGATCAGCACATCCTTCTTGGCCGAATTAGGATAACGCTGGTTCTGCCGCAATTTGACGAGGCCATGCATCTCCCCGTCCTCCCAGTCGGTTGCCAGCCCCAAATCAACATCGGGCATGATTCATCACCTTCCTCAGAATTCCGAGGCTTGTCCCCGGCGCTCGGGCGAAGCACCATTGCTCCAAGGATTAGGCGGCACGAGTGGCCTGCTCTGATGCTCATCAGTATAGGCCCGCAAATCTACCCCGGAGACACTTTTGAACAAGTGACCGCATCATCCCACCCATTCACGTCCCGGATGAGAAATAGAGAAACCAGTCCCTTTGTTTCAGAATGACGTCAGTACTCACGCACCGTATCGGCGTAAATCCACCGCCGCTCGCCGCTACATCCACCGGTAGCCCGCATAGCGATCGCAACCTCGCGATCCACGTCGTGCACAGAGGCGAGGCCGACGACCCCTCCATGATGTCCTCTCGCCGACCAGACCTGCTCTGCTGGAACCGAATACAGCGTGAGAGCCCGAGTCCGGAGGATCAACGCCCCATGACATCAGGGCGTCGAATCCAGCTCGCCACGAAATACTCCGCACGCCAGGCCGAACCGGTGTGCAGCCGCCCCTGGAAGCGGTGCCCGATCGCTGCTCCTGCCAACACCTGCCAGGCCGCCCGGCCAGTCGCGGTCATCCGGAGTCCTCTCGGGTCCAGACGTGCGAGCGCATCCGAATCAGCCTGTGCCAGTGCCCGTCTCACCTCACTGTCACACAGCTGAGCGCGATTTCGATTGCGCCGTCGCTCCGCAGCGGCCATACTCGTCAATCCCTCGCCCATCACGAGCATGGCAACCCGCTCCGCCCGCCCCGCCAGCTCCCGCCCGAGCAACAAGCACTCCCGAGGTGATGCGTTGAATGCGATTGCCTGGTACACAACGTCCGCGGTCATCAGCCCTTCCCCTTTACCGGTGAGCATCAACCAATACCCGAGCGTCAACGACAACGGGAGCGGCTGCGGCTCACCGAATCCCTCCCATCCGTACTCCCAGCAAATGCCCTGCGCCAACAAACTCCCGTAAGCACCGGCCGGATCGAATGTCCTGGTTCCATGGTCACCGCCCACAATCACAACCAGCTCCGCCGCCCTGGCAGCAGGTGTAGTGGACTCACGCAACGTGTTGTACACCGGGATCCCAAGCTGCTGAACCGATTCCGTACACGCGGAGCGCAACTTGCCCCATTTACGCGAAGCCTTACCCGCCACATCTGGAATCAACATCATCGGATGCGGGCACATCGCGGCCGAGATCAGAGGCACAACTACTCCTAACGATCATGATCCTCACCACCTTGACAGACGCACCGCGGACACGGCACCCGGAGCTTGCAGCCGGCGCGACACGGTGGCGCGAGAGCTCTGTGGCGATGTGCTCGATTTCGGCGACGGTGATCGCGGTATGGAGAGCACGACAACGATCCGGAAGGCTTCCGTCAGAGAGCTCTGGAAAGAAGGCGAAGCACCCCGGCGTATCAGGATCGCGCGAATCACAGGCCATGTAGCCGCGCGTGCCATCGCTGGTATTCACCTACCGCGTCGGAGCCACTGCCTGTGACCTTCCGTCGCGATCTCCAGGACGGCCAGGATGAGGTCGTCCATCGAACGTGAATCGGTGCAGCCGAAGGGTTTTCACGCCTCCGGGTTCATGGCCCCGCCCTTCACCGACTGCAGCAGACCCCACTCGAAGTGTGCGGTGCAGGAGCGTCGGCGTCCCGATTCGGGATCGGTAGCGTCGAAGTCGATGAGAACGTGGTGGTCTCCGAAACCATCGAAGTGATGGAACGGCCCCAGCTCGGTGTTCTCGAATTCTTCCTGGGTACACGCCCACGGTGTCAGGTCCGCGACCGTTTCCAGGCATGGCAGTCGAAGTCCGGATCTGCGGATGAGCCGCCGAAAGACCGGACCGGGTTTGCGTGGGATCTCCATCAGTTCGATCTGCAGGCCAGGCCAGAACGACAGATCCCAGCGGGCAAATCGAGCGATATGCGACCCCTCCGGGTGCGGATTCTTCGATTCCGGTGTACCCCAGGCCGTCTCGTATTCGGCGAGCGATTCGAAGTTGTTCACCGCATCCGCCCACCACCAGCGCTTGTCGGCGATCTCTGTGTCGGCTTGCGTGGCGCCGATGCGATCGAGCAGATCCGCGGCGTGCGCCGGAGCGGTCCTGCACATCACGTGCAGCATCGACAGCTGGTAATCATGCAGTGTCGTCACAGGTTCGCCGGTCATAGCCTCTCCCCGGTCGGCGGAAATCACTTTCGAACCTAGCAGCGTCGGCACCATCGCGTTGTTCGTCGACTTGGCCCCAACGACCAAGTCAGGCGCGTTCCCCTCGATCCCCTGACTGGTGAGCGCACCGCCGAACGAGCGAGGACGAAACTGCCTGCCGTGGCAGACGCGAACCAACTGTCCGAACTAATTGGCCTCCAATGCTTTTCAATGTGAACGCCGGGGATTCAGTTCCTGCGCAACCCTGCGCGGATGTCGGCAACGTTGGCTGCGGCGGAGCCGATGTTGTCGATGAGAATCCGAGGCTCGGTAAAGGGCTCCCAGCGCCGAGCTCGCACCTGTGTCCAGGTCGGGTTGGCTTGTCCCGGCCAGTCGGGAGTGCGTGCCTCCACACGGCGACGATGTTCGACCGCATCGGAGCAGATCACCTCGACCCAGTGCAGCCCTACATTCGATCGGCGGGCGAGGTCGCCCCACGTATTCCGAGCCGCCTCGATGTTGTTGCAGGCATCGATGACCACCGAACGCCCGCCCCGCAGTTGGTCTTCGGCTACCCACGCCGCGGCGACATAGCCGACCGGGTTTTCCTCGAACGGCATCAACGTCGACACGATCGCCGCCTCGATGGTGTCGATACGCAGGAATGTCGCTCCCACCTCGTCGGCGAGGGCACGGGCCAACGTGGTCTTCCCGCATCCCGGTAGGCCGGCGAACACCACCAGAGAAGCTGTTCCGACTGCCATACGGCTGATCTTATGACCCTCGATCGATCGTGGTTGTCGGGTGGATATCAGATCCCAGGTGAACGTTCCGGCGGCTGGGTCTTGGTGAACTGCAACGAGATGTAGGGCATCGACGGTGAGGGTTGCCGTGATCTCGACGGAACCGCCTCGGATGAGCACAGCCCGGCACGCACTATATTTCCGAGTTGAGCATGTTGGTTGCAGTCGGTCATGGATTGGTTGTCGGTGCGGCTGGCTAAGATTCGCGGGATGTCACAGACCCTGACTGGCGGCTGTCTCTGCGGCAATATTCGGTTCTCCGCGACCGGAGACCCGGACTTCCCACATCTGTGTTCGTGTACGCATTGCCAGCGACTGTCGGGCGCGCCGGTGATGTCCTGGGTGTCTTTCCCAGAAGAGGGATTCGAGTGGACCGGTGCCGGTGGGGAGCCCACCTGGTTCGAGACGTTCCCCCAGGTATGTCGAGGATTCTGCCCGCTGTGCGGATCAACCATGGCGTCCAAGGGGGATGAGGCCGGGCTAATCGGGGTCACGATGATGGCGTTGGACGATCAAGCCGGCCTTGTACCGGTCCGGCAGAGCTTTGCTCAGAACGCAGTCTCGTGGCTTCCCCCGTTGACATGACTGCGGGGGTGCATGATCTACGACAAGCACAAAGGGACCGGCGGGCCGCCGTCCCTATCCGAGAGATCGCTGCGGCGGCAGTTGGGGTGCGAGGGGACGCGCGATACGAAGAAGTATGTCGCACAACTGCTCTCGGGTTTGGTAGCGGCGGTCCCAACTACCCACCTCCATCTCCACCGCGCCGACCAGGGCCGCGGATCGCTCACCGAAAGGTGTATCGAACACCAGGTTGCAGGAGTGCTCCGGCGAGGTGACCTGCGGCAGGCTCATCGATCGGCGGCCCGCCACGTTGATCGGGGTGAAGGTTTCATGAAAGCCCGGGTAGTAGTAGGCGCGCTGGAAACTGCTCTCACCGGCACTGATCGTGAAGTTGTAGCCGTCCTGGCTCCACATGCAACTCTTGTACGATTCCAGAGTGCTGAAGCCCTCGTGGCGCTTGGCGGCCGGGTCCAGTCCGGCCTGCGCGATCGCCTCGTCGGAGATGGTGCAGGGATCCCACACCGTGATCGGCGTATCGACCGCGGGGGCGCCCGGCGCGCGGGTGTCCGGTGGCAGCTTCCAGCCGAACTCGGTGCGGGGCATGATGTTCGGGAGTTCGGCAGCCAGGACGGTCACCAATGCTTGCGCGCTCGATCGCAGGTCGGCTTGCAGATAGCGCGAATGCAGCACCGGCACCTGGTTGCCGCCGGTCCAGTCCACACCGGCGGTACGGATGTCGATCTGGAGGTTGGCGATTCTGGCACTGGCTCCGGCCCGATCAGCGTCCAAGAACCCGGTCCCGGCCCAACTGACCGCCTCATCGCCCACGCCGAGCAGCGGCGCGGTGTCATCCACCTCTGACGCTGGCGCACCGGGCTTCAAGGTCGGGGTGATGGTGCGGAAAGGGCGGTGGATCGCGACGTTGATATCGATGGTGCGCGAGAGCGCCCCGGCGGCCGGCACACCGGGCCCGCGCGGCATCGGGTCCTCGAACACGATCCGGCACCCGACATTGCGAAAACCGTCTCGGGACTCGGCATCCGTGAGCGTCAACGACTTGTTGGCCTGGTACAGATCGGCGGCGACGATCTCACGCAGAGTGGAGGCGATCAGGGGTTCGAGCTCGCCGCACGTCGGCGGTGAAACATATCCGGTGTAGGAGTTGTCTTCGGAATCGCCTCGGCCGCAACCACTTCCCGCCACACATATTCCGATCAGCACCAGGGAGAGCGCGATCCGATCGATGACCCTGGACATGCCCCACCCCGTTGAACTCCTGCCGCCGGTATCCCCCGGGCGATGTGGCGGTTGATCTTGCCACAACTGGGGCCGCTCACCCCATAGTGCGGAGCCGTCGACGAGCACGGCGCACGATTACGACCACATTCAGACCCAGAGCCGCCGCGCCCGCGAACGCCAGCGCACCGAGCACGAGCCCGCCCAGTGAAACCAACAACGCGCCGCACACCACCAACACTGCTACCAGAAGCAATTCGAAAAGCACACCAAACGCCACCACCCACAGCACCATTCGTCGCCGCCGCACTATTGCGGCATCGTCATCCCCCACTGATCTCATGGCGCGACCGTACCGGCTCGGCGGGCGATCACACCACCGGGCGGGTTCCGTTGTGCTGTCGAGTGGATTCACGCCTGCGAGTGATACGAGGACCGATATTCGAGACCGAGTGCGCTACGCGATCCGGCGAGCGGCTGTCGATGTTCGAAGCCGTGTTCAGGGTCGCCCACAGTGCTGTTCAGCTGGGCCTTGACGCCTCTCTGCTCGTCGGCCGGAAGAGACCAACGCACTTGAAATGCCGAATTGCGTCAAGCGATTACGCGAGTCGACACCCGTACGTACCTGCACGCAGGGGGCCTACCCGTGGGCAGTTCACGAATCGGTCATAACGGGTCGTGTTGTGTCCATAGACATGATCAAACGAGCAGTTCCGACTATCCTCACCGCTGCGGCACTTATCTCGATCCCCGCTGCGATCGCCTCGGCCGCGCCGGGCACCGGATCGTTCGGCGGCGGCAACTCCGTGCCCACCGATTCCTGGGGCGACTTCTACTCGCTCGCCGAATGCAACATCACCGGATCCACGATGAAATCCAACGACTCGACCATCCGCACATGGAACTGCGTCGAGGGCGTCGACAAGGCCGGATACACCTACTGGCGACTGTTCACCTACGGCTACTGAGAGGTATCGACATGCTTGTTGGCAAAGTCTCAAGGCTGGCAGCGCTTGTCGTAGTCGCGGGGGCGCTCACCGCAGGGGCGGGTGCCGCCGGCGCCGCGCCCGTCGTGCAATGCCAGGCGATCGGGTGCGAGCCGACCACGTTGCCCGCCCCTGAATCCCACAATCCGAACGCTGAAGCGCCGGGTACGGACATGCGACCGAACGGCACCGATGGCAACTGCGGCAAGTACGCCTGCCAATGGAAATGACTCGCTAGATACGCGGAAGGCCCCTGCCTGCGCTCGTGATGAGCCTCCAGCGTTGGGATCTCGACGAGCTCTTGGCGCGCTGACGGAACCGGCCGGCGCGGGCGGGGCGACGCTCAACGGCCGTGCTGATCCGGTGCCTTGAGTTCAATTACGAGGCTCGGTCGGTTTACGGCAGCGGGAACGGGCGGCTGGGCATGCAAACTTGGTTACGGCGTCGCGGGGTTTTTCCACTTCTAACCAAGCGTGTTCGTTCAACCCATCGACGCAGGGAACCGACCGCCGGATCTCGAGCATCGGCCCTCACCCCGGGATCGCACTGTCGATCAGAGCTGATCGCGTCGCATGAACGCCAGCGTGTACGCGAAGTTGTTCTGCTCCTTGTCGCGATCCAGCATGCTCACAAGACTCCAGCCCTGACCCTCCAACCATTCGATGGCGTCGGTCATGGCCACGATCGGCCCGAAGAACGCCTGATCGAAGTCGGCCATGGTCGGAATGAACTTCTGCTGGAGCGGCGCCTTCGTGCTCAATACCAGGTATCGGCGCGAATACGACCGCAAATCGAACGCGCCGTTCAGCAGCGCGTAGACATCGACAATCGGCGATTGCGGGTGCGGGGTGGTCACGGCCCCATCCTGCATCAAGATCACTCGCTGGATGTATGCCTCCTCGACATCCATGGCAGAGAGAGTAATTCGCAGCTGGCAGCACGGGCAGGTCCCTGCACCGAAACGAATCCAACGGGAACGTCCTCGACTGCCGATGGGCGGGCCCGAGGGATCGTCGAGCGGCTGGGCGAGGAAGTCCTGCTGTGGCCGCTGATCGAACCGGTTGGTCGATGACTAGTTGGTCGATGAGCCCCGTAGTGCGACAACGATTGTCATGCTGACAGCGGTGGTGGCTATCGTCAATTCGTCGCGGACCCACGACATGACCCAGACCCGCCTGACCGTAGGCGAAAGCGGTCCGAGCAACCGGGGATTGCGTATCTATCGGATCCCCGTTCGTATGCTGGCGGCGTGAGCGACTTGGCGTATTTTCTGGCGGCGTCTGAGCAGGGGTTCCCGCTTGATGTGGACGAGGTGGTGAATTCCTTGATCCAGGAGGGGATTCTGTTGCCGGTCGACTGGTCCGGCGAGGAACGGACCGGACAGATAGCGCAATTCGTGGCGGGTCGGGTGACGGCCTTCGGGAAGGACCGCACGGTTGTCGCTGCCGTCGAATCCGCGGCTCAGCAAGCGGCCGGGGCCGACCTCGAACGTGGTGAACACGTGCCGGCGATTCTGCGCGCAGTGGATGAAGCCCTGGCGAGTGCAGGGTTGGCGCTCGGCGAACTCCGCTCCGGCGACGACACCTACCGCGTTGGCGTCATGCGCCGCACGACGGCCTCCAGTCTGGCGTGGGGTGTGAATCAGCCTTCTCCCGAGTTGCTCTACATCATCGACTGTCCGTGCGGTGGCATGAACGTGTGGCAGCTTCCCGCCACGGAAGTGAAACCTGCGGAGGGCGAGTGCGACTCGTGCGGGCACGACTTGTTCGATTCCGCCGGTACCCCGATCGTGCCCATGGTCGTGGAGCCCGTCCGCTGAGGTAGTCCGTGCTTGCGAACGCGGATCCGATGCCGACCGAGCCCACGCTACTGCCTGTTCTCGCCACATTAGGCGGACCGACACAACGAAGGCGACGGTGCGGTTGCGGCGTAGTCATTCGCCGCGCTCCGCACCACGTCGACCGAGCACGTCGAGGACGCGGTTCGCCCATTCGCGGGTTCGTTCGTTGTCGCTGTTGGCTGCTGAGACCGGGATGCAATGCCACGACGGTGTGTTCAGCAGGGACCAGTAGCCGACTCGCAATGCTGCCAAGGTTGCCCAGTCCGGCGCAGTCACGTTGGGGCGACCGTCCAGAAAGCAAGCGAGGGCCCACGCCCAGCGATACCGATCCGAGCTCGGAGCGAGTCCGCGTACGTGTGAAAGATAGTCCGTGAGAACCTGTTCGGCCTGCCCGTAGTCCCACAGGGTGCCTCCCATGCCGTCACACCAGGCCATGGTGGACATCAGCTCTCCGGTGTGGTCGATGAGCGTCTCGTCGGCGTCTGGTGCTGCTATGGCTGTGTGGACCGGTGCGGCACAGGAGACCTTGTAGGCGAATTCGCCGGTGAGGTCGTCACCGTTGCACGCTTTGCGCAGTAGCCAAGGCTCGGCTGCGGGGTCACCTAGCTCGCAGAGGGCATAGACCAGGTACACCCGGCCCCAGCCCGCAGTGCGGTCAGCGAGCCAGATGAGGTTCGTCGTGGCATCGGGAAGCCGGGCAAGAGCCTGGGCGGCGAGCAGCCCAAAGGTGTTGGACAACAATCCGATCGTCTGGATCAGCCGGACGTCTTGTTCGGTCCCGGCGACGGCGAGCAACGCCATGCCGAGCACGGTCGGGTTCTGATCGGTGCTGGTGAGGGTGAGATGACGGCCGAGCTCACGGGCCTGGCCGGGGTCCGCGCGACTGATGGCCTCTCGCACTGATGGCCACAACGCACTCTCGATGTCGTACTCGATGACCTCGCGGTAGAGCTTTGCGATGTCGCGGTGTCGGGTTGGGGCGCTGAAGTATTCATCGATGAGTCGGCTCGTGCGGATGCCCCGGAAATCGGATTCGTCGTCACTCCCGCGGCAGCGGTCCCGGCGGTCGGCGTCCGGATATGGTCGGCCCGCACGAGGCAGTGGAATGTCCGGGTACCTGCGGGCAAGAGCACGCGCATGGTTGTAGAAGGTGGTTCTGCGGCTGGGCTGGGCCGAGCCGGTGGGCACGCTCATCGCGCGGTGGAGAACTCGATTCTTGCGATCATGAGAGCAGATCGTGACAGGCATTGCGGGCCTTGGCAAACGGTTCGGCAACCAGAACGAATTGGTCGAGTCGCGCGGTCACGGGAACGTACTGATCTGCCACGACCCGGGCATCCGGAACCGGCGCGGGCTCGGCCTGCGAGTGCACGCACATGCCGATTCCAGTGCGCACGAGGTCGGATCTTAATTTCGGTCGACCAGCCGAAACACCTGGCCGACTGCTCTGGTGTATCCAGCCCGCGCCGCGTCGACGATGAGTAGATCGGCCCGTTCAACGCGGACAAACCCCAAAGTGGACGAGTCACCGATGTCGATGGAGTACAACGCCAATCCTGCCGCCCTGCTTCGGCGCGCGGCCTCGCTCAGATACAGGGCAGCAGCATCAGGGTCGGGTTCTACGAAATCCTCGGTGAGTTCCGGCTCCCAGGATGCCAACGGAGACAGGGCAAGATGTCGCAGGCGTCGATGGATCTGTTGCGCGCTGGCACGCCAGTCGAATCCGACCACCAGCGGATCCAAGCCCCACAGTTCGCCGGTGAGTCCCACCAGGACGGCTTCACGGGCCAGTTCGTGCGGGGACCAGGAAGGCACATCCAGCCAGTCCGGAAAATCCCGGCGCAGCTGCTCGGGGAACTTGAGAGCGTCCGATACCAGAGAGACCAACGAAAATGCCCAGTCCTCGTCCGGGGCCAGTGTGACAGCCAACGACATCAACGCATGTCCGGCCGACATCCGCGCAGGTGAATACGCCGATTCAGTGATGACGGGCTCTGGCAACGGTACCTCCGAGACTGCGCGATCTTGCTGCTCGACGAGAGCCTAGACGTGAGCCCAGGCAATTGGTCACCAGGCCGTCGCGAGCCCGTGACGTACCCTCACGCCGCGTGGCGCGCGGTGCGAACCGGCCACGCGGCAGCGCCGAAGATCAACGCGCCGAGGCAATCTCGGCCGGGCCGAACGTACTGAATTGCCGATGAACGCAAATGGCGTTGTGGCCCCGAACACATTGGTTGCTGAAAAGTTGCGATGATGGAAGTTGTTTGTTGTTCTGAGGTGGTTGAAGGTTAGATTCGATCACAACATTCGGGGTGGATGCACATTTATGTTCAGATCTTTCGCTCTCACTGGTAGTTTGCTGACCGTTGGCTATTTCGGTTGCGCGACCGCGTCGGCGGAGTTGGTACGCAGCCCCGATCACGTGGTCACCAAACCCACCGTCGACGGCTGGACCGCCGAAGCCTCGCTGATCGACGTCGTCGTGAACACGGTGCCGAATCTGGCCCGATCACCTTGGTCGCGAGAAGCTTTCATCGATGCGGTCACGGTTGGGTGGTGAGGTCAACGGCAGTTACACCAGTTCTGGGAGTTGGTGTTGCACGAGGCGCAGCCGTTGGCCGCGGGGCCTTCATTGACCGGTGGATTCTCCGGCGCGGTGACCTTGTCGTCCTTGACCTCTTCGCGCCGCTGCCCACCGCACTCGGACGACCGGAGCCGCTGTGAGAGAAAACGATTCGAACACCGCCGCATCGGTGGATCCCACTCGCAGCGGCCGGATGCGCTGGGCACTCGCCATCGTGGTCGTGGTGGCCGCGATCTGCACCGCGACCGGTATCCATCTGACCGGCTCCGATTCGCCACCGCAGGCTGTTCGTGCGACCCCTTCCCGGCCATCGGTCGAGGTCCAGGTGAACGACCTGTACGGCATGACACTCGCCCAAGCCGAACAACATCTTGGAGTGACCGGCGGCAAGAACGCCGCGGACGTACACCTCAACCTGGTGGCCATACCTGCGGGTCCGGTCGTCGACGGCGTTCCTCGTGGGGAACTGACCGTGACTGCCGCTTGCGTGGCACCGGCTGACACCCCGACCGGCACCAACCTCGAGCGACTCAACCTCGCCGTCACGCCCACTACCGCCCTGACCGACGAACTGCGGCAAAGGATTCTCGATCGGTCCTTCACCGGCGATCTGACCAGCGCCGCCGGCTGCGCATGGTGGGGCGGCGCGTTCACCGTCTACACAGACTGAGCCGTGACGGGACCGGATGCCGAGGCCGACCGGCAACGGCCACGGGGGATGCCCCGGTGGTGGAAGCGCGCTGGCTGGAAGTTCTTGGCACTGGCGGTGTTCGGGGTGCTCGGCTGGGTCGTCTTCGTGGTTGGCGGCGTGGGTGCGCTCCAGGCAGGGCACGACGTGACTGCGTACCGGCTGGAGCCGCATCAGCAGCTCCCGGCTGTGGTCAGCGAGATCGTCGTTACGTCGGGTCGATCGCCGACGTTCGAACTGCTGGTGACCACGGCCGACGGGGGTGAGCGCATCGCGTTCCCGCGCGGCAATTCGATCGTGAGAAACCCTTCGGCCGGTCGAATCGTCGTGCTCGAACGGTGGCGGGGAACCACTGTCGCAGTGGAGGATTCCGGTGACCGGGTACTGACCGACGATGCGCCGCCGGTTGCGCTGTTCTTGTCGCTGGGACATGCCCTCGCGGGTGCCGGTTTCGGGCTGGCGGGGGTGACGTTAGGTGTTCTCGAACGGGACCGCACTCGGCATGCACCTCGGGGCGAAGCCGTGTGCATTGCGATGGCCGTGGATGCGGTGATGCTGTTCGCAATGGCCCTGCTGCTGTTGCAGGATCCGTTGCGGGAGCAGGAGTTCACGACGTGGGGGTTGTGGCTGGCGTTGGCCGGAAGCGTCGCCGGTGCCAGCGGTGGCGTATGGCACTATCGCCGGTCTCGGAAATCCTCGCCCCGCCACGGTCGGCACAGCGCGATCGAATGAACGTCGCGGCAATGTAGTGCGTTCATGGCACGAGATCCGCGGCCATCGGTCAGCGCTGAGATTCCTTGCGAATGAAGGCCGGTTCCCATCCGGGTTGCACCACAACCCACGTCGACGGCATCCGAGCGCTCCGCGTAGGGCAGCCGGTGTTCCTGCCAGGGTAGGACTGCGTCGTAAAGTGGCCGGTTCGAAGTGCTTCCGGCCGTCAGCGTAGGGACCGGCGCAAGAATAGGTTGAGCGCGGCAGACACGTTGCCAACGTCCCAGTCGTCGTCTTCTCGGACGAGTCGGAACAGCGCCTTCCGGCACTGGTCGACGAGGGCCGGCTCGGCGAAGTCCAGCAGCGGGATCGCCCGGATCGCCTCGACCCGGACCAGGTCGTCCTCCACAATGTCCTGCGCGGTCGCGAGCAGGAACGGTCTCAGCACCGGCGAGTCTTCCGCGCTCGGCACCAGCAGCCGCAACCTCTGAAACGGTCATCAGCATTCATCTGGCCGAAGCACCCGAACGCACTACATTGCCGCATGGCGCGTTGATGAAGGCGGCCACCGCAGTGACTCCGAAGATCTACGGCCCGAGGTGAACTCGGGCCGTTTCAGTGCGTGCTTATGCCGATGAGCGAGTGCCGCCGATCTTCCTGGGCAGCAGGCCCGTAGTTGCTTCTGTCCCCTGCGAAGGCGCCAATAGCGAGGACGTGAAAACCACTGCCGGCGAGGTACTCGGGACGTCCACACCGAGATGCTCACAATGGGATCCGCCGAGATGTGCCGGCGAACACGATTTCGCCGGTGGTGCCTTGATCGATGAGGAGCAGCGCATCCGGTACGACTCATGCTCCAACGTGCACCTCGTCGCCACGCAAATCCCCTATGAGGGTGAGGAATCAATTCGGGCGGCAACGAGGAGCCCGGACTATCCTTGGGGGGATTTTCCGAATCGTCGATGCACCAACGTGTTTGGCCACCCAACTCCCAACCTGCGGCACCCTCGACTCGGCTGGCTACCGGAGGTTGATGTGCTCGAGATGTGCTGGTTCTGCGGAAAGCCGCGCACTGAGGGCTCACAGTACGAGTACCGAGTCGAAGGGCCCGTGGTTAACCGCATCGTGACCGAGCGCATACCGCAGTGCGCCCGCTGTCACCGCCGCGTGACCGTCCTGTCGGTACTTGCTGGCTGTGCTCGTCTCGCAGCTTGGGTGGTCACGTGGATCGGAATCGTCAGATTGGTGATACCGATATTCGGATCGAGTTCTCTCCACGCCGGAACCGTGGCACCAAGCGTCGGCCTCTTCGCCGCTGGCTTCTGTTTGCTGATTTTCCGTCGGCTGACGTTGTCCGCCCTCGACCGAATCCATGACGTCGCGGTCCTGCATCCGAAGTTCCAGCGACACCGACCCTGACGTCCTGCACCAGTGTTGATGCCACATCGGACGGGGCGACGGTGGACCTCCGAACGTCCTGGATTGCCGCTTACAAGGTCGTTCGGACCGACTGCGGCCGGCCGGTCCGACTGCATCATCATGCCGATGACACGACGGGTAGCTGCCATCGATCAGCTCAATCACGGGCAGTCGACGGAATCCGGCGCACCACGGCGCTCCTTGACCATGCGCGCTGTGCCGTTGATCTAAGTTGCAACCCATGACCCGCTATCAGAGGTTTCGGACAGCCCAGATCTCAGGTCATGTGTCCTGGTGGGTGTTCATCGTGGCGGCCATGCTCGACCGTGGCATCACGTGGTTCGATAGCAGCGAGGCCGATTTCTTCCCCTGGGACCCGTATGCGCCGCTGACCGACATGCCCCGCCGATACGCCGATTACCTACCGTCGGATGGGTTCGAGCACCTGGGTGTGACCTCACTGATCGGGTTTTGCCTGCTCGTGCTGTCGGCGCTCGCTGAAGCGGTGGTAGTGCGACGGTTCATCGCCGGAATCGTCACTGTCACAGTGCCGTTTGTCGCCGCGCTGCTGATCTGGTCCGCTCTGCCGGGTGGACACCGGAACTTCGTCCTCATGCCGTTCACCGCTCTGCTGGTCATCTTGATCGCGGTTGCGATCCGGGAAGCGTGGGAGCGCAAATTCGCTCCCACCATCGCGCCCGCCTGACTATCCGCACCCGCACATGCTGGGTCATACCTTCGTAACCACCATGCTCGCCGCCTATATGGCTTCCGCCACATGACATCTCAACCATCCGCTCATGCCGAGTTCCGGATGGGTCGGCGCGGACTAGTGCAGCGCCCCACCGCGTGGCCAATAGAAGGGCCGGACTCAGCTGACGTCGTCTTGCGACGCCGGACGCCGTCCCATTAGTTCGATGTACCTTTCGGTCATGCCGTACACGAGATCCCAGGCGACCTGTATTCCCTGGAGCAGATCCACACCTTGCGGGTTCCAGATAGACAGTTGACGACCCTCGCCGGTCGTCGCCTCGACCACCGACATCCGCGCGGCCCAACTCAACCCGTGGGCGTGGGCGCTCATCGTCCGCCATCGAAGCACGATTTCGCTCTTGGCGCCGAAGTCGGCGTAGTACGCGTGCGGCGCGACGAGAGCAGCGGCAGCGCCGATGATCTCGGTATCGGTTGGTTTCTCTTTTATGTGCTTCTTTATCGTCTCTGCGGTCGGGCTGTCGCCTACCCCGATGCGGACAGCGTCAGCCACGATCGCGTCGAGTTGGGCATTCAACTGTTTGATCTTGTTGAGCGCGGAGTCTCGGCGCGCGTTGTAGTGCTCGTTCTCCGGCGTGGCATCCCGCTCGGCGTGGTCGTTGACCAGTTCACGGGCGGCGGTTCGGTTGTTCTTCGCCTCGTGATACGCCACACAGAGGGTCCGGGATTGCCGTTCCTTCTCCGTCTCGGCCGCGAGAATCCACCCGCCGAGTCCAGCGGCAGTGATCGCCGACCGAACGAGGGTGAAGGTCGAGAACGCCGAGATCTGACGTGCGCGCAGCACACCCCTGGCAGCCATTTGCAGGTGGTCGAGCGCGTTCAACCCGATGACGGGGATGGTTGCCACGGTCGTCTGGGTGGTCAGCACCTCTAATTCGGACTCCAGTGCGCTGCCGGGCATGGGCCGACCCGCATCGCAGTAGAAGTCCGCCAGCTTCTCGATTGCGGGAACAAGAGCCTCCAAGTGCTCTCGAGTTTCGTCGTCCAGCGCGACCAATTCCGTCACTGTCGTCCTCTGCGTCATGCTGCCGAGCCTAAGCACTCACCCTGACAACGCCGCCGTTCGATGACCAACACGCTGCGGAGTGGTTGCTGCCACCGACAGTCACATCCGCTCATGCCGCTTATAAGGGCCTTCACGACGGATGGGCGTGGCCGGGTGCTGGGGATCAATGCACGTGTTTCACCAGGTGGGCCGATATCTTGATGCCGTGAGCGATGCCGTTGGACCTGAGTGGTGTGTGGTCGCGTCATTGTTGCCGTATCCGTACAAGGAGTCGGGGCCCAACGCTGACATGCGAAGCCACAAGATCTTCCCGGCTGGGGCGAAGCTTCATGTGATCGGCGGTTTCGCGGGTAAGGGTCATGAGGTGGTGACCGTGGTCGGTACTGCTCACCGCCGCCGGTACGTCACAGCTCATATCCAGGCTCGATACCTCGGCAATTGGCGTGTGGCTCTGATCTACCGGCCGGAGGTGCTCAGGGCAATCCATCAAGCCGAGATCGATGATCGGTGGAGCGCTCATCGGTGGAACCAGCAAGGCTACGAATTGGATTCACCCGAGTACGGGGAGTACCTCCGGCGGATCGCGGAGGGTTTCCAGCGTGCTCAGCGGGACGGAGCCGAGGACAGGTAGCGCCTGTACGTCGTGATGTAGCGGTCGGTGAGAACGTCCGGAACTGCCGCGAGCCGCGCGGGTCGAAACGGCCAGCGTGGCACGCGGAAGGTCAACCGGCCGCGCCGATCCGGGGTCGCCCGAACGTCCTGCACTGCCGAATGCAGGATGGGTGTTTACGGAGAGATTTCTGCGCCATCCGAGGACCACACCCTCCAAGCGGCCGACGGAATGTGGATGGTGACACCCTGCGCGGCGTGCTCGATGTGCACATCGTCGGCATAGCCGAGTGTGTTGTCGTACTCGACGATCACGTGATCACCAGCTGCGAGTTGGTGCACGTCACCCTGGATCTCATAGGTGCCTGTGATCGGTTTGTCTCCGGCCTGGATCCTCACCTTCATGGCTCGAACCTAGTGACACCTCGGTTCGCTGATGGACTACACGACCGCGTGTCGAATGGGGGCATCGAACGCACTTATCTGCCGCTAACCGCTCGGGTTCAGCACGGCCGCGATGACTGCCGGCGAACGCACTGATCTGCCGATGGGCGCGCCGGGGGCGAGGAACCGTTCGTGTGTTCGTGAGAGGTTTCGGGTTGTCAGGCTTCGATATTGCCGATGACGTTGATGCACATGCGGGCGCACTCGGCGGCGAGGTCCGCGGCGGGCATGTCGACGGTGCTGGTGAGCCAGCCTTCGATGAGTTGATTGACTCCGCCGGCGATGAACAGGGCAGCGCGGCGTAGCCGTACCGGGTCGGGGGTGGTTCCCAATGCGGCCGGGGCGTGCGCGACGACGAGGTCGGTGATCATGTCGAGCACGTCGTGGCGGCGTTGGATCAGGGCGGGCATGTCGCCGGGGTCGCTCGAGACGATGCGGTGAATGTGGTGATCGCTCGCGACGGTTTCGAGGAAGGCCTGAAGTGCGGCGCGCAGTTGCGCTTCGGCGGGGCCGGTGCTCGAGATGCCGGCTGCCACGAGGACGGCCAGCAATTGGTCACGAACCTCGTCGGCGACGGCGGCGAGCAGCTCCTCACGGTTGGCGAAATGCTCGTAGAAATAGCGGTCGGTGAGTCCGGCGCTCTTGCAGACTCCGCGCACCGTGACCGCGGCGATCCCGGATTCGCCCCAAGTGGTGCGGGCCGCGGCGATCAACCGGGACCGGCGCTCGGCGCGACGGTCCACGGCACTGACACCGCCGTAGCTGCGCAGGGCCTCGTTCGTCATTGACAACACTCTAGGCGCAGTCCTACATTTGCGGACATACGTCATCAGATGACAGATGTCATCAGATTAGCGATTCAAGGGAGAATCCGCGATGACCAGCACCTCTGTCCCCGATATCGCCGCCTATCGACAGGTCACCGCACCCCTGCTCGACGAGCACGACTACCGGATCGAGCAGATCGACGGGCACCTGCCGCCGGAACTACGCGGCACGCTGTACCGGATCGGGCCGGGCAAGCATCAAGTCGGTCGCTCGTTGCTGCACAACGTGTTCGACGGCGACGGCATGATCTCGCAGTTCGTCCTCGACGGCTCGGGGGTGCGGTTCCGCAACCGGTATGTCCGCACCCGCCACTTCCGGCACGGACAGCAGTCGGATCGGATCCGGTATCGCGGTGTCGGCGGTCAGATTCCAGGCGGGCCGCTCGCCAATATCGGGCGGCTGCCCGCGAACGTGGCCAATACGAACATCGTCAACTACGACGGCGGCCTGCTCGCGCTGTGGGAGTTGGGCAACCCGCACCGCATCGACCCCGACACCCTGGAAACCCTGGGCCCCACCGATTTCGACGGCAAACTCGGCTTCCTGGGCGCGTTCTCTGCGCACCCGAAATGGGATCCGATCACCGGCGACATGTACAACTTCGGCCTGGACCTGCTGCCCACACCCCGCATCCGTACCTACCGCGTCGACCCGGCCGGGCGACTGCACCGGCTCGCAACGATCCCGATGCTCGATCTGCCCTGGAACCACGATTTCGCGCTCACCGCAAGGTATCTGGTGTTCGTCCTGGACCCGATCCTGCCCAACATCCCCAAGATCGCACTCGCCACCCATTCGTTCATCGACTCACTGGACTTTCAGCGCGCCAAAGGAACCCGCTTCCTGCTGGTCCCCAAGAACGGCGGCCGACCACGCATCGTCGAACACGAGGCGCTGCTGCACATACACGTCACCAACGCCTACGACGACGGCGACGACGTCGTGGTCGAATTGGTGCACCTCGACACCGAATGGGACGCATTCCGCCGCATGACCGGAATGGTCAACCACGCCGGCACCGGCACACCCCAGTTCCCGGACTCCCGGCTGATGCAATACCGAATCACCAAGGGCGGCACAGTCATCGAACGCGAGCTCACCGACCGCTCCGGCGAATTCCCCCAATACGACTGGCGCCGCGGCACACGCGAACACCGCTACAGCTACCTCGCGGGTGCTGGCGGCCCCGCCGGGCTGTTCAACACGATCCTCAAGGTCGAGCACCACACCGGCACCGTGAGCAGCTGCGAGCTGGGGGCGAGCTCGGTTGGCGAACCCCTGTTCGTCCCCCGCACCGGCGATGCCGCCGAGGATGACGGCTGGCTCCTCGCCCTCAACCACCACCTCACCGAAAACCGCTCCCAACTGCTGATCCTCGACGCCCGCGACCTCGAACACGGACCACTGGCCACCGCCTGGCTCGACCACCACATCCCCTGGGGATTCCACGGCACCTTCACCCACCGCATCGCCCAGCCGAACACCATCCGGTAATGCCGCGACCCGGGCGCTTCGGAGTTGGCCGTGGGCGCCGCCAACGAGTGCACGCATACGCCGAATTCGGGATACAAGCCGCTGTACATGTCCGGTGGACGATCCCGGCCGGATCTTCTGTCGGCCGATGAATTTCGGCGGCGGGGGCCGTCTCTGCTGTAACTCGACGGAAGGGTGTACTCGTGCAAATCCTGGCCCGGCTGTGCGTGAGCGCTGACGGCTACGTGACGACTCCGGACGGCTGGCCACCTCAGGTCATCGATCCGGTGCACGGACCTGGCAGTCACGGCATCGCCGAATTCCTGACAACCTGCGAAGCCGCTCTGATGGGGCGCACCACGTTCGAACCCGCGCTGACCGCCGATCGCTGGCCCTGGCCGGACTTGGAGGTCTTCGTTCTCGGCTCGCATCGACCCGAAGGCACGCCCGAGGAGGTGATCGTCGACGATGATCCGCAGCGATTGCTGGAGAAGATCCGGGCGGCCAATCGTGGCGGCGATGTCCATCTCATCGGTGGCCCCGCTACGATCGAGACCTACCGTGCCCTTGGGGTTCTCGACAAACTCGAACTGGTTGTGCTGCCGTTCTTCGTCGGTGGTGGCATGCGCCTGACCGATTCGCTGGATCCACGGACCGGTCTGGAATTCGAGAGTTCGCGGTCGTTGGACGGCGGTGGGGTGGAGATCGTCTATCGGGTGCTGCCGCAGCACTGACCAGCGCCCGCCGAGAGAGCGGACGCGAGCTCAGATCCTTCGTCCCCCCGAGACGTCTCGCGCCCGCAAACGCATTCGTCTGCCGCCTTCCGAGCGGTTCGAAGAACCAGCGCGGGACCATGGAAGATCAACGGGCAGAACGTGGTTCAGCCAGGGCGACGCACGATAATGCCGATGCGCGAGTACATCGGTGTCGCCACAACTTGCATGTGCCGCAGAAGCTGCCGTCCCGCTGCGGGGAGCTCACCGCGGGCGGACGGAGCTGACGGCGGGGACGGATCGGCGTCAGGCGTTCGGGGTGTGCTCTCGTGTGCGGGCGAGAATTGTTCGGGCTACCAGGGCCGGGTCGTCGATCATGGGGACGTGACCGACGCCGGGGAGCAACGCGAAGTCTGCCCGGGGCAGGCGTTCCCGGGCGATCTTGCCGTTGATCTGCGGCGGCAGGATGGCGTCGCGGCTCGACCACGCCAGGGTGACCGGGCAGGGCAGCGGGTCCAGCGGAGCGATCTGCTCGTCGGTGGCCAGCAGATCACCGGTGACCGCGCAGTCGAGCAGGTCGCGCGCGGACTCCAACGCTGCGCTCGGAGTCAAACGGTCTGCGTGGCAAGCGATGTCACGCATCCCCAAGCGGCGGACCAGCGGCAGTTGAAAGGCCAGTGGTTGCACCGTGCGGGTGAGTCGATTGAGCGTGGCCAGCCTGCTCAACTTCGTGACGCCCCCGGTTTGCGCATGCGTGCCCGCCGACCAGAACCCGGCCGGCGACAACGCGCACACACTGGCCGCCCGGCCACGCCGGGCGAGTTCGATCGCCATCCAGCCGCCGAGCGAGTTCCCTACCAGGTGTGGCCGGTGCAGCCCGAGCTCGTCCAGCATGACCTCGGCAGCGTCGACGAGGTCGGCGACGGTGGCCGGGCGCCGCTGCACCGGCGGGCCGCCCCGGTGTCCGAGTGCGGTCAGCCCGAAGACCTCGTGGCGTGGAGTGAGCAGCGGGATGACCTCGTCCCACACCCGGGCCGACATGGTGACGCCGTGGAGCAAGACAAGCGGAGACTTGATCGAGGCCATGCGCGATTATCACACGTGGGCGCGCCCGCGAGGAGCACCGATCGTTACCGGCACCTCTTTAGCTGGTTCCACTCGATGTTGATATGAAAAGCATTGCCGCACAGCGGGTAAGCGTCCAAGATAGGTCAGGAACCGGCATAAGACGGCTGTCGTGGATCCAGACCGCGAACCAAGTTCTGGCCGCTGCCATCCCGAACGCACGACGGGAAGTCCTGACCGGCGCCGATCACGAAGTGCTCCACGAGCCCGAACTGCTCGCGTCGCTGCTGCTCGACTTCTTCGCCTGAGCAGCAATCCAATTCAGGGACGGCACCCGCAGAATCTCCGACCTCGGTTTCAGCGTTCCGCTCTGGATGAGAGACGCGCCTTTCCCGGTTTCGGGTCGCGTCACGCGGGTAGGACGATGGGCGTGCCTCTGTGAGGCCGAATATTTCCACACAGGAGGGAATTGCGTTGTGATGAAGCGTTTTACAGTTGGAGTAGTTATCGCAGCTGCATTGGCGTTGACCATCGGCACCGGCGCGGCAGGCGCGGCAATCGTTCTGGAGCCGGAGCCGGGTGCATCCGAGGTTGCCGTCCCGGCGACACAGCCGGTCGATGACGCTGCTGTCCCGTGGATCCAGACCGGTTCAGCCTGCATCGTGCGTTCATTTCTGCCAGCGGGAATAATCGACGATAGCCAACTTCGTTGCTGAACTATTGAAATGGCCTCGGTGGGAGGCCAACCGTTGGCCGGGGGTTTGTGAGTTCGAACTTAGCCGCTGCCCCGGCCAGCGCAGGCGATCGAGTATTACGGCTTGTGCAGCCGCACCAATCCATATGGCGGGCAGTCGAATACACGGAGCATTTCACCGGGCTTCACCGAAGTCGTCGTGAGGTTTGGTCAACTCTATCCGCACGCTGTCCCATGGGCTGGCAGTCTGAATCGACTCCGTTGTCGCTATCGGCTGTCGAGGGTATAGCTCGGTCTCGGGGTGGCGGCCGCGGTAGTCGTTCAATGCTGCGGCGCTGACCTGGGTGCGCACCAGGTCGATTCCTTTGAGCCGGTAGCCCTCGAGACTTTGCATGATCGAGTCGGTGACGGGAGTGTCACGTAGGCCGAGCGTCTCGAGCGGCGCGATCACGTGCAGTAGCGAGGTAATGGCGCGGCTTGTGCTGTCGGCAAGGTGGAAGTCGAGGTGCTCGACCTGAAGTGGTGACAGGGTGGCGGCGCTGATCCGAGGGGCGGTGAGGGTCAGGCGATGGAGGGATTTCGGGAAAGAGCCGTCGAGCCGGACCGTGTCCTGCCCATGCAGGTCCAGGCTGGTGAGGCCGGGGGCGAGGTCGCGAAGATCGTGCGTCCATGGTCGATTCGGCAGATTCGCGATCGCGAGGCCGGTGAGCGTACCCAGACGGCGGTGACCGAGGTGGAAACGCTCGGACTTCGACAGGTACAACCGGAGGATCCGCAATTTCGGAAAGCGGGCGAACGCTGTCAGCGCGTCGTCTTCGAGGGTGCACGCCGCGTGCTCGATGATCTCGACATTGGGCAGGTCGGGAACAGCGGACAGCATCTCGCGATCGAACTCGTCGGTTTCGATTCGTAACGACCACACCCGGTCCGGGTTGGCGACGAGCATGTCGAGGTCGTCACGGTCCCAGCATTCGCCGCGTGTGTGAATGCTGAATCGGGTGCCATCATGGAAAGGCGGCAGCACAGGCCCCACGGCATGAAACGGTGCCGTGCCACCGCGCAGGTGGTACAGCTGATCCTCATCGTCGGTGAACCGCCCGCAGCATGCGACTTCCACGATCGTCGCCGAGCGCGAGACACCGACCACGGCAAGATCGATCCACTGCGGCACCCGGCCCTGCCGCCACAACTCGCCCACCACCGTCTCGAAGTCGCAGCGATGCAATGCTTTTGCGCGATCCCTGGAACCGTCGCCCGGAAATCGAACCTCACCCGGTTGCGCGGGAATACCGTCATAAGACCTATTCAGGCAAACGCGGAACGTCAGCGGTGCGGGTAGATCCTCGATCAGTTGAACGCGCGCGTACCGCACGGCCGCCGCTGCGGCACTAGCGAATCGCTCGGCGAAAACTTCACGTTCCACATATCGAACCTAGCTCCGCCAATCCGCACTGTCATGCCGCCGGTCGCGATAGTCGCTTCCCTCGGTCGGCAGCAACTCGCTGCTCGTCGTTCCGTATTGACCTACAACATGATTGAGGCAATTGCCCGATGGCAGCGGACCGTTGGCCTGACCGCACTACGTGGCGTGGGCAGCTACCAGATCCAGCAACTTGTTCAGAGCGAAGATCACCGGGGCCAGCAGCATGCCGAACATCACTGCGAGCCCGAGCATTATGAGGACCCACGCCCCTATTCGACGCCGGAAAATCGCCATCGCCGAACCATCATGTCGCGCACTGGATCCCATCCCGCCTCCCGTTCCTAAGACCCTACCAGCGAGGTCGACAATCGCCGGTGGGTCAGTGACCAGGGCGGCGACCGGCGACGCCTTGGTACTTACCAAGGCGCACAAGGAGGGTGCACCCCTGCCCAGGAAGCCCCTCAACGTCCTCAGGGGAACCTGACCGGCAGCGAACCTCCTGCGCTGTAGCTCGTTCGATGTCACCATGGAGGGCAACTGTCGGGCCAAGCGGAGCACACGAGTATGGCGAGCACGGACTTCCGTACCTTCTGTCATATCAGCGAGTACGGTCCGGTTGGATACGGCAACCTGCACCGCATGATCGCAGCAAGCAGGCCCTTGGTTCTCTGGGCCCCGTCGACCGTCCTCCTCAACATCCCCGAGTGCACAGTTGGGACGAAGGTCTTCCTGGATTTGATGAACCGTGGCGACCTTCGCATTCACGCCCGCGAAAGCTGGATCATGTCCTCAGCATTCCGGGACAACCACTACTGGGCGGGTGCCAAATGGACTCGGGGCGTGGACGATGTCATTCGCCGCATCGCCGAGGAGGACAAGGACAAGGCGGATATCGACAAACGGGTGCGCATCGTTCCCCCGGCGCAGGGCAAGGAACGCGCGCAGGAGTATTTGACCGAGAATCCACGAGTGATCGGCAGTGTCACTCGGGCAGCCCGCCGCGGTGGCGCGATCCCGGACGGCGTATTGGAAACCGCCCACCGCCTGGCCTCTGATCCCCGAGGCGTCGCCGAGGCCGTGTTCCAGCAAGCCTTCAATCATGCTGAGGCATACTGTGATTCAGCTGCCGAGGCACCGTTCTTCCTGTCCCAGAGCGACAGCCGGTTCCTGAAATGGATGTCCGAGGTACACCCCGGAGAATCGGAAAGCGGATCGATTCGCCGAGCGCAACAGCGTCGCGCGAACTACGCCGAACTCGCGACCCAGCTGCGCAGACTGCTGCGAACCCTCGAAACCTCCGGCACAGTCGACCATATCTCCGGCTTCGTCCGCTCCGATGCACACGACCAGCTGATCTCCTGGTTCTCGTCACTATGCCGATCCGTTGCCTACGAGAACCCAGACCTACTGGATGACAAGGTCTTTCGAGAACTGAGCCGACAGCTCGACACCGCGGAATTGAAGAACACCCTACGGAGTTGGGTAGCAAAACCGGATAGTGTCATAGGTTTTACCGGTGGGGCGATCACCGCGGCCGGCGGACTGGTCTTCGACGGCGTCACCCAATGGGCGATCGCCGGCGGCTTCTTCGCAGCCCTCCCCGTCGGCAAAGGGCTACTCCAACGCTTGGGCTATATCCCTGCCGAATACACCGGGCCCCAATGGCCGTTCATCTACGCCTTCGGCAAACCCGCATCGAACCGCCGAATCCGCCGCCTGAACCGAGCCCTGGCCCTCCAGCCGCGAGGAAACGACTACTAACCGGATACTCGCCAAGAAGGCTCCGGCTGGTCAGGCCCGCACCGCGTCGATGGCCTTCTTCACCGCCGATGGCTGCGCCGGCGACCGCGGCGCTTTCTTCCTCAACTCGATCATCCGCTCACCGATTTCCTGAAGTTGCTTGCGCCCCAGCTGGTCTCGTACCTTCGGGAACCACTCCCCCTCTTCCTCTTCGATGTGATGGTCGACGTTCTCGATCAGGACGGTCGTCTTGGCTGTGAAGCGCTCGTCCTCCGGCTTCATCCCCGCCAGCTCCATCACCAGTACATCGGCGACATGGTGTTCCTCATAGGATTCGAGGATGTCGTCCTCCAAGTCGGGCAGCAGCTTGCGCACCGCCGGATACATGCATTCGTTCTCCAGATAGGTGTGCACGGTCAGCAGTTCGATGATTTTGTCGACGAGTCGCCCTTTCTCCGCGTGCGCGCTCGCACCCGCCTTCTCGAAATCCCGGAACAGCTTCCGGATCTGCTTGTGGTCCTCACGCAACAGCACGATCGCATCACTGGACATCGCAACTCCTCCACCGCGGCAAATAGGAAAGGAACCTTCGGATCCGCCATTCCCCGCGTGTCGGCAACCAAACCGCAGCCTCGGGCGGTCCTCCGCCCTGATCCGCCGCGTGCTCGACGTTTGCCCGCCTCCTGCGGAGGTAGTCGGCTGTTGATCGGGAACCACACGGAAGGAAGCTGCCATGAGTGGACCAGAAGAGCGGCGCGAAAACGACACCGACGAACCTAAGGGCGGCCGGCCAGGCCCCTCGGACCAAGGGAAGGACGGTGGGATGGCTAGCCGAGAAGTTGCCGAGGACGTCGGCACCGAGGAAGGCGCGCAGGAACCCCCGGACTGACCGCAAGGAACGGCCCGCTTGGCCTGCCGCATGTGGCGCTGACGACCATCGATCGGCCGATAATAGACCGGCACCGGTCGACCAGATGGCTACTTTACCCGGCGCGAATCGCTTGCTGGACTTATGATTCGGCGATGGAATCCGCGGGCGAGCCGTCTTTCGATGCCTGCGGGCTCATAGTTCGAAGCGAGTATTGCAGCTGACCCGGAATGGATCGTGGCGCAGTGCAGTTCGGGGAGGCGAGCGTAATTGGATCCGTATAAGGTTGGGCCTGTTCGGATTCGGCGGTTCAAGCGAGCCGCAGCCCGCGGCGACTCCGACGCGATGGTCCGGTTCGGAGCCGTGCGGCAGGCGCAGGGGAAGACGGACGAAGCGGAATCATGGTTCCGCCGAGCTGTTGCCCTCGACAACAGAGACGCCATGACCGCCCTCGCCACTCTGCTTTACGGGCAGGGTGCGGCGGCGGAGGCCGAGACGTGGTACCGCGAGGCGGCGGCCCGAAACGACATTTACGCGATGCACAATCTCGGATCTGTCCTGCATAAGCGCGGCGAGACGGACGAGGCGAAAACGTGGTTTCGCACGGCGGCGGAAGGCGGTAATGCCGGCTCGATGCGCACGCTCAGAAGCCTGTCCGAGGAACGGAACGAGGATAACGAGCAGTACCGCGAAGCCGCGCAACACGGCGACGCCCACGCGATGAACAGCCTAGGGCTCCGGCTTGCTCGGCACGGCGAGCGGGGCGACGCGGAGACCTGGTTCCGTAAAGCCGCTGCACTCGGGCATGCCGACGCGATGTACAACCTCGCGCGCCTGTTGTATCCGCGAAACGAGGGCGAACAGGAATCGTGGTTGCGCAAGGCCGCCGCCCTCGGGCAAGCCGACGCGATGCGCAGTCTCGCGAACCTGCTACACGACCATGGAAACCTGACCGAAGCAGAGTCGTGGTTGCGCAAAGGCGCGGCCCTCGAACACGCCGAGTCGATGAATTCCCTTGCGGCCCTGCTATTGCAGCGTGACGAGATCGCCGAATGGGAGCTATGGACTCGCGAGGCCGCAGCCCGTGACAGCCCCGGCGCGATGTACAACCTCGGCGTCCTGATGTTCCAACGGGACGAGATGGACGAGGCCGAGAAGTGGCTCCGCAAAGCCGCAGGCCACGGACGCGCAGACGCGATGTCGAATCTCGGCGTCCTCCTACAGAAGCGAGATCGGACGAGCGAGGCCGAATCATGGTTCCGCCAAGGCGCGGCCGCCGGCAACACCGGTGCCATGAACAACCTCGGGCTCCTGCTGAAACAGAAAGGCGAACGCTCCGAGGCGAGATACTGGCTCCGGCAGGCGCGCAAGCAGCCTCGCTGACTTCCACGAACCCGAACCGATGCCGAGCCGTCATGCCGCGCAGCGAATCCCATTCAGCCCCTTGGCCCAGGTCTGACTCAAGATGGGCTCGAATAGAAGTAGAGCGTGGCGAACTGGGAGTCGCGAGCGATCGTGATTTCGGGATAGCTGTGCACAGTGCCTGTTACGCCGGCAGGGGTGTCATAGGGAGTGCTGGCGAATAATTCGATTGCACCGGCGCAATCGAAGTTCCAGTCATCGTCACTCTTCTTGCCTGTCGGCATGAAGTCAACGCGCTCCCGCAGCTCGGGGCACGTTACTTTCTGCAACGGGCGGTGGTGGGTGGCATCGGTGAAGGGGTTTCGAAGCTCTGGGAAATTCTCTGCTGACGCCACAAAACTCCCTCGATAACCGCATGCACCTGCCAGGGCGGGGCAGCCGAATCGCCGCATGTTGATCAGTCTGAACGATTCGGGTATGTGGATGTGGCTTCGTTCCATCTGCCTGCGTGCCTCGGCGGTAGACAGGTCCTTGTCCAGTCGATCAATCACGTTCATGGCCACACATCCGGCCATCAGTAGCCCGCATGTGGTGACGAGGGCCATGGTGACCCACAACCATCGTAAATCGTAGCCGTGCATGCTATTTCCTCACTTGCCACCGGGCCGATCCGTCCCGAGCTGCTTGCTGGAGCCGGTAATTCCTGGTAATCGGACGGGAGCTCCGGCGTTGGTCTCCCCGGATCGAGGCTAGGCCGTCGGATAAGCGTGGAATAGGTGTCGGATAGTCACAGGACCTAGTCGTCGGCTGAGGTGCGGCGGTTGCGTTTGGTGACGCCGCGTCGCTTCTTGGCTGCTATGCGGCGTTCCTTTGCCGCGCGTGAAGGTTTGGTTGCGCGGCGGTCGGGGGGTGGGGCGGCAGCGGCGGCGCGGAGGAGGGCGGCGAGGCGATCACGGGCGGCGGCGCGGTTTTGGAGTTGGGTGCGGTGCTCGGATGCGGCGATTGTGAGTACGCCGTTGATCAGGCGGGTGGAGAGGCGGTCGAGCATTCGGGTGCGCAGCGGGTCCGGTATCGAGGGGGAATTGGCGAGGTCGAAGGAGAGTTCGACGCGGCTGTCGGTGGTGTTGACGTTTTGGCCGCCTGGGCCGGACGAACGGGAGAACCGCTCGCGCAGCTCGGACGCCGGGATTACCAGCGTGCGAGTCACGTTCAGGTCTGCTGCCACTGTTCGACGCCATTCTCCCGACACGATTTCGGCCGCGTCGGTCCAGTTACGACTCGAGGGTGGCCCTTTCATCCACGATAGCGACCGGTGGGTCTGCGGCGGTGTGTGGCATTCCGATGACGATAGCGACCTCATGGGCGCGATTGGCCCGCCGGTCGGGATCTGTTGTGGCGCAAGGTATGACGTCGTCTTTATGCGTACCGGTCGACGTGCCCGACGGTGACGAATCCGAGCCGGCGGTAGATCTGCTCGCCATCGGGAGAAGCGGTGAGCACGACGCGGTCGGTGCCGGATTCGAGCGCCAGGTCGAGGGCGCGGCGGGTGAGGGCGGTGCCTATTCCTCGTCCGCGCTGATCGGCTCGCGTGACGATGTGCTCGATCGACGCGCCGGCGGCGCTGGTCACGACGGCGGCGCAGCCGAGGATCGCGCCGCGCTCACGCCACACCAAGTAGCGAACCGATGCCAGTTGCAGGCCTTGACGTAGACCCGCCGCCAGAGCCTCCGCGCCAGGCGTACCCGACCACAGCGACGCCCATTGCACGAGGCCGGTCTCGTCGGTGACTTCCTCGATCCGTGCGAATTCCGGCGGCCCGAGCGCTGCCCCGCCGGAGAACACCATGAGCGGCTCGGATTCGAACCGTGCGAGGCCGTATCGCGCCAGTAGTTCAGGAAGCTCCGGGGGATCGCTCTCTCGCCAGACATGCCAGGACGCGGGGACACCATCCAGCAGACCCCGCAATCGCTCGATCTCGCCGGGGAGATCGCCGCGGAGTCGCAGCACCCCGTTCAGTTCGTCACTGGGAGCGCCGGTACGGAACCAGCAGGAGGCGTCGCCATCACCGGTTTCGTATGCTCGCACCAAATGGGTTGCGACATAGGCGTTTACCGCGTCGACATAGGGTTGCCGCTTACCCGATGAGGTCATCATCCCTTCCCAACTCACCGAAATGATCTTGTAGCCTACCGCCGATCAGCCTGCCGGCAGCCCGATCCGGTCGCGCTCGAGCGAGGCGCGCAGCTGCGAAAATACCTGCGCGACAACCGATAACGAGGACCCAGAGAGGCTGCCGCCCAGCAATTCGCCCAGCTGCTCAGCAAAGGTGACTTCGGCCGCTTCGACCAGACGCGCACCGGCGTCGGTCAGCTCCAGCAGCGATGAGCGACGGTCCGCCGGATTAGGTTGCCGCGCTACCCATCCCTGCTTCTCCAAACGGTCGACACCTTTGCTCATCGCCCCGACGCCGGTGGCGAACTCGTTGGCGAGGTCGGCCACCCGAGCCCCTGGATGATCACGCAGGAAGCGCAGGGATTCGAACTGCGAAGCGACGATCCCGTGCCGCTCACGAAGGCGATCGCCGAGCGCGTTGTACAGCCGCGTCTCGCACCGGACCACGTCGGAGAAGACGCTCGGCAGATCGACCGAGCCCGATGTATATTCCATGGCATATATCTTATAGCAAGATAATTCCAAGGAAGGCGAACATGAGCAGCGAACAACGTGCACGGGTCGACGCGCTACTACGTCAGCCGCCACCGGCCGAACCTCGATCGGTCCAGGAGATCCGGGCGGCATTCCGGGCGCTGATGGCCCAGATGAGCGTGCCGGCCGAAATACGCACCCGAACCACGGAACTCGGCGCCCGGCCCGCCGTACTCGTCGAACCAGCCGATAGCCCGCGCCCCGGGACCATCCTGTACTTCCACGGCGGGGGCTTCGTCTTCGGTTCACCGGAAACTGCGATGTCGCTGACCGCGAACCTGGTGACTCGCACCGGATTTCGCGCCTTCTCGGTGGACTACCGGCTGGCGCCCGAACACCCCTTCCCGGCCGCGATCGACGACACGCTGAGCGCCTACCGCGCCCTGCTCGACAGCGGAGAGGACCCCTCGAACATCGCATTCGCGGGCGATTCCGCGGGGGCGGCCTGACCGTCACCACCTGTCTGGCCGCTCGCGACGCCGGCCTGCCGCTGCCGGCCGCGATCGTGGCCTTCTCCCCCGGGCTCGACATGACCCGCACCGGCGCAAGCATGAAGACCAAGGAGAGCATCGATCCGGTCTTCACCCGAGCAGCCCTCGAGCGCACCGGCGCCATGTATCTCGCCGGGCAGAACCCGCACCAGCCGCTGCTCAGCCCCGCGGTTCTCGCCGATCTCACCGGTTTCCCGCCGATACTGCTACAGGCGGGCGGCAACGAAATGATCCTCGACGACTCCACCCGCCTGGCGGCCCGCGCGCAAGCCGCCGGGGTCGATGTCATCCTCGACATCACCGCGGGCGTACCTCACGTCTTCCAATCCTTCGCCGGCATGCTCGACGAGGCCGACCAAGCCCTGGACCGTGCAGCACACTTCCTCAGCCAGCAGCTACGGCACGCCGGCGGGTAGGCGATGCACGTTCATCGACCCGCGCACATCTCGGCAAAGTCGATCTTCACGGCCGGGTTCATGCTAGGACAGAAGCCATGATGCGAAGCATGCTCAGGTTTGCGGCGATATCGACGCTGCCGGTTATCGCGTTCGGGGCGGCGGTCGGTCCGGCGGCCGCGGAGACCTCGTCCTTCGATCCCGCGCACGTCGATGCCGGGCCGGGTTGTGTGGGCACGGTCAGCGCGTCTGCCTCCCCGCAGCAGGGGCAGCAAGGCGGCGACCATGCGACCTTCTTCGACAGCTCGATTCAGGTGCAGGTGAATTTCAAAGCCGATACCGAGAGCAATCCGTTCGGTTCGCTGTCCCAATCGCCCGCCACGGGCACCGACTGCTCGATCTCCGCAACAGTGACCGCCACCAACCTCGACAGTGGCGTCACCGAAACCAAAACCCAAGCCACCCATTACGACAGCCATTACGGCTGGAACGCCACCTTCTTCCACTTCCCCGGTTCGGGACGGGTGAGCATCCAGGTCAGTACGAATCCCAGCCCCGGCGAGCTGATCGTGGACGTACCCGCGCCCCGCTGAACCACTGTCGGCCGGCATCACATCCCGCTCTATGGCTCTCCGGTATCAGATGCGGTGCCACGGCTGGCTCTCTCGGGTGAGGTGTGCACCGGTTGCGGCTGCCTAGCATTTTGTCCACCACCCTGTTGGAGGACAAAATGCCCGGCTCCGCTTACCTTTTCGGCGCTTTGTGCGCGTCGGTGCTGACGCTGTGCGCTTGCAGCACCGCAACACAGGCCGATACCTCGCCCGATTACAGCGATGCGCGCGGCGTGCTCGAGCGGCTGACCACCGCGGACGCGGCTCCGGGAGCGCTGCTCGCGGTGAACGGGCCGCGCGGCCGCGCCGTGTTGAAAAGCGGCGTGGCGGATATCGAGACTCGGGTGCCGATGGCGGATCACAGCCGGTTCCGAGTCGGCAGTATGACCAAGATGTTCGTTTCCACGGTGGTATTGCAGCTGGTGGGCGCGGGCGAAATCGCGCTCGATGCACCGATCGAGCGGTATCTACCCGGACTGGTCATCGGAAACGGCAATGACGGGCGTGCGATCACCGTGCGGCAACTGCTCCAGCACACCAGCGGCCTGCCCGATTACCTGGACTACGTCGATTTGCTGGAGGTGGTGAAAAACCCTCTCGCTCAATACGATCCGCAGCAGCTCGTGCGGACGGCCCTCGCCCACCCGCCGTTGTTCCCGCCCGGGAGCGGCTGGAGCTACTCCAACACCAACTATGTGCTGGCCGGGATGCTCATCGAGAAGGTCACCGGCCGGCCGTTCCAGGAGGAGATCGATCGGCGCATCATCGAGCCGCTCGCGCTGCACGACACCTCCGCGCCCGGAAACCGATCGACGATCACCGGCACGCACCCTCGCGGGTACGCGAAGCCCGGAGACGCCCTCGTCGAACTGACCGACTTCAACCCATCGATCGCGGGCGCTTCCGGCGAAATAATCTCCAGCACAGCCGATCTGAACATCTTCCTCCGCTCCCTGCTCACCGGCCGCCTACTGCAACCCACCGAACTTCAAGCCATGATGACGACCCGAGCGACCGGAGATGCCTCCGGAAACGCCTACGGGCTCGGTTTCATGAGCTCCCCGCTGCCCTGCGGCGGCACCTACTGGGGCCACAACGGTGACATCCTCGGTTTCTCGGTGATCAGCGGAGCCACCACCGACGGCCGGACCGCCACGGTGATGGTCAACCTCGCCCCCGGCGGCAGCGACACCAAGAACGCGGACATGCGCACCGCCCTCAATACCGCTCTCTGCGACTCTCGGTGAGGAGATGCAGAACAAGGTCGCGCGGGATGCCATGGGTGTCGCGCAGATACTCATAGTCACTGTCGCTCAATGATTCTCGGAAGCGCGGGCGGGACAGGATCTGCCGTCCGCGTTGGAGCAGCTGACCGAATTTGCGCTCCTCGTCGAGCAGAATCGTGCGGATTTCGCGGGGATCGCCGAGTTGCCGGAAATGCTCGAGGGTGTGTTCGATCAGATCGATCGGAAGGTCGGACAGGGTGCTCGTCGGATCGCCGCGCCACAGCGTGGTCAATACCCGGCGTATCAAGCGGCGCAGCACATATCCGCGACCCGTCGTGGAAGGCGTTATCCCGTCACCGATTACGACGATGCTGGACCGCAGATGATCGCAGAGCAGCCGCACGGATGGTTCGTCCAGCGGCCCCCACAATCGCGGCAATGTGCTCATCCACGGCTGGAAGACATCGATTTCGAAGACGGACCGTGTCCCCTGCAATATCCGCACCAGTCGTTCCAGCCCCAGCCCGGTGTCGATACCCGGCCGCCACAACGCTTCGAGGCTCCCGTCCGAATGCCTCACGTACCGCATCATGACGTGATTCCACACCTCCACCCATCGCTCATCGGTGGTCGGTGTGCCCCGCGGCGACTCGGGTCCGGTCCAGACGAATATCTCCGAATCAGGTCCGCACAGTCCGACCGGCCCGTTGTCCCACCAGTTTTCGTCAACCGTCGGCTCGACCGGGACACCCAGCTCGGTCCATGTTTCCCACGATTGATTGTCCGGCCCGACATGTTCGTCCCCACCGAACACGGTGACGTGCATGCGCCCCGGGTCGACGCCGAACCCGTCACGCAGCAGCTCGAAACCCCAGCGCAGACTCTGCGATCCGCCATAGTCCCCGAGCGACCAAGAGCCGAGCATCTCGAAAACCGTCAAATGCGTGTCGTCCCCGACCTCGTCGAGATCGGTAGTGCGAAGGCACCGCTGCAAATTGGTCAACCGCCGCCCTTGCGGATGCGTGCGACCCATCAGGTACTCGGTCAGCGGATGCATCCCGGAAGTGGTGAACAGCACCGAACCCCCTGGCGGCGGCACCAGCGATTCCCCTGACACGAGTTGATGCCCCCGCTCCCGGAAGAACTCGACGAACGTGCGAACGGTCTGCTCTGTAGTGATCACGGTGATTCCTCCATCGAAATGAAATCGACCGGAAACGACCGCACATGGCGAGCCCCGCAATGAAAGCCACACCGACGGACCGTCTCCGGTCGCCGGCAAGGGAATGAGGTCAAGCGGCAGCGACCGGCGAGCACAGAGCTCGCGCGGCAGCGGTTCGCGAATCGACCTTCATAGCCGGCACGGTAGCAACGACACCACCGGAGCACGACCGATTTTCCGGCGCGCAATACTGTGCCTCATGAGCCCTCCGGACAATGCCGGCGCGACCGCCGTCACCGCAGCCCTCATCGCGCTGATCCTGGGCCCACTCACCGCGATCACCGGAATCATGTGGGTGCTCTACATGATCGTCGGTGCCGACGAGCACGCCCGCGAATACTCGGACGAGGTGAGCCTGTACACGGATCTGTTCTTCATGGGGATCATCGCCATCGTCGTCGGTGTCGCCTGGTACGTCGGCGGATTCCTGCTGCTGGCGTACCTGAGAACGGGTCGGGTCGTGTTGATCCTCACTTCAGGAGTGGCGTTGATCGCGGGCGTGGCGCAATTCCTCAATAGGGGATTCGTCTTCTTGTTCATTCCGGTCACCGCGAGCCTGCTGATCCTCGTCCTGTCCGCGCTACCGGCGACGGGTAGATGGATCGCAGCGCAGGAACCGGAGCCGAATCCGATTGCACACGAACATGACCGAGGCTGAGGCGCCGAAGCCTATCGGCTTTGCCAACGCGCGGTGTCCCACAGGCAGACCAGCCCGCTGGCCTCGTCCGCGGTCGCCAAGGATGCGCCGTCGGGACTGAAGGCGATCGCCCGGGCGGGTGTTTCCAGCTCGCCTATGCGGGACCCCGTTGCCGAATTCCACACTCGCACCCCGGAATCGGTCCAGCCGCAGCGCCGGGCCGTCGCCAGTAGGTGACCGTCGGGGTGGAACGCGACCGCGTCCGCACCGCCACGACCGCCCAGGCGTCGCACGCGATCCCCCGCGACGTCCATCAACCACACCTTGGACTCGCAGGCGGCGGCAATGAGACTGCTGTCGGGGCTGACAGCGAGACTCAGTACAGGTGGTCGACCGTCGAGTCGGAAATCGCGGAGGTGCTCACCAGTATTCGGATTCCACAGCTGGACAAGGATTTTCCGGTCCCGGGTGCGATCACCGATCTCGGTGCCGGTTGCCAGCAGGTGACCGTCCCGCGCGAGAGCGACGGCCCGAACCCGATCGCCGGAACCACCGGCTGACGCATCGGTCGCCCGCTCGTCCAACAGGTGCTCGGCTCGTCCCTCGGCGTCGTCGACGCCCAGAACGAGCAAGCGGTCGCCGGTGGTGATGTCCCACAACGTATGTCCCTCGACCAGCGTGCGGTCGGAGATGAAAGCGACTCCGTTGTCATAGCGGATGTGCGCGCCCAGGTCTCGCAGGTGCTTGCCGGTGGCCGCATCCCACACCGCTGCTCGACCCCAACCGTTGGCAGCCAACACCGTACCGTCGCCGCTGAACGCGATCGCGCCGATGAAGAAGGACGTCCGCACGGTGTACAAGACCCTACGGGTCTCGAGGTGCCACGCGACGATCGTGTGGTTGTTGCCGTCGCAGATAGCGAGCACGGCCCCGTCCGGACTGAACGCGACCGTACGGAAGTCGCCGGCGCAGTGCTCGAATGCACGCAGTTCCAAGGCAGGTAGCTCGCGCCGCAGCACCACATTCAATCTCGCTTCGGCGGCGTGGTCGCCCCCGGCGGTGAGCGCCCGGAGTTCCGTCACCGCCTCGTCATAGCGCCCTTGTGCGAGCAGCAGCCCGGCCCGCACCCGCCGGAGCATCGGGTGCGCGACGGCGCCCAGCAACTCGATGGCTTCCTCACGAAGGTGGAGCCGCCGTACCCGCCATTCGTTCGCGATGTTCACCATCGTCCAGTCGAGGTCGCGATACTGCGAACACCTCTGGTCGATGCCGGTGAGCAGATCGATGGCGGCGGTCAGGCGGGCGGCACGCCACAACTTCAGCGCACCTCGCTCGAGTTCCCTTGTGGCATGGGCATTTCCGGCGACCGCCAGCTGTTGCAGCAGGTCGAAGCGACGCTGGCTGGACAGCCACCCGACCACGCCGGCGAACCGATCTCGCTCCGGCAGGCGGTCCAGCTGCGAAATAGCTTCTTCCACCCGCCCCTGCCCGGCGAGCAATCGAGCCAATCGTCTGCGAGCACCTGCATTTCCGCCCTCGGCCACCACCCGCATCTGGTCGATGGCCTCGTCGATGCGACCTTGCCGCAGCAGCCAATCCGCCAGTGCCCGAGCGGCATACCGATCTCCATCGGCCGCCCGCGCTTCCAACTCGGCGACCCGTCCCGCGCGCAACAAGCCGGCAGCCAACTGCCGGGATCCTTGCGCGTCACCGGCATCCGCCAGCCGCCGCAGTTCCTCGAGATCGCCGGCCTTCGCCAGTCGGATCGCCGTCTGACGTAGACAAGGTACGGGCGGCGGTGGGGTCGAAGCAGAAGAATCCACCTCGCAGTCCTAGCATCCCTCGCGGCGTCGGACCGATTTGCGAGCTGGGCGGCCGTGAAGTTCGGAGGAGCGTTCAGCCCTCAGCGTCGAGAGTCAGCACTACCAACGGAATCGGCCTGTCGACCTTGGACTGGAAATCCGCGAGCAGCGGGTTGTTGGCCAGCACCCACGCCGCGAATTCTTCGTACTCCGCGGCTTCGAGCACCTTGCCGGTCGCCTGGTGAGTCTCGCCTCGAAGTTCGATGGTGACCCGCGGATTCGCCTTGATGTTGTACCACCAGGCCGGGTACTTGTCCTCGATGAACGAGCTCACATACATGGTGTCGTCCCGATACAGGGGTCCCAGCGGCGTGGTGTGCCGCTTGCCGCTCCTGGCTCCGGTCGTGGTGAGCAGGATGAGATCCCCACCCGCGTATGCGCCGCCCACCACGCCCGAGTTCGCCCGGAACTCCTTGATCACATCATCGTTCCAGTTGGCGATGCCGCCGTCCTGGTCCCACGCCTGGTTCCACGGCGCGTTCGGATCGTTGTAATCGGTGATGTCGGCCTGATCCGGCTGTCCCACAGTCGATTCGATTTCGCTCATGAGTCGATCATGTCGCGGATATAGGACAGATCAGGTCCTAGTTCAAACGAGAAATACCGGCGCATTTCACGAGTCGCCGCACTGATCTGTCCAGCCCGAGGCTGTTCGCTCGAGTCGGTAATCTCGATCCGGTGACCGACGCTGCCGACCTGATGCGGATGTACCTGGCCGAACCCGACCAGCCCTTCCCACCCGTCGAGCTCGCGGATCCTTCCGGACTGGTCGCTTTCGGCGGCGATCTGTCGCCGGAGCGGCTGCTGAGCGCCTATTCCGCGGGCATCTTCCCCTGGTACAACCCGGGCGAAATGATCCACTGGTACTGCCCGGACCCGCGCAGCATTCTGCTGCCGGCCGACCTGCGGGTGACCAGGTCCTATCGCCGATCTGTCACTGCTGCCGACTACGGCGTGACCATGGATCGCGCTTTCGCCGATGTGATGTCGAATTGCGCCGCGCCGCGCGGGAACGAGGAAGGAACCTGGATCGGCTCCGACATGCAGGCGGCCTACCTGCGACTGCATAACCTCGGTCATGCGCACTCGGTCGAAGTATGGCGCGACGGCGAACTCGTCGGCGGCCTCTACGGCGTCGCACTCGGCCGCTCCTTCGCCGGCGAGTCCATGTTCTCCCGCGCCCGTGACACCTCCAAAATCGCCCTCTACTGGCTCTGCACCCAACTGACCGCCTGGGATTTCACCCTCATCGACTGCCAAGTCACCTCCAGCCACCTCACCTCCCTCGGCGCCATCGACGTCCCCCGCACCGACTACCTGCACCTCCACACCCAGGCCGCCGCCCGCCCGGACATCCCCGGCCCCTGGCAATTCGAGATCCCAATCCCCAACTCCCCCAATCATCTACCGGGGTGAGCGGTCACCACAGCGAAGGATGCCGCGCCGAAAGCACCTTGCGCCGAATTGAGTGCGTTCGACAACCGCCGAGGTGATCCGTAACCGCGTACGGCTGCGAGGATCTTCGCCGCTTCCGAGAAGTCCACCGGCGCTGAGATATCCGCCGGTGGTGGGCCGCTACGTCGGCACGGTCAGCGCCCGCACGATCGAGCGCACATTCTGGAGATTGCGACCGTAATCGACGGTCGTGACCGGAAGGCGCGGACGGCTGGAGACCTCCACGGTGCTGCCGTCGGGCCGCTCTGCCACCACCACCCGCAGGTTCTCGCCCCAACTCATCCATGACATCTTTGTCCGTGCGGCGAGTACACCAGCGGCGAGATCGCGTTGTGTGATGGTCGCTCGCAACTCGGCCAGCGCTCGTTCGGCCGCCGCGAACGCTTCCCCTGCGGATTGCGCCACCTCGATCGAAACCTGCTGGCGCACATCGGCTCCGAGCTCATGACCAGTGCCGTTGCGCCGTGCTTGCAAAATGGACAGCGCAGTGATCACGGCACCGAACAGCAGCCCGCCGATCAATCCGGCGATCACCCCGCCCCACACGGAGCCGGAGACCAACCCCAGGTAAAGCGCCATGACACAGCCGAAGATCAGGCCGCTGCGCAGAAATATCCGGGTTGCCCCGCGCCAGAGAGGACTCATGGCGGCAGCCTACTGAACTCGTCGAAGTCATACCGCTCCGTCATCCCCTCGCACCAAGGCTGTCCTGCCGGGTAGCGCGTTGATCGATCCGGCGGCCGCAGCGGCGTGGTGGCCGAGGTCGGCCACTCGTACTCGGTCAACAACCCCAGTTCGCCTTGCGTCGCTGCCCAATCGAAGGCCAGGCAGATCAGGGAGATCCCGCTCCCCGACTGATCGAACGGGGCCGCTTCACTGAATAATCGATGTGGGACAGGCGGAGTTTCAGCCGAGTAGCAGCGGGCTGCCGGGGCGCAGGGCTCGGCGGAAATGCGCTAGGACAGTAGGGATTTCGTGGTCGGGGATGTGAATCAGCGAATACCATGCAACCAGACCGGCTAGGGATGCATCCGCGAGGGCGACGCTGTCGTAGGACGCTCGCGTATCTTCCAGCCAGCCGTCTGCGTTCACGCCGCAGGCTACCCCGGGGAGTTCGGAACTGTTGGAGCGATGTTGGCGATCGCGTGCATCAGGCGTGACGCTGCCTCGCTGTTTTCATGCACCGACAGGGCCTGGTTGATGATCAGCCAATCGGCGATTGTGGCTCAGGCGATCTCGTCAATCCAGTAGTTCGTCGAGGTATTTGGCGGGGTTGTCGAGGAAGGTGCGGGTGATTCGGTAGTGCTCGGTGTCCTCGTATTCGACGAGTTCGTAGCCGTCCTCGCCGATTTGGTAGATCCAGGCGTCCGGGTAGGACATGAGGATCGGGGAGTGGGTGGCGATCAGGAATTGGGAACGGGCGCATACGAGTTCGTGCAGGCGGGCGATCATCGCGAGTTGGCGGCTGGGGGACAGTGCGGCTTCCGGCTCGTCGAGGACGTAGAAGCCGTGGCCGTTGAAGCGGTGCATCAGGAGGGCGAAGAAGGATTCGCCGTGTGATTGTTCGTGCAACGAGACGCCGCCGTAGGCGCCGATCAGTGGTGGTCCGGAGCCGGGCTCACGGTCCAGCTCCTCGATATTGGTGGCGACGTTGAAGAAGCTTTCCGCGCGCAGGAAGAAGCCGTCGCGGGGTTTGTGTATGGACTTCACCAGTCGCAGATGCTCGTTGAGGGCCGAGTGGGAGCTGCGGGTGGAAAAGTTGAAGTTCTTGGTGCCGCCTTCCGCGTTGAAGCCCCACGCCGTGGCGATCGCCTCCAGCAGTGTCGACTTGCCGCTGCCGTTCTCGCCCACCAGGAAGGTCACCCGGGGATGCAGCTCCAACTCCGATAACTCGCGCACCACCGGCAAGGAGAACGGATACTGGTCGAAGGACGGCACATTGGACCGGTCGAGAACAGCGCTCCGGACGTAAGGGGCATTCATCGGCGAGCGTCCACGGCATCCATAGCCGGAATTGTCCGGCAAACGTTGAAGTCGTACGCGCATGGGGTCGGGTTCGTAGGGCAGCCTGGACCACAACGGAAGCACATTCACGCCTCGTCGCGGGGTGGACCGATCGATCATCGAGGAGGATTCGATGTTGCCCGTGATCTATTCGCTGAGTGTGTCACTGGACGGGTATATCGCTGGGCCCGGTGACGACCTCGGTTGGAGCGTTCCCGATGAAGAGTTGATGCGGTTCCATATCGAGCAGACTCGCGATATCGCGGCGCATGTGTGTGGGCGCAAGCTGTACGAGACCATGCTGGTTTGGGAGACCGCCGAGCAGACGATGAGCGATGAGGCGGATTTGGAGTTCGCCAAGATTTGGCGGCCGATTCCCAAGGTGGTGTTCTCGCGCACGCTGGAGTCGGTGAGTGGCAATGCGCGGCTTGCGACCGACGATATCGCCACCGAAATCGATCGGTTGCGGGGGCAGCCGGGTCCGGGCGTGGTGGCCATTGCCGGCGCTGAGATTGCCGCGGCGGCCATCGCCGAGGATCTGATCGACGAATACTGTCAGTTCGTTTACCCGGTCGTGCTCGGCAGCGGAACGCCGTACTTTCCGCCGCTCGACCGGCGTCTCGAGCTGCGTTTGGTCGAGACTCGCCAGGTGGGGGCGCAGGTCGTCTACCTTCGGTACCAGCGCGCACGGTGAAGATCGGCCCGGCCGTGGCAGAGTGAACCGGAGGTTTGCCACAGCGAGGAGGAACTGACGATGAGCGGACGCGTCCCCAGCCAGTGGGAGGAGCTCACCGCGGCGGATCCGGCGCATTCGAGCTGGTATGTGGAGCGGTTCCGGGCTTTGGCGGCCGACGGCACCGATATCGTCGGCGAGGCGCGGATGATCGATGCCATGCTCGCGCGCGGCAGCCGCGTCCTGGATGCGGGGTGCGGGCCGGGGCGGGTGGGCGGTTACCTGCATGCGGCCGGTCACCTCGTGGTCGGTGTCGACGTCGATCCGGTGCTGATCGCGGCGGCGGAACAGGATTACCCCGGTCCGGCCTGGCTGGTCGGTGACCTCGCGGAGCTGGATCTGCCGAGTCGCGGGGTCGCCGCCGACTTCGATGCCATCGTCTGCGCCGGGAACGTGATGACCTTCCTCGCGCCCTCCACCAGGGCGGCCGTGCTGAACGGGTTCGCCCGCCACCTCGCCCCGACCGGACGCCTGGTCACCGGCTTCGGCGCCGATCGGGGTTACGAGTTCCCGCAATTCCTGGCCGACGCCGAAAACGCCGGGCTCACAGTCGATCTGAAACTTTCGGCGTGGGACTTGCGGCCTTTCGACGACGACTCCGACTTCCTGGTGGCGGTGTTCTCCCGCGCGGAGTGAAATCCACTGCGGGTCAATGCTCACAGAGCGAGAACTCCCGCTCGTACAGCTCCTCGTTGTGCTCGTCGATGAAGAACTTCCGCTCCCGCATCAGCTCCGCACGAAACTCCTTGGCCTGCGCCAGCGTCATGGTCGAGGTCGGCGACCACGGCTGCTGCGGGGGCACATCGGCGGTCGAGGTGATTCGCACCGACGGGTCGACCAGGAAGAACGCCAGGATCTTTCGATGCCCGGGCCGGGTGGGATCGGCCAGTTCGAAGGGTGCGACGCGATGCTGGAGGATGTTCGGGAACGCGATGCAGCGCCCGGCGCTGGTGCGCACCGACCCGAGCACCTGATTCAGCGGATCCTCGTCGCCGAGACCGTAGACCTCGGACACGCCGGTGCGGTCGTTCTGTTCGTAATCCGGGTCGTCGATCGCCGCCCGGAAGCCGAGCTGACTGTCGCCGATATTCTCGCTGTCCCAATAGTAGATGGCGGTCGAGACGATGCGCTCGTTCAACATGCCTTCGACATGCCAACTGCCGCCGGGGTATCGGGGCCGCTCCGGCGTGAGATGGATATTCGCGAGCTTGACGATGACCTGGAGGCGCCGGCCGCGCAGCTCGACGCGTTCGGGTGTCGCCGGCGGGGTGAATTCGGGCGCGTCCGGGATCACGGGGCTGCGCCAGTCCCACCATTCCTCCATCGCCGTTTCCCATTCGCGCTGGGCGTCCTCGTCGTCCTCGTCCTCGGGTTCGACCGGCCGGTCCGGGTCCTGGTCATACCAGCTGGTCGAGTCGACTTCGATCCGCACGGGTCGCGGATTACGCAATTCGGTGAGCACCTTCTCGAACAGCGGGAGCACCCGCGTGAACAGCTCGGGCAGCACGGCTTCGAGTTCCCGATGGGTATCGGGATGCACATTGTTCACGTATGAGCAGAACACGGCTGCACCGTCGGCGCCGACCTCGACATCCGTTGGCAGCCACTGGAATTTCTCCGAATGCAGGTACCGCTCGTAATGAGAGGTCGGCTTCTTCCAATCGGAATCGTCGGCCGAACTCACCGACCGCACCCGGCAGAACAGCGACGGATGCACCAGATCCAGCACCTGTGCATCGGTCCCCGGATGCCAATCCAGCTCCTCGGCGGGCACCTCCTCCAGCACCCGAACCGCTTCCCGCAGACGCGATCTCAACTCGTCCTCGATCAGCGAATCCGACTGCCACACCCCGTCGACAGCCGCCACCTCGATCCCGGTCCGCTCATCCCGCAGCCCGGCGTAGTACGCCAATTCCGCCAGCACATAACGGATTTGGGCCTCGGTCAGTCCTTGTTCGACCGCTTCCCGAGTCCATCTGCCGACGATCTCGGCATCATCGATCTTGACGGACCACGCCGGTTTCGACCGAATACCGGAACTCAACTGCATCATCTGACGTTCCCGCAGGGTCCGCACCGGCGCGACCGTCGTATGAAAACCGGTAAAGGGCAGCGGAAATGCGGCTAGCTCAGTCATTCTCTCTCTCACTGTTCGCGACGGCAGCAAGAATACTGCCGTCAGGTGCCGGATTCTCACCCCTGCGGTGGGTAGGAACGGGTCCGGCCGCTTCCTAACCTGGGGTCATGGCAGCACCGCTCCCGCCCCCTGGCTGGTATCCCAACGGCACTCTCCTGCGCTGGTGGGACGGGTACCGCTGGACCGAGCACAGTCAGCCGCTGCCGGTGAGAACCACACCGACACAGGTTGTTTCGGTCGATCCGCGATTGCTCGCGGAACGCGGCCTGGTCTTCCGGCACCAAGCCGAACTGATCGAGCATCGCGGCTGGACCATTACCGACCACCACGGTAGGCCACTCGGATCGATGGTGCCCATCGGCGCGAAAGTGCTTGAAAGGTTGGCGGGCACCAGAGTCGAACTCCGCGACCAGGACGACGCGCTCATCCACACCATCACCGAGGATGTGGTCCGGTTCAAGTCCGTCAGCCGCATCAAGGACCTCGGCAAGGTCACCGTGGGCTGGTCGTCGAAGACCAAGTTCACCCTGAGCGACGAAAACGACGTCCCGCTCGGCACTGTCGAATGCGCCGGCAACTGGTCGGACCGATTCCTGATCCGCGACGCCGGCAACGAGCAGATCGGCAGGATCGATCACGAGGTGGTGCGCCGGAACAAGTGGATCATCGACCGCTACGAGATGCACCTACAGCTCGACCGCCCTCTCACCGGACCGCTGGGCGCATTGATCCTCGCCACCGTTCCGCGCGTCTACCAGGACATCTCCCGGCGCTACCTGAACGCCTGACCGGGCGAATTCATAACGAACCGCGCTGAGTCCAGCCCGAATCGGTCTTTCCCTCGGACATCGTCCCGCGGGTAGAGAAGTACTGTGACCGAACAAGATACGAAGATCACCGCCATTACCGCATTCTTCGATGCCTATGCCCGCTATGACTTGGACGGCATGCGCGCCGTGCTCACCGAGGACATCGAGTGGACCATTCCGGGGCATCATGCGCTGTCGGGGACCAAGCGGGGCATCGATGAGGTGCTGGCATTCTTCGATGCGCTGGCCAAGGCGGGCATGAAGGCGGAGACGTTCTTTCTCGAAGCCAATGACGAGTATGTGGTGGATATTCACCGCGGCTACTCGACCGCGGGCGCGGGCCAGGTGGACACCATCTGGGCGCTGGTCTGGCATTTCGATGCGGCCGGGAAGGTCGATCGGGTGGTGAACCTCTCCGGTGATCAGCATCAGATGGATAGCTATGTCTGGCAGAACTTCACACTTGCCCCGTTGCCGGATCGACTCGGGTAGCTAGGAACGCAGTTCGAGCCGCCGCACCAAAGCGACCAGGGCCGCGCGCAGGGTGGCCGGTGAGTCGGTGTCCGCGCCGAGGATCATCCGGACCACCTGCGGTGCGGCGAACCACCAGGCCGCGAGTGCCGCGACCGCGTACAGCAGGTATCCGGGTGCGACGTCGTCGGCGAGCTTGCCGGCGCGCTGGGCGGCGGCCAGAGCCGCGACCTTGTCGGCGTAGTGCGAGGCGCGGGCGGATTCGGCGGGGAGTTCGCCGCCGCCGTGCTGCAAGCCCTCCCAGTACATGAGGCGCAGGAACTGGGGGTGGGTCTGGTGGAAGTCGAAAACGTGGCCGGCGTATTCGGCCAGGTCGCCGGCGCTGTCGGCGGAGAGTGGGCTGGCTGCGGCGAGTTGTTCCAGCTGGTCGGTGAGGACGGCTTCGAACAGGCCGCTCTTGTCGCCGAAGTACTGGTAGATCCGTTCCTTGTTGATTCCGGCGCGGGTGGCGATGGCCGCGACCCGCGCCCCGTCGGGGCCGCGTTCGGCGAATTCGTGCACCGCCGCTTCCAGCAGTCGCCGTTTGGTGCCCTCGGTATCCCACGCCATGCGCACCATCCAACCATCTCCAACCGCATGGTTGCGGTTCACCCCGCCGGTATGCAAGACTCCAACCGTGCGGTTGCAACTGCACGGTTGGAGATTGGGATTCAGGAGGTGGCATCGTGCCCGCATTGCGTTCGCGCACCGTCACGCACGGTCGGAATATGGCGGGGGCTCGCGCGCTCATGCGCGCCAGCGGCGTCCCGTCGGCGGATATCGGCCGCAAGCCGGTCATCGCCATCGCCAACAGCTTCACCGAGTTCGTGCCGGGGCACACCCATCTCCAACCGGTCGGGCGGATCGTGTCGGAGGCGGTACGAGCGGCGGGCGGTATTGCGCGCGAGTTCAACACCATCGCCATCGACGACGGAATTGCCATGGGGCACAGCGGAATGCTGTATTCGCTGCCGTCGCGGGATCTGATCGCCGATTCGATCGAGTACATGGTGAGCGCGCACTGCGCCGACGCACTGGTGTGTATCTCCAACTGCGACAAGATCACCCCGGGCATGCTGATGGCGGCCATGCGGTTGAACATCCCCACCGTGTTCGTCTCGGGCGGGCCCATGGAGGGCGGCAGCGCCGTACTGGTCGACGGCACCGTCCGCAGCCGCTTGGACCTCATCGTCACCATGGCCGAGGCCGTCTCCCCCGACGTGTCGGATGAGGATATGGCGCGCATCGAGGAGAACGCCTGCCCGACCTGCGGGTCCTGCGCGGGCATGTTCACCGCCAATTCCATGAACTGCCTGACCGAGGCGCTGGGTCTGGCGTTGCCGGGCAACGGCACCGTGCTGGCCACCCATACCGCGCGCAAGGCGCTGTACGAGTCGGCCGGGCATACGGTGATGGAGTTGACCCGCCGCTATTACGAGCAGGACGACGACCGGGTGCTGCCCCGGAACATCGCCACCCGTGAGGCTTTCGACAATGCGATGGCGTTGGATCTGGCCATGGGCGGGTCCACCAACACCGTGCTGCACCTGCTGGCGGCGGCGCAGGAAGCGGGGCTGGACTACACGCTGACCGATATCGAGAAGATGTCCCCGCAGATCCCGTGCCTGTGCAAGGTCGCACCGAACGGCAGCTATCTGATGGAGGATGTGCATCGCGCGGGCGGTATGCCCGCCATCCTGGGTGAGCTGCATCGCGGGGGCCTGCTGCACCGGAATGTGCATGCGGTGCACGCGGATTCGCTCGATGCGTGGCTGGCCGAATGGGATGTGCGCGCCGAGAAGCCCTCCCCCACCGCGCTGGAGATGTTCCATGCCGCACCCGGCGGGAAGCGTTCGGCCACGGCCTTCTCACAGTCCGAGCGCTGGCACACCCTCGATGTCGATGCCGCCGACGGCTGCATCCGCGATCTCGCTCACGCGCATTCCCGCGACGGCGGTTTGGCGGTGCTGCGCGGCAATCTCGCACCCGACGGCGCGGTGGTGAAGTCGGCGGGCGTGGCCGAGCACATGCACACCTTCACCGGACCGGCCGTCGTGGTCGATTCGCAGGAAGAGGCGGTGGAGGCGATTCTCTCCGGCCGCATCCAGCCCGGTGACGTGCTGGTGATCCGCTACGAGGGGCCGCGCGGCGGACCGGGCATGCAGGAGATGCTGTATCCCACTTCGTATCTCAAGGGCCGCGGTTTGGCCGGTGCGTGCGCGGTGGTGACCGACGGACGGTTCTCGGGCGGTTCTTCGGGGCTGTCCATCGGGCACATCTCGCCGGAGGCAGCGGCCGGCGGGCCGATCGCGCTGGTGCGGGACGGGGATGCCGTGACCATCGATATCCCCTCGCGCGGTATGACTTTGGCGGTCGAGGATGCGGAACTGGCCGCGCGCCGCGCGGAGCTGGAGGCAGGCGGCGGATACCGGCCGCGCCAGCGTGACCGTCAGGTCTCGCTGGCGCTGCGCACCTACGCCATGCTCGCCACCTCCGCCGATCGCGGCGCGGTCCGCGATGCGTCGAAACTGCCTGCCTGACGGGTTATTTCAGGTAGACCGGCAGGCGGTCGTGACCATTGGAGATGAAGCTGGGCACGGCGCCCAGCTCACCGGGTTCGACCGCCAGCCGCAGTTCCGGGAACCGCGCGAACAGCGCGGGCAAGGCCACTTTCGCCTCCAGCCGGGCCAGGGGCGCACCGAGGCAATGGTGTGCCCCGTACCCGAAGGCCAAGTGCTCCTTGCTCTCCCGGGTCAGGTCGAACTCGTTCGCGGTGGGGCCGTGCAGCTTCGGGTCCCGGTTGGCGGCGGCATAGGAGGCGAGAATGGGCTCGCCCTCAGCGATCCGGACCCCGCCCACTTCGAGGTCCTGCACCGCGTAACGCAGCGGCAGGTGCGCGACCGGGGCTTGGTAGCGCAGCGATTCCTCGACCAGATCTTCCCAGCTCACCTCGCCCGCAGTGAGTTTCGCCAGCTCACCGGGGTGCGTCAGCAGCGTGAAGACGGCTTGGTCCAGGAGGTTCACGGTGGTTTCGTGCCCGGCGCTGATCACCAGCAGCAGGGTGTCCATGAGTTCGGTATCGGTGAGCGTGGACCCGTCGTCCTCGTCCCGGGCGGCGATCAGCACGCTGATCATGTCGTCGCCCGGCCGCTGCTGCCGGCGCGACACGAGTTCGGCGAGCAGCTCGTACATTTCGCCGTACTTCGCCATCGATTCCCCGGGCGTGAGCGTGGTGTCGAAGAACGCGTCCACGCAGGACCGCAGGGTCGGGTTCAGCTCCTCGGGCACATCCAGCATCTCGGAGATGACCTGGATGGGCAGCGGATAGGCGAAACTTTCACGCAGGTCCACGGATTCACCATCGGGCGTCTTCGCGAGGGTGTCGAGCAGGTCCGCGGTGATGCGCTCGATGCGCGGCTGCATGGCCGCGGTCCGGCGATGGGTGAACGCGGGCGCGACCAGCTTGCGCAGCCGCCGATGGTCCACGCCGTACGCGGTGAACATGCTCGACACCGAAACCCACGGATACAGCGCCCAATCCTGCGGCACTTCACCGTTGATGAACGCGGGCCAATGCTGTTTCGCCGACTTAGATACCCGCGGATCGGTGAGCAGGTTCTTCAGCAGTGCCACATCGCTCACCGACCAGGCGCGAATACCGCCGGGCAGTTCGACGAGGGTGACGGGGCCGCGTTCGCGCAGCCGCGCGGCCTCACCTTGGATATCGACTCCGGTGGGATCGAGAATGAGAGGTTCGTTGTCCGACAAGGGATCTCCTGACGTTGTCCTCAGTCGACGGCGGCCACCACGAAGCTCGCGACGGTGGTCACGCTGCCGCCGATGTTCACCGTAGCGACCCGGCGCGCATCCGGCACCTGAATGTCGCCCGCCTGCCCGGTGACCTGGCGGTGCGCGTCGAGAAGCATGCGAACTCCGGTGGCGCCGACGGGATGTCCGATGCCGATGAGTCCGCCGCCGGGATTGACGGGAAGTCTTCCGTCGCGGGCGATTTCACCGGCTTCGATGGCTTTCCAACTCTCGCCGGGCGCGGTGATGCCGAGGTGGTCGAGGGCCACGTACTCCGACATGGAGAAGCAGTCGTGGACCTCCACGGCGTCGACGGCGTCGATATCGGGGAGCCGGGCGCGGTCCAGGGCGTCGCGGACCGTGTGGTGCAGGTGCGGGAAGACGTAGGGGTCGTCGGCCGAGTAAGCCAGTTTCGCGTCCAGTGACAGGGCGGCGGTGCGGTGTCCCCAGCCTGCGATCACCGATCGACCGGCGGGCCGAATAGTGTTGCGCTGCTGAAGGAATCGTTCGGACACCAAGACCACCGCCGCGGCACCGTCGGTCATCTGGCTGCAATCCTGGCGGCGCAGCACTCCGGCCACCGGCGGATTGGCCTCGTCGTCGGCATCGAAGCTGTCCGGTGCGTACTTCCAATCCCGGGTTTGCGCAGCCGGATTCGAGCGTGCGTTGCCGATATTGAGTGCGCTGATGGCCCGCAGATGCGCCGGGTCGAGGCCGTAGCGGCGGTCGTACTCCTCGGCGATGGCGGCGAACATGCTCGGCCACACCAGATCCGTCCCCAGCGCTTCATGCCCGGCCCAGGCGGCCGCGCCCATGAACCGTGCCGCTTGCCCGCCCGGCACGGTCTTCTCCAGCTCCGCGCCGATCACCAGCGCGCAGTCGTAGCGCCCGGACTCGAGGTCGGCCATGGCGGCGAGCACGGCCATACTGCCGGAGGCGCAGGCGGCCTCGTGCCGGGTAGCCGGTACACCCCAGAATTGGGGCCGCACGGTGGCGGGCATCCCGCCCAACTGCCCTTGGCCGGTGAACAACTGCCCGAAGGCGTTGCCGACGTGGATGACCCCGATATCGGCCGCGTCGACCTGGGCGGCGCGCAACGAGTCGTCGACCACCCGGCTGAAAAGCGCATCGAATCCGAGTCCGGCGCGCTGCCAGTTGACGGCGAAATCCGTTTGGCTCCCACCGAGAATATGCACGGACACAACAACTCCTGGAATTCTCGAAGGCTCAGAGACGCGCGCGCAGTTCGCGGCGCAGTAGTTTGCCGACCGGATTGCGCGGCAAGCTCGCCACGATCTCCAATCGTTCCGGCAGTTTGAACGAGGCCACGTCGCGCGATCGCAGATATGCGACGAGATCATCGAGGGTGACGGTGGTATTCGGCGCGGGAACCACAAAGGCACAGCACTTCTCACCGAGTACGGCATCCGGGTACCCGACCACCGCGACCTCCGCGATCCCGGGGTGATCGGCGAGCAGTCCTTCGATCTCGGCGGGCGCGATATTCATGCCGCCGCGAATGATGATCTCCTTGACCCGGTCCACGAATCGCAGATACCGGCCGCCTTCGCCGCAGAGTTCGAAAACGTCTCCGCTGCACAGGTATCCGTCCGCATCGAAGGGTGTGGTGGCGGCCGTACCCGCCAGGTAGCCGCCGAACACCGCCGGCCCGCGCATCCGCAGCTCGCCGCGTCCGCCGAGCTCGGTCACCTGGTCCCCGGTGACGACGTCGACGAGCTTCACCGCGGTGCTCGCGGCCAGCCGGGTCGCCCAGCGCACGCCCGCCGCACCGTAATGCGGAAGATGCTGGGCGCGCACCGTCGGATCCGGGATGTCGGCCGGAGCGCCCAGCAGGCTCACACCCTCATTGGAGCCGAAGAAGTTCACGACGGCGATGCCGAGTTCCTCCTGCCAGCGTCGGACCACGGACGGCGGCAAGGGAGCGCCGCCGGAGCCGACGGTGTGCAGTGAACTCAGATCCGCGTGGGCGCGCAGCGCGTCGTTCTGGAGCAGCATGGTCAGCAGTGCCGGCGGCATACAGGTGTAGGTCACTCGATGCTCGGCGATCTGGCGCAGGAACACCGGCAGATCGAGCGGATGATGCTGCACCAGATGCCCGCCCGTCAGCAGCCACGGCAGGAGCGTGCCCGCGAATCCCGCCATGTTCACCATCGGGAACGGATTCAGCACCACCGATTCCGTGGTGAGCGCCAGCCCGTCCTGCACGCCGCGCGCCACCGCCAGCCAGTCGCCGTGACAACGTGGCACACCTTTGGGTGCGGCTTCGGTGCCGCTGGTCCAGCACACCGTGATCCGGTCGTTCACGGTCCGCTCGAGACCGGACTCGTAGTCGCACACCAGCTTTCGAGCTTCCTCCGGTGCCGGCGGCCCGACCTCGACGGCTTGCTCCGGCACCCGTGGCCCGAACGCGAAGACCACCCGTCGCCCCTCCGCGATCGTCAACGCTTCCGCGGCGAGCTCCCGATCCCCCAGCACGCCGGTGGTGATCAGCGCGTCCGCATCCGTGGCCGCCACGATCCCCGAGATCTCGTGCCGCCGGTACGAAACCGGCATCGGCGTCGCCACCGCACCGATCCGCCACAGCGCGAGATACGTGGCGGTCAGCGCGATCGAATTCGGCAGCAACACAGCCACCGTCGAGCCCTGCCGAATCCCGTTGGCCCACAATACGGCCGCGATATCGAGCACCTGATCATCGAGTTCCCGCCAGCTCGAGGTGCGTGGCGTCGCCCCGGTCAACTCGGCGAGATTCGCCGGATCACTGACCGCGGGCGCGGCCGGCGCTTCGGCGACGCGCCGCCGGAAGATCTCCGGAATCGTGTCCGGCTCCCACCAGCCGCGTTCGAGATATTCCCGCACCAGTTCCTCGGGATGGCAGCGGTGCGCGCCGGGTCGATCAGTGGGAATTGCCGGGGAGAGAGTTGATTCGGCCATGAGGGTCCCTGTGTTCGTAGTTCTCGACGGTGGAGGATGGTCGTTTCGGCCGTACCGGCTCAGCGGAGCCGGCGGAGCACCACCGCCGATCCGAGTCCGAGCGCGGCGGGAATCGCGACGAGCGCATGCTCGCCGTCGATGCGAGTGAGGGCGTCCAGGGCCTCGGCGAGGAGGATCCCGCCGGTCGCTCCGAGCGGATGACCGACGGCCAGCGCGCCGCCGGTGGGGTTCACGCGTTCGGGGTTCAGACCGAGTTCGCGCATCACCACTATCGGTGTGACAGCGAAGGATTCGTTGATGATGGCCACGTCGATGCCGGCGGTCCCGACCCCCGCCCGATCCATGGCTCGCCGTGCGGCCGCGACGGGCGCGGTGAGCAGCGGAGACCGTTCGGCGGCCTGCGCCGTCCCCGCGATGACCGCGCGCGGCGCACGACCCACCGAACCTTCCGCTCGGCGGCTGCCCAGCAATACCGCCGCGGCCCCGTCGGCGAGTTGCGGAGCGGTGGCGAGGGTATGCAATCCGGCTGCCGGTCGCGGCGCACCCGGCAGCCGCCGTGCCACCCGATCCCATCCCGGATCGGCCTCGAACAGGGCCGGCAATGCGGCGAAGTTCTCCAGGCTCGCATCGGCCCGCGCTCCTTCGTCGGCGGCCAGCAGCAGGGTCCCGCCCTTGCGCACCGGTATCACCGAGTCCGAACCCGCTGCGCCCGAAGCCTTCCGATGCGAGCGCACCGCGTAGGCATCCAGCTCCGCCCGCCCGATCCCGTGCACCGCCGCCGTCAGATCCGCCGACACCCCGATGGTGACGAACCCGGCCCGCTCCCCCAGATCCGGATCCGTGGCGATGCCCGGCCGATCCGACAGCATGGGCACCCGCGACATGGATTCCACTCCGCCCGCGACCACCACGTCGGCGTATCCCGCCGCGACCCGCGCCGCACCGCTCTGCACCGCGTCCAGTCCCGAGCAACACAATCGCGAAACCACCCCGCCCGGAACCGAATCCGGCCAGCCCGCCCACAATGCGGCGGCCCGCGCCAGATCTCCGCCCTGCTCCCCCGCCACCGTGCTGATCCCCACGATGATGTCGTCGACCACCTCGGGCGGGCACGACCGCTGCTCCAATGCCGTCAGCAGCTGCCCGAACAATTCGTGCGGCGGGACATCGGCCAGAGTCCCCCCGCTCTTGCGCACCCGCCCCCTGGGCAACCGCACCGCGTCGTACACGTACGCCTCACGCACGCTCCACCCCCAGCACGGTCTCCAGCGTGTAGCTCCCGCCCGGATCCTCGGCCGTGGTCACCGGCACGATCACCACTTCGTCGGCGCCGGCCTCCCGATAAGCCGTGAGCCGGGCCGCTATCTCGGCTCGATCACCGAACATCCCTACTACCGCGGCCAATTCGTCCGGCACCGCGGCCAGCACGGCACGTGGCCGCGCCCCGCTGTGGGCCAGCCCTACCACCTCGCCGAACCCGGCTTCGGTGAACATGGCGTCGTAGCCCGGCGCGCGCAAGTAACCCACGACCCCGCGTCTCAGCGTGGCCAGCATTTCCGGCGACGGGTCGGCCGCGGCGGTCACCCAGACCGACACCGGCGGTGCGTCGTGTCCCGCGCGTTCGGCGAACTCCTTTATCGCGGTGACACATCGGGCCACCTGCGCGGGTGTGACCAGGTTCAGCACCACGCGGTCGGCGACCCGGGCCGCCGCCCTGAGCGCGCTCGCCCCGAAGGCCGCCAGCACCAACTCCGCCCGCGCACGGGAGGGGTCATTGCCGCGACCGGCCATGACCTGAGAACCGCTCTGCGCCAATATGTCCGATTCCGTCCGGGGTGCCACCGGGAGCCGTAGCCGGAATCCGTTCATGCGCTCGGTCGCACCTTCGTACTCGACGCGGTCGCCCGACAGCAGTGCCCGGACGATGCGGGCGGACTCCTCCAGATGCACTGCGGTCCGGCGTCTTTCGCGGCCGTGCCAGTCACGCACCACCACCGTGCTGGAGGTGCCCAGCGCCACGTCCACCGGGCGGCCGGTGAGCGCGGCGACGCTGGCCACCCCCATGGCGATGGTCGCCGGGGTGCGAACGTCCACGGCGAGGGGGCCCACGCACAGCGGTATGCGACCGGCGGTGCCGCCGATCGCGGAGGCCAGGGCGAAGGCGTCGAAGGTGGCCATCTCGCCGATCCAAAGTCGGTCGTAGCCGAGCTTTTCGGCGGTCTCGGCCACCAGGAGAGCATCGAGGGGGTCACGGTCCTGCCAGTACGGGAGGCTGACACCGAGAGCGGGATCGGTCACGCGGGGAACCCTTTTCAGGCGATGGGGGCGGCGGCTGCGCGCATGCGGTCGCCGCTCACCCAGGTGGCGTGGAAGCCCAGGGGGACGCGGACCGGGAGGGCCAGGCGGCAGAGCGGGCCGGAGGTGAGGGTGGCGGCGTCGTAGATCCAGACTTCGGACAGGCCGGTGTGGTTGTTGTGGGCGAACATGGTCAGGTAGGCGTCGTCCTCGGACTTCCCGCCCGGGCGGGGGACGACCGTCAGTTCGCTGCCGTAGATGCCGTCGCCGAAGGGCGCGGTTTCCTTTGTGCCGGTGCGGATGTCGTACTTGATCACCGCGTCGAAGATCATGGTGCGATCCACCGAGAGACGCATCTGGTAGGAGTAGCGGCCGGCCCGGCCGGTGAGTCCCTGGTCGATGGCCGGGAATTCGGTGTTGACGTCGTCCAGGGGCTCCTCGATGGTCCGGCCGGTACGCAGGTCGAAGCGGTAGCGGTGCAGCTTCGCCTCGGGACGCAGGTAGGCCAGCAGCTGGGCGAGCGGGTGGGCGCGGTCGGAGACGGGGCTGGGCTCGGATACCCGGCAGACCACCAGGACGATCTCGTCGCCTTCTTCCCACGAGTTGACGGTGTGGTAGATGTATCCCGGGTCGGCCTCGAACCATTTCGCTTGCGCCCCATCGCCGTAACGCGGCAGCACGGCGAAGCGGCTGGGCAGCGTGCGATCGAAGAAGATCTTGAACCGTCCCGCGGCCGCGGCGCGGGGATCGTTGTAGAGCGGCAAATCCATCAGCACCGAATAGTTTTCGGTGATCGCCATGTCGTGGGGCAGGCGCGGCCCGGGCAGCTCCAGCCCGGTGTAGTGGGTGACCGTCCCGTTCGGATCGGCCACACCGTAGCGCAGGTACGGGGCGTTGATGCCGTAGTCGAAGAAGAGCAGTTCCTCGGTGCGCTCATCCACCTTGGCGTGCGCCGAAACCTCCCCGCGCAGAGTGCCGTTGAAGTTGTCGACGCCGCGCGTCTCCAGGCTGACCGGATCCAGCGCGTACGGCTTGCCCGCCCGGTACCAGAGCGCCAGCAGGTTCCCGTGATGGAACACCACATCGGTATTGGCGGAGTTCCGCTCGCGCCGATCCCCCGCCGGATTCCCGTCCCACGGCTCGATCACGCCGCGCCACAATGCCGTTCCCGCCGCCCGCTCGGCCTCGAATTCGCCGGTCCGCACGAACCGATTCCGGTAGGTGGCCCGCCCGTTCTCGAAGTGCACCGCGTGCAGCATGCCGTCACCGTCGAACCAGTGGTAGCGGCCCAGCGGCGCGAACTGCGGATTCGGCCCGTTGCGCACATAGACGCCGTCGAGGTCGGTGGGCAATTCCCCGTGCAGCACAGTCAGATTCGTGGCCGTGACCTCCTCCGCCGTCGCCGCGTACGGGCCCTCCAGATACGGATTGGTCAGCGCCGCAGCGGCGGGCGCGATGAGTTCTTCGTTGAGCGGCATGAGAAGCCTCCAGCGGCCGGACCGCCAAGCCCGGCAGATTTCACTACAGTTAATGAAGTGATACGCGTCTCATGCCGCAGCTGTCAAGGCCGCTCGAACGTCACATCGGTACGGCCCAGCTCGGCATCACAGCCCCGGCAGCGCAAAGCGGGCCGCAGCACCGCCCCGCAGTCCCGGTGCCGGATCAGCAATCCCGGCTCCGGCGCGTCCGGATGCGCCCGCTCGGACCAGGCGAGCAGAAAGGCGAAGACCCCGAACAGGGCCCGCCCGCGCGGCGTCAACCGGTATTCACGCCCCCCGGCTTCGGACCGCTGCAATATCCCGGCTTCGACCAGCCGGTTCAACCGCTCGGTCAGGGTGGTCGGCGAAAGGTTCAAGGCCGCACGGAATTCGGAGAACCTGCGCACTCCGGCGAGCGCCAAGCCGGTGACCGAGGCGCTCCAGCGATCCCCGATCGCCTCCATGATCTCGTCGAACCGCGCGTCCGCCCGCACCGGGGAGACCGCCGCCCGCGCGGACCGCCGCCGCCCGGAGGTGATGTGCCACAACGCTTCCCGATCCAGCTCCACATCGGTGTCGTGCGCGGTGACGGTGCGCCCGCACCCCCGGCACAGCAATACCGGCGGCCCCCGGTGCCCGCAGTCGGTATGCACGAACTCGGGCAGCAGCGCCCACTCCGCCGTCCATTCCCGCTGCCAGGTCCACACGCAGACCAGGATTTCCCAAGTCCCCAAACCCAATTCGGTGAGCCGGTACTCGCCGCGATCCCCCGCCCCGGCCGTCCGCACCAGCACTCCCGCCTCGACCAGGGCATGCAGCCGCGCCGTCAATACCGCCGGCGGCGCACCCGTGCACTCGATCCACTGGTTGAACCGCCGTGCCCGCGAGACGAACGCATGCCGCAGCACGGTCAAGGTCAGCCGGTCGCCCAGCAGATCGAAGGTCGCGGCGACACTGTTGACAGCCGGCACGGCGGGGGTAGATTGCACTTCAATAACTGTAGTGGATGAATGGGCTCGGCGGCCCCGCAGCACCGCCGAGCCCATCCCCCGACCTCACTTCGCCAGGCCCGCCAGTTCCCGATCGACAGCCGCATCGTGCTCGGCCGCCGCCTCCTCGGCCTTCTTCGGGCTCCAATATCCGGACATGATGAACACGAACGGAATGAACAGCACCTGCGCGATCAGGCAGATCCACCACCAGCGCTTCCACTGCGCCGGACCGTCGATGGCCGCCTGCTGTGCGTCCTTACCGTGCGCGGCCAGATAGTCGCGATCCTCGGCCGGGATCTTGGCCACCGCCAGCAGCTGGGTGCTCGCGGTCGCGATGGACGGACCCGCCACCGACACCACGGCCAGATCGCTCACCGGCACCGCCTTGGCGGCCTGAATCCGCGCCGCCGCCGCTTCGGGCGTGATCGAGAACTTCTTCGCCACCTGCCCGACCGCGGTCGCCGCCGCCTCCGAATCATTGGGATTGGTCAGCAGTTTGGTCAGCACCCCACTGTCGATGGCCTGCAAGGTGGCCAGTTCCTCGGGGTACTTGGCATTGACGCTCAAGGTCGTCTGCACATCCGCCGCCGACTGCCCCGACAGCGTGGTCAGCGCCTTCACCTGCGCCGCCGCATCCCCGGGATTCTTGCTCAGCGCCGTCAGCGTATCCGCGCCCACCTTGTTTATGGTCTCGATCTCACTGTGGTACTTCGCCTGGATCTCTTGCAGTTTGGGCCCGTAGTTCACCAGCGTCCCGGCCGCGGTCACCACGATCAGCAACCCGAACAGCACCCCGGTCACCACGGTCCGCAGCATGCCGCCCCACACCGCCAGCCCGACCGCGGTGGCCGCCGGGTTGCGCTTCTCCACGGTCTCGGTGAAGCTCGCCATCCAGGTGGAGTACGAGATCCCGGTGCCGATGGCGATGAAGCTCAGCACCACCGCGAAGGTGTAGTAGTCGGTGCCGGGTTTATCGGTGTAGCCGAGGAAGACGTAGATCCCGATGATCGAGATGATCGCCCCGAAGATCATGAACGGCTTGCGCACCTTCAGGTAGTCCGACACGATCCCGGTCAGCACCAGCGACAGCGCGCTCGCGATCCAATACCAGTTGCCCAGCGCATTGGCCTGCGCCGAACTGAAGCCGAAGTTGGTCGCCATGTAGACCGGCAGGAACGACACGATCGTGTAGAAGAAGGCCAGGAAGATCGAGATCCCCAGCGCAGATCCGACGATGTCCAGGTGCATCATCTGCTTCCACTCGTTGCGCTCCAGCGCCTCGACATCGAGCCCGCGCGCCCGCGCCTCGATCAGCGCCCGGTCCCGAAGCGACACCATGACCTGATCCCGCAGCGCCGGACTCAGCTCGCGCAGCCCGATCACCCCGAGAATCGAGATGATCAAACAGACGGCGCCGCACAACCGGTAGTGGAACTGCCAGTCCGGATGCGCGTCCAGGGTCTGGGTGGAGATCTCGGTGGTCACCAGCGCGCCGAACACCGGCCCCAGCGTCCAGAATCCCATGGCCGAGGCCCGGCCGAGTTGCGGCGAGAAGTCGCGCACCAGTGCCGGAGTCGCGACCAGCACTGCGCCTTCCACAATGCTGATCAGGCAGTACACGATCAGATAGGACTCTTTGGTGGTGGTCTGCGGCACCGCGAACAGGGTCAGCGCCGAGCAGATGACCGTGCCATAGGCGACGATATTGGCGCGCCCCCACCGGTCGATGATGCCGGTGATGACCGAGGCCACCGCTCCGAACGCCGAACCCGCGATGAAGATGCCGACGAAGTATCGGAAGCTCAGGTGGAAGTAGGCGATCAGCTGATTGCCGACCGCGCCGGCCACGAACAGCTGGTAGTACAGCGCGATCGAAACGACCACGACCAGGAAGAGGTACCAGGATCGGGCCGGGGTATCCGGATAGTGCGGGAGTTTCCGCTGCCACAATCCGGTGACCAGGGTGGGCGGCGGAGTGTCGGGGGCGGCGGGAGGGACGGCGGTCGGAGTCGTGCTCATGATCGAGTTGCCTTTCTGCCCACGGCAACTCGTGTGACCGGAAGACCCTTCGTGATGCAGCGCGAGCGCCGGGTGAGAACAGGGTAGCGGGCACAAGTGATCTACATCACTGCATTCAGCAATGAATACTGGACAGTGCTACTGATCGGGGCCGGGACTATTCGGAGGCGTCCCGGAAGTAGAGAATGTTCGACCCGTGCTCGGCGAGCGGTCCGGCTTCGGCGGCCTGGCGAATTCCGCTGCCGGGGAGTTTCGTCAATTTGGTGAACATGGTGGTATTGCCGAAGGCCGCGCGGACCTGGGTTTCGGAGGCGTAATCCGCGCCGTAATCGGCGAGGGCCTTGAAATCCAATGGGGCGAGCGGTTTTTCGAGGGCGATCTGACCGGCGGGCAGGCCGAGTGCGGCGTACTGGGTCGCGGTGCCGCCCTCGTACCAGCAGAGCTCGTAGGAGATCTGCTCGGTGGTGGTGACGCTCACGACCGGCCATTCCTGGGACAGGCGCAGGGCCAGGGGATGCCTGCCGACGGGGGCCACTTCCCAATTGAGGGATTTGACCGAAACCCAGTGTTCGGAGATCTTCTCGATGATGACGACGTCCTCGCCGAGGCGTTCCTGGACGTTGACCTCGGGCTCGGGGGTGCTCCAGTGCTTTTCTTCCACGCCGAGGTAGGCGGAGCTGGGCACCGGTTCCGCGCCGTCGGAGACATAGGCGGCGAGCAGGGCGGCGCGGACCAGGGTGACGGCATTGCGCGAGGAGCAGCGCACGCTGAGCGCGCCGAACGAGGTGCTGATCTCGACCGGTTTGGAAGGCGGGTCCGGGAGGGCGCCGGCGGCCAGCGGCTTCAGGCCGACCAGAGCGAGCTGCCAGTTGACCTCCTCGATGGTGGCCAGGTCACCCGAGGTCTGGTACAGGATCTGCTGCTGGGTGAGGTACCCGGCGCGTTCGAGGGTGGTGCAGTCGAGCTTGCCCAGCGCGGTGACCGTCTTGGAGGTGAATCCGAGTTCGTCGATACGGATTTCGCGCAGGCCCTGCGTCATGGCCGGGGAGGTGACGGCGGCATAGCGTTCGCGGTACATGGACAGCGCCTGCTTGCGCTGACGGCCGACCATCAGGGTGCGCAGCAGGGTGTTGAGCGTGGCCAGATAGCGGTTGGCCTGATCCGGGTCGGCAGCGTACATGGCGGCGCGAATCCGCACCGCGTCCTCGCTGGCGGCGACGGCGGCATTCGGGTCCAGGCGGCACAGCCAGACGCCGCACTTGGAGAGCGCGTCGGCGCACACGCCCTGGGCCTGCGGATAGGTCTGCGCGACATGGCGATACGCGTTACAGGCATTGCGGATGGTGGAGGTGGCCAGCTCCCGATGCCCGATGGTGCGCGCCGCCTGCTCGAACAGCCGCAGCGCCTCCTGCACCTGGTTGGCGAAGACCGCCGTCACATGCCCGGCGGTCAGCCAGCGCAACCGGATCAGCACCGCCTCCTGGGCGGGTTCCAGTGCGGCGGGCGAGCGATCGCGTTGCGCCGGATCGGACTTGGTGGCGATGAGCGCGCGGGCGAATTCGCAGAGGCTGGTCGCCAGTGCCAACTCGGTCTCCGCGGAGCGGTCCCGCGCAGCCCCTCGATCCGTTGCCACCTGGCGCTCGATGGCGCTGAGATCCATTGCGACCTTCAAACTCCCGCATCACCCGAGCACGAGCCGGGCTGGGATTGTACGGGTCAACCCCTCCACCTTCACCGGTTCGCGCGTTTGCGCCGAGTCTGCCACAAAATCCCGGCGCGGGTGACCCATCGGCCTCGATGCCCGGTTTGCCCGGCGGGCACCGGGAGTGTCGAAGATCAGCCGCGCCCGATGTACCGCAGTTGTCCCGGTTTCACCGCATCGTAGGCGGCCCGGCCCGAGAGATGTTGCGGCACACCCACTTCCCACCAGGCCCCGGCCTCGGTCCAATCGGCGGGCCGGGTGCGCACCACCACCACCGCCGGGCGCTGTTCGGCCACCGCGGCGGCGCGTGCCCGGGAGTAGCCGTCGCGGAACTCCGCCGGATCGCCGGCGGTGAACACGGCGCAGCCGAGGGCGCGGGCATGCGCGGCGAAATCGACGCGCGGCGGTTCGGCGTGATGCGTGCGGCAGTCGGCGAGGAAGTTGTTGTACGGCTCCCCGCCCTGCCCCTGCTGGAGTCGTGCGATCACCGCGAAACCGTCGTTGTCGCAGACGACGGCGACCATGGGGTGCCCGGCGAAGGCGGCGGAGAACAGCTCGGAGTTGAGCATCAGGTACGAGCCGTCGCCGAGCAGGGTGGTGACCAGCCCCTCGGCGCCGGTCTCGCGGCGCAGCAAGGCAGCGCCCCATGCCCCGGCGAGCTCGTATCCCATACAGGAGAAGCCGTATTCGACGTCCATGGTGGGATTGCCACCGGTGGCGCGCCACCCGCCGATCACCTCGCCCGGCAGACCGCCGGAAGCGGTCATCACGTAATCGGCAGCACCGCTCAGTTCATTGACGACGCCCACGATCTGGGCGTAACTGGGCGCACCGGGCGCGGGCGCTCGCAACTTGTCGATGTGCGCGTCCCATTCCGCACGCACGGCGGCCGCGCGGCCAGTCCACGACGGCTCCGCGCGCCAGTCGGGCCGCCTGGCTGCGCCACCGCGGCGCGCGGCGTCCCCGTCTTCGGGCGCTGCGCTTCCAGGACCGGGGAGAGTTCGGCGAGCAGAAGATTCCGGCACGACATCCGCCGCCTCCGCAGCGGGTGCGGCAATCCTCAGGGCGCGGACGGTGTGCCCAGCGGTGGCCGGGTCGGTCACTCTCGGATGCACCGCGGTAACGCCCAGTAGTGCCGCTAGTTCATCCAGGGTCGCGGCGGCGTCTCCTACGACGGCGAGGCCACCGTGTTTGACGGCGTCGAAGCGGGCGGTGTTGATGTGCACCAGGCGCACATCCGGCGCGAACACCGTCCAGGAGGCGGTGGTGAAATCCTGGAGGCGGGTGCCGACGGCGAGCACCAGATCCGCTTCAGCGGCAAGGGTATTGGCGGAGGCCGCGCCGGTGATGCCGAGCGGACCGGCGTAGAGGGGGTGGTCGTGCGGGACGAGGGTGCGGCCGGCGGTGGTTTCGGTGATCGGAATACCGTGCCGCGCAGCGAATTCCACGGCCTGCTGGGCGGCGCCCGAGTAGCGCACTCCCCCGCCGAGCACCAATAGTGGTCGCCGCGCGGAGCGCAGGGCCTCGGCAGCCGCGTGAAGGCTGTGCAGGTCGGGGCGGGGGCGCGGAATACGGTGCAGGACAGGCTCGAACAGGGCTTCGGGGTAATCGAAGGTCTCGGCTTGCACGTCCTGCGGGAGCGCCAGGGTCACCGGTCCGGTGTCGGCCGGGTCGGTGAGGACACGGGCCACCTGCGGCAGGGTGGCGAGGAGTTGTTCGGGGCGGGTGATGCGGTCGAAGAAGCGGCTCACCGGGCGGAAGGCGTCGTTGACGGTGAGGGTGGGATCGCCGTAGTGCTCGACCTGTTGCAGCACCGGATCGGGAGCGCGACCGACGAAAGTGTCGCCGGGCAGCAGGAGCAGCGGGAGTCGATTGGCGTGCGCGACACCGGCGGCCGTCACCATGTTCAATGCGCCGGGTCCGATCGAGGAGGTGGCCACGCCTACTTGGCGGCGGTGCGCGGCCTTCGCCAGGCCGACGGCGGCGAGGGCCATTCCTTCCTCGGTCTGTCCACGCCACAGCGGGATCTCGGCGCGCCGCTCGTGCAAGGCGGTGCCGAGGCCGAGTACGTTTCCATGCCCGAAGATCCCGAAAACAGCTGGGAACAGCGGGACTTCGGCTCCGTCGAGGGTTTCCGAGCGCTGCGCGATCAGCCACGCCACCAGGGCTTGCGCGGTGGTGAGTTTCATCGGACTCGTCCTTCACTGGAGGTGATCGGGCAGCGCGGATCGAGCGGCATGCCGGCCCAGCTGTCACGCACCCAGGCGTGTGCCGGGTCGTCGCAGAAGGCCATGGAGCGCTCGTCGGCCGGCCCGGCCAGCACATTGAGGTAATACATGGGATAGCCGGGCGCGGCGATGCACGGGCCGTGGTATCCGTGCGGAACCAGGAATACATCGCCGTCGCGCACCGCCACGTTCTCGTCCAGCGCGCCGTCGGCGGTATAGGTGCGATGCAGCCCGAATCCCTTGTTCGACGGCATGATCGAGCCCGTCTCCCCGATCCGGAAGTAGTAGACCTCCTCGTTCACCACTTCGCAGTCGCTCGCAGTATCGTGCTTGTGCGGCGGATACGAGGACCAGTTCCCGTCCGGGGTGAGCAGCTCACACGCATTGAGCTTGTCGGCATGGTCCCAGATTCCCGGCACCCCGAACCCGGTCACCTGCCGCGTGGCCGGTCCCGCTCCGCGCACCTCTACCGGAACCCCTTCGGCCGGACCGTATTTCGGATCCAGTCGCCGCTCGCACCGCGCCATGGGCAATGCGACCTCGAGCGCGCCCTCGGCGATCAGCTCCACCTCCGCATCGCGCGGCACGTACGCGAAGTCGGTGACCCGTTCGAAAACCGAACGCCGCCCGGCCAGTTCGAACTCCACCCCGTCCACCCGCACCCGGCAGGATCCGGCCAGCGGCAGCACGAACGCTTCGAACTCGCCCGTCCGCAGCTGTCGCGTCTCACCCGGCAGCAGGCGCAGCACCCGCAATCCGGTATAGGTCCATCCCGCCTCGCCGGGGTTGAGCCGCACCGGGTCGATCCCGTCGCTCAATGTCCCGCGCTCCCAGTGCAGCTTGCTGGTCTTGCTCATCGCGCCACCGCGAGTACGCGGGCGGCCGCGTCCACCGCGCCGGCCACATCGCCGTCCGGTGGGTAGAGCAGGCTGCGGCCGACGACGAGGCCGCGGGCGACTTCGTGGCGTAGCGCCGCGCCCCAGGACTCGAGGTCGGCTTCGGGGTCGCCGGACGGTGCGCCGCCGAGGACGACCACCGGGAGGGTGGTGGCGTCGAGGACGGAAATGTCTTCGGGGGCCGGGATTTTGAGCCAGGTGTAGGCGGAGGTGCAGCCGAGTCCGGAGGCTACGGTGACGGCGCGTTGCAGCGAGGCGGCGTCTTTGTGCATGACCAGGGAGCCGTCGGGCTCGCGGCCGTAGGGCAGGGGTTCGACCATGGCCATCAGTCCGTGTTCGGCGAGTTCGGAGACCGCGCGGGCGCAGGCTTCGAGGGTGGGAATGGTGCCGGGGTCCGAATCCACCAGGCGGAGTAGCATTTTGCCGCCGTCGAGCCGGTATTTGACCAGGGATTCGGCGTCGTAGCCGGTGAAGCGGTCGTCGATTTCCCAGTCGGCGCCGGCCAGGCCGCCGCGGTTCATCGAGCCGATGACGATCTTCTCGTGTACGGCGTCCAGCAGCAGCAGTTCCTCGACGATGTCCGGGGAGCCCAGGACGCCGTCCACCGCCGGGTTGGCGAGGGCGATGAGCAGGCGTTCCAGCAGGGTGCGGCGGTCGGCCATGGCGGTGCGGTCGGCGCCTACGCCGAGGGCTCCGCGGGCCGGGTGGTCGGCCGCGACCAGGAACAGGGTTCCGGTGCCGGACAACAGGTTCGGGCGGCGCCGGCGGTCGGCGTAGGCGCGTTGGACGGCTTCGGGCTCGGTGGCGCGGAGGCGGAGCAGCTCCTGCCAGCGGGCGTCGGTCAGGTGCACAGCATCTCCTCGATCTCGGCATCGGTCGGCATGGCGTCGGCGCAGGCCAGGCGGGAAGCCACCAGCGCGCCCGCCGCATTGGCGTAGGAGGCGATGCGGTGCGGGTTCCAGCCGGCCAGCAGGCCGTGGGCGAGCGCGCCGCCGAAGCCGTCGCCCGCGCCGAGCCCGCAGACCACCCGCACCGGGCAGGGCGGGACGGTCCAGCGCTCGGACGCGGTGGCGATGAGCACGCCCTCGGCTCCGCGTTTGATCACCGCGAGCCGGACGCCGCGTTCGAGCAGGCGGTCGGCGGCCTGCTCCGGGTCGGCGGTGCCGACCGCGACCTCTACTTCGGTTCTATTGCCCACCACCACGTTCACGTGATCGAGCATCCAGCCGATCTCGGTGCGGGCGGTGTCGACGTCCGGCCAGAACATGGGCCGGTAGTCCAGGTCCAGCACGGTGTGCCCGCGCCGGGCCCGGCGCTCCAGGATGGCACGCTGGGTGGTGCGTCCCGGTTCGGCGCTCACACCGGTCCCGGTCACCCACAGCAGAGGCACGGAATCGACGACATCCCAGGGGATTTCGTCGGGGGTCAGGGTCAGATCCGGGGCGATGGGCAGGCGGTAGAACAGCAGCGGCGGATCGGCGGGCGGGTCGAGTTCGCAGAACACCACCGGGGTCAGCAGATTCGGTGCGGTCCCCACGTATCGGGACGCGACACCGAAGTCCTCCAGGGCCTTTCGCACGAAGGGCCCGAACCCGTCCGCCCCCACCTTGGTGAGCACCGCGGTGCGGCGGCCCAGCCGGGCCGCCGCCACCGCCACATTGGTGGCCGTACCGCCGAGGAACTTGGCGAAGGTGGTGACCTCCGCCAGGGGTACCCCGCTCTGCTCCGGGTACAGGTCCACCCCGACCCGGCCGATGGTCAGCACGTCGAGGTCGGTCACGACACCACCCGCTCCAATTCGTGTTGCAGCGCTTCGAGTTCGGCTCCGCCGGCCATCTGCCGGGTGAGCTCGGGCAGGTCGATCTGAGACTTCTCGTAGCTGCCCAGCTGGGTGCCGCGTTTGAGCAGCAGGAACCGGTCACCGACGGGGTAGGCGTGGTGCGGGTTGTGGGTGATGAGCACGACGCCGAGCCCGCGATCGCGTGCCTGGACCACGTAGCGCAGCACCACTCCGGCCTGCTTCACGCCGAGTGCGGCGGTGGGTTCATCGAGGATCAGCACCTTCGCCCCGTAGTGCACGGCGCGGGCGATGGCGACGCATTGCCGCTGCCCGCCCGAGAGCGTGCCCACCGGCTGTTCCAGATCGTGAATGTCGATTCCCATGTCCACCAGCGCTTTCCGCGTGATGTCCAGGGCCTGCGCGCGATCGAGGAATTCGAGGGGCCCGTACTTCTTCACCGGCTCCGAACCGAGCACGAAGTTGCGCCATACGCTCATCAGCGGCACCACGGCCAGATCCTGGTACACGGTGGCGATCCCGCGATCCAGTGCCGCTCGCGGCGAGGCCAATCGAGTCGTCTCACCCTCGATCTGCATTTCGCCGCTGTCGTGCTGATGCACCCCGGCCAGGATCTTGATCAGCGTGGATTTGCCCGCGCCGTTGTCACCCAGCACGCAGGTGACCTCACCCGCGTTGACCACGGTGGATACATCCCGCAGGGCGACCACACCGCCGTAACTCTTCCCGATGCCGATGGTTTCGATGAGTGGGATCGTCATCGCCGTACCCTTTCCGCCCGCTTCTTGAACGCATTGTTGACCAGCACCGCGGACAGCAGCAGCACACCGAGGAACAACATGAACCAGTCGTCGTTCCACCCGGCCAGGACGATGCCCTGCCGGGCCATACCGAAGATGAGCGCGCCCAGCGCCGCCCCGATCACCGAGCCGAACCCGCCGGTGAGCAGGCAGCCGCCGACCACCGCGGCGATGATGTACTGGAATTCCAGCCCGATGCCCTGGTTGGCTTGAACGCTGGTGAAGCGCAGCAGATTACACGCGCCGACCACCCAGCCCGCGAACGCCGTGGTCATGAACAGCAGGATCTTGGTGCGCGCCGCCGGAACACCCACGGCCCGGGCGCTGGGCAGCGAACCGCCGACCGCGAAGACCCAGTTGCCGAAGCGGGTGCGCAACAGGATGAACGCGCCCACGACCGCGAACACGATCCACCACACCACCGAGGCTTGAATGCGGGCGTCGCCGATATCGGTGGTGGAGGCGAAGACCCAGCCCGCCGACTCGTAGCCATCGGCGCGGCGAATGCCGGTGACCTGGACATTGTCGGTGATCGCCCGCGTCACACCGAGATTCAGGCCCTGTAGGGCCAGGAAGGTGCCCAGGGTGACGATGAAGCTCGGCAACCCGGTGCGCATCACCACCCAGCCGTTGAGCGCGCCGACCGCGAGGGCGAACACCAGCGAAACCGCCAGCGCGAGCCATACGTTCCAGCCCGCGTGTACCGCCAGCAGCGCGGTGACCAGCGCCGTGGAGGCCGTCATCACACCGGCCGAGAGATCGAATTCACCGCCGATCATGAGCAGCGCCACCGCGACCGCCATGATGCCGAGCGTGGAGGCGTCGTCGAGCCAGTTCGAAATGCCCTGCGGGCTCAGGAATTTGCTGGTGACGACGGAGAAGAACACGAAGACGACGATCGCGCCGAGCAGCGCCCCGATCTCCGGTCGCTGAATCAGCCGGTTCACCAGTGGCGGATTCGCGGCCTGCGCTACCGCGGTATCGGACGTGGTTGTGGCAGTACTCATTTCACTCACTCCTCGTCCTGCTCACCGCGTGCCCTGGGCGACCAGCGCCGCCACGGCGTCGACATTGGACTTGTCCACGAACGCGGGGCCCGTCTGCACCGGCCGGCCACCGCCGACGGTGTCCAGATTCGACTTGTACAGCTTCAGCAACACGATCGGCAGATAGCCCTGTTCGTACTGCTGCTGGTCCACCGCGAAGAGCAGCGTTCCGGCCTGGATCGCGGTCACCACATCGCTGTTCAGATCGAAGGTGGCCACGGTCGCCTTGGACTTGGATTCCCTGGCGGCGTCCACGGCGCGCGCGGCGATCTGCGAGTTCAGGGTGAGCACCGCGTCGATCGACGAATCCGCTTCCAGCGCACCGCGAATCCGCGATTGCGCGTCGGTCGGATTGTTGATGTCGACCTGTAGGGTGACGGCGGTCCCGAAGCCCTGGGTGGCGCCGGCGCAGCGTTCGGCCGCACCCACATTGCCCGCTTCGTGAATCACGCAGAGCAGCTTGTGTTTTCCGGCGTCCTTCAAACGCTTGCCGGCCGATTCACCCGCCAGCCGTTCGCTCTGCCCGACATGCCCGATGGCCCCGTACACCGCGCTCTCGGTCTCGCCGGAGTTGATGGTGACCACCGGAATGCCCGCCGCCACCGCCTTCTCCACCGAGCTGCGCAGCGCGTCCGGGTTGGCCATGGAGACCACCAGGCCGTCCACGCCCTTGGCCACCGCATTGTCGATGAGTTTGGCCTGCTGTCCGGGATCGCCGGCGGAGTTGTAGTCGACACGCACTCCGAGCTGGTCACCGGCCGCTTGCGCGCCGTTCTTGACCACATTCCAGAAGGCGTCGCCGGGTGAGCCGTGGGTGACCACCGCGACCGATTTCAATTCGCCGACCGAGACCGGGGCCTGGGTGGTGTCGCCGGCCGTATCGCCGCCGGGCCCGCTACAGGCGGCCAGTACCGCCGCCGCGGCTATCCACGGCGTCAATCGCCGCCACCGCCGTAGTCGGGAGGGTGTGGGTTTGGACTTCATCGTCTGCACCTCCCTACTAAATCCGCGCCGAGGTCACGGCGGAGCCGATTTCGGTCAGGTGTCGCAGACTTTGTCGCGCGTCCCGGGTCGAATTCGCGGCGGTGTCACCGGGCGCGAGGGCGGTGTCCTGTTCGATGACGTACCAACCGCGATAGCCCGCGCCGTGCACCGCGCGCACCAGCGCCTCGATATCGACATCGCCCGCGCCGAGCGGCGTGTACAGGCCGTGCCGGACCGCGTCGCTGTATTCCCTTGCACCGGAACGTACTTCGCCGGCCAGGGCGAGCCGGACATCCTTGAGATGAATATGCCCGATGCGAAGGGCGTGCCGCTGGGCCAGCCGGACCGGGTCGGTGCCGCCGATGGCCAGGTGCCCGGTGTCCAGGCAAAGGTCCAGTTCGGAATCGGCGAGGAAGCGTTCCACCTCGGCCTCGGTCTCCACATGGGTGCCGACGTGCGGGTGCACGGTCGTCCGCAGGCCGTGTTCGGCGGCGATATCGGCGACCGTGGCGGCGGTGTCCAGCACCGTCCGCCATTCGTAATCGCTGAGCGGCGAACGGGTGTCGTAGCCGTCCTGCCCGGTCGCGGCGGCCAGGATCAGCATCTCGGCCCCGGTGGCGGCGAAGAGCGCGGCCGTGCGGCGGGCGGTCTCGAGGGCCTGGCGCGGCTCACGGTGCAGGGCGAGCGCCAGGAATCCGCCGAGCGCGGTGAGACCGTAGGTGCCGAGCGTTTCGCGTAGCTCCACGGGGTCTGCCGGTAGATAGCCGGGTGGGCCGAATTCGGTGGCGGCCAGCCCGAGTGCCGCCATCTCGGCGAAGACTGTCGCGGGTTCGAGGACATGCCCCCAGCCGGGCACTTCGCAGACTCCCCAGGAGATCGGCGCGGCTGCGATACGCAGTGGATGGAGCGGTTCGGTCATCGGCATTTCCAGACCTGTCGGTAAGCCATCGAATGGAGGGCTCGCTATTGGAGCGCTCCAACAATGTAACTTGGATCACTCGGGTGTCAAGGGTGCGACATCAGCCGAAAAGCCCGCTGCCACCTAGCCGAACACCGACTTCCAGGGCAAACGAGCCTTCGTCAGACGGTCCGAATTCTCCCGTTAGAGCGCTCTATTGCCCGAGGCGAGGCGAGACGGTAGCGTGCGTCACACACCGATCCGCGAGCACGGAGGCAGTTTTGACGCGACCGACCATGGAAGATGTCGCCGCCCGCGCCGGCGTCTCCCGCGCGCTGGTCTCACTCGTCATGCGCAACTCCCCCAAGGTCAGCGAACACCGCCGCCGCGCGGTGCTGGCCGCCGCCGCCGAGCTCGGTTACCAGCCGCATGCCATGGCCCGCTCATTGGCCAGCCGGACCTCCAATATCGTCGGGGTGATGGTGTCGGATCTGCGCAACGCCTTCTTCGCCGATGTCATCGAGGGCATGGACGAGGCCGCGCAAGAAGCCGGGCTGGAGCTCATCCTGAACACCGGGCGGCGCAGTGCGTCCCGGGAGCAGGCCGCCCTCGACGGCCTGCTCGCATTCCGGCCCGGCGGGGTCATCCTGCTGTCGCCGGTGCTGCCCGCGAGCGCGATTCGCGATGCGGCACAACGCACCCCGGTCGTGCTGGTTTCCCGCGGCTCCACCATCGCGGGGGTGGACACCGTCAACGACGATGGCGAGCTGGGTGCGGCGCTGGCGGTGGATCACCTTGCCGCACTGGGACATCGGCGCATCGTGCACCTCGACGGCGGCGCCGCGTTCGCCGCCGCGCCGCGCCGCAAGGGCTACAGCGCCGCCATGGCCCGGCACGGCCTCGAACCCATGGTGGTGGCCAGCGAGCACACCGACGAGGCCGGTGCGCTGGCGGTGCGCAAACTGCTGAACCTCTTCACCCCGGCCAATTTCCCCACCGCCCTGGTCTGCGGCAACGACTTCAATGCGGTCGGCGCCATGACGGCCCTGGAGGAAGCCGGACTGCGCGTCCCCCAGGATGTCTCGGTGGTCGGGTACGACAATTCCTCGCTCGCCGCGCTGCGGCACGTCTCGCTCACCACCATCGATCAGCCGCGCACCAGCATCGGGCGGCTGGCGGTGGAGGCGCTCACCGAACGCCTGCACGATCAGCGCACCGAACCGGTGCGCAAACGCCTGGAACCCGCACTGGTCGTCCGCGCCACGACGGCCGCGCCCCGGGATTGACCGGGGCGCAACCCGAGATCAAGCGGGGCGCAACCCCTTTCACCGCAACTCATCTCCGAGGAGCAGCTATGACCTCCCTCCGTGTGGGCCTCGCCGGCACCGGCCGGATCGGCACCTCGCACGCCGAGACCCTGAAAACCCTGCCGGGCGTGGAGTCGGTGATCGTCACCGATGCCGACGCCGCCCGCGCCCGCACCGCCGCCGACAAACTGGATGTGGAGTACGCGGCGGATCTGGAGGCGCTGTTCGCCGCCGGCATCGGCGCGCTCATCGTCACCACCGCCACCGACTCGCATCCCGCGCTGATCACCGCGGCGGTGGATCGCGGGCTGCCGGTGTTCTGTGAGAAGCCGATCGCGGCCGATATCGCCGGGACCCTGGAGGTGGTGCGCCGGGTCGCGGATGCCGAAACGCCGGTGCAGATCGGGTTTCAGCGCCGGTTCGACGCCGGGTATCGCGCCGCCCGCGCGGCCGTGGCCTCGGGGGAATTGGGGTGGGTGCACACCCTGCGCGCCACCACCCTGGATCCCGCGCCGCCGCCCGCCGAGTACATTCCGCGCTCGGGCGGCATCTTCCGCGATTGCGGGGTGCACGATTTCGACATCATTCGCTGGGTGACCGGGCGCGAGGTGATCGAGGTTTATGCCACCGGCGGCAATCGCGGGGAGCAGTTCTTCGCCGATGCGGGCGATGTGGATACCGCGGCGGTGATACTGCGCCTCGATGACGGTGCGCTGGCGTCTGTTTCGCTGAGCCGCTACAACGGCGCGGGGTACGACGTGCGTTTGGAGGTGCTCGGGTCGGCGGGCAATGCCGTTGTGGGGCTTGATGATCGGGCTCCGCTGCATTCGGTCGAGCCCGACTACCCGCCGTCGCCGCTGCCCGCCTATCCCGGATTCATGGATCGCTTCCGGGGCGCGTACACCGAGGAGCTGGCGACCTTCGTGGGCGTGGCCACCGGGCAGATGTCGAACCCGTGCCCGCCCGCCGATGCCCTCGAGGCGTTCTATATCGCTGAAGCGTGCGAACTTTCGCGCCGCGAGGGCCGTCCGGTGCCGGTTTCGGCGGTGCGCTAGCTGACCAGCAGGCCGACCGCCAGGCCGGTCATGACGATCGCGATACCGGAGTCCAGCACCCGCCAGGCCGCCGGTTTGGCGAACACCGGGGCCAGCAGTCGCGCGCCGAATCCCAGGCCGGTGAACCAGATGATGCTGCCCAGCATCGCGCCCGCCGCCAGGAACCAGCGGTCGGGAGTGGCGTAGGTGCTGGCGAACGAACCCAGCAACACCATGGTGTCCAGGTAGGCGTGCGGGTTCAGCCAGGTCACCGCCAGGCAGGTGGCGATGGCCGCGCCGAGCGCGATCGGCGCGCCGCCGCCCGCGGTCAGCGCGGAGGCGGAGAACGCCCGCTTGGCGGCGAGGAAGGCGTAGCCGAGCAGGAACGCCACGCCCGCGTACTTGGCCGCGGTCATCAGGAACGGCGCGGTCCGGGTGACGAAACCGAAGCCCGCCACGCCGAGGGTCATGAGTACCACATCCGAGAGCGCACACACCGCCACCACCGGCAGGACGTGCTCGCCGCGGATGCCCTGGCGCAGGATGAAGGCGTTCTGCGCGCCGATCGCCACGATGAGGGAGAGTCCGAAGCCGAGTCCCGAGATGGCCGCCAGGGCCGCCGATGATGCGTTCACCATTCGAAAGTAGGGCGGTCGTCCAGCACCAGTCCAGCTAAAGATTTTTATCTACCATTAGCATTTCTTACATGGATCTACAGCTGGACCAGCTCCGCGCGCTGGATGCGGTGATCAGCGAGGGCACCTTCGAGGCGGCGGCGCGGCGGCTCAGCGTGACCGCCTCGGCTATCAGCCAGCGCATCAAAGCCCTGGAGGACGCGGCCGGGCGGATTCTGGTCCAGCGGACCAAACCGGTGCGGCCGACGGAATCGGGGCTGGCGGTGCTGCGGCTGGCGCGGCAGATCGAATTGCTGACCGGGGACACGGCGCTCGAGCTCGGCGACGAGCAGCAGCCCGCGCACCGGCCGGTGCGGATACCCATCGCGGTGAACGCCGACTCGCTGCAAACCTGGGTCATGCCCGCGCTGGGGCGGGCCGCGGCGGGCGTGAATTACGAGATCCATCGGGAGGACGAGGAGCACACCACGCGATATCTGCGGGACGGGACGGTGATGGCGGCCATCACCTCCACCGCCGCGCCCGTGCAAGGCTGCACGGTGCGGCGGTTGGGAGCCATGCGATACCGGGCCATGGCCGTACCGGATTTCGTGCGCGACTGGTTTCCCGACGGGCCGACCGCGCAAGCCTTCGCGGCGGCCCCGGTGATCCTGTTCGACCGCAAGGACGATCTGCAATTCCGGTTGGTCCGGCAATACACTCGCAAGCCCGTGGATCCGCCGCGCCACTACATTCCGTCCTCGGCCGGATTCGTGGAGGCGATCCGGCTGGGCTTGGGCTGGGGCATGGTGCCGGACCTTCAGCGCCGACCGCGGGACAACCTGATCCCCTTGGACGACAAGATGTTCATCGATGTGCCGCTGTACTGGCAGCAGTGGAAACTCGACTCCCCCGCGCTCGGCCGGCTGGCGGCCACCATCGCCGAGGCCGCCGCCGAGGCGCTGCTCTAGAACCGCTATCCGGTTGGGAGGGACCGGCGATCCCTCGCTAGTTACCGGGCCGGGATGCGATAGTCGGAACGGCTTGTGCCGAAAACAGGAAGGAACCAATGTCCCAGATCGTGCGGGGCGTGATTGCGCGCTCGAAGAATGCTCCGGTCGAAGTCACCGAGATCGTGATCCCCGATCCCGGTCCCGGCGAGGCCGTGGTGAAGGTGCAGGCGTGCGGGGTGTGCCACACCGACCTGCACTACCGCGAGGGCGGCATCAACGACGAATTCCCGTTCCTGCTGGGGCATGAGGCCGCGGGCATCGTGGAGGCGGTCGGCGAGGGCGTCACCGATGTGGAGCCGGGCGATTTCGTCATCCTGAACTGGCGGGCCGTGTGCGGTTCCTGTCGCGCCTGCCGTAAGGGCAAGCCGTGGTACTGCTTCTCGACTTTCAATGCGGCGCAGCCGATGACGTTGACCGACGGCACTCCGTTGACGCCCGCGCTGGGGATCGGCGCGTTCGCCGAGAAGACCCTGGTGCATGCCGGGCAGTGCACGAAGGTGGATCCGAGCGTGTCGCCCGCGGCGGCGGGGCTGCTGGGCTGCGGGGTGATGGCCGGGCTGGGCGCGGCCATCAATACCGGTGCGGTCAGCCGTGGGGACAGTGTCGCGGTGATCGGTTGCGGCGGTGTCGGGAACGCGGCCGTCGCCGGGGCGCGGCTGGCCGGGGCGACCACCATCATCGCCGTGGATGTGGATGAGCGGAAGCTGGAGTGGGCCAAGGGTTTCGGGGCCACCCATACCGTGAACGCCGCCAAAGAGGATGCGGTCGAACGCATTCAGGAGCTCACCGATTCGTTCGGCGCCGACGTCGTGATCGACGCGGTCGGCCGCCCCGAGACCTGGAAGCAGGCGTTCTACGCCCGCGACCTGGCGGGCACCGTGGTCCTGGTCGGTGTCCCCACCCCCGATATGAAGCTGGAGATGCCGCTCATCGACTTCTTCTCCCGCGGCGGCTCTTTGAAGTCCTCCTGGTACGGCGACTGCCTGCCCTCGCGCGACTTCCCCTACCTGATCGAGCTCTACAAGCAGGGTCGCTTCGACCTGGATGCCTTTGTCACCGAGACGATTTCGCTCACCGACGTGGAGGCCGCCTTCACCAAGATGCATCACGGCGACGTCCTGCGCTCGGTGGTGATGCTCTAGTGGCGCACATCGATCACGCCGTCACCAACGGCACGTTCAGCCTCGACGGCGAAACCTTCGACGTCGACAACAATGTCTGGCTGGTCGGCGACGACGCCGAATGCGTCATCATCGACGCCCCCCACCATGTCGAAACGATCCTCGACTTGGTCGGTGGCCGCACCGTGAAGGCGATCCTCGCCACCCACGCCCACGACGACCACATCCGGGTAGCCCCCGAATTGGCCGCCGCCACCGGCGCTCCCATCCTGCTGCACCCCGACGACCTGGTGTTGTGGCGGCTGACCCACCCCGACGTGACGCCGGACGGCGAGCTGTCGGACGAGCAGATCATCGAAGTGGGCGGCACCGCCCTGCACGTCCTGCACACCCCCGGCCACGCCCCCGGCGCCTGCTGCTTCCACTCCCCCGACCTCGGCGTCGTCTTCACCGGCGACACCCTCTTCCACGGCGGCCCCGGCGCCACCGGCCGCTCCTACTCCGACTACGGCACCATCGTCACCTCCATCGCCGACCGCCTGCTGTCCCTGCCCCCGGAAACCCTGGTGCACACCGGACACGGCGAATCCACCACCATCGGCGCGGAGGCCGAACACCTCGAAGAATGGCGCACCCGCGCCAATTGATCGGTCGGAGTTACCAGTACGGCCCCGTTCGGTCCCCTCGATCGACCGGGGCCGAATCCGTCTCCCGAGTGTGCTTCAATACGGCGGTTCCACAGTTCACACGGGGGGATAGCCCAGCAATGTCCACAATCGAATCACCGTCCGGTGCCGTGCCCGTTTCGGAGCCGAATGGCGCTTATTGCCGGTACTGCGGGGCGACGCCGGCGGTTGATGCCACATTTCGTGCGCATCGGGGGTTGGTGCTCGTCATGCAGTTCCGGAAGTTGCCGGGGCCGTATTGCAAAACCTGTGGCCTGGCCTCGTTTCGGCAGATGACCGGGGCGAGCCTGGTGGAGGGCTGGTGGGGACCGATATCGTTCGTGCTCGCCAATCCGATCACCATTCTGGTCAATCTGGTGAATCGAGCGAGGTTGAACCGGCTCGGGGCGCCGATTCCAGGGGCGCCGGGGGTGCCGATGAATCCGGGGAAGCCGTTGACTCGGCGGTGGCAGGTGGCCGGGTTCTTCGTTCCGCCGGCGCTCATCGTGCTGCTGGTCGTCGCCGCGAACAATGGTTCGTCCGGGGCACATTCGGCGTTCGCCGGGTTCTCGTCCGGGTCCGGCGCAAGGGCCGCCGAGGTCGGGGACTGTGTTCGGGACAAAGGCAGCGCCACCGATCCCGATCTGGTCATCGTGGCGTGCTCCGACAGCCGCGCCGAGGCGACGGTGATAGGGGTGATCACCGTGGCCGGCCTCGCCGATATGCAGTGTGCGAAACAGTATCCGCAGGCGGATCAGGTCTACAGCGAGTCTTCCAAACGGAACAACAGTGCGGGCGTCGCCGATTTCACGCTCTGCCTGAAGAAGAAGTAGCGATCAGCGGCAGGCGTAGAGGGTGGCTTCGGCGAGTTCGCCTACCACGTCGGTGATTTCGCGGCGGGCTCGGAAGGCGGCGAGTTGGCGGCGGGCGCCGTTGCCGCGGGCCAGGAGGGAACGGACTGTGGCGGTGACGAAGTCGAGGTCGCCCAGTTGTTCCAGGGCGGTGTGCAGGCGGCCGATGAGGTCGTCGAGGAGTTCTTCCACGGGGATGGTGCGGCCGTCGAGCGGGTTGATGGCGGGGCCGTCTATCCCTTCGTGGGCGGCTTTCCAGTAGGCCGCGTGCAGGGTGTCCTCCGCGATGACGGGGACTCGGGTCGCGGTGCGGGCGGTCATGACGGCGGCGCGGACCAGGGTTGCGAGGAGGGCGCTTTCTTCGGCGGTGGCAGGGACGTCGCTGACGCGGACTTCCACCGTGGGAAACGTAATCGACGGGCGCACATCCCAATAGACCATTTTGCGGTCGAGAATCACGCCTCGGGAAAGCATGGATTCCACGCGGGTGTCGTAGTCCTCGAGGGAATCGAAGTGCGGGGGTGGGCCGGCGCTGGGCCAGCGGCGCCAGAGAATGTTTCGCCAACTGGCATAACCGGTTTCGTCGCCGCGGTAGATGGCGGAGTTGGCGGTCAGGGCCAGCAGGAGGGGGAGCCAGGGGCGCAGGAAATTGCTGACCTGAAGGGCCACTTCACGATTGGGGACCTCCACGTGGACGTGGGCGCCGCAGATGCCCTGGTCGTAGGCCAGGCGGCCGAACGTTTCGGCGATGCGATGGTAACGGGGAGTGCTGGTGATGGAGAGATCGTCGGGGCCGCTCGGGGGAACGGCGGCGGCCAGCAGCAGAGCGTCGTTCTTCTCGGCGCAGGCGGCGGCTCCGCGCCGCAGTTCCCGCAGCTCACGCAGGAGGTCGCCGGTGTTGGTGTGGATCCTGGTGCTGGTCTCCACCTGGCAGCGGGTGATCTCCAATTGCAGCTCGATGCCGAGGTCCGCGGCGGTGCGTGCGACGTCGGCGTTCCGGCCGACAGGCGCACCGGTGCGCGGATCCACGAGGAGAAACTCCTCTTCGACACCTACCGTCGGCGGTGCTTCCACTTTCCCTGTGTACCTCAATCCGCGCGCCCTGACACCTGCCGGAACGGTCTCTTTTCGGCCGCTAACTTTCGGCGCGAGCCGGAAATTGTCGGTGGCCGGGGTCACAATGCGGAAATGGCATATGACGAAGAGCTGGCCGAGCGGATCCGGGACGCACTCGGTCCCGCACGCGGCCTGACCGTCGAGAAGAAGATGTTCGGCGGGCTGGCCTTTCTGATCGGCGGCAATATGGCGGTGGCCGCCAGCGGGCAGGGCGGGCTGCTGGTGCGGACCGATCCGGACAGTTCGGTGGAGCTGGCGCGGCGGGACGCGGTGGAGTTGATGGTCATGCGCGGGCGCGAGATGAAGGGCTGGTTGCGGGTCGCCGCCGAGGCGGTGGACGACCACGATGCCCTCGACGAGTGGGTGGGCCGCGGCGTGGCCTACGCGCGCTCCCTACCCCCGAAGTAGGGCGAAACTCCAGCGCAAATGGTGTGTTACCCGGCACACCTCGCGAATTGCTGTGCGGCACACCACCTATCCGGCCGGTGAGAACGCGATTTGTCACTCCGTCTTTACCGCCGGGCACATCGGTGAAACCTCGTTCACCGAACCTGGTGAATATGAGGCAAACCGAGGTACATGCGCTGGCCTGCGAAGTGTGCGGTCGCCTGCCCCATCCGCGGCGCACCCGTTTGACGCTGGCGAAACTGGCCGCCGTCTTCCCGGTCGAGCTCGCCCTGCACGCATTGGTCATCCATTACGAACTGCCCTACCTGCTCACCGTCGTACTGCTGACCGTCACCACCACCATCCTGGTGATCTGGGTGGTGGAGCCCGGGGCCATGCGGTACTTCGCGCGCTGGTTGCACGCTCCCGAACTGCGGCATCGGCACCGGCTCGACAGTGCCGAACAGCTGTGGCGCATCCGGGTGCGGGTGGACAACAAGCCCGGCCGGCTGGAGCTGCTCGCCAAGCATCTCGCGGACAAGCGCGCCAATATTCTCACCGTCCACGTGCATCACCTCGAAGACGGGGCGCTGGACGAACTGGTGGTCTCGACGCCCTCGGACATCACCCCGCAGCGGCTGGCCAATGCCGTCACCCGGGCGGGCGGCACACCGGTCGGCATCTGGCCCGCCTCGGCGCTGACCCTGGTGGACGGGCAGACCAAGGCGCTGGGCCTGGCCGCCCGGATCGCGCTCGATCCGGGCGAACTGCCCCTGGTCATCGCGGAATTGCTGGGCGCGCAATATGTTCCGGCGGCCGATCCCGAGAGCGCGCCCGGAACGGTGCTGGAGATCACCGCCGCGGAGCCCATGACCTTCATCCGCTCCGGCGAGCCTTTCACCCCCGCCGAGATCGCGCGGGCGCACCGCTTGACCGACCTGGCGAAATTGTCCGCGCGCCAAGGCTGAACCTTTCCGTACCGAATAGTTTCCTCGCATGGCACACTGACTTCTTGCGCATTGGTCGAGCGCGCGCAAGGGGATGATCGATGAGTTTGCGTCGTACACGGCGGGGGGAACGGGACACCGGCGGTAATCCGCCCGCCCGTAAGTCGGTTCGCTCCGCCAAACTCGCCGCCCTGCCGGTCGCCTTCGCGGGCCGCCGGATGGCCGGGGCCGGCAAGAAGGCGATGGGGCGGCCGGCGCGCCAGGTGGATCATGATATCCGGGTGCGCACCGCCGAGCACATGTTCGAGGTGCTGGGCGAATTGAAGGGCTGCGCGGCCAAACTCGGGCAGATGCTCGCCCTCTACGAGCTGGCGCTGCCGCCGGAGCTCGCCGAACCGTATCGAAACGCCTTGAGCCGCTTGCAGGATGCGACGCCGCCGATGCTGCCCGGCACCGTGCACGCCGAACTGGCCGCCGCGCTCGGCCCCGGCTGGCGCGCCCACTTCCGTGAATTCGACGACCGGCGGGCGGCTTCGGCGACCATCGGGCAGGTGCATCGCGCGGTCTGGCACGACGGCCGCCGGGTCGCGGTGAAGATCATGTACCCGGGTGCGCGCGAGGCCGTGCTCAGCGACCTGGAGCAGTTGCGCAAGCTGGCGTGGATCGCGCCCGTCTTCCTCCCGAACACCGATGTGGCCGCCGCCCTCGCGGCGCTGTCCGAGTGTGTGCGAGCCGAACTCGATTATGCCGCCGAGGCCGACAACCAGCGCGCCTTCGCCGCCGCCTACGCCGGTGACCCCGATTTCCACGTGCCGGCTGTGATCGCCCAGCAGGGTGACGTGATCATCAGCGAATGGCTCGACGGGGTCCCGCTCACCCGCCTGGTCACCGCGGGCGCGCAGGCCGAACGCGACCGGGTGGGCATGCTCGCCATCCGTTTCGTCTGGTCCTCACCGCAGCGTTGCGGCCTGCTCTACGGCGACCCGCACCCGGGTAACTTCCGGGTGCTGCCCGACGGCCGGCTCGGCGTGGTCGACTTCGGGGCCTGCACCCCTTGGCCCCCACCGCAATTCCTCCCGATGGTCCATGACCTCGTCGACGCGCTGATCAACGGCACCCCCACCGATCTGGAGGCGGCCGCCCGCGCCCACGGCTTCGCCACCGGCCCCCTCGACGCCGAGGCTCTGGTGGCCGAACTCATGCCATTCACCGATCTCTTGCGCCACCCCACCTTCCACGCGAACACCGAATGGCTCCGCGAACGCGTGCTCTCGGTCGCGAGCCCCCGCCTCACCAACGTCTTCCGCCAACTGGGCGCGCCCGCCTACCTCGCCCCGTTCCAGCGCGCCCTGGCCGGTCTGCTCGGCCTCAGCTGCCAACTCGGCGCCACCGGCCCCATTCGAGACGAAATCCTGCGCTGGTCACCGGAGCTCACCGCGGTCATGACCCGCCACCGCACCCGCGCCGACCGCCCCGCCGATCTCGCCATGCATCGCCTGCGCCGCAGCGCCGGCCCATCCCGCGATGCCGCGGCCGGATAGCGCTATTCCGCGAGGAAGCCGGTGAGGGCCGAGCGCACCGTGTCCGGGTCCTCGAGCTGCGGCCAGTGCCCGACCGCGGGCGGTTCGTCCAGCACCATGATGGTCGCCTCCGGGAACCGCTCGCGGAACCGCCCGACCTGGCCGCCGCTGATCGGATCGGCCGGACCCCAGATGAACAACGTAGGCCCCGAATAGGTTTCGAGGGCGCGCTGCCAGCGGACGGCGTTCGCATGGCGTTCGGCGTGATAGCGATTGATCTGCCACTGAATGCGGGTGCCCCCGTCCCGCGCGGTGGACAGCCACATCTCGTGCAGCACCTCCTCCGCCAGCGGCCGCCCCGCCGTGCGGCGCACCGACGCCCGAAACGTGGTCTCGGACATCAACGGCCCCAGCAGTTTCCCGACCGGCGAGATCATCAATTTCTGAATCGCCAAGGGCCGGTACAGATCTATATACAGCCCGCCGTTCATCCAGGCCATCCGCGTCACCCGGCCCGGATCCCGAGCCAGCAGCTCCTGCGCCACACTCACCCCGTAATCGTGTGCCACCAGCGCGGTCTCACCGATCCCGAGCCGCTTCCACACCTGCTCCACCAGATCGGCCTGCCCGGCCATCCGATAGTCGTGCCCGCGCGGCTTGTCGCTGGCCCCGAACCCGAGAAAATCCAAAGTGGTGACCCGGCAACCCGATTCGACGAGTGCCGGGACGATCCCGCTCCAATCGTGCGATGACGACGGATACCCGTGCAGCAGCGTCACCGGCCGCCCGCCCGCCGCCCCGTCCTGCCGGTGGAACACCCGATGCCCGTCCACCTCCAGCCACGACCCCGCGGCGATCCACTGCTCCAGCGAAGTTTGCATGGGTTTCCCTCCAGGCTCAGGTTTCCCAGACTCTAACTCCGCCGGAGGCCGGTGGTCAGCCGGCGTAGGCGGCGAACATGCCGGGCTCGTAGGAGCCGCCCTTGTTGTGCACCATGACGTTCAGGCGGGTGGCCGCGTTGATCATGGCTACCAGGTAGAGCAGGGCCGCGGTCTGGTCGTCGTCGTAGTGTTCGCGGACCTGGGCCCAGGTTTCGTCGGAGACGCCGCGGGCGGCGTCGGCGACGCGGGTTCCTTCCTCGGCCAGCGCGAGGGCGGCCCGTTCGGCATCGGTGTAGACGGTGGATTCGCGCCAGGTGGCGACCAGGTTGATGCGGACGGCGGGTTCGCCGGCGGCGGCCAGTTCTTTGGAGTGGGCGTCCACGCAGAAGCCGCAGCCGTTGATTTGACCGACGCGGAGTTCCACCAGTTCCTGGGTGGTTTTCGGGAGGGTGGATTGCATGATCAGCAGGCCGGCGTTGGCGAAGCGCTTGCCGAGCTTGGCGCCGAGCTCGTTGGCCATCAGGTCGAAACGGGGTTCCATGATGTGATCCTCACCGGAGTGTTTTCGAAGTGAACGACCATGAGATGCCGGTCGCCCGCCAGCTGTGACAGCATCGGGAACGTGACGTGCGCCATAGGAATTCATTGCCGCGGGGGTGTCACAAAATCGCGGTGGGCGGTGTCTGGTGGGTGAGAAACAAGAGGAGACCCGCATGCCCGACGCCGCCACGGACGAGTTCGTCACCCACCGCAAGCTGCTGTTCACCGTCGCCTACGAGATGCTCGGGTCCGCCGCCGACGCGGAGGACGTGTTGCAGGAGACCTGGTTGAAATGGACCGGCGTGGATCTCGCGGAGGTGCGGGATCCGCGTGCTTACCTGGTGCGGATCACCACTCGGCAAGCGCTGGGCCGTTTACGAACGCTGAACCGGCGCAAGGAGTCCTATGTCGGTCCGTGGCTGCCGGAACCGCTGCTGACCACGCCGGATGTGGCCGAGGATGTCGAGCTCGCCGAAAGCGTGTCCATGGCAATGCTGTTGGTGCTGGAGACGCTGACGCCGACCGAGCGCGCGGTCTTCGTGCTGCGCGAGGTCTTCGATCTGGGGTACGACGAAATCGGGGAGGCGGTGGACAGGTCACCGGCGGCGGTGCGGCAGATCGCTCATCGCGCCCGGTCGCACGTGGCGGCCCGCCGGCCGCGCGGCAGCGTCACCGCGGACGAAACCCGCTCCGCGCTCACGGCTTTCCAGCGCGCCGTCGAAACCGGTGACCTGCAACCTCTCCTGGACATCCTCGCCCCCGAGGTGGTCCTGCTCGGCGATGGCGGCGGAATCGTGCAGGCCGTCCAGGTGGCGGTGGTCGGGGCCGAGCGGGTGGCGCGGGTGCTCGCGCTGGGGCTGGCTCGAATGTCCGCCGCCGCGATCCGATCCGTCGAGGTCAACGGCTACCCGGCGCTGCTGGTCCGCGCCGACGACGATGCCGACACCGTGCTGGCGCTGCGCATGGACGACGGCTTGATCAGCGGGCTCTACGCGGTGCGCAATCCGGAGAAGATGACGCACATGCACGCGGAGACCCCGCTGCACCGGTGAACCGGACCCGCCTCGGATTCCCACCCTTGATCACTGTCCCAGACAGATCTACTCTGGTGGGATACCAGTCGCCTGCTCGAAAGGCCGAGGCACGTGGGCACAGTATCGAAGCGCAATGGCGCACTTCGGGATTCGGGGCCGGACCACCGGGTGGTCGTCATCGGAGCCGGCCCGGGCGGGATCGCCGCCGGAGTCAAGCTGAAGCGGGCCGGGATCGAGGATTTCGTCATTCTCGAACGGGCCGACGAGGTCGGCGGGAGCTGGCAGGAGAACCATTACCCGGGTCTGGAAGTCGATATTCCGTCCATCGCCTACCAGTATTCGTTCGCCCGGAACGCGAATTGGAGCAGGCTGTTCGCGCCGGGAGCGGAGGTGAAGCGGTATCACATGGGGGTGGCCCGGCGATTCGGGTTGTATCCGCATCTGCGCTTCGGGACTTGGGTGATCAGCGAAGAATGGGACGAGGACCGGCATCGCTGGAATCTGTATCTCGATGGCGGCGGGGTCGTTACGGCGCGGTTCGTGGTCAGCGCGGTGGGGGCGTTCATCAGTCCGAAGCAGGATCCGGGAATTCCGGGGCTGGCCGAGTATCGGGGAAAGATACAGCGGCCGTCGGATTGGGATGACGATTACGACCTGCGAGGTAAGCGGGTCGCGATAATCGGCACGGGAGCCAGCTCGGTACAGATTACGCCGTCGATCGCCGGCGAAGTAGCGCATCTCGCGGTGTTCCAGCGGACGCCGGTGTGGTGTATTCCCAAGCCCAATCCGAAGATTCCCGAGGTGGTGCAGATGGCCTTGCGGGTGCCGGGGGTGCAGGCCGCTGTGCACGGGGCCGCATTGGTCGTCGTGGACGCGGCGCTGCGTGCCATGTCGACCGCGCCGATGGCGGTGGCGAAACCCGCGATGCGCGCCATGGACACGGCCGCGATTCGCGGCTATCGGGCACTGCTGCGCACCATGGTCACCGACCCCGGGACCCGCGCCGCGCTCACCCCGGATTATGGTCCGATCGCCAAGCGCCCCACCGCGAATACCGGCTATCTGCTGGCCTTCAATCGCGAGAATGTGGATCTGGTGACGACCCCCATCGAATGCTTCACCGCCGGCGGCCTGCGCACCACCGACGGCGTCGAACGCGAATTCGACATGATCGTCCTGGCCACCGGCTATCACGTGTTCTCCGATCCGGAGACCTATACGCCCGGCATGGTCATCGGCCGCGCGGGCATGGATCTGGGAAAGTTCTACGCGGAAAACGGTTTACAGGCTTACGAGAGCGTGGCGCTGCCCGCGCTCCCGAACCGGTGGACCCTGGTCGGGCCGTATTCCTGGTCCGGCAGCGGCTGGCACGCCTTCGTGGAGATGACCGCCGACCATGCGGTGCGGGCGATTTCGGAGGCCCGCCGCCGCGGCGCGACCTTCGTCGCGGTCCGCCAGGACGCGCACGACGCCTACCACCGCCGGATCTACCGGCACGGTGCGGCCATGCGCTATTACCTGGCGGAGTTGAACGCGCACGTACCCACCTATTACCGCAATTCGCAGGGTGACAGCACCTATATCCGGCCCACCGGATTCTTCACCGCCCGCCGTGAGCATCGCCGGTTCCCGTTCTCCGACTACGAATTCGATACCCAGACCGCGTGATACCGCGCTCGGCAAGGAATCTCCAGCCCATGATCGAATTACCCGAATCGATCCGGATCGCGCTGGGCGCGGCAAGTTACGGAATCAGCGACCGGCGGCTGGCTCCGGCCGTATCCGGCAAGGTCATCCTGGTGACGGGGGCCTCCTCCGGCGTCGGCCGGGCCACCGCGGAGCGCTTGGCCCGCAATGGCGCGATCGTCGCCGCCGTCGCCCGGCGCGCCCGGCTGCTGACGGAATTGCGCGACGAACTCGCGGGCGCACCGGGATCGATCCACCCCTACCCCACCGACCTCACCGATATGGACGCCTGCGCCGAAATGGTCGAGCGCGTCCTCGCCGACCACGGTCACGTCGACGTCTTCGTCAATAACGCGGGCAAGTCCATCCGCCGCTGGCTCTCGGACTCCCTGGACCGCTGGGACAATTTCGACGACACCAATCGCATCAATTATCTGGGCCCGGTGCGCCTGGTGCTGAGCCTGCTGCCGTCCATGCGAGCGCGCCGCCAGGGCCATATCGTGAATATCAGCACCGCGGGCGTGCATATGCCCGGCGTCGGCTGGACCGCGTACATCGCCACCAAAGCGGCCTTCAATTCCTGGATGCGCGGAGCCGGACCGGAATTGCGCGCCGACGGCATCACGAGCACCGCCGTGCATCTGCAATTGGTGCGCTCGGAAATGCTCGGGCCGTACCGCATGTACCGCTACACCCCGAGCATGTCCACCGAGGAGGCCGCGAGCCTGGTGTGCCGCGCGATTGTGGACCGGCCCTTGGCGATTCGCCCGTGGTGGGAGCGCGCGAGCGCGCCGGTGTCCTATGCGATGGACTCCTCGCCGCTGGCGCAGCGCCTGCTGACCCGCTACGCCGAGCTGGGAAACTGGAACAACCGGCCGGTCGATATCGCCGGACGGCTGGGCCGCCTGGAATCGGCCGCCAACCTCCTGGACGACGCGGTGACCCTGGCGGCCCGGTTTCCCGGCACCGGTGCACTGAAACTGTTGCCGCCCAACCGGATTCCACATGCCGCCGCGGCCCTGCGCGGGGGCGTCGGCCTGGCCACCACCCTGGCCCTGTTCGCGGCCCGCTTCCCCGACCGCCCCGCCGTGATCGACGACGACGGCCCGATCACCGCCGCCGAACTGCACCGGCACGTCGAACACCTCGCCGCCGCGCTGCGGGCACGCTGGGATATCCGGCGCGGCAACAAGGTCGGCGTGCTGTGCCGCAATCATCGCGGTTTCGTCGCGGCCGCCTACGCCGCCGCCCGGCTCTCGGCCGACCTGGTTCCGCTCAACTACGGTTTCGCCGGCCCGCAGATCGGCGAGGTGCTCCGCCGCGAGGGCATCGATCTACTGCTGTACGACGGCGAATTCCACGGCGAGATAACGAAATCCGGCTACTCCGGGCGGCGGGTGGTGGTGCGCGGTGCGGCCGGTGGGTTGCCGACGGTGGCCGAGCTGATCGAGGCGGGCGGTGCACCCGTGCGCGAACCCGCCCACGGCGGTGCGATAGTGCTCCTCACCGGCGGCACCACCGGCGTGCCGAAGGGCGTGGCGCGCGGGATCGGCGGCCGGGCCGCACTGCCCGTGCTGGCCGGGCTGCACCCGCGCATGCTGGGCGCGGTGGCCGACCTGGCTCGCTTCGAACCGATTCCACGCCTGGGCGAACCGATGATCATCGCCCCGCCGCTGCATCACACCTTCGGTTTCCTCGCCCTCCCCGCCGCGTTCCTGCTCGGCTCCACCGCCATCGTGCACGAACGCTTCGACGCCGAGACCGTGCTCGCCGATATCGAACGCCACGGGGTGCGCATCGCCTGCCTGGTGCCGACCATGCTGGGCCGCATCATGGCACTGCCCGATGCCGACCGCCACGACTATCGCACCGACAGCCTGCAAATGGTGGTGTGCGGGGCTGCACCGCTACCGCCTTGGCTGGCAACGGCTTTCATGGACGAGTTCGGCGATGTGCTGTTCAACGGCTACGCCTCCACCGAGACGGGTGCGGGCGCGATCGCCACGCCGGCCGATCTGCGCGCCGCGCCCGGCACCGTAGGCAAACCACCGACCGGTCTGGTCGATATCCGCATCGTGGATCAGCAGGGCCGCGAACTGCCCACCGGTCACACCGGCCGCATCGTGAACCGCAACCCCGCCATGTCGCACGGCTACACCGACGGCCGCGCCAAAGCCATGGTCGGAAAGCATATGGACTCCGGCGATCTCGGCCATTTCGACGCGCAGGGCCGGCTGTTCATCGACGGCCGCTCCGACGACATGATCGTCTCCGGCGGCGAGAACGTCTTCCCCCAGGAGGTCGAAGCCGCCCTGCTGGCCCATCCCGCCGTCGCCGACGCGGGCGCGATCGGCGTCCCCGACACCGAATTCGGTCAGCGCCTGGCCGCGGTGGTGGTCCTGGAGCCGGGCGCGCGCACCACCGCGCAGGCGTTGCGCGCGCACATCAAATCCACCCTCGCCAACTACAAGGTCCCGCGCGACATCGTGTTCGCGCCGGAACTCCCCCGCACCACCGCGGGAAAGCTACGGCGGCAGCAACTTCCGGACGTCATCGCCGCGGCGCACGCATCATCCCCTCTTCCCGAGAACACGAGGTCTCAACGATGAGCACCACCAACGGCTCCCCCCGCACCCCCGAATACGAAGTCGTCGTCATCGGCGCGGGTCTCGGCGGGATCGGCGCGGGCGTGGCCCTGCGCAAGGCCGGGATCGAGAACTTCGTCATCATCGACAAGTGGGACAAGGTGGGCGGCACCTGGCTGGCCAATACCTATCCCGGTGTGGCCGTGGATATTCCGTCACCGGTCTACAACTTCTCCTTCCAGCCGCGCTCGCACTGGTCACGCTTCTTCGCGCCCGGCGAGGAATTGCAGCGCTACGCCGAGGAGGTGGTGGACCGGCAGGGTCTGCGGCCGAAACTGCGATTGGGCTCCGGCGCGGTGCGCGGTTCCTTCGACGAGCACAACGACCTGTGGCGGATCGGGCTGGAGGACGGCGGCGAGATCACCGCGCGCTACACCATCGGCGCGGTGGGCGGGCTGGAGCAGCCGAACAATCCGGATATCGCGGGTATCGACGACTACACCGGCAAGCTCATGCACAGCTCGCGGTGGGATCACTCCTACGATTACAGCGGCAAACGGGTCGCGGTCATCGGCACCGGCGCGACGGCGCTCCAGGCGATTCCCGAACTGGCCAAGACGGTTTCGCAGTTGACGGTGTATCAGCGCCGCGCCATCTGGATCGGCCCCAAGCTCGATTTCGAGATGGGCCCGGTGCTCAATACACTGCTCGGTTTCGCGCCGGTACAGAAGACGGTGCGATTCCTCGGCAATATCGGGGTCAATGCCGGATTGGGCGCGGGCCTGGCCATCTCGAACTATCCGCGCGTCACCTCGGCCGGTATCACCCTCGGCGAGGCCGCCATGAAGGGCTATCTGTTCAGCCAGGTGCGCGATCCCGAACTGCGCCGCAAGCTCACCCCCGACTACCGGCTGGGCTGCAAACGACCGTCCATCTCCAACAACTACTTCCAGACCTTCACCCGCCCGCACGTCGACCTGGTCACCGCGGCCATCGAGCATTTCACCCCGACCGGCATCGTCAGCGCCGACGGGCGGGAACGCGAATTCGATATGGTGTTGTGCGCCACCGGATTCAAGGTGATGGAGAAGGGTTATACGCCGCCCTATCCCATCTACGGTCGCGGTGGACTGGAGCTCGGTGAATTCTGGGACCGCAATCGCTTCCAGGCGTATCAGGGCGTCTCGGTGCCCCGGTTCCCGAACGCGTTCCTCATCGTCGGCCCCTACGCCTACGCGCCGGGCTCCTATATCCCGCTCATCGAATCCACCTCGGCGCATGCCGCGCGCGTCATCAAGGAGGCGCGCCGCCGCCGGGCCACCCGCGTGGAGGTCCGCCAGGAGCCGCACGACCGCTACTTCGCCCGCATGGACGAACGCGCCAAGCGCACCCACCTGTTCACCCAGGGCTGTGTCACCTCGAACACCTACTACATCAACTATCAGGGCGACGGCGCGGCCTTCCGCCCCTCCACCCAGCTGGAAATGTATTGGGAGAACCGGCATTTCCCCCTGGACGACTACCGCTTCACGGTGACCCGGCCGGTCACCGTCACCAGCAACGGGCGGCGCGCGGTCTCGGTGAACTGACCGCCGGGCACCCAGCACTCGTGGCGATGATTCCGGGGGCACGGACGATCGGGGCACCACTTTTGCCGGATACGCCCGTATCACCGGTTGCCATAACGTTCACGCCCGCAAGGAGTTTGCTGCGTGAATTGGTGAGGGGTTATCCGTGGTGGCAACAATGGCGGCCGAAGCGGGCCGGCTGGACGACGAGCGGGCCCCGGCCGCAGCGTGGCATCCGCTGGTGCGCATCGCTTTCCGGTTCGGCTTCGTCTTCGTCGGCGTCGGAATGGCGGCCCCGTGGGTGGCGCACGCCCTGCTGCGCTCCTTCGGGCTGCCGACCGATACCGTGCTGACGGTCGCGAAATGGACGGCGCTGCATCCGCTCTCCGATTGGGTGGGTACGCAGTTCTTCGGCACCCGGGCCGACTACTCCGCTTCCGGCAGTAGTGATACCGCGACGCAGTGGGTCGCGGAGTTCACGCTGCTGCTGGTCGCCGTCGTGGCCACCGCGGTCTGGTCGATCCTCGATCGCCGCCGCCCCGGCTACGACCGGCTCTACGGCTGGTTCCGGCTGCTGCTGCGCGCCGTCCTGGTAGCCGCGCTGCTGCTGTACGGCATGGTGAAGGCGCTGCCCTCGCAGATGACCTTCAGCCTGGAGCGCCTGGTCGAGCCGTTCGGCGATATGAGCCCGATGTCGATCCTGTGGGCCTCGACCGCGATGTCGGAGCCTTACGAAATCGCCTTGGGCGCAGCGGAGCTCACCGCCGCGCTGCTGCTGGTGCTGCCGCGCACCGCCGGACTGGGCGCGGTGCTGGCATTCATCGTGTCGCTCCAGGTCGCCGTCCTCAACCTCACCTTCGATGTGCCGGTGAAGCTGTTCGCGCTGCAACTGGTCGTGTACTCGGCCATCCTCGCCGCGCCCGACATCGCCCGGATCGTCAAGGCGCTCACCGGGCACGCCGTTCCGGCCCCGGACACCCCACCGCTGGTGGCGACCCCACGCGCACAGCGGATGCTGCTGCTCGCCCAGGTGCTGTTCGGGGCGTGGCTGCTGTTCACCTCGATCACCGAGGGCTACGACGCGTATCGCTCCTACGGCAACGGCCGGGAGCACTCACCGCTGTACGGCATCTGGAACGTCACCGAATACACCGTCGCCGGCCAGACCCTGCCGCCGCTCGTGGATTACAGCGGCAAGGAGCACAATGCCCAAATGCTCGGTGCCAACGAGCGATTCCGCCGCATCATCTTCGACAACACCATCGGCGTCACCGCGCAGCGCATGGACGATTCCCTGGTGTCGTTCCCCGGCGAGGTCGACGCCGACGCACACACCGTCACCTTGGCCAAGGATCGCGCGCACCAGTGGAAGATCGCGACCTTCGCCTACGAGCAGCCCGAAGCCGGCGAGTTGATCCTGGAGGGGCAGGTCGGTGGCCGTCCGGTGCGGATGCGGTTGGCGCGCCTGGACCTGGACCGGCTCCCGTCCGTCTCGCGCGGCTTTCACTGGGTGCAGCCCGCACCGTACTTCCGCTGATCGTGACGCCTCAGCCGGCGGCCTCGTGGCTGTCGGCGAAGCCCGGAATCCACTGCTCCGCCAGCCCCAGGAACGGCCCCCGGGCATCGAGCTGCGCGCAGATGCCCACCACGCCCCCGAGCACGCGCCCGAACATGGCGTACTCGGGCCGGTCCGCGGGCGCTTTCATGGCGCGAGCATTGACCAGGGAGATGTTCGCCGGATCCAAGGCCCGCGCCACGTCCTCCTGGAGCATGGCACGGCTGAAATGGAAGTCGTGACCGTCGATCTGGGCGACGATCGGCTCGATGCGACGCCGGATGGGATCGATCTCGATGGCGGCCCCGGGCTTGACGAAACCCTCCTCGCGCAGCACTCGTTCGAGCCCCGCGTAGTCCCCGGCCAGTGCGCACCGGCCCATTCGCCCAGCGGCCCGCGGAATGCCTCGGGGCGTCTCCGCGCACGCACCGAAATCGATGACGCCGAGCCGCCCGTCCGGCCGAAGCTGGAAGTTGCCCGGATGCGGACTCCTCGGCCTCCGGGTACTGCACCTTCACCGCGACCGTGCGGCCGTCGTGCCAGACCGCCTTGTGCACCTGCCCGATACTCGCCGCCGCGATCGGCTGATCCTCGAAGTGCGCGAAGCGTTTCCGCCACGCGGTGCCCAATTGCAGATCGAGCATGCGGTGGGTGTCCGCGACCGGCATGGGCGGGGCTTCCTGCTGCAAGCGGGTCAGCGCCGCGCGGAAATGCTCGGCGAAGCGGGGTGGTACCGCGGCCTCGGCGACGCTGAGCGCCTGGCCGAGCTTCATGGCTCCGCCCTTGAGCTCGCCCAGCACCGCGAAGACCTGGTCGGCGGCATTGTCGAGCATCTCGTCGGTGATGCTGCCGCGTTCGGCGCCCGCGAGCAGACCGCGGCCGGTGGCGGCGGCCCGCTGGGCCAGCAGGGTGGCGGGGATGCTCGCCACCTTCGCCATGCGAGAGATGCCTTTTCTCCTGGTTCCGGCCACGTTGCCGTTCCTTTCTGCGCCGCGAGCGCCGACCACACCCGGCACCCCCGTCTCAGACAGTGTAAGTGGTTTTCGGAGCGGGGTCGATCACGCGGCGGACTCAGAAGCCGATGGTGGCCCGCACGGCCCGGTGATCGGGACCCGGAGTGCGCAGCACGGACGCGGAGTCGACCGCGCCGCCGCGAACCAGGACATGATCGAGCCGCACCAGCGGGAAGGAGGACGGCCAGGTGAATCCGGGGCCGGAACCGCCCGCGGACAGCGCATCTCGGTATCCGGGCGCGAAGCCGGACCAGTTCCGGTCGGTGGTGGCGGTATTGAAATCGCCTGCCACCAGGACACGTTCGGCCGGTTCGCCGGTGAGCTGACGCGACAGCACCGCCAATCCGTGATCGCGTCCGGCGCTCTCCCCCGGACGGATGGACGGCAGGTGCACGACGTAGGCGACGACATCGCCACCGGGTGCGGCGATGCGGGTGCGCAGTCCGCGGGTCCAGCCGATGCCGACGTCGGCGGGTTCGGCGTCGGAGGTCGGGTAACGGCTCCACAGCGCCACGGTGCCGAGCTGCTCGCGATAGGGATACGCGTCATCCAGAATGCGTTGCACCGGTGCGCGATTGGATCCGGCGAACTCCTGGACCGCGACCACATCGGCATCGGCGGAAAGCAGCGCGCGGGCGGTCGCGACCGGGGAACCGTTGGCGGCGAACAGATTCTGGGACACCACGGTCAGCCCACCGCCCGGCGTGGCGGCAGCGGGACGCGGAGCCCACCACGCACCGAAGACGTAAGCCCAGGCCAGCAGGGGGACCAGCATGGTGACCGCGCCCGCCGGACTGCGCAGCAGTACGGCCGTCACCGCGAGGACCGGGACGAGCAGCCCCAGCCACGGGACCGCGGCGTCCAGCACCGCACCGGATCCGGCGATATCGGGAATCCATTCGTGCCCGAGCAGTGCGAAGGTGAGAACCGCTGCGGCAGTGGCGAATACGATCGCCTTCGGCGCGGTCCTGCCGCCGGTGCCGATCATTGTCCCGGGCACAGGCGGCGCGGCAGTGGATCACCGGCGAGCTGTGCGTCCACGCAGCCGCCGGGCAGACCGTCGTGGGCTCGGGTACCGAAGTTAGCGGTCACCGTGAGCGTGCCGTCGCCGAAGACGCTGCGCTGCACCTGATGATCGTCGGTGAGCCAGCGAAAGTCGGTCATGGGCAGGGTGCCCGCGGCCTCGTGCAACGGTGCGAAGAACTGTTGCAGGCGTGCGATTTCCGCCCCGTGCGCGTCGATGGCGGCGCGGTCCAGGACGAAGTTCAGCGGCGTGTTGTTGAGGATCGCGGTGAGTGCGCGCATCGTTTGTTGCTGCGGCAGTTTGTAGTACGACAGCTCCCAGCGGTCGGCATTGACCAGGGAGTCGTGCAGCACCGTCTCGTACAGCGGCACCCGGTAGGCCGGATCGAACATGGCGGTGGCCAGCGCGGCGGGCAGGTCGACCGGCTGGAAGAACGCCTTGGGCGCCTGCTCGGGGTAGTACGCGCCCCAGGTCTGCTTGTCGCGCTGCAATTTCCACAGCCCGTCGGAGATGGGGTTCTGTGCGCCGTGATCGAAGGCCGGCACCGGCGCGGACCACGCGCCCGCCGACTCGGAGCCGAGCACAGTCTTGCGGTCCGCGGCCAGCCAGCGCATGCGTTCCAGGCGATTCTCCCGATCCTGCGTCCGGGTCATGGGATGCGCGGCGGTGTAGTCGTCGAAGAACTCACCGGCGGCATCCACATCCAGGAAGTAGCTGTCCGCGCCGTTGGCGGTCATGGCGGCATAGCGCTGCTGATACAGCTTCGGATCCTGTTTCAGCACTTCGGTGCTCAGATAGCAGCCGCGCCCGCCGAAGCCGGTCTCGGGTACTCCGTCGGCGTCGTGCACGCACCCGTCCGGCCACAATCGGCCGGGCCAGCGCGAGGAGGGGTTGTCGGCGGTGGCGGGATCCTGGGCATTGTCGTAGGAGTCGTAGGGGCCCACCAGGTAACCGGCCTGTGCGGCGGCGCGCACCGCCTCCCCCGTCATGGGTTTGCCGTCGGCGTCGTAGCCGATCCACATGCGGTCGATGCCCAGCTTCTCCAGTTGCGCAATGGCTTCCGGGCTACGTCCGTCGCCCCACATGTAGGTGTGGAACGCGCCGAGCAGTTTGCCGATCGCGGGATTCTCGGCGATCTTCTCGGTCAGCGAACGGAATTCGCCGTGCTTCAGCAACCACGCGCGATAGTCCCGAGCCGCCGCGACCGGCGATGCGTCGGTGAGGGCGAAATCGACCCGGTAGTCATTGGTTCCGCGCGCGGGCTCGAAGTCGTGTTCGCCACGGGCCAGCAGCCGGCCGCCTTCGGACTGCACGGTCACCGCGCTGCCGATATCGGTGGGCACCACATAGCTGACACCACGGTCACCGATCGTGAAGCCCCAGAAAGGCATGGTCAATCCCGCAGTGAGGGAGAGGTTTTCACCGACCAGACCGGTGTCGGGACCGTTCCAGAAGGTGTCGCGCACCGGCAGCGAGAGCCCCTCGCCGCGCGGGATCTGAAGCGAACGCGCGGCCTCGTCGCCGCCCGTGACCGGCCACATCAGCTTCTCGTCCCGCTCACCGCGCACATCGATACGCAGGCGGCCGTCGGCGGCGCTCGCGCTCACCGTGAGCCCGCGATCGGGATAGTTCCAGCCGGCCGCCGCACCCTCGACCCGTACCGGCCCGGGTGCGCCCAGCTCCCCATCCGCCGGACCGGACAGCTCCAGCCGCTGCCCGGAGGCCATCGCCCCCACTGCCAGGGAGGTGGTGTCGACCTCGGCCATGCCGCCGTCGATCGGGATAACCACCTGATTGCCCTCGATTCGGGGCGCGGCCGGCGCCGGCTCGCTCGCGCAGGCCGCGAGCCCGGCCGCGGTGAGGCCCGCAATGACGATCACCGCTCCGGCGCGGCGCAGTTTCCGATGTCCCATACCGCTCACCCTGGACACCCGACATGAGAGCCGGATGAGAATGCCCAGGTGCCGCCGGTCCGTATATTCGTGGGGTGCGCGTATTGGTGGTGGACGACGAGCCCGCGGTACGGGACGCGCTGGTGCGCGCCCTCGGCAGCGAAGGGTACGAGACCCGGGCCGCCGGCGATGGCGCGACCGCGCTGACCGAGGTTGCCGGATGGCAGCCGGAGGTGGTGGTGCTGGATGTGCTGATGCCGTTCATGGATGGCCTGACCGCGTGCCGGACGCTGCGCGGACGCGGGGATCGCACGCCGATTCTCATGCTCACCGCCCGGGACGCGGTGGCCGACCGGATCGCGGGTCTCGATGCCGGGGCCGACGACTACCTGGTCAAACCGTTCGATCTGGACGAGCTGCTGGCGCGCGTGCGCGCACTGGTGCGCCGCACCTATCCCGAGGACGGTGCGGTGCTCTCCTCCGGAGATCTGGTGATGGACACCGCCGCTCACACGGTCCACCGGGGCGATAGCGAAATCGAGCTCAGCCGAACCGAATTCGCGCTGCTGGAGGTGCTGCTCCGCAATGCCGGGCAGGCGCTGCCCCGGGAAACCCTCATCGATCGGGTATGGGGTCACCGGTCGTCGAATTCGCTGGAGGTCTACATCCGGTATCTGCGCCGCAAGCTGGAGGCCGGGGACCGCCCGCCCTTGATTCACACCGTGCGCGGCGTCGGCTACCGGCTGGGTCCGGCGTGAAACGTCTCGGCCTGCGCGGCCGGATCGCCGTATTCTTCGTGCTCGCAATGGCTTCCGCGCTCGCGGGGATGGCGGCCGCCGCCTATGCGGTGGTGGGTCACGAACTGCGCGGCGCGCTGGATCTGAACCTGCGCCGCCAAGCCATCCGCATCGAACGCCAGTACCCCACGGAACCGGCCCTCGCGGCGTCCTCCGGACCGTGCCGGTATCTGGCCGCCCCCAGTTGCGTTCAGGTGGTGGCGGCGGACGGGACCATCGAATCGGAGCATTATCCGGAGCAGAGCCTGCCCGTGGACGCCGGAACCCGTGCGGTGGCAGCGGGTTCCGCGGATGCCTACTACAGCGATATCACCCTCGACGGTTACCCGCTGCGCATGTACACCGCGCCGCTGCGCCCCGGTAGCGCCGTGCAGGTCGCACAGCGCTCGGACACCATCGACACCAGCCTGCACCGGGTGGGCTGGGCGCTGCTGGCCGGGGCGGCGGCCGGAACCCTGCTGGCGGCCGGGATCGGCATACTGCTCGCCCGGCGCGCGCTCGCCCCGGTCGCGGCCCTGACCGAGGCCGCCGAACGTGTGGCCCGCACCCGCGATCCCGGCGAGCACATCCCGGTCAGCGGCTCCGACGAGCTCGCCCGCCTGGCCGCCAGCATCAACACCATGCTCGCCGAACTCGATGCCGCGCTGTCGGCCGAGCGCGATTCCCGTGCGGCACAGCAGCGTCTGATCGCCGACGCCTCCCACGAACTGCGCACCCCGCTCACCGCGCTGCGCACCGATATCGATCTGCTGCGCCGCGCGGACCGCCTGCCCCCGGACCAATTGGCCGAGACCGCCGCCGCGCTGCGCGTCCGGTCCGAGGAATTGTCCGGCCTCGTCACCGATCTCATCGATCTGGCCCGCGCCGACGATTCGGCCGCCGCCCGGGAACCCTTCGAGGACCTGCGCCTGGACACTCTGATCGAAGACCGCCTGGATATCGCTCGACGGCATTGGCCCGCAATCGATTTCAGCCCGGAGCTGGAGCCCACGACGGTCCGGGGCAGTGCGGCGCGATTGAGCCGCGCCATCACCAACCTGCTCGACAATGCCGCCAAATTCAGCCCGGCCGGGGCGAAAGTCGATGTCGCACTGGCCGATCGGACCTTGACGGTCCGCGATGCGGGTCCCGGCATCGCCGCCGCGGAGCTGCCGCACGTCTTCGACCGCTTCTACCGCTCCCCCACCGCCCGCTCCACCCCCGGCCACGGCCTCGGCTTGGCGATCGTGGCGCAGGTGGCCGAAATCCACGGTGCCACGGTCTCGGTCGCCACCGAGCCCGGTCACGGCGCCGAGTTCCGGATGCGTTTCCCCGCCCCGCACAGCTCGACCGATCAGGAGGATCCATGCGACTGCCCCTAGCCATCGCCACCGGGCTCGTGCTCGCCGCCGCGGTGACCGGATGCGGCTCGAACGACGACTCTTCGGCCGCGGCGTCCGCGACGACCACCGTCGCGGCGCTCCCGCGGATCAAGAACTGTGTCTCCCAGCCCGAATCACGGCCGAGCCAGCTCACCATCACCTGTGCCGACGGCAATCTGTCGGTCTCCGGGCTCACCTGGTCGGACTGGAACGCCGATGCCGCGCACGGCAGCGGCATCGAGAACAGCAATACTTGCGAACCCAGTTGCGCCGACGGCGAACAGCGGGCCGTGCCCGCCGCGGTGACGCTGAGCAAGCCCGTCGACGGGTACTTCACCCAGCTCACGGTCATCCCCGAAGGCGAGCCGTCGCAGAGCTATCCGCTGCCGAAGTAGCCGGCCGGGGCGAACCGGCGGGTCTGCCTGCGAATTCATCGCAAATCGTCACGTAACAGCAGTCCTGCGTGTTCCCGATTGCCCGGCATGAGCACCCAAGCAGTTCTGTTCGTGCCGGTTTTCGCCGCTTCGTTCGGTGTCGGTGTGTGGCTCGGGGTGCGTTCAGCGGCTAGCGTTCAGTTCCATGAGCAGCAATTCGACCCGCACCGTGGTAGTCACCGGCGCTTCGTCCGGCATCGGCAAAGCGACGGCGGCGGCCTTCGCGGCGCGTGGCCACAAGGTGATCGGCACCAGCCGCAATCCTGATTCGATCGCCGCTGCCGATCGGCTGCCCGGGGTGGATTACCGGGCGCTCGACCTCACCGACGCCGATTCCATCGCCCGCTGCACCGCGGCGCTGGGCACGGTGGACGTGCTGGTCAACAATGCGGGCGAAAGCCAGGCCGGGCCCCTCGCGGAGCTGCCGGCCGAGGCGGTCGAGCGGCTGTTCCGGCTCAACGTGCTGGGACCGGTGGCGCTGACCCAGCAGCTGCTGCCGGGCATGCGCGAGCGCGGGTACGGGCGAATCATCATGGTGGGCTCCATGATCGGCAGTTTTCCGATGCCGTATCGCTCGTCGTATGCCGCGACCAAGGCGGCGCTGCGGGCCTTCGCCACGGCGGCACGGTTCGAGGAATCACCGTTCGGGGTGTGGCTGACCACCGTCGAGCCCGGGCAGATCGATACCGGATTGAGCGAGCGCCGCACCAAGTACCTGAACGAAGGTTCGCCGCACACCACCGATTTCACCAAGTTCATGGCGACCCTGGATCAGAAGATGTCCAAAGGCATTGCCCCGGAACAGGTTGCGAAGACCATTGTGGGCGCCGCCGAAGCAGATCGGCCGAAACCGCTTTACGCCGTGGGCAGTAACGCACCGCTGATGTTCGCGGTGCGCCGCCTGGTCCCGCGCACGGTCATGGAGCGGCTCATCGCCGCCGGCCACGGCCTGAAGCGCTGAGCTATCGCTGCGTCAATTTCAGGTCCCGGCCGATGATTTCGCGCATGATCTCCGACGTCCCGCCGTACACCCGGGTCACCCGGGCGTCGGCGGCGGCGCGGGCGATCGGATACTCACGCATATAGCCGTATCCGCCGAAAAGCTGCTGACAGCGGTCCAGGCAACGGAACTCCATTTCCGAGGCCCACAGCTTGGCCTTGGCCGCGTCGGCGGGGGTGAGTCGACCGGCATCGAGCTCCAGCACGCATCTGTCGATGAACGCCTCGGCCACCGCCACTTCGGTGGATACGTCGGCGAGGGTGAACTTGGTGTTCTGGAAGCCGCCGATGGGTTGGCCGAAAGCGGTTCGGCCGCCGACATATTCGATGGTCCAGCGGAGGCCGGCGCGAGCGCGGGCCAGGCAGGCGACGGCGATCTGCATGCGCTCCTGGGGCAGGTTCCGCATGAGGTATTCGAAACCGCGCCCGCGTTCGAATCCCGCCATGCCACGCTCGAGCACCAGCAGGCTGATGCCGCGATGACGCTCGGCTGAGGTGCGCACCGCCGTGATGACCAGATCCGCATTGATGCCGTTGGTAATGAAGGTCTTCGCGCCGTTGACCAGATTACCCCTGCGGCACCGCGAAGCCGAGCAGCCCGAGTTCACCCGCGCGCGCGAAGACCGAGCGCGGCACTATCCCGGCGGCCTCGAAGTCCGGATAGCGCGGCGCGACCTCCTTGCGGGCGAAGCCGCGCGCCAGTTCCGCGAAAGCCAGATGATCGTCGCCGTAGTGCCCACATTCCATGGCACCCATGGTCCGGGATGCCGGGGCCGACCGGAGAGAGATTTCCGGCCGGAGTCAGTTCTCGGGCGGGTTCTTCAGCAGGTGGGCCGCGACGACTTTGCCGAGGGTGTAAGCGTTCTCGCAGGCCAGCCGGAAGCCACCGGTCGAACTGTCGTCCAGGTGCTGCACCACCGTCTGGCCCGGGTACGGCTGATCGAAGTTGCTCATGGTGCGCAGCGACAGGTAGCGGTTCAGGTAGCCGTGCGCCTGCAATGCGGTCGCGGTGGCATTGTCTTCCATCTGCGTGGTGCAGTAGACGCCCTGCCCCTCGGTGCGCAGGTCCATGATGTAGCGGGCGGTATCGGAGAGCGGTTTGCCCGAATAGAAGTCGTCCCCGGTCATGGTGTCGCACTTCATGATTCCGGGGGTGCGCCCCGCTTGGCCGGGGTATTGCGCGCGGGCGGCGGCGACCTGGGGCGTGTCGGCGAGCTGCACACCCTGCGACAGCTCGAATGCCTTGTCCACCAACGCGTCATCGAGTTTGTAGACGGCGGTGTTGTAAGCCTCGACGGGGCGGTACCCGAACGGTACGTCGGGGGCTTCGGCCGGCTCCAGATGGTTGCCGAGGTCGAAGTCGACCACGTAGCGCGCCCAGGCGGCCGAACCGAGCGTGCCCTGATCCGGTGGCGTGCCCGCGATTCCGGCGGTGAGGAAGTACGCGTGCGAGAAGTCGAACTTGTCGCTGCCGAGTATCGCCATCATGGAGGTGGCGGCGTTCGCCTTGCCCTGACCGGTCTCGGCCACGCACAGCTTGTCCGCATTGCAGCGCACCGGCTTGTACGCACCGGGCACCTCGACGGTGGTGGGCAGCTGTTCCCTATCCAGCCACACCTGGTTCTCGGGATCGAACATGGTGATCACCAGCACGCCGACATCGATCTTGTCCGAGCTCTCGGAGTTCGATCCGCTCGCGCATCCGGCGAGCGCGACGGCGGCCACGCCCACGGTGGCGGCGAACTTCTGGCAACGGGTGGTCATTGCGCCAGACTAGGAGACACGCCGAGCGAAACGCCGGAGTGGGGGTCTGTACCGGAGTGTCGGACGGGAAGTCCCGGCTCCGAGCACACGGCTCGAAACCGGGACGTCCGGCTACTCGACGGCGAGCACCGTACCGGCGGCCACCGTCAGGTTCCCCTCACGCACGGCGAACCCGAGGCCCGGCTCCAGCGGCACCGCGCGATCCAGGGTCACCGTCATCTCGACGGTCTCCCCCGGCACCGCCCGGCCGCCGGCCAGCACCACCTGCCCGGACACATCGCCCGTGCGCAGGAAGAACTGTGGCCGGTAGCCCGACGCGACCGGGGTGCGCCGCCCGCCCTGCGCGGCACTGAGCAGCCGCACGCGGGCGGTGAACCCGCGGTGCACGGCGATGCTGCCGATAGCCGCGACCACCTGGCCGCGCTGCACCTGCCCGCGCTGCACGCCGCGCAGCAGCAGCGCCACATTGTCGCCCGCCTCCGCCGATTCCATGGTCCGCCCGAAGGTTTCGACGCCGGTCACCACCGATTCGATGGTCTCGCCGAACCCGAGCACGGTCACCCGGTCGCCCATCCGGACCTGTCCGCGCTCCACCGCGCCGGTCACGACGGTGCCGCGCCCGGTAATGGTGAGCACGTTCTCCACCGGCATCAGGAACGGCGCATCGGTGTAGCGCACCGGCATCGGGATGTGCTCGTCGATGACGTCCAGCAGCCGCAGCAACTCCCGCGACCAGTGCTCGTCACCCTCGAGCGCCTTCAGGCCCGAGACGGGTACGACCGGCAGGTTGTCGCCGTCGTATCCGTTGGCGGACAACAGTTCCCGCACCTCCAGCTCGACCAGCTCCAGCAGCTCGGCATCCGCGCCGTCGGCCTTGTTGACCGCGACCACGATGTGCTCGACCCCGACCTGCCGGGCCAGCACCACGTGCTCGGAGGTCTGCGGCATGATGCCGTCCAGCGCCGACACCACCAGGATCGCCCCGTCCAGCTGCGCCGCCCCCGTGATCATGTTCTTCACGAAGTCGGCGTGCCCCGGCATGTCCACGTGCGCGTAATGCCGGGTGGCCGTTTCGTATTCGACGTGCGCGATATTGATGGTGATGCCGCGCTCGATCTCCTCCGGGGCCCGGTCGATGCGGTCGAACGGCACGTACTTGCCGCCGTCGCGCTCGGCGAGCACCTTGGTGATGGCGGCGGTGAGCGTGGTCTTGCCGTGGTCGACGTGGCCCATGGTGCCGATGTTCAGGTGCGGCTTGTTACGAATGTAGGGCTGCTTGCCCATGACGATTCTCCATCCAGGAGTCCAGGTTTCGAGGGGACCTCAAAGACGCGCCGACCTTCCCCGTCTGAGGTCCCGGGACGTCCCGGAGAAGGTCAGCTTCGTGCGCCGTCGAATGCGGACTGTGCCTGGGCAGCAGCCATCGCGCCCGCGACTGCGGGGTATGGGGCGATGGACTGCGAGAACATGCCGACGATCATGACGCGTGGGCGGCCTTACGCGCCACCGATTTTCACGGTAGCGGGTACAGGATGAACTCCGGACAGACCTTACGGCGCGGCGTATCACCGACTTCGTCCATGGCAGAACGGATTTCGCGAAGGATGCCGGGACGCATCTCCAGTGGCGGCTCGTCGGGCTGATAGGTGGTGCGCACCGGATAGTCCACGCCCGGCGTCGTGGTCATCTCGATATGACAACCCAGCACGTGCGAGACCGGTCGTTGCGCGGTGAACTCGAGCAACCGGTCGATACTGCGCGAGAACGCGGCCCAGTCCTCGATGTAGAGCCGGCCCGGATACACGGTGTCACCGGTGAGCAGGAACCCGGTCCGCGGATCGTAGAAGGTCACGGCCGCTTCGTGATGCCCCGGCGTGGCCAGGCACTCCAGCACCCGCCCGCCCAGATCGACCCGCGCGACGGCCTCGGCGTCACGATCGAATCCGAAGTACTGCCAGGCGGTTTCCCGGTCACCGGCGACCAGCGTGGTATCCGGGCGATCGGCGAACTGACCGTCCCCCGCGATGTGATCGCCGTGCGGATGAGTGTGCAGCACCAGCAGCCGGTACGCGGGCCGTGGATAGCGGGCCAGCCAGTCCTCGACCAGATCGTCGACCACGCGCCGCAGCGGGAAGAACTCGGCGGACTCGGTCGCGCCGGTGTCGATCAGCACCGCCCGCTCATCCCCGAACAGCAGAAACAGAAACGGGGCCTCGTAGTCGACGGCCATGTTCTGCCGCAGGATGATGGTGTTCGCGTCGTAGGCGTACACCTGGATGTCCACGTCGGTGTTGTGCTCGGCCGACGGCGACCCGTGAATCCACCGCACATCCAGGCCCGCATGCATCGCGTCTCCTTGTCGGACAGGGCCGGTTCCGTCAGCTGAAATTGCGCTCCAGCAGCAGGTCGAGGACGTTCGGATACCGGTCGGGGAAATCCATCGGAACGATACCGAAATGCCCGGGCTTGCCGCGGTGTTCGGTGAGATACGACTCGACCTTCGGCAGGATGGCCGCGGCATTGTCCTTGGGCCAGGCGCGGTCGGCGTAGCTGGTGAAGTTGATGTACATCCGGGTGTTGCCGGGGTCGGCGGCGGACTTGTCGAAGCAGTCGCGGACGTAATCGAATTTGTCGCCGCCGGACGATCCGGTCTGCGCGGAGCCCGAGGAACCGGCCGACGAACCCGAGTCCAGGCCCGCGAGACCCCGCCCCTGATACCGGTCCTGTACGTAGAAGGCGTCATTGGTGACGACGCCGTTGTCGCCGCCGGGCCAGCGCAGGGTGGACAGCTGGTTGGCGAACTGGGTGATCAGCACGATCCGCCCGCGCGCCTCGCCGAGCGCGGGAATGCGATTGCCGATCCAGAACAGCGAGCGGTAGCCCTTCACATCGAGGTATCCGTTGAAGACCCGTTCGAAGTCGGAACCCACATCGTTTCCGGTGCCGTCCTCCTTCTTGACCCGCATGATCAAGACCTCACCGGGGTTGCGCGCCAAGAAGTCCCGGCATCGGTTCAGCACGTCGTCGAAGGTGATGTCCTGATAGGCGGGCCCGTGGTAGATGCCGAAGGAATCGCTCGTGTGGTCCTGCAATCCATTGCAGCGGATGTCGAGGAAGCGAATGCCGTGCGCGAATTGCTCGGGCAGCGACCAGTTCTGGGTGTGTGCCCACTCCGTCCCGTTGGCCGGGCTGGTGCAGCAGGAGTCGTGGGTACCCGGAATCGTCAGCCGCAGTAGCGAAGTCCCGTCAGGCAACCCCGACATCCACGCCTGCGGAGCGCTCACGGTGCGCCGGACCGGACCCGCCCACGCCGGGGCCGCACCGACACCGGCGACGACCGCCGCACCCACCGCGGCCCGCAGCAGCTCCCTACGACTGGTCCTCATTCACGCCTCGCTCTGCCGAATCCTCGAAATGCGATCTTGCGCGATCGCGCCGCGAGCCTAGCTGGACATCAGACCAGTTGTCCTGCTTTTCGGTTCAGCCGGTCGAAACCCGTTGTTCACCAACGAATTCGGACATTCCGGATCACAGCGACCTGCCAGGAATCACCCCTCGCCGCCGTGCGAAACTCCTTCGCGATGCTCACTTACCTCGAAGCGACGGTCATCGGCTCGGTCCAGGGATTCACCGAACTCTTCCCCATCTCCAGCCTCGGGCATTCCGTACTCGTCGCGGCCTGGCTCGGCGGCGACTGGGCGAAGCTGACCGAAGGGGAATCGGGCGGGGGCACACCGTATCTGGCGTTCGTGGTGGCCTTGCACGTGGCGACGGCGCTGGCCCTGCTCGGGCATTATCGGCGCGATTGGCAGGCCATCGGCGGCGGCTTCCTGGATACGCTGCGCACCAAGCGCGTCGACACCGTCCCGCAGCGCCTGGCCTGGCTGCTGCTGATCGGCACCCTGCCGGTGGCCGTTCTCGGTCCGCTGCTGGAACATTCGCTGCACGCGCTCTTCGCCGCGCCGATCTACGCCGCCGTCTTCCTGACCCTCAACGGGGTGGTCCTGATCATCGGCGAGGGATTGCGCCGCCGCAACGAACCCACCCTCGCCCAGTACGGCAGGCGGTTCGCCCTGCACCGCGCCCGCCCCACCGAGACCCGCGCCCGCCGCCAAACCGACCGTCCGCTCGCCGCGCTCAGCGCCGCCGATGCGGCCGGCATCGGCCTCGCGCAGGCGGGTGCGCTGATCACCGGCTTCAGCCGAGCGGGATTGAGCATGGTCGGCGGGCTCTGGCGCGGCCTGGAACACGAGCACGCCGCCAAGTTCGCCTTCCTGCTCGCCACCCCCGCCATTCTCGGCGCGGGGGTGATCGAGCTGCCCGAACTCATCGGCCCCGGCAGCGCGGGCTGCCGCGGTCCGATCCTGTTCGGCGCGTTGGTCTCCGGGCTCTGCTCCTGGCTCGCCGTGCGCTTCCTGGAACGCTACTTCCAGACCCGCACGCTGCTGCTCTTCGCGCTCTACTGCCTGATCGCCGGGCCGGTCTCGGTGCTGCGTTTCTGGTGAGTCAGCCGGCCAGCACCTCCGGCATGCCCGGCTTCAGGACACCGGTCAGCGCCGACCATTCGATGGTCACGTCGAGCACGCCCGCGACGGGCGGCGCGGCCTGACCCTGCTCGAAATACAGGTGCATGCCCTCGGGCGTGGGCGTCCAATATTGGAAGTGGTCCCGGGTGGGGGTGAGGCCGTCGGCGTCGATGACGCTCGCGTACTTGGACTTCTTCAGTTTCTGGGTCGCCAGCGTGGAGAGCTTGGTGAGCCCGGCCGTCTCGTCGGTGAACAGGTCCGCGACCCGAATCTGCTTGGCGGTGTCCAGGTTCGTCACATGCGTGGCGAGCACCGCGGTCGGGTGCGCGCCGCCGAAATCGAGGGTGAGCCACATGATGCCGCCGGCCACCTTGTTCCCGAGATACTCGACCTTGCTCTCATCGGCGACGCCGGTCAGCTTCACCGCATCCGAACGCGCGGCGATGATGGCCTGCAAGGTGGTGCGCATACCGTCGTTGAACTCCTTGACGGCGGCGTCCCGGCCTTGTCCCGCCAATTGCGGCACGTCTACGTCATAGCTGAGCGATCCCTGTTTACCATTGACCCGGATGGTGGTCGCCGTGATTACCGAGGCAGTGCTGGGCGGCGACGATTCGACAGTCTGCACGACGGTGGGACGCCCCGTGGTGGGCACGGTGGACGTCCCGTCGGTGGAACAACCCGTTGCCGCCACGGCCAGCGTGGCGGCGGCGATCAAACCGACGATGGTGATGCGCACGATCCCTCCCGATGTTCCGGCACCGGCTCTGCTCGGTGCTCACCGACAACCATCGGCCCGGCCGCTCACGATGTACCAACGGATCACCGAGCACGCGGTGAGTCTCCGCCGACGCGCCGGTACGGGCAGGTTTGCCCGATCCGACAGTGGGCACTGCCTGGGCGGAAAGGAACCCCAACATGCTGATTCGACGAATCGCCCGTCCGCTCCTGGCGTCCGCGTTCATCGCCGACGGGCTCACCACACTCGCCAACCCCGAGCCCCGCACCAAGACGGCCGCCACGCTGGTGCAGCACGGTGAACGGAAATTGCCCGAGAATTACGCCGCCAAACTTCCGTCCGATCCCGGACAGGTGGTGCGGGTGAACGCCATGGTGCAGGTCGGCGCCGCGACGCTGCTGGCGTTCGGTCGCATGCCCCGGATCGCGTCGACGGTGCTGGCGGCCACCCTCGTTCCCGCCACCGCCGTCGAGCACAATTTCTGGGACGAGCAGGATCCCGAACGGCGCGCGGCCAAGCGACTGGGCTTCATCAAGGACGTGAGCCTGCTCGGCGGATTGCTGATCGCGGCCTCCGACACCGCGGGCAAGCCGTCCCTGGCCTGGCGTGGAAAGCGGGCCGCCGCAAAGGTTTCGGCGAGCCTCCCGCTGGTCCACGGCGGCTCCGACAACACCTATCAGTCCCTGCGCAAGGGGCTCGAAGGGGCCCTGGAGCACGGCAAGGTCGCGGCCGGTCACACCAAGGAGAAGATCGCCGATCTGGCCGACACCGTGCAGTCCGAGGCCCCGCACTGGGCCGAGACCGCCAAGGAACAGAGCGCGGAAATCGCCGAGACCGTAGGTGAACGCGGTCGCGAGTTCGCCGATATCGCCAAGCGGCGCGGCGGGCGTTTCGTGGACGTGGCCAAGACCCGCGGCGCCGACTTCGCCGAGATCGCGCGAGATCGCGGCGCGGACTTCGCCGAAATCGCCCGCGACCGCGGCGCCGACCTCGCCGAAACCGCCCGGGAACGCGGCGTGGACCTGGCCGGAACCGCCCGGGAACGCGGCGCGGACTTCGCCGAGATCGCACGCGAACGCGGCGCCGACTTCGCCGAGATCGCGCGGGACCGGGGTGCGGATCTCGCCGAGACCGCACGGGAGCGTGGCGCGCAGGTCGCCGAGACCGCTCGGGAACGCCGGCTGCGCGCCGCCGAAGCCGCGCACGATCGAGGCGTGAAAGCCGCCCGGACCGCACGCGGCCGGCGTCGGCAGGCCGCCCGGATCGCCCGCGGCCGGACCGCCGACGCCGCCGAGACGGCTCGCGACCGCAGCGTGCGGTTCGCCGAGACCGCGCTCGATCGCGGCGCGCTGCTGGCGGAGACCGCGCTCGACCGCAGTGCCCGGGCCGCCGAAGCCGCGCGGGATCGAATCGAAGAGCGCCGCAACTGATTCCGGTCAGCCCACGGTGACGGGGGCGGTCTTCGCGGGCCGCAGGGTCAGGCACAGCGGTGCCGCGGCGAGCAGGACGATCGCCTCGACGCGGTAGAGCTGGTGGACGGCATCGAGCAGATGGATGCCGTGCGCGGAGACCAGCGCGGCCAGGATCGCGATACCCAGACCGCCCCCGACCTGGCGGACGGTGAAGTTCATGCCGAGCCCGGCGGCGAACTTCTCCGCGGGGATGGCGGCCGAGGCTGCAATCCCCAACGCGGCGAACGAGAGTCCGATGCCCAGGCCGATGACCGCGGCGGCCGGGGCCCACACCGTCCAGAGCCGTTCCTCGGCGGTGAGCGCGTGCGTGCCCAGCAGCGTCGCGCCCGCGGCGAACAGCAGCGCGCCCAGGGCCGCGAGCCGGCCGGCATTGTGCGCGGTGCCGATCTTGCCGACCACGACCGAGGTGATCATGGCCGCGACCGCCGCGATGGTGAGTACGAACGAGGCTTTGACCACCGAGTAATGCCAGATCTCGGCCAGGAAGATGGGGCCGATCAGCATATGCGCGAAGAGTGCCAGGCCGATGACGGCCGAGGCCAGGCTGGTGCGGGCGAACAGCCCGTTGCGCCACAGCGCCAGATCCACGGCGGGGCTGCGATGGTAGCGGGCGCGCAACAGCGCGAGCGCCAGCAGCGTCAGCCCGCCCAGCAGCAGGCCCGCGGTGAGCGGTGCGGTCCAGCCCCAATCCTGGCCCCGCGTGACGGCCGCGACGACGGACCCGGTGGCGGTGGCGAAGAGCAACGCGCCCAACGCATCCGGCAGCGGCCCCCGAACCCGCGGCCGATCGGCCGGCACCAGCCACAGGCCCACCCCGACCAGCGCCACCCCGATCGGGATATTGACGGCGAAGATCCCCCGCCATCCGAACTGATCCACCAGCAGCCCGCCCAGCACCGGCCCGAGCACCGCGCCCAGACCATTGGTGGCCGTCCAGGTTCCGATGGCGCCCGGCCGTTTCTCCGGTGCGACCACCCCCAGCAGCAGCCCCACCGACGCCGGCACCACGACCGCCGCCGCCACCCCTTGCAGCAGTCGCGCCGCGATGAGCGCCGCCGCCGTGGGCGCGACCGCGCACGCCAGCGAGGTCAGCACGAATCCGGCCAGCCCGAGCAGGAACAGGCGTCCGCGCCCGATCACGTCGGCCAGCCGCCCGGCGGGCGCGAGCCCGGCCGCGAACGTCACGCTGTACCCGCTCACCACCCAGGTCAGCACGGATCGACTTGTGCCGGTGAAGGATTGCGCGATGCTCGGGAAGGCGATGTTCACCACCGAGACATCCAGAAACGTCAGAAACGATGCCGCGCACACCAGCGCCGGCACCGCCCGCGCACCGATGTCGGTGACCTCGCCGGATACCCGATGGGCCATATTCCCTCCCCCATTTCGTTGCCGAACCCGTCGAGCGGGCCGATATTCCACGATGGGGGGCTGTGATCGGTGTTGAATAGTCGCCGGATCAACGAGCCAGGCGGCCATTTACACTGCCCGAACGGGGAGGTCGGTTTGTTGAAGTTCGCGGTATTGGGTGAGGTCCGGGCTTGGCGCGGAGACACACCGTTGGATCTCGGCCCGCCACAGCGGCGCGCCGTGCTGGTGGCATTGCTGCTGCGCGAGGGGAAGGCGGTGACCGCGGCCGAACTCGTCGAAGGCATCTGGGGCGACGATCCGGTGTTGCGCGCGGTCCCGGCCCTGCGCACGCACGTGGCCAAGCTGCGCCGCGAACTCGAACCCGAACGCACCATGCGCGGGCCGTCGAGTCTGCTGGTCTCGGTCGGCGACGGCTACGCGCTGCGAGTTCCGGCCGGCTGCACCGATATCGACACCGTCGTCGACCGGGTCGCCGCGGCCGCGCAATTGCGCGACGAGGATCCGGTCGCCGCCCGCGACACCCTGGAAGCCGCACTGGCCCAATGGCAGGGCGCGGCACTGGGCGGGCTACCCGGACCCTTCGCCGAACGGCAGCGGGCCCGCCTGGAACAGTGGCGGCTGGCCATTCTGGAAGATCGGCTCAGCCTGGACATCGAGACCGGGCGCAGCGCCGACGCGGTGACCGAACTCGGGCCGCTCATCGACGAGCATCCGCTGCGGGAACGGTTCCGGGCGTTGCTCATGACGGCGCTCTACCACTGCGGGCGCCAAGCCGACGCGCTCGAGGAGTACGCGCGCGCCCGGCGGGCCCTGGTGGACGGCATCGGCGTCGAGCCCGGACCGGAGTTGAGCGCCGTGCACACCCGCATCCTGCGCGCCGAGCTGCCGCCGGTGCTGCGGGCCCCGCGCCCCACCCCCACCCCGGCCCAATTGCCGCCCGACATCGCCGATTTCACCGGCCGCTCACGGGTCAGCGAGGAGATCGCGGCGGAGCTCACCGGCGACGGCAGCACCGTGGTGATCTCGGCGGTCGGCGGCATGGGCGGCGTCGGCAAGACCGCCCTCGCACTGCACGTCGCCCATCGCGTGCGCGACCGTTTCCCGGACGGGCAGCTGTATGTGAACCTGCGCGGCGTCGATCCCGAGCCGGTCTCGCCCGGCGACGCGCTCGGCGGATTCCTGCGCGCGCTCGGCGTCGCGGAGGGCGACCTCCCCTCCGCCGTCGACGACCGGGCGTGCCAATTGCGAACCCTGTTGTCCGACAAGCGCGTGCTGGTGGTGCTGGACAACGCCCGCGACAGCGCCCAGGTCGCCCCGCTGCTGCCAGGGACGCCGGGGACGGCGGTGCTGGTCACCAGCCGCTCGGTGCTCACCGAATTGCCCGCGCTGCGCCGCACCCGGCTCGATGTGCTCGAGACCGAGGAGGCCATGACGCTGCTGACCCGGGTGCTGGGCGCGGAACGCGTTGCGGCCGAACAGGATGCGGCGCTGACGGTGATCGCGCTGTGCGCCCGCCTGCCGCTCGCGGTGCGCATCGTGGGCGCGCGGCTGGCGGTGCGGCCGCAGTGGACCCTCGCCGCGCTGGCCGATCGGCTGGCCGACGAGAACCAGCGTCTCGACATCCTGCAAACCGGTGAACTGGCCGTCGAGGCCGTCTTCCAGCTCGGCTACGGTCAGCTGAATCCCGAGCAGGCCAGGGCTTTTCGCATGCTCGCCCGCAACGATGTGCCCGACTTCCCGGTCGACGGCGCGGCGGCGGTACTCGACGTGCCGGTCGCCCGCGCCGAGCAGCTCTGCGAGTCGCTGGTGGATCTGAACCTGCTGGAGACCACCGCTCCCGGGCGCTATCGCTTCCATGATCTGTTGCGCCTGTTCGCGGCCCGGCTCGCCGAGGCCAACGACCCCGACGGGAGCGCGGGGGAAGACGAATCCACCGTCCTGGTGCGGCTGCTCGACTACTACCTGGCGAGCACCAAGAACCTGCTCTGCGCCATCGATTTCAGCAATACCGCGCGGCTGCTGGTGCCCACCGACGTCCCCGGCCGCACCTTCACCAACGGGGCCGAAGGACAGACCTGGAACGATATCGAGCGCCCGGTCGTGATCGCCCTGCACCGGCAGGCCGCGCGCATCGGCGGCCCGGCGGTCGCGGTGGCCGCCGACATGGCCTGGGTGATGGCCGAGCTGATGGATGCCGGAACGCGCGCCCGCGAACTCTCCGATGCCTTGAAAGGGCTGCTGCACACCGCCGTTCGCGAGAACGACGCCACCTCCGCGCGCCGCCTGCGGGTGGCCACCGGCGCCCTGCTGCAAGTCGGTCTCGGCGAGATCGAGGCGAGTATGGAGTTCCTGCAACCGATCTCGCCGCCCGCCGACGCCGCCGACCGCCGCTTGCAGATCCTGACCGAGGTGCTGCTGGGCGTGGCCGACCGTCGCATGGGCAATACCAAGGACTCGCACCGTCACTACGCCAATGCCATGGCCCTCACCCGCGCCGAGGGCGACCGCTCCATGGAGGCCTGGATCCTGGCCATCGCTACCCGAACCCTCTGCGAATCCGGCCAATACGACGAGGCGGTGGCGGTGGCCGGCCGCGCCATCACGCTGGCGCGCGAAGCCTCCAATCCCGTCGCTCTCGGCTGGGCCACCCATGAACTGGCCGCCACCCGATCCATGCTCGGCGAGCACGAGCGCGCCCGCGAACTCGGCAACGAAGCGGTCGCCATCGCCCGCCGCAATGGCGTGCGGCTCTGGGAAGGCTGGGCGCGCACCCGTCTGGCTCAGATCCATCTGCGGGCCGGGCGCGTCCCCGCCGCCGAGACCGAGGCCACCCATGCCCTGGACCTGTTCGCCAAAGCCGCCGATCCGCTCGACCGGGCCCGGGCCATGGCGCTGCGTGCGGCGGCCCGCGCCGCCCGCGGCGACACCGCGGCCGCCGACGCCGAACTGCGCGATGCCACCGAGATCTTCCGGCGCGCGGGCCTGCCCGCCCCCACCCCGGCCGCGCTTTTCGGTCCACCGGCCCGGCCGTGACCGGAGCGAACCGCATTGCCGCACCCGGGAATCCGGATGGCGGCGATGCTGTTGCCTCGCCGGGAGTCGCCGGGCTAGCCTTTGCCGAATTAGCAGAGGCTAACCTATAAGGCAGGCGAACCGGGTGAGGTCAGCGTGGATGTGAACAGGCGTCAACTCTTCAAAGCCGGTCTCGGACTCAGCGCGATCCTGACGCTCGCCGCCTGCGGTGACGGCTCCCCCGGCGATTCCGGCGGCGCCCCGCGACGCGGCGGCACGCTGCGCATCGGCGCGATCGGCAAGTCCGCCAAGGTCGAACGCGACCCGCACGCCACCCTCAGCAACGACAGCGACTTCCTGATCATGTCGCTGGTGTACGACCCGCTCACGGTGCCGGGCGCGGACCCGAACGTCGCGCCGCGACTGGCCTCGAAGTGGGAATCCGATGCGGCACAACGCGTTTGGACCTTCACCATCGCCGACGGGGCCGCCTTCCACGACGGCCGCCCGGTGACCGCCGAGGACGTGGTGTGGTCACTGCGGCGGCTGCGCGAGACCGCCGGCGAAACCAAGGTTCCCGTCGCATCGGCCGACGACATCAAGGCCGCCGGACCCAATGCGGTGACATTGACCTGTGCGAACCCGAACAGCCAGCTGCCACTGCTGCTTCGGCTGATGACCTTCACGGTTCCGCGCGGCACCACCGATTTCACGCGGGCCGTCGGGAGTGGGCCGTTCCAGCTGGAGAGCTACCACAACGGGAACGCGCGGCTGATCCGCAACGACGCCTGGCACGGTGGCGCACCCCTGCTCGACGCCATCGAGGTCACGCTGTTCGAGAGCCCCGAATCGATGGCGAACGCGGTGCTGGCCCGGCAGATCGACCTCGCCTCGAGCGTCGGAGCGGTCGCCGGGCGCACCGCCGAGGGCCGCGGCGATCTCCAGGTGGTGCGCCGCCCCGACGATGTCGCGGTGGTGATCGCCATGCGCACCTGCGACGGCCCGTTCGCCGATGCCCGGGTCCGTACGGCGCTGCGGCTGGCGGTGGACCGGGAAGCGATGGTGGCACAGGTGCTTTCGGGGTACGGCAGCATCGCCAATGACGTTCTCGGCACCGCCGATCCGACCTACGACAAGTCCCTCGCGCAGCGCACGCGGGATGTCGCGAAAGCGAAACAGTTGCTCGCCGCGGCGAAGTTCGACACCGGCAAGACCTATCAGCTCCTCACCAAGCAGGAAGCCCCGGGCGAGGTCGAATCGGCCAAGGTGTTCGCGAGCCAGGTCGAGGACATCGGGGTATCGATCGAGGTCGTCGTCCAGGATTCGAACGCCTTCTACGATCAGACCTGGCTGAAAGCACCCCTGTACACGGCGAATTGGGGCACCAACGATTCGGTCGTGTTCTTCGCCAGCAAGGTGATGTACTCACGCACCAAATGGAACGAAACCGGTTTCCAGGACCCGGATTTCGACAAGGCGTATCTGGACGCGCTGGCCGCACCGGCCGGCGCGAAGTTCACCGAAGCGAGCAGGACCATCCAGCAGATCCAGTACGACCACGGCGGTTACCTCGTGTGGGGCCTGGCCGATGGGATCGATGTGGCGTCGAGTTCGGTGCGGGATCTGCCGAAGCTGGGCGGGTACGGGCGCGTGCAACTCGAACGCGTGTGGATGTCGAATTGATCGGTTTCGCCGGATCGATCGCGCGTCGGCTGGGTTTGCTGATCGCGTTGCTGGCCTTGGTGTTCGTGGTCGTGGACCTGCTGCCGGGCAATGCGGCGCGGGCGGTGCTGGGGCGTGACGCCACACCGGATCAGCTGGCGGCCAAGGAGCACGAGCTGGGGCTGGATCGGCCACTGCCGGTGCGGTTCCGGGATTGGTTCAGCGGGGTGCTCAGCGGAGATTTCGGCACCACGGCGCGCGGGGCGCCGGTGAACGATCTGCTGGCGGCCACGTTTCCGCAGACGCTGCTGCTGGCCGCGGTCGCGATGGCGGTGACCGTGGCGGTGTCGATGCTGTGCGGGTTGTGGTGGGCGGCGCGGCCGCGCGGTCGGGCGGCCCGGGTGCTGGCGCCGGGGTCGGCGTTCGTCATCGCCGTTCCGGAGTTCGTGCTGGCGACGCTGCTGGTGCTGGTGTTTGCGCTCTGGCTGGATTGGCTACCGGCGGTCACTTTCACCGACCGGTCGGGATATCCCGCGAGCGCGCGGATGCTGATCCTGCCGGTCGCCGCGCTGGCGATCCCGCAGTCCGCGTGGAACCTTCGGGTGGTGCGCGGTGCGATCGCGGACGCGGCCTCGGCCCCGCACGTGGAGAGCGCGGTGCTGAACGGCCTGCCGGAGCGCACGGTACTGCTGCGCCACATCCTGCCGTTCGCCATGCCGACCATCGCCACCTCCTTCGCGACCTCGGTCGGCACCCTGTTCGGCGGGGCGCTCGTGGTGGAGACGGTCTTCAACTATCCGGGCATGGGCGCGATGATCGCCGGATCGGTCTCCGATCGCGATACCGCGCTGGTCGCGGCGGTCGTGGCGATGACCGGCACCACGATCCTGTGCGTGTTGCTGCTGGCGGATGCCGTACGGGCGTGGGCGAATCGAGGCCGGTCATGATCGATGCCCCGGCCCCGGCCCGGCGCTGGTGGCCGCCGATCATCCCCGCCGCCGTGATCGTCGCCATCGCCGTCCTGGGTCCCGTGCTGGCCCCGCATTCGGCCGAGCACGGTATCGGGATCAGCTTCCAGCGGCCCGGCGGGGCGGCGTGGCTGGGCGGCGATCGGCTCGGCCGGGACGTGTGGAGTCAATTGCTGCGCGGCGGTTGGGGATTGCTGCTGCTCGCCGCGGTGATCGCCACCGTGGTCACCGGGTGCGCGGCGGTGCTCGGTGCCGTCGCGGCCCTGCGACCGCGGCTCGGCGGCTGGATCGAACGCGCCGCCGACCTGGGCATGCTGCTGCCGCCCGTGCTGGCGATCCTGCTGTTCATGCTGTCCTGGCCCGAATCCGGTGCGCTCGGCCTGGTCATCGTCGCCGTCATCGCCGGAACCCCCTACACGGCACGCGTTTTCGCCGCGGCGGCGAGCGGAGTGACACGCGCCGGGTTCATGGAGGCGGCGCAGGCGCGTGGAGAACACCTGGGCTACTTGGTTTTCCGGGAACTGCTGCCCAACCTGCGCGAGACCTTGCTGACCCAGCTGGGCTTGCGGTTCGTGGAGGCCATGTATCTGGTGAGCACGGCCGCTTTCCTGCAACTGCCGACCTCGCTCGGCGATGCGAATTGGGCGATCATGGTGCGGGAGAACGCTTCCGGAATCCTGCTCAATCCCGCGGCGGTGCTGGCTCCGAGCCTGGCGATCGGGTTGCTGGCGGTCAGCGTGAACAGCGCCGTGGTGGCGTTCGGGCGCGGACGGCGCGACCTATGACCGCCGGGGTGATCGTCGAGAACCTCGGTGTCCGAGCATCCTCGGGCACCCAGTTGCTCGCCCCGGTCTCGCTGCACGTGCCGGCCGGCGGTGTCACGGCGCTGACCGGTCCTTCGGGCTCCGGGAAGACCACGCTCATGCGCGCGGTCCTGGGGCACCTCGCGGCGGGCACCACCCGCGTCAGCGGCTCGGTGCGGGTGCACGGGCAGGATGTGTTCGCACTGGAACCGGCTGCGCTGCAAGCCTTCCGCCGCCGGAACCTCGCGCTGGTGAGCCAGGATCCGGGAGCCGCCTTGAACCCGCGGATGCGGATCGGCGCGCTGCTCCGCGAAGCGACCCGACGACCCGACGACCGGCCCGCGATCGGCGCGCTGCTCCGCGCAGCGACCCGACGACCCGACGACCGACAGGCGATCGAGGTGCTGGACCGGGTGGGCCTGCCCGCGCGGTGCCTGCGGCGATACCCGGGTGAGCTCTCCGGTGGTGAACAGCGGCGAATCGCGTTGGCGCTGGCGCTGGTTCGCGAGGTCGGCGTGCTGGTCGTCGACGAACCCCTCGCCGGCCTGCACGGCGGTTTGCGCAACGAGATCGCCCAGCTGCTGCGATCGCTCGCCACCGATGACGGGGTAGCGGTGCTGGTCTCCGGCCACGACACCGAGATCCTGCATCGGCTCGCCGATGACGTGGTCGCACTGGGCACCCGGCAGGCGGCACTCACGCGGCTGACCTCCGCGGTGGCCGCACCGGGCGCGAACTCGCCGGTGCTGTTGCGGGCGCGCGGAATCGGCGCCGCGGCCGGTCGCCGCACCCTGCTGCACTCCATCGATCTCGAAGTCCGCGCGGGGGAATCGATTGCGGTGGCCGGGCCTTCGGGCGCGGGCAAGACCACCCTCGCACGGGTGCTGGCGGGTATTCACGCCGAGGCCACGGGCACGCTCGAGGTGGCCGGACGCCCGCTGGCGGTCGGAGCACGGCGGCGGTCCCGGCGCGACTGCCGGCGCATCCAGTTGATCCCGCAGAATCCGCTCTCCACCCTCAATCCGAAACACACCGTGGGACAGGCGCTGTCGCGCCCGCTGCGGCTCAACGGGATCACCCGGCGCGGTGAGATCACCGCACGCACGGCGGCGCTGCTGGCCGATGTGGAGCTGGATCGCGCACTGCTGGAGCGCTATCCCCGCGAACTCTCCGGCGGTCAGCGCCAGCGTGTCGCCATCGCCCGCGCGCTGGCCGCCGAACCGGAGGTGCTGCTCTGCGACGAGATCACCTCCGCCCTGGACGCGGCCACCGCCGCCGCGATCATGGACCTGATCGAGCGCACCCGGCTCGCCCGGGGCATCGGCGTGGTGGTCGTCAGCCACGACATGGCCGTCGTCGCGCGGCATTGCACCCGGATCGTGGTGCTCGCCGACGGCGCGATCGTCGAACGCGGCGACACCGCCCGCGTCCTGGCCGAACCGGCCGCGCCGCAGACCCGGGCACTGCTGACCTGACCTCATAGAGAACGTTTATTCGCTTTTTATCGGCGGGTGGAAAGGTTTCCCCAACGCCACCACCGATGAAAGGGAGGTCACGGTGTCGGCGAACACGACGGCCATGGCCGCGTGGGTACGAGGGGTGCACACGCGGTGGATACATGCCCGGATCACCACGGCTCGCCTGGGCGGCATCACCGCCGGGGTCTGGACCGCAGCGGGCGACCGTTGCGTCCTGGGTCGCGCCCGCATCACCTGGTGGGCCGGCCTGCTCGCCGATCGGGTGATCGCGCCTCAGGCGTCCGCGGGCTCGGCGGCCAAGAGCTCGCCGAGCCCGCGCAACTGGGACGTGGCGGATCCGGACTCGAACTCGGCGCGCTTGGCGGCCAGAAAATAGCGCTGCATCGGATAGTCCAGGTAGATGCCGGTGCCGGCGTGCACGTGCACGCCCGTGTGCGCCACCCGGTGCCCGGCCTCGGCGGCCCAGAACTTCGCCACCGCGATCTCGGCATCGGCCGGTAGCGAACGGGATTCCCGCCACGCCGCCTGCCAGAGGGTGAGGCGAACGGCCTCGACATCGATGTAGGCGTCGGCCAGACGCTGGCGGACCGCTTGGAACGCGCCGATGGGCTGCCCGAATTGCCTTCTGTCGCGGGCGTACTCGCAGGTCAGCTCCAGGGCGCGGGTGAGGACGCCGAGCTGGTGCGCACAGGTGGCGAGGGTGGCGCGGCGGCGTGCCCAGGCGGCGGCACCGGGGGCGGTGAGGGCGTGGCCGGCATCGACGCGTACATCCCGCAGTTCCAGCCGGGCCGCGTCCTTTCCGTCGACCACCTGCTGTGCGGTGACGTCGACGCCTTCGGCCTCCCGATCCACCAGCAGCAGTAGTGAATCCGCGCCGGCGCGGGCCTCGACCAGGAAGGCTCCGGCGAAAGCGCCCGCGGCGACGACCGATTGGGAGCCGGTGATACGCCGGCGTTCGCCGTGGGGTTCGGCTTCGAACGCGACGGTGGTGCGTGCCAATGCGGGGGCGATGGTCGATTCGCCCGACAGCACCGGGTCCACCCATCGGCGCAGCTGGGATTCGTCGCCGAACCGGGCGATCGTCGCGGCGGCCACGGCGATGCTCGTCGCATACGGCGCGGGCGCGAGGGTCCGGCCGAGCTCGATCAGGATGGCGCACTGCTCGAGCACATCGAATCCCGCTCCCCCGGCGGTTTCGGGCAGGGCGGCATCGAGCAGTCCGGCGGCGGCCATGGCGCGCCACAGCTCCGGATCGAATCCGGCCGGCCGACCGGCGTGTTCGGTGAAGAGGTCGCGCGCCAGCCCGGACAGGTCGCGCTGCGCTTCGGTGTATTCGAAATCCATTGTCGTACTCCTAGTTTCAGCGCGCGACCGGCAGGGCGAGGGCGGTTTTGGCGATGATGTCGCGCTGCACCTCATTGATCCCGCCGCCGAAGGTGAGGATCAGCGAAGACCGGTGGAAGCGCTCGATCCGCCCGTGCAGCAAGGCTCCCGGCGCATCCTCGCGCAGAATCGATTCCGCGCCGAGCACCTCCATCAGCAATCGGTATCCCTCGGTGGCGAATTCGGTTCCGAACACCTTGGTGGCCGAGGCCTCCGCGGGTCCGAGCTCCCCCGCGTCGGCGGCCGCGGCGGTACGCCAATTGCGCAGCTTCAGATATTCGGCATGCGCGTGCACCCGCGCCAAATGCACTCGCACCCATTCCGCGTCGATCACTCGAGAACCGTCGTCCGTGCGGGTGTTCCGCGCCCACTCCCGCACCTGCCGCATCGATTCCCGAAGTGGCGCAGCCGAACTCAACGCGACCCGTTCGTGGTTGAGCTGGTTGGTGATCAACGACCAGCCCCGGTTCTCGCCGCCCACCAGGTTCGCGGCGGGCACCCGCACCCCGGAGTAGTAGGTGGCGCTGGTCCCCACTCCCGCCATGGTGTGCACCTTCGTCCACGAGAACCCTTGCGCCCCGGTGGGAACCACGAGAATCGACAATCCGCCGTGCTTACCCGCCGCCGGATCGGTGCGCGCGGCCAGCCACACGTAGTCGGCGTATTAGATGAGGCTGGTCCACATCTTCTCGCCGTCGATCACGTATTCGTCGCCGTCCCGCACCGCGCGCGTCCGCAGCGACGCCAGATCGGTGCCGGCCGCCGGCTCGGAATAGCCGATGGAGAAATGGATTTCACCCCTGGCGATCCGCGGCAGGTAGTACTCCCGCTGTTCCGGCGTTCCGTACCGCATGATGGTCGGCCCCACCGTATTCACCGTCAGATACGGCAACGGCACCCCCGCCGCCGCGGCCTCGTCATTGAAGATGAGCTGATCCACCATGGATCGCCCCTGCCCGCCGTGCTCCCGGGGCCACCCGAGCACCAGCCAGCCATCAGCCCCGAGCTGCCGCACGATCTCCCGATAGGTCACCCCGTCCCCGTGCTCGCCGCCGGGCCCGCGCCGCAACGCTGCTCGCCGTTGCGGTGTCATCAGGTCCGCGAAGTACTCGCGCAACTGTTTACGCAGTTGCAGCTGTTCGTCGGTGAAGTCGATGTGCATGAGCCGACGGTAGGAAGCGATGGCTCGGGCGCGCGGGGTGTGGCAGGAGGCTGCCACCGCCGTTGACAGGGGTGGACCACGGAACGTAATGGTGAGGGAGAGGATCGGGGCAGGGTTATGACGCGGGATGCGAGGCCGGCGCGGGGCGGGATCGTCCGCTTCAGCCAGGACGGGCATTGGGACGACGATGTCCAGCGGTTGCTGCTGCGCGCGGAACATGAAGCGGTGGTGGCGGTTTCGAATCCGACTCGGTCGCCGAACCATTACCGGCTGGGGCAGGTGGTGGTCGGGGATCTGCTCGCGGCCGGGAAACAGGTGCGGTTGCGGGCGCTCGACCAATTCGCGCGGATGGCCTGGGAATCGGCGGCGGGGCTGGCCGTCGCGCTGGATCCGGTGCGGCCCGAAATCGATGCGGCGCTGCGCGCGGTGCTCGGCACGCTCGCGCTCGGCCTCAAGGACGAGACCGCCGCGCGCCGCCTCGGTGTGTCACTGCGCACCTATCGCCGGCAGGTCGCCGATCTCATGGCGCGGCTCGGCGTGTCCACGCGATTCCAAATCGGTGTCCGCGCGGCCGAACTGGGTCTGCTGCGCTCGCCCGGTTAGTATTGCCCGCAGTTTCGCCGAGTGTTTGCTGTGCACCGAACCTTTTGTCCGTGATCGGCAATGAAGGCGGGTCCGTGGGCGTGCTGCGTGAGCGCAAAACCTTGATCTCGAATCTTTCCCTCGTGGGGCTGTTGCTGGTGGGTGCCGGGTATCTGGCCGTGGATGTGGCGCGGGTGCGCCCGCCGGGCGGAACCTATGCCGTCACCGTGCATCTCGATCGGTCGGGCGGGCTACAAGCCGGCAATGATGTGACGTGGCGGGGGTATCGCGTCGGGCAAGTGCGGGCGGTCGACATCATCGACGGCGGGGCGCGGATCGCGGCGGTCGCGGTGATCGACGACAAGTACAAGATCCCGGCCGATACCGCCATTGCGGTGGGAGCGCTGTCGGGGGCGGGCGAACAGTACATGGACTTCCGGCCGCGCACCGACGCCGGGCCGTATCTGCACGACGGACAGGTGGTGCATTTCGATCCGGCGCAGATCAGCACGCCGACACCGGTGTGGGAGGCGCTCGCGGACTCGAACGAGCTGATCGCCCAGATAGATCCGGACAAATACGAGGTCATTCTGAACGAGCTCGATATCGCGCTCAGTGGCGGTAAAGAGCAGTTGCGGGGGTTGATCGAGGGCGTCAGCATCGCCACCACCGGGTTGGACAACCTGCTGCCGCAAACGGTGAACCTGATCGAGAACCTGCGCTCGATCGCCGCCACCACTTCGCAGGCGCAACCGGATCTGGGGACGCTGACCCGCAATTCGCGCACGTTGATGGATCAGGCGAACGCCGCCAATGCCGAACTGCGCGAGCTGCTCGATCGCGCGCCCGGGCAGCTGGCGATCGCGAGCGAGACCCTCGACCGCAACGAGGAGCCGATCCACCAGCTCGCGGTCACCATGACCGCCATCGTGCGCGCCGCGCAATTGCGGATCCCCGCCCTGCGCGCCCTGTTCCCCGCGCTGGTGCCCGGCACGCAAGCCATGGGTGTTCCGGCGCACGACAACGAGTTCTACACGATCGTCGATATCTGGGCCCGGCCGTGGTGCAACTACTCGGCCAAGGCGACCGCCCCGTATGTGGTCCAGGACGGCACCCTCGCACGCTGGAGTTACTGCGACAATCCGCCGGCCGATCAGCAGATCCGGGGCTCGTCCAACGCGCCGCGCCCGAATGTTCCGAACAATGGCGCGCACCTGCCCGCCGGGGCCGATCCGAACGAACGCACCCTGCCGCCGATCCGCTGATCACCGGCGCGTCCACCCCCGACGGCTCGCGTGTCGGCGCGTCAGTGGCGGTTTGTCCCACGAATCGCGCTCGGCACGGTTAAGAATGATCAGCGGTACCCCTCCCATGGTCCCAATGCTTGTCCCAACGTGATGTCCCTTCGCCCTCGCAGGCGGAACCAGCAAGGGTGGCGGGCAAGGCTAGAGAGGTCTGAATCTCGATGATGAGCAAGCGTTCCCTCGGCGCGATGGCGCGCTCCGCGGTACTGGTCGGTGTCGCCACCGCCGGTCTCGCGACCGCGCCCGCCCACGCCGACCCGTTATGGCCGGGCGGACCGGATGTCCCGGGTGTTCCATCGATCATCCCGGATACCGCTCCCGCACCGGTCGTAGCTCCGTGCAGCGCGAATGCTCGCGCCTGCCTGCGCCTCAGCACCAATGAGGCCTGGCTGATGGACAACGGCAAGGTCGTCTTCGGCCCCACGCCCATCTCGCACGGTATGCCCGGTTACGAAACGCCGCCGGGTGTTTTCAAGGTCTTCCTCAAGAAGCCCTTCCACTGGAGCACCATGCACAATGCCCCGATGGAGTACGCCATGTTCTTCAACGGCGATATCGCATTCCACATCGGACCGGTGGAGAAGCAGTCCCACGGTTGTATCCGCATGACCCCCGACGGGGCGCGCGAGTTCTTCAATTACATGAATGTCGGCGACACCGTCGAGGTAGTGACTTAAACGTCGCCACCGCAGTGGTTCCCGAGGCCCCCTCCCGCAAAGCGAGAGGGGGCCTTGCTGTCCCGCGCCTCGCCCGGGGCCGACCGAATCATCCGAACACCGCGAGAATCAGTCCTCCGACTAGCCCCAGCCCGACAGCCGCCGCGACCGCGAGCGAGAGCGGCCGCAGCAACCCCGGCCCGAAGCCCCTGGCAATGAAATACCCCGCCGTTCCACCGAGCACCGCCAGCACGACCCCCTCACCCCAGATCAGATAGAACACCGAAGCCATCACCGCATTGAGCACATCGCCCAACCCGCGCGCCGGTTCGCCGAACGGAATCGGAAACCGGAAAACGACTCCCACCAGCCCCGCCGTCAACGGCGCGGTCAATACCGCGGCGATCGCGCCCCACGCCGCCACCGCCCACAACACCAACCAGTCCGTACGCTCGCCCGCACTCCCGATCCGCATCCGCCCTCCGACCGTCGATACTCGAATCCTAGAGTCGGCGAGCCGCTCACCCGCTGCCTGCCCTCGGCGGTCGGCGATCCACGGCGTGCGGCGCGGTCAACGGGTGTAGACGCCGGTTTTGGTGGCGTGGTAGCCCTTGGCGCCGATGGTGGCCGCCAGCGGGCTGCACGGTTTGCGGCCCGCGCGGACCAGTTCGACGACGGATCGGAAGTCGTACTCGGGGGTCCAGCCGAGGTCCCGGCGGGCGCGGTCGTTGACGTAGACGCGGTCGAGGGCGGGGAACATGCGCCAGCCCCGCTTGCGGTAGTCGGCGGCGATATCGGGGAACAGGCGCGCCACGACGGCGGGCGCGTCGACCGCCAGCTCGGCGAGATCGGCGGGGGTGAACGGGGTGGTGGCGCTGAGGATGTAGCGGCCGAAACCCAGTGCCGGGGCTCGCCGGGCGGCAAGCAGGTGAGCGTCCACCACGTCGGCGAGATCTATCCGGCGGTAGAGAAATTCATTGGTTTTGAGGTTGGCGTCGTCGTAGGCGCTGCGGACCTCGTCGCGATCGTCCGGTTCGGGAAAGAAGCGTGCGGTGCGCAGGACGATCACGGGCAGGTTCAGATCGCGAGCGGCGAGTTCGCAGAGGTCCTCGGCGGCAATCTTGGTGGCGCCGTATATATTCCGCACCACCGGCGGCACCTCTTCGGTGATCCACGCGGCGGGCTGACCGGCCTCGGGTGTCAGCGCCCGCCCGAAAGCGCTTGTGCTGCTGGTGAACACCAGCCCCCGCACTCCGGCTTCCGCCGCCGCCTCGAGCAAGGTCAACGTGCCGGTCACATTGGTATCGACGAAGTCCTGACGCCGATGCGAGCCGACATGCGGCTTGTGCAGCGTCGCGGTGTGCAGCACTCGCGTAACCCCGTCCAGCGCCCGCCGCACCACATCACGATCGGCAATGGACCCGACGAACGTCGTGTACGCGGATTCGGCCACATCGAGCCCGACCACGTCCTGCCCACGCTCCCGCAGCACCCGCACGAGCCCTTCCCCGAGATGCCCCGAGCTGCCCGTGACCAGAAAACGCTCCATACGACCTCTCTACCATCCCTTGGCTACCGGGATTCGTGCAGCGCCTCCAGGACTGCCGAGGTGTCGTGGTAATAAGGACGGAACTCGGTGATCAGTCCGTCCTGGAAGCTGATCCATTGCAGCAGAGAGGTTTCCAGCACTCGGCCGGTGCGCCGAGCACGCAGGCGGCCCCGGCTGTAGACCACGACGCGATCGCCCTCGGTGAGGAACTGCTGCTCGTCGAACCACAGCCCGTCCCAGCTCTCCCCCATCGCCGCGATGAATCCACGGAATCCGTTGTGGCCGCGCCATTCACCGCCGTACGGCAGCGACGACGCCTGGTACATGACGACATTCGGCGCGAGATACCGAGCCATGTTCTCGAAGCCGGATCCATCGGCGAGGTACGCGGCCTCCGCTGCGTAGAAGTCCTTCAGAGTGGTCATCACATTCGTCGGCACGTCAACGATCTTCGCCGCCACACCTCACCGCTGCTGGCGGGAAACAGCCATCACAAATGCGGCCAGGATGGTCAGGTGTGCGGCGAAGAGAATCAGCATCGGCAATGCGAAGCCGGCATCGGTGAACTCGCCGCGCTGACCGACGCAGTAGAGCGTGTAGTTGACCGAGGTGCCTTCCGAATCATGCATGGTGTCGGAGACGACCATCGGCTCTGTCGCGGGCGAACAGAGCATTGGCGCGGTCAGTTTCGCTTCGCCGGGCCAGATCGCGAGCGGAACCACCAGGGTGAGGGCACCGGCAGCGGCCGCGGTGGAGGCCGCGATCCCGAGAAAACGGGCCATCGCCTCACACCTGCCGAATTCGAAGCAGGGCGCCGGTGCGATCGAACTCGGCGAGCATCTCCGTGCGCGGCGAAACCACGTTGGCGACAATCCGGATTTCGCCTCCGAACCGGCTCACCACCACCGTATTCACCTGCCCATCACCGAGTTCGCTCTTCCGGCGCGCGGTATCGACGATCTCCTCCAGCTTCGACAACCCGGTCACCTCACTGAGATGGAATACTTCCCCGTCGAGATCGTCGAATGCCGAAACCCGCACCGGCTCCGCGGAACCGAGACTTCCGAGCGTGAACGAATAGTCGTCGAGCTGCCGGCTTTCACGAGGGTTTCGGACGCGCATGCGCAGCGTCGGCGTACCGGTGGCCAGGTCGCCGCGACCGGCGAGGAATCGGGTCACTTGAACCGGCTGATCGTCGAGCACCAGCCGGAACTGATTCGAGTCCGGCGCGGTCAGCAAAAGCACATCGGCTTCCGGATCAGCGGTCCCCAAGCGCGCCGCGAGCGCCGCGAACCCTTCACGCGGCAACGCATCGACCAGTCCCCCACCCCGCGCCCGAACCTCCTGCTCGAACACCGACCGATCGATCGCTCCCACACATCCACTGGTCCCGATCACGGTCAGGCCCACCAGGATCGAGACCCACCCGCGGCGCATACCCCGAATGCTAAGCGATGGTCCCGCAGAACCGCCGCCTCAGGATCGATCAGCGGCCGATCGTCGCGATGAGGCGATGCAGCGCCGCGTGACCGGGCGGCCCCCAGGTGGGCTTGCCGCCGGGGCGGCCGTGGTCGCCGGCGTCGCCGATGAGAAGCGCACGGCGAGATCGTCGCCGAGCCGCCAGAGTTGGTTGTCCCATCCGCGCGCGCCGAGCCGCAGGGGGTAGCCCTCGAGGTCGGGGTGCTGGTCGCGCAGCAGGTCCCGAACCGAATCCGCGGTCAGCTCTATCTTGTTGTGCGCCATGCGGATCAACCGTAGCCGGGACGCCGCTCGGGTGCGGCGGACGCGAAGTCGTCATGTAGATGTGTTGCCGGTCCGCCCGTTCGTTCACCTGCCGGTGTCGGCGGCGCGAGATGCTGTTCTAGGATACGCGGGCGGTTCGGTGCCGAACCCGGAATCTCGTGCGCGGCAGGCGCTCGCGCGGCGACTTGCTGAACACCACGATCGCAGGATGTGCAGAACCTTTGGTAATTGAGACAGCACAGCGGCCCGCGCGGCGGGAACAGAAGCGGTCACCGGTGGTGGTCGCGGCCGGGTCGACGCGTGGGAGCGACTACGCGGTGTTGTTGCGGCGGGTGAAAGAGGCGGGGCTGCTCGATCGGCGGTTGCGGTATTACGGGTGGAAGAGCGCTGTCACCGCAGCGGTTTTCGCTGGTGGCTGGGCTGCGCTGTGGGTGATCGGCGATTCGTGGTGGGCGTTGGGTCCGGCTGTCGTGCTGGCCGCGGTGTTCGCGCAGCTGTCGTTCCTGGGACATGATGCGGGGCACAAGCAGATCTTCGGGACCGTGCGGGCCAACCATTGGTATGGGCTGATCGTCGGGAATCTGGCTACCGGGGTCAGCATCGGATGGTGGACCAGCAATCACAATCGGCATCACGCGCATCCGAATACCGAGGGCGCCGATCCCGACGTTTCGGGCATCTTGGCGCATTCCGGTGCCCGCGCCGCTGCCGGAAAAGGCTGGCGGCGCTTCATCTTCCGATACCAAGCCTGGCTTTTCTTTCCGATGCTGCTGCTCGAAGCGGGCAGCCTGCACTTTTCGAGCGTGCGCGCGGTCCTGAAATGGCCTATCCCGCACCGCGTCCGGGAAGGCGCGTTCCTCGCCGCCCACGCGATCGGCTACCTGACCGCGGTCTTCCTGATCCTGTCACCGGCGAAAGCCCTGGTCTTCATCGCCGTCCAACAGGGCCTGTTCGGCCTCTACATGGGCTGCACCTTCGCCCCCAACCACAAGGGCATGGAGGTCCTCCCCGACGGCGACAAAACCGACTTCCTGCGCCGCCAGGTCCTCACCTCCCGCAATGTCCGCGGCGGCCCGGTCACCGACACCGTCTTCGGCGGCCTCAACTACCAAATCGAACACCACCTGTTCCCCTCGATGCCCCGCCCCGCCCTGCGCACCGCCCAACCCCTGGTCCGCGCCTACTGCGCCGAAATCGGCGTCCCCTACGCCGAAACCAGCGTCGTCGTCTCCTACGCCGAAGCCCTCACCCACCTCAACGCCGTCGGCCGCCACGCCTCCGCACGTTGAACCGGGCTCAACGGCGAAGACTGGACTTCAGCACGTCGATTTCGCAGCCCGGTGCGCTGGGGTCCGAACCGTGCTCGATCAGCCAGCGGACGCCCCGGAGGCTGCGCAGTGACCACCAGGCTCGGATCACGTCGCGGTCGAGGCCGGCTCCGTAACCGCCGAGAACGTCATCGAGCCGATCCTGATGCCCGAGTGTCAAAGTGGCGAGGTCGTAATGGGCGTCGCCCCGGGCGGCTTCGGACCAGTCGAGGATGCCGGTGACCTCGTCGTCGGCGACGAAAACGTGGGCGACCTGTAGGTCGCCGTGTACGAAGACCGGCTTCCACGGGCGCAGCGCGACCGCTGCCAGTCGGCGATTGTGCGTGATCACTTCGATGGGCAGAACGTCGTTCGAGATGAGCCAGGCGCATTCGGCGTCGAGTTCCGAAGCGATTTCGGCGGGGGTGCGGCCGGGCCACGGAGGTAGCGGTGCGTCATGCAGCTCCCGAATGGCTGCACCGGCGGCGGCCCAGGCTGTGGAAGACGCGGTCGATGGTTCGCCGAGGCGGCCGAGCGCTGTTCCCCCGACCGCGGCCAGTGCGAGGACGGATGGCTTGCGCCACAACACCTTCGGCGTTGGGATCGGGGCCAGCGCCATCGCGGCGACTTCGTGGTCGGTGCGAGTCCGATCGGCGTCGATCTTCAGGAACATGTCGCCGACGCGCACGGTCGCGCGCTCATGATGGGCTGCTATGACCTCGATCGTTTCCATGCCGGACACTATCGCGAGCCGGTGGCGGTCACCAGCCGCCGGTGAACAGTGCGGCGAGGCCGGGGGGTGAGTCGGTGGCGTTGGTGATGTTCGCTGACACGACGATCGCGGTGGCGAGAAACAGCAGGGCCGAGGCGGTGGCGAAGGTACTCAGTGCCCGGCGGGTGCCGCGGTTGGTGGATTCGGTTGCGGCGAAACGCTTCCAGAGCAGCGCGCTGAGGGTGACGAAGGTGACGGCCACGGTTCCGGCGATGATGGCCATGGCGAGGTGGTAGTGGGCGAAGTCGGTGATCATCACTTCGAGGGCGGGGGTGGTTCCGTTGTTCGGGTAGTCGCTCAGGTGCTGATTGATCTGGCTCAGGACCGTTTGGGTTTCGGGGTCCAGGTTGTCGCCGGTGAGCAGGGGGAACAGGGAGGCGAAGGGGGTGATCGCACCTTGGATATTGGCCATCAGCAGGACCAGGGCGACGAGGGCGAGGAGGGTGGTGACCGTTGCGCCGGCGAGCAGCGCCGTGGTGCCGCCGGGTTCCGGGGCGGTGGTGCGGAATTGCTTCCAGAGCAGCAGGGCGAGTTTCAGCAGGACCAGGAGCAGAAGGGCGGCGATCACCGCCTTGACCAGGTGATAGCGGAACCAGTAGTCGACGATCGCTTGGAGCGCGGGCGGGTAATCGCGTTGGCTGGAACGCCAATACGTGGCGAAGGCCGCGCGGAAGGCGGTGCGCAGGTCGCTTTCACCGGTGAAATCCGTGCCCGTGCCCGACGCCAGCCGGCCGGGGGCGAGGACGAAGGCCGCGGTCAGGCCGACCGCGAGGGCGGCGAGTGCGCGGGCGGGCAGCTCCGCGGATCGGACTCGAGCGGGGGAACCGGTCACGGAGACTCCTTGGGCTCGATCGCGCGGCGCACCCGCCGGCAGGCTCGTTTGCGAGCGTACAGAATTCGCGAGCGGCCGGTTCCGCGCTGTTCAGTGCAGGTAGGAGGCGCCGTTCACGTCCAGGACCGCGCCGGAGCTCCACTGCGCTTCCGGGGAAGCGAGATAGCGGACGGCCGCGGCTATTTCGGCGGGTTCGGCGACGCGGCCGAAGGGGCTCTGGGCGCGGACCTGATCGGTGACACGGTCGGCGACGCGTTCGGTGGCGACGAAACCCGGTGCCACCGAGGCCACCGCGATGCCGTGCGGTGCGAGCGAGGCGGCCAGCGATTGGCCGAGCGCATGCACCGCCGCCTTCGTCGCACCGTAGGCGGGATGATCGGGTTCGCCCCGGAACGCCCCTCGGGAGCCGATATTGACGATGCGCCCCGCGACCGCGCGGCCGATCATGTGCTTGGCGATCAGGAAGCTCACATTGGCGGTGCCGAGCAGATTGACATCGACGGTCCGACGCCAAACCCGTTGCCACTCTTCATAATCCGTGTCGGCGACCGGGCCGGCGAGATTGACCGCGGCATTGTTCACGAGCACGTGCACGGTGCCCAGCGTGCCGACGGCGGTATCCACGATCGCGGCGGCGCCGGCCGGATCCGAGATGTCGCCGCCGATGAGTACGTGACCGGTACCGGGCAGCCCGTGCAACGTCTCCTCGGCTTGCTCACGCCGCGAGGAGTAATGCACCGCGACCCGGTCGCCGAGTTCCGCGAACATGGTCGCGACGGCGCGCCCGATCCCGCGTGAGGCGCCCGTCACCAGCACACCCCGGCTCATTTCAAGATCACCATGCGGTCAGCTTGCCACCCGGGAGGTTCGGTCGTCGAGTTACGCGTTCGCACGCCGGCGGTATCGATGCCGACGGCCGTGTCTCCAGCGCGGTGCCCCGCCGCGGGCAGCGGCAAGGCGTACCGTTCGAGAATGCCTGCTGACCAGTCCGTTTCCGACCCCGGCACCCCGCCGGGCCGCGCCTATACCGCGCCCGAGGTGACCGTCTACTACGACGCCGCGCGCTGCGTGCACTTCGCCGAGTGCGTCCGCGGCCTGCCCATGGTGTTCGATACCTCGCAGCGACCGTGGATCCAGCCGGACCGGGCGAGCGCGACCGAAGTCGCCGAGGTGATCCGGCGATGCCCGAGCGGCGCACTGCATTATCTGCTCGAGCCCGGCCCGCACGAGACCGGCGACGCGGTGACGACGGTGATCCCGTTACCCGGCGGACCGCTGCTGCTCCGCGGTGATCTGCAAGTCTCGGTACCCGGCCGGAATGCCGACGGCACCCCGGAATTCCTGCGCGAGACCCGCATGGCGGCGTGCCGGTGCGGCAAGACCGGCAATGCTCCTTTCTGCGATGGGAGCTGCGATCTGCACGGGTGATCTTTTCGGTTGATTGCGACCCGGATTCGGCCCCACTACAGTTACGCTCCAGTAGGAACGCAAGCGTTCCCTGAAGAGGGTAGTGGAGTCGAATATGAGCGCACCTAGGTATTCCGGATCGGCCGAACTCGCGAACGGGCCTGCGGTCGAAGCCATTTCGACTCCGCTGCACGATATCCGAGGCCTGTCACGGCAATTGGTGGAGCATTTCGCCGCGCATGTGGCACCGTGCGGCACACTGCCCGGCGATGCCCTGCGCGGCGAGGTCACGGTGGTGACGCGGACCTGCCTGGAGCTCGCCACCGGGGTGCTCGAAGGCCGGGATGTGACCGCCAAGATCGAGCGATTGCAGCGCGCCGGCGCGGACTGGGCGCGGGAGGGCATTCCGATCGGGGCCATCCACCGGGCCGTGCACGATGGATTCGCGCGCGGGTTCGACCTGCTCCTGGGGCCCATCGGCCCCGATGACTCCGCGCGCGTGGCGGTTACGGCCCGGCGACTGCTGGAAGTGCTCGCCACCATCGACTCCGCCTTCGCGGTCGCCTATGTGCGCGAGCATCGCGCGGTCGCCGCCGAGCATCACAGCGCCGTGCACACCGTCACTTCGGCACTGCTGGCCGGCCATTCGACATCGACCATGGCACGCGCGGGCGGAGTACAGATCGATGGCGCGTATTACGTGCTGGCCCTGAGCATTCCGGCGCATCCCGGCGAGAGCGACGCCAGCGTGGACGGCGGCGTGGTGGCGCGCCGGAAGTTGCGGCGCCTCCAATCCGAACTGGCGCGGCGCAGCGCGGGCCGGGCGCTGTCGTTGCTGGGGTCGGACGGCGGCACCGTACTGCTGCCCGACTCCGATCCGTCCGCGGCCGACCTGGAGGCTTTCGTGACCGGATTATCCACCGCCGCACAGGTTTCCATCACCGCCACGGTCATGCACACCGAAACCGGCGGCATCCCGGATGGCGCGGAGCGCGCGCACGAACTCCTCGACATGGTGCACCGCCTGGAATGTTCGCCGGGCCTGTACCGCTTCGACGACCTGGCCATGGAGTACCAGCTGACCCGTCCCGGACCGGGCCGCGAATACCTCGGCTCGCTGCTGGATCCCCTGGACGAGTACCCGGAGCTGCTCGAGACCCTGCGCCGGCACATCGGCAACGACCTGAACCGCCGGCGCACCGCACGGGCCTTGAGCGTGCACATCAATACCGTCGACTACCGGCTGAAACGGATCGGGCAACTCACCGGATTCGATCCGTCCCAGCCGTCGGGGCTGTGGTATCTGCGCTCGGCACTGGTGGCGCGCACCTATCGGAATGCGGTGCCGAGCAAGCACTTCGAGCCCGCGTTCACTTGAAATGCCAACCGGGCGCGGGACGTTCGCGAATCGGACGGCCCGTGAGCATCCGGACGAACAAGGCCGCCAAGCCGAGGTGCTGCGACCGGGCCGTCCGGTCGAACGCCACCGACCAGACCGTGCGCGTTCCCGCGGGCGTGCGGGGCCGATCGTCGAAGCGATCCGCCAGCCACGCGATCATGGCCGGAATCCCGATGAACTGCAAGGGCAGATGCATGCTGAGCCGGTCGCGCAGATAGGTGACGTGCACCCCCTGCGCCAGATAGCGGCCGACGTGGGCGTCGATATCGGCGACGGCGATCACCTCGTCGTGCACGCCCTGCAACACCAGCATCGGCATGGTGGGCGCGCGATGGCCGGGCCGGATCTCGTCGAGCACCGTCACCACCTCCGGATGGGTCAGGAAGTCGGTGAGCCCGCCGCTGAGATGCCGGTCGGCGTCCCGCCCGACGAACCGGGCCAGCAACGGCAGCGTCGGCGTATTCTCCGCGTACGCAAGCAATTTCAGATAGTCCGCGGAGAGCTGGCAGCGCAGCACCCGGTCCAGTCGCGGGTAGGCGCGCCGCAGCCCGGCGGTGAACACCATGGCGAAACCGGCGAAAGGTGAACCGTTGAGCCGCACGAACGCGGCCGCCGGATCCCCCACCGGCGAACCCGCGACCGCGCCGACGATATCGAGCTCGGGTGCGTACTCCGCGGCCAGCTCGGCCGCCCACGCGGTGGCCAGTCCGCCGCCGGAGTAGCCCCACAAGCCCACGCGGGCACGGGAATCCAGTCCGAGCGGCGCGAAACGCAGGGCCGCGCGCACGCCGTCCAACGCGCGGTACCCGGGCTCGAGCGCGGCGCCGAAACGCCCGTCGACCCCGCCGTGATCGGGTATCGACACCGCCCAGCCCCGGGCCAGCGCGGCCGCCACCAAGGGCAGCTCCAGTTGCGGGATCGCCCCCAACGCGCGAGCCCGATACTGTAAAGCGTAGGAGGGCAAGCACATCGGCGCAATCGCATCGATGGCGCACTGGAACGACACCAGTGGCCGCGACCGCTCCGGGTCCGCGTCCCAGGGCAGCAGCACCGTGGTCACGGCCGCCTCGGGCGTGCCGTGCAGATCGACGGTGCGGTACAGCAACTGCCAGGCGGTGACGCGCTGCGGCACCATCCCGAACAGTCCCAGGCGAACTCGGCGCGTGCGCAGGATGGTGCCGGGCGCGATGCGGCTCAACTCCACCGGCGACCGGTAGAACGGGTCGTCGGGCGGCAGCCGGGGCCGCCCGGCGGGCGCGTCGAATTCTGTTCCGGGACTGGGTAGTTCGACCGCGTCGCCGAGGGTCATGAGGGTCCTTTCCGGTACCGGACGGCTACAGTTTGCCGCCGCCGCCGATCATCCAGGGGTTGAAGGCGCACTCCGGTTCGGGCTGCACCGCGGGATCCAGGGCGCGCAGCGCGAAGGACACGGCGCGCGGGGAGTACATGATCGTGAGATGGTCGGACAGATCCTGTTCGCACCCCTGTTGCAGGGTGATGTTGTCGACCGTGGCTCCGGGGCCGGCGGTCAGGAAGGTCCAGTCGTAGGGGTTGGAGATCTCGTCGTGCGTGGTGCCGATGGCGGTGTAGGCCACGCCCGGCACGGTGTCGCCGTCGCGGTTCAGGCTGGCGTAGAAGGCCGATCCGGCCGCCTGCTGCACATTGGCCTGCCCGATGAACGGTTCGTAGAAGCCGAGAATGTTCACGCCGAGGTTGTTGATGATGCGCGCGAGGGTGGCGATGCCCAGCAGCGAGGTGCCGTGATTGGTGGCGCCGAAGGTGATGACCTTGCCGACTTTCCCTTGTCCGCCTTCGAATTTCAGGTACTGGTTGGCCACCGGCCCGCCCTGGGAATGCCCGATGATGTCGACCATGGACGCGCCGGTGGCGGCCTGCACCCGGTCCACGAACACGGAGAGCTGACGGGCGGAGTCCTCCATCGGGCCGACCCCGTACCGGCCGGGCAGGATCGGTCCCAGCCCGCCGCCTTCGAGCACGCCTTCGCGGCCGAAATTGAAGGCGAAGACACAGAATCCGGCGCGGGCGATACGTGGCGCCAGATACGCGAAACTGTCGTAGGTATTGAGCCAGGTGCCGTGCACCAGCACCACCGGATGTGGATGTGCCGCGGTCGGTTTGCAATTCCAGTTGTTGGATCCGGGCGGCGCGGCATCGGGGTGGGTGAGGCCGTATCCGAAGGCGGCCAGGAATGCCGTCATCTCCGGGCCCTCGCCGATCGCGTCGGAGGCGGTGCTGGTGACGGCGGAACCGGAACTGCTGCCCGTTCCGGCAATGGCGCGGGGCTGCCGGCCATCGGGTGCCGGATTCAAGCCTTTGCTGATGTAATCCGCCAAACCCTGTGTGGTGGCCGGGATTTCCGGATCGGCATCGGCCACTCCGCTCGACAACGCCAGCGTCACGGCGGTGGCGCTCGCGAATACGGCGCTGCCCAGCACCCGGAAACCTGGTCTCATGAAATTCTCCTACCGCATGGAACAGAACTCGATGTGATTCGAATTCGATTGCGACGGTAGGGGTCCGGTGTGGCCCGTGTCACGTTCGCTGTGCCGAGTGACAAACCGCGCAGGGGCGGCGTTTGTGGCGGGCGACAGCGCCGGGTGCGCTCAGAACCTCGGGGCGCTCGCCAACGCGATGGCGGTGTGCGTGAACAGCGGCGCGAGCTCGGGCAGGGCGGCGGCCCCGCGCTCGTGCAGGCAGGCGCGCACCCGATCGTCGATGCCGCCCAGCAGCATGTCGATCAGGCGCGGGTCCGGGTCGGCGGGCAGATCGCCGTCGCGCACCCCTATCCGCGACACCGCCATGATGTACTCGGCGAAGCGCTCGTGCACCCGCAGCCGATGCGTCACCAGCGCGGGGCCGGCGGCGAGGGTTTCCACATACAGCGCCCGCGCCGCGCCCGGTTGCACGGCCAGCACATTCAAATAGATTTCGAACGAGATCCGCACCCGATCGGCGAAATTCACGCCCTGCATTCCGGTGACGGTTTCCTGCAATTGGTCCAGGGCGGCGAAAACCGCGAGATCGTATGCGGCGGCGAAGCATTCGTCCTTGCCGCCGAAGACCGAATAAAAGGTGCGGCGCGCCACCTGCGCGCGTGAGACGATATCGGCGACGGTGGTGGCCGCATAGCCCAGCTCACCGACGGCCTCCAGCACCGCGGTGCATAAACGCCGGTATTGCGAGGTCACCACTTCCTCGCGGGTCAGCCCGTGCCGTCCCTTCGGCAACGGTCCCGGCGAACCCTCAGCTTCCACACTCACGCTCACAGCTTATTGCGCCCGCCGATTTCCCGAGGGACGGCCGCCGAGGCGCGCTGTTTCCATTCGCGATACCGGGCGGGCAGGGCCGGGACCGGCGCCCGGTCAGGCTTCGTGGAACACCAGGCCGAGGGTGTGGCGGCGGCCGGAGCGAACCAGGCTGACACCGTGCCGGATCGGGGCCGCCGACCAGCCCCGGGCGGAGCGGACGGGGCGGTCGCGGGTGGTGAAGACCAGGCCGTGGCCCTGTGGCAGGGTGATGGCGCTGCCGCGGGATTGGGCGCGGGGGCGTTGTTCTACCAGCAGGAATTCACCGCCGGTGTAGTCGATCCCGGGTCGATCCAGGCCGATGACCACCTGGAGCGGGAAGACGAGATCGCCGAAGAGGTCCCGGTGCAGGGCATTCCAATCGCCGGGGCCGTAGCGCAGCAGGATCTGCGACGATTTGGCTTGACCGGCGTGGTGGCACCGGCGAATCCACTCGTCGAGGTCGGCGGGCCAGGTGCCGGGCCGGGACAGGCGAGCGGCCCAGTCGCGTGCGATGGGGAGCAGGTGCGGATAGAACGCCGCCCGCAAACCTCGCACCGCGTCCGGCAGATCGTGGGTGAAGTAACGGTATTCACCGGATCCGAAGCGATGCCGGGCCATGTCGATGGTGGAGCGGAAATGCTCGGGCCGATCGTAAAGCGATGTGAGCGAACGGCATTCGTCGGCGGTGAGCAGCGGACCGGTCAGCGCCTGGCCGTGATCGTCGAGATCACGCGCCAGCGCCGCCCAGTCCTGCTCCCCCACCCGCGCCGCCCAATCGGTGCCGGGCCGGGCGGGGGCGCTCATGCGGCGAGCAGGACGCGCTCGAGGACGAGCAACTGCTGCTTGCGCGGCAGCCCGCCGGCGTACCCGGTGAGCGATCCGTTCGCCCCGATCACCCGATGGCAGGGCCGCACGATGAGCAGCGGATTCGCGCCGATGGCCGCACCTACCGCCCGGATCGCCGCACGCGGTGCCCCGATCCGGGCCGCGATCTCACCGTAGGTGACGGTGGTGCCGTACGGGACGGCGTCCAGCGCTTGCCACACCTGATCCTGGAATTCACTTCCGCTGCTGGACATCTCGAGTTCGAATTCGGTGCGCTCGCCCGCGAAATAGCCGGCCAGCTGGTCGATGACGTTCGCGAACGCGGCCCGGTCCTGCACCCAGTCCGGCCGGATCACCGCGCCTTTGCCACCGCTCATCGACAGTGCGGTGAGCACGACACCGTCGCCGGCCCGCTTGCCCGCCAGCAGCAGTTCGCCGAGCGGGCTGTCGATGGTCGTGTAGACGGTCATTACGAGTCCTTTCCTCGATGTCGTCGTTGTTCCACTGACCAATCTGCCCAATGCGAAAGAGAAGTACCGGCGGGAATCGGACACCGCATCCACCAGCTCGCAGCAAAGCTTCGACAGGCAAACTTGCAAGCTTTCCTGTCAATATCGATACTGGTCCACATGAGCGGACCCGCCGAACACCGGTCGAGTGCTCAGCATTCGCCGGAAGACCTCACCGTCGCGGCCGCCGAGCTACGGATCATCAGCAGCCGATTGCTCCGCCACCTGCGCACCGCTCGCGCCGGACTCGACATCACCCCGTCCCAGGCCGTAGCCCTGAGCCGCCTGGGTTCCGACGGCCCCAGCACCGTCGCCGACCTGGCCCGAGCCGAGCGGGTCCGCCCGCAATCCATGCGCCTCACCGTCGCCGCACTCGAAGACCGCGGCTACCTCACCCGCGCCCCGCACCCCACCGATCAACGCCAGAACCTGCTGTCCCTGACCCCCGAAGGCGAACGCCTGCTCAACCAAGCGCACGACGCCAAAGAGGATTGGCTAGCCGAGTCCATCGCCACCAAACTCTCCCCCACCGAACAACATTCGCTACTCGCCGCCATCCCCCTGCTCGCCCGCCTCGTCGAGCCCTGACCGAATCCCCCCGCACCGCAAGGACTCCCGATGACATCCGACCTGCTCGACCCCCACACCGCCCTAGTGATCATCGACCTGCAAAACGGCATAGTCGCCGCCCCCGCAACCCCGCACTCCACCGAAGAGGTGATCACCCGCTCCGCCGCCCTGGCCCGAGCCTTCCGAGCCCGCAACCTCCCGGTATTCCCGGTCCGAGTCTCCTTCGCCCCGGACGGCGCGGACGCCGCCCCCGGCCGCACCGAACATCCCCTCACCACCACTCCCCCGCCAGGCTGGGACGACTACGTCCCAGCCCTCGACCTCCACCCCACCGACCTCCCCATCACCAAACACCAGTGGGGCGCCTTCTACGGCACCGACCTCGACCTGCAACTCCGCCGCCGCACCATCACCACCATCGTCCTCACCGGCATAGCCACCAGCATCGGCGTCGAATCAACGGCCCGCGCCGCCCACGAACACGGCTACACCGTCATCATCCCCACCGACGCCGTCTCCGACCGCGACCCCGCCTCCCACCACCACTCCACCACCAAGATCTTCCCCCGCCTCGGATTGACCACCACCACAACCCAACTCCTCGCCGAACTCGCCGCCACCCCCACCGCCTGACCGCAAGTCTCGCCGCAGCGGACGTCAGCCGTTTCGTGAGTTGGCGGTGGCTCGGGACCAGAGTGCTTGCCAGCCATCGGTGTTCAGCCAGTCGGCGGGGGCCAGGAGGCCGGTGTCGGCGATCTGGTTCCAGAAGCGTTCGCGGTCGGCTCCGAGGGTGACCGCGTCGGGCCAGGCGAGTTGCCAGGGGCCGTTCGGGTCGGAGAGGGAGGTGGTGGGGAAGGCGGGGATGGTGGTTGCGCGGGGGTCGGCGATGGGGAGGGTGCGGTGGGGGTAGTTGTGCGCGCAGGTGATCGCTTGGATGAGGGCGCACAGGGTGGGGGTTTCGGGGTGGGCGATGACGGCGCGGGTGAGGGTGGGGGCGGCGGTCAGGGTGAGGTGGGCGAGGATGGTTCGGAGGCGGCGGGCGAGGATTTCCTGGGAGCGGGCTGTTGCCATTTCGGGGTCTTTTATGAAGGCGCGCAGGGCTTTCGAGGGGAGGGGGGCGTCTTCGGAGAGGGTGTGCAGGCGGGGGTAGCGGGCTTGGAGGGCCGGGTCGAGGGCGTTTACCGCGGCGGTGAGGGGGTGGGTGGCGGTGGCCGACCAGAGTTGCGGGAGGGTGATGCGGCCGGATTCGAGGGCTTCGGTGGTCAGGCGGGTCAGGCGGGTGAGGGTCGAACGGCGCACGGGGGTGAGGGTTTTCGGGTCGGCGGCGGGGTCTCCGGCTATGGCGGTGATGACGTGCAGGGCGGGCTGGGCGGCGGCGAGGGTTACGCGGGTGGCGGCGTACAGGTCGGGGGCGATCTCGCGTAGCGGGTTCGGGCGGGCGCGGCGGGGGCGCGGGGGTGTTTCGGCGGACGGTGGTTCCGGGTCCGGTTCGGCGGCGCGGAGAGTCAGGGCCCAGTGCTGGATGGCTTTCTTCACCGATGGGTCGGGTTCGTTGTTGAAGCGGGCTTTGATCTCGTCGGCGAACCAGCCGGGGCCGGTGGAGCGGAGTTCGGCATTGACCTGGATGACGTTCCGGTCGTCACGGACCGCGATCAGGATGCTGCGGCCGCGCACGGCCTCGTCCTGATACCACTGGCCCGCAATGCAATTGCCCATGTAGTCGGACCATTCCGCCAGGTGGCCGCCGTTGCGGGCGATCTGGAGGCGGGTGGCGGTGCCGGGGAGTTCGGCTCCGTCCCAGGCCAGTACCGGTTCGGGGATCTGGAATTCGTTGCTCAGGGCGGCGGCGACGGCACCGCTGGTCATCAGGCCCGTGCACAGGCGCACCCAGTCGCGGCAGCGGGGCGGTGCGGTCGCGCCGAGCGAAAGCAGTTGGGCGGCACCGGCTACCGCCAGCGGGACCGAATCGGGGCGCGGGGTGAGGGGATCGAGCGTCACCGGAGTGGGGTCCGGGTGCGCGTCGAAGTGCATGAAACCGTATTCGAACCAAATCTCGGCGCGGGCTTGTCCTTGGGCTCGCAGCATGGCGTCGGCCAGCTCGGCGTACCAGAGCAGATCGCTCGGCTGGTCGCGGGTCGTGGGGTCGGCCGCCAGGCGTTCGGCCAGACAGTCGCCGGAGGCGGAGTCGCGCAGGACGGGGCGCTGCAACCACTCGCTGGGCGGGCGAATCTCGGTGTAGCCCACCTTTTCCCGCCAGTCGAGCAGGGCTTCGGACGCCCACTTCTCGGGGTGGTCGTCCCGGGGCAGCTGATTGCACAGCGCGTCGTGGCAGGCGGTATCGACGACGACGACGTAGGCCAGCGCGGTGCGCAGCCGGGTAGGCAGGAATCGTTCGAACGCGGCGTTCAGCGGCTGGCTGCGAAGCCAGGCGTCGATTTCGCGGACGTGGCACCCGGGCCGAGCTGGCAGGTCGAGTTGCTCCGGGGTGCGGCTGCGCGCCCACTTCAGGTCGGAATTGCGCAGCAGCGCCGAGGCGGCCGAGATCTGCTCGCGCATGCGGGAAATGCCTTCGGCCACTCCGTGTTCGCGCACGGCGAGTTCGGTGCGCAGCAGGACGGTGGCGGCGATCGCGTCCTCGATCAGCCACTCGGCGCGATACTTCCACAGGTTGTCCCAGGTGGCGGCGAAGCGCAGGGCATCGAACACCGTCAGCGGCACGTCGTCCCGATACCGCGCCTGCCGCTCGAGGCGTTCCTCGGCGTGCGCACGGTAGCGCGCGCTCAGCTTGCCCGCTATCTCGTGGTCCTGCGACGCGGACAGCGACCGCTGCGCCGCCACCGCGACCTGCCGATCGCACACCTGCCGCCACAGATCCGCCAGCAGCGCCGCCCGCTTCGGGCGCGAAAACGGTTCCAGCACCACCCGCAGATTCACCGCCAGCGCCGAGGCCGCCCCACCCGGGACCGGGTCGATATCCGCCGGCGCGGTGAAGCCGAGCACCCGTTCGAGTTGTTCGGGCCCGAGCAGATCCGCCGCCGCCGACGCGAGAGTCAATGCCGCCCAGCGTTCTTCGGCAATCGCGCGTTCCGCCGCCGCCCCGACGGGTTTGGTCGCGGTCACCCCGAACAATGCGACCAGGGTGGCGGTGCGTTCACCCAATCGGGGCGCGCCCGCGGACCCCAGTACCCGCAATGCCGCCAATACCGCATCGCGCCGATCACCGCCGGCCCCGGCCAGTCGCGCGGAGATAAACCCATTGCCCAAATCAATTCCGGCCCCGGCCAGGACAACCCCGCCGGCGGCGATGAGCTGATTCAGTTCCGCCCGCGCCGTTTCGATATCGGCGAATTCACTGTCCCGCGGACCCAGCACCACCGCCGCGCCTTCGGAAAGATCCTGCGCGCGTGGATCGATCGGTGCTCCGGTTTCGGCCGCCCAGGCCCGCCGGTCTCGATCCGCCACTACACCCCAGGCCAACCGTACTGCCAAACTCCGCACTCCCGTTTACCGCGTTCCCCGGATTCGGCGCGCGGCCGAACCCCTCCTCGGCAGACCATACGAGTGCGGTGCGCATCGCGGCAACGGATTATTGCTCCGAGTGCAATACTGCGAATTGCGTGATACACCAATTCAATCCAACTGGTTGGAACGCGATCGACACAACCGGACACCTCCCGTACCATCACCGTACGGGGAGCAGGCCGGTCGAACGGGGGAACGGTGCGAAGTCGTCTACCGGCGGCCACTCGCGACGCAGCGGAGTGGACGCGGCGTTTCGCGCGGACCGCGCCGGGCATACTCGCCGCGGTGGCGGCGATACTCGTGATCGCCTGCCTGATATCGGGTCTGGTCTGCGCGAATCAGTTCAATGAGAAGATCAGCCGCCGCGATACCGTACTCGGCCACACCGAACCGCTCGCCGATGCCGCGCAGCGCTTGTACGTGGCATTGTCCGCGGCCGATGCGGCGGCCTCCAGCGCGTTCCTCTCCGGCGGTATCGAATCGCCCACGGTGCGCGCGCAGTACCGCCAGGCGCTGACCGACGCGGCGGTCGCGCTCTCCGAAGCCACCACCGGCGCCTCCGACGCCGAGACCCGCGAGATCGTCGCCCGCATCTCCTCCGAGCTGCCCACCTACACCGGCCTGGTCGAGGCGGCGCGCGCCAACAACCGTCAGCAGCTGCCCGTCGGCGCGGCCTATCTGCGGCAGGCGTCCTCGCTCATGCAGACCTCGGTGCTCGAGAACGCCCAAGAGCTGGAACAGAATCGGCTCACGCGCCTGCGCGCCGACCAGGAAGACATCACCGCGATTCCCGGCACCAGCCTGCTGACGCTGCTCATCGTGGCCACACTCTGCGGGTACCTGTCCTGGGTGCTGTTGCGCCGCACCAACCGCCGTTTCAATATCGGTGTGCTCACCGCGGCCGGGCTCACCGTGCTGACGCTGCTGTGGCTTTCCGCCGCGACCCTCGCCGCCGCCCAGTCCATCGATTCCGGCGCGCACGGGGCCACCACCCGCTTCGAAACCCTCGCCAAGGCACGGATTCTCGCCCAGCAGGCGCGCACCGAGGAGACCCTGCAACTGGTCACCCGCGGCGATCTGACCGAGAGCGAGAAGCGGTTCGAGGCCCGCACCGGCGAACTGAGGAGCGCCGTCACCGCCGCCACCGGCGACGATTCGACCGCGATGCGGGCGCTCACCGGCTGGCAGGACGGGCATCGGCTGGAGGTCGCCGCCTATCAGGGCAATGATTATCAGGGCGCGGTGAGCCAGTCCATCGGCACCGGGGCCGGCACCTCCGCCACCCGTTTCGGCGTACTCGACGACACGTTGCGCGGCGAATTGGAGGCGGCGCGAACGGATGTGCGCGATGGTGTGGATGCTGCGGGCGACGCGCTCACGTTGAGCCCGTGGGGTGCGCTGGTGCTGTTGCTGGCGGCCGCGAGTGCCGTGGTGATCGGCGTATGGCCGCGGTTGAAGGAGTTCCTGTGAGCGTGCGCGGTCGAATCTTGTTGCTGGCCTTGGCCACCGCCGTCCTGGGCGGCTGCGGGTCGGCGGGGCCGGGCGGGTCGTCGCTGCACCTGCCCGCCGGTGATCCGCTCCCGACGGGCGCGGTGGAGGTCACCGAGGCGCCGAATCAGCGCGGCGATATCAGTTGCAATCCCGAGGCCAGCTTGCGGCCGGGCGGCCAGCCCCGCGCGGGCGCCATGCCCGCCGGTTCGACCATGGCCGCCATCGTGCAGCGCGGTAAATTGCGGGTCGGGGTGGATCAGAATCAATATCTGTTCGGGTTCCGCAATCCGGTGACCGGACAGCTCGAGGGTTTCGATATCGATATCGCCCGGGAAGTGGCGCAGGATCTGTTCGGCGATCCGGAGAAGATCGAACTGCACCCCATCGACGCCGCGCACCGCGTGCCCGCGCTCACCGGCGACGAAGTCGACATCGTGGTGCAGAATTTCACGGCCACCTGTGTGCGCCGGCAGGAAATCCAGTTCTCGAGCACCTATTTCGTCACCGATCAGCGAATTCTCACCACCAAGGGTTCGAACGTCAAGACCTCGGCCGATCTCGCCGGGAAACGCGTCTGCGCGGTTTTCCGCACCACCACCATGGACGCCATCTTCGCGTTGAATCCGCGGCCGACGGTGATCGGCATGTCGAATTGGCTGGACTGCCTGACCGCCATGCAACAGGGTCAGGTGGATGCGATCAGCACCGATCTGCCGATTCTCTACGGTCTGAAAGAGCAGGATCCGAATCTCGAAATCGTCGGTGAGCCGATGGCGTTCGACGCGTACGCGATCGGCGTACCGAAGAAGAACACCGATATGGTGCGTTTCGTGAACGGGGTGCTGGAACGTATTCGCGGCGACGGCACCTGGACCCGGCTCTACAATGCCCGCCTCACGGTGCTCGGTCCCGCGCCGAGTCCGCCCGCCGCCAAGTATTCCGAGTGACCGGCCATGCAGGGGAATTCCGGATACATTCTCACCGTCGCCGAGATCGATCGCGAAACCGCCGAACGGGAACGTGAAATCGAAGCGATCGCGGCCACGCTGGTCGAATTGGACCAGCATCCGGGATTGGTGCTGCTGCGCAGTTTTCCGCCGATCGGCAAGACCGCCGAGCATTGGGCCCCGGCGCAGCAGCAGCTGGATCTGCTCTGGGAGGATTTCGGCCGGCTGCGCGGCATCCTCGAAAAGGTCCGGGCGGCGCGCGCCCGCCGCCGGCTCGATGCCGTGGACCGCGAGGAGCTGACGCAGCTGCTGCGCGGCCGGCCGCTCGAGGTGTCCCGCAATACGATTCCGCTGGCCCGGCGCACCCTCACCGGGCCCAGCCATCACATCACCCGGGCCGGGTTCGCCGACACCCTCGACCGGATGCGCGCGGCCTTCCCGGCCCTGATCGAGATCCTCGATGCCGTGGAAACCGTCAACAACCGGGTGACCGCCGAGATCGCGCCGCTGCAAGCACAACTCGACAAGGCCGGTGCGCACCGCGGAAACCGTTCCGCCTTCTCCGAATTGCGGGAATTGGCGCACGATATCGATGAGCTGTCGAACCGGGCCGCGACCGATCCGCTGTCGCTGTCCCCCACCGAGCTGGATCGCCGTCTGGCCGGCCTGAACACCCGAATGCGTGCCGCCGCAGCCCTGTTCGCCGAGCTTGATGCGCTGGCGGCACGGTGGGACGAGGCGGTGGAACGCACCCGCGGCCGGATCGAGGCCCTGCGCCGCACCTACGAGCGCGCCGACCACGCCCGCCTCGATGCCGAGCACTCCATCGCGACCGCCGCACTGCCGGTGCACACCGATGACAGCGCCGTGTTCGGTGCGGAACTGACCGCGCTGGAAGCCAATCCGGCCGATCCCGCCGCCCTGTGGGATCTGCGCCGCCGGCTCACCGCGGCGCAGGCCGCGGCCGCGCACAACGAGGAACTGGCCCAGGGGCTGCTGGACCGCCGCCTGGAACTGCGCGGCCGGCTCGACGCCTATCGGGCGAAGGCGGCCCGCCTGGGTGTCAGCGAGGACCGGGATGTGCTGGCCGCGAGCCGCATCGCCGCCGGGCTGCTGTCGCGCCGCCCGTGCGATCTGGCCGCGGTCACCCGCGCCATAACGGACTATCGCCAACTGATCGCGATGAAATCGGGGAGGGGACTGTGAACTGCACCGAGCCCGGGTGCACGGGAACGATCGAGGACGGCTACTGCAATGTCTGCGGAGCCGCCCCTCCCCCGCCCGGCACCACCGCGAGCGCACCGGCGCCCGCCACCCCGGCCACCGCCGGGCTCTGCATCGAACCGGGCTGCGGCGGGAAGATCAGCGACGGCTACTGCGAGACCTGCGGCACCGCGCCCACGACGCAGGCGCCGGCGGGCACCGCCGGAATCAGCTCCACCGCATCGGGATCCGCGGGAACCGGCACCGGCAGGCGATCGGGGCGCGGCAGCAGCCGGTCGGTGCGCACCGGACGGTCCGGGTCGTCGGGGGCGACCCGCGGCCGGCTGGGCGCGGGAATGGTGAATGTCCCACGCGTGCCACGGATTCAGCCGGTTTCGGCGGTGCTCAGCAACGCGCAGGTGCCCGAGCACCAGCGGTATTGCGGCAAGTGCGATCGGCCGGTGGGCCGGGGCCGGGCCGATCAGCCGGGCCGCACGGAAGGCTTCTGCGGCAATTGCGGGACGCGATTCTCGTTCACGCCCAAGCTGTCCCAGGGCCAGTCGGTCGGCCAGTACGAGGTGCTGGGCCCGCTGGCCCACGGCGGCCTGGGCTGGATCTACCTCGCGGTGGATCACAAGGTCAACGACCGTCCGGTGGTCTTGAAGGGCCTGCTCAATACCGGCGACGCGGACGCCATGCGCGCCGCCGTGGCCGAGCGCCGCTTCCTGGCGCAGGTCGATCACCCGAATATCGTGCGCATCTACAACTTCGCCGAGGAGACCGGACCGGATGGGGAACCGGTCGGCTACATCGTGATGGAGTACGTGGGCGGCACCTCGCTCAAACAGCTGCTGCGGCGGCATCGCGAGACCGAGGGCACGTATCTGCCGCCCGCCCGCGCCATCGCCTATGTGCTGGAGATGCTGCCCGCGCTGGGCTATCTGCACTCCTACGGCTGGGCCTACTGCGACTTCAAGCCCGACAACGTGATGCAGACCGAGGAGCAGCTCAAGCTCATCGACCTGGGCGCGGTCATCGCCATGAACGACGAGCACAGCGCCATCTACGGCACCGCGGGCTATCAGGCTCCCGAGATCGCCGAGACCGGCCCGACCATCGCCACCGAGGTGTACACGGTCGGGCGCACCCTGGCGGTGCTGCTGATGAGCCTGCCGATCGAGCACGGCCGCCTGGGCCCGCTGCCCACCCCGGCCACCGAACCGGTGCTGGCCCGACACGAATCGCTGTACCGATTCCTGTTGCGCGCCACCGATCCGGACCCCGATGCCCGGTTCAGCTCCATGGAGGAGATGGCCGATCAGCTCACCGGCGTACTGCGGGAGGTGCTCGCCACCGACGACGGCGTGCCCCGCCCGGGCCTGTCCGCCCGCTTCGGCCCGTCGCGCGGGGTGTTCGGCGTAGGCGACGAACTCCCGGATGATCCGGCGAAACTCGTTGCGGCCCTGCCGGTCCCGCTGGTCGATCCGAACGATACCGGCGCGGCGCTGCTGGCTTCGACGAGCGCGGTCGAACCGGAGATCCTGGAGCGCGAGCTCGCCGCGGGGCTGCGCTCGGTGGTGACCGGTCAGGCGGAGTCGGTGGAGATTCCGCTCCGCTTGGTCCGCGCCGCACTGGAATACGGCGCGGTGGACGACGCCCTGCGCCGCCTGGACGAACTGGAGGAAACCCTGACCGGCGATTGGCGCCTCACCTGGTATCGCGGCCTGGCCCGGCTGCTGCAACGCGACTGGCCCGCCGCCGCGGCGGAATTCGATGCGCTGTACACGGCGCTGCCCGGCGAGGCCGCACCGAAACTGGCGCTCGCGGTGACCGCCGAGAATCTGGGCAATCACGGCAACGGCAGTGATCCGGAGCCGGCGCGCCGCCGGGCCGCCGACTACTACGAGGCGGTGTGGCGCACCGATCGCGGCTTCACCAGTGCGGCTTTCGGTCTGTCCCGCCTGCGCCGGCTGGCCCGGGACCGCACCGGCGCGATCACTGTGCTGGATCAGGTGGACCACGCGTCGGCGGTGCACACCGAGGCCGGCATCGCGGCCGTCGACATCCTCCTCGACGTGGATCGCGACGGCGAACTCACCGAGAGCCTGCTGCGCGATGCCGGCGGCCGGGTCGAAGGACTCCGGCTGGACTCCAAACGGGTTGCCGCACAGGCTCGTTTGCGCGTCTTCGACGCCGCCCTGCACTGGCTGCGATCGGGCCGCGTGCCCACCGGTCACGCCCCGCTGCTCGGCAGTTCCCTCGATCAACCGGGCGTGCGCACCGGCCTGGAACGCTGCTACCGCGATCTGGCCCGCGAGACCGATGACATGTGGGAGCGCATCACCCTGGTCGAACAGGCCAATGCGGTGCGGCCCAGGACCTCCTGGTGAGCGCCCGCTGCCCGGCCTGCGGGGCACTCGCGGCCGAGACCGAAAACTATTGCGAGGCATGCGGACACCGGCTGAGTACCCGCCGCATCGCACTGCCGCCGCAGCCCGCCGATATCGCATCGTCCACGGAGGATTCCACCTTGCCCGAACTCACCGCAGCACCGGCCCTCGCCACCGCCCTCAGCAATGCCATCCCGCCGTTCACCGGCACCACCATGGCCTACGACTCCGGTGTCACCGCGTGTGAAGCCTGCGGCGGCAGGCATTTCGACGCCGACGGCTACTGCGCGGACTGCGGGCAGCTGAGCGTGCGCCGGGATCGCTTCGAAGCCGATCTGGCCGCGACCGTGCTCATCACCGACCGCGGCATCCTGCACGAGCACAACGAGGATTCGGTCGCGGCCGCGGTGCTGGAGAATTCGCGCACCGTGGTGATCGCGGTCTGCGACGGCGTCTCGACCTCCGAGGACCCGCAGGCGGCCTCCGGTGCGGCGGCGCGCGCGGGCGTGGACGCCTGCCTGACCGCCCTGAGCATGGGCCGCCCGGACGAAGAGGCGGTGCTGGCCGGGCTGGACGCGGCCGCCCAGGCGGTGCGCGATATCGGCACTCCGGAAGGCAAATCCCCGTCCTGCACCTATGTTTCGGCCATCGCCCGGCTCGCGGCCGACGGCGGCGCCCAGCTCACCGTCGTCAATATCGGTGACTCCCGGGCCTATTGGCTGCGCCCCGACTTCGACGATTCGACCCGGCTCACCCGCGACGACTCCCTGGCCCAGGCCCTGGTGGACACCGGCGTGATGGACGAGGACACCGCCATGGACGCCCCGCACGCGCACGTGCTCACCCGCTGGCTCGGCGCGGACAGCGAACGCAAACCCTGGCCCGCCGATTGTGTGCGCAGCCTGCGGGTCACCGACCCCGGGGTGCTGCTGCTCTGCACCGACGGCATGTGGAACTACCTGCCCGAGGCCGCCGCGCTGGCCCGCATCGCCACCGCCTATCCGGCGCTGCCCGCCGCCCGGGCGCTGGTCGATCACGCGCTCAACGCGGGCGGCAAGGACAACATCAGCGTGGCACTGGTACCCGTACCCAGCCCGGTGCAGACAGGAGATGCCCGATGAGTTCCGCTACCGCCGAAGGCATTTCGGTCGCCGTCGACCAGAACGAATACCTGGCCGAAGGCGCCCGCACCGTGGACGCCATCGTCACCGTGGAGACCTCCGACGACCTGGCGGTCGCCGCCCCGCCGCAGCAGCGGGTGGAGATCCTGATCATCGACTGCTCGGGTTCGATGGGCAGCTACGACAAGTTCGGCGGCGCCCGCCGCGCCACCCTGGCCGCCCTCGACGTGCTCGCCGACGGCACCCGGTTCGCGATCGTGGCCGGCACCGACAAGGCCGAAGTGGTGTACCCGACGACGAGCCCCTCCGCGGTCGCCGACCGGCACACCCGCACCGCCGCCCGGCACGCCCTGGACAAACTGCGGCCCTCCGGCGGCACCGCCATCGGCACCTGGCTGGGGTTGTCGCGGCTCATCGCCCAGCATCATCCGGGCGCGATGGTGCACGCCATCCTGCTCACCGACGGGCAGAACGAACACGAGACGCCCGAACAGCTGGCCCGCGAGATCCAGGCGTCGGAGGGCGTGTTCACCTGTGATTGCCGCGGCGTCGGAACCGATTGGCGGGTGGACGAATTGCGCTCCATCGCCTCCGCGCTGCACGGCACCGTCGACCTGATCAAGACTCCGGACCTGCTGGCCGCCGATTTCGCCGCCATGATGCAGAGCTCCATGGCCAAGTCGATTCCCGAACTGACGCTGCGGCTCTGGACGCCGGTCGGGGCGCGGATCCGGTTCGTGAAGCAGGTGGCGCCGAATATCGAGGCGCTGACCGATCGTCGCAACGAGGTGGGTCCGCAGGTGGGTGAGTATCCCCTGGGCTCGTGGGGCGCCGAGGAGCGCGACTACCACGTGCAACTCGAGGTGGAGCCGGCCGCTCCGGGCCGCGAGAAGCTGGCCGCCCGAATCAGTTTGGTGATCGGTGACCAAGTGGTGGGCCAGGGGCTGGTGAAGGCCGTCTGGACCACCGACACCGACCTCTCGGCGCGCATCAGCCGGCGGGTCGCCCACTACACCGGCCAGGCCGAGCTGGCGGCGGCCGTGCAGGAGGGCCTCGCCGCCCGCAAGGCCGGTGATCTCACCACGGCCACCGCGAAACTCCAGCGCGCGGTGCAACTGGCCGCCGAATCCGGTAACGACAACACCGCCAAACTGCTCGCGGCGGTGGTGGAGGTCGACGACCGGACCGGGACGGTGCGGCTGCGTTCGGCCATCGACCCGGCCGACGAGATGGCCCTGGATGTGCGCTCCACCAAGACCGCCCGGGTGCGAAAGGACGACTGATGCCCGCCTGCCCCGAAGGCCACCCGTCCACGGCGATCGACTACTGCGATGTATGTGGATCGCCGATGGCCGCGGGCGCGCCTCCCACCACCCAGCTCGTGCCGTGCCCGCAGTGCCAGTCCCCGATGGAGGGACGGTTCTGCGAATACTGCGGCTTCGATTCCGCCCTGGGCTCCCCGCCCCGGAACCTCACTCCCCCAGCGCCTTCCGTCGCGCCTGCCACGGGCGAGCACGGCATCGTGCCGCCCGCGGGCACGGTGCTGTGGGTCGCCACGGTCACCGCGGATCAGGGGCACTATCAGCGCATGATCGCGCTCAAAGGCCCGGACCTGGATCGCGTCGAGTTCCCCGTCTTCTACCCCGAACGCCGAATCCCGCTGCACGACACCGACATCCTGATCGGCAAGCGCAGCGAATCCCAGGGCGTGCACCCGCACATCGACCTGTCCATCGCGCCGGCGGATGTGGCGGTCTCGCGCTCGCACGCGATCCTGCACGTCGGTCTCGACGCCGTCACCGTCACCGATCTCGGTTCGACCAACGGCACCTGTCTCAACGAGAGCTCCGTGCCGATCCCGCCGCGCCGGCCCCTGCCCTTGAAATCAGGCGATCGGATTCACGTCGGCGGCTGGACCACCATCACCCTCACCGCCGAACAGCCCTGATTCAGCGCACCGACCGGATCGGGGCGACCGCGAGCGCGCCGAGCACCGACAGCAGCCCGCCGAAGAGGAACAACGGCGTGTAGCCGCCCAGGCTCACCACCGCCGAGGCCACGAACGGGCCCAGGATCTGCGGTCCGGCATTGGCGATGTTCAACACGCCCATATCGCGGGCGGCGTCCTCGGCCTTGGGCAGCACCAGGTTCGCCACCTTGGACGCGGGGTCGAGGTGCTCGATCTGCAAGGGCAGCAGGACCGAACCGACGCCCATGTACAGCGCGTACATAGCCGCATTGCCGACGAACAGCATCGGCAGCAATCCGCGTGCGGGTGTGGCCGTGGCGGTTTCGCCGACGGCGGCGTCGGCGTCGAAATTGGACACAGGGGATCCCGGAGTGCGCGAAGGAGCGAAGAAGTGGGCAGCCGGTCCCGCACGCGGCACGGGACCGGCTGCGGCTCAGCCGATCTGGGCGGTGAGCGGTAGATCCATGACGGAGGTGCCGACATGGAGCGTGAAGTCGCCGGGCTCGACGGCCCAGCCCGTATCGGTCCAGTGTTCGAACGCGCGCTGCGGCAATTCGATGGTGGCGGTGACGGATTCACCGGCCCCGGCTTCCACCGGTGCGAAGCCGGCCAGCCAGCGCACCGGGCGGTCGACGGCGCTGTTCGCCCGGGACAGGTACGCCTGGATTACCTGCCGGCCCGCGCGGTCGCCGGTATTGGTGACGGTGACGGTGGCGGTGCGGCCCGAGACGGTCAGCTCGGACAGCTCCCAGGTGGTGTAGCCGAGCCCGTGCCCGAACGGATAGGCCGGGGCCACACCGGATTTCAGCCACGCCCGGTAGCCGATGTGGATGCCCTCGTCATAGGGCAGGGTGTGGTCCGGGTTCGGCTTGGTGTTCAGCACCGGCACGTCGGCCATGGTCTTGGGCCAGGTGGTGGGCAAACGGCCGCCGGGTTCTGCGGCGCCGGTGAGCACATCGGCCAGCGCCGCACCGAATTCCTGGCCCGGGAACCAGGTGAGCAGCACGGCGGCCACGTCGTCGCGCCACGGCATCTCCACGGGGGAACCGGAATTCACCACCACTACGGTGCGCGGATTGACCGCCGCGACGGCGGCCACCAGTTCGTCCTGACGGCCGGGCAGGGCGAGGCTGGTCCGGTCGAAGCCCTCGGATTCGATCTGCTCGGTGGTGCCGACCACCACCACCGCTACTTCGGAATCGCGCGCCAGTTCGACTGCGGCGGCGAACTCTTCGTCATCGGCGCGGCGCGGGCGGCCGATGGCGTAGGTGATGCCCAGCGCCGGGAAGCCGCCGCCGGGCACCATGCGGATGAGCACATCCACTTCGTCGCCTTCGGTGAGGCTGCGGGTGACGAACCGCTGGGGCGGGTTCAGCAGCATCTCCACCGGATCGCCGCCGTCGGGCATGACGGTGTCCTCGAGCACCGTCTCACCGTCGATGCTCAGGCTGAGCGCGCCCACGCCCGCGAATCCGATCCGCCACTCGCCGGTGGTGTCGGCCCGCAACCGCCCGCGCAGCTCGATGACCTTGGCGGCCAGGGCATTCGGATTGCCGAACAGCATCAGGTTGCCCGCGGTGCGATGCTCGGCCGCGAGCACGGTCTCGCCGTCGAGGTAGCGCAGCGAGACACCGGCGGTCCCGGTTTCCGGATCGGTGACCAGGGCGAGCGGAACCGGAATCATGTGGTCGCTCAGGTGCACGCCGGGCGTGTACGTCACCGGCAGCACCGCCGACAGCCCCTCGAGCGGCGAGGTGGTGTGCGCCGGAATGACGGTGGCGCTGCCGCCGCCCATGAAACGCGGTTCGGCGGCGGCGGATCCGAGCAGCGCCACTCGCGCGGGCTTGCCGAGCGGCAGCGTGCCGTCATTGGCCACCAGCACCATGGCCTTGGCGGCGGCTTCCCGCACCAGCTGCTGTGCGGCGGCATCGGTGAACGGTGTCACGGCCTTGGGCGTGCCGTTCAATCCGCCTACGCGCTCGGCGAATCGCAGTATGCGCCGGACTTTTTCGTCGATGGCCGCCTCGGGCACCGCACCGTTGCGCACCGCCTCCTCCAGGGGTGCGCCCCACGCCTCCCACGGTCCGGGCATCGCGATGTCGTTGCCCTTGGCCGCACCGGCGGTGGAGCGCACCGCCGTCCAGTCCGACACCACCACGCCGTCGAATCCCCACTCGCCCTTCAAAGGCTCGTCGAGCAGCGCGTTCTCGGTCATGGTGACGCCGTCGACCGAGTTGTAGGCGGCCATGATCATCCACGCGCCCGCCCGCACCGACCGTTCGAACGGGTACAGGTACAGCTCGCGCAGGGTCCGCTCGGCGGCGATCACATCGGCGGTGAAGCGTTCGGTCTCGGAGTCGTTGGCCACGTAGTGCTTCGGGCACGCGCTCACGCCGTGCGCCTGCACCGCGCGCACGTACGCGTCGGCGATCTCACCGGTGAGCACCGGATCCTCGGAGAAGCATTCGAAATGCCGTCCGCCCAAAGGCGATCGATGCAGGTTGATGGTCGGCCCCAGCACCGCGTACACATCCTTGCGCCGGGCCTCGGCGGCGATGAGCGCCCCGATCTCGGTGAGCAGCTCGCGATCCCAGGTGGCCGCCAGCGCGGTGCCCGACGGCAGGCTCACCGACGGATCGCGCTCGTCCCACTCCTCGCCGCGCACGCCGGACGGCCCGTCCGAGACCGGCATCTCGGCCAGTCCGATGCCCGGTTCGCCCGCGAACCGGAAGAAGCCCGCGCCGGAGATCAGTTCGATCTTGGCGGGCAGGTCCAGCTTGCCGAGCAGCTCTTCGATGCGGTCGCTCATGCCAGTTCCTTCCAGAAGCTGATCAGGTCGGCGCAGACCTGTTCGGGCACATCCTCGTTCGGCACGTGGCCGACGCCGTGGTAGACGGCCGTCCGCGCGCCCAGCTGAGCGGCGAACCGCTCGTGCACGGCGGGGTCCCACAGGTCGTTGGTGTCGCCGTAGGCGACCAGCAGCGGCACGCCGGTGTCGCGCAGCTCGGCCGGATCCTTGACCGGCGGCTGCTCCATCACCTTCAGGATGCCGAGAATATTGGCCTGCTTCGTGGCGAGAATCCGGTTGTGCAGGAACTCCGCGCGCTCGGGCGCGAAGGTGGTCCCGGCCGCGGTCATGGCGTCGCTCATCTGCTGCCAGATGACCTCGCGCCCACCGGCTTCCACCAACTGCGCGACCAGCCGCGGGGGCGGGAAATTGATGTCCTCGACCGACGAGGGGCCCGAGGCGAGCAGGGTGAAGCTGCGCATACGACGTGGTTCGGCGATCACCGCGACCCGGCCGACATAGCCGCCGAAGGAATGCCCGACCAGATGCACGGGCGCGCCGGGCGACACCTGATCGAGCACGCCGAGCAGATCGCCGACGAAGTCGTCCATGGTGTAGCCGGCGATATCGTCCGGGCCCTGCGATTGGTATTGCCCGCGCTGGTCGTAGGCGACCGCGCGATATCCGGCCGCGGACAGCAGCGGGAGCATGAACTCGAAGTCTTCCTTGGAGCCGGTGAACCCGGGCACCAGCACGACGGTGCCGCGCGCTTCGGTATCGGCGGCCGGCGCGATCTCCCAACCGGCGAGCGTTCCGGCGCCGCCTCGCAGGGTGATCGGTGTGATCGCCTCGCTGATCCGACTCATCCGGTCTCCCTTCCTCGCACATCCCTGTACAGCCGACACGAGTCTGCCAGCGGAGAACCAGTCTACCGAGCACTCACTCGGGACTGTTATCCTTCCGTTATTCTCTGCTGATTTTGCCTGATCAGCGCACTTGGCTAGTGTGCCTGGTCATGACGCAGAACTCGCACCGACGCTCCCGGGGCGAGGCGCGCCGCGAGCAGATCATCGACGAGGCGCTGCGCGCGTTCGCCGACAACGGCTACCGCGGGGCCTCCATCGCCGAGATCGCCGAACGGTGCGGGCTCTCGCAGCCGGGGCTGCTGCACTACTTCCCCAGCAAGACCGCACTGCTCGCGGCGGTGCTCGAGCAGCGCGACCGCATCGACTACGACCGGTTCTCGACCAGTCAGCCGCTGCGCGGCAAGGACGCGCTCATGCGGCTGGTGCAATTGGTGGAGTACAACGCGCACGTGCCCGGGCTGGTGCGCTTGTTCACGGTGCTCACCAGCGAGGCCGCCACCGCCGACCATCCGGCGCACGCCTGGGCGGTCGAGCGGTACCGCAAGCTGGCGGAGAATCTGGCGCGGGTGCTCGCGGAAGGCCAGGCGGACGGGGTGTTTCGCGCCGACGTCGACATGGTCGCGGTGGCCCGGCAGATCACCGCCATGATGGACGGATTGCAGTTGCAGTGGCTGCTGGATCCGGAGCGGGTGGATATGCCGGGGATCTTCCGCGCCTACATCGAGGATCTCATCGCGCGGCTGTCGTAGCCGGGCGCTGAGCGGCGAACCAGGACAGCAACTCCGGATTGTCGACGGCCGAGGGATCCACCACCTTGCCCGGATCCGCGCCCTGGAGCAGGCGTTTGAGCGGGACTTCCAGCTTCTTGCCGGTGCGGGTGTGGGGAATGCCGGGGGCGCTGCGGATTTCGTCGGGGACGTGGCGGGGTGAGAGCTCGATGCGGATGACGGCGGCGATGCGCTGCTCCAGGACCGGGGTCAGCTCGTAGCCCGGCGCGGGGACGATGAACAGGGGCATCCAGTAACCGCCGTGCGGTTCCTCGATCCCGAGCACCAGCGCTTCGGCCACTTCCGGCAAGGCTTCGACGGCTTGGTAGATGTCGGCGCTGCCCATGCGAATACCGTTGCGGTTCAAGGTGGAATCGGATCGGCCGTGCACGATGACGCCGCCGTGCGCGGTGCGGGTGATCCAGTCGCCGTGCCGCCAGACGCCGGGGAAGACGTCGAAGTAGGCGTCGCGGTAGCGGGAGCCGTCGGGGTCGTTCCAGAACGCGACCGGCATCGATGGCATGGGCGCGGTGACCACCAGCTCGCCGACCTCGCCGCGAACCGGGGTGCCGTTCTCGCTCCAGGAGTCCAGCGCGACACCGAGATACGGGGCCGACAGTTCGCCGGGGCGCACCGGGACCGTGCGGACCCCACCGGCGAAGGCCGAGACCACATCGGTGCCGCCGCTGATCGAGGAGACCGGGATATGCTCGCCCACCGCATCTCTCAGCCACAGCGAGGAGGCGGGCGGAAGCGCCGAACCGGTGATGCCGACCAGGCGCAGGGCGCTCAGATCGTGGGCGAGCGCGGGGATGACGCCCGCCTTCTCACACGACAGCACATAGCCGGGACTGGTGCCGAGCACCGTGGCACGGGTGCGCGCGGCCAGGCCCCACAGCGCATCCGGGCTGGAGTAGGCGGGGCTGCCGTCGTAGCAGACCACGGTCGCACCCACCAGCAGGCCCGCGACCTGATAGTTCCACATCATCCAGCTGGGGCTGGTGTACCAGAAGAAGGTGTCCTCGGATCCGATATCCGATTGCAGGGCAAGGGCTTTCAGATGCTCGAGCACCACGCCGCCGTGACCGTGCACGATGCCCTTGGGCTTGCCGGTGGTGCCGGAGGAGTACAGCACCCACAGCGGATGGTCGAAGGCCACCGGGTTCGGGACCGGCAGCCCGGCGGCCCCGGAGGGGTCTTCGGTGGCGTCCTCCCAGCTCAGGGCGGCGGGCACGGTGAGGCCGAGATTGGAGACCGCCACCGCGGCACGCAGGGTGGGCAGCCCGGCACGCAATTCGGCTATATCGGAACGCTTGTCGTGCGCTTTGCCGCCGTAGCGGTAACCGTCGGCGGTGATCAGCACGGTCGGTTCCAGCTGGCCGAGCCGGTCCAGGGCGGCCTTGGCCGTGTAGTCCTGGCCGCACGCACTCCAGATCGCGCCGAGGCAGGCCGTGGCCAGGAAGGCGATGACGGCCTCGGGGATATTGGGCAGGTAGCCGGCGACCCGGTCGCCGGGGCGTACCCCGAGCTCACGCAGCGATCGCGCGAGAACGGCGGTGCGGGTGAGCATTTCGTCCCAGGACAGCTCGCGCGGCGGGGTGTCCTCGCTCAGGCCGACGAGCGCGGGCTTGTCGGTGCGCGCCTGCCGCAGCACCTGATCGACATAGTTGAGGCGAGCGCCGGGGAACCAGCGCGCCCCGGGCATGGCGGGCTCGGCGAGCACCTCGCCCGGGATCTCCCCGAGCGCGAAGTACTCCCACACCGCACGCCAGCATCCGGCGATATCGTCGATGGACCACTGCCACAGCTCGTGATAGTCCGCGGCGTGCACGCCGTATCGCCGCTCGACGAAGCGGGCGAAATCGGTGATGCGCGCCTCCTCGATATCGGTGGCGCTCGGAATCCATTGCGGCGCGGTCGGGTCGACGCTCATCGTGCGCTCCATCCGCCGTCCATGGTGTAGGACGCACCCGTCACCATTCGCGCGTTGTCCGAGGCCAGCCACGCCACCAGCGAGGCCACCTCTTCGGGTTCGACCAGATGTTTGACGGCGTTCTCGGTCAGCATGATCCGCTCCACCACCTCTCGCTCCGGAATGCCGTGCGCCTTGGCCTGTTCGGCGATCTGCTTGTCCACCAGCTGGGTTCGCACATAGCCGGGATTGACGCAATTGCTCGTCACCCCGTGCGGGCCGCCCTCGAGCGCGGTGACCTTCGAGAGCCCCTCGAGAGCGTGCTTGGCGGTCACGTACGCGGATTTGAAGGCCGAGGCCCGGATCCCGTGCACCGAGGAGATATTCACGATCCGGCCGAACCCCTGCGCGTACATGTGCGGCAGGACGGCGCGGGTGAGCAGGAACGGGGCCTCCACCATCAGCGCCAGCATGTCGCGGAAGCGCTGCGGCGGGAATTCGGTGATCGGGCTGACGGTCTGCACCCCGGCATTGTTGACCAGGATGTCGGCGTCCAGCGCCAGCTCCTCCAGCGCGCTCACCGCCAGCAGATCCACTTCCCAAGCGCTGCCGTCGATTTCGGCGGCGAGCTGCTTGGCCCCGAGGCCGTCGATATCGGCCACGGTGACCCGGGCGCCGCGCGCGGCCAGCTCCCGCGCGCACGCCGCGCCGATCCCGCTCGCGCCGCCGGTCACCAGCGCCGTCCGGCCGCACAGTTCCCCGCGCCGGGGTCCGGTCGTGCCGCTCATGCCACCTTCACCTTCGAATTCGCCTCCGCCACCAGCATTTCCGCGTCCGCGCGATCCACCTCGGCCAGATCCGCGCCCTTGGTCTCCCGGGCGAACAGCGCCGCCACCACGGTGATGGCGCACGCACCCGCCAGGTACCAGGCGATCGGGACCGAGGAGTGGTAGGTGCTGAGCAGCCGCACCGCGATGATCGGCGCGAGCGATCCGGCCACGATGGAGGTCACCTGATAGCCCAGGGACACACCGGAATAGCGCATGCGGGTCGGGAACATCTCGGCCATGATGGCCGGCTGGGCGGCGTACATGAAGGCGTGGAAGACCAGGCCGATGATGATGGCGGACAGGATCACCGCATTGTGCTTGGAGTCCATCATGGGGAAGGCGAAGAAGCCCCAGGTGCCCGCCGCGAGCGCGCCGATCAGGTAGATCGGCCGCCGGCCGAACCGGTCGCTGAGCCGTCCCACCAGTGGGATCACCAGGAAGTGCACGGTGTGCGCGGCCAGCAGCCACCACAGGATCACCTTGGTGTTGGCGCCCACGTGGACTTTCAGATAGGTGATGGAGAAGGTGACGATCAGGTAGTAGCTGATGTTCTCGCCGAAGCGCAGGCCCATGGCGGTGAGCACGCCGCGCGGGTACCGCCGCAGCACCTCCAGCGCACTGAACGAAGCCGCCTTCTCCTGCTCCGCGACCTGTTGTGCGGCAAGGAAAATGGGGGCGTCGGTGATCTGCCGGCGCACGTAGTAGCCGACCAGTACCACCACCGCCGACAGCCAGAACGCGACGCGCCAGCCCCACGACAGGAAGGCCGCGTCCGACAGCGTCGAGGTCAGCACCAGCAGCACGACGGTGGCGAGCATATTTCCGACCGGCACCGCCGCCTGCGGCCACGAGGCCCAGAACGCGCGGCTCTTGCTCGGACTGTGCTCGGCGACCAGCAGTACCGCGCCGCCCCACTCACCGCCGACCGCGAAGCCCTGAATGAAGCGCAGTGCGACCAGCAGCGCCGGAGCCAGATACCCGACCTGTCCGAAGGTCGGCAGGCAGCCCATCAGGAAGGTGGACGCGCCGACCAGGATCAGGCTCAGCTGCAAGAGCTTCTTGCGGCCGTACTTGTCGCCGAAGTGGCCGAACACCACGCCACCGAGGGGCCGCGCCGCGAACCCGACCGCATAGGTGATGAACGCGGCCAGGATGGCATCCAGATCGCTGGTCCCCTTGGCGAAGAACACCTTGTTGAACACCAGCGTCGCCGCCGTGCCATAGAGAAAGAACTCGTACCACTCGACGACGGTCCCCGCCATCGATGCGGCCACCACTCGCCGTAACCCGGCCAGCGCCGACCCCGGCTCCGGTTCCGATACCCGGACGCTCATCGCGCACTCCTTCACGCTCGGGCCCGCCACACCCTCATCGTGTGACGGGGCCCACAAACTTCGATGCCAAGGAGTATTCGTGCACATTCCCAGCCCACGCAATGACCAGTTCCGCAACCACAATCTGCAAATCCGCACAAAAGCCCGTGACCACCGCCACTTCCCCTCCCGATCCGCATAACCGGCGCGAGGCCGTCACATCGCAGCAAGCAAACCGATAGGTCGCGATTCGGTCTCGAGCGGGCCGCGCCTCCGCCTTAACGCCCCGATTTCGCCCTAACGTCGCGAGGCATGACGCAAAAAAAGCTCATCGGCCTGCTCGTCGGTGCGTTTGTTTGTGCCGCCGTATTCACCTCCAACCCCACCCCCGCCGGTGCCTCCGGTGATGTCGGAACACCCGGGGGTCCGACTGCGAGCAACGCTCCACACGGCTCCACACCCGCCGGTTCCCTGCCCGAAAGGCCGGTCCCCGCACCGGAAAAGATCCTTCCGGCCAGTCCCCCCGGCGGCGGTTTCCTCTGCCCCACCCCGTGATCCGTACCGGACGTTGCTCCGAACTGCGAGAATACGAGCCTCTCCGGCCTTGCCGGAGAGGCTTTTTCGTGTTCGCGGACAGGTGGGACGTCTACCGAATCCTCACGCGACGAGGGCGAATTCCGTCGCCGCCGGAGTGGGAGCGGGCTCCCGCGCGGGCCACAACCGCAGCGCCGCCGCGATGCCCACACCTGCGATCACGGTCAGGGTCGCCCAGGTGGCGGTGAAGCCCGCGGCGGTGGTCAGCCGGCCGGCGATCGGATAGGTGAGCAGCCAGGCCAGGTGAGACAGCGAGAATTGGGCGGCGAACAGAGCGGGCCGTTCGGCGGGGCGGGCGGAGCTGCGCAGGACCTGGCCGGTGGGGGTGAGGATGGCGGCGGTACCGGCGCCGATCGTTGCCCAGATCGCGATCGCCGCCATCCAACGCCAGTCGCCGGTGGTGGCCAGTGACAGGGCCAGGCCCGAGGCGAGACCGGCGAGCAGCGTGGCCGCGCCGGTCAGCATGATCGGCCGGGCGCCGACGCGGTCGAGCACGCCCGGTAGCGAAAGGGCGATGACCATCGTGCCGAAACCGTTGGCGGCCAGCAGCATTGCAACGCCGGACTGGGTGCCGCCGAGGGTGTCGCGGACATAGTTGACGGTGTTGACCATGATCACCGAACCGGCGGCGGCGACCACCAGGTTCAAGCCCAGGAGACCGCGCAGGCGAGGGGTGGTGGCGAAGCTGCGCATTCCCGCCGAGATGCGGTCGAGGAAGTCCGTCTGCGGGGCGGCGGTGGCGTTCGGGATGCGGGTGCCGGTTACCAGGAGCGCGGAGAGCACGAAACCCGTTGCGGTGCCGACGAAGAGCCAGTGGAAGCTGATCACGGTCAGGGCGGCGGCGGCCAGCATCGGGCTGAGCAGGGTCTCCATGGTGGCGGCCAGTTGGGCGGCGGAGAGGGCTCGGGTGTAGTCCTGCTCGGCGGGCAGGATGTCGGGGATCACCGCCTGATACGTGGGAGTGAAAGCGGCCGAGGCGGTTTGGAGTACGGCGATCAGGACGTAGATCTGCCAGATCTGGTCGATGAAGGGCAGGGCCAGGACCACGGCCGCGCGAATCAGGTTGAGGGAGACCAGGAACAGGCGGCGTGGGAAGCGGTCGGCGTAAGCGCCGACGACCGGTGCGACGGTCACGTAGACGAGCATCTTGATGGTGAGGGCGGTGCCGAGCACCGCGGCCGCGTTACCGCCGGCGAGCTCGTAGGCGAGCAGGCCGAGGGCGACGGTCGTCAATCCGGTACCGAAGAGTGCGGAGACCTGGGCGGTGAAGAGGCGGAGGTAATCGCGGTTGCGGAACAGCAAGGAGAACATCGGAAGTCCTGTGGCTAGGGCTCGGACGAAGTTTCCACTTCGCGCGCCGAGCTGATGGCGGGGTGGGTGAGGTCCGCGCAACAGCTACAGGTCGTTCCGGTGACGGCAACGGTGATGGCGCTCATCGCATATCCCTTCTCGGTGCCGTCGGTCGGCAGCACCGAGAACTATACCCCCTGGGGGTATGCTTCGCAACGGTAGCGATATGCCTGTTCAGTGCTGCGGCGGCTCCCACTCCAGCACCGGGGCCAGGCCGTCGAGGAGTTTCGCCGGTGGAGTCAGCCGCACCACGAGGTCACGCAGGGCGGCCAGCGGCGGGAAGCTCCAGTGCGCCACCGCGCCGATTCGATGCGAGCGGGTCGCGATCGCCTGGGTGCGCGGCCGCCGGTCCTTGTCGTAGGCCGCCAGCGCCGCGCCGATGCCCGCGTGCCGGTCGAGCAGCGCCGCCAACGTAACGGCATCCTCCAGAGCTTGGTTCGCGCCCTGTCCCATATTCGGGGTCATGGCGTGCGCAGAATCGCCGAGCAGGGCGACCCGGGTCGAGACGAAGGTGTCCAGGGGCGGGAGCTCGAAGATGTCGTGCCGCAGAATCGCGTCCTCCTCGGCGGCCTCGAGCAGCTCCGGAATCGGCTGGTGCCACCTACCGAATCGGCGCTTCAGCTCGGCCAGCTCACCGTCGGCACTGCGCTCCCCCGCCGGCACGCCGGCCACGCCGAACAGGTACACCCGGCCATCGGGCAAGGGCCCCAAACCGACTCGCTCACCGCGGCCCCAGGTCTCCCCGCCCGCTTGCAGCGGCCGCTCCGGCCGCACCACCACCCGCCAGGTCGTGTATCCGGCGTATTCCGGCCGCACCTCACCCCAGATCGCCCGCCGCACCGTGCTGCGAATCCCATCCGCGCCCACCACCAGGTCCGCCCGCGAAACCCCGTGCGAGTGCACCACTTCCACCTGCTCCCCCACCACCCGGACCTCCTTCACCTCGGTATCCAGGTGCAGCGCGCCGGCCGCCACCGCGGCACGCATGATCTCCAGCAGTTCGGCGCGGTGCACGATCACCACCGGGCCGAATCGCCGGGCCAGCTCCGCGGTGTCGGTGCGCGAGAGCCAACGGCCCGAGACATCGCGAATACCGGCCTGGGTATCCACCATGGCCCGCGCCCGGACCGCATCACCCAGACCGAGGGCGTCCAGCGCCCGAATCCCGTTGGACCACAGCGAAAGCCCGGCCCCCACCTCACCGAAGGCCTTGGCCTTCTCCAGCACCTCGACATCCCAGCCGCTCCGGCTCAATGCCCGCGCCGCCGCCAGCCCGCCGATGCCGCCGCCGACCACGATCGCCTTGCGCGCCATTACCCACTCCGATCTCGTGCCTCCGCAACTGGGTGCACGGTATGCGCCGGGCACGGCTCCGGGCATCGGGCATCTGCCTGAATCCGAGTGCCTTAGGCGAGGGTGCGGGTGCGGGCCTGCTGGTAGGGGCAGTGCGCGGCTTCGAAGACGGCGGCGGTGGCGAGCAGCCGATGGTGATCGTGTTCGAACAGGGCGGTGGCGCGCTCGACCAGCGCGGTGGCGATGGGGTTGCCGGACACCGCGATTCGGGCGGTATCGAGGTATTCGAGGGCGTTCGGGTGGGCGGTCAGGACGGCCGCTTCGGCGCGAAGCGCCAGGTACCAGTGACGCCAGACCCAGACCGTGCGTTCATCCAGTTCGGCCGGGTCGGCGGCCAGTTCGGCCAGGGCTCGGTCCGGGTGTCCGTGATGGAGCAGGACCAGGGCGTTGAAGACGGCGTGATAGGCGGCCCGGTGTTCGGGGGTCACGTCGAGCGCGTCGGCGATGGCGAGCCAGGTGGTACGGGCCTCCTCGTCGCCGTCGAGACCGTGGGTGAGGGCGACCGCGGCGGCCGCGGCGGCCAGATTGGGGGCGTGCGGGCGGCCGGTGAGGGTCCAGGCATCGAGGAAACGCGCACTGGCGGTACGGACTTCGGCGGCATTGCCCGCGAGCGCGTCGGCGACGAGGAGACGGGAGGTGGCGAAGTCGCCGCGCTCGGCGAGCAGCGGGAAATCGCGCAAGCGGGTGGCCCAGCGGCGGGCATTGGCCAGATCGCCGGTGCCGATCGCCGCTTCGGCGGCCTCGGCCAGCGCGCTCACCTGCTCGAGGGCGATGGCCGGGGTGGGGTCGGCCGCGGTCAGGAGTTCGACTCGGCGGCAGGTGGTTTCGTCGGTGGCGAAGGCGTCGCCGGTCCAGATCTGGGCGGCGGCCAGCGCGTCCAGGGCGGCGCTGCGGGCCAGCGGGTCCCCGGTGCGGTCGGCCAGCTCCACCGCGTGCCGAGCGCGGGAGATCGCTTGGTGCGCAGCGGTTTCCGGCTCCGAAGCGGTGGAATCGGCGGTATTGGAGAGCACTCCGCATTCGGCCAGGGCGACGGCGGCCAGCGCGGCCGGGTCGGCGCCGGCCAGCGCGCGGGCCTCGTCCAGCAGCACCGCGGCTTCGGCGAAGGGCGGTGGGGTGGAGAAGGCGTCGGACATGCGATAGATGGTGATGGCGGCGGTGGCGAGATCGCGGGCGGCCCGCGCGGTATCGCCCGCCGCGCGGGCGGTGTCGGCGGCGGCACGGTACAGGCGGTACATGTCCTCGCCGCGCATACGGCAGCCCGCCACCTCGGCGGCGCGGCGCAGGGCGGCGGCCGCGGCGGACGGATCGCCCGCGAGCTCGGCGGCCTGTTCATAGCGGAACTGGGATTCACTGACCAGGTTGCGCCCGAAGGTCAAGCGCGCCAGCGATATCGCCAGCTCGTAGGCTTGCGCCCGGCACTCGGGGCGGACCGCGGCCCAGGCCAGGGCCGCGCGGATATCGTCGGCGGCCGCATCGAATCCGGCGCGCCACTCACCGGCGGCGAGCGCGGAGAATTCGGTGCACGCTGCACCGGCATCGGCCGCGGGGGCGAACTCGCCACGCGCCCCACCAGCGGCAGCCGCGACGAACCCACCGCGCGCCCCACCAGCGGCGGCGGGGGCGAACCCGCTGCGCGGCCCACCCGTGGCAGCCGGGACGAACGCACCGCGAGGCGCACCGGCGGCTGTCGGAACGGACTTCGCATTCGCTGCGCCGGGCGCGGGGGACGGACGGAATTCGATGCGCGCCCCCTCCTCCGCCGGCAGTTCCCGCTCCAATGCGGCGGCGGTCGCGGAACACCAATCCAGGTGCCGGACAAGAGCTTCGGTGAGATCACCGGTGGCTTCGAGTTGCTCGCGCGCGTACTGGCGGACCGCCTCGGGAGCACGGTAGCGGGTGCCGCGCGCGGACGGCGTGGCGGTCAGCAAGCTCTGCTCGACCAGCCCCGCCAGCCCGTAGGCCACCGCTCCGGGATCCAGCGGCGGGTGGCCGGCGGTCGCGGCGGCATCGGCGGTGGTGAACGGCGCGACGAAGACCGAGATACGTTGCAGCAGAGTGCGATCGGCGGGTTCCAGGAGTGCTTGACTCCAGTCGAGCATAGCGCGCACGGACCGGTGTCGTTCGTCGGCGCGGCGGCCGCCGACGAGCAGGCGCAGCGGGTCGGCGAGGCTCGCGGTGAGACCGTCCAGGCCGAGGGTGGGCAAGCGGGCGGCGGCGAGTTCGATGGCCAGCGCCAAACCGTCCAGCCGCCGGCAGACCTCGCTCACCTGATCCAGCTGCCGGGGATCCACCGGCCAGCCGAGGGCGGCGGCGCGGTCCCGGAACAGGGCGATGGCATCGGCGGCATCGTCGTCGAGGGAGAGCGGCGGCACGGTGTAGACCTGCTCGAAGGGCACCATCAGGCGCGCGCGGCTGGTGGCCAGCACCGTCACGCGCGGGCAGCGGGCGAGCAGGCGTTCGATGAACGGGGCCGCGCCGTCGCGGACATGCTCGCAGTTGTCGAGAACCAGCAGCACATGGCGGTCGGCGAGGGCGGTCAGCACCGCATCGTCGAGGCCGCGGCCCGGCTGTTCACCGAGTCCGAGCGCGCGCGCCACGGCGGCGCCCGACATATCCGGGTCGGTCACCGGGACCAGATCCACGAACCAGACGCCATCGGCGAAATCACCGGCCAGATCGGCGGCCACGGCCAAGGCCAGGCGGGTCTTGCCGACACCGCCGGGGCCCAATGCGGTGACATGCCGGTGTTTTCCGACCAATTCGCGCAATGCGGCCCGCTCCTCGCCGCGGCCGACGAACGAGGTCAGCGGTGACGGCAGCACCGCCGTCGCCGCGCCGGCCGGTTCGTCCCCGGCGAGTTCGCCCGCGCGTTCGGCCAGCGCCCGCCGATCCGGTACGCCGACCTTGCGCAGCAGCGAGGACACATGCGTTTCGACCGTCCGCACCGAGATGTACAGCTGCGCGGCGATCTCGGCATTACTGCGATGTTGCCCCACCAGGGTGAGGACTTCCGCCTCCCGCTCCGAGATACCGGCGGCGGCTTTCTGCTTCGACACGCCCCCATTCTCACGCACCCGAGCGAGTGCCCGATACGTACCGAATCCGTGGTGCGTTCCGTGGTGAGCACGGATGTCCGGCACCCGCCCCCGGCCATACCGTAATTCCCATAGCAAGCAAGACATCCGAACAGCTCGAACCAAGGAGTGGCCGTGACCGCCAAGGGCATCAAGACGGTGCTGCATCCCGTATCCGACCTGGCCACCGCCAAGCAGATGTACACCGCCCTCTTCGGTTTCCCACCCCAGGTGGACGGCACCTACTACGCCGGTTTCGACCTCGACGGCCAGCACATCGGCCTGGTGCCCGGCGGCGGCCCGCAGGGCATGACCGCCCCCGTCACCTACTGGCAGGTCCCCGATCTCGAGGCCACCCTCGCCGAGGTGATCGCCGCCGGCGCGACGCTGAGGGAACCCATCCGCGATGTCGGTGCGGGCCGCCGCGTCGCCACCGTCACCGACCCGGACGGCAATGTGCTGGGCCTGCTCCAAGACAGCTGACTTCCCGATCACCCCCTCGAAAACCCAATGGAGGCACCCGAAATGACCACCGAGACCAAGACCACCGTCGGCTTCTCCGCCGATGAGCGCGCCGCCATGAAGGAGCATGCCAAGGAGCTCAAGACCGCGGCCCGCCGCGGCGCCAAGGCTTCCAGAGCGGACGGCGAAGCCGACGTGCTCGCCAAGATCGCCGAAATGCAGCCCTCCGACCGCGCCATGGCCGAACGCATCCACGCCATCGTGAAGGCCAACGCCCCCGCCCTGACTCCCAAACTCTGGTACGGCATGCCCTCCTACGCCCGCGACGGCAAGGTCGTCTGCTTCTTCCAGTCGGCCGAAAAGTTCAAGGCCCGCTACGCCACTCTCGGCTTCAACGACATCGCCGCCCTCGACGAGGGCACCATGTGGCCCTCCGCCTTCGCCCTCCTCCAGCTGACCGCCGCCGACGAGACCCGCATCGCCGAACTGGTCAAGAGGGCAGCGGCCTGATCCCCGCCCATGCGCGAGCTTCGAACCGGCACGGGTGATCCCGACGACGTGATCACCCGTCGCGCAGGGCGCCTGCCCACAACGACGTGAGCGAGACACCTTCGGAGCATCGCGAACCGATCATCACCGACTCGGCAGATCGGCGCGGGTTCACTCGCCGCGTGCCGGAAACATCTCCTGAGCCTTGGTCTTCAGGCCCTGCGTCACCATGTGCCAGCCGCCCGAATCCCCGTGCAGCACCGCCTCGGTGACGGCTTTCAGCTGCTCCCAGGTGGCGTGCGGCGGGATCGGGGGCACCTCGGGATCGGTGTGGATATCGAGCAGCACCGGATGATCCGCGGCGAGTGCGGCGTCCCAGGCCGGGCCGATCTGATCGGGGTCGTCGATGCGGAACGCGCCCAGACCGGCGCTGCGGGCGAATTCGGCGTAGTCGATATCCGGAAGCGTCTGTGATTCCTCGAATTTCGGCGCACCGCCCATGGCGCGCAATTCCCAGGTGACCTGGTTGAGGTCGTTGTTGTGGAAGACGCAGACGATCAGGCGCGGATCGGTCCAGCGGTGCTGATACCGGGCGACGGTGAGCAGCTCGGCCATCCCGTTCATCTGCATGGCCCCGTCCCCGACCAGCGCGATGGCCGGCCGATCCGGATGCGCGAACTTCGCGCCGATGGCGTACGGCACCCCGCACCCCATACTCGCCAGCGTCCCCGACAGCGAGCCGCGCATCTGGCCCCGGAAACGCAGGCAGCGCGCGTACCAGTTGGTCGAGGAGCCCGAATCCGCGGTGACGATGGCGTTGTCCGGCATCCGCTGCGACAGCTCCCACACCACCCGCATGGGATTGGTCGGTTTGGCGTCGAGCATGGACTGCCGCTCCAGCGTCTGCCACCAGCGCGCCACGCTCTCCTCGATCTCGGTGCGCCAGCCCCGGTCCGGCGACGGCGTCAGCAGCGGAATCAGCCGCGCCAGTGTGTCTTTCGCATCGCCGATGAGGTTCACCTCGGTGGGATAACGCATTCCGATCATGGTGCCGTCGATATCGATCTGAATCGCCCGCGCCTGCCCGAACTCGGGCAGGAACTGCGAGTACGGGAAGTTCGATCCGACGATGAGCAGGGTGTCGCACTGGGTCATCAGCTCGTAACTGGGCCTGCTGCCGAGCAATCCGATCGGACCGGTCACGAACGCCAGATCATCGGCGAGCACATCCTTGCCCAGCAGCGCTTTCGCCACGCCCGCACCGGTCAGTTCGGCGACCGCGATCACCTCGTCCGCGGCGGCGCGCGCCCCCTGCCCGATCAGGATGGCCACCCGCGAGCCCGCGTTCAAGATCTCGGCGGCCCGGCGGATCTCGCTCTCGGGCGCCACCACGGTGGGCGCGACCAGCTCACTCGGCGGACTGGACGGCACTTGCCGGAAGGCGTGCTCGGGACCCTGGTACCGCTCCTCCTGTAGATCCGCGGGAATGATCACCGCGGTCGGCGCGCGCCGCGTCCACGCGGTCCGGAACGCCCGATCGAGGGCATTGGGCAGCTGGTTCGGGACATTGACCTCCACCAGGTACTCCGAGGCCACATCCTCGAGCAGCACCCGCAGGTTCACCTCCTGCTGATAGCTGCCGCCCACGGCACTGCGCGCGGTCTGCCCGACGATCGCCACCACCGGGACATGATCGAGCTTCGCGTCGTAGAGACCGTTCAGCAGATGGATCGCCCCCGGCCCCGAAGTGGCCGTGCACACCCCGACCGAACCGCTGAATTTGGCGTACCCGGTCGCCGCGAACGCCGCCATCTCCTCATGTCTGGTCTGCACGAACGCGGGAGTGTCGCCGGCGCGACCGAAGGCGGCGATGAGACCGTTGATGCCGTCTCCGGGATAGCCGAAGACCTGCTCGACGCCCCACTCCCGTAGCCGCGCCACGACATGATCGCCTACCTGCCGGCTCATGCTGTCTCCCACTCGTCATAGGTGTCCTCGTCGCCTTCCGGTCGCGCACTGCCGCGATACCCGCGCACTCGGACCCGCAAACGCGCGCGAACCGGTGTGCACCTGCGGCGAACGGGTAGAGCCCGAAACAGGAGGTATAGGAAAATGGTGGAAATGCCAGGGAATCTCGGACCCAAGGGGTCCCCGGTTTCCAATCTGACCGGGCTCGGCATCGACCAGTTGCGGGCGGTGGTGCGTGAGCAGATCGACCGCGCGCTACGCGAAACCATCGGGCGTATGCCGGTTTTCGGCACCCGGGCCAAGATGAACGCCACGGCCGCGCTGATCGGGCTCTACAGCGGCGGCGCCGTGGTCACCGCGCTGATCCTGCTACTGGCGCTGGCCATCCCGGCGTGGGTGTCGGCGCTGCTCGTCGGCATCGTGCTGGCGGTGGTGGCGGCGCTGGTGCGAGCGAAGGCGAAATCGTCTTCTAACGGGGCAGCAGGGGACCCAACGGCCCCAGATCGATATTCAAATCCGCTGGGCTGAGCCCGAAATGGACGCACAGCTCGTCCATGGCGTCGGCCAGGCGCATGAGCGTGGCACCGACCTGTTCGATCTGCTGATCGGACAGGTCGCCCGCATCGATCCGCCGCAGCGCCTGCCGTTCCATCAGCTGGCGGATCAGCTCGACGATGGTGAGCACCAGCGTCGCCAGACCGCGCTCCACGGTGGCGGGATCGAGTTCGATGCGCTCGCTCGGGCTGGTTTCCCCCGGCTCGGACCGGCTCGGATCGGGCATGCTCAACCCTCCATGAGGCTGGCGACGGAGGAGATCAGGGTGCGCAGCGAAATGTGCACCAGCTCCACGTCGGCGATGGAAATGGTGATGTCGCCGGAGATCACCACGCCGCCCGCCAGCACCCGATCGATCAGGTCGATGAGCGCCAGATTCCGGTCGCGGTAGGTCTCGGCCACCGCCGGATACGAGTGCGCGATGGGCTCGCTCATCGGATATCGCCCGCACTGCCCACGAACGAATACGGCAGCCAGGGCCCCGTCTGCTCCACCAACAGCAGCGGATGCTCCGCCAAACGATTTGCCGCCGTACGGAATTCGCCGACGCGACCGTGATCGACCAGATAGGCGGCATTGAGCAGCATCGGGGTGTCGCGGCCGGTGAGCGCGCGATCGGTGACCGGACGGCGGCGCGCGGCCACCGAGTACGGGCACAACCCCCGGTACAGTTCGGCGGCGGCCACGTCGGCGGCCTCGCGTTCGATGCGATCGCGGTACAGGGCATCGCGGCGCAGTTTCAGGTACTCCGCGCCCGAAGTGGCCCGCGGCATGCGACTTTCGGCGGCGGACTGCGCTTGAAAGACCTTGACGCCCAATTCGATGCGCCCCTCTACCAACGACAGCGCCCGGTCCAGGTCGGCCCGCCGCTCGGCCAGCAGCTTGCGCACCCCCTCGTCATCGGCGCACAGCACCGCCAGCCGCACCGGAATGACGGCCCGCCCGTCGGCCACCGCCTCGATGACCGCATTGTGCGCATCGGCGGTGGCGGCCAGCCATTCGAAGTCGTTCAGATTGCGCTGCAAGGCATCCGCGCCGAACCGGTCCAGCGGCACGGTGCCGACCACGGCGGTCAATCCCGCCGCCGTGACACGCCGGGTCGCCTCCCCGCCGACCCCCGCCGGCGTACGCCCGGATTCGCCCCCGCGCTGCACCGCGTACACCCACACCGCGGTCTCATTCGCCATCGCGGCCCTCCAGTTCCGCCAGCCGCTGCCGCAAAAGCTCGTTCTCGGAACGCAATTCGTCGATGGCCTCGTTCTCGGGCCGCTGCCCCACCGCCCGATCCCCGCGCAGCCACGGATCGCGCTCCCACCAGTCGATGCCGACTTCGCGCGCGGTCTCCAGCGAGGCCACCACCAGCCGCAGCTTGATCGTCAGCAATTCGATGTCCAGCAGGTTCACCCGAATGTCCCCGGCGATGACCAAGCCTTTGTCGAGGACGCGCTCGAGAATGTCGCCGAGGTTCGCGGGTTCGGAGCCGCCGCGCGCCTGGTTCACCGGATAGCGGCCGCCGGGAGAGAGGGTCATCGCCGATCGTCTCCGATCACACAGCGCTTACCGCGCCGAATCCGGCGATAGGACAACAGGTCCCCCGTCCGGTCGAGCTCCACTTCGTACAGCGCGAGAATGTCCTCCGAGGACGGAATGTGGGTGTCCTCGAGCACCTCCACCTCGACGTGCCAGCCCTGTTCGGTGGGCTGCACGCCGGTGGCGCCCAGGGTCTGCTTGCCGGTGAGCTCGGCGATCTGCCGGACCCCGGCCCCGGCGGCCGCGGCGGCGGACAGCCGTTCGCCGTCCGCCGCTCGCGCCGAACCCCGTGCGCGGGAACCTGATTCAGTAGCCACTGTCGCTACCCTTCCGATTGAGCAGCCGGCTCAGCACCTCCTGCTCGGCCCGCTGGTACTCCTCCTGGTCGATTCGCCCGGCGGCCCGCGCCCGCTGCAATTCGTCGAGCTGCCGCCGGATGGCGGACATGCCGTACATCTCCTTGTCGACCTCCTCGGACAGCATCCGGGCCAGCGCCACCACCCCGCGCACGGGCAGCAGCGGCAGACCGAGCAGGGTGCCGATCACGAGGCGTCCGGCCCCTCGGCGGCCACGAAATCCCAAGCGGCCAGCGGACCCACGACCCGCATGTCCACGCGGCCGCGCCACTGCTCGGCCAGATCGTTGATCATCCGCATCAGCTCGTCCTGTTTGGCCACGGGCACCAGCACCGCGATATCGGCGACCTCCTCCTCGTGGGTGGGCGGGCGGATGGCGAGGTGCTCGGTGAACGCTTGCAGGGCCTCGATCATCACCTGGCCGTCGACCTGGCGCTTGTATTCCAGTGCGGCATTGATGGTTTCGCCCAGCGAGATGCGCGCGTCCCGGCTCAGCTCCGGCGGCGCGGTGCGGATGGTCTCGCGCAATTCGGCGGCCTGGCGGTTCTCGGTGAGGATCTCGCGCAGCACCACGTCCTCGACGTACTGGCCCTTCACCAGATATTCGGCGAGGCCGGACAATTCGTCGAGCGCCTGCCGGAATCGATCGGCATTGGGTTCGAGCAGTTCCCGCTCCACCTCGTCCGGCCCGGCCAGTGCCGCACCGAAACGCACCGGGATGACCGGCATTTCACCGACCAGGCTGTCCACCACGCGGGAGAACGCCTGGAGGTCTTCGGCCCGGTCCAGCGGTTGATCGGCGGGCACCTCACTGACCAGCGCCGCGATCTGCCCGTGTTTGACCGTGTGCACCGGGGTGGGCTCGCGCCCGATGCCGTCCACTTCGGGTTCGGCGTCCGCGGGCACGATCCCGTAGATCAGCAGCGCGGTGTTGGGATCGACTGGGTTGCTGGGGTTTTCGGTGGTGCTCATGACTGGGTCTTCCGGCGGGTGGTGGACCTGGGCTTGGCCTGTTCCTTTTCTTTGTCGTCGTCTTTGCCCGAGGTGAGCGCACCGAGAATCTGCTGGCCGGCGGCCTCGAGCATTTCCTTGGCGTCACCCTTGTTCTCCTGCAACGCCCCCGACAACTGCTGGGTCACCGATTCCACGGCTTCCTTGGCGGTGGAGGCCTTTCCACCCGACGCCACGTCCTTGACCACGTCCGGCAGGCCGGGTTTCTGGTCCTGGGCGGCGATATCGAGGCGGTTGACCGCCTCGGCGAATCGCAGGTAGGTGTCGACGCTGGCCACGACCACGCGTGCGTCGATGGTCAGGATCTCGATGCCGACCAGCGATACACGCACATACGCGTCGATCACGAGACCCTTGTCCAGGATCGTGTCGAGCACCTCGGCCAGGCTGCTGGCGTTCGGCCTGCCGACGCCACCGCCCCCGCCACGAGGTTGAAGTGCGGTTGTCATAAATATCCAACTCCTTGTTCCGTCTCTATCGGCCGCCTACCCGATATCCCCGCGGCTATGCCCCAATTGCGGCGTTTCTCAGGCTGTTTCGAGCGGGGTGTGCGGGGTAGGTCGAGCACGGGCCGTCCGACGGTCCACCGAGTAGGAGGAATGACATGAGTGCCACCGACAAGGCCAAGAACAAGGCCGAAGAAGTCAAGGGCAAGGCCAAAGAGCAGCTCGGCCACCTCACCGGCGATGCCGATCAGGAGCAGCGTGGCCGGACCGATCAGGCCAAGTCGGACGTCAAGGACGCCGGCGAGAAGGTGAAGGACGCCTTCAAGCACTGATCCCGAATGGATTGTGAAGCCGGAGCGCCGTCACGGCGCTCCGGCTCATTCGTGTTCAGCGCCCTGGACGGCGGCGGTCAGCGGCCGCACCAGCCGGGTGGGCCGAATACGACCGCGCAAGATCACCGATTCGCCCGCCGCCCAATGGATTCCCTCGCCCGGACCGGCGGCGGCCACGGTGGCGGCCGAGGTCAATACCCGCTCCGGCTCGGCTTTGGCCAGCTCGCACAGGCGCGCGGCCTCGTTCACCGCATCGCCGATGACGGTGAACTCGTAGCGTTGATACGCGCCGACATTGCCCGCCACCACCCGGCCCGCGGCGACGCCGATCCCGGCGTCGATTTCGATTGCGGCGGTGGACAAACGGTGGCGGATATGGCGGGCGGCGGCCAGCGCCGCACCGGCGGCGTCCGGCAGCGGCGCGGGCGCGCCGAAGACCGCGAGCGCGGCATCGCCCTCGAATTTGTTGAGCAGCCCGCCTTGCCGCTCGACCTCGTCGACCACGATGCCGAAGAATTCGTTGAGCAGGGCCACGATTTCGGCGGCCGGGCGAGTGGCGGTCATGGCGGTGGAGCCGATGATGTCGATGAACAGCGCCGCCGCATCGCATTCCATACCGGTTAGTTCGGACGGCCCGGCCATCGCGGCGGCCGCGACATCCTGGCCGACGTGGCGGCCGAACAGGTCCCGGACGCGTTCGCGCTCACGCAATCCCGCGACGGTGTGGTTGAAACCGCTTTGCAATTCACCCAACTCGGTGCCGTCGTAGACGGTGACCGCCACCGCGAGATCGCCGTTCTCCACCCGGCGCAGCGCATTGCGCACCCCGCGGATCGGAGCGACCGTGGCGGCCATGGTCTGGGCCTGGAGCAGCAGACCGAAGACCAGAATCGCACCGCCCAGGGCCAGCACGCAGACCGCCAGCCGCGCGGTGGTGATCTTCGGATCGGTCAGGGCGAGCACCGCGACGGCCATCAGCAGGGTGATCGGCGTACCGGAACCGACCAGCCACACCAGCACCGAACGACCGAACACCCCGATGCCGCGGCGACGCCGAGCCGTGCCCGCCTCCAGTACCCGCGCGGTCACCGGGCGCAGCGCGAACTCCGCGATCAGGTAGCTGTACGCGCACACCACGATGGCGCTGAAACCCATGCCCAGCACGATCTTCGGCACGAACTCCCAATCGTGGCGGGCGTAAAGCGGGGTGAGCACGATGAGCCCGCCCACCCACAGCGCGGCCTGCATGAGCATCAGCCGCCACGGCACGGCGGCCGCCGCGGTCTGTTCGGCGGGTGTCGGAACGCGATCCGGATCGGTGGACCAGCGCAGGGTCCGCAACGCCCACACCGTGCCCCACGCCAGCCCGGCCAGACTGGCCACCACGCCGTAGACCGGTGCGGCCACGAAGTTCAGCAGCACCAGGTCCCCGGTGAGCACGCTCGGGCCGGGCAGCACGAAGGCGATCAGCACGCTCGCCACCGCGACGCCGATCATGTTCGCCACTATCACCGGGATGGTGAGCAGCACCTGCACCCGGACGCGACGCCGCAACGCGCCTTCGTCGGCGTTCCCGAGCCAGCGCGAACCCCATGGTTCGGGTCCGAGCGCAGCGGAGGTCACGTCGCTATCGGCCACCCCAGCAGCCTAGGTCAGCGATCTTGGTCAGTGCCGAGGGCTGGCCGGGCTGCGATGCGCCGGGCCGTGCGCGTCCTCGCAGTGCGGATCGTGGGCGGGGTCGCCGACCTGGAGCACACTCGGCGTGGCGTGATCGACCTGGAGCGTGACGTGCTCGATGTGGAAGTCGTCGTCGAGCAGTTTCGCCAGCGTCGTGCGGGCCTGATGGCAGTCGCTGCCCGGGTCGACCAGCACGTGCGCGGACAAGGCCGGTGAGCCCGAGGTGATCTCCCAGATGTGCAGGTCGTGCACCTCGACCACGGAGTCGACGGCGGCCATGGCGGCGCCGATCTCGGTGGGGTCCAGGTTCGCGGGCGCGGCTTCGAGGAAGATGCGGCTGGAGGCGCGGACCAGTTCGATACCGGCCTTGACCATCAGCACGACCACCACCAGGGTGGCGATGCCGTCCGCGCGGGCGAAACCGGTGAGCAGGATGATCACGCCCGCGATGGCGGTGGCGATGAAGGCGAACAGATCGTTGAGGATGTGCTGGAACGCGCCCTCGACATTGAGGCTGGTGCGATTGGCGCGGCTGATCATCCAGCTGGCGGCCACATTCACCACGATGCCGACCAGCGCCGTCACCAACACCAGGCCACCGGTGACTTCCGGCGGGTCGATGAGCCGGCGGATCGCCTCGTAGGTCAGCCAGGCCGCGAGCAGCAGCAGGGTGAGGCCGTTGGCTTGCGCGGAGAGGATCTCCGCGCGCTTCCAGCCGTAGGTCATGCGGCCGGCGGCGGGGCGGGCGGCGAGCCGGATGGCCCACAGCGCCAGCACGATCGAGGCCGCGTCGGTGAGCATGTGCGCGGCGTCGGAGAGCAGCGCGAGCGAGCCGGCCATGATGCCGACGACCACCTCGCCGAGCATGAAGACCACGATCAGGGCGAGGGCGCCGGAGAGCCAGCGCTTGTCGCTGTCGGCGGACGCGCCGTGCGCGTGCCCGCCGGCGCCGTGGCTGTGGCCGTGCTCGTGCGTGTGTCCCGCGCCCATCCTCATCTCCTTCGTCAGTCCGACGACCACCATATGCACGAATTGCTATCTATGCAATAGTTCGCGGGGGTACGAGCCGAGCGGCCGCACCCGGCCGGGGTAGGGTCGCCGAGGTCGTCATCCGATATCCGGCGGGCTCGCTCGCCACCGCCCGAAAGAACCGTGTCCATTGTCCGTACCCGCCTCCGAACCCACCCGTCGCGCCGTCCTGGGCGGCACCGCCACCCTCACCGTCGCGGCGGTCGCGGGCTGCGGTCCCGGGCAGGCCGCCGACAAGACCGACAATGGGCCGTTCACGATCGCGGCGGCCGATATCCCGGTCGGCGGCGGCAAGATCTTCGCGGACCGGGCGACCGTGGTGACGCAGCCGAATCCCGGTGAGTTCCATGCCTTCTCGGCCAAGTGCACGCATCGCGGCTGCCTGGTCCGGGATATCACCAAGGGCAAGATCCTGTGTCCCTGCCACGGTAGCGCATTCGCCGTCGCGGACGGGTCGGTCGTGCTCGGACCCGCCGAGCAGCCGCTAGCGGCCCGGACCGTGACGGTCGCGGGCGCGGAATTACAGATCTCCTGACGACTCAGCGGAGCCGATGCCGCCCGCTCTGCCGGGCATCGTCCGCCGGCAACTCCCCGGGCCAGACGCTCGGCACCGGCAATTCGAGGGTGGGGTGGTCGAGGACGCCCTTCAGGTGCGCGCAGAACGCGTCCACCGTGCCGTACCGAGCGAAGATCTCGCTCAAAAGTCGTTCCACATTCGAGGTCATGACCAACTCGTCCACTGTAACCCCTTCTCCCGGAACCGATTCGGTCGAGACATCTTGGTCTTGCCCACGCCAGGACGGCGTCCCGGTTACCCGGGACCGCCGATCACTGTAACCACGCGGACCCGATACTTCCCGGCACCACTCATGACGAATAGTGCCAACCATATGGTTACTTGAAGCTCAGATCAGCGCCCGCTGCTTGCGCAGACGCCGGCGCACGTCCCCCATCATCGACCGGGTGCCCATATTCCGGATGAAGCGCGGGATGAAACGGTTCACGAAACCGACGAACAGGAAGAGGTTCTCGAACCGGCGCTGATCGAGGGCGGACCATCGCACGCCCAGCTGTTCCCGGAAGTACGGCGGCAGGTAGCCGACGGTCAGGAAACGCAGCAGGCCGCCGAAGACGACGCGCAGGTACCAGTGGATCATCCGCAGGTGCAGCAGGTCGTCGATGAAAGCGCGGATCTTCTCGTCGGCGGCCACCTGCCGGCACGCCTCGGTCCAGTAGGCGTCGAAGTCGGCTCGGGTGGCCGGCCACATCTCCGCGGGCACCTGCAAGGTGGTGCCGAGGGTCGAGGAGGTCGAGTAGAACGCCTCGGCCTGTTCGGCATTCATCCGGCCGTTGAGCAGCTGGTAGGAGTCCTCGAACCCGATGTACAGGCACGCCGCGACCCACATTTGCAGATCGCGGTCGAAGGCGTTGTACCGCACCGCCGCACCCGGCTCCGAACGCACCTGACGATGGGCGACGTTCACGGCCTCCCGGAAGGCCGCCTTCTCCTCCGGCGTGCCGAGAACAGCGACGGCGAGGTAGGAGGCCGTGGTGCGCAACCGCTTCCACGGATGCACCATGAGCGCGCCGGATTCCACCTTGCTGTCGGCCACGCCGTGACCGACGCCCGGGCGGGCCATCTGCATGGCCACATTCGCGGCCGCGCCGGAGAACTGCCAGAAATCCAGGGCGTCCTCGAGTCTGGGCGGGCGCTTGACGCCGACACGGTGCACACCGGGGATGTGAATCCGGGTCTGCTCGAGGGTCAGCGGCGGGCGCTCGCCGGGCCCGAACGAATCGATGGGCTGCGCTGCCGCCGATGCCATGTGGATCCTCTCTCCAGGGTGAGCATCGGATATGTTACCCACGATTCTCGTCGTAGTGAACCCATTCATGGAGATTGAACTGGCCATATTCGGTGACTCGTACCGTGAAGTTGCCTGGCGTTCCTCAGGATTCGAACGGGGCTGTCGGCAGGTCACCGCGGGCTCAGCGGGGCAGGATCACGGTGAAGGTCGCGCCCCGGCCGGGTTCGCTGCGGGCGCTCACGGTGCCGTGGTGGGCGGCGACCAGGGCGGCGACGATGGACAGGCCGAGACCGGTGCCGCCGCTGGCCCGGGTCCGGGAGGCGTCGCCGCGGTAGAAGCGTTCGAATACCCGATCCGCCTCGGGAGGCAGGCCGGGTCCGCCATCGGCGACCTCCACCTGGACGTGATCGGGAAAAGGGCTGAGCCGCACGGTGATCGGAGCTTCGGCGGGCGTATGGGTGAGCGCGTTGCCGAGCAGGTTGGACAGGATCTGCCGGAGCCGGGCCTCATCGCCGGAAACCTGGAGCGTGCCCGCGCCGGGACCGATCTCGAGTTCGATGGAGCGGCCCGGGGTGGGCGCGCCGTCGTCGCGATGCGCGGCCGCGGCGCGGGCATTGTGCACGGCGTCACCGGCGATCATCAACAGGTCCACCGGTTTTCGATCGAGCGGGCGTTGTGCGTCGAGGCGGGCGAGCATGAGCAGGTCCTCGACCAGCAGCCCCATTCGCGCGGCTTCGCCTTCGATCCGGGCGAGCACGGCGGTGGCGTCGGTGCTGGCGCCCTGGCGGTAGAGCTCGGCGAAACCGCGGATGGTGGTCAGCGGGGTGCGCAGTTCGTGGCTGGCGTCGGCGACGAACTGGCGCATGGTCTGTTCCGAGCGGCGGGCGGCCTCCTCGGAGGCTTCGGTGGCGGCCATGCCGTGCTGGATACGCGCCAGCATCTCGTTGAGCGAGCGGGCCAGATGGTCGACCTCGGTGTCGACGTGGCGCACCGGCACCCGGCGGTGCAGATCACCGCCGGCGATGGCGGCCGCGGTGTCCTCCACCTCGCGCAGCGGACGCAGCGTGCGGCGCACCACCAGATAGCCGCCGACCGCGAGGATCAGCAGCGCCGTTGCCCCCGTACCGAGTTCGAAGTAGATGAGCCGCGACACCGTCTGCTGGTTCTCCGCGAGCGGCAGGCCGATGGTGGTCGCGCCGTACTCGTTGGTGGTGGTCAATACCCGCCACTTGGTACCGCCGCCCACCGAATCGACGGTCGTCGGCACACTCCGGGCGTGTCCCGCCACATCCGGCAGGGATCCGCTCTTGGCCCCGGAGGTCTCCGAATACTGCACCCCGCCCGGCCCTTTGCGGAGTTCGTAGAAGCGGCGCGGCTGGTCGGTGACCGACTTAACCAGATCCGGCGGTGTCGGTGCGTCGGCCGGGACCCAGAAGGTGCGGCCGTCGTCGGCGGTCAGCTGTTTCATCTGCCGGGGCTGGGCCCAGGTGCGCGCCGCGTCGTAGAGCTGTTCGTCGGTGCGCTCGGTCAGCGACCGGGACAGCGCGGAGGTCACCGCCACGCCGCACGCGAGCAGTACCACGGCGGCCAGCGCGACCATGGCGACGACCAGGCCGATACGCAACGGCATCGCCGAGATCCGGCGCGCCACAGCGGATTCGATCCTCACGGCCGGATGGGACGGGGCGGGCGCGGCGGGTAACCCGCGCTGCGGCGCGTCTCGGGAGTGTCGTTGCCCATAACACCATGGTGGGCGGCCGAACTCGGGGCAACCTCCGAGCGGGCTGGGCGTTCGCTGTGAACCGGCCGGGCGTTCGGTTCTCGGATCCGCGTGCCCCGGGCCATAATTCGACATCGACGTGAGCCGGCTCATACTATTTCGAAACACAACCGGTTCACTATCGAGGTTCTCATGCGACGACGGCGACTGCTTGCCACCCTGAGCGCCCTGGCCATGGTCCTGGGCACCGCGACCGTTTTCGCCGCCACCCCCGCGCGCGCCGAAAACGACTGCCCCGCACTCTTCGTCGTCGCCATCCCCGGCACCTGGGAGACCAGCCTCGACGGCCACACCCATCCCAGCCCGGGCATGCTCTCCTTCGTCACCCGCGGCCTGCCGGACTCCATCCGCACCAATTACGTGAACTATCCCGCCACCGCCTTCCCCTGGGAGACCGGGGTCTACGGCCGCTCCAAGGCCCAGGCCATCGGCAACGCGCGCGCCATGATCGCCTCCATCGCCGAGACCTGCGACGAGACCAAGATCGCGCTACTCGGTTACAGCCAGGGCGCGGACGCCGCGGGCGATCTCGCCGCCGAGATCGGCACCGGCGTGGGCGTGGTCCCGCCCGACCGCATCGCCGCCGTCGGCCTGATGTCCGATCCGCGCCGCTCCCCCACCGACATTCAGGTCGGCCCGGCGACCCCGGGAGCCGGCGCGGGCGGCGCGCGCCCCGGCGGCTTCGGCCTGCTCGCCGCTCGCGCCCGCACCATCTGCGCCGTCGGCGACCTCTACTGCGCCACCGCCGCCGAGGATTTCGTGACCCGCTTCGCCGGATTCATCGCCCAGCTCTCCGATCCGGCCCTCACCGAACTCTGGCGCTACGAACTCGAAGCCGGGGCCCTCATCGACGATCTGCGCAGCGGCGGCGGCGTGCTGAGCATGCTTCAGAACCAGTTCTCCAATGCCGCGAATCAGCAGCGGATAGCCATGTTCCAGCAGTTCTACGCCTCGCAGGTGCACACCACCTACCCCAGCTACGACGTCGGCGGCGAAACCGCCACCGCCTGGCTACACGACTGGTTCGCCGGCCTTGGCGAGGAATTCGCGAGCCAGAGCCCGGTACTGGTCGGCCCCGACGGAACGGGGAGCCCAACTGGTGATGGGCTCGCCGGCGACGGTGGCGTCGGGGAACCGGACGGTGCGTGAGATGGCGGTCTCGTAGACGCTGTCGCCGAAGACCTCCGAGACCCGGGCGCGCACCTGGCGCGAGTGCAGCAGGCGGCGGTCGAACATGGTGACGAAGATGCCGTAGAGGCGCAGCCGCGGATTGAGTCGATCGCGCACCTTGTCCATGGTGTCGGTGAGCAGCGCCAGCCCGCGCAGCGAGAAGAATTCGCACTCCATCGGAATGATCACCCCGTCCGCGCAGGCCAGCGCGTTGACGGTGAGCAGGCTCAGCGAGGGCTGGCAATCGATGAGGATGTAGTCGTAGCGGTCCCGGACCGGTTCCAGCACGCGGCGCAGCGACTGTTCGCGGCCGACCTCGTTGACCAATTGGATCTCGGCCGCGGAGAGATCGATATTGCTCGGTAGTAGGTCCATCCCCTCGACGGAGGTTTTCATCAGAACTTCGTCGATGCCGGGCGTGTTGCGCCCCAACAGGTCGTAGATCGTCAAAGTCAGTTCGTTGACCGCTACCCCGAGACCGGCCGATAAGGCCCCCTGCGGATCCAGGTCCACCAGCAGCACGCGTTTACCGCATTCCGCCAGTGCGGCACCGAGATTGATGGTCGAAGTCGTCTTCCCGACGCCGCCTTTCTGATTGCAGAGTGCAACGATCTGCGCTTCGCCCTGGTTTGCCGACATGTCGCCAGGGTAGTCGCGCCACGCCCAAAGACAGCGACACGCCGATTGGGGTGTCGCTCACGGAGCCGACGGGGCGGCAAGGGATATTCACAGCGCGGCGGGGTATGGCACCGGTATCACCGAAGCCCGCCGGAGCCGAAGGAACACCCATGTACCGCACTGTGATCGCCGCCGGAACGTGTGCCGTCGCGCTGCTGCTACCGGCCTGCGACTACACCGGCGGCAAGAACGGGGCGACCGTCGAGGCCACCTCGACCAGCCCCGCCGACGCCTCCTTCACCACCTCGAAGAACATTGTGCCGCCGGAGAATTCGCGTGAGGTGTCGGTGCCCTCGGCCATCGCGCCCGCGGTGCTGCGGCACGAGACGTGCGAGAAATACCTGCCGCGATTCGAGACGATCCGCAAGGATTCCGGTCAGGTCGGGGTGGATCGGGCGGCCGGTGACGCCGTCACCGAATTCCGCACCACCGCCGACTGGCAGGTCTTCACCGAGGAGCAGAAGCAGGCCGCGGTCGCCGGCGTACAGGACGCCGGAACGGGCAAATGCGACTGAGGATCCCACTTCCCGCGCCCGAATCGTGACCTGTTCACAGGATATTCATGGCTGATTCTGGCAATACCGCACGGTCTGACACGGTTGACTGTGGGCAGTGCTGAGGGGCAGCACGGGCACAACATCGTCCTAGGAGCCGCGCCGTGGACACAGCTGGGGCCAGCGCCATCCCACCGACCGCATCCCGCGCCGCCATCACGGCCGCCTCCGCGACCAGGCGGGGCGGGCGATCACTCAATGCCGATGCCGTGGGATCGCATGCCGAACCCGGCAGCGGGCGCATCGCCTTCGCCGTCGCGGACGGTATCGGCGATCAACTGCTGGCCGCGCGGGCGGCCCGGGGCATTGCCGCGGTGGCGGCGCGGGAGGCGGCCACGCACGGGGCGCGGGCGGGAATCCTGGCGGCCCAACGGGATCTGCTGCGCGAATTCCCGCAGCCGGAGGCGGACGCGGTGGTGGTGGTCGCGGTGCTGCCCGACGCCGCGCAGCCCGACGGCCCGATCGACGTGGCGTGGGTCGGCGACTGTCGCGCGTACCGCTGGAACGGTCGCATCCTGCACCAGATCACCACCGATCACACCGTCGCCGAATATCTGAGCAGCCGCGGGCTGGCGCCCACCGCGCGGATGAGCCATCTGGTCACCACCTCGGTGCGCACGGTCGCGCCGGACGCGATCGGGCAGGCGCTCACCGGGCTCAGCCGCGGCCGACTGCTGCTGTGCAGCGACGGCGTGCACAAGCCCCTGGACATCGCGGAGCTGAAACTGCGGCTGGCCCAGGGCGATTCCCTCGCTTCGACCGCGAACGACCTGGTGGACACCGCTTTACAGGCGGGCGGCAGCGACAATTCCACCGCTTTCGTGATCGAGCGCCGATAGCCGGGCTGGACGACCGCCCGTCCGAATGGGAATGATCACCCGTGATACGGGTGGCATCGCGACCCGTCGTTCGGAAGGAGACGGCGCATGGCGGCACAGGATCTCGCCGGTAAGACGGTCGTGGTGACGGGCGCGAGCTCGGGCATCGGCGCGGCGGCCGCGGCCCAGCTGGCGGCGCGCGGCGCGAGCGTCGCGGTGGTGGGGCGCTCCCCCGAACGCACCGCCGCGGTGGCGAAGCAGGTCGGCGGCCAGGCGTTCACCGCGGACTTCGCGCGTTTCGACCAGGTGCGGGCGCTGGCCGCGCAACTGCTGGAACGGTATCCGCGCATCGATGTGCTGGCCAACAACGCCGGCGGAGCCTGGGCGCAGCGCACCATCACCGAAGACGGGAACGAGCTGACCTTCCAGGCCAATCACCTGTCGCCGTTCCTGCTCACCAACCTGCTGCTGGAACGCCTGCTCGCCTCGGACGCCCGGGTCGTCAACACCTCCAGCACCACCTACCGCATGGCGCGGCTGGACCTCGACACCGTCAATGCCGTGTCCGGGTCCTACAACCAGCTCGCCGCCTACGGCCGCTCCAAGCTCGCCAATATCCTCTTCACTCGCGAACTGGCCCGGCGCACCCGGGAATCGGGCCTGCGCACCGCCGCCTTCCACCCCGGCGCGGTCGCCACCCACGTCTACGACAACGCTCCCCTCGGGCTCGGCACGCTGATCCGTTCCCCGCTCGGCCGGTTGGTCTTCCTCAGCGCCGAGCGCGGCGCCGAACCGCTGGTGCACCTGGCGACCACCACCGACGACATCGACGGCAAGTACTTCCACCGCTCGAAGGTCGAGCAACCGCGCAACGGCCAAGCCCTGGATGCCGCACTGGCCCAAGCACTCTGGACATTGTCGGAGCAGCTCACCGGCGTCACCTCGGCCGCGAGCTGACCTCCGGTCCGCCATGAGCAGCGACGAACCCACCGATCCGGCCGCGATCCTGCGACGCTGGGAATCCTCCGGAGCGATCTGGCGGGTCCTGGACCGGCGTTCCGGACGGGTGACCGTGGGGCTCTACTCGTGCACGGGCGGCGAGGAGATGGACCGGTTCACCTCCGCCGACCCGGAGCTGTTGCGGTTCATCGGCTCTCGCCACGGCAGCGACGACTGAACCCGCCGGGTCCGGCGGCACACGTAGCCGAGCAGTTCGAGACTGGCCGGGTCGGCGAGGTGCAGATCCTCCAGCACCAGGACCAGCGGGCGGCGGGCGGACAGCGCGGTAAGTAACCGAACGACAGCCTCGAACAGGCGAATTCGATCGCTTTCGGGGTCGAGGCGGGCGACGCGCGGCGCGAGCGCCGGGACCAGGCGAGCGAGATCGGTGGTCCAAGTGACCTCCGGCGGCAGTGGATCCGCCCCGGTGAGCAGATCGGTCAGCAGCCGCGTCCATACCCCGAAGGGCGCGCCGCCCGCCCCGCTGCCCGCGCCGCAGACGATGCGGGCGCCCCGCCGTGCCGCGAGATCCAGCATTTCCTCGGTCAGCGCCGACTCGCCGACACCACCCGCACCGCTGATCATGATGACGAGATCGGACCCGATTCCGTTGGGGGACGGGCAGTTTCGTGACCGCGGCGGTTTCTCGACCGGCCCGCTGGAGTGGAGCGGCGACGTCGGATCCGGCCCTGCCCCGGCCGGTTCGGCCGGCCGGATCCGGCGCATCAGCGCGATGGTCTCCGCCGCCGGGGCCAGACCGAGTTCGGCATCCAGCATCTGGCGCAGCGTGGCGTACGCGGCCAGCGCGCCGTCCGCGTCACCGTGCGCGGCGAGCAGCCGGATCAGCTCACGCCAGGCGATTTCGTCGGTGCGGTCGAGTTCGGCGCGCTGCCGCGCCCACCCCACCGCGGCCTCGAGATCACCACTGGTTTCGGCATGCGCGGCAGCCAGGGACAGCACCTTGCCCAACCGCCGGGCGTGATCGGCGCGAACCTGCGGCAACCAATCCTCGTACCAGCCCGAGAGCACCTCCCCCCGGCACAATCGCACGGCGGCCATCGCATCCCCGGCGGCGGCCAGCCGATTGAATTCGACCAGATCGACACGTACCTCCCCGCCCAATTGCACGGTGTCGCGCCCCGCCTCCAGACAATCCGCCGCGGCCCCCAGCGCACCGCGCAGCGCCCACACCGCACTGCGCAGGCTGGCCCGGGCATTGGCCTCGGGAACATCGGGCCAGAATTCGGCGGCCAGCCGCGAGCGCTGATGCGGACCCGGATGCACCGCCAGCCAGGCCAGCAGGGCGCAGACGCGCTGCCGGTGATCCGGCAGCCGCACCGATTCGCCGTTCAGCTCGGCCCGCAGCGGGCCGAGTACCAGTATCCGCAGCATCGCGCGCACCTCTCCGCGAAGACCTCGAGTCTCGTCCGCTCGCACTCGTCTGGCAACCCCGGGGCGACCGGGGCCGCCCGCCGCCTTGACGCGCGTTTGACGCAGCCCGCGCACACTTCGCCACAGCATCGGAAACCAGCGAGGAGGGCATCTCAGATGAGCACCACCCAGTCCGGATTCGATCTCCGCGAGTTCCGCCGCGGGATCGAGGAGCGTGATGCCGCGGCATTGCGCGCCCTGTATGCCGAGGACGCGGAGATCCAACTGATCGATCAGGACAATCCGCCGAGCCATCCGCGGGTGCTGCGCGGTCTCGAACAGATCGGGGCCTACCTCACCGACGTGTGCGATCGCGAGATGACGCACGAGATCCAGCACGCGGTGACCGACGGCAATACCGTCAACTTCTTCGAATCCTGCCGCTACCCCGACGGTACGAGGGTGTTGTGCGCCGCCACCCTCGATCTCGCCGACGGCCGCATCGTCCGCGAAACCGGCGTCCAAGCCTGGGACCGGTGATCGAAATGGGCACGGAGCACCGGGATTTCGCGACACCCGACGACGTTCGAGCCTTCGAGCACGGGCGCGCCGAGATCCTGAAGGTAGGCGACAGCGATATCGGGCGCCTGATCCTGCATCCCGGCTGGCGATGGTCCCGGGACGTGAAACCCGCCGCCGGCACCGAATGGTGCGAGGCTCCGCACTTCCAGTACCACATAGCGGGCACGCTGCACATCCTGATGGCCGACGGCACCGAATTCGACGCCACCCCCGGCCAAGTCACCTCACTGCCGGCCAAGCATGACGCCTGGGTGGTCGGCGACGAGGATGTGGTGATCGTGGACTGGTGGGGCGCAAGCCATTACGCCGCCGGATGAGCGGGCCGGTCAATCGAACCGGTCCGGGGCGGCGACGAATCCGAGGTGGGTGGGGGCTCGGGTGGCGGGCTGGCGCGGCGTGGAGAGGGTTGGGGCGGGCGGGTTCGCCAGGGTGAGGGGTGCTGTGCCGAGCCGGTGGGTGGCGCCGTGGTGTGACAGGCGGACGGGGTCGCCGGTCAAGAGGCGGTAGGTGGTGCAGGAGGCGGTGATCTCGACCGATATGCGGCTGTCGCGCCAGCGGATACGGAAGGCGAGGCGGTCGATGGCCGCGGGGAGACGGGGAGCGAAGGCGGGGTGGCCGTGCTGCTCGCGCAGGCCGCCGAAACCGCCTACGCAGCTGATCCAGGTTCCGGCGAGGGCGGCGATGTGCAGACCGGCGGAGACATTGTGGTGCAGGTCGTGCAGATCGGTGAAGGCGGCTTCGGCGAAGTAGTCGTAGGCCAGCGACAGGTGGCCGACCTCGGCGGCGAGGACGCATTGGATGCTGGCCGACAGTGAGGAGTCCCGCACGGTCAGCGCCTCGTAGTAGTCGAAGTTGCGGGTCTTCTGCTCGAGGGTGAAAGCGTCGGGGCACAGGTACATGGCCAGCACCAGGTCGGCCTGTTTGACGACCTGCTGGCGGTAGAGGTCGAAGTACGGGTAGTGCAGCAGCAGCGGGTATTTCTCGCCCGGGGTGGAGGCGAAATCCCATGGGGCGTAACGGGTGAAGCCTTCCGATTGTTCGTGGACGCCGAGTTCGTGGTTGTACGGCAACGACATCGCCGCCGCGCAGGCACGCCAGCGGGCGAGTTCGCTGTCGTCCACGCGCAACCGGTCGGCCACCTCGGGCTGGCGCTCGCAGGCCGCCGCCGCCTCGTCGAGATTCCGCTGGGCGAGCAGGTTGGTGTACAGGTTGTTGTCCGCCAGGGCCGAGTACTCGTCGGGCCCGGTGACGCCGTCGATCCGGAACCGTCCCGAGGTGTCGTAGTGGCCGAGGCTCTCCCACAGCCGGGCCGTCTCGACCAGAAGTTCCACCCCGCAATCGACCTCGAACTTCTCGTCCCCGGTGGCGGCCAGGTAGCGGGCGGTCGCATCGGCGATGTCGGCATTGACGTGCACGGCGGCGGTCGCGGTCGGCCAGTATCCGGACGCCTCCTCCCCGTCGATGGATCGCCACGGGAACATGGCGCCGGCCTGACCGAGTTCCCGCGCGCGCCGGCGCGCCTGGTCGAGGGTGGCGTGGCGCCAGCGCAGGGCATCGCCGGCGGCCAGCGGCATGGTGTAGGTGAGCACCGGCAGCACATAGGTTTCGGTGTCCCAGAACGCGTGTCCGTCATAGCCGGGTCCGGTCAGCCCCTTCGCGGGAATCGCCCGCGCCTCCCCGCGCGCCCCCGCCTGCAAGACGTGGAACAGCGCGAACCGGACCGCCTGCTGGAGCTCCGGATTCCCGTCCAGCTCGATATCGGCCTGCGCCCAGAAGTCGTCCAGGTAGGCGCGCTGCCGCGCGAGCAGCGCGTCCCAGCCGGACTCCATTCCCGCGGCGAGCGCGGCCTCCACCTGGGCGCGCAGGGCGGGCACCGAGCGCCGAGCCGACCACCCGTAGGCGAGATACTTGGTGAGACAGAGCTTTTCATCGTGCGGCACATCGGCGGCGATGGTGACGCGCGCGAGATCGTCCTCGGCGTGCACGCCGCAACGCGCCGAATTGGGCACCGCGAGTTCATGATCCATTCCGGCCGCCATCCGCAAGCCGGAGCTGCGGGTGTGATGGACGAGCACCGCGGCGAGCCCCCGGGCCGCGCTGTCGTCGGCGATCAGCGGCCGGTCCAGCGCGGCGGCGAGCCGGGGATCGCCGTGCGACGCCGAGATGGGCTCATTGGCCAGCAGATCCGATTGGACCACCAATTCGATATCGCCGTCGAGCGGTTCGACCTCGTAGCGCACGGCGGCGACGGCGCGTTCGGTGAACGACACCAGCCGCTCCGACCGAATCCGCACGGTGCGACCGGTCGGCGAGGTCCACACCGTGTCCCGGCGCAGCGTGCCGGAGCGGAAGTCCAGCACCCGATTGTGCGCGCGGGTGTCGCCGTAGCGCAGGTCCATCGGCTCGTCCTCCACCAGCAGGCGGATGACCTTGCCGTCGGTCACGTTCACCACGGTCTGGCCCTGCTCCGGATAGCCGTATCCGACTTCGGCATACGGCAGCGGCCGGGATTCGTAGAAGCCGTTCAGATAGCTGCCGGGCAGCCCGACCGGCTCGCCCTCCTCCAGGGTCCCGCGCAGGCCGAGGTGCCCGTTGGAGAGCGCGAAGATCGATTCGGTGCGGTGCAGCGCCTCCAGATCCAGTCCGCACCAACGCAATTCCCACGGCGAGATCTCGAAACCGGGATCGCTCATCGGGCCCGGTCCAATTCCGCGAGATCACCGACGATCACATCCGCCCCGGCCCGGCGCAGCGCCTCGGCATGCTGCCGCTCCCCCGTGCGTTCCACCCCGACGACGAACCCGAAGGCGCCCGCGTGCCCGGCCGCGACGCCGGCCACGGCATCCTCGAAGACCGCGGCACTGCCCGGCGCCACCGCCAGATCGGCTGCGGCGGAAAGGAATCCGTCCGGCGCGGGTTTACCGCGCAACCCCTCGGCCGCGAAGCTCTTCCCGTCCACGCGAACCTCGACGAAGCGGGCGAGATCGGCCGCCCGCAGCACCGCCTCCGCGTTCGCCGAGGAGGACACCACCGCGATCCGCAGCCCGGCCGCGCGCACCGCCGACAGGTACTTCACCGTGCCGTCGTAGACGTGCACGCCGTCGCGGTCGATGAGCGTCCGCAGCAACAGATCCTTGCGATTCCCGATCCCGTGCACCGTGTTCTCGCCGGGCGGCGCGTCGCTCTCGCCCTCCGGCACAGTGATATTCCGCGATCTCAGGAACTCCCGCACCCCGTCGAACCGGGGGCGGCCGTCGACGAAGTCCTGATAGTCCCGAGGCGTGAAGGGCTGAAACCCCGTCCCGCACCGCTGTTCCAGAAACTCGTCGAAGACCTGCTGCCACGCTCGTTCGTGCACCGCTGCGGTATCGGTGAGCACTCCGTCCAGATCGAACAGCGCCGCCTCGATCGAATCCGGCAGGCCCAAACGCATCTCGTTCTCCTGATCATCGATTCGCGACGCCGCGAACAATCGGCGTCGCGAATCGCCTACCCGGAGACCGGATCGCCAAACGACCGCACCGGCGCGGCCGGTCCGGGGGTCGTTCCCCTACCTGCCGTACCTCGCAGGGATGACCGCGAATCGGCCATCGGGGCGATGCCGGCCGCACCGGGACGCAGCTAACGTCCAGCTCATGACACCTATGGCGACCGCATCCGATTCAACTCCCGCGCGCGGGCCGCGTCGCATCGTGCCCTTGGCGGCGGTCGCCCTGCTGGCCACCACGCTGGCCGCCTGCACTTCCGATCCGGTTGCCCCAGCGTACGGGCCGCTGTCCGCCAGTTCCCGAACGGCCGTGCAGCAGACCCTCGATGCCGCGGTGGCGGCGGGGATACCCGGCGTGCAGCTCGTCGTCAGCGCCGACGGCCGGGATTGGACCGCGAGTTCCGGGGTCGGGGATATCGCCGCCCGCACCGGCTTTCCCGAGGGCGCGCACGCGCGGTTCGGTAGTAATACCAAGGCATTCGTCGCGACGGTGCTGATGCAATTGGTCGCCGAGGGCGCGGTGGAACTGGACGCGCCGATCGAGCGGTATCTGCCGGGCGTGGTGCAGGGCAACGGCATCGACGGCAATCGCATCACCGTGCGAAACCTCGTGCAGCACAGCAGCGGTCTGCCCGAGTATCTCGAACTGCCCGAGCTGCAAGACGATTCGGATGCCCTGCTGACCAAGCACTTCGCCACCGCCGACCTGGTCCGCGACGCCATGGCCATGCCCCCGCACTTCCAGCCCGGCGAGCGCGCCGAATACAGCAATACCAATTTCCTGGTCGCCGGCCTGCTGGTGGAGCGAATCACCGGCCACCCGATCGCCGAGGAGGTCACGCGCCGCATCACCGAGCCGCTGGGCCTGCGCGAGACCTACTTCCCCGCCGCGGGCGACACCGATATCCGCGCGCCGCACCCGCGAGGCTACGAATCGGTGGACGGCAAGCCCACCGATTACACCCGGTTCGATCCCTCCTGGGCGGGCCCCGCCGGCGAGATCGTCTCCACCGGCACGGACGCCAACCGCTTCTTCACCGCCCTGATCACGGGAAACCTGCTCGCGCCGGCCCAATCGGCCGCCATGCGGGAGAACCCCCGGCCGTTGACCAATCGCCCCGGCTTCTCCTACGGCCTGGGCTTGACGCAGACCACCGCGCCCTGCGGTATATCCGTCTGGGGGCACGGCGGCTCCATCCCCGGTTTCCGCACCTTCAACGGCGTCACCCCGGCGGGCCGCGCCGTCACCCTCATCGCGAACCTGCGGCCCGCCGAGCCCGCCGCCACCGCCGCCCTCCAAACGGCCTTCGACACCGCCGTCTGCGCGGCCGACTGACCCACGATTTGATTGCTGTCAGTTTGCTTGACTCGGGCGTGGGTATCCGCTGATCGCATCGCATTTTCCGAGATCGTTCCTGAATTCGGCATCCAGGCCGGACACCCGTGTCCGCCGGGATGCTGCCGACAGTTAGGAGAGATCATGGCGAACCCCACGCTGGAATCACTGATCGGTGCGACCGTTTACGACAGTGCCGGTGAGCCGATCGGCCGGGTGGACAACTTCTACCTCGACGACGAGACCGGTACCCCGACCTGGATGGCGATGGAGACCGACGCGGGCAGCGACCCGACGCTGATCCCCCTCGACGGCGCCGGATACCGCGCCGAGGACATGACCATGCAGGTGCCCTACGCCCAGGAGCAAATCCGCAGCGCACCCCATCTGGAACGCGACGGGCACATCGACTCCGGGGCCGAGCAGCGGCTGATGGAACACTACGGCGGCGGTCAGCGCCGCGGCACCGGAATGGGCGCCACCTACGCCGCCGGACGGCCGCGCATCCGGCCCGGCGCCGACGAGCCGATGACCTACGGCGATCAGAACCAAGAGCTGACCCGCTCGGAGGAGCGCCTGGTCATCGACACCGAGCGCGAAGCCTCCGGCACCGCGCGGCTGCACAAGTACGTCGTGGAGGAGGAGCAGACGTTCACCGTGCCGACCACGCACGAGGAGGCCCGGCTGGTGCGCGAGCCGATCACCGACCCCACCGGCGCCGACACCACCATCGGGGAGCAGGACCAGGAGGTCGTCCTGCACGCCGACCGGGTGCGCGCGCACAAGGAGACGGTGCCGGTCGAGCGGGTGAGCCTGGTGGTCGACGAGGTCCCCGACGAACAGTCGATCTCGGACACCGTGCGCAAGGAACGCATCGACGCCGAGGGCGTCCGGTCCGAGCGGCGCGACCGCAGGAATAGCGAAAAAGAGGACCGGGCATAGCTTTTCGATCCGATACCGCTAGGAGGACATGCTATGGAATGGCTTCTGGGTTTGCTCGGCGGGGCGGTCGGCGGCGGCGTCGGCGGATCGAAGAATCCGCTGGGCCCGCTGGTGAACGGTGGTGTCGGCGCCGTGGGCGGCGGCATCACCGGTGGCATCATCCAGGCCGCGACGGGCAGCGGGCTGGACTTCGGCCAGATCCTGGCTCAGGTCGCCGGTGGCGGCATCGTCGGCGCGGTGCTGTCGGCGATCACCGGCTTCGCGGCCCGGCCCAAGACGGGCGAGCTGCGCTGATCCGCTCCCACCATCGTGGACGACGCTGAGAAGGAGCTTCTCATGACACGTTGGAAGAACTCGGTTTTCGCGGCGGGAGCGGCGTTCGGCCTGTTCGCCGCCGGCTGCCTGGGCCTGGTATCGGGCCCGGTGGCGATGGCGCAACCCGCTGACGCCGCGGCCGCCATCGACGCGCACTACAGCGAGAAGGGCGGCGCGAATTCGCCGCTGGGCGAGAAGGTGGGCACGGTGTACGCCTTCGGCCCGAACGGCGCCGCCCAGGATTTCCAGGGCGGCAAGATGATCTACTCCCCCGAAACCGGCGCCAAGGTGATGTACGGCGCCATTCTCGAGAAGTATCTGGCATTGGGCGGGGCCGGCGCGGGTCTGGGCTATCCGGTCAACGACGAATCCGACGCACCGGTCGCGGGCACCGCGCGCTTCAGCGAGTTCTCGGCGCCCGACGGCGCGACCATCGAATGGAGTCCGCAGCACGGCGCCTGGCTGGTCCAGGGGCCGATCCGCACCGCCTGGTCGCATCTGCACGCCACCGACGGTGCGCTGGGTGCCCCGCTCTCCGACACCACCGTGGAGAACGGCGTCTACAGCCAGCGTTTCGCCGGGCAGAACGGGACTCCGGTCGATATCCGCTGGAGTTCGGCCGATGGTTTCGTCACCGCGCCACCGGAGATCGCTGGGCAGCTGAGCGGTTTGGATGTGAGCGTCCCGGGTGCCGCCCCGGGCGGTCAGGTGGCCGCGCCGGCGCCCGAATCCGCCCCGGCGGCAACCGATTCCAGCAGTTCGGCAAGCAAGTGGTGGGCGCTGCCGCTGGGTCTGGTGATCGCGGCGGTCGCGGGCGGACTGGCGGCCATGGTGGCCGGCGGCGCGCGCGGCGCGCACGCGGGTAGCACCGCGGCCGCCGGGACCGGTGCCGGTGCCGGAGTTCGCCGGGCCGGTTCACATCTCGCGAGTGCCGCCGAACGCAATCGCGGTATCCCGCGCGCGGGCGGGGTGTGAGGGTGCGGGGCGGGTCGTCCGGCGACGACCCGCCCCCGCCTCGCGCGGGCTCCCGGCCGATGGCCGTTGACTTTCCTACCTGGAAAGTGGAGACTTACTTTCCAGGTAGGAAAGTGAGGTGTCATCATGGAGTACATCGCTCCGGATCAAGCCCGCGCCGCGCTCGAAGCGGCCGAACGCGCCCAGCGGCAGGTCGCCGCGGAAGTCGGCCTGCCGCGCGGCTATTGGTGGGGAATGGCGGCGGGGTGGCTGGTGCTGGGCACGCTCGGCGATCTGGGCCCGCAGTGGCTCGTCATCGCCGCGACGCTGGCCTTCGGCATCGGCCATGCGACCATCGCATCTCGCCTGCTCGACGGCCGCCGCCGTACCGGGCAGGTTCAGGTCAGTGCCGAAACAGCCAGTCGCCGTATGCCTTTGGTGGTGATCGGCATGCTGATCGGCCTGGTAGTGCTCACCGTGGGCGTGGCTTTCGCACTCGATGCCGACGGGGACCGGCATCCGGCCATCTGGTCGGCGGTGCTGGTCGCGGCCGTGGTCGGCTTCGGCGGCCCGGAGATCCTGCGCACCCTGCGCGGCTGGGCGCGGGCATGACCGAGGCTCGGTTCGACGAACTCATCCACCCCAGCACCCGGCTTTCCCTGGTCGCCACCTTGGCGGCAGCCGACTGGGCGGAGTTCGCTTTCCTCAAAGAGCGTCTCGCACTGTCGGATTCGGCACTGTCCAAACAGCTCGCGACGCTGGAGGACGCGGGCTACGTGGCCACCGAACGGCGGCTCGAGGGCACGCGGCGAAAGCTACGCGCTCGCTTGACGACCGCCGGGCGGGCGGCGTTCCTCGGGCATATCGCGGCCCTGCGAGAGATCGTCGCCGGTGCCGATCCCGGTGTGGCACCGCGCAAGTGAGTGCACGGCACTCGTCACGGTTCGGAGGCTGTCCGAACCGTGACGAGTGTGCTCAGCCGCGGGCCCGCAGCCGCGATTCCAGCAGCGGCGCGATCTCGGCGGCCTTGTCCGCGTTCAGCATTCCGGTATGCCACTCGTCGATGGCGATCTGATCGATGCGACCGGTGATGTGGCCGCGCCAGGTGTCGGCGAGGCGGTCCCGCCCGGCTTCGCGCCCCGCGGTGAAGAGCACCGCGTCACCGGCGAAGCGGCCGGGAAGATAGGGCAGCGGGTTGGAGAAGCTCTCCAGGACGCGCTGCACCTGCCGGGGCGCGAGGATTCCGGCACGGCCGATGCGGTCGGCGATCAGGTCGTAGAACTCGTCGAGCTCGCCGATCTCCGGAACGTCGTCCAATTCCAGGATGTCGCGCCAGCCGCCGAGAATGCGAGAGATCGCCGCGGTCACCTCTTTTCGCGTCGGTTCGACGGTCTCGCCCGCACCCGATTCGGGGGTGGCGTCGACCAGGGCCAGCAGCCCGACCGGCCGGCCCAGGTCCTGGAGTCGCACGGCCATGGCGTGGGCGATCTGGCCACCCAACGACCAGCCGAGCAGGTTGTAGGTGGCGTCGGGGTAGCGGTCCAGGATCTCGCGCACATATCGCTCGGCATAGGCGTCGACCGATTCGAGCCGGGATTCGTCGGCGACGATATACGGGTCTTGCAGTCCGTAGACGGGGCGGTCGGAGTCGAGATGGCCGACCAGCGCCCCGTAGACCCAGGCCAGGCCGCCGCCGGGGTGCACGCAGAACAGCGGCGAGCGGGTGCCGGAGGAGCGCAAGGGGGTCAGCACACCGAGTGAGATGTTCATCGGGTCGGCGCCGGTGTCCAAGGAACGCGCGAGCGAGGCCGGGGTCGCGTCCGCGAAGAGCTGGTCGTATCGCAGTTGCGCACCGGCGCGGGCATGCACCAGCGAGACGACTTGCACTGCGCTGAGCGAGTTTCCGCCCAGCGCGAAGAAGTCGTCGTCGGCGCCCACCCGCGTGACACCCAGTACTTCGGCGAAGACCTCGGCGATGAGCCGCTCGTGCGGTTTGGACGGTTCGCGGTAGACGCGGGCCGGGAGCTCCGGATCCGGCAGGGCCTTCCGGTCGATCTTCCCGGTGGCGGTCATCGGCATTTCGTCGAGCACCATCACCACGTCCGGCACCATGTAACCCGGCAGCTGCTGCCCCGCCGCGCAGCGAATGGCCTCCGGATCGACCTGAAGCCCCGGCGTCGCCACCACATATCCCACCAAACGCCCTGCGGTGCTGGGGCTTTCACCGTTTCGCGCCTCGCGGATCGCCGCTGCGGCCTGTTCGATCCCCGGCACCGCGACCAGTGCGGCCTCGACTTCGCCGAGTTCCAGCCGCTGCCCGCGCAGCTTCACCTGGAAATCGGATCGGCCGACGAATTCCAGGGTCGCCGAACCGGATTCATCGGCGACCCAGCGCACCAGGTCACCGGTTCGGTACAGGCGGTCCCCGGCGACGCCGAACGGGTTCGCGATGAAGCGGGTCGCGGTCAATCCGGCCCGGCCCCGGTAGCCGCGTGCCACACCGGATCCCGAGACGTACAGCTCGCCCACCACGCCCACCGGCACCGGCCGCAACCAGGCGTCCAGTACCGCCGCCGACATCCCGGTGATCGGTTCGCCGATCGCCGGCACGGCTCCCGGGACCAGCTCCGCCCCGGTCACCCAGATGGTCGCCTCGGCCGGACCGTACAGGTTGTGCATCTGGCGCAGGCCCGCCGAATCCGTGCCCGACCAGCGTTCGACCAGCTGTGCGGAGCATCGGTCGCCGCCGGTCAGCAGCACTCGAAGGTCTTCGAGCTCTTCGGGATTCAGCGTCGATGCCACGGCGGGTGTCAGGAAGGCATGGCTGATGCGCCGCTCCCGCATGAGCTCGCTCAGTGGTTGCCCGCCGTACACGTCGGCGGGCGCCATCACCAAGGTCGCGCTCGCTGCGAGCGCGAGCAAAAGCTCCAGTATCGCCGCGTCGAAAGTCCGCGCGGCAACGCCCAATACGCGGTCATCCGCGCCGATCTCGCAGCGGCGCAGATGGTCGGCCACCACGGACGCGAGTCCGGCGTGCGTGACGTCCACGCCCTTGGGTCGACCGGTGGAACCCGAGGTGTACACCACGTACGCCGTGCTGTCCGCCGGTATGCCACGACGGTCGGCAACGGTCAGCGCAGTAGCCCGGCACGCTGCCACCTCCGGCGACTCCGGGGCCACCCACATCACGCCGTCCTCCGGCAGGGAAGCGCGGTACTCCGGTGTCGTAATACCCAGCCGCACAGCCGAATCGGTGCAGACGAAACGATTGCGCTCCAGCGGATGCGCGGGGTCCACGGACAGGAACGCCGCGCCCGTCTTGGCGATCGCCCACACCGCGAGCACCCATTCGAGCGACCGGGGCACCGCGACCGCGACCACCGATTCCGGACCGGCTCCCAGTTCGATCAGCCTGCGCGCCAGTTGATTCGAGCGCTCGTCGAGCTCCCGGTAGGTCAGTCTCCGCTCACCGTCCACGATCGCGTCGCCCTCCGGGTTCGCGTTCACGGTGGCGTCGAGCAGCTCGGGCAACGTGACCGTTTCGCTCACGCACCGATCGTTGCGGCCCCAGATGTACAGCAGCTGTTCGCGTTCCGGCACCGACAGGCTGTCGATGCGATGCACCGGCAGACCCGGATCGGCGGCGATCGCGCCGAGCACGGCATGCAGCCGCCGCGCCAGCGTCGCCATGGTGGCCGCGTCGAAAAGGTCGGTGGCGTAGCTCATGCCGACCGGGATCGCGCCGGTGTGGTCGGGGGCATCGGTGAGGGTGAAGGTCAGGTCGAAGCGTTCGATGCCGGTGTCCGCACCGGATACCGCCGCCTCGACGCCGGGCAGCGAGAATGCGGCGGCATCGAGGTTGTGGAAGCCGAGCATCACCTGGAACAGCGGGTGGTGGGCTTGGCTGCGCGGCGGGTCCAGCACCTCCACGACCTGTTCGAAGGGGATCTCGGCGTGCGCGAACGCATCCAGGTCCACCTCGCGGATCGCGGCGAGCAGTTCGGTGCAGGTCATCGACTCGTCCACGCGGGCGCGCAGCACCACGGTATTGACGAACATGCCCACCAGGTCGTCCAATTCGGCCGATCCGCGCCCCGAAACCGGCGTTCCGACGGCGATATCGGCGCTGCCGGAGAGCCGGGCGAGCACGACGGCGAGGGCGGCGTGGAACACCATGAAGACGGTCGCGCCGCAGGTCTGCGCCACCCGTTGCAATGCGGCGACCAGTCCGGGTTCCAGGGTGAACTCGTGCCGGGCCCCGCGATGGGACGCGACGGCGGGCCGGGGTCGATCGGTCGGCAGTTCCAGCAGTTCGGGCAGTTCGCGCAGTTGCTCACGCCAGTATCGAAGCTGCTGTGCGAGCAGTGATTCCGGATCGTCGGCGGCGCCCAGCAGCGCGCGTTGCCACAGGGTGTAGTCGGCGTACTGCACCGGCATCGGCGACCAGTCCGGTTCCTGCCCGGCGCACCGGGCCGTGTACGCGGTGGCCAGATCGCGTGCCAGCGGGGTCATGGAGAACCCGTCCGCGCCGATGTGGTGCACCACCAGGACCAGCACGTAGTCATCGGGCGCGGGTGACAGCAATCGTGCGCGCAGTGGAATCCGTTCGGCCACATCGAAACCCGCGGCGACGATAGCGGCGACCTCGGCCTCGATCTCGTGTGCCCGCACCGGCCGCGGGGTCAGCTCGAGGTCCACGGCGCCGGCCAGGTCGGCGACGGGTGTCACCACCTGGTACGGCACGCCGTCCGCGTCCGGGTAGCGGGTGCGCAGTACTTCGTGACGGGCCAGCACATCCCACATCGCGGCCGACAGGGCGCCGGTGTCCACCGCGCCGGAGAGCCGCAGCACCAGGGGAATGCTGTAGGCCATCGATTTCGGGGCGAAGCGGTTCACGAACCACATGCGCTGCTGCGCGAACGACAGCGGTACACGTTCGGGGCGCTCCCAGGCGCGCAGCCGTGGGCGTTCCAGCGCCGGCGCACCGGTGATGCGGGAGTTCAGCAGGTCGGCCAGCACGCCCACCACCGAGGCTTCGAAAACGTCCCGGACCGCCACGGGCACGCCGACGCCGTCCGCCAGCCGGGCCGCCAATCGGGTTGCCGAGAGCGAATTCCCGCCCAGCGCGAAGAAGTCGTCGTCGAGGCCGATTCGTTCCACACCGAGCACTTCGGTGAATACCGCGGCCACCCGTTGCTCCACCGCGGTGGCGGGCGCACGGAACTCCGAGGTCGCGATGACCGGCTCCGGCAGGGCTTTGCGATCCACCTTGCCGTTGGTGTTCAGCGGCAGCCGGTCCAGGACCAGCACCGCGTCCGGGACCATGTACCGCGGCAGCCGCTCCCCCATCACCTTGCGGATCTGCACGGGGTCCAGCACCCGGCCCGGCCCGGCGACGACGTACCCCGCCAACCGGCCACCGGCTGCGCCGTTTTCGCCGGGGACGTGTACCACCACCGATTGTTCGATGCCGTCCAGCTCGCACAGCGCGGCCTCGATCTCACCGAGTTCCAGCCGCTGTCCGCGCACCTTCACCTGGAAGTCCGAGCGGCCCAGGTACATCAATTCCAGCTGCCCCGAACCGGATTCGGTTTCCGGCCCGCTGGCCGTCCAGCGAACCAGGTCGCCGGTGCGATACAACCGTTGTCCCGGTGCGCCGTACGGATCGGCCACGAAGCGGGCCGCCGTCAGCCCGGCGCGCCCGCGATATCCGCGCGCCACACCCGCGCCCGACACGTACAGCTCACCCACCACACCCACCGGCACCGGCCGCAGCCACGCATCCAGTACCAGCAATCGCAGCCCGGCGATGCCCGCACCCATGGTGATCGGATCGCCCGCCCGCAGTTCGCGACTGACGGTCGTGATGATGGTGGCCTCGGTCGGGCCGTAGGAGTTGAACATCCGGCGGACACCGGCGGTGTCGGTACCGGCCCAGCGCGCCACCAGCTGGGGCGCGAAGTGCTCACCGCCGACCCATACGACGCGCAGGTCGTCGAGGTCGCCCGGGTCGAGGGAGGCGGCCACCGACGGCGTCAGCCAGGCGTGGCTGACCCGGTGATCCCGCATCAGCTCGGTCAGCGGCCGTCCGCTGTAGACGTCGTCGGGGGTCATCACCAGCACGGCTCCGGCGGAGACGGCGAGCAGGAATTCCAGGACGACCACGTCGAATGTGCGTGCGCCGACACTCAATACCCGGGAACCGCTCTCGACCCCGTACCGATGGCGGTGGGCGGCGGCGAGTGCGCCGAGCCCGGCGTGGGTGACCTCGACGCCCTTCGGCCGGCCGGTCGAGCCGGAGGTGTAGACGATATAGACGGCATTGCCGGGGCGCACCGGGGCCCGCCGGTCCGCGTCGGTCACCGCGCTACCCGCGCAGGCGCCGACCGCCGCCGCCACGGTCGGGTCGTCGAACTCCAGCCAGGACGGCCCGTCATCGGGGAGTGCGGCGCGATGCCGGCTCAACGTGATCCCTACCCGCACAACGGAATCGGCGCAGACGAACCGGTTCCGGTCGAGCGGATGGGCGGGATCCACGGACAGGAATGCCGCACCGGCCTTGGCGACGGCCCACACGCTCAGCAGCCATTCGAGGGATCGGGAGACGCCGATCGCCACCACGGATTCCGGTCCGACGCCGTGCCCGATCAGGTAGCGGGCCAGGCGATTCGAGCGCTCATCCAGCTCGCGATAGGTGAGCCGCCGGTCGCGCTCCAGGATCGCGTCGCCGTCCGGGTTGGCGGCCACGGCGGCTGCCAGCAGCTCGGGCAGGGTCACGCCGCCGGGTTCGGCGCCGCCGAGGAGCCGCGCGTGCTCGTCGCGGTCCGCTGCTCGCAGCAGTCGCGCACGCTCGGGCACGGTGAGCAGCTCGAGCCGGCGTACCGGGGCCGCGGGGTCGGCGGTGATGGCGGCCAGCAGGTTTCGCAATCGCTCGCCCAACGCCACAACAGCCGCGGTGCCCAGCAGCTCCGGCCGGTATTGCAGCCGGATGCGCAAGGTGTCCTGCTGAATCACGGTGCAGGACAGTGCGTAATGCGTGGAGTCGGTGCCGGTCACGCCGGTCAGCTCGAGGCTGCCGAGGTCGGCCACCTCCCGGATTCGTTGCGCGTCCACGGGATAGGACTCCAGCACCATGGCGGTGTCGAAGAGCCGGTCGTGGCCGGTGAGCGTGTGAATGTCCGGCAGGCCGAGGTGATGGTGGTCGAGCAGCGCGGCTTGCTCGGCTTGAATCCGGGTCCACAGCGCGGCCACGGATTCGGCGGGGTCGAGCCGCACGCGGGTGGGGATCGTATTGATGAACAGCCCGATGGTGTGCTGGGCGGCGGGCAGTTCGGCGGGGCGCCCGGACACGGTGGCCCCGAAGACGATATCGGTGTGGCCGATGGACTGCGCCATCAGCAGCGCCCACGCCGATTGCAGCACGGTGTTCAGAGTTACGCCCGCGACCGCCGCGACGGCCACCAGGTTTCGGGTGGCGGCGGCGTCGATCACGATCGAGTGGTCGGCGGCTGCCTCGGTCGGGGCCCCGGCGTGGTCGCCGATCAAGGCCGGTTCGATCCCGTCGAGGGCGGCCGCCCAGGCGGTCAGCGCCGCTTCGCGGTCGCGAGTCGTCAACCACGCCAGGAAGTCTCGATAGGAGCCTGCGGGGAGGGCCGCGTCGTGACCGCCGGCGTATCGGGTGAACAGGTCCGTGACCAGCAGCGGCCAGGACCAGCCGTCCAGGATGACGTGATGGTCGGTCAGGATCAGCGCCCATCGATCGCCGGGCAGGCGGGCCACGGTGCAGCGCAGCAGTGGCGCGATGGCGAGTTCGAACCGGCGGGCCTTCTCGGCGGCGGCGAGGTGTGTCAGCGCCGCTTCCGCATCCGATTCGCCGGTCAGATCGACCACCTGCCAAGGCAATTCGACGTCGTCGCAGACCACGGCCACGCTCGCACCGCTGCCGATGGTGGTGAACGCGGTCCGCAAGCCCTGATGCCGCTCCAGCAGCCCGGTCGCGGCGGCGTGCAGCCGATCCAGGTCCAGTGCACCGGCGAGGCGCAGCACCACCTGCGCCGCATAGACATCGACGCCCGCCGCCTGGTCGGCCAGCTGGGCGTGGAAGAGCAGCCCGGCCTGCAACGGGGTCACCGGCCAGACGTCGGACAGCGAGGGATACGCGTGTTCGAGCGCGGTGACATCGGATCGGGTCAATTCGACCAGCGGGAAGTCCGAGGGTGAATACCCGCCCGCACCGGGTGTTTCGGCATGTGCGGCGATCGCGGTCAGCACTTCGCTCCACAGCGCCGCGAGTTCTTCGATATCCGCGGGGTCGAGCAGGGTGCGCGGGAAGCGGATATCGGCGCGCAACCGGTCCTCGACGACGATCGCGCTGATGTCGAGCGCCACCGTTACCGGGATCTCCGGGTCCGGCGGCACGGCCAAATCGCCCAGCCCACCGTCGATTCCGTCCGCGCCCGCGATCCGGCCCAGGTAGTTGAAGCCGATCCGGCCGGGCATGCGGTCCGGCAGCAGTGCGGCGGTTTCCCGGTTCAGGTAGCGCAGCAGCCCGTAGCCGATGCCCTTGTCGGGGATCGCGCGCAGGGTTTCCTTGACCGACAGCACGGCCGCGCCGATCGCGTCGCCCGGCGTGCGGGCGGCCGCGACATCGATGCCGGTCAGGTCGAATCGGACCGGGAACATGGTGGTGAACCAGCCGACCGTGCGCGACAGGTCGGCCCCGGGGACCGCCTGCTCTTCACGGCCGTGACCCTCCAGGCGCACCTTTACCGACGGCTCGTGGATGCCCCGGCGGGTGCGCCAAATACCCACGGCCACCGCCAGTCCCGCCAGCAGTCCGTCATTGACGCCGCCGTGGAAGACCTCCGGCACCCGCGTGAGCAGGGACCTGGTCACCGGCTCGGGCAGTTCGAGGCCGACCTGCTCGAGGGTGGCGGCGGTATCGATCGCGGGGTCCAGCTCCCGGCCGCCCCACAGCGGATCCGGGCCCGAGGCCATCCGCTGCCACAGCGCCAGCTCGGCCACCCGGCCGGGTTCGGCGGCGGCGCTCGCCAATCCGTGCGCCCAGCGCCGCATCGAGGTGCCTACCGGCTCGAGCGCCGGGGTGCCGCCGGTCCGGTCGCGAGTCAAGGCCGACAGCAGATCCGGTGCGAGCACACGCCAGGAGACGCCGTCGATCACCAGGTGGTGTGCCACGACGATCAGCCAGCCCGCTTCGCCTCCGGCCGGTGCCAGCCACACGAACTGGATCATCGTGCCGGCGGCGGGATCGAGCCGGTTCAGCGCCGAATGCAGTTGTGCGGCAGCGATGCCGGCGACCGCGCGGCGACCGGTCTCGGTATCGGCTTCGGCCTCGACGACGCAGCCGTGCAGTACCGCGTCGACATCGATCTCCGCGGCCGGCGCGACCACCAGCGACCAGTCGCCGGAGTCGCCGCGACGCAGACGCGACCGCAGCATGTCGTGCCGCTCGAGCACCGCCCGTACCGCGCCGGTCAGGGCGGTCTCGTCCACGCCGTCCGGCAATCGCAACACCACATGCTGATCGAAGCGGTCGAAACCCTTGCCCCACTCCACCATCCACCGCGCCACCGGCAGCAGCGGCAGCTCACCGACGCCGCCCCCGGCCAGCTCGGCCAGACCCGCGGCGGCCGCGCCGTCCGCGAGCCGGGCGCATATCGCCAGTCGCCCGGGGGTCCGCTGTTCGAAGACGTCACGCGGCCCGAACACGACGCCCCGGGCCCGCGCCCGGGCGACCACCTGGATGGAGACGATCGAATCCCCGCCCAGGGTGAAGAAGTCGTCGTCGACGCCGACCCGGTCCACGCCGAGCACCTCGGCGAAGGCTCCGGCCACGATCTCCTCGACCGGGGTGGATGGCGCGCGGAACTTCCGGGGCGCGAACACCGGCTCCGGCAGCGCGCGGCGGTCGATCTTGCCGCTGCTGGTGAGCGGGACGTCGTCGAGCACCACCACCAGGTCCGGCACCAGGTAGCCCGGCAGTCGTTCACTCACCGACTGCCGGATCCGTTCCGGATCCACGACGGTATTCGGCAGCGGGACAACGTATCCCACCAGACGCGCACCGGCGTCCTGCGCCGGAGCGTGCACCAGCGCCACGGCCTGTTCGATGCCCTCGATCGCCGTCAGCGCGGCTTCGACCTCGCCCAGCTCCAGGCGCTGCCCACGGACCTTCACCTGGAAGTCCGAGCGCCCGACGAAGGTCAGTGTCGCTGTCCCCGAACCGGATTCGCCGGCCTCCCAGCGCACCAGGTCACCGGTTCGATACAGCCGCTGCCCCGAGGCGCCGAACGGATTCGCGACGAACCGGGCCGCCGTCAGCCCGGCCCGGCCCAGATAGCCGCGCGCCAGACCCGCGCCCGCCACATACAATTCGCCGACCGCACCCAACGGCACCGGACGCAACCAGGCGTCGAGCACCAGCACGCCCGCACCCGCGATGGGATTGCCGATGCCGGGCGTCCGGCCCGGCGTCAGCTCGGTGCCGGTGACCCAGATGGTCGCCTCGGCCGGGCCGTACAGGTTGTGCACCCGGCGGCGGCCCGCCGTATCGGTGCCGGCCCACCGCGACACCAGTCGCGCCGGGCAGCGATCGCCGCCGGTCGCCAGCATTCGCAGGTCGTCGAGTCCGGCCGGGTCCAGGGACAGGGCCACCGCCGGTGTCAGGAAGGCGTGCGTGATCCGCCGCGCGCTCAGCAGTTCCCGGAGTGGTTCCCCGCCATACACTTCCGTGGGCGCGACGACCAGCGGCGCGGCACCCGATACGGCCAGCAGGAGTTCGAGGATCGCCGCGTCGAAGGTGCGGGCGGCGACCGCCAGCACTCGGGAGTCGGCATCGACCGCGCACCGCCGCACCTGGTCGGCCAGCACGGCGGCCAATCCCGCGTGGGTGACCTCGACGCCCTTGGGGCGTCCGGTCGAACCGGAGGTGTACACCAGATAGGCGGTATTGCCGAGGTGCGGCGTCGCGCGCCGGTCCGCGTCCGTCACCGCGCCGGCCGGTTGCGGCAGCTCGAGCCGGTCGAGATCGACCGCCGCCATCCCGCTGACCTCGAAGCCGAGATCGCCCCGGGTCAGCACGCAGCGCACCCCGGCGTCGACGCAGGTGAAGCGATTCCGGTCGGCCGGGTGGGCGGGGTCCAGGGACAGGAAGGCGGCTCCGGTCTTGGCGACGGCCCAGACCGCGAGTACCCATTCCAGTGAGCGCGGCGCCGCGATCGCCACCACGTCTTCGGTTCCGATGCCACGGCGGATCAGCATGTGGGCCAACCGATTCGAGCGATCATTCAGCTCGCGGTATGTCATCCGGCGCGCACCGTCGATGACCGCGTCGCCGTCCGGAGCGGCGGCCACTGCGGCCGCCAGCACGTCCGGCAGGGTGATGCCCGCGGCCGGAGCCCCGGCGTCGTCGAGTCCGTCGAGCGCGGTGAGGTCGAGATCGCAGGTGCCGATCCGGCCCCATTCGTGGACCAGGCGGTACCGCTCGGGCGCGGAGAGCGCCTCGACCGCACGCAGGTCCAGGGCGGGGCCGCGGGCGATGGTGCGCAGCACCCGGCGCAGCCGGTCGGCGAGTAGACCGATATCGGCGGCGTCGAACACTTCGGGCCGGTATTGCAGCCGAATCCGCAGGTCGTCCTGGAGCATTGCGGTGCAGGACAGCGGATAGTGGGTGGCGTCCTTGGCCGAGACGCCGGTGATGGCGAGATCGCCGTGGCCGACCGCGTGTTCGATATCGCGCATGTCCACCGGGTAGGACTCGAGCACCATCAGGGTGTCGAAGAGACCGTCGGTGCCGGTGTGCGCGTGGATATCCCGCAATCCGAGGTGATGGTGTTCCAGCAGCGCCGCCTGCTCGGCGTGGATGCGGGTCCACAGGCCGGTCACGGTCTCGCCGGGGTGCAGCCGGACCCGGGTGGGCACGGTATTGATGAACAGGCCGATGGTGTGCTCGGCGGCGGGCAGTTCGCCGGGGCGGCCGGAGACGGTCGCACCGAACACCACATCGGTGCGGCCGGTCAGCAGGGCCATCATGATCGCCCAGGCCGATTGCAGGACGGTGTTCACGGTGACGCCGGCGGAGGCGGCGGCGGCCACCAGTTCGCGGGTCTCGGCCCGGTCGATGGCGATCGCCTGTTCGGCCACCGTCGTGGATCCGGGATTCGTATTACCGGCGACCAGGGTGGGTTCCACGCCGTCGAGGGCTGCGGCCCACGCGCTCAGTGCGGCGGCGCGGTCGCGACTTGCCAACCACGCCAGGTAATCCCGATACGATCCGGGCGTCCAGCCCGGCTCGGCTCCGGCGTATTCGGTGAACAATTCGGTGACCAGCAGCGGATAGGACCAGCCGTCGAGGATGACGTGATGGTTGGTGAGAATCAAGGCCCAGCGGTCGGCGGGCATCACCACGAGCGTGAACCGCAGCAGCGGCGCCGCGCCGAGGTCGAAGGGGCGGGATTGTTCGGCCGCCGCGAGTTCGGCGAGACCGGTTTCGGGATCGGGATGCCCGGTCAGATCTGTTATCTGCCAAGGCAATTCGACATCATCGCAGACCACGGCGACAGTTGCGCCGTCGGCGGTGGTGGTGAAGGCGCTGCGCAGACCGCTGTGGCGGCGCACCACGGTGGCGGCGGCCGCACGTAACCGTGCCGGGTCCAGCGCACCGGTCAGGTGCAGCACCAGCTGTGCCACATAGGCATCGGCGTCGGTGCCCGCCAGTTCGGCGTGGAACAGCAATCCGCCCTGAAGGGGGGTCAACGGCCAGACGTCGGTCAGCGCGGGGTAGGCGTGTTCGAGCGCGGTGATCTCCGGTTGGGTGAGGGTCACCAGTCCGAAGTCCGATGGGGAATGCCCACCCGCACCGGGTGTTTCGGCGTATTCGGTGATCGTGGTCAGCACCTGCGACCACAGGTCGGCCAGCTCCCGGACCTCCGCCGGGTCCAGCAGGGTGCGCGGGAATCGGAACACCGCCCGCAGCTGGTCCTCGATCACGATCGCGCTCACGTCCACCGCGACCGTCACCGGCATCGCCGGATCGGGTGGCGCGGTGAGCTCGCCGAGACCGCCGTGCAGGCCGCCGCTGCCGATATCGGCGGCCGAGATCCGGCCCAGGTAGTTGAATCCGATCCGCCCCGGCATCCGATCCGGCAGCAGCGCACCGGTTTCCGCGTTGAGGTAGCGCAGCAGGCCGTAGCCGATGCCCTTGTCCGGGATCGAGCGCAGGGTTTCCTTGACCGAGCGCACGGCTGCGACGGCGTCGATGCCGTCCAAATCGAATCGGACCGGGAACATGGAGGTGAACCAGCCGACGGTACGCGACAGGTCCGCGCCCGCGACCACCTGTTCTTCGCGCCCATGCCCTTCCAGGCGGATCAGCACCGAGGGATCGTCGATACCGCGCCGTTCGCGCCAGATCCGCACGGCCACAGCCAGTCCCGCGATCAGGGCGTCATCGGCGCCGCCGTGGAAGACGGCGGGCACGCGCGAGAGCAAGCCCCGGGTGATCGGCTCGGGCAGCCGCAGGTCGAGCTGTTCGAGGGTGGACGCGGTGTCGATGGCGGGATCGAGTTCCCGGCCGCCCCAGACCGGGTCGGTGCCCGCGGCCATCCGCTGCCACAGTTCCAGCTCCGCCACCCGCACCGGGTCCGTCGCGGCGGTGCGCAGCCCGTGCGCCCACCGCCGCATGGACGTCCCGACCGGCTCCAGCTCCGGAACCCGACCGGCCACCGCCTGTTCCAGCGCGGAGAGCAGATCGGGCACCAGCACCCGCCACGAGACCCCGTCGACCACCAGGTGATGCGCCACCATCAGCAGCCAGCCCGGCGTCCCGTCCTGCGGGTCGAGCCAGACGACTTGGACCATCACGCCGTCGGCCGGGCGCAGCCGGTGCATTGCCGAATCGAGTTCCACCGCAGCGATTTCCGCGATCGCCGCCCGGCCTGCCGGGGTGTCCGCGCCGGGCTCGAGTTCGCGACGATGCAGCACCGCCTCCGCGTCCGATTCTCCCGGCGCGGCCACCAGCAGCGACCATTCGCCGGTCCGTTCGGACCGCAGCCGCGAGCGCAGCATGTCGTGACGATCCAGCAGCGCGGTCAGCGCCGCGTTCAGCGCGGGCCGGTCGACGCCGCCGGGCAGGCGCAGCACCACGTGCTGTTCGAATCGGTCGAATCCCCTGCCCCACTCCACCATCCACTGCGCGACCGGCAGCAGCGGCACCTCGCCGCGGCCGCCACCGGGCAGCTCGGCCAGACCGGCGACCGGACCGGCGGTCTGCGCGCCGGCTGCCAGCCGAGCCGGGGTGCGCTGTTCGAAAACGTCTCGGGGACCGAACATCACCCCGCGGGCGCGGGCCTTGGCCACCACCTGGATGGAGACGATGGAGTCGCCGCCGAGTGCGAAGAAGTCGTCGTCCACGCCGACCCGGTCCACGCCGAGCACCTCGGCGAAGACCGCCGCGACGATCTCCTCGACCGGGGTGGACGGGGCCCGGAATTCCCGGGCCGACAGGATCGGTTCCGGCAGCGCCCGCCGATCCACCTTGCCGGTGGTGGTCAAGGGCAGTTCGTCGAGCACCATCACCACGTCGGGGACCATGTAGCCGGGCAGCCGATCGGCGGCCGCCTGCCGGATCCGCGCCGGGTCGATCACACCGCCGGGGCGGGCGACGACATAGCTCACCAGCCGTGGCCCGGAATCCGCGGGCGCACCGGGGGTATGGACGATGGCGACGGCCTGTGCGATCCCGTCGATTTCGCAGAGCGCGGCTTCGATCTCGCCGAGTTCGAGGCGCTGCCCGCGCACCTTCACCTGGAAGTCGGCCCGACCGACGAAGGTGAGTACGCCGGTGCCGGAATCGGATTCGACGCCCGTCCAGCGCACCAGATCACCGCTCCGGTACAGCCGGTCGCCCGCCGCGCCGAACGGGTTGGCCACGAACGCGGCGGCGGTCGCCGCCGGACGGCTCAGGTATCCCCGGGCCAGTCCCGCGCCCGAGATGTACAGCTCGCCGATGACACCCACCGGCACCGGGCGCAGGGACGCGTCCAGCACCAGCACGCCCATGCCGGGAATAGCCGAGCCCAGCTCGATCGGATCACCGGCGCGCAGTTCGCCGCTGATCATCATGATGATGCTGGCCTCGGTGGGGCCGTAGGTGTTGAAGAACCGGCGCTGCCCCGCCGTATCGGTACGCGACCAGCGGTCGACGAGGCGCGCCGGGTAGCGTTCGCCGCCGACCGTCAGCACCCGCAGCTCGTCCAGGCCCTCGGGTTCGAGGGAGGACACCACCGACGGGGTCAGGAAGGCGTGGCTGATGCGCCGCTCGCGCATCAGTTCGGTGAGCGGCTGCCCGCCGTAGACGTCGGCGGGCGCGATGACCAGGGCCGCGCCCGCCGGGACCGCCAGCAGCAGTTCCAGCATCGCGGCGTCGAAAGTGCGTGCGGAGACGCCCAATACGCGGGCATCGGCATCGATCGCGTAGTCGCGGCGCTGCGCGGCGGCGACCGCCGCCAGGCCGGCATGGGTGACCTCCACGCCCTTCGGTTTTCCGGTGGAGCCCGAGGTGTAGACGATGTAGGCGGTATTGCCGGGCCGCAGCGGCGCGCACCGGTCGGCATCGGTGACCGGCGCCGGCGGATGGTGCTGGATCGGATCGGTCACCGCCGGAGTATCCAGGGACAGCCAGGCGATATCGTCCTGCGGCAGGGTAGCCACATATCGGCTCGCTGTAATCCCCAGCAGCACACCGGAATCGGCGCACATGAAGCGATTGCGTTCGAGCGGGTACGCGGGGTCGAGGGACAGGAATCCCGCGCCGGACTTGGTGATCGCCCACACCGCGAGCACCCATTCGAGCGAGCGCGGGAGCGCGACGGCGACGACGGACTCCGGGCCGATCTCGCGCGCGATCAGCAAGCGGGCCAGCCTGTTCGAGCGTTCGTCGAGCTCCCGATAGGTCATCCGCCGGTCCCCGTCGACGACCCCGTCGCCGTCGGGATTCGCGGCTACCGCGGCGGCCAGCAGGACGGGCAGCGTCACGCTGTCCGCGGCCACGTCGAGGTCACCGAGATCAGGGGTGCCGGTGCGGGCCCATTCCTCGGCGAGCAGGCGGCGTTCGCACGTGGACAGCAGGTCGATATCGCGCACCGCGACGGCGGGATCGGCGGTGATCACGCCGAAGACCCGTTGCAGGCGTGCGGCCAGTGTCGCGATCGAGGCCGGATCGAAAAGCTCGGTGGCATAGCCGATATCGACCGGAATCGCGCCCTGCTCGTCGGGTGTGTCGGTGAGTGTCAGCGTCAGATCGAAGCGTTCGACGCCGGTATCGGCGCGCACCGGCGTCACCGCGAGGCCCGGGAGTTCGATGCTCGCCCGGTCCAGGTTATGGAAAGCGAGCAGCACTTGGAACAGCGGGTGATGGGCCTGGCTGCGCGGCGGATCCAGGGCCTCCACGACCTGTTCGAACGGAATCTCCGCGTGCGCGAAGGCATCCAGGTCGACCTCGCGCACGTGCGCCAGCACCGCGGCGAAGGAGGCCGCGGCGTCGGTGCGGGTGCGCAGTACGACGGTATTGACGAACATCCCGACCAGGTCGTCCAGCTGCGCCGAGCCGCGACCCGAAACCGGTGTTCCGACAGCGATATCCGAGGTGCCGGACAAGCGCGACAGCACCACGGCCAGGGCGGCGTGGAAGACCATGAACAGGGTCACGCCGTGGGCGGCGGCCAGGTCGCGCAGATCCGCCACCACACCTGGCTCGAGGGTGAAGCCGTAGGTCGCGCCGCGATGCGATGCGACGGCCGGGCGGGGGCGGTCGGTCGGCAGCGCCGAAACGTCCGGGAGACCGCGCAATCGATCGACCCAGTAGCGTTGCTGCCGGGACAGCAGCGACTGCGGATCGTCCGCGGAGCCGAGCAATTCGCGCTGCCAGAGTGCGTAATCGGCGTACTGCACGGGCAGCGGTGACCAATCGGGCCGCTGTCCGGCGGACCTGGCGGCGTAGGCGGCGGCCAGGTCGCGGGCCAGCGGACCCATCGAGAAGCCGTCGGCCCCGATGTGGTGCACCACCAGCACCAGTACGTGTTCGTCGGGGGCGAGTGCGAGCAGTCGCGCGCGAATCGGAACCTGTTCGGCCACATCGAAACTCACCGATACCAGGTCCGAGACCGCACCCGTGAGATCCGCCGCGCCGACCGGCTGCGGCGCGAGATCGACGTCCACGGCGGCCGCGAGCTCCGGCTCCGGCACCACACGCTGGCAGGGCACCCCTTCGACGTCCGGATAGCGGGTGCGCAAGACCTCGTGCCGGGCGAGTACATCCCGGACGGCGGCCGACAGCGCCGGGGCATCGAGTGCGCCGGAGAGACGCAGCACCATCGGAATGCTGTAGGCCACCGAGTCCGGGGCGAACCGGTTCACGAACCACATGCGTTGCTGCGCATACGAAAGCGGGACGACCTCGGGGCGCGGCCGCGGCCGCAACCGCGGGCCGCCGGACCCGGTGGTCGATTCCCGGGCCGCCAGCGCCGCGGCCAGCTCCCCCACCCGCGGGGTCTCGAATACCTCACGCACCCCCACGGTCTCGCCCACAGCCTCGGAGAGTCGCGCCGACAATCGGGTCGCCGACAGCGAATTCCCGCCCAGTGCGAAGAAGTCGTCGTCCAGGCCGACCCGGTGCACGCCGAGAACCTCACCGAATACCCGGGCCACAATCGTGTCGGTCGCCGTGCGCGGCGCGCGATAGCCGGCGCGCTCCACCACCGGCTCCGGCAGGCTCGACAGGTCGACCTTGCCGTTCACCGTCAGCGGCAAGGCGTCCAGGGCCAGCACCACATCGGGCACCATGAAGCCCGGCAGGCGCCGGCCCGCCGCCCGCCGCACCCGGGCCGGATCCACCGCCCAGCCCTCGCGCGCCACCACGTAGGCGACGAGCCGCACGCCCGCACCGGATTCCGGCGCGTGCACGAGCGCGACCGCCTGGTCGATGCCGTCGAGCGCGCACAGGACGGCTTCGATCTCGCCCAGCTCCATGCGCTGGCCGCGCACCTTCACCTGATGGTCGGATCGGCCCGCGAAGACCAGAGCCGCTGCGGCCGAATCGGATTCGCCGGCCACCCAGCGCACCAGGTCGCCGGTGCGATACCAGCGTCGCCCGGATCCGGACGGGTCCGCGATGAATCGGGCCGCGGTCAAGCCCGGCCGGCCGCGATAGCCCCGAGCCACGCCGGGACCCGAGACGTACAGTTCGCCCACCACCCCGGCGGGGACCGGACGCAGCCAGCCGTCCAGCACCATGGCGGACATGCCGCCGATGACCGATCCCATGGTGACCGGATCACCCGCTCGCAGTTCGGGACTGCCGGTCACCCAGATGGTGGCTTCGGCCGGGCCGTAGAGGTTGTACACCCGCCGGCGGCCGGCGGTATCGGTGCGGGACCAGCGCGATACCAGGGCCGGTGGGCAGGCTTCGCCCGCCGCGATCAGCACCTCGAGCGCATCCAGTCCGGCGGGATCCAGCACGCCCGCCACGCTGGGCGTGAGGACGGCGTGGGTGACGTGTTCGGCGCGCATCAGCTCGGCCAGGGGTTGCCCGGCGTACACGTCCGGGGGTGCGATCACAAGCGTCGCACTGCCCGAAATCATCAGCAGCAGTTCGAAGATCGCGGCGTCGAAGGTGCGGGCCGCGACGCCCAGCACCCGCGATTCGGGGTGCACGCCGAACCGGTGGCGTTGCCCGCCGCACACGCCCGCCAGCCCGGCGTGGGTGATCTCGACGCCCTTCGGGCGACCGGTGGAGCCCGAGGTGTAGACCACGTACGCGGTATCGGCGGGGTGCACGGCGGCGTCCGGGCGCGCGGGCGGGAGCTGTTCGAATCGAGCGCGGACTTCGGGTTCGTCCACTGCCAGCCACGCCATGTTCGCCGCGGGCAGGGCACCGAGATAGCGGGAGACCGTAATCCCCACGCGCGCACCGGAATCGCCGCACATGTATCGGTTGCGTTCGAGCGGATGCCCGGGATCCAAGGACAGGAAGGCCGCTCCGGACTTGGCGACGGCCCAGACCGCCAGCACCCATTCGAGCGAGCGCGGTACGCCGACCGCCACCACCGACCCGGACCCGATGCCATGCTGGATCAGCAATCGCGCCAACCGATTCGAACGTTCGTCGAGCTCCCGATACGAGACCCGCCGATCCGCGTCCACCACCGCGCAGCCATCCGGGTCGGTGGCGACCGCACCCGCCAGCAGCTCCGGCAGGGTCTCGGTGGTCGTGCGCACGGTGGCCAGGTCCAGCGCCGATCCCCGGCCCCACTCGCGCAGCAGCTGTCGCTCCGACGCCGGGAGCACCTCGAGATCACGTAGCGCGACGGCCGGGTCGACGGTGATCGCACGCAGCAGCTGTCGCAGTCGCGCGGCGATCGAGGTGACAGTGGTCGGGTCGAACACTTCGGGCCGGTATTGGAGCCGGATCCGCACCCCGTCCTGCACCGTGACGCTGCACGTCAAGGGATAGTGGGTGGAGTCGGTGGCGGTGACGCCGGTGACTTCGAGATCGCCGTGCGCGGTGAGCTGCCGAATACCTTGCACGTCAACGGGATAGGACTCGACCACCATCACGGTGTCGAACAGGCTGTCGTAGCCGGTGAGCGTGTGGATATCGGTCAGTCCGACGTGATGATGCTCGAGCAGGGCCGCCTGCTCGCCCTGGATACGTCCCCACAGGTCGGTGAGGCGTTCGGCCGGGCGCAGCCGTACCCGGGTGGGAATCGTATTGACGAACAAGCCGAGAGCGGTTTCGGCACCGGGCAATTCGGCGGGGCGGCCGGAGACGGTCACGCCGAAGACCACATCCGTGCGACCGCTCAGCTGGGCCACCAGGACCGCCCACACCGATTGCAGGACGGTGTTCACGGTCACTCCGGCGGCAGCCGCCACGGCCGTCAGGTCGCGGGCGGCGGCGTCGTCGAGCGCGATCCACTCTTCCTCCACCGCACCGGAATTCGCTACCGGATCGGCGACCAGGGTGGGTTCCGCACCGGCGAGGGCATCGGCCCACGCGGTCAGCGCGGCTTCGTGATCGCGAGTCGTCAACCACGACAGGAAGTCTCGATACGATCCGGCCTGAACGCCGGTGTCGGGGCCACCGTCGAGATAGCGGGTGAACAGCTCGGCGATCAGCAGCGGGTAGGACCAGCCGTCGAGGACCAGGTGGTGGTTGGTGAGGATCAGGGCCCAGCGATCATCGCCCAGTTTCGCCAGCGCGAACCGCAGGAGGGGCGCGACCGCCGGATCGAAGCGGTAGGCCCGCTCCGCCTCGGTGAGCGCCCGCAACGCCGCCTCGGGATCGATGGCATTCGTGAGATCTGCCAGCTGCCAGGGCAATTCGAGGTCATCACAGACCACTGCCACGCTCGTGCCGGTGCCGGTGGTGGTGGTGAACGCGGTCCGCAAACCCGCGTGCCGATCCAGCAGCGCGTGTGCCGCCCGATACAGACGATCCGGGTCCAGATCACCGGTCAGGCTCAATACCAGTTGTGCGACATAGGCATCCGGTTCGGCGCTGCCGGCGAGTTCGGTGTGGAACAGCAGCCCCGCCTGCAAAGGCGTCACCGGCCACACCTCGCGCAGCTCCGGATAGGCGCGGTCCAGGGCGATGACATCGGATTGCGGCAGCGGCACGAGGTCGAAGTCCGACGGGGAATGCCCACCCGCACCGGGGGTTTCGGCATGGGCGGCGATGGCGATCAAAGCCTCCGCCCACAATCCGGCCAGTTCTTCGACCTCCGGCCGGTCGAGCAGGGTGCGCGGGAACCGGAACCCGGCCCGCAGCCGATCGTCGATGACGATCGCGTTCACATCCACGGCGGTCGTCACCGGCTGCCGCGGGTCGGCGGGCAACTGCGATTCGGCCTGTCCGCCGCTGAGCTGTCCGAGGTAGTTGAAGCCGATCCCGCCCGGCATGCGCTTGGGGAGCTGTGCGCCGGTTTCCTGGTTCAGGTAGCGCAGCAGGCCGTAACCGATGCCCTTGTCCGGGATCGAGCGCAGGGTGTCCTTGACCGACCAGACCGCCGCCGCGACGGCTTCGCCGCTCTCGACATCGATGCCGGTCAGGTCGAGCCGGACCGGGAATACGGTGGTGAACCAGCCGACGGTGCGGGACAGGTCGGCTCCCGGCACCGCCTGCTCTTCGCGGCCGTGGCCTTCCAGCCGCACCAGCAGCGTGGGCTCGTCGATCCCCCGGCGTGAGCGCCAAATACGCACGGCCACCGCCAAACCGGCCAACAGCCCGTCGTTGACGCCGCCGTGGAAGATCGCCGGCACCCGCGACAACAGGGCCCGGGTCACCGATTCGGGCAGCTCCACGTCGACCTGTTCGAGCGAGGCCGGGGTGTCGACGGCGGGGTCGAGTTCCCGCCCGCCCCACACCGGATCCGGTCCCGATACCATCGCCTGCCACAGCGGCAGCTCGGCCGAGCGTGCGGGTTCGGTTGCGGCGCTGACCAATCCGTGTGCCCAGGTGCGCATCGAGGTGCCCACCGGCTCCAGCACGGGTACGCCGCCCGCCGCGATCTGTTCGAAGGCCGACATCAGATCCGGTACGAGTATCCGCCAGGAGACGCCGTCGACCACCAGGTGATGCGCCACCACGAGCAGGTGTCCCGCCTCGCCACCGGCGTCCAGCCACACGAACTGCACCATCACACCCGCTGCCGGATCCAATCGGCCGGCGGCCGCGGACAGCTGTGCCGCGGTGATATCCGAATCGGCATCGACGGCCGCGGGGACCGGGCAGCGATGCAGGATCGACCCGGCGTCCACGCTGCCCGGCGGCGAAACCAGCAGCGACCGTTCGCCGCCGGATGCGCGATGCAGCCGGGACCGCAGCAGGTCGTGCCGGTCGAGCACCGCGGTGACGGCCGTGCGCAGACCCGTCTCGTCGATTCCGGCCGGGAGCCGCAGCAGCATGTGCTGTTCGAAACGGTCGAACCCGCTGTCCCACTCCAGCATCCAGCGCGCGACCGGCAGCAGCGGCAGCTCGCCCACGCCACCGCCGGGCAGCTCCGCGAGCATTTCGGCGGGCACGTCATCGGCGGCACGGGCGACGAGCGCCAGGCGGGCGGCGGTGCGCTGCTTGAAGATGTCACGCGGCCCGAACAGCACACCGCGAGCGCGCGCCTTGGCGACCACCTGGATCGAGACGATGGAGTCGCCGCCGAGCGCGAAGAAGTCGTCGTCGATGCCCACCCGGCCCGCCCCCAGGACGGCGGCGAACACCTCGGTGATGATCTGTTCCACCGGTGTGGAGGCGGCCCGGAATTCCCGGGTTTCGGCCACCGGTTCCGGCAGCGCGCGCCGATCGACCTTGCCGCTGCTGGTCAGCGGGAGTTCTTCGAGCGCCATCACCACATCCGGGACCATGAATCCCGGCAAGCGCTCCCCCACCGCCTGCCGGACCGCCGCCGGATCGACCGAACAGCCGGCTCCGGGCAGCACGTAACCCACCAGCCGCGCACCGTGCACCACCGCGACGGCCTGCTCGATGCCTTCGACAGCGGCCAGGGCGGCTTCGACCTCGCCCAGCTCCAGGCGCTGCCCGCGCACCTTGACCTGGAAATCGGAGCGGCCCACGAACACCAAAGTGGCCGCACCTGATTCGTCGGCCATCCAGCGCACCAGGTCACCGGTCCGGTACAGCCGCCGACCGGGCGCACCGAACGGATCGGCGACGAACCGCTCCGCGGTCAGCCCCGCCCGGCCGCGATAACCGCGCGCCACACCGGGACCCGAGACATACAGCTCACCGACCACCCCGATCGGCGCCGGGCGCAACCACCGATCCAGTACCACCACGGACATGCCGTCGATCGGTGCGCCGATGGCCGGGCTCCGCCCCGGCAGCAGCTCCGTCCCGGTCACCCAGATGGTCGCTTCGGCCGGGCCGTACAGGTTGTGCACCCGGCGGCGGCCCGCCGTATCGGTCCCCGCCCACCGCGATACCACCGGTGGCCCGCAGCGATCGCCACCGGTCAGGACGGTCCGCAACTCGTCGAGCCCCGCCGGATCCAGCGACAGGGCCACCGACGGCGTCAAGAACGCGTGCGTGATCCGCTGTTCCCGCAGCAACTCCCGAAGCGGTTCGCCGCCATACACATCCGGTGGCGCGATCACCAGCGTGCCGCCCGCCGACAAGACGAGCAGCAGTTCCAGGATCGCCGCGTCGAAGGTCCGCGCCGCCACGGCCGGCACCCGCGAATCGGTATCGGCGGCACACCGTTGCCGATGGTCGGCGACGACGGCGGTGAGACCGGCGTGGGTGACCTCGACGCCTTTCGGGCGTCCGGTCGAACCCGAGGTGTAGACGATGTAGGCCGGATTGTCCCGGTGCACGGCCGCGCGGCGCTCCGCATCGGTCAGCGGCGCGCCGCCGAGTTCGGGCAGCTCGAGATCACCGCCGGTGAGGATCAGCCCGGCACCGGAGTCCGTGCACACCAGGCGATTCCGTTCGGCGGGATGCGCCGGATCCAGCGACAGGAAGGCCGCACCGGCCTTGGCGATCGCCCACACCGCCAGCACCCACTCCAGCGACCGGGCGATCTCGACCGCCACGACGGTTTCCGGTCCGGCACCGCGCTCGATCAGCCCGCGCGCCAGCCGATTGGATCGCTCGTCGAGCTCGCGGTAGGACATGCGCCGGTCGCCGTCCACGATCGCATCGCCGTCGGGATTCGCCGCCACCGCCGCGGCCAGCAGGCCGGGCAGGGTCAGCTCAGCAGTCGACGTGGCGGTGTCGTGAGTTCCGTTGCGCCCCAACTCGTGTACGAGGCGATGCCGCTCCGGCGCGGACAGCACGTCGATATCCCGCACCGGCGCGGTGGGCTCGACCGTGATGGTCCGCAGTACCGTTTGCAGCCGGTCGACGAGGCCGGCGATGGTCTCCGGTTCGAAAAGGTCGGTGGCATAACCGAGTTCGACCGGAATGGCACCGTCACCGTCGGGTGTGTCGGTCAGCGTGAAGGTCAGATCGAAACGCTCGGTGCCGGTCTCGGCGCCCGTCGCCGACACCGTCACACCCGGCAGTTCGAGCACGGCCTGGTCCAGATTGTGGAAGGCCAGCATTACCTGGAACAGCGGATGATGGGCCTGACTGCGCGGCGGATCCAGCGCCTCCACGACCTGTTCGAACGGGACCTCCGCCTGCGCGAACGCATCCAGGTCCACACCGCGGACCTGCGCCAGCAGTTCGGTGAACGGCTTCGACTCGTCCACCAGGGTGCGCAGCACGACCGTATTGACGAACATGCCGATCAGCTCGTCCAGCTCCGCCGCGCCGCGCCCCGAAACCGGTGAGCCGATCGCGATATCGGCGCTGCCGGACAGCCGCGACAGCACCACCGCCAGGGCGGCGTGGAACAGCATGAACACCGTCACGCCCCGGTCCTGCGCGAGCGCCCGCAGGCCGCGGACCACGTCCGGGTCCACCGCGAAGGTGTGCCGCGCGCCCCGATGGGAGGCGATCGCGGGCCGGGGGCGATCTGCGGGCAGCTCCAGCAGTTCGGGGAGATCGCGCAATTGCTCTCGCCAGTAACGTATCTGCCGCGCGAGCAGCGATTGCGGATCGTCCTCGGTCCCGAGCAGTTCCCGCTGCCACAGCGTGTAGTCCGCGTACTGCACCGGCAGCGGCTGCCAATCCGGTTGCCGCCCGGCGCACCTGGCGGCGTAGGCGATCGCCAGATCACGCGCCAGCGGCCCCATCGAGAAGCCGTCGGCATTGATGTGATGCACCACCAGCGCCAGCACGAACTCGTCGCGGCCCAGCGTCAGCAGCCGCGCGCGCAGCGGAACGCGTTCGGCCACATCGAATCCCACCGCCGCCAGCGCCGCGAGTTCGGCTTCCGCCCCGGCCGCGTCGACCGGCAGCGCGGTCAGCCGGATATCGGCCGCCGCATCCAGCCGTTCGACCGGCGTCACCGCCTGGTACGGCACGCCGGCGATGTCCGGGTACCTGGTGCGCAGCGCCTCGTGCCGCCCGAGCACATCCGTTACCGCCGCGGCGAGGGCGAATTCGTTTACCGCGCCGGACAATCGGATCAGCATCGGGATGTTGTAGGCCGCCGATTCGGGGTCGAAGCGGTTGACGAACCACATCCGCTGCTGCGCGTACGACAGCGGCATCCGCTCGGGCCGTTTGCGCCGCAGCAATCGGGGACGCTCGTCCGAGGGCGCGGTATCGGTCAGCCGTGCCGCGAGCAATGCGGCCAGGTCCGCGGCGACCGAGGCGTCGAACACATCGCGCACCGTGACGGTGACGCCGAGCGCCTCGCAGAGCCGCGCCGAAAGCCGGGTGGCCGACAGCGAATTCCCGCCGAGCGCGAAGAAGTCGTCGTCGAGGCCGACCTGCTGTACGCCGAGGACCTCGGCGTACACGGTCGCCACGATCTCCTCGGTCACCGTCTGCGGGGCCCGGTAGTAGGCTCGCGCCGCCACCGGTTCCGGCAGCGCCGCCTTGTCCACTTTGCCGTTCACGGTGAGCGGCAGCGCGTCCAGCACCATCGCCACATCCGGCACCATGTAGCCCGGCAGCTGCGCGCCGAGCCGTTCGCGCAGCAGTTTGCCGAGTGCGGCCGGGGCACACCATTTCTCGTCGGGTGTCAGGAAATCCGGCTGTCCGGTGCTGTCCACGTCGGCGTCCGGGCCGATGGTGGCGCGGTAGGCGTAGACGATGTGCAGGTCGGTCCCGATCACGTTGGGCGAAATGCGTGCCGTCGCCCGGAATCCGTGGTCGCGCAGCAGTTCTTCGATGCACGCCAGCCGGCCCTCGACATCGTGGACCTCGATCACCATGCGGTCGATGAGCGGCCAATGCTCGGGCTCGATGCCGCGCAGGGCGTCCAGCTCGCTGCCCTCGACGTCGAGTTTGAGCAGGTCGATGCGATCGATCCCGTATTCGGTGATGATGTGCGACAGCGTGCGAATGGAGACGTCGATCCGCTCGAACTCGAGGCGGTCCTCGATCAGCTGACCGACATAGCTCTCCCCGAGATCCCGGCTCTCGGCGGCGTATTCGTGCTGGATGAACGATTCCAGAATGTCGTGCTGCACCCGGCTGTCGGTGCCGCGCCCGGACATCACCGACATTTCCGGGTAGTAGGTGAAGGTGTCGGTGGTCGCCTCCGCGCCGATGCCGTACGGCACCAAGGTGGCGTCCAAGCCGTGCAGGCGTGAGTTGGCCTGGTACATGCGCCGCAGTTCCGGCATCGGCTCGACCGCGAACAGCTTGACCGCGGGCGACTTTCGTTTGGCGTAGACCGAGAACATGCCGACGTGCGCGCCGATGTCCACGATGGTGCCGGTCTCGGGAATGGCGACGCCGTCGTGGCAGTACTCGCCGTGCTCGAAGATCTCCTCGTACAGGAACTCGACATTGGAGCGGTTGCGGCCGACGATCGGCATGCCGTTGGGCATTTCGTGCAGTTCGCCGGGCGCGATCACGCCTTCGCGTTGCAGCTCCAGGCATTCGACCGCCACCGGCGCGAACCGCGGGTCCGGCACCAGGTAGGCGACCAGCTGGGTTTCGGGCGGGGCATCGGGCGCGGCGGGCTCGGCGGTGTGGGTGGTGACGACGGCCCGGGCCACGGCGGGCTGGTCCGCGAGTACGGCTTCGACCTCACCCAATTCGATGCGATAGCCGCGGATCTTGACCTGCTCGTCGGCGCGCCCGAGATACTCCAGCACACCGGATTCGGTCCAGCGCACCACATCACCGCTGCGATACAGGCGGCCGCCGCACGGATCGAAGGGGTCGGCGACGAAGCGCGCGGCGGTCAGGCCCGCGCGCCCGCGATAGCCGCGCGCGACTTGGCCGCCCGCCACGTACAATTCCCCGGCCACGCCGTCCGGGACCGGCCGCAGCCAGGAGTCCAGGACGTAGACGCGCAGGTTCGCCAGGGGGACACCGATCGGGCTCGAGCCCAGCTCGCCGTCCCAATGCTCGTGGGTGAGCGGCTGTTCGGTGACGTGCACGGTGGTCTCGGTGATGCCGTACATGTTCACCAGCGCCGGACCACCCGCCCGGCCGAGGCCGCTCCAGCGCGCCAAACGCTTGGGGTCCAGTGCTTCACCGCCGAAAACCACCGTGCGCAGCGCCGAATCATCCGCCGCGGCGGCGCGCCCGGATTCGATCAGCGCGTAGAACGCGGACGGCGTCTGGTTCAGGATCGTCACCCGCTGCTCGACGATCAGCTCCCACAGTTCGGCCGGTGAGTAGGCGATCTCGCGCGGCACCACCACCACCCGGCCGCCGTGCAGCAGCGCGCCCCAGATCTCCCACACCGAGAAGTCGAAAGCCTGGGAGTGGCACCAGGTCCAGACATCGCCGGGCCCGAATCCGAACGAGGGGCGGGTGCTCTCGAACAGCGCCACCGCATTGGCGTGAGTTACCGCCACGCCCTTGGGTTTTCCGGTGGTGCCCGAGGTGTAGATGACGTAGGCGGTGTTGTCCGGGCGCGGACGGCGCGGCTCGGCGGCCGCGGTCAGGTCCGCGCCGCCGTCCGCGGAGATGACGAGTGCGGGCGCGGCATCGGCCAGAATGTAGGCGAGCCGGTCGGGCGGTGAGGTGGGATCCAACGGGAGATAGGCGGCGCCGGCTTCGAGCACCGCGAGCATCGCGGTAACGAGCGGAATGCCCTTCGGAAGCGTAATGGCCACAATGCTTTCCGGCCCGACGCCCGCGGCGGCCAGACCGGCAGCCATCCGGTCCGCCCGTGCCGCCAGCTCGCGGTAGGTGATCTGCTCGTCACCCGACACGACGGCGATCCCATCGGGTGTCGCGTCCGCCTGCCGCCGGAACAGCTCGACGAGGGTGGCGCCGCGATCGATGGGCAGTGCGGTATCGTTGCGGCCCAGCAGGATTCGCTCCCGCTCGCGGGCGTCGAGCAGTTCGATAGCCCGGACCGGCGTCGCGGCATCGGCATTGCTCGCGCGCAGGAATTCGCGGAAGAACCGCACGAACCGATCATGATGGCGCGCCAGGTCTGCCGGCGTGTACAGATCGTGGTTGGCCACGAAGTCGACCCGGGTGCCGCCCGAGACCGCGTCGCGGTAGACGCTGACCGACAGATCCGAGACCAGCCCCGGCGTCAGCACCTCCAGCTGCCCCTCGATGGGGCCCAGCACGATCCGGGTATCGAACATCATCATGTCCACGTACGGCCCGAAGACCTGGGTCTGCGGGGAGAGCCGCCCGATATCCCGGAACATGTCCTCCTGGCGGTACCGCTGCCGCCGCAGCACCTCGATCAGCTGCCGCTGGGTCGCCGCGAGCAGTTCGCTCGCGGTCGTGAACGGGCTCATGGTGATCCGGAACGGCAGGGTATTGGCCAGCATGCCGCCCGAGCGCAGCGCGGCGGTGGTGACGCGCGCCGACACCGGCAGGCTGAGCACGATATCGTCGCTGCCGGTCAACCGGCCCAGGAAGGCCCCGAAGGCGGCGAGGATCGGCACCGCCGGGTTGATGGAGGTCGCCTTGACCACCGCCGCGAGCAGTTCCCCGGTCTCGGCGGGCAGTACACCGCCGACCGAGATCGGGTGCGCGTCGGCCTGAGCGCTCCTGCCCGCCAGGCTCACCGGGGCGGGCAGCCCGTCCAGCTGCGCGCGCCAGAACTCCCGGTCGGCCTCGAAACGCGCTGACGCCCGGTACTTCTCGTCCTCGGCCACCAGCTCGGCCAGCCCCTTGGCCCGCGACGCCGCCGGCTCCCGGCCCTCGACCGCGGCGGTGTACACCTCACCGACGCGGGCCAGCAGCGTCATGGCGGCCAGCCCGTCCATCGCGATGTGATGGGCGCGCAGGTACCAGAACCAGTGCCGCTCCCCCACCCGCAGCACCGCGGTGGTGATCAGCCGATCCCGGTGCAGGTCGACCGGGCGGCTGTACTCCGCGCGCATCCAATCCCGTGCCGCGACAGCCGGATCCGCGGCCGTGCGCAGATCCAGGCATTCGATGCCCTCGCCCAGCGGCCGGTCCACCACCTGCCGGGGCGTGCCGTTCTCCTCCAGCACCCGCAGCCGCCCGGCCTCGAACTCCCCGGCGACCCGCCAGAACGCTTCCGCGAGCAGTCCGGTATCCAGGTCGCCGCGCAGATCGATGCAGAGCGCATTGGTGAACGGGGTGGCGCCGGTCAACTGTTGCGCGTACCAAATCCCTTGCTGGGCAGCTGATAACGGAAAAGTAAGCGGAACTCGGCCGGTCAAATCTGCTCCTGCTGGTAGGGACGGCGGGAATATGCGCTACGCGGATCGAGCCAGCTGCTCCAGTGCGGCCAGCGACGCCAAGCCGCGCAGTACCTCGGCGTCGGGAATACCGAAATCGATCAGGCAGGCGATCTCGTTCACGCCGATCTCGCGCAGCCGCTCGACCATCGGGGCGGCGGTCTGCGGGGTGCCGAACAGGCCGTTGTTGCGGTAGTAGCGTTCGAAGGCGAAGTCCAGCACCCTGGTTCGCGTCTTCTCGTCCAGGCTGTCCAGGGCGTCGGAGCCGCGCCGCCACAGATCGACCGAGTCCTCGAGGTAGCTCTTGAACGGTCCCTCGACGGTCTTACGCACGAACGCCTCGTCGGCGCCGACGAAGGTGTGCAGCATGACGGTCACGGTCCCGTCGCCCTGATGCCCGTTCGCGGCGCGCGCCTTGCGGTAGGCGGTCAGCTTCTCGGCCAGCTCGTCCACTTCCTGGAACAGCAAGGCGGTCAGCACATTCGCGCCGACCGCGCCCGCCATCTCGAAGCGTTCGATGCCGCCGCTACAGGTCAGCCAGGTCGGCAGTGCCGGTTGCACGGGGGCGGGGAAGACGCGGACCTGCCGCTCCTCGCCGACGCCATTGGGCAGGGTGATGCTCTCGCCGCGCCACAGCCGTTGCACGGTATCGATTCCGGCCCTGGTGATCTCGACGCGGTCGGCGTAGTTGTCCTCCGCGAGCACGAAATCGTCCACGTTCCAGCCGGTGGCGAAGGCGACGTCGACGCGGCCGTTCGACAGGTTGTCGACCACCGACCAATCCTCGGCCACCCGCACCGGATTGTGCAGCGGCAGTACGACACTGCCCGCGCGTATCCGGATCCGTTCGGTACCCGCGGCCAGCGCCGCGCCGAGCACCGCCGGGTTGGGGTACAGCCCGCCGAACTTGTGGAAGTGCCGCTCCGGCATCCAGACGGCCTCGAAGCCGTGCGTATCGGCGAAGCGGGCGCTCTCCAGCAGCAGGCGATAACGGCTGTCGTCCTGCCGCTGCGCATCGCTGGAGAAGAACAGCAGGCTGAATCGCACCGCGTCCGAAGGCATCTCGGCCGCCGTGCTGCCGCCGGCACCGGTGCGCGCGGTCGCCATGGCCGCCACATCCGCCAGGCTCAGCCCGTCGAAGATGTCCTCGGCGGTGATCTCGGTCTGGTACCGGTCCTCCAGGATGTTCATCAGCTCGGCGGCCTTCACCGAATCCAGGCCCAGCGACGTCAGCGGCGAGTAGGGGTCGACCGTGTCCCGCTCCAGCCGCTCGGCGGCCCACTCCACGAAGAAGTCCAGCACTGTCGTGCGCTCCGGCGATGTGGTCATCTCACCCTTTCCTACCGTGCCGCTGCCGTCGAGTACGTCTCCCGGAGACGCTGCCGCTGAATCTTTCCGCTGGTGGTCTTGGGCACCTCGCCCTTGCCGACGAAGACCACCTGATGCACGCTGATGGCGTGCACGCGACTCACGATGTCGCGGATCGAACCTTCCAGTGCCGCAGCGGTTTCGCGCTGCGTCTCGTCGAGTTCCTGGACCACCATGACGCGATCCTCGTTCTCGATCTGCGCCGCGAAGACCGCGCAACCGCCGGGCCGCAGGTGCGGATGACCGGAGACGATGGTGCGCTCCACATCCTGCGGAAAGATATTGCGGCCGTGCACGATCATCAGTTCCTTGATGCGGCCGGAGACATAGAGCGCGCCATCGGATACGAAGCCCAGATCGCCGGTGCGCAGGTACTCGGTACCGTCGCCGTCGGCCAGGGTCGCGCGGAAGGCGCGCGCGGTCTCGGCGGGCTTGTTCCAATAGCCGGCGGCGATACTGTCACCGCGCAACCAGATCTCGCCGATCCGGTGCTCCGCGCAGCGCTGCCCGGTTTCCCGGTCCACCACCGCGATCCGCTCCGGTTCGGTCGCGCCGACGCTCAACAGCTCTCGCCCAGGGGTTTTCGCGGTCGCGAGGCCCCGGTCCAGGTCTTCGATCGAATAGCTCCGCGCGCGCGGGCCGGCGCCGGGCCGCCCGCCGCACACGTACAGCGTCGACTCCGCCAAACCGTACATGGGCACGAAGCTCTCGCTGCGGAAACCGCTGCCCGCGAAGGCGGCGGCGAACTTGCGCAGCGTATTCGGATCGACCGGCTCGGCGCCGGCGAAGGCGATGTCCCAGCCGCTCAGGTCCAGGCGGGCCGCGTCGTCGGCGGACACCCGTTTCGCGCAGAGGCCGTAGGCCAGATTGGGGCCGCCCGCGACCACGTGCTCGTGTTCGGAGATGGCCCGCAGCCAGGTCAGCGGATTGCGCAGGAAGGTCATCGGGGACAGCAGGACGCTCGGGAAGCCCACGAACATCGGCAGCAGCGCACCCTGGATCAGGCCCATATCGTGATACGGCGGCAGCCAGGAGACGATCGTATTGTCCGGTGTGAGTGCGTATTTCGTGCGCAGCAGCCCGAGATTGGCCATCAGGTTCCGGTGCCGGACCATCACGCCCTTGGGGGATCCGGTCGAGCCCGAGGTGTATTGCAGGAAGGCGATGTCCTCCGGGCCGGGCGCCGCCGCGCCGAGATCGAAACCTGTTCCAGCGCCTGCGCTGTCGGCGTCGATGATCCGGATGCCGGGCCCGAGCTGCCCGTCGCCGATCGGCACGGTGCTCAGGGGCGCGATGGCCGCCGCGGCGCCGCTGTCGCGCACGATGGCGGTCAGCGACGCCAGTTGATGCCCCGAGACCGCCAGGTGCACCGGCACCGCGATGCGGCCGGTCAGCAGGCAGGCGAAGAACGCGTACACGAACTCCGGTCCGGGCGGGCACATCAGCAGCACCCGGTCGCCCGGCGCGGTGGTTTCGCTTACGCGCGCGGCCAATCCGGCCGTCCGATCCCATAGGCGCAGGTGATCGACGACCTCATCGGCGTGCCGATGGCTGGCGAAGATATACGCGGACCGCTGCGGGGTCTCCGCTACCCGCATCGACAGAATGTCGACCAAGGTGCGAGGGTCACGCGCTGATTGCCCGGCATTCATCGGCCTGGCTCCTCCCGGAGTATGAGCAGCGATGAGAACAGTCCAAGCGCCCATCCTGGCAGAGCAGGACGGGCGTAAAGCTATGTAGCGGCAAATCACCCGCGTGTCGCTGATGATCAGCCGACCAGTAGTCGATCACAATGCGGTACTGCCAGGCCCGGAAGCGTGTCTCACGCCCACCCGGCACGGGTGGGATGGCATCATCGTCGGGATTCGAGCCACGGTCTGAGCTATTTTCCCGGCACCCGGGATGGAAACGAGGGGGGCGCCAGCATGTCGAGCGTTGCCACGAATGTTCTGGATCGCGAAAAAGATAGCACCCCCGCCGATCTCGCGCCGACATTCTGGAAACCGTTGACCCGGATCGCGTTCCGATTCTGCTTCGTCTACTTCGGGCTGCTCTGCCTGCTCTTCGCACAGCTCGTGCTGGTGTTCACCGGGCCGCTGTTCGTGTATCTGGCGGCCGGCGCGGCGAACGGGCAGATGGAATCGATCGACGATTTCGTCCGGGTGGTCAGCACGACCGTGTTCGGCACCGAGGTGGCCCCACTCCGCAAGTCCTACAGCGGCGATCAAGCCCCACTGTGGGTGCTGATCTTCTGTGTGTTCAGCGCGGCGGCGGCCGTTACCGCGATCTGGTCGCTGCTGGATCGGCGGCGCACCGCATACGTCCGGCTGCACGCCTGGTTCCTGACCTTCCTCCGGCTCTGCCTCGGCGGGCAGATGCTGTTCTACGGCATGGCCAAGGTGATCCCGCTGCAAATGCCGCCGCCCACGCTGATCACCCTGCTCCAGCCGTACGGTGATTTCAGCCGGACCGGCGTGCTGTGGAATCAGGTCGGCGCCGCGCCGGTCTACGAAATGCTCTTGGGCGCAGCCGAAGTGCTGGGCGGGCTGCTGCTGTTCCTGCCCCGCACCGCGACCGCCGGCGCGTTGCTGAGCCTGGTGAATCTGACCCAGGTGTTCGTGCTGAACATGACCTTCGACATCCCGGTCAAGCTGCTGTCGTTCCATCTGCTGCTGATGTGCCTGTTCGTGCTCGCGCCGCAGGCCCGTCGGTTGGCGAATGTGCTTGTGCTGGAGCGTCCTTGCGGGGCGCTGAGCCAGCCGCCGCTGTTCCGCCGGGACCGGGCGAATCGGATAGCCGCCGTGGCGATGGCGATGCTGGGCCTCTGGGTGCTGGCCGGTGGGGCGCGCATGGCCGCCGAGGGTTACCGCGTCCAGGGCGGCGGCGTACCCGAGCCACCGTTGTACGGAATCTGGAACGTCGCCGAGTTCACCCTCGACGGCCGGCCGCTGCCGCCGCTGACCACCGACGAAACTCGTTGGCGGCGACTGATCATCGATACCCGCAAGGCGGCCTATCAGCAGATGGACGACGCCTTCGTCCCCGCCACCGCCACCGTGGACCCGACCACCGCCACCCTCACCCTGACCGGCCCGCCGCAGGACGAACAGGCCCCGCCGAGCGAATTGCCACCCTTCACCTACACTTTCGGCTTCGAACAACCGGAGGCCGATCGGCTGGTGCTGCGCGGCGAATACCGGGGCCGTCCGGTCACCATCGACCTGCGCCGGCTGGACCCGGGCACATTCCCGCTACGCGAACCGGGCTTCCACTGGATTCAGGAATATCCGGACACCGGCAAGCTGATTCGCTGAGCGCGCCCGCGCGAACGAAAACGGATTCCTCGGCGATAACTCTTTCAGAGGCGACTTCGGCGCGTGCCGGGCCTCCGAGCCCGTAAACCGACCGGTTTACTTCACCGCCCATATCGGGCGTGAGGGTGGGGTTTCAGGGGGTCCGGCAAAAGTTTTTGCGGGATACGTGCCGGTAACCCCGTCTCGCGGTGTACCTGAACCGGCTTCGCGGTGCAGACTACGCGGAAAGAGCAGTGGCAATACTGTTCGCTTGTTCGCCCGACCGGGCCGGAATCGTGGAATGGAAGGAGCTGGCGAGTGTTCAGCCGCATCGCCATCGTGAACCGGGGAGAGGCCGCAATGCGCCTCATCCATGCCGCCCGAGACCTGGCGGCAGAGACCGGGCAATCGATCGAAACTGTCGCGCTTCACACCGATGTCGATCGGAACGCGACATTCGTGCGCGAGGCCGATATCGCCTACGACCTCGGTCCGGCGTCCGCCCGCCCCTACCTGGACCTCAAGCTGCTGAAGCAGGCGCTGATCGAGACCGGCGCCGATTCGGCCTGGGTCGGCTGGGGTTTCGTCGCCGAGGATCCCGCCTTCGCGGAGCTGTGCGAGCAGATCGGGGTCACCTTCATCGGCCCCAGCCCCGACGCCATGCGCAAGCTCGGTGACAAGATCGGCGCCAAGCTGATCGCCGAAGAGGTCGGGGTGCCGGTCGCGCCGTGGAGCCGCGGGCCGGTCGAGACCATCGAGGACGCCAAGGAAGCCGCCGCGCGCATCGGCTACCCGCTCATGCTCAAGGCCACCGCGGGCGGCGGCGGGCGCGGTATCCGCGTCATCACCAACCCGGACGAGCTCGAGGACGCCTACGAGCGCACCCGGCAGGAGGCCGCGCGTGCCTTCGGCAGCGGCGTCGTCTTCCTGGAGCGCCTGGTCACCGGCGCCCGCCACGTCGAGGTGCAGGTGATCGCCGACGGGCAGGGCACCGCGTGGGCGCTGGGCGTGCGCGACTGCTCGGTGCAGCGGCGCAATCAGAAGATCATCGAGGAGTCGGCCTCGCCAGTGCTGCGGCCCGAGCAGGCGGCCGAGCTCAAGGCATCGGCGGAGCGCCTCGCGATCGCGGTCGGGTACTGCGGCGCGGCGACCGTCGAATTCCTCTACCACCCCGGCGACGAGCTGTTCGCCTTCCTCGAGGTGAACACCCGCCTCCAGGTGGAGCATCCGATCACCGAATCCACCACCGGATTCGATCTGGTGCGCGCGCAGCTGCACGTCGCCGCCGGCAACAAGCTCGAGGGCGAGCCGCCGGCCGAGCGCGGGCACGCCATCGAGGCGCGGCTCAACGCCGAGGATCCCGACCGCGACTTCGCGCCCGCACCGGGCCGCATCGCCCGCCTGGATCTGCCTGCCGGACCGGGCATTCGGGTCGATACCGGCGTCAGCCAGGGCGACACCATCCCCGCCGACTTCGACTCCATGATCGCCAAGATCATCGCCTACGGCCGCAATCGCGAAGAGGCGCTGGGCCGGCTGCGCCGCGCGGTCACCCAGACCCGGGTCGTCATCGAGGGCGGCGCGACCAACAAGAGCTTCGTGCTCGATCTGCTGATCCAGCCCGAGGTGCTCGACGGCAGCGCCGACACCGGCTGGATCGACCGGGTGCGCCCCGAAGGCCGGCTGGTCTCGCACCGCCACTCCACCATCGCGCTGGCCGCCGCGGCCATCGACGCGTACGAAGAAGAAGAGCGGGTCGAGCGGAATCGCTTGCTCTCCACCGCATCCGGCGGCCGTCCGCAGGTGCAGCACGAGAGCGGCCGCCCGCGCGATCTGAAGCTGCGCGGCGTCGGCTACCGGGTGCGGGTGGCCCGCATCGGCGCGCATCGGTTCCGGGTCGGCGTCGAGGCCGGTGGCGAAACCCGTACCGCCGACGTCGATTTGGAGCGTTTCGACGACCACACCGGCCAGGTCGAGGTCAACGGCACCCGCTACCGCCTGACCACCGGCACCCACGGACCCGTGCACGTGGTCGACGTCGACGGCGTCACCCATCGCATCAGCCGCGACGAAGGCGGTGTGGTGCGCTCCCCCGCGCCCGCGCTGGTGGTCGCCACGCCGCTGGAGGTCGGCGCCGAGGTCGAGGCCGGGGCTCCGGTGCTGGTGCTGGAATCCATGAAGATGGAGACCGTACTGCGCGCGCCGTTCCGGGCTCGCCTCAAGGAGTGCGCGGTCTCGGTCGGCACCCAGGTGGAGACGGGTGCGCCGCTGCTGCGGCTGGAGCCCATCGCGGCCGACGACGAGGACCAGGCGGAGGCCGGCGCGACCGGCACCGTCACCCTGGACCTGCCCGATCAGACCGCCGCGGTCCGCCCGCACGAGAAGCTGACCCGCAGCCTCCAGGATCTGCGCAGCCTGCTGCTCGGCTTCGACGTCGACCCGCACGACGAGAGCCGGGTCATCGAGGACTATCTCGCGGTGCGCAAGGCCGTGGTCTCCGACCATCGCCGGCCGCTCGCCGAGGAGCTCGAACTGGTGGAGGTCTTCACCGATCTCGCCGAGCTCAGCCACAACCGGTCGTGGGACGACGAGGGCGTGCAGAGCCATGTGCACAGTGCCCGTGAGCATTTCCACACCTACCTCCAGAGCCTCGACGTCGAGCGCGCCGGACTGCCGGACTCCTACCAGGCCAAGCTGATCAAGGCGCTCGGCCACTACGGGGTCACCGAACTGGACCGCACCCCGGACCTGGAATCGGCGGTCTTCCGCATCTTCCTGGCCCAGCAGCGGCCCTCGGACACCGTCACCGTGATCACCACGCTGCTGCGCCAGTGGCTGCGCGAGCCGGTGCCGAGCGGATCGCTGCACGAACCCGCCGGCCTCGCGCTCGAGCGTCTGGTCACCGCGACCCAGGTGCGTTTCCCGGTCATCGCCGATCTCACCCGCGGTGTCGTATACGCCTGGTACGGACAGCCTTTGCTGCGCCGCAACCGCGCTCGCGTGTACACCAACGTGCGCAAGAACCTGCGCTACCTCGACCTGCATCCGCGCACCGCCGACCGCGCCGAGCGCATCGCCGATATGGTGCGCAGCACCGAACCGCTGGTGCGGCTGCTCGGGCAGCGGCTGGTCCGCGGCAATGCCGACAACACCGCCATGCTCGAGGTGCTGCCCCGCCGCTACTACGGCAACAAGGACCTCACCGATGTGCGCACCGCCGAAGCCGGCGGTTCCACCTTCGTGATCGCCGAACGCCGTGGGCTGAGCCTGGTTTCGGCCGCCGGCAGCTTCGATCAGCTCGCCGGGATCCTGCGCGGGCTGGCCGAGCTGGCGAGCAGCGCGGCCTCCGTCGAGGTCGACATCTACCTGGGCTGGGAGAAGCAGCCCGAGGACTTCGACGCCATGGCGACCGCCTTGCAGGAGGTGTTCGACGCGCAGGCGCTGCCGAACCAGGTGCATCGCATCACCGCCACCGTCGCGGGCAGCGGCGGCGCGGTCATGCACCACCACTTCACCTTCCGGCCGACCGCCACCGGCATGACCGAGGAGCGGTTGATCCGCGGGCTGCACCCGTTCATCGCGCAGCGCATGCAGATGAAGCGGCTGCGCAAGTTCGATCTCACCCGGCTGCCGTCCTCGGACGACGAAGAGGTGTACCTGTTCCGCGGCATCGCCAAGGACAACCCCTCCGACGAGCGTTTGATCGCCTTCGCGCAGGTGCGTGACCTGGCGGCGCTGCGCGATCACGACGGGCGGCTGCTGGCCCTGCCGACCGCCGAGATCGCCATCGCCACCGCCCTGGATTCGATTCGCCGGGCGCAGGCGCAGCGGCCGTCGGCCAAGCGCTTCAACACCAATCGCGTGATCATGTACATCTGGCCGGAGGTCGATGTCACGCGCGAGGAGCTGGAGCGGGTGCTCGGCGGGCACGTGCTGCCGATGACCGCGGGCGCCGGGCTGGAGGAGATCCTGCTCATCGCCCGTCAGCGCGACCAGCAGACCGGTGAACTGGCCAAGATCGCGGTCCGGATCGCCTTCGACGCGGCCGGCGGTGCGGAGGTCAGCATCGGCGAGCGCACCGACGAGGTGGTCGAACCGCTCGACGAGTACCGGCAGAAGGTGCTGCGCGCCAGCAGCCGCAATACCGTCTACCCCTACGAATTGACCGGCCTGCTGGGCGATTTCGTGGAGTACGACCTGGACGGCACGCACACCCTGGTGCCGACCGATCGGCCCAAGGGCAATAACAAGGCGGCGATCGTCGCGGGCGTGGTCAGCACCGTGACGCCGAACCATCCCGAAGGCATCACCCGGGTGCTGCTGCTCGGCGATCCCACCAAATCCCTCGGCGCGCTGTCGGAACCGGAGTGCCGCCGGGTGATCGCGGCCCTGGATCTGGCCGAGAAGCTGCGGGTGCCGCTGGAGTGGTACGCGCTCTCCTCCGGCGCGCGCATCTCCATGAAGTCCGGTACCGAGAACATGGACTGGGTGGCGGCCGCGCTGAAGCGGATCGTCGAGTTCACCCAGGACGGCGGCGAGATCAATATCGTGGTCTCGGGCATCAATGTCGGTGCGCAGCCGTACTGGAACGCCGAAGCCACCATGCTCATGCACACCAAGGGCGTGCTGATCATGACCCCCGATTCGGCGATGGTGCTCACCGGCAAGCAGGCGCTGGACTTCTCCGGCGGCGTCTCGGCCGAGGACAACTTCGGCATCGGCGGCTACGACCGGGTGATGGGCCCCAACGGTCAGGCGCAGTACTGGGCGCCCAACCTGATGGCGGCGCGCGGCGTGCTCATGGCGCACTACGAGCACACCTACATCGTGCCCGGCGAGGCCACCCCGCGCCGCTCGGTGACCAGCGACCCCATCGACCGTGACGTCTCGGACTTCCCGCACGTGGTGGCGGGCAGCGACTTCACCACCGTCGGCGAGATCTTCTCGGCCACCGCCAACCCGGATCGCAAGAAGCCCTTCGATATTCGCACCGTCATGCGCGCCGTCGCCGACCAGGACCATCCGGTGCTGGAACGCTGGGCGGGCATGGCCGACGCCGAGACCGCGGTGGTGCAGGACGCGCACCTCGGCGGCATCCCGGTGTGCCTGCTGGGCATCGAATCGCGCGGTGTGTCCCGGCGCGGCTACCCGTCCACCGACGGACCCGACACCTACACCGCGGGCACCCTGTTCCCGCAGTCGTCGAAGAAGGCGGCCCGCGCCATCAATACCGCCAGCGGCAATCGCCCGCTGGTGGTGCTGGCCAACCTCTCCGGCTTCGACGGCTCCCCGGAGTCGATGCGCAAGCTTCAGCTGGAGTACGGCGCCGAAATCGGCCGGGCCATCGTGAATTTCCAGGGCCCCATCGTGTTCTGCGTGATCTCGCGCTACCACGGCGGCGCGTTCGTGGTCTTCTCCAAGGCGCTCAACCCGAATATGACGGTGCTCGCCCTGGAGGGTTCGTTCGCCTCGGTGCTCGGTGGCGCTCCGGCGGCGGCCGTGGTCTTCGCCGGTGAAGTCAGTGCCCGCACCGCGGCCGATCAGCGGGTTCGCGAACTCGCCGAACGGGCCGCCGGCACCGCCACCGCCGACCGCGCGGCCCTCACCGCCGAACTCGACGAGATCCGCTCCGCGGTCCGCACCGAGAAGCTCGGTGAGGTAGCCGCCGAATTCGACCGCGTGCACAATATCCAGCGCGCCGTCGAGGTCGGCTCGGTCGACGCCATCATCCGCGCCGCCGAGCTGCGGCCGCGGATCATCGCGGCCATCGAGAACGGGCTGCCGACGGCGGCCGACGCCGGATAACCGCAACAACTCGCAACGCCACCGGCCCGACCTCGAAAGAGGTTGGGCCGGTGTCGTATTGCGGTCACTCCGATCCGGCGGGTGCGGATGCCTTCTGCCAGACTTCGGAGATGAGCGCATCCGGCGATACGGCCCCGACCATTACCTGTGGGGCTCGGCAACGACTGCATTCCGAATCTCATGAGCGGGCGGCGAGGCTGGCGGCGGCGTTGGTGGCCGCGGGGATTCGGGGCGGCGATCGGATCGCGGTGATGGCGCGCAATGACATCGAGTTTCTCGAGACGTCGCTGGCGGCGGCGACCTGCGGGGCGAATCCGGTGCCGATCAATACTCGGTGGCAGGGGGCGGAGGTCGCGCATCTGCTTGCCGACGCGGGTATTCGGCTGGTCGTCGCGCACACCGAGTTCGTTCCGACGGTCGAGCGGGCCTTGGCGGCGGCCGGGTCGGAGGCGCCGATTCTCGAGGTTGTCATGCCGGTCGAGCTGCTTCGGGAAGCGGGGCTGGATGCGGGGCTGGGCCGGGTCACCGGGCGGCACGCATTGCTCGAGGATTGGATCGAGCGCCATCCCGAGCCGCTGGGGCATGTGGACGGGGCTATCGCCGATTCGATGGGGTTGATCTACACCTCGGGCACGACCGGGCGTCCGAAAGGGGTGCTGCGGCAACGTATGACGGCGCAGCAGTTGTTGTCGATCGCCGGGGCGACCGCGCAGCGTATGGGGCTGGCGCCGGGCGGGCAGATGCTGGTCGCGGGGCCACTGTATCACACCAGCCCGAATGCCGTTGCGGTGCTTGCGCTTCGGATGGGCACCAATATCACGATCATGCCGCGCTGGGATGCCGAGCGGTTCCTTCAGCTGGTGGATCGGCATCGGATTCAGCATGCCAAGGTGGTGCCGACCATGCTGTCGCGGCTGCTGTCACTGCCGCCGGAGATCCGTGAGCGCTATGACGTGTCGAGCCTGACGCATTTGATTCATTCCGCCGCGCCCTGCCCGCCCGCGGTCAAACGGGCGGCCATCGACTGGTTCGGGGCTGCGTTGTGGGAGTTCTACGGGTGCAGTGAAGCGGGGGCGATCAGCTGGATCGATGCCGCGGAGTGGGAGCGGCATCCGGGGTCGGTGGGGCGGCCGCTCGACGGTGCGGCCGTCAGCATTCGCGATGACGACGGGAACGAGTTGCCGGCGGGCGAGGTCGGGCGGGTGTTCATCCGGCGTGCCGAGTACTGGCCGGATTTCAGCTATCTCCACCAGGCCGCCGAGTCGTCTTCCATGATCACCGTCGGCGATCTGGGCCGTCTCGACGGCGACGGGTATCTCTATCTCACCGGTCGCGACAGCGAGGTCGTCATCAGCGGCGGCGTCAACATCTACCCCGCCGAGATCGAGACCGCGATCAGCGAGCTGCCCGGTGTGGAGGATGTGGCCGTTTTCGGGATCCCGGACCACGGTGACTTGGGCGAACGCGTTGCGGCACACCTCATTACCCGTCCCGGATTCGAACTCACCGAGGCCGAGGTCCGATCCGCCCTCGACGGCCGGCTCGCCCGCTACAAACTGCCCACCCTCATCCGCATCGTCGACGAGCTGCCCCGCGACGACTCGGGAAAGATCTACAAGCGGCAACTCCGGGCACTCTATCCGGCCGATCTCCGGCCCAGTTCGGGCAGCGCCCGGCGCACCCAGTCGCAGGGCGCGATCACGCCTTGCAGTTCGGTGCCCGAATCATCCTTGTAGAGCGTCCCGTAGAGCTTTCCGATCAAGGTGTGCTGCCCGGCCAGGTGCGCGGAGGTGCGCACCGCGCTCAATCCACTGCGCACATCCGAGGCCGCCCGCCAGCATCGGTCGGACTCGGGCACCGGCACCGCGCCACACCCGCGCAACCAGATCGCCTCCGACAGCAGCACGGCTTCGGGCCGACCACGATTCAGCACGATGAGGGCGCCGGCACCGCTGTTGACCCGGATGATGTGGTCCCGCCACTCCGCGCGCAGTGTCGCGGTGTCGATACTCTCCAAGATCTGAGACCTCCATGTCGTGCGCCGTCTGCTCGAGTCGCGGCTCGGAGACTGTGGAGATTTGATGCGACACGGCGGGTTTCGGCAACGACTTTGTGAGGTGTCACAAGGTGTCGCCCACGGCGATTGGGGCGGTGAAGGAGTCAAATCCGCTGTGTCATAGAGGAACTCACGCTACTCACGGGTAGCCCGGGGCGCGTTGTCAGGTTTGCTGTGCAAGACTGCACGGATGGGTAATAGCTGGCTCCGTCGCCTGTCCCCCGCCGCCGGGGCCGGGGCGCACAAATTGGTTTGCTTCCCGCACGCGGGTGGCTCCGCCATCTCCTACGGCCCGCTGGCCAGAGCCCTCGGTCCGGAGTACGAAGTGCTCGCGGTCCAGTACCCGGGACGCCAGGACCGGCGGCTGGAACCGCTGGTGGACGATATCGCGGAACTCGTCGACGGCCTGCTGCCCGAGGTGACGGAAGCCGTTGGGGGCCAGGAATTCTCCTTGTTCGGGCACAGTATGGGTTCGGTCGTGGCCTTCGAGACGGGCCGGCGACTGGAGACGGAGACCAGCGCGGCGGCACGGGTGCTGTTCGCTTCCGGCCGGCGCGCGCCGTCGGCGGCGATTCCCGAGGTGCGCATGCACCGGCTGACCGATGCGGAACTCGCCGCGCACCTGGTGGAGTTCGGCGGCACCCCGTCGGCCCTGCTGGAGGATCCCGAGTTCCGGGCATTGATCCTGGTGGTCGTCCGGAACGACTACCGGGCCATCGAGACCTACCGGTGCGCCCCGGACGCGACGGTCGGCAGCCCGATCGTCGCGATGGTCGGCGATCGCGACCCCGACGCCAGTTTCGAGCAGATCGAGGGCTGGGCCGCGCACACCTCCGGCAGCTTCTTCGCGAAATCCTTTCCGGGCGGGCACTTCTTCATCGACGCGAACAGCGGGCCGATCAGCGGGCTGGTTCGCGATCACTGCGTGAAAGCGCTGTCGAACTGATCCGCACCGACCGGATGGGCAGGCTGCCCACCCGGTCGGCATCGCCGTCAATCCTCCGATGACTGGTAAGCCAGGTCGATCAGATCGTCGATATCGAGGTCGTCGATCGACTCCTCGGTGATGTCCGGTTCCTCGGCGGGCGCCTCCGGGCCCGCTGCCAGCTTCAGCAGCGCATCCAGCAGGCCCGCGTCGCGGAGCCGCGCTACGGGGATCGATTGCAGCGCGCGCCGCACGTCGATTTCCGAGGGTTCCGATGATCCGCCGGGGCCCTCATCGCCGGTGAACTCCGCCGCCAGGTATTCGGCCAGAGCCAGCGGGCTCGGGTAGTCGAACACCAGGGTCGCGGGCAACCGCAGTCCCGTAATGGTTTTGAGGGTATTGCGGAACTCGATGGCGGTGATGGAGTCGAAGCCCATTTCGTTGAAGGCCCGGTCGGCCGCGATCGCATGGGGATTCGGGTGCCCCAGCACCGCCGCGACCTGCCCGCGCACGATCTCGACGAGCACGCCGAGGCGTTCGCTGCCGGGAGTTTCGGCGAGGCGGGCGCGGAGCGCATTGGGTGCATCCCCGGCCGCGCGGCGGCGCGCCGGGATCAGCCCCGAGAGCAGGGTCTCGGCGAAGCCCGCGGAGCGGAGCCCCGCCGGATCCAGCCGTGCGAGCACCGTTGCCGCCGTGCCGATGTCGGCCGCTGCGTCGTACAACGCCAAACCCTGTTCCGGGGCGAGCGGCAGCATGCCCGATCGGGACATGCGCTGCCGTTCGGCGTCGCCGAGCTCGGCGGCCATGCCGCCGTCCGTGCTCCACAAACCCCAGGCGAGGGATTGCCCCGGAAGTCCGGATGCCCTGCGGTGCAATGCCAGTGCGTCCAGGAGGGCGTTGGCGGCGGCGTAGTTGCCCTGCCCCGGGCTGCCGAAGGCACCGGCCGCGGAGCTGAACAACACGAAGGCCCGCAGGGGCATTCCGGCGGTCAGTTCGTGCAGGTGCAGGGCGGCATCGGCCTTGGGCCGCAACACCGTATCCATGCGATCCGCGGTCAGTGCGGCGAGGGCACCGTCGTCCAGCACGCCGGCGGTGTGGAACACACCGGTCAGCGGGCGGGTCGCGGGAACGGCGGCCAGCACCTCGGCGAGCGCCTCGCGGTCGGCGGCATCGCAGGACGCGAATTCGACCTCCGCACCGAGATTCCGCAGTTCGGTGCGCAATTCGGCTGCGCCCGGCGCGAATTCACCGCGGCGGCTCAACAGCAGCAGGTGCCGGACGCCCTTGGTGACCAGGTGCCGGGCGAACAAGCCGCCGAGGAAGCCGCTGGCACCGGTGATCAGCACGGTCTCATCCGCGCCGAACCCGGTCGGAGCCGTCGCCCGGGCGGAGGCCGCTCGGGTGAGTCGCGGTCCGTATACCTGCCCGCCGCGCACGGCGACCTGCGGTTCTTCGGCAGCGAGAATCCCGCCGAGCAGGCCGTCGAGCTCGGAGTCGCTGTCTACCAGCACGATCCGGCCCGGATGCTCCGCCTGCGCCGAACGCACCAGACCGCTCACGGCGGCGCCGGCCAGGTTCGGAACGGTCTCCCCGGCAACCGATACCGCACCGCTGGTCCGAACCACCAGCACCGAATCGGTGAACCGCCCATCGGTGATCCAGGACTGAAGCGCTTGCAGCACAGCGTGTGTCGCCGCCCGAACGCCGCCCGGATCAGCGGAGCTCGGCGTGTCCAGGACCACGGCGGCCGGGATCTCGTCACCGAGATCCGCCCACGCGATGGCGCTGATCCCGGCGTCGGACACCGCGATCGGCGTCCAATCGACCTGGAACATGGCGTTATCGGTGCTGGACACGGCTGCCGCGAGCTGGGCGGCATCGATCGGCCGGGAGGCCAGGTGCCGCACGCTCGCCACCGCGGCACCGGTCGGATCCGCGAGGTCGACGGCTACGGCGTTGTCACCGACGCGGGTCAGCCGGACCCGCAGCGCGTCGGCTCCGGCAGCGTGCAAGGTAACGCCCGACCATTCGAACGGCAGGGCGATCCCGCCCTCGGTCGCGGGCATGAACTCGCTCACCAGCAGGGCGTGCAGCGCGGAATCCAGCAGCGCCGGATGCAGCCCGAAAGCCTTGGCCTCCTGGAGATCCGGCAGCGCGACCTCGGCGAACAGTTCGTCACCGCGCCGCCATGCGGCCCGCAGGCCCTGGAAGCTGGGGCCGTAACCGTACCCGGCGTCCCCGAGCTCGTCGTAAGCGCCGTCCACCGCGAGGGGCTCGGCACCGAGCGGCGGCCACGAGGTGAGGTCGGCGGCGTTCGCCTCCTCCCGGGTGAGCGCGCCTTCGGCGTTCAGCGTCCAGGTCGCGGCCGAATCGACCGCCGCCTCGGGGCAGGAGTAGATCCGCACCGCGCGGCGGCCGCTCTCGTCCTCGGCCCCGACGACGACGCGCACCGCGACACCGCCGGATTCCGGTAGCACCAGCGGTGATCGGAGCGCCAAGTCCTCGAGGGCCGGGTAACCCACCTGTTCGCCGGCGTGCAGGGCGAGTTCGACCAGCCCGGCACCGGGAACCAATACGGTGCCCAGCACCCGATGGTCGGCCAGCCACGGCTGCGTCTGTACGGACAGGCGACCGGTCAGGATCACCGCACCGGAGTCCGGTTGGGTCACCACCGCCGATACCAGGGGGTGTCCGGTGGTCGCCAGACCCATCGAGCGGGCGTCACCGCCCGCCGCGGATCCTTCGAGCATCCAATAGCGGCGGCGCTGGAAAGCGTAGGTGGGCAGATCGATTCGCCGCGCCCCGGCGGGATACGTCCCGGCCCAATTCAGTTCGGCGCCGGTGACGAACAACCCGGCCACCCCGGCCGAGACCGTGCCGGCATCGGCGTGGCCGCGACGGGCCAGGGCCACCACCGTCGTATCGATGGCCTGGCCGATCATCGGCAGGAGCACGGCATCGGGCCCGACCTCGGCGAACCGGGCCACGCCCGCATTCGCCATGGTGGCGACCGCATCGGCGAAGCGGACGGTGTCGCGGACCTGTCCGACCCAGTACGCCGGATCGGTCATCTCGCCGGTGACGCGGGAGCCGGTCACCGTGGAGACGAGTGCGACGGTCGGTGGGTTGAACGTCAAACCCGCTATCGCCGTGGCGAACTCCGCCAGCATGGGCTCCATCAGCGCCGAGTGGAAGGCGTGGGAGACACGCAAACGGTGTGTGCGCCAGCCGTTCTCGGCACAGCGTTCGACCACAGCGGTGATATCGGCTTCGACGCCGGAGAGCACCACCGAGGACGGGCCGTTGATCGCGGCGATCGACACCGCACCCGTGAGCAGCGGCAGCACCTCGATTTCGGATGCGCCGACGGCGACCATCGCCCCGCCCGTGGGCAGCGCCTGCATCAACCGGCCGCGAGCGGCGACCAGCACGCAGGCGTCGGTCAGCGACAGCACACCCGCGACATGAGCGGCGGCGATCTCGCCGATCGAGTGCCCGGCCACCACGTCGGGGCGCAACTGCCACGACTCCAGCAGGCGGAACAGGGCCACCTCGAACGCGAACAGACCCGCCTGCGCGAACACCGTCCGGTCGATCAGCTCCTCCGAGGAGAGTGCTTCGGCCAGCGAAACAGGCTGTGCCAGTAGTGGTTCCAGCTCCGCGATGATCGCATCGAAGTGCTCGGCGAATATCGGGTACGTGGCTCGCAGCTCGTCGGCCATCCCCGCCCATTGCGCGCCCTGACCCGAGAACACCAGACCCGTCGATCCGGTCACGACACGACCGGACACCACGCCCGCTACCGATTCGGCGCGGCTCAGCGCCCGCACTCCCGCGAGCAGCTCATCGCGGGCGCCGGACAGGACGACGGCGCGATGCTCGAACACCGTGCGCGTGGACGCGAGCGAGAAACCGACGTCGACCGGATCCTGTTCGGCCGCAGTCGATAGCAGCCGGGCCGCTTGCTCGGCCAGCGCCGCTTCGCTACGCGCCGAGAGCACCCAGGGCAGCAGCCCACCGACCGGAACCGCGGCGGTCACCGGAGCCGGCTCGACCACCGGAGCCTGTTCCACGATGAGGTGCGCATTGGTGCCGCTGATCCCGAACGACGACACACCCGCACGCCGCGGCCGATCCACCTGCGGCCACGCCACCGATTCGGTGAGCAGCCGCACGTTCCCCTCGGACCAATCCACCTTGGTGGACGGCTGATCCACGTGCAGGGTCCGCGGCAGCAGCCCCTGCCGCATGGCCATCACCATCTTGATCACGCCGCCCACCCCCGCGGCGGCCTGCGCGTGACCGATATTGGACTTCAGCGAGCCCAGCCACAGCGGATGCTCCGGGTCGCGGTCCTGCCCGTAGGTGGCAAGCAGCGCTTGGGCTTCGATGGGATCGCCGAGCGTGGTCCCGGTGCCGTGAGCCTCCACCGCGTCGACCTCGACCGGCGAGACCCCGGCATTGGCCAGCGCCTGGCGGATGACCCGGCGCTGGGACGGACCGTTGGGCGCGGCCAGCCCATTCGACGCACCGTCCTGATTGACGGCGGAACCGGCGATCACCGCCAGCACCTGGTGACCGTTGCGGCGGGCGTCGGAAAGGCGTTCCAGCACCAGCACACCCGCGCCCTCGGACCAGGCGACACCGTCGGCCGACTCCGCGAAGGACCGGCACCGGCCGTCCGGGGAGAGCCCGCGCTGGCGGCTGAATTCGAGGAACATGTCCGGGGTCGCCATGACGGCCACGCCACCGGCCAGGGCGAGATCGCACTCTCCCGAGCGCAGCGACTGCCCGGCCAGATGCAGGGCCACCAGCGAGGACGAGCAGGCGGTATCGACGGTGACGGACGGGCCTTCCAGACCGAACACATAGGAGACGCGGCCCGAGACCAGGCTGCCCGCGGCGCCGCTGCCGGTGCCGGTGGCCTGCGCGTAATCGTGGTACATGAGGCCGGTGAAGACGCCGGTCGAGCTGCCGCGCAGCACCGCCGGATCCAGGCCGGCGCGCTCGAGGGCCTCCCAGGAGACTTCCAGCAGCAGGCGCTGCTGGGGGTCCATCACGGTGGCCTCGTTGGGGCTGATCCCGAAGAAGTCGGCATCGAATTCGGCCGCGGAGTACAGGAATCCGCCATTGCGGGTGTAGGTCTTGCCCGCCTTGCCGGGTTCGGGATCGTAGATGCCGTCGATGTCCCAGCCACGATCCGAGGGCATGTCGCCGATGGAGTCGGTGCCCGAGACGACCAGGTTCCACAGGTCCTCCGGCGAGGCCACCCCGCCCGGATAGCGGCAGGCCATGGCCACCACGGCGATCGGCTCGTCGTCGGCTCGGACGCGGCTGACCGCACGCTCCTCGACCACGGCGACGCCGGTGAGCTGGGTGCCGATGAACTCGGCGACGGCGCGCGGGTTGGGGTAGTCGAAGATGAGCGTGGCCGGGAGTTGCAGTCCGGTGGCGGTATTGAGCCGGTTGCGGAATTCGATGGCGCTCAACGAGTCGAACCCGAGTTGCTGGAACGCCTGATGCGGTTCGACGGCCTCGATCGAGGCGTGGCCGAGGATGCCCGCGGCTACTTCCCGGACGAAGTCGACGAGGGCCGCGCTGCGATCGGAATCCGTTAGGCCCGTGAGCTTTTGCAGGAATGCCTGCCCCGCCGGCGTCCGGTTGCCGCGGCGTACCGGGGCCGGTACGAGCGCACGGACCAGGGCGGGGATCTGCTCGCCCCGGGTGCGCAGCACGGCCGGATCGACCTGCAGCGCTACCGATTGCGCGCTATCGGTGGCGATGGCCGCGTCGAACAGGGCCAGGCCGTCGGCCTCGGTGAGCGGCGGGAAACCCAGCCGGCGCATGCGGTCGAAATCGTCCTCGGACAGTTCGCTGCCGAGACCGCTGGAGCGCTCCCACATGCCGTAATCGATTGCGGTAGCGGGCAATCCGAGCCCGCGACGGTGGGCGGCGAGGGCATCGAGGAAGACGTTCGCAGCGGCATAGTTGGCTTGCCCCGCGGCCAGCACCAGACCGCCCGCGGACGACACCAGCACGAACAGCGACAGGTCGCGATCGCGGGTGAGCTCGTGCAGATGCCAGGCCGCATCGGCCTTGGGCGCGAACACGTTTGCGATCCGGTCCGGCGTGATCGATTCGATCAGGCCGTTGTCGGCGGTTCCGGCCGCGTGCACCACACCGGTCAGCGGATGCTCGGCGGGGATGCCGTCGAGCAAGGCGGCCAGCGCGGCTCGATCGGAGACGTCGCAGGCGGCGATGGTGACCGTTGCGCCGAGTTCGATCAGCTGCTCACGCAATTCGGCGGCGCCCGGGGCTTCCGGTCCCCGCCGGGAGGTCAAAAACAGCTGGCGCACACCGTGTTCGGTGACCAGATGGCGGGCGATCACCGCACCGAGACCACCGGTGCCGCCGGTAACCAGCACGGTGCCCGCCTCGATCGAGCGCGCGGCCGAACCGGCTGTCTGCCGGGTCAGGCGCGGCGCGAATACCGTCGCGCCGCGCAGCGCCGCCTCGGGTTCGCCGGTCGCGGCCGCCGTGACGGCAGCGCTCCGGTCACTGCCGCGATCGACGTCGAGTAGCTGGAATCGGCCGGGGTGTTCGGCCTGCGCGGCCCGCAGCAGGCCCCATACCGGGGCCTGGTCCAAACGGACCTGATCCGAATCTCCGACCGCTACCGCGTTTTCGGTGCACACCACCAAACGGGCAGCGGCGAAACGGGGTTCGGCCAGCCAAGCCTGGACGGTGTCGAGAACGGCGGTCATGACCGCCCGTGCCGCCGAGGTCGGCGGACCGTCCTGGCGCGGGCATTCGAACAGCACGATCTCGGGAACGGCTTGGCCCGCAGCCGCATCCAGGTCCGCGATCAAGGTCGCGAGCCCGCGATCGGGGCCGAGCACGGCTACGCGGCCGGGCTCGACAGCCGTAGCGGGCTGCGGCACGGTCACCCATTCCACCCCGAAGCGGGCATCCGACACGCGATCCGCGCCCAGTCGCTCGGCCGAAACCGGCCGGGAGACCAAGGCTCCCACCGACAGCACCGGGCGGCCCTGCTCATCGGCGATCTGGATGGCGAAGTTGTCGCCCTCGGGAACACTGCGCACGCGCACGGCGGCAGCGCCGGCGGAGTGCAGCGCCACCCGGTTCCAGGCGAAGGGCAGTACTGCGCCGCCGCCGTTGCGGCCGTGGATGATTCCGGCGTGCAGGGCGGAGTCGAACAGGGCGGGATGGATTCCGTAGCCGGTGGCCTGCCGGGCGTCCGGCAGGGCGACCTCGGCGAATACTTCGTCACCCCGGCGCCAGGCCGCACGCAGACCCTGGAAGTACGGGCCGTACCCGTATCCGAGGTCGAGCAGGTCGTCGTAGGCGCCGTCGACGTCGAGGGGTTCCGCGCCGGCCGGTGGCCACGAGGTCAGATCGAAATCGGGGGCCGCCGCGCCGGGGGCGAGTATGCCCTCGGCGTGCAATTGCCATGGGCCCGTGGCGGTCTGGCGGGAGTGCACGCCGATCCGGCGGCGACCGCTGTCATCGGCGGCGGCCACCACGACCTGTACCGCGACACTGCCCGCGGCGGGCATGGTCAGCGGGGTGTGCAGCACGAGTTCCTGCACCACCTCGCAGCCCACCAGGCCACCGGCATAGCTCGCCAATTCGACGAACCCGGTGCCCGGCAGCAGGACGACGCCGTGCACGCTGTGGTCGGCCAGCCATTCCACCGAGTCCAGGGACCAGCGGCCGGTGAAGGTGACACCGCCCGATTCCGCTTGCGGCACCAGCGCACCGAGCAGGGGATGGTCGACGGCGTCGAGACCGACGGAGGTCACTCCGCCCAGTTCGGCCCCCAGCCAGGACTGCGCCAGCACCTGCTTGGCGTCGAGCCAGAAACGCTCGTGCTGGAAGGCGTAGGTGGGCAGGTCGATTCGCTGGGCCGCGGCGCCGGCGTAGAGGGCGGCCCAGTCCAGGTCGGCGCCGGCCACGAACACGCCGGCGACGCCGGTCAGCAGGGTGGACGCATCGGCATGGTCGCGGCGTGCCAGCGCCGCCACCGTTGCGGGCCCGCCGTCCACGATCTGCGCGATCATCGGGGTCAGCGCCGCGTCGGGGCCGACCTCGGCGAAGCGCACAGCACTCGACGCGGCCGCGGTGGCAATCGCATCGGCGAAGCGGACGGTGGCGCGGACCTGACCGACCCAGTACGACGGATCGGTCATTTCGGCCTCGACCAGGGTGCCGGTCACCGTGGACACCAGCGGGATGCTGGGGCTGGTGAAGGTCAAACCCGCTATCGCCGTGGCGAATTCGTCCAGCATGGGTTCCATCGCCGCCGAGTGGAAAGCATGCGAAACCCGCAGACGATGTGTGCGCCAGCCTCTTTCGACGCACTGATCAACGACGGCCGCGACGGCCGTCTCGACACCGGAGAGCACCACTGCGGCCGGGCCGTTGATCGCGGCGATCGACACCTCGCCGGTGAGCAGCGGCGCAACGTCCGCTTCCGCAGCGCCTACGGCCACCATCGCGCCACCGGCGGGCAGCGCCTGCATCAACCGGCCGCGGGCGGCTACCAGCACACACGCATCTTGCAAAGACATCACGCCCGCGACATGTGCGGCGGCGATCTCACCGATGGAGTGCCCGGCCAGCAGGTCGGCGCGGACCCGCCAGGACTCCAGCAGGCGGAACAGCGCGACCTCGAAGGCGAACAGGCCCGCCTGCGCGAACACCGTCCGATGCACCAGATCCTCGGACGACAGCGCCTCGGCCAGCGAAATCGACTGTCCGAGCAGCGGATCCAGCTCCGCCACGACGGCGTCGAAATGCCCGGCGAACACCGGGTACGCCGCGCGCAACCCGGCGGCCATATCCGCCCACTGCGCACCCTGACCCGAGAACACCAGCGCCGTCGCACCGGGTACGGCTCGGCCGGTCACCACGTTCGCCGTGGATTCACCCGCGGCCAGGGCTCGCGTACCCGCGAGCAGGCCGTCACGGTCATCGGCCAGCACGATTGCGCGGTGCTCGAATACGCCGCGGGTGGCCGCCAGGGAGAAGCCGGTATCCGCCGGATCCAGAGCACGATCCGCGACGGCCGCGGCCAGCCGCCCGGCTTGGTCGGCGAGCGCGTCCCGGTTGCGTGCCGTGAGCACCCACGGCAGTACGCCACCGGCCGGTGCGGGCGCGGTGCCCGAGACGGGAGCCGAGTTCGCGGCCGGGGCCTGCTCGATGATGATGTGCGCGTTGGTGCCGCTGATGCCGAACGAGGAAACACCGGCGCGTCGCGGGCGCTCCGCGACCGGCCACGGCATCGCCTCGGTCAGCAGCCGGACGTGCCCCTCGGACCAGTCGATCTTGGTGGAGGGCTGATCGACGTGCAGGGTGCGCGGCAGCAGCCCGTGCCGCATCGCCATCACCATCTTGATCACGCCGCCCACCCCGGCCGCGGCCTGGGTGTGGCCGATATTGGACTTGAGCGAGCCCAGCCACAGCGGGTTGTCTCCGGGCCGCTCCCGGCCGTAAGTGGCGAGCAGCGCTTGGGCTTCGATCGGATCGCCCAGGGTGGTGCCGGTGCCGTGGGCTTCCACGACATCGACCTCGGCGGGCGAGACGCCCGCGTTCGCCAGCGCCTGCCGGATGACCCGGCGCTGCGACGGACCGTTGGGCGCGGTCAGACCGTTCGACGCGCCGTCCTGATTCACCGCCGAACCGGCGATCACCGCGAGGACGCGATGGCCGTTGCGCCGCGCGTCCGACAGCCGCTCCAGCACCAATACGCCCGCGCCTTCGGACCAGGCGACACCGTCGGCCGCATCGGCGAAGGACTTGCTGCGCCCGTCCGGAGCCAGGCCGCGCTGGCGGCTGAACTCCACGAACACTTCCGGGGTGGCCATCACCGCCACACCGCCGGCCAAGGCCAGATCCGACTCGCCGGACCGCAGTGATTGCGCGGCGAGATGCATCGCCACCAGCGACGACGAGCAGGCGGTGTCGACGGTGACCGACGGCCCCTCCAGGCCGAGGACATACGAAACACGGCCCGAGGCAATGGATCCGGAGTTCGCATTGGCCGGATAGTCGTGGTACATCATGCCCGCGAAGACCCCGGTCGCGCTGCCGCGCAGCGCGGCCGGATCGACACCGGCGCGTTCCAGGGCCTCCCACGAGGTCTCCAGCAGCAGGAACTGCTGGGGGTCCATGGTGGCGGCTTCATTGGGGCTGATGCCGAAGAAGGCGGGATCGAATTCGCCCGCGCTGTGCAGGAATCCACCCTCGCGCGTGTAGCTGGTATGCGGGGTCTCGCCGGTCGGGTCGTAGAGCCGCTCGGCATCCCAGCCGCGATTCACTGGGAACTCCGTGATGGCATCGGTGCCGTCCAGCACCAGCTTCCACAGGTCCTCCGGTGTATCGACGCCGCCCGGGTACCGGCAGGCCATGCCGACGATAGCGATGGGTTCGTCGGCGACTGCCTTCGTCGCGGTGACGGCGATGTCCTGCCCCGTGCCGGTGAGCTCGTCGGCCAGGTAGGCGGCCAGCGCCTGCGGGGTCGGGTAGTCGAAAACCACTGCGGCCGACAGGGACAGGCCGGTCACGGTCTTGAGCCGGTTACGCAGTTCGACGCCGCTCAGGGAATCGAAGCCGAGGTCCTGGAAGGCACGGTCGGGGTCGATCGCGGCGGCGCTGTCGTGACCGAGTACCGCCGCGATGTGGGTGCGCACGGTATCGAGCACGGTTTGCCGCCGCCGGTCGGCGTCCAGACCCGAAAGGCGTTGCCGCAGACCGGCCGCCGCCGAATCGGCGGCCGGGCGGCGAGTCGCGACCGGCGCCAGTTCCCGCAGCAGCGGCGGCAGCAGCCCGGCCTCGGACTGATCCCGCAGTGCGGCGGTGTCCAGGGTCGCGATCACCGCCTGCGCGGTGCCGCGTTCGAGGGCGGCCCGCCAACCGGCGAACGCCTGCTCGTCCGGGAGCGCGGTGAATCCACCGCGGCTCATGCGGGCCAGGTCGGTCTCGTCCAGCGTGCCGGCCATACCGCTCGACCGCGCCCACGGACCCCAGGCCAGCGATTGCCCGGCGAGTCCACGGGCGCGCCGGTGGGCGACCAGCGCGTCCAGGAAGGTGTTCGCGGCAGCGTAATTCGCCTGGCCGGGCCCGCCGACAATGCCGGACACCGACGAGAACACCACGAACGCGGCGAGATTCAGCCCGGCGGTCGCTTCGTGCAGATGCCACGCGGCATCCACCTTGGGAGCCAGCACCGCGTCCACGCGCTGCGCGGTCAGCGACGGAATGATGCCGTCATCGAGCACGCCCGCCGCATGGATCACCGCGGTCAGCGGCCACTGCGCCGGCACCTCGGACAGCAACCCGGCCACCGCGGCGGCATCGGTGACATCGCAAGCCACCACCCGCACCACCGCGCCGGATCGCTCCAATTCCGCACCGAGCTCGGCCACTCCCTCGGCTGCTGGACCGCTACGGCTGACCAGCAGCAGCGACCGCACGCCGTGCTCGGCCACCAGATGCCGGGCCACGACCGCGCCCAGCCCACCGGTCCCGCCGGTGATCAGCACCGAACCGGTACCGAAGGAGAAACCGTCCACTCCAGCGGAGGTCACCGGCGCAACGGTCCGATCATCTCCGACGCTGTCATCATTTGCCGCCGCCCGACCGGTGGGCGGGGCAGACGCCGCGCTCGGAGGCTGGATCAGCCGCGCGGTGTGGGCCACGCCGGCACGCAGCACCAGCTGTGGCTCGCCTATCGCGAGCACGGTGGCGGCCGGTAGCTCGTCGGCGCCGGTGTCCGTGTCGGCCAGCAGGATCCGGCCGGGATCTTCGGTTTGGGCCGCGCGCGCCAGGCCCCACACGGCCGCGCCTACGAGGTCGGTCGGGTCCTCACCCGGCAGCGCGACCGCGCCGCGGGTGGCGATGAGCAAGGTGCTCTGCACGAAGCGGTCCTGGGCCAGCCATGCCTGCACGACCTCGAGGATTCGGGCGACCTCGGCATGAGTCGCGGTCACCACATCGGCAACGGTGTGATCGTTCCAGCCGGACCCGGCCTCGAGTATCACCAGCGGGGGAACCGGGGTCTCCGGGTCGAGCCGCTCCCACCGGCCCACCTGCGCATCCGCCGGCGCAGGCTCGGAAGTCGTTGGCGACCAGACGAGTTCGAGCAGCGGCGCTGCCGCGGCGCGAGTGCGCGCGGCGGCTGCGGCGAGCTGTTCGAGGGGCATGGATCGGGTCGTCAGGGTGCCCGACAGCACCGGTTGCCCGTGCTCGTCCGCTACGGCGACCGAAACCGTTGTTCCGGACGTGGTCAGGCGTACGCGCAGCACCGACGGCGCGGCGGCGTAGAGCGAGACCGACTCCCAGGAGAAGGGCAGTACGACTTGACCGCCCGCGATCGTGAAGGGCGAGTCGGATTGTCCCGCATCGCTTTCGAGCACCCGGACCAGCAGACCCGCGTGGATGGCGGCGTCCAGCAGGGCCGGGTGGATGCCGAATCCGTCGGCGCGCAGCCCGGTTTCGGGATCGACGGCGATTTCGGCGTATACCTCGGCGCCGTGCCGCCACAGCGCGCGCACGCCCTGGAACGCCGGGCCGTAGTCGTAGCCGCGCGCCAGCAGGCCGGCGTACGCGGTGGGGATATCGAGTGCGGCCGCAGCCGGTGGCCAGGCCGCCAGTTCGAAAGCGGGCGCGCTGTTTTCAGCACTCAGCGAGCCGCGCGCGTTCAGCACCCACTGGCCGTCCTGATCGTCCTCGTCGCGGGAGTAGACGGCGACCGGCCGCTGCGGGGAATCGTGTTCCGCGCCGCCGACCACGACCTGGATGTGCACCCCGCCGGTCGCGGGCAGCGCCAGCGGGGCCTGAAGGGTCAGATCCTCGATGACCGGGCAACCGGCTACGGCTCCGGCGCGCAGGGCCAGCTCCACGAACCCGGTGCCGGGCAACAGCATCGAGCCGGCGACCACATGGTCGGCGAGCCACGGCTGGGTCGCCACCGAGAGGCGGCCGGTCAGCAGCACATCACCGGATTCCGCGACGGAAACCACCGCGCCCAGCAGCGGATGCTCGACTGCGGACAGGCCCGCGGATTCGAGGCCGGGGCCGCCGACATGGGTTTCCAGCCAGTAGCGGCGGCGCTGGAATGCGTAGGTGGGCAATGCGACTCGGGACACCGGCCGATCGGCGAAGAACGCCTGCCAATCGATATCGACACCGACGGTGTGCGCCTGTGCCAGGCAGTCCACCAGCTGTTCGACCTCGGCACGGCCCCGGCGCACCCCGGCGATCACCAGCGACTGGGATTCGATCTCGTCGGGGAGGGATTGCCGGGTCATGGCCGTCAGCACCGCATCCGGGCCGATCTCCACGAATCGGCGCACCCCGGACGCCACCAGGCTGTCCACGCCGCGCGCGAACCGCACGGCGGCCCGCACCTGCCGGACCCAGTAGGCGGGTTCCAGCACTTCATCGCCTGCGATATCGCCGGAGACGTTGGAGGCCAGGGGAATCTGCGGGCGCCGGTAGCTCACCGTCCGGGCGACGGCTTCGAACTCGGCCAGCATCGGGTCCATGAGGTGGGAGTGGAAGGCATGCGATACGCGCAGCCGCGAGGTCTTGCGCCCGCGTTCGGCGAACAGCTCCTCGAGCGCCGCGACTTCGTCCTCGTCTCCCGAGACCACCACGGCGGCAGGGGAATTCACTGCGGCGATGGAGACACGGGTCCGGTCGCCGATCGCGTCCAGGACCTCACGCTCGCTCGCGGCGACGGCCAGCATCGCGCCGCCTTCGGGCAGCTGCCCCATGAGGCGGCCGCGCGCCGCGACCAATCGGCACGCGTCGGCCAGCGACCACACGCCGGCGATGTGCGCGGCGGCCAGCTCGCCGATCGAATGTCCGACCAGGATATCGGGTGTCACGCCGAAGGCGTTCAGCAGCCGGCTGAGCGCGACTTCGTAGGCGAAGAGCGCGGGCTGGGTGAACTCGGTCCGGTTCAGCACATCGGCGTGCGCGGGGCCGTCCGCATCCAGCTCGCCGGTGAACATCAGCCGTTTCAGCGAGAGGCCCAGCAGCGGGTCGAACTGTTCGCAGATCTCGTCGAGTGCGGCGGCGAACACCGGGAACGCCTCGTACAGTTCACGTCCCATGCCTACCCGCTGTGCGCCTTGACCGGTGCACAGGAATGCGGCTTTACGGGTGACCGCCCGCCCCGCCGCCACCCCCTTGGCCAGGCTCGCGGTGCCGTCCGCGGCCAGCGCCGCCAGTCCGGCGAGCATCCCGTCCCGGTCACCGGCCACCACCGCGCCCCGCCAATCCAGGCGCGCACGGGTCACCGCCAGCGAGTAGGCGACGTCATCGACTGTCAGGCCGGGGTTTTCGGTCGCCCACGCCAGCAGTTTGGCGGCCTGCGCCCGCACGCCGTCCTCGGTTTTCGCGGACAGCAGCCACGGGGCGGCACCGGAGGCGACCGCGTGCGCGCCGGGTTCGGCGATACCCGACGCCGGCGACCGCACGCCGGAATCACCGGACGCGGTCGCCTGCGCACCGGGGTCGGAGGTGTCGTCCGATGGGTTCGCGGGGGCCGGCTCCGGTGCCGGAGCCTCTTCCAGAATCACGTGCGCGTTGGTGCCGCTGGCGCCGAAGGAGGAGACACCGGCGCGGCGCACCCGCTCCCCCGCCGGCCACTGTTCCGGTGCGGTGAGCAGTCGCACCGTGCCCGCCGACCAATCCACGTGCGGGGTGGGCGCGTCGATATGCAGTGTGGCGGGCAGCATTTCGTGCCGCATCGCCTGCACCATCTTGATCACGCCGCCGACCCCGGCCGCGGCGGAGGTATGGCCGATATTCGATTTGAGCGAGCCGATGCGCAGCGGCTCGCCGGTGCGGCCGCGACCGTAGGCGGCGATCAGGGCCTGCGCCTCGATGGGGTCGCCGAGGCTGGTGCCGGTGCCGTGCGCTTCGACGGCATCGATATCGGCGGGGGTCAGGCCCGCGCTGGCGAGCGCGGCCGCGATGACCTTCTCCTGCGAGGGCCCGTTCGGCGCGGTCAGTCGATTGCTGGCCCCGTCCTGGTTGACGGCGGTGCCGCGAATGACCGCGAGCACGCGGTGACCGAGCCGCTTCGCGTCCGAGAGTCGTTCGACGGCGAGCATGCCCAGCCCCTCGGAGAACCCGGTCCCGTTCGCCCCGGCCGCGAAGGCCTTGCAGCGGGCGTCGGGCGAGAGCGCGCGCTGCCGGCCGAAGGCGATGAGCAGGGTGGGGTCGGGCATGACGGTGACGCCGCCGACCAGCGCGAGGGAGGTTTCGCCCTGGCGCAGGGACTGGCAGGCCAGGTGCAGGGCGACCAGCGAGGACGAGCACGCGGTGTCCACCGAGAGGGCCGGGCCCTTGAAACCGAAGAGGAACGCGACGCGGCCGGAGAGCACGCTGGCCGAAACACCGGGGTAGGCATGGCCTTCCGATTCCGCGCTCAGGCCGGGCGTGCCCACGCGGGGGCCGTAGTCCTGGTGGATGACGCCCGCGAAGACCCCGGTGTCGCCGCCGCGCAGTGACATCGGATCGATGCCGGCATCTTCCAGCGCCTCCCAGGCCGCTTCCAGGAACAGGCGCTGCTGCGGGTCCATCGAGGCGGCCTCGCGCGGCGAGATCCCGAAGAAGCCGGGATCGAAATCGCCTGCCGCGTCCAGGAATCCGCCTTCGCGGGTGTAGACGGTGCCGGCCTTGTCCGGGTCGGGGTCGAACAGTCGCTCGAGGTCCCAGCCGCGGTCGGCCGGGAAGGGGCCGACCGCGTCGGTGCCGGAGGCGACCAGCTCCCACAGCTGCGCCGGGGTTTCGACGCCGCCCGGATACCGGCAGCTCATACCGACGATGGCGATCGGTTCGCCGGCGCGGTCCTCCAGGTCCTGGATGTGTTTCTTGGCGGCTCGCAGATCTACGGTCAGCTTGCGCAGATACCGGCTGAGCCGTTCCTCGTTGCTGGTGCCGGGGTTGCTCATGCGGGTCCGAACTCCTCGTCGATCAGGTCCAAAAGTTCAGTGTCGGAGTGGAATTCGAGGTCGTCGTATTCACTGCCCGGCCACTTGTCCCCCAGGAAGGCGCGCAGGCGTTCGTTGACGCCCCGCAATCCGGCGATAGTGTCTTGGTCGTTGTTGCCGCCCGCGATGATCCGCTCGAGCATGGCCTCGAGCCGGGCGATGTCGTCGGGCACGGCGGGAGCGGCCGGCGCGGGCTCGGCCACCACGGTCTGCGCCAGCAGGTAACCGGCTATCTCCCTGGCATTGGGATAGTCGAATACCAGGGTGGAGGGCAGCGACAGGCCCGTCACCTTCGAGAGCCGGTTCCGGAACTCGACGCCCCCGAGCGAATCGAAACCGAGTTCGTCGAAGCCGCGATCGGGTCCGATGTCGTCGATCGACCCGTACCCCAGCACCGCCGCCGCGTGTTCGCGCACCAGGTCCAGCACGACCGCGTGCCGCTTGGCCTCCGGTACGCCTTGCAGGCGTTCGGCGAGCGAGGGTTCGGCGGCCGAGGTGGTGGCCGTGCGGCCGCGGGCGCGAACGAAGCCGCGCAGCACCGCCGGAACCAGACCGCCGTGCGCCTCCAGACGCAGTTTGTCGGCGTCCAGGTGCAGTAGCGCGGTCACCGGTTCCGCCGTGGTCAGCGCCGCGTCGAACAGGCGCAGGCCGTCGGTGCGGTCCAGCGGGGCCAGGCCCAGGCGTTCCATCCGGCTGACGGCGGTGCGATCCAGGGCGCCGGTCATGCCGAGCTCCGGCTGCCACGGTCCCCAGGCCAGGGACAGCGCGGGCAGTCCCGCGGCCCGGCGCCGCGTGGCCAGTGCGTCCAGGAAGCTGTTCGCGGCAGCGTAATTCGCCTGCCCCGCCGAGCCGATCAGGCCGGCGATCGAGGAGAACAGGACGAAGGCCGACAGCTCCAGCTCGCGGGTGAGCTCGTGCAGATGCCATGCGGCATCGGCCTTGGGTGCGAACACCCGATCGATCCGGTCGTCGGTGAGGGACCCGAAGGTGGCGTCGTCGAGCACGCCCGCGGTGTGCACGACACCGGTGAGCGGATGGTCCGCGGGCAAGCCCGCCAGCAGCTCGCGCAGCGCGTCCCGGTCGGTGACATCGCACGCGGCGATACGCACCTCGGCGCCCAGGCTCGACAGTTCGGCCGCGAGTTCCGCTGCTCCGTCAGCGGTTTCACCTCGGCGGGACACCAGCAGCAACCGTTCCACGCCGTGTGCGGTGACCAGGTGCCGCGCCAGCAGTGCGCCCAATCCCCCGGTGCCGCCGGTGATCAGCACGGTCCCGGAGCCGAACGAAACCTGTTCGGCCGCAGTGGAGGTCACCGCCTCGAGTCGCGGCGCGAGGATCTCACCGTCGCGCAGGGCCAGCTGTGGTTCCGCGGTCGCGAGGGCGGCTCGCAGCGCATCGAGCGAAAGGAGCTGCGCATCCAGCAGCACGATTCGATCCGGGTACTCCGTCTGCGCGCTGCGCACCAGACCGGCTACCGCTGCCGAAGCGATGTCCGAGGTCTCGTCGGTCAGCACGACCAGCCGCGACCGCGCGAACCGCGCTTCGGTCAGCCATTCGCGCACCACGTGCAGGGCGGCCTTCACCCGATCACTCGACGACCTGATCGAATCACTGTGCGGTGTAGTCGATTCCGACCACACCACAATGTCCGGAACGGTGTCGGCAGCGACGAGTGCCGCCAGATCCGCATACCGCTCGTCGATTCCGGATACCTGCGCGGCGCCGAACACGGCCGCGCGCCCGATGGGGGCGAGCCCTTCCCCCGCCCCGACCGCCGACCAGCGCACCCCGTACCGGGCCGCACGTCCACCCGACAGCGTGGCACGGAACTGCTGGACATCGTAGGAACGCATCGCCACTTCGTCGATGGTGACGACCGGATTGCCGTCTTGGTCGACGGCCACGACGGCGATCGCCTCGCTGCTGCGCTTGACGGCCAGCACACGCAGGCTGGTGACCTTGCCGGTGGTATGGAATTGCGTTGCGCCCCAGCGGAACAGCAGTTTGCCCTCGGCGGGATTGCTGCCCAGCTCCGGCCAGATCAGGCAGACGAGCCCGGCGTGCATGACCATGTCGAACAGCGCCGGGTGCAGCTGGAAACCCTCGGACGGGACGTCGGGGTTCAGCGTGATCTGCGAGAACGCGAGATCACCGCTGTGCCAGGCGGCGTCGACGCCGATGAACGACGGACCGTAGGCCAGTCCGGAGACCCGGGTGGCGTGCGCCGGAATCCATTCGGTGTCAACCGGATCGGCGTCCAGTGGCGGCCACGGACCGGTGCGGAGCATATCCATGAGACCGATGTCGATCAGCTGGCGGCCGCTCAGCGCACCGCTGGCATTGCGCGTCCATTCGCCGTCGACGGCATCGGGGAGGCGGTAGTAGAACGTGAACGACCGGCGGCCCGCCGCGTCCGGTTCCCGCACCAGCACTTGCAGTTCGACCTCGCCGTCGGGCGGCGGCAGGATCGGCGCTTCGAGGATGAGTTCGTCCACCACCTCGCAGCCGATCCGGCGGCCCGCGACCAGCAGCATCTCCATGAGCGCCGCGCTGGGGACGACCACCACGCCGTAGGTGGTGTGGTCGGCGATCCAGGGGTGGGTGGGCAGTGAGAACCGGCCGCGCAGCAGCCACTCGTCGCGGTCGGCCACGCGCACCACATCGGTGAGCAGGTCGTGGTCCGAGGCGCTGGGCCGGGGCTGAGCGAGACCGGGTTCGAGCCAGTACCGCTTGTGCTCGAAGGCGTAGGTGGGCAGCGCGACTCGGGCCGGGCGGCGGTCGCCGAACAGCCCGTTCCAATCGACCGGGATACCGGCGGTATGGGCCTGGCCGAGCATGGTCAGGAACTGCTCGACCTCGTCGTTGCCCCGGCGGGCCGCCGCGGCGACCAGCGAGCGGGACTCGAGGTCGGCGGGCAGCGTCTGCCGGGTCATGGCGGCCAGCACCGCATCGGGGCCGACTTCCAGGAAACGGCGCGCGCCCGCCGCCACCAGCGTCTCGATCCCGGGTGCGAAGCGCACCGCGCCGCGCACCTGTGACACCCAGTAGCCCGGGGTCAGGATCTCGGTCCCGGCGATCTCACTGGAGACATTGGATACCAGCGGAATTCGTGGAGCGTTGTAGGTCGCCGCCGCCAGCGCCGTCTCGAACTCGGCCAGCATCGGTGCCATCCGATGGGAGTGGAAGGCGTGCGACACCCGCAACCGGTTCGTCTTGCGGCCGCGTCCGGCGAACTGCCGCTCGATCTCGTCGATGGCGTCCTCGTCGCCCGAGACCACCACGGCCGCGGGAGCATTCACCGCCGCGATGGCGAGCCGCTCGCCGAATCCCGCAATCACCGTGCCGACTTCGGCTTCGGGCGCGGCGACCGCGAGCATCGCGCCACCCGCGGGCAGCGCACCCATCAGCCGGCCGCGCGCGGCGACCAGCGTGCACGCGTCCTCCAGCGACCAGACACCGGCCACATACGCGGCGGCGAGTTCACCGATCGAATGGCCGATCAGCAGATCCGGTGTGACACCGAATGATTCGATCAACCGGTACAGGGCCACCTCGAACGCGAACAACGCCGGTTGCGTGAATTCGGTCCGGCCCAGCACGGCCGCGTCGTCGCCGAACATCAGCTCCCGCAACGACCGGCCCAGCAGGGGATCGAACCGGCCGCAGACCTCGTCCAGGGCCGCCGCGAATACCGGGAAGGTGGCGGCCAGCCCCGCACCCATGCCGATGCGCTGCGCACCCTGTCCGGTGAACAGGAAGGCGGTCTTGCCGGACCCGGCAGTACCGGAAACTATTCCGGCACTGTCGGTTCCGTCGGCCAGCGTGGCCAGCCGGGCCAGCAGTTGCGTGCGATCGGCGCCGAGGACGGCGGCCCGTGACTCGTGCTGGGCGCGGGTGGTCGCGAGCGCATGGGCCACCTCCGCCGGGTCGGCTTCGGGGTTCTCGATCACCCACTGCCGCAGCCTGGCCGCCTGTCCCCGGAGCGCGGAGTCGTTCTTGGCCGACAGCAGCCACGGCACCACCGGCAGCGGCCGCGCCTCCGTAGCCGGAACGGCCACCGGCGCGGCGGGTGCTTCTTCGAGGATGGCGTGCGCGTTGGTGCCGCTGACACCGAACGAGGACACACCGGCGCGGCGAATCCGGCCGCCGGCAGGCCACGGCTGCGCCTCGGTGAGCAGCTGGACATCACCGGCGGACCAGTCCACGTGCGGGCTGGATTCGTCGGCATGCAGGGTCTTGGGCAGGGTTTCGTGGCGCAGCGCCTGCACCATCTTGATCACGCCGCCGACGCCCGCCGCGGCCACGGTGTGCCCGATATTCGACTTGATGGATCCGATCCGCAGCGGATTGCCCGCACGATCCTGACCGTACGAGGCGATCAGCGCCTGGGCTTCGATCGGATCGCCGAGGGGGGTGCCGGTGCCGTGCGCCTCCACCGCGTCGATATCCGACGGCTCCAGACCGGCGTTCGCCAGTGCGGCCGCGATCACCCGCTCCTGCGACGGACCGTTCGGCGCGGTCAAACCATTGCTCGCACCGTCCTGGTTCACCGCCGTACCGCGCACGAGCGCAAGGACATTGTGGCCCAGGCGTTTCGCGTCGGAGAGCCGCTCCAGCACGAGCACGCCCACGCCCTCGGCGAAGGCGACGCCGTCCGCTGCGGCGGAGAACGCCTTGCAGCGGCCGTCGGGCGAAAGGCCGCGCTGCCGTGCGAAATCGACGTAGAGGTAGGGGCTGGCGGCGACCGTCACCCCGCTCGCCAGGGCCAGGGAGCTTTCGCCCTGGCGCAGCGCCTGGCAGGCCAGGTGCAGGGAGACCAGCGAGGACGAGCAGGCGGTGTCCACGGTGACCGCCGGGCCTTCCAGACCGAGCACGTACGCCACGCGGCCGGACATGACGCTGCTGGTGGTGCCGGTGAGGCGATAGCCCTCCAGATCGCCGGCGACCAGATCGACGTAGCCGGAGTAGCCGGCGCCGACATAGACGCCGGTGTCGCTGCCCCGCAGCGTCGTCGGGTCGATGCCCGCGTCTTCCAGTGCCTCCCAAGATGTTTCGAGCAGCAGGCGCTGCTGCGGGTCCATCGCGGAGGCTTCCTTCGGGCCGATACCGAAGAAGGCCGGGTCGAAATCGCCCGCGTTGTAGAGGAATCCGCCGCGCCGGGTGTAGACGGTGCCGGGCTTGTCGGGGTCCGCGTCGAAGAGCCGGTCCAGGTCCCAGCCGCGATCGGCGGGGAAGTCGCCGGTCGCGTCGACGCCGGAGGCGACGAGTTCCCAGAGCTGGTCCGGTGATTCGACGCCGCCGGGGAACTGGCAGGCCATACCGACGATCGCGATCGGTTCGTCCGCGCGGACGCGACGGACCGTCTTCTTGACCGGAGCGCCCGCGGCCGGTTCGATGCGCGATTGCACGAGCTTCGCCACCGCGACCGGGGTGGGGTGGTCGAATACCAGGGTCGATGGCAGTTGCAGGCCGGTGGCCTTGCCGAGGCGGTTGCGGAACTCGACGCCGCCGAGGGAGTCGAAACCGATCTCGTCGAAGCGCTGTTCGGGGCGGATATCGGCGGCCGAGTCATGGCCGAGCACGGCGGCGGCCTGGGTGAGTACGACCTCCAGCACCAGTTCGGCGCGGCGGGCTTCCGGTACTTCCGCCAAGCGGGCGGCGAGCGATCCCGCGGCCGCGGCGACCGCCTGGCGGGCCGGGGTGGCACGCCGCACGAAGCCGCGCAGTACTGCCGGGACCGCATCGGTATCGGATTCGCGGCGCAGGACGCTCGCGTCGAAGCGGATCGGAGCCAGGCTCGGTTCCGTGTGTGTGCGCGCTTCGTCGAAAAGGCGCAGCCCCTCGGCGTTTTCGAGCGGGCTCAGGCCCAGTCGATCCCAGCGGGCGAGGGCCGAACTCCGCAAGCCGCCGGTCATGCCGCTGCTCTGATTCCACGGTCCCCAGGCCAGCGCGGTAGCTGCCTGCCCGGCCGCGCGGCGACGTTGCGCCAGGGCGTCCAGGAAACCGTTCGCGGCGGCGTAGTTGCCCTGGCCCGAGGTGCCCAGCACGGTCGCGATCGACGAGAAGAGCACGAACGCGGAGAGATTCAGCGCACGGGTCAGCTCGTCCAGATGCCAGGCGCCGTCGACCTTCGGGGTCAGCACTCGATCCACCTGGTCATCGGTCAGCGACTCGACGGTGCCGTCGTCCAGGATTCCGGCGGTGTGCACCACGGCGGTCAGGCCGGTTCCGGTGGCGATCGTTTCGAGCAGGTTCCGGACGGCGTCGCGGTCGCTCACATCGCACGCGACGATGCGCGCCTCGGCACCGAGTCCGGTCAGCTCGGCGCTCAGTTCGGCCGCCCCCGGGGCGTCCGGGCCGCGTCGTGAGGTCAGCACCAGGTGCCGCACACCGTGTTCGGTCACGAGATGGCGAGCGAACAACGCGCCCAGGCCACCGGTGCCGCCGGTGATCAGTACCGTGCCATCGCCGAATGACGGAGTGGCACCGGCGTTCTCGGATGTGGCCGCCCGCACCAGGCGGGGAACCAGTACCTCGGTGCCCCGCAGCGCCAGCTGCGGCTCACCCGAACGCACCACCGCCGCAATGCGATCGGCGTCGACGGGCTGTGCCGGGTCTTCATCGAGGAGCACGAACCGATCCGGATGCTCCGACTGGGCGCTGCGCACCAACCCCCACACCGCCGCGGCGGCCGGATCGGGGATCTCGCCGTCCAGCCCCACGGCACCTGTGGTCACGACGGCCAGCCGCGTCGCGGACAGCCGTGCTTCGGCGAGCAGGGACCGCACCGTGGCCAGCGCTTCGTGCACCGCGGCCCGCACCGACTCGGGGCCACCGGTGGTAGCCGCGGAGACGGCGGAGCCGCGGGCCCGCCAAACCAGTACGTCGGGGAGGTGGTCTGCAGCGAGCACATCGGTGATCGATGGATGCGCGGCACTGATCCCCGACACCACTTCGCTGCCGAGCGTCGCCAGGACGGGAAGTGACCGGCCCGCGTGCGCCGCCGGTCCCGCACTGGATTCCCAGCGCACCCGGTAGAGACCTGCCGCATCACCGGCCAGGCTGCTGCGGAATTCCTTGACGTCGTACGGGCGCATCACGACCGCGTCGACCGAGACGATCGGATTGCCGTCCGGATCGACGGCCGCGACCGAGATGGTCTCGGGTCCGCTCGCGGTCGCGATCACACGGAGCGAGGTGACCTCGGCCGGCCTGGTTGCCGAATCGTAGAAGCGCGCACCGGCCCACCGGAACAGCAGCTTTCCGGTGTCCGGATCGGAATTCCCACCACGCCAGAGCAATCCGGAGAAGCCCGCGTGCATGACCATGTCGAGCAGGGCGGGATGCAGGATGTGCCGTCCAGGTTCCGGGGCCGCGGCGGTGTCCAGCTCGAGCTCGGAGAAGACGGTGTCGTCGTTTTGCCAGGCGGCGCGCACGCCGACGAAGGCGGGACCGTATTCGAGTCCGGCCAGTTCGGCGATGCGGGCCGGAAGCCCCACGCTGTCGAGGACTTCGGCGTCGGCGGGCGGCCACTGTTCCCGCAGTCGCGGCAGCAGGGCGGAATCGCCGTCCGGGTGGGAGCCGAGCACGCCGGTGGCATTGTGGATCCACTCGGTGTCGGCGGTCTTGCGGAAGTAGAACTCGAACGGCCGCCGCCCGGATTCGTCCGCCGCCTGGACCAGCACCTGGAGCTCGATCTCGTCGTCGGCGACCGGGAGGATCGGCGCTTGCAAGGTGAGTTCCTCGACCACGCCGCAACCGATGCGGCGGCCGCCGGCGAGCAGGAATTCGATGAAGGTCGCGCTCGGCACGACGACCGTGCCGTAGGTCATGTGATCGGCGATCCACGGATGGGTGCGCAGCGAGAATCGGCCGGTGAGCAACCATTCGTCGGACCCGGCCAAGCCGACCACACCGGTCAGGACCGGATGGTCGGTGGAGGGCGCCGTCAAGTCGGCAGCGCCCGACAACCAATAGCGGCGGTGCTGGAAGGCGTAGGTGGGCAAGGGGATCCGGCGCACCGCGCGTCCGGCGAACCAGGGCTGCCAGTCCACCCGCGCGCCCGCCACATGAATCCGTGCGAGGGCGGTGACGAACTGCGTGACCTCATCGGCCGAGCGGCGGGCCGCCGCGACCACGGTCGCAACCGATTCGAGCGCCGGATGTTCGGCGAGGCAGCCGCGCGTCATGGCCGTGAGCACCGCGTCCGGGCCGACCTCCACGAACCGGCGCACATCGGAATCGAGCAGGGCGTCGACGCCCGGCGCGAAGCGGACCGACCCGCGCAGCTGCGCGACCCAGTACTCCGGATCGGTGAGTTCGGCGGAGACCACGACGGCCGAAACATTCGACACGATCGGCAGCGATGGTGCGTGGTACGTCACTTTCGCCGCGACGCCGCGGAACTCGGCCAGCATGGGATCCATGCGCGCGGAGTGGAAGGCGTGGCTGACCCGCAACCGGTTCGTCTTCACGCCCTCGGCCGCGAGTAGCCGCTCGATCTCGGCGATGGCATCGGCGTCGCCGGAGAGCACGGTCGAGGCCGGGCCGTTGACGGCCGCAACCGATACCCGGTCCCCGAAATCGGCGACGACGGCGGCGGCGCGCTGCGCACCGATCGCCACCGCGAGCATCGCACCGCCCACCGGCAGTGCGCCCATCAGCCGGCCGCGCGCCGCCACCAGCGCGCAGGCATCGGCGAGCGACCACACGCCCGCCACGTAGGCGGCCGCCAGCTCGCCGATCGAATGACCGATCAGCACATCCGGTGTGACACCGAACGATTCGAGCAAACCGAACAGCGCCACCTCGAAGGCGAACAGGGCCGGTTGGGTGAACTCGGTCCGGTCCAGCACGCCGTCGGCATCGGCGAACATCAGGTCTTTCAGCGAGCGGCCCAGCAGCGGATCGAACTCCGCGCAGACCTCGTCCAGGGCCGCCGCGAATACCGGGAAGGCCCGGTACAGGTGCGCGCCCATACCGGCGCGCTGCGCGCCCTGACCGGTGAACAGGAATGCGGTCCGATCCGATCCGGCATTTCCTTCGATGATGCCGTCCGCGCCCGCCGCCACCCCGGCCAGCGCGGTGAGCAATTCGTCCCGGTCCCGTCCGACGACCGCGGCGCGGCGCTCCAGCTGTGCCCGCGATGTCGCCGCGGAGTACGCCACGTCGCGGATATCGGCGTCGGCGTTTTCGAGCAGCCAGTGCCGCAGCCGATCCGCCTGCGCGCGCAGCGCGTCCTCGGTCTTGGCCGAGATCAGCAGCGGAACGATTTCGGCGGCAACAGGTTTCACCTCCGGCGCCGGCTCGGCGACCGGTGCGGCGGGCGCTTCCTCGAGGATGAGGTGGGCATTGGTGCCGCTCGCGCCGAAGGACGACACCCCGGCGCGCCGGGTCCGCTCCCCCGCCGGCCACGGCGCATTCTCCTGAAGCAGCCGCACCGTGCCCGCGGACCAATCCACGTGCGGGGTGGGCGCATCCACGTGCAGGGTCTTGGGCAGCACGCCGTGCCGCATGGCCTGCACCATCTTGATCACGCCGCCGACACCCGCGGCGGCCGAGGTGTGGCCGATATTGGATTTCAGCGAACCCAACAGCAGCGGGGCGCTCTCGCGACGCGTGCCGTAGGCGCTGATCAGGGCGCGCGCCTCGATGGGATCGCCGAGCATGGTGCCGGTGCCGTGCGCCTCCACCGCGTCGATATCCGCCGGGGTCAGACCGGCATTCGCCAGGGCGGACGCGATCACGCGTTCCTGTGACGGGCCGTTCGGCGCGGTCAGGCCGTTGCTCGCGCCGTCCTGATTGACGGCGCTGCCCCGGATCACCGCGAGCACGGTGTGGCCGAGGCGTTGTGCGTCCGACAGCCGTTCCAGCGCCAGGACGCCGAGGCCCTCGGAGAATCCGGTGCCGTCGGCGGCGGCCGCGAACGCCTTGCAGCGCGCGTCCGGCGACAGCGCCCGCTGCCGCGCGAAGGCGATCAGCAGCGAGGGATCCGACATGATGGTCACGCCGCCGGCCAGCGCCAGCGACGTATCCCCCTGCCGCAGCGCCTGACACGCCAGATGCAGGGCCACCAGCGACGACGAGCAGGCGGTGTCGACCGAGATGGCCGGGCCCTTGAAGCCGAACGTGTACGCGATCCGGCCGGAGAGCACCGCGTTCGAAACACCCAGGTAGGCATGGCCTTCGGTCTCGGCGCTGATATTCGGGCCGCCGATGCGGGGACCGTAGTGCTGGTGGATGACGCCGGCGAAGACGCCGGTGTCGCTGCCGCGCAACGACACCGGGTCGATGCCCGCGTCCTCGAGGGCTTCCCAGGACGCTTCGAGCATCAGCCGCTGCTGCGGGTCCATGGCCGCGGCCTCACGCGGCCCGATGCCGAAGAAGGCCGCGTCGAAATCGCCGACGGCATCGAGGAAGCCGCCGTCGCGGGTGTAGATACCGCCCGGCACATCGGGATCCGGGTTGTAGAGCCGGTCCAGGTCCCAGCCGCGATCGGCCGGATACGCCCCGATGGCGTCCACCCCGTCCGCCGTCATCCGCCACAGCTCGTCCGCCGAGCGCACCCCGCCCGGGTACCGGCAGGCCATACCGACGATGGCGATCGGCTCCCGCGACCGGTCGGTGAGCGCGCGCAGCTGCTGCTTGGTGTCGTAGAGCTCTTTCGCGGCCTTCTTCAGATACCGGCGTAGCTCATCGTTGTCGGACATCGGGGGGACTCCAGATCGTTCGGTGCTCAGCTGATTCGGTCGCGGGAACGGGTTCAGCTGATTTGGTCGATGAAATCGAACAGTTCGCGGTCGTCCGCGTCGTCGAGACCGTCGGCGCCGTTGCCCAGGTCGATTTCTTCGGCGTCCTTGCCTTCGAGCTCGTGCAGCAGGACGGACAATCGGGTCGCGACAGCCGCCCGGTCCGCGGCCGACAGTTCGGCGGCGGCGAAGCTGCGGGCCAGCGAATCGAGTTCGGCCGCAATGCGTTCGGCCGGATCCTCGACCGGGACCAGCTCCTGGCGCAGGTGCGCCGCCAGCGCTTCCGGGGTGGGATGGTCGAACATGGCGGTCGCTGACAGTTGCACGCCGACAGCGGTTTTCAGGCGGTTGCGGAACTCCATGACGCCGAGCGAATCGAAGCCGATATCGCTGAACGGCTTGTCCGGCGGCGTGGCATCGGCATTGGGGTGGCCGAGGACCGCGGCGGCCTGGGCGCGGATCACGCCGAGGATGAGGCGTTCCTGATCGGCGGGCGGGCGGCCGAGCAGTTGCGCTTGCAGCGACGCCGAGCCCGCCGGGCGGGTATTCGATTCCGCTTGCCGGGCATCGGCCGTGCGCCGGCGCGGCGGCCGGGACAGGGCGCGCATGACCGGGCGCAGCTCGGCGGGATCCGCTGCGCCGAGCGCGGCCGGATCGACCCGGATCGCCACGAACTCCGATCGCCCGCCGGAAAGGGCGGCGTCGAAGAGTTCCATGCCGTCCGAATCGCCCAGCGGCAGCAGCCCTTCGCGCCGCAGCCGGGCGAGATCGGCCGCGCCGAGCGTGCTGGTCATCCCGCCGCTCTGCTCCCACGGTCCCCAGATCACCGAGGTCGCGGGCAGGCCGTTGACGTGGCGGTGGTGTGCCAGGGCGTCGAGGAAGACGTTGGCGGCCGCGTAGTTGGCCTGGCCCGGATTGCCGATCAGGCCCGCGATGGAGGAGTACAGCACGAAAGCCGACAGGTCCAGGTCCTTGGTGGCCTCGTGCAGGTTCCAGGCCGCATCGACCTTGGGGCGCAATACCTTTGCGATCCGGTCCGGGGTCATGGTGGCGAGCAGACCGTCGGACAGTACGCCGGCGGCGTGCACAACCGCGGTCAACGGGTGCTGGGGCGGGATGGCCGCCAGCACCGCGTCGAGTGCGCTCCGGTCGGCCGCATCGCAGGCGACCACCTCCACCTGCGCACCGAGCGTGGACAATTCGGCGGCGAGTTCGGCCGCGCCGGGGGTGTCCGGGCCACGGCGGCTCGCCAGCACCAGCCTGCGCACGCCGTGTGCGGTGATCAGATGCCGGGCGGCGACCGCGCCCAAGCCGCCGGTGCCGCCGGTGATGAGGACGGTGCCCTCGGGCCGCAGCGGGGCCGGCACGGTGAGCACGTTCTTGCCGATGTGCCGGGCCTGGCTCAGGTACCGGTACGCCTGCGGCGCTTGCCGCAGGTCCCACACGGTGGTCGGATACGGCGTCAGAGCTCCGGCTTCGAAGAGCTCCACCAAGGCGGTCAGGATCTCGTGCAGCCGATCCGGGCCGACCTCCATCAGCATGAAACTGAAGTAGTCGACACCCGGATGGGCGGCGGCCACCTCGGCCGGATCGCGGCGATCGATCATGCCCATTTCGACGAACCGGCCGCCGCGCGGCAGCAGACGCAGTGAGGCGTCGACGAATTCGCCCGCCAGGGAATCCAGGACGATGTCCACGCCGCGACCGCCGGTGGCGTCGAGGAACTTCCGCTCGAAATCCAAGGTGCGGGAGTTGCCGATGGCCGAATCGTCGAAGCCCAGCTCGCGCAGCACACTCCATTTCGGCTCGCTGGCGGTGACCAGCGGCCGCAGGCCGAGGTGGCGGGCGAGTTGCACCGCCGCCAGGCCCACGCCACCGGTCGCGGCGTGCAGCAGCAGGGTTTCGCCGGGGCGTGCCTGAGCCAGGTCGACGAGGCCGTAATAGGCGGTCGCGTACACGATCGGGATCGCCGCGGCCTGGGTGAAGGACCAGCCGTGCGGCATCGCGGCGAGGAGCCGGCGGTCGACCACCGCCATCGACGCGACGCCCGGGATCAAGCCGAAAACGCGGTCGCCGGGGGCGAATTCGGTGACATCCGGCGCGACCTCCAGGACGACACCGGCTCCCTCGCCGCCGGGGCGTCCGGACTTGTCGGGGTAGGTGCCGAGGGCCATCAGCACATCCCGGAAGTTGAGGCCGACCGACCGCACGCTGACCCGGACCTGGCCCGGTGCCAGGGGTTCCAACGCCGCCGGAGCGGCGCCGAAGGTGAAGTTGTCGGCGGTCAGCGTGCCCTTGTCACGTAGCTTCAGCGCCCACGCCGGGGTGTCGAGCGACGCGACTTCGGGTGCGTTCGAGTCGGTCCGGTTCAGGCGCGGCGCATAGGCTTTGCCGTTTCGCAGGGCCAGCTGGGGTTCGCCGGCGGTGGCCAGCGCACGGGCGACCGCGGTCCGATCGTCTGCCCCGGCTTCGATATCGACCAGCGTGATTCGGTCCGGGTTCTCGCTCTGGGCGGTACGCAGCAGACCCCAGGCCGCCACCGTGGTGAGGTCCACCGGCTCGTGCGGATGCACGGCGACGGCCTGGCGGGTCACCGCGACGATGCGGCGATCCTGGGCCAGCAGCTGCTGTAGCTGCGCGGTGCGGGCGGTGACGAGATCTCTTACCGCCGTCGGCAGTTCATCGCCGTGCCGGGTGTCGATGCGCAGCACGGTCGCGTCCTGTCCCCCGATGGTCACGGTCGCACCATCGGGGCTCCAGCTCACCGCCGTCTCGGGCGGCTCGGGCAGTTCGAGCCAGTTCAGTTCGAAGCCCACACCTTCGGTGCGAGACTGCGCCGCGTCCAGGGCATCGGCCGGCAAGCTGCGCAGGGTCAGCGCCGCCACCGCGGCGACCGCCAGACCGGACGAGTCGGCCAGCGTGACGGCTATCCGCTCCCCCACCGGGCCGGTGCCGGTCGCGGCGACCCGCACACGCAGGGTGGTCGCACCGGTCGCGTAGAGGCTGACGTTCTCCCAGGAGAACGGGACGGCGATCTCACCGGGCAGGGTGGCGGGAGCCAGCCCGCCGAGCAGAATCGCATGCAGTGCGGCATCGAGCAGAGCCGGGTGAATGCCGAATGTCGTTGCGCCCGCGGCAGACTCCGGCAGGTCGAGCTCGGCGAACACTTCGCCCTCGCGCCCCCACAGGGCGGTCAGGCCGCGGAAGGCCGGGCCGTACTCGTAACCGCGCTCGGCCAGCTCCGGGTAGGCGTGATCGATCGCGATCGGCGTCGCGTCCGCGGGCGGCCAGCTGACCGGATCGATCTCCGGGGCCGGGTCCGATCCGGTGGTGACGGAGGCGACCGCGTGGCGAATCCACTGTCCTGCCGCATTATCGGACGATCCCGCGTCATCGGCCTGCCGCGAGTACACCGATACCGTGCGAACGCCCTCGTCATCCGGGCCGCCCGCCACGACCCGCAGGTCGACGGCTCGGGTGGCCGGGATCGGCAGGGGCGCTTCGATGATCAGCTCGCCCAGGTGCGGGCACTCCACCGCCGAGCCCACGTGCAGCGCCAGCTCCGCGAGGGCCGCGCCGGGGAGCAGGACCACGCCGGCGACGGCGTGATCGGCCAGCCACGGCTGTGCGGCTCGGGACAGCCTGCCGGTGAACACCACATCCGGGGAGTCCGGCAAGCGCATCATCGCGGTCAGCAGCGGGTGGCCGGTGGAGTCCAGGCCGGACTGCCACAGGTCCGGCGTGGTAGCCGGTCGCGCCCAGTAGCGAGCGTGTTGGAACGCATAGGTGGGCAACGTCGTTCGGTGAGTGACGCGGTCCGCGTACAGCGGCGTCCAATCCACCGAGATACCGGCGACGGCGGCCCGGCCCAGTGCGGATACGAACTGCGCCGGTTCCTCGATCGCCCGGCGCGTGGTCGCGATCACCGTCGATTTGGCTTCGATGCCCGGAGTGTCGGCCAGGCATTGCCGAGTCATGGCGGCCAGCACCGCATCCGGGCCGATCTCCACGAACCGCCGCACGCCCGATTCGACGAGCGTGCCGATGCCCGGGGCGAAACGGACACAGCCGCGCACCTGCCGGACCCAGTATTCGGGATCGGTGAGCTCGGTCGCGGCCACCGCCGCGGAGAGGTCGGACACGATGGGCAGGGACGGCTCGTGGTAGGTCAATCCGGCAGCGACAGAACGGAACTCGTCGAGCATCGGTTCCATCAGCACCGAATGGAAGGCGTGGCTGACGCGCAGCCGCGAGGTCTTGACGCCCTCGACGGCGAGCCGGGCACCGATCTCGTCCAGCGCCTCCGCCGCACCGGACAGCACCGCCGCCGCCGGACCGTTCACGGCCGCCAGCGACACTCGGTCGTCATATGCGGCAAGCACTTCCAGCGCTTCGGCTTCGGGCAGCGCGATCGCGAGCATGGCCCCGCCCGGCGGCAGCGCACCCATCAACCGGCCGCGCGCCACCACCAGCGCACACGCGTCCGCGAGCGACCACACGCCCGCCACCTGCGCGGCCGCCAGCTCGCCGATCGAATGACCGATCAGCACATCCGGTGTGACACCGAACGATTCGACCAGCCGGTACAGCGCCACCTCGAACGCGAACAGCGCCGGCTGGGTGAACTCGGTCCGGTCCAGCACACCATCGGCGTCGGTGAACATGAGGTCCCGCAGCGAGCGGCCCAGCAGCGGATCGATCTGCGCGCAGACCTCGTCCAGCGCCGCCGCGAACACCGGGAACGCCGCGTACAGGCCCACGCCCATGCCCGCCCGCTGCGCGCCCTGACCGGTGAACAGGAAGGCTGTCTTACCCGTGCCCGGCGTGCCCTCGATCGTGCCCGGGGCGCCCGCCGCCAATTCGGCCAGACCCGAGAGCAACTCGGCCCGATCGCGGCCGGTGACGACGCCGCGCCGGTCGAGTGCCGCCCGCGATTCCACCAATGTCCTTGCCACCGACCAGATGTCGGCCTCCGGATGCTCGGTGAGCCAGGCCCGCAATCGTTCCGCCTGCGCCCGCAGGCTCGCCTCCGATTTCGCGGAGATCACCCATGGCGCCACCGCGCCGTCGTCATCCGGCTCGGCCGAGGCGTGTCCGGCTGAAACCGCCGGTGCGGGCGCCTCTTCGATGATCACGTGGGCGTTGGTGCCGCTGATGCCGAACGACGACACCCCGGCCCGGCGCACCCGCTCGCCGGCGGGCCACGGTCGCGGCTCGGTCAATACCCGCACCGCGCCCGCCGACCAATCCACATGCGGCGAGAGGGCATCCACGTGCAGGGTCTTCGGCAAGGATTCGTGCCGCAGGGCCTGCACCATCTTGATCACGCCGCCGACGCCCGCGGCCGCCTGGGTGTGACCGATATTCGATTTGAGCGAGCCGAGGTGCAGCGGTTCGCCCGCGCGCTCCTGCCCGTAGGTGGCGATCAAAGCCTGCGCCTCGATCGGGTCGCCCAGCGCCGTTCCGGTGCCGTGCGCTTCGACGACATCCACCTCGCTCGGACGCAATCCGGCACTCGCCAGGGCCGTCGCGATCACCCGCTGCTGCGAGGGACCGTTCGGCGCGGTCAGGCCGTTGCTGGCGCCGTCCTGGTTGATCGCGCTGCCGCGCACCACCGCGAGCACCTGGTGGCCCAGGCGGCGGGCATCCGAGAGCCGCTCCACCACCAGCACCGCCGCACCCTCGGACCAGGCGACGCCGTCCGCGGCGGCCGAGAACGATTTGGAGCGGCCGTCTTTCGCCAGGCCACGCTGGCGCGAGAACTCCTGGAACACCATCGGCGTCGACATCACCGTCGCGCCACCGACCAGCGCCAGCGCGCTCTCGCCCTGGCGCAGCGCCTGGCAGGCCAGATGCAGCGCGACCAGGGACGACGAGCAGGCCGTATCGACGGTCATCGCGGGACCTTCGAGACCCAGCGCGTACGCGACCCGGCCGGAGGCGACGCTGCCCAGGCCGCCGGTGAGCAGGTAGCCCTCCACCTCGGGCCCGGCCTTACCGGTGACGGCCTCGTAGTCCTGATACATCACGCCCGTGTAGACGCCGGTGTCGGTGCCGCGCAACGAGGCCGGGTCGATGCCCGCGTGCTCCAGCGCTTCCCAGGAGACCTCCAGCAGCAGGCGCTGCTGCGGGTCCATCGCGGTGGCCTCGCGGGGGCCGATACCGAAGAAGCCGGGATCGAAATCGCCTGCGTTGTAGAGGAATCCACCGCGCCGGACGTAGACCGTGCCGGGCTGGTCGGGGTCGGGGTCGAAGAGCCGGTCCAGATCCCAGCCGCGATCGGCGGGGAAGTCGCCGGTCGCATCCGTTCCGGTGGCGACCAGATCCCACAGCGCGTCCGGTGAGTCGACGCCGCCGGGGTAACGACAGGCCATGCCGACGATGGCGATCGGTTCGTCCACGCGAGTGCGGCGCGCGGTCTTCGCCTGTGCGGGAGCGGAATCGGTGCCCGCGATCATGGCGTGCAGCAGGGTGGCGACCGCCGCGGCGGTGGGATGGTCGAAGACCAGGGTGGAGGGCAGTTGGACGCCGGTGGCCTTGGACAGGCGGTTGCGGAATTCGACGCCGCCCAGTGAGTCGAAGCCGAGGGCGTCGAAGCGCTCGCCGGGGCTGATGTCTTCGGCGGAACCGTGGCCCAGGACGGCCGCGGCGTGTTCGCGGACCAGGTCCAGGATCACCTCGGCGCGTTGCGCCTGCGGCACCCGGCTCAGGCGGGTGGCCAGGGAACTCGACTGTGCCGCGGTGCGGTTCGCGGTGCGGGGCAGGAATCCGCGCAGGACCGCGGGTACCGCGCCGTGCTGGGCTTCGCGGCGCAGTTCGGCCGGCTCGAACCGGATCGCGACCAGGTGTGCGGCGGGGCCGGCGACCGCCGCGTCGAACAGCCGCAGCCCCTCGTCGTTGCCGATCGAGTGCAGGCCGAGTCGTTCCCAGCGGGCGACGGCGCTGCGGTCCAGGGTGCCGGTCATGCCGCCGGCGGAGTTCCAAGGGCCCCACGCCACCGCGGTCGCCGGGAGACCTTCGGACCGGCGGCGGTGGGCCAGGGCGTCGAGGAAGGCGTTGGCTGCCGCGTAGTTGGCCTGGCCCGCCGATCCGATCGTCGCCGCGACGGAGGAGAACAGGACGAAAGCCGACAGGTCACCCTCGCGAGTGAGATCGTCCAGGTGCCATGCGGATTCGGCCTTCGAGGCGAACACACGCCGCAATTGCTCGGGGGTGAGACCCGCGACGGTGGCATCGCCGAGGACACCCGCGGCGTGGATGATGCCGGTCAGCGGCCGGTCGGCCGGTATCGATGCGAGCAGGGTCCGGAGGGCTTCGCGGTCGGCCACATCGCAGGCCGCCACGCGCACCTCGGCCCCGGCTTCCGAGAGTTCGGAGACCAATTCCGCGGCGCCTTCGGCGTTCTCGCCACGCCGGGATACCAGCAGCAGCCGGCGCACACCGTGCGCGGCGACCAGGTGCCGGGCGGTCGATGCGCCGAGACCGCCGGTGCCGCCCGTGATCAAGACGGTGCCGGAGCCGAAGGACGGTTCGGCCGCGTGTTCCGCGCGCGCTTTCACCAAACGGGGCACGAGCAGAGCTCCGCCGCGCATGGCAGCCTGCGGTTCTCCGGCGGCGATCACCGCACCGAGCAGCGACGAATCACCCATGGGCGCAGCGGTGGACGGGTCCGTATCGACCAGCGCGAATCGGCCCGGGTATTCGGATTGGGCGCTGCGAATCAGGCCCCAGACGGCGGCCGCGGTGAGGTCCGGTGTTTCCCCCGGCAGCGCGGCGGCGTTCGAGGTCACCACGACCAGCCGGGTGTCGGCCAGATGGTCTTCGGCCAGCCAGGTCCGGACCGTGGCCAGGACCTGCTCCAGCTGACCGCGGACGGCGGCCGGATCGTCGGTGACTACGCCGAATTCCGGAGACCAGATCACGGCATCCGGGAGCTCCCGCACCGCAGCGATTTCCGCTGCGCTCGGATAGCAGGCCGCGATTCCGGCGACGGGATCGGTGCCCAGTACGGCCAGCCGATCCACGGACAGGCTCGCCGCCGCGGGTGTGGGCGTCCACTGGATCGCGAAGAGGTCGGCGGTGTCGCCCGCCAGGGTGCCGCGCAGCTGCTTCACGTCGTACGGCCGCATGACGACGGCATCGAGGGAGACCACCGGCTTGCCCGAATCATCTACGGCAGCAACCGAAATGGTTTCCTGGCCGCGCGTGGTGGCGATGACCCGCAGGGTCGTCGCATCGCCCAGGGGCCGGTGCAGGCGCGCTCCGCCCCATCGGAAGAGCAACCGGCCGGTGTCCGGGTCGGCCTCTTGATCACGCCAGAGCAGTCCCGCCAGCCCGGCATGCATGACCAGGTCGAGCAGGGCCGGATGCAGATCGAAACGCTCCGGTTCGGGCGCGGCGGAGGTATCGAGGGTGACCTCGGAGAAGACGGTGTCGTCCCGTCGCCATGCCGCGGTGACGCCGAGCAGAGCCGGACCGTACTCGAGCCCGGTCACGGCGGCAATGCGCTCGGGAATCCATGCCGCGTCGAGGGTTTCGGCATCGGCGGGCGGCCAGGGCTCGTCTTGCAGCTGGTCCAGCAGGGCGTCGCCGCCCGCCCAGGCGGGGGCCAGCACGCCGCTGGCGTTGCGCACCCATTCGCCCGCGCGGCGGAAGTAGAACCCGAACTGGCGTCGCCCGGTCTCGTCCGGCTCCCGCACGGCGACCTGGAGTTCGACCTCGTCCTCTTCCGACGGCGCGATCGGGGCTTCCAAGGTCAGTTCTTCGACTACGCCGCAACCGATCTCATTACCGGCGGCGAGCAGGAATTCGACCAGCGCGGCGCTCGGCAGCACCACGGTGCCGTACGTCCGGTGATCGGCGATCCACGGGTGGGTTGCCAGGGTGAACCTGCCGGTGAATACGAACTCGTCCTTACCGGCTACCGGCACCACTCCGGTGAGCAGCGGGTGGCTGTGGGCGTCGCCGGCGCCTTCGGGGCGGGGCGGCAGCCAGAAGCGCTGATGCTGGAAGGCGTAGGTGGGCAGGGGAACTCGGCGCTGCGGCCGGTCACCGAACAGCGGCGTCCAATCCACGCGCACGCCGGCGGTGTGCGCGTGCGCCAGCATGGTCAGGAACTGCTGAGCCTCATCGTGATCCCGGCGGGCGGCCGCCGCCACGACTGCGCCCGGCCGCACCTCCTCCGGGAGGGTCTGGCGGGTCATCGCCGTCAGCACGGCGTCGGGGCCTACCTCCAGGAATCGGCGCACACCCGAGGCATGGAGGGTCTCGATGCCCGGGGCGAAACGCACGGCGGCCCGGACCTGGCGAACCCAGTAGGCGGGGTCCAGCACTTCGTCGCCAGCGAGCTGACCGGAGACATTCGATACCACCGGCAAACGGAGCGGGTGGTAGGTCGAAGACCTTGCTACGGACTCGAATTCGGCCAGCATCGGTTCCATCCGATGCGAATGGAAGGCATGGCTGACCCGCAGCCGCGAGGTCTTCGTGCCGCGACCGGAGAACTCGGTTTCGATCTCGGCTACGGCATCATCGTCACCCGAGATCACCAGGGCCGCAGGGGCGTTCACCGCGGCGAGCGAGGCGCGGCCTGGGTACCGGTCGAGTACCGCGTTCACCTCGCTCTCGAACGCGCCGACGGCGAGCATGGCTCCGCCTTCGGGCAGCGCGCCCATCAGCCGGCCGCGAGCCGCCACCAAACGGCAGGCGTCCTGGAGGGACCACAGACCGGCGAGGTACGCGGCGGTGAGTTCGCCGATCGAATGGCCGTGCAGCACATCCGGGGTGACGCCGAAGGATTCCAGCAGGCGGTAGAGCGCGACCTCGTAGGCGAACAACGCCGGCTGCGTGAACTCGGTCCGATCCAGCACCGCGGCGTCGCCGCTGAAGATGATGTCGTCGAGCGCCCGGCCCAGCAGTGGATCGAATTCGGCGCAGATCGAGTCGAAGGCATCGGCGAAGACCGGGAACGCCCGGTACAGGCCGGTGCCCATTCCGATGCGCTGCGCGCCCTGGCCGGTGAACAGGAATGCGGTCCGCCCGGACCCGGCGACGCCGGTGATGACGCCGGTGCCGGTACCCGAGTCGGCGAGTTGGGCCAGGCGTTCGAGCAGTTCGTCACGATCACGGCCGAGCACCACGCTACGCGAATCCAGTTGTGCCCGTGCGGTTGCCAGCGCACGGGCCGCATTGGCGAGGTCGATCTCCGGGCGGGCCGACAGCCAGGCCCGCAGCCGAGCGGCTTGCGCACGCAGACCCGATTCACCCTTGCCCGATACCAGCAGCGGGGTGACCGCGACGGCATTGTTCGGCTGTGCCGCATCGTCTTTGCCGCTGTCGGCGGTGGCAGCGGCGGGCGCTTCCTCGAGAATCAGGTGCGCGTTGGTGCCGCTGATTCCGAACGACGACACACCCGCCCGGCGGATCCGCTCCCCCGCGGTCCACGGTTCGGGCGCGGTCAGCAGGCGCACCGCGCCCGCGGACCAATCCACGTGCGGCGACGGCGTTTCGGCGTGCAGGGTGCGCGGCAGGCTTTCGTGCCGCATGGCCTGCACCATCTTGATCACACCGGCGACGCCGGCGGCGGCCACCGCGTGACCGATATTCGATTTCAGGGAGCCGATGCGCAAGGGTTCGCGTTCACCGCGATCGTGCCCGTAGGCGGCGATCAAGGCGTGCGCTTCGATCGGATCGCCGAGCGCCGTACCGGTTCCGTGCGCCTCCACCGCATCCACGTCCGCGGCCGCGAGCCCCGCGTTGGCCAGCGCCTGCGCGATCACCCGCTCCTGCGCGGGACCGTTCGGCGCGGTCAGCCCATTGCTGGCGCCGTCATTGTTCACGGCGCTGCCGCGAATGAGCGCCAGCACCTGGTGGCCGCGGCGCCGCGCGTCCGAAAGCCGCTCCAGCACCAGCACACCCGAGCCCTCGGACCAGGCCACACCGTCGGCGGCGGCCGAGAACGCCTTGCACCGGCCATCCGGGGACAGGCCGCGCTGGCGGGCGAAGTCCACGTAGAGATAGGGGCTGGCCGCGACGGTCACGCCGCCCGCGAGCGCCAGCGAACTGTCCCCGTCCCGCAGCGCCTGACAGGCCAGGTGCAGGGCGACCAGCGATGACGAGCACGCCGTATCCACCGTCACCGCCGGGCCTTCCAGGCCGAACACGTAAGCCAGACGACCGGAGATGACGCTGTGCGAGGTGCCGGTCAGCCGGAAGCCCTCCAGGTCGCCGGTGACCCGGCGCGAGTAGCCGGAGGTGCAGGCGCCGGCGAAAACCCCGGTGTCGCTGCCCCGCAACGACATCGGGTCGATGCCCGCGTCTTCCAGGGCCTCCCAGGCGGTCTCCAGCAGCAGTCGCTGCTGCGGGTCCATCGCCAATGCCTCGCGCGGGCTGATGCCGAAGAATGCCGGATCGAAATCGCCTGCACCGCTGAGGAATCCGCCCTGGCGCGTGTAGACGGTTCCCGGCTTGTCCGGGTCCTCGTCGAACAGCCGGTCCAGGTCCCAGCCCCGGTCTTCGGGAAAGTCGGTGATCACGTCCCGGCCCGCGGACAGCAGGTCCCACAGGTCCTCGGCCGAGCGCACACCGCCGGGGAATCGAGCGCCGATGCCGACGATGGCGATCGGTTCGTCCGTGCCCGCGTGCCGCGACACCCGGTGCTCGGCCGGGCGAGCACCGGTGATCCGGGCGCGCAGCAGTGCGGCGACCGCGTTCGCGGTCGGATGGTCGAAGACGAGCGAGACGGGCAGGGACAGACCGGTGGCGCGAATCAGCCTGTCGCGCAGCTCCACTCCGCTGACCGAATCGACGCCGAAGTCGGTGAACGGCAGGTCGGGGTCGAGCGAGTGAGGCGAATCATGACCCAGCACGGCCGCGGCATGCTCCCGCACGAGGTCGAGAACGACCGCGGCACGCTGGAATTCGGGGACGGTCGACAGGGTGCGCGCCAATGGGCTGTCCTGCGGCGCAGCCGAACCCGGCGCGCCGGAAACAGCCTGAACCGCGGCGCGGGCATCGGCCAGCGAGGCCGCGAACCGCTCCGGGCCGCCTTCGCCGCGCCGCAGGGATCCGACCACGGCCACGGTCCCGGCCGCCTCCCCGGCCTCGGCGATCAGGGCGATGTTCACGGTCAGCACCGGATGCGGGCTCACCTCGACGAATCCGGTGACGCCGGACTCGATCAGCGTGGTGACGGTCTCGGCGAACCGAATCGGTTCCCGCTCGGCGCGATACCAGTACTCGGCATTCAGCTCCGCCGTATCCAGCTCCGCGGCGGCGATCGTGGAGTAGAAGGGCACCGTGCCGGTGCGCGGGCGGATCGGTTCCAGCTCTTCGAGCAGCCGGGTCCGGATGCGTTCGATCGCCGGCGAATGCGATGCGTAATCGATCGGCACCCGGCGCGCTCGCACACCCGCGCCGGTGCACTCGGCGAGCAGTTCCTCAACCGCCGCGATGTCACCGGATACGACGGTCTGCGCAGGCCCGTTCAGCGCGGCCGGCGTCAAGCGATCCCCGTACGCCGCGAGCCGTTCCCGGACCGCGTCCAGGTCGAGGCCGATCGAGGCCATCGCGCCGTGTCCGGCCAGTTCATCGGCGAGCGCCCGGGAGCGCAGCGCCACCACCCGGGCCGCATCGGACAGCGACAGGCCACCGGCGATATGCGCGGCGGCGATCTCCCCGTGCGAATGGCCGATCACCACGTCCGGTTCGACTCCGGCCGCCTGCCACGTGCGGGCCAGCGAGACCATCACCGCGAACAGCGCGGGTTGCACCACGGCGACGTTCTCCAGCGCGGGAGCACCGGTTTCGCCGCGCAGCACCGCGGTGAGCGACCACTCCACGTACGGCGCGAGCGCCGCCTCGCACTGCGCGATCGACTCCCCGAACACCCCGCCCGCCGCCAGCAGCTCGCGTGCCATGCCCGCCCACTGGCTGCCGTTACCCGGGAATACGAACGCGATCCGCCGCCGTTCGCCCCCATCCGGCATGCTGCCCGACTTCCCGACATTGGCGACGGCAAAGGCCGATCCGGTCACCCCTGAACATCCTTCATACATAGAGCGGGTCAGACTATTCCAGCTCCGACACAACGGATTTCGATGCGGTCGAAACGCTGCGAAGAGCCCGCGCGCGGCGGGGACGTCTCTCCGCTGGACGGTTCCGGCCCGAGGGGATGGCGCAGGCGGAACCAAACCGGCCCGGCGGTGTGCGGCCGGGCTCGGTGGAGCGTTTGATCAGCGAGCGACGCTGCCAGACTGAAGCGCTACCTGGGTAAGCAAGCAGATCGAGGCTCACATACCGGGTCTTCGGAAAGCATGTTTCATTGAACTGAACAGTATTTGGATGGTCTTGAACTTGTCAACAGACCAACAGTCTCACCAGGGCCGATCGCGAGGTACGACACCACAACATTACTAAGGGTCCTGTTCCCATGCGGTACTTGCGATTTCGAGCTACGATCCCGCGCGCGCCGGCCGAGCGGGGTTGCCGTGGCCGGAATACTAGGGCGGAGGCTGCTCGCCCGGTATCGGGCATATGCCCTATATTCGCGCGACGCGTTCGACCGCGATCGCCGCCGATCTCTCCGGTGCGCCCCGAAACCCGCTCTCCGGCAGGTAGTCTCGATCCGATGGGACATCGTGCGTTGTTCACACTGGCCTGTATCGTCCTGACCGCCTGCGCGGTCATCACACCCGGCCGCGCCGCCGCCGAGGTGCCGGGGGTGGGCGGCGGATTCCGCTGGGGCGTTTCCAGCTCCGGCTTTCAGAGCGAAGGCTTTGCGCCGGACAGCAATTGGAGTAGGTACGCCCGATCCGGGCAGGCCGAGGACTATCGCAATTCGGTCGACTTCCTGCACCGCTACGACGAGGACATCCAGCACGCGGCCGAGCTCGGGGTGGGAGTCTACCGGGTCAGCGTGGAATGGGCCCGGGTGCAGCCGAATCCGGGCGAATGGGACTTTTCCTTCTATGACCGTATGATCGCGCGAATCCGATCGGCGGGGATGCAGCCGATGATCACCCTGGATCACTGGGTTTTCCCCGGCTGGGAGGTCGATCGGGGCGGCTGGCGCAGTGCGGGCATGGTCGAGGACTGGCTGACCAATGCGCGCGCGGTGGTGGATCGCTACGCGAGCTCGGACCCGCTGTGGGTCACCTTCAATGAGCCACTGGCGTATGTGGGCAAGGAGCAGCAGATCGGCGGGATCGGATCGCTCGACGCCACCACCATGATCGACCGCATGGTCGCCGCCCACCGCGCGATCTACGACCACATCCACGCCCGGCAGGGCGGCGCGATGGTGACCAGCAATATCGCCTACTCGGCCATCGGCACGGCCGCCGCCGACGCGTCCTTCGTCGACCGGATCGCGGACAAGCTCGACTACATCGGCATCGACTACTACTACGGCGGCTCCCTGAGCAAGCCGCCGAATCTGGCCGCCCTGCTGACCAATCAGTCCTCGAGCCTGATCCTGGAACCGGACGGCATCTACTACGTACTGCGCCGCTACTCCCAGAAGTTCCCCGGCCGCCCGCTCTACATCGTCGAAACCGGCATGCCCACCGACAACGGCTCCCCCACCACCGACGGCATGACCCGCGTGGACAACCTGCGCGACACCGTCTACTGGGTGCAGCGCGCGAAAGCCGACGGCATGAGCGTGATGGGCTTCAACTACTGGAGCATCACCGACAACTACGAATGGGGCAGCTACTCCCCCCGTTTCGGCCTCTACACCGTGGACGTCACCACCGACCCCGGCCTGACCCGCCGCCCCACCGACGCGGTAGCCGCCTACCGCGACATCACCGCCGCCGGCGGGGTCCCCGGAAACTACGCACCCACCCGGGCCCCCGCGCTCTGCTCCATCCAGGACCTGCCCTCGAGCTGTTTCGATCCGGTCAGGTGACGGGGCGGATCACCGCGACCGCCCGGCGGGGACGATGCGGCGGGTGTGGGCGTAGACGACGGCTTGGACGCGGTCGCGGACACCGAGTTTGGCGAGCACGTTGGAGACATGGGTTTTGACGGTTTGCTCGCCGACGCCGAGCGCGGCGGCGATCTCGGGGTTGGTATGCGCCTCGGCCATCAGCAGCAGGACCTGGTGTTCGCGCGGGGTGAGGGCGGCGAGTTCGGGGGCGGTGGGGAACGGGTCGATGCCGTGGGTCAGGCGGGTGATCAGGTGACGGGTTCGGCGTGGATCGATGAGGGCGTCGCGCTGGGCGGCGGTTCGGATGGCGGCCAGCAGGTCCTGGGCCGGGAGGGATTTGGTGAGGAAGCCGCAGGCGCCCAGACGTAGTGCGCGGTAGAGGTTTTCGTCACTGTCTTCGGTGGCGAGGGTGAGAATTCGGCCGCCGGCGGCGAGTTCCGCGATGCTGTCGATGGTGGCGGGCTCGTCGAAGCCGGGCATGTCCAGGTCGAGGATGGCGATGTCGGGGCGCAGGCGCGTCAGCTCGTGGACGGCCGCGGCGCCGTCGCCGACTTCGGCGACGCAGCGCAGATCCGTCTGCGCGTCGATGACGGCCCGCATGCCCGATCGGAACAGCAGCTGGTCGTTCGCGAGCAGTACCGAGATCGTCGAATTCCGGGGTGCGGCCGCGATATCGGCGGCCGCGGCCGCATCGCGTGGGCCGGGGCCCAGGGTGGCGCTGCGGCCGCCGATCGGCGCGACCGCCTGCGCGGTGCCCGCCGACAGCACGGTGGCGCTGATCGCGAGCACGAGCGTGGAGACCAGCCGCAGCAGCAGCGGACGCGTCAAGGTAGCCATCTGCACAGTCTGCTTCAGCGCAGGAATCCTGTGTAGTTCTGGTTCATCATCCGGCTCTCCAGCTGTTTGATCGTGTCGAGGCCGACGCTCACCACGATCAGCACCGAGGTGCCGCCGAACGCGAGATTCTGGGCCGAGCCGCCGGAGCCGAAGTGCAGCAACAGGTTCGGCAGCACGGCGACCGCGCCCAGGTAGACCGATCCGGGCAGCGTGATCCGGCTCAGCACATGGTTCAGGTACGCGGCGGTCGGCTTTCCCGGCCGGTACCCCGGAATGAAGCCACCGAACTTCTTCATCTCCTCCGCCCGCTCCGCCGGATCGAAGGTGATCGCGACATAGAAGTAGGTGAAGAACAGGATCAGCGAGAAGTACGTCCCGACATACACCGGGTTGTTCGGATCGACCAGGTACTTCTGGATCAGCTGCTGCCATGCGGCCGGATCGCCCGCACCCCGCTGCGTCAATTGCGCCAGCAGGTTCGGCAGATACAGCAGCGAGGACCCGAAGATGACCGGAATGACCCCCGCCTGATTCACTTTCAGCGGCAGATAGGTCGAGGATCTGCCGTACAGCTTGCGCCCCACCACGCGCTTGGCGTATTGCACCGGAATTCGCCGCTGCCCCTGCTCGACGAAGATGACGGCGACGATCAGCAGCAATATGGTGCCGCAGAGCGCGGCGAAGGTCGCTGCGCCCCGGCTGTCCAGAATCGCCCGGCCCTGACTCGGGATTCGCGCCGCGATACCGGTGAAGATGAGCAGCGACATACCGTTGCCGATGCCGCGCTCGGTGATCAGCTCGCCGAACCACATCACCAGCGCCGCCCCCGCCGCCATAACCAGCACGATCACGATCATGGCGAACAGCGAGTCGTCGGCCAGGATGTCCTGCTCGCACCCGCGCAGCAGCTGCCGTCGCGCGGCCAAGGCCACCAAGGTCGACGCCTGCAACACCGCCAGCGCCATCGCCACATAGCGGGTGTACTGCGTGATCCGCGCCTGCCCGGACTGGCCCTCCTTGCGCAGCTCCTCGAAGCGCGGAATCACCACGGTCAGCAGCTGGGTGATGATGCTCGCGGTGATGAACGGCACGATCCCGATGGCGAACACCGACAGTTGCAGCATCGCGCCGCCGGAGAAGAGGTCGATCAGCTGAAAGATCCCCGCCGATTCGCCACCGGATACCAGGGCGATACAGCTGCGCACGGCCTTGTAGTCGACGCCGGGCGACGGTAGCGCCGCACCGAGCCGGTACAAAGCGAGCAGCCCCAGCGTGAACAGGATCTTCCGCCGTAGATCCGGCATCCGCACGGCCGGCACGAGCGCGGAAAGCACATATCCCCCTCACGAATACAGGTGCGGGACAAGAGGTTCACTCCCGTCCCGAAGACCTTCGACGCTACGGAGATCCGTATCCGCGCACGTCGTCCGCGAGGTGGAATCCGCGCTCCCCCGATGGAGGGATTCGCGCGAATCGCGTTCAGTACCAGGGGCCGCCGTACACCCCGCCCGGACTGCGCACCAATTCGCCGCGTTCGTAACACAGGAATTTGGCGTCGGTGCCGAAGCAGTCGGTGTAGTCGTTGGTGACGTGGCCGGAGGACACCAGGGTCCATTCGCCGCCGACGGTGTCCATCGGGCGCAGCTTCCATTTCGTGGACACCTTGCCCAAGGTGGTCAGGTCGATCACCGGACTGTCGTCGGTGTTCTCGATATACAGGAAATGCCCGGCCAGGTACACATGGGAGAGATGCAGGCCCGCGGCATCGGCACCGGACTTGCGCAGCACGAAATCCTTTTTGCCGATGTCGTAGACGTTCAGGTAGTTGTCCGCGTCCGCCGACCCCTTACCCCAAGTCATCACGAGATTGCCGCTGCGCTGATATCCGGAAGGCGAGGTGTTCGAGAGCGGCCCCAGCAGACTCGCCGACGCGGCATCGAAATACGACACGCCATAGTCGGGTTTGCCCTGCCGCTGCACGAAGAATCCGCCGCCGTCCGCCACGTCTCCGCGCTGATCGCCCGGCATATCGCGCAGGAACTTCAGATCCGCGAAGCGCCCGATCTCCGCGCCGTCCTTCGTACTGTTGAACACCAGCGTCTCCCCCGCCGACACCCCGATTTCGCGCGCCAGCACCGAACCGGTGACCAGGGAGTCGTAGATCTGCCCGTCATCGCGGTCCCACACCGGAGCGAGGGTAGCGAGATCGAATCCCACCAACCGCGAACCACCCAGGCGCACAATGAAACCGAAGTTGGTGGGCCAGAGATCGTTGATGTCCCCCGTCAGCTGCGCCGGCCACGGCGTCTGCACGGCGGGGCTGGTGTCACGCAGGCCGAACGAGACGATCCGGGTCGCGAACTTCTCCGCGTTCAACCCGGAGGCGGGCGTTCGGGTGGCCAGCACATAGACGACCCGGAGGCTCTTCGGGTCACCGGCCACCGTGCAGCGCTGCTTCACCAGCTGTTCCGGGGCCGCCAGCGTCGGTTTCGGCAATGGCAGGTTGGCTCCGGTCTGCGGATCGAAAACCTCTCCGGTGGAGAATTTGTCGCGGCCGTCCGGATCGCAGCCGGAGAACGTGGTTCCGGGGCTGCGCCGTAACGAGTCGCCGGTGGGCAGCACGGCTTTCGTCGCGGCCGCGCCGGTGGAGGTGGCGGGAACCGAAGTGGCGGTGGCGGTCTCGCTCGACGGCAACGGGGTTACCGAAGTCGGGGTCGCGCTCTCGCGCGCCGACGTACAGCCGGGCACGCACAGTAGCAGCAGTGCGGATGCTATGGCACTGATTCGCCGAAGTCGTTGTACAGCAGGCTTTTTCACGATTGCTCACTCCCGGCGACAATCCGACCCGACATCTCGGAGTCCATTCTGACCGATCACCGCCGCGACCGGACCGAATATCGGAACCTCGGCGGCCGGCGGCGGCGTGCCTCACGGCGAGTCGATCTACGCCCCATGACAGGGTCCTGCCAAACCACAATCGAGTCGGCATATCCCCGCAACAAAGTGCAGCTATTCAGGAGTTAGCTGCCACTTTCGGAGCTTTCACGGAATTTCCCAGGGGATGTGCTCATGCGCACAAGATTTCGCTGCCTGGCCGGGGCCGGGCTCATTATGGCCGCCACCATGCTGCCGTCCGCGGTGACCGGGCAGAGCAGCCCGGTGTTCGAGGAAACGCGGACCGGCGTGCTGGGTGACAATTTCCTCTGGGGTGTGGCCGCTTCCGGATTCCAATCCGAGGGGCAGTCACCGGACAGCAATTGGACCCGCTACATCGACGCCAATCCGGGCTGGGATCGACTCGGCGATGCGGTCGATTTCCGTGACCGGTACCGCTCCGATATCGCGCTCGCGGCGGGGCTGGGCGTCAAGGTATTTCGCGTCGGACTGGAATGGGCGCGATTGGAACCCCGACCGGGAGTGTGGGATTCGGCGGCTTTCAGCTATTACGACGGGGTGATCGCCGCCATCGTGGCAGCCGGAATGCGGCCGATGCTGACCTTGGATCACTGGGTGTATCCCGGCTGGGAAGTCGATCGGGGCGGCTGGGGCAATCCCGGCATGGTCGCGGACTGGCTGGATAACATGCGCAAGGTCGTCGACCGCTATGCGGCGCGCGATCCGATCTGGGTGACCGTGAACGAGCCGGTCGCCTACATCATGCACGAAGTCCGACAGAACGGCACCGACGCCGATCGGATGCTGGACCGAATCGCCGAGGCGCACAACGATATTTACGACTACATCCATCAGGTGCAACCGGGCGCGCGGGTGACCAGCAATGTCGGTTATGTCGCCGGGGCCGAAGAGCGGGTCAACGGACCGCTCATCGAGCGCATCGGGGACCGGCTGGATTTCGTCGGCATCGACTACTACTTCGGCTACGAACCGCCGGAATCGGCCGCCCGATCCGATGGTTCGGCCGATCGCCCGGCCGGGATGTGGGACCTGCCGGTGCGTCCGGAGGGCATCTACTTTGCGTTGCAATACTATTCACGCAAGTTCCCGGGCAAACCGCTGTGGATCGTGGAGAACGGCATGCCCACCGAGGACAGCAAGCCGCGCGCCGACGGTTACACCCGCTCCGATCATCTGCGCGACACCGTCTATTGGATGCAGCGCGCCAAGGCCGACGGCATGAACGTGATCGGCTACAACTACTGGAGCATCACCGACAACTACGAATGGAGCTCCTACACACCGCGATTCGGGCTCTACACCGTGAATGCCCGCACCGATGCGACCCTGGCCCGCACCCCCACCGACGCGGTGACCGCCTACCGCACCATCATCGCCGACGGCGGCGTGCCCATCGACTATCCGCTGGTCCGCGCGCCCGCCGACTGCGGCCTGATCGACCCGCCCGCCAGCTGCGAAACCCCGGTCACCGCACCCTGATTCTTGCCGTGGGCAACGAAATCGTGCCCGGTGCGGGCGCATTGCCGTTATGCTCACCCCGATGCCGACCTGAGGGAGGGCAGGGCGCTGGATACGCTGTGGACCTACGTCTCCGACCACCGTCATCAATTGCTGACGGATTCATATCTGCATGTCTCCGCGGTGGTGCAGGCGGTCGTCATCGCCGCGATCGTCTCGGTCGTGATCGCGGCGCTGGTGCATCGCAGCCCGCTCGGTTCCGCGATATCGACCGCGACCGCCAGCATTATTCTGACCATCCCGTCGTTCGCCCTGCTGGGCCTGCTGATTCCGGTGCTCGGCCTGGGGGTTCCGCCGACCATCACCGCGCTGGTGCTCTACGCGCTGCTGCCCATCCTGCGCAATGCCATCGTGGGCTTGTCCTCGGTCGACCCGGCGGTCACGGATGCGGCGCGCGGCGTCGGCATGAACCGCCTGCGGGTGCTCACCGTGATCGAACTGCCGCTGGCCTGGCCGGCGATTCTGGCGGGCATGCGGATCAGCACACAGATGATCATGGGCATTCTGGCCATCGCCGCCTACGCGAAGGGGCCGGGGCTGGGCAACCTCATCTTCTCCGGACTGTCGCGGCTCGGCACGCCGACGGCGGTGCCGCAGGCCCTCACCGGCACCGTGCTGATCGTGGTGCTGGCGCTGCTGCTCGACGCCCTGCTCGTCCTCACCGGCCGACTGACCACACCCGGGGGTATCCGTGACTGAACCCGAGACCGCTGTCTCCGGCGTCGAGATCGTTCTGGAGTCGGTGACCAAACGCTATCCGGGACAAGCGGATCCCGCGGTCGAAGGCGTGTCGATGGTCATTCCGGCGGGCGAGACGGTGGTCCTGGTCGGCCCGTCCGGCTGCGGCAAGACCACCACCATGCGCATGATCAACCGGCTGATCGAACCCAGCTCCGGCACCATCACCATCGGCGGCCGGGACGCGGCCGCGGTGAATCCGGACCATTTGCGGCGCGGCATCGGCTACTCGATCCAGCAGGCCGGGCTGTTTCCGCATCTGACCGTCGCCAAGAACGTGGCGACCGTGCCCGGACTGAACGGCTGGGATCGCAAACGGATTTCGGCCCGCGTGGACGAGATGCTCGAACTGGTAGGCCTGAACCCGGGCGCTTTCCGGGACCGCTATCCGCGGCAGCTCTCCGGCGGCCAGCAGCAGCGGGTCGGGGTGGCGCGCGCCCTGGCCGCCGATCCGCCGGTGCTGTTGATGGACGAGCCGTTCGGCGCGGTCGACCCGATCACACGCGGGCTGTTGCAGGACGAGTTGCTGCGGCTGCAAGCCGAACTGCGCAAGACCATCGTCTTCGTCACCCACGATTTCAACGAGGCCGTGAAGCTCGGTGATCGGATCGCCGTGCTGGGCAGCCGATCCCGCATCCTGCAATACGACACCCCGGCCGCGATCCTCGCCGACCCGGCCGATGAGACGGTCGCGGGATTCGTGGGCGCGGACGCCGCGCTGAAACAGCTCACGCTGACCCGCGTCGAGGATATCGAACTGGGTGACTGCGCCACCGCACGCGAGAGCGATCCGGTGGAAACACTGCGCGCGGCCATCACCGAAGGCGGCAAGGACTGGGGACTCGTACTGGACGACCAGCAGCGCCCGCTGCGCTGGGTCACCCTCGCCCAGCTCGCGCGCGCCGACTCCCTCCGCGATGCCGGAACCGCTGTGGGCGAAGGTGTTTCGCTGCGCTCCACGCTTCAGGAAGCCCTGGAGGCGCTGCTGGCCGAGAGCACCGCGAACGCGGTCGTCACCGGACGGCGCGGCGCGTACGCCGGGCTCATCACCATCGACACCCTGGTCGCGCACCTGTCCGCGATCCGGGCGTCGCACGCGGGCGGTACCCCGTGACCGCGCAGACCGAGCGTCGCGCCGAACGCATCCGGCTGCTCGCTCAGCCGGTGCTCGCCCTGCTGCTGAGCGCGGGAGTGCTGGTGTGGGCGTTCGCCCGTGAGCTCACCGCCACCCAGCGGGCCAGTCTCAGCGCGGGCAATATCGCCACCGTCACCTGGGAGCATGTGCGCATCACCGTCACGGTGGTGGCCATCGTCGTCGCCATCGCGGTGCCGCTGGGGACCGCGCTCACCCGGCCTCGATTGCGCCGGCTGGCACCGCTGTTCGTCGGCTTGGCCAATATCGGCGCGGCCGCACCGGCCATCGGGCTCATCGTGCTGTTCTATCTGATCACCCGCACCACCGGGTTCTGGATCGGCGTCGCCCCCATCGTGCTGCTGTCACTGCTGCCGGTGCTGCGCAACACCATTCTCGGATACCACCAGGTCGATCCCGCCGTCATCGATGCCGGTCGCGGACAGGGCATGTCGGCGGCGGCCGTGCTGCGCGGTATCGAATTCCCGCTCGCGGTGCCGTACATCCTTGCCGGGCTGCGTACCTCGCTGGTGCTCGCGGTCGGCACGGCGACGCTGTCGTTCCTGGTCAGCGCGGGCGGATTGGGCATCCTCATCGACACCGGCTACAAGCTGCGCGACAATGTCACGCTCTGGGTGGGCGCGCTGCTGGCGGTGGCGCTGGCGCTGTTCATCGATTGGCTCGGCGCGCTGGCCGAACGCTATCTGGGACCGAAGGGGCTGCGATGAGAGCCCGGATCCGGCGCGGCTGTGCGGCTCTCGCGGCCGCGGTCACGGTGCTGGTCGCCGCCGCGTGCGGTCTGGAGGCGGGCGGTTCGGTCCCGCTGCGGGTGAACCCCGGCAGCATCCAGCCGATTCCCGCCCTGGAGGGTGTGCGAATCACGGTCGGCTCCAAGGACTTCACCGAACAGAACATCCTCGGCTATCTCATCGCCTTCGCCCTCGACGCGGCCGGCGCCGAAGTCCGGGACCTGACCAATATCGTCGGCTCCAACAGCCTGCGCGACGCCCAGGTCCGCGGCCAGGTGGACATCGCCTACGACTACACCGGCACCGGCTGGATCAACTACCTGGGCAACGAAACCCCGGTCTCCGGCTCCGAACCCCAATTCGAGGCCGTCCGCGACGCCGACCGCACCGCCCACGGCATGGTCTGGGCCGCAATGGCTCCCATGAACAACACCTACGCCATGGTGACCAGCGCCCGCACCGCCCAGGAGACCGGCGTCCGCACCCTGTCCGACTACGCGCGCCTGATCGCCGCCGACCCCGCCGCGGCCGCCACCTGCGTCGGCACCGAATTCAACGTCCGCCAAGACGGATTCCCCGGCATGGCCCGCAAATACGGCATCGACACCGGCAAAGTCCAGAAGCAGATCGTCCAGGACGCCCTCGTCTACCAGGCCACCGCGGACGCCCGCCAATGCCGCTTCGGCTCGGTCGCCGCCACCGACGGCCGCATCCCCTCCCTGGACCTCCGCCTCCTCGACGACGACCTCGGTTTCTTCCCGCAATACAATGCGGCCCTGGTGATGCGCGCCGATTTCGCCGCCGCCCACCCCCAGGTGATCGAACTCCTCACCCCCATCTCCCGCCTACTGACCAACCAGTCCATCACCGACCTCAACCGCAAGGTCGATGTCGAGGGCCGCGAACCGGCGGTGGTCGCCCGCGAATGGATGGCCGCCCAGGGCTTCGTCACCATCCCCTGAAGCTCATCCGGGGCTCGCCAGGGGCGCGCCGGTGGCGGCCCGGACATCCGCCGCGGTGATGCCCGGGGCGCATTCGCGCAGCACCAAACCCGTTGCGGTGACATCGATGACGGCGAGGTCGGTGATGATGCGGTGCACCACGCCCGCTCCGGTGAGGGGAAGAGTGCAGCGCGGCAGGATCTTCGGGGCGCCGGACTTGTCGGTGTGCTCCATCAGGACGATCACGCGGCGAGCGCCGTGCACCAGATCCATCGCGCCGCCCATGCCTTTGACCAGGTGTCCGGGGACCATCCAGTTGGCCAGGTCGCCGGTGGCGGAGACCTGCATGCCGCCCAGCACCGCGGTGTCGATATGGCCGCCGCGGATCATGCCGAAGCTGGTCGCCGAGTCGAAGAAGGACGCGCCCGGCAGGACGGTGACGGTTTCCTTGCCCGCGTTGATCAGGTCGGCGTCGACCTCGGCTGCGGACGGGTAGGGTCCGGTGCCGAGAATGCCGTTCTCCGAATGCAAGGCGACGCGCATGCCGTCGGGTAGGTGGTCCGGGATCAGGGTGGGCAGGCCGATGCCCAGGTTGACGTATTCGCCGGGCCGCAGTTCGCGGGCGGCGCGAGCGGCCATGGCGGTGCGGGACCAGCCGAGCACCTCGGTGGCAGTGGTCATTTCAGCGCTCCTGGGCGATGGTGAGCTTCTCGATGCGCTCGGGCTGCGGCCCGGTGTGCACGATGCGGTCGACGAAGATGCCGGGCAGGTGGATGCGATCGGGGTCGAGTTCGCCCGCGGGAACCAGGTTTTCGACCTGGGCGATGCAGACGCGTGCCGCCGCGGCCGCGAGCGGGTTGAAATTGCGGGCGGCCTTGTTGAACACCAGGTTGCCTTCGGTGTCGCCGACGAGCGCGTGCACCAGGGCGTAGTCGGCGGTGAGCGCCTCCTCGAGCACGTAGCGCCGGTGGTTCCAGCGCGCGCCGAAGGTGCGGACCTCTTTGGGCGGCGAGGCCAGCGCGATCGACCCGTCCGCGGCGTACCGCCAAGGCAGGCCGCCGTCACTGATCGGGGTGCCGACACCGGCGGGCGTGAAGAAGGCGGGGATTCCCGCACCGCCCGCGCGCAGCTTCTCGGCGAGGGTGCCCTGCGGTGTCAGTTCGACTTCCAGTTCACCGGACAGATATTGGCGGGCGAACTCGCTGTTCTCGCCCACGTAGGAGGCGGTGATGCGGCGGATACGGCGGTCCGCCAGCAGGATTCCGAGGCCGTGCGCGTCGGTGCCGCAATTGTTGGAGATGATCTCGAGGTCGGTGACGCCGGTCGCGGCCAGGGCTTCGATGAGCGCGCCGGGAATGCCGCACAGGCCGAAACCGCCGACGGCCAGGCTCGATCCGGAGACGATATCGGCGACGGCCTCCCGCGCGGAGGCTACGATCTTGCTCATCGCCCGGCTCCGGACGCCACGCCGGCATCGATCAACTCACCCAGCAGCGCGTCCCCGCGCGGCCAATCGCCGTAGCCGGAGGCCGGATTGAGGTGGCCGACGTCGCCGAGGTCCACGAGCCGGCTGCCCCATGCTTCGGCGAGGCCCGCGACGCGTCGGTAGGAGCCGAGCGGATCGGTGGTGGAGGCGGCCACCATGCTCGGGAACGGCAACCGCCGCCGCGGGATAGGGATCCAGCCGTTCGCCGCCAGCTCGTCCCGGCTCGGATAGCCCGGCGGCAGTGGCGTTTCGAAGTCCGGCGGGGTCGCCAGCAAGGCGGCCCGTACGGGCCGGGTGGCGTGCTGCGCCCAGTGCACGGTGATCATGACGCCGGCGCTGTGCGCGACCAGCACCACCGGGCCCGCGACCTCGGTGAGAACGGCGTCGAGCGCGGCGACACGAGCGGCGCAGGACAGTTTGTCGCGCTCCAGCGGCGGGACCGTGCGGACCCGGTCCAGGCGGCCGGCGAGATGCGTCTGCCAATGCTCGGGCACATGGTCGCGCAGGCCGGGCACGATCACAACGGTGGGTACTTCGGGGCCGTTCATGGTGTGCGGCAAGTCCTTTCGAAATCAGATCGAGGATGTGGGATCGACGGCGGCCAAACGGCGCAGACCCGCCGGGTGGGCTCGGCGACCCGCCAGCAGGGCGGCGATGGCGGGTAGGTAGGCCAGCGGCGCGAGACCCAATGCGGTCGCCAGACCGAGGTGATCGGCCAGCACGCCGACGACGAACGGGCCCAGCGCCAGGCCGAGCAGGCTGTTCGCCAGGGTGAGGGTGCCCAGTGCCGACGCCCGCACCGAGGGGTGGGTGAGGTTGGCGACCATGGCCGCGGTGGGACCCGACGAGCCGCCCGAGAAGAAGGCGCCGATACCGATCAACAGCAGTTGCGGTGTTCCGGCGCCGAGGCCGAAACCGATGCCCAGGCACAGCACCGACAGCACGCAGAACACCACGGCGGCAGACCATTTGCGCGTCACCTCGCTGCGGCCGACCCGGTCGGTGATCATCCCGCAGACGACCATGCCGGCTCCGACGAGCAGCGCGAAGACCGCGGCGACCGCGCCCGCCCGGTCCGGGGCCAGGCCGTAGTAGCGATTGACGAAGCTCGGCATCCACGCCAGCAGCACCGCGGCGGTGAAGATCTGCAATGCGCTGCCCAGATAGGCGTACAGCACCGCGGGATTGGTGAACAGTGACGAGATAGGCGCGCGGAAACCATTGCCCGGCTGTGTGGTTCGCGGCGCGGGTGCGGCGGCGTGGCGGGCCAGTTTCGCCTCGGTGACCACGGCCCGGAAGGCCGCCGCCAGCAGCAGGCCCGCAATGGCCATGGCGGCGAACGACCATCGCCAGCCCAGCTGTACGGCGATGAACCCGCCCAGCCCGACGCCGAGCACCGAGCCGAACGAGCCCCCGGCCATGAACGCCCCGCTGAGCGCGGCATGCACCCGGGGCGCGAATACGCTGAGCACCACGGCGATTCCGACACTGCCGTAGGCGGCCTCCCCGACGCCGACCAGGAAACGAGCGCCCAGCATCTGCCCGTACCCGGTGGCCAGGGCGCACAGCAGCGTCGCCGCGCTCCACAGCACCGCCATCAGCACCAGGCTGCGCACCCGGCCCCAGCGGTCGGCCAGTATCGACAGCGGCAGGGTGAGTATCCCCACCATCAGCGCGACGACGCTGGTGAGCGAGGCCAGCTGGGAATCCGACAGGGCCCATTCGGATTTCAGGAAGGGGAAGACGGCGCTGAGGACCTGCCGGGACATGTAATCGGCCAGCAGCAGCCCGAAGGCTAGTGCGAAGACCAGCCACGGATAGCGGCGGGCCCGAGGCTCCGGGGCGGCGGTGTGGCTGTCCGGCCCGGTGCCGGTGGTGTGCAACTCCATTGGTGCTCCTACGAATCCGGTGCGCCGAGACCTGCCGCGGCACACCGGAGAAGGTCCGGACTAGGCGTGCTGGGTGAATCCGACCTGGCCGGGCTTGCGATTGGGCGCGAAACCGATCTTCGCGAGGGTCTCCTGGGCGTCGGCGTAACGCTCGTCGAGCTTGTAGATCTCGCGGGCCTCCTTGCCCGTGGCGACCTCGCGGCCCAGCTCGCCGGCGATGCGCACCAGCTGTTCGACCTGGCGCACCGAGGACAGCTTCTCGCCCTTGCGACCCCAGAGCGTGTCCTCGTTGCCACAGCGGGCGTGCAGGCCCATCGCGATGGCCATGGTGTTGACCGGCAGGCAACTGCGCATGAGCGTCTCGAGGGTCAGCACCGCGCCGTCGGGGACGCGGCGCACGAACTCCATCATGTTGTACGGGTTGGGCCCGTCGAACCCGCCGCCGATGCCGACCCAGGTGAGCATGAGCGGACCGGTGTAGACGCCGCGCCGGATCAACCGTTCCACCGTCTCCAGCTGCGGGATGCTGGAGAGCTGGAAGTGCGGCTGAATACCGCTGGCCTGCAAGCGCTTCAGGTGTTCCTCGACCCACGCCGGACCGGCGGGCACCACCATCTCCCGGTACGCCTCGTACACCTCCGGGCGGGTGAAGGAGGTGCCCGCGATGTCCTCGTCGGTCATCAGCTCGACGATGTTCATCTGGCTGGTGTTGATGGCGATGGTCACCTGATCCGGTTTGGGATCCAGTTCGGCGAGCATGTGCCGGGTGTCGTCGGACAGCCATTTCGCGTCCGCGCCATCGCCTTCCGGGGAGAAGGAGATGGAGCCGCCGACCTGGAGAATCATGTCCGGCACGGCCTCGCGCAGGCGGCCGAGCAGCTCGTTGAACTTCGAAAGGCGTTTGGAGCCTTTGCCGTCGAGTTCGCGCACGTGGATGTGCAGCACGGTAGCGCCGGCGTGGTAGCAGTCCACTGCGGCCTGCACGTGCTGATCCATGGTCAGCGGCAGGTCCTCGCGGAAATCGTCGAGTTCCCATTCCGGACCGTAGGGGGCGACGGTGATGACCAGCTTCTCCTGGTTCTCCGGGAACAGCGAATCGTCGTGAAAATGCATGAGGGTGCTCCTCTGGAGTCGAACAGTGTTGGGAGTGAATGGATTTCAGAAAGTCGCGTCGCCGCTGATGCTCGCGCGCTCCATCTTGCGGACCGCGGGCCAGTAATCCTGGACGGCATAGTGCTGGGTCGAGCGGTTGTCCCAGATCGCGAAGCTGTTCTCGGTCCACCGCCAGCGCACCTGGAATTCGGGAATCGTGGCCTGCCGCATCAGGTAGTGCAGCAGTTCCGCCGCGCCCGGGGCGTAGTCGGCGCCGAAGCGCACATCCTCCGGGGTGTGGTAGTTGACCAGGTGGGTGGTGAAGGAATTGACGAACAGGATCTGCTCGCCGGTTTCGGGATGGGTGCGCACCACCGGGTGTTCGGCGTCGGGGAAGCGCCGCGCCAGCTCCTGCCGTTGCTGCATCGACAGGGCCGCGCCGAAGCTGGCTTCGATACTGTGCCGCGCCCGCAACCCGCGGATGCGGTCCCGGATCTGTTCGGGCAGGCGACGATACGCCTCGACCATATTCACCCAGATGGTGTCGCCCCCGACCGGCGGCGTCTCCACACAGCGCAGCACCGCGCCCATCGGCGGCTGCTGCCGCCAGGTGGCGTCACAATGGTAGGCGTTCTCGTAATGCTCGGGCGCGCTGTCGAGGTCCTTGTAGATGCGCACCAGCCCCGGATGTTCCGGGTCGCTGCCCGCCACCGGATGATCCTCCAGCGGGCCGAAACGCGCTGCGAGAGCGACATGTTCGGCCCGGCTGAGGTCCTGGTCGCGGACGAACAGCACCTTGTACTCGAGCAGCAGGGCGCGCAGTTCCGCGAAGAGCGCCTCGTCGTGCGCGGCTCGCGCGAGGTCCACATCGAAGAGTTCGGCGCCGATCGTGCAGGTCAGCGGCCGCACCCGGATCGAGCCGCGAGTGGTCGAAAACGGCAGCGGGGCAATGGTTGTCATGGGTTCCTCCCGGCGGTGGCAGGTCAGAGGGTGAAGACCGAGGAGCCGACGCTGCGGCCGGACTCCAGGTCGCGGTGTGCCCGGACCGCATCGGGCAGTTCGTAGCGCTGATTGATCTCGATCCGGATGCGCCCGGCCGCGACGTGATCGAACAGCTCACCGGCGAGTTCGGCGCGCTCGGCGGGGTCGGCGATGTAGTCGGCGAGCGCGGGGCGGGTGACGAACAGGGAACCCTTGACCGCCAACCGCATCGGTTCGATCGGCGGTACCGGACCGGAGGCGGTGCCGAAGCAGACCAGCAGCCCGCGTCGCGCCAGCGCGTCCAACGAGGTGTCGAAGGTGGTCTTGCCGATGCTGTCGTAGACCACCGGAACGCCCGCGCCGCCGGTGAGTTCCCGCACCCGCGCCGCGACGTCCTCGCGGGTGTAGATCACCGTGTGATCGCAGCCGTGAGCGGCGGCGATCTCGGCCTTCTCCGGGGTCGAGACAGTGCCGATCACATTGAGCCCCAGCAGTTTCGCCCACTGGAGGAAGATCAGCCCGACCCCGCCGGCGGCCGCGTGCAACAGCACGGTGTCGCCCGCGCGCAGCGGGTGGATGCGGCGCAGCAGGTAGGCCGTGGTCAGTCCGCGCATGGTCATGGCCGCGGCGGTGTCGAAGCCGATCTCGTCGGGCAGGGCGATCAGGTGCGCGGCGGGCATGACCCGCTCGGTGCTGTAGGCGCCCAGCGGGCTGCCGGTGTAGGTGACCCGGTCGCCGATCCGGAATCCGTCGACTCCGGGGCCGACCGCCTCGATCACCCCGGCGGCCTCGACGCCCATACCCGCCGGCAGGGCGGCCGGGTACAGGCCGCTGCGGAAGTAGGTGTCGGCGAAATTCAGGCCGACCGCGTGGTGGCGGATGCGCACCTCGCCGGGGCCGGGCGCGCCCACCTCGACCTCCTCCCAGCGCAGCACCTCCGGGCCGCCGGTTTCATAGAAGCGAACAGCTCGTGCCACCAGAAATCTCCTCTTTCCGCAGGTCATCGCGTGTGATGCAACCCACATTAAGCCGGATCGAGAGCGCGTGCTTATCCTGTCGGGACACAAATATGTTCATCTCGGGACACAGGAGACGCGTTGAGACCGCTGGCCCGATATGCGTCGCTGCACAGCTACGTCGAGCTCGGACAGTCGCTCGGGCTCGACCCGGTCGCACTGCTCCGCGCCGCCGGCCTGGATCCGGCCAGCTTGAGCCTCCAGGACCGCTGGGTGCCCGCCGCGGCCATCGCCGATCTGCTCGAACGCTCCGCGATCGCCTCCGGCACCGAGGATTTCGGGCTCCGGCTGGCCGAACGCCGCCGCTTCGCCAACCTCGGCCCGCTGAGCCTGGTGCTCCGCGACGAACCCGATGTCCGTAGCGCGTTGCGCGTGCTGTCGCGCCACGAGCACATGTACAACGAAGCCCTGCGCACCCGGCTCACCGAGCACAACGGCATCGCCACCATCCGGCTGTCCCTGGACCTGGGCGGGCCGGGCGACACCCGGCAAGCCATCGAACTGGCGATCGGGGTGCTGCACGGCCTGCTGCGCGGATTTCTCGGAACCGATTGGCAGCCACTGGAAGTCCGCTTCGCCCACCCCGCTCCTCGGGACCGGCGCACTCATCACCGCCTCTTCGGCCCGCACCTCACCTTCGACGCCGACTTCAACGGAATCCTCACCTACACAACCGATCTCGACTCCCCCAATGCCATGTCGGATCCGCAGCTCCGCGCCTACGCCCAGCACAGGTTCGATCCGGCCCCCGACAACCAGGTCACCACCCTCGACCGGGTCCGCGAGCTGATCGAGCTCCTGCTCCCCACCGGCCGCTGCTCCATCGACCAGATCGCCCGCAGCCTCGGCGTGGACCGGCGCACCATCCACCGGCATCTGGCCGCCGAGAACGAAACCTTCACCTCGCTCCTGGATGCCACCCGCGCCGAACTGGCCCAGCACCTGGTGACCAGCCGCCGGCACACCCTCACCGAGATAGCCGAACTCCTCGCCTTCTCCTCCCCCGGCAACTTCTCGCGCTGGTTCCGCGGGCGCTACGGCTGCACCCCCACCCAATGGCGCACCCGCTCACGCGCCCGCCGGAGCGACCCGCCGGACCGGCGATAGGCAACGCATTCGAAAATTCCTGCGCCACTTCCTGCGATCTTCGAGGCCGCCGGGCTAGCGTCGGATCATGGACGCCACCGAGTTGCGCACCGCCCAAGCGCCGCTGAAGGAGCAGTACCGCCGAGACCCCGCCGCCGCCCGCACCCCGCTGCTCGCGGCCGGTCGGATCGCCGCCCCCGGGATCACCTTCGATGTGGACCAGTTCGCCGGGACCAGCCGCGCCGGTCTGCATCGCGCCACCGGGGGTGACGGCTCGGATGCGTGCTCGGGCGACATGCTGCTCGAGGCGTTGCTCGCCTGCGCGGGGGTGACGTTGCGTTCGGTCGCAACAGCATTCGGTGTGGAGTTGCGGTCGGTCGAGGGGCGGGCCGAGGGGAGCTTCGATGCCCGCGGCACCCTGGGGGTCGATCGCGACGCACCGGTCGGGGTGCAGGATCTGGTGGTCACTTTCACCGTGGAGACCGACGCCGACGATGCCGCGCTGGCGAAGCTGGCGACCGCTACCGAACGCTATTGCGTGGTGGGTAGGTCGCTGGCCGAGCCACCGGCGATCGTGGTCCGCCGGGCTGTTCCGAGCGCATGAGCCCACGTCGCGCTGTTGGGCGGCTGCTGGTCAGTGTTGCCGCCGCCCTGCTGATTTCGGTGATGCCGGTGGGCAGCGCCACTGCCGGCCCGGCTGCCGCTGAGCTGCCGCCGGGGTTGACCTCCGCGGTCGGGCGAGATTTACGGCTCGAGCCGCAGGAGTATCTGCGGCGGGTGGAGCTGGCTCAGCGACTGGCGGATTTCGCCGCGAGCTTGGACCGGCGTTTTCCGGACGCGGTGGCCGGGACCTGGCTGGACCCGCAGGGCCGCGCGGTCGTCGCGATTCGTGATGCTGCCGAGGGGGCGCGGGAAGCGGTGCGTCAGCGGGGTTTCCTCGCCGTCGACGAGTCCGCGACCCCTGAACTCGCTGCGGTCAGCGCGGTTTCGATGCGAGAGCTGCTGATGGATGCCGCTTCCGATTCCACCGGCGATCGGACGGTCGGCGGCGACCGCTACATCGCCGGGAAGGGCTTGTGCTCTTGGGCGTTCAACGCCATCGACAGTGCGGGCCTACCGGCCGCTGTCACCGCGGGGCATTGCAATGAAGCCGCCGAAGCAGGCGAGCCGGTCACCGACGAACAGCAGACCTTCACACCGCTACCCGGCCCGATCGCCGGAGCCCCCACCGGCACCTTCGAGAAGGCGATCGTCGACGGCATCCGCGACTATTCGATCGTGCGGATCGCCGGGGAGGCGCGAAATTCCTTCGACAACAACCTGGTTCGCGCCGGGCAGAGCACCATCGCGATCACCGGGGTCGGCGTCCCCGTGGTGGGCGAGCCGGTCTGCAAGTCCGGTGCGACAAGCGGATTCACCTGCGGGATCGTCACCCGCGTCGACCAGCCCGACCCGCAACGCCCACCGATCCGTTTCATGCACAGCGCATTGAGCCTGCCCGGCGACAGCGGCGGCGCGCTGATCTCGGGAACACTCGCGATGGGCATCGTGAGCCAGGGCGGTTACAGCGACGAGCCCACCCGTTTTCCGAGCGAGAAGCCCGGCACGCTCCCGACGTTCCCCTCGAACCCGCTGACCAAGGAATTCACGAAAAGGCTTGCGGCAGGCGACTTCCAGTCGTTCCTGGAGCAACTCGGCCCACTCGCCGACCAGCTCGTGCGCGCCGTCCCCGGGCTCACCATGATCGCTCAAAGCGTCGCCGACGTACTCGCCGAGAATCCCGGGCTACAACTCCGCACGCAGTGACTTGCGCGCATCGATGCGGGCGATCATGCGGTGGCCGAGCTTGTGGCAGGGCTTCTCGATGGCGTGATAGCTGACGGTCGCGATCACCATCGCCCCGATCACCCAGGTGCCGAAGGTCAGCCACGCCGCGGGAATCCCGGCGACGGACGTGCTCCAGCGCGGCAGCGCATCGAGTACGAGCGCGTGGGCGAGGTACAGCGAATAGCTGATCCGGCCCAGGAACAGCAGCGGGCTCGGGAAGGAGCGCCCGCGCAGCAGCAGCGCCCCCGCGAACAGCAGGAAGGCGGGAATGATGGTGACCGGCAGCTTGACCCAGGTGACCAAGACGCCGGTCGTCGGATCGGTGACGGGCTCGGCGAACAGACTGGTCACGAAGATCATGCCGATCGCGAGCCCGAACACCCCCCAAGCCTGTTTGGCGCTGACCGTGCCGACGGTCATCCGGTAGAGCACGGTGCCGACGAACATCGTCGCGAAGATCCCGACCGTGTACGGTCCCGACTCCGGCTGGTTGAGCACGAACGGAACGGTGATGACCGCGAGCAGGATCGCGCCGAGTGCCGAGCGCCGATCCGGTGCCCACCGCGCGAACAGTGCCGCGATCGCTATCGTCGCGACCACGACGATCGACCGGGTGACCACGTTCGCGGCGGAGCCGTTGATCATCGCGGGCGGCAGCACCACCGCGGGCGCGATCAAACCGATCGACAACAACGCCAGCGGAACCGAACGCCGGTTGAACCCCGCGAGCAACAGCAGCGACAGAAACAGGTAGAACGCGAGCTCGTAGGACAACGTCCAAGCGGCCCCGACCATCTGAGTCCTGGTGCCGTCGATGAAGTACTCCCCCATCGTCAGATTCGTCAGGAAGTTGCGAACCGGATCGTCCCAGAACCGTTCGGGCAGCCGGAACCGGTCTATCCAATGCAGCACCATCGCCGCGGTCAAACACGCCCAGAACAACGGATACAACCGGAAAAACCGCCCCACCCAGAACGCCCCGAGCGAACGCCCCCGCTCCATCGAAGCAGGAATGATGAACCCACTCACCAGGAAAAACGCGAAAACCCCGAACTGCCCCAGCCCGAAATGCGCCTGCGAGAACCGAAAATAAGCCGGCCACAACCGCTCCGCCGAGTGCTGCACCACGACCGCCGAAGCCGCCAGCCCCCGCAACGCATCCAGAAATTCGTACCGCCCACCCCGCCCGCGCACCCCCGTCGCCACCCGCGCGACCGGCGCCACCACAACCCCATCAACACTCACGACAGCACACCGCCGACACAAACGAATTCATCAGCAGGACAACCACGAGAGCAAAGCACAGCTCAGACTAATATCACCCCCGCGCGATCCCGGCAAAACGTGCAGACCCAGATCGCCCACGTGACAGATTAGACGACCGATATAACTTCGCTGCTCCGAATCCTCCGTACCGGTCTCAATCCGCAACCCCCTAATTCTATTGCTACGAAGAAGTAGCGGCACACCCTACGATGATGCCGACTTTCGCTCTCCCATGTTTGTTTCGGCGAATTCACGCCTCCGCCAACCTCGACCGGGGTCGAGCGGTCGAAGGTTCAGTACCGGGCAACGTCGCCCCGGCGAGGCACCGAGCGGTGTTTGATGTTCAGCGGTTGCAGGTGGGGCGCGGCGGCCTATATTGGGATCGCGAGTCGTTGGAACTTGCGGTTTTCGTTACGGCACAGAGGTTTTGATGAACGCGCGGTACTCGATCAGGTGGGCGGCGGAGCATGGGTTTCCGCGGCTGGGGTTTCTCGCGCTGCGCGGGATGGGGGATCCGTTCGCGCGGTTGATGAGCGGGGATGAGGGGTACGACGACCCGTACTCGCTGATCGATCAGTTGCGGGGCGACGGCGGGGTGCGGGTTACGAAGGCCGGTTATGCGGCGTTCGATTACGAGGTGTGCCGGGAGGTGCTGCGCGACAGGCGATTCGGGGTGCGGCGGCCGATCGATCCGTCCGTGCCTTTGCCATTGCGGCGCTATGCGGAGCGAGTTGTGGTGCCGCCCAACCCGATCGAGGCGCCGTCGATGTTCGCGCTGGATCCGCCGGAGCATGGGCGCCTGCGTAAGCCTGTCGCTTCCGCATTCACGCCGCGTGCGGTCGCTCGCCTGGGCGATCGGGTTCGCGAGGTCACCGCGGAGCTGCTGGACGCGATGGCCGCGCACGAATCCGTGGATCTGATCGCGGATTACACCGCGCAGGTGCCGATCGCCATCATCGCGGAGATCATGGGTTTCCCGGCGGCCGATCGCCAGCTGTTCCTGCGCTGGGGCAGCCATGTCGCTCCGCTGCTGGATGTCGGCATCTCCTGGCGGACCCACCAGCGCGCCATGGCCGCCACCGCGGCGATGACAGACTACCTCGCCGCCCACATCGAGAAGGTGCGCCGCGAACCGGGCGACGATATCTTCGGCCAGCTGGTCTCCGCGGGCGACCTGAACACCACCGAATTGATGGCCAGCGCCAATGTATTGATGGGCGCGGGTTTCGAGACCACCATGAACCTGCTCGGCAATGCCGTCCCGCTGCTGCTCTCGCACTCCGATCAACTCGACCTGCTGCGCGCCGAACCCGAGCGCTGGCCGGGCGCGGTCGAGGAAATGCTGCGCTACGACACGTCGGTTCAGATGACCGCCCGCTGCGTTCTGGAACCGATGGAATTCGGCGGCGTCCCACTCGCGGCGGGCAAGTCACTCGTCGTCTCCCTGGCCGGTGCCAACCGCGATCCCGTCAAATTCCCGGACCCGCACCGTTTCGACGTCACCCGCCCGAATGCCAAGGAACACCTCTCCTTCGGCACCGGCATGCACGCCTGCATCGGCGCGAGCCTGACCCGGCTGGAATCCGTGGCCGCGCTGACCGCGCTCTTCGAACGCTTCCCCGATATCCGCCTCGACGGCGAGCCGACCCGCCGCCGGCTCTCCACGCTGCGCGGTTACTCACACATGCCCGTTCGGCTGAAGGCCGTTTGATACCGGGTGGTAAGTTTCGCTGTAATGCGACAACGGAGTCGGCCGGCCCAGCATTACTTTCGCTGGAACAGATTGAGGCAGTACGGGGTTCGCCCCGCGGCTGGGGAGTTGGTCCTTGAATACTGAAGCGATTGTGCTGGATCCCACGGGCGCCGATGTTCAAGCCGAGAACGAGCGGATACGCCTGCGTGGACCGATCTCGTCGGTGGGATTGCCCGGTGGGGTTGCGGCGTGGGCGGTCACCGATGCGGCGGTGCTGAAAGAACTGCTCGCCGATCCCCGGGTGTCCAAGGACCCACGCCAGCACTGGACGGCCTTCAAGAACGGGGAGATCGATCACCGGTGGCCGTTGCACCCGTGGGTCATCGCGGAGAACATGTTCACCGCTTACGGCGACCAGCACCGCCGCCTCCGCAAACTGGTGGCACCGGCCTTCACCGCTCGTCGCACCGCCCTGATGCGCCCGGGGATCGAAACCATCGTCGACGGACTGCTGAAACGACTGGATGCCCTGCCCACGGGTGAAGTCGTCGATCTGCGGCCCACCTACGCGTATCCGGTGCCGATTCAGGTCATCGGCGAATTGCTCGGTGTACCCAAGCATTTGGATGCCAAGATCAATGCGTGCGTCGACGGGTTCTTCGACACCTCGTTCACGCCGGCGCAGGCGCGAGCCAATGTCCTCAAAATGGTCTCGCTGATGGGACAGTTGATCTTCTATCGGCGCGGCCACCCCGGCGACGACATCACCAGCGCGCTGATCTCGGCGGTCGACGAGGACTCCGACCGGCTGACGCAGAAGGAATTGATCGACACCCTGATCCTGGTGATCAATGCCGGTCACGAGACCACGGTCAACCTGCTCGACCAGGCGATCGTGGCCTTGCTGACCAATCCGGAACAGCGCGCCGACGTCCTCGCCGGCCGGGTGCCGTGGTCGGAGGTGATCGAGGAAGCGTTGCGGTACCAGCCGCCGATCAACCATCTGCCGCTGCGCTACGCGGTCGAGGATATCGAGATCGCCGGTGTGCGGATCGCCGCGGGCGAGGCGATCCTCGCCTCCTACGGGGCCGCGAGCCGGGACCCGGGCATCCACGGTGGCACCGCCGGTGATTTCGACATACATCGGGCGAGCAAGGAGCACATCGCCTTCGGGTACGGCGCGCACCATTGCCTCGGTGCGCCATTGGCCCGGCTCGAAGCGGCGATCGCACTGCCGGCCCTGTTCGAGCGGTTTCCGAATATGCGATTGGCCGTGGACCCCGCCGAACTCCGGCCGCTGGGCAGCTTCGTTTCCAACGGTCATCGATCGGTCCCCGTACTGCTGTAGCGCGGCAATCGCCCGGCCGACCCATCGCGAATTACTGTGCGAGACTTCAACAATGGATCGAACCGCAGGACCCATTTCGAATGTTTCGGACACCGCCCGCTGGGTGGCCGCGTATCGCGCGATCGAATCGGCTCGTACCGATGCGCTCTTTCACGATCCGCTCGCGGAGCGGCTCGCGGGGGAAACCGGCAAGGCCATCGTCGCGAACGAGAATAACGCGATGGCCGGCTGGCCCCTGATCACGAGAACCAAAGTCATCGACGACCTGATCGCCGAAACCCTCACCGAGGGCTGCGATCTCGTCATCAATATGGCGGCGGGTCTGGATGCGCGCCCCTATCGTCTCGACCTGCCCGCCGATCTCCGCTGGATCGAGGCCGACTTCCCGGATTTGATCGCCGAGAAGAACCGTCTGCTGGAAGACGAAACACCCCGCTGCGTACTGACCCGCGCCGCAGTGGATCTCGCCGATCCGGCAGCACGTGACGAATTCCTGAACGAGGCGCTCGCGGGGGTGAAGAAGGCGCTCGTACTGACCGAAGGACTGGTGTACTACCTGTCCGAAGACGAGGTCTCGGGATTGGCGGCGGCACTGGCGCGGCCCGAAATCCATTGGTGGATCATGGATGTGAACAACAAGCCCGTGGTCGACCGCTTCAATCGGGTGAACAAGAACCTGCTCGAGAACTCACCCTGGAAATTCGGGCCGCTCGAGCCGCTGCGATTCTTCGCCGACGCGGGTTGGACCGCCGACGAGGTCGTCGGATTGTTCCGGATGGCAGCCCGATTCCGCCGGCTGCCCCCGCTGATGTGGCCGCTCACGATGGCGCCCGTCGGGCCCCGGCGGCCGATCGGCGGCAAGCGGCTGCCGTGGTACGCCGCGGTCCGGCTCACCTACACCGGCGCATGAGCGCCGGCCGGGAGGGCGAACCACCCTCCCGGCCGGACCCTCACTCCAGCCCTTCCAGCCAATCGTCGACCGCCGCGGCGACCTGATCCGATCCCTCGTGCAGCATGGCGAAGTGGTTGGCGTCCACCTGAACCACGCGATGGCTCTCGTCCCACGGCTGGGCCTGCCACTCCATGAAGTCCTGGGGAACGCCCGGAATCCGCTGCGCGCACTGGAGGAACAGGGTGGGTGCGGCGATCTTGCCGGGCACGATACCGCGCAGCACCTGAATGTACTGACCCATGGCGGTCAACCGGGCGGGGTCGAAGCGATCGAAGGCGGCCTCGTTGGTCACCATGTTCTCGGCGACCGGCTTGAGAATCCACTCACTCGCATCACCCTCGGCCACCCGGTAGCTGTCCACCAGCACCACTCCCGCCGGCGTGGGTCCGCCCAGCGCCTCCAGGCGTTCGGCGACGCTGTAGGCGAGCACCCCGCCCGAGGAGTACCCGAACAGGATGAACGGCTTGCCCTCGGCGGCATCGAGGATGGGCTGGAGCAAGGCTTTCGTGGCCGCGGCATAGTCGGTGGGCAGCGGCTGGCCCGCGTGGGACCCCATCGGGGCGAGGCCGACCACGTCGCGGGCGGTCCGCAGTTTGTTTGCGACGCGGGCATATTGGCGCACACCGCCGGCCGCCATCGGCGGGGCGATGCAGATGATGCGCGGGGAACCGGCGCCCTCGGTCAATCGGATGAGCTCGGGCTCGACGTCCAGCTTGTCGTTGGCGGTGAACTGCTCACGCAGCTGCGCCGCCAGGTGCAGGAGCAGGAAGGCGACCGAATACTGTTCCCGCCCAACCGCTGTGCGGAACATGCCGTACAGCGAGTCGTCGGCCACGCCCTCGTTACGATCTCGCTCGGCGGCCGCGTCGACAGCGTTCGCCAGGGCGCTCGCGCCTTCCGCCAATTTCTCGTCCAGTTGCTTCGCGAGAATCTGGGGCGTCGGATAGTCGAAGACGAGGGTGCCGGGCAACTGCACGCCCGTCGCGTCGCGCAGCGCGTTCCGGAATTCGACCGCGGTGAGCGAATCGAAACCCATTTCGCCGAAGACATTGTCGACCTCGATGAGATCGACATCCGCGTAGCCGAGCGTCGCGGCGGCCTGCTTGCGCACGAACTCCACGAGCAGCGGGAGCCGCTGTTCGGACGGCAGGCCGACCAGCTCCAGCAGCGGTGACGGCGTATCGCGCGGCGCCGACGCCGGAACCAGCCCGCGGACCAGGGCGGGTGCGTGCTCGGCTCGGGTGCGGAGCACGGCTCGGTCCAGCGGCAGCGCGGCCAGCTGGGCGACGCCGGAGGTCACGGCGGCATCGAAGAGCGCCAGCCCGTCAGCTTCGGACAGCGCCGGGAAGCCCTGACGCCGCATCCTTTCGAAGTCCTCTTCCGACAGTTCCGTGCCCAGACCGCTCGATCGTTCCCACAGGCCGTAGTCGATCGACGTGGCCGTCCACCCGGCCGCCCGGCGGTAGGTGGCGAGGGCATCGAGGTAGACGTTGGCCGCCGCGTAGTTGGCCTGCCCGGCGGCCAGCACCAGACCACCGGCGGAGGCCACCAGCACGAACAGCGACAGCGGCTGGTCGCTGGTGAGTTCGTGCAGATGCCAGGCGGCGTCGGCCTTGGGTGCGAAGACGGCATCGATGCGATCGCTCGTCATGGTTTCGATCAGGCCGTGGTCGGCGATGCCCGCGGCGTGCACGACACCCGTCAGCGGATGCTCGGGCTCGATCTCGTCCAGCAGCGCCTGTAGCGCCGCCCGATCCGAGACGTCGCAGGCGGCGACGGTCACCTGCGCACCGAGTTCGGTCAGCTGGGCGCACAATTCGTCGACGCCGGGGGCTTGTGGCCCCCGCCGGGACGTCAACACCAGTCGGCGCGCGCCGTACTCGGTGACCAGGTGCCGGGCGAACAGCGCACCCAGCCCGCCGGTACCGCCGGTGATCAGCACGGTGCCGGTGTCCAGCGGCTCGACCGGTTCGCGGTTCGCCTCGGTGACCTGGTGCGAAACCAGGCGCGGCACAAAGAGATTCGTGCCACGCAGCGCACCTTCCGGCTCCGACGCCAGGGCCGCGGCGGCGGTGGCGACGGCGGCCGGATCGTGGTCGGCCGTGCCTTCGAGGTCCAGCAGTTGCAGCCGGTTCGGGTGTTCAGCCTGGGCGGCGCGCACCAAACCCCAGATGGGGGCCTGCGCGGGGCGCACCTGCTCCCACTCGGTGGCGCATACCGCGTCGCGGGTCAGGATCACCAGACGGGACTCGGCGAATCGCGGGTCGCCCAGCCACTGTTGGATAGTTGCCAGCAGGCCGTGCAGTGCCTCGCGGGCGGCGTGCGAGGACGGGTCGCCGGTATCAGCGCTGTGGAGCAAGACGAGCCCGGGGACAACGGCTTCCGCCGCTGCGTCGAGTTCCGCTACCAGTGACGAGAGGTCGGGATAGCCGCGCACCTCGCCCGAACTCGGCGCTCCGATGACCGCGGTATGCGCCGGGGCTGCCGAACTCGCGACCGTCGCGGCGATCCAATCCACCGTGAACAAGGCATCGGCTACCCGGTCGACGCGCAGCCGGTCCGCGGACACCTGGCGGGTGTCCAGCGAGTCGACCGAGAGCACGGGTTTGCCGGTGCTATCGGCCAGCCACAGCGTGAAACGGCTGTCCTGCACCTGGATTCGGACCCGGATGGCACTCGCCCCGGCGGCGTGCAGTGCGACACCACGCCAGCTGAACGGCAGTGCGGGTGCGTCGAGGCCGCCATTGCGGAGCTGATCCACGATGAGGGCGTGCATTGCCGCATCGAAGAGTGCGGGGTGCAGGCCGTAACCTTCGGCGGCCGCCGGATCCGGCAGCGCCACCTCGGCGAACAGTTCGTGACCATCGGCGCCGTCCTCGCCGCGTCGCCACATGGCCCGCATGCCTTGGAAATTGGGGCCGTACCCGTATCCGGCATCCAGCATCTCGGTGTACGCGTCGGCGACGTCGATCGCCTCGGCGTCGGCCGGGGGCCAGGTGGCGAGATCGAAATCGGGCTGGACATGCTCGCCGCCGAGGTCACCCTGCGCATGCAGAGTCCATGCGACGGCATCCGGTTGGCGCGAGTGAACGGTGATGCGCCGGCGACCGGAATCGTTCGCCGCGCCGACCACCACCTGGACCGAAACCCCTTCGCGGGCAGGCAATGTCAACGGTGCGTGCAGGATCAGCTCGTCCACTCGTCCGTGACCGAGCAATCCGCCCACATGCGTCGCCAACTCGACGAAACCGGTTCCCGGCAGCAGTGCCGTACCGAGTACGCTGTGATCGGCCAGCCATCCGACCGAGTCCAGGGTCCAGCGGCCGACGAAGCTCACCCCGCCCGAATCGGGCTGCGGGACAATCGCTCCCAGCAGGGGATGGGAGACGGGCTCCAATCCTGCCGCATCGGCGCCGGTGGCCAGCCATGTCGTCGACAGATACTGCTTCGCATCGAGCCAGAACCGCTCGCGTTGAAATGCGTAGGTGGGCAGGTCGATCGGTTGCGCACCCGGATAGAAAGCGGCCCAATCCACCTCTGCGCCCGACACGAACAACTTCGCGACCGCCGCCGTCACCGTGGCGGTCGTGGCCTCTTCACGACGCGCAACCGCGACCGCGACGGTGCCTTCGGCGTCCACGGTGCCGAGCACCATCGGCGTGAGGACCGCGTCCGGCCCGATTTCGGCGAAGCGCGCCACGCCCGCTTCCGCCATCGTGGTCACCGCATCGGCGAACCGCACGGTGGCGCGGACCTGACGCACCCAGTACGCCGGGTCCGACATCTCATCGGTCACCCGAGTGCCGGTCACGGTCGATACCAGCGGAATAGTGGGGCGGGCGAAGCTCAAACCCTCCACCACCGCGGCGAAGTCCGCCGACATCGGATCCATCAAGCCGGAATGGAAGGCGTGCGAGACACGCAAACGGCTTGTCCGCCAAGACTTCCCGGCGAACACCTCGGCCAGCGCGTCGACTTCGGCCGCGATGCCGGAGACCACCACCGAGGTGGGGCTGTTCACCGCCGCGATCGATACGCCGTCGGTCAGCAGCGGGGCGACGGCGGATTCCGGCGCTCCGACCGCGAGCATCGCTCCACCCGTGGGTAGCGCTTGCATCAACCGGCCGCGCGCGGCCACCAACGTGCAGGCGTCCGAGAGCGACAGCACTCCGGCGATGTGCGCGGCGGCGATCTCGCCGATCGAGTGGCCCGCCACCAGGTCGGGGCGCAGACCCCACGCCTCGAGCACGCGATACAGGGCGACCTCGAAGGCGAACAATCCGGCTTGCGCGAAGACCGTCTGGTTGATCGAATCCGTCGCGGCCAGCGCCTCGTCGAGCGAGATCGGTTGGCCCAGAAGCGGGTTCAGCTCCGCGACGACCTGATCGAAGGTCGCCGCGAAGACCGGGTGCGTACGCAGCCGCTCGGCCATTCCGGCCCACTGCGCGCCCTGACCCGAGAAGACGAACGCTGTCGAACCCGACACCGCGCGACCCGTCACCACACCCGGTAGGGCGTCGCCGCGACCCAATGCCTCGATGCCCGAGAGCAGTTCGTCGCGATCGGCACCGAGGATCACCGCGCGATGGCCGAGCCTGGAGCGGGTGGCGGCCAGGGAATATCCGACATCGTATGCGTTGGAGTCGTTTTCACGGATATACGACCGCAAGCGAACAGCCTGATCGCCGAGGGCACGGGCGGTGGCGGCGGACAGTACCCAGGGCATGACAGCACCGACGGGCTCGGCCGGGTTCGTCACCGCGGCAGGAGCCGGTTCGAGAACGGGAGCCTCTTCGAGGATGACGTGTGCGTTGGTCCCGCTGATTCCGAACGACGAAACACCCGCGCGGCGTGGGCGATCCAACCGCTGCCACGGCACCGGTTCGGTCAGCAGCCGCACCTCGCCGGCGGACCAGTCGACCTTGGTAGACGGCCGGTCCACATGCAGGGTGCGCGGCAGCGTCCCGTGCCGCATCGCCATCACCATCTTGATCACGCCGCCCACACCCGCGGCGGCCTGCGCGTGCCCGATGTTCGACTTCAACGAACCGAGCCACAGCGGCCGCTCCGGAGCCCGATCGCGACCGTAGGTGCCCAGCAATGCCTGCGCCTCGATGGGATCACCCAAAGTCGTTCCGGTGCCGTGCCCTTCGACCGCGTCGACATCGGCGGCGGAGATTCCCGCACTGGCCAGCGCCTGCTCGATAACGCGCCGCTGCGCAGGACCGTTGGGCGCGGTCAGCCCATTCGACGCACCGTCGGAGTTCACCGCCGAACCGGTCATCACGGCGAGAATCCGGTGGCCGTTGCGTTGCGCGTCGGAAAGCCGTTCCAGCACCAGCACACCGGCGCCTTCGGCCCAGCCCACCCCGTCGGCACTGTCGGAGAACGACTTGCACCGACCGTCGATGGCCAGTCCGCGTTGCCGGCTGAACTCCACCAACGTATCCGGGCCCGCCATCACGGTCACTCCGCCCGCCAGCGCCAGCTCGCACTCCCCCGACCGCAATGCGGCGGCCGCCGAATGCATGGCGACCAGTGACGACGAACACGCGGTGTCCACGGTGACCGACGGCCCCTGGAGCCCGAAAGTGTAGGAGAGCCGCCCCGATGCCAGCGATCCGGCATTCGCATTGGCCGGATAGTCGTGATACATCATGCCGACCCAGACGCCGGTCGCGCTGCCACGCAGGGTCCCCGGATCGATGGCCGCACGCTCGAACGCCTCCCACGAGGTTTCGAGCAGCAGGAACTGCTGCGGATCCATACCGGCCGCTTCATTCGGGCTGATGCCGAAGAACGTGGGATCGAAATCGCCTGCGGTGTGCAGGAATCCACCCGATCTCGTATGGGAACGACCGGGCAGCTCGCCGGTAGGATCGTAGATCCGCTCGATATCCCACCCCCGATTGGCGGGCAACTCGGTAGTGGCATCCACGCCACCCTCGACCAACCGCCATAGATCCTCCGGCGACTCGACACCCCCGGGATACCGGCAAGCCATCCCCACAATCGCGATCGGCTCCCGCAAAGCCGCATCCAGCTGCCGATTGCGCGCCCGCAACCGATTGGTTTCCTTCAGCGAGGCCCGCAACGCAGCAGCAAGTTTCGCCGTACCCTCAGGCGTCGCGCCATCGGCTGCCTTAGCGGTCGGCTCGTCGAAGTTCGTCATATCGCTATCAGTCCTCGGAGTTGTAAGCCAGATTGATCAAGACGTAGAAATCGAGTCCCCAACCGGAAACCCGAATCCCCCCGAGAAGTAATGTGCGGAACCGTATCCCCGCGAGCTAACTACGATGTAACCCCATTTGGATTCGCGCGCAACGCCATCCAGGCCCACTCAGGCGCATCCCGTCGATACCCGCTGCACCCCAAGGCGAACGGCAACCTCGACCAGCCGATCAACACCTGCACCCTAACCCTGCCTTGCCGCGCCCGACCTCCCCGTCGGACCACCCATCGAGCCCACGCTGGACCATAACCGGAATCCACTACCAGCCGGTAGCTTACCCGCAACAAGACATGGACGCTCGGCTAGTTCTGTGCCCTATCACAACCCACCTCACCATTGATCCCCGCCAGCCCATCCCCTATGGTGTCGCCCCGGCGGCCGTTGCCGCCCAAGACAATTGACCCAGTCAGTCGGCCACCCACATCGGTACATGAAGGTCCGTCGAATCCCCACCCCTTCCCGCACGGCCTGGCCGATCTGCCCTCACACTGCCCTGAGATCTGTCAGGAAGTGAGGTGATCCACCACCCAGTCGGCGACCAGTGAATGCTGCGGCAGGGTCGCATGGTCGAAGTGTTCTCCCGGCCAGAGGTTTTCAGCCAGGTCGTTGGAGGCCGACGGCTCCTCGACGAACGAGGCGGCGCCGCCGGGACTGACGATGGGGTCGTTGGCGAGGGCCAGGATGGCGTACCGCACGCCGGGCGCCGTAATCGGTTGCCTGCTCAGCTCGCCGATGAATTCCGAACTGGTTTCGAGGTCGGCGCAGGCCGGGCAGACCAGTTCACGCAGCGCGGCGTCGGTGACCGGACGGATCGCGGCGCGCGTCGCGAAATCGACGAGCCCGCTGAGTGTGGTCCCGTGCGTCGGCGGGGCCAAAAGCACGACGGTGTGCACGGCCGGGCCACCGAGCCGCCGTGACAGGGCCAGCGCCAGCGCCCCACCCTCCGAGTGCCCGACAAGATCGACCTGTGCGGCGCCGGTGCGCTGCCGGACCTGCTCGGTGAACGCGGAGACTTCGTCCAGGGACTGCGCCATGGGCGCGAATCCGTTGAGCTGGTTGAAGGTTCGAGGGTCCTTTCCGTACTCCGTAGCGAATACACACACTCCGCGATCGGTCAGTTTCGCCGCGACTTCGTGCCAGGCCGACAGGCCGTCGGCGATACCGTGCAGCAGCACGACCGGCCGGGGGTGGGCAGGCGAAGGCAGGCAGTCCCAGTCGTTGAGGATCGGACCCGTCGGGCTCGCAGCCGCCGGGATCGGCGACGCCAGGGCGAACAGGGCCGGCAGCAGCGCGAGGAGACGGGCGGGTCGCACGGGAATCCCTTCAGCTTCAAGGATGTTCGTAACGCATCCAGAGGTGCGGAGATGGTGTGGCGGAGTTCGAAACGGGGTCAACGTTTCGTGTAGATGAATCCGACCTTGTCGATTTCGTCGCCGGAACGTCCGTGCAGCCCGGTGATCTGCCAGCCGTCCGGCGCGGTGTAGGTCACGCAGTCTCCGGTGGCCGATCCGGCGCTGAGAGTGCGCCCGGTACTGGTGGTGAACTTCGCGGAGAACACCCGGGTGTGGCCGTCTTTGACGCCCCGGCACAATCCGGCCGAGGCGAGGTATTCACCGGCGGAGAGCGACAGCGAAGTCTCGGTGCCACCGGTGCCGCCGTGGGTCAGGGTGGCGCCGGTGTCGAGTGCTAAGGAGATCTGATCGAGTCGCGAGCCCCCGCGCAAGACCACGCGGGTCGGATGGGCGGTGGGCGGGACGCGGTCGATGTCGTTGAAGTAGTCGCCGTGCGGTCCGCCGAACTGCTCACTGAAGCGATAGCCGGGATTGCGCGACCAGGCGAAGGACACGTGGATCGGATCGTGGTCGGACAGCATCGTGCCGTTGGCATCCAGGAAGGCCGCGTGCTCGTTGTGGTACGCGGTCGCGTGCAGGTTCACCAGCGTGCTGCCGCGGTAGAGGATCTTGTCGACCACCTCGCAGGAATCGGTGATCGCGGCGGGGTCGCACAGCAGAGCGGGGCTGCCCGCGGCGGGCGCCGACCCGCCCCGCGCGAGTTCCACCCAAGCGTCGGTGAAACCGTTGTCGGCGGCGAACCGGGCGATGGTATCGCCGGTTCGGGTGTAGCGAGTGTTGGTGTCGCCCATGACGATGACCGCATTGCCCGCGGAGTGGGTGGCGATGAATGCCGACAACTGCGTGAGATTCGCCGCCCGGCCCCGTATATCACCGGCCTCGTCGCCCGCATCGGTGTGCAGGTTGTACAGATCCAGGTACACACCATCGGCCAGCCGGTGCCGGGCGAAGGTGAAGCCCTTGGGCGTCAGGCAGTCTCCGGAACCGATGCTGCAATCGTCCCATTTGACGCGCTGGAAATCATCGGTGTCGTAGGGCAGCCGCGCCACCGTGTTGAGTCCGCTGCCGAACGGCACGCCGCCACTGGTGGGCGTCCGGTACGGGTGGCTGTCACCGGTGTAGAGGGCAGCGTGATAGTTGAAGTCCTCTTCGACATGCACGACGTCGTAGTCCCCGATGCGCCGCCCGATCTCGGTGGTGGCGGCTTCGCGCGGAGTGGTTGCGCTGGAAAGGATTTCGGGGAGACCCGCGATGTTGTAGGCCAGCACCTCCAGCGCACCGGCGTCGTCGGCGCGGGCGCCCGGCGCACTGGCGATCAACGCCCCGCAGGCCACCACCGCCACCACCGCGGCAACCAATCGACCCATCGTGGCCTCCTCAACGTCCGAAGGATGTGCGCCACAGGCTAAAGACGACCCGAAACAGCAAATGGACGAATGACCAGTTTGTGCCGGAGGTCACACACACTGACCGAAGCCTGCTTGATGGGAAAATGAGAAAACCCTCTCCGACCTAGGTCAGAAAGGGTTTCACAACTGTCGGGCTGACAGGATTTGAACCTGCGACCACTTGACCCCCAGTCAAGTGCGCTACCAAGCTGCGCCACAGCCCGTTGCACTGGGCTCTCGCTTTGTGCTCGATGAGATTACCCCAGGACCCCCCTGGATCTCCAAATCGGCTGGTTAACGGGCGTGTGGGGCGGTTAGCCGTGGACTCGGGTGCCGGCTACGAAGGTTTGGAGAACGGTGATTTCGGAGAGGGTGAGTGGGGGGATGGTGAATGGGTCTTGGTCCAGGACAACGAGATCGGCCAGGGCGCCGGGGCGGAGGGTGCCGGTGTTGTGGTGGCGGTTCACGTGGGCTGAGCCGGCTGTGTAGGCGGAGAGGGCGGTCATCAGGTCCAGGCGTTGGGCGGGGAGTAGGGGTGGGTTGGTGGTGCCGGGGTGGATTCGGTTGACGGCTACGTGGATGCCGGCGAGGGGGTTGGGGTCGCTGACCGGCCAGTCGCTGCCGCAGGAGAGGGTGGCGCCTGCTTGGAGGAGGTCGGCGAAGAGGTATTGGCGGGTGGCCAGGTTGCCGCCGAGGAAGGGGAGGGTGAGGTCGTCCAGTTGGGGTTCGTGGGCTGCCCAGAGGGGTTGGAGGTTGGCGATGGCGCCCAGGCGGTGGAAGCGGGGGATATCGGAGGGGTGCATTACTTGGAGGTGGGCCAGGTGGTGGCGGTTGCCTCGGGGGCCGTTGGTGCGGAGGGCGACTTCTATGGCGTCCAGGGATTCTCGGACTGCTCGGTCGCCCAGGGCGTGGAAGTGGACTTGGAAGTCGTGGGCGTCGAGTTCGGTGACGTAGGCGCACAGGGCTGCTGGGTCGATGAAGCTGAGGCCGGTGTTGGTGGTGCAGCAGCCGTGGGCGTCCTTATAGGGGGCTGTCATGGCGGCGGTGTAGTTCTCGGCGATGCCGTCCTGCATGATTTTCACGGTGTCGAGGCGGAAGCGGTTCGTGGTGAACTGCTTGCGGCGCAGGAGCATTGCGGGGATTTGGTCGATGCCATGGTCTCGGTCCCACCATTGGGCGCCGACTACCCGGGCGGTGAGCAAGCCCTGTTCGGCGGCGGCGTAATAGGTTGCGGCGGAATCCATGTCGCCGCCGTCGGCTTTGACTATGGCCTCCTGCCAGCCGGTGATGCCCAGGGAATGCAGGAGGGATTGGGCGCGGAGCAGGCCGGCCAGGCGCTCTTCGGGGGTGATGGGCGGGAGGAGGCGTTCGACGAGGGCCATCGCGCCCTCCTGGAGCATTCCCGTTGGGGTGCCGTCGGTTTCGCGTTCGATGCGGCCGTCGGCGGGGTCGGCGGTCGCGGCGGTGATGCCGGCCAGTTCGAGGGCGCGGGTATTGGCCCAGGCGCCGTGGTGGTCGCGGTTGGTCAGGTAGACGGGGCGATCGGGGACGATCGCATCCAGCTGGGCGCGGGTGGGCATGCCGCCGGGAAAGCTCTCCAGGGACCAGCCGCTGCCGGTCAGCCAGGGACGGTCCGGATTCGCGGCGGCGTAGACGGCCAGGCGGCGCTGGTATTCGGTGAGCGAGGTGGTGCCGGTCAGGTCACAGTGGCCCAGTTCGATGCCAGCGGTGGCGGCGTGGATGTGGGCGTCCTGGAAGCCGGGGAGCAGGGCACGGCCGGTCAGGTCGACGACCTCGGTGCGGGGGCCGATGTGATCGCGGATGTCGAGGTCGCCGACGGCGGTGATGCGGTCACTGGTGACGGCCAGAGCGGTGGCGCGGCTGCGGGCGGAGTCCATGGTGAGGACGGTGCCGCCGGTGAAGACCAAGTCGGCGTGGCTCAAAAGGTTGCTCCTGACATGGTGGGAACGATAACGGTCGCCGTCGCGGAGTAGACCGTGGAATCGCTCGGCGGTGGCGCAGCGCGAAAGTCACACGCGCGCAGGTGATCCCGTGTCAGGGATGAAGGGCTTCCAATGCCTCCGCCGCGACAACCGCTGGCGGCGAACCGATTTCGATGGTGACGATGCGCTCGTCGGGCGTCGGCGCTTCGAGCGTGGCCAGCTGCGAATCGAGCAGCGAGGGTGGCATGAAATGCCCCGGGCGGGTCGTCACTCGCTGCTGTAATTGCTCGCGGGATCCGCTGAGCAGAATGAAGGTCAGTTCGGCTTCCGAATGCCCGATCAGGGGGCGGCGCAAGATATCTCGGTACGCATGCTTCAAGGCCGAGCAGGTCACCAGTCCCGATTTGCCCGCCGCCACGTGCTCGGCGATCCAGGCCGCGATGGCCTCCAGCCACGGCTCCCGATCCGCGTCGGTGAGGGGGTGACCGGCGGCCATTTTGGCGATATTGGCGGGCGGGTGCAGGTCGTCGCCCTCCAGCAGATCCCAGCCGAGTTGAGCGGCAAGGGATTCGGCGACGGTGGATTTGCCCGAGCCGGAGACACCCATGATCACGGCGATGTACGGGCGCGTTCTTTCGATGGCTGGCATGGGTCCTCGTGGGCTCGGGAACGGGTGTGCTCGAGGGTAACCCAAATGATTCCGGAGACGAGGGCGCAGAAGGTGAGGGTGGCGCCGGTGATGGTGCCGGCGGAGAGATCTGGATCGTTGGCCGTGAGGGTCCAGGCCAGAGTGATGACCCCGACCAGTAAGAGCAACAGGCCGGGGGCATCCAGATCGTCGAGAATGATGGGTTCTCCGGTGCGGTTCTTCACAGTGGCTTCGGATGAACCGTGATAGGGCGGCACGATGATCCTCCTCGCGAATGCGGGTGTGTCCCTGCATTCGCGTACCCGGACCGCGTCCGGCGAAACCCGTCAATCCGGGCTAACGACTGCCGGTGACCTTGCCGACCGCGAACAGCAAGATCACCGCGCCGGCCAGGCAGGTCAAGAAGCTGAAGATCAGTCCGCCGCCGTTGACGTCGACGCCGAACAGCTTCAGCAGGAACCCGCCGATCAGGCCGCCGATCACGCCGACCACGATATTCATGAGTATGCCCTGCTGAGCATCGGTGCCCATGATCTTGCTGCCGATCCAACCGGCCAGACCGCCGATAATGATCCATCCGAGGATTCCGAGTCCTAGCATCATGTCTCCTCTGCTGAACGGGGGCTGTTCCTACCCGTCTGTAGTTCCCATATTCGCTGGTTGATAACCGACTGCCGGATTCTGACACGCCGATTTCGACACGCGAACAGCAAACAGCAGGTGAACCAGCACGCCGACCACGGCCGCCATGGTGACGCCGCTACCCAGCAGCAGGCGCAGATCGGCGGGGAAGGACTTGTACAGCGCGGGGGTGAGAATCGGCAGCAGGCCCGCGGTGAGGGCGGCGGTGGCGGTGATCAAGGTGCCGTCGGCGGTCAGGTCGAGGCGCTCGAACATGCCGATGCCCGCGACGATGATCATGGCGAAGGCAATGGCCGCGGTACCGCCGACCACCGGTCCGGGCAGCGAATTCACCAGGCGGCCGATCGGCGCGAAGAAGGCCGCGACCGCCAGCAGGCCGCCCGCCAATGCGGTGACATAGCGGCTGCGCACGCCGGTGAGCTGGATCAGGCCGATGTTCTCACCACTGGTGACCATGGTCGCGCCGCCCAGCGGGCCGGACAGCAGCGAGGTCACCGCATCGCCGCGAATGGTGCGGGCCACGGTGGGGCCGGGGTCGATCGCCTTGCCGACCACCTTGGCGTTCAACACCGTCTGCCCGGTGGCCTCGGCCATCGAACCGATGCTGAAGATGAGCAGCGGTAGCGCCGCGAGAATGTCCAAATGCGGTGTGCCGAAAGGGAACAGCGTCGGTGACTGCACCAGCCCCGAACCCGGGCGCAGCTGGAACTGGCCGATGGCGGCGGCCAGTGCGGTCCCGGCGATCATGCCGAGCAGCACCGATACCCGGCGCCAGCCGCTCGGCAGGAAGCGGTGCGCCAGCACGGTCACCAGGATGGTCGCGGCGGCCAGCCCCACCGCCGACACCGCTGGATCGCCGGCCGGGGCGATGAGACCGCCCGCGACCTTGACCAGGTTCACGCCGATCACCACCACCATGGCGGCGATCACCACGGCGGGGATCCGGGTGACGAGCCGGCGCGCTACGGGCACCAGCAGGATCCCCAGGGCGGCGGTGAGAATGACCGCGCCCGATGCCGTGGCCGGACCGGATTGCTGGGCGATCTGCAAGAACAGCACCACCGCCGCGCCGCCCGGCAGCATGATGAACGGCAGCCCGGCCCCGAGCCCGAAACGGCCGATCGATTGCAGGATGGTGCCGATGCCGGAGCAGAGCAGGGTGGCGCTGAGCAGGGCGCGGGCGGTGGCATCGTCCAGGTGCAGGCTGCGGGTGATCAGCAGCACCGAGGTGATCGGCATGGCGATCATGACCGCCAGGTGCTGGATCGCGGCGACGAAAGCCCTGCCCGCCGAGGGGATCTCGTCCACGGGGTGCACCGTGCTCACCGCTCCCCCAGCCACGGGATCTCGGCCGCGGCGTAACGGTAGGCACGGAAGATGGCATTCGAGACGCCCGGAAAGACCTGTGCCGTATCGGGATCCGGGTATTCGGTGAACGACGGGACCACGTACTCCCAGCAGATGCGGCGGTCCGGCGTCACCTCGAAGATGCGCCCGAAGGCCGCTTCGGTGATCAAGGTATTACCGTTGGCCAGTCGTTGCGCGCCCCCCATGTACGGGGTGAAGAACGCCTCGCGCGGCGAATCCTGGTAGATCCAGCCAAGTTCGCCGGTGTCCAGGTCGATTTCGACGACGCGGCTGTAGGTCACCGATTCGCCGGTGCGGAAGGTGCCGTTGTCGAAGACCAGCAGTCTGCCGTCGCCGAGCGGGGTGGCGTGATGCTGCTGTGCGACGACGGTGCGGTCGGCGAGGGTGGTGGCCGCACCGGTGCGGCGGTCGATCAGGATGACGGCGGAGACACTGCGCAGGCTGGCGACCACGGTGTGCTCGTCGAGCGGGTGCACGCTGTTGATCAACGGCCAGTGTTCGCGCCAATAGTGCGGTTGCAGCACGTAATCCGCGGGATCGAGGTGCACGGCGGCGCGCCATTCCCACAGCGTCGAACCGTCGGCGGCGACCTCGCGAACGACATCGGCCCACACCGTGCCGTCGGCCTCGCTGCCGGGCACGCCACCGCGAATCCGTTCGGCCTCGGCGCCGGTGAGCGGTTCGACGGCGGTATAGAGAATGCGGCCGTCGTCGTAGTGGTGCGCGTCGTGGTGCTGATAGTCGTCGCGATGCTCACGCAACAGAGTGCCGTCGGGCGCGTAGACGCCCATCGATCCGCCGCTGTATTTGCGCCACATGGCGAACAGCGGCGCGATATCGAGGGTCGCCCCGTTGTAGGCCAGCGCGCCGTCGGGCAGCAGTCGGGCGTGCCGCCCCGGCCGATACGGCAGCTCCCAGCGATGCGCCAGTTCGCCGGACAGGTCGACCAGATCCACGATGCCGCGCCCGGCCAGGGGCGCGTACAGGGTGTATCCGGGAAACGCGAGCTCGGGATCGCTGCCGATCAGACCGATACCCCGCCGCTTGAGCGTGTTCTGCTCCACTGCACCTCCAAATATTCAGCGATACTGAATATTCAGTACAGTCGTGGCGGCGGGAAGCGTTCGGATCTGCGTGAGGCAAACCCTGGGATCCGGCCGCGAGCCGTCGAGAATGGCGCACAGCGAAAGGGGACGAGTGGGCATCGAGGCGGAAAACGGTCGCTGGCAACGACTGGGCCAGGTGGTGCACGCCCGGCGCCTGTCGGCCCGGCTCACCCTCGCGCAATTGGCCGAGCAGGCGGAGTTGTCGCAATCGTTTCTGAGCCAGTTCGAGAACGGGCGCAGCAACACCAGTCTGCGTTCACTGCAACGCATCGCCGACGCACTGGGCACCACCGCCACCGAATTGCTGGCGGGCAGCGATACCGCCGTCCACTCCCCCGTCGTGCGCGCCGACGAGGACACGCGGCTCCCGCAGACCGAGCCCGTCGACGGGTCGGTTCGTTCGCTCGTGCACGGCGAAAGAGATCTGCGCGCACTGGAATTCACCGGCGGCACCAGCCGGGGCGATCGCGAGTTCACCCACGACAACGACGAATTGATCTATGTGGTGCGCGGGTCGATCACGGTGGCGGCGGGCGATGACGAGCTCACGCTGCACGCCGGCGACACCTACTACTGCGCCGCCGGTGTACGGCATCGCTGGTGGGCGCGGAGCGACGACACCACCACCCTGGTGCTGGCGGTCGCGGACGGGATGACCGTGCGCCGCCGCCCGCACCGCGCTCGCTGAACCCCTTACGGCGACAGCGCTTCCCGGTATTTGCGGCGTGCTCGCAATGAATCCGGAGAGTTACAGCTTCCGGTCAGCCCCGGGCGCGCACTTCCAGGATCTGGAGTTGCCGGCCGATCGGGCCCTGCTCGTCGTGCAGCACGGTCGAGCACATGCCGACGCCGTCCGGGCCGATGGAGGTCTGGACTTCGACGCCGATCCAATCGCCGACGGGCAGCCGGAACAGGTCGGCGGTCAGGTCGGTGTTGAGGAAGGTCCAATGCGCCGGATCGAGTTGCGCACCAACGCCGTTGGCGATGTCGGCGACGGAGAACACCCGCACGAGCGGGCTCGTCTCCTCACCCTCGACGACCTCCACGAGCGGGCGGACCCAACCGGCACGCGCCCCCTCCACGATCGCGTCGCGAATGTCGACCGAGCGCACGTACCCGACATCCCAGCCCGGCGGGAAGGCCGACCAGTCGATGACCTCGCGCGCGGGCACCGGCGGCAGCGGCCGGTCGAAGGTCAGGGCCACCTCGGCGGTCTCGCTCGTGGCGAGCCGCCAGGCGCGGGCGGTGGCCACCACGCGGCGGGAACCGTCGGGCTGGGTGGCCGCGAGCTCGGCCGCGACCAGTTCCACGCGTTTGCCGGGGCGCTCGATCCAGGCGCGGACTTCGATCTCCGCCACCGGGATCGGACCGAGGATCTCCATGGTGAAGCGGGCGACCCGGGCGCCGGGGCGCGGCTCGCATTGTTCGATGGCGCGGGCCAGCAGCGCCGATGGCGGGGCGCCGTGCTGCATGGTCGGGGCCCAGACGCTGATGGTGGATTCGGTGGCGAGGAAACGCTGGTAGCCGTCCGCGCCCGGGCCGAGCGGGATGTAGTAGGCGCGGGTAGCCGGGGCATTGCTCTCCGGGGCGCCCGACGGGGTCGTTTCACTCGCTAACGTCACTGGGTCAAGGTATCAACCGCGGGTCAGCCGTTCCGTTTGGGTTTGGCTCGCACGTGCGCGCGTTCGCCCTGCTTGCCGAAGAGGCTGAGGAATTCGACGGGTTCGGTGTCGGCCGCGCCGAACCAATGCGGTTCGCGGGTATCGAATTCGGCCGCTTCGCCCGGACCGAGGATCAGGTCGTGGGCGCCGAGGATCATGCGCAGGCGGCCGTTGAGGACGTAGAGCCATTCGTAGCCCTCGTGCACCTGCGGATTCGGTTCGGAGCGTTTGGAATCCGCCGGGATGATGATCTTGTACGCCTGAATGCCGCCCGCGCGCCGGGTCAACGGGAGCATGGTCATGCCGCCGCGTTGCACCGCGCGCAGGTGCACGCGCGGGTCGCCGGTGAGCGGGGCGTCGACGAGCTCGTCGAGGGTCACCCCGTGTGCGCGGGCCAGTGGCAGCAATTGTTCGAGGGTGGGCCGCCGCGCTCCCGACTCCAGCCGCGACAGCGTGCTGACCGAGATTCCAGTGCCGGCCGAAAGCTCCGCGAGGGTGGTCTCGCGCGATCGTCGCAGCTCACGCAGGCGAGGGCCGACACCGTCCAGGGCCCGATCGGTTTCGTCGTCCATCTCTGTAGTTTGCCAGAACGGCAAGAAACATTGCCAGGCTGGCTCGGCCCCGGGCACGGTGGTCGGCAGGAGGTGGTCAGGATGACCGAACTGCTGAACGACAGCTATGACGTGGTGGTGATCGGCGGCGGGGCAGCCGGGTTGAACGGGGCGTTGATGCTCGCCCGCGCCCGCCGCTCGGTACTGGTGATCGACGCGGGACAGCCGCGCAACGCACCCGCCGACGGGGTGCACGGGCTGTTCGCCAGGGAAGGCGTGCCGCCGGCCGAGCTGATCGCGCGCGGCCGGGAGGAAGTGCGCGGCTACGGCGGCCACATCGTGAACGGTGAAGTCGTCACGGCAGTCCGCGATCGGGCCGATGACGAGATCACAGGCGCGGCCGGCCGGGGCGCGGCGACCGCCGATCACCAATCCGCTTCGGATAGAGCCGGTTTCACGGTGACGCTGGCCGACGGGCGGACGGTGCGGGCGCGGCGGCTGCTGGTGACCACCGGGCTGGTGGATGAGTTGCCGGAGATCGAAGGGCTGCGCGAGCGCTGGGGTCGCGATGCGATCCACTGCCCGTACTGCCACGGCTGGGAGGTCCGGGACCGGGCGATCGGCGTGATCGGCAACGGCCCCATGGCAGTTCACCTGGCGCTGCTGTTCCGGCAGTGGAGCGAGGACGTGATGTTCTTCGCGCACACCCTGGACGCACCCGAGGGTGAGCAGGCGGAACAGCTTGCGGCACGGGGTATTCCGGTGGTGATCGGCGAGGTCAGCGCGGTGGAGACCGAGGACGATCGGCTCACCGGGGTGCGGCTCGCGGACGGTACGCGGGTGGCACGCGCGGCACTGGCCGTGCCCACCCGGATGGTCGCGCGGGCGGGGACGCTGGCCGGGCTGGGATTGCATCTCGTCGAACACCCCAGTGGCGCAGGCGAATACATTCCCGCCGATGCGACCGGCCGCACCGATGTCCCCGGCGTGTGGACCGCGGGCAATGTCACCGACCTGACCGCTCAGGTGGGTAATGCGGCGGCCGCCGGCGCGATGGCCGGAGCGCAGATCAATGCGGATCTGGTCAACGAGGAGATCCGCGATGCGGTGACCGCCTATCGCGCGGCCACCGAACCGGCGGGCGTGCACTGACGCTCACCGGCAGGGCGGCGTGCCGGGTGACTCCGGCACGCCGCCGCGGCGCTCAGCTCAACCGGGCGTTGGCGTACACCGCCATGGCATCGCGGTAGTACTCGGCGAGCCCCGGGGCGATGCGGTCGTAGTTGGCTTTGAACCGCTCGTCCTCGACGAACATCTGGCCCATGCAGGTGTAGGCGTTCCGGTCGGGCGTCCAACCGGCGCTGACACTTCGGTAGTGCTGGTCGATTTCGGCCTGTACCGCCGGGTCGCTCACGTCCACATTGGCGACCATGAGTTCGGCCATGCGGATCATCGCCGCGGTCATCTCGCGCTGCATGCGGTCGATATCGGCCGGGGTCAGGTCGGCCATCGCGGCTTGGGCCTGTTCGAACTCCTTCGGCCAGCGGGCTCGCGCTTCGTCGTCGTATCGGTGGTGGTCGAAGCCTTCGAACAGGTTCTCCGGCCGGCTGATCTTGGTCATATCGCGGTTTCCCTCCAGTTCGGCAATGGTGCGCTCGACGGTCCGGGTCACGGCGGCCAGCGAATCGGCTTGGATGCGTAGTCGTTTGTGGTGTTCGCGCAGCGCGTCCAAGGGGTCGCGCTGTTCGGCCAGCACCGCGGCTATCTCGTCCAGGCTCAGTTCCAGGCGGCGCAGCACGAGGATCTGCTGGAGCAGCAGGAGCTGTTCGACCTCGTAATAGCGGTAGCCGTTGGAACCGATCCGCGCCGGTTTCAGCAATCCGATCTCGTCGTAGTGCCGGAGCGTGCGGGAGGTGATGCCCGCCATCCGGGCCACCTGTGTGATGGACCAGGCCATCGTTGTCACCACCTCCTGGTTGGGTTGTCCGGCACTTTCACGAAAGGTAGAGGTTGCCGTAACGGCAAGGTCAAGGCTGCGCCGCGGGGCAGGGCGGGAGTTCGAAACCGATGGTGCCACCCGGGCCCGGTTCGGCGAAGACCGTGCCGTGGTGGGCGGCCACGATATCGGCGACGATGGCCAGGCCGAGGCCGGAGCCCGCGGTGCCCTGCGCTTCGCGGGTACGGTGGAACCTGTCGAAAATGGCTGTGACCGAACCGGATTCGATACCGGGACCTCGGTCGTGCACCGCCAGCCGCGTACCCAGGATACGAATATCGATGGGCGTGCCGGCCGGACTGAACTTCACGGCATTGCCCAGCAGGTTGTCCACGCAACGCGCCAGAGCTTTCGGCCGGGCGCGTACGGGCTCCGGTGCCGTACAACTCACGGTGATGGTCCGGCCGGTGCGATGTCGGAAACGCCGTGCGCACTCCTCCGCCACATCGGCCAATTCCAGCCGCACCGCATCCTCGTCGGCGTATTGGTCGGTCGAGAGTTCGACCAGTTCACCGACCAGTTCATCCAGCGCCCGGATCTCCGTGACCAGGGTGGTGAGCACCTGTGTCTCGTCGGCTTCGGGGAGCCGGCCGCGGGCGCGTTGCAGCAGTTCGGCGCTGCCGCGAATGGAGGTGAGCGGGGTGCGGAGTTCGTGACCGGCATCCTGGACCAGGCGCTGCTGCTGGGCGCGCGACTGCCGCAGCGCCCGCAGCATGGTGTCGAAACTCTTTGTCAGCCTGCCGATTTCGTCGTGTCCCGCACCGGGCAGCGTGGTGGATAGATCGCGCGTGGTGGTGATGTGCTCGGTGGCGGTGAGCAGGCGGCGCACCGGCCGCAGGATCCGGCCGATCGCCAGCCAGGCCAGCAGGGCCGACAACAGCACCGCGCCGATGGTGACACCGGCTGTGCGCCACAGGAATTGCTTGTCGATGCGTTCGGATTCGCGGTAATGCTGGGCGACCATCACCGCACCGCCGGGCGCGGGCCGGGTGATGATGTCGTACGGTTCGCCGTCCAGCTCGATGTCGACACGCGCTGTGCCGCTACCGGTGCCGGCGATGTCCTGGTCGGCAGCGGTGACCGGGAGGATGCGCCCGCCCGGCGTGAGCGACTTGACGCTGCCGTCCGCGCGCACCAGCTGCTCGACGATATCGGGGCGCGGTGGCAGCACCGCGCCGCTGTTCAATACGGCGACAGCGGCATCGGCGCGGTCGTTGAGGCTGTACTCGAGCTGGTCGATGACCAGGTCACGCGCATTGCGGTACGAGGTCGCCAGAATGAGCGCGATGGCCAGGACGGTGACCGCGACGGCCACGGCGGCGATGCGGGTGCGCAGCATCATGACGGCCGCACCGTGTAACCGACATTGCGGATGGTGTGGATGATCCGGGGTTCGCCGCCCTCCTCGGTCTTGCGCCGCAGATACCCGATGTACACATCGAGTGAACGCGATTCGGTATCGAAGTCGAAGCCCCAGATGTGCTCGTAGATCTGACTGCGAGACAAGACGATTCGCGCATTCCGCAGCAGCAGTTCGAGCACGTCGAACTCGGTCTTGGTGAGATCGAGCTCGCGCGCGCCGCGAAACACCTGGCGGGTGGCGGGATTCAGGCTCAGGTCGCCGATGGCGAGCAGCGCCGGTTCGGCGTCGTATCGGCTGCGGCGCAGCAGCGCCCGCAACCGGGCCAGCAATTCCTCCGTATCGAACGGTTTGGGCAGGTAGTCGTCGGCTCCGGCGTCCAGCCCGGCCACCCGATCCCCGGTCTGCTGACGGGCGGTGAGCACCAGAATCGGGAGATGGTCGCCCCGGCGGCGCAGCTGCCGGCACAGCGACAGACCGTCCAGTCGCGGCATCACCACATCCACGATGGCCAGATCGGGCCGCCGTACCGCCAGCGATTCGAGCGCCTCCACCCCGTCGGCGGCCAGCTCCACCCGATAGCCCTCGAAGCGCAGCAGCATGTCCAGGGTGCTGCGCACATTCGGATCGTCTTCGACGACCAGGACGGTCGGGGCGGCGGCTGCGGTCGGGGTGCTCACCCGTCAATGTTGCCCACAGATTGCCTCAACACCCGTGACGGATCCCGCGATTCGTGACCGCCGTCACCGCCGGGGCGACCGACCACGCCGCGCCAGCGCCGTGTCCGTGCTCAGCTCCCCGTGGACCCGTTCCCGGTGATCCCGCTCCCCGTGGGCCGGCTCCCAGTGATCCCCGCTCCCCGTGGTCTCGGTCGCGGTGGTCCGGCTCCAGGTGGCCCCGCTCGTGGCGATCCCGCGGCAAGTGGTCCCGGTCCCGTTTGACTCGGGCTGGGCGAATCGCGGCTCGAGCGGGCCTGACAAACGGTTCGGCCGGATTCTTACGCGCCTTTGCCTTTTCCCTGCCGTGCCCTTGATCCCCTCACGAGAAGCTCATGGTTGTCCGGTTAGACCGGTCGAAGGTTTTGCGAGAGAGGGCGTTTCGGAATGGTGAAGAAGACGGTGCGGCGGACCGGACTGTTGCTGGCGCTCGCGGTGACCGCCGGGGTGATCACGGCGTGTGGCGGGGCGCAGCCGGCGGCGACGCCGGAGTGGTGCCCGGCCGTCGCCGAGCATCGGGTGGATTGCGGGACGGTGAAACGGTCGATCGTGGCGGGGCAGCCGGAGCTGGGGTCGGTCGATGTGGCGTATGCGCTGGTGCGGCACAGCGATTCGGCGGTGGCGACGGCGGGCACCATCACCCCGAATCCGGGCGGGCCGGGGGTGCCGCTGATTTCGCATGCCCCGGAGGCGGTGCAGTTGACCGGGGATCTGCTCAGCGATCACGATCTGTTGCTCATCGATGCGCGCGGCACCGGGTTGTCGGGTCCGCTGGAGTGCGGTGGCAGCGAAGCGGATCACCAGTTCGGTAACCGGGAACAGCAGCGGAAGATGGCGGCCGATTGCGCTTCGGCGCTCGGGCCGAAGGCCGCCGGGTACACCTCGGCCGCGACCGCCGACGATTTCGATGCGGTGCGCGCGCACCTGGAGATCCCGAAGCTGGTGCTGTACGGCATCTCCTACGGCACCTATCTGACGCCGGTGTACGCGCAGCGGCATCCCGACACCGTGCAGTCGATGGTGCTGACCGGCGCGTATCCCGCCGACGCGGACCGGTTGGCGCGCCCGAATGCCGAGGCGGTATCGCTTGCGCTGCAACGCATCTGCCAGCGCAGCGGAGTCTGCGACGGCAATCAGGCGGTCGCGGACCTGCGCACCGTCGCGGCTCGCTTGCGCACCGCCCCGCTGGAGTTCACCTCCCCGCGCCCCTTCGCCCTGACCGAGGCCAAGCTGGCCACCTGGGTGTTCGAGGCCGCGACCTCGAATGTCGGCGCGGATCCGACCGCCATGACGCCGCTGGGACTGCTGCCCGCCGCCCTGCGGGCCGCCGCGACCGGCGACGACACCGCGCTGCGGCAGTGGGCGCAGCAGATCGCGGCGGAGTCGGCGTACGAGAACATCGGCGCGTATCTGACCGTCACCTGCAACGACTACCCGACCCTCTGGAACACCGACGCCAACCCGGCGCAGCGCCGGCAGCAGTACGACGCCGCCATCGCCGCGGCCGGTGACCTCGGCGCGTTCAGCGCCGCCGGTTTCGCCGCGGGTCAGCGCGACGGCGGTGACGCCTGCATCGACTGGCCCGCCACCTCCGCGACGCGCCCGCACGATATGACCGAGCAGCTGCCGGATGTGCCGGTGCTGGTGCTCTCCGGTGACCTCGACGCCATCACGCCCGATGCCAACGGCAAGCTGGCCGCGGCCCGGTTCCCGCACGCCACCTTCATTTCGGTGCCCAACACCGGCCACGTGCCGGATCTGGAGCCCAGCGGTTGCGTGGTCGGTGTGGTGGGCAACTTCATCCGCACCGGAACTCCGGGCGCGACGGAATGCGTGGCAGCCATTCCGCCGATCGCGGTGGCCCCGGTCGCGCCTTAGTGCAGCGCGATCCGTAGCGGGTGGGCGGGATCGAAGATGGAGCGCGGCGGTCCCTCCCCCGCCGGGTGCACCTCGAGTTTCCCGTTGTCGTTGAGCAGGATCCGGCGCCCGGGGTAGGTGCGCTGGGCGATTTCGATATCGCGTTCGTCGAACAGGTCGCGACCGGTGAAGACGAGTACGCCGAAGTGCAGTTCGGTGGCGTAGACGCTCGCGGGCCAGCGATGTAGCCAGACGTCGAGATCGAAGAGAGTGTTGGGTTTGGGCAGGTCAGTGCCGACCGTCATGCGGCGATCCTAGACCCGGGTGCGGCCGGTCCGGAATACCTTCTGTCCCTTTCGCGCGACCCGCCCCGGCGTTTCGCCGAGCCGATCACGGGAAGAGCGGCAAAAGGCCGATCGCGGAAGAGCACCGAGTGGTCGATCCCGGGCACGGAAGCCGATCGAGAGCAGCGTCCCGAGGGCGGGTGCGCGGGTTCCCGTATCGTGGGCGGCAGCCCGGAAAGCACGACATCGCAGACATTCCACGCAGCAGTCGAACGCGCGAAAGGGTGTGCCGTGAGCACTACGAGCGAATCCGCGACCAGCGAGTCGCAGGACGATACATCGGCGGACAATCTCGGTGGCAAGGGCGGGGACACCATCGCGCCGAGTCCGTATCGGCTGGAGCAACTCCCCGGGCCGCTGAGCTCCGGCGAACTCGCCACCCTCGACGCGTGGTGGCGGGCGGCCAACTATCTCGCGGTGGGGCAGATCTATCTGCTGGCGAACACGCTGGTGCGCGAACCGCTCGCCGCCGAGCACATCAAACCGCGACTGCTCGGGCACTTCGGCACCGTGCCGGGGCTGAATCTGGTGTGGGCGCACGCCAATCGCGCCATCCGGGCCCGGGAGCTGAACGCCGTCTTCGTGGCCGGGCCGGGACACGGCGGACCCGGGCCCAATGCGTGCGGATGGCTGGAGGGCACCTATTCGGAGCTCTACAGCCACATCCCGCGCGATGGCGAGGGTATGCGAGAGCTGTTCGCGCAGTTCTCCTTTCCCGGCGGCGTGCCGAGCCATTGCGCACCCGAGACGCCGGGATCGTTCCACGAGGGCGGTGAGCTGGGCTATTCGCTGCTGCATGCTTACGGTGCGGCACTGGACAATCCGAGCCTGACGGTGTTCTGCGTGATCGGTGACGGCGAAGCGGAGACCGGACCGCTCGCGGGCAGCTGGCACGCCAACAAGTTCCTGAACCCCGCCCGCGACGGTGCGGTGGTGCCGATTCTCGCGCTCAACGAGTACAAGATCGCCAATCCGACTGTGCTGGCGCGCATCCCGGAGTCCGAGCTGATCTCCCTGCTGCGCGGCTACGGCTACGAGCCGGTCATCGTCGCGGGCGACGATCCGAGCGCCGTGCATCAGGACATGGCGCGGGCCATGGACGACAGCCTGGACCGGATCGCCGAGATACAAAGGGCCGCCCGCGCGGACGGTTCCGGCGAACGCGCCGGCTGGCCGATGATCGTATTGCGCACCCCGAAAGGCTGGACCTGCCCGCCGGTCGTGGACGGCGACCGGGTGGAGGGCACCTTCCGCGCCCATCAGGTGCCGCTGCCCGCGGCCCGCACCGATGCCGGGCATCGCGCGGTGCTGGAGCAGTGGCTGAAATCGTATCGCCCGCAAGAACTTTTCGACGACGATGGTCGCCCGGTGCCCGAGCTGCGCGACTTCCCGCCCGCCGGCGACCGGCGCATGAGCGCCAACCCGGTCGCCAATGGCGGCCTGCTGCTGCGCGATCTGCGATTGCCGGACTGGCGGGACTCCGCGGTGGAGGTGCTCGTACCGGGCGCGGTGAAGCACGAGGCCACCCGGGTGCTGGGCGGCTGGCTCCGCGAGGTCACCCGCGCGAACCCCGACAACTTCCTCACCTTCGCGCCGGATGAGCTGGCCAGCAACCGATTACAGGACATTCTCGAGGTCACCGGCCGCGACTGGCAGGCCGAGGTCGGCGAATACGACGTCAAGCTCGACCGCACCGGCCGCGTCATCGAGGTGCTGTCGGAACACATGTGCCAGGGCCTGCTGGAAGGCTATCTGCTGACCGGCCGCCACGGCGTTTTCACCTGCTACGAAGCCTTCATCCACATTGTCGACGCCATGTTCAACCAGCACGCCAAATGGCTCGACGCCAGCTCCGCGGTGGACTGGCGGCGGCCCATCGCCAGCCTGAATTACCTGCTCTCATCACATGTCTGGCGGCAGGACCACAACGGCTTCACCCATCAGGACCCGGGCTTCCTGGACGTCGTGCTCAACAAGAAACCCGAGATCGTGCGCGTCTACCTGCCGCCGGACGCCAATACCCTGCTGTCCACCTACGACCACTGCCTGCGCTCGCGCCACTACGTGAATGTCGTGGTGGCAGGCAAACAGCCGCAGGAATCGTGGCTCTCGACCGAAGACGCGGCGGTGCACTGCGCGCGGGGCATCGGCATCTGGCCGTGGGCGGGCAACAACGACGAAGAGGGCACCGCACCCGACGTGGTGCTGGCCTGCGCGGGCGACGTACCGACCCTGGAAACCCTTGCCGCGGCCAAGATCCTGCGCGAGCGCCTGCCCGAGCTGCGCGTCCGCGTGATCAATGTCGTCGACCTCATGCGCCTGCTCCCCAGCGAGGAGCACCCGCACGGTCTGCCCGACCGCGAGTTCGACACTCTCTTCACCCGCGACCGCCCGGTCATCTTCGCCTTCCACGGCTACCCGTGGCTGGTGCACCGGCTCACCTACCGCCGCACCAACCACGACGAGCTGCACGTCCGCGGCTACAAGGAGAAAGGCACCACCACAACGCCTTTCGACATGGTGATGCTCAACGACCTGGACCGCTACCACCTGGTCATGGACGTCATCGACCGGGTACCGGCGCTGCGCGAGAAGGCGGCGGGCCTGCGGCAGGAGATGGTCGACGCCCGCTGGCAGGCCCGCGCCTGGACGCGCGAGCACGGTGAGGACATTCCGGTGGTGGCGGATTGGAAATGGACCTGAGCCAACCGATTCAGCGGATGGTGACGACCCGGTTGTGCCATCCGGTGGAACCGCTGGGGAACGGCGCGGCGCGGTCGGCGGTCTGGGTCACGCCGGTGCGATCGGTGGCGCGGACGCGCAGCGTATGAGTGCCGGGCGTGGCCTGCCACTGCCATCGCCATTGCCGCCAGGTGTCGAGGCTGTACTCGGCGGCGAGAGTCGCCTCCTGCCAGGGTTGTTCGTCCACCTGAACCTCGACCCGGTCGATGCCCCGGTGCTGCGCCCAGGCCACCCCGGCGACGGTGACCGGGCCGGCGTCGAGGGTGGCGAAGGCGGCGGGCACGTCGATGCGGGCGGCGGTCTTGATCGGGGCCCGGTCCGCCCAGCCGCGGTCGGTCCAGTACGCGCGGGCGCGGTCGAAACGGGTGATCTCCAGGTCCACAACCCATTTCGTGGCCGACACGTAGCCGTAGAGCCCGGGCACGATCAGCCGGGCCGGATAGCCGTGCTCGACCGGCAGCGGTTCGCCGTTCATGCCGATGGCCAGCAGCGCGTCACGCCCGTCCAGGATCGCCGAGAGCGGTGTGCCCGCGGTGAAGCCGTCGATACTGCGCGACAGCACCATATCGGCGTCGGAATGGACGCCTGCCGTCGACAGCAGCCCGGCGAGTGGATATCCGAGCCAGCGGGCGGTTCCGGCCAGGTTCCCGCCCACCTCGTTGGAGACGCAGGTCAGGGTGATCACGCGCTCGACGGGAGTCCACTCGCGCAGCCGGTCGAAGTCGAATTCCACGGTGCGGTCGGTCATTCCGTGTATCCGCAAACTCCAGTCCGCGCTGAGCAGGGCGGGTAATCGCAGCGCGGTGTCGACGCGATAGAAGTCCCGGGACGCGGTCCGGAACGGGGTAATGCCGTCGACCGGCAACTCCACTCCCGCCGGCGCCGGTGGCGCTGCCCGCACCCGGGGCAGCACGAATCCCGCTCGATCGGCGACCACATCGTGTAGCCGGGTGGCCAGGATCCGTCCGGCGACGGCCGCTCCCGCGACCAACGCTGCGACACCGGCCGCGGCGAACAGGAATCCGCGCCGCGACGCCGCCCCGGGAGCCTCTGCGACCCCCGGCGGCACGGCGGCCGGACCGGGCGCGCGCTGGATCAGGAACCGCAGCACGCCGACACCCGCGATCGTCCCCGCCACCGCCGGAAGCACGAAAAGCGCTGTGGCCGTGGGCCGCTGCCAGGCCGCACCGGCGACCACCGCACCGAGCACCACCAAAAGCGCACTACCCACCGGCCGGCGCCGCTCGAACAGCCCGATGATCGCGGCTCCCACCGCCATGACCGCCGCCATCGATACGAACAACGCGTCCTTGTCCCGGCTCCCGAAGCGGCGAATCGCCGCCTGCTTCAACGCCTGCGGGGTGTGATCCACCACCGTCGCGCCCAGGGCGTAGAACGGCGAGGCGGCCGGATCGATGAACGCGGCCACCAGCTGCCCGACCCCGAGCACGGTCGCGCCGGCCAGCAGCCCCGCCGTGATCGCCGCCCACCAGCGGGTCGAATCCCGCACGGACACAGTCACTCCGAACACCTCACCGAGCCGAACACGGTCATGGGCAACGCCGGATCAGGCGGGCGGCATCAACACGGAGTCGATCAGATACACGGTGGCATTGGCGGTTTCGACGCCGCCGCAGATCACCGACGCGTCCGCGACCTTGATGTCGTTGCCGGTGCGGGTCACCGTGACGTTCGCGCCCTCGACCGTCGGGTGCGTCCCGGCGATCTTGTCGGGCGCGATGCGCCCCGGCACCACGTGATAGGTGAGGATCTTGGTCAGCGTCGCCGAGTCCGTCTTCAGGCCGTCGATGGTCGCGGCCGGGATCTTCGCGAACGCCGAATCGACGGGCGCGAACACCGTGAACTTTCCGCCGTTCAGGGTGTCCACCAGGTTCACCTGCGGGTTCAGTTGCCCGGAAACCGCGGCGACCAGGGTCTTCAACAGCGGATTGTTCGACGCCGCGACGGCGACCGGGTCCTGCGCCATCCCGCTGACCGATCCGGCGCCGGTGGGCACCTGCTCGGCATAGCTCTGGCAGCCGGGCCCGACCAGATTGGCGGCGGCGTCGGCACGAGCCGCGCTACCGGTCGCGGCCGAAGTGGTGGTGGAACTGCTGTCGGACTTGTCGTCCGAGCACGCGGTCAGCCCGAGCACCGCCGCGGTGACCGCCAGCGTGGCCGCGAATACCCGCGGCGCCGAAGTCCGGGCGGTACGCTGTGTCGCATTCATCTCGTATATCTCCTTGGCGAGGACGTGCCCGACCCGTAAACCGGATTTCGGGCAGCAGTGAAGGGGCCGGCGGACCGGTGGTCGTCAGCGAAGGGATCGGACGGCCACCGGCGCTCGGCGGGCGGTCCGAGACCGCCCCGGGCGCTCGAGGGTACGTATCCGGTGAGCGCTGAATGGGTTTCGCGCTGCCGGCCGAGAGGGTTTGGTCGATTTCCGAATTTGTGTGATCGGCTCGAAAACATCACGATGCGGCCGAACCATGACCGGTCGCGTATCGAAATGGAGGTATGCGGTCAGCACGTCACGGAGGAATTACCATCCCCTACCCACGGAGCAGCACCACCATGGCGGATGAACAACGCGGGTACCCGGTCGGAATCGAAGCACCCGACGAGGACCCCGCGCCGGTCTGCCCGGCGTCGCGGCCCGGCGCGGATCCCGAGACCGTGCGCCGGCTGATCGACCTGCTGGCCGCCATCGCCGACGGCGACCGCGAGGCCTTCACCGAGTTCTATCGCAGCACCCACCATCGGGTGTTCGGTCTGGCACTACGGATACTGCGCCGGGTGGCGGCGGCCGAGGACGTGGCGCAGGAGGTCTATCTCCAGGTGTGGAACACCGCGGGTCGCTACGATCCGAGGCTGGCCGGGCCGATGGGCTGGCTCATGATGCTCACCCACCGGCGGTCGGTGGACCGGGTGCGTGTGGAAGCCGCGACGACCGCCCGGGATATCGCGTACGGACATCGGCACCTGGGCCGCGATCACGATATCGTCGCCGAAACCGTGGCACAGCACTCCGACGAACGGGCGGTGGTCCAGTGCCTGGAGGTGCTGACGCGCACCCAGCGTGAAACCCTCGCGCTGGCCTACTACGGCGGCCGCACCTACAACGAAGTCGCCGCCCAGCTGGAGATTCCGTTGAACACGGTGAAATCGCGGATTCGCGACGGGCTCAAACGCTTGCAGAACTGCCTGACAGGAGCGGTGACCGATGTCTGAACAGCCCTCCGACACCGAGCTGCTCGAGCACGCACACCCGTACGCGCTCGATGCCATGTCCGAGGTCGACCGAAGGCGGGTCGAGGCGCTGCTCGACGCGGCCGAAGCGGCGCAGGCCGATGCTTTCCGCGCCATCGTGCGCGATATTCGCGACACCCTGGCGGATCTGACCGCCGTCGATGCCCGGGAAGCTCCCCCGGAACTGGAGGCGCGGATCCAGCGCGCCCTGGATCGGCAGCTAGGTCTGCTGTCCGGGCCGCCGGCCTCGGTCACCGCGCTGCGCCGGATTCCGCCCGGCGTCCGCTGGCTCGCGGCCGCCGCGCTCGTCGCGGCGCTGGCATTGGGCGCGGTCGCCGTGATCGACGCTGTGCGGCAACCGGATTCGGGCACTCTCACCGCCCAGCAGGTCCGCACCCGCGATGATGCCAGGTCCGCCGGGGTGCCGATCACCGGGGGCGGCACCGCCGATGTCATCTCCTCGCGCGAATTGGACGCCGCGGTGCTGACTTTCGATGCGCTGCCGACGCCTCCCGACGGGCGGGTGTATCAGCTCTGGTTGATTCCCGAAGGCGGGCAACCCCGTTCGGCGGGAGTGCTCACCACTGTGCCCACCGACCGGGCCCCACTGCTGATCCGGTTGGATTCGGCACGTGTTCTCGCCGTTTCGATCGAGCCGGTGGGCGGGTCCACCCAACCCACCACCGACCCGATCGTCGCGGTACCACTGGCCTGATCACGCGCCGAGAACTACAGCACCGGCGTGAAGTCGCGGCTCGCAATGTATTCCGGCCGCGGATACGGCGCCGCGTACGGATCCAGCAGGGTGTTCTCGACGCTGTTGAACACCAGGAAGATGTTCGAGCGCGGGAACGGGGTGATGTTGCCGGACGAGCCGTGCATGATGTTCGAATCGAAGAGCAGGGCCGAGCCGGCACGCCCGGTGAACTGGGCGATACCGTACTTCCCGGCCAGTTCGGCGATATCGGCTTCGGTGGGCACGCCGACTTCCTGCTCACGCAACGAATCCCGGTAATGGTCGTCCGGCGTCTCGCCCTGACACGGCACGAAGGTGCGATGCGAGCCGGGCATGACCATCAGGCTGCCGTTGAACGGGTAGTTGTCGGTCAGCGCGATGGACAGGCTGACCGCGCGCGGCGTGGGCATACCGTCCTCGGAGTGCCAGGTCTCGAAATCCGAGTGCCAGTAGAAGCCGGCGCCCCGGAAGCCGGGCATGTAGTTGACCCGGCTCTGATGCAGGTACACATCCGAGCCGAGGACCTGGCGGGCCAGGCCCGCGATCCGGCTCTCCCGCACCAGCTCCGCGACCATGGCGCTGATCTTGTGCACCTCGAACAGCGACCGCACCTGGTTCGACGACTTCTCGATGATCACGCGTTCGTCGAGCCGCAGCTCGGGATCGTTTGTCAGCCGGCCGATTTCGGCGGCGAAATCGGCGACCTCCAGCGGATCGAGCAGACCGTCGATGACGGCGTACCCGTCATTGTCGAAGTTCGCCAGCGCCGGGGTGCCGATGGTGCCCCAGACGGTCGGATCGTCGCGGTCGATATGCGGCGTGCCCACCATGGTGCGGGTCCGGTAGCGGTCGATACGGATGTTGTCGGACAACGTCATTCGAGCTCCTGAAGTGGCTCAGTCGGCGGCGACGGCCAGGGGGTAGACGCCGTTCTCGTCGTGGACCTCCTGTCCGGAGACCGGCGGATTGAACACGCACAGCATGCGCATACGGGTGCGGGCGAACAGCCGGTGGCGTTCGTTGCCGTCGAGCAGGTACATCGAGCCGGGGCCGAGTTCGTAGGTGACGCCGTGGTCCAGATCGACCAGGGTGCCTTCGCCCTCGGTCAGCCAGACCGCCTCGATGTGATGCTGGTAGTGGAATTCGTGGACGGTGGATTCCTCGATGGTGGTCTCGTGGAAGGAGAATCCGACTCCGTCACCGGCCAGCACGATGCGCTTGCTACGCCAGCCCGGGCCCGCCACATCGCGTTCGGTGCCGGTGATCTCGGCGGTGGTGCGCACGATCATCTCAGATCCCCCGCCCGCCGTAGACCGCGTCCATGGAGGCCGACAGCAGCTCCAGGCCGTGATCGAGCTCCGGTTCGGTAATCGTCAGCGGCGGAAGCAGTTTCACCACTTCGTCCTCGGGACCGGAGGTCTCCACCAGCAGGCCGCGATCGAAGGCCGCCTCGCACACCTTGCTGGCCTGCGACGCGTCGTCGAACACGATGCCGTGCACCATGCCGCGGCCGCGGGCGGTGACGCCCTCGAAGCCGGAGACCAGTCCGGTCAGCGCGCGCTCGATGCGATCACCCTTGGCGAGCGTGGCCACTTCGAGCGCATCGTCGGACCAGTAGTGCCGTAGCGCGGTGGTCGCTGTGATGAAGGCTGGATTGTTGCCACGGAAGGTGCCGTTGTGCTCGCCCGGCGCCCACTGGTCGAGTTCGGGCTTGAACAGCACCAGCGCCATCGGCAATCCGTAGCCGCCGATCGACTTGGAGAGGGTGACGATATCGGGGGTGATGCCGGCGTATTCGAAGGAGAAGAACGGCCCGGTGCGGCCGCAACCCATCTGCACGTCGTCGATGATGAGCAGAATCTCTCGCGCCGAGCACAATCCGGCCAGTTTGCGCAGCCAGTTCGCGCCGGCCAGGTTCACCCCGCCCTCACCCTGCACGGTCTCCACGATCACCGCGGCGGGCAGATCCACACCCGAGGAGGCGTCGTCGAGGGCGCGCTCCATCCAGATGAACGACTCGTCCTGGTCATCGGAGAGATAGCCGTCGTAGGGCATGGCGGTGGCGTGCTGCAACGGCACACCCGCACCGGCCCGCTTGGCGGCATTGCCGGTCACCGACAGCGCGCCCAGCGTCATGCCGTGGAAGGCATTGGTGAAGTTGAGGATCTCGGTGCGGCCGGTGACCTTGCGCGCCAGCTTCAGCGCGGCCTCCACCGCGTTGGCGCCGGTCGGTCCCGGGAACTGCACCTTGTAGTCGAGCCCGCGCGGCTGGAACACATTGGTGCGCAAGGTTTCCAGCAGTTCACGCTTGGCGATGGTGGACATGTCCAGCGCGTGCGTGATGCCGTCCCCGGCCAGGTATTCGATGAGCGCGCGCTTGAGCACCGGATTGTTGTGCCCGTAGTTCAGCGCGCCGGCGCCCGCGAAGAAGTCCAGGTAGTCGCGCCCGGTCTCATCGCGCAGCCAGGCTCCGGAGGCGGTGTCGAACACCGTCGGCCAGGAGCGGCAGTAGCCGCGCACATTGGACTCCATGGTCGCGAAGATGCTCATATCGGGGCTGTTCATCGCCATTCCTCCTGGTGGGTGATTGGTGCGATGCGGTACAGGTCTTCCGGTTCGTGCCCGTCGGGGAAATCCCCGGGCGCGAACAATGCCGAGCGCGTCAGCCGTGCGCCACGACGGCGGGCCAGCGATCGGAACATGGCGATGGACGCCGGGTTGTCCGGTGAGATGGTGGTCTCCAGCCGGGAAACGCCCTGCCGCGCTTGTCCTTCGACGAGCGCGTCGAGCAGGGCGACGCCCAGGCCGCGCCCGCGGTGCCGGTGATCGACCGCGACCTGCCACACGAAAATGGTGTGCGGGTCCTGCGGCCGGGTGTAGCCGGTGACGAAACCGGCCAGCTCGCCGTCGATTTCGGCGACCACCGAGGTGTCGGCGAAATCCCGGCACCAAAGCAGGTAGGCGTAACTGGAATTGGCGTCGAGGACCCGGGAGTCCTTGGCCATGGCCCAGATCCGGGCGCCGTCGGCGACGACTGGTTCACGGATCAGGATGGACGGTTCAGCCAGAAGTTGCGGTGCTATTGCGTCAATGTTGCTGATTGTGGTCTGCATGACCAACTCAGACTGTCAAGCGATCTTTGAGGTCTACCGTACGAACTCATTACGATCACATGACGATCCGATGACCTCAGCGCCGCATATCCAGTCGATAGCCCAGGCCGCGCACGGTAACCACGATGCGTGGGTCCGAAGGGTCTGTTTCGATCTTCGTTCGCAGGCGACGCACGTGTACGTCCACGATCCGTTCGTCACCGAAGAAGCCTTCGTCCCAAGCTTTTTCGAGCAGTACGGCCCGGCTGAGCACGCGCCCGGGGTTGGCTGCCAATTCGCACAGCAACCTGAATTCGGTGATGGTGAGGTGTAATTCCTCGTCACCGCGGCGCACCACACCGCCTTCGGGTGACAACACCAGCGGCGCACCGTGATCCGCGTCGAGGATCACCTCCAGCGGCGGTTCCAGGACCGGATCCTCCGGCAGCGCCCCGAGCCGGGGACGACGGCGCAACGCTCGCATGCGCGCGCTCATCTCCTTGATCTCGAACGGCGCGGTGACGAAATCGTCGGCTCCGGCTTCGAGCACCGCGACCACGTCGTGGGTGTCGCCGTGGTCACTCACCACGATGATCGGCACCTCGTGTTCGCGCCGAACTTCGCGGATACAGCTGAAGACGTCCATCTCGCCGACCATCAGGTCGACGATCATCACGTCGGGTGCGCCGTGCACCCGCAGCTGCTCCAGCGCGACCTCGGCCTCGGCGGCCTCGGACACGTCGTAACCCTCGGCCTCCATCGCGACTCGTAACTCTCCGCGGACCCGGTCGTCGTCTTGCACGATCATCAGGCTCGCGCCCATATCCCATACCCCTCACACATATGCGGACGGTCTGGAATACCCGTGGTCCTGTTGATCAACCGCCGGCGGGCCGGTTTGTGAGAACTCCCACAGCCGTCCCGGCTACCGGTTTCAGTCGCCGAAACGGCCGGTGGCCAGGGCTTTCTCCCGCAAACGCGGCGGAAAGCCGGGGCCCAGGCGGGCGGAGACATCTTGCTGCCGGAGCGGTTCACGGCAGTGCGCGCACACCACTTCGGCGTGCGTGTCATGGTCGCAGGCGTCGTGATGCAGTACCACCGGCGCCCCCGCCTCGGGGGCCAGCCAGCGGTCGCCCCAAGCCATCATGGCGGCGATCACGGGGAAGAACTCCCGGCCCTGATCGGTGAGCAGGTACTCGTGCCGGACCGGGCGCTCCTGGTACTGCACCCGGTCCAGCATGCCCTCCTCGACCAGCCGGGTCAGCCGCTGGGTGAGCACATTGCGGCTGAGTCCGAGGATGCGCTCGAATTCGTCGAACCTGGTCGCGCCGTAGCAGGCTTCGCGCAGGATCAGGGGCGTCCACCAGTCACCGATGAGGTCCACGGTGCGGGCGACCGTGCAGGGCCAGTTGGCGAAGGTGGTGCGCTTCATGCGGTCACGGTATCCAGGCGGGCGGGGACGTACTTGTGCCAGGGGGTGCCGACCCACTCGTCGCGGGAATCGAATTCGGTGAGTTCGTTGGGGGCGACGCCGGTCTGCACCGGCTTGCCGTTGTCGTCGTCGACCGCGAGCCCGAAACCGTTGGGCAGCGAGAGGTGTCCGGGACGCATGCGGTCGGTGGGCTCCACCGGTACCTCGGTGCTGCCGCGGCGGGTGGTGAGCAGCACCCGGTCTCCGGCGCTCACGCCCAGGCGTTCGGCATCGGTTTCGCTCATGCGCAGGGTGCCGGCACCGTCGCGTTTGCGCCAATCCGGGTCGCGGACAATGGTATTGGCGGTGAAGGCACGGCGTTCACCGGCCGAGAGCACGAACGGCCAGTCACCGGGATCGGAGTCCAGGTCGGGCAGCGTGGCCAGCACCTCGAGCAGGTCGGTCAGATCGAGGCGGACTTTGTTGCCGCGCAGGCGATTCCAGGTGACGTCGTAGTCGTCCTCGGTGATGACGATGCCGTGCGCACCGGTGAGGATGGCTTCGAACAGGCGCTCACCCGCCTCCAGACCCGTGCCGTATCCGGCCCGTTCGACGCTCTGCGGGAATTTGCGGACGCAGTTGTAGGCGGCGGCCCAGAGCATGGCCGCGGCGGCGGCCCCGTCGGGCAGGGTCTGCCCGAGGGTCCGATACAGCAGCACCGGAACCAGTTTCGACTTGGCGGGGTCGGCCAGAATGCCCAGGAAGGCCATGGCGAACGCTTCCCGGCCCTGCTCGAGTGCGACGCGCAACGGCGCGTAGTCGTCCTCGCCGAGCACCCCCGCGGCCTCCACCAGCCGGGCATGGATCTCCGGCTCGGCCAGCACGCCCTCGGGCGCGGGCAGCACCGGATGCCGCAGGTGGAAGATATTGCGCGGGAAGTCGAAATTGAAGAACGTCGCCTCGTACTTCTCGAACTGAGTGGGCGCGGGCAGGATGTAATCGGCCAGGCGGCCGGTCTCGGTCATGGCCACATCCACGACCACCACCAGTTCCAGCGCTTCCAGGGCCGCGCGCATGCGGGCCGAATCCGCCAGGGAATGCACGGGATTGGCCGATTCGATGAACATGGCGCGATAGCGGGCCGGGTGATCGGTGAGGATCTCCTCGGTGATCACATTGCAGGGCACCAGGCCGCTGATGATGGGCGCGCCGGCGACCGGGCTCTCGGGCCCCTCCCCCATCGGATGCCCGCGATCGTGTCCGAGCGCGGCCAAACCCGTGAAAGCGTATTGCGCGCCCGGCTTTCCGAGGTTGCCGGTGAGCATCCACACCAGCTTCTCTATATAGCTGACCACCGTGGAGTACCGGTTCATCTGTACGCCGAGGTCTTCGAGCGCGGCCACCGACTCGGCGCGGGCCAGCCGGTGCGTGGCGGCGGTGACCAGGTCGAGGTCGACATCGGCGATGGCGCAGTACTTCTCGATCGGTACGGCGCGCAGCACTTGCAGCACCTCGTCCGCGCCGGTGGTGTGCTCGGCCAGCCATTCGGCATCGATCAGGTTGTCGCGCAACAGTATCGCGGCCATCGCCGTCAGCAGGTACACGTCGGTGCCCGGCCGCAGCTGCAAATGGAAGTCGGCCAGCTCCGCGGTCTCGGTGCGCACCGGATCCAGCACGATCATCGAGCGCGCCGGGTCCTTGTGGATCTCCTTCAGCACCGTGCGCGCTCGCGGAAACCCGTGCGACTGATAGGGATTCTTGCCGACGAAGAACGCCACCTCGGCATGCTCCACATCGGCCCGGACCGGATGCCCGAACATGCGCGCCCCGACCCAGAAGTCACCGGTCTTCTCCTGCGCCAGCGCGCTGGAGCGGTACTTCATGCCGAACGCGGCCATGGTCGCCGGGGCGTACGCGCCGCCCAGGTGATTGCCCTGCCCGCCGCCGCCGTAGTAGAAGATGGATTCGCCGCCGTGCCGCAGCTTGATCTCCAGCAGCCGCGCGGTGATCTCCGAAATCGCGGTGTCCCAGTCGATTTCCTCGAACTCGCCGTCCGCGCGCCGCCGCAGCGGTGCGGTCAGCCGCCCGACCCGCCCGTTCTGATAGTGATCCAGCCGCAGCGCCTTGTTGCAGGTGTACCCCGCCGACGCCGGATGCAGTTTGTCCCCGCGGATCTTCTCGAAGGACCGGCCATCCGGCCCCACCAGCACTTGGATACCGCAGTTGCACTCGCACAGGATGCAGGCCGTGGGCTTCCACTCCGTCATGCGGTCAGCGTAAGCGAGTCAGTTCACTAGCGCTACCCACTCGGCGAAATTGTCCGAGACGCGTGACATAGGGTGGGACAACACATTGCCTCGACAGCAGGGGAGGTCTCGACGTGGCGACCGCGGTACTACGCGAATGGCAGGCGCGCGCGAACGCGCTGATCGCCGATTTCGCGGCGGGTGAGCCCCCGTACGATCGCCTGCCGAAATCCATGCTGGACGCGGACTTCCTGCCCGCGGCGCAATTGAATGTCGAGCTGTTCTTCGACTATCTCGACACCGGTGTGGAACCCGCGGAGGATCAATCCCTGCCGTTGGTGCAGCGGGTGCTGTCGCTGACCCGGGACGGCATGCCCCTCGCCGAGGCCCTGACCAACTACCGCGTCGGCACCTCGTTCCTGTGGAGCCACGTGACGGCCGCGAGCACGCCTGCCGAAGCCGAGCTGAAATCCGCTGTGGCGCTTCGCCTCATCGAATACGTGACGCTGATGACGAGCCGCTTCGCCGAAGCCTGTCTCGACGATGCCCGCCAGATCCGCTACGACCGCGTCGAACGCGCCCGCGAGATCGCCGAGGCCTTGCTCACCGGCCGCGACCCCTACGAATGGGCCGAGGACGCCGCGCTGTCGCTGGCCGACGCCTATCTGGTCGCCGCCATTCGCCTGGACAACCCGCAACCGGGCATTCTCACGACGCTGCGCCGCCGCCTGGGCGAGATCTCCGGCGCTTTCCTGCACCGCGACAGCGGCGGCTGGACCGCTCTGCTCCCCCTGCACAGCGAAACCGACGAACCCGCGGCCCTGCGCGAACTCACCACCATCCTGCTCGGCCGCACCCGCGATACCCCGGCCTCGCTCTGGGTCGGCGTCTCGGCCGCCCCGGCCCGCGCACAGGTGCCGGCGGCCTTCGAGGAGGCGAAAGTGCTTGCCGAGACCGGTCGCTCACTGCGCCGGCCGGATGCCATCTGCCGTCGTCAGGACATGGTTTTCGAGTACGCCATCGCCACCTCCGGCGCGGCCCCGACGCTGCGCGCGGCCCTCGACCCGCTCGCGGATCAGCCGGTGCTCACCGAAACCCTGGAGGTCTTCATCGCCCAGGACTTCAACCAGAACGCGGCCGCACGCGAACTCTGCGTGCACCGCAATACCGTCACCTACCGCCTGACCCGCATCGCCGAACTCACCGGCTACGACCCGCAGACCCCGGTCGGCATCTCCACCCTGATGGGCGCACGGGTGGCGCGAAGGCTGTTCGAGCGCAACTAGTCCCGGGCGGCCGTCCCGATGAGCATGCGGACGATGGCCTGCACGAAGCCTTCGATGCGCTCGCGGGGATAGGCCTCGGGTTCGCTGATGGCCAGCCGGCCCAGCATTTCGGCGATGGTGAGCAGCGAATTGGTCAGCAGGCCGGAATCCACTTCGGCCCAACGGGAATCGATGGCCAGGCCCATGCGCACCAGCGCCTCGGCCTGATCGAAGATACCGGCCCGGGAGCTGCGGATCGCCTCCCGGTATTCGTCGGGGGCGTTGCCCGGGCCGGCGAGCAGCAGCCGCCAGCGGGTCGGATTCTCCAGTGCGACATTGACGAACGCTTCGACGGTCGCCGAGGCGGCCACCACCGGTTCCGCGCCGAGCAGGTCGGTGGGGAGGGTCTCGGCCACCTCGTCGAGGGCGCGTTCACGTTCGCGTTCGAGGAGGGCGGCGACCAGCTCGGCCCGGGTTTTGAAGATCGTGTAGAGCACCGGCTTGCCGACCCCGGCCTCCTGGGCCACGGCTTCCATGCTCAGTTCGTGGAGCTCGGCCTTCTCGAGTACCGCGTAGGCGGCGTCGAGGAGTTGCGCGCGGCGTTCCTCGGGGGGCAGGCGGGGGGCGTAACGCCTGCGGGGGCGGTCCGTCGCGCTGGGGTTGCTCACTGCCGTTTCACCTTCATCGGGCCCATTCTGTCATCGGCTGATCCGAGGGCGCTGCATTTGTCCGGGTAAATCCTACGGGACCGTTGTATTGAACGGGAACAATTGCTACGGTTGCGTTGTATTCGATGGGATCGAACCGTGAAGGAGCTCTCAGTGACCTTCGATCCGACCACTCTCCGCCGCGAGGACTTCGGGTTCTTCGGACCGGATTCGCCGAGCTGGAAGGTGTGGACCTCGCCCACCGCCGTGATCGGGTTCCAGCGCGCGGTGGCGCTCGAGCACTTCGATCCCTTCCTGACCGCGGCGGTCGCCGACACCGCGAAGATCTACTCCGATCCGCGCAGCCGGCTGGATCTGACCTTCGCCTACTTCCTGATCGTGGCCATCGGCGACACCAAGACCGCCACCGAGGCGGCCGAGCATCTGATGACCATCCACGCCAAGGCGACCGGCATCGAGCCGATCAGCGGGCAGCGCTACAGCGCCAACAGCCCGGAAACCCAGCTGTGGATTCACATCACGGGCTGGCATTCGGTGCTCAAGGCGTACGAGATGTTCGGGCCGGGGCTCACCGAGGAGGAAGAGGCGCGGTTCTGGCAGGAATGCCGGATCGCGGCCGAATTGCAGACCTGCAAGCCCGAGGACGTGCCGGTCACCCGCGAGGGCGTGCGCGAGTACTACGCGAATGTCCGTGGGCGGCTGTGTACTTCGGAGCGAGCGCAGGACGGCATCCACCAGATGCTGTTCACCTCGCCGGGCAATGGCGCGGGGTGGACCTACGCGCTCGGGGCGCGGCTGCTGTCCTTCGCGTCCATCGCCACGCTGCCCAAGTGGATGCGCAAGCTGGGGCATTTCGATCGGCCCGGAATCGTCGACCTGCTGGTGCGCCCGGCCGGCCGGATTCTGGTGTGGCTGTTCACGCTCTTCAACAAGAAGGGCCTGATCCTGGCGGCCCCGATCATCGCGCCGATGGCCGGGGAGATCCTGAAGCAGCATCTGCGGCCCGAGCTGCCCGCGCTGCTGGAGACCCGAACCCCCGCCGAGGGCCGAGCGCTCTTCGGCACCCGCAACCGCCGCGTTCCCACCGCGAGCTGAAGACTCCGGCAGGCGCGCGTCAGGGCGCGCCTGCCGGACACCGGGCCGCCGATCGGGAATCCTGGCAGGCGAATTTCGTCTGCACCGGACTCTCGAGAGGCGGCTCTTCGATGCGCGCGATCGCGGAAATACTGGTCGGCCTACTTGCCGCCCTGCACATCTACATCCTGGTCCTGGAGATGTTCCTGTGGACCACGCCGCGCGGCCGTGCCGCCTTCGGCACCACCCCGGAATTCGCCGAGCAGACCAAGGCGCTGGCCGCGAATCAGGGCCTCTACAACGGTTTTCTGGCCGCGGGCCTGATCTGGGGTTTGATCGCATCCGATCCGGTCGGCCATGCCGCTCAGATCTTCTTCAGCGCCTGCGTCGTGGTCGCGGGCCTCTACGGCGCGGCCACCGCCAGCCGCCGCATTCTGCTGGTCCAGGCGCTGCCCGGCGCGATCACGCTGGGCGCGGTGCTGCTCGCGGGCTAGTTCTCAGGCGAAGAGCCGGGCGACGAACGGCACGCTGTCCGGGAGTGAGGCCGCCACGGTGGCGCTGTGGTCCTTGCCCGGATAGACGTGTACCTCCGGGTGCACGCCGTGCGCGTTCAGGTCCACCACCAGCTTGGCGGTCAACGGCGCCGGCACATCGGTGTCGTCGGTGCCCTGCCCGATGAACAGCGGGCGGTCGTAACCGGTCATCGGCACATCCATCACCGGGTGGGCGATCGCGGCGAAATCGCCCTCCGAAAGCGGCCGGGAGAACAGCTGATTCAGCGAAACGCCCGCGGCAGCCTCGGCCAGCGGGGTGAAGCAGAGCGTCTGCGCCTGGGTGGCGAGTTGCTTGCCGAGCGGGGTCAGGTAGCTGTCCATATCGAAATCCGGGCGGGCGGCGTGCAATCCGTTCACGACATAGGTCGCGTACGCGGTCAAGTGAGAAGACTTGACGGGCAGCGTATCCGGGCCGACCAGCATGGCGGCATCGACGATATTCGAGGCCGGTCCGGTGGCGACCGCACCGCGATAATCGAGTTCCGGGGCGTAACCGGTCGCGAGGGACGCGGTGAACACCGCCGCGCCGCCGCCCTGCGACTGCCCGATGGCCACCCACTTGGTGGCGAGCGAATCCTCCACCGACCGCGCCGCGCGCACCATGTCGATGGCGGCGTGCGCTTCCGCGCGGCCGTCGAGATAGGCGTGCACGCCGGGCGTTCCGAGGCCGATGTAATCGGTGGCCACCACCGCGTAACCCTGCTTCATCCAGGTGGCCAGGTAGTTCATATCCCGCTGCGAACGCCCCGTGGTGGACGGTGCGCAATCGTCGCCGATGCCGACCGTGCCGTGCTCCCACGAGACGACCGGCCAGCCACCGGGCGGCGGCGTGCCGGCCGGAGTGAACACCGCACCCGTGGCGAGCGCGGGCTGATCCGAGGAGTCGCGAGTCCAATAGGTGAGGCGGCGCGCGGAACCCGTGCCCTCGATCCATAGGTGCGGCGATAGCGCTTCGTCGCTGGTCACCGTGCCGGGGGCGGCGCCGGAAGGCGCGGTGGGCTCGGCGAAGGCGGCCGCGGTCAGGGGTCCGGCGGCCAGCGGGGCCGCAACCAGTACGGCGGCCGAGCAGAGGGTGATCACAGTACGTCGCGTCATCGAGACGCCTTTCTCTCGAGCTCCGGTTACGTGGTGTCACATTGAGACACTTCGGCCAGACTATCCTCTGAAGTGTCACTTTGTGACAGCAAGGGGTGCGAGTTGAGCTACAAAGGGGCGCGATGACCGAGCCGAGCGGATTGCGGGAGCGCGAAAAGGCCAGGGTGCGAAGGGAATTGATCGATGCCGCGCTCCGGCTCTTCGAAAGCCGCGGCTTCGAGCAGACCACCGTGCAGGAGATCGCGGACGCGGCCCAGGTCTCCCGGCGCACCTTCCACCGGCATTTCCCGTCCAAGACCGCGGTCGTCTTCGCCCACGAAGCCGACGTCATGGCGGCTCTGCTCGCCGCGATGGACAGCCGCCCGCCCGAGGAGCCGGTGTTTCCGGCGGTGCGCGCCGCGCTGCGCGAGTTCATCCTCGATCCGGAGCGCGCCGCGGAACGGACCGCCCAGGCCGACACCGCGCGCCGTGCCCGCGAGCTGCTGCTCTCCCACCCGGAGATCCGCCGCGAGAACTTCACCGGTTCGGTGGGCCGTCAGGCCGCGCTGGCCCGGAACTTCGCACGCCGGGCGGGACTGCCCGCCGACGACATCCGCCCGACCCTCACCGCCGCAACCTGTTTCGCGGCCTTCGGGGTCGGATTGGACGCCTGGGTGCGCGGCGGGGACCACTCCCTGACCGCGCTCTACGAAACCCTGGACGGCACGGTGGCCGCGCTTCAGCACGGCATCGAGATCTAGCGAACCTCGATACCGAAGGTGTGGGCGAACACCGGGGCCAGTTCGAGCAGCTGCGTCTGGGTGACGGTCGCCCCGGCCAGGGATTCGATGCCGTCGAAGACGCCGAGGGTGCGGGCCGTGCGGAAGTCGACCTTCTTCAGTTGCGCTTTGCGTAGCGAGAGGGCCTCGATCTGGGTGCCGGGGAAGCTGACCGCGGTCAGTTTGGCCTCGCTGATATCGACATGGCGCAGTACGCAATCGACGAACGACACCTCGTTCAGTACCGCGCCGCGCAGGTTGACCGAATCGAATTTGCAGTGGTGGAAGCGGACTCGGCGCAGGTTCGCGCCGAACAGCTCGACGCCGGAGAAGGCATCGTCCACCAGTTCGGTGTCGAGCCAGGAGCTGTCGGAGCAGTCGACGCCGGTCCACTGGGTGCCGTGGATCCAGGCGTCATTGAAGCGGGCGTGCCGGAACGCGCCGCCGGTGACCGTCAGCCCCGATAGCGCGCATTCGGTGAAATGCGTTCCGGTGGCATCGATTCCGTCCAGGGTCAAGCCTTCGAAGTGAGCGCAGTCGTACTCGCCTTCGATGCCGATCGACCCGGCCGGTTCCAGATGGCGCGCGAACGGCAAATCCCCCAGCTGCCGCGGCTTCGATGCTCCTCGCATGACGACCAACAGTAGCCGGGGGCTCCGACAACGAAATCAGATGAGCTGCCACGCCCCGGTCAGGGCATGGCGCAGCGCCTGCTCCATCTCGTCGAACTGCTGCTGTTCGCAGATCAGCGGCGGGGCCAGCTGGATCACCGGTTCGGCGCGATCGTCGGCGCGGCAGTGCAGGCCGGCTTCGAAGAGCGCCTTGGAGACATGGCCTTTGAGGATGCGGGTGGCGTCCGCGTCGGTGAACTTCTCCTTGGTGGCGCGGTCCTTGACCAGTTCCACCGCCCAGAAGAACCCGTCGCCGCGGACCTCGCCGACGATCGGCAGGTCGTAGAGCTTTTCCAGGGTGGAGCGGAACGCGCCCTCGTTGCGCAGCACGTGACCGTAGATGTCGTCGCGTTCCATGAGATCCAGGTTGGCCATGGCGACGGCGCACGCGACCGGATGCCCGCCGTAGGTCGAGCCGTGCATGAACGTCGCGCCGTGCTGGAACGGTTCGGCGATGCGGTCGCTGACCAGGACCGCGCCCAGGGGCGCGTAACCGGAGGTCAAACCCTTCGCGGTGGTGATGATGTCGGGCTGGTAGCCGAACTTCTTCGCGCCGAAATCGAATCCGAGCCGGCCGAACGCGCAGATCACCTCGTCCGAGACCAGCAGCACGTCATGGCGATCGCAGATCTCGCGCACGCGCTGGAAATAGCCGGGCGGCGGGACGAAACAGCCGCCGGTGTTCTGCACCGGCTCCAGGAAGACGGCCGCGACGGTCTCCGGCCCCTCGAACATGATCATTTCTTCGATGCGGTCGGCGGCCCAGAGACCGTACGCCTCGTAGTCGTCGGCGTGCTCGGTGGCGCGATAGAAGTTGGTGTTCGGCACGCGCAGGGTGCTGGGTACCAGCGGCTCGAAATCGGCCTTCGCCCCGGGGATTCCGGTGATCGAGAGCGCGCCCATCGAGGTGCCGTGATAGGCCATGGAGCGGCTGATCACCTTGTGCTTGGTGGGCTTGCCGGTGAGCTTGAAGTACTGGCGGATGAGTTTCCAAGCGGTCTCGACGGATTCGCCGCCGGAGACGGTGAAGAACACCCGGTTGATATCGCCGGGAGCCTGATTCGCCAGCCGCTCCGCCAGATCGATGGCCATCGGATGCGCGTAACCCCAGAGCGGGAAGTAGGCGAGTTCGCGGGTCTGGCGGGCGGCGGCCTCGGCCAGCTCCTCGCGGCCGTGGCCGACCTGCACGGCGAACAGGCCCGCGAGGCCGTCCAGGTAGCGGTTGCCCTTGTCGTCGAAGATGTACGCACCCTCACCGCGCACGATCACCGGGGTGTCCTCGCCGGACCGCGCGTGCTGCTGGGTGAAGTGCATCCACAGGTTGTCGCGGATGACGCGGGACGCCTGCGGTGCGGCCGGGGTGTGGGGCTCGATGGTGGCGGTCATGTGAACTTTTATCCCACAGCCACCGGTCGGCTCGCAACCGATTCAGTTGTAAATTCTTCATCTCGCAACCGAAACGGCATTAAATCTGGATTACAAGCTTCGGATTTCGTAGCTATCGACGATGAGTGCCTGTGTTCAGCCACGAGTCAGCAGGGCGAGCAGGAGTTCGGCGCGAATGCGGGCGTTGTCGAGATCGCAGTTCAGCAGCTCACCCGCCTGGGTGATGCGCTTGCGCAGCGTGTGGCGGTGCACGCCGGTCACGGCGGCCGCGGACTCCCACTGGCCGTTGGCCTCCAGGAAGGCGCGCAGCGCGGGCAGCAGGCCGGTGCCGTGCAGGCGATCGTGTTCCACCAGTGGGGCCAGCGCGGTGCGAGCCATCGCGTCGAGCACTTCGCGGGTGGCGTCGAAGGCGAGTAGGGAGCTACCGGTGAAGGCGCTGAATTCCATTGCCACGCCGCCTCTTTCGGCCGCCGACGCCGCGAGCCGGGCGGCCGCGGCCGCGTCGGTCAACTCGCGCACCGCGTGCGGCGCGCTCACTCCGAAGCGCAGCTGCCTGCGCAGGCCGACGGGTATACCGGCGATCGGCCGGCCCGGCGACGGCGGCTCGGCCGTGTCGACGCCGGGCTCGGCACCGCCGGTGAATTCCCGCGGGAATGCGGAATCGGCGGGCAGCACAGCCAGCACCTGCCGTCGGGTGGCGTGCAGGTACAGGGGGTGTCCCGCGGCGAGCAGCCCGTCGGCGAGCGCGGTTCGCACCGCCGCCACGGCCTCTGCACTGTCGCCGTCCGCGAGCAACACCCGGATTCGGCCCTCGGCATCGGCGGCTTCCGCCAGTTGCGCCCAGGCGGGTTCGGGGTCGACCTCCGCGCCGAGCAGCAGGCCGAGGGCGTGCGAATTGAGCTGGTGCTGGGTGGCGCGCAGGCGGGCCGGTTTCTCGAAGTCCAGGGCCAGCAGCGAATTCGCGTGGCCGAGCAGGATTTGATCGACGTGGCCGAGCGGGGCGTCGGTCACCACGACGAGATCGCCGTGGTGATGGCGGCCGACCGCGATGCGCTGATGGGTGATGGAGGTGCCGGAGGTTTCGGTGCGGACGCCGCTGGCGGTGCCGCCGGCCACCGCACCCCGGATGCGCCCCAGCAGGGTGGCATCCAATTCGGCTGGGACGCAATCGATCACCAGTCCCGCGGGGTCCAGGACCACCACGGTCGCGGGCAGCGAGGCGGCCAGTTCCCGGACGATCGCCTCGGCTCCGGATTTGATGAGCGCCCGGGTCATGCGCGGCTGGGCGCGGGAGGCGCGCAGCACGGCATCGTATCGGAGTTCGGCGCTGCGCACGCTGACGCGTTTGACGATGGCCGCGAAGGCGGTCGCGAGCGGCACTTCGATGAGGGGCAGGCCGATCTCGTCGGCGGCGGTTATCAGGTCGGCCGGGATCCGCGGATGCGTGAGCCCGATACCGAAACCGAGTGCGGCCACCCCGCATTCGGCCAGCCCGCGCAGATACGCGGTGCGCCCCGGCGTATCGGCGGGCAATCGCATACCGGTGGTGAGGACGAGTTCCCCGCCGGACAGCCACGGGTACGGACGCTCCAGTTCGGTGGTGACGACCAGGTCGATTTCGCGATCCACGCCCGTCGCGCCGCCGCGCAGGCGAACCGCCAACTCGGGTTGGGCCAATACCCAGCCAATGGAAACAGGCATCGAACCGGAGTGTACAGAATGTCGAAATTGTTCCGATCGGATCGACAACTCGGCACGGGCACCCGCACTGTGTCACAGCGCACACTGATCCCGCACCCCGCACACACGGATGGACGGTGAACCCAGGTGACGTCGAAGACGAGTCCTGTGCTCGAGAACTACATCAATGGCGAATTCGTGGCATCCGCCGCCACGCGCACCCTGGACCTGGTGAGCCCGGTCGACGAATCCGTCGTCGGCCGCGCCCCGATCTCCAATCGCGCCGATGTCGATACCGCCATGGCGGCCGCCGAACGCGCCTTCGAAAGCTGGGGCCGGACCACCCCGGGCGTACGGGCCGCCGCGCTGCTGAAGCTGGCCGATGCCATCGAGGCGCACAGCGATGAACTGGTGGAGGCGCAGTCCCGCAATACCGGTCAGCTGAAGGCGATGATCGCCGCCGAGGAGATCACGGTCGGCGCGGATCAGCTCCGCTTCTTCGCGGGCGCGGCCCGGCTGCTGGAGGGCCGCGCGGCCGGCGAGTACATGGAGGGGTTCACCTCGTACGTGCGCCGCGAGCCGATCGGCGTTGTGGCACAGGTGACTCCGTGGAACTACCCGTTCATGATGGCGGTATGGAAGATCGGCCCGGCCCTGGCCGCGGGCAACACCATCGTGCTCAAGCCCAGCGACACCACCCCGGAATCGACCCTGGTGCTGGCGCGGCTGAGCAAGGGCATCCTGCCCGACGGCGTGCTCAATGTGGTGCTGGGCGATGCGAGCACCGGCGCGGAACTGGTCGCGCACCCCACCCCCGGCCTGGTGTCGATCACCGGTTCGGTGCGGGCGGGGCTGGCGGTCGCCGAGTCCGCCGCGCATCAGCTCAAGCGCGCCCATCTCGAATTGGGCGGCAAGGCACCGGTTGTCGTCTTCGGCGACGTGGATATCGAGAAGTCCGCGCTGGGCATCGCGCAGGCGGCGTTCTTCAATGCCGGGCAGGACTGTACGGCCGCGACCCGGGTGCTGGTGCACGAGTCCATCCACGATGACCTGGTCGCGGCGCTCACCGAGGCCGCGCGAACCCTGAAACCGGGGCGGCCCGACGACGCGGACGCCTTCTACGGCCCGCTCAACAACGTCAACCACTTCGCCGCCGTCATGGGCAAACTCGCCGCGCTGCCCGCGCACGCCAAGGTGGTCACCGGTGGAAACCGCTGGGGCGAAACGGGTTTCTACGTGGAGCCGACCATCGTCACCGGTGTGCGCCAGGACGATCCCATCGTGCAGGAGGAGACCTTCGGCCCGGTGCTGACCGTGCAATCCTTCACCGATGCCGACGAGGCCATCGCAATGGCCAACGGCGTGCGCTACGCGCTGGCCGCCAGCGTGTGGACCAAGGACCACGCCACCGTCGAACGTTTCAGCCGCGCACTGGATTTCGGTGCGGTCTGGGTCAACTGCCACATCCCGCTGGTCGCCGAGATGCCGCACGGCGGGTTCAAGTACTCCGGCTACGGCAAGGACCTCTCGGTCTACAGCGTGGAGGAGTACACCCGCGTCAAGCACGTCATGAGCGCGCACGGCTAGGCGGATGAGCATGCGGAGACTGATAGTCGGGTATCTGGCGACACCGAGCGGGGAGGACGGTCTGGCCCTCGGGGTCCGGCTGGCCCGGACCCTGGACGCCCAGCTGGACATTTGCATGGTGCTCACCCCGGACCGCCTGGTTCCGGGGCTGGTGCCCAATGACGGCTACGACGACATGCTCACCGTGCGGGCCCGGCAATGGCTGGCCGACGCGGTCGCCGCGCTGCCCGGCGATGTGAAAGCCGAGGGGCACATCAGCTTTCACGAATCCTTCGCCGCGGGCTTGATCGACGAAGTGGCTCGCCTGGATGCCCTGGCCATCGTGGTCGGGGCGGCCGGGGACGGGCTGATCGGGCGGCACGCCATCGGATCGGTGGCGAGCGAACTGCTGCATTCGGCCCCGGTGCCGGTGGCGCTCGCGCCGCGCGGCACCCGCAACTCCCCCGTCACCGCCGTGCGCGAGGTGACCTGCGCCATCGGCGACCGGCCGGGCGCGGATCTGCTCTTCGAGCTGGCGGTGCGCGCCAGTGCCGCCGCCGGAACGCCCCTGCGCCTGGTCTCGCTGATCGCCCTGGACGCGCACGCGCCCCGGCGCCGCGACGACACCCCCGAATCGGTGCGCGAGCGGGCCCTCGCGCACGCCGAACTCACCCTGGAAGAGGCGAAAGCCGCTCTCCCCGAGGGATTCCCGGTCACCGCGATGACCGCCGACGGCTCATCCGTCGAAGCCGCCGTCAACCGCCTGGATTGGCACGACGGCGATCTGATCATGGTCGGCTCCAGCCGGCTCGCCCAACCTCGAAGACTGTTCCTCGGTTCCACCGCAGCGAAGATGCTCAGAGTCCTCCAGGTGCCGATGGTCGTGGTTCCCAAGGAGGAAACGAATGAGCGTCACCAGTGAACCCCCCAGAGTAGAGATCGAACCCGTCGACAAAGGGCTGGCGGCGGGCAAGATCGGCACCTTTTCCGGTGCGGTGCTGGGGATTTCGACGGTCGCACCCGGATATACGCTGACCGCTAGCATCGGCTTGATCGTGGCCGCGGTCGGGTTGAAGATGCCCGCCGTCATCATCGCCGGATTCGTGCCGATGTTCCTGACCGCCTACGCGTATCGCGAATTGAACGCGCGCATGCCCGATTGCGGGGCCTCGTTCACCTGGTCCACCAAGGCATTCGGGCCCGCCGTGGGCTGGATGTGCGGGTGGGGCATGGTGATGGCGACCATTATCGTGCTCTCCAATCTGGCGGCCATCGCGGTGGAGTTCTTCTACCTCTTCCTCGGGCGGATCTTCGGCAGCGCGTGGCTGGCCGAGCTGGCGGACGACAAGCTCGTGAACATCGGCACCACACTGCTTTTCGTCGCCATCGCCACGGTGGTGGCGGGGCGCGGCATCACCACCAGCGAGCGCGTGCAGTACGTGCTGGTCGGGTTCCAGATGATCGTGCTGGTGGCGTTCGCGGTCACCGCCCTGGTGCATGTGGGCAGCGGCGACGCACCCGCGCAACTGCACTTCGATCCGGACTGGTTCGACCCCTTCACCGGAATCACCCTGAGCGCCTTCATGATCGGCGTGACCGGTTCCATCTTCGCCTTCTGGGGCTGGGATACCTGCCTGACGCTGGGCGAGGAGTCCAAGGATCCCAAGCGGGTGCCCGGACGGGCCGGACTGCTGTGCGTGCTCTCCATCCTGGTCACCTACCTGCTGGTCACCGTGGCCGTCATGATGTACGCCGGCGTCGGCGACAGCGGGACCGGGCTGGGCAACGAAGCCAACGCCGACAATGTCTTCGGCGCGCTCGCCGATCCGGTGCTGGGCTGGGCCGGACCGCTGCTGCTGCTCGCCATCCTGGCCTCCTCGGCCGCCAGCCTCCAGACCACCTTCCTGCCGGCCGCGCGCACCATGCTCGCCATGGGCGTCTACGGGGCCTTCCCGAAGAAATTCGCCGAGGTGAATCCGCGCTTCCTGGTGCCGACCTTCTCCACCGTCGCGGCGGGCGTGGTCACCGGCGCGTTCTACACCGTGGTGTCGCTGCTGTCCGAACGCGTGCTGCTGGATACGGTGGCGGCGCTGGGCATCATGATCTGCTGGTACTACGGCATCACCGCTTTCGCCTGCACCTGGTATTTCCGGCGCGAATTACTGGGCAGCGCACGGGATTTCGTGTTCAAGGGCATGTTCCCGATGCTCGGCGGAATCATGCTGCTGGCGGTGTTCTTGGTGTCGGTGCGCGAGAGCATGGATCCGGGGAACGGCAGCGGCGCGGCCATCGGCGGCATCGGGCTCGTCTTCTATATGGGCTTCGGGATTCTGCTGCTGGGTGTGGCGCTGATGGCCGTGGCGCGCTGGCGCAATCCGGAGTTCTTCCGCCGCAACACACTTCCGCTCGTCGCGAGCGATCTGCAAGCCGTTCCATCCATCGACAAGACAGGGAGCAACCTCCGATGACCGCCCTCACCTACCGGCTACCGCAGCAGCGCCGGGTCGTCACCGAGCTGCCCGGACCGCATTCGGCGGCCTTGACCGCCCGGCGCAAGGCCGCGGTCGCCGCCGGAGTCGGGTCCGCGGTACCGGTGTACGCGGCCGATGCCGACGGCGGCGTCATCGTGGACGTGGACGGGAACTCGCTGATCGACCTGGGTTCCGGGATCGCGGTCACCAATGTGGGGGCCTCGCATCCGGCGGTCGCGGCGGCGGTGGCCGAGCAGGCCGCGCGTTTCACCCACACCTGCTTCATGGTGACCCCGTACGAGAGCTATGTGCGGGTGGCCGAGGAGCTGGCGGCTTTGACGCCCGGCGATCACGACAAGCGGTCGGTGCTGTTCAATTCCGGCGCCGAAGCCGTCGAGAACGCGGTCAAAGTGGCGCGGCTGGCGACCGGCCGGAGCGCGGTCGTCGCCTTCGATCACGCGTATCACGGCCGCACCAACCTCACCATGGCGCTGACCGCGAAATCCATGCCGTACAAGACGCATTTCGGGCCGTTCGCGCCGGAGATCTACCGGATGCCGATGTCCTACCCGTACCGGGACAAGGCCGGGCAGAGCGGGGAACAGGCCGCGCAGCAGGCGATTTCGCAGATCGAGACGCAGATCGGGGCGGAGAGTGTCGCCGCGATCATTATCGAGCCCATTCAGGGTGAGGGCGGATTCATCGTGCCCGCACCGGGATTCCTGCCCGCGCTCGCCGCCTGGGCGCGGGAGCACGGCGTGGTGTTCATCGCCGACGAGGTGCAGAGCGGGTTCGCGCGCACCGGGGCGTGGTTCGCCAGCGAGCACGAAGGCGTGGTGCCGGACATCATCACCATGGCCAAGGGGATCGCGGGCGGGATGCCGCTGGCGGCGATCACCGGCCGGGCCGAGCTGCTGGACGCGGTGCACGCCGGTGGGCTGGGCGGCACCTACGGCGGTAATCCGGTCGCCTGCGCCGCGGCGCTGGCCGCCATCGAGGTCATGAAGGAGCTCGATCTTCCGGCGCGGGCGCGGGCCATCGAAGCCGCCGTGGTGCCGGCGCTGCGTGAGCTGGCCGCCGAGACCGGCGTGATCGGTGACGTGCGCGGGCGCGGCGCCATGCTCGCCATCGAGATCGTGCGACCGGGCGGTACCGTGCCCGATCCGGTGCTGACCAAGGCCATTGCGGCGGAAGCGCTTTCGCGTGGCGTGGTGCTGCTGACCTGCGGCACCTACGGCAATGTGATCCGATTGCTGCCGCCGCTGGTGATCGGTGACGAACTGCTCGCCGACGGCGTGGGCGTGCTCGCCGACGTGGTGCGCGCACTCGCCTGACCGAGCAACCGAGACCCTCGAATATCAAGGAGCGATAGACAAATGCGTGACGTGGCCGACCTGCTTGCCACCGTGCCCACCGGCCTGTGGATCGGCGGCGAACAACGACCCGCCGTCGGCGGCGGCACCTTCGCGGTGCATGATCCCGCCACCGGCGAAGTGCTGACCGAGGTGGCCGACGCCACCGCCGCGGACGGGCGGCTGGCCCTCGACGCCGCCGTCGCCGCGCAGGCGAGCTGGGCGGCGACTCCCGCCCGAGAGCGAGCCGAAATCCTGCGCCGCGCCTGGGAATCGGTGATGGCGCGGCGTGACGACTTCGCGTTGCTGATGACCCTGGAGATGGGCAAACCGCTCACCGAAGCCCAAGGTGAGGTCACCTACGGTGGCGAATTCCTGCGCTGGTTCAGCGAGGAAGCGGTGCGGATCAACGGCCGCTACACCCACTCCCCCAGCGGCGCCGGACGGATCCTGGTCACCAAGCAGCCCGTCGGTCCGGCGCTGGCCATCACGCCGTGGAATTTCCCGCTCGCCATGGGCACCCGCAAAATCGCGCCCGCGTTCGCGGCCGGTTGCACCATGGTGGTGAAGCCCGCCGCCGAGACCCCGCTGACCATGCTGCTGCTCGGGCAGGTGTTCGCCGATGCCGGACTGCCGGCGGGCGTGCTGTCCATCCTGCCGACCTCGCGGGCGGCGCAGCTCACCGATCCCATGTTCGAGGACGATCGGCTGCGTAAGGTCACCTTCACCGGCTCCACCGGCGTCGGCAAAATCCTGCTCGCGCAATCGGCTTCGAAGGTGTTGCGCACCTCCATGGAGCTCGGCGGCAATGCCCCCTTCGTGGTGTTCGACGACGCCGACCTGGACGCGGCGATCGACGGGGCCATGGCCGCCAAGATGCGCAATATCGGTGAAGCCTGCACCGCCGCCAACCGTTTCCACGTGGACAACGCGGTGCGCGAGGAGTTCACGGCGCGGCTCACCGCACGGATGCAATCACTGAAGATCGGTCCCGGTCACCTCGACGGCGTTCAGGTCGGCCCGCTCATCACCGCGAAACAGCGTGCCTCCGTTGCCGATTTGGTCGCCGACGCCGTCGCCAAGGGCGCGAAGATCACCACCGGCGGCGCCGAAGTCCCCGGCCCCGGCTGGTTCTACGAACCCACCGTGCTCACCGACGTCCCCGCCGGCGCCCGCATCCTGCGCGAAGAGGTCTTCGGCCCCGTCGCCGCCATCACCGGTTTCGACGGCGAAGCCGCAGGCATCGCCGCCGCCAACAACACCGAATTCGGTTTGGCCGCATACATCTACACCCGCGACCTCGACCGCGCCCTACGCGTAGCCGAAGCCCTCGAATCCGGAATGGTAGGCGTGAACCGCGGCATCATCTCCGACGTCGCCGCACCCTTCGGCGGAGTCAAGGAGTCCGGCCTCGGCCGTGAAGCCGGCACCGAAGGCATCGAGGAATACCTCGAAACCAAATACATCGCACTACCCTGACACCCGATCTCCTGGTTGCTCCGCAGTGGGCGCGGTGGGACCAGTGCGGAGCTGGAATCCGTGCGCGCCTTGGTGACCGGCAAATCTCGACCATAGTCGCTGCCGGTCACCCGAGGTAGGGCGCGGGCCGTCGCTCGAGATAGTGGGTGAGCCGTAGCCGTTGGGTGTGATGCATGTCGATGGCGCCGAGGTCGGCGGGATCGACGAACCGGAGTTCGGTCGACTCGCCGGAGATCGCCAGCGTGCCGCCGATCACGCGGGCCACGAAGCACACGTTGAACTGTCGCCGTACTTCGCCGTCGCTGTAGACGATGATGTTACGAGGGTCGGTGTAAGTGCCGACCAAACCCGTTATTTCGATGTCGAGGCCGGTTTCTTCTTTGACCTCGCGGACCGCGCAGCCAGGCAGGCTTTCGGTCATCTCCATCCCGCCGCCGGGCAACGCCCACAAGCCGTTGTCGGTGCGGCGTTGCAATAGGATGCGGCCGTCGTCGTCGCACACCACCGCCGAGGCGGCCACGACCATATTGTTCGGGGTGGGGGCGTTGGGGTCGTGGTAGTACTCGGTGCGGACCATAGAGTTCACCCTTCCACTGGCCGGGCGGTAGCCCAGACCGCGTTGAAACTTTCGGTGTACGTGTCGAACAAGGTGCCGCCGGGAGTGCGGCGCAAACTTCGCTGCTGTGTGCGTTACGGCACCAGCAAAATTGCAAGGGGCAAACGATGCGGCACCGACCAGCGGCCCTCGGATATCTGCGAACCGACGTGTCCGGAGTAAGTCAACTCAGGGATGAACACCAAATACGTTCTATCGCAAAGAAGCTCGGCTACGACTTCTGCGGCGTCATCGTCTACGACCCCAGAACACCGCGACCCCCGCTGGCGAGGGTGAAAACGCAAGTGACCCGATTGCAAGCCGAGGCCGTCATTACCCCCGGTCCGAACCACTTCGACGACGACACCATCCTCCGTGACCTCGTCCGACAGGTCGACGTGATCACTGTGAACCCGGAAGTCACTTACGCCCGCTGGTCAACCGGGCTCGTCGACATCAACGGTCGAGGAATAGGCCCCAACCGCTAGGCCGAGGGGCGGGAACCCGTCGTCCCCCAGGAGCGAAGGTGCCGGCTGTCGGTGGCGGCGGGCAAGATCGTCACCATCATCCGGTTCGGGTGGGGAGCTTGTGGAGAGGCTGGGCGTGGTGCTGTACGACGATGAAGACCGGTGGGTGGTTCCGGATGGGTGGTGGGTCAAGGCCGAACCGTTTCGTGGGATGAACGATTCACGCACAAGGGGTTTGGAAGCCGACGTCACTGCGCGGTTGCGGGAATTTCTGGAGCGTTATCGGCCGCAGATCGTGCGGTCTTTGACTATGACGAGTGAGCAGGGGGAGACGGAGCTCGCGGCTGCGGGCCTGGCTTTTCTCGATGCTCCGCACTCTTGCGACTCCCCGATGGGGGCGGCCGCGGTATGGGTATTGGTGGCGCGGGATTACGACACCTGCCATTGTGGGTCCATGGTGCGGCACTCCGCACATTTGGATGAGAGTGCCCGCGACCTGTTCGTGGACAGTTGGGCTTTCGAACACGGTTATCTGTTCGCGGCCGAGGCGGCGCTGCTGTGTTACGACCTCGAGGACGACACGAAGTATGTGCCGGCCGCCGGACGACAGTTGTATCCCCTGCGGCACAAGGTCGAACACGATAACGCCTACGGGAGGTTCTGGGGGCTGGCAAGCCAGGTTCGCAGCCGGCTGCTGACGGCTCCGGAGTCCGAGTACCGGGCTGTGGTGCAACGGTTTACCGGGATGCGGAGCGAATCCGGATTTCGGCTGCGGATCGCGACGTCGTATCTGCTGCCCGAGCGACAGGATTGGGTCGACGCCGATCTGTCCATCCCCGAGGAGAAGTACCGGTCGCAAGCCGTGGCGCTGCTGACTACCGCGATGACGACGCCCGAGCAGTTCGCGCATCGATTAGCGCTCGATACCCGGTGGTCCTATCTCGGCGACGAGGCGCGATTCAGTCTGTTGACCCTGGTCGGTGTCGCCGCCACCCCGATCGTCGTGCGCGATTTTCTGGCGCTGGGAGACTGGCATGCCCGTGCGATACGAGAAACCGCGCCGCTGCTGGTCCATTTCCCCACCGACGAGGCATATCTGGCACTGCTCGGCAGGACACACTGGAAACCGGCAGCGGCAGCGCTCACCAAGGCGACCGCGCGCTATCCACGCCGGGCAATGCGACTGCTATCCGCTCATGCCGCCGAGCACGCGAATCCGGCAGTAGTACAACTGTTCCGGCTGCATGCGCTGGCGCATCCCGATCTGATCGAAACGCATGTTCATCCGGATGCGCGTTCGCTACTCGAAACAGAAGCGAAACTGCCGGAGGCGGACACGAATGACCTGCCCGCCATCCTCGTCACGCCGCCCTGGCAGTTGTCTCGTGCTCGCGTCCCCAAGCCGCCCTACTGGCTCTCCCCCGCGTTGCTTCCACAGATCCGAATGCGCGGCAACGATGCCGCGTTACCGCAATCGGCGACCCAGCATCTGTTGACCATGCTCATTATGAGCGGACGCGATCACGACTCCACCGGCATTCGCCTGGTTGCCGATGCGACTGATGCCTCGTCCCTCGCCGAATTCGGCTGGGCTGTATTCGATGCCTGGCAATTGGCGGGGCATCCAGGGAAGGATATTTGGGCGTTGCACAGCCTCGCGTTGCTGGGCGATGACGACACCGCCGCGCGCCTGGTCCCCTTGATCCTGGCCTGGCCCGGTGAATCCGGCCACGCCCGTGCAGCTCTCGCCCTCGACGTCCTCGCGGCAATCGACAGCGCACCGGAGTTTCCGAACCTGAACAGCATTGCGCGAAAGTCGAAGTTCAAAGGACTCCGCCGGGCAGCGGAGCAAAAAGTTCGAGACCTCGGCGGCATCTGAGCCGGGCTCGATGCCGCCACGTCATTGGGGTTGCCGGAGCGGGGATCGGCGATCGACGAGTTCGGCGAACGCGCGGGCGAGGGGCGTGAGGGTGGACCAGCTGCGGACCGCCCAGCCGACCGGGAGGGGTGGGAGGAAAGGTAGGGGTAGGAAGCGGAGGGGGGCGGTGGAGGCTTCGGCGGCCTCGTAGGGGAGGTTGGGGACTACGGCGTGGCCTACGCCTAGTTCGGTGAGTAGGACTGCTGTATTCCAGTCTGTGGCACCGGTTTCCGAGGGGAGGTGTACGCCCAGGCGGGTTAGGGCGGTGTCGAGGTGTTGGCGGGATGCGGAGTTCTGCGGTAGGCGGATGTGGCGGAGGGCGGCGAGGTCGGGCGGGGTGAGGGTGGGTAGGGCGGCGATCGGGTGGTCGGCGCGGGTGGCGAGGACCCAGGGTAGGTCCAGGACGGGGCGTTGTTCGATGCCGGGGACGGGGCCGTGGATGGTTACCCAGGCCAGGTCTACGGTGCCGGCGATGAGGGCGGCGAAGCAGTCTCGGGTGGAGGTGATGGTTCGGAAGTCGAGGGTGGCCTGGGGGTAGTGGCGGCGGAAGTCGGTTATCGCGGTGGACATGAAGTGGCGGATGGTGGTGGGGCCGGTGGTTATTCGGACCGCGCCTGCTTCGCCGCGGGCGAAGTCGCCGAGGCGGCGGATCGCTTGGTCGAGGGCTGTTATGCCGTCGGTGGCGGCGGCGAGTAGGACCAGGCCCTCGGGGGTGGGGGTGACGCCGTCGGGGTGGCGGTCCAGGAGGCGGACGCCGGTGGCTTTCTCGAGGCGTTTCACGTGTTGGCTGACGGCGGATTGGGTGCAGGAGAGGTCGCGGGCTACCGCGCTGAGGCTGCCTGCCTGACAGACCGCCGTGAATACTCGCAGGTCGTCGATGGTCATGCGCACGGGTGTCACGGTAGAGGGCGGGGGGTGCAAGGGCGATCTTGGGGATTGGCAAGGGAAGACGAGGATTGACCGGGGCGGCGGGGGGTGCGGATGATTGGGCCGGGCCCAATGGCGGCAACCCGTCCCCTTTTCTCTACCGCGTCCGGGCCCCGGGCGGAGGGATCGGGGCGGGTGTCGACCTGACTGTTCCGAAAGGACTTATCTGTGCGCGGCATTGGATTTTCCTCGTATGAAGCTGTTTCCGGGACCGGCACGGTGGCGGTGCTCGGGCCGGGCGGGGTGGGCGGGCTGCTGGCGGCACTGCTGGCGCGCGCCGGGCATCGGGTGATCTGCCTGGCCGGTGCGGAGACCGTGGAGGTGTTGCGCGACAAGGGGATTCGAGTTCGAAGTGAACAGTTCGGGGAGTTCACCGCGAAGGTCGAGGCCGATACCAGGCTGCGGGAGGCGGTCGAGTTGTGCCTGGTGACCGTCAAGCACACGGCTCTGGAGACCGCGCTCGAGCGGTTGCCCGCCGAGCGGCTGACCGGCGCGCTGGTGGTGCCGCTGCTGAACGGGGTCGAACATCTGGATCTGCTGCGCCGGCGGTACGGGCGTGAGCAGGTCGTTCCGGCGGTTGTTCGGGTCGAATCCGCGCGTACCGCAGCCGGTTTCATCGAGCACGGCAGTCCGTTCACCGAAATCGATCTGAGCGGGTCGTCCGAGCGGCTGGCGGGGGCGGCCGAGGTGCTCGCCGGGGCGGGACTCGAGGTCCGGGTGCTACCCGGAGAGCAGTCCGTACTGTGGAACAAGCTCGCGTTTCTCGCGCCCTTCGCATTGCTGACCACTCACTACCGCAGTCCCATCGGCGTCGTCCGGTCGGAGCGCCGGGATGAGCTGGCGGCCGTGGTGGCGGAGACGACCGAAGTCGCTCGAAAACACGGGGCCGCAACGGAAGTCGAGCAGATACTGGCGCGCTACGATGCCTTCCCCGCCACCGCGAAGTCCTCGATGCAGCGTGATGCGGAGGCCGGTTTGCCCACCGAGCTCGATGCCATCGGCGGGGCGGTCGTGCGGGCGGCCGCGGCGCACGGCATCGCGGTGCCGCGGACGGCGCGGCTGATATCGGAACTGACGCAGCGGGATCGGATCGAACGGTTCCTGCGCGGGCACGGTGCGGCGGAGATTCCGCATCCCGGCGGGACGCTGCTGGCGCATCTGAACCGGGTGGCGGACATGCTGACGGCGTGGGGTGCGAGTCGTGCAATCCGTTATGCCGCACTCTGTCACGCCATGTACGGCACCGACGGGTTCGATCGATCACTGCTGGATCTCGAGCATCGCACGGCACTGGTGGAATTGATCGGCGAGCATGCCGAGGCATTGGTCTACCAATACGCGGGCTGCGATCGCGGGGCCGTGTATCCGCGCCTCGACCACCCGCCGGTCAGGTTCCGGGACCGCTTCACCGGGCGCGAATACCTGCCGGCCGAAGCGGACCTGCGGGCCTTCATGGAGATCACCGCGGCCAACGAACTCGATGTCATGGCCCACAATGCCGAGCTGGCGGCTGCCCACGGCCCCGCCCTGTTCCGGCTCTTCGATCGCTGCCGTGACCTGCTGTCCGCGCCGGCGTGGCAGGCCTGCCGCACCCAGCTAGGCCCGACCGGGTCTGACTGAGATTTCAGTTTTTCTTGACTGAAATTTCAGTCTTTGGTTCGATCGGCGCAGGAGGTACGCAATGACCGAATCTGGTTTCATCGTCGAGACCGCCCGCACGCCGGCGGTGTCGTTCGCCCGGGTGCGGGCACCGCGGCGGCAGCCGCTGCGGGTGGGGCTGGTCCAGCACCGCTGGCTGGCCGATCCCGCGGCGCTGCGGGCGCAGCTGAAGAACGGCATCCGGCTGGCCGCCGAACAGGGCGCGAAGGCGGTGTTCCTGCCGGAACTGACCCTGTCCCGCTACCCGGCGGATGTGCGGGCGGGCGCGAATCCGGGCGCGCGGGCCGAAGATCTGCTCACCGGACCGACTTTCACCTTCGCCGCGCACGCCGCCGAGGAGTACGGGGTGCTGGTGCACGCCTCGCTCTACGAGCGCGCCGAGGCCGAGGACGGGCTGGGATTCAACTCCGCGATCCTGGTCTCGCCCGGCGGGGAGCTGATCGGCCGTACCCGCAAACTGCACATCCCGGCCACCGACGGCTATTTCGAGGACACCTACTTCCGCCCCGGCCCGGCCGAGCACGCCTACCCGGTGTACCGGCCGGCCGAAATCGACGGTGCGGCAATCGGTTTGCCGACCTGCTGGGACGAGTGGTTTCCGGAGGTCTCGCGCGGCTACTCGCTGGGCGGCGCGGAGATCCTGGTCTATCCGACCGCCATCGGCTCCGAACCGTCCTTCCCGGACTTCGACACCCGGCCGCTGTGGCAGCACGTGATCGTCGGAAACGGCATCACCGCAGGCACTTTCATGATCGTGCCCAATCGCTTCGGTGACGAGGGCAGCGTGAACTTCTACGGTTCGTCGTTCATCTCCGATCCCTACGGCCGCGTCCTGGTGCAGGCTCCGCGCGACGCGGCCGCGGTGCTGGTCGCGGATCTGGATCTGGAGCAGCGCCGCGATTGGCTGGACCTGTTCCCGTTCAACACCACCCGCCGGCCCGACACCTACGCCCGGCTCACCGAGCCGGTCGATCGCGCCCATCCGTACGGCTCGGTGGCGTGATGACCTGGTTGATGCCCGCGGAAACGGTTCGGCAGGAACGCATCTGGATGGCCTTCCCACCGCAGGGCGGATCGGCCTTCGACACCGCCGATTCCGCGCACGACGCCCGGGTGGCGTGGTCGGCGGTCGCGCACGCGGTGCTGGATTTCGAGCCGGTGACCATGGTGGTCGATCCCGCGGACCGGTATGTGGCGCGGCGCTATCTCTCCAGCGCGATCGAGATCGTGGAGGCCCGGCTCGACGACGCCTGGATGCGCGATATCGGGCCGACCTTCGTGCGCGGCGCGGACGGGCGGCTGGGCGCGGTGGATTGGGTGTTCAACGGCTGGGGCGCGCAGGAGTGGGCCGCGTGGGAGAACGACCGGCACATCGGCGCTTTCGTCGCCGGGCTGGCGGGGGCCGAGCTGATCTCGTCGTCGCTGGTGAACGAGGGCGGCGGCATTCAGGTCGACGGCCAGGGCACGGTATTGGTCACCGAGACCGTGCAATTGGATCCGGGCCGCAATCCCGGCCCGGACAAGGCGGCCGTCGAGGCGGAGTTGGCGCGCACCATCGGGGCCGAGCAGGTGATCTGGCTGCCGCGCGGACTCACCCGGGACAGTGCGCGTTTCGGCACCCGCGGGCACGTGGATATCGTGGCGGCCGTCCCCTCTCCCGGCCGGGTGCTGGTGCATGCGCAGCGGAACGACGCGCATCCGGACGCGCTGGTTACCGCGGAGGTACTGGCCACCCTGCGCGCCTCGCACGATGTGCACGGAAAGCCCTGGGAGATAGTCGAAGTCCCCGCGCCCGGAATACTGCGCGACGACGAGGGCTGGGTGGACTACAGCTATATCAACCATCTGGTCGTCAACGACGGCGTAATCGCCTGCGGCTACGGCGATCCCGCCGACGCCACCGCGGCCGCCATCCTGGCCGAGGCGTATCCGGGCCGCCGGGTGGTGACCGTGGACGCCCGGGAGATCTTCGCGCGCGGCGGCGGCATCCACTGCATCACCCAGCAGCAGCCGGCGCTGGGATAGCATGACCGTCGACGAATCGGCGGCCGGAAGGGAGTACCAGGGGTGACCAGCCGCCGGGAATCCATCCTGCGGGCCAGCGCGACCGCCATCGCCGAACGCGGGGTGCGCGGGTTGCGGGTCAGCGATATCGCGCAGGTGGCGGGCGTCTCCCCCGGTCTCCTCTATTACCACTTCAAGGATCGCGACGGTCTGCTCGCCGCGGCGCTCACCTATATCAATGACGAGGCGCGCGCCTACCGGCAGGCGGCCGGCGGACCGGGCGCGTCTCGCGAGCAGCTCATCGACTACGTGCTCGCCGAGATCCAGGACACCCCGGCGGTGCTGGAGAACTCCCTGGCCTGGAACGAGCTGCGAGCGTGCGCGGTCTACGAGGAGCCGTTGCGGGAACCCCTCGCGCGCACTTCCGAGCAGTGGACGCGGGAGACGGCCGAGGCCATCCGCGGCGCGCAGGCCGCCGGCGAGGTCCCGGACGCGGTGGACGCGGACCAGGTGGCCACCGTGATCACCGCACTGACCGAGGGGCTGTCGGCGCGCTGGCTGTCGGGTGAATTGAGCGCCGAGCGCGCCCGCGAGCAGCTGCGCGCCACGGTCGAATTGCTGATTCCGGCGAAGGGCCGCACCCGAACTCGGACCGCGCGCTCCTGATTCGGGCTAGCGCACGGGGCAGAACGGCTCGCATTCGGTGGGGATGCTCGGCGGTGGCGCGGGCTCGTCCTTGAAGTCGGCATTGCCGACCACCACCATGGCCGCGATGCCCAGCAGGAAAACCAGTACGCACATGACGGCCAGTACGGACCAGTCCAGCGAGCGAATGTGCACGAAGCCGGGCGGGTTGCCGGTGTCGGGCCAGGGCCCGGTGCCCGGCGGGGCGATAGCCAGCCGATCCACGAACACCCCGCCCCACTCGTAGTCCGGTTCCGGCACCGCAACTGCGATGCGCTCTTCCATTCGCGATCCTGCCGTGACCATGACGGGCGAGAGTACGCCCGCGCAAGATCGATAACTCTGGATTCACCCAATCCGGGTGAGGTTGTCCGGATTGGGAATCCCGAGAATGTGGACATGAGTCATTCCTTATGTCCGATTGGCGTAACCTGCCGATCCGACCGCGGCAATTCATGGGAGGATCGCAGTTGCTGATCGATAGCTCTCCTCCGAAAAACGCATGCGGAACCGGACAGGGTGGTGATCTTGGCATGAGCCAGGCGGGCGACGGCGAGCACTCCGAACCCGAGCACATCGACTATCGATTCACCCTCGCCAACGAACGCACCTTCCTGGCCTGGATCCGCACCGCCCTCGGGCTGCTCGCGGCCGGCGTCGCGGTGCACACGCTGGTGCAGCCCTTCCATCACCTCGGTGTCCGGCGCACCCTGTCGATCAGCTGCATCGTGCTGGCGGTGGTGCTGTCGATCGGCGCGTACCTGCACTGGAAGGACGTCACCGAGCGGATGAATCGCGGTGAGCCGCTGGGCAATACGGTGCTGGTGCCGATTCTGGCCGGCGGTATCGCGCTGGTCTCGGTGTTCGCGGCCATCGCGACGGTGTGGACGTGACCGCGCCCACCCTCGCCGCCGAGCGCACCGCCCTGGCCTGGCGGCGCACCGCCGTCGCGGCGATGGGCACCGCGGTGCTGTTCGTGAATCACGCCGTCACCAGCGGCTGGCGCGACGCCGCGGCCGCACCGCTGTGCGCGGCCGCGGTGCTGACGATCGTCGCGATCGTCAGCTTCACCCGCAATCGTTCGCTGCAACACGGGCATTGGGGTCACGGCGCCCAGGTCATCGCGGTGACCGCCGCGGCCGTGGGCGTCGTGACGGTGGTCGCCGCCCTCATCGCCCTGTTCGACCCGATCGTCACATAGCAAGAGCACGTTCGTTTTTCGCCGATGCCGAGTACTCCGGCAGCTACAGGAGGTCAGTCGAGTGAGCGCAGTGACCGAACCGAGCAAGTTCATCATCGAGCAGCACGAGCGGGCCGCCCAGGAGCTGCCCTTCGCCGACGAAGTCGATCAGGCCGACGCCGACCGCGGTTTCATCGCCAAGCTGGAACCCGGAATCGTCAAGGACGCCGGCGGGAAAGTGGTGTGGGACGACGAATCGTACGGCTTCCTGAACGGCGGTTGCCCGCACTCGGTGCATCCATCGCTGTGGCGGCAGTCCGGCTTGGTGGTGAAACAGGGCCTGTACGAGGTGATTCCGGGCATCTACCAGATCCGCGGGCTGGACCTGTCGAACATGACCGTCATCGAGGGCGACACCGGTGTGATCGTCATCGATCCGCTGATCTCGGTCGAGACCGCGAAGGCCGGCATGGACCTGTACTTCGCGCATCGCGGGACCAAGCCGGTCAAGGGCATGATCTACACCCACTCGCACGTCGACCACTTCGGTGGCGCGCTGGGCGTCATCAGTGTGGAGGACGCCACCTCGGGCCGGGTACCGGTGATCGCCCCCTCGGGGTTCATGGAACACGCTGTGGCGGAGAACATCTACGCCGGCACCGCGATGTCCCGGCGCGCCGCCTACATGTACGGCGCGGCGCTGCCGCGGGGGCCCAAGGGCCAGGTCGGCGCGGGGCTGGGCCAGACCACCTCGACCGGCACCATCTCGCTCATCGCCCCCACCGTCGATATCACCGAGACCGGGCAGGAGTCGACGATCGACGGCGTGCGCATCGTCTACCAGATCACCCCGGGCACCGAAGCGCCGTCGGAGATGAACTTCCACTTCCCCGGTTTCCGCGCGCTGTGCATGGCCGAGAACTCCACCCACACCCTGCACAATCTGCTCACGCTGCGTGGTGCGCTGGTGCGTGACCCGCACGAGTGGGCCAAGTACCTGACCGAGTCGATCAACCTGTTCGGCCGGGAGAGCGATGTCGTGTTCGCCTCCCACCACTGGCCCACCTGGGGCACCGAGAACCTGATCGAATACCTGGAGTTGCAGCGTGACCTGTACGGCTACCTGAACGATCAGACGCTGCGCTATCTGAACCAGGGTTATGTCGGCAGTGAGATCGCCGAAATGATCGAGCTGCCGCCGGCCCTGGCCGCGGCCTGGCACACGCACGGGTACTACGGTTCGGTCAGCCACAATGTGAAGGCCATCTACCAGCGCTATATGGGTTGGTTCGACGGCAATCCGGCGCACCTGTGGGAGCACCCGCCGGTCGAGAGCGCCGCGCGCCATGTGGAGTTCATGGGCGGCGCGGACGCGGTGGTGGAGAAGGCGCGCGCGTACTTCGACCGGGGCGACTACCGCTGGGTCGCGCAGGTGCTCAACTACGTGGTGTTCGCCGACGAGACCCACGCGGCCGCGAAGACCCTGCTGGCCGACGCCTACGAGCAGCTGGCCTTCGGCTCGGAGAACGGGCCGTGGCGCAACTTCTTCCTCAGTGGCGCTTACGAATTGCGCAATGGCAACTTCGGCACGCCGACCGAGGCGGTCGCGCCGATGCTGCTGGCCGCGCTGACCGTGGACCAGGTGTTCGACGCCATGTCGCTGCGGCTCAACGGGCCCAAGGCCTGGCACGAGAAGGCCACCAGCGATTGGGTTTTCACCGATGAGGGCCGGACGGTGCGCTTGCAGTTGCGCAATGGCCTGCTGACGCACTGGGATCGGCGCGCGGGTGATCAGCAGCCCGCGGCCGATGTGACCTTCACCCTGACCCGGCCGACGCTGATCGGGGTGCTGCTCACCGGTGAGGATCTTCAGGCTGCGCTGGCCTCCGGCGAGATCGAGATCGAGGGCGATGCGGCCAGCTTTGCGAAACTGGTCAGTCTGTTTGATGAGCCGGATCCGGCGTTCGATATCGTCACGCCGTAACGGGTTTCGGAATTCCCCGAGACACGCGTACGAAGGCCGCGAGTTCCGTCCGCGGCCTTCGTCTACGCTGAGCCGATTCGTTCGACATGCACTACTGATTCCGATCCACGGAGAGTAGGAGGTTCGACCGACTTGCCCGATTCATCCAGATCCCGGAATGGATTCCGCGCCTCGCGCAGCGCCGGAGTGGCTGTTGCCGCCGCACTGCTGCTCATCCCGCTGGGCACGCTCGCCGCCCCGGTCGCCGCGGAGCCGCCGCCGCCACCCGGTGCGGGCGGACCTCCTGCGCCACCGCCGCCTCCCCCGCCACCCGGGTTCGAAGGTCCGCCCGGCGAACATGGCCCGCCGCCACCACCGCCGCCACCGCCCCCGCCACCCGGTGCGGGCAGTGTGGGATCGGGACCACCTCCGCCGCGCTGACTTTTGCGAATCGCCTCAACACATCAAGGGGGCTCAGCCGAAAACGGCTGAGCCCCTTTTCCATTCACGCGCACGCCAGGTAGGACTGAACGTCATGCGTGCCGATGAGCACGCTCACCGGATCACACCCGCCCCTTGGGCGAATAATCAGCAACGGTCCGTGGCCGCCAAGGACCGGGGCCGGGTCACTGTTTCAGGTGAGCTCAGGCGGCGCCGAGCAGCACCCGCAGCGCCCGGCCGATCGCCGCCGAAGCCGCCGCCGCGGTGGCGCCCCGGCGATCCATCAGGTGATGTCGATAAGCCCAGCCCGCGGTGGCGTCGACCAAGTCGAGCAGCTGCTCGTCGCGCGCGGCGGCGCGGGTCAGCTCGGGTGCGAAGGCCCGCGCCAGCCCGTCGCGAATTCGCCCGTCGGTCAAGCGCATTCGCTCATCCACCGCGGGCACGGTCTGCGATTCGAGCAGGCCGACCAGGCGCGGTTCGCGTTGCAGGGCGAAGATCCGCTCGCTCTGGCGAACCACCGCCTCGATGCGCGCGTCCAGCGGCAACGCCGGATCGACCTCGGCGATGGCGGCCTCCACATCCTGCGATTGCAGGTCGACCGCGGCGACCAGCAGGTCGTTGCGGGTCGGGAAATGCACGAAGATGCTGCGCTCGGATACTCCGGCCCGCGCGGCGATGGTCTTGGTGGTCGGGTCGAAATCACCGTCGTGCACGGCCGCGAGCAGGCCGCCGATGATCGCCTTGCGGGTCTGTTCCGGATTGCGCCGCCGCCGGGTGCGGACCTGGTCACCGTCGGTCATAACAGAAATCCGATCACACCGGCCCGGACTGCGCTGCGCGGGTGGGTCATATCGGCAGTCTATTGCAGCGAGACTGCAATAGGGTGCTACGGTGACGGAACCGACCTTGATCCACACAATCGGCTGGAAAGATTACAGCTAACTGATAGCTACCAACCTGCGCCGGGTGTGTCCCACAACGTCGAACCGAGACAGGAGCAGACACCGATGTCAGACCAGAACCGCACCACCGACGGGGACGACCGGAAGCCGAACGGGTTCACCATGTCCCGGCGCGGGGTGTTCGGCGTGGGGGCCGCGGCGCTGGTGGCCGCCGGCATCGGGGTGACCGCCACCGGCTGCGACAGCGATTCCGACGGTGGGTCCGCCGCCGAGCAGAACTCCAAGGACGCCGTCGATGCCAGCGGGAAGATCATCGATCAGCAAAAGGCCGTCCAGTCCTCGATGCCGTTCGGCGACACCACCGACTTCGCCGACACCGACCGGGGTTTCATCGCCAAGCTGGAGCCGGGCCTCGTCAAGGACGCCCAGGGCAAGGTGGTGTGGGACGACGACTCCTACGGCTTCCTCCAGGGCTCGTGCCCGAATTCGGTGAACCCGAGCCTGTGGCGGCAGGGACAGCTGGTGGTGAAACAGGGTCTGTACGAAGTGGTTCCGGGCATCTACCAGATCCGCGGCCTGGATCTGTCGAACATGACCGTCATCGAGGGCAAGACCGGCATCATCGTCATCGATCCGCTCATCTCCGTGGAGACCGCCAAGGCGGGCATGGAGCTGTACCGCTCCAAGCGCGGCGACAAGCCGGTAGTCGGCATGATCTACACCCATTCGCACGTCGACCACTTCGGCGGCGCGCTGGGCGTGATCAGCAGTGAGGACGCCGCCTCCGGTCGCATCCCGGTGATCGCACCGCAGGGCTTCATGGAGCACGCGGTGGCGGAGAACATCTTCGCGGGCACCGCCATGGCGCGCCGCTCGGCCTACATGTACGGCGCGGCCCTGCCGCGCGGCGAGAAGGGCCAGGTGGGCGCGGGTCTGGGCATGACCACCTCGACCGGCACGGTGAGCCTGATCCCGCCGAACAAGGATGTCACCCGCACCGGGCAGACCGAGAACATCGACGGCGTCGAGATCGTCTTCCAGATCACCCCGGGCACCGAAGCGCCGTCGGAGATGAACTTCTACTTCCCCGGCTTTCGCGCGATGTGCATGGCGGAGAACGCGACTCACACGCTGCACAACATTCTGACGCTGCGCGGTGCGCTGGTGCGGGACGCGCACGTCTGGTCGCAGTACCTGACCGAGACCATCAATATGTTCGCGAGCAAGTCCGATGTCGCCTTCGCCTCGCACCACTGGCCGACCTGGGGCACCGACAAGCTCACCGAATGGCTTCAGCTGCAACGGGATACCTACGGCTACCTGCACGATCAGACGCTGCGCATGCTGAACCAGGGCTACACCGGCATCGAGATCGCCGAGCTGATCCAGATGCCGCCGGCCATCGAGGCCAAGTGGTACAACCACGGGTACTACGGCACGGTCAGCCATGACGTGAAGGCCGTGTATCAGCGGTACATGGGCTGGTTCGACGGCAATCCCGCGCATCTGTGGGAGCATCCGCCGGTGGAGAGCGCCAAGCGGCACGTCTCGGCCATGGGCGGCGCCGGCGAGGTGCTGAAGACCGCTCGCAAGGCTTACTCCGACGGTGATTACCGTTGGGCGGTACAGGTTCTCAACTACCTGATCTTCGCCGAGCCGGACAACGAGAAGGCGAAGATGTTGCAGGCCAGCTCTTTCGAGCAGCTGGGGTACGGATCCGAGAGCGGTCCGTGGCGCAACTTCTACCTGTCGGGCGCCTACGAGCTGCGCAACGGCAACTTCGGGACGCCGACCAAGGCCAACTCCGCCAGCATGATCAGCGCCATGAGCGTGGACCAGGTCTTCGATTCGGCGGCTTTCCTGGTGAACGGGCCCAAGGCGTGGGATCTGAAGCTGGTCAACGACTGGGTGATCACCGACGAGAACAAGACCTATCGCACCGAACTGCGCAACGGCGTGCTCATCCACTACGTGGTGCCGGCCGACTTCACCGGGCCCGCACCGGATGCCACCTTCACACTGCCGCGGTTGAAGCTGATCGCGGTGCTGGCCGGGAAGCAGGACATCGTCAGCGAGATCCAGTCCGGCGCGATCAAGGTCAGCGGTGATCCGACCAAGCTGAAGCAGCTGAAGGACGTCCTGGACAAGCCCGACCCGAACTTCAATATCGTTACCCCGTAACGGTATTCATGCGGATCGGCGGCGCGGGTGGTGGTGCGCCCGCGCCGCCGCTGCCGGTTCAGCCCACGGTCTCCAGCTTGGGCACCGACCATTTCCCTTCGAGCACGGTGGTTTTCGGCGCGTACAAACGCAGCGTCACCGAGAACGGCCCGGACGCGGGGATCGGCAGCCAGTTCCCGACCGGCACCTCGGAACCGGGATCCTCGCTCTGGATGGTGATCTCGACCTTTCCGTCCGCTCCGGCGGCCACCGGGATCAGGTGGCCCACCGAGTAGATGCCCGCCGGATTGTCGATCAGGTAGCTGTGCGCGTCGTAGGCGGTCAGCGACCAGAACGCCCCGACCGGCGGGAGTTCGCCCTTGGCGAAGGTGAGCCGGAAACGCTTGCCGCCGTCCGCATTCGCGTTCATGGTCGGATACACCGCGTCCTTGGGCAGGTTCGCGCCCAGGCCGATCATGGCCACCTGGGCGCGCAGCGGGTAATCGGTGCCATAGGCGCCGACGTTCAAGTCGAACACCCAGCCGTTGTCGTCCTTGCCCTGCGGATCGTGGTACGCCGGAATCTGTTTGCGCGCCGTGACCGCCGCGGCGGTGAGCAGTTCGGCCGATTGCGGATCGATGGTGGCCCCGGGCTTCACGCCGATGGTGGCGAAACGCTTCATGGCCGGGGCATCCGCGGCCGCGGGCGGATTCGACGCCATCACCGCGCAGAGGCGGTTGAAGAAGGCCGGCCCGTCCATGGCGGCGACGGTCTGCGCGGGTGCGGGTCCACCGGCGGCCCGCGCACCCGGACCGCCCTGCACCGCGTTCGGGTCGGCGCTCCACACGCTCAGCGGGGCCAGCTTCAATTGTTGTTGAATGCCACGCACATTCGCGACATCGGCCCCGCCCTTGTATTCGATGCGCCCCAGCAGCCAGGCGGTGCCGGTGGGCATGGCCAGCTGTGTCATACCGGCCGGCACACTGCCCGACCAGCCCGGCCCGGTCAGCAGATAGGTGTAGGGCGGTTTGGGCTCCCCGTGCTTGATCTGCTGATCCATGCTGCTCGGATCGTGCACGGTGTTGGTCCACGCGTCCATCAGCTGCATGAGCCAGTACCGGCCGGATTCGATGGCGGGCACCTGCAAGACCATCGGCTCGGCGCGCAGATCCAGCCACGACTGCGAATACAGGGTGTCCAGATTCAGCCGCACCACCTGCTTCTCCTGCGGTGTGGGCGGGCTCTGGTGCACGAACTGGTTCGCGGGGCCGCCGGTTTCACGGGTGACATCGGTCAGCACCAGCGGGTAGCCGAAAACATAGGCGTCGATGGCGATATCGTGCGGATCGTTGGAGGCGGGCGTGGTGCTGGTGGTCGTCGAACTCGAATCACCGGAGTCCCCGCAGGCGCTCAGGCCGAGGGCCGCCATCGCGGCCGCCCCGAGGCCGAGCACCGCCCGCCGCGAGATCCCGCCGCCGCGATTCTCTTCGAAGTGCATCGACCCAGCTCCTATCCGCTCGGCAACAGACCATTCGGTACCCGAGTCTGCCCTACCGCATCACCCGAACCGGACATCCCGCGCCGCCGGTGTCGCAACCACCGGAACGGGCATCGACATCCGGCACCGCCGCGGGCGATGATCGGAGCAGACATCGGCGAAGGAGCTCGAATGGATACCGCAGCAGGCGAATTGGCGGGCCGGGTGGCACTGGTGACCGGCGGCGGACGCGGCATCGGCCGGGCCATCAGCCTGGCGCTGGGGGCGCGCGGCGCGGCGGTGGCGGTCAACTACCGCCGGGACGCGGCGGCCGCCGCGGAGACCGTCGAGCAATTACGGAAACTCGGCGTCGAATGCCGCGCCGTGCAGGCTCCCGTCGACGATCTGCCCGCCGTCGCGGCCATGGTCGAACAGGTGACCGCCGAACTGGGCCCGATCGACATCCTGGTGCACAACGGCGGCATCGCCAGCCGCGGGCAGCAGGTGGCGGACACGCCCGCCGAGGAGGTGGAGCGGCTGCTGCGGGTGCAGGCCATCGGTCCGCATCACCTCACCCGCCTGGTCCTGCCCGGAATGCGCCGGCGGCCGCGCGGCGACATCATCATGATCAGCAGCATTGCCGCCCACGCGCTCGGCGCGGCCGGCGCGCCCTACAACATGGCCAAGGCCGCCCTGGAAGCCCTCGCCCACACCCTCGCCAAAGAGGAAGCGGCGCACGGCATTCACGTCAATATCGTCGCACCCGGCCTGGTCGCCACCGATATGGGCGATCGCCTCACCGCCGCCCTCACCGCGGGCGCGACCCGCCAGGCCGCCGACCTCGACGCGACCGCACCGTTCGGCCACGTCTGCCGCCCGGAGGAGGTCGCCGAGGTGGTGGCGTTCCTGACCTCCCCCGCCGCCGGGTATCTCACCGGGCAGCGCCTGGTAGTCGACGGCGGGGCGTATCCGCACCGGGCTTGAGTAAGTCAGGAGTCGCGCGGGTCACCGGCCGCGATCTCCAGGAAAGCGGTCGCCGCGGGGGTGCGGGTGTGGCGGCTCCAGACGACGTACTCCACCCGGGCGGGGGCATCGGCGACCGCGACGGTGACCACGCCGGCGAGTTGCGGCGCGTAGGCGGCGGGCAGCATGGCCACGGCCAGGCCGGGTGCGACGAGCCGGGCGATGTAGTCGGCGGTGGTGACCTCGAAAGCGACGTCACGCTCCAGTCCGGCGGCCGCGAAGGCTTGATCGGACTGAATCCGCCCGGCGGTTCCGGCGGGCAGATCCACGAACGGTTCCGCCGCCAGTCGGCGTAGCTCGACCGTCGATGCCCCGGCGAGCGGATGATCCGGGGCGACCACCGCGACCAGGCGGTCCCGCCCGAGCTCGCGGGCCGCGACGCCGTCGGGGTGAGCGGTGGTGGGCAATCCGAGGAATGCCACGTCCAGCTCCCCGGCCCGGATCTGAGCCATGAGATCGTCACTCGCGCCTACCCGCAGGCTGATCCGCACCTGCGGATAGCGCTGACGGAAATGCCGCAGCGCTTCGGGTACGTCGACGGCGGTGACGGTCGGGATCAGGCCGACGGCCAGGCGGCCGCGGATCTCACCGACCGCCGCGGCGACCTCGGCGGCGGCCCGGTCGGCCGCGTCCAGGCATTGGCGGGCGGCGGGGAGAAACGCCGCACCGGCGGGAGTCAGACGGACCCGGCGACTGGTGCGTTCGAAGAGCCGGGCGCCGAGTTCCCTTTCCAGACGGGCGATTTGGTGACTCAGGGCGGATTGGACCACCAGGCAGCGTTCCGCGGCGCGGGTGAAGCTGTTCGTTTCCGCCACCGCGAGGACGTAACGCATCTGCTGTAGTTCCATGGATCAATCTTGAATTCGGATCGATGCGGTGACAAACATGTGTTGGACTCATGGATCCGGCGCGGGTGAGATCGGAGTATGAGTAATACAGCGACACAACGGATTTCCGGCGCGGTCTGGCGGCCTTGGCTCGGGGTCGCCGTCATCACGGCCAGCCTGTTCACCTTCGTCACCACCGAACTGATGCCCGTCGGGCTGTTGACGTCCGTCGGGTCCAGCCTGGGCGTCGCGGTCGGGGTCGCCGGGTTGATGGTCACCCTGTTCGGCATCTCGGCGGGGCTCGGGGTGCCGTTCCTGGTGGCGTGGACCAGGCGGGTCGATCGGCGCGTACTGCTGACCGTGCTGCTGGCGGTGCTGGCGCTGGGGAACCTGATCACCGCCCTCGCACCGAACTTTCCGCTGCTGCTGGCCACCCGGCTGATCATGGGCTTCGCGCACGGCATGTTCTGGGCCATCGGGGTGAGCATGGCCATGCGGCTGGTTCCGGAGCGGCAGGCCAATCGGGCGGCGGCGGTCGCGCTCTCGGGCATCTCCATCGCCACCGTCGTCGGCATTCCGCTGGGCACCTTCCTGGAGAGCCTCACCAGCTGGCGGACCACTTTCCTGATCTGGGGCGCGCTCGCGGCGGTGGTGGGCGTCGCGGTCGCCACCGTAATCCCTTCGCTGCCTTCGGAGAACGCGGTCTCGGTGCGGGAGGTGTTCCGGCTGCCGGTCGACAATCCGGGATTGCGAGCGGTCATGATCGCCGTAATGCTCTACGTGCTCGGCCATTTCGGTGCGTACACCTTCATTCGCCCGTTCGCCGAGGAGAATTCGTCGGCCTCGCCGGGATTCGTCACCGGCCTGCTGATGGTCTACGGCCTCGGCGGGGCGGCCGGGAACTTCCTCGCCGGGCAGGCGGCGACCCGGAATCTGCGGGCCACCTTCCTGACCGCCGGTGCGGGACTGGTGGTTTCGCTGCTGTTGCTGCTGACCATCGGGCAGACGCGGCCGGGCTTGCTGCTGGCGATGGTGCTGTGGGGCATCTCCTTCGGCGCGGCAAACCTGTGCCAGATCAATTCCACGCTCGCCACCGCACCCGACGCCTTCGAGGCCGCCATGTCCATCAACACCCTGGGCTACAACCTCTCGATCGCCCTGGGCGCGCTGTTCGGCGGTGTGCTGGCCGACGGCGTCGGGGTGGACGGCGCGGTGTGGTTCGGGGTGGCGCTGTGCGCGGCCTCGCTGACCGTCACGCTCACCACCCCGGATCCTCAGCGCAGGTCGCGGAAGAATTCGCGGATATCGGAGACCAGCAGTTCGGGTTCTTCCAGCGCCGCGAAGTGACCGCCGTGGTCCACATCCACCCAGCGGGTGATGGTGTTGGACGGCTCGCAGTAACGGCGGATGCAGACGTCGTGGGCGAAGGCGATGACGCCGGTGGGAACGCCGGAGTCGGCGGGGACTTCGCCCCAGCGGTCGGCCTGGGCGTAACCGACGTAGGCGGCGGAGCCGGCGGTGCCGGTCAGCCAGTAGAGCATGACGTTGGTGAGCAGGCGATCGCGGTCGATGATCTTGTCGGGGAGCACGTTCCGGGGATGGGTCCACTCGCGGAACTTGTCCATGATCCAGGCGAGCTGACCGACCGGGGAATCGACCAGGCCGTAGGCGAGGGCTTGGGGGCGGGTGGATTGGATGGCGATATAACCGAACTCCTCGCGCACGAAGGCGTTGATGCGGCGGGCGCGGTCCCGTTCGAGGTCGGTCAGGGCGGGCAGATCGGCTTCCGGGAACGGGATCGGGGGCAGATTGGGGCCGCCGTTGACGTGCACGCCGATCACGTGATCCGTTGCGGTGCGGGCGACTTCGGGGCTGACCGCGCCGCCGATGTCGCCGCCCTGCACGCCGTAGCGGTCATAGCCGAGGCGCTGCATGAGTTCGGCCCAGGTGCGGCCGATCCGCTCGCGGCTCCAACCGGAATCGACCAGGGGGCTGGAGAATCCGAAACCGGGCAGCGCGGGGATCACCAGGTGGAAGGCGTCCGACGGGTCGCTGCCGTGCGCGCCCGGGTCGGTCAAAGGCCCGATGACATCGAGGAATTCGGCGATCGAACCCGGCCAGCCGTGGGTCATCAGCAGCGGCGTCGCACCCGGCTCGACCGAACGGATATGCATGAAATGGATGCGCTGCCCGTCGATTTCGGTGACGAACTGCGGATAACGGTTCAATTCGGCTTCGGCGGCCCGCCAGTCGTAGCCGGTGCGCCAGTACTCGACCAGCTCCCGCAGCCAGTGCACCGGGACGCCGGTGTCCCAGTCGTCGCCGGGCAGGGGCGCGGGCAGGCGGGCGGCGTCGAGCTTGTCGCGCAGAACATCGAGCTGTTCCTGGGCGATTTCGATGCGGAAGGGCGTGATCTCGTTGCTCATGAGAACCACCGTACGAGCGGGTTAGGACAGCTTTCGCCCTAGGTTTCCGGCAGAATCGAAATCGTGCTGGAAACTTCCGCGCGACTGCTGCGCCTGCTGTCCCTGCTTCAGACCCCGCGTGATCGGACCGGCGCGGAGCTGGCCGAGCAGCTCGAGGTGGATGTGCGCACGGTGCGCCGCGATATCGAGAAGCTGCGCGCCCTGGGCTATCCCGTGGATGCCACCGCGGGCGCGGCCGGGTATCGGCTGGGCGCCGGGGCGAAACTGCCGCCGCTGCTCTTGGACGACGACGAGGCGATCGCGGTGGCGATGGGCCTGCGCACCGCGGCGGGCGGCACCATCGCCGGGATCGAGGAGAGTTCGCTGCGCGCCCTGGCCAAGCTCGAGCAGGTGCTGCCCGCGCGGCTGCGGCATCGGATGACCGCGCTGCAATCGGCCACCGTCGCGGTGCCCGCGGGTGGTCCGCAGGTGGATCCCGATACCCTCACCGCCATTGCCGCCGCCATTCGCGATCAGCATCGCCTGCGCTTCGACTACCGCACCCACCACGGCGAAACCTCCCGCCGCACAACCGAACCCCATCGCCTGGTGCATACCGGCCGGCGCTGGTATCTGACCGGCTGGGATGTGGATCGCGAGGATTGGCGCACCTACCGGGTAGACCGCCTCACCCCGCGCATCCCCACCGGGCCGCGCTTCACACCGCGCCCGGCCCCGGATGCCGCCGAGCTCGTCTCGCACGGCATCACCAGCGCGCCCTACCGTTTCCGAGCCCGCATCCTGTTGCACACCTCGGCCGAGCAGGCCGCCGAGCGCATCGCACCGGCGGTCGGCGCGCTCGAGGCGATCGACGCCGAATCCTGCATCCTGCACACCGGCGGGCCGTCGCTGGACGCGATCGCCTACTACACCACCGGTTTCGGCTTCGAATTCCGAATCCTGCATCCACCGGAGCTGGTCACGCACGTCCGCGAGCTCGCCGCCCGCCTCGCCCGGGCCACCGGAGACTGAGCAGGATCAGAAGGCGATGAAATTGAAGTGCGCGCCGCTGGGGTCGGCCACTCGCGCACCGAGGCCGGTGCCGACAGGGATGTCGTAGACGGGCCGCACGATGGTGCCGCCCAGTTCCACGGCACGGTCCACCGCCTGCTGGGCGTCGTCGACGAGAAACGCGACCTCCCAGCGCGAGTGCGGGATTTCGGGTGCGAGTTCGAAGATCCCGCCGCGCGGATGGTTTTCGTCGTGGAAGGTCGCGAAGCGCGATCCCGGTGTGGCGGACTGGATTTCGGTGCGCAGCGCGAAGACTTCGGTGGCGAAGTCGAAGGTGAGCGGCCAGTCCACCGATTCCAGTTCGGTCCAGACCGGTGCGGTCGGTCCCGCGGCGCGTTCTTCGGCGTCACCGTCGGGGCGCACCACACCGATCGCGGATCCGGCGGGATCGGTGAGCACGGCGGTGGTCCCGATCCCGGGGATCTCCAGGATCGGGCGCTGCACCCCGCCCCGATTCGCCTGCGCCGCAGCGATGGTCGCGCTGATATCGGCGGTGGACAGGTAGGTCAGCCATCCGTCCGGCTGCGGTGTCGCGCCGGTGCGCTCCACCAGTCCCGCGACGGGTGCGCCGTTCCTGCGGAACATGATGTATTTCCCGTAATCGGTCATCACGACCGGTTCGGCGCTCCAGTCGAAGAGCTGCATATAGAACTCGATGGCTTTGGCCGGTTCGGCGGTGGTCAGGTCGAACCAGGCGGGCATTCCGTACATGTTGTGCTCCTCTGCGGTGTGTTTTCCGCGATGGCTACTCCGGGCCGGTGTCGACGGCGGTGTCGACGTGCCGTTCCAGAAAGCCGGCGATCAGTTCGAGCTCCGCGACCGAGTAACCGTCCTGCTGTGCCGTATTGGCCGCCCGCAGGCGGTCGAAGCGGCGGTCGTAGTCGGCGAATCGATCGCGGACGAGTTCGAGGGTGAATTTGCGCCGGTCACCGGAGTCCATGACGCGGCGCAGGAATCCCCCGGACTCGAGCCGGTCCAGCACACGGGTGGTGGTGCTGGAGGGCAAGCCCGTCACGGCGGTGACGTCACCGGGTGTCGCCGGTCCGCCCGGCAGCGCCAGCAGGTTGAGCACCTGCAAGTCCACCAGGCGTAGGCCGAGGTCCCGGGCGATGGCGTCGTTGACGAACACCGCCCGCGCGATCAGCCGGCGGATCCCACGCTGGACCCGCTGTTCGGCCTCGGCCCGACCCGATTCCCGTGTCACCGCAACCCCTTTCGTTGGCGATTTATCTCCATTACGGAGATATCCCGAAACGGGACTTTACTCGGGTGGCAGGGCGAGCGGAAGAGACACGCAACACATCGGCAAACGACGCCCCGGAAGCAGGCGAACCCGACACGCGGACCGCGCTGCCACCGACTCCCGGCCGCAATGCATACAGTGCCTGGTCATGAAGGGGATACCGCACATCGAGCCCGAGCAGCTGTTCGAGGAGCACGCCCTCCTCACCTTCACCATGCTCGCCACCCAGCTCGCCGATGCCGGCCACAGCATTACCGACGCGCAGGTCAGCATCGATGTCACCGCGCGCACCGACGACGAGGTGCGAGCCATTCGCCGGTTGGCCGCCGAGCAGGGCTTCACCGCGCTACGCCTGGTGGACGATTCGCCGCGCGCCCGGCCCGGCACCGTGCCTTCCCCGAAGGTCGACCCGCTGACCAACTGACCGGCCGCCGCCGGGTCAGTCCGCCAGCACCTCGCGCAGCCGGGACAGGGTCGTCTTCCAGCCGCGCTCCATGGCATTGCGGGCCATCTTCTGCCGGCGGTCCTCGATATCGAATCCGGTCTGGGTCAACAGCAGTCGCGTCCCGCGCCCTTCGGGCTGGAGCAGCCAATCCACCACCCAGCGCGCGGGCTGCTCGGCCCGCAGGTCCACCCAGCTGATGGTGAGCCGCTCCCCCGCGCGGGCCGCCAGCACCTCGCAGGCGATCTCACCCGGCGGGCGGCCGGGCACCACGAAAATGAACCGGGTGCCCACCGCGGCCGCGAATCCGCTGGAGCGCAACAATAGCCAGCGTTCGACCAGATGCGGCTCGATCAGCGCGTGCCAGAGGGCTTCGGGTGGCTGCGGGAAGAACCCGCCGATCTCGACCGCAGCCGGATTCAACTCCGCGTCGGGCATCATGCCACCACCATTACACGACCGGCCCGGTTCGGCCAGGCAACGACGCGATCTTGTGGGATCATCCGAAAACGTCACGCAGGCAATGGAATCGATCCCAGACGGCGTGTCACCACCGCGCGCGGAGCCGTTCGACGAAGGCGCGGGCGGCGGCCAGATCGTCGATATCGGGGTGGCCCTTGCGGATTCCGCCGACCGGCTTGAAGGGCAGCCAGGTGTCGAGGGCGCGGCAGGAGAAGGTGTCCACGACCTCGTAGCCCTTACTTTCGAGCAGGCGGACGAGCGAGCGCATCCGGGGCGGGAAGCCGCTGGTGGCGTAGATGAACGCCCTGCTCGGGTTCGAGGATGGGGGCCGCCAGGACCTGGGCCATCCGTTCGGCGATGCGCAGACACCACCGGAGCCCGGACCGTGACATGGTGTGGGCCACGTCACGGCGGCGGTCATCGGATCAGCGCGTGCGCGGTACCGGCGGCGCCGAGCGTGTCGGGATTGCGGATGGCGTAGAGGCCGGTGATCCGCGCGCCGTCGTATTCGATGAGCTCGACGGAGTCCAGGCGTCCGGCCGTGCGAATTGGTCGGTTCCCCCGGATTCCGGCATGCCCGATTATTACCGGGCCGGGCGAACCAGCCCGAGTCGCGCGGTTTGCCGCAGCAGCCGCAGCGCGGGCACGGTGAAGATGCCGGCCAGCCGGGTGAAGGGCCAGATGGCGACGAGCAGCATGACGATGAGGGCGCGCGCCTGGTAGATGCCGGGGGCGTGCGCCATCACCTCGGGCTGGGGATGCAGGGTGAGCAGTGAGCGGGTCCAGGTGAAAAGCGTTTCGGCGCTGCGGTATCGGCCGTCGGCGGGGGTGGTGTCGAAGGTGACCAGCGTGGCCGAGAGCAGGGTGGCGATGAGCACCGGCAGGGTGAGGCGATCCACCACCGAGACGCGCGGGCGGGAGTCGGCGGCGATCAGCGGCGGCACCAGGATCAGGGCCGCGCCGATCATGGTCGCCGGGACGGCGATGAGCTGGAGCGCGATGAGGACGATGCGGATGCCGCCCTCGGGGCGCGAATCCGGCCCGGCGGCGAACACTTCGGCGACGCGGGCGACGAACAGGACGGGCACGCCGATCCGGAAGGCGTGAATGCCGAACCGTTCCGCGCGATCGAGGTGCGGACCGTACAGGTAGCCGTGGAAGCCGTCGTGCCGGTAGCGCCAGAGATGGCCGAGCACACAGGAGAGGATTGCTGCGTAGGGCAGCAGCACCCATAACGCGATCATCATCTTCGATTTCCTCGCCCGCCTCGGATCCGCTCCCGAACCCTACTTTCACACGGCGGCGGAGACCGGAAAAGTGCCGAAAGACCCTTGATCAGTATGGATTCCGACCGGTCGGCGACTCGACGCCCACTTTTTCCGGCGCTTTGCCGCACACACTGAGCTCGATTGCCTCAGACAGTGGATTGTGTCCGACGTCACCACTCGCTATGGTATGTGACACCAATCAGTCTCAGTTGCTACACGAAGGCCGGACCAGCGGCCTGCCGAGGGGATCTCGTACATGCGCTTCCACCGCACCAGCCGGGCAGCAGCCGTCGGCGTAGCCGCCTTCGCGGCCCTGTCCCTGACCGCCGCCCCGGCTCCGGCCGCACCCGCCGCCGTCGCGTGCGCCGAGCCCGATGCCGGCAAGCTGTTCGAACGCCGCGAGGCCGGCGAGGTCGGCATGGACGCGGCCGCGGTCACCGACGCCCTCGATTTCGGGCAGCGCGCGGGCGGTTACGCGGTGCAGGTGTACCGGCACGGCTGCCTCGTCGGCGACCGCACCCCGACCGGGAATCTGCCGCTGCCCCTGGCCAGCTCCAGCAAGGGCGTGGCCTCGGTGGCGGTGGGCCGCGCCATCACCCTCGGCTACTTCGGCGTGGACGATCCGCTGAGCAAGTTCTTCCCGCAGGCCGATGCCGCGCACGCGAATCTCACCGTGCGCCAGGTGCTCACGCAATCCACCGGCCTGCACTTCAGCTGGCCCGCCGATATCGCCGGCATCCAGACCGATCAGGTCTTGCAGACCCTGGCCTCCCCCGCCGACTACGAACCGGGCACCACCTTCCAGTACGCGCAGTCCGTGCTCGCGCTGCTACCCAAGATCATCGAGATCACCACCGGGCTGGACTACCAGGAGTTCGTACAGCGAGAACTCATGGGCCCCTTGGGAATCGATCGCGAGAACTGGATCTGGCTGCGCGACCGCAGCGGCAATACCGCGGTCAACGGCGGGCTGGCCATGCGCCCGTCGGATCTGGCGCGGATCGGAACCCTGTTGCTGCACAACGGTTCCTGGCAGGGACAGCAGCTCGTCAGCGCGGACTACCTGCGCCAGGCCACCACCCCGAGCGCGGCCAACGGCGGCTACGGCTTCCTGATGTGGCTCAATGCCGGTGACACCTATCGCGGCGTGGACGTGCCGACCGCGACCCTGAACGAACACCCGGTCTTCACCGGCTCGCCGCGCGACACCTACGCCTTCTCCGGCGCGCTCGGCCAGTTCGTGGTGGTCGTGCCGAGCCGGGACCTGGTGATCGTGCGCATGGGCGTGCCCGCCAAGATCGAGCTCAACAATCTCCAGGCGCTGCTGACCGGAACCTCCAACCCGGACAACAAGGAACTGTTCCGCCGCCTGTCCGCCGCGGTCACCGATGTGCCCGGCGAACCCTACGACGACCCGTACCGCTACCCCGCCCCCAGCAAGCCATTGGCCAAGGATCTGGACGAGCTGTCCCGGCTGGTCGATCCGGTGAACGCCGCCGAGATCCTGCTGGGCGTCGGACCGTACGCCTCCACCGGCTGCAATCTGTTGTGGTGCAACGGGAAAGCGGTCCCGGTGGATGTCTTCAAGCTGTTGATCGACGTCGGCGGCCAGGTGCTGGCCGCGGCTCAGGGGCTCGGCAATACGCCGCGCTGAACAATCGCATATCCGAAGGGGAGCCCTCGACGATGAGGACATTCACCGCTCTGAAAACCGCTGCGGCGGTGGGCATACTGGCATTCGCCGCCTGCACCGCGCCGGCACTCGCCTCCGCCGACGAAGCGGGACCGGCGGCGGCCACCGCCCAAAGCCGCTACGCCACAACGGGTCCGCATCCGGTCAGCACGCCGGTGGTGACCAATCCGTGCCAGCAGTCGGTGTACGGCATGATCGCCCACATCACCGTGACCGTCTTCGGCAATACCGACGAGCTGCAATGCACCCAGGCGTTCCCGGCCGGGCTGGAATCCCCGATCGGCGTGAACACCTACTATCCGGCCGATATCGCCGACCTGGCCGCCGCCCCGCTGGTGGTGCTGACCGGCGGGATCTGGTCCCAGCCCGGGCAATACGACCAGCTGGCCCGGTTGTACGCGAGTCACGGTTTCGTGGTGGTCATCCCGTACGACCTGTTCAACTCCACGGTGGACGTGCCGACCCTCGGCCTCGCCGTGGCGGTACTGACCGATCGCGATCCGGCATCACCGCTGTTCGGCAAGGTGGATTTGCGCCGCACCTTCTTCGCCGGGCACTCCGGCGGCGGGCAAGCCTCGCTGCAAGCCGGCGCTCTGCTGCCCGCGGTCGCCTCGCTCATCGACCCGGAGCTGCGCATCGCGGGCGTGCTGGCCATGGAGCCGGGGCCACTCGCGCTTGGATCGCTGATCGGCGTGCCGACGCTGTTCCTGACCGGCTACAACGACATCGTGGTACCGGATTTCGCGTGGGTGCGCTGGTGGCAGTACAACCTGATGTCCAATGCCCCGTCCTGGATCGCCAATGCCCGTGGCGTCACCCATTTCTCACCGGTGGACGGTCCCGAGCATTACCGGGCGGCGGGCGCGGGGGTGGCCTGGTTGCGCTATCTGGCATTCGGTGACGAGACCGCCAAGCAGTATTTCGTCGGCCCGGATTGGCAACTGCCATCGGATCAGACGTTCTTCACCGTCGAACGCAATGCCCTGGCAACCGCATTGAACTGACCCCCGAAACGAATTCAGCGCCCACCGAATTCGGTGGGCGCTGATCTCGTGCGGGCTCAGCGGATTCAGATCCCCATGCCGGCGGCCAGCATCGGCCACGACTTGTGCAGGGCGTCTTCCCAGTACGGCCAGTAGTGCGTGCCGACCGGGTTGAACTGGTAGGTCGCCGGGATCTGCAACGATTCCAGCTTGGACTGGAGATTGTGGGTGCAGCCGTTCACCGCTGCCTCGATGATGACGCCGAGGCTGAGGTTGATGGCACCGGTGACGCCGGGCGCGTTGTCGAGGTAGTACTGCACGTCCTCGAGCATCGGAATGCCGCTGCCGGTGGAGATGTAGAGCTGGGTGCCGCGCAGTTTCTCGGCATTGATGACCGGATCATTCGCCGCCCACAGCGGGGAATCGGCCGGGCCGTACATGTTCTCGGTATTGCCGCCCGCCCAGGTCTCGGTGGCGAGCTTGACGAAGCGCTGGCCGGCCGGGTCGGCGATCTGAGCGCAACCGCTGTACGCGGCGACCGACTTCCACAGGCCGGGCTTGGCCTCGGCCAATTGCAGCACCGAGGTGCCCGAGGTCGACAGGCCCGCGAGCGCGTTCAAACCGGTGGACTGCAATTCCTTGTCCAGCAGCGGCGGCAGTTCCTCGGTGAAGAAGGTCTTCCACTTGTTCAGGCCCAGCTTCGGGTCCGTCTTCTCCCAGTCGGTGTAGTAACTGCCGAGACCACCGATCGGCTGCACGACATTGACCTGCTTGTCGGTCAGCCATTCCAGGGCATTGGTGCGGGCCTTCCAGTTCGCGGTGCCCTCACCGCCGTCCAGGCCGTTGAGCATGTAGAGATTCGGTGCGGACTTGGATTCGTCGACCGGACGCTGGACATCGACCAGGATTTCCTTGTCCATGGCCGCCGAATAGACCTTCAGATGCCAGGTGCGCCCATCCTTGGTATTCGCGGTGATGGACGCGGGTTTCGACGGTTCCGCCGACGTGCTGCCCGCGGGCAGGCCCACCGCCAAGGCGATGGCGGCCGCGACCGCGGCGGCCCGCGCGACGGCGGACTTTCGCGTCGGTACTCGATAGTGCACCAATAACTCCCTTTGTGCCCGGGCCTCGTGCAGCCCGCGGTCGAGCTGTTTCCCCGGAGCTATGTCTTTCGCCGAGGCAAACTTGTTACTCGACAATGTCTTTCAAACGGGACTGCCCCGTGTCAAGACATGGGAGGCAGGGGCCCGGTCGAGACCTGCTCCAAACGGGCGCCGAGTTCATTGATCCGGTCGCGCAACTCCACCAGGGTCTCGACCGGATAGCCGATCCCCGCCATGGTCGCCTCGATCATCTGCTGGGCCCGGCGTTGCAGCGCTTGACCGGCGGGGGTGGCGCGCAGATGGACGGTGCGGCGATCGGATTCGCTGCGCACGCTGTCCACCAGACCGCGGGCTTGCAGCCGCGCAATGATCGGGGAGATGGTGCCGTAGTCCAGGCGCAGGTGCTCGCCGAGTTCGCGCATGGTGATGCCGGGGAATTCCCAGAGCGCCAGCAGCGCCAGGTACTGGGGGTAGGTGACCTGCATGGCGTCCAGATGCGGGCGGTACGCGGCGGTCATGGCGCGGGAGGTGCTGTACAGGGCGAAGCACAGCTGGGTACTGAGGGCGAGCAATTCGTGATCCACGTCCGCGTCCGGAGCCGGGTACCCGCCGGCTTCGGACCCGGTATGTGGTCGAGCGTCCATTGTCACAGGGTACGCATTACGCGATGGTGGTCCGTACCGCGGTGAGGACGGCATCGGTGGCCGGTCCGTCGCCGACGGTGACCCGGATGCCGTCGGCATAATCCTTGACCTGGATGCCCGCCTCGGCGAAGGAGTTCCGCAAGCGGAATCCGGCCGCCTGGTCAGGGGTGAAGACGTACGCGAAATTGGCGGCGCTGACCGGCACCGCCAGACCCAGCGCGCGCAGCCCGGCGCCGAGGCGCGCACTCTCGGCGCGAATGGCCTCGACGCGGGCGGTGAGTTCGTCGGCGGCGTCGTAGCAGGCGCGCACCCCGGCCTCGGCGAGGGCGTGCATGGCGAACGGCACCTGGCGGTGCGCGATGCGGCCCATGGTCACCGGCGTCCCGACCGCGTAACCGATGCGCAGTGCGGCCAGCCCGAACGCCTTCGAAAAGGTGCGTACCACCACCAGATTCGGGTGCCGGTCGAGCAAGCCGAGGGTGGGGAGGCGATCGGCGTGCGGGACGAACTCCAGGTACGCCTCGTCGAGTACGGCGGTGACGGCCGGATCGAGCGCCGCCAGGAAGTCGGTGAGCGCGGCGGGATCCAGGCGGGTGCCGGTGGGGTTGTGCGGATTGCAGACCACCACCAGGCGGGTGCGGGTGCCGACCGCGGCGGCCATGGCGTTCAGGTCCTGGCAGCCGCCGGGGGTGAGCGGTACGGCGACGGTCTTGCCGCCCACCATGTCGGTGAGCATCGGGAAGCCCTCGAAAGTCGGTGTGGCCATGACGACTTCGTCGCCGGGGCGGACGAATTCCTGGAGCAGGGTCATGAACACGCCGGTCGCGCCGGCGCCCACCACCACGCGCTGCGGTGCGACGCCGACCTGGGCGGCGATCATGCGGGGCAGCCGGTCGGGGCGGAACTCCGGGTAGCGGTTCGCGGCGACCAGCGCGCGTTCCAGCGCGGCGTGCACGGAAGGTAGTGGGCCGTACGGGTTTTCATTGAGCCCGAGCCGGTGTCCGAGCTCGATGGTGTGCGTCATGCTAGTTCCGTCCGTTCAGCGTCCGCCCCAGCGCACCGCGGCCGCGGCGGCGAAATCACCGGCGTGCGCGAAACCGGCGAACATCACCAGCGATCCGGCGGGAACGCGGCCCTCGTCCACGGCCCGGTCGAAGGTGACGGGAATGCCGGCGGCGAAGAGGTTTCCGCAGTCGTCGAAGGTGTCGGGGTGCTTCTCGGCGGGGAGTTGCAGGGCGTCGCGCCAGTTGCGCAGGAAGGCGCGGTTGGGCTGGTTGGTGACCAGCAGGTCGAGATCGGTCGCGGGGACGCCGATCCGGGTGCAGACCGCCTGCGCGACCTCGGGGACGATGCGGTTGCCGCGCGCCAGCACCCGCACGATCTTGGATTCGGTGAAGCCGACGTGCATCTGGCCCGGACCGGCTTCCCAGTACTTGCGCGGCGGGTCGGCCATGACCGTCATCTGCCCGGCGTACTGGGGCAGGTGCCGGGTCTCGATGTCGAGGATCGGGGAAGCGCCGGATTTCACCAGCAGGCCCGCGCCCGCGCCGTCACCTGGAATGGCGGCCTGGGGTTTGCCGCGCACCTGTTCCTGCGTGAAAACCTGTCCGGCGCAGTTCTGTACGGTCACGATGAGCGCCGACTTGGCGTCGGTGGTCGCCAGCAGCTGGCGGGCGAGTTTCATGCCGTGCACGAAGGCCGCGCAGCCGCCGTTGTGCAGATCGATCAGCCATTCGGGGTTGATGCCCAGGCGCGCGGCCACTTCGCCGCCGTTGCCGACGATGCCGGTTTCCGGGAGCTGGGTGTGCACGATCAGAATATCGATGTCGCGCAATACCTCCCGGCCCTGGCGCGCCAGAATGGGGGCGACGGCCCGTTCGGCCATATCGGCGACGGATTCGCCGGGCGCGATATGGCGGCGGAACTTGGGGGCCTTGAACATGACGTTGGCGGTCACGTCCGCCGGGTCGGCGTGCTGAGCGAAATAGTCGGCGGAGACGATGTTCTCGGGCAGGTACCCGGCGACGTCGAGGAGGCTCACGGTGCTCATGCTCAGTCCATCCATTCCGGCTTGATCGGCTGGCCGGCGGCGTGGCGGTGCTCGCAGATGGCCTTGAGATTGCGTAGTTCGAGCAGGTGCCCGGCGGCGAAGAGGTGCCAGAAGTCGCCCACCCAGACCGGGCGATCGGCCGGGGCGGTGGCGGGATAGCCGTTCTCCTCGTAGAAGGGGTGACGGCAGTTGGTCCAGGTGACCACCGAGCCCGGCTTGTTCAGCACCACCTGCGCGTCCACCACGCGCATCAGGTAGATCATCCACAGGTGCTCGCTCTGATCCCACGAACAGTGGTAATCCACCGTGCGCGCTTGCGGATTGGCGACGGTGCGGGTGTAGATCCGGGTGTGCGAGCCGATGCGGTCGTCCGAAACCCACAGGTCCGGTTCCCCGGCCCGCTCGAATCCCCGCATGCTGTAGGTCCATTCGCACAAGCTGCGGGTGTCGGCCAGGTACTCGTACACCTCGTCCGGCGGGGCGGCCACGAATTCGTGGACCGTGCAGTAGTCCCCGAAGATCTCGTCGTGCGGATACACCGCGCGCGTCATATCCAGCACCATCGGCATCCCCTCCTTCATGGCGAGGGTTTCGATGCGATACACCCCGGGCACTCCGACATCGGGCACTTCGATGGGGGCGATGCGGGCAGCTTCGGTCATGCTGACAACTCCTTCAGGAAGGGGGCGAAGGGCGGAATCTCATCGGGATCGCAGAGCAATTCGATGAAGGCGGGCCCGGAAGTGGTACGGGTTTCGTCGAGCGCGCGTTCGAACTCGTCGATGGTGGTGGCGGTGAACGCCGGCAGATGCGGGAACATGGCGGCCACGGCCGCCCCGATCCGCGCCTGCCCGAACCGGTTGAAGGTGTACTCCCCCGAGTAATAGAGCTGTTCGCGCGTCACGCACATCCCGTGCGCGTTGTTGTTGAACACCACGAACGTGACGGGCACGTGATACTCGACAGCGGTATGCACTTCGTGCCCGTGCATGAAGTACGAACCGTCCCCGGCGATCACGACGGCTCGCCGCCCCCGCCCCAGCGCGGCCCCGACCCCCGCCCCGAACGCATACCCCATCCCGCCCATCCCGAGCGCGATCAGGAACCGCCCGTCCTCGGGCACCGGCAGATAATGCACCACGGCCGCACCGGTATTCCCCGCATCCGCGACCACGGTGGTACCGGCCGCCAGCCGATCCCGCAGGGCCAGCACCGCCTCGCGATACCGCACCCCGGGGCCGCTCCCCTCCGGAACCGGCAACTCCGGCAAGGAGTTCCACCCACCCGTGTTCCCTCGGGCCCGGAATTCCCGGCCGGCTCCCGCCGCAGGGTCAGCGGGGCCGTCGACGGGAGGCGTTTCGATGTCGGAGCCGGAAATCGGAACACCTCGACGCGATTGCGCGGCGAGTTCACGCAGGCGACTCCGTAGCGGTCCGGGCACGTGCACCTCCGCCGGCACATACGGCTTTTCATCGCCCACGCTCGCCACATGCGTGCAGGCGAGCAGCGCGTCGTCGAGTCCCGCGCGCGCCGTCATCGGCAGCGTCGCACCGACGAGGACGCACACCGCCGCCCCGGCCACCAGCTCCGCGACATGCGGATGCCCCATGATCCCGGTGATACCGCCGAATCTCGAATCCCCGTTCGGGAACGCGTCTTTGGCGTCCGGCGTCACCAGCACCGTGGCGTCCACCGCGCGCGCCAGCGCCGCGAGTTCGGCCCGCGCGTCGGCCCGCGCCACCTCCGGCCCGGCGATGAAAACCACCGGACCGCGCAGCGACCCGAGCAACTGGGCCAGCGCGTGCGCCGCGCTGTCACCGTCCCGCAGGGCGATTCGGCTCGGCGTGGCTTCCGAACCGGTCGGCCCGGCCGGAAGATGTTGGGAATGAATGCCTTCCGGGGTCACTCCGGCACCACCGCGCGGCGCTGCGCCACTGTGGCGTACGGCGTGGCCCGCTGTCAGGCTGCTCCCGGCATCCCCGCTCGATGAGGCGGCGGCGGTCCCACGGCGAGATCCGGCGACGGTCTCGTGGGGATACCCGCTGGGATCCGCGTCGGCTTGCACCCGGGGGTAGAGCGCGGGCGCGGCCTGAATATCTTTGGGCAGCAACAGAACCGCCGGGCCAGCGGCGTATGCGGCGGCGAGTGCACGGTCCAGTGCCGCCTCGATATCCCCGGCGGTGACGACTTTTTCGCAGTGGCGACTGACCGCGGTGAAGATGCGTTCGGCGTCGAGGAGGCCGGGGCCGCCGCTGGTGTCCTGGAAGGCGCCTCGGCGTTCGAGGGCGAGGGGCGGCTGGCCGACCAAGGCCAGCAGGGGGATTCGCGAGTCGTAGGACTCGGTGAGGGCGGCGAGGAGGTTCATGGCTCCGCCGCCGGAGGTGGCCGCTACTACGCCGAGGCGGCCGGTGGCGCGGAAGTAGCCGTCCGCCATGGTGGCCGCGCCGAATTCGTGTTTGGCGACGATGCCGGTGAGGGGGTGGGGAGTGCGGTGCAGGGCATCGTAGAGGTCTTCGATATTCGCACCGCCTACACCGAAGACGTGGGTGGTGTGGGCGGCGAGGCGGGTGACGATCAGGTCGGCGACGGTCGGAACTACCGGCCGCGCATGGGGTTTCGCGGTCTGCGCTGAGATTGATCGTGTGCGATACATCGCACACAATGTAACTGCCTCACACTGACTGAGACAATGTGTGCCATCTCACAATCAGGACGAAATACTTTGCGGTGCAAAGTGTTTGGAACGCGCGACGGCCCCACCGGCGAGGGGCCGGTGGGGCCGCGCGGTCCGGGTCGCGGCGACGCCCGGACGATCGGTCGGGGTATGCGGTTATACGATCTCGCCGTCCCCGGGGTTCATTTCGTAGGCCCCCGCGAGGGCGACGACCCGCGACCAGACCGTATCGGCGCGGGCGGGATCGGTGATCGCCGAGCGCACCAGGGCCAGTGCGTGATTGCGCTGAGCCTCGGTCGCGGCGGCGCGATTGTGCAGTTCGACCGCGCGCACCGACAGATCGCGGACCAGCACGTCGAAGATCTGATCGATGATCGCCGCCTCGGTGCCGTCCACGGCCGCCTGCTCCAGGATCAGCTGGGCGTAGACGAGCAGCGTGAACAACTCGCCCAGCGCGAGCAGGAAATCGGTGTCGCGCTGCTGTTCCGGGGTGGGCGGTTCACTGCCGAGCAAGCGGGTCAGGCCCTCGGCCTGTTCGCGGAAGACCGTCACATTGGCGATCTCGGCGAACGGTTCGAAGGCATCGCGCCAGTCGGCGAAGGTGATCGAGCCCAGTCCGCGCGTCGGTCCCTGCGCGAACAGGAACTCGTCGTCGGCCGCATCGTCGCGCACCGGCACCTCGGGGCGTTCGGTCGCGCCGAAGAGGTAGTTGGGCAGGAACTTCAGGATGAGCGCGAGGTTCACGTGCACCGTGCCCTCGAGCTTCGCCGGCGCGGAGATGTCCTTGGCCACCTGGTTGAAGTAGGTGTCCTTCTCGAAACCCTTGGCGGCGATCACATCCCAGAGTTCGGCCACCACCCGCTCGGCCTCGGTGGTCACCTTCATCTTGGTGACCGGGTTGAACAGCAGATACCGGCGGTCCTGCGCATGCGCCGACCGGAAGTAGTCGATGGCGCGGGTGGAGAACAGCTTCATGGCCCGCAGCCGGGCGTAGGCATCGACGAAAGCCCTGCGCACATGCGGGAATTCGGTGACCCGATTGCCGTACAGCACCCGGTTGTGCGCATGCGTGACGGCCTCGTAGAAGGAGTGCTCGCACATGCCGATGGAGGCGAACCCGATATTGAACTTGCCCACGTTCACGGTATTGAGCGCGGCCTCGAACGCCGCCTGCCCGGTGTGCAGAATGTCCTCCGCCGTCACCGGATACTCGTCCAGCCGGAATTCGCTGACATACATCTGCGCGTGCACGGTGTTCTTGACCACCGTATAGGCGGGGTGCCGGCTGTCCACGGCGAAGAAAAGGTAGCCGTCCGGCCCGTCGACGTCGGCGCGGCGGCCGAACACCGAAACCATGCCCGCCACATTGCCGTTGCCGATGTAGTACTTGCTGCCGGTGGCGGTGAACCCGCCGTCGGAGACCGGCGTGAGCACCATATCGGTGGAGTAGATGTCGGCCCCGTGGGTGCGCTCGGACAACCCGAACGCGAACACCTCACCGGCGTCGAGCAGGCGTGCCGCCCGCTGCTTGGCCTGTGCGTTCGCGCTCTGCCAGATCGGTCCCAGCCCCAGAATGGTGACCTGCCAGGCGTACCAGTACCCGAGCCCGTAGAACGCCGCGATCTCACTGAACGCCGCGATCCGCGAGGTGTCCCAGCGCTTGTCGGGATCCCCTTCACCCTCGAGCGCCGGCGTCAGCAGCGTCGCGAACAGCTTCTCCTTGGCCGCGAACTCCAGATAGTCGGCGTACCAGGTCGTTTCATTGTATTGCCGGAGCAGCGTGCGCTTGCCGCGCTGCTCGAACCAGTCGATGGTCGCGCGCAGCAGGCGCTGGGTCTGCGGGTCGTACCCCGACAGGTCGACGGTGTTCGGGTTCAGCAGGCCGGAGGCCGGGTCGGCGAGTCCACTCACGGGATGCTCCTGATTCAGTTGTAGAGGGCGGCGATGTCGGCGGCGTACTTCTCCGCCACCACCGCGCGCTTGAGCGACATCTTCGGCGTCAGTTCGCCGCTTTCCTGAGTCCAGTCGACGGTCAGCACCCGGAACTTCTTGATGCCCTCCGCCTTCGAGACCTTCGCATTGGTCTCGGCGATGGCGGCGTCGAGTTCGGCGCGCAGCTCGGGTAGCTCCACGATCCGTTCGAGCGGCGTCGCGGCATCCACCTCGTGGCGTTCCAGCCAGCCCGGCAGCGCCTCGGGATCGAGGGTGATGAGCGCGCCGACGAACGGCTGCCCGTCACCGACCGCCATGCACTGGCTGATCAGCGGATGCGCCCGCAGCGAATCCTCAAGCGGGGCGGGCGAGACGTTCTTGCCGGCCGCGGTCACCAGGATCTCCTTCTTACGCCCGGTGATGCGCAGATACCCGTCGTCGTCCAGCGCGCCGAGATCGCCGGTACGGAACCAGTCCTCGGTGAACGCCTCCGCGGTGGCGGCGTCGTTGTGCCAGTAGCCGGAGAAGACCAGCGAACCGCGCAGCAGCACCTCACCGTCCTCGGCGATCTTCACCGCCTGCCCTTCCACGGGCCGCCCGACGGTCCCGACCCGGATCGCGCTCGGCGTATTGACGGTGATCGCCGCGCTGGTCTCGGTGAGCCCATACCCCTCGTAGATGGGCACACCCGCACCTCGGAAGAAGTGCCCGAGCCGCGCGCCCAGCGGCCCGCCGCCGGAGACCGCCCGCGAGCACCGGCCGCCCATGGCCGCACGGAGTTTCGTGTAGACCAGGCGATCGAAGACCGCGTGCTTGATCCGCAGCAGCAGGTCCGGGCCACCGGTCTCCTGCGCCTGACTCCACGCGATGGCGGTGGCCGCGGCGGCATCGAAGATGCGGCCCTTACCGCTGTCGTGCGCGCGCTGCTTGGCCCCGTTGTAAACCTTTTCGAACACGCGCGGCACCGCGAGAATGAAATCCGGCTGGTAGGCGGCGAACTGCTGGGGCAGCGTGGACCAGTCGCTGGAGTGCGCGACGGTGACCCGCGCGGAGAGCGAGGCCACCGAGATGGCCCGGGCGAAGACGTGCGCGAGCGGCAGGAACATCAGCGTGCGCCCGCCCGCGACCAGCGCGTCGGTGAGGGCGCGCTGCCCGGACAGGGCTTCGGCGAGCAGATTGCGATGGGTGAGGATGACGCCCTTGGGTCGTCCGGTGGTGCCGGAGGTGTAGATGAGGGTGGCGGGGGCGTCCGCGGTGACCGCCGCGCGCCGGGCCGCCAGCTCGGCATCGCCGATCTGCGTTCCGCGCCGGATCAATTCGTCGATCGCGTCCGAGTCGATGCGCAGCATCTCCCCCACCAGCGGCGCGGTCACCATCGAAATGGTGCGCGCGTGGCCGAGATGCTCGACCACGACCAGCTTGCTGCCGGAGTCGGTGAGAATCCATTCGGCCTGATCGGGCGCGGAGCTGTCGTAGATGGCGACGGTGCAGCCGCCCGCGGCCCACACCGCGAAGTCCAGCAGCGACCATTCGTAGCGGGTGCCGGACATGATGGCCACCCGATCGCCCGCCTCGATCCCGCTGGCGATGAGCCCCTTGGCGACGGCCGCCACCTGCGCGGCGAATTCGGCCGCGGTGATATCGCGCCACCCGTTGTCCGCCGGCACCTGGAAGGCCACGAAATCCGGCCAGTCGCGGGCGTTCCCGGTGACGAGATCGGGCAGCGCCGCGTCGGGGGCGATGGTGTAGGACGCGGGCACCACCAGCTCACGGCCGGCGGACACAGTGGTTCGCATGCAGTTCCTCTACGCGCAGTGCCGGACGACATAGTCCGAACGGTCAGCTGACAATGGTGGGTGCGTGAGGGCCAGGTCACAATGGACTCACGCCCAGCGCGGATTGTGCCGGTGCACAATCAAGCGGGCATTGCCCGCGGCAGCGGCGCGCGAAAATCGTTCGGGCCGCGCGTAATCCGCAGCCCCGGCCGGGGTGCCCGGGGAGGCCCACCGGCGTCGAGCCAGATTGTCGGCGCGCGCGGGGCCGCCCGCAATGTGCTCGCGTACACGACATGACAAGCGCGGTTGTGCCCGCGCACGAACTTCGCCGGTGGCCGCGCGAGAGTCACCGCGCTGTCGTGACCTGCGGGTGAACGCCGCTAGCATCTCGTCCGTGACCGACCGACCCGCCGTCTCCCCCGCCGTCGCGCGGATCAGCGCGCTGCTGCTCGCGGATATCGACGCGCTCTCCGATGCGGTGGCGGGCGCGATCGCGGCGGCCGAGCGGACGCTGCTGCCGGCGCCCAACTACGAACGGCTGCGCGACAATAACCGGCGGCATCTGACTGCGGTGCTGACCTATCTCGCGGGCGGGCCCGAAACCGGGCTGCCGATCGCGCGCGAAACCGGGTGCGAGAGCGCGGCCGAGGGTGTTCCATTGCCGGTGGTGCTGCGCACCTATCGCATCGCGGCGCGGGTCACCTGGGATCGGGCCATGGCGTTGACCGGGGACGAACTCGGGGCCGGGCGGGCGCTGCTGGCCACCGCGTCCGAGGTGTGGCGGCTGGTCGACGACTATTCGCAGGCGATGACCATCGGATATCAGGAGGCGATGAGCGAGATCCAGCGGCGCGACGCCCGGCTGCGGGACGCGGCCCTGGACGCCCTGCTGACCGGGCGGGTGGACGGCGGGAACCTGCGTGAATACGCCGATATCGTCCGGCTGCCGGTGCAGAGCAGTTACGCGGTGGTGGCCGCGGCCTCGGAATCGGCTGCGGCCGAACCGCTTCCGGGGGTCGGTGAGGCGCTCACCGCGCTGGGGGTGCGGTCCGCGTGGCGGGTCCGGGTGGATACCCAGATCGGCATCGTGGCGGTCACCGACACCTTCACCCTGGAGCGGCTGACCGCGCTGCTGGGCGAGCGCGCCACCGGTGCGGTCGGGGTCAGCGCCGCCTACGGCATGCTCACCGATACCGCCGCCGCCCTGCGGCAAGCCGAATTGGCCTGTGCCACCGCACAATCGGACAGCGATCGGGTGGTCCGCTACGACCGGGCGCTGATTCCGGTGCTGCTCGCCGGAGCCCCCGAGATCGCCGACGCGCTCATCCAGCGCGTGCTGGGCCCGCTGCTCGAACTCCCCGAACACGACCGCGCCACACTGCTCGAGACCATGTCGGCGTGGTTCGCCTCGGACGGTGAGGTGGCGGCCGTGGCGGGGGTGCTGTTCTGCCATCGCAATACGGTCCGTTTCCGGCTCAACCGGATCACCGATCTCACCGGCCGCCGCTTCACCGCGCCGGCCGAATCCGCCGAACTGTTCCTCGCGCTGCACGCCTACCGCTCGCGCCGTACCGACTCCGCGCGCTGAGCCGGACGCCTGCGACAGCGGTCCCGCTGTGCCCGGGACCAGCGACGACCGGCTGCGAGCGGGCCGCCGCACAACGAACCGCGCGGGGACTGGACGCTCGCGGCCGTCTGACTAGCATCGATGCTCGTGAACGATCGGTCATCCGCCAGCAATGCCTTCATCGCCGAGGCGGGCCGTGCACTGCTGGCCGATATCGACGCGCTGGTGGCGGAGGTGGCGGCGGCCATCGAGCAGGCCGAACCGGCGTATCCCGAACTGGCCACGCCGGAGGGGTTGCGGCAGAACAACCGCGAGCATCTGGTCGCGATCCTGTCGCACCTGGCCGGTGACCCCGACGCGGGCACCGAGGTGGCGCGCGCCAACGGCAGGTTGCGGGCGCAGCAGCGCATTCCCTTGCCGGTGGCCTTGCGCTCGTATCGCATCGGCGCGCGGGTGACCTGGGAGCGGGCGCTCGGCTACGCGACCGAGAATCCGGGCGACGAGCGCGCGCTGCTGCGCCTGGCCTCGGACGTCTGGCAGCTGGTCGACGACTACTCCGAGGCGCTCACCCTCGGCTACCAGGAGGTCGAGAACGAGATGCAGCGGCGCGACGCCCGGCTGCGGGACGCGGCGCTGGACGCCCTGTTCACCGGCGGCGACGCACCCCGGCTCGGCGAATACGCCGACCTGCTGCGCCTGCCCCGCCAGGGCCGCTACCTGATGGTGGCGGCCACATCGGAAAGCACTGCGGCGGAAGCGATTCCGGGCATCAGCGAAACCCTGTCCACGCTCGGCGTCCGCTCCGCCTGGCAGCTGCGGGTGGACTGCCAGCTCGGCATCGTCGCCATCACCGACACCTTCACCCCCGAACGCCTGGTCCAGCTGTTGTCCGAACGCGCTACCGGTCCGGCCGGCCTGAGCACCGTCTACGACAGTCTGGAAGCCACCCCCGCCGCCCTGCGCCAAGCCGAATTGGCCTGCACCGCAGCGCAATGCGAAACAGCCCGGATCGTCCGCTACGAACAGGCGCTGATCCCCGTACTGCTCGCCGACGCCACCGAGATCGCCGAAGCCCTCACCGACCGCATCCTCGGCGGCGTACTCGCCCTGCCCGATCACGACCGCGGCACCCTGCTGGACACCATGTCGGCCTGGTTCGCCTCCGACGGCGAGGTGGCGGCCGTCGCCGAAACCCTGTTCTGCCACCGCAATACGGTCCGCTTCCGCCTCAACCGCATCACCGATCTGACCGGCCGCCGCTTCGCCGCCCCCGCCGAAGCCGCCGAGCTCTACCTCGCGCTCCAGGCGTATCGCACCCTCCGGCTCAACTGAACACCGCCCGGCACAGCGCCCCCGCGCGCCGGTCCAGATTGATCGACAACCCCAGCCGGTTGGTGACGTAGGCGAAGCCGAGACCCGTTGCCGGATCGGCGAATCCGAGCGATCCGCCCAGCCCGGGCGTCCCGTACGCGCGTCGATCCGCCGACCCGAACGGAAAGACATCGCACGACTTGCGGAAGCCGAGATGGAATCGGGTCTCGGTGTGCAGCACGGCATCCCGGGCAGCCGGCGGACCGGGTTCGGCCAGCGCCGCCCGCACCTCGGCCGAGAGCGGCACCATCGGCAGCCCGCCGATCGCGGCCGCGTACATCCGGGCAATGGAGCGCGCGTCACCAACCCCGTTGGTGCCGGCCAATTCCACCCGCAGATAGTCTCGCCGCACCGAATCGTCCGGCATCGGCAACCCCAGGTTCCCCACCGTTTTCCGGAAGGCCCCGAATCCCAGCTGCGCCGCACCGAGCACCCGCCACGCCACCTCCCGCTCATGCCGCAGCGCCAGTCCAGCGGCCCGGGTCGGCACCGCCACCCGCGCCAAGCTCGCCGAATCCGGCCACCCCAGCGTGAAATCCACCCCGTACGGCCCCAGCTCCGCCGCCACGATCTGCCCGATGCTCCGCCCCGCCGGATCCACCCGCCGCACCAGCTCGTTCTGATAAAGCGCCGCCGTCACCGGGTGATACCCGTGCCCCGCCACCGCCGCCGGCCGCTGCCCGGCAAGCACCTCCGCCAATGCGTCCAGATCACCGAACTGCTCCAACCGCAGCGTATGCCCCCGCAGCACCTGCAACCCCGCCCGATGATCGATCAACTCCCGCACGGTGATCCGCTCTTTCCCGTGCGCCGCGAACTCCGGCCAATACCCCGCCACCGCCGCGTCGTACTCGAGCCGCCCCGCCGACACCAGCATCGCCACCACCAGCGCCGCAACACCTTTCGTCACCGAGAACACCGGTACCACCGTGTCCCGCTCCCAAGGCAACCGCGCCCCCACCTCCCGCCACCCCGCCCACAGATCCACCACCGCACGGTCCCCGTCGAAAACAGCTACCGCCCCGCCGATCTCCCCCCGCCGCGTGAAATTCTCCCGAAAGGCATCCGCGACATGCCCCCACCCCTCCGCCACCGCACCGTGAATCTTCGGCCCTCGCACCCTCCGGACCATACGACCGACCCGTTCGCGGGTCACTGTGCCCGAAACCAATGCCCCTGCCGCCGCACTGGGCACATGCCCATTGCTTCGATGGACTTCGGAACCATTGGCCGCGAACCGATTTCAAAGCGGGGCGTCCGGCCACCATTGTTCGCGCAATTGCGCGCCGGACGTCGATCCGAACACTTCCAACCAGCAGTTCTTACGGGCGTTGTCGAGGAAGTTGATGCTGAGTATCCCGATCGTCCAGTCCGAGTTATCGACATCTCCCCAGGCCAGATGACCCCTCCCCCAGGACCGGTGCCAGTCTTCGTCGCCGGTGACCGTGGTGCGCTTGTTCAAATGCACCATCTCTTCAGCGGTGCGGTCAGCATTGCAACTGGCCACCAGCAGCTCCACCGGATCCTTGTTTCCGCTACAGGACAGGTGGTTCACTCCGGTCGCGGGCGCGGTCAGGGAGGCGGGCCGCTGATCGTCGTCCACCGCCGCGCACCGGATGCCTTGGTAACCTGCCGCATCCGGGCTCACGGGCAGCAGATTCGCGAAGGCCCGTGCGATGTAATCGTGACTGCCCCAGGTCTTGACGGTCGCAGTGGTCGACGGGGTGGTGCCGGCAACCAGCGGATCGGCGGCCGGTTCGCCGGATCGATACCACCACACACCGATTCCGCCGATCAGCAGCCCCACCGCGATCACCGCCCCGAGGCCGATCAGCCGGCTACGTCGCCGCGAGGCCGGCCGGGCGCGCAACACAGCGGTGGGTCCGGTATCCGGGGCGGAAAGCCCCGCCGCCCAGGCACTTCCGGCGACCGCGGTGCGGGCGAGGCGATCGGAGAGTGGTACGACGTGCGCGGCCTGCGCCGGGAAGCCCAGCGCGCCCGCCAATTCCGCCGCCAGCACGCCGCAGGACGGATACCGGTCGCCGGGCGCTTTGGCGAGGGCTCGCGCCAGCACATCGTCGACGGCCGGCGGCAGGCCGGGATGCAGGGCGGTGGCGGCCGGGGCTGCTTCATAGAGGTGGGCGGCCATCAGCGCACCGGGATTGGCGCGGCGGAACGGCTTGTATCCGGTGAGCAATTCGAACGCGGTGCAGCCGAGCGCGTAGACATCCGCGTGATGATCGACGGGTCGGCCGGTGAGCTGTTCCGGGGCCGCGTAGGCGAGGGTGGCCAGCACCGTCCCCGTCTCGGTCAGCGCCGTCGATCCGGCGGCGGCCTTGGCGATTCCGAAATCGGTCACCAGGATCCGTTCGGGCCGGCCGGACCGGGATTCCAGCAGAATATTGGCGGGTTTGACGTCGCGGTGCAGCAGACCGTTCCGATGCGCCTCGTCGAGACCGCGCGCCGCCTCCGTGATGACGCGCAGTATCCGTTGCGGCGCACGCTCTTCCGGTGCGGCACGGATGAGCGCCGACGCGTCGCTGCCGTCCACGAACTGCATGGCGATCCACAGCCGCCCCTGCTCCACCCCGCGATCGTGCACCGCCACGATATTCGGATGATCCAGGCGGGCAGCCAATTCCGCCTCGCGCACGAACCGCGCCCGGAATTCGGGATCGGACCCGTACTGGGCGGCCAGCACTTTCAGCGCGTCGCGGCGGGGCAGCCGCGGATGCCGGACCACATACACCGCGCCCATACCACCGCTGCCCAGCTCCCGCTCGATCCGATATCCGGCGAAAACCGTGCCCGGTAGCAGCGACGACTCGCTCACCACACGCCCGCCGATCGATCCGGAACGCGACTACAGCGGCGCATTGGGCCACCACCGTTGCATCAGGTCCGCGCCGGTGGTGCCCGCCGCGCCCCAAACGATCACCTCACAGAAGTTCCGGGCCGCATCGTCGAATTGGATCTGAAGCGTCCCGCCGAACTTTCCCGTACTCGCCTGACCCCAAATGATCCGGCCGCGCCGGCCCGCGCGCTCCCAGGTCTCCTCACCGCCTTGCGTCCAGTCAGGTCTCGTCAACGCTCGGACGCGCCCCGGCACTCGATCGCTGTTGCAGTACGCGCTGACCCCTTGCGCTGGATTATCGTTACCCTGGCAATCCAGGGTGGCGATCCGGCCCGGTTGGGAGTTCACGTCGGCAACTTCGACGTCCTCGTTGAGCGGCTTGCAGCGGATGCCCTGATATCCGCTGCCGGTCGGGGTGGCGGGCAGCAGCTTCGGGAACGCCTCGGCGACGAAAGCAAAGTTGCCCCAGGAAGGCGCGCTTCCCGCCGGGGTCGCGGAAGTGGTGGTGCCGGCGGTCGCGGACGGCGGTGCGACAGCGGTCCCGGATTCCGGATCACGTTGCAGCACAAGCACACCGGACCAAATCAGCCCCATCACCGCCAGCAGCGCGCCGATGGCATAGCCACGCCGCCGGCGGGCCCGAGCCCTGGCAGCAGGCCGGTGGCGGTCCGGGACACCGCGCAAGCCGGCCGCGGCCGCTTCGGCGAACCCACCGCACGAGTCGTAGCGGTCGGCCGGATCCTTGGCCAACACCCGTGCGATAACGGTGTCGATCGCCTGCGGCAGCGCCGGATTCATCAGACTCGGCCGAGGCGGTTCAGCCGCTATGTGCGCGTGCATGACGGCGGCGGTATTGGTGCGAGGGAAGGGCTGCTGCCCGGTCAGCAGTTCGAAGAACGCGCACCCCAGGGCGTAGACATCCGCTCGATGGTCGATCGCGCGGCCCATGAGCTGCTCCGGTGCCGCGTAAGCGAGAGTGGCCAGCACCGCCCCGGTTTGGGTCAGCGCGGTGGATTCCCCTGCCGCCTTGGCGATCCCGAAATCCGTCACCAGCGCCCGGTCGTCACCGCCCTGCCGCAACAGTATGTTCGCCGGTTTCACATCCCGATGCAGCAGCCCGCCTCGATGCACCTCGTCCAGCCCGTTCGCCACCTCGGCGGTAACGCGCAGCGCCAGCTCCGGGGGCAAGCCGTCCGGGTGCCGCCGCACGAGTTCGGCGGCATCGATACCCTCCACGTACTGCATGGCGATCCACGGCCGTCCGTCCGCCACGCCTCGGTCGTGCACCGCGACCACATTGGGATGGTCGATCCGAGCGGCCGTCTCCGCTTCGCGCAGGAACCGCGCCTGATACTCGGGGTCCGAACCGAATGGTTTCGGCAGCACCTTGAGCGCGTCGTAGCGCGGCAGACGCGGATGGCGGGCCAGATAGACGGTGCCCATGCCACCGGTTCCCAGCACCCGTTCGATCCGGTATCCCGCGAAAATAACCCCGGCGGTGAGCGATCCGGCCATCATTCAGTCCACCCATCCGATCAGCAACGCGTATTGCGCCGCCGCGCGCTGCCGCATCTGTTGTTCGGTGCGCGCGAAGAAGATCGCGATATAGCGCCCGTATCTCACCCTGCAGAAGAATTGCGTGAATCCCCCCTTGCCGACCTGATCCTCGGCCCCGCAGCGCATGTCCTCGGCGGGGACGCCTTGGGGCGCCACCACCACATGGTGGCCCTCGGAATCCTTCTGTTCCGCGTGTTCGAACGCGGTTCGGGCCGCGGCCGCGGTTCGGTAGCGAAACAGTGCATCCAGTCCGTTCACGGCGTGCAGTTCAGGCGCACTCGCTTCCGGAGTACCGTGCATGGCCCACAGGCGCACCGCACGCGGACCGAGCACCACACCGGCCGGGTACAGCGAGGCCTCCCAGCCCGCCACCACCTGCCGGGTCAGCGAGAACACCGCTGGATAGGGCCAGCGGCCCGGCGCGGCGGGAACCATATGACTCAGCATGGAGTCGCGATCCAGTGGGAGCGAGGCGATCTCGGCAACCGGAGTGGGGGTGAAGTCCCGTAGTCGTGCGATCTGTTTGTCGAATCCATTGCGGGCCAACGTCGTCAACGCGGACAGGTCGGTGGCGGTATGCGAAGCGAGCGCGTGCAGCACGTAGGATTCATGGGCAACGGTGGCCGCCAGGCTCGCTACGGTGGGCCGCCAATGTGCCACCGCCGCGGTGTATCCGGGGATCTGGACCGAGACATTCTCGGCATTCACCGCCTTGTCGACGGCATCGATGTCACGGGCCGCCCGGGCCGCCGCATCCGCGTCCGGGAAGCGCAGCAGCAACAGGGTCAGGCCGTGGAACTCGCCCGCCTTCGGCCGGTAGACCTCCCGATCCGCACCGCCGACCGCGACCCCTGCGATCATCCCTTCCCGTTCCAGCACCACACGCACCTGGGTGGCGAGCAGGGTCGCGGCGCGCGCCGGGGTGGGCATCAGCGCCAGCCCGTCGGTACCGATGGTCTGGGTCAGCGTGGGATCGGCCTCGCCGGGATCGATCACCGCTTCGGCCATCCGCACGGATTCCTCCACCCGCCCGTACTGCTCGTTGCCGGCGTCGGGCCGCTCCAGTGGCCGGATCGCGTGGATCCCGGTGTCGAACGTGGCCGGGTCCGGATGCCGCGGAACCGGATGCCCGGTCGTGGCGCAGGCGCTGACGAACGCAAGCGCCAGTATGACTGCGACCGTGCGTATTTCGATGGTTCGATTGATCATCCGCATTCTCTGCCTCGAGCGGTCACAGGGGTGCCTGCGCCCACCACCGGTCCCGGAGTTCGGCGCCGGTCGAGACGCCCATCACCTCCACTCGGCAGTGGCTGCGGGCCGTGTCATCGAAGTACACCTCGAGCATTCCGAAGGTGCGGCCCGCCAGCACCACCTCGTCGAGCTTCTTGGAGAAGGTGGCACTGCCCCAGAAGAGGTGGCCCGCCCCGCCGCCCCGGGTCCACGCCTCGTCTCCTTCGAGTTTGTTGATGAGCGAGTGATCGGGTTGCAGCGGAGTGCGATCGGTCCGGCAGATCACATCGAGGGTGAACACCGGGGTCTGGTCGCCGTAGCACATCAGGTCGCCGACCGTGACCTTCTGCTCGAACGGCAGCACCTCACCGCTGGTGCCGTACTCGACCGGAACACAGTTACTGAGGTCCTGGTAGCCGGTCGTATACGACGACGGCGGCAACAGTTCGGCGAAAACCTTGACCATATCGGCGTATTCACCCCACTGCTCCGGATCGAAGCCGTCGGCGTGGGGCTGATTCGCCTCCGGTGCCCGCTGCCGCCCGTCCAGGACCGTGAAGGCGGTCAGCGCCGCCCCGGCAAAGACGATCACCGATAACGCGGCCGCCCATTTCCGGCGGCGACGCCCAGGCGCGAAGGTATCGGCGACGACGGTCGGGGTCAGCACCTCCCGCGCTGCCGCCGCGAGCGCCCCACAACTCCGGAAGCGTGCGTCCGGATCCTTCGCCATGGCGATGGCGATCACCGCGTCGAATCCCACGGGCACTGACCGATTTCCGCTGGACGGCAGCGGCGGCGGCTCGTTCAGATGGGCGTACAGCACCGCGCCCGGAGTGTCGCGAGGAAACGGCAGTTTGCCTGTGAGCAGCTGATACAGCGTGCAACCTAGCGCATAGACATCGGTGCGCTGGTCCACCGGCCGGCCGTTGATCTGCTCCGGAGCCGCGTAGGCCAGGGTGGCGCTGAATCCGATAGCACCGTCGAGGGTGCTGGAATCGTCAGCGGGACGGGCGATTCCGAAGTCGGTGACCAGCACCCGATCTGCCACGCCGGGTTGTTCGGAGATCAGGATATTGGCCGGCTTCACGTCCCGGTGCAACAGTCCCGCCCGGTGCACCTCGTCGAGACCGCTCGCCGCCTGGGCCACGATCCACACCGCGCGTGCAGGATCGACCGGCCCGCGCCGAACCAATGCGGCGCAATCGATTCCGGCCACATACTGCATGGCGATCCACAACTGGCCGGCGTGTTCACCCCGGTCCCGGACCGCCACCAGGTTCGGATGTTGCAGCCGCGCCGCGATTTCGGCCTCACGCAGGAACCGCGCCCGGAAGCCGGGGTCGTCGTGATGAGTGTCCGACAGCACCTTGAGAGCGTCCTCGCGCGGCAGGCGCGGGTGCCGCGCGAGGTACACCGTGCCCATCCCGCCGCTGCCCAGCTCACGCTCGATGCGGTACCCGCCGAAGTCGGATTCGCCCGTATCGGCCAACTGCCCACCCCCCGAATCCGGATGCCAGGTCAGCAGCCTATTGCAGCCGGCACGCGGTTGCCATGCGCTTCAGCGACTTTCGGGGGCGGCCGAGCTGGGAAATTGATTCGGCGACTATCCACAACGACAACCGGCCCCGCTCGCGGCGAGCGGGGCCGGTTCGCCTTCGGGGGGCGATTTCCCGTGGCGCAACGCTGCCCCGGACCGGGACGCGACCTTGGGCGGGGAATCGCGGGCGACGTCGTTGTCGCCACGGTCCGGGGCAGATCCGCCGAACGGCGGCCGCGGCGCTCGGTCTGCTTTTTGCGCTGCGGCTGGATCTGCCGTCGGTGGTATCAGTTTCCACAGTGCGCGATGGATTCGCTGTCCTACTTTGGGACAGTTACGCCTTGACGGCGGGCGGGGTGGCTGCGGAGAATCCGAGCATGGCGGCGCGGCCTGGCCGTACGTGGATGATCCGATGCTTTTAGGAGTGCGGTGGACCCGGGTGATGAGGTCGTCCGAGTCGAGCGGGCGCGAGAGACGTTCGTCACCGATGGTGAGGTGCGATCCGGCGCGGTGTCGGGGTTGGTGCTGGCCTCCTGGCGGCGCTCGCTCGATGCGGGGGTCAGCGATCTGGTGAACGTGCTCGATCGCGGCTATCAGGGTGAATTGGATCTGACCACGCGGTTCGTGAACTGCGCGGTGCCCGTGATCGAGCGGCTGCAAACGGAATTGGCGGAGCTGCCGGTGACCATCGCGCTCACCGATCAGCGCTCGCGGGTGCTGGTGCGGCGCGATAACCAGCGCTTCCTGGGCGAGCTGTTCGATGGCGTGTACTTCGCTCCGGGGTTCGTCTACAGCGAGGATTCGGTGGGCACCAATGGCGTCGGCACCGCGCTGGCCGCCGGGAAGCCCGTGTTCATCCAGGGCCCTGAGCATTTCGCGGAGAACATCACCGTATTCGCCTGTGCGGGCGCGCCGGTGCGCGACCCGCTGACCGGCACCGTGCAGGGCGTGCTGGACCTGAGTTGCCTGGCGCAGGACGCGAATCCGCTGATGCCGGTGCTGATCCGCGAGGCCGCCCGGCATATCGAAGCGGAATTGCGGACCACAGGATCGCTGCGGCAGCAGGCGGTGCTGGATCGGTTCCTGCGCCTGGCGCGCAACGGCCGCGGCCCGGTGGTGGCGCTGGGCGGCGACGTGTTCATGACCGATGCCCGCGCGGATGCCGAACTGAGCGCCCACGATCGGGGCCGCCTGCGCGAGGTGGCGGTCGAATTGGCCGGCGCCCGCGACGGCACCGAGGTGCTGGTCGACCTGCCCACCGGCCGCACCGCCCGGGTACAGGCCAGCACCGTGCTCGCCGGCACCGAGGTGGCCGGGGTGGTCCTCCAGATCGACTTGGCCGTCCCCGAGCTACGCAGCGAGCGCCGGCACACCAAAACCGTTGGCATCCCGGAACTTCCGGGCGTCTCCCCGGTCTGGCGGGCCGCCGGAGCCGAAATGCTGGAGGCCGCCCGCGCCACCCGCCCCGTGGTGGTGAACGGCGAATCCGGCACCGGCAAACTCACCCTGATCACCGCCGCGCACCGGCGCGTCCACCCGACCCGGCCGCTGGTCTTCATCGAATGCCGTTCGGGTGCACCGAGATTCGATAGTCAATGGCCCACCGGCGAGCCGGCCACCATCGTGCTGGCCCACCTCGACGAACTCGATCCCGCGCACGCCCCCGCCCTCGCCGCCCGCCTGCACGGCACCGATCACCTGCGGCATTGGCTGGTCGCCACCATGACCACCGACGCCGTCACCGGCCGCCCCCGCGCCGAGGAGGTCCTGCGCCACTTCGGGCACTCCGTCACGGTCCCCGCCCTGCGACATCGCCTCGACGACCTCACCCAACTCGTGCCCCACCTGCTGCGCACGCTGGCGCCCCGCCGCGAGGTGGCCTGCGCCCCCGACGCCATGCGGGTGCTGTTCGGTCACGACTGGCCCGGCAATATCGCCGAGCTGCGCGATGCCCTGCACACCGCCCTGACCCGCCGTCCCGCAGGCGAACTGCGGCGCACCGATCTGCCCGAGACCTGCTTCGTCACCGGCCGCCGCACCCTGTCGCGATTGGAGGCCGCCGAGCGTTCGGCCATCGTGCGTGCGCTCACCGAGACCGGCGGCAATCGCCATCGCGCGGCCCAGCAGCTGGGCATTGCGCGTTCGTCGCTGTACCGCAAGATCGAGCTGTACGGCATCAAGCCGATCCGCTGAACCAGGCCGGTCCGAACCGGCGAGCAGCGTTTGCCAAAAGTGTGCCGTACTCTGAAACGGGCCTTGTTGAATCACTCTCTGGAGGATCGCAATGCCCACTCGCGACAATGCTTGGCCGCAGGGAACCCCGTGCTGGGTCGATTGTTCGGTCGACGATCCCGCCGCCGCCCGCGACTTCTACTCCCGTTTGCTGGGGTGGGAAATCCTGGACAGCCCACCCGAAGCCGGCGGCTACCTGATGGCCATGATCGACGGCAAGCCCGCCGCGGGCATCGGCCCTAAGATGGGCGACGACGTGGCCATGCCCTCGGTGTGGACCACCTACCTGGCCGCCGATGACATCGACGCCATCGCGGGTGTCATCCCCACCGCCGACGGCGCGGTCTTCATGCCGCCCTTCGACGTCATGGATGTGGGCCGCATGTGCATCGCCGCCGACCCCACCGGCGGCGTCTTCGGCCTCTGGCAAGCCAAGGCGCACACCGGCGCGGGCATCTTCAACGAACCCGGCGCGCTCTGCTGGAACGAACTGCACACGCCCGCCTACACCCGCGCCCAGGACTTCTACAACACGCTCTTCGGCTGGACCTACACCGAGATCGGCGACGGCGAGAACTTCGTCTACTCCACCTTCGCCACCCCCGGCTCCGACCGGCCCGCCGGCGGCATCATGGACACCAGCCCGATGGGCGGCGACCAGCCCCCGAACTGGCTCACCTGGTTCCAGGTCGAGGGAACCGATCAGGCCCTGGACAAGGCGACCGAACTCGGCGCGACGGTCATGATGGGCCCCGACGACAGTCCGTTCGGCCGGATGGGAATCCTGCGCGGACCGCAGGACGAGGTGTTCGGCCTCATCGATACGACGGTCACCACCGAACCCTGATCTCCCCGCTACCCGGCCACGAGCGCATCCACTGCCGCGGCCTGGGTAGCGAAATTGGGCCGGTCATCGCCGCCGAGCCCGCCCTGCCAGCGAAACCCGTACTCGTCGCCGGCACCCCGCAACGAGTCCGACTGCCCGGCAAGGAATTCCGCGACCGCTACGCGCGATACACCGCTGTCCAGCAGTTCCCGATACGCGCGAACGAAGACGCCCTTATAGATTTCCGCGTCACGACAACCCGAACCGGGGCAATCGACGGCACCCGGTTCGGTCAGCACGCCATCGCGAAGGAAGGGCGACCCGGAACCTGTTGCCGCGGCGGCGATCCGGTCGGCAGCGGTGATCAGGTCGGGGGATTTCGTGGCCTGATACAGCGCGACCAGACCACCGATCAGCGCGGCCTGACCGTACGTCCAGCGCCGATCCGCATCGACGAGGACACAGGTGCCGCCGTAACGGTCCAGGTGATCGTTCACCAGACCGGACGCGTCGAAAAGAGCGCGGCCCGAGGGCGTCGCGAACCACCCCCAGCTGGTCGCGGCCAGCTCGAGGTAACCGGCGCGCAGCGCGGGCTCGACCCGAGTGGACAGCGCGGCCGTGACCTCCAGGTAGAGGCCGTTGGTGATGGCGTTCACCTGATCGAAGGGGCGCAGACCGGGATCGACTCCGGTTCTCGCCCAAGCCAATCCGCCGTCGCAGAAGGATGTCCGCTGATCGCCCAGCCCGTCGACGATGCGGCGCGCGGCGTCGAGATAGCGGGGCTCCTGGGTGAGGTCGTAGCCGCGAATCCAGGCCGCCGCCCACCAGAGCTCGTCGTCGTTGTAGCCGGTCCGGCGAGGTACGCCGCGGGCGGCGATCTCGCCGTGGCGGTAGGTCTCGTCGAGGTAGCCCAGGTATTGGCGGTCGCCGGTGCGGTTCATGTATCCGATCAACGTGGTGAGCACATCGGCGCTCTGCCACGTACTGGAGTCGTTCTCCCACAATCCGGTTCGATGGTCGTAGCGATCGAGCAACCGTTCGACGGCGCGTTCGAGGCGGCCGGGTGCCGGATCATCCGCCTCGGTCCAGCGTGTGCACCGGATCTCCGCGCGGTCGCCCGCTTTCCCGCAGGCCCGCAAGCGATCACCGCCGTATCGGTGCGAATCGGTCCGGGCCGAGACACCGTTCGCGGGAACGTTCGCGGCATCGACGCCGCCGTCGCGAACCTGTCCCTTGCCGTCACCACGATCGAGCCAGACCGAATCACCCGGGGCGCCATTGTCGATGCGCGCCGTCGCCCGCCCGTCCGCGGCCGTGAGGGTGATGACCCGCGACCACACCCGCACCGGCGCGGCCACCTCCCGTGCGGGTTCCGGACGGGACAGCAGGTGGATCGCCGCCGCCAGCACCACGATGCCGGCGACGGCGCCCCATCGAACCGCCTTGCTTCCCATCACCTCCGACACGCTACGGCGTCGCCCGATCGTGGTGGGCGGTCAAGGCGAGCGCCTCCTCCAGGAGGGCATCGACGATCCGGTGTTCGGGTACCGAGCGCACCACCCGACCCCGCACGAAGATTTGGCCTTTGCCGTTGCCGGAGGAGACGCCGAGGTCGGCTTCCCGCGCCTCCCCCGGGCCGTTGACCACGCATCCCATGACGGCCACGCGCAGGGGGTGCGGGAAGCCTTGGAAGGCGGCCTCGACTTCGGCGGCCAGGCGGTGGATATCGACCTGCACCCGCCCGCACCCCGGGCAGGACACGATCTCGAGTTGGCGCGGGCGCAGGCCGAGCGATTGCAGAATGTGATTGCCCGCCTTCACCTGTTCGACCGGCGGCGCGGAGATCGACACCCGGATGGTGTCGCCGATACCTTCCGCCAGCAGCACTCCGAAGGCGACCGCGGATTTGATCGTGCCCTGGAATACGGGCCCCGCCTCGGTGACCCCGAGGTGAATCGGATAGTCGCAGCGCGCGGCCAGCAGGCGGTTGGCGGCGATCATGGTGCGCGGATCATGGTGCTTCACCGCGATTTTCAAATCCTCGAAACCGTGCTCGGCGAAGAGCGCGGCCTCGTGCAGCGCCGACTCCACCAGCGCCTCGGGTGTGGCCGCGCCGTGCTTGGCCAGCATGCGCCGGTCCAGTGATCCGGCATTCACCCCGACCCGGATCGGAATGCCCGCCGCCGCAGCGGCTTTCGCGATCTCCCCGACCCGGTCGTCGAACTCCTTGATATTGCCCGGATTCACCCGCACCGCCGCGCACCCGGCATCGATCGCGGCGAAGACGTACCTGGGCTGGAAGTGGATGTCGGCGATGATCGGCAGCGGCGACTTGCGCACCAGCGCGGGCAGCGCCGCCGCGTCGTCGGGTGTCGGGACCGCCACCCGGACCAGGTCGCAGCCGGCGGCCGTGACCTCGGCGATCTGCCGCAGCGTGGCGTCGAGATCGCGCGTGCGGGTGGTGGTCATGGTCTGCACCGGTATCGGCGCGCCGCCGCCCACCGGCACCCCGCCGATCCGGATGCGCCGGGTGCGACGCCGGGGCGGCAGCGGGCGCGGCAGCTCCACGTGCGCGATGGTCATGGTGAAACCTCCGACGTCGCGGCGCCGTCCATCCCGGCGCGGGCGCGCAGCACCGTGCGCAGGATCTCGGCGGTGGTGAGCCCGGCTTCGGCGAGCAGCGCGCCGCGTTCGCCGTGCGCCAGGAATCGATGCGGCAGCCCGAGCCATCGCATCGGAGTGGTGATGCCGTTGTCGGACAGTGCTTCCGCGAGGGCGGGCCCGACACCGCCGCGCCGGGTGCCGTCCTCGACGGTGACCACGAGGCGGTGCTCGGCGCAGAGTCGGGTGAGCTGCACCCCGATCGGCAGCACCCAGCGCGGATCCACCACGGTGGCCTCGATACCTGAGGCGGCGAGCAGTCCCGCCGCCTCGAGACAACTGCCCGCGAGCGGACCGACCGCCACCAGCAATACCTCACGCCCCTCGGCCCGCCGCAGCACATCCAGTCCGCCGCACCGTTCGACGGCCGGAATATCCTCGCCCACAGCGGCTTTCGGATATCGCACGGCGGTCGGCCCACTTTCGTCCGCCACCGCTTCGGCGAGCAGTTCGCGCAGGCGAGTGGCGTCACGGGGCGCGGCGATCCGCATTCCCGGCACCCCGGCCAACAGGTCGAGATCCCACATGCCGTGATGGCTGGGCCCGTCCGGCCCGGTGATCCCGGCCCGATCGAGCACGAAGGTCACCGGCAAACGATGCATCGCCACATCGCACAGCACCTGATCGAAGGCCCGATTCAAGAACGTGGCATAGATCGCGACGACGGGATGCATGCCCGCCATGGCCGATCCGGCCGCGCTCACCACCGCGTGCTGCTCGGCGATGCCCACGTCGTAGCAGCGATCCGGGTACCGCCGCGCGAACTCGCGCAGTCCGGTCGGCCCCGGCATGGCGGCCGTGATCGCGAGGATGTCATCGCGCACGGCGCCGATGCGCACGAGTTCCTCGGCGAACACATCGGTCCACGTGGATTCGGCGGGGCGCGGCGGACCGCACGGGGCCGATCGCGTCCCGCTCGCGGTGCCGCGAGCGGCGGGCCGCGCGGGACCGATGGTGTGCATGCGTTCGGGGTCGAGGCCGGCGGGTTCGTAGCCGAGGCCCTTGATGGTGACCGCGTGCACCACCACCGGACGACCCAGTCGCCGGGCTCGGCGGAACGCGGCTTCCAGGGCGGCGCAGTCGTGGCCGTCGATCGGGCCGAGGTAGGTGAAGCCGAGGTGTTCGAAGAGGTTGCGCCCCATGGCGTCCGGGCCCGTGCGCGAAGTGCTGAGCCCCGCGCGCAGGTCCGCCAGGTGGGCGGCGATCGCACCGGCGGTGGGCGAATACGAGTGGCCGTTGTCGTTGAGCACCACCACCACCGGGCGATGGGATGCTCCGATATTGTTCAGCGCCTCGTACGCCATCCCGCCGGTGAGCGAGCCGTCGCCCACCACCGCCACCACCGCGTGATCCCGTTTCCCTTGCAGCGCACGGGCTTTGGCGATCCCATCCGCATACCCGAGGGCGGTGGAGGCATGACTGTTCTCGATCACGTCGTGGACGGACTCCGCACGGCTGGGGTAGCCGGACAGCCCGCCCGGCTGCCGCAGGCTCGCCGCGAACGCCGCACGGCGACCGGTCAGGATCTTGTGCACGTATGCCTGATGGCCGGTGTCGAAAAGCAGGGTGTCCCTGGGTGACCGGAAGACGCGGTGCAGTGCGATGGTCAGCTCGACGACACCGAGGTTCGGTCCGAGATGTCCGCCGACGCCGAGCACGGTGCCGAGCAGCAACTGCCGGATCTGTGCGGCGAGTATCGGCAACTGCGCGGCGGGCAGTGCGCGCAACGCCTCCGGGGATTCGACATCGCGCAGCGGCTGCGGCAGCTCGCCGGTGTCGGCGGGCGCGGTCGCGAATGCCCCGGCCGCTCGGCCGGGAAGATCCGCAGCGGCGATCGGCTCGTCCACGATGGCGGTCGCACCGGAAGGCATCGCCGCGGGCGCGCCGGCGGCGGTGACCCGCGCCGGACCGGAAACCGCCGCCGAGGTCACCGAGGTTTTCATGACCGCCTCCGTACCGTGGCCGGGGGCGCGAAGAACACCTGCTCGCGTGAGCTGACGTGCTCACGCACGGTGAGCGGGCCGTAGCGGCGCAGCGCGCGCAGCACCTCCTCCACCAGCCGCGCCGGCGCGGAGGCCCCGGCCGAGAGTCCGACGGTGCCCGCCGGGATGATCCACTCGGCCCGGATCTCGGTGCCGTCGTCGATCAGATGGGCCGGGATCCCTTGGCGGCGAGCCACATCCACCATGCGCTGCGAATTGGAGGAGTTGACCGAGCCGATCACCAGGAACACATCGCTGCGGGCGGCCACCTCCTCCACCGCGCGCTGCCGATTGGTGCTGGCATAGCAGATGTCCGCGCCGGCGGGGCCGTGCAATCGCGGAAACCGTTGCCGCAGTGCGGCTACCGTCTCGGCGGTCTCCTGCACCGACAGCGTGGTCTGGGTGAGGAAACAGACCCGCTCGTCGTCGGGCACGGTGAGCGCGAGCGCCTGCGCGGGGCTTTCGATCACCACCGTCGCCTCCGGGGCCTCCCCCGCGGTGCCCTCCACCTCTTCGTGACCGCGATGACCGATGAGCACCACGGTGTTCCCGTGCGCCGCGAAACGCTTTGCCTCCGAATGCACTTTCGTCACCAGCGGGCAGGTCGCGTCCACTACCGTGAGCTGCCGCGCCGCGGCCGCCGCGCGCACGGCCGGTGAAACACCGTGCGCGGAGAACACCACGGTGGCCCCGGGCGGTACCGCGTCGAGCTCATCGACGAAGACCGCCCCGCGCGCCGCCAGGTCCGCCACCACATGGGTGTTGTGCACGATCTGCTTGCGCACATAGATGGGCCCGGTGCGCTCCGGATCCGCCAGCAGGCGTTCCACGGCGTCGATGGCCCGCTCGACCCCCGCACAGAACGAGCGCGGCGCGGCCAGCAGCACGGTACGCCGGCGGTCCCCGGACTTCGCCTCCAATAACGCGGTAGCGCAGGCTGTTTCGTTCATCTTCGGTCATCCTCTCGGTGCCGCCACATTGATGTGCTCGAGAATCCCGGCGGCCATGGCGGCGGACTTCCCCGGTGCTCGCGGCATTGTCACTTGTCGCGGTGCGCGACCAGCTGGGCGAGCGTGATCAGGTCCGCGCAGCCGGGCCGGTCGGGCAAGGCCGAGATCGCCTGCCGGATCCGGCGTTCGGCCTCCTGCTCGGTCCACCGGCGAGCGCCGCACTGGTCGATCAGCAGTGCGGCACAGGCGATTTCACTCGGCGAGAGCGGCCCCGGCACGCGATACAGGGCGGCCAGCGCACGCGCCGCCTCGGTGCCCGATTCCAGTGCGGCCACCACCGGCAGCGATCGTTTGCGCCGCCCCAGGTCGCTGGATGGTTTACCGGTGGTCGCCGGATCACCCCAGATGCCGATCAGATCGTCGACGGCCTGGAACGCGATGCCGAGCTCACGGCCGAACCGGTCCAGCCGGTCGACGGTATCGGCATCCGCGCCCGCGCAGAGCCCGCCCAGCGCACAGGCCGAGCCGAAGAGCGCGCCGGTCTTACCGACCGCCATCCGCTCGTACGCCGCTACCGAAGTGCCGCAGCCGATTTCGAGCGCGCAATCCTCGTGCTGCCCCCGGCACAGCTCGGTGACGGTGCGCTCCAGCCGATCCACCGCGGGCACCACGGCGCCGCCCGGCAAGCGCGTCGCGAGGATCTTGACGGCGAGTGCGTGCAGGGCGTCGCCGAGCAGGACGGCATCGGCCAGCCCCCACACCTGCCAGACGGCGGGCCGGCCGCGCCGGAGTTCGTCGCCGTCGATGACATCGTCGTGGATCAGGGTGAAGTTGTGCACCAACTCCACCGCCGCGGCCGCCGGCGCTGCCGCCGCGGCGGTCCCGTCGCAGGCCAGGGCGGCGGAGACGGCCAACGCCGGGCGCAGTGCCTTGCCGGAGTCGGCCCGGATGCTCGCCCCGTGCGCATCCCACCAGCCGAAGTGGTATCCGGCCATGCGGCGCAACGGTTCCGGCAGGGTGAGCACCGCGTCACGCAGGACCGGTTCGAGCACGGTTCGGGCGTGCGCCAGGATTTCGGCGGGCCGGTGAACGGGCGGGACGAAAGCTGTCACGGTCATGATGACGCTACTTTCACTGCGGGAAACGGGAATTGCCCAGTGGCGTCCGAGTTCGGTATCCGATGCCCGGAATTCGGGGCCCACTATTCGATGATTGCGGGCGGACAGCAATCCGTATTCATACCGGTCGGCATTTCTCCGCGTATTGGCAAAGCGGAATGTCCTGCGCTGTAGGGAGTTACACAACGGTGCGAATGCTGCGACCGATCGGACTCTCCGGAAGTGAGAGCGCTGCGAGTGCGCAAAGCGTGAACAAAGTCTACTTCCGAATGCAATTACAGTAAAGGTCTCAACTATCCGGCGGCCGTCTCGGAACCTCTCGCCGTCACCGATCGGTACAGGTGAGCCGTTGCGCCAGCGAACTCAGGAATTGCTTGGCCGGTCTCGGAATCCCGATGTGCTCCAAGGCATCCAGCGCCTGCGCCCGGCGGCGCGCCACCATCTGCTCGATCTCGGCGCGCGCCCCCACCTCGATCATGATGTCCCGGCAGATGGTCGCGCCGCGATGATCCAGGCCCGGATTGCCCAGCAGCGCACGCAATTCCACCGCCGAGCTGCCCCGCGCCCGCCCGAGCGCGGCGGCCACCAGCGCGGTGTGCTTGCCGGCGCGCAGATCTTCCACCCGGGAGCCGTCGGCGGCGCGATCACCGAAGACGCTGTGCAGGTCCTCGTTCAGATGCACGGCCTCGCCCAGGGCGGCGGCGTAGGCCGTCAGGGCCGCCTGCACCTCGGTGTCCGCGCCAGCGAGCCGCGCACCCAGTTGCAACGGCCGCTCGCAGGTGTAGGCGACGGTGCGGTACCGGATGATCTCCAGCGCGCGGTCCAGGTCGGCGGCGGGATCGCCGGTGGCCAGCAGATCCAGATATTGACCGTAGATCACCTCCACGCGCATGGCGGTGATCACCGTGCCGGCCGCCGCGCGCTGGCGTGCGCTCAGATGCGCCGTGCCCACCAGCTCGTCGGACCAGGCCAGCGCGAGATCGCCGAGCAGCAGGGCGGCCTGCCGGCCGAAGCGATCGGGATCGGGTTTGCCCGCGTAGCGGGCCGCCAGCGCGCACGGCATGGTCGGGTGCCCGCGCCGGGTGCTGCGGCGTTCGATGACATCGGTGTGGATGAGCACCGCGGCGTGCAGCATCTCCAGTGCGGCCGCCACCCGGATCACCGCCGCCGGCAGGCGTTCGCTGCCCCCGGCGGCATACCAGCCCAGCACGCAGAGCAGCGGGCGAATGCGCCGGCCGCCCGCGAAGACGAAGGAGTGCAGCCCGTCGACGAAGTCGGCGGGTAATCGTGCCCGGTCGGAGCCGCGGGCCTTCTCCGACAGAAAGCCTTCGAGCACGGTGTCCACCCGTTCCCGCACTCCGCGTAGATCGCTGGGCAGCATCGGCTCGCCGTTCACCGGGTCGGACATGTCGTCACCTTTCCGCGGCACCCCCGCAAGGAGATATAACCTTGCGTACGAACAGGATTCGACGCGCGGCTAGGCCGCGGATCGGTGCCGCTGATTCGCGGCCTCGTCACCCGGAAACCCCCGCTGGAGCGCCGCCGCGCCACCCGCTCCATTCGATTCGACCAATGCCCGCAGCAATACTTCCGTATTCATGGCCCGACCATTCTCGCCGCCCGGCGACCGGCCGGTGACATTGCCCGCCACCCGACCGCACCCGCGACCGATCCTGTTGTGCACCAGCATGTTTCAGCACAATGGGGCCCGCATGCCCCGTATTCGAAACTACTCCGAAACCTCGAGGGCCGATCGGGTCGGCCGTATCCGACCCGGGAAAAAGTGTAATACGGCGGCACAGCAACGGTAAAGCCATCGAAAGTCGGCCACCATCCGGACATTCGACCACGGACGTTTCCACCGTCCCCGATCCCATTGCGCCCTACCGGCTTTCGGACGGCTACCGCCCCGCCCCGCCGGGCGCCGCCCCCGAGCTGCCCGGCGACCCGCCTAGCACCGGCGGACTCACTGGTCGATTTGTTCCGCGGTGAGAGTCACCGAGCGGGTGTGGCCGGGCTCACCCGCGCCGCCCGCCGGAATCCGAGCAGATCGGGCCACGATACGGTTTGCGGAAAAGGGAACGATGAAGGAGAAGACGACGTGCAACGGATCGGTGTGATCGGTGGCGGCACCATGGGTGCGGGTATTGCCGAAGTGGCGGCGCGGGCGGGCGGCAATGTCCTGGTCCTGGAGCGTGACACCGCCGCGGCGGACGCCGCCGTCGACCGGATCGAGAAGTCCCTCGCCCGCGCGGTGAAGTCGGGCCGGCTCGAGCAGGCCGCCGCCGACGAGGCGCGGGCACGCATCACCCTGACCGTGTCCATCGACGACTTCGCCGACCGGGAACTGGTCATCGAGGCCGCGCCGGAGATCGAGTCGCTCAAGGCCGACTTCTTCGCCAAGCTCGACGCCATCGTGTCGCCGGAGACCATCCTGGCCACCAACACCTCCTCCATCCCGGTCATCCGGATCGCCAACGCGACCTCGAACCCGGGCCGCGTGGTGGGCGTGCACTTCTTCAACCCGGTGCCGGTGCTGCCGCTGGTCGAGATCGTGGTCACGCTCAAGACCGATCGCGCCGTCGCCGACGCGGTCACCGCCTACGCCCGCGACGTGCTGGGCAAGCGCACCATCGAATCCAAGGATCAAGCCGGATTCATCGTCAACGCGCTGCTGATTCCCTACCTGTGCAACGCGATTCGCATGTTCGAGACCGGCTTCGCCTCCGCCGAGGACATCGACGAGGGCATGGTCAGCGGCTGCGCGCATCCCATGGGTCCGCTGCGCCTGACCGACACCGTGGGCCTGGATGTCACCCTGGCTGTCGCCGAATCGCTGTACGCGGAATTCGGTGAGCCGCAGTACGCGCCGCCGGTGCTGCTACGCCGCATGGTGGAGGCCGGCTACCTGGGCCGCAAGACCGGGCGAGGTTTCTACACCTACTGAGCCGCAAGGATTTCCGGCGCGCGCGACCGCTCATCGGGCGGCGCGCGCGTCGCCGGTTCAGTGCGGGATGCTCGCGGGCGAGCGCGAAATTCGGCCGCCCAGGCGCTCGTTGACGACGAAGCCGTGGCGCCGGCACCAATCCGCGAGGCGCGGGACCGCGGAATCGTCGTCGCGGAAGGTGGGCACCAATTGGCCGACGATATACAGGTGCTGGGCGTCGGCGGCGCGGCACAGCTGCTGCAAGGTCGCGGTGCCCAAACCGGTGCCGCGCAGTTCCGGATTCACGGTGATGCCGTCGAGTTTCACCGTGTCGGCGTAGATCTCGAAATCCACCTCGACCAGATCGTCGGCCCGGCGCAGGGCTTCGATATCGACCGGCAGCGGGCGCAGCACGCCGGGTAGATGGTCCGAGAGTCGTTGCCGCGCATCGTCGTCCGGCGCGGCGCGGGTGACGGCCAGCACTTGCTCGGTGAGTTCGGAGACCACGACCCGATCCCCCACCGCCGCGAGCGGACGCGCCTCCCCGGCTGCCGCCGCGACCACGCGCAATTGCCGCGCCCACTGCGGATCGGTGGCCTGGTATCGCTCGATCAATTCGGTGAGCGTGTTCTCCAGGCAGATCGACACCCCGCGACTGCGCAACAGGCCGCCGGAGAGCACGCCCCACCGGCGATCCTCCGCCCCCACCCCGTGCTGGGCCAGCTGCCGTCGCAGCTCGTCCCGCCGGGCGGCGGCCGCCGCGATCGGCGCACCCGGCAGATAGTGCAGCCACCGCTTCCATCCGGTGAGGTTCGCGCGAATCCGGCCCGACGCCACCTCCGCACTGGCATCGAGATAGTTGCACAATGCTTGCTCGCGCCGCTCGATCAACTCACTCGTGCGGTCCTCGCGCTTCGTATCCACCGGCGACTCACCCTCGCTCATAACGAACCACGCTAGCGTCCAGTAGCCGAAGTGCTGGTCATAGGCGCGAGCGAGATTGGGGGAATCGCGGCCAGGCACCGGTTCGCGGCCTCGCGGCCGTCGACGCTGTGAGTTCGCCGAAGCGCCGGCCACGCGTTGGTTACGCCTCGATCGGGCCCGTCTCGACGGAGCGAATCGCCAAAACGCCCAGCAATATCGCGGCGATCGCGAACAGTCCCGCCACCGCGCCGAGCACCCCGTTCCAGCCGCCCGCCGCGTAGGCGATGCCCGCCGCGCTGCCCACCACCGCACTACCGAGGTAGTAGGCGAACAGATACAGCGACGACGCCGCCCCGCGCTGGATCGCCAGCGCCCCGACCCACGCGCTCGCCACCGCGTGCGCCGCGAAGAACCCGACCGTGAACAGCAGCACCCCGGTGAGCACCGCCGCCAGCCGATCCGGGATCGTGCACACCAGACCGACCCCCATGAGCAGCACCGACGCGGTCAGCACCCGATGATGGCCCCGCCGATCGGCCAGCCGGCCCGCGACGGCCGAGGCCACCGTGCCCGCCAAATACAGCACGAAGATCGACCCGGCCACCGCCGCGGGCAGCTCGAAGGGGCTGCGGATCAGCCGGTATCCGAGAAAGTTGTAAACCGACACGAAGCTGCCCATCAAGACGAACGCCAAGCCGAACAGGGCCCTCAACCGCCGATCCCGCAACTGCGCCACCAGATCACCCAGCACCGTCCGCAATCCCGCGGGCCGGGCCACGAACCCCCGCGACGGCGGCAAGGTCCGCACGAACCACACCGCACACCCCGCCGCCGCCACCGCCACCGCGGCCTCGGCCCAGCGCCACGACCCCACCGCGAGCGTGAACGAAGGAATCAGCCGCCCCGCCAATCCGCCGACGCTGGTCCCCGCCACGTAAACCCCCATGGCCGCGCCCAGCCCCTCGGACCCGATCTCCTCGGCCAGGTACGCCATCGCCACGGCGGGCACTCCGGCCAGGGCCAGCCCCTGCACGGCCCGCACCACCAGCAGCGCGTCGAGAGAGGTGCACCACGGCAGCAGCAACCCCAATCCCGAAGCCAGCATCGCCGACCCGATCATCACGCGCGTCCGCCCCACCCGCGACGACAGCGCACTCACCGGAATGATCGCCAAGGCCAGCACGCCCGTCGTCAGCGACACCGCCAGCGCGGCATGCGCCGGCGGCACCCCGAATGCCGCCGACAAACTCGGCAGCAACGCCTGCGCGCTGTACATGCTCGCGAAGGTGGTCAGCCCGGCCGCGAAAAGCGCCGTGATGATCCTCTTCTCCCGCCGCCGATCCACCGAGCCGAAGGCCCGCACCGATCGCGCCGAGCCATCCGGCGTCGGCACCGCGGCAGCCTGAGCCACCACCGGCGCGGCGGCAGCGCCCGACTCCGTGACCGACCGGGCCGCGGGACGCGGAGCGACCACCACGACGGCCCCGTCCGAGGCGTTGGCACGGGAACGGGCGAACCGATTCGTGGCGGTCATCGCGGGCTCGTGTACGGCGGCATAAGACCAGGCTGGACTTGTGGCGCTTAGAACGGAAATGCATCACTATCGAGTTGGTAATGCAAATGTCGCATTTAGCGAGGAGGCGGGGTGCTCGGGGCGGATCTGGAGTGGTTCACGACACTCGCGGAGTTGGAGAACGTGACGGCTACCGCCGAGCGGCTGGGTATCGCGCAGCCGACCTTGTCGCGGATGCTCGCCCGGCTGGAGGGGCGGCTCGAGGTGCGGTTGTTCGAGCGGCAGGGGAAACGGCTGGCGCTCAACGAGTTCGGGCGGGTGTATTACGAACACGCGCGGCGGGCGCGGGCGGAGCTGGCGGCCGGTCAGCAGGCGGTGGCGGATCTGGCGAATCCGGCGAAAGGGGTGGTGCGGCTGGCGTTTCTGCATTCGTTCGGGAGTCGGATGGTGCCGCGGTTGATCGGGGACTTCCGGCGGGAGGCCGGGCGGATCGCGTTCACCCTGGAGCAGGGGGCGGCAGAAGCGATTACGCGGCAGGTGGTGGACGGGGCGGCGGATTTGGCGATCGTCTCGCCGCGGCCCACCGATCCGGGACTGGGATGGCGGATGCTGGCGCGGCAGCCGCTGGCGTTGGCGGTGCCGGTCGATCATCGGGTGGCGGGGCGGCGGCAGGTGCGGTTGAGCGAGCTGGGGGACGCGGATTTCATTACGATGCTGCCGGGGTACGGGATGCGGCGGATCTTCGACGAACTGTGCGCCGCAGCGGAATTGCGGCCGCGGATCGCCTTCGAATCGACGGATCTGATCACGGTGGCGGGACTGGTCGCGGCGGGGCTGGGGGTGAGCATTCTGCCCGCGACGGAACCGGTGCCGCCGGGGGTCGCGATGGTGCCGCTGGCCGATGCCGGCGCGGTGCGCGAGGTCGGGCTGATCTGGTCGGCGACCGCCACGCCGTCCGACGCGGTGCGGCGTTTCCGGGACTTCGCCGAGGAGTGGGCCCGCGCGCGCGGAACCCGGTGACGGGCGGGCGCATTCACGCCAGACCCAAAACTACCAAGCGGCTGCTTGATTCGCGGTGGCGTGCCAACCTTGCTGCATGGATGTCGATCTCACCGCCCTCGACCGCTTCGCGCACGGCTTCCCGCACGAGGTATTCGACATGCTGCGCTCCGAAGCGCCGGTGTGGTGGCATCCGCCGACCGCCAATACCCCGGGCGGGGAAGGATTCTGGGTCCTGAGCCGGTACGCCGACATCGTCGCCGCGGCCGGCGACGGCACCACCTTCTCCTCCCACAGCGGCGGACGGCGCGACGGCGGCGGCACGCTCATCGAGGATCTGCCGCCGGAACGCGCCGGGGCGCTGCTCAATATGATGCCCGACCCCCGGCACGCCCAGATCCGGAAACTGCTGATGCCCAGCGTCGCTCCGCGCACCCTCACCCGCATCGAAGCCGACCTGCGCGGGCGGGCCGAGCAGATCGTCGCCGCCGCACTGGAGAAGGGCGACTGCGATTTCCTCGTCGACCTGGCCGCCGAACTCCCGCTGCAAGCCGTCGCGCAATTGCTCGGCGTGCCGCAGCAAGACCGGCACCAGCTCTTCGACTGGGCCACCACCGGACTCGACTACACCGATCGCGAACTCGGCCAGAGCACCGAAGCCACCCTGCGCGCCTCCGCCGACACCTACGCGTACGCCACGAAACTGCTGGCGGACAAGCGCTTCCGGCCCGGTGAGGATCTGATGTCGATCGCCGCGCACGCCACCGTGGACGGTGCGCCGCTCACGGAACTGGAGCAGCACATGCTGTTCAGCCTGCTCATCGCGGCGGGCAGCGAGACCACCCGCAACTCCATCGCCATCGGCATGCTCGCGCTCATCGAACGCCCCGAGCTGTGGAAGTCCTTGCAGCACAACCCCGCCCAGCTGGAGACCGCCATCGAGGAGATGCTGCGCTGGGCCTCGCCCACCCCGTACAACCGGCGCACCGCCACCCACGACTGCATTCTGGGTGGCCGCCGCATCCGGGCCGGGGACAAGGTGACGCTGTGGTGGGCTTCGGCCAATCGCGACGCCGAGGTCTTCGCCGACCCCCACCGGTTCGACCTCACCCGCCGCCCCAACCCGCACGTGGCCTTCGGCCGCGGCGGGCACTTCTGCCTCGGCGCGGCCCTGGCCCGCATGGAGATGCGCGTCATCTTCCGCGTGCTGCTGGACCGGGTCCGCGCCGTAACCCGCACCGGCCCGGTCGAATACACCCGCAGCAACAAGCACACCGGCGTGCGGCACATGCCGGTACGGATCGAACCGCGCTGACGCCGCCCCGCCGTATCAGAGCAGGTTGGCCAGCGCCGACAGCGGCCCCGGCAGCGCCTCGGCGTGCTTCTTCAGTCCTGTCACAACGGGATTCGGCGTCTCGGCGCGCAGCCGGTCCAGCTCGGCCTGCATGGTGCCGACCGTCTGCTGGTAGGCGGCGTCGACCAGCTCGCTGTCCTCCGGATCCCCGACCTCGGTGGACCACTCCAGCGCGGGCAGGAAGCTGACGCTCACGTGTGCGGGCAGCGGAATCTGCGGGAGGATCGGCGCGACGCCGAACGGCAGACCCACGGTGTACGGAAACACCTTGGCGCGCACCAGCTTATCAAGCTGCAAGAGTTTGGCGGTGCGTTCGCCGCGGCTGAGCACGAAGATGGAATCGTGGCCGCCGTTCGCCACCGCCGGAATCACCGGCACGCCCAGCTTCATGGCCAGCCGGATGAAGCCCTTGCGCCCGGCGAAGTCGATCTTGCCGCGGTCGGTCCAGGGCCGGCACGCCTCCCAGTCGCCGCCCGGGTAGACCATGACCGCGCCGCCGTCCTTCAGCCCCGCCGAGGCCGCCTCCTGCGAGGCCGCGATGACGCCGAAATCCCGCAGGCTGTCGCCGAGCAGCGGTGCGCGCAAAAGGATTTCGTGCGCGACGCCGAAGGTGGGCTCGTCCGGGCGGCGCTCCATCATGGACATGAAGGTGATCCACACCTCCGGCGCCCAGTAGATGGAGGAGTGGTTGCCGATCACCAGGGCCGGGCCGGACGCGGGCAGATTCTCCAGACCGCTCACGGTGGGCGTGAAGTACTTGGTGTAGGCCCGGGCCAACGGCAGCAGCGGGTGGTTCGGGTCCGGGCGTTTCATGGTTTCGCTCATGTGCCTTTCCTGTCCTGTCGCGGTGCGGAGGACGAGCGAGCCCATGCACCCCACGTCCGAATCGACGTCGAGCAGAACAGAATTGCCCCCGGTCACATCCCCATTGATAGAACCCGACTGCCGCGTCTTCGCGGTCCCGTTCGGCGTGTGTGCGCAGATCGCCACCTTGCGATCGGATGCCCCTGCATCGTCCTCCTGCACCTCCGACGGTATCAACCCAAGCGCTTGCTTGGTAGGGAGTGTGCGAAACCCAACATTCGCGCATATAGCCCGGGCGTCAAGCGATTCCCCGTCCTAAGATGCGGAAACCTCTTGCGCCGTTGGCAAACCAGACAGACGGTATTTGCCGACCGAACGCCACCGGCACTGTTACGGTGTACACGCGCTAGCTGACGTGTAACTGCGATCGCTCGGAGTCGCACATGCCGCGGTATCGTGCCGCCGTCGAAACTCGATACCGGGACGCCGTACAAACCGCGGCGGCCTTCCTGGCCGCCACCGTCGCGGGCCTGGCGCTCATGGTGCCCTTCGATTTCCGATGCATCTCCACGGCCGGTTCACTGCAAACCACCCTGCTCATCTTCAATGTGCCCCGGGCCAGCGCGGCGGGTGCGCTCGTCGCCGTCGTCACCGCGGTCATCGTCGGCATGTTCGGCATTCGCGCCGCCTGGGGCACGGCGCTGAGCGCGGCCGCGGTGGTGCTGGCCGACCATCTGGTCGTGCACACCCCGGTCGGCGGGACACTGGCCTCGGCCAACTTCGTCGACTCCATCTTCGCCGGCATCCTGCTCGGCGCGGCCGGTGCGGCGGCGCTGAAACGCGGTGAGTCCGGCGCGACGCTCACCTGGCCCGCCGCCGGCTTCCTGCTCGGCGGCATCGGCAGCACCCTGCTCGGCAGCGTGGTGGAAAACGCTGTCGGACAGAGTGATACGCACTCGGTGCTGGATCGCGCCTTCGTCGACATGCCGCCGGTCTGGTTGATCGCGGCGGCGACCGTCGCGGTCGCGGCGAGCCTCGTGGTGTGCCGCACGCTCGGGCCCGCGCCGCACACCACCGCGGTCGATCTGCCGTTCGGGCCGATCTTCGCCGCCGCCATCCTCATCACCGCCGTCGCCGGGGTCTCGGAGTGGCTGACCCGGCGGGCCGAGGGGCTCGGCGACGTCGGCATCGCCGTACTGGTCACCGTCGCGGCGGCCCTGCTCGCCGCCCTGCTGCTGCCCCGCCGCGACGGCACCCTGGTGCTGCTCATGGTCGCCACCGGCGCGACCGCCACCACCATCACCGCCAGTCCCCCACCGCCGTGGATACTGCCGGCGGGGCTCGCCGTCATCGGCGCCGGACTGTACGCCGGTCATCGCCGCCCGGCACCGCTCGCGGCAGGGGGCGCGATCATCGTGCTCGCGGTCTTCGCGGTCTTCACCGCCGGTGCGGCAGCAGAGAATTCGACCGTCGCGATCCTGGGGAGCCTGGTCCTGTGCGCCATCTCCGGGTATTGCTTCGGTTCGGCACTGCCCTCGATCGCGGCGGGCACCGTACTGGCGCTAGCCGTGCAGTTCGTGCCGTCGGCGCTGGCCGCACTGCGGGATCGGCCGCTCAGCCTGCCCTGGAGTTCCGATATGTGGTCGTGTGGGTCCGAGGCGCCCGACACCTATGTCCCGGGTTGGACGGCCGTCGCCATTGCGCTCGGATGCGTGCTGGCCATCGTGCCGCTGTGGAAAAAGCGGCCCGCTTCGGGCCGCTGATCCTCCTTGCCGGTTTTTCGACCGACGCTGAATTGGCTGAAGTTCTCCGACACCCCCGGAATCTCATGTTTAGATGCGCATATCGGCGTATACGAATGCCGGAGCTGCTCCGTCAGTCCTGACCGCGCCGTTCGAACAACGCACCCGCCGCCAGATAGCCGAGCAAGGCGACGCTCACCCACCAGGCCACCGCGATCCAGGCGCTGTCCCCTATCGGCGTATCCATCAGCAGCCCGCGCAGCGTCTCGGTCACCGAGGTCACCGGCTGATGTTCGGCGAAGCCGCGTAGCCAGCTCGGCATGGTCTCCGCGGGCACGAAAGCGCTACTGACATAGGGCAGAAACATGAAGATGAACATGAAACCGTTGGCGGCCTCCGGATTCGGCGCGAGCACGCCCAGCGCGGCGGCCACCCAGGACAACGCCAGAATGAACAGCGCCAGCACCGCGATCGCGCCCAGCCAGCGCAGCGGATCCGCGGTCGGCCGGAAGCCGAGCGCCACCGCCACCAGCACCACCAGGCCGGTGGTGAGCAGATTGCGCAGCAGGCTCTCCAGTACGTGACCGGCGAGCACGGCCGAGCGGGAGACCGGCATGGCCCGGAAGCGGTCGACGATGCCGTTGTGCAGATCGGTCGCCACGCTCACCGCGGTCGCACCCGATCCGAAACCCGCGCACAGCAACAGGATTCCGGGCACCACGTAGTCGATGTACGCGCCGTCCACCCGCATGGCGCCACCGAACACGTAGACGAACATGAGCAGGATGGTGATCGGCACCGCGATCGTCATGATCATGGTGTCCGGACTGCGCAGGGCGTGCCGCAGATTACGGCCCACCATGGTGGCCGAGTCCTCGGCCGCACGGACCAGAGTGTTCATCGCTGAGCGCCTTTCGCGGCGGATCCGGTCAGGGCGAAGAAGACATCGTCCAGATCCGGGGTGTGGATGGCCAGTTGATCGACCTTGACCGCGTGATCGTCGAAACGGTCCAGCAGAGCGCGCAATTCGGTGATGCTGCCGTCCGAGGGCACTTGCAGGGCCAGCTGTTCGGCATCCACCTCGGCGACCGGCACCATGCGCGCCGCGGCCGCCAGCCCGTGTTCGTCGGCGAACCGCAGCCGGATATGCCCGCCGGGCACCAGCGTTTTCAGCTCGTCGGCCCTGCCTTCGGCCACGATGCGGCCGTCGTCGATCACCGCGATGCGGTCGGCGAGCTGATCGGCCTCTTCCAGGTACTGGGTGGTGAGGAAGATGGTCACGCCGTCCGCCACCAAGCGCCGGATCACCGTCCAGAGTTCGCGGCGGCTGCGCGGGTCAAGCCCGGTGGTGGGCTCGTCCAGGAAAACGATGCGCGGGCCGCCCATCAGGCTCATGGCCAGGTCGAGGCGACGGCGCATGCCACCCGAGTACGCGCCCGCCCGTTTGCCCGCCGCCTCGACCAGGTCGAACTGTTCCAGCAGCCGGGTTGTGCGCGCGGCGATTTCGCGGGCGCCCAGGTGCAGCAGGCGGCCCATCAACCGTAGGTTCTCCGCGCCCGTGAGCACCTCGTCCACCGCCGAGAACTGCCCGGTCACCCCGATGAGCCCGCGCACCGCCTCGGGTTCGCGGCGCAGGTCGTGCCCGCCGACCCGCAACTCCCCCGCGTCCGGCCGCCCGAGCGTGGTGAGAATGCGCACCACCGTGGTCTTGCCCGCGCCGTTCGGCCCGAGTAGCGAAAACACTGTTCCGGCAGGCACATTCAGGTCGATGCCACGCAGCACCTGATGCTCGCCGAAGGATTTGGTCAGCCCGGCCACTTCGATGGCAGGGGAAATTCCGGAAGTCGTCATGGGAACCCCGATCAGAAACTGTGTATGAACTACACTCGGTGTATAGTCTACACAGTTTCCGGGATGGCGCAAGATGTAAGCAACGAAGACAGGAGGCCGTATGGGCAATCGCGACGATGTGAGCGTCCTACCCAAGTCGGTGAAGCTGCTCTGGGATCTCGACGGCGCCGGCACCCGCGGACCGAAACGCGGGTTGAGCCTGGACCAGATCCTGGCCGCCGCCATCACCGTCGCCGACACGGAAGGCTATGCGGCCCTGTCCATGAGCCGCGTCGCCAAACAACTCGGCTTCACCACGATGTCGCTGTACCGCTACGTGGACAGCAAGGAAACCCTGCTGGAGCTCCTGCTAGACCGCGCCATCGGCCCCGCCCCCACCCTGCCCACCGGCCAGGGCTGGCGCGCCGCCCTGGAAGCCTGGGCCTGGGCCGAGTTCCACGCCATTCGCGTCCACGACTGGTGGCTCGACATCGCCATGACCGGCCCCCCGACCGGCCCCAACAACATGGACTGGCTCGAAGCCGGCCTCGGCGCCCTGACCGAGGTCCCCATCCCCGAACCCCAACGGCTCCAACTCGTGGTCAACCTCTCCCTCTACGTCATCGGCCGCACCCGCTTCCTGCGCGAAATGACCAAGCGCGCCAAGGAAGAGAAGGACTACACCGCCGTCCTGCTCCAGGTCCTCGACCCCGCGCGCTACCCCGCCATCAGCAGCGCCCTCGCCAACCGCGCCTTCGACGACGACGAAATGCATTGGGACGAAGCAGATTTCCGCTTCGCCCTGGACCGCCTGCTCGACGGCTACGAGCGCTACATCGAATCCGCCACGGTCGGCTGAACAACTCCGGCGCGGGTCCAGGTCGGCGCGCGTGTTCGTGATCGTCGCCGGGTCCGCGGGCGGTCAAACGCCGAGCGCCCGGCACATCCGGTCGAGCCGGAGTGCCGGGCGCTCGGGGGATCCGAGGGGTCGGACTACTTCTTGCGTTCCCGCTTCTCGCGAACGCGAACGTTCACGCGTACCGGGGAACCGTCGAAGCCGAACTCCTCACGCAGGCGGCGTTCGATGAAGCGGCGGTAGCCCGCTTCGAGGAAGCCGGTGGTGAACAGCACGAACGTCGGCGGGCGGGTGGAAGCCTGGGTGGCGAAGAGGACTCGCGGGAGCCGGCCACCGCGCATGGGCGGCGGGGTGGCGGCGATTACTTCCTTCAGCCAGTTGTTCAGGCGGCCGGTGGGGATGCGCTTGTCCCAGGACTCCAGGGCGGTTTCCATGGCGGGGACGAGCTTCTGGACGGCGCGGCCGGTGTGGGCGGAGATATTGACGCGCTGAGCCCAGCGGACCTGGACCATCTCACGGTCGATCTCGCGTTCCAGCATTTCGCGCCGGTCCTCGTCGACCAGATCCCACTTGTTGTAGGCGATCACCAAGGCGCGGCCGGTCTCGGCGACCATGGAGATGACGCGCAGATCCTGCTCGGTGAGCGGCTGCGAGGCATCGATGAGCATGACCGCGACCTCGGCGGACTCGATGGCGCCCTTGGTGCGCAGCGAGGCGTAGAACTCGTGGCCGCTGGCATTGGCGACCTTGCGCCGCAGACCGGCGGTATCGACGAAACGCCATGCCTTGCCGCCCAATTCGACCAGCGAATCGACCGGGTCGACGGTGGTACCGGCCACATTGTGCACGACCGAGCGTTCCTCGCCGGTCAGCTTGTTCAGCAGCGAGGACTTGCCCACGTTCGGCTTGCCCACCAGCGCGACACGGCGCGGTCCGCCGCTGACACCCGTACCCTCGCGCGGGGTTTCGGGCAGCACCCGCAGGATCTCGTCCAGCAGGTCACCGGTGCCACGACCGTGCGCGGCCGAAACCATGTGCGGCTCACCGAGGCCCATCGACCACAGCGCGGCCGCATCGGCCTCCAGCTTCTGGTTGTCGACCTTGTTGGCGACCAGGATGACCGGAGTCTTGGAGCGGCGCAACGTCTTCGCGACAGCCTCGTCGGTGGAGGTCGCGCCGACGGTGGCATCCACCACCACGACGATGGCGTCCGCGGTGTCCATGGCGACCTGCGCCTGCCGCGCCACCGACTGCTGCAAGCCCTTGGCGTCGGGTTCCCAGCCGCCGGTGTCCTGCACCATGAAACGCCGTCCGGCCCAGTTGGCTTCATAGGAGATGCGGTCCCGGGTCACGCCCGGAATATCCTCCACCACGGCCTCGCGACGCCCCAGAATGCGGTTCACCAGCGTCGACTTGCCCACGTTCGGGCGGCCGACGATGGCCAGCGTAGGCAGCGGGATGTGTTCGGCATCCTGCTCGCCCTCGAATTCGGCTACGTCCCAATCGGTTTCGTCCGACCAGATGCCGTCACCCGCGAAAGTATCCTGGGTCACTGCCCGCCTCCTGCCGAAATCCGCTGCGCAACCACGCGATACAGCTCGTCGATGGTCTCGTCCTTGGTCAGTTCGCTGGTGTCCACCAGAATCGCGTCCTCGGCGGGGCGCAGCGGCGACACCTTGCGGGTCGAGTCCAGATTGTCGCGGCGCTGCACATCGGCCAGCACGGCTTCGTAATCGTCGCCGCGGCCCTCGGCGATGTTCTGGGCGTTGCGGCGGAACGCGCGCGCCTCCGCGGACGCGGTCAGATAGATCTTCACATCCGCGTCCTGCAACACCACGGTGCCGATATCGCGGCCCTCGACCACGATCCGCCCGGCGGCGAACGCGATCTCGCGCTGCAAGGCCACCAGCTGCTCGCGCACCTCGGGCACCGCCGACACCGCCGACACCGCCTTGGTCACCTCGTTGCCGCGAATCTCGCTGGACACGTCCTCACCGTCGAGCTCGATCACCTCGCGGCTCGGATCGGTGCCGATGGTCAGCGGCAATTCCTTGACCGCCACCACGATCGCGGCGGCATCGTCGAGGTCCACGCCACTGCGCAGCACGCGCAGGGTCGCGACCCGGTACATGGCGCCGGTATCGAGATAGCTGGCGCCGAGCCGGGTGGCGAGCAAGCGCGACACGCTCGACTTGCCGGTGCCCGACGGGCCGTCCATGGCGACGACCAGCTGCGCGGAACCGGTCAGCGCACCCGTCGTGTCGATCAAACTGTCCACACCATTCACAACGACACCGCCTCGTAGAGCTTCCCGATTTCGTCCCGGCCCAGCACCCGCAGCGTGCCCGGGCGCTGATCGCCGAGCGCGACCGGCCCGATGTGCGTACGCACCAGCGACTTCACCGGGTGATCGACCGCGGCGAGCAGGCGGCGCACGATGTGCTTGCGGCCCTCGTGCAGCACCACCTTCACCAGCGACTTGCCCTGGCCGACCTCGAGCACCACGAACTTGTCCACCTTGGCGGGACCGTCCTCGAGCTCGACGCCCTCCTTGAGCAGCTTGGTGACGTAGCGGGTGTTGACCTCGCCGTCGACCGTGGCCAGGTAGGTCTTGGAGACCTCGAAGGACGGATGCATCAGGCGGTGCGCCAGATCGCCGTCATTGGTGAGCAGCAGCAGGCCCTCGGTGTCGGCGTCCAGGCGGCCGACGTGGAACAGGCGCTGACCGGCGGCGATCCGCTCGGCCACGATGTCACCCACGCAGGGGCGGCCGTGCTCGTCGGACATGGTGGACTGCCAGCCCTTGGGCTTGTTCAGCGCCAGGTAGACCTGTTCGCCGCGGACCACGACACGCACGCCGTCGACGCGCACCACCGCGTTCTCGGGGTCGATGCGCAGACCCTGCTCGCGCACGATCTTGCCGTCGACCTCGATCCGGCCGGCCTCGATCATCTCCTCGGCCGCGCGGCGCGAAGCCACACCGGCCTTGGCGAGCACCTTCTGCAACCGCTCGCCCTCGCCCCACGGCAGCTTCTTCGGACCCTGCTGCTCGCTCGGCTCCACGTACTGGTGCCGCGCCGGCTTGGCATTGCTGATCAGCACCGGACCCTGAACCTGCTTCTCCGGCTTGGCCTTCTTGCGGGACGGCGAGGTGGTCGGAGCCAGCGGCCGTCCGCCACCGATGCGTCCCCGGCTCGCATTGCGATCCTGCCCGAAACCCGTACGGTCCGAACCGAACCCGGTCCGCCCCTGACCGCCCCGGGCATCGCCGCCGCGAGACTGGTTGTCGCGCGCGGAGTTCCCGTACGAGGAGCCGCCGCGCGAAGCCGCGCCACCGCGCGAATCGCCGTAACCGGAGCCGCCTCGCGAGCCGGAGTTCCCGTAACCGCTTCCGCCGCGCGAACTTCCGGCACCGGCGCCACCGCGACCGGCGCCGTAGGAACCGGAGCCACCGCGCGAATCGCCATAACCCGAGCCGCCGCCGTAACCGGACCCGCCCCGCGAATCGCCGCCCCGGCCACCGCCGTACGAACCGGACCCGCCGCGCGAATCGCCACCGCGGCCGCCGCCGTAGCTCGATCCGCCACGGGAATCGCCGTAACCCGCGCCACCGCGCGAACCGGATCCACCACGGGAATCGCCATATCCGGATCCACCACGGCCACCGCCGTAGGATCCACTGCCACCGCGCGAGTCGCTACCGCCACGGCCCGCGCCGTAGCTCGATCCGCCGCGCGAATCGCCGTAACCCGCGCCACCGCGCGAACCGGATCCACCACGGGAATCGCCATATCCGGATCCACCACGGCCACCGCCGTAGGATCCACTGCCACCGCGCGAGTCGCTACCGCCACGGCCACCGCCGTAGCCGGCGCCGCCGCGCGAGTCGTTCGAATTTCCACCGCGTCCCTGCGCGGACCTGTCGGTCCGGCCGCGGGTGGGTCGCGAGCCGCCCTGCGGCTCGAATCCACGTTGTCTACGTTCCGGTGTGCCATCTCGGCGAGCGGGAGTATTCACGTTGTCCAATCAATCTTCGGTGCCGAGGTCGATATCCGCCTCGGCGGGCTTTTTGAGCCTGGTGAACCGGGGGTCGGTCTCCAAGCTCTCGTTGATCTCGTCGATCAGGTCGACGCCCGGGAGCAAGGGCGCCAACGGCGGCAGATCCGCCAGGGACGCGAGGCCGACCCGTTCCAGGAACAGTTCGGTGGTGTTGTACAAAGTGCCGTTGGTCTCCGGGTCCGTTCCGGCCTCCGTGATCAGCCCTCGCGCCAGCAAGGTCCTGATCACACCATCCACATTCACGCCGCGCACCGCGCTGACACGGGCTCGGGTAACCGGTTGACGGTACGCGATCACCGCCAGTGTTTCCAAAGCGGCCCGGGTCAGTTTCGACCGTGCGCCGTCCAACAGCATACGTTCCACGTAAGGGGCGTATTCACTCCGCGTGTAGTAACGCCAGCCGTCACCCACGAATCTGAGATCCATGCCACTGCGGCGCACATTCAACTCCGCCGAGATCTCGCGCAGCACCTGCGTCACCCGCCGCGTCGTATCGTTCAGCGCCGCGGCCAGCAGTTCCGCCGGTGCGGGCGCGTCCACCACCAGCAGCATGGCCTCCAGCGCCGATCGGAAGTCGTGGTCGTCGAGCTGCTCGGATTCCTCGTCGTCCGCGCCGAACCCGGATCGGGCCGCCTCCCCCGCATCCGATTCCGCCTCGTCGGATTCGAACGCCAGCACGGCCGCGGCCGCGTCGGCATCCGCCATGATCACCTCCGGAACCGCGTCGATCCCGGCGGCAGTGATATCCGTCTCGGCCGGCCGGTCCGCGTCCCGCGGTGGGGCGGCGTCGTGGTCTTGCGGTGTGGCGCCGTCGTGCACTGCCTCGGTCACCCGTAATCCTCCTCAATCGTCACCGGCGCGGCGGGCTGATCCTCGAGTTCGCCGATCCAGCTGACCGACAGCGGGCCCAGCGGGTCGGGCTGCTCGAATTCGATCGTCTTGCCGCGATAGAGCTCGAGCAGCGCCAGGAAGCGGGCGACGATCTGAATCGGCGCATCGCAATCGGCGCAGAGTTCGTGGAAGGTCGTCCAGCCGCCCGCCCCACGGCTTTTCAGCAATTCCAGCACCAGCGCGGCCTGCTCGGCGATCGAGATCGAGTGGGCGTGGATGTGATCCAGGCCCACGCGCGGCGCCGGACGCGGCCGGAACGCCGCCGCGGCCACCTGCGCGAACGCGGCGGCGTCAACACCCAGCGTAACCTCGGGCAACAGTTCCAGATAGCGATCTTCCAGGGAGACCGCGCGCGGATACCGTTGCAGCGCCGCCGCCTCCAGTTCGGCGAGCAGCTCCGCCACCTGTTTGAAGGCGCGGTACTGGAGCAGCCGGGCGAAGAGCAGGTCGCGCGCCTCGAGCAGCTCCAGATCCTCTTCGTCGGTCACCTCGCCCGAGGGCAGCAGCCGGGCGGCCTTCAGGTCGAGCAGGGTGGCGGCGATGACCAGGAATTCGGTGGTCTGGTCCAGGATCTTGTCGGCGCGCAGCCCCTGTACTTCGGAGAGGCTCGCGGTCAATGCCTTGGTGTAGACGATGAATTCGTCGGTCACCTTGTGCAGGGCGATCTCGGTGACGTCGAGCCGGCGCTGGCTGATCAGTTGCAGCAGCAGGTCGAACGGACCTTGAAAGTTGCTGAGGTTCAGATGAAACTTGCCATCCTTGCCCGAATTGTCCGGTGTTTCAGCGGTATCGGCGGGTGCCGGCTCGCCCGCCGCCGCGATATCCGCGACCACGGCCCCCGCCTCGGGCACGCCGGTATCCGCCTCCGCCGATGCTGGCGCGGACGCTGCGTGTGAAGGATCGTTCAACGGCCCGACCGGTGGATGACTTCCCGCGCCATGGCGCGATAGGCCTCGGCGCCACCGGATTTCGGCGCCCAGGTGGTGATGGGTTCACCGGCGACGCTGGCGTCGGGGAAGCGCACGGTCCGCGAGATCACCGTGTCGTAGACGAGGTCGCCGAACACCTCCACCACGCGCGTCATCACCTGACGCGAATGCAGCAAACGGGCATCGAACATGGTGACAACGATGCCGTACAGGGTCAGCTCGGGATTCAGCCGGTCCCTGACCTTCTCGACGGTGTCGTTCAGCAGGGCCAGGCCGCGCAGTGAGAAGTACTCGCATTCCATCGGAATGATGACGCCGTCGGAGCAGGCCAGCGCGTTCACGGTGAGCAGGCCGAGCGAGGGCTGGCAGTCGATGAGGATGTAGTCGTAGCGGCTGCGCAGCGGCGCCAGCGCGCGCCCCAGGGTGTGCTCCCGGCCCACCTCGTTGACGAGCTGGATCTCCGCCGCGGACAGGTCGATATTGGACGGCAGCAGGTCCATGTTCTCGACCTTGGTATTCATCAGCACGTCTTCCACGCGCACCTTGCCGTTGCCGATGAGCAGGTTGTGCACGGTCAGATCGAGATCATGGTGCGCCACACCGAGACCCGCCGACAGCGCCCCCTGCGGGTCCAGGTCGACCAGCAGCACCTTGCGCCCGCATTCGGCCAGCGCCGCACCGAGATTGATGGTCGAGGTGGTCTTGCCGACCCCGCCCTTCTGATTACACATGGCCACGATCAGCGCGTCACCGGAGTGATCCGCCTCGCCGGGCTCCGGAATCTCACGCAAAGGACGTCCGGTCGGACCTAGCTCCGCGCTGCCGGTGGCCACATCCGCGGCCTCCCACAGGGTTTGCGCGGCGGTTTCGATCCGCTGGCCCGCACCACCGGTAGTCGTCACGTCCGCTGCTCCTTCGACGTTCCTGCCCTTGCCCCGCCCGCAGCTGGTGTGCCGGTGGACGGCGCGCCCGGCCGCGTGTGCGGACCGGTCCCTACTAGACGCTACCGTCTGTTCGCGCAAGACCTATGTTCGGACACGCGCCCTAAACCTGCACTTCAGACTACCTAGCGCGCACGCGGATGGGCTGTCGCCCAGACCTCGTGCAACGTGCCGACGGTTACCAGAGTGTAGATCTGGGTCGTCGTCACCGAGGCATGACCGAGTAACTCCTGTACCACGCGTACATCCGCGCCACCGTCCAGCAGATGCGTGGCGAACGAATGCCGCAGCGTGTGCGGGGACACCTGAGCTGCGATTCCGGCCCGTTCGGCGGCGGATTGCAGGGTCTGCCAAGCGGTTTGGCGCGATAGCCGGCCACCGCGATGATTCAGGAACAGCGCGCTGTTGCCGCGCCCGTGCGATGCCAGCGCGGGCCGCCCCCGCACCAGATACGCGTCGACGGCGGCCAGCGCCGGCCGCCCGATCGGCACCATCCGCTGCTTTCCGCCCTTGCCGCGCAAGACGACTGCCCGTTCGGGCGTGTCGATATCGTCGACGTCCAGCCCGGTGATCTCGGAAATCCGTGCCCCCGTGGAGTACAGCAACTCCAGCAGCGCCCGGTCCCGCAGCCCGCGCGGCCCCTCGGCGAGGTCGCCCCCGGCCGCCTCCAGCAATCGCGAAACCTGCTCATACGGCAGTGCTTTCGGCAGCCGACGCGCCGGTGTCGGCGGTTTCACCGGATGCGCCACATCCCCCTCGGTGATCCCCTCCGCCGCCGCGAACTTGTGCAGCCCGCGCACCGCCACCAGCGCCCGCGCCGCCGAACTCGCCGCCAGCGCCGGATGATCCGCGTCCCCGGCCCGCAACGCGACCATGAATTCACCGATATCGGTCTCCGACACCCGTGCCAAGGACTCGACCCCCCGACCGCTCAGAAACGCTTGATACCGCCCGAGATCCCGCCGGTAAGCCGCGAGCGTATTGCGCGCGGCACCCCGCTCCACCGTCAAATGATCGAGGTAGGCGTCGATTTGCCGTGTCAGCACGGCACGCTTCCGGGCATGCCGCCCATCATGGCAGCACCCACCGACAGCCGAGCCGACCACGTACCGCGCGGTGTGTTTTGCATGGTCGGCCGCAGAACCCTTCAGCCGCGAGAAATTCCCGGCGACCGAGCTCGGGCACACCTGTTCGCGGTGGCTGGACGGCATGGCATGGAACGAGCCGACTTCGTGCCTGCCCTGTTGAAGTAGGCGACTAGCTTTGTGCCGCCTTGCGATCCAGGAAGGCCGTGGGCATGCCGGGCCAGGGCGCGTCCGCCGGGCGGAGTTCGGCGCCGGTGGCGCGGGCGGTGGTCAGGGCGAGAACGCCCGCTACCGCAGTGGCATTGGTGATCTCACCGGCCAGCGCCTGCCGGACCGCTTCGGCGAGCGGCACCCGCAGGACCTGGAGGTCGGCCTCTTCCCCTTCGGGGTCCGGCTGGTGTGTGTCGTACAGACCGGTCGCGTAGTAGACGCGCAGGGCCTCGTCGGTAAAGCCGGGCGAGAGCGCCACATCCACCAGCACGGCCCATTCGCGGGCGGCCAGCCCGGTCTCCTCGGCCAGTTCGCGTTTGGCGGCTTCGAGCGGATCTTCGCCCTGCTTGTCCAGCAGCCCGGCGGGCAGCTCGAGGAGTCGCCGGCCGATGGGATGGCGGTACTGGTTGATCAGTACCAGGTTGTCGTGCTCGTCCACCGCGGCGACGGCGACCGCGCCGTGGTGTTCGATCACTTCGCGTTCGGCGATCTTGCCGCCGGGCATGACCACCTGATCCAGCCGCAGGGCCAGGATCGCGCCCGAGTAGACGGTGCGGCTGGAGACGATGTCGAACTCGTGCGAACCGGGCGCCGAATCCGGAGACTCGGCGCCCTTATCGCCTTGCGAGGATGTCATTTAGACACTTTCTCACCCTCTTCGGCCGAAACCGAAGCGGCGATCTCCACCGGGAGCTGTTCGGCGGCCTTGTATTTCAACGCGGCCTGGATCAGCGCGGCGAACAGCGGATGCGGCCGGGTGGGACGCGACTTGAGCTCCGGGTGCGCCTGGGTGGCGACGAAGAACGGGTGCTTGTCCTGCGGTAGCTCGACGAACTCGACCAGGTGCCCGTCGGGCGAGGTGCCGGAGAACTTCAGGCCGCTCTTGGCGATCTTGTCGCGGTAGGTGTTGTTGACCTCGAAGCGATGCCGGTGCCGCTCGGACACCTCGGTCGCGCCGTAGGCCGCCGCCACGACCGAACCCTTTTGCAGCACAGCGGGGTACGCGCCCAGGCGCATGGTGCCGCCCAGGTCGGCCTCGCCGGCCACGATCTGCTCCTGGTCGGCCATGGTCGAGATGACCGGGTACTTCACATCCGGTTCGAACTCGGTCGAGTTGGCATCGGTCATACCGACCGAGCGCGCCGCCTCGATGACCACGCATTGCAGGCCCAGGCACAGGCCCAGCAGCGGAATGCCGCGTTCGCGGGCGTACTTGATCGCCCCGACCTTGCCCTCGATGCCGCGGATGCCGAATCCGCCGGGGATCAGCACCCCGTCCACATCGGAGAGATGCTGGCGGGCACCGGCTTCGGTCTCGCACTCGTCGGACTGCACCCAGCGGATGTTCACCTTGGCCTGCGCGCCGAACCCGCCGGCCCGCAGCGCTTCGGTGACCGAGAGGTACGCGTCCGGCAGATCGACGTACTTGCCGACCAGCGCGACGGTGACCTGTTCGCGTGGGTTGTGCACGCGATCGAGCAGATCGCCCCAGACCGTCCAGTCCACGTCGCGGAAGGGCAGGCCCAGGCGGCGCACCACGTACGCGTCCAGGCCCTCGCGGTGCAGCACCTTCGGAATGTCGTAGATCGACGGCGCGTCCGGGGTGGAGATGCAGGCGTCGACATCGACGTCGCACATCAGCGCGATCTTGTTCTTGAGCCCCTGCGGCACCTCCCGGTCACAACGCAGGATCAGCGCGTCGGGCTGGATACCGATATTGCGCAGCGCCGCCACCGAATGCTGGGTCGGCTTGGTCTTCAGCTCGCCCGAGGGACCCAGGTAGGGCACCAGCGTGACGTGCAGGAAGAAGCAATTGTCGCGACCCACCTCGTGGCGAATCTGCCGGGCCGCCTCGAGGAACGGCTGCGACTCGATATCGCCCACGGTGCCACCGATTTCGGTGATCACCACATCCGGCACCTGCCCGTGCAGGTCCGGCCCCGACATCGCGAGGATGCGGCTCTTGATCTCATCGGTGATATGCGGGATCACCTGCACGGTGTCGCCGAGGTACTCCCCCCGGCGCTCCTTGGCGATCACCTTCGAATAGACCTGCCCGGTGGTGACATTGGCGTCGCCCGACAGATCCCGATCGAGAAAGCGTTCGTAGTGGCCGACATCGAGGTCCGTTTCCGCGCCGTCCTCGGTCACGAACACCTCACCGTGCTGGAAGGGGTTCATGGTGCCGGGATCGACATTGAGATACGGATCCAACTTCTGCATGGTGACGCGGAGACCGCGTGACGTGAGCAGCTGACCGAGGCTGGAGGCGGTCAGACCCTTACCGAGTGAAGAGGCGACACCGCCGGAGACGAAGATGTGTTTCGTGGCCGCGCGCGCCGGAATCCGTGATTGACCCACGGGACTTCACGGTAACACGTCTTCGGGATGCCGATCGAATGCCACGCACGTCGGTTGCTCACGATTGGCTCGATTTCCGGCCCGCCCGGCTACATTTCCCGCCACCTGGGCCGAGTCTGCCGGCGCGGCGTGCGGATTCGGTCAGCGCGGCATGGCGGCGACTGTGAGCGAGGTCGCCTTCGCGCCGGTGCCGTATCGGCCGGTGCCGCCGCTCAACTGCTCGGTGAGTCCGAGCACGGTGGTGATGCGGCCGATCTCGTGGTCGAGATTGTCGACCGTGGTGACCGTGGAGAGCCCGGCCTCGGAGCGCGCGATCGCGATCGGTCCCGGACCTTCGGCGGCCCCGTAGCGACCCGCCAGCACCACGCCGGAGCTATGCGAACGCAACCCGCCGGCGAACCGGGCCAGGATGGTCCCGCGATTGTTCTCATCGGCCTTCGCGCCGTCGCCGACCACCAGCACCGCCAGCTGCGCGGGCTGCACCTCCGTGAAGTTCAGGAAACCGCCGCCGCGCAAGGTCTCCAGCGCGAGCCCGCGCTCCTGCTGGGTGCCGCGCGCCTGCCCGCTGGACGGATCGGTCAGCAGCGTCTGGCCGAGCAGATCACCGGCCAGGCTGCCCTGATCGGCGGCGTCGATCTTCAATTGGGCGCCCGCGGGCACCACGTTCACCAGTGCGGTGCGCAACCGATCGCCTTCGCTGGAATCGCTGAAAGCACCGGTGAGCCCGACCCGCCCGGTGACCGTGGCCCCGGCATTGGTCAGCGCGGCGGTCACCGCGTCGGCGTCGGTGGTCTCGGCGTCGGGCGCGGTGAACACCAGCACGCTGCGATTGGCCAGGCTGCCCGCCAGCAGTTTGCCCGCCGCGCCGGCGAGGAAAGCGTCCGAGGCCTTCACCTGTTCGGCGAGCCGCTCGTTCTCGGCGGTCAGCGCGTCCAGCTTCTGGCGGTCCCCCGTGCCCGGGAACAACCCGTCACCGTGGGTGCGGGTGCCGAGCACCACGCCGAGCGCCAAAGCCAGGAAGACCGCGGCGAGCGACACGGCGTGATGGCGAAACGAGATCATGCGGTTTCCTACCTCTGCCTGTCGAGCAGTCCCTGCACCCAGGCCGAGAATCGGTCCCAGGTGTGCGCGACCGAAGTCGTCAGTTCACCGCCCATATGGGTGGCCAGCAAGGCGACCACGATGGCGACCAGCGCGGCCAGCACCACCAGTGCGACGGCCCAGCCGGAACCCCGGTGCCGGTACAGCGCCGCAACGGCTTTCGCGTCCATCAACCTGGTGCCCAGTTTGAGCCGGGTCAGGAAGGTCGCCGGGTTCGAGTCGCGGCGGCCGCGGTCGAAGAAATCGTCCAATGATGCTGCCGCGCCGACGGTCACGATGAGCGCGGCCCCGTGATGCCCGGCCAGCAGCAGCGCCAGATCGGCGGGCGCGCCCGAGGACGGGAAGGTGGTGGCGCCGATGCCCAGATCCTGGATGCGCTCCAAACCCTTTGCGTGCCCGTCGGTGTCGGCCGGCAGGATCACCTCCGCGCCGCACTTGAGCGTGGTGGCGGTGATCTCCTCCGGATCGCCGACGATCAGATCCGGCCGGTAACCGTTGCGCGTCAAGGTATCCGCGCCCCGGCCCACCCCGATCAGGATCGGCGCGTACTCCTTGATGAACGGCTTGATCCGCTTGAGGTCCTCGGCATGGTCGGGCGCGTCGGCGACGATCACGACATGCCGCTTCTTCATGTCGAGTACGACCTCCGGCACCCCGATTCCATCGATCAGCAAGGAACTTTCGGTGCGGATGAACTCGATGGTGTTGCCCGCGAACGCTTCCAGGTGGTCGGCCAGCCCGTTGCGGGCCTCGATCATGCGCTCCGCGATCCCGGCCTCGGTGAGCTCGATGCCCTCGACGAGCGCTTCGGGTTCCTTCTTGGAGATCTTGTCGGCGTAGACCACGCCTTCGTCGACGCGCACCTTGGTGCCGTCCTTGATCTTGGTGAAGACATCGGAGCTGACCGCGTCCAGCAGCACGATCCCGTTGGCCACCAAGACTTCCGGCCCCAGATTGGGATAGCGCCCGGAGATCGACGGCGAGGCGTTCACCACCACCGCCACCCCGGCTTCGACGAGCCGGTCGGCGGTGAGCCGATCCAGATCCATCTCGTCCAGGACCACCACATCGCCGGGCCCGACACGTTGCAGCAAACGCCGGGTATTGCGGTCGACCCGCGCCATCCCGGTCAGACCAGGCAATGTTTCGGTATTGCGCGACAGCAAGGCCAGCATCTTCATAACGCTCGATGATTGCTCGAAAGTCTCAACCTTTGGTGGAGGCGCGCCGAATCGTCGCCTCCATTCGTCACAGTGATGCCAGCCGTCCGCGCCCGAATGTCCCTTTAACGCCGGATTGTCCGTCTTGCACCCTGTCGCCTTACCGGCGAGTAAGGATATGCTCCGACCATGACCAGCACCACTGTCGAGACCGTCCTCTCGGCCCCCCGTGACGTCGTCTTCAAGCTGTTCAGCGAGCGCGACAGCCTCACCCCGTATCTCCCCATCCAGATCTCGCTGAAGAAGCCCGGCGCGGGCGCCCCCTCGGGCGTCGGCGCGCAGTACCTCCTCGGACTGGCCGGCCTGGGCATCACCGAAGAGACCACCGAACTCGTCCCCGGCGAGAAGATGGTCTACCGCGTCGTCGCCGGCGCCCCGGTCAAGCGCCACGTCGGCACCATCACCTTCGCCGACGCCCCCGGCGGCACCAAGGTCGTCTACACCATGGAGTCCGAGCCCAGCCTCCCCCTGCCCGGCAAGGTCCTCGAGGTCGGCCTGAAGGGCCTCACGAACGCCCTCATCGGCGGCGTCCGCAAGGCCATCAAGTAATTCCCCACCGATAGAATTCGCTGACGAAGAAGTCGTTTCAGGCGGCCGCGGCCGAGCTCATGGCCTGGTCTTCCCGCGCCATCGTCCGCGCCGCGCTCGCCGAAGCCGCAGCGCCCCCGGCCGATTGACGCACGCGACGCCGGCTTCCGGAGTGCTGGGCGCCCATTCCCACGGTGCGCCAGCCTCCGAGCGGCGCGCGATCCAGCCGTAGGGGAGGTTCGCCAGTTCGGCGATCGTGGGGTCGCGGTCCACCACTTCCGACAATTGCACCAGCAGGGCGTGCGCCAGATCCGGTCCGGCGGTGTGGAACTGCCAGGCGGCGTCGCTGTCGTCGTGCGTCACATACGCGATCCAGTCGCCGTCGCGCAAAATGCGCTGGTCCACGAAGACCGCCACGGTCGGCGGATCGGCGAAGGTCCAAGGATTTTCGGTCATCGCCGAAGAAGCTACCCTGCCGCCGCGACCTTTTCGGCATGAGCGGTGGTGAGAAGTTCCCAGGCGTGCGCGCGGCCGGTCTCGGTATCGCCCAAACCGGCCAGCATGCGCGCCAATTCGACGACGCGCTCGTCCTGTGTCAAGGCCCGCACACCCGACTTGACGCCCTTGCCGTCATCGACCTTGTCCACCACCAGGTGGGTGTCGGCGAAGGCCGCCACCTGCGGCAGGTGGGTGACCACGATGACCTGATGGGTACGCGCCAAACGGGCCAGGCGACGGCCGATTTCGACCGCGGCGCGACCGCCGACACCGGCGTCGACCTCGTCGAAGACCATGGTGGTGCCGTGTTCGGAGCTGGCCAGGACCACTTCCAGGGCGAGCATGATGCGGGAGAGCTCACCGCCGGAGGCGCTGCGGCTCAAGGGCAGCGGCTGCGCGCCGGAGTGCGCGGCGAGCCGGAACTCGGCCTCGTCCACCCCGGTTGACCCGGCGTGCAGTTCCTGGCCGTCGATGGTCAGCGGCGCGGAATCCTGTGGGCCCGCGGGCATCGGCTGCACGAGGACCTCCAGTCGCGCCCGGCCCATGGCCAGACCGCCCAGTTCGGTGCTCACCGCGGCGGCCAGCTTGCTCGCGGCCTTGGTGCGAGCCGCGGTCAGCTTCTTGGCGGTCTCGCGGACCTTCTCGGCCGCCGTCTCCACGTCTTTCGCCATGGCGGACAAGGCTTCCTCGGACACGTCCAGCGAATCCAGGCGCATCCGGGCTTCGTCGGCCCACTTGATGACGCCGTCGATATCGGGGGCGTACTTCCGGGTGAGCGTCTTGAGTTCGGCCTGACGCACCAGCATGGTGTCCAGCGCACCCGGATCGGACGGCAGATCGGACAGGTAGGAGCTGAGTTCGGTGGCCAGATCCACCACCACCGAAATCGCCTCGCCCAGCCGGGGACCCAGCACCGACAGGGCGGGATCCTCGGCGGCTTCGATGCGGGCGCGGGCGGTGCCGAGCAGATCCAGCGCGCCCGAGCTCTCCCCGGGGGCGTCGGCGGGACCGGCGAGCGCATCGTGGGCGGTGGCGGCGGCCTCGCGCAGCGAGTCCAGATCCGACAGCCGGCGCACCTCGTCGACCAGATGCACGTCCTCGCCGGGTTGCGGTGCGATGGCATCGATTTCGGCCAGCGACTGGGTCAGCCGATCAGCTTCCAGGGCCAGTTCACGGCTGCGCGCGGTGCGTTCCAGAAGTTCATTGCGGGCATCGAGCCATTTGCGCCGCGCCTTCTGATACTTCGACAGCAGCGGAGCCACCGCGTCGGAGGCGAATTGGTCCAGCGCGTGCAGCTGCTGATCCGGGCGCTGCAATCGCAGCTGATCGTTCTGGCCGTGCACGGTGAGCAGCGGCGTCGTGAAATCCGAGAGCACCGACGCTGGAATGCTGCGCCCGCCCAGATGTGCCCGGGAGCGGCCATCACTGCCGACGGTGCGCACCGCGATGATGCTGCCGTCGTCGTCCTTCTCGGCCGCGGAGGCTTCGAGTACCTCCTCGACCTCGGCGCGGGCGCTGTCATGCACTTCGTCGACGGTGAAACGCCCCTCGACCACCGCCCGCGACGCGCCCAGCCGGACCCGCCCCGCATCGGCGCGCGCCCCGCTGAGCAGGTGCAGGCTGGTGACCACCATGGTCTTGCCCGCACCGGTCTCACCGGTCAGAACAGTCAAACCTTCATGGAATTGCGCGGTGGCGGTGGAAATTACGCCAAGTCCGTCAATCCTGATCTCTGTCAGCACTCGTGCTCTCCGTTCGTGCAGACGGGCGGCCCCGCCAGCCTGTCACGGGCAACTGGAACTTGCGCACCATCCGGTCGGCGAAGGGCGCGGAATCCAAACGCACCCAGCGCACCGGCTCGGTCCCGCGGACCGCCTCGACCCGGCCGCCCCGCGGCAGTGCGAGGGTGCGTCGGCCGTCGAGGAAAACTATCGCATCGTGGCCCGTCGCAACGGTTTCCACCGCGATCAGCGACTCCGGGCTGGTGACCAGGGGCCGCGCGAACAGGGCATGCGCATTGCTCGGAATGACCAGCAGCGCTTCGAGTTCCGGCCACACGATGGGGCCGCCGGCGCTGAAGGCGTACGCGGTGGAACCGGTCGGCGTGGCGATCAGCACGCCATCGCAGCCGAACGACGACACCGGACGGGCGTCGACCTCCAGCACCACTTCGAGCACGCCCATGCGGGCGGCATTCTCGATGCTCGCCTCGTTCAGCGCCCAACCGCGTTCCACCACCTGATCATCCACGCGCACACTGACATCGATGGTCATCCGCTGTTCGATGGTGTAATCGCGATGCACGACCTGCGCCAGCGCTTCGTCCAGATGCTCGGCCTCGGCCTCGGTCAGGAACCCGATCCGGCCCAGATTGATGCCGAGCACCGGCACCGACGCGCTGCGCGCCAATTCGGCCGCGCGCAGGAACGTCCCGTCCCCGCCGAGCGCCAGCACCATCTCGCAGCCGACCGCGGCATCCGGGCCGTGCGTCACCACCTGGAACGGAAACCCGTCCGGTTCGCCCCGATCATCCAGATCGAAACGCGTGCTGTACGCCTCGTCCTCGAGCACCCGCAGCCTGATCCCCGCATCGTCGAAGATCTTCGCCACCCGGTGCGCGGTCTCGGTGAGCTCGGGCCGTCCCGGATGCGCGACCAGCAGAATCTCCCTGGTCGTGCTCGCCGCGTTCACTGTGGACCCTCCTGCACCGCCTGCTCGATCAGCGCAGCCACCCGCGCCGCCTCGTCAGAATCGTATGCGTAGGAGCCGACGGGCGCGCCGTCACGGCGGTCTGCCGCGTCCCCGGAACCGGATTCGCGGGATTCGGCCTCCCCGCGCAGCGAACCGTTCGGGGCCGCGTCCGCCGCGTCCGGGCGGTAACCCCCCGCTTTGCGCAACCAGAGAAAGTACTCAACATTTCCGGAGGGGCCGGGCAGCGGGCTGGCGGTCACACCCATGGTTCGCAGGCCGAGTTTCGCTGCTGCGGCGGCGACTTCGCGCACGGTCTCGGCGCGCAGAGCCGGATCGCGTACCACGCCACCGGATCCCACGCGGTCCTTGCCGACTTCGAACTGCGGCTTGACCATCGGCAACAGGTCGGCGCCCGGGGCGGCACAGGCCGCCAGCGCGGGGAGCACCAGGGCGAGGGAGATGAAGGACAGGTCGGTGACTACGAGATCGACTGTGCCGCCGATGAGTTCGGGGGTGAGGGAACGCACATTGGTGCGGTCGTGCACCTGGACGCGATCATCGTTCTGGAGCCGCCAGATGAGCTGGCCGTAGCCGACATCGGCGGCCACCACTTCCTTCGCGCCCTTGGACAGCAGCACGTCGGTGAAGCCGCCCGTGGAAGCGCCGGCATCCAGGCAGCGTTTGCCATCGACCGAAACACCGAGCGGTTCGAAAGCCTCCAGGGCGCCCAGGAGTTTGTGCGCTCCGCGCGAGGCCCACTGCACCTCGTCCGGTTCCTCCCGGACCAGCAGCGGCGTCCCGGTCTCGACGCCCGTCGCCGCTTTGGTGGCGACCGTTCCATTGATCAGGACGCGGCCCGCCGTGATCAGCTCGACCGCGTGCTCCCGCGACCGCGCCATTCCACGGCGAACCAGTTCCGCGTCCACTCGTGCGCGTCTGGCCACCTCAGATCTTGTCCACCGTGGCCAGGGCCTGCACCAGTACGTCGTGCGCCTGCTCCAGAATCTTGGCGCGCCGCATCAGGTCCGTGCCCGCATCGGTCGAATCCCGCGCTCCCGCCGTCAATTCGGCCAGCAGCGCATCCACCTCCGCCTGCACCGTCTGCGGGTCGGCGAACTCCTGATTCGCACCCGGCAAATGCTGCCCGGGCAGCGGCACCCCGGGGCGGGGTCCCGGCGCGGGCATCGGCGGGCGAGGCGTGGGCATGTTCATCGTGGCGACAACGCTACCCGAACTCCCATTCGAACACACGTACCCGTGCCGCATCCGATCCCGTCGCCGACGGGCGTCCAGGCTCCGGCCCGACCGGCCACGGACGCAACAGGCAGGAACGTGCGCGAATTCGTTGCCGCGCGCCGGAAAAATCGATTGCGGCGCTGTGCCAGCATGGAGCAAATGGACCGCAACTTCGATGATCTGGTGACCGAGGCCGCCGCGGCATCGGTGGACGGATGGGATTTCTCCTGGCTCGCGGGGCGCGCGACCGAAGCGCGACCGTCCTGGGGATATCAGAAGCAGCAGGCGGCGCGCCTGGCCGTCGCACGGGCCGCCCTCGATATTCAAACCGGCGGCGGCGAAGTGCTCGCCGAGGCGCCGCTGCTGCCGCCCACCATGGTCGCCACCGAATCCTGGCCGCCCAATCTGGAGAAGGCCACCCGGCTGCTGCACCCGCGCGGCGCGGTCGTGGTGGCCGACCCGGACGAACCGCCACTGCCGTTCGCCGCCAATGCCTTCGATCTGGTCACCAGCCGGCACCCGGCCACCATCTGGTGGGCCGAGATCGCCCGGGTGCTCGAACCCGGCGGGGCCTACTTCGCCCAACATGTCGGCCCGGCCAGCGTTTTCGAACTCGTCGAATACTTCCTCGGCCCGCAGCCGGAGGCGCGCACCAAACGTGACCCGGAGCAGGAAGCGGCCGATGCGCGGGCCGCCGGACTCGACATCGTGCAGCTGCGCACCGAGCGACTCCGGATGGAGTTCCACGACATCGGCGCGGTGATCTACTTCCTGCGCAAGGTGATCTGGATGGTGCCCGGGTTCACCGTCGAGGACTACCTCTACCGGCTGCGCACGCTGCACGAGCTGATCAAGAGCGACGGGCCCTTCGTCGCCCACTCGGCCCGCACGCTGGTCGAGGCGCGGAAGCCGTTCTGAGCGTTCGCCTCCCGATCAGTCGCGCACGGCGGGCGGGGCGGCCACCTGGATCGCCCGGCCCGGATTCGCGCGCAGCAGCTCGGTGAGCTGATCGGCGATATCGCCGTCGTCGCCGAGATCCGGCAGGGCGGCAGCGACCGGATGGTTGAGCCCGTCGAGGGATTCCGCGACATAGGTGGGCAGCTGATACGCCGGCTGCATGCGGAGATCGGCCAGCGTGCTCACGCCCGTCAGCACCATCAGCGAGGGCAGGCCGACGGTGTGCGCGCCGTCGATATCGGTATCGAGGCGGTCGCCGACCACCAGCGCGGCCCGGGTCCCGCCCTGCGCGATGGCCTCCTCCAGCAGCGGGGCGAACGGCTTGCCCGCCACGATCGGATCGCGGCCGGACGCGGTGCGCAGGGCCGCCACCATGGAACCGTTGCCCGGTGCCAGGCCGCGTTCGTTGGGCAGCGTGGCATCGGTGTTCGCGGCCACCCACAGCGCGCCGCCGCGCAGGGCGTAGGCGGCTTCGGCGAGATCGGCCCAGGCGGTGAGCGGCGAATGCCCCTGCACCACCGCGTCCGGCACTACGCCGTCGAATCGCCGGATGGCTTGCAGCCCTACGGTTTCCACCTCCGCCACCAGGTCTTCGGTGCCCACCACCAGCACCGTGGCGCCGGGGGCCAGCCGCTTGGCGAGCAGATGCGCGGCCGCCTGAGCGCTCGTCACCACCTCGTCTTCGGATGCCGGATAACCCAGTTCGCGCAGGTGCTGCGCCACCGCCGACGCCGACCGGCTCGCATTGTTGGTCACATACACCAGGCTCTGATCCGCACCGTCACCCGAAAGCGCCTCGGGCGCACCGGGAATCGGATCGTGACCGCGGAACAGTGTGCCGTCCAGATCCAGCAGCAGTGCCCCGAATCGATCCCGTAGCCGCATTACGCCGCCTCTCCATTTCTCACCGAACAGATCCAAAACTGCACTGTCCGACCCGGCCGTCCCCCGCCGAATCGTTCCCGCCCGTCATCTTTTCGTACCGAACCGCCGTCCCGAAACGACCCGCGCTCGGGAAAGGCGGTCACCACATGTTCACACCGATCGACATGACGATCGCGATAACCGTTCGCCGACAGCCCGCATGGCCTGGCGGACCGATCGAAACCAACCGGCCGGTCGCGCACCGAAGACCTACTCGGCAGGTCCGCATTACCCGGCAGGTCTGCCCTGCCCGGCAGGTCTGCACTACTCGGCAGGTCTGCCCTGCCCGGCAGGTCTGTACTATCCGGCGGGTCTGCACTGCCCGGCAGGTCTGCACTGCCCGGCGGGTCTGCACTGCCCGGCAGGTCTGCGCCGCCCACCAGGACCGCGCCGGTCGGCAGGTCCGCATTGTTCATCGCGGCGCGCGCATTCCGCAGCCTGCGGCACAACGAAACCGACCGCGCGGCAACCTCGAAAGGTCGCCACGCGGTCGAATTCACGATCGTTCTCGGTCCGCTCAGTTCTCCGCGGACTTCTCCGGGCGCTCCTCGGACGATTCCGCGGGGGCCGGGGTCGCTTCCGCCGCAGGCGAATCCGCGGCGTCGTCATCGTCGTCGATCACATCGGCGGCGTCGTCGATATCCTCGGCGTCTTCGATGTCTGCGGCGTCCGAGATCTCCGCAGCCCGGGCGTCGCGACGGTTCGCGGCGGCGGCTTCGTCCTCGTCCGCGGTCGGCTCCGCGTCCTCATCGTTCAGATCGCCGTCGTAGTCATCGGCATCGTCCGAGTCGTAGGCTTCCTCGTCCGAGTCGTCCACATCCCAGGCGGCGCGATCGCCCGAACCGCCCTCGGCCAGATCGGCCGCGCGGTCCTCGGCGTCGGTCTCACCGTCCAGGTCCGCGGAGGCCGCGTTCATGAACCAGGTGAGTGCTTCCTCCGCGCGGTCGGCGGCCAGCAGGGCCTCGGCGTAGGCGTAGAAGAGGCGGGCCGCGGCGGAACCGGTACGGGCCGGATCCAATTCGGCGGTCTGCAAGGTCACCACGGCTTGGTCGTACTGGCCCAGATCCATGCGGGCGCCGGCCACGACGATGCGCAGCTCGGTGGCCTCGTCGCCTTGCAGCGCCCGGGCTTCGTCACTGCGGCCGAGTTCGATGGCACGCTCCGGACGACCCAGACCGCGCTCGCAGTCGGCCATCACCGCCAGCAGGCCGGAACCACCGGACATACGGCGGGCGGTGCGCAGCTCGGACAGCGCCTCGGCCCATTCACCAGCGTGGTAGGCGGCGACACCGGCGGTTTCGCGCACCACGGCGATACGGCCGGCGCGCTGCCGGGCCGCACGGGCGTGGGCGAGCGCCAGTTCCGGGTCCTCGTCCAGCAGCTGGGCGACCATCACCAGGTGACGGGCCACCGACTCGGCATTGCTCTTGTCCAGGCTCAGCAGGTCGCGGCGGACGGCCGGTTCCAGATCGGAGGCCTGCACGTCATCGGGGAGCGTGGGCTCGTCGGGACGACCCGTGCGCCGTTCACCCGGACGACCACCGCCGGCCCGGGCGCCTTCACCACCCCGGCGACGATCACCGTCGAACGAACGCGGGCCACGCTCGGACCGATCCGAACGCTCCCGGTCGCCCGCGAACCGCTCCGACCGCTCGCCGCGTTCCTCGGACCGTTCCGAACGATCCCGATCGCCGCGCGAGTCCTCGGGCTGCTGCGAACCCTCGAAGTCCTTACCCTCCGGCCGATCGCCGCTCTCGCGCCGGTCATCACCGAACCCATTGCGGCCGAAGCTCTTCCGCTCCTCGCGCTCCCCCCGCTCGGCGCGGTCACCACGGTCCGAACGCTCGGGCCGGTCGCCACGATCGCGGCCGAACCCCTTGCCGCCGTCCCGACCACCGTCCCGGCCGAATCCCTTTCCACCACCACGGTTTTCGCTGTCACGCCCACCGCGATTGAAGCCGCCCTCTCGACCCTCACGGTTGAAACCGCCCTCGCGACCCTCACGCTTGAAGCCACCTTCACCCCCCCCCCCCGCGGTTGAAGCCGCCCTCGCGACCCTCACGCTTGAAGCCACCTTCACGGCCCTCGCGGTTGAAGCCACCTTCGCGACCGCCCTCACGCTTGAAACCGCCTTCGCGGCTCTCACGGTTGTAGCCGCCTTCGCGACCGCCCTCGCGGTTGTAGCCGCCACGGCCTTCGCGGTTGAAGCCACCCTCTCGGCTGCCGCCTTCACGATTGAAACCACCGCTGCGGCCTTCGCGGTTCGAACCGCCACCACGGTTGAATCCACCTTCACGGCCTTCGCCGCCTCGGTTGAACCCACCGCGACCTTCGCGGTTGTAGCCGCCTTCACGGCTGCCACCTTCACGGTTGGCGCCGCCACCGCGGTTGAATCCGCCCTCGCGGCCTTGGCCGCCCCGGTCGAACCCGCCACGGCCTTCGCGGTTGAAGCCACCCTCGCGGCTGCCGCCCTCACGATTGAAACCGCCGCGCCCGGAGTCCTCACGGTTGCCGCGGTACCCGCCGCGATCGCTGTCGCCACGGTTGAACCCGCCCCGGCCCTCGCGGTTGAAGCCACCTTCGCGATTGCCGCCCTCGCGGCGGAATCCGCCCCGGTCGCCGCCCTCACGATTGAAGCCGCCGCCACGGTTATCGCCGCCACGGGCACCGAAGCCGCGGCCGCCTTCACGGTTACCGCCCTCGCGGCTGCCGCCTTCACGGTTGAAACCGCCGCGCCCGGAGTCGTCACGGTTGCCGCGGTAGCCGCCGCGATCGCTGTCGCCGCGGTTGGAGCCGCCGCGCGAATCGCCGCGGCCGCCTTCTCGATTGAATCCACCGCGGCCGGCATTGTCACGGTCGCCGCGGAAGCCGCCGGAGCGTTCACCACCGCCGCGCGCATCGCGGCGATCATCCGACGAGTTGTCGCGCGGCTTGCCGAAACCGCTCTGTCCGGATCCGCCACTGCGGCGGAAAGGTTTGCGGCCGTCGTTCTGCTCCGCCACGGTGATCCCTCTCTAGTCTTGTAGCCTGCGGTACCCGGCCGCGGCGCTGGGGGGCGCGTGAGGAGGGCCGGCGGACTGGTCCGCCAACCTTCAATTCAATCACGTGCCTTCGAGCGTCCTCGCAGCACCGGGTGCTGAAACGCAGAAAGGGGACCCAGTAATGGGTCCCCTTTCGCGAAGG
>NZ_BDBK01000013.1 GCF_001612945.1 Nocardia inohanensis NBRC 100128
GAGGGCAACGAAGTCGAACTCGGCGAGACCGAGGCCAACGGCTACCTGGTCCTCGACCAGCCCTGGCCGTCGATGTTGCGCGGCATCTGGGGCGACAACGAGCGCTACAAGGACACCTACTGGTCCAAGTACGCCGATCAGGGCTGGTACTTCGCCGGTGACGGCGCGAAGCTCGACAAGGACGGCGACCTGTGGGTGCTGGGCCGCGTCGACGACGTCATGAACGTCTCCGGCCACCGCATCTCCACCGCCGAGGTGGAGTCCGCGCTGGTCGGGCACTCCGGCGTGGCCGAAGCGGCGGTCGTCGGCGCGTCCGACGCCACCACCGGCCAGGGCATCGTGGCCTTCGTGATCCTGACCGCCGAGGCCAAGGACACCGGCGACGACCTGGTCAAGGAGCTCAAGGCCGAGGTCTCCCGCGAGATCTCCCCCATCGCCAAGCCGCGTGAGATCCACGTCGTGCCGGAGCTCCCCAAGACCCGCTCGGGCAAGATCATGCGCCGCCTGCTCCGCGATGTGGCCGAGGGCCGCGAGCTGGGCGACACCTCGACCCTGGTGGACCCCAACGTTTTCGAGGCCATTCGGGCCGGTAAGGCGTAAGTCCCCCGCTACTCGAGGTAGCCGGCGAGAGCATCGACGGCCCCCTGACCAGACGGTCAGGGGGCCGTGTCGCGTGCAGATCAGATGAGCCTCGCCGACCTGCGGATTCGTGGTGGCGCGTGCGGGCGGTGGTCAAGAAGTTCCCGGCAAACCGTTAGAATTGCGCAAAAGGTGTGCCGGGAAGTCTGGTCGGCATGCGGTTTGCCTACCTCCGATGGATTGGTTACGCACGCCGCTTTTTCGTCGACCGACCGACCGAAAGGTGTGCACGTGATTGTTCAGGTCCGCTCGGAGCTATCCAGATATCTACGGACCGAAACCTTCGGTGGCGCACTGCTTCTTATAGCCGCGGCCGCCGCACTCATCTGGGTCAACTCCCCTTGGGGAGCGAGCTATACGACCCTGATCGAGACCGAGCTGGCGATTCCCGCGCTGCATCTGGATCTGACGCTGGCGGATTGGTCCAAGGACGGGCTGCTCGCCATCTTCTTCTTCGTCGCCGGCCTGGAGCTCAAACGCGAGCTGGTGGTGGGCGAGCTGGCGGATCGCAAGAGCGCCACCCTGCCCATCGTGGCGGCGATCGGCGGCGTGGTCATGCCCGCGGTGCTCGCGATGGCCATCGGCTGGGGTGTGGAGGGCATGGATCGCGGCTGGGCGATTCCGGTCGCCACCGATATCGCCTTCGCGCTGGCCGTGCTGGCCATGACCGGCTCCCGGATCCCGGCCAGCGCGCGGGTGTTCCTGCTCAGCCTGGCGGTGGTCGACGACCTGATCGCCATCATCCTGATCGCGGTCCTGTTCACCACCACGTTGAAGATGCTGTGGCTGCTGACCGCGCTGGTCTGCTTCGCCGCCTGGTTCGTCGCGCAGAAGTACCGTGTCGGCACCCCGCTGGTCTACATCCCGCTCGCCCTGCTGTCCTGGTATGCCCTGCACGAGGCCGGGATTCACCCGACGCTGGCGGGCGTGGCGTGCGGCTTGCTCACCCGCGTCAAGCCGGATCCGGGCGAGGACGAGCACTGTGTGCCCGCCGCCAAGCTGGAGCATTTCTTCCAGCCCATCTCGGCGGCGATCTGCGTACCGGTGTTCGCGCTCTTCGCCTCCGGCGTCCCGCTCGATTCGCAGGTGTTCTCGAAGCTGTTCACCGATCGGTTGTCGCTGGCCATCATTGCCGGGCTGCTGGTCGGCAAGACCCTCGGCATCTTCGGAATCAGCTGGCTCGCAGTGCGTGTCGGCATCGCCGTGAAGCCCAAGGATCTCGGCTATCGAGACATGTTCGCCCTCTCGGTATTAGGTGCGATCGGCTTCACCGTTAGCCTCTTGGTGGCAGAACTCGCACTGGAGGATGTCGGCGACGGGTCGGCGGCCGAACTCGCGAAAGCAGCGGTGTTGCTGACGTCATTGGCGGCTTCCCTGGCGGGTTCGGCGCTACTGTTGCGTCGTGGCCGTGCTCACCAGGCACGACGCGACGAGCGGGCGCTGCAAGATCAACAGTGACCACCGGAGCAGTACCGGGACGACGGAGAAGGGTCGGGCAATTGAGCTTCACACAGGGCGGTAACGGGCAGGACGGGCGTCGCCCCCGCACCATCACCTCGATTCCGTTGTCCGGTGTCGACTCTCGCGACGAGAGCTTCGGCGACCTGGTGCGCGACGCCACCGAACAGATGTCGACGCTGGTGCGCGCCGAGGTCGAGCTGGCCAAGGCCGAGGTCACCGGTGAGATCAAGAAGGGCTTGCAAGGCAGCGTCTTCTTCATCGGCGCGCTGACCGTGCTGCTGTTCAGCTCGTTCTTTTTCTTCTTCTTCCTGGCCGAGCTGCTCGATGTGTGGGTGTACCGCTGGCTGGCGTTCCTCATCGTCTTCCTGCTGATGATCGTCACCGTGGCGGTGCTCGGCCTGCTGGGCTATCTCAAGGTGCGCAAACTGCGCGCGCCGGAGAAGACCATCGAATCGCTGAAAGAGGCGAAGAGCCTGGTGCCCAGTGGTTTCAGCGGCCACGGCAAGCATGAGGCCGACGCTCCGGCGCAGCTCGACACCTACCGCGGCTAGTTCTTCGATTACGCTCCTTCGGCGTGTCGTCGAATTCGCTGCCGGATCCGTCCGCCGTCCGTTACGACGGACCGTGGACCCATCGGGACGTGCATGCCAACGGCATTCGCTTCCATGTCGTCGAGGCCGTGCCCGCCAGTGGCGCGGCCTACGCGGATCCGGATACGCCGCTGGTCGTGCTGCTGCACGGGTTCGGTGATTTCTGGTGGTCGTGGCGGCATCAGCTGACCGGGCTGACCGAGCGCGGGTATCGCGCGGTGGCGGTGGATCTGCGCGGCTACGGCGACAGCGACAAGCCCCCGCGCGGCTACGACGGCTGGACCCTCGCCGGTGATGTGGCGGGCCTGATCCGGGCGCTCGGGCACACCGACGCCACCCTGGTCGGGCATGCCGAAGGGGGCCTGGTCTGCTGGGCCACCGCGGTGCTGCATCCGCGCCTGGTCCGGTCCATCGCGCTGGTGAGTTCCCCGCACCCGGTGGCGTTGAAGCGCGCCGTGCTGCGCGATCGCCGCCAGCGCGCGTCCTGGCTGCCGAACTTCCTGCGCTATCAGCTGCCCCGCTACGGGGAACGGCTGCTCACCGCGCACGACGGATTCGAGATCGAACGGCTGCTGCGGGAGCGCTCGGGCGAACGCTGGTCCGCCACCCCCGAATTCGCCGATACCGCCCGCCGCATGCGCACCGCCATCCGGGTGCCCGGAGCGGCCCACTGCGCCCTGGAGTACCAGCGCTGGGCCTTCCGCTCGCAATGGCGGCCCGACGGCGCACGCTTCATGGCGGCCATGGGTGAGCCCATCCGGGTTCCGGTGCTCGCGCTCTACGGCGATCGCGACCGCTACATCCTGCCGAGCAGCATCCGGCGCGGCGGCGAACTCTCCCCCGATCGCCGTATCGTGCCCATCCCGGACGCGGGGCACTACGCGCATCAGGAGAATCCGGAAGCCGTCACCGCCGAATTGGCGAAGCTGCTCGACTGACCATCCCCGTCATCCCGGCGTGGTTTCGGCCGGGATCTCACTTCCCGCAGTGAGATTCCGGCTAAAAACATGCCGGAATGACCAGGGAAAGTCAGCTGAGTACGCAGCTCCCGGTGCCCACCGGGGTCGAAGCGCCCGGGGCCGCTTGCACTTCCGGCCGCACCTCGTCGAGGGTCAGCACATAGCCGGTGTCGTCGTCGGTCACGGCCGCGCCGAAGACCACGCCGAGGATATTGCCGTCGGTGTCGACCAGCGGACCGCCGGAGTTGCCCGCACGGACCTGGCCGCGGATCGTGTAGACCTCACGCTGCACCTCGCCATCGCGATAGATGTTGGGGCCCTTGAGGTCCAGGGTTTCGCGGACGCGAGACGCGGAGGCGGTGTAGCGCCCGCCGCCGGGATACCCGAGCACGATGGAGGATTCACCCGAGGTCGCCGGCTGCGGGGCCAGCGGGATGACCGGCGCGGTCAGCCCGGGCACCGCCAGGATCGCGATGTCCTTGGACGGATCGAAGAGCACCACCGACGCGTCCAGCTTGCCGCCGGCGATATCCACCGACACCGAGCTGGTGCCCGCCACCACGTGCGCATTGGTCATGATGCGTTCCGGCGCGACCACGAAGCCCGAACCCTCCAGCTGCCGTTGGCAACTCGGGGCGATGCCGCGGATGCGCAGCACGCTGGTTTGCAGGTTCTGGGCGACCGGGAGTTGCAGGACGCTGGCGTCCGGCGGCTCCACGGCGGCGATCGGGACCCGGCCGAACGGGCCGATGACATCCGGCAGGCCCGAGGTGTTGAGCAGGTTGCTGAACTCGTTGGGGATCTTGCGGAGCCAGTCGGGGGCGACCGTATCCACCTTGATCAGCACCTGGGAGTTCTTGACCGCGGCCGCGATTCCCGGTTGCGAGGAGTTGGTCAGCGGCAGCGCCAGCAGCCAGGCGGTGGCGAGCACCGCCACCGCTTGCAGGCCCGCGCCCACCACACTGTCCACGCTGCGGGTGAACGGATCGCGCATCCCGCTGCGGGCGGCGCGGCCCAGCACCATGCCCGCGACCTCGCCGACGATCACCAGCGCCACGATCAGCAGCACGCCCACCAGCACCCGGCTGCGGCCTTCGCTGAGATGGATGAGGATGTGCGGCGCGATCAGAATGCCCGCGACCGCGCCCAGCACCACGCCTAGGAACGCGAGCGCCGAAGCGACCGCGCCCTGCCGCCACCCGGAGGTGGCGGCCAGCAACGCCAGAATGATGATCCCGATATCGAGCCAGCCAGAGGCACTCATAACGTCATCCCAACCGCAGCCAGCGAGGCTTGCAGATCACGCACATCATGGTGGTCCCACTCGTTTTCCCAACCGGACACCGCGAAGAGCCCGGCAAGCACGCCCGCGGTGAAGCCCCACACCAGCATCCCGTCCACCGCGAAGGCGGGACCCATGTATCCGAGCGGATGCCGGACGACGAACCGGTTGGCCGGATCCAGCAGTTCCGACAGCGGTACCCGCACGACGCGGGTCGCCTCGTTCTCACTGACCACGCCCACCTCGCCGGGCGTCCGCCAGTAGGCGACGACCGGCGTCACGTCGAAACGCGACGGCGGCACGAAGATCTTCGGGAGCAGGGCGATCGGTTCGATGCCGCCCGGATCGACCCCGGTCTCCTCCTGCGCCTCCCGCAAAGCGGTGCTGACCGGCCCGTCGTCCTGCGGTTCGACCCCGCCGCCGGGAAAGGCTACCTGGCCGCTGTGCGTGCGCATGGTGGCGGCACGCTGAGTGAGCAATACGTCCGCATCGCCCGGAAGTCCGCCCGGCCCTTGCGGATCCGGCTCCGGCGACCCGCCGAACAACACCAGCACCGCCGCATCCCGCGTCTTGCCGATCGCGCCCAGCGCCCGCATGGCGGTCCGCCGCAGCACCGGATTCACCCCGGTGGGATCGGCCGGATCATGCTCGGCCACCCCGCGCAGCCACTCCGGGACGGCCACACCGTTCGTATCGAGTCTCATCAACACACCTCAACCACAGAAGCCACACCGCAGACCTCACCGAGTATCACCGCTGCGATCGGTTCGGGCGATGTCGGCCATCCGGCGGGTGCGCTCCGATCGACCGCGTTCCGAAGGGGCGAAGAGACGCTCACGCACGCACCCCGAGTTCCGCGGCGACCGTGGCGGAGATGTCCTCAACGCTGGTGAAGGGCCGCACCACGACCTTGGCGACGGTACCGTCGGCGCGCACCAGCACCGAGATGGGCAGCACGGCGGGCGCGCGAACGGCGGTGCGCACCTGCGAGTTCGGGTCCTCGACGCCGGGCAGATGCACGCCCAGACCCGCGAGCCGCGACAGTCCCTTCGCCGTACCGGGATCGCTGTGCACGGTCAGCACCGTGACCGCTCCCCCGGCCTGCTCGGAATACCGTTGCAGCAGCGGCAATTCCTCGGCGCACGGCCCGCACCAGTAGGCCCAGAGATTCAGCAGCGCGGGTTTGTCCGCGAGTGCGGCGGTGAGATCGACGGGCGCGCCGTCCGCCAGGCAATTCAATGTGATGCCGCGCAGCGGGCTGTCCGCTACCGGTGCACCGGTGGGCTGTGGACAGGTTGCGAGCGCGGCGGCCGCGCGATCGGCGGCGGAGACCGCGGCGGCGGGTGGCGTGCCCGCGGCGGTCGAGGCGGTTCCGGCCGATTCGTCATCGGACTTCCCGCCGACCACCGACCACGCCACGATGCCGACGGCCAGCGCGATGACCACGCCCGCGACCGCCCAGCGCCATCCGTTCCCACCGCCGGGCGGCTTCAGCTCACCGCCCGGGTACGAACCCGACGCGCCGCTGTCCGTGGCCTTCGACAGGCCCACGGGCGTGGGTTCTCCGCCGGACGGCGAACCCGCACCGCCGGACGAGGACTCAGCGCTCACAGGCCCACCAGTTCGAGGAGGTGCTCGGTTTCGGGGCCCTTGACGAGTTTGGCGGCGGTCACCGGATCGGTCGGGCCGGCGCCGAAGGACGGGCAGTCCTTGGCGAGGATGCAGGCGCCGCAGGCGGGTTTGCGGGCGTGGCAGACGCGGCGGCCGTGGAAGATGACGCGGTGCGAGAGCATCGTCCAGTCCTTGCGGTCGATGAGTTCGCCGATGGCGTGCTCGACCTTGACCGGGTCCTCCTCACTGGTCCACCCCCAGCGGCGGACCAGGCGGCCGAAGTGGGTGTCGACGGTGATGCCGGGGACGCCGAAGGCATTGCCGAGCACGACGTTCGCGGTCTTGCGGCCGATGCCGGGCAGGGTGACCAGGTCTTCGAGGGTGCCGGGGAGTTCGCCGTCGTAGCGTTCCACCAGGGCTTGGCCGAGGCCGATGAGGGAGCTGGTCTTGTTGCGGTAGAAGCCGGTCGGGCGGATGTACTCCTCCAGCTCGGCCCGGTTCGCCTCGGCGTAGTCGCGGGCGGTGCGGTACTCGGTGAACAGCGCCGGCGTGGTCATGTTGACCCGCACGTCGGTGCATTGCGCCGAAAGGATTGTCGCCACCGCCAATTCGAGGGGCGTGGTGAAGTCGAGTTCGCAGTGCGCGTCGGGAAAGGCGACGGTGAGTTCGCGGTACATGCGCCGGGCACGGCGCACCAATCCGATTCGAGTTTCCTTATCGCGTTTGCGAGCTTTGGTGGGCCGCGCCACATTCCGGGCCGTCGCCGATGGCGCATCCGAGACATCGCCCGGCACGGTCTCCGCTACCGCGGCCGCGCCGGAAACGCCCGGGTCGGCCCCGTCAACGGCCGCATTGGATTCGGTGACACGCACGCGTCCACCTTACGGAACCACTCGGTGGCGACAACCGGGCTGCACACTCCCCGTGTTCCATCTGAGACCTTCGGCGTGTTTACTCACCCCTATGCAAGGACTCGCCGTGGTGCTGTTTCCGATAGCACTGATGCTGTTCGCGTTGGTGATGGAACGGGTCGAGAACCGGCTGCGTAAGCTGCTCGAGCCGGATCCGGAAGTTCAGCAGTACCTCGATCGAGCCACGAATGCCGAGGTCAGTGACCTGACCAAACTGGGTCTTCCGGCTGCGGCGGCTCGGCCCCGGCGCGCTCGCCCGGCCCCCAAGGGTTTGGACGTGGCACAAGCCAGCTGATCTTGCCGATCGGTGTTCTCAGATCCGGGTAGCCACCGGGATTTCCCCGGTCGGTGCCCGGATTTTGATCTTCGCTACCGAATGGGTGCGGCGTGTCGCTAGATTGAAACTCGCGTGTCGCAAAACCGTCCCCGTGTGTCTCGTTATCAAGCGTCGCGTGTCGCGTAATCCGGCCCTGCGTGTCGGAGAATGAGCGTGCCGCGTGGTGTCTATCACTACCCGGCGGTATTGCAAAGTAGACTGCACTGTCGGCCGAGCTCGCTTCGGTCCAGGACAGAGCCATTTCCCATAAGGAGCACATTCGTGGACGAGGCCCTCGCCAGAGCAGGCATCTTCCAAGGCGTCGAGCCCACCGCGGTGGCGGCTCTCGCCAAACAACTTCAGCCTGTGGATTTTCCGCGCGGCCACGTCATCTTCAACGAGGGCGAACCGGGCGATCGGCTGTACATCATCACCTCGGGCAAGGTGAAGATCGGACGCCGTTCTCCGGACGGCAGAGAGAACCTGCTGACGATCATGGGCCCGTCGGACATGTTCGGCGAGCTCTCGATCTTCGACCCCGGTCCGCGTACCTCGACGGCCACCACCGTCACCGAGGTCCGCGCCGTGACGATGGACCGGGACGCGCTCAAGGCGTGGATCGACCAGCGTCCGGAGATCGCCGAGCAGTTGCTGCGGGTGCTCGCCCGCCGCCTGCGCCGCACCAACAACAACCTGGCCGACCTGATCTTCACGGACGTGCCCGGTCGCGTGGCGAAGGCGCTGTTGCAGCTGGCTCAGCGGTTCGGCACCCAGGAAGCGGGCGCGCTGCGCGTGACCCACGACCTGACCCAGGAAGAGATCGCCCAGCTGGTCGGGGCTTCCCGCGAAACCGTGAACAAGGCCCTGGCCGACTTCGCGCACCGCGGTTGGCTGCGACTGGAGGGCAAGAGCGTGCTGATCTCCGACTCGGAGCGGCTCGCCCGACGCGCCCGGTAGGGATCGGAACTTCGGACTCGAAGGGACCGGGTCGTCATCCACCGGGTGGCGTCCCGGTCCCTTCGTGTGTGCCTGCGTCCCTTGGACGTTCGCGGCCCCCGCTGCCGGTCGCAGCGGGGGCCGGGACTCGCCGGTGGAGCGCCTAACCGTGCGAACGGATATAGGCCAGTTGGGCTTTCACCGAGCTGGTCGCGGCCGGCCAGAGACGCTTGTCGACATCCGCGTAGACGAGCGCGACGATCTGCAATGCCTTGGCCTTGGGGCCGAGCTTCTCCAGCGCCGCGCGGACCTGGTTCAGGCGCTCCTCGCGATGCGAGATGTAGTAGCGGATCACCGGTTCCGCGTCGGCGTGCTCGGGGCCGTGCGCCGGGAGCAGGGTGCGGCCGGGTGCCACTTCCAGCAATCGATGCATCGACGACAGGTAGTCGGCCAGGGCGTCGTCGCGCGATTCGAGCACCGTGGTGCCGCTGCCGAGCACCGTGTCGCCGGTGAGCAGCAACCGCTCGCCGTCGGGCCCGTCGACCAGGAAGCTCAGCGAATCCTGGGTGTGCCCCGGCGTAGCCAGCACGGTGATGCGTACTCCAGCAGCCTCGATGACCTCGCCGTCGACGAGTTCGGTGCCGCTCCCACGCAGGAATTCGGCGGACGCGGCGCGCACGGGTGCGCCGGTCTCCTTCACCAGGCGGTCGATGCCCCCGGTGTGGTCGAAGTGTTCGTGGGTGATCAGGACGAGCGCGATGTTCCCGCCCGTCGCCGCGACCACCGCCTCGGTGTGCTTGCGGTCCTTGGGACCCGGATCCACCAGCACGTACTCCGCGCTGCCGGGCGCACGCAACAGCCAGGTGTTGGTGCCTTCCAGGGTCATTCCGCTCGGGTTGTCGGCCAATACGACCGCGGCGGACGGAGTCACTTGCCGCAGTTGCTCATACGCGGGATGGGTGAGCGTCATCTTTACGTCCTAACGCAGGAAGCGCGATGCGTCCAGAGTTGAACGCACCGCGCTTTTGTTATGTCCGCCAAGCACTTTCGCCGAGGAGCCGGTCAGCGCACTTCCGCGATCAGCTCCACCTCGACCGGGGTGTTCAACGGCAGCTCCGAGACGCCGACGGCGGAACGGGCGTGCACGCCCGCGTCGCCGAAGACCTCCCCGAGGAATTCCGAGGCGCCGTTGATCACCTTCGGCTGTCCGGTGAAACCCGGTGCGGAGGCGACGAATCCGACGACCTTCACGATCCGCACCACATTGTCGAGTCCGACCAGGGCGTGCACCGCGGCCAGCGCGTTGAGCGCGCACAGCTTGGCGGCCTCGGCGGCCTGTTCGATGTCGACCTCGGCCCCGACCTTGCCGGCCACCGACAGCTCACCGCTCACCAACGGCAGCTGGCCGGAGGTGTAGACGAGATTGCCGGTCTGCACGGCAGGCACGTACGCCGCGACCGGGGGCGCGACGGGGGGCAGTTCCAGTCCGAGCTTGGCCAGGTTCTCCGCCCACGCGGTTGCCGCGGCCATCAGTTCTTGGGTCGCTTCAGGTAGGCGACATGCTGTTCGCCGGTCGGTCCGGGCAGCACGCTGACGAGTTCCCAGCCATCGCTGCCCCACTGGTCGAGGATCGCCTTGGTGGCGTGCGTCAACAGCGGCACCGTGGCGTACTCCCACGCGGTCACATCACTCATGGTTGGAGATTAGCCGCGCGGCGGGTCGCGCAGGAGGCCGGGACCTCTGGAGTAGCGTGCGCTTTCAGGAAATCCGAGTTTCCGGAGTGGTGTACCAGACAGTTACGCGTCACTCTGGGCAGGAATCAGGAACGAGTTATAGGCTCGCGAGCGTGGGAGTACCGATAGCAGTGCCCGTTTCGGTTGAGCCGGGGGTCGAAGCAGGTTGGCCGGAGCGGGCGGACAAAGCCCGCCTGCATTACGTATCCGGAAAAGGGGGGACCGGTAAGTCCACGGTCGCGGCGGCGCTCGCACTCGCGCTGGCCGCGGGGGGACGCCGGGTGTTGCTGGTGGAGGTCGAGGGCAGACAGTCGATTGCCCAGCTCTTCGACCTGCCGCCATTGCCGCCCACCGAGACTCGGATCGCCACCGCGGAGGGCGGCGGCGAGGTGCTGGCGCTGGCGCTCGACGTCGAGCATGCCTTCCTGGAATACCTCGACATGTTCTACAACCTGGGTTTCGCCGGTCGCGCCATGCGCCGGGTGGGGGCGATCGAGTTCGTCACCACCATCGCGCCGGGTCTGCGGGACGTGATCCTGACCGGGAAGATCAAGGAGTGCGCGGTGCGCGTCGACAAGGCGGGTAAACCGGTTTACGACGAAATCGTCATCGACGCACCGCCGACCGGCCGGATCGCCAGCTTCCTGGATGTCACCCAGGCCATGGCCGAGATCGCGGGCGGGGGCCCGATCGCCTCGCAGGCCGAAGGCGTCTCCAAGCTGCTGCATTCGCCGCAGACCATGATCCACCTGGTCACGCTGCTGGAGGCGCTGCCGGTGCAGGAGACCGCCGACGCCGTCGCGGAATTGACCGCCAACGACCTGAATATCGGCACGGTGATCGTGAACCGGGCCAGCGAGGGCTACCTGCCGCGCGCCGTGCGCGAGCGGGCCGCCACCGGTGATTTCGATGCCGAGGCCCTGCGGCAGGGGCTGGCCGAGGCCGGAATCAGCTTGTCGGAGGCCGATTTCGAGGGCCTGGTCGCCGAGGCAGTGGAGCATTCCGCGCGCCTGGCCGCCCAGGACGAGAGCGCCGCCGACCTGGCGCAGGTGAACATTTCACGCATGTACCTGCCGTCGCTCACCGACGGTATGGATCTGGGCGGGCTCTACGAGCTGGCCGAGGTATTGAGCGCCCAGGGGGTCCGCTAGTCATGATCGTTCCGGCAAGCACTGTGCCCCTGGACATTACGAAGATCATCACCGATCCCACCGCGCGCATCGTGGTGTGCTGCGGCTCCGGCGGCGTCGGCAAGACCACCACGGCGGCGGCCATCGCGCTGCGGGCCGCGGAGGCCGGGCGCAAGGTCGTGGTGCTGACCATCGATCCGGCGCGGCGGCTGGCGCAGTCGCTCGGGGTCAGCGATCTGGGGAACACCCCGCAGCGGGTGGATCTCGGTCACGAGACCGATGGCGAGCTCTACGCCATGATGCTGAACATGCGCCGCACCTTCGACGAGATGGTGCTCGAGCACACCAGCCCCGACAAGGCCGAGCAGATCTTCGCCAACCCCATCTACCAGACCGTGGCCTCCTCTTTCGGTGGCACACAGGAGTACATGGCGATGGAGAAGCTGGGGCAGCTGGCGGCCAAGCGCGAGTGGGACCTGATCGTGGTCGACACGCCCCCGTCGCGGAACGCGCTGGACTTCCTGGACGCGCCCAAGCGGCTCGGTAACTTCCTGAACGGCAAGATGATCCGCGTGATCATGGCCCCGGGCCGGGGTGTCGGTAAGTTCGTCGCCGGCGCCATGAGCCTCGCCTTGCGCGGGGTCTCGACCATCGTCGGCGGCCAATTGCTCAAAGACGCCTCTGTCTTCTTGCAGTCACTGGAATCCATGTTCGGCGGTTTCCAGGATCGCGCCGATCGCACCTACGCCATGCTCTCCCGGCCCGGCACCCACTTCATCGTGGTGGCCGCGGCGGAACCCGACGCACTGCGGGAAGCCTCGTTCTTCGTCGATCGCCTCTCGCACGACAAGATGCCCCTGGCCGGTTTGGTCCTCAACCGCACCCACCCGGTGCTGAGCTCGCTCTCCGCCGAGCAGGCGCAGGTCGCGGCCGATCGTCTGGCCCCGCAGCCGAACGGCAACGGCGCGGCGGCCGACAGCCAGGACACCTCACCGGCCGCGGTCACCGCCGCCGTGCTGCGCATCCACGCCCAGCGCGCCGCCACCGCCAAGCGCGAACAGCATCTGCTGCACCGCTTCACCGGCGCGCACCCCAGCGTCCCGATCGCGGCCGTGACCGCGCTCCCCTTCGAAGTCGCCGACCTCGAAGCCCTCCAGGCCGTGGGCGACCAACTCGCCGAAGCCGGATCAGCGAAGTCGGCTTAGCTCGCCGGGCCGATCCGGGGGTACAACGCCTTCCCCACAGGGGCGTGGGGCGCAGACCCGATCACTCTCACCTGGAACATTTCCGGATGAAACTGCCCGGTCTGGCGCAGATGCCCGATTCGACCCCGGAAACGGACCGAGCCCGCAAGATGCGGGCTCGGTCCGTTCTGCCTATGGGGGGATCGGAGTTAGGGGATACTGCTTACATCGCTACTTTCTGCGAACGCTGGGCGAAGAAGAAGTCGGCCCAAGACGTCACTTCGGGGTGTTGCTTGAGCAGCGCGCGGCGCTGCCGCTCGGTCATGCCGCCCCACACACCGAACTCGACACGATTGTCCAGGGCGTCGGCCCCGCACTCCATCAGCACCGGGCAGTGCCGGCAGATGGTCGCCGCTTTACGCTGCGCGGCGCCTCGCACGAAAAGCTGGTCGGGATCTACTTCCTTGCATCGGGCCTGGGAAACCCAGGCGATTCTCGCTTCGGCCTGCTCCACGTCCAATCGAGCGATCGGGGTAGTCATGTGCATTTGGTGTGCCCCTTTGCAGTCCGAACACCGGGTCACGGCGCTCCAGAATCGCGTACAGCGCGCAGTTACCCAACCCCACTGCGTTCTGCACCACATTCCACTTTGAGTGTTAGCTCTATCACACTGGGTTCTCAATCTAGATAAGAGTGTGAGGCTTGCGCAAGACCGTCCCGAGATTTTCTGGTACGTCCGTCCATGCATTCGTCACCTGAAACCGGGCAGTCGGCACCATTCCGGACGAATGGACACCCCGACGCGAGGGCACCGAGTGTCCCGACGGCCAATTAGGCTGTGGCACGTGCCCATCACACGAACGCTCTGGAGACTGGCCGGCAGCTGCATTCTGGCCGCCGTGCTTCTCGCCGGGTTGCTGTTCCCACTCGCGGGCGGATTCGGTTTCATCTCCAACCGCGCCGCCGACGCCGTCGACAATGTCTCCGCCGAACTGGTGGAGGGCACCGTTCCCGCGGTGTCCACCATGGTCGACACGAACAATCAGCCCATCGCGTGGCTGTACGAGCAGCGCCGGTTCGAAGTGCCCAGCGACAAGATCTCCAACGACATGAAGCTCGCGCTGGTGTCCGTTGAGGACCGACGCTTCGCCGAACACGGCGGTGTGGACTGGCAGGGCACGTTCCGCGCCTTCCTGACCAACACCTCCGGCGGCGAAGTGCAGCAGGGTGGTTCGACCATCGACCAGCAGTACGTGAAGAACTACCTGCTGCTGGTGGTCGCCAAGACCGATGCCGAACGCCGCGCCGCCACCGAGACCACCCCCGCCCGCAAGATCCGCGAGATCCGGATGGCGCTGACGCTGGAGAAGGAGCTCACCAAGGACGAGATCCTGACCCGGTACCTGAACCTGGTGCCGTTCGGTAACTCCTCGTACGGCATCCAGGACGCGGCGCAGACCTACTTCGGCGTCGACGCCAAGGATCTGAGCGTGGTGCAGTCCGCCATGCTCGCCGGCATGGTGCAGTCCAGCTCCAAGCTGAACCCCTACACCAATCCGGCCGGTGTGCTGGAGCGGCGGAACACCGTGCTCGACACCATGATCCAGAACATCCCGAGCCGGGCCGAGGAGTTCCGCAAGGCCAAGAGCGAGCCGCTGGGCGTGCTGGCCGAGCCCAAGGGCCTGCCGCGCGGCTGCATCGCGGCCAACGATCGCGGCTTCTTCTGCGATTACGCGCTGCAATACCTGGCCAATGCCGGGATCAGCCGCGACCAGATCGACAAGGGCGGCTACCTGATCAAGACCACCCTGGATCCGGACGTGCAGAACTCGGTGAAGGCCGCGGTGAACGCCAATGCCGACCCGAACCTGGACGACATCGCCTCGGTGATGAATATCGTGGGCCCGGGCCAGGATTCGCATCCGCTGCTGGCCATGGCGTCCAGCCGGACCTACGGGCTGGACGCGAACGCGCATCAAACCGTGCAGCCGCAGCCGTATTCGATGGTCGGCGACGGCGCGGGCTCGATCTTCAAGATCTTCACCACGGCCGCGGCCATGGAGAAGGGCCTGGGCATCAACGCGCAGCTGGACGTGCCCGGCCGCTTCGAGGCCAAGGGCATGGGTAACGGTGGTGCGCGCGGCTGCCCGGCGGCCACCTACTGCGTCGAGAACGCGGGCAAGTACAAGTCGCCGATGTCGGTGACCGAGGCGCTCGCCACCTCGCCGAACACGGCCTTCGTCAAGCTGATCCAGGCCGTGGGCGTGGCCCCGACCGTGGATATGGCGGTGCGCCTGGGCATGCGGTCCTACACCCAGGCGGGTACTTCCGGGCACGGCAATCAGAGCCTGGCGGACATGATCAAGGATCAGAACCTGGGCTCGTTCACGCTGGGCCCGGTCGCGATCAACCCGCTCGAATTGTCGAATGTGGCGGCCACGCTGGCCTCCGGCGGCAAGTGGTGCCCGCCCACCCCGATCCGGGAAGTGGTCGACCGCAGCGGCAAGACCGTGCCGCTCACCCAGCAGGCGTGTGAGCAGGTGGTGGAACCGGGTCTGGCCAACACCCTCGCCAATGCCATGAGCAAGGACGACGTCAGCGGTACCGCCGCGGGTGCGGCGCAGTCGGTGGGCTGGAACGCGCCGCTGTCCGCCAAGACCGGTACCACTGAATCGCACCGCTCCTCGGCGTTCCTGGCCTTCACCAACGCGCTGGCCGGTTCGGCCTACATCTACGGTGACAGCCCGACGCCCGGCGAGATCTGCTCGTTCCCGCTGCGGAACTGCGGCAGCGGCAACCTGTTCGGTGGTAACGAGCCGGCTCGCAGCTGGCTGGGCGCGGTCAAGAACGTGCTCGGCAAGTTCCCGCCGCCGGGGCTGCCGCCGCTGGACGACAAGTACGTGCGCGGGGCGAACAATTCGCAGATTCCGGATGTGGTCGGCCAGACGCAGGCCGAGGCGACCTCGAATCTGATCGCCGCCGGTTTCCAGGTGTCGGTGGCCACGGCCGCGGGCGCCAACAAGGGGACGGTGCTGAGCATGTCGCCGGACGGGTCGGCGATTCCCGGGTCGGTGATCACGATCTACGTGAGTGACGGCACCGCGCGGCCGGCGCCCGCTCCGGCGGAGACACCGACGGCGCCGGGGATACCGGGGTTGCCGAACATCCAGCTGCCGCCGATACCCATACCCATTCCGATCCCACGCTGAGTGACAGCGGCCCCTCGCCAATGGTGAGGGGCCGCTGCCGTATTCGGCTCGCCCTGTTTGTACTCAATACGAAACGCCCGGAGCGAGAGACTCACTCCGGGCGTTTCGTATTAATGGGGCGTAGCTCTGATCGCGCTCAGAGCCGCGCTTTGACGGCCGCGGAAACCCGGGAACCGTCGGCCCGGCCCGCCGCCAGCGCGGTGGCGATCTTCATGACCTGACCCATCTGCTTCATGCCCGGCCGTTCGCCGATCTGCTCGGCGACATCCGCGATGGCGGTGTCGGCGATGTCGGCGACCTCCGCATCGGTCAGCGGGGTCGGCAGGTACTCGTCGATGATCTGCTCTTCGGCCCGCTCGTTGGCGGCCAGCTCACCGCGTCCGGCCTGCTCGTAGACGACGGCGGCCTCGTTGCGCTTCTTCGACTCCTTCGCGAGCACGGCGATCACCTCGGCGTCGCTGAGCTCGCGCGCGGTGGTGCCGGCGACCTCGGCGGTCTGGACAGCGGCCAGCAGCATGCGCAGCGTATTGAGACGCAGGGCATCCTTGGCCTTCATCGCGGTGGTGAGGTCCGCACGCAGCTTCGATTTGAGTTCCGCCATGCGGGACACGCTACCGCGCGGCCCCGCCCCGCCCGCACGTCTTTTTCGCGGTGTCGGTCCGGCCGGGTCCGCGCGAAGATACCCGCCGGCGCCACAAAGCGTCGGCGTATCGCAGCTCATATGACTCGATGTTTCCCCGCCGGGTCGCCTATTCTGGGCAAATGCCCGTAATCTCGACCTCCGCCCTCACCCGCGCCGCACTCGGAGCCGCTGGGGCCGCGGTCGCCGGTATCGGATACGCCTCGCTGATCGAACGCAACATGTTCACGCTGCGTGAGGCGACCCTGCCGGTACTGGAACCCGGAAAACCGTCCCTGCGCGTCCTGCACATCTCCGACCTGCACATGATGCCCGGCCAGCAGTTGAAGCAGGCCTGGTTGCGCGAGCTGGATCGCTTGGAACCGGACCTGGTGGTCAACACCGGCGACAATCTGTCGCATCAGAAGGCGGTGCCTTCGGTGGTGCAGTCGCTGGGTGGATTGCTGGGGCGCCCCGGCATTTTCGTATTCGGCAGCAATGACTATTTCGCGCCGGTGCCGAAGAATCCGCTGAAGTATTTCGACAAGAACCACAAGCGCGTCTTCGGCGATCCGCTGCCGTGGCAGGATCTGCGCGCCGCCTTCACCGAGCGCGGCTGGCTGGATCTGACCCATGTGCGCCGCGATATCGAGGTCTCCGGGGTGAAGATCTCGACCGCGGGCGTGGACGATCCGCACCTGAAGCGGGACCGCTACGACACCGTCGCCGGTTCGCCGAATCCGTTGGCGGACTTGAGCATCGGACTCACCCACTCCCCCGAGCCGCGGGTGCTGGACCGGTTCGCGGCCGACGGCTACGACCTGGTCATGGCGGGCCACACGCACGGCGGTCAGCTGGTGCTGCCCGGTTTCGGCGCGCTGGTCACCAATTGCGGCATCGATCGTTCGCGGGTGAAGGGCGCTTCCCGCTGGGGAGCCCATACCCGCCTGCATGTCTCGGCCGGTATCGGTACCTCGCCGTGGGCGCCGTACCGCTTCTGCTGCCGCCCGGAGGCGACCCTGCTGACGCTGGTCGGCGCACCGCCGAAGAAGCCGGCCGCGGAATCGGGCCGGGGGCGGACCACGTCGTCGGAGGCTGTCGCGCGTTGAGCTGCTGCCGCGATATACAACGCGGTAGGTAGTCGTCAGTCAGGGGAGCAGTCGTGGCCAGTGGGAACGAGCGGAACGAAGGTGCGGGCGCGGGGCCCGATCCGAACTGGTGGCAGGGCGCGCCCGCGCCGGATTCGGCCTGGTCGAATCCGCAGCAGCCGACGCAGGACGGACCGCCGCCGGGTTACGGTGTGCCGCAACCGGATTCGGGGTGGCAGCCGGGGTATCAGCCGACCGCGCCGTTCCCGGGCGGGCCGTACGGGGCGGCGGATCCCACGCAGCAGTTCCAGCCGTCCGGGCCGAACCCGACGCAGCAGTTTTCGGGCGCGCCGGGTCCGGATCCGACGATGCGGTTCACCGGGCAGCAGCCGTACCAGGTGGGGCCGGGACCGTATGGCGGAGCGCCGGGTTACGGTGGGCAGCCCGGTTACGGCGGCGGGTATCAGCAGCCGCCGGGCGGGGGTAAGCGAAAGATCTGGCTGTTCGCCGGAATCGGCGGGCTGGTGCTGGCCATCGTGATCGCGGTGGTCGCGGTGGCGCTGGTGCGGAATTCGAATGATCCTTCCGCGCAATCGAATACGACGCCGTCGCTGGTGAGCGCACTCACCACGGAGAAGTCGCCGGGCGCGAGCAAGCCGTCGGCGACACCGAAGCCGTCCGTCACCAAATCCGGCACGCCCGCGCCGGTGATTCCCGGGTATCAGACGGTGACGATCCCGGAATTCGAAGCGGCGTACGACATTCCGAAGGATTGGACGATCGACAAGCAGGGCACCGGGGCGTTCGGGACCGGCACCGATCAGATCGTCGCCTTCGGCCTCTCGGAAGAGGGCGTGGACTACTGCACGGGGTACACCCGCACCACCGCCTTCGTCACCGATTCCGACGAGACCGACCTCGCCAAGGCCGCGGCGGATGTCGGCGCGCGCATGGCGAAGATCGGCTACGCGAATTCGACGGGCGCGAAACCCAGTACGTCGGAGAAGTTCTCGACCTCCGACGGCAAGCTCTCCGGCACGTTCGTCGAGCTCACCGGTAGCGCACCCGCACCCGCGGCGGGCTGCGCCTCCACCTACTCGATCTACACCTTCGCGTTCTCCACCAATCAGGGCGCTTACGTTTTCACGATCGTCGCGGATACTGGGGTCGACAAAGCGGTAGACAAGTCGCTCGCGAAGAAGATTCTCGCCAGCCTCCGCCCGATGTAGCGGGCGGCCGGGCGGGGGCTCGACTCGTCCGACAGGGGGTCCGACGATGACCAGTGGATTCGATGACCGGAAGCCGGAGCCCGGCAGCGAGGATCAGACCGCCAACTGGTGGCAGGGGGCGCCGGCGCCGGGGTCGCAATGGGATTCGCAGGCGCAACATCCGATCCAGCCGCCGGGATACGGTCCGCAGCCGAATCCCTATGGGGCGGGCGCGAATCCGCCGAGCGGGGCCAATCCCTATCCGTCCGGAGCGAATCCGCCGATTTCGGTCGATCCCGCACGGACGGGCGCGAATCCGTTCCAGACGGGCCCGAACCCCTATCAGACCGGTCCGGTGCCGTATCAGCCCGCACAGCCGCCCTACGGGGGCAATTACGGACCGCCGCCGGGCGGAAACAACCGAGTGTGGTGGTACGCCGGGATCGGCGCGCTCGTGGTGGCGCTCGTCGCGGTGGTGGCGGTGGTGCTGGTGACCCGGGATTCGGGCACCGGCGCCCTGCCCGCCACCTCCACCTCGGCGGCCGCGACCACCACGTCCAAGCCGCGCACCAGCACGCCCACCACCACGCCCTCGTCGAGCCAGTCGCCGCGGATCCCCGGCTATCAGGTGGTCGTCCCGGCCGGCACCAAGGCGGCCTGGGATGTGCCGTCGGACTGGGCCATCGATCAAACCGCGAACGGGTGGGGTTCCGGCTCCGACCGGATCACGGTCGCGGGGCTGGCGCAGGAGGGCGTCGGCTACTGCCCGAACTATGTGCGCAGCAATATGTTCCTGAGCACCAGCACGCTCTCCGATCCCGCCGCGGCCGCGACCGATATCGGCAAACGCATGGCCAAGCTCGGCTGGGAGACCTTGACCTCGGTCGATTCGGGGGCGCCCGAATCCTTCAGTTCCTCCGACAACGCGCTGCACGGCAGCTTCGTGGAGACCTCGGGCGCGTTCACCCCACCCGATCCCAGCTGCGCCAAAACCTATTCGATCTACACCTTCGCCGTCTCCGGCGGCGAGGGCGCACTGGTCCTCACCATCGCCGCCGACACCGGCGTGGACCGGGCCGTGGACCGTGATTTCGCCCGCCGCCTACTCGCCACTTTTCGACTGCTTTAGGGCATCTGACCAGCCGATTTAACTGTTCCGCCGACGGTGCGCTAAGCTACTTCACGTTCACTTCACGGGGTGTGGCGCAGCTTGGTAGCGCGCTTCGTTCGGGACGAAGAGGTCGCAGGTTCAAATCCTGTCACCCCGACGTGTTGGTTGAGACACAGCAGTAGGGCCCTGGTCATTCACTTGATCGGGGCCCTTACTCGTTTCCGCCCAGCGCACCGCCCGCGAATACGAAAACCGGCAGCCGAATTCGATTCGACCGCCGGCGACGTGAAGTTTTATCCGCGTGGGATCAGGGCAGCACCTGCGGAATGACATCCGGTGCGATGGCGCCGACGATCAAGCCGACCAGCGCGCCCTGGAATGCCGGGCCGAGCGCGCACAGCGGGACCAGCAGAATGCCGACAATGGTGGCGGCGCAGACGACCGCACCGAATACCGCGCCGACAATCGCACCGGCGGCCGCGCCATTGCCGAGCGGATCATGGTTGGCCGCATTCGGATTGGTGGCGATCTCCGAGGCGACCGCATCCACCTCGGGCTGCGCGGCCTCCGGAGCGGCGGGCTGCGCGGCCTCCAGTGCGATGGGCTGCGCGGCGTCGAGGGCCTGCGGGGCCGCCGCCAGCTGCACCACGGGGGCGGTCTGCGGAGCGAGCTCCGGGGCCTCGGCATTGGCCTGACCGGCGCCGGTGACGGCCGCCGCCACCGCGAGCGGCAGCACCGCGACGAGAGCTTTACGACCGAAATTGCCGATGGTCCGACGCATGATATTCATCCTCCAGAACCCCCCTGCACGCGGAATTCGATGGCGTGCAGAACATTTAAGCGTTGCGAATTACAACGCCCAATTTGTATCCGATACCGGTCGCCGAATCAAGTCCCGATACCGTTTATGTGCGCGAGCGGGAATTGTGTTGCACAACACCGGCAATGACCGATACGACGACCGATTCAGTCGTCCACTTCGACGCCGTAATGTCGAGCCAGCGCGGCCAGACCGGTGGGATACCCCTGACCGACGGCGCGCAGTCGCCAATCCTCGTCCCGCGGATACAACTCGGCCAGCAGCAAAGTGCGTTCCTCGGTCGCCGCATCGAGGGTGGCGCGTGCGAAAGTACCGGATTCCGGGCCCGGATCGACCTCGATTTCGATGGGGCCGACATCACCGAATCGGCGCTCGGGATCCCCCAGCGCGGCCGCGATGACTATGCGGCGGCAATGCCCGGGTAGGTCTTCCAGATCCACGCTGACCCCTTGCTCGCTGGGTCCATCCACGGTCAGCCGGGCGCCCCGGGTCTCGGGCTGGTTGTAGAACACGAAATCCGAATCGGCTGCCACGCGGTCGTTTTCGTCCACCAGGAAGGCCACCAGATCGACCTCGGCGGCGCCGTGCTGCGGCCAGCCCGCGCGCACGGACCACTGCGCGCCATGGGTGGCGACCGGCAGGTCCACCACCTGCCCGCGGCTGAGCACGATCGGCTCGCGAGGGCCGTCGCCGGGAGTGCTGTGCATAGCTGGTGCCTGGCCCCTCGGTGCGTCGGGTTCGCCGGCGGCCTCCAGCAGCTCGAGCCCCCAGATCGGGAGCCCGATATCGGCCGCCTTCTTCCACCGCTGATCATTCTCCGCACCCGGCAGGGCGAGCACATCGGTGACCCCCGCGGACATATTCACCGCCGAGGAGCCGCCGAGTTCGGTTATCCGGCGGCGTATTTCGGCGGCCTGCCGATGCGTGCCGCCGAGCACCAGCACCCGGCGGCCGTTCAGCGGCCCCGCCGGTGTGGATTCCATAGCGCGGCCCGGACTCGGAACCCGCTGTCCGGCATCGCCTTTCCGCACGCCAGGCTGTATCGCGGCGAGCAATTCCAGGAATCGCGCTTCATCCACGACAGGTGTGCCGTGCTGTCGCGCCTTGCCCGCCTTGTTCGAACTTGAAGCGGGACGATTGGTCACCAGCAGACTGGTCAAGCGGCTGACGTTCCCGGTCACATCGAGCCCCGCAGCTTCGGCGCGATCGACCAATTCATTCCGATCCATCCCGGTCTCACCACTGAACGCGACCTTCATCCCCTGAATCAGCGCGCCACGCTCCTCGAATCGCCCCGGATACGCGAATGCGCACGGCGCCTTGGCCTTCCCTCGCCACAAATGCCGATTCGCATCCTTCGGCGGGCAATCCAGCAGCGGCGGCGGCACCCCCAGCCAAGCCGCATCCCCGATCAACCCGCGCAACACCCCCACCAGTACGCGAGTGTCATCCAACGCGTCATGCGCCCGCAATTGCGCGATCCCGTAATGCGCAGCCAAACTCCCCAGCTTGTAATCCGCTGTCGGCGGCGCCACCCGTCGCGCCAATGCCAAGGTGCACAGCCGCGAGGAAACCGGCAGCACCGCCCCACTTCGCCGGAATTCCCCCGCCAGAAAGTCGTAATCGAACCGAGCATTATGCGCGACCATCACCCGCCCCTCCAACAACCCGGCCAGCCGCCCCCGCACCGCCCCGAAATCCGGTGCTCCACGCAACTTCTCCCGCGTCAACCCATGCACATGCACCGGGCCGGGATCACACCCCGGATCAACCAGCGAATAGAACTCCTCCGCCACACCCCCTGCCGCATCCAGCCGCAACGCCGCCACCGACAGCACGCGATCCGTCCCCGAGCTCAACCCGGACGTCTCGACATCCACCACCGTGACTGTTTCCAGCCCGATCCCACCGACCCACGAATTCCCTTGCACGAGCGAACCATCGGCGTATCAAGGCGACACGTTCCCCGCGCTCGGCCAACACGCCGCACGGATAGAAGTACTGACCGGAGCGTTCTACCCGGTCCGTATTCAGCAGACTTCCAGCCGAAGTCAGGATGCCTTGCGCTGGTCGTCGTTCTCATGGTGTGCGATTACGGCTAGCAACTCGGTCACCCAGGCGGGCCGGGGAGTGCCGGTACCCGCGGTGGCAATGTCGCGTTCGATCAGCGAACGGATGTACCCAGACTGCGACATACCCAGGGCGGTGGCTCGCGCCTTGCAGGCCTTGTCGAGTTCGTAGGGCATTTTGATGGATCGGGGAACATAAACAGGCTCGGCGTCGGGGCCCACGGTAATGCCAAGGTCTGCCTCGCTCACCGAATCGACGGTGAATTCGAGACGGTCGATCATGGCGGCCATCTCGTCGGGAGTCATGTTGTCCAACGGGTCAGTCATTGCGTGTCGCCTCCCATTTCTCCAATGCGGCGGTCTGGTCCGGGTCGAGGTAGCGGGCCGCGTACACCTCGATGTCGCGGTCTTTGCGACGGGCGTAGACCGCGGTCGGGGTGCCGTTCTCGGCACGCCCCCACAGTATGAACGTCATCAACCCGGTCGCCGGGTCAGTCGCGGTACGAAACCACACCGGGCGGTTCGCGGCTGATCCACGCCTCAACGACGTCGAATACGTCGTCGGGGTCTACCCCGTAGCGTTCGAGCATCTTTGCCAGCGCCCAGAACCATTCGACCGCCACACCTTGAGACTACACCCGAGACTACCGCTGGGGATTACTCTGCTCCGACAGGCGCGTAAGCGATACCGAGATCAGTTTCGCGGGGGATCTCAAGCTTGGCGCTGCCTCGAAAGTCGGTTGTCCAGGAATCACCATGTCTACAGGTCCGACCAGATGTCGGGCGGCACCACCGTGCGGGCACGGCCGTAGCTGTCGAGGATGCGGCCGAGCAGTTTCTCGTGACGGAGGGTGATGGTGCGTTCGGCGATCACGAGTTCGGGATGGCTTGCTGCCAAATGGCTTTCGAAGCGCGCTACCTCTGCGACGGAGTGCAGGTTGGCCTGTACTACCAGGTTGTGAGTACCGCTGACGGCGGCGCAGTTGCGGGTCTGCGGTAGTCGGATCAGGGCGTAGCCGAGTTCGGGTAGTGCGGCGGCCGGTGCGGTTGCCCAGAAAGTGACCGCCACCGGCCAGCCGCCGAGGGGGCGGGCGAAATCGCAGCGGAAGGCGAGCAGTCCCAGGCGGATCAGTTCGTCTATGCGGCGCTTCACCGTTGATCCGCTGGTGCCCACGGCGGTGGCGATCGCGGTGTGGGTGGACCTGCCGTCGTCGGCCAGCCGGGTGAGGATGGCGCGATCCAGTTCGTCGAATACCCGGCGCTGCGGGAACGAGGAGGCGGCCGGGACCGGGGTGCGGAGCTGGTCGCGCTGGCCGGGGGCGAGGGCGTCGATGCGCCAGCTGCCGCCTTCGGCGAACCAGTGCGTGACGATCCGGGTTCGGACGGCGGTCAGGTGCGGCAGGGTCGGCAGTACATCGAGGGTGTAGTGCGAGAACTGCGCGAAGTCACGGGCGGCCACGGTGGCCAGGATCCGGTCGCTGCCGCCGGCGCGTTCGAGGGTGAGCATCTGCGGGTGTTCGGCCAAGGCTCGCACCACGGCATCGGTTTCCCCTGTCGCGCAGTCGATGTGGACGAAGGCGGCGCAGCACAGGTCGAACATGGCGGGACCCGGCGAAGCGCACACCCACGCCTCGCCGCGATCGCTCAGCCGCTGCCAGCGCCGGGCCACGGTCACCGGATCGACATCCAGGACGCCGCCGAGTTCGGTCCAGGAAGCGCGCGGGCGCAGCTGGAGGGCATTGATCAGAGCAAGATCGTCTTCATTGAGCAGCTCGGCGAAATCCTGCATTCATCCCGCCTCTGTGAGAGCTTCCTGCGATTTGGGCAGGTTCGATGCCGAGTATTTCACTATTGCGGGAGCGGCATCCACGAGAGGGAGACATCGGCGTCATGGCCTACGGGGACTTTCAGAACGAGATCTACTTCAACGGCCTGCGCGGGGTGATTCCGAAATGGCCGGTGAACTTCGCCGAACTGGCCGAGCGTGCGCAGACAGCGCTGCCGCCGTCGATCTGGTCGTATGTCGCCGGCGGCGCGGGTGACGAGCGCACGCAGCGCGCGAATGTGGCGGCCTTCGATCAGTGGGGGCTGATGCCGCGCATGTTCGTGGGTGCGAAAGAGCGGGACCTGTCGGTCGAGCTGTTCGGAACAACTTGGCCCGCACCGGTTTTCATGGCTCCGGTCGGTGTCATCGCGCTCTGTGACCGGGACGGTCGCGGCGATCTCGCGACCGCGCGGGCAGCGGCCCGGACCGGCGTCCCGATGGTCGCCTCCACCCTCATGGAAGATCCGCTGGAGGATGTCGCGGCCGAATTCGGTGACACCCCAGGGTTTTTCCAGCTCTACACGCCCACCGACCGCGACCTGGCGGCTTCGCTGGTGTCGCGCGCCGAGCAGGCCGGGTACAAGGGCATCGTGGTCACCCTCGACACCTGGATCACCGGATGGCGGCCCCGCGACCTCGGCACCGGCAATTTCCCCCAGCTGCGCGGGCACTGCCTGGCCAACTACTTCACCGATCCGGTCTTCCGCGCCGGTCTCGCGCAATCCCCGGAACAGGACCCGCAATCGGCGATCCTGCGCTGGATTCAGCTCTTCGGCAATCCGCTCACCTGGGATGATCTGCCCTGGCTGCGCTCGCTGACCACGCTGCCTTTGATCGTGAAGGGTATCGGGCATCCCGATGACGCGCGCCGCGCCCGCGACCTCGGTGTGGACGGCATCTACTGCTCGAATCACGGTGGGCGGCAAGCCAATGGCGGCTTGCCCGCGCTCGACATGCTTCCCGGCGTGGTCGAGGCAGCCGACGGCCTTCCGGTCCTGTTCGATTCGGGTGTTCGTTCCGGCGCGGACATCATCAAGGCCCTGGCCCTGGGCGCGTCCGCCGTCGGCATCGGCCGCCCTTACGCGTACGGTTTGGCGCTCGGCGGCGAGGACGGCATCGTGCACGTCCTGCGCACCCTGCTCGCCGAAGCCGATCTGATCATGGCCGTCGACGGCTATCCGACGTTGAAAGACCTGACGCCCGAATCACTTCGGGCCGTCAGGGTCTGATCGCCACCTCGAAGCGGGGGTGTGGGGGTTGCGACCCCCACACCATTTACTTGCCCTGGAAGTTGGGCTTGCGCTTCTCGGCGAAGGCGCGCGGGCCCTCCTTCGCATCGTCGCTGAGGAAGACCGGCAGGCCCACCTTCGCGTCGATCTTGAAGGCGTCTTCCTCGTGCAGGCCCTCGGTATCGCGAATCACCTTCAGGATCGCCTGAACCGCGAGCGGCCCATTGTTATTGATGAGTTCGGCGATCTCCAGGGCCTTGTCGAGCGCGGTCCCGTCCGGCACCACGTGTCCGATCAGCCCGTACTCCTTGGCCTCGGCCGCCTTGATGTGCCGTCCGGTCAGCAGCAGATCCGCCGCGATGGTGTACGGGATCTGGCGCGGCAGGCGCACCGCCGACCCGCCCATCGGGAACAGGCTCCACTTCGCCTCGGAGATACCGAATTTCGCGCTCTCGCCCGCGATGCGAATATCGGTGCCCTGCAAGATCTCGGTACCACCCGCGATGGCCGCGCCTTCGACGGCGGCGATCAGCGGCTTGGTCAGGCGGCGGCCCTTGAGCAGGCCGGGCATCCGGGTGGGATCGAAGGCGCTGCCCGCCTTCATCCCCTCGGCCGCGCCGCGATTGTTCATGTTCTTCAGGTCCGCGCCCGCGCAGAACGCCCCGCCGGCGCCGGTGAGAATGCAGGACCGGATCTCGGGATCGTTGTCGACGGTGTCCCAGGCGTCGGCCAGGATCGCCAGCATCTCGCCCGTGAGCGCGTTCTTGCGTTCCGGCCGGTTCATGGTGACGATCAGCGTCGCCCCACGCTTCTCGACGAGAGCATGAGGCTCGGTGTTGCTACTTGTTTCAGCAGTCGCAGCGGTCATCGCCGACCTGTCCTTCCACGTGGCCAATCCTGGGATTCGGGGACGAAACTACCCCGCACCGTTGTCCTGAACAATAACGTGTTCTAGTTTGGATCATGGTGACCGCCGTCACGGGCGGCAAGTAACGGAGAGACGACGACCATGAGCACAACGAGCACGCAGAGCGGCTCCCGGGCGAAGCTGCCGCCCCGCGTCACGGAATCCCTCATCAACCGGCTGACCGCAATGGTGACCGCGGGCAAGGCGGGCGAGGCCCGCGACCCGTTCGAAATGATCGAGGTCTACACCGGCGATGTCGTCGGCTACCTGCCGCAGTCCTCGCCCGAGGATGTCGTCAAGGTCGTCGAGATCTCGCGCGCCGCGCAGAAGGAATGGGCCGCTCGCCCGCTGGACCAGCGCCTCGCCGTCTTCGAACGCGCGCACGAACTCATTCTCTCCGAGATCGAGACCATTGCCGACCTGATTCAGATCGGTTGCGGCAAGGCGCGCCGGATGGCCATCGAAGAGGCGTGCGATACGCCGATGGTCATCGCGCACTACCTGAAGACCGCGGCCAAGACGCTCAAGCCCAAGAAGCGCAGCGGGCCGATGCCGATCATCACCAGCTCCACCGAGGAGCACCGCCCCAAGGGCGTGGTCGCGGTGATCGCGCCGTGGAACTTCCCGTTCGCCATCTCCATGTCCGACTCCACCCCCGCGCTGATCGCGGGCAACGGCGTTGTCATGAAGCCGGACAACAAGACCGCGCTGTGCACGCTGTACGGCATCGAACTGCTGCACCAGGCGGGCCTGCCGCGCGGTTTGGTGCAGGTCGTCACCGGCATGGGCCCGGATGTCGGGCCGACCCTGATCGACAATGTCGACTTCGTCATGTTCACCGGCTCCACCGCCACCGGCCGCACCATCGGCGAGCAGTCGGGTCGCAATCTCATCGGATGCAGCCTCGAGCTCGGCGGCAAGAACCCGATGATCGTCCTGGACGACGTCAACCTCGACGAGGCCATCCCGTCGGCCATCTTCGCCGTGTTCGGCAATACCGGCCAGGCGTGCATGCACATCGAGCGCATCTACGTGCAGGAACGCATCTACGACGAGTACCTGCGCCGATTCGTCGCCGCCGCAGAGGAACTCGGCGCGAAGATGGGCGCGACCTACGACTTCGATCCCGAAATGGGTTCGCTGGTCTCGGTCGACCACATGAAGCGCGTCGCCGCGCACGTCGACGAAGCCCGCGAAAAGGGCGCGACCGTCGTCACCGGCGGCAACCCGCGCCCCGACATCGGCCCCGCCTTCTTCGAGCCGACCGTCCTCACCGGCGTCACCAAGGACATGGCGCACGCCACCATGGAGACCTTCGGACCCGTCGTCACCATCTACAAGTACAAGACCGAAGACGAGGCGATCGCCCTCGCCAACGACACCGCCTACGGCCTCAACGCCAGCATCTGGACCGGAAACATCGACCGCGCAACCAAACTCGCGGAACGCGTAGAAGCCGGCGCCATCAACATCAACGACGGCTTCGTCACCAGCTACGCCGCCAAAGGCACCCCCTCCGGCGGCGTCAAGCAATCCGGCGTCGGCACCCGCCACGGCGCCGCGGGCCTGCTCAAGTACACCGACACCATCAACGTCGGCGTCCAGAAGAAGCAGATCATGGCCGCCCGCGCCGGCATGCCCTACGAAAAGCAACTCAAGTCCACCCTGGTGACCCTGCGCCTCATGCGCCGCCTGCACCTGGGCTGAAATCCGTTCCGACGCGAAGACCCCGGCGTTTCCCCCGCCGGGGTCTTCGCATATAACGACAATCGAGGACATGACGGATCCTGGGCTGACCGCCGAACGCCGCGACGAGCTGACCGCGTTGTTGTCCGACGAGCACCGTCTCCGCACCGAATATCCGAAAGTCGCGGACTACTTGGACACCGCCTCCCGCCTGCCGGGAACCGATGACCCTCGAGCAGACACCGCATTCGACCTCCGCCTCGTGCACTTCATGACCGGCGGCACCTCCCCCACCGGAAACCCCTACTGGGACATAGTCGGCCCCTCCGTCAACGCACAGAATGGCCGTCGCGTCGTCAACGGCGGCCGCGCGACCGGCAGCGCGCGCCTCGGCTACGCACAAACCATCCTGCAATCCGTCTACGCCTATGCGGTGCCGTCACCGCAAACACTGAACTGGATCGCGGATTGCTGCGCGGGTTCGCCGATAGTGGAACTCGGTGCGGGCCGCGGTTATTGGGCGGCCCAACTGGCGGCAGTCGGGTGCGCGATCGACGCCTACGATTCCGAACCTCCGGGCAAGGCGGAAAACCTGTCCTTCCCGGCCTCCGTGGGGCAACGCGACACCTGGCACCAGGTCGGCGACCTATCCGAATACACCGTGCGGGCAGCTCCACCCGATGACCACACCCTTTTCCTGTGCTGGCCGCCCGGTTGGGGAAACCGGATGGCCTCGGAAGCCCTCGCCGCCTATGAGAAGTCCGACGGCACCCGAGTCGTCTTCATCGGTGAGCCGAAGGGCGGCAAGACCGGCGACGATGCCTTCTTCGACGCGCTGACCGCACGCTGGAAATTGGAATCACAAGATCCGCAGTTCGTTTCGTGGTGGAATCTCGCGGACGTCGCACAACTCTGGATCCCGCGCTAGCCGAAGGTTCTTCTCCGATCGGTCCAACCTCGGGGATCAGGACTGGTGTCGGAGCAGTGCAGTGCGGATCAGCGCTCGTGCCGCATCGCCGGTCACGGATTGACCGGCCAAGATATCGAATGCGCGACCGTAGAGGGCGATCTCCCTGGGCTGCGTCACTGTCAGTTCGGCGGTGTGTGCCTCGACCTTCACCATGCGGTTGTCGAACATCATGAATCCTTCTACGACCACATGCGCTTCAGCCATCAGCGGGACGATTCCGAGGGTGACGCGAGGCATTCCGATGATCGCTTGAAGTCGGTCGAGCTGACCACACATCACGTGGTGGTCGCCGACAGTTGTATACAGCGACGTTTCGCTGATCAGGAAGTGGAATTGGTGAACTCGCCGGTAGAGAATCTGCTGCCGCTCCAGGCGTTTGGATACGCCGGCGTCCAAATCATCAGGCAGGCGGTAGAACTCGATCACTCGCTTCAGCTTGGCCTCGGCGTATTCGGCGGTTTGCAGCAGTCCCGGAATGATCTGCGGCTCATAGTTCCGGATGATGGTTGTCTCGGCTTCGAGTTTCAAAGCCAGTTGCTGGCCGCGTTTCACCCCCGTGCCGAGTAGTCGCCGCCATTCGAGCCACGCGGAGTCGATGTTGTGCAGGCTGGCGAGCAGGTCCGGCAGCTGGTCGCCGGCATCGCAATGGGCACAGTAAGCACGCAGATCCGCGGTCGATGGTCTGGCTTTGCCATGTTCGATACGCGAGACCTTGGACTCATGCCAACCCTCACGGGCAGCTAGCTCTCGGCCGGTGACCCCGGCGTCACGGCGGATCTCCCGGAGCCGCTTGCCGAGAGCCTCGCTCGCCTCCTGTACCGAATCGACCACTATCGGTGGTTCACCGGAGATTCGTTGACGTACTCCAGGAACGGCGTTGCAGCGGCCAGCAGCCTGTTCTTCACATCACGGCAGTACGCTGCGATCTTCGGATCAGTTGTCACCGCCACACCGGCGGACCGGCCCAGTCTATCGATCAGGTTGAAGGCCACCCGACTACCGTCGAACAACCACCAATCATCGCGTGGAACCTCTTCCGGATCGATGAGATGCCTTGGCAGATAACGGATATCCTCGCCCGCCTCGACGTTTTCACCTGTGACGGACAGCAACCATCGCTGGTAATCACTGTGCGGCACCGTGACAACACGAACGCGGCTGACTACAACGCCGCGTCCCGTCATCTCGCGGATCAAGTCGGTCCAGTCGGACTTGTCATAGTCCGGTGGCGTCTCGCCCGCGAGAAAGCGCCGGAGGGGCTCGGATTCGCTCGCGACCGCATAGGTGTCGCGAACCTCCATGTGGTAAGCCGACTCTCGGCATTCGTGAAACAGATCGTCCCAGTCGTCAACGCCGCGAAATTCCACCGAAGTACATCCTCTCCGCTCTCGGAACCTCGATCGCTGTCTCGAAGTCTTCCATGGTGAGCTGTTCGAGTGCTCCGCTATCGGTGATCGGCCGACCCGAGAGGATGAAGGACCCCCTGCCGGTATCGGCCACTTGCGTGAGTTTGAACTAACACCTCCAATGGTCCTCTGGCTGTGTGAATCTCACTGAAAATCCGATTCATTTGCGCAAGTTTCCGCAAGGTTGTGGATTCGTCGCCATGTCGGTTTCTAGCGCCGAGTCAGGTGTTCGCCGGAGGACAGGCGACCGAGATGAACCGACTCCCCGGGCTTTTCAGGGTTACCGGTGAAGTCTTGGAACTGCGAAGTTTCGGGGAAGACGACTGTCCTGGGTTCGGGCCGACGTGTTTGGGCTATCTGCGCACGGATGTGTCTGGGAGGGGGCAGCTTTGGGATGAGAGCCAGGCGGTGATTGCGCCCAGCGCTGCGCACTTCGAAGGGGTGCGATTATGGGGGTGCTGGTTCGGCAGGTCGATGTGATAACGGTGTCCCCGGAAGTCGCTATGCGCGTTAGCGGGCGGAGACCTCTTCTGCGAGGAATCCGCCGGACTGGTGCCGCCAGAGTTGGGCGTAAGTGCCTTCGGCGGTGAGTAGTTCGTCGTGGGTGCCTTGTTCTACGATGCGGCCGCGGTCGAGGACTACGAGTTGGTCCATGCCGGCTACGGTGCTGAGGCGGTGGGCTACTACCAGGGCGGTGCGGCCTTCCATCAGTTCCCAGAGGGCTTGTTGGACGAGGAGTTCGCTTTCGGAGTCGAGGGCGGAGGTTGCTTCGTCGAGTAGGAGGATGGGGGCGTCGCGGAGGATGGCTCGGGCCAGGGCGACTCTTTGGCGTTGTCCGCCTGATAGTTTCACGCCGCGTTCACCGATCAGGGTGTCCAAGCCTTGGGGTAGGCCCTCGGCGAATTCGGTTACGTGGGCGGCTTTGGCGGCGCGGATGATTTCCTCGTCGGTGGCTTCGGGGCGGGCGAAGCGGATGTTCTCGCGGAGGGTGCGGTGGAACATGGCGGGATCCTGTGGCACGTAGGACAACTGGCTGCGGAGGTCGGATTGGCGGAGCCGGGAGATGTCCTGGCCGCCGATGCGGATGCTGCCGTCCTGGATGTCCATCATGCGCAGGAGTAATTGGGTGATGGTGGTCTTGCCGCCGCCGGAGCGGCCGACCAGGCCGAATTTGGCGCCGCTGGGCACGAACAGGTCGAGGCCGTGGAAGAGGCGGGAGGCGCCCGGGTGGGCGAAGGTCACCTGGTCGAAGCGAATGTCGGAGCCGTTGGGGCGCAGGGGTTCCGGGTCGGGAACGTCCACTACGGCGGGGGCTTCTTTCAGCAGCTCGGTGAATTGGGCGGCTTCGGTGAGGGTGCCTTCGAGGCGACGGAAGATCTGGTTGAAGCGGAACATGATGCCGGTGGCGTTCCAGTAGTAGGTGAAGGCCACGATGATCACTTCGACGCTCGCATGCCCGCCGCGAATGCCGAGGGCGAGGAGCAGGCCGACCATATTGGTGAGCGCGACCAGTGGCGTCACCACGGTGTCGATGCGCAGGTTGGCGTAGTCCCAGGAGCGCAGGGATTTGCGGCGGGATTCCGCGACGCGACGCCGATGTTCTTCCGCTTCTTGGGGTTCGGCCGCGAAAGCCCGCACCACCTGCATATTGGACAGGCTGTCGGCGACGTGCCCGGACACCAGCGCGATGGCCGCCTCGCGTTCGTCCACCAGCCGCTGCCGGCGGTGGATGAGCGGGGCGACGATCAGCGCGGTCACCACCAGCATGCCGAGCAGCACGAGCACCAGTAACGGGTCGTAGCGCCACAGCACCACCGATGCGAAGGTCAAAGGGATGAGCGCGGCGAGGATTTCGAAGGCGAAGGTGTCGACGAATTCCTCGAAACGGGCCGCGAAGCTCAGCGAACGCTTGGTGAGCGAACCGGCGAAATTGTCGTGGAAGAACGCGGCGTCCTTGGCGAGCAGTTCGTCCATGGCGGTGATGTAGAGGTGTTCGATGCCGTAGGCGTCGAGGCGGTTCAGGCAGTGAATGCCGATGCGCCAGAACACTTCGGCGAGCAGCAGCAGGCCACCGAAGGCGAGTACGTAGGGCGCGAGGGCGCCGAAACCGGAGTCGCCGGTGCCGGCCACCTTGCCGACGACGACGGCCACCACCAGGGGTGCCACATAGAGCTGGTAGGTGGTGCCGAGTGCCGGTGACAGCATGGCCGTGGCGGTGAGGGGTTTTCGCCTCGCCAATTCCCGGCCGTAATAGCGCAATACCAGCATGATCGCGGACGCGCGGGAGTTCATCCGTCCCCTCTCGAATCGTGTTCGAGCAGTGCAGAACAGACATCGTGCCCGGTCAGGGAAGTTTCACGCCACTGATTTTCCGCGCGGAGGGATGTTCGGCGCTGGGCAACCGCAGAGCCTCGGTTGCCCAGCGCCGGGGTTTGGGTGCCGATCGGAGCACGTGCCGGCACCCAAGCTGGGGGTCAGTCGGTCGGGTGGATCGACTTCTTGACGATGGCGCGAGCCACGCCGGGCAGGAAGCGCCGCATCAGGTAGGCGGGGCGCGCCTGGCCGGGGAAGACGAACAGCGGCGTCTTCGGTGCGGCGAGCGCCTTTTCCAACGCGTCGATGATGGATTCCGGTGTGACGCCGCCGGATCCGCCGAGCACGCTGGCGTTCTCCTCACGGACCTTGTCCAGGAACGCCGTCTCCACCATGGGCGGGCAGAGGGTGAGCAGCCGCACCCCGGTGCCGTCGAGTTCGTAGGAAAGGCTGTCGGCGAAGCCGATGACCGCGAACTTCGAGGCCGAGTATCCGGCCAGCCCGGGCGAGGGCAGCCAGCCGGCGAGCGAGGCGAACAGCACCACCGTGCCGCGGCCCGCCGCTTTCATCGCGGGGATCACGGCCTGGCACAGGTTGACCGTGCCCAGGTAGTTGACGTCGATCATTTTCTTGATCTGGCGCACATCGTGATCGAGCGCGGAGGCGTGCACGTGCGCCATTCCGGCCGCGTGCACCAGCTGGTCGATCGCCCCGAGTTCGGCGCGCACCTTCTCCACGACCGCGGCGACCTGCTCGGGATCGGAGACATCGCAGGTGTAGGTGTGCATGTTCGGCGAGCGGGTGGCGGTGGCGGTCAAGCCCTCGCCGTTCAGGTCGACGGCGGCCACCCGATGTCCCGCCGCGGCCATGCGCTGGGCGACGATGCGGCCCATGCCGCTGGCCGCGCCGGTGACGAGAACGGTCTGGGTCATCGGACCTCCCGGGTTTGCAGGACGGTGGCGGCGTCCTCGAAAGTCATCGCGAGCGCGCCGATCCGGCTGGAGAACAGGGCCGCCTTGGGCAGCCCGAGCGCGCGCAGCTGTTCGGCGACCGGGTGATCGCCGAGTTCCACCCGCGCACCGCCGGGTCGCATCCGCACCTTGGCGGGGTTCATGATCCAGGGCGTGCGCCGCAGCAGGCCGTTGCGCGAGGTGTAGGCGTCGATGGACGCGCCCCCGGCGCCGCCGGGCACGGGCAGGCCGTCGCCGATCCGCAGCCCGATCACGAATTGCCCGTCGACCCGTACTTCACAGCGCCCGTCCGCCGTGATGTCGATATCGGCCATGAGCTTGGGGAAGCCCCAAATCGATTGTCCCGCTTCACAGGTGAAGCTCTGATTCACCGGCAGCCAGTGGATGTAGGCCCCGGTGCTGTTGCGGCGGCCGGGCTGGCGCGCCATCAGCGAGAAGGCGAATTCGTGGTACGGACCGAGGTCACCGTCCACGTAGCGCACGAAGGCGAGCGAGAGCATCGCCTTGCCGGGCAGCACCTTCAGCGGTTCCAGGCCGGTGCCGTCGAGCAGTTCGGCCGCGGCTGCGGCATCGACGAGGAAGAGCGCGGAGGCGGCATCGGCATGACGGATCTGCACCGGCATGCGGACTTGTTCGCCGAGTACGGAGTGTGCCGCTGCCATTTCCAAATTAGAACAGGTTCCCATAATTCTCGTTGTGGTTTCGGCCCAGGAATCCCGGTGAACGGGCGCCGGGCGGGAGTGGAATTCCGACACGGGTTATCACGCCTGGTGATCGGGCGGGTGCGCCGCCGCGTGCGCCTTGGCGGAGCGATAGTCCGGCTTCCCGCTGGGCGTGCGCGCCACCGCGTCCACCACCCAGATCGAGCGCGGCGCCTTGTACCCGGCGAGATGCGCCCGCACCTGCCGGTCCAGCGCCGCGAAGTCGATCTCGCCGTCGGCCGCCGATACCACCGCGGCCACCTGCTGCCCCCAGCGCTCGTGCGGCACGCCGATCACGACCGCGTCGTACACCGCGTCGTTCGCCTTGAGGATGGCCTCGACCTCCTCCGGGAACACCTTCTCGCCGCCGGTATTGATGACCATGTTCCCGCGCCCGATGAGCGTGACCGAGCCGTCCGCCTCGACCCGCGCCCGATCGTCGGTGATGACCATCCGCACCCCGTCCACGGTGCGGAACAGCTTCTCGGTCTTGACCGGATCCTTGTAGTAGCCGATCGGCACATTGCCGGTCTTGGCCACCCAGCCCTCGCCGCCGGGTTCGACGGCGCGCCCCGCATCGTCGACCACGAGTGCGCCGCGACCGGTGTTCACCCGCGGCCCGCGCGCCGGATCGTCGTCCTTGGCCGCGAAACCGATTCCGCCGAAACCGGTTTCGGAGGAGCCGATGGATTCGGTGAGCAGCACGTTCGGGAAGAGTTCCAGCAGCGCGTTCTTCACCGGCTGGGTCAATTGCGCCGCCCCCGAGCCGATGGAGAACAGCGACGAGGCGTCCACCGGCGCGGCCCGGTAAGCGTCCACGAGCGGGCGAGCGATCGCGTCACCGGTGATGACGAGAATGTTCGCCCGCTCGCGCGCCACCGCCTGCCAGATGCGTGCCGGTTCGAAGCGCGGTTCGAACAGCACGGTGTTCCCCGACCAGAGCGCGGTGAAGGTCGGCATCATGGCGGCGGCGTGAATGAGCGGCGGCAGGACGAACCAGCGCAGCGGCTGGTTCTGCGCGCCGTGGCGGGATTGCTGGTATTCGTCGGCGACGGGTTCGCCGGTGTAGAAGTCGATGCCGCCGCCGAGCACCCGCCACATGTCCTCCTGCCGCCACATCACACCCTTGGGCAGGCCGGTGGTGCCGCCGGTGTACATGATGAACAGGTCGTCGGCGCTGCGCGGGCCGAAATCCCGGTCGGGCGAAGCGCTTTCGAGCGCCTGCTCGTAGGGCGTCGAAGAACTCTCCGGCCCCTCGCCCTGCGCGTCCTCGACCACGAGTGCGTGCCGCAGCTTGGGTAGTTGCGGGCGGACCGCTTCGATCAACGGCGCGTAGCAGCGGTGATGCACCACCATCTCGAGGTCGGCATTGTCGTAGACGTAGCGCAGTTCCTCGGCCTGATAGCGGTAGTTGATGTTCACCGGCACGGCGCGAATCTTGAAGCAGCCCAACAGCGTTTCGAGGGTCTCGATGCCGTTGTGCATATGGAAGCCGATATGCGTGCCGGGCCCGGCGCCGGCGGCGGCCAGGTGATGCGCGAGCCGGTTCGCCCGGGCATCGAGTTCGGCGAAGGTGAGCCGCCGTTCGCCCTCGATCACGGCGAGCCGATCGGGGACGGCGTCGGCGGCATGCTCGTAGAGGTCGGCGAAGTTGCTGGCCATGACAGCTCGCTTTCTGACTACCGGACGGTGAGCGGCAGGGGGATGCCTCGATCGGTGAAGGTGAAGGCGGCACCGGTGCTGAAGCGGGTGATGGTGACCTCGACGGCTTCGGGAAAGGCGTGGTCGGCCAGGCCGATCTCGAAGGTGAGCGCGCAGTCCTCGGCTTTGCGCAGGCGGCTGCGGAAGCGCGGGTTCACGCCCCGTACCAGCGCGTCGAGCGGTTCGAGGTGATCGGCGTCCAGCAGCATCGGCCAGGCATCGTCATCCGCGCCGCCGCAGGCGCGGCCGATCCGCAATTCGACGATCTGCTCGCCGCCGGTGGTCTCGGTGGCCACCTCGATATCGAGATAGGCGGCCGGATTCAAGACCGGATGCAGGCGCAGCACCTTCGCCAGCGCCGCCGCGTCGTCGCCGAGACCCAATGCCTTGCAGAGTCTTTCGGACGTGAGTCCCGCGATGCCGGTGAACTGCTTGCGCACGATGTCCAGCACGGCGTCCGTGCGCGCCTCGACCGCGCACCGGAACCCCAGCCCGAGCAGATGGTGTTGCAGGCACACCTCGTCCGCCATCCGGATCAGGGCCGGACGGGAGAAGTCCTCGAAGCGCAGATCGTTCAGCAGCGGACCCGAATAGTCGTGCAGTCCCTCGCCTTCAGGAACGATCGGCTCCAACACCGTTCCGGCGGCCTGACTTCCGGCGACCAGGTGCGCATCGGCTATCGGCTCGGGCGGCTCGTGCGCCGGGTCGATGACGACCGTCCACGCGCACACCGGTTTCCGGTCCGCCGGCACCCGCGGCGGCCGATGCACCGGCCGCACCTGGGCGTGCGGATTCGTCGCCAGCGCACTGGCATCGAAGGTCGGATCCTCGATGTGATGGCACATGGCCACCACGAACTCCTCCCCCATCGGCTCCACATCGGCCAGCGCGCCGCAGTGATCGAGATGGAATTCCCCGTGGTCGTGATCGTGCACCCGGTAGCGGAAGTCCATGAACTGCGGCGGTGCGCCGATATCCAGCTGGAAGCCTTTGAAGATGGCGTCCACCCCGTCACCGGTGACGCCCAGCGCTTTTCGCATCCGCCGGGTGTACACCGGGCTGGCCAGCCGCCATTCGTCGATGGCCACCTCGGTCATGCCCTCCCGGCCGAGCGCGGCGATCACATGCGCCATTCCGGACCGGTCGATGAGGTGCCCGCACAACAGCAGCTCCGGCACCAGCACCGCGAGTTCGGCGCGGTTCAGCGCCGCGTATCGGCTCGTCACCACTGCGGTACCGGCCCCTTCCCGGTCGGGTACCACCCGGGCAGGGGCTGGCCGGCCATCGAGCGTTCGATCCGCTTCTGCATGCCGGGCGAGAGCGCGTTGTCGGTCATCATCTCGACGAAAAGCGCTGTCACATTGCCGAAGTCGAAGAAGTCGCGCTGCCAGGACCATTGGAAGTCGCCCGCGTACCGGAACCAGCTGCCGCCGATGCCTTCCGGACTGTAGGGCCGTCCGTCGGGCCGGTGTTTCTCGTTGATCTGCTTCCAGAAGCCGATGACGCTGCCGCTGCGTTCGTCCACCACGAATTCCTGGTAGGGGTAGGTCCAGCCTTCCAGGCCGAACATCTCCTGGCCGAGGGCGATATCGCGGATCTCGTCACGCCCGACGGCCATGAACTCCTGTTGCGGACCGTAGTTCCAGCCGTAGGTGGCGTCCTCGGTATAGAAGTGCGCCAAGGGTTTCCAATCCCCGAGCGCCTCACAGTCGCGGTTCTCCTCCACCCAGCGGCGGATCATTTCGTCGAGTTCGTCGCGGGACCAAGACATAAGCGTCACCTTCGGTCTTCCATGCTGTCGTCGACCAGCGACAGCGCCTGGGTCGGGCAGTAGCGGACGGCGAGGCGGGCGGCCTCGAGATCGGTCCCGGGATCGGCGCGCAGGATTTCCACCTGCCCGGTCTTGGGGACCTGGAAGAGTGCGGGCGCTTCGTCCTGGCAGACGGCGTGCCCCTGACAGAGATCGAGATCGACGACGAGTCTCACGGCTCCTCCCCCGGTTCGTCGCGCGGGCGCAGCGGGGCCTCCGGCTGCACCTCGACGAGGACGAGATGCGCTCCGCGCGGGGTGGATACGACGGCGGCGACGGCGGCCGCGATATCGGCGGCGCGCAGGAACTGGGGGTGCCGGGCGAAACCCCACTTCACCCACTCCTCCAGCATGGGACCGACCACCTCGGGTTCGGCCTGCATGCCCATGCCGGTCAGGGTCTGCCCCGGGCGGACGATGCTGGAGCGGACGCCGGTGCCCTCGAGCTCCATGCGCAATTGCCGCGCATAGGCTTCCAGGCCGGACTTGGCGGCGCTGTAGGCCCCGGAGAACGGGCGTACCCGGTCGGCGCAATCGGAGCCGATGAAGACGAAATCGCCGCGCTGCCGCTCCACCATGCCGGGCAATACCCGGTTCGCGAGACGCTGCGCACCGACCAGGTGGACGTCGATCTGGCTCGCGAACGTCTCCGGACCCATGGCCCAGCCTGACCCGAACTCGAGATCGCCCGCACCGGAAACGACGATCTCGCAGGTGCCCAGCACGTTTTCGGCAGCGGAGACGAACTCGTCGATGGAGGCGGCATCGGTGACATCGAGGCGGTGCGCGAACGCCTCGCCGCCGTCCGCGCGGATCTTCTCCGCCATGGTCTCGCAGATCTCCACGCGGCGCGCCCCCAATGCGACCGGATGGCCGAGTTCGGCGAGCGTGACGGCGGTGGCGGCCCCGATACCGGAGGACGCGCCCGCGATGAGGACCGGGCGGCGGGCCGGATGCGGTGCGAAGCGCGGCATCACCGCACCTCCACCGAGACCGGGAGCTTCGAGAAGCCGCGCACGTTCACCGAATGCACGCGCTCGCTACCGGATTCGCGCAGGCCGTACGCCTTGACGCGCGCGGTGAACTCGCGCAGCACCACCGAGGCTTCCAAACGCGCCAGGTGTGCGCCGAGGCAGAAGTGCACGCCGCGCCCGAAGCTGATCAGCCCGCCCTTGTCACCGCGTTCGATGTCGTAGCGGTCGGGTTCGTGGAAGACCGCGGCGTCCCGGTTGGCGGATCCGATGAGCAGCAGCACCTTCGCACCCTGCGGGATGGTGCGGCCGTAATACTCCAGGTCGATGGCGGCGGTGCGAGCCAGGATCTGACTGGAGGCATCGAAGCGCAGCGTCTCCTCCACCCAGTCGTCCACCAACTCCGGATGCGCCGCCACCTTCGCGTACTGCTCGGGGTACCGCCCCGCCCAATACAGTGCGTTCCCCAGCAGTTTGGTGGTGGTCTCATTGCCCGCCACCACCATCAGGAACATGAAGCCGAGGATCTCCTCGTCGGTGAGGCGGTCGCCGTCGGCTTCGGCTTCCAGCAGCGCCGAGGTGAGATCGGTGGAGGGCCGGCGCCGCCGTTCGGCGATCATCTCGTGGTAGTAGCCCATCAGGTGCAGAGCGGCCTCCATGGCCGCGACCGGGACGTCCAGAACGCCGTCCTCGCGATGCACCAGCAGGTCGGCCAGGCGGCGCAGTTCGGCGCGATCGGCCTCGGGGACGCCGAGCAGTTCGGAGATGACGTCCATGGGCACCTTGCCCGCCACGTCGTCGATCCAATCGAAATCGCCTGCCGCCAAGGCGGGTTCGAGATAGCGCAGGGTGATCTCCCGAATGCGATCGTGCATCTCGGTGACCCGGCGCGGCGTGAAGCCCTGATAGACGAGCTTGCGCAGGCGCAGATGCGCGGGATCGTCCATGGCCAGAAAGGACATGGTGCGATGCGCGTGCGGGCCCCAGGCGGCCGGATCCAGGGACACCCCGTTGCCGCTGGAGAGCCGCACATTGTCGCGGAAGCCCGCGGCCACATCGGCGTGCCGCGACAGGGCCCAGAAATCCAGCTCGGGATTGTGATACACCGGCTGCTCGGCGCGCAGGCGCTGATAGACCGGGTACGGGTCGTCGTGGACGCGGTAGTCGTAGGGGTCGAAGAGCAGCGGCTCGACGGAGGCTGCGGTCATCGTCTCGGCACCTCGTATTCGGTAACGCGTTCATCGGCTCTGATGAACGCGGGCAGCCGCGAGGGACACGCGGCTGGACACGTGTCTGTACGGTACTAGCAGGGCGCTGAGCTGACAATGGATTCTGAAATTTGCCCGAATAGGACACGGCCACCGAGCGCCATTCTGAAACATGTTCTTGCGCGTCTCGAAGCTCCGAACCTATAGTCCGTACACGTGTCCGGACAGCATGGGAGCTACCGATGAGCCCGAACGATCTCATCCCTGACGGCGGATCGGGACTGCTGATCGGAGGCAAACTCGTACCCGGCGGCAACGGGGTGTTCAACACCTCGAATCCGGCCACCGGAGCGGTGCTGGGCCAAGCGGCCAATGCCGACCTCGCCGACCTGGACGCCGCCATCGCCGCGGCACGCACCGCCTTCGACGACACCGGCTGGTCCCGCGATCCCGGCTTCCGGGCGAATTGCCTGCGGCAGCTGCGGGATGCGCTGCGGGGGCATATCGAGGAGCTGCGCGAGATCACCATCGCCGAGGTGGGCGCGCCGCGCATGCTGACCGCCGGGCCGCAGCTGGAGGGGCCGGTCAACGATCTCGGCTACTTCGCGGACCTGGCCGAAAACTATTCGTGGGAAACCGATCTCGGCATCGCCTCGCCCATGGGCATCAAGAGCAGCCGGCGGGTGCGGCGCGAGCCCATCGGGGTGGTGGGGGCGATCACGCCCTGGAACTTCCCGCATCAGATCAATTTCGCCAAGCTCGGGCCGGCGCTGGCGGCGGGGACCACGGTGGTGCTCAAGCCCGCGCCCGATACGCCGTGGTGTGCGGCGGCGGTGGGGCGGATCATCGCCGAGGAGACCGATATTCCGGCCGGGGTGGTCAATATCGTGACCTCCGACGATCACGCCCTGGGCGCGCGGCTGGTCACCGATCCGCGGGTGGACATGGTGTCGTTCACCGGGTCGACGCAGACCGGGCGCGCCGTGATGAGCGCTGCCGCAGCGTCTTTGAAGAAGGTGTTCCTGGAGCTGGGCGGGAAGTCGGCGTTCATCGTGCTGGACGACGCGGATATCGCGGCGGCGGCGAGCTACGCGGCGTTCGGGGTCTGCGTGCACGCGGGGCAGGGGTGCGCGATCAGCACGCGGCTGCTGGTGCCGCGGGCGCGGTACGACGAAGCCGTGCAGGCGGCGGCGCGAACGCTGGCGAATATCAAGCCCGGTGATCCGTCGAAGCCAGGAACCGTGTGCGGCCCTTTGATTTCCGAACGTCAGCTGGCACGCGTCGAACGCTATCTCGAGCTCGCCCGCGCCGAGGGCGGCACCATCGTCACCGGCGGCGGCCGTCCGGATCGGCTCGATGGCTGGTTCATCGAACCGACTCTCATCGCCGGACTCGCCAACAGCTCGACCGTGGCGCAGGAAGAGATCTTCGGCCCGGTGCTGGTGGTCATCCCGCACGACGGTGGCGCGGATGCGGTTCGGATCGCCAACGACTCCCCGTACGGGCTCTCCGGATCGGTGTGGGGCACCGATACCGAACGCGTGCGCGCGGTGGTGGAAGGCGTGCGGACCGGCACGCTCAGCGTCAACGGCGGCATCTGGTACTCGGCCGACGCACCCTTCGGCGGGTACAAGCAGTCCGGTATCGGCCGGGAAATGGGCGTCCTCGGGTTCGAGGAATACACCGAGACCAAACTCATCGCGACCGGCTGCTGAAGGAGCACGGACATGGCCCGCTTCACCGATAGATCAGTCATCGTCACCGGAGCCGCGCGCGGCATCGGGGCGGAGTACGCCCGGGCGCTGGCGGCCGAGGGGGCGAAAGTCGTTGTCGCCGACCTGAACAGCGAACGCGGCCAGGAAGTGGCCAAACAGATCACGGCCGACGGGGGCACGGCCGTGTTCCACGAGGTCGATGTCGCTTCGCCCGAATCCGCCGCTGCCGTAGCGGAATTCACGGTCGCCGAGTTCGGGGCGATCCACCATCTGGTCAACAATGCCGCCATCTACGGCGATATGAAGCTCGATGTGCTGCTCACGGTGCCGTGGGACTACTACAAGAAGTTCATGGGCGTGAACCTCGACGGCGCGCTGAACATGACGCGCGCGGTATGGCAGCCCATGGTGGCGGCCGGCGGCGGGTCCATCGTGAATCAGTCTTCGACGGCCGCGTGGCTGTACTCGGGGTTCTACGGGCTGGCCAAGGCCGGAATCAACAGCCTCACCCAGCAATTGGCGCATGAGCTCGGGCATTCCAAGATCCGGATCAATGCCATCGCGCCCGGACCCATCGATACCGAGGCGACCCGGACCATCGTGCCCGACGTGATGGTGGACGCGATGATGAACCAGCTCGCCATCAAACGCCTCGGCACGCCCGACGATCTGGTCGGCGCCTGCCTCTATCTGCTGTCCGACGACGCCGCGTGGGTGACCGGACAGGTACTCAATGTCGACGGGGGGCAAGTTTTCCGACCATGACCGAAAACAGTGAATTCTCGATAGGTTTCATCGGACTGGGCAATATGGGCGCGCCCATGGCCCAGCGGCTGCTGGAGTGGCCCGGCGGGCTGGTGGTCTGCGATATGCGCGCCGAAGTCGTGCAGCCGTTCACCGACGGCGGGGCCACGGCGGCGGCGAGCGCCGCCGAAGTGGCGGAGCGCTGCTCGGTGGTGTCGGTCGTGGTGCTCGACGATGCCCAGGTGCGGACGGTGGTCAGCGGGGCGGACGGCATTCTCCAGACCGCGAAGCCCGGCACCGTCATCGCCGTGCACTCCACCATCTCCGATCACACGGCCGTCGAGCTGGCGGCCGAATGCGCCGAGCGCGGAGTGGAATTCGTGGACGCGCCGATCAGCGGTGGAGCACCGGCGGCGCAACGCGGGGCGCTGGCCGTCATGGTCGGCGGCAGTGACGCGGCGTTCGCGGCGGTGCGCGGGCCGTTCTCGCGGTTCGCCTCGATGATCGTGCACGCCGGCGAGGTGGGTTCGGGTACGCGAATGAAGCTGGCGCGCAACCTGCTGCACTTCATCGCCTTCACCGCGGCCGCCGAATCGCAGCGGCTGGCCGAGGCGGCCGGGCTGGATATCACCGAGCTCGGGAAGGTGGTGCGGCACTCCGATTCGCATACCGGCGGGCCCGGGGCGATCATGCTGCGCGACACCACCGCGCCGGTCGAACCCGGCGACTTCTGGTTCCCGATCCTCGGACATGTCCGTGATCTCGGGGAGAAGGACCTCAGCCTGGCGCTGGACCTCGGTCGGCGGCTGGGTATCGAATTGCCGTTGGCCGCACAGGCGCTCGACGGACTCGGGACCGGGCTCGGTGTGGGGCCCGGTCATCTCGCTAAGGAGCAGTCATGACAGCATCGCGCAGCGATTCGGTGGGGGGCGGCGGCCGGGCGACGGGTGGGCCGGATGAGCGCAGGCAGCGTGGGCTGAAGAAGATGAGCGAGGTGTACGGGTTCGATCTGCCCGACCTGCAAGGGGATCCGTTCTACGAGGTCACCGTCGATCATCTCTTCGCCGATGTGTGGAACCGGCCGGGGCTGTCGCTGCGGGATCGGCGGCTGTTGCTGCTCGGTGCCGTTGCCGCCCAGGGCAATGCGGAGATCGCCGAGATCCAGGTGGGCGCCGCCTTGCGCAACGAAGAGCTCGATGCGGATCAGCTGCGCGAGATCGCGGTGTTCCTCGCGCACTACGTGGGCTGGCCGTCGGCGACCAAGCTCGACGGCGCCGTCCGCAAAGTGCTCGCCAAGAAGAAGTCCTAGTCCAAGAGGGTTCGGGGGCGAAGCCCCCGGGAGCCTCGAGAGTTGTACCTACCGCAGTTAGGAATTCAGAAGATCATGGCTGAAACCGCGACCGTGCGACCGCTCCAGGCCGGTGAGGTCGAATCCTGGGACCTCGAAGCCGATGTGGTCGTCGTCGGATACGGCATCGCCGGGGCGTGCGCCGCTATCGAAGCGGCCCGGGCGGGTGCCGATGTGCTCGTCCTGGAGCGCACCGGCGGTTGGGGTGGCGCGGCCGCCATGTCCGGCGGGTTCATCTACCTCGGTGGCGGTACCGCCCTTCAGAAGAAGCTCGGCTTCTCCGATACCCCGGAGAACATGGAGAAGTTCCTGACCGCAGCGCTCGGCCCCGGCGTGGACAAGGACAAGATCCACGACTACTGCCAGGGCAGCGTCGAGCACTTCGATTGGCTGGTCGCCCAGGGAGTTCCGTTCAACGAGGTCTTCTGGGGCGAACCCGGTTACGAACCGCCCGCCGACGAGGGCCTGATGTTCTCCGGCGGTGAGAACGCCGCCCCCTTCAACACCATCGCCGATCCGGCCCCGCGTGGACACCTGGCCTGGACCAAGGACAAGAAGCTGGGTGAGAAGGGCGGCGGCTACATGCTGATGGAGCCCCTCGCCCAGACCGCCGAATCCCTCGGCGTGCGGCACGAATACGATGTCCGCCTGCGCCGCCTGGTGGTGGACGAGGACGGCCGCGTGGTCGGCGTAGCCGCCACCCGCTACGGCAAGCCGGTGCTGGTGCGCGCGCACCGCGGCGTCGTCCTGGCCACCGGCAGCTTCGCCTACAACCACGAAATGGTGGAGCGCTTCGCCCCCAAGATCTCCGGCCGCCCCGCCGCCACCGTGGAAGAGCACGACGGCATCGGCATCCGGGTGGCGCAGGCGCTCGGCGCGGACCTGGCGCATATGGACGCCACCGAGGTCGCCCTCGTCGCCGACCCACAGGTGATCGTCCGCGGCATCCTGGTGAACGGCCACGGCCAGCGTTTCATCACCGAGGACACCTACCCCGGCCGTATGGGCCAGGCGGTCCTGCAAGAGCAGGGCAACAAGGCGTACCTGGTCATCGACGAGGAGGCCCTGGAAGCGGCGTTCGCCACCAAATCCTCCATGTCCTTCCTGCGCATCGCCCCCACCTGGGTGGCCGAGACGGTCGAGGAACTCGAGGCCGAAATGGGCCTGCCCGCAAAGACATTGCAGACCACACTGGACCTCTACAACCATCACGCCGCCAATGGCGAAGACCCCTTCCTGCACAAGAAGCCGGAGTGGGTGAAGCCCATCGGCACTCCCCTGGGCGCCTACGACCTGCGCGGCTACACCGGTGGTTTCACCCTCGGCGGCCTGCGCACCGATCTCGATTCCCGCGTCCTGCACGCCTCCGGCGAACCCATCCCCGGTCTCTACGCCGCGGGCCGCGTCACCTCCGGCATCTGCGCCGGCGGCTACGCCTCGGGCTGCTCCCTCGGTGACGGTTCCTTCTACGGTCGCCGCGCCGGCGTCTCCGCCGCCAAACAGAACTGAAAGGGGCCACCGCACATGCGTTTCGGCATCGTCCAATTCACCAGCGACCGCGGCATCACCCCCGCGGCAGCCGCCAAAGCCGCCGAGGACCGCGGTTTCCAATCCTTCTTCGTCCCCGAGCACACCCATATCCCCGTGAAACGCGAAGCCGCACATCCGGGTACGGGAACCTCCGAACTCCCCGACGACCGCTACACCCGAACCCTGGACCCGTGGGTGGCATTGGCCACGGTCGCGGCGGTCACCTCGCGCATCGAACTATCCACGGCGGTAGCGCTTCCCACCGAAAGCGACCCCATCACGCTGGCCAAGACGATCGCGACCCTGGATCATCTGTCCGGCGGACGCGTGACCCTGGGGGCCGGGTTCGGCTGGAACACCGACGAGCTCACCGATCACGGCGTGCCGGGCAACAAGCGCCGCACCGTCCTGCGCGAGTACGTCGAGGCGATGCAGGCCCTGTGGACCCAGGAAGAAGCCTCCTACGCGGGCGATTTCGTCTCCTTCGGTCCCAGCTGGGCCTGGCCCAAGCCGGTCCAGTCCCACATCCCGATCCTGATCGGCGCGGGCGGCACCGAAACCACCTTCAAGTGGATCGCCCGCTCCGGCGACGGCTGGATCACCACCCCGCAGGAATCGGACGTCTCGGCCTCCACGGCCCTGCTCATGAAGCACTGGAACGACGCGGGCCGCGCGGGCACCCCCCGTGTGGTGGCGCTCGGCTTCAAACCCGATGCGGGACAACTGGAGAACTGGGCCGAGGCCGGCGTCACCGACGTCCTCTACGGCATGCCCGACAAGTCCGAGGACGAAGTCCTGGCCTACCTGGACCGGCTGGCCGGCAAGCTCGCGCCGTTGGGCTTGCCGAGCTGAGGGTTCAACCGCAGGCCGCGGTGCGTTGCAGGATGCGCAGGGAGTCGATTCCGGGCAGTTCCCGGAACTTTCCGGAATCGACTGCGCGGCCGTAGCTCCGGTCGGCCGCCGGAGCGGCGGAGACGCCGTGGATGGCGAGCAGGCCGCCGCCGGCGATCCAATGGGTCCAGTTGTCGTAGTCGCGTCGCACGGCGTCCTCCGGCCGGGTGCCGTCCAGCACGAGCAGGCGCAGTGGGGTGCGCCAGGTGCGGGGGTCGGCGGCGGCCGGGTCGGTCATGGCGGCGCGGGTGGCGCCGTAGGTGTGAGCGGCTTCGAGCAGGACCCGGCTTTCGGCGGCGGAGAGCGCCGCGGGGAGTTGCCCGGCGAGTGCGGACAATTCGCGGGAGTCGCCGGAAAGGTCGGCCGCGGACATTCGAAAACCTTTCTGGAACATTCTCATTGATGCGGAATGCGCATTGGTGAGTTGCTCGGAGGGTTCGGCCATAGTAGCATCTGGACACGTGTCTGATTCCAATTCTGCCCGGTCAGTGGTGAGCATGGAGGCCACTCGGCGGCGGCTTACCGAGAAGCAGGCGGATACCGTCGAGAAGCTGACCCGGGCCGCGATGGAGGTGCTTTCGCGAGAGGGGTTCGCGGGGCTCACCGTGCGGATGGTGGCGGCCGCCGCGGGAGTGGGTACCGCTACCGCGTACACCTACTTCTCATCGAAGGAACACCTGGTCGCGGAGATGTTCTGGCGGCGGTTGGCCGCCACTCCACCGCCCGAGAACGAGGGCGCGGACAGCACGCAGCGGGTGGTCGCGGTGTTGCGGCAGGTGGCCATGCTGGTCGCCGATGATCCGGCGCTCGCGGGGGCCGTCACCAGCGCCCTGCTGGGCACCGATCCGGATGTGGCGCATCTGCGGCTGCGGATCGGCGCGGAGATCCGGAATCGGCTGGTGGAAGCGCTCGGGGCCGACTTGGATCCGAAATTGGTCGATACGCTCGAAATGCTTTACGCCGGTGCGATGTTGCGAGCGGGCATCGGATACGGGTCGTATGCCGAAATTGCCGATCGGCTGGAGAAAGCGGCGCGGCAGGTGCTGCCGAACTGAATTGCGCTGCGGGCGATTCCGGCTGCGCGCGAAGATTTTTCGTTTCACCGGAAAGCCTTGCCGGGCAATGCGACCCGTTGTAGCGTCTGGACAGGTGTCTACTCCAGTGCGGGAGGTTTCCGATGACCCTGGTCAAGCCGCGGCAGGTATCCGGTGGAGAGCATGAACACGGCCATCTCGAGGAGTTCCGGACCGACCCGATCGCCTTGATGGCGCGGGTGCGGGCGGAGTGCGGAGATGTCGGGTCGTTCCGGCTGGCACAGCGCGAAGTGGTGTTGCTGTCCGGCGCGCAGGCCAATGAGTTCTTCTTCCGGGCGGCCGACGAGGACCTGGATCAGGCGGCGGCCTATCCGTTCATGAAGCCGATCTTCGGGGAAGGGGTGGTGTTCGACGCTCCCCCGGAGCGGCGCAAGGAAATGCTGCACAATTCGGCACTGCGGGCCGAGCAGATGCGCGGGCACGCGAGCACCATTGCGCGCGAGGTGGATCGGATGCTGGAGCGGTGGGGGGATGCGGGGGAGATCGATCTGCTGGAGTTCTTCGCGGAGCTGACGATCTACACGTCTTCGGCGTGTTTGATCGGCAAGAAGTTCCGGGAGGAGCTGGACGAGCGGTTCGCGCATCTCTATCACGAACTCGAGCGTGGGACCGACGCGTACTGCTATGTGGATCCGCACGCGGATATCGAGAGCTTCCGGCGGCGGGACGAGGCGCGGTGGCAGCTGGTGAAGCTGGTGCGGCACATCATGGCGGGTCGGTTGGCGAATCCGCCCGGGGACAAAGACGATCGGGACATGCTCGATGTGCTGGTGTCGGTGCGGGACGAGCAGGGCAAGCCGCGGTTCTCGGCCAGCGAGGTGACCGGGATCTTCATTTCGATGATGTTCGCCGGGCATCACACCACCTCCGGAACGGCCGCTTGGACGATCATCGAGCTGCTGCGCAATCCCGAGGTGATGGCGCGGGTAACCGCCGAGCTGGACACCCTCTACGCGGACGGCGCGGATGTGAGTTTCCATGCGCTGCGGCAGATTCCGCATCTGGAGGCGGTGCTGAAGGAGGTGCTGCGAATGCATCCTCCGCTCATCATCCTGATGCGGGTGGCGCAGGACGAGTTCGACGTGTGCGGATATCGCATCGCACCCGGCGACCTGGTCGCCGCGACTCCCGCCGTCTCCAACCGGATTCCGGAGGATTTCCCGAATCCCGACACCTTCGATCCGAGCCGGTACCTCGACCCGAATCAGGCCGATCTGGTGAACCGCTGGACCTGGATTCCGTTCGGCGCGGGCCGGCATCGCTGCGTCGGTGCGGCCTTCGCTCTGATGCAGCTCAAAGCGATCTTCTCGATCCTGTTGCGCGACTGGGAATTCGAGCTCGCCCAGCCATCCGACAGCTACCGCAACGACCATTCCAAGATGGTGGTCCAACTGGAACAGCCGTGTGCGGTGCGCTATCGGCGTCGCGCTCGGTAATTCGAAAGAAATCAGCCCCCCGACCTTACGGTCGAGGGGCTGTGATTCTCGGTGAAGAAGACTAGAGCGCGCCTTCGATGGCCGCGATCACCGAGGCGTCCTTCGGCTCGGTGCGCGGCCGAATCCGCGCCAGCACCGACCCGTCGCGTCCGATCAGGAACTTCTCGAAGTTCCACTGCACGTCGCCGGCCTCACCGGCGGCATCGGCGACCTGGGCCAGCTCGGCGTAGAGCGGATGCCGGTTCTCGCCGTTGACCTCGGTCTTCTCGGTCAGCGGAAAGTCCACACCGTAGGTGGTGGAACAGAATTCGGCGATCTCCTCGGCGGTACCGGGCTCCTGGCCGAGGAACTGGTTGGACGGCACGCCGACCACGGTGAAGCCCTGCGGACCGTAGGTCTGCTGCAACTCGACCAGGCCGCCGTACTGCGGGGTCAGACCGCACTTGGAGGCGACATTCACCAGTAGCACCACCTTGTCCCCGGCCAGTTCGGCCAGGGTGGTGGGCTTGTCGTCCAGCGTGCGCAGCGGAATTTCGCGAAGGTTGGTCACAAGCACGAATTCTAGAACGAGTTCGTGACCGGCATCGGTTCACCCGTAGCGCACCGGCCAATGTTTGATGCCGTTGATCCAGCCGTGCTGGAGGCGTTGCGGCGGCTCGACCTCGCTGATGTCGGGCATGGCATCGGCGATGGCGTTGAACATGAGCTCGATTTCCAGCCGGGCCAAATTCGCGCCCACGCAGAAATGCGGTCCGGTGCCGCCGAACCCGAGCTGCGGATTGGGATCGCGGGTGATGTCGAAACGGAACGGATCCTCGAACACCGTGTCGTCGAAATTGGCGGAGCTGTAGAACAACCCCACCCGCTCCCCTTCGCGAATCACCTGTCCGCCGATTTCGGTGTCGCGCATGGCGGTTCGCTGGAACGAAGTGACCGGAGTCGCCCAGCGCACGATTTCATCGGCGACGGTGCGCGGCCGTTCCTTCTTGAACAGCTCCCACTGATCCGGATTGTCGACGAACGCTTTCATGCCGTGCGTGATGGCATTGCGCGTGGTCTCGTTGCCCGCCACCGACAACAGGATGACGAAGAACCCGAATTCGTCGGAACCCAGGGCCTCCCCCTCGATATCGGCATTCACCAGCTGGCTGACGATGTCCCCCGTCGGCTGCGCCCGGCGCTGCTCGGCCATGGTGTAGGCGTATCCGAGCAGCTCGGCGTTGGCGGTCATATTCGCCCCGGCGAACTCCGGATCGTCATAGTTGAGCAGCTGATTCGACCACGAGAACAGCTTGTGCCGATCGTGCTGCGGCACCCCGATCAGTTCCGCGATGGCCTGCAAGGGTAATTCGCACGCGACCTGCTCCACGAAATCGCCGCCGCCGCTCGCTTTCGCCTCCGCGACGATCGCCCGCGCGCGTTCGGTCAATGCGGCCCGCAGGTTTTCGATGGCGCGCGGCGTGAAGCCCTTGGAGACGATGCGCCGCACCTTGGTGTGTTTCGGCGGATCCATATTCACCAGCAGCGCATCGAAGGTGAGCTCCATCTGCTCGGGCGCCGAATCCGCGGGCGGCCGGATGATGGAACCCTTCACATGCGAGGACCAGATTTCCGGTCTGCGGGATATCTCCTTGACATCCTCGTACCGGGTAATCGCCCAGTAACCGGAATCGGTGAAGGGCAAAGCGGTTTCGGGTGTTTGCGCGATCCAGAATGCCGGGGCGTTCGCGCGCAGGGCGGCGAACTCCTCGACCGGTACCCGGTCGGCCCAGATCGTGGGATCGGTGAGATCGAATCCGGCCGGAAACGACGGAACAGACACTGTTCCTCCTCGGGCAGGTTGCCGCTATGATCACGAAATTGGAACGTGTTTCACAGAAATTGAACCACGCCGATGCCCCGGTCGGGACAGGTTTCCAGACACCATCCGCACCCGCGCGACAGCCCCCTCGCCAGCTACCCGATAGCAGGCTTCTAGAACTCGTTCACATCGCTTCGGACTGCGGGATATTTGCGTCCGCAAACGTCCTGAACTTTGATCTTGTGACTGGACATGATGTCCAGTGTGTGCGCAGACTAGAACTTGTTCTACAGTGATCAGAGGCACACTCGAGGATGAGGTACTGAAATGAGCGCTTCTCCGCGCTACGCGGACGCCACCGAAGCCGATTACGTCGTGATCGGCGCGGGCAGCGCCGGCGCCGTCGTGGCAGGCCGGCTCGCCGAGCGCGGCGAGAGCGTGATCCTGCTGGAGGCCGGGCGCAAGGACGACACCCGCATGGTCACCATGCCGGGCGCGATCAGCATGGTGCACACGGTCCCGCAGCTGAAGAAGCGCGTGACCTGGAAGCAGTTCTCCATCCCGCAGAAGCACGCCAACGATCGCCGGATCCCGATGACCCGCGGCAAGGTGCTCGGCGGGTCCAGCTCGGTCAACGGCATGCTCTACGTGCGCGGCAACCGCGCCAACTTCGATTCCTGGGCCGCCGAAGGCAATACCGGCTGGAGCTACGACGAGGTCCTGCCCGCCTACAAGCGGCTGGAGAACTGGCAGGACGGCGCCAGCGACGTGCGCGGCGTGGGCGGTCCCATCGAGGTCACCCGCCAGCAGGAGCTGACGCCGATCGCCCAGGAGTTCATGGTCGCGGCGTCCGAGACGCTCGGCGCGCCGATCATCGAGGATTACAACGGCAAGTCGCAGGAGGGCATCTCGATCTTCCAGCAGTCGGTGAAGAACGGCCTGCGCTACAGCTCCTCGCGCGGCTTCATCACCGATCGCCCGGACTCGGGCCTGAAGGTGCTGACCCACGTGCACGTCACCCGCGTCGTCATCGAGAACGGCCGGGCGACCGGCGTCGAGATCGCGGAGAAGAACGGCAGCCGCCGCATCGTGCGCGCGGGCAAAGAGGTCATCGTCTCCGGCGGCGTCATCGGCTCGCCGCAGATCCTCATGCTCTCGGGCATCGGCCCGGCCGCGCACCTGCGCGAGCACGGCATCGACGTGGTCGCGGATCTGCCGGTCGGCCAGAACCTGCACGACCACCTGTTCGTGCCGATGACCTACATCTCCAAAAAGGCCATCCACCGCGGCATTCCGACCCACTTCGCCAGTGGCATCATGCAGGAGCTGCGGCGTCCGGGCAGCTCCTGGATGGGCCGCACGGTCTTCGAGGCGTGCGGCTTCGTCAAGACCAAGTTCGCCGACGGCGACTACCCGGACATGCAGATCCACACCCTGCCGTGGAGCTACCCGATCCCCAACCAGGATGAGGACAAGCTGCACCTGGTCGACCGGCGGCCCGGCTTCACCATCTTCCCGAGCCTCATCTACCCGAAGAGCCGCGGCGAGCTGAAGCTGGCCTCGGGCGATCCGTTCGCCGCGCCGCTCATCGACCCGGGCTATCTGAGCGATCCCCGCGATACCGAATTCCTCGTCGAGGGCATCCGGATGATCCGGGAGATCATGGCGCACAGCAGCATTCGCGCCGACTGGACCGAGGAGCTGGCCCCCGGGCCCGCGTTGCAGGACGAGACCGCGCTGCGCCGCGAGCTGCCCAACCGGGTGCACTCGATCTACCACCCGGTCGGCACCTGCCGGATGGGCGTGGACGAGCGCGCCGTGGTGGACCCGACGCTCAAGGTGCTGGGCATCGAGGGCCTGCGGGTCGCCGACGCCTCGATCATGCCGAGCATCACCGGCGGCAACACCAACGCGCCGAGCTACCTGATCGGCGAGAAGGCCGCGGAGTTCATCTGATCCGCAGACCTCGGGTCACCGGCCACGACCACCGGTGACCCGAACCGCCCCGGGCCGGCTCCCGTTATCGGTCCGGGGCGGAGCTCTCTCCACACCGGACTCCGGAGGAATGCCGTGTCCGCCCTGCCCCTGGATATCTGGCTCAACGCACCGCTGGGCGAATCCGCCACCCGGACAGCGGAATTGCGCGCGCTCGGGGTGGACGGGGTGTTCACCTTCGAGGGCCCCAACGATGTGTTCCTGCCGCTGGCGCTGGCGGCCACCGTCCCGGATGCGGCGATCATGACCAATGTGGCGATGGCCTTCCCGCGCAGCCCCATGCATCTCGCGCACACCGCCTACGATCTGCATCGATTGTCCGGCGGGCGCTTCCGGCTGGGGCTCGGCAGCCAGATCCGGCCGCATATCGAACGCCGTTACGGGACAACCTGGTCCGAGCCGGTGGAGCGGATGCGCGACACCGTGCGGGCGGTACGGGCGATTCTGCGCGCGTGGCAGGACGGCACCCAGCTCGACTACCGGGGGCGGTTCTGGCAGCACACGCTCATGACGCCGCAATTCGATCCGGGGCCGAATCCCCATGGGCTGCCGCCGATTCTGGTGGGCGCGCTGGGCCCGCGCATGACCGAGATGGCGGCCGCGACGGCGGACGGATTACTGGTGATGCCGTTCAATACCGAGCGCCACTTCCGGGAACGAACCCTGCCCGCGGTCGCCAGGGGACGGGGCGAGCGGCCGTTCGAGATCATTGTCGAAGCCATTGTGGCGATGGGTGATTCGGAGGCGGAGATCGAGCAGGCGCGCCGGGCGGTGCGGAACCTGCTCGCCTTCTACGGTTCGACGCCCTCCTACCGTCCGGTGCTCGACGTCGAGGGCTGGGGCGAGCTGCAACCCGAGCTCAACACCCTGTCCAAACAGGGCCGCTGGCGCGAGATGGCCGGATTGATCGACGATGCGATGGTCGACGCACTGGCCGTGAGCGGAACTCCCGGCCAGTGCGCCGACATCATCCGGAAACGGTTCGGCGACAGTGCTTCCCGAGTGTGCGCGTACTTCCCCGGCTACTCGCCCGGTGATCACGCCGTCGCCGAACTGTCCGCCGGTCTCAATCGATCATGATCGGGTTCTCCAGCTCGTAGAGGCTGCGGTTCCCGGTCATATCGGTGACCACCAGGCGGGGCAGGTTGGGCCCGCCGGCGGTATAGGCATGCGAGACCGTCGCGGTCCGCGTGCTGGCATGTTCGCCGTCGCCGAAGTACCAGTCGTACTGGAGGATGGCCGCTCCGGCGGGGGCGGCATCGAAACTCACCGCTGCCCCCCGCACCGCCTTGGTGTGGGAGACGGTGAAGCCGGACCCGGAAGGTCCACCGCCGCCGAACCATTCGCGCAGACGGGGATTGAGCAGGAAGGCGTCGGCATAGGGCCGGGCATCGGCCAGGCTGAGATTGGCGATGGCGGACCTGCGGCATTGCGGTGGGAGATCGCCCAGCGGCGGGCAGGCGAGCAGGCGCAGCGCGAAGGATTCGTCGCCGAGCGGATTGAGCGCCGGCTTCCGCGTCGCGCCGAGCCCGCCGGTGTCCTCGGTGAACAATCCGTCGGCCGCGACCGCGAAGGGTTCGGCGGCAGCGGCATTGGCGTCGGCGGCCGCCCGCCGGAACACCTCCGCGGAGGCGCGCACGAATTCGGACCAGCGCTCCCGCAAGCCCGCCGGGGTCTCGGTGTCGCCGTCGTGGAAGTAGTCGGCCACCACCACCTTCGGGCTGCCCGGCAGCGCGTGCGCGAGTTCGATGGCATCGCGCATGCCGCGTCCGCCGTAGCCGAGGGTGGCCCCGCTGAAGTACGGCACATGCGCCGCGGGATTCGTCGATTCCGCTCCGACGCCGCCACATTCGCGCTCCACCGCGGCGGTCAGATCCTCGGTGCCGGGGGTGACGCCCACCGGGATGCCGAAGAACGGATCGAGATCGTTCATGCAGCCGTCGAGCAGCACCACATCGAAGCGGTAGTCGTGCTCGGCGGCCTCTTCGGCGGCCTGGTGGAGTTGGCAGAAGACGTCGGGGCTCGCTTCGGCGGATTCGGCACCGCACTGCGTGCCGTCGGTGGGCGTATCGAGCAGCGCGCCGGATCGCGAATAGTCGTGAACCTGCACGGCCCTTCCGGTTTCGGCGCCCAGCGCCTCGGCGGTCAGGTGCGCGAATTTGCGTTCCAGGTCCAGGCCCTGCCCCCACAGCACCGAATCGCCGATCGAGGCCACGTGCAGCGGGCCGCACTCGCGGGTGACGCGGAAATTCCAGGGCTTGCCGTAGGTCCCGGCCTGGCCGCCGGGAACTCGGGTGCGGGCGTCCACCCGTAGTCGGCCGTCCGGGGGCAGCTCATCGCGGCGGATATCGAATCCGACCGTCACCACGTCATTGGTGATCGCGGTGATGCCGGTGCGAATCGGCTGCTCCCCGGCCAGGATTCGCCATTCCACATCCGCCTGTCCGGGTTGCGCGGACGGGACGTAGACGGCGGTGGTGCCGCGCAGTGCGCCGTTGCACAGCCCGTCCGGCGCGGTGCTGACATCGATGATCAGCGGGTTGTCCGCGGGAAAATCGGCCACCGCGGGCACCGGGCCGGCCACCGCGATCACACCCGCGAGGGTCGGCAGCATCACCGCGCGACAGCGGGATCGCCACACCTTCACATGCTCCTCCTAGGGAGTTCAGCAACCTGACAGCAGACATAGAAGAGGGCGGTGCGCGAAACAGCCCGGCAGCCACGCCGAAATGGCCGAATTTAGCTGGTTCTACCTGCGGATATGCTAGACAAATGGGATTAATGCGAGAAAACGCACGCTCGCTTCCAGCCGCTCGCCGCGAGTGAAACCTCGCCGATTCGCTATCCGACGGCAGTTGATTCGCGATCCGACGGCTATGCCGCCCCGAGAGGCAGGCCGCCGGGGGCGCCGGAGCCGAAAGACCGGCCGCGGCACGGATGTGCTAACCACCGTGGACAATTCGCATCCACCGTCGGGCGAGATCACGAAAACAGCCCACCACCAGCATGTTTCAGGTTTGCAAGATCTTGTTAAGGCCACACCAAGGCCCGCGAAGCATTGTTTGTCTCAACACCGGAAGGCGCAAGGTCAAGGTCCGGCCCGTCCAACGAGGGGTGTCGGGTCGGATCCCACACCGAAGCCGACCGGTTTCCACGGGCGCGAATGGCCTGCCGCGAAGGGGGCGGCAGGCCATTCGTTACCGATCTTGCACCGTCATATCCTGGCCGCGGTCCCGTCCGGCGGCGCATCATGGACAGTAAGTGCGCCACGGAGATTGGGAGTTCAACGATGGAAACGGTGGTCGTCTTCGTGCTGGCTTGCCTGTTCTACTGGTGGGGCCTGCTCTGAGCTTGCCGTTCGACCCCACCGCGCTGCGCGACGGCCACCAGGGCGTCCGCGATCCGGCGGCAGAACTCGTCTTCGCTCTCGGTGCCGTGGGTGAGCGCGCGCAGCAGGGTCGCACCGCGCAGGAACTCGAAGACCGCTTCGACATCGCAGTCCGGGGCCGCCTGACCGGCCGCCGCAGCGCCCGCGAGTAGCTCCCGCAATGCCTCGATGGTGGGGCGTTCACCGCGGTCCAGCAGCCGGCGGTAGCTCTCCTGGTCGTCGTGATACTCCGAGAGCAGGCCCGGAATGGCCGAGCGGGCCGCCGGATGCGCGGCGGCGGACAGGAACAGCCGGGTCCAGGCCAGTAGATCGGCCGCCAGATCGCCACTGGGAATCGGATTGTTGGCGTTCTCGAGGGCGAAGATGGCGTCCTCCACCAGGGCCCGCTTCCCAGGCCAGCGCCGGTAGATGGAGGTGGTGACCACTCCGGCCCGGCGCGCCACCGCGGCAATGGTGGTGGCCTGATAGCCATCGCTGACCAGCAGTTCCTGCGTGGCGGCCAGCACCTGGGCGTCGAGCTGCGGGTCTCGGGGGCGACCCGGGCCGGGCCGATTCCCCACGGATGCGGTCACGGATCTCTCCTTCGGGTCGCCGGAAGTTTTTTCCTGGAACAGGTTACAACTTCGCCAGATTTGGAATACGCTACGGCCCGTATTCTAATTCACAGTGGCCTGCGCCACACCTTTAGAGAGGTCCAGTCGATGTTGACGCCCCAGGACGAACTCCTCTGCCACCAGCTGCCCACCACGTTCGATCACGTGCAGCAGAGCGACCTGCGCTGGACCGAGCGCATCGTCATGTACGGGTTCGACACCACCGGCACGGTGAGCGTCATGACCGGCATGGCCCGCTACCCCAATCGCAATGTCACCGACGCGTACGCCATGATCACCGTCGGCGGCAAGACCGCCCACGTGGTGCGGATGTCCCGCGAAATCGGCGGGCGCTACGACGGTTTGGGCTCCTGGCAGGTCGGGCCGTACCGGTACGAGGTCATCGAACCGCTGCGCAAGGTGCGCGCCACCCTCGACGACAACGAGTCCGGCATCAAGCTGCAACTCGAGTTCGAAGGCGAATTCCCGGCCTACGAACAGGAACCCGCGTTCTTCCGCACCCGCGGCCGGGTCCGTGAGGACGCCCGCCGGTACTACCAGAACGGCCGCATCTCCGGCTGGCTGGAGGCCGATGGCGTGCGCTACGACATCAATCCCGACACCTGGTGGTTCGGGCGCGACCACTCCTGGGGCACCCGGCACGGCGGTGGCGGCGGCAGTTTGGGCGAGGGAGACCACTTGCAGCCCAGCGAGATTCCCGACGGCGTCCTCTACTACATGGGCATCTTCCAATTCGACGACGAGCTGGTGCATTTCGCGCAGCGCGAGACCGCCGACGGGCAGCGCTGGCACTTCGAAGGCAATGTGCTGCCCAAGCTGGACTCCGGCAAGCAGGTGGTGCCGGTGATCAACGCCGAGCACAACCTGACCTTCCGGGACGACTTCCGCATCGTCAGCGGCGGCAGCTTCACGGTGCTCGCCGCCGACGGCAGCAATCGCGAATTCACCATCACCCCGGTGTCGGACTTCTGGCCGGGGATCGCCGGCTACGACAACTACCGCGGTTACGGCTCCGGCATGTGGCGCGGCGAGCAGTGGATGGATCACTTCGTCGCCGACCTCACCGACGTGGCGGATCTGAAACAGGCCAGCATGCTGAGCGAGACCTTCTGCCGCATCGAATCCGCGGGCAAGGTCGGGTACGGCCTGGTCGAGATGGTGTTCCTGGGCCGCAATGCCCGGTATGGCTACCAGGGGTACTGAGTTGTCCACCGTCCGTATCGCTCCCGAGCAGCTCGGGGCCGCGCTCGAACCACAGCTGCGGGAACGGCTGCCCGGCTCCGGGCAGGCGCGCATCGTCGACTTCGCCCGCACCACCCGCGGATTCGCCACCGAGACCTATCTTTTCGAGGTCGAGGACGACTACGGCCGGTTGCCACTGGTCATGCGGCGGCCGCCGGAGATGTCGCTCTTCCCCGACTACGACCTGCTGCGCCAGGTACTGGTCATGCAGCGGCTGGCCGCAACCGATATCCCGGTGCCGCAGGTGGCGTGGATCGAGCGCGACGAAACCGCGCTCAGCACGCCGTATTTCGTGATGAGCCGGCTGGAAGGTGAAGCGCCGAGCGACTATCCGTCGTATCACGCGGCCGGAAACTACTTCGAGGCCACGCCGGAGCAGCGCGAGCGCATGTGGTGGGGGTGCATCGACACCATCGCCGATATCCACCGATTGGATTGGCGGGAGCTGCGTCTCGACTTCCTCGGGCTCTCGCATCATCCGGGGGACGGGCCGGTCGAGCAGCTGGTCAACTATCTGGACTCGGCACTGACCTGGGCTACCGGCGGGGAGCAGCCCGAAACCTACCGCCGGGCCATCGCGTACCTGCGCGCGCACGCCTACCGGCCCGAACACCTCACCCTCTGCTGGGGTGACGCACGCATGTCGAACATCCTGTACGACAAGGACTTCCGGGTCAGCGGCGTGCTGGACTGGGAGATCGCCTACCTCGGCGATCACGAGGCCGATCTGGGCTGGCTGCTCTTCCTGGATTGGGCCAGCAGCGTTTTCGAGGGTCACGAACCGCTACCCGGTACGCCCTCCCGCGAGGAGACCATCGCGTACTACGAAAAGCGGACCGGGATGCCGGTGCGCAATCTGAAGTACAACGAGATCCTCGCCGCGGTGCTGCTGTCGGTCCCGTTGCTGCGCATGGCCAATCGCGTGCAATTGCCGCCGGAGATGAACATCACCGGCTTCTGTACCACCCGAATCGAGCAGTTGCTGGGCTAGCCCCGCCCGCACCGCTCCGGTCCGCCGGTCTTCGCGTGATCGGCGGACCATCAAACGCGAGAGCCGCCCCCGGCAATGGCACCGGGGGCGGCTCTCGGTATTCGCGGATCAGTGCACGTCGGCCAGTTCCGCGGCCGCTTCCGCCGGAAGTCCCTCGCCGGTCGCGGCTTTCGCGCCCTTCATCAGGAAGCAGGCGAGCACCGCGGCGGCCAGGGTGGCGATACCGCCGGCGATGAAGGTCAGCGACATGGCGTCGGTGAAGGCCGCACGGGCCGCCGTGATCAGCGCGCTGTCACCGCCGGCCAGGGCCGCGCCGATGCCGTCCCGGGCGGCTTCCGGAGCCGAGGCGGGCAGGGCGTCGGTGTAGGTACCGGCCAAGATCGCGCCCAGCACCGCCACGCCCAGCGCGCCGCCGGTCTGCTGAATGGTGTCGTTCAGCGCCGAGCCGACACCGGCCTGCTCCGGCGGGACCGCACCCATCAGGGCCCCGATGGCCGCCGGCATGGCCAGGCCCGCACCGACGCCGACCAGCGCCATCGCCACGGCCGGCAGCCAGAAGGCGGAGTCGGTGGTCAGCAGGGCCAGCACACCGGAGCCGGCGGCCAGGATCAGCAGACCCGACAGCACCATCGGGCGGACGCCGAGCTTCTGCACCAGGCTCGCACCGACGCCCTGGGCCACCAGCGCGGCGAAGGCCATCGGGGTGAAGGCCACCGCGGTCTTGACCGGCGAGTAGCCGAGCACGTATTGCAGGTACTGGGTCAGGACCAGCATCAGACCGGCGTTGGCGAAGGTGACCAGCACCAGGGAGAAGCTGGAACCGGTGAAGACGCGATTGCGGAACAGCTGGAGCGGAACCATCGGGTGTTCGGTCTTGATCTCGCGAATCACGAAGGCGGTCAGGGCAATAGCCGAGAGCACCAGCGACAGCCAGACCCCCTCGATGCCCTTGGCGGGGAATTCGATAATGGTCCACACCAGGGCGGTGGTGCCGATGATGGAGAGCGTCATGCCCGGCAGGTCGGTCTTCTTGGCCGGGCCCTTGGACTCCGGCATGAGCGCCAGGGCGGCGACGACCGCGACGACCGCGATCGGCACGTTGAGCACGAACACCGAGCCCCACCAGAAGTGGTTCAGCAGCAGGCCGCCCGCGATCGGGCCGCCGACCATGCCGATCATGGCCACCGCGCTCCAGGCGGCGATCGCCTTCGGCCGTTCCTGCTCGTCGAAGACGGTGATCAGGATGGAGAGCGTGCTCGGCATGATGAGCGCACCGCCGATGCCCATGATCACGCGGCCGGCGATCAGGGTCTCCGGGCTGGTGGCGTACGCGGCCAGCAGCGAGGCCGCGCCGAAGAGCACCAGGCCGACGACCATCACCAGCCGGCGGCCGAAGCGGTCCGAGAGGCTGCCCGAGGTGAGCAGCAGGCCGGCGAAGACCAGGATGTAGGAGTCGATCACCCACTGGATATCGCGGCCGGTGGCGCCGAGGTCGGTGGCGACCTGCGGGATGGCCACGTTCAGCACCATATTGTCGATCACCAGCACCAGTGAGCTCAGGCAGAGCACCACCAGGATCAGCCAGCGCCTCGGATTGCGCTCGGCCACAGGCGAATCCATCGCCTCGGATAGTTCGTTCGCGGTCATTTCCCAGTCCCCTTCGAAAGCTTCGCCGTACACTGTGCGGCGTTGTCGAACACTGTACGGTCTACGTACAGTGTTCGCAATTGGGAATGGTGTACGTGCGATCGAACAGCGTTCTAGCAGCGGTTATGCTGATCCAGACGAAGGAGGAATGGCCATGGCAGCCAAAGCCGAGCAGTTCGCCACGGTATGGGCGCGACCGCAGCGACAGCGGCGCGACTCCCCCACGCTGAGCCGGGAGCAGATCGTCAGCGAGGCGATCGCACTACTGGACAGCGAGGGGTACGAGGCGCTGAGCATGCGGCGGCTCGGCACCCGGCTCAATGCCGGGGCCACCTCGCTCTACACCCACGTGGCGAATCGCGAGGAGCTGCTCGAGCTCGTGGTGGACCAGGTGTTCGGGGAGATCCGGCTGCCTGCCGAGTTCACCGGCGAGACCTGGCGCGAGGATCTGACCGGCATCGCGCGCAGCGTGCGCGCCACCCTGCTCGGGCATCGCTGGGTCTCGGTCGTACTGAGCACCGCCGGGCTCATCTATCTCGGCCCGAACGTGATGCGCCTGTCCGAGGCCATGCTCGGGGTACTGGAGGCGGCGGGCTTCGGCGACGACGCCGCCGACCGCGCCTCGAACGCGATCATCGCCTACCTGCTCGGCTCCAGCAGCACCGAGGCCGCCATGCTCACCACTGTCGCGCGCAGCGGGCTCACCGAGCAGCAGTGGATGGAACAGATCATGGGCGTCTCGGTGGAGATGTCCAAACCCTATCCGCGACTGCACAAGCGGTACCTGGCCTACCTCGATATCGACTCGGCCACCGCCCGCGACAATGTCTTCGAGCAGGAGATCGGGCTCATCCTGGACGGGCTCGCGACGCAGCGATCCTGACCGGTCGCGACCGAGCGTCGAATCAGGTTGTGACGGCGCGCATTCGGCGGCGATGCGCCGGGGCCTCGACCATGATCGAGATGGCCAGCAGCGCGGCCAGCGCCGTCAGCAGCACCGCGACCGGCACGTGCACCGCCACCGGCAGCAGCGCGAGAACCAGTGCGGCGGTGGCGAATCGAATGAGCACGACCGCTTCGCCGATTCCGGTGAAGGCCGCCCGCATCGTGCCGAGCGCCAGCAGGGCGACCGCGACGCCGCCGATGATGCACGCGGCGGAGGTCGCGTTCAGATGCGTGCCGCCGCCCGCCACCGCGATGCTCATCGAAGCGCCGGTCAGCGCCAGGCCCAACTGCACCGGCAGATGGCCGAATACGTAGATGTTCAGCAGTTTTCCGCTGTGCGCGAGTTCGGTGTGCGCGCCCGCGCGGGTGCTACTGGCATTGAAGTACAACCACCCCACAGGCCGGCGGTGAGCGCGAATGCCGCCAGGCCCGTCACCACCGCCCAGCCCGCGGTGCGCGCGGCCACCAGGCCATTGGTGAAACCGAGCACCGCCTCGCCGAGGACGATGATCGTGAAGAGCCCGAAGCGTTCTCGCAGATGCTCGGCGTCCTGCCGGACCCGCGCCAGGCGACGCCCGGCGAGCAGCGGCAGCAGCAGCTCCACCGCCATGGCCACACCCCAGGCGACGTATCGCCACGGCGTGTCCAGCAGCAGGCCGCCGAGCCAGCCCACGGCGGTCAGCGCGGAGACCGCCGCGAAGACTCCGAACACCGGGCGCAGCACGGGATTTCGCCGGGCATCCCAGCCGTAGAGCGCGGCCACACCCGCGCGGGCGACCAGGTAGGAGAGCACGAAACCGGCGTCCATACCGGTGTCGTGGCCGACCGCGCCGGCGAACACCGCCATGCCGACCACGCCCGTCAGGCCGAAGGTGGTGAGCAGGCGGTGCGCGGTGTTGTCGCGATCGGCGCGATTGGCGTGCACGGCGTAGAGCACCCACGCCCACCACAGCGGGACGAACAGCCCCGACGCCGCCGCGACCGACCCGGCATCGGGGTGCGCACCGACCCGGTGCGTGATCTGGCCTACCGCCGCAACGAAAACCAGGTCGCCGAAGAGTTCGAACCAGGTGGCGCGGCGGGGTGGGGCGGTTTCGGCGAGCGGGTCGGGCATGCCCATCAACTTACTGAGAGAACGGTTCTCAGCGCCCGGTGGCCAGGGTCGCACCGCCGGTGACCTCCAGGACGTGACCGGTGATGAAGGCGTTGTTCGCCAGCAGGTGGATGGCGCGGGCGATCTCCTCCGGGCGGCCGGGGCGACCGGCCGGGGTGGCGGCGGAGATGCCGTCGAAGAGCTCGCGGCGCTGCGCCTCGGGAACCCGGTCCCACCAAGGGGTGTCGACCAGGCCGGGTGAGACGGCGTTGACGCGCAGCGGGGCGAGTTCGACGGCCAGCGGGGGGACCATGGATTCGAGTGCGCCGTTGATGGCGGCCAGACCGGCGCTGCCCGCGAAGGCGGCGCGGGCGGAGGCGGCGGTCACCAGGGTGACCGAGCCCTGTGGATTCAGGTGCGGGAGTGCGGCTTTGAGGATGCGGACCTGCGGCCAGAACTTGCCGTCGAAACCGGCGATCAGGGCGTCCAGGTCCAGGTCGGCGAAGCCGCCCGCGCCGGAGGAGCCGCTGACCGAGATCACCAGATGATCGAATTGCCCGGTGTGCTCGAAGAATTCGGCGATGGCGGCCGGGTCGGTGGCGTCGACGCGGTAGGCGGTGACCTTGCCCTCGATCCGGGCACGGGCCGCATCCAGTTTGTCCTGGGTGCGGCCGGTGATGATGACCTCCGCGCCGTCGGCGGCGAACATGGCGGCGGCCGCCTCGCCGATGCCGGAACTGCCACCCATGACTACGACGCGCTGTGTTGTGGTCATTGCGAACTGCCTTCCTCTGCGATGTCCCGTCTATTGTTACGAGACCGATAGTCTCGACAACAGTGTTACCGAGACTTTTAGTCTCGACAAAGCCGTGAGTTGGGTCACAGGGAAGGGGCAGGCTGTGAAAGCCGCAGGTGGAGAGTCGAATACGGAGCGGGCGCACACCGGGCGCAAGCGCAACGAGGCGGCGCATCAGGCGATTCTGGATGCGGCGCGGCAGTTGCTGGCGGAATCCGAGGGCGCGCCGATCACCATCGATACCATCGCGCGGACGGCGGGGGTCGGAAAGCAGACCGTCTATCGGTGGTGGCCGTCGAAGGGGGCGGTGCTGCTCGATGCCTTGACCGATCTGGCGACCGAGGAGGTGCCCACGCCCGATACCGGTTCCCTGAGGGGTGATCTACTGGGCATCATCGGGTCGACTTTCGCTGGGGCACAGCACAAAACGACCGCCTCGACGCTGCGGACACTCGTGCGTGAGGCGGCCGCTGATCCGCAATTGGCGGATCTGGTGAAGACTTTCACCGCGCAACGGCGTGATGCGGTGCGCGGCATACTGATTCGTGGGCAAGAACGCGGCGAGCTGTCCGGCGATACGGATCTGGCGCTGATCATCGATCAGTTCTACGGGCTGTTCTGGTATCGCTTCCTACTCGCCAATGAGCCGCTCGACCGGGAAACGGCCGAGCGGCTCACCGACGCTCTTCTGAAGTGAGGCAGGCTTATCCGGCGAGGCCGCTGCGAACGCCCTCTTCGATGCGCTTGCCCAGCTCGGTGTCGACGCTCTTCCAGTATTCGAAGACGCGGCTCAGTACCGGCTCCTGCACGCCGCCGAGCACGTGGCCGACCACGTTGCCCACCAATCGATCCCGCTCGCCGTCGTCGAGCACCTCACGAACCAGGGTGCCCGCCTGGGTGAAGTCGCCGTCCTCGGCGTGCTGGATGTAGCCCGCGCGGAGCATGGTGGGATCGAACTCCCACAGCCCCTCGTCACCGGCGCGCTCCGGATCGGCGTGCGGTCCGCCGAACGAATTCGGTGCGTACACCGGCACATCCGCCGGGTTGTAGTCGTAGCGCATCGGCCCCTCCTTGGAGTAGGAGTTCACCTCGGCGGCCTTGGCGCGGTTCGGCGGCAGCTGCGCGTAATTGGTGCCGATGCGGTAGCGGTGCGCGTCGGCGTAGGCGAAGACGCGGCCCAGCAGCATCTTGTCGGGCGAGAAGCCGATGCCCGGAACCAGATTCGACGGTTCGAAAGCGGCCTGCTCGATCTCGACGTGGAAGTTGCCCGGGTTGCGGTTCAGCGTCCAGCGGCCGACCTCGATCAGCGGGTAGTCCTGCTGCGACCAGACCTTGGTCAGATCGAACGGGTTGAAACGGTAGCCCTCGGCCTCGGCGACCGGCATGACCTGGACCTTGAGGGTCCAGCTCGGGAAGTCGCCGCGCTCGATGGCCTCGTACAGGTCGCGGCGGTGCGCGTCGGCGTCCTTGCCCGCGAGCTCGTCGGCCTCGGCCTGGGTCAGGAACTCGACGCCCTGATCGGTCTTGAAGTGGTACTTCACCCAGAAGCGCTCGCCGGCGGCATTGACCCACTGGTAGGTGTGCGAGCCGAAACCGTCCATGTGGCGGTAGGTCTTCGGGATGCCGCGGTCGCCCATCAGCCAGGTGACCTGGTGCGCGGTCTCCGGGCGCAGGGTCCAGAAGTCCCACTGCATATTGTGATCGCGAAGTCCGTTGCCGGGCAGGCGCTTCTGGGACCGGATGAAGTCGGGGAACTTGATCGGGTCCTTGATGAAGAAGACGGGGGTGTTGTTGCCGACGATGTCGTAGTTGCCGTCGGTGGTGTAGAACTTCACCGCGAAACCGCGCGGATCGCGCCAGGTGTCGGGGCTGCCCTGCTCACCGGCGACGGTGGAGAAACGCACCAGCGATTCGGTGCGCGCACCCGGCTGGAACAGCTTCGCCTTGGTGTAGGCGCTGACATCGCCGGTGACGACGAGCTCGCCGAAAGCGCCCGCGCCCTTGGCGTGCACGATGCGCTCCGGTACCCGCTCGCGGTTGAACTGCGCCAGCTTCTCGATCAGGTAGTGGTCGTGCAGCAGGATCGGGCCCTGCGCGCCGGCGGTCAGCGACTCGTCATCGCTGGGCACCGGGATACCGGTATTGGTGGTGGTCGGCTTGGTCCGGCCGGAAGTCGTCATGCGGAGCCTCCTGAGGTGAGTTGGCAACGTGGGCAACGCCCCCAGAACACGACTTCGGCCTCGTCGATCACGAAACCGTGGGACCGATCGGGTTCCAGGCAGGGCGCGGCGCCGACGGCACAGTCGATATCCACGACCGTCCCGCAGCTCCTGCACACCAGATGGTGATGGTTGTCCCCGGTGCGGGACTCGTACAGCGCCGGCGAACCCGCCGGCTCGATCCGCCGCAGCAGCCCGGCTCCCACGCAAGCCTTCAACACGTCGTAGACGGCTTGCGTGGAAACCGACCCGAGCGTCTCCCGCACCTTCACAGCCACCCCATCGGCATCCGAATGCGGGGCCTGCGCCACCGCATCCAAAACCGCGACCCGGGGAGCGGTCACCCGCAGGCCAACGGCCCGCAACTGCTCCCGTGCGTCGTATCCGGAGTGCATGCCAACCACCCTGCTCCCTTTTCTGGAATTAGTCAAGAAAACGTTCTGGAATAGTTCCAGAAAACCTATTTTCGCACGTCAGCCGCCAGCGGCGACGGCGACTCGGCCATCCGGCGCGGTCTGCTCCTCACTGGAAGGGGTTGACGCCGGCCGGCACGGTGACGCGGGGCGTGGTGGGGGCCACGGGCTGGGTTTGCCGGCCCTGCGGGCGGGGGATGTTCGAGGGGAAGTTCGGGAAGCGGTCCAGGTTCGGGAGGCTCGGGAGCACCGGGAAGCTGGGGCGCTGGTAGTAGCCGGTCGGGAGGGTGGGTGGGGGCGTGTAGCGCTCGTGGGTGGCGGACGAGTCGTCGCCGAGGGCCGCGATCACGACGCGGATCACCAGACCGATGGCGACGAGCGCCGCCCAGCGGCCGAAACGTGAACCGCCGGAAGACTTTTCCTTCGGGCCGCGGCGGGCGGCCGCGGCGAGTTTGACGAGGTGGCCGCGGACCGCGTCGGCGTATCCCACCGGGTCCAGTTGGGCGACGCGGCGCAATTCCCGCTCCGCCAGCGCGTGATTGCCGCGATCCCATTGGACCAGGGCCAGATGGTAGAGGGCGTCGACGCGTTCGGGGTCGAGCTCCAGGACGCGCCGGAAGGCGGCTTCGGCGCGGTCCGGGGCGAGCAGGTTCTCGCGCAGGATCATGCCGCGCAGCAGGTGGACCGAGATGTCGTCGGGGTCCAGTTCCAGGGCGCGGTCGGTGGCCGACAGCGCCGCCTTCGGCTCCGTATCGCGTTGTGTGGCACCGAGAACGCGGTGATTGTCGGCGTATTTCGGTTCCAGCTCCACGGCCCGGCGGGCGGCCGCTATCGCCGCGGCTCGATGCTTGCGGCCGCTCGCGGTATTGCCCTCGGCGCGGGCCAGCTGAAGTTCGGCCAGGGCGCGCACCCGCCACGCGTAGGTGTAGTCGGGTGCGTGCCGCAGTGCGGAGGCGCTCACGTCCAGGGCCTGCTGGTAGTCGCTGAGGCGGAGGTGGGTGTTGGCCAGCTCCGCCAGCAGGTCGGCATTGTCGGGTTCGGCGGCCAGGGCTTCGGACAGGACGTCCCGGGCGGACTCCAGCCGGCCCAGCTCGGCCAGCGTGCGCGCCTTGTCGAGCTGTGCGCTCATTTCTCGAATTCCCGCCGTCTAGCGCATGTTCCGCTGTTTCATATAGGCGGCCAGCTCGTCGTAGGTGCCGTCGTTGTTCGCGAATTCGACCACATTGCGGGCCGATTCGAACCAGGCGCCGGTACTCGGGCGGATCTGGGTCAGGGCCTGCTGCATATCGGCCATCCGGACAGGGCGGACAGTGCCGGAGCGGATCGAATCGGCCATGGCGAACTGGGTGGCGGATTTGCAGACGTGCGCCAAGTCCGCGCCGGAGAGGCCATCGGTGCGGACGGCCAAGGCGTGCAGGTCGATTCCGGCGACCGGGCGATCACGCAGATGATGCCGCAGGATCGAGACGCGGGCCTCGGTGTCCGGCAACGTCACCAGGATCATGTGATCGAAGCGGCCCGGGCGGCGCAGCGCGACATCCACATCCCACGGGTGGTTGGTGGCGCCGATGACGTACACGCCCTCGTTGTCGCTGGTCATCGAATCCATCTCGGTGAGCAGCTGATTCACCGTGGTGCGCATGCTGGAGGAGTTCGAGAGCTGGCTGCGCTTGTGGCCGAGCGCATCGATCTCGTCGAAGAACAGCACGCACGGGGCCTTGCGCCGGGCGGTCTGGAAGACCTGCTGGAGGTTCTTCTCGCTGCGGCCCACATACAGATCCAGAATGTCGGCGATATCGATGGCGTAGAAGTTCGCGCCCAGCTCGCCCGCGACCGCCGCAGCGAGGAAGGTCTTGCCGCAACCGGGCGGGCCGTACAGCAGCAGGCCGCCGCGCGCGCTCGTCCCGAAAGCCTTGGCCAGCTCCGGATTCCGGATCGGGCCGAGCAGCGACAGGTCCAGCTGCCGCTTCACCGCGTCCATGCCGCCGACATCGGCGAGGGTGAGCTTGGGGCGTTCGAACAGGCCGACATCGCCTTCGGCGTAGAGCACCGGCTGCTCGTTCACGAACGACGGCTCGATGATGTCGCCGACCTGCTCCTCGGCCTTGTCCCAGTCGTAGCCCGAGCCGTGCTCGGCGCGCTCGCTCGCGGTCGTATCCGGCTCGGCGGTATTCGGACCGGGGGTGTCCGGACCGGGGGAAGCCGGGTCGCCCGATTCGGTCCGGCCGGGTGCGGGGACGGCCGCGCCCGTCAACGCCGCGGTGCAGCGCGCGAGCAAGGCGGTGGCCTGAGCGTGGTGCGGGTCCTGAGCGAGGGCGGTCGCGCAGTGGGAGAGGGCCTCGGTGTGACGTCCCCGGGCCAGCAGCAGTTCGATCACGCTCACGCGCAGCGGTAGCAGTTCCGGATTGCGGTCGAGGACCGCCAGCAGTTCGGTGATCGCCGGATCGTCGGTCAAAGCTCCCCTATCAGGTCATACACACTGTCGTCGCGAATGCTAAACGGTTCGAGCGACAGGGCACACCCGAGATTCCGTCACACCGTCGCGCACATCACAGTCACCCGGCCGGAATACATCCGGTGGGGTCGCCGTTGAGACACATTGCCGGCGTCGGAACAGCCCCGGGCCGCACCCCATCTGTCGTTTCGAACGACCACTCGCCGAGAGGCGCTTGTTGGGCGTCGGCGCTCACTTCGCAGCCACGCTGCGAGCGAATGCCGCCAGGACTCCCCCCGCCTGGCGGCTTTCTGCTTATCCCGGAGGGTTTTTCACCGGGTGCTGATCACGTGTTCAACCGCTGCTCAACGGGCCCGACCGTTAGCCTGAAACACATGTTGCGCAAGCGCAGGGGGTTGGCTGGCGCGTTAGCGGTGGCATTGGCCATGGGCAGCGTGATCTTCGGCGGCGGCTTCGCGGCGGCGTCGGAATTTCGGTGCTCCGAGCCGACGGGCCGGCAATTCGAGCGGGCCGCACCGGAGCAGACCGGGCTCGACTCCGAGCGGCTGGCCGGCGCATTGAATTTCGCCGCGAGCCGAAATCGCTTGAACGTACAGGTCTTCCGGCACAACTGCTTGATCGGCGAGGGCCCGACGAATGCCGAGACCGGGACGACGCCCTGGAACGTCTGGAGCGTCACCAAGAGCATCGTCTCGCTGGTCGCCGGAATCGCCTGGGACCGTGGGCTGCTCGATCTCGGCGCGCCCATCGACACCTATCTGCCGGCGGGCCTCGGCGATCCCGAACACCGCTCGATCACCGTGGAGAACCTGCTCACCGAATCCTCCGGGCTGCGCGTCGGCGTGCTGACCGAGGGCATCACCGGCGTGATCCCGGTCGACCCGTTCAGCGCGGTGCAGGCGCTGGGCGTCCCGTTCGACGACCCGCCCGGCACGGCATTCCAGTACAGCCAGCGCAATGTGGACCTGCTCTCCTATGTCATCGAACTGGCCGTCGGCGAACCGCTACAGCAGTTCGCGCAACGAGAGTTGTTCGATCGCATAGGCATTCAGCGCGGCGACTACTACTGGGCCCGGGACCGATCCGGGCACACCTACGGCTACGCGCATCTGACGATCCCGCCCGACGACCTGTCCCGGCTGGGCATGCTGGTCGCGAACAACGGCCGCTGGGGCGAGGAGCAGGTGGTGTCGGCCGGCTATCTGCGCCGCGCCACCACCGCGTCCGAGCACAACAGCTGCTACGGCTACCTGTTCTGGCTCGGACCGGATTGCGCCGAGAACCCCGACTATCTGCCCGCCGACGTCTTCGCCATGTCGGGCCTCGGCCAGCAGAACGTGTACGTCATTCCCAGCCTGGACCTGATGGTTATGTGGACCGGGGTGTACGGCGTGCACACCGGCAAGGGCGTCACCGGGATTCTGCAATACGGGGTGGAACCGGCCTATCAGTTCTTCCGGCTGCTCATGGATGCCTTCCACGACCGCCCGATGCCCGATCCGGGCCAGTTCGTGGAACCCGCGCTGAGCTTCGACGCGAGCAAGTACTACAGCACCGACCTCGCGCTGGCGGTCTTCGGCATCGGCCCGGCAGCCTACCCGGGCTGTACGGTGCTGTCCTGCTTGGACCTTCGGCTGGCCGCACCGTTCACCGACGCGCCGCCGGGCTGCGTGCTGGTGGCATGCGTCGGCCCGGATCCACGCACGCCGGGTATCCGCTGACCTCCGGGATCCGCCCGCCGCACCTGACCGCGGGCGGACCCGGATCAGGGTGTCACGGCCGCGCGACCCGCCAGGTCCCGCAGCTCGTCCGCGGGTCTGCGGCCCGCGAACTGCAACAGATCACGCACCACCTCCCGCGCTCGATGATCGTTGTGCACGAGTTCGGGGGTCAGCCGTTCGGCGGTGAGCAAGGCATCGAGCGCCTCCCCGGCCTGCCGTCGCTGCGCGTGCGCGCGAGCCACGTCGACCAGGAAACGAGCCTGCCGCTCCGGGGAGAGCACCGACGCGTCCACCGTTCCGGCGGTGTCGAGTGCCTCTCCGGCATCACCCAATTCGACCGCCACCGCCACCGCGTGTACGGCGACACTGGTCGGACCGAATTCGGTGTCGAAATCATTGCGGCCCTCGCCTAGTCGCTCGGCGGCATGCCGCGCCGCGGACAAGCCCGCGCGCGCCGCCGTGCGATTGCCGTCCGTCGCCGCGATCACCGCCAGCATGAGCTGGAGGGAACCGTAGAGCGACAGCACTTCCGGACGGCAGCGCGCCTCGTCGCGAACCTGTGGCGCGAGTGCCGTCGCCGACACCCGGGCCGCCTGCCCGGCCTGTTCCAGTCGTTGCAAACGCAGGAAAGCCTGTGCCATGCGGTAGGTTCCGGCCACCACGCTGAGCGGGTCCCCGGATTCCTCGGCCGCCCACAGCGCCCGATCCGCCGCGACCCAGGCCGCGTCGACTTCCTCCTGCCGCGTGAACGCGGTCGCCGCGACCTGATAGGCGCGCGACAGCAATGCCAGCGCCTCCGGCCGTTTGGACGACGTGCGCGCCGCATGCTCCAGATCCGGAATCAGTTCCAGCAGACTGCCGCCCACTTCGACGAGCCTGGATTCGTTTGCCAATTGCCAGGCGAGATCCACTCGCTCACGCAGCTCCGGTAGTACGTCGGCCGACTCGCGATCGACCTCGTCACCGAATAGTTGCTCGAGAGCGGGATGTCCGGTGAGCAGCAAACGCAGCTGCTCGAAGACGGCCGAGCCCGGTCGATGTCCGTCACCGCGATGATCGGCCATCGGTTCGGCCGCTTCCGGCCGCAGATCTCGTACCGCCACGCCGAGCACGTCCGCCAACCTTTGCAGCACCGAAAGGCGCTCCACCGGTAGGACGTCCCGCTCGACCTGTGACACCCAGCTTTCCGAGCGCCTGATTGCCGCGCCCAACTCTTTCTGCGATAGTCCCCGTCTCCGGCGTAACTCCGCTACCCGTGCCCCAAGGGTACTTTCGGCCACCGGGTCAAACTCCTTCTGCCTGATCGGCTTTCCCGGCCGTCACCGCCCGCTTGTTTCGCCGATGTCTCCCATGCCCTTCTCTCCTTCCCGATGGGATCTGTCGACAAGGATTCCAGACCAGGCGAGCTTACGGCGCACAGTATGGAACATGGATTTTTCTTATTGCACCGCAATTTTTCTGTGTTTAACGTTTGTAGGGGACCCGTCGAAGCAAACCGACGACAAGAGGTGGTCATGCCCGGCGAACTCTTCTTCTTCCTTCTAGGCGCCGGAATCGGCGGTGCGGCAATGTGGTTCGCGGCTGCGACCGTCACTGCCACCAAGTATTCCGGTTCCGATTGCGGCCCGACGGTGCAAAGCATCGCCGCCCGTCTGGAACGCGAAGGTACCCGCTGCGCGCGGCTGCCGAAAGGACAATCCGCACATCGGGCAGCGCCTCGATGACGACAACGCCCGAAACCACCGAAGTGCATGTGCGCCTTAGATTTCCGGGCGGCATGATCCTGGACTACCGAGCCGACCGGACAATTGCGGAGCGGCTGGCGGCGCATTTGCGCCCGTACTCGATCGAAGTGACCATCAATGGACAACTCGGGGCAAATCTCCGCCCCCTCCCCTGCGCCGAGCTTTGGGTCGATTGACCAATTACAACTCTCGTAACTCTCAGGGGCTTCGCCCCCGAACACCCTCGGTCAAATATGAAAATCGGGCCGTTCAATCCATTGGATCGAACGGCCCGATTTTCGACTGCGAAGATCAACGGTTCTGGAGCAGAACTTCCGCGATCTGAATGGTGTTGAGCGCCGCGCCCTTCCGGAGGTTGTCACCGGAGATGAACAGCGCCAGACCGCGGCCGTCCGGGACGCCCGGATCCTGACGGATGCGGCCGACGAGGGACTCGTCGATACCGGCGGCCGCCAGCGGGGTGGGGACGTCCACGAGCTTGACGCCCGGGGCCTTGGCCAGCAGCTCTTCGGCCCGCTCCACCGAAATCGGTTCGGCGAATTCGGCATTGATGGAGAGCGAGTGGCCGGTGAAGACCGGGACGCGCACGCAGGTGCCGGAGACCAGCAGCTCGGGCAGGCCCAGGATCTTGCGGGATTCGTTGCGCAGCTTCTGATCTTCGTCGGTCTCGCCGGAGCCGTCGTCCACCAGCGAACCGGCGAGCGGGATCACGTCGAAGGCGATGGGGGCGACGTACTTGTTCGGGGCCGGGAAGTCGACCGCGGAACCGTCGTGGACCAGCTTCTCGGCATCGCCGATGACCGCGCGCACCTGGGTGGCGAGCTCCTCGACGCCGGCCAGGCCGGAGCCCGAGACCGCCTGGTAGCTGGAGACGATCAGGCGCTGGAGCCCGGCCGCGTCGTGCAGCACCTTGAGCACCGGCATGGCGGCCATGGTAGTGCAGTTCGGGTTGGCGATGATGCCCTTGACCAGGTTCTGGGTGGCTTCCGGGTTCACCTCGGAGACGACCAGCGGAACCTCGGGGTCCTTGCGCCAGGCCGACGAATTGTCGATGACGGTGACGCCGGCCGCCGCGAAGCGCGGGGCCTGCACGCGGGACATGGTGGCACCGGCGGAGAACAGCGCGATGTCGAGCCCGGTGGGATCGGCGGTCTCGGTGTCCTCGACGACGATGTCCTTGCCGCGGAACGGCAGGGTCTTACCGGCCGAGCGCGCGGATGCGAAGAATCGCACCTCGTCGGCCGGGAAGTCGCGCTCTTCCAACAGCTTCCGCATGACCGCGCCGACCTGTCCGGTCGCGCCGACGACGCCTACGCGTACACCCATGTCTATCGCCCCGTTCCGCCGTGCACCACGGCCACTTCGTCGCCACCGAGATCGAACGCCGCGTGCAGGACCTTGACCGCCTCGTCCAGGTCGGTGTCGCGGACCAGGACCGAGATGCGGATCTCGGAGGTGGAGATGAGATCGATATTGATGCCGGCCTCGGCGAGGGATTCGCAGAAGGTGGCGGTCACGCCCGGGTGCGACTTCATGCCCGCGCCGACCAGGGACACCTTGCCGACGTGATCGTCGAAGACGACCTGGGAGAAGCCGATATCGCCCTGGCGCTTGGTGAGCAGTTCGACCGCGCGCGCGGCGTCCAGCTTGGGCAGGGTGAAGGTGATGTCGGTCTTACCGGTCTCGACCTTGGAGATGTTCTGCAACACCATGTCGATATTGATCTCGGCGTCGGCGACCGCGCGGAACACCTTGGCGGCGTAGCCCGGCTCGTCCGGAATGCCGACCACGGTCACCTTGGCCTCGCTGCGGTCGTGCGCGACGCCCGTGAGGATTGCTTGCTCCAAGGGGATGTCCTCCATCGATCCGGTAATCAGGGTGCCGGTCTTGTCCGTATAGGAGGAACGGACGTGAACGGGCACGTTGTAGCGGCGCGCGTACTCGACGCAGCGCAGCATGAGAACTTTCGAGCCGCAGGCGGCCATCTCCAGCATTTCCTCGTAGGAGACGGTGTCCAGCTTCTGGGCATCGGAGACGACGCGCGGGTCGGCGGAGAAGACGCCGTCCACATCGGTGTAGATCTCGCACACGTCGGCATTGAGGGCGGCGGCCAGCGCGACGGCGGTGGTGTCGGAACCGCCGCGGCCCAGCGTGGTCACGTCCTTGCTGTCCTGGGACACGCCCTGGAAGCCCGCGACCAGCACGATGGTGCCGTCGGCGAGGGCGTTCTGCACCCGCCCCGGCGCCACGTCGATGATCTTGGCATTGCCGTGCGCGCCGGTGGTGATGACGCCGGCCTGCGAGCCGGTGAAGGAGCGGGCCTCGGCGCCGAGCGAGTGAATGGCCATGGCGACCAAGGCATTGGAGATGCGCTCGCCCGAGGTGAGCAGCATGTCCATCTCACGCGCGGGCGGCGCGGGCGCCACCTGCTGCGCCAAATCCAGGAGTTCGTCGGTGGTATCGCCCATGGCCGAGCACACGACCACCACGTCGTGGCCCTGCTTCTTGGTCTCGACGATCCGCTCAGCGACCCTGCGGATGCGCTCGGCGGTGGCGACCGAGGATCCTCCGTACTTCTGAACGACGAGAGCCACGGTGGGAATCCTCCAAGATCGACAAACTGCTGCTACCGACCCCCAAGGTTACCGGTGCAGGTCCACCGGATTCGCGCCTACCTCCTCAGCGACCCGTCGAAGCCGAGGTCATACCGTGATACCGAGAGCAATCAACCCTTGGACCCCGCCCGGGAGGATGCGATGCGAAGCAAGCTCATCGATGTGACCACCGGACGCCGCGAAGTGGTCTACGACCTCACGCCGCGCTGCGCGGATTTCCTGGACGAGGTCGCGGACGGCGCGGACGGCCTGCTGCACGTCTTCGTACCGCACGCGACCGCCGGTATCGCCATCATGGAATTGGGCGCGCGCAGTGACGACGACCTGCTGGCCGCGCTGCGCGATCTGCTGCCCGCCGACGATCGCTGGCAGCATGCGCACGGATCGCGCGGGCACGGCCGATCGCATGTCATGCCCGCGCTCATCGCCCCGTATGCCACGGTCCCGGTGCTCGGCGGCCGAATGGCCTTGGGCACCTGGCAGTCCGTGGCCTTCGTCGATCTGAATATCGACAACCCGGACCGGCAGGTGCGGCTGTCCTTCCTTGCGGGATAGGCGGCGCGGACCTGCGCTCAGGCGCGGGTGAACCAGCTGACCTGGGTGCAGTTGTCGAAGCTCTTGCGATCGGTGAGCTGGAACTGGGTCGGGTTGTAGTTGCCGGCGAGGGCTTTGGTGCCGTCGCCGATGATTACGGGGTAGCTCTTGATGACCAGTTCGTCGATCTCATCCATCAGCTGGGCGGCGAGGTTGCCGCCGCCGGCGAGCCAGATGTCCTGGCCCTCTTCCTTTTTCAGGCGCTGAACCAGGGCCACCGGGTCACCGTTCACGAGTTCGACGCCGGGAGCATCGATGGCGGTCAGCGTGGACGAGACGATGTACTGCCTATTCATATGGGGATACGGGCTGTCGATGCCGGCCAGTTGGGCGGGTTCATAGGTGTTGCGGCCCATGATCAAGGTGTCGAAGTGTGCGGGGTGGGTGCCCTCAGCGATGCCGAAGTGCGACCACACGTGGGCCGGGAGGGTTTCCGGGTATTCGGCGGCGAGCCAGGTCCAGAAGTCGGGGGAGGCTTGGAAGGGGGCGATGTCGTGATTCGGGCCGGCGATGTAGCCGTCGAGGGACATTCCGACGAAGTAGGTGAGGTTTCGCAATCTTTTACCGCCTCAGCTGTTGTACTGTGCCTGTAGTGCTTTGAACAAGGACGAATGTAGTACTACAGATGGAGTGGTGTCAATGGCCAGAACCAATCCCGAGCGGCGGCAGGCGCTGCTGGACGCATCGATCGAGGTCCTGGCGCGAGAAGGGGCGCGCGGGTTGACCTTTCGCGCGGTGGACAAGGAGGCGGAGGTGCCCGCGGGGACGGCCTCCAACTACTTCGCGAACCGGGACGAGCTGCTGGTGCAGACGGGGCATCGGTATTACGAGCGGTTGCTTCCGAGCCAGGAGACGATGGACAAGCTGGACGGGCCGCGGACCCGGGAGACCATCGTGGAGTTGATGACCGAGATCGTCGAGCGCATCACCAGCTTCCGCACCGGCTATCTCGCGGTTCTCGAACTGCGCCTGGAAGCCACCCGGCGGCCGGAATTGCAAGCCTTGCTGACCGAGCGGGTGCGGGCCGATCTGGAGTTCAATATCAGCAATCATCTGGACTCCGGACTACCCGGCGACGCGGACACCGTCGTACTGCTCTATCTGGCCTTGAATTGGCTGATTCTCGAACGCCTCACGCTGCCAGGGATTTTCACGGCGGAGCGGACCGCAGAGCTGGTGCGGGTCGCGGTGGATCGGGCCATCGGAAGCGCGGCGAACCCGGTCTTGTGACACACATCACGATCGGCGAATAATTCGAATCATGCGAGCGAATGTCGGCGATCAGCTTGTCGTGCACGGCCGGAATGTCGGACTCCCCGATCACACCGCGGAGATCGTGGAAGTCCGTGGCGCGCACGGGGAACCGCCGTATGTGGTGCGGTTCGCCGACGGACGGGAGAGCCTGGTCTTCCCCGGACCGGACGCGGTCGTCCTACCCACTGGCTGAGACAACCAAACTTACCGGTCCGGAAGCCGCGAACCAGGCACAGTTGACTCTCAGAGCGACGCTGGTCACAATCGGCGGTCAAGGCTGGAGGGTTGGTAATGCGTACTAAAACAGACCACAGGTTCGTCATCGACGTCGAACCCGATCAGGTGATGGACGCTTTGCTCATGGTCGAGCAGCTGCCGGACTGGTCCCCCTCTTACCAGGATGTTCGCGTCGCGACCAGGGACAATCGTGGTCGCCCCAAGCGGGTGTACATCACCGCGTCGCCCATGGGCCGCCCCGACCGGCAGGTCGTCGAGTACTCCTGCACCGAGGAACGCGTCTCCTGGACCGTCTCCGAATCCTCCGCCGGCGCCGGCGGCAAGGGCTGGTTCGAGATCAGCGAACACCCCGAGGGCGGCACCGAGGTCTGGTACCACTCCGAGCTCTACCTGCCGATTCCCGCGCCCGGCATGCTGCTCAAGCGCACCGCCAAGCGCGAAGGCGAGACGCTGGTGGAGAACTTCATCGCCTTCGTCGAGGACCTCACCGGCATCGAACGACTGCCCGAGGCCGAGGAAGCCGCCTACCCGGAAGCGGTCAGCTACGAACAGCCCGGCTTCTCGCGGCAACGGCCCTACACCGGCAATTTCGAACCGGGCTTCGGCACCGCCTAAGGTGGCCGACCGCTCGGTCTGATGCCGAGCGCGAACACGGCTCGCGGACACTGCCTTTCCCGAGCCGAACCGGGCAGTATGTCCAACATGCCCGGAGCCAAGCGACGATCCCGAGTCGTAGCCGTCACCGAGGACGCCTCGGTAACCCAGTTGGAGCTGTTCTTCGATCTGGTGGTGGTGTTCGCCTTCACCATGGTCACCGACCTCGCCGCGCACGAGACCACCGCGGTGAACATGCTGCGCGCCCTGCTGATCCTGCTGCTGCTGTGGTGGGGCTGGATCGCCTACTCGTGGCTCGGCAATGTGATCAAAGCCGACGAGGGGATAGCGCGGCTCGCCATCTTCGTGGCCATGGGCGCGACCTTCATCATCGCGCTCACCATTCCCGAAGCCTTCCACGATCTGCCCGGCGGCTGGTACGCGCCGCTGGTCTTCGTCATCGCCTACCTGGTGCTGCGCTTCATTCACCTGGCCACCTTCTGGCTGGCCAGCGTGAACGACGCCCAGCTGCGCGGTCAGGTGGTGCGCTGGGCGGCCGGCTCGCTGACCATCGCCGCGACCCTGCTGCTCGCGGGGGCGTTCGCGCACGACGGCTGGCAGATCGGACTGTGGGCGGCCGCGCTCGGCGGCGACATGCTGTGGACCATGTTCGCGGGCAACGAATGGCGGCTGAACTCGGCCAAGCACTTCGCCGAACGGTACGGGCTGATCGTCATCATCGCGCTGGGCGAATCCATCGTCTCCATCGGGATCGGGGTGTCCGGGCTGCCCATCGACTGGCCCATCGCCCTGGGATCGATGCTGGGACTGGCCATTTCGGGCCTGCTGTGGTGGGCGTACTTCGACGTCGCGGCATTGACCGTCGAGCATCAGCTCCAGCACGCGAAGGGCGAGCGCCGCATCCAGATCGCGCGAAACTGCTACACCTACTGGCATTTTCCGATGATCGCCGGTGTCATCGCACTCTCGCTGGGGCTCAAGAAGGTGCTCAACTACGTGGGCGACGAATCGCACCACACGCTCTCCGACGCGCTGTACGGCATTCCGCTGTACGCGCTCTACGGCGGTCCGGTGGCCTATCTGCTGGCGCTGGTCGGGTTCAAGTACTACGCGACCGGCAATCTCGGTACCCAGCGGCTGGTGGCGGCGGTCGCGCTGCTGGCGTTCATCCCGGTGGCCACGGCGCTGCCCGCGCTGGCCGCGCTGGCGGTGCTGTGCGGCGTGCTGGCGGCTTTGATCGGCTGGGAGACCATCTCGCTCGCGGAGCCGCGGGAAACGATCCGGCACGGGCAGTGAGGCGGTCGCGCGCGGACCGCTCAGTCCGCGCGCGGCGTCCGGTGGTCGATGGACTCCGGCACCCGGGTCCCGGCCACCACCGCCTCGCGCATCTGATTCACGTTCTCCCGCAGCACATCCGCCACCAGTTCGTCGGTGCGCGGATCGGCCAGCACCTGGAACACGATGCGGAAGCTGGCGTCGGCGATGCCGCGAATGATGTCCTCGTGGAAGGGCAGGTAGCGAACCCGGCCCAATTGCGGGTCGGAGCGGATGAGCTCCAGCATCATCTGATCGAGCTCGGAGCGATTCTCTTCCAAGGCATTCGCGATATTTCGGGTGTAGTGCCCGGTGCGCAACACCTCGGCGACCTCGTCCAGCACCGCCATGGTTACCGGCCGTTTGACGGCTTCCACGATCGCCCCGACCGAACGGTTCACCACGGCCGCCGTCACCCGGTCGCCGAGCGCGCGATCGACCACCCGGCCCAGCCGCACCGCGATCACCACGATCCGCAACAGCCGGAAGCCGCGGAAGAACGGGCTGGTCACCGGGATCATGCCGAGGACCTCGTACCAATAGATGAACGGGAAGGTCCAGCTCCACCCGGCACGACGCCAGCGCGCCGCGAACTCCACCGCGAAGATCGCGCAGATGGCGTAGTCGATCACCCGGATGGTCCGGTAGGTGTGACCCGACACCGGGAAGAATGTCACCCAGACCACCAGGGCCACCGACACGATCGCCAAACCGAGCATGGCGAAATCCGTCCACAGCACGGGCGGCTTGCGCGGGAACTCGTCGTCGACGTCCGGCTCGCTGGTCACGGTCATCCTCGACCCCTTCCACATTTCACAGATTCGCCAGAGTAGTAGCCCAGCCTTAACCGTGGATGTGGCATTTTCGAGGTATTACCCCTGCGGGTATTCCACAGGGGTAATACACAGGGGGTTGGGGATAACTCAGCGACCTGCGCGAATGATGGCCTCGATATTACGTTCCGCGATGGCTGTGATGGTCAGCGAAGGGTTCGCGGTGGCCGTGCTGCCCGGAATACCCGCGCCGTCCATGACATACAGCCCCGGATGCCCGTGCACGCGGCCGTAGCCGTCGGTGGCCCGGCCCAGCACCGCGCCGCCGAGCGGATGCGCGGTGAAGAAGCCTTGCGCGTCATAGGCGATCGGGGTGTATTCGACCACCGAACCGCCACGCTCGGCGATCTTGTGATCCACTTCGCGCGCGGCCGCCACCACCTGATCCCGTGCGGCCCGGTTCCAGGACAGGCCGACCGAATTGCCGGCGCGGTCGTAGCCGAAGCGGGCGCGGGCCGGATCGAGGACCATGCCGAGCGAGGCGATGGCCGCCATATCCACGGGAATGCCCGGGACATACCAGCTTTCGAGAGTGAGCGGCATACCGGAATCGTCGAAGATGCGGCTGGCGCTGGGGACGCCGCCGCCGGTGGCGGCCAAACCGGTGGAGCCGCGAGCCAGCACCACATCGCCATTGGTGCCCCAGCCTTCACCGACATGCTCGTTGAGATTGCGCAGCGCGCCGGTGGCCTGGGCGCGCACCAGCAGCTCCGAGGTGCCGACCGAGCCCGCGCCGAGGAAGAGCTTGTCGCAGGTGAGGGTGCGGGTCGCGAGGATCTGCCCGGCGGGCGACAGCTTGGTCACCGTCACCACGTACCGGCCGCCGTCCTGCGCGATCGAATCCACCCGATGGCCCGGGTAGATGACCGTATTGCCGGTGGCTTCGGCGTAGCGCAGATAGTTCTGGTTCAGGTCGAACTTGGCGCCGTTGGAATTGCCGAGGTTGCTGCGCGAGGCGGTGGCCGAGGCCCGCGAGGTGCCCGCCAGTTCGGCGCGGATCACATCCCAGTTGAAGATCGAGTCATTGGCCTGCGGTTGGTAACCCGCCGCGCGCACCTGCTGATCCCAGATCCGCGAATGCGCGAACGGGGCCGAGTTGTAGATGTCGCCGGGCATCGTGCTGAGCCGCAACATATCCCGGACCCGCGGGTAGTAGACGGCGTCGAGCTCGTCGTATCCGACCACGCCGCCGAACACCGAATCGAACAGATGCTTCGGCGGGGCCACCATCGCGCCGGTGAAGATGACCGACCCGCCGCCGACCGCGGCCGCCCGCCACACATCGATGCCCGGGAACTCGGTAACGTCCAGCACCCCACCGAAACTCGCGAACGGCATGGTCACCTTGGTGACGCCGGTGAAATTGGTGCGATGCCAGAACCCGCGCCCGTCCGGCAGATCGTCCCCGGTGAAGATCTCCCGATTCGGATCGTTCGGCCACCGCGACCCGCGCTCCAGCACGGTGGTCCGCACCCCGGCCTCCCCCAGCCGCAACGCGGTGACCGCGGCGCCGAACCCGGACCCGATCACGATCGCCTCGGTGTGCTCCGGCGGATCCGCCAGCGGCGCAAAGATTTCCGGCACCCACGACTGGAACAGCGCGTTCCACAAAACATCCGCCGACGCCGTCCCAGCGCCGCGCAAGGCAGCTCCGGACCCGACGCCCGCCAGCAAAGCCGCCAAACCGGCAGCCTTGAACACGGCGCGCCTGCGCAACCGGCCACCTCCCTCATCACGTAATGGCCGCGCGCGAGCTTAGCCGCCGGTGAGGATCCCCTCAACACCTACGTGGGACCTCACAGTGTGAGAGGTTGTGCCGAACATCTTTTCGGAGGGGAACGCGTAATGAGCACAACGGACAGCACGTCGGCGGCGGAGTACGAGGAGGCCGGATATCCGGTGCAGGAGGTGCCGGAGCAGCGCCGGGCCCGCGGGTTCACCGCCTTGCCCGCCGGCATTCTCGCGATGGTGTTCGGGATCCTGGGCGTCATGGTCCCGGTCGCGCACATCGCGGATCCGAACACGGAATTCACCGATGCGCTCATCCTGATCGACAGCATCATGGCGGCGTTCTTCACGATCTATCTGATCGGCGGCATGCTACTGCTGATCCATCGCTCCACCGGCCGCTACCTGCTGATCGCCAACACCGTTCTGGTCCTGGTCGGGACCGCGGTCTCCTACCTGCGCGGCACCGAGAGCTCGAATCCGCTGTGGACGAATCTGCTCATCGACGGCGTTGTGCTGCTGATCGGCGTGCTGGCCGCAGTGCCCGCCACCGGCCGCTGGATCGCGGCCGGGCGGGCGGCACGGCAAGCCTCCGTCGTCAGCGACGCGGAGGTCGTACCGCAGAACTGAGGGTCAGGCGCGGAGGCGTTCGCGGCGGAGCTGCTCCACCTCTGGAAGGTTGAGGGGGGCAAGGGAATCTACGCCGAGAGCTCGGGACAGGAGGAGGTCGGCGAGTTCGGGGTTGCGGGCCAGGGCGGGGCCGTGCATGTAGGTGCCGATGACGGAGCCTTGGACTACGCCTTCGAGGTTGTCGCCCACGCCGTTGCCCACGCCCTTGGTGACGCGGGCCAGGCCGGTGGCTTCGCCGCCGAGTTTGGTTCCGCCGCGGTGGTTTTCGAAGCCGGTGAGGGGCTGGGAGAGGCCGGGGATGATGGGCTGGGTGGCGACCTCGCCGATGGCTCGCTTCTCCTGGGGGGAGGTGGTGACGTCGATCAGGCCGACGCCGTCCACCCGCTCGCCCGAAGAGGTTTCGTACCAGTGGCCGAGGACCTGGATGGCGGCGCAGATGGCGAGAACCGGAGCGCCGCGACCGGCGGCCTCCTGCATGCCGGGGTAGCGCTGGAGGTGGCGGGTGGCCAGGCGCTGGGCCGAGTCCTCCGCACCGCCGAGGGTGTAGATGTCCAGGGAGGCGGGAACCTCGTCCTGCAAGGTGATCTCGACGATTTCGGCGTCGTAACCGCGCATGCGGGCACGCTGGCGCAGCACCAGGGCATTGCCGCCGTCACCGTAGGTGCCCATCACGTCGGGCAGCACCAGGCCGATCCGGATGGTCGATTCGTTCATGCGCGGGCCTTCTCTTCCAGGTCGCGGTTCAGGTCGCGGAAGGCGGTGTAGTTGGCGAGCACCTCGACCTGGCCGGGCGGGCAGGAGGCGATGGCGCGCAAGGGATCCGCGACCGTGGTGTGCTCGACGCCGGCGTAGGTGAGGCGCACGGCGAGGTCGGTGGCGCGTTCACCGGCGGCCACCACCTGGGTGCCCTCGAAGTGCTCGAAGCGCACGTCCCACAGCCAGGAGAGGTCTTCGCCGTCGGGGACCTGGCCGTTGACGGCGATCACCAAACCCTTTGCGGCGGGGTCGATCATGGACAGGGCCTCCTGCCAGCCGGCCGGGTTCTTGGCCAGCAGCAGGCGGGCGGTGTGGCCGTTCACCTCGACGGTGCGGTAGCGGCCCGCGATCTCACGCACGGTGGCGGCGGCAGCGGTGGCGGCTTCGGGCTTCGCGCCCAGCGCGACCGCGGCGGCCACGGCCTGCGCGGCGTTGCCCCGGTTGGCGCGGCCCGGAAGCGCAAGCGCCAGTGGCAATTCCAGCCCGTCCGGGCCGTAGAGCGTGTGCTCGTCCACCCGCCACTGCGGTTCGGGCCGCTTGAAATCCGCACCGGTGCTGTACCAGTGCTCGCCCTCCCACAGGATCGGCTCGCCGCTGCGCGGGCAGCTCGCGGAGTCCACCGCCCAGCCGCTGCCCGCCGACACCCACACCACGTTCGGATGGTCGTAGGCGATCGAGGTGATGAGCACGTCATCGCAGTTGGCGATGAGCACGGCATCGGGATGCCGCGCCATCCCGGCCCGCAGGCGGCGCTCGATCATATTGATCTCACCCACCCGGTCGAGCTGGTCGCGAGACAGATTGAGCAGCACCACCGCGGCCGGATTCAACGCATCCGCCACATGCGGCAGATGCAACTCGTCCACCTCGATGGCGGCCAGCCGCGCGGTGCGATTCGCGGTGAGCGCCGACACGATTCCGGCATCCATATTCGCGCCGTCGGCCTGCGTGGCCACATCACCCAGCGTCTGGAGCGCGGCCGTGGTCATGCGCGTAGTGGTCGACTTGCCGTTGGTGCCGGTGATCAACACCGTGCGCCGGCCGCGTCCCAGCTGCGTCATGAGCGTCGGATCGATCTTCAGCGCGATCAACCCGCCGATCATCGATCCATTACCGCGCCCGGCTTTCCGCGAAGCCCACGAGGCGGCTTTCGCCGCCCCCAACGCCAGCTTTCCGCGCATCGAAGTGTCTGCCACGCCGCGAGTTTATTGCGATGCGGCAGATGACGTGCATCTAGGTGTTGTAGAGCTTCTTTTCGTACACGTCGCCGTAGTACTGCTCGAGCTCCTCGACGGTTTCGGGGGTGGTCGGTTGTAGCTCCTTGACCAACCGGGCGTGCGAGGGCAGGTCCGGCTCCTGCCACTTCTCCGGCTTCCACAGGTTGCTGCGCAGGAACGCTTTGGCGCAGTGGAAGAAGATCTGCTCGATCTCCACTTCGATGGCCAGGATCGGGCGATGGCCCTTGACGATCATGTCGTCGAAGTACGGTGCGTCCCGGACCAGTTTGGCCCGGCCGTTGATACGCAGGGTCTCGCCCCGGGTGGGAATGAGGAACAGCACGCCTACGCGTGGGTTGCTCAGGATGTTCAGATAGCCGTCGGCGCGCCGGTTGCCGGGGCGCTCCGGGATCGCGATGGTCTTGTCGTCCAGCACCTTTACGAAACCGGCGGGATCACCCTTCGGGGAGGCGTCGCAGTTGCCCTCCGCGTCACTGGTGGCCAGAACGATGAACGGAGAGTTGGCGATCCAGTCCCGGTCGCGCGGGTGCAGCGCGATGCGTTCCTTCGCGATGGCGCGCGGCATCGGCACGCCGAGGAGTTCGCGTAATTCGGCCGGATCGGTGATCTCGCTCATGGCTTCGATTCAACGCGCGAACCCCGTTGCAGCGCCAGTGAATTGTGCGGAATCCCGCAGCTTCGCGCACCCCGAGCAGGCGTGTCGGCTACAGCGGGACGTCGAACATGTTCGTCTGGCCCGCCGCGTAGCGCGCGATGTCCAACTGGCGGAACGGCTCCAGTTCGGTCGCCCGGTACAACGTGAACGTCTTGCACCGCGCCGCGTTGGACCCGGACACCTCCAGCAGTGCGTTGACCGCGGTCCGCGCCGACTCCGACGCGCCCTCCATGGTGGCCAGATCCACATTGGTGCGCACGTAATCGCCCGAGAGGAAAAGGTTTTCGATCGCGGCGGTATGCGATTCCGGGCGCAGCGCCCACGAACCCGCGGTATTGATCAGCAGCGGATCGGCATTGGTATTGCGCTTGTTCGCCGCGTCCCAGCCGATTCCGGTGTCCAGGAACCAGGAGTGCAGATCCTCATCGCGCAGCAGGTCGTGCTTGTCGTTGAGGTGCGCCCGCAATTGCGCCCAGACTTCCCGCGCGATCTCCTCGTGCGTGCACTCCTTGGCGGTCTTGCCGTACAGGATGCCGGGGGTGTTCCAGTCCGAGATATCCACCGACAGGCAGTCTTTCACGGTGCCGTCGCCGAATCCGCTGAGCGGCGTACGGGTCCAGAATTGATTCTGCGAGATGGAGGTCAGCGACCACGGCGAATCCACGTACGCGGCATGCCCGCGCGCGATATTGCTCGACTCCTTCAGGAAGAACTGGATGCCCGTCATCCAATCCACCACCAGCTGGCTCATGCCCGCCAATTCCGGTCGCAATGCCAGGATTTCGGGCGTCCACCAGCCGCGCGCGACCTCCACGGGTACCGCGGTCACGAAGTAGTCGGCCTCGACCGTGCGCGCCGCACCGGAGGCATCGGTGACGTGTGCGGCGGTGATCCGGCGGTCGGTCAGCTCCAGCCCGCGCACTTCGGCACTGACGAATTTCACGCCGAGTTCGCGCAGTAGCGCGGTCCACGGATTGATCCACGCCTCATTGGTGGAGCCGTTCAGCAGCCGGTCCAGCGCACCGTCATTCGCGATCTCCAGCGGGTTGCCGAGGAACTGCTCACCCATATTGCCGATGGTGCGAGTGCTGGCCAGATCGTCCTTGGCGGCCACCAGCAGCGTGGTCAGCGTGCGCGAGAGCAGCATCCGGAATTCGATGGAGCGGCGGCCCGCGCCGACATAGTCGCGCCAGGACATATTGTCCCACTGGCCGTATCGGCGGGCATCGCAGCTGGTGTTGTAGACCAGCAGGCGATTGGCGAAGAACAGGGCGTCGTCCTGCGGCATCTTGGCCGTGGTGGAAATGGCGGAGCTGACGGTTTCCCGGAAATCGTCGGGGGTCGACCAGGGGCGGCCGGCGCGGCCCATCGGAATGATGGTGTCGTCGGAGTCGCGGCGCGAGAATCGGGCTTCGGCTGCCGAGACCAGGTTGTCCCACACGCCATTGGCATTGCCCGCGAACGGAATTCGCCGCATGGTGTCTGGAATATGGCGGTAGAAGCCGGGGAAGAAACGGAATCCGTGCTCGCCCATGAGTTCGGGCCGGCCGTCCTTGCCCGAGCCCGGCACCGGAATGCTGCGCGCCTTGCCGCCCAGCGCCCGGCGTTCGTAGACGGTCACTTCGAAGCCGCGTTCGGCCAGTTCGTGTGCGGCGGTCAAGCCCGCGACGCCGCCGCCGAGCACCGCTACCCGGCGACCGGGCTCGGCGTGTGCGACCGTGGGCCGCAAGGTGCCGGCCGCCAAGGTCCCGGCCGCCATCGCCCCGGCCGCGACCGTGCCACGCAGCATCGACCGCCGCGTGACGGACAAACGCTGTCCCGCCATTCCCTACCTCCCACGCCGGAAGGAATCCTAGGCAGCGATAACCGGGCGCGGGTCTATTGGGGGTGCGAATTTGTGAACGGGAGGACGGATTCGCCGCCGGATTCGCGGCCTGTCAGTTCGCAGTAGCGAGGCGAGTGCCGGTCAGCGGCGGGGTTGCCGCGGGTTCCGGTTCCACCGCGATCACGGGCACGCCGGCTGCGAGGGGTACCGGTACGACGGCGCCGCGCCGCCCGGCCGAGGTAGCGGTGAACGCGCCCGCGATCACGATCAACGCGCCCAGCAGCGACAATGCCGGCGGGTTCTCGTGCAGGAACGCCCACGAGGCGGCGATACCGACCACCGGCACCAGCAGTGACAGCGGGGCCACCGTGCCGGCCGGGTAACGGCTCATCAGATAGGTCCACAGCCCCGAACCCGCGATGGTGCCCAATAGCGCGATGTATGCCAAGGCTGCGAAGGCGGGCCAGCCCGAAGCGGTGAACGAGGAGGCCAGCTCGTGCCAGCCCGTCGTGGGGCCCTCGGTCAGCGCGGACAGCGCGAACATCGGCAGCGGCGGGATCACCGTCATCCACAGGGTCAGGTGCAGTGGATTCACGCCCTCGGAATCGGCTGCCGCCAACCGCGATCCGATATTGCCGAAGGCCCAGCCCAGTCCGCCCGCGAGGGTCAGCACCAGTGGCAGCAGCGAAGCGTGCTGCGCCCGATCCCACCCGATGGTCACCATCCCCGCCAACGCCACGGCCAGCCCCAGCAACTGCACGCCGCGCAGCTTCTCCCGCAGCAGCACCGCACCCAGCAGCACCGTGAACGGCGCGGACGACTGCAACACCAGCGAGGACAACCCCGTCGGCATCCCCGCGCGCATGGCCGAGAACAGGAAGGCGAACTGCAAGATCCCGAACCCGGTCCCGTACAGCAGCAGCCACCGCCACGGCACCTGCGGCCGCGGCACGAACAGCAGCACCGGCACCGCGATCACCGCGAACCGCAACCCCGCGAAGAAGAACGGCGGAAAGTGGTCGAGCCCGACTCGAATGGCCAGAAAGTTGAGCCCCCACAACAGCACCACGGCCAGCCCGAGCACCCGATCACGATTGGTCATGCAAATGATGGTGCGGATCCCGATAGGTAAGAACAATCGAATAATTCTGCACCAACGATGTAGTACAACTTAACCATGCCCCACCCGGACCACCCGCACGATACAGATCCCGACCAGTCCCCCGCCTCCAATCCCGTGCGTCCGGAGTCCGCTCCCCCAGTCCCCGAAAACCCCGCACTTCCCCGCACCCCACGCCCACCCCGCCGCATCGGCACCACACAAATGCAGGTCAACACGCGTGCCCGAGCCGAGGAACCGGCACCCGCCGACACCACCAATGCCCCGAACCACACACTCAGCCCGCCCACCGATCGAGCCGACAGCCCCACACCCGACCAAGCAACCCCGGCCGAACCCGGCACCGCGGCAGCTCCGCCCACGCCACCCCGACCCCGGCGAACCGGAACGCCACGCCCCGAATCTCTCGATGCCACCGCGAGCGCCCCGCGGAACCGAGCCACCGCGGTTTCGAACCCCGTGGCTGTCAAGACGGCAACTCGGCCCCCGGACACAACGGGCAACAAACCCGCGCGGCCGCTGGTGCCTCCACGGCGCGCAACCGTCCGGCCCGGGCCGGGACCGACCGCAGGCGACGCACCCGATCCGGTCCGCGAGGCCCAACCCGACAGCCACCGCGCGGCGGACCCCGTCAAACCCACGACCTCGATACCCCGCGCCCGCCGGGTGAGCTCGGCGACCGCGCACCGCCCACCCGTAGCCGGCCCCGCCGACCGGAACGCCACCGAAGCACGGAACAGCGCGACCGAATCTCCCAGCGGCACAACTACATCCGGCGGATCGATCGGCCACTCCGCACCCGCTGAATTGCCACACCCGAACCGACCAACCATCGGCCCGGCGAACACCAGCGGCCCGACGAGCGGCAGCGGCGGCAGCAGCAGCAGCAGCGCGGGCACCGGCAGCAGCGCGGGCAGCGGCAGCGGCAGCGGCAGCGGCAGCGGCAGCGGCAGCGGCAGCGGCAGCGGCAGCGGCAGCGGCAGCGGCAGCGGCAGCGGC
>NZ_BDBK01000014.1 GCF_001612945.1 Nocardia inohanensis NBRC 100128
GCGGCAGCGGCAGCGGCAGCGGCAGCGGCAGCGGCAGCGGCAGCGGCAGCGGCAGCGGCAGCGGCAGCGGCAGCGGCAGCGGCAGCGGGGAGCTTCGGGCGGCCGCACCGACCATGTCAATCGAAAGATTGCGCGTCTTGAGGGAATTGGCGGATCGCGGGACGGTCGCGGCGGTGGCCGAGGCGCTGGCGATGACGCCCTCGGCGGTCTCGCAGCAGTTGAAGGTGCTCGCGCGCGAGGCCGGGGTGCCGCTGCTGGAGCCGGATGGGCGGCGAGTGCGGTTGACCGACGCGGGCCGGGCGCTCGTGGTGCGCGCGGATGAAGTGCTGGCGGCCATGGACCGGGCGGCCGCCGAGATGGCGTCGTATCGGGGTTCACCGCGCGGGCAGGTGCGGGTGGCGTTGTTCCCGTCCGGCGCGACATTGCTGCTCCCGCACGTTTTGGCCGAATTGGCAAGCAGCGGAGTGGAAGTGGTGGCCGCTGACGAGGACGTGCCGCCCTCCGAGGTCCCCCGCCTGCTCGCCGACTACGACGTGGTCCTGACGCACCGCGACGAGCGGGCGCCGTCGATCGGCGGAGCACGGGTGGCCTCGCGGGTGCTGATGCGCGAACCCATCGATGTCGTTGTGGCACCGGATCATCGGCTGGCGCGCAATGGCGCGGTGGTTCCCGCCGAGCTCGCCGACGAGACCTGGGTCAGCGTCCGCAGCGGTTTCCCCGTCGACGACGTGCTGCGCTCCATCGCCACCGTCACCGGGGTGCAGCCGCGAATCGTGCAGCGCCTCAACGAATTCAGCGTGATCGAAGCCCTGGTCGCCTCCGGCTACGGCGTCGCCCTCATGCCCCGCTACGCCGTCCGCCACCCCGACCTGGTGGTGCTCCGCCTCGCGGGCGTGCGCGCCGCCCGCCTCTACGATCTGGCCACCCGCCCGCACGCCGAGAATCGGCCGGCGGTGGCCACCGTCATCGCCGCTTTCCAAGCCGCCGCCCGCCGGGCTACCGGCGCGAAACTGCCCGGCTGACGACCGGACACGCCGGGCGGGCGGCGGCCGGGCGCAGGTCTTGACTTGGAGTGCACTCCAGGTCATACCGTGGCGCTATGAGCATTCGCCTCGGATATCAGATGCCCAATTTCTCCTACGGAGTGGCGCCGGTAGACCTGTTCCCGGCGGTTGTCGCGCAGGCTCGGGAGGCCGAAGCAGCGGGGTTCGATGCCGCGTTCGTGATGGATCACTTCTATCAGCTGCCGCTGCTGGGTGCGCCGGATGAGCCGATGCTGGAGGCGTATACGGCGCTGGCCGGGTTGGCGGCTGCCACCGAGCGGATTCAATTGTCCGCCTTGGTGACCGGCAATACGTATCGGAATCCGGCACTGACCGCCAAGACGGTGACCACACTGGATGTGGTGAGCCGGGGCCGGGCCGTGCTGGGGATCGGGGCGGGGTGGTTCGAGCTCGAGCATCAGGCGTACGGGTTCGAGTTCGGGACGTTCACCGAGCGCTTCGAGCGGCTGGAAGAGGCGCTGCGGATCATTCAGCCGATGCTGCGCGGGGAGCACTCCACCCTCGACGGCAAGTGGTATCACACCCGGGATGCGATGAACGAGCCTCGGGTGCGCGACGATCTGCCGATTCTGCTCGGCGGCGGCGGAGAGAAGAAGACGTTCGCGCTGGCGGCGCGGTTCGCCGACCATCTGAACATCATCTGCAACCCCTCCGAACTGCCGCGCAAGATCGATGCCCTGCATGCCCGGCTCGACGAGGCCGGCCGGGATCGCGAGACCCTGGAGACCAGTTTCCTGGCGTTCGTGATCGTGGACGAGGACGGCGATCAGGCACGCAAGAAGCAGGCGGAGCTGCTCGCCCGGGCGGGCATCGACCTGTCGGCGTTGTCGGCGGAGGAGCTGCGGCAGACGCCCGCGGATCGCCAATTCGTCGGCACGCCCGACGACGTCGCCGAGCAGTTGCGATCGCGGGTGCTGGATCAAGGTATCGACGGGCTCATCGTCAACCTGATCACCAATGGTCACGAACCCGGCGTGGTGGAGCTGGCGGGCCGCACCCTCGCCCCGCTCGTCCGAGGCTGACCCGGAAGCCGAAAACGCCCCGCGGTCGTAATGACCACGGGGCGTTGGCTTTTCACTGCGGAGCTAGCGCGGCTGCTGCGGATAGCCCTGCTGGGCAGCGTGATAGCCGAAATCGTCGGCCACCATGGCCGCCAGTTCCAGCAGTGCGCGCCGGGTCGGCTTGGAGACCAGCTCCAGGTCGATCTCCGCGCCCTCGGCGAGATGGTCGTCGAACGGGACGACCTGCACCGCCCGGGTGCGATCCAGGAACAGCTTGCGCAGCTGATCCAGATCCACCGTGGACGATCCCTTACGAGAAGCGTTGACCACCACCACGGTTCGCTCCACCAGCTTGTGGTAGCCGTGATGATCCAGCCAGTCCAGGGTGGCCGAGGCACTGCGCGCGCCGTCGATGGCCGGCGAGGTCACCAGCACCAGCGAGCTGGCCATATCGAGCACACCGGCCATGGCCGAATGCATGAGCCCGGTACCGCAGTCGGTCAGGATGATGTTGTAGAACTGCTGCAAGATGCCGATGGCCTTGCGGTAGTCGGCCTCGCTGAACGCCTCCGAAACCGCCGGATCCTGTTCACTCGCAAGCACTTCCAGACGGCTGGGCGCCTGCGAGGTGTGCGCGCGCACATCCGAGTACCGGCTGATGTGGTTGTCCTCGAGCAGGTTTCGCACCGTGGAGCGCGTCTGCCGGGGCACGCGATGCGCGAGCGTCCCGAGGTCCGGGTTGGCGTCGATGGCGATGACCCGGTCACCGCGCAGCGAAGAGAACGTGGAGCCGAGACCGACCGTGGTGGTGGTCTTGCCGACGCCGCCCTTCAACGACAAAATCGCGATCCGATAGTCCCCGCGCACCGGCTGATTCACCCGATCGGCCAGCTGCGAATGCACCACGTCGGCCGGCGACTCACCCGGATTGATGGACCCGCCGGACATCTTGTGCACGGCCCGCCGCCAGCCGCTGCGCGGGGCACGGCGCGCCCGCTTCAGCAGGTTCAGGTCGTTGACCGAATGTCCGGGCGGCGGATTCTGCCCGTACCCCGGCTGCTGCTGCCCGAATCCCGGCTGTCCCTGGTTGTTCCAGCCCGGCGGGAATCCCGGCTGCTGCTGCGGCTGCGGTTGCGCGGGCGGCGGCGACCAGCTGTAGATCGGCCCGCCCGGCTGCTCCCCGGACGGCGCGAACTGGCCCGGCTGCCCCGGCGCGCCGAATTGTGCCTGCGGACCGGTGTTTTCGGGCCCGCCCTGGAACTGCCCCGGACCGCCGGGCTGCTGACCACCGGACTGACCCGGCTGACCACCGGGATGACCCTGCTGCCCCGGCCCGCCCTGCTGACCCGCGTCGGCGGGCTGCTCGGGGAACACCCGCCGCACCATGCCGTCACTGCCGATCTCCTGGCGGATCTCGCCGTAGGGCGTCTCCTGCCGGATCTCACCGTAAGAACCGCCCGGAGCCTGGAAGGCCCCCGGCGCACCGGAATTCGGCGGCGGCGCGAACTGCCCGGCATCCGGCGGCGGATACGCCCCGGTCGGGAACCCCGGCTGCGGCGCACCCGGGAAGGGTCCGTTCGGACCCGCGGCGAACGGCCCGTCGCCCGGTCCACCCGCGAACGGTCCCGGCCCGCCGTACGGCCCGGCCTGCGGGAACGGCCCACCGGTCGGTGCGAACGGATTCGGGCCATCCGGCCCACCGTTACCGTTAGGTCCTTGCGGCGCAAAAGGATTCGGTCCCTCACCCGGACCACCGGGCCCACCGGCAAAGGGATTCGGTCCCTCGCCCGGCCCGTTGGAGCCCGGCGCGAAGGGATTGGGCAGATCGCCCGGCCCGTACCCTGGTACGAACGGCCCCGGCCCATCACCCTGCGGCCCGGTGAACGGCCCCGGCTGCCCGGACCCGGCACCGAACGCCGGCACCCCGTCACCCGGCACCTGCTCGATGGAATCCGGCACCGGCGGGAAGAACCCCGCCGGCTGCTCCTCGGATTCATCGGCGGCGTCCGCGGGCTCCGGTTTCACGGCGGTCTCGGCGTCGTCCTGCGCCTTCGCAGCCGACACAATGTCTTCGGCGTCCTCGATCGCCTCGCTGGGCTTCGAGTCCGACTTCTGATCCTTCGTGGTCACGTGTCCCCCATCTGCTCGACAGCTCGAACAGAGAGCTAGGCGGCGCTATTGCGACCCAACGCTAGCATTACGAGCCGCTCCGCCTCTCCGCGACTTCTGCGCGCAGCCGGGTGCCGTTGCCGGAAACCGATGCGGCCAACGGTTGGGTGCCGACCTGATTTCGGTCGTCCCCGGCGAGTTACCCGAGACTTCCGAAATCAGTCGGCACCTTGCAATCGGCTGTGCCCGTAACGGACTACTTGCGCGCCGCGCGGTTGACGGCGGAGACCACGGCCCGCAGCGACGCGGTGGTGATGGAGGTGGCGATGCCGACGCCCCAGGTCACCTTGTCGCCAACGGCTACCTCCACGTAGGACGCGGCCTGCGCGTCGTCGCCCGCCGACATGGCGTGCTCGGAGTAATCCAGGATCCGCACGTCGTATCCGATGGTCGACAGCGCGTCCACGAATGCCGCCAGCGGGCCGTTGCCCTCGCCCGCGATGGCCTGCTCGACGCCGTCCACCTTCACGACCGCTTCGATATGGTCCACGCCGCCATCGGTTTCCGAGGCGGTGACCTTCTGGCGAATGCGCTCCAGCGGCCGGATCGGGGTCAGGTACTCGTCGGCGAAGACATCCCACATCTCCTTCGGCGTGACCTCACCGCCCTCACCGTCGGTGATGCGCTGGATGGCCTGCGAGAACTCGATCTGCAACCGGCGCGGCAGCACCAGCCCGTGATCGGTCTTCATGATGTAGGCGACGCCGCCCTTGCCGGACTGCGAGTTCACCCGGATGACGGCCTCGTAGGTGCGGCCGACATCCTTCGGGTCGATGGGCAGGTACGGAACCTCCCAGGTGATGTCGTCGACATCGGAGCCCGCCGCGTCGGCGGTGGCCTTCATCGCGTCCAGGCCCTTGTTGATGGCGTCCTGGTGCGAGCCGGAGAAGGCGGTGTACACCAGGTCGCCGCCGTACGGGTGACGCTCGGCCACCGGCAGCTGGTTGCAGTATTCGACCGTGCGGCGGATCTCGTCGATGTTCGAGAAGTCGATCTGCGGATCCACGCCACGGGAGAACATGTTCATGCCCAGCGTCACCAGGCAGACATTGCCGGTGCGCTCGCCGTTGCCGAACAGGCAGCCCTCGATGCGATCCGCGCCGGCCTGGTAACCCAGTTCCGCGGCGGCCACGGCGGTGCCGCGGTCATTGTGCGGGTGCAGCGACAGCACGATGGAGTCGCGGCGCTCCAGGTTCCGGTGCATCCACTCGATGGAGTCGGCGTACACGTTCGGCGTCGCCATCTCGACGGTCGCCGGCAGGTTGATGATCAGCGGCTTCTGCGGGGTCGGCGCGATGATCGCCGAGACCGCGTCGCACACCTCCTTGGCGTACTCCAGCTCGGTGCCCGTATAGGACTCCGGCGAGTACTCGTAACGCCAGTTGGTGTCGGGATGCTGCTGCTCGATCTCCAGGCACAGCTTCGCGGCATCGGTGGCGATCTTCTTCACCGCGTCGCGTTCGGCGCGGAAGACCACGCGGCGTTGCAGGATCGAGGTCGAGTTGTAGAAGTGCACGATCACGTTCGGCGCGCCGGCACATGCTTCGAAGGTGCGCTCGATCAGTTCGGGCCGGCACTGCACCAGCACCTGAATGGTCACATCGTCCGGAATCGCACCGTCTTCGATGATCTCGCGCACGAAGTCGAAGTCGGTCTGCGAGGCGGACGGGAAGCCGACCTCGATCTCCTTGTAGCCCATGCGCACCAGCAGGTCGAACATGCGGCGCTTGCGGGCCGGGCTCATCGGGTCGATCAGCGCCTGATTGCCGTCGCGCAAATCCACGGCACACCAGGACGGCGCGCGGTCGATGATCTTGTCCGGCCAGGTGCGGTCCGGCAGCTCGATGGGCTGGACCTCTTCGGCGTAGGGCCGGTACCGGAAGACCGGCATGGAGGAGTTCTTCTGCTTGTTCCACGCGGGCTGGTCGGCGGGCGCGGGCTTGCTCGGCGCGGTGATGGTGCGCGAGCCGGAAACGAAAGCATCAGCGGGTGACATGGCGATTCTCTCCGAGGGTGTGACTGGATCCCAGTAAGTGGGGTAGACCGGCACCGCAAAGCCCCGCGACAGGAGCCGGTCCGTATCAGACCCCGTCGCGGCGGCCGAGGAGAAGTGCCCGCTGCATGATGATCGAGAGTTTACAGGGCCGCGATAGGAGCCCGGAAGTCAGGGAGGCGGGGGCCACAGTTCCGAGTGTGTCATCCATGGGCGGCGGTCGCGCAGAGTTCGTGGATGAACCGCATTTTGTCCAGCACGGGGTCGGCCAGGACGAAAGGATATAAGTCGGGATGGCCCATCGAGCGGTTCATCATATTGAGCGCCCAAGCCAGCGGCAGCCAGAGTTCGATGATGCGATCGAAGCCGGCGCGGCCGTGCTGCGGGCGGTCCAGGGTGGCGCCGGCGGGGGCGAAGCCGAACGCGGCGGCGGTGTCGAGGGTGTCGCGGATGTGCAGATAGTGGGCGAAGGTCTCGGCCCAGTCCTCGGCGGGATGCATGGTGGCGTACGAGGAGACGTAATGGTCGCCCCAGCCGGGCGGCGCGCCCTCGGAGTAGTGGCGGTCGAGGGCTTCCCGATAGTCGGCGAAGGGGTCGCCGAACAGTTCGCGGTAGCGGGTCAGCGCCTCGTCGTCGACCAGGACCGTGAAGTAGTAGTGGCCGATCTCGTGCCGGAAATGCCCGAGCAGGGTGCGGTAGGGCTCGGCCATCTCGACGCGGAGTTGTTCGCGGTGCACATCGTCGCCCTCGGCCAGGTCCAGCGTGATGACGCCGTTGTGGTGACCGGTGACGACGGGCTCGGCGCCGCTGGCGAGCAGATCGAAGGCGAGGCCGTGCTCCGGATCGGCGGCGCGGCCGGTGAGCGGCAGGCCGAGTTCAGTGAGCTCGAGCAGCAGGCGGCGTTTGGCGGCCTCGGCCTCGGCGAAGGCGGGCAGCCATTTGTCGTCCTGATCGGCGGGGCGGGTGCGGGTGAGCGCGCAGGATTCGCAGAGCGCCGCCGGGGAGTCGACGGGGATCAGCCAGTTGCATTGCGCCACATACTGGTTGGCGCAGTGCCGGAATTCGCCGTCCAGCACCACCACCGCGCGGGCGGCGAGCTGGAAACCGAGCGGGCTGCCGCAATTGAGGCAGAGGGTGTTCTCGAAGTCCAACTGCTGGCCGCATTCGGGGCAACTGAAATCGCGCATGCTGGGCTATACCTCGATCGGGGCGACATCAACCGAGACCGTGATGGTGGATTCCTTGGCGTCGGTGTAGATGATGCCGCGCAGGGGCGGGACGTCGGCGTAGTCGCGGCCCCAGGCGACGGTGACGTAGCGTTCGTCGGCGAATTGGTCGTTGGTGGGGTCGAATCCGATCCAGGCGCCGTCCGCCGCACCGGGCAGCCAGACCGCGGCCCAGGCGTGGGTGGCGTCCAGGCCGACCAGGCGTTCCTTGCCGGGCGGCGGGTCGGTGGCGAGATAGCCGGAGACGTAGCGGGCGGCCAGCCCCCGCGAGCGCAGACAGGCGATGGCGAGGCGGGCGAAGTCCTGGCAGACGCCCGCGCGGGCCGCGAAGACATCGGCGACGCGGGTGCTGACATTGGTGGAGCCGGACTCGTAGGTGAAATCGGTGTGGATGCGGGTGGTGAGTTCGGCGACGCCCGACAGCAGGGGGCGGCCCGGCGGGAAGGATGCGGCGGCGTAGGCGGCGACCTCGGGGATGATTTCGGGTGGAGTCAGGTCGAGGGTGAATTCGGCTGCGAGGGGGCCGTTCCCGATATCGGGGCGCGCCTGTTCCCAGGGGAGGTCGGGGGGCGACGGGGGCGGACGGTCGACGTCGAGGAGGGAGGTGCCGGTGACCTCGAGGCGTTCGTGTTCGGCGGTGACGTGGAAGTAGAGGGTGGTGTTGCCGTACACATCCGATCCCACCGACCGGTCGGACGGCACCGGGTCGATGCTCACCTCGTGGGCGAGCAACCGCTGCCCCGGGAACTCGCGCGGCGTCAGATACGCCCGGCCGTAGGAGCTGGTGACCGCGTCGGAGTAGTCGTAGACGGTGCGATGCAGGATTCGATACCGTCGCATGCTCACGCCGCCTTCCGGGTTCGCGCCCCGACGGGTCTTGCGCGTCGCGCGCTCATCCGATCACCCGCGTCGTACCCCAGAGCGGCTGGATCTCGTGCGGCACCGAAAGCCGTGTGGTCTCGAAGGATTCGGAGAGCTTGCGCAGCCGCAGGTGCACGCCGTCCAGCAGTTCGGCCAGCTCGGTGCGATGGCCGCCGGCGTCGGTGTTCTCCAGATCGGCCGGATCGATCCGGCGCAGCATGCGCTGAGCATCGGTCAACAGCCGTTGCGGGCGGGAGGCTCCGCTAGCGGCCGGGAGCGCCAGGAAATCGGCTTCCAGACGCTCCAATTGATAGGCGAGCGAGCGTGGATTGCTCGCGTCGAACAGCAGCAGGCTCGCCAGCGCCGAGACGCGCATCGAATCCCGGTGCCGCCGCCGGTAACTCACCGAGGAGACGGTCGCCTGCAATACCGCGTCGATCACCACCCGGCTCACCGGGGCCGGATACGCCTCGGTCAGCGCCGAGGTCAGCAGCGAGGTGAGCGCCAGCGCCCGCTCCAGCCGCCGTCCGATATCCATGACGTACCAACCCGTATCGCGCACCATGGTCTCGGCATCGATCCCCTGGAGCGAGAGCAGCGCCGACAACACCCGCGAATGCACCGCGGCCAGCGCCGCACCGCGATCCCCCAGCGCCGCCCGGTACTCGGCCAGCGCCCGATCGACCGCGCCGAGGATCACCCAGGTATCCGGAGACAGCTGATCCCGCACGGCCCGAGCCGATTTCGCATACCGCTCCACCGCGAAGGCCAGCGACCCGGGCAGTTCCCGATCCACCGACAACGCCACCAGGAAATCGTGCTCCCGCCGCGAGGCCCCCGGCAAGGCGATCGGTACGGTCGGCTCGTCCGAATATTCGCGCCGCCGACCCGGTTTCCGCGCCGCGCGCTCGAACCGGTCGGCCCCGCCCGCACCCTCCGGGCCCACCGGATCCGCGCCGGAACCGCCGGAACCCTGCCATTGCAGCTGACCGAACCCGGATTGTGACTGTCCCACAACGGTATTCGACGACTCGCCCGCCTCCGAGCGACCAATGGTCGCCGGATCGTCCGCCGACCACGCCGCGCCCGGCGGAGTGCGGGCCGGGCCCGGTGGGGTGGCGGCGGCCCGGGACGATGATGCTGGATCGTGCCGGGCCGAGCTCTCCGTATCTGATGGGATTCGCTCGGCGGCAAGCCGTTTCGGGGCGGGCGGGGTGGTGCCGGTGGCTCGGGCGAGGGCCGCGATCAGGATGGGCATCGCTTCCGCGCCCTCCATCCACGGGCGGTAGCGGTAGTCCTGGTAGCGGTCGTGGGTGGCGGTGAGCAGGCGGACGGTGGCCTCGGCGCGTTCGCAATAGCGGCCCAGCCAGAACAGGTCGTTGAGCACGCGGGGGGAGCTGACGACCTCCAGCGCGGGGACGCGGGCGGGGCGGAGGCGTTCCTCCGGGACCTCGACGGCCGGGACGGGCGTGGGGGTGGCGCTGACCCAGATGTCCTTGGCGGCGGCTTCGCCGATCATGCCGTCCGGGCCGACGCGCTGGTGGAGCTGACCGAGTCCGCCCGCCATGACGCGGTATCCGATGCGTCCGGCGAGGGAGAACAGGCGGGTCGCGACCGGGGCCGCGGCGAGTTCGCCGGTGGCGGTGACGGCGGGGGCGACGGAGAAGCGGGCGGGCTCCTGGCCCACCCATTTCCAGCCTTCGGCGGTGATGCGGGACCGCCATTCGGCGCGTTGGGTTTCGGTGAGGAGGGGACCGAAAACGGTGGTGTCGTCGATGGCCGAGCGCAGGATCAGGCGGTGCAGGTTGGCGGCGAGGTGGGCGCGTTCGACATCGTCGCCGCCCCAATAGGTTTGCACGCCCGGGAGTTTCAGTTCTTCGTCGAGCAAAGCGCGGGACAGCCGGGGCAGGAACGCGGCCAGGGCGGGGCTCTCCAGCAGTCCGCTGCCGAGGGTATTGACCACGGTGACCGCGCCGCGGCGCAGCACCTCGACCAGTCCGACCACGCCCAAACGGGAATCCGGGCGCAGGTCCAGGGGATCGGAGAATTCGGCGTCGACGCGGCGCAGCACCACGTCGACCTGTTTCAGGGTGCCGAGCGAACGCATCCACAGGCGGCCGTCGCGAACCACCAGATCGGCGCTCTCCACCAGCGGGAATCCCAGCACCGAGGCCAAATACGCTTGGTCGAAAGCGGTTTCCGAGTGCACGCCGGGGCTCAGCACCACCACCACCGGTTCCTCGTCGGCGGCGCGCGGAGCGGCTTCGATCAGCATCAGCCGCATGGCGCGCACGAAGGGATTGAGCGGGCGCGGGCTGGCGAGTTCGAAGGCTTCGGGGATGGCGGCCGAGACCACGCGGCGGTCGGCGAGCGCGTAACCGATACCGGAGGGTGCTTGCGCCCAATCGGCGAGGACGCGGAAACCGCCGTCGCTCCAGCGGCTGATATCGCAGGCGTGCAGGAACAACTGCTGCCGTCCGGGCAGTGGAATCCCGTGTGCCGCACGCACATACCCGCTGTGCGCGAAGACGATCCGCGGCGGCAGCAGCCCGCGCGCCAGGGTGTGCCGGGGTCCGTACACATCGGCGAGGATGGCGTCGAGCAGCCGGGAGCGTTGCACCACACCGGCTTCCAGCCCGGTCCAGTCGGTATCGGAGACCAGCAGCGGAATCGGGTCGAGCCGCCACGGCGCCGGGGGCGCGGTCTCCTCGGTCTCCTTGAGCTCGGTGTAGGTGATGCCGTCGTCCTCGATGAGCCGCCGCACCCGCCCGTCTATCCGATGCAGGCCCGCACGCCCCTGATCGAGGAAGTCGGCGGAGAGATCGGCCCACAGTGGACGCAGCCGCCCGTTCCCGTCCGCGAGTTCGTCCCAGTAGCCGCCGGTGGGTAGTCCACAGGCATCCAGACCGCCGGTATCGGCCGCTGCCGCACGGTATTTCGCGAGCGCCTCGCGGACTTCGCGCCGCTGCGTCAGGTCACTCCAGCGGTCCGGTCCGTCGGCCGTGGCGTCACCCGGTGGCGTCGTGTCGAGCACTGTCACCGCCTACCACTTCCCGAATGCCTATCGGTCGCGGGCCGCGCTCCACACGGTGCGCGCCCGGCGGAGGTCGAGGATTCCGGGAGCGCCGATGTCGGTGGCCTGTATAGCCATTTTGGCACGCAGATCGGCGATATCGACGGGCCCCGGCGTATGCCCGAACGGTTCGAAGAGCCGGTTGCGCCGAGATTGCGCCTCGACCGAATTCACCGGCGGCCCCGCATAGAAGAGACCGCCCGGATGCGAGACGTAGTACGTGCAGCCGCCGCGCGAGAGCCCGGATTCCAGATCCACCAGATCGAAGGTCAGCGGCGCGTCCACGGTGAGCGAGGGGTGCAGGGCGTTCGGCGGCTGCCAGGCCCGGTACCGGACCCCCGCGACCTGCACATCCGCCTTGTTGGTGGCCAGCAGCGGGACCGGGAAACCATTGCAGGTCACCGCGTACCGGCCGCGATCGGCGCCGACCACCCGCACTTGCAGGCGCTCCACCGACGAATCCACATAGCGGGCGGTACCGGTGGCGACGGTCTGCTCACCGAGGGTGTGCCAGGGTTCGATGGCCCCGCGCAGCTCCACTTCCATATCCCCGAGTACCACCGTGCCCAGGCGCGGAAAACGGAACTCGGCGAACGGCTCCAGCCAGCTGGTATCGAATTCGATACCGTGCGAACGCAGATCGGCCGCGACGTCGGCGATATCGGCGAGCACGTAGTGCGGCAGCAGGTAGCGTCCGTGCAGGTTCGCCCCGTGCCGGATCAGCGGCGCGGTGTAGGGCTGCTCCCAGAAGCGCAGCACCAGCGCTCGCACCAGCAGCGACTGCACCATCGCCATCCGGAAATGCGGCGGCATCTCGAACCCGCGCAGCTCCACCAGCCCGAGCCGCCCGCGCGCCGAATCCGGGCTGTACAGCTTGTCGATACAGAACTCGGCGCGATGGGTATTGCCGGTGATGTCGGTCAGCAGATGCCGCAGGGCGCGATCCACAGCCCACGGCGCGGAGGTGCGCTCCCCCGGACCCGATAGTCGCGCGATCTCCGCGAACGCGATCTCCAACTCGTACAGGGTTTCCGGCCGTCCCTCGTCGACGCGCGGCGCCTGCGAAGTCGGGCCGATGAACCGCCCGGAGAACAGATAGGACAGCGATGGATGCCGCTGCCAATAGGTCAGCATGGAGACCAGCAGGTCCGGCCGGCGCAGCAGGGGCGACCGCGCGGGTGTGGCCCCGCCCAGCGTGATGTGATTGCCACCGCCGGTCCCGCTGTTGCTCCCGTCCACGTCGAAGGATTCGGTCCCCAGCCGCGCCTCGCGCGCCTGCTCGTACAGCGTCTCCAGCAATCGCGCCTGCTCCGCGAAACTGGTTGTGGGCTGCACATTCACCTCGATCACCCCCGGGTCCGGCGTGATCGACAGCGACTGCAATCGCGCGTCCACCGGCGGCGCGTACCCCTCCAGCACCACCGGCTGCCCGACCGCCGCGGCGGCCTCCTCCACTCGCCGCACCAAATCGCAGAAGGCCCCGAATTCCTCGACCGGCGGCAGGAATACGAACAGCCGCCCGTCCCGAATCTCGGCCACCAGCGCGCTGATCGGCGCGCGATCCGCCGACTCCACCACCGCCGGCGGTTCCGCTTCGGCCAACGGAACCCGCGCCGCGAACGGATCCGCCTCCGGTCGCGCCGGCGGCGACCGCCAGGTCACCGACCCCAGCGGCAAGCGCAGTCCGGCCGGAGAATCCCCTTCGGTCAATACGATTCGCCCACGCCGCAACTGCCAGTCCGCGCTGGCCCACCCCGCCTCGTCCGCGCGCCGATACAGCGACAACACATACGCCGCCGGCTCGGCCACCGCGGTATCCAGCTCGTCCAGCAGAGCCTGCCGCGCCTCCCGCGAATCCTGCTCCGGCGTCAGATCATCGGTCCTGGCTACCGGTTCTCCTTCCGGCGCCCGCGACTTCGCGGCCAACCGCAGCAGCGCATCCTCGTATGCCGGGCGCACCTGACCGCGGGGCAGCCCGAGACCGGCGGCGATGTGCTCGACCAGGCGCAGCGCCGGAATCGACTGCGCACCAGTGTTTTCCTCGCGCGCCGCGACGGCGACGGGGCGGCTCGGCAGCACACCGGCCGGAGGGTGCGGGCAGACCTGGCCGTCGACGCCGTCCATGGACTGCGCCGGTTGCCGCACCGGACCGGCCACGGGCGCCGGCGTACTCGGCTTCTCGACCTCGGTTCGGGGCAGCCACGCGTCGGCGAGCAGGGCCGGATCGGTCCACAGGGGTTGGTTGTCGGTGCGCCAGAGCACGGCGACATCCCAGCGCGGGAGGGGTTCGCCGGGGTACCACTTGCCTTGGCGGTATTGGACTATGCCGGTGGGTGCGTAGATGGCACGCAGGCGGGCGGCCAGGTCGGCGGCGCGTTCGCGCTTGTGCGGGCCGTCGGCGGCGGTGGTCCATTCGGGGCTGGTCTGGTCGTCGACGGAGACGAAGGTGGGTTCGCCGCCGAGGGTGAGGCCGATATCGGCCGCGGCGGTGCGCGCGTCCACGGCGGCGCCGGTGGCGGTGATGCGCTGCCATTGGATCTCGCGGTAGGGCAGGGTGATTCGCGGATCCTCGTGGATGCGGCGGACGGAGTTGGAGAAGTCGAGGGTGGCTTTCACCGGGTCGGTGGCGCCGGTGATGGGGGCCGAGGAGGTCGGGTGCGGGGTGGCGGCGAGCGGAATGTGCCCTTCGCCGGCGAAGAGACCGGAGGTGGGGTCCAGACCGACCCAGCCCGCGCCGGGCAGATAGACCTCGGTCCAGGCGTGCAGATCGGTGAAGTCGGCGGGCGGACCGGAGGGACCGTCGAGCGAGGGGACGTCCTGGGCCAATTGGATGAGGTAACCGGAGACGAACCTGGCGGCCAAACCGAATTCGCGCAGAATCGACACCAGCAGCCAGGCGGAATCGCGGCACGATCCGAGCGCGGTGCGCAGAGTGTGGTCGGGAGTCTGCACCCCGGGTTCCATGCGAATGGTGTAGCCGACCTCGTGGCGCAAAGCCTGATTGACCGCGACCAGGAATTCGATACTGCGCGGATAGTCGTGCGGGGAGTGTGCGCGCACGAATTCGAGCACGGATTCACCGGGGCCGGAACCGGATTCGTATTCGTCCACGGGCCGCAGATAGACCTCCAGATCGGCGGCCAATTGCGCGCTGTAGGCGAACGGGAAATGCTCGGCGTAATCCTCGACGAAGAAGTCGAACGGGTTGATCACCTCCAGGTCCGCGATCAGCCCGACGTCCACCGAGAGTTCGCTCGCGGGCTCCTGGAACACCAGGCGCGCAAGGAAATTGCCGAACGCGTCCTGCTGCCAGTTCACGAAGTGGTCCGCGGGCGTCACCCGCATGGAATACGCCTCGATGGCGGTCCGGGTGTGCGGGGCCGGACGCAACCGCACCACGTGCGGATGGATGCGCACGGGGCGGTCGAAGGTATAGGTGGTGCGATGTTGCAGGGACACTTTGATGCCCATGAACAAGTTCACCATGTCGGCGGTGCCGCGGGCGCCCGATTCCGGTTAAGCGACCGGGAACCCGGACGCGCGACACGCGGGCGAGTTCCGGACAGTTCGGACGACACGCGGCGACCTCCCACAGTTGTCGGACCCGAGTGATTGACTCGTGGGGACAAGGAGGTTGGAATGAGCGTCCCCGAATGCTCGCTCTGCGCAGCGGACCTCGATCACTGTCACGGGACTCTGCTCGCGCACACCGACGGCGCACTGGAGTGCACCGAACCGGACTGCACCGACGGCGACCGGATCCGGCACCTGTTCATTACCGACTGTTCGGATATCGCCGGTGGCTGCCACTGCCTGGTCGTCGAGGAGTACATCCGGACCGGCCCGCAGACCCTCGCGGGCTGACAACTAGCCTGGCCGGGTGAGCTACGACCACGTACTGCTGCCCTCCGGCGCCGCCGTGACACCCGCCGAGGTGGACGAGTACCTGACCGCGCAGGACGGGAAACCCGCGGCCGCGGCGATCGCCGAGATCGCGGCCGAGTTGGACCAGCGCAATGGCGAACTGCCCGAAGTGGACGCGTTCCTGGGCGCGCCCGCGGTCGACGGGGCCATGGGCGAGGCGTTGTTCGTGTCGAGTCCGTACGACGCCATCGGGCATCTGCGCGGTGCGCTGTTCGAGCTGGCGACGCCGCGCGGGTACGCGGTCTACGATCCGCAGCTGGCCTGGTTGCTCGATCCGGCGGGGTCGGTGCCGCTCACCGTGAATCACGGTGGGGCCGGGGAGTTTCCCTATCTGACAAAGGAACTCGTCGAATTGTGGATTCCGGCGCTGGGTGCGCCCGGGCCGTATTTGATCGCCGAGCGGGCGGATCAGGATTACATCCAAACCTATCGGCACGAGGACGGCCGGTACGACCTGGAGTATCGGGCCGGGTCGGCGGAGCGGCATTTCGCGATCTCGCTGGGGGACGAGCGGCTGGTGTCGGAGCTCATCTGGGAATGGGCGACGGGTGCGCGGGAGCGGTTCGATTCGCTCGATTGGCAGCGCCTGACCTTCTGACGAATTTCCGGTCTCGGGCATAACGGACATATTTCTTTTCGAATCGATGGTGTCCGCTTGCAAGATTCGTGGGCGCAGGAACGCTAGCATTTCGCTTCGTTGTGCTGTGTGTTCCGGCTAGTTCTCGTAATCACTTCCGGCGAGGAGAGAACCATGAAGCTAGTCCCGAAGCTGAGCGGCCCGAGGCTACGTAAGAGCCTGGCCGTAGTAGCCGGCGTGGCAGCCACATTCGCCGTGGCCGTGGCGCTGCACGCCACCGGCGCGGGCGCCGACATCCCCCGCAACATGCAGCACATCCCGTGCCCGCAGCCGGCGGCGCTGCCCGCACCGCCGACCTGGACATAGCCGACTCTCGCAGGCTCTCAGGGGCTTCGCCCCTGAAACCCCGGCACTCCTGGAGGTGACCTCGGGGCTCGGGACCCAGCCCGCAGCCGGAGGTGACCTCAGCGGCTTTGTTTCGTCCGCGGCTAGAGGGTGCGGCGGCCGGACAAGGCGCGACCGAGGGTGAGTTCGTCCGCGAATTCCAGGTCGCCGCCCATCGGGAGACCCGAAGCCAGGCGAGTGACGCTCAAACCCGGGAAGTCGCGCAGCATACGGACCAGGTAGGTGGCGGTGGCCTCGCCCTCGGTATTGGGGTCGGTGGCGATGATGACCTCGGTGACGTCCACGCCGTCGTCCTGATTGCCGATGCGGGTGAGCAGCTCCCGGATGCGGAGCTGATCCGGGCCGATGCCGGACAACGGGTCCAAGGCGCCGCCGAGCACGTGGTACCGGCCGCGGAATTCGCGGGTGCGCTCGATGGCCTGCACGTCCTTGGGCTCCTCGACCACGCAGATCATGGTGCGGTCGCGGCGCGGGTCGGCGCAGATGCGGCAGAGTTCACCGTCGGAGACGGTGCCGCAGACCGAGCAGAAGCGCACGCCGTCGCGGACCTTCTGGAGCGCCGACTGGAGCCGGTCGATCTCCGGCGGTTCCACCGAGAGGAAGTGAAAAGCGATGCGCTGCGCGCTCTTCGGACCGATGCCGGGCAGCTTGCCGAGCTCGTCGATCAGATCCTGAACTGGCCCTTCGTACACCTGCGCCTTCCCTGTCTAGAAGCCGGGGAGAGCGCCGCCGCCGAGGCCGCCCGCGAGCGGGCCCAGGCGATCGGCCGCCACCTGCTGGGCGGTCTCCATGGCGTTGTTGATCGCGCCGATGATCAGGTCCTGGAGGGTGTCGACATCCTCGGGGTCCACGATCTTGGGGTCGATGGTCAGCGCCAGCACCTCGCCGGTGGCCTTGATCCGGGCCTTGACCAGGCCGCCGCCCGCTTCGCCCTCGACCTCGGCCTCGGCGATCTCCTGCTGCGCGGCCATGACGGCCTGCTGCATCTGAGCGGCCTGGGCCATCAACTGCTGGATATCGAACTCTCCACCGGGCTGCACGGCGATTCCTCTCTACGGGGGAAGTGATTGCCGCCCAGCCTAGTCGCGGAACGGAGCGACAGGTCCCGGCCCCCGCGGCGCAGGATCGGCGGTTTGGGCGTGGAAACCCCGAATCCCCGCTTTCTTGACTCTCCCCCGGTGGGAGGGTGTTCGCTGAAGGCATGACAGCAACGGTCCCGATCGGGGAGTTCTCCAAGCTCAGTCATCTGAGCGTGAAGGCGCTGCGGTACTACCACGAGATCGAGCTACTGGAGCCGGTGCGGATCGATCCGAGCTCCGGTTACCGCTTCTACTCGACGGATCAGGTGGATCAGGCCCATCTCATCCGGCGGCTGCGCGAGCTGAACATGCCGGTACCCGAGATCCGCGAGGTGCTCTCCGCGCCGGATCGGGCGAGCCGGGATGCCGCGCTGCGGACCCACCTGGAGCGCATGGAGGCCGAACTCCAGCGCACCCGCGATGCGGTGGCCTCGCTGCGCACCCTGCTGCTGCCGCCGACGGAGATCGATATCAAGGTCCAATATCGTTCCGTCGCAAGCTATCCCGCGCTGTCGGTCGCCGAAGTGGTGTTGCGGGAGGTGATCGGCGAATGGTGCGACGAGCAGTTCCCGCCGCTCTACATCGCGCTCGAGGGACTCGGCATCCAGCCCGCGGGTCCCGGCGGCGCGACCTACTCCCCCGAGTTCTTCGAGGAGGACAAGGGCGAGGTGGTGGCCTTCGTACCGATCGACCCGGCCGACCGGGAGCGCGCCGCGACGCTCGGCACCGTTGTCGATCTACCCGCCCGGCGGTTCGCGGTGGCCACCCATATCGGCCCGTTCACCGACTTCGACCTCACCTACGGCGCGCTGGGCACCTTCGTCGCCGAACACGACACCTCGCTGGCGGAACCCATTCGCGAGCTCTACCTAACCGGTCCGGGGGACGCCGTGCCGTCGGACTACATCACCGAAATCTGCTGGCCGGTCGGCCGGCTCTGAACAGGAAGCACCGTCATGACCGTGAAACTCGCCAACATCACCTTCGACTGCGCGAACGCCAACGAGCTGGCCGGGTTCTACGCCCAGCTGCTGGAGCTCGCCGTGGACCCGGGCGGCAACGAGCACTTCGCCACCGTCGGCCAGAGCGCGGGCCATTCGCCGACGCTCATGTTCATCCACGTCCCCGACAAGACGCCCGGCAAGAACGTCGTGCACCTGGACCTGACGGCGGACGATCAGCCCGCCGAGATCCAGCGGGCGATCGCGCTCGGTGCCAAGCACATCGCCGATTTCGACGAGTACGGCACCAAGTGGGCGACGCTCGCCGATCCCGAAGGGAACCTCTTCGACGTCGCCGCCGGCTGATCGCCGGGGCGGCGAGATCAGGCCAGTTCGCGCTTCAGGTTCTCGAGCACCTCGGCCTGGATCTTCTTCAGGCCGAGCGGCGCGAAGATGCCCTCGAAGATGCCGCCGATACCGCCGGCGCCCTTCCAGCTGGTGCGCACGGTGACCAGCGAGCCGCTGCCCGAGGGGGTGACGGTCCAGGTGGTGACCATGGAGGAGTTCGAATCCCGTTCCGTCACCATGGAATCGGTGACGGTGACGGTGGCGTGCACATTGCGGGAGCGCTTCTCGGTGGCTTGCAGCGTCCAGTCGGCGACGGTTCCCGCGCCCTTGCCGCCCTCGACCACCTTGTAGTCGCGGTAGTGCGAGGACAGGATGCGCGGCCGCACCGTCTCGTAATCCGCGAGAGCGTCCAGTGTCCGCTTCGGATCGGCCGTCACGACGATCGAACTGGAGGCGCTGACCTGTCCCACCATGTGCTCCTTACTGATTGCACGGATTGCCCGGCTGTTTCCCTGCTGCCGCCCGGTTATGCTACGCCCGATTCGGGCGCGGCCGGCTTCCCATGGGTATCCAGGACGAATGTCCAAGCCGGGCAATCCCTTCGGATTCGGGTTCCCGCCGAGGTAGCGGGCCTATCCTGGAGGGAGCCGACCGGGGGAGGCGCGTATGACGAAACGCATCGCGAAGTGGTTGCGCGCCAATCTGGACGGGGTCGTGGTGCTGGGCATCGCGCTCATCGCCGTGCTGATCCAATGCCTGGACACCTTCTCCGATGCGATTCCGGAGGACAAAGCCGCGGGTTTCGTCGGCGCCGCCACCCTCGCCGTGCTGGCGTTGCTGGCCACCATGCTCTTGCGTGACCGGCAGGAAATGGTGCGGGCCGTGCGCGATACCACCGCGGTGCGGCTGCTCTACGGCTCGGAGATCGGGCAGCAGCACGCCCTCGCCCGCCGCGACACCGACCAATGGGTTTGCAAGGGCGGCACCGGTTCCTACCTGCGGGCGGTCACCCTGCCGATGCTGCTGGAGAAGGCGCGGCGGGAACAGCGGACCCTCCGGGTGCAGATCGAGATCCTCGACCCCAACGATGTGCCGCTGTGCCAGGCCGACGCCCAGTACCGGACCTCGCTGCAACCGCAGGGCGCGGCGGGGCGGCCGTGGACCACCGAACGGATTCGCAGGCAGTGTTTCGCGACGGTGCTGGCGGCCTATTGGCACGCGCGGCTGTCGGAGTTCCTCACCATCGATCTGGCGGTCTCCTCGGGCACCACCACCTTTCGCTGGGATCTGTCGGCCAGCGGGGTCATCATGACCCAGCGGAACCCGACCACCCCCGCACTGTTCTTCGAGCGCGGCAAACCGCACTACCAGGACTTCACCCGGGAATTGGCGGTGAGTTTCCGCCAGGCGCGCCAGATTCCGCTGGGCTACCGCGGCGATCTGACACCGCCCGCCGAACCCAGCCTGGAGCAGGTGCGCAGATTGTTCGTACAGCTCGCGCTGCCGCTGCCGACGTCCTACACCGACCGCGATGTGGATGAGATCGTGCGCTACGCACTGCGTCCGGAGAATCCGTTCTAGCCGGTGAGCAGCAGTCCGGCCACCGCCGCGCCGGTCGCGGTGACCGCGAGCACCACGCCCGTCAGCACGAACTTCCGCATGGGGATCCGGACCGCGTGGGTGCGGCAGAACTCCAGGCACAACAGCGTCGCCAGCGAGGCCCACGGGGTGATCACCGGGCCGGCGTTGGTGCCGATCAGCAAGGCCAGCAATTGGTTTCGCTCACCCGCCGGGATCACCGCTTCCCCCGCGGTGTAGGCGGGCAGGTTGTTCACCAGGTTGGACAGCCCCGCCCCCGCGGCCGCCGCACGGAACGCCCCGCCTGCGCCGGAATCGTCGCCGATCAGCCCGTGCATCAGATCGGACAAACCGAAGCGGCTCAAGGTGGGGACGACCAGAAACAGACCGGTCACGAAAACCAGGAGCTGCCAAGGGATCAGCGACCAGCGCAGCGCGGAGCGATCGAACAGCGCGAACGCCAGAATCGCGATGACCGCGGCGGCGGTGGCCGCCAAGCCGATGCTGTCGCCGACGAACGGGATCGCCAGCACGAACAGCACGCACGCACCGGCGGTCGTGTACATGAGGGTGCGCTCGCGCCCGTCCGCCGGGCGCACCGGCTGCGGCACCACGTACCGTTCCGCCCCGCGCTCGGTCCGCCGCCAGTACCACCACCACAGGCAGACCATGGTGACCAGCACCGAAAACAGCTGGGGCAGCCACATTCTGGCCGCGAACCCGGTGGCGTCCAGCGCGACCCGGTCGGCGGCGAGCAGGTTGGTGAGGTTCGAGACCGGTAACAGCAGGCTCGCGGTATTGGCCAGCCAGAGGGTGGTCATGGCCAGCGGCACCGGGGCGATCCGCGCCGGGATCGCCAGCGCCAGCATGACCGGGGTGAGCAGCACCGCGGTGGTGTCGAGATTCAGCACGGTGGTCGTGGTGGCCGCGAACAGCACGCACAGCAGGAACAGCGCCACGTAGTTCCCGCCGGCGATGATGGCCAGCCGATGCGCGATCACATCGAAGACCCGTGCGCGCCTGGTCAGCTCGGCCAGCACGATCACGCTGCCCAGGAACAGCAGCAAGGGCGCGATCCGGCGCATATTGGCGGCCGCTTCCGCCCGCGGCAGCAGTCCGGTAGCGACACAGAGCAATCCGGCCAGCAGCAGGGCGATGCGGATACCGTCCAGCAGACTCAGCCGTTCGCGCAGGTCGGCCACCCGATTGCGGAGGACCGCGGGGAGCCGCTTGCGGGCATGCGCGGGCGCGGGTTCAGGCCCGGGGGCCGGTGGATCCGATTCCATCCGTCCTCGCACTGTTACCGCGCGATTCTCCCTACGCGCGCCTAGTCCACGATCGTGTCCTGTCCGATCCTATTCAGTTGCCCCCGATAAGTATTCCGCAGAGTAATACTGGTGCGGTGAGTTCGACGGGAGGGCGGCCCGGAGAGTTCTTCATCAGCTACTCGCCCGCCGACGAACGGTGGGCGACCTGGCTGGCATGGGAGCTGGAGACGGCCGGGGCGGGATATCGGACACTGCTGCAATCCTGGGACTTCGCCCCGGGCACCGACTTCGACGACTTCGCCTATCGCGGGGTGCGGGAAGCGGCGGCGGTGCTGGTGGTGTGGTCGCCGAACTATGTGGCGGCGCGGCACACCAATCCGGAGTGGCAGGCGGCGCTGGACGCGGATCCGGCCAAACTGCTGGCCGTTCGGGTGGCGGGGTGCTCGCTGGAGGCGCTGCCCGCGGGGGTGCGCTGCCTGGATCTGGCGCAGGTGGACGATGGCGCGGCGGCGCGCGACCAGGTGCTGGACTGGGTGGCGCAGCTGCCGGGCGGCCGCAGCGGCCCCGGATTCCCGGCGCGGCGCACCGGATTCGGGTCCTCCGCAGAGCTGCGCTTCGACGGCTCCGACGGGCCGGGGCGGCAGCGCCGGCCGCCGACCGCGCCCGCATATCCCGGCGGTGCGCCGCCGGAGCATCGGCGCACCGAAGTGTCGATCCTGCATGTGGCCGGGCCGCGCTTCGGGCGGACATCCGCCCTCGACGAGACCGCCTTCGATCCGGAAACCCTGCAATCGCAGATCCGGGGCGCGGTCGGCGAACTCGTCGATCAACGGGTGCCCGCGCCGGATCTGCTGGTGGTCAGCGGCGACCTCACCGAATCGGCGAACCTGAACGAATTCCAGAGCGCGGCCACGTTTCTGCGCGGGCTGCGGGTACTGCTCAAGCTGGAGCCCGGCCGGGTCGTGGTGGTGCCCGGCAATCACGATGTGTCGAAGGCGTTGTGCCAGGCCTACATTCTGGAGTGCGAGGCCAACAATCGCCGCCCGCAGCCGCCGTTCTATCGCAAGCTGGAACTGTTCGAGCGCATGTTCGGCGAGGTCTACCGGGGGCTGGACGATCTGGTCTTCGACGGTGCGCAACCCTGGACGCTCTTCCCGATTCCCGAACTGCGCGTGGTGGTGGCCGGGCTCAACTCCACCTTGGCGGCAACGCATCTCGAGGACGACAACTACGGCTTCCTCGGCGACCCGCAATCACTGTGGTTCGCCGAGCAATTGCGCGAATTCGAACGGCTGGGCTGGTTCCGGCTGGGCGTGCTGCGCCACGATCCGATGCCGGACGCGGGGACCTCGCCGTGGCATCCCGAACTATTGCGCGATACCGCGGCGGCGTTCCGGCATCTCGCGCCGCATTTGAACCTGCTGCTGCACGGGCCGGGACCGGGCGGCGTTCATCTGGGCTGGCTGGGCGAGCACCTGCCGGTACTGCCGGCCGCCGGGCCCGGACGGGCGGAGCTCATTCACCTGACCGCGCACGGGTTGACCCGGTATCCGTGCGAAAACCGCAGCGGTACACCGGTTTTCCTGGAGCGCGCCTGGCGCGATGCCGCCGAGACACTGCCGCCGAGCCTGCCCGCGAGCCCCGCGGTGACCTCGCTCGAGAAGCCGCCCGTCACCCCCGAAATCCCGGCGGCTCCGGCCCTGAAATCGCTCGATCTGCTGCTGAACCGGATCGAAGAGGTGTGCCGGGTGCGTTATCCCGGGGCCAAACTGCGGCGCATCCCGGCCGATCTGCCCTGCCTGCTGGTCACCGCCAAACGCGGCGAGGTGGTCGATCAATGGCGCATCGGCGCGCACGACGGCGTGGTGACCTGGCCGATCGTCGAAGAGTTCCTGAATCAGGATCCGGAGCCGGGATCGGAGCTGGTCTACAGCGGCCGATCGCCGGACCGGCAGTTGCGCGAGCGCGCGGGGCTGCGCGGGGTACGGGTGCGCAGCTTCACCGACTTCCAAGGTCTGCTGGACCTCGACGACTATCTGCGCAGGCAGACGGCACGGCTACGCGAGGAACCCCGCTACGCCTCGACCCTCTATGTGCCGCAACGCTTCCGGATCCTGGAGCGCGGGAGCCGGGAGGTCCGCACCGATCTGATCGACGAGCTGCTGCACCAGGTGACCGCCGACGACGGCCGATTCATCCTGCTGCTGGGCGATTTCGGGCGCGGTAAATCATTCGCGCTGCGCGAGCTGGCTTTACGGATCGGCGCCGCGGAACCCAGCCTGGTGCCGCTCTTCATCGAACTGCGCACCCTGGACCGCACCCGCACCGTGGAGAGCCTGATCGCCGCCCACCTGGCGAATTACGGCGAGGACCGGATCAATCTGGCCGCGCTCACCTACATGCTCGAACAGGGCCGGGTGGTGCTGCTGTTCGACGGCTTCGACGAACTGGTCGCCCGGCTCAGCTACGAGAGCGCCGCCGACCATATGGACACCCTGCTGCAAGCCGCCATCGGCAAGGCGAAGATCGTGGTCGCCGCCCGCACCCAGCACTTCCGCTCCCGCGACCAGGTATCGATGGCACTCGGCGAACGCCTGCGCACCCGCTCCGATCGCACCCTGATCAGCATCGAGGATTTCACCGACGACCAGGTCCGGGACTTCCTGGACAACCGCTACCCGGAGGCGGATTCGGCGGCCGCGAACCGGATGCTGCTGCTGCATCGCATTCCGGCGTTGCTGGCGCTGGCCCGCAATCCGCGCATGCTCAGCTTCATCGCGGAACTCGACGAGCACCGGCTGCGCGGCGTGGCCGATGCGGGCGAACTCATCGGCCCGACCATGCTCTACGAGACTCTCCTGGACACCTGGCTGAAGTACGAGATCAGCCGCGCCCCCGCCGATCCCACCGGCCAGCCCGAACTCCGGCTCGACGAACTACGGTCCGCGGTCACCCTTTTCGCGCTCCGAGTCTGGAACTCAGGCGAACCCGACCTGGGCCTGTCCGACCTGGGCCCGGCGGACCTGGCCGAGGTCGCCCGAAGCGTCGCCGACCGCACCACCGGCCCGCACCGTCCCGGCCCCGCCCACCTGGCCCACTACCTCGGTTCCCGCAGCCTCATCGTCCGCACCGACGACAACCGTTTCGCCCTCATCCACCCCTCCGTGACCGAGTGGCTGGTCATGAAGCAGGTGAGCGACGAATTCCGGAGCGGCGCAACCACCCCCGCCGCTCTGACCCAACGCCACCTCAGCGATATGGCGGTCGGTTTCCTCTGCGATCTGGCCGACGTCACCGTCCTGCGCGCCTGGATCGCCCGCGTGCACCCCGAACTCGCCACCGACGCCGACCAATCCGGAACCTCGACTCCCGTCGGCGGATTCGCCCCCGCTGGGGATTTCGACCGCGCACACGACTCGGCTCGCGCCGATGACCCCGGCTCCGGCGGTGAAACCGACGACCCCGATGCAGCCTTTCGGGCTGGGGACGAGACGCGCGCCGACGAGGCTGCTGACGCCGCCGGATCGGGCCGTGCCGATATGAACACCCGCCCCGGTGGCCCGGCCACGGAGATCGCTCGCGCCAATGCGGTGCGGATCGCGACGCGGCTGCACATCATGCCGGGGGCCGATTTGCACGATGCGATATTGGCGGGGGCCGAGTTGGCGGATCGGGATTTGCGGCGCATCAATTTTGCGGGAGCGGATCTCAGTCGGGCGCGACTCTCCGATTCGGCGCTGGATCGGGCGGACTTGCGGGGTGCGCGGCTGATCGGGGCCGACCTCGCGCGGGCGACCGTTGCCGGGGCGGACCTGCGGGGTGCGGATCTGACCGAAGCGAATCTGACCGGGGCCGATCTGACGGACGCTGATCTGAGCGGGGCGCGATTGCATCGGACGCGGCTCGATCATGCCGCGTTGGTGAACGTCACGTTGGATCGTGCCGATCTGACTGCGGCCCGCCTATTGCGGGCGGACCTTTCCGGTAGCCGCGCGGCGGGCAGTCGATGGACACGGGCCGTGTTGATCGAGGTTGCCGGGCGGCCGGCGGATACCGAGCTGGCGGGGGCCATTCAGGTACCGGGCACAACGGCGGGGACCGAATTCGCCCCGGCGACAATCGGAGTCCGGCACGGGATCGATACCCAGCACGGGCGACTGCCGCGGCCGCTGGCCTACAGTCCGGACGGGCGGGCCATCGCGCTGGGATGCGATTACGGCGGGGTGGTCATCTACGGGGCCGATACCGGGCGGACGCTGCGGACCTTGCAGGGGCATCGGGCGCGGGCCGTCGCGGTCGCCTTCACCGAGCACGTAGTGGTGTCCGGCTCGGCGGACGGGACGGCGCGGATCTGGGATGCCGCCACCGGCGAACTGCGAAAACTACTGCGCGACTTCGCGAAATGGCCGTGGCCGTTGGAGGTGAACGGCAGCGGCGAGCTGCTGGCCACCGGGGACGCGGCGGGTGTGGTGCGGGTCTTCGAGCTGCCGGGCGGGGTGCTGCGGCATCGGTTCGCGCCGCCGCGGGGCTTCGCGCAGCGGATCTTCAGCCTGGCCTTCCACGGCGATCGGCTGGCGGCGGGGTACCAGGACGGCACCATCCGGGTGTGGGACAGCCGCGACGGGACCGAAATCGCCACCCTGCCAGGCGATCCCGAATCGGTCCGGCGACTGGCCTGGGATCCGACCGGCACCCGGCTGGCGGTGGGCGGAGCGAACGGGCGGCTGGCGATCTGGGATCTGACGGGCGGGGTGCGGACCCTGGCAGGGCACCGGGGCAGCGTCTACACCTTGGCATTTCATCCCGCCGATCCGGCGGTGCTGGCCAGCGGCGACAATGCCGGGGCCGTCATCCTCTGGAATGCATCGGCGGGCACGGTATTCCGAGAGCGCACCGAGCACGGCAATGTCCCAGTGCACTGGCTGAGTTTCGATCCGGCCGGCGGGCTGCTGGCGACCGGCGACGCGGCCGGACTGGTCTTCGTGCGCGATGCCGCCGACGGCGCGCCCCGGCATCGGCTGGCGGGGCACACCAGCTCGATCTGGCCGTTCTCCTTCCGGCCCGACGGCAGCCAATTGGCCGTGGCCGACGGGCAATCCGCGCTGCGGGTGTGGGATCCGGTCAGCGGGACCTGCTGTCATGTGCTGACCGGACACGGCCGCCACGTGCGGGGCGTCTCGGTCAACGCGGACGGCACCCTCATCGCGGGCTGCGGCAATGACGGCAGCGTCCGGCTGTGGGATTCCGGGACCGGACAGCTGGCCCGGCGGATCGAGGGCGACGACGACGGCATCGTGACCCTGGACTGGGCGGTGTTCTCGCCGACCGATCCGAATCAGCTGGCGACCGTCGCCCGGGACGGGACGCTGCGGGTGTTCGCGGTCGACGGGAGCGTGCACGAACGGCGCATCACCATCGATTCCGCACCGGTCTGGGCCATGGCCTACGACCCGACCGGTCAGCTCATCGCCACCGCCAACGACGACGACACCGTCACCCTGTGGACCTTGAATACCGGTGGGGAGCACGCGGTCTGCGGTGAGCACCGGGGGCGGGTACGCTCCATCACCTTCACCGCGGACGGCGGGCGCATGGCCACCGGCTGCGATGACGGCAAGATCCGGGTGTGGGAGGTCGCCACCGGCGCGCTGCTGGATACGCTCTCCGACCGGCAGCAGGGCGAATCCAGCTGGGACACTCGGGAATCCGAACCGCTCAAGCGCGTCTACGGGGTGGCGGTGCACGCGGACCGGCTGGCCGGCGTCTCCTGGGATGCCACGGTGCGGGTGTGGAACCCGCGGGCCGAGCAACCGCTGTACCGGCTCAGCGAACACCACGGCAAGCTCTGGTGCGCGGCGGTGGATCGCAATGCCGGACTGCTCGCCACCGCGGGCGACGATCTGGTGATCCAACTGTGGGATCTGGCCTCCGGGCAGCTGCTGCACAGCCTGGCGGGGCATCGAAACCGGGTGCGGTCCTTGGCTTTCGACCCCACCGGCAGCCTGCTGGTGAGCGGCGGGAACGACGGCTGCGTGATGCTGTGGTCGATGGGTGACCCGCCGGCGCTGCTCGCCACCCTGCTCGGGCTGCCCGAGGGCTGGGTGTCCTTCACCCCCGACGGCCGCTACAAGACGGAGGGGCTGACGGCGGGCCAGTTCTGGCAGGTGATCGGCATGTACCGGTTCGAGGTCGGTGAGCTGGAGCCGTATCAACCGCAGATCCGGCAGATCCCGCTCGACGAGCGGCTGTGAGCGCGGCCCGGTCCCGCTATGCTACGCCGCAGCGATCCGGCCGGATCCTGCTGCCGTACCGGGTTTTTCGAGGAGAACGCTCGCCATGCACACCGTGCGTCGCGTCAAGGACGCGGTGCCCTATCTGCTCTGTGCCGTTTTCGGGGCCGGTCTCATCATCGGTGGCACGGCCTCGCTGGCGGACAGCTCCGGCAAGGTGATGTGCGGCTGGCGCCAGATGCATCCGGGCGACAACTGCTCCATCACCCGCAACGGCCGCACCACCACCCGCTCCTTCGATCAGCAGCGTGCGGACAGCGGCTGGGCGCCCTGGATTCTGCTGAGCATCGGCGGCTTGATGGTGGCGGGCGGGGCGGTCGGGCTGACGGCCGAATTCCGGCGGGAATCGGACTTTCTGGCCACCAGATAGTTAGCAAGCGTAAGAATATTCACTTCGGCAGCGGGAATAGACTCGGACAGAAGCAGGTGAGGGCGGTAGACACCCACGAAAACCTTGCGTGAAAAACCGCCCCGCCGGTGTCATCTTGCTGGCCGGACCGACCGGTCCACGATAGGTTCCGAGGGTGGCAGTGAGTCTGTTGGGGAAGGCCGGCCGCGCACCGGCCGCACAGGAATCGGGTTTCGCCGCGCATCGGGCAGGCGTCGATCGACTGCTGGCGTCCTATCGCGCCATCCCACCCGATGCCAACGTTCGCCTGGCCAAGAAGACGTCCAATCTCTTCCGCGCCCGGGCCAAGAACCCCGCACCCGGGCTCGACGTCTCCGGATTGAACCAGGTCATCGCGGTGGACCGGGAAGCCCGGACCGCCGATGTGGCCGGGATGACCACCTATGAGGATCTGGTCGCGACCACCCTGAAATACGGGCTGGCGCCGCTGGTGGTGCCGCAGCTCAAGACCATCACGCTGGGCGGGGCGGTCACCGGGCTGGGCATCGAATCGACCTCGTTCCGCAACGGCCTGCCGCACGAATCGGTGCTGGAGATCGATGTGCTGACCGGAGCCGGGGAGATCATCACCGCCACCCGGGACAACGAGCACGCCGATCTCTACCGGGGCTTTCCCAACTCCTATGGGACGCTGGGCTATTCGACTCGGTTACGAATCGAGCTGGAAGCGGTGGAACCGTATGTGGCATTGCGGCACATCAGGTTTCATGATCTGCGGGAGCTGGAGGCGACCATGGCGCAGATCATCGCGGACCGCTCGTATGCCGGGGAGCGGGTCGACTACCTCGACGGCGTGGTGTTCAGTGCGGGCGAAAGCTATCTGACCGTCGGCCGCCAGACCGACGAACCCGGCCCGACCAGCGATTACACCGGTATGGACATCTACTACCGGTCCATTCAGCACGATGCCGGGACACCCAAGCGGGACCGGCTCACCATCGCCGACTACCTGTGGCGCTGGGACACCGACTGGTTCTGGTGCTCACGGGCTTTCGGCACCCAGAACCCGAAGATCCGGCGCTTCTGGCCGAAGAAGTACCTGCGCTCCAGCTTCTACTGGAAGCTGATCGCGCTCGATCACAAGTACCACATCGGCGACAAGCTCGAAGCGCGGCAGGGAAATCTGCCGCGCGAGCGGGTGGTGCAGGACATCGAGGTGCCGATCGAGCGCACCGCCGACTTCCTGGACTGGTTCCTGCGTGAGATTCCCATCGAACCGATCTGGCTGTGCCCCTTGCGATTGCGGGACACCGAGGGTGAGCAGCCGTGGCCGCTCTACCCGCTGGAACCGGGCCGCACCTATGTGAACATCGGCTTCTGGTCGGCGGTGCCCACCGTGGCCGGACAGGTCGAGGGCGCGGCCAATCGCGCCATCGAGGCCGAGGTCTCGCGGCTGGACGGGCATAAATCCCTGTACTCGGACGCCTATTACTCCGAGGAAGACTTCGCCGCGCTGTACTACGGCGGCGACACCTACAAGCAGCTCAAGCAGCACTACGACCCGGATCATCGTTTGCTGGATCTGTATTCGAAGGCGGTGCAACGCAAATGACCACGTTCAAGGACCGTTCCGACGTATTCGCCGAGCTCGGAACCAAGCTCACCATTGCCGAGATCTTCGAGACCCTCATCGATGGCCCCGTACCCATCCGGCTGACCGCCTACGACGGCAGCAGCACCGGGCCCGAGGACTCCGAATTCGGCCTGGAGATCAAGACGCCGCGCGGGGTCAACTACATCGCCACCGCACCCGGCGACCTCGGCATGGCGCGCGCCTACATCTCCGGTGACATGGTCGCCCACGGCGTGCACCCCGGCGATCCCTACGAGCTGCTCAAGGCCATGGCGAACATGAAGTTCCGCCGGCCCACCGCCATGCAGCTGGTGGTCATCGCGCGCTCGCTGGGCTGGGAACTGCTCAAGCCGGTCGCGCCGCCGCCGCAGGAGACGCTGCCGCGCTGGCGGCGCATCGCGCTGGAAGGATTGCGGCACTCCAAGACTCGCGACGCGGAAGCCATCCACCATCACTACGACGTCTCCAATACGTTCTACGAGTACGTGCTGGGGCCGTCCATGACCTACACCTGCGCGGCGTACGAGGATCCGGCCTGGACCCTGGAACAGGCGCAGGAGAACAAGTACCGGCTGGTCTTCGAGAAGCTGAACCTGAAGGCCGGGGACCGGCTGCTCGATATCGGCTGCGGCTGGGGCGGCATGGTGCGGTACGCGGCCAAGCGCGGGGTCAAGGTGATCGGGGCGACGCTCTCGGCCGAGCAGGCCGAATGGGCGCAGGCCAAGATCGCCGAGGAAGGACTCGCCGAGCTGGCCGAGGTGCGGCACTCCGACTACCGCGACGTGCGGGAATCCGGGTTCGACGCGGTCTCCTCCATCGGGCTCACCGAACACATCGGGGTGCACAACTACCCGGCCTACTTCGAGTTCATGAAGTCGAAGCTGCGCGACGGCGGGTTGTTCCTCAACCACTCCATCACCCGGCCCGACAACAAGCACACCACCAAGGCGGGCGATTTCATCGACCGGTACGTGTTCCCGGACGGGGAGCTGGCCGGATCGGGGCGGATCATCTCCGAGGCGCAGAACGTGGGGCTGGAGGTGCTGCACGAGGAGAACCTGCGGTACCACTACGCGCTCACCCTGGCCGAATGGTGCGACAACCTGGTGCAGAACTGGGATGCCGCCGTCGAGGAGGTCGGCGACGGGACCGCCAAGGTGTGGGGGCTATATATGGCGGGCTGTCAGCTCGGGTTCGAACGCAATGTGGTGCAGCTACACCAGGTCCTCGGCGTCAAGCTGGGGGCCGACCAGGCGTGGACTGTTCCCCTGCGCCCCTGGTGGAAGGCGTAGCCGACGCTCGGACCGCGCCCAGGCGTTCGGTCAGCCAGGGGAATGCCGAGGTGAAGGCCGCGGCGGCGAACTGCCAGGTGTGACCGCCTTCGGTGGTGTACACCGTGCAGTCGATGGCGACCCGGCGGCCCTGTTCACACAGGGCCGCCGCGGCGCCGACCTCACCGCTGTCGTAGACGGCGTCTCGACCGCCGTAACCGGCCGAATCATCCTCCACCGCAGTACGAGTGGGGCGATTGCGACCGTATCCGCCCTGCCGCTGGGGCGGCGTCAGATCGTCGAAGAGGCCGACCGTATCGGCGTACGGGCCGTGCTTCGCCATCACCGTCGCGGGGTCGAAAGCCGCCCAAGCCTGCGCGTCGCCGCCGAACAAGCGGCGAATGGATTGTTCCTTGCTGCCCGAGTTCGGTCCGGCGTCACCGGCGATATCCACGAAGGTGTGCAGTAATTCGGGATGCATGACCGCGAGATCCACCGCGCAGGTGCCGCCCATGGACCAGCCGACCGCCGCCCACCGCGCCGGATCGCGCGCGACCCCGAACTCCGACTTCAGGTAATCAGGCACGTCCCGGGTCAGATGGTCGGCGGCATCGCCCCGCGGACCGTTCACGCATTCGGTGTCGTTGTTGAAACTGCCACCGGCATCGACGAATACGAGCACCGGGGCCACTCCCCCGTTGCCCGCCACGAAATCGTCGACGGCGGGCATGATCTGGCCGCTGCGCACCCAATCGGCCGGGGTGTTGAACTCCCCGCCGATCATCATCACCACCGGTAACGCGGGCGGTTCGGCGCCTTCGAACCAGGCGGGCGGCAAGTACACGTACTCGGTCCGATGCCGGAAATCGCTGCCCGACTCCGGGATATCCACCGGCACTATTCGTCCGGGCCCGACATCGGTATTCCGCAGCGCCGCCAGCTCATCCGGATCGGTCTGATGCGGCAGCGGCTCCGCGGTCGCCGCCGCCCACGCCGACTGCACCGTCGGGTAGTAGCCCACCCATTGATTCAGCACCACGCTCGCATTCAGCAGGGCGACCGGCACCGCGAGCACCGCCACCACCCGCTGCCAGAGCGCCCCCGACCGCAGCCCCGCCACCGCGGCCACCAGCGCCGCCACCGTCACCCCGATACACACCCACAACAGCATCGGAGCCGGATTCGACGCCAGCCCTTCATCATTCATGTAGGCCCAGGCACCCCACGCGGCCGCCAGCCCCGCGACCGCGCAGACCGGCACCCACACCGCCCACCACCGCCGCGAAGCCCGCGCGAACGCCACCACCAGCAGCAGCACCGCCACGAACAGCAACACCTGCGGCACCCAGCCGTGCAGCAGCGACAGGCCGTGATGAAAGGCCCGGCTACCCGATTGACCTGGGGTCGGCGGCGGTGGAGGCACGACGGTGATCATCGCCCGCGTTCCTCGAGAAACGCTGTGAATTGCCTCCGGGATGCCTGTCGGGGCTTTCGCTCAGAGCAGGCCGTCCAGGAAGTTGCGGGGGATCTCCACCGAATCGACTGTGCCCAAAGGCATTTCGTTGCGAAGAGTACGCAGGATGCCGAGTACGCCCGGGCCGGCGTCCAAAAGCGGGCGGGTCCAGCCGAGTTCGGCGCAGCGCACCACCGCGGGGGTGAGGGTGGCGATGGATTCGCCCATCCAGCCGGCGGCGGAGAGGCATTCGGCGAGCAGGATGGCGGTGTCGAGTTCGGCCCGGGGACGGTGCTGTTCGCGAATGCGGCCGTGCAGCGCGCGGGCGCGTTTGACGGCGGTGTCGTCGGTGCCGAGCGGGGCGAAATCGTCGGGGGCCCGGTCGTCGCCGTTGTAATGGCGGTAGAGCAGGGCCCGGACGGTGGCTATCTCCTCGGCCTCCGCGCCCAGCGCGGCGGCGCCGGTGGCATGACGGACCGGACGGACCATGGGGTCGGTGACCAGGCCGGCGGTCAAGGGATCGGTGGGCAGGCCGAGCCGCAATCGTTCGGCCCGGATATGGGCGGCCAGGCGAGTGAGCTTGCGGTCCACCGCGATACGCGCGCCTTCGTCGAGCCGGGCCGTGGCGGTCTCCAGGTCGCCACGCACCGCCTTCACCCGGGCGCCGATCACGAAGATCGGAATGAGGAAGTCGACCGGGCCGACCTTCGGGAGCAGTTCGTGGCTTTGATCGAGCAGGCGTTCGGCGCCGTCCAGGTCGCCGCGCCGGTAGGTGACCTCACCCAGCAGGGCGGCGGCCACCCGGACCGCGTGTGAGCGCGGACCGGAGCGATCCCGGGCGGTCTGCCAGGCCAGGTCGAAACACTGGTCGGCGGCGGCGATATCGAGCTGTTCGTAGGCGGCGGCACCCTGCCCGCAGAGGCCGAACACTTCGCCCAGCGGGTCGGCGGAGCGGGCGTGATAGGGCGCGGCCCAGTCCTGCGTTTCCCGTGCGCCGACGAAGTCGAATTCGCAAAGGCGCACGTAGGAAGCGAGATTCGCGGCGGTGGACACCGTCCAGGCCGGAAGCTCGTCGGCCAGGCGCAGGCAGTCGGCGAGGCGCTCCAGCACACCCTCGGTGCGATCGCGCGCGATCCGATCGGCCGCGCCGAGCACCGCGGCCTGGCAACGCTGGTTCACCGCCTCGGTATCGGTGGGCGAACTGCGGGCCAGCATATTGGAGAGACGGCCCAGCGCGGTGCGGGCGGCCCCGGACTGTTGCAGGTTCACATTGGCGCGCGCCAGCGCCATCAGCAGCTTGGAACGCGAAGTCACCTGCTGCACAGGAAGTTTCGAGACCGTCCCGAACAGCGTCGCCAGCCGCGAGCGATCGATCAGATCCATGCCGCCGTTCTCGACCAGGTCGAGCGCGAACTTGAAATCGGTGGCCGCCAGCGCGTGATCCACCGACTGCCGCAGCAGCTGATGCTCGGCGAACCAGCGGGATGCCTTGCGGTGCAGGGCTTTCCCCACACCCGGTTGCGAACGCTCCAGGCGCGCCCGCAGATGCTCGGCCACCATCGGCTGCATTCGGTACCAGTTCGAATCGTCGGAGAGCCGGTGCACGAACAGTTCCCGCTGCTCGGCCTGCTCCAGCAGCTGCGCCGCATCGGCCATACCGGTCAGCGCCTCCGCCAGCGAGGCGTTCACGCGCTCGGGAATCGCTATGGCGCCGAGGAATTCGAGCATGCGCGGTTCCAGCGCGTCCAGCACGTTCTCGGCCAGATAGTCCCGGATCGACTTGTTGTCCCCGGACAGCCGCGCGATCAGCTGATCCGCGTCCTGCCCGGCATGGCGCAGCGACAGGCTCGCCAACTGAATCGCGGCCGGCCAGCCGTCGGTGGCGGTGTGGATCTGCTCCACCTGCCGGTCGGTGAGCTCCAGCCCGGTGCGCTCCACCAGGATCTGCCGGGTCTCCTCGGGGGTCAGCCGCAGCTGCGCGGAGCCGATCTCGACCAGCTCGTCGGCCACCTTCATCCGACTCACCGGCAGGCCGGTGTGCTCGCGGCTGGTGATCACGAAACGCAAATGGTGGCAACCATTGTCGAGCAGAGCGTCCATCACCCGGTGCGCGCCGTGATCGGTGATCCGATGCCAGTCCTCCACCATCACCACCACGGTGCTGCCGCCGGCGTGCACTTCGTCGATGAGCGCGGAAACCGCGTACGGCACCGCTTCGGCGGTCCGTTCCTCGAGCACCTGCTCCAGACCGGCCCCGATCTCCGGCCGCACCCGGTGAATGGCCGCGATGATGTGCGCCAGCAGCCACACCTCGTTGTCGTCGTCGCGGTCGATGGCGATCCACGCCACCGACATTCCGCGATCGGTGAGCTCGGCGCACCATTGCGCGGCCAGCGTGCTCTTGCCGAAGCCCGCCGGACCGTGGATGACCGCCAGCCGCCGGCGCCCGCCCGCCCGCAGCGGTTCCAGCAGCCGCGGCCGGGGCACCGGTTCGCGCGCGGGTTTCGGCGGCCGGAATTTCGTGGTGGCCGTAGGGGGCAGCGTATTGCCCAGCGATGTCGTGCCGGTATTGGGGAACGCTTCGGTGAACGGCCCGGCCGGCCGGAAGGAGAGCGACCGGCCGCGCGGCGCGGTCACCACCGTTCCGGTGCGCTGCCGCGAATAGCCTTGCGTGCCGGTGGGATCCGTCCCGTCGGCGGTGCCGGTGAGCTCCCCGTCGAGCAGGGCCATCTCGTCGGGCACCTGTCCGTGCTCGCTCTGCACCCCGCGCAGCAGTTCCCCGAACTCCTCCGCGCTGGCGGGCCGATCACGCGGGTCCGTCGCCATGGCCGCTTCGATGGCCGCCGCGACATCGGAGGGGATTTCGTGCTCGCGCAGGTTCGGCAGCGGCTGGCTGGTGATGCGCAGGAACTGGGCGACCACCTTCTCCCCCGCCTGCCGCTCGTAGGCGGCGTGCCCGGTCAGCAGGGCGAACATGGTGGAGCCGAGGCCGTACACATCCGAGCGCACCGTCGGCTCGTCGCCCTTGAGCACCTCGGGCGCGGTGAAGGCGGGCGAGCCGGTGATCAGCGCGGTGGAGGTGCGGAATCCGCCTGGGATGCGGGCGATTCCGAAGTCGGTGAGCTGCGGTTCGCCGTACCGGCTGAGCAGCACATTGGCCGGCTTCACATCCCGGTGCAGGATCTCGGCGCGATGCGCGCTCTCGATGGCCCCCGCCAGCTTCACCCCGACCCGCAGGGAATCCTCCCAGGTCAATGGACCGTTCTCCCGGACCAGGCGCTCCAGCGACCCGTGCACGGCGTACGGCATGACGATGAACGGCTGGCCCGCAGGCGTCACATCGACCTGAAGAATGTCGACGATATTCGGATGCCCGGACAGCCGCCCCATGGCCTGTTCCTCGCGCAGAAACCGCTCCCGGCTCTCCTCGTCTATCTCCGAGGAGAGCACCTTCACGGCTACAATCCGATCCAGCGTCTTTTGCGCACAACGGAATACGACACCGAACCCGCCGCGACCGATCTCCTCGGCGTCGAACAGGCCCATGGCCTCGAGCTCGTCGGTGATGGTCATGGGGATATACGCCGCTGTGGCGGATTCGGCTCCGGTGGATTCACTCCGGGAGCCTCCCGGGCGCGCCTGTGGATTCATCTCTGGCCACCTCGAACTGGAAAGAGCGCGTACCAAACCGCGTACGGGCTGTTCCGGTCTTCACCCGCGCATATTCCAACGTAGCGCGGTCCGGACGCAGGCGTACACGAATCGACACAGCTACGAGTAACCCGGACGAACACGCCCAAGCATCTCCAGCATGCACAACGGCCCGGACCGCGACAAACGCGATCCGGGCCGTTCGAATCCCTAGGTCAGTGGCGCATTTGCGCCCGCAACCGGACTACTACTTACGCAGCGAGGCGGGAACCTGGAAGCGGTCGCCGAACTTGGCGGCCAGCTCGTCGGCGCGCGCCACGAAGGCTTCCTGTCCACCCGGGTAGCCGACGATGAACTGGTGGGTGCCACCGGTCCAGGCCGGGAACCCGATACCGAAGATGGAACCGATGTTCGCATCCGCGGTCGAGGTCAGCACGTTCTCGTCGAAGCACTTCTGGGTCTCGATGGCCTCGGCGAAGAGCATGCGGTCCTTCAGGTCCTGGAGGGTGACGCCTTCCGGCAGCTCCCGCGAGGTCTTGAACAGGGTACGCAGCTCGGGCCACAGGTTGGTGGCCTTGCCGTCGACGTAGTCGTAGAAGCCCGCGCCGCCGGCCTTGCCCTTGCGGTCGAACTCCTCCACCAGCTTGTCGAGGATCTGCGCGGTCGCGCCGGAGGCGGCGTCGATCTCGCCACCGGCGGCGATGATCGCCTCGGCGGTCTCCTTGTAGATCTTCTGCATGGTGGTGAAGTTCAACTCGTCCGACAGCTTCAGCGGCGCCGCCGGGTAGCCCGCCTGCAAACCGGCCTGCTCGATGGTCTGCGGGTCGACGCCCTCGCCGAGCATCATGATGGCTTCGTTGATGAACTTGCCGATGACGCGCGAGGTGTAGAAGCCACGCGAGTCGTTGACCACGATCGGGGTCTTGCGGATCGCGAGGGTGTAGTCGTACACCCGGGCCAGCGCCTCGTCAGAGGTCTTCTCGCCCTTGATGATCTCGACCAGCGGCATCTTGTCGACCGGCGAGAAGAAGTGGATGCCGATGAAGTCCTCGGCCCGCTTCACGCCATTGGCGAGCAGGGTGATGGGCAGGGTCGAGGTGTTGGAGCCGAGCAGCGCATCCGCGTCGACGATGTCCTCGATCTCCTGGAAGACCGCGTTCTTGAGCTCGGGCTTCTCGAAGACGGCCTCGATCACGAAGTCCACGCCCGCGAAATCCTTGGGATCGGCGGTGGGGGTGATGCGAGCCAGCAGCTCGGCGGACTTCTCCGGGGTGGTCTTACCGCGGGAAAGCGCCTTCTCCTCGATCTTCTCGGAGTAGTTCTTGCCCTTGTTGGCGGCCTCGATGGTGACGTCCTTGAGGACGACCTCGATGCCGGCCTTGGCGGTGACGTACGCGATGCCCGCGCCCATCATGCCCGCGCCGATGACGCCGACCTTCTTGATCTCGCGCTTCGGGATGTCCTTCGGACGCGAACCGCCGTTGTTGATGGCCTGCAAGTCGAAGAAGAACGCCTGGATCATGTTCTTCGCGACCGGGCCGGTCAGCAGCGAGACGAAGTAGCGCGACTCGATCAGCGACGCGGAGTCGAAGTCGACCTGCGCGCCCTCGACCGCGGCGGCCATGATGGCCTGCGGCGCCGGCATGTTCTGGCCCTTGAGCTGCTTGCGCAGGTTGGCCGGGAACGCCGGGAGGTTGGCGGCGAGCGCCGGGGTGGTCGGGGTGCCGCCGGGGATCTTGTAGCCCTTGACGTCCCAGGGCTGCACGCCCTTGTCCGGGTTGGCCTTGATCCACGCCTTGGCGGCCGGGACCAGCTCCTCGACCGAGCCGACGACCTCGTTGATCAGGCCGGTGGCCTTGGCCTTCTGCGCGTTGAACTTCTGGCCCTGGAGCAGCACGCCCATCAGGCCGTTCGCGATGCCCAGCATGCGGGTGATGCGGGTGACGCCGCCACCGGCGGGGAGCAGACCGAGGGAGACCTCGGGCAGACCCAGCTGCACGCCCTTCACATCGGCCGCGATGCGGTAGTGGGTGGCGAGGGTGATCTCCAGGCCGCCGCCGAGGGCAGCGCCGTTGATGGCGGAGACGACCGGCTTGCCCAGCTGCTCCAGACGACGCAGGTCGTCCTTGATGAAGGTGAGCTCTTCCATGATGGCAGCGGCGTCGGCCTTGGTGGTCTGCATCATGTTCTTGAGGTCACCGCCGGCGAAGAAGGTCTTCTTCGCGGAGGTGATGACGACACCGGTGATGTCGTCCTTCTCGGCGACCAGGCGGTCCACAGTGGCCCGCATGGAGTCCTTGTAGAGCTGGTTCATGGTGTTGGCGCCCTGGTTCGGGTCGTCCATGGTCAGCACGACGATGCCGTCGGCGTCCTTTTCCCAGCCGATCATGTTCTCAGTCATTGTGTTTCGTTCTCCTGAAAAGTCTCGGGTGGGCGTCAGACGCGCTCGATGATGGTGGCGACGCCCATGCCGCCGCCGATGCACAGGGTGATCAGGGCGTAGCGACCGTTGCGGCGGTGCAGCTCGTCGATCATGGTGCCGGTGATCATGGCGCCGGTGGCGCCCAGCGGGTGGCCCATGGCGATGGCGCCGCCGTTGACGTTCAGCTTCTCGTCCGGGATTTGCAGGTCCTTCTGGAACTTCAGCACCACGGAGGCGAACGCCTCGTTGATCTCGAACAGGTCGATGTCGTCCACGGTCAGGCCCGCCTTGGCGAGGGCCTTGTGCGCGGCCGGGGTCGGACCGGTCAGCATGATGGTGGCGTCGGCGCCGGAGATGCCGGTGGCGACGATGCGGGCGCGCGGGGTCAGACCCGAAGCGGCGCCGGCCTCCTCGGAGCCGACCAGCACCAGCGCGGCGCCGTCGACGATGCCGGAGGAATTACCGCCGGTGTGCACGTGGTCGATCTTCTCGACGTAGGTGTAGCGCTGCATGGCGACGGCGTCGAAGCCGCCCATCTCGCCGATGCCGGCGAAGGCCGGGTTCAGCTTGCCCAGGTCGGCGGCGGTGGTGCCGCGACGCATGTGCTCGTCGTTGTCGAGCACGGTCAGGCCGTTGATGTCCTTGACCGGCACGACCGAGCGGGAGAAGTAGCCGGCGTCCCACGCCTTGGCGGCCAGCTCCTGCGAGCGCACGGCGTAGGCGTCGACATCGTCGCGGGTGAAGCCCTCGATGGTGGCGATCAGGTCGGCCGAAATGCCCTGCGGGACAATGTAGGCCTCGTAGGAGGTCTTCGGGTCCATGAACATGGCGCCGCCGTCGGAGCCCATCGGCACGCGGGACATGGACTCCACGCCACCGGCGATGACCAGGTCCTCGAAGCCGGAGCGGACCTTCTGGGCGGCCAGGTTGACGGCTTCCAGACCCGAGGCGCAGAAGCGGTTGATCTGGACGCCACCGACGGTGTCGGGCAGACCCGCGGCGAGAACGGTGGTGCGGGCGATATCGGCACCCTGATCACCCACGGGCGAGACGACGCCCAGGATGATGTCCGAGATGCGATCCTCGTCCAGGTTCGGGAACCGGTTCCGCAGCTCCGCGACCAGACCGGTGGTCAGGTCGATCGGCTTGACCGAGTGCAGCGAGCCCTTGCGGTTCTTGCCGCGCGGAGTGCGGATGGCCTCGTAAATGTAGGCCTCAGTGGTCATATCCGAGTTGTCCTCTCTTAGGTGCGCCGACACCGCGTTGTGCGGGTTGGCCGCGGGTTACCCTCGCCGATCGGTTCTCTCGAACCGACCGTCCTGACGCTGTACAAACTGCGACAGGAACCAGTTAGTTGACTCGCCAGTAGCCCGTACGCCTGGGCATACCTTAGAACCTCACCGAACCAGAACTCACGGCCACCCGATCATAGTACGCCGCGATGCGAACTCCGGTTAACTTAAGGCCCTCCATAGGCGAACTGTCAACCCTCCAGCGGTGTGGCCCCCAACTCGGCACGCAACAGCTCCAGCGCCACATCATCCGGGTCGCGCCGCTCCCCGGCCGGCACCGGCTTCGCCGCATCCTCCAGCATCTCCCGCTCTTCCTCCTCCGTAGTGGCAGGTGGAACGCCGTCATAACCTACTGGCGGGTAGTCAACAGCCCCCGGGTCGTCCGGAAGGTCCGGGCCGTCCGGCAGCGGAATATCGTCCTCGTAAGGCGTCACCTGCGGTGCGGACGCACCCTGACCCGATCCGCCCGAACCCGTACCGGCCGGGGCCTGCACAGGCGCGGCCGGCGCCGCAGGAGCCGCGGCCGGAGCATTCCCCCACCCGGTAGGCGCCTCGGGAGCCGGCGCAGCCGCGGCCGCCCCCTTCGCCTGGCTCGGCCGCGAGAACTTCGGCGCCGCCTTCTTCTCGGCCTCCTTGGTCGCCGGCCCGCGCCCACCCGGTGCGGTCGACCCGCCCCGAGCCGCCGGGGCCGACCCCGCGCCCCCGACCTCCCACTTCACGTCATGATCGCGCCCCAGCACGGCCTTGACCGCCGACCGCACCGCCTCCAGGTTCTTCGGCTGCGACAACCGCTGCGCCAGCGGTGCGTGCTGATGCGCGAAAACGATCGTCGCCCCTTCGACCCGAGCCACGCTCGCCCCGGACAGCAGCGCCTGCACCGCCGCCCCGAACTCCCGCACCTTGGCCCGGATATCCGCCCAAGCGGCTTCGATCTCCTGCAAAACGGCGTCCCCGGACTGCGCCGCGGCGACCGGCTCCGCACCCGCCGCAGGCTCCTCGGACTCCGAGTCCGCGGCAGTGCCCGCCGCGGGCGCCTTGCCGACCGGCGCACCCCACTCCGCAGTGGCGCGAACGGGCTTCGAATCAGGCTGAGCAGCAACGGGTTCCGCGTTCAACCCAGAATTGCCGGCCGCAGCCGCAGGCGCGGCACTCGGCACACCGGCGACGATCTCCGGTGCAGCCGGATCAGCACCGGCGGATTCCGCGAGGGCCGACTGCGAAGCAGCCGATTGCGCAGCACCATCCACAGCCGGGGACACATTGCCGGGTGCCACGGGACCCGACTGCGACGTGGCCGGATGCACGGCATCACCCACAGCTGGGGACACACTGTCAGGCGCCACAGGAGCCGACTGCGACGTGGCCGGATGCACGGCATCACCCACAGCTGGGGACACACTGTCGGGCGCCACGGGAGCCGACTGCGACGCGGCCGATTGCGCAGCCTCGCCCACAGCCGAGAGCGCAGCGCCGGGTGTCGCAGGGGCCGCGGCGGTGCTCGGCTCTTCCAGACCGATCAACCCGGGTTGCGGCAGCGGTTCCGAACTCTTCTGCGCCACAGCCGTTTCGGCGGATCGATCAGCACCCGCCGTAGCGGCAGTCGGGGCATCGGAAGCGGAATCCGATTGCGGCACAACAGCGTCGGCTGCGGCGTGAGGTTCGGCCGGATGAGGGGCGGAGCTGGACGGTCCGCCGGCAGCATCCGGCGGCACCGCAGCGCCGGAATCGGAGTCGGCGCGAATGTTTCCCGAGTCTTGAACAGCCGCAGCGCGTTCGGCGGGGTGGGCAGCCTGGGGCGCGGTGACGGCACCCGCGCTCGCGGCCATGCCAGAATCGGGCCGGCCGGTCGCGGCTGCGCCGGAGTCGGTCGCTCCGGTAGTTGAGTCATGCTGCGCGCCAACGGCTTCCGCGGCCTGAACGGCCGCGATCGAAACCGGGCTCAGCTCGGGCGGACGGATAGCGGTCACAGCGGGCTGCCCGGCGGCTTCGGGTGCCGCGGCCTGCGGCCGTGCAGCTTGCGCCGGGGTCGAACCCTGGTCGCCCGGCGCGGTTGCCGGAGCACTCCGCATCGTGGGCGCTGGTGCCGCGGAGACCGGCGACTGAGAGGTGGCCGCCGGCGGTACGGGAGCCGGGACGTCTTGCGCTGCGCGCTGCTGAGCGGCGGCGGGCTGTTGGGGGGCGATGGGGGCCGCCTGGGCGGCCGGGGGCACTTGCGCGCCGGTGGGCTGCGATCCGGCGGGAGGTGTTGGGGTTCCGTCTTTTTCGGCACGGAGGGCGGCGAGGGCTTCCGCACCGCGGCGGCGATTTCCGGAAGCCGGGGGCGCGCTCGGGGCCGAGGCATCGGCAGAGGCGCTGCCTTGCTCGGCGGCGGGGCCCGCGGCGCGAGCGGGCGCGGCGGAGCCACCGGGGGCGGCAGCCGCGGCGGCCGGGATGCCGTTCGCCATGCGGCGTTCGATGGTTTCGAGGCGTTGCAGGGTCGCCGACTCGGCTTCGGAGGCCGAGGGGAGCAGCATGCGGGCGGCGATCACCTCGAGGAGGAGGCGGGGGTTGGTGGCGCCGCGCATGTCGCCGAGGCCCTCGTGGAGGAGTTCGGCATGGCGGGCGAGGGTGGCGGGGCCGATGTTGTTCGCCTGGGCGCGCATTCGGTCCAGGACGTCGCCGGGGCCGGTGACCAGATTGCGCTCGGTCGCGTCGGGGACAGCGCGCAGGAGGATGAGGTCGCGGAGGCGCTCGAGGAGATCGGTGGCGAAGCGGCGGGGGTCGTGGCCGGCTTCGACGACGCGGTCGATGGTGCCGAACAGGGCCGCGCCGTCCGAGGTCGCGAGGGCCTCGACGGCATCGTCGATCAGGGCGATGTCGGTGACGCCGAGCAGGGAGACCGCGCGGGGGTAGGTGACGCCCTCGGGGCCCGCGCCCGCGAGCAGCTGGTCCAGGACGCTGAGGCTGTCGCGCGGGGAGCCGCCGCCGGCGCGAATGACCAAGGGGTACACCGACTCTTCGACCTGTACGTTCTCCTGGTCGCAGATCTTGCCGAGCAGGCCGCGCATGGTGGCGGGCGGGAGCAGGCGGAAGGGGTAGTGATGGGTGCGGGAGCGGATGGTCGGCAGGACCTTGTCCGGCTCCGTGGTGGCGAAGACGAAGATGAGGTGGGCCGGGGGCTCTTCGACGATCTTCAGCAGGGCGTTGAAGCCCGCCGTCGTCACCATGTGCGCCTCGTCGACGATGAAGACGCGGTACCGGGATTCGGCGGGCGCGTAGAAGGCGCGGTCGCGGAGTTCGCGGGTGTCGTCGACACCACCGTGGCTCGCGGCGTCGAGTTCGATGACGTCCAGGTTGCCCGGCCCGCCGGGGCCCAGCGCGACACAGGAGGAGCAGACGCCGCAGGGTTTCGAGGTCGGTCCCTGCACGCAGTTGAGCGAGCGCGCGAGGATGCGCGCGGAGGAGGTCTTGCCGCATCCGCGCGGACCCGAGAACAGGTAGGCATGACTGATCCGCCCGGTGTCGAGCGCGATACTCAGCGGATCGGTGACGTGCTCCTGACCCACCACTTCAGCGAACGTTGCCGGTCGGTACTTCCGGTACAGAGCCACGCAGGCAGGTTACCGGGACGGTCCGACATCGAGTTATTCGCTGTGGGGCCGGTCGCCGAGTTGTCCGTTTCCCGGCCTGTCGCAAGCAATCGTGTGGCGTACATCACATGCATTCCGAGAGACCGGTCTAAACCGACCGGACCGGACTGAAATCCTGTGAGTGAGCTCAGCAAATTCTCAGCGCGTTTTTAGGATGGAAATGCCGGACGCGCCTGGTCTGCAAGATCACCAGATGCAGTCGTGCGTTCGGTTTCAACTCCGCAGAGCGGACATAACGATCCAGTGAACCGATGCGGCAAGATCGCAATCGTTTGGCTACCGTGGACATCGGCAACTTCGGTAGCCAAACCTTCATCAGGTTGGTGGCCCCGGCCGGTCCCTCATCCCGACCGGGGCACAACCAAATTTTCCGGAGGAACGCCCCAGTGCCGTCGCACGACGACATCGCCCAAGCCTGGCTCTCCAGCACCGAGTTCGCCGGTGACATCGCCGCGGTCGGTTTGCTCAGCCGGGCCATCGCCCCCCAGGACTACGACATCAAGCGCGCCTCGCTACCGGTGTCGGCCGCCGCCGATCCGGCCACCGCGGGCGCCATCCTGGAGCTCTTGCAGCGCGGTCAGGTGCCGACCCTCGCGGCCATCGAGACCCTGATGGTGCAGAACGATATGCGCGCCGAGGCCGATCGCATCGAACGCCTGGGCCGCCGCGCCCAGCGCAGCATCGACGATTTCGGCCGCGTCATCGCGAAACTCACCGACGAATACTGGACCGCGCACGGCACCGGTCCGACCCGCCGCGACGTACTGCTCTCCGAACCCGTGGTGAGCCTGATTCGCGATCGCGTCGGCGATATTCCCCCGACCGCCGTCAAACACCTGTGGCTGATCGAGCGGGCGCAGCGCGCGGGCTGGATCGCCTACAACGCCACGCCCCGATCCCTGTGCGCCGGAAGGCGTTTCCATGCCGCCCGGTACGGAAATCGGGTCTCACTGCGCCCCGTGAACACCCTCGGCACCCTGGTCGCCACCTACCTGCGCGACCAGATCGCCGAGAACGAGCGCCCGCCGCGCTGGTCGGTGCTCGCCTACGAATTGCGCGACGATCGCGGCCGCCGCGTGTTCAACGACACAGCCGACGCCCGCGCCCAGCAGCAGTGGCTGGTGACCGCCGAGTGGATGGCCCTCGACGACGGCCAGCCCGTGCCCGGACCGCGCGGATTGCGGGCTTTGGGGCGCAAGGCTCGGGATCGCCGCAGCTAGCACCTGTTACGGGCAGGTATCCAAGTCCTCATTTTCGTAACAGCGCCGAAACGTGAGTTTTCGGTAACTTCCACGCAACGCGATTGCGCGCGGAAGGAGTTACCCCCATGACACCCCTGACCCTCGATCCGGCCGCCACGGCCTGGCTGCTCGCGGCCACGGCCATGGTGCTGCTCATGACGCCCGGGCTGGCGATCTTCTACGGCGGCATGGTGCGGTCGACCGGTGTGCTCAACATGCTGATGATGAGCTTCATCGCGATTCCGCTGGTCGCGGTGGTGTGGCTGCTGTTCGGGTACAGCCTGGCCTTCGGCGACGACGCGGGCGGCGGGATCATCGGAGACCTCGGTCATCTCGGGCTGTCCGGGATCGATCCGGGCACCCTGCACGCGATTCCGGGGACCGACGGCAAGGCCGTGCCGGAGCTGCTGTTCGTCACCTTCCAGCTGACCTTCGCGATTCTGACCGTGGCGCTGGTGTCGGGCGCGATCGCCGACCGCGCCAAGTTCTCCGCCTGGATGATCTTCGTGCCGGTGTGGGCGCTCATCGTGTATTCGCCGATCGCGCACTGGGTGTGGACGCCGGACGGCTGGCTGGCCGAGCTGGGCGCGCTCGACTACGCGGGCGGCCTGGTGGTCGAGATCGCTTCGGGCGCTTCGGCGCTGGCCATGGCGATCGTGCTGGGGCCGCGCGTCGGCTTCAAGGTAGACGCCATGCGACCGCATAATCTGCCGTTCGTGCTGCTCGGCGCGGGGCTGCTGTGGTTCGGCTGGTTCGGGTTCAATGCCGGTTCCGCCTTGCAGGCCAACGGCATTGCCGCCGCGGTCTTCCTGAACACCCTCGTCGCGGGCTGCCTGGGCATGCTGGGCTGGCTGGTGGTGGAGCAGGTGCGCGACGGCCGGCCCACCACCTTCGGTGCGGCGTCGGGTGCGGTGGCGGGTCTGGTGGCCATCACGCCGTCGTGTGGGACGGTGAACACGCTGGGCGCGCTGATCGTGGGTCTGCTGGCCGGCGTGGTGTGTTCGTTCGCGGTGGGCTGGAAGTTCAAGGGCAACTACGACGATTCGCTCGATGTGGTGGGCGTGCACTTCGTGGGCGGTGTGGTGGGCACGCTGCTGATCGGGCTGCTGGCCACCCATGTCATGACCGATGGGGCCGACGGGCTGTTCTACGGCGGCGGGCCGGCGCAGCTGGGTAAGCAGGTGGTCGGCGTGCTCGCCGTCGCGGCCTTCGCTTTCGGGGTGACGTTCCTGCTGGGCAAGGTCATCGACAAGTTCATCGGATTCCGGATCAGCCGGGAAGACGAGGTCGGCGGTATCGACTTCGCGCTGCACGCCGAGACCGCATACGCCGAAGGCGTGCACGGGCATTCGCCGCAGCGCCACGGAAAGCCCTTCGGGCACTGACGGTTCGAACAGAACGGGGTCCGGGGACCAAGTCCCCGGACCCCTTTGTGTCCATCCCACTCCCCGCCGCCGAAGGGCGGGCCGGCGCGCTAGTTCACCTTGCTCGCGGCGGCGGAGAAGGTGTTGCACTGGGCGGTGCGGTTCTTGTCGTAGCCGACCTCGAACCAGGAACCGCTGTTCTGGGCGGTGCCGTGGTCGCGCATATCGCCGGCCGAGTCGCCGCGATGGTAGGTGTCGGTGCGGGCCACGCCGATCTGGGCGTTGGTGAGCGAACCGCCGCCGTGCGAGGCGGAGAGAAACATGCCGTCGAAGCAGTTGGCCTGCAATTCGGTTCGGCGGGACAGCTCCAGCCCGGTGTCGCTGCGCACGCCCGCGTCACGGCGCTGCTGATGCACCTTGCCGAGAATGCCGGATTGGGCTTGGACGTGGTGCCCGTACTCGTGGGCGAAGACCGAGAGATAGACCACCCAGTTGTTCTTGAAGATATCGGTCTGCAACTGGCTGATCGGCAGGTAGATGGTCTTGTCCGCCGAGCAGTAGAAGGCGGCGAAGTTGGAGCTGCTGCCGGTGCACAGGGTGGTGATGCCGGTGGTGTCGGCGGAGACCATCAGCTTCGGCGCTTCGAAGCTCATATTGATCTCGGTGAACAGTGGCTTCCAGGCGTTTTCGAGGCAGCCGGCCGCGGTTTCGAAGAAGGTGCGCGCCGCCTCGACCTCGGTGCTCCACGCGGTGTAGTTGCATTTGGCCGGGATCAGGGTCAGATCCGCCCCGGTGACCAGTGGATTGTCGGCGGTGGCGGCGACGCCGGTGGCGCTGCCGCCGCCGGAATCGGGTGCGTAGGTGGTCTTTACGGCCTCACCGGAGCCGAGGCTGTCGAAGCCGTTGCGCACGGCGGTGCGCAGCAGCACCCCGGTGATCAGCACGATGAGGATCACCAGCAGGGTGCCCAGGCGGCGACGGCGCGGCCGGGCGGCCGGCGCGTGCGCACCGGGCGCGGGCATGGGGAGCCGATATCCGGGCTGCGCGGGCGCGCTGGTGGGCGCGGGCGGCGGCTGATAGGCGGGACGCCGCGAGAACATCTCGGTCTGCGCGGGCGGCGGCGCTACCGGGCGATAACCCGGCCGTGGCTGGCCCGCGGGCTGGGGGCGGCCGGGCTGCGGCTGCCCCGGTCCACGCGGCCCGGGATACGGCTGGACCGGGAATTGCTGCCCCGGGAACGGCTGGCCCGGAGGCGGATTGCCGTACGGCGGGCGCTGCGGCGGTCCCGGATTCGGCTGCCCGGGATAGCCGGGCTGACCCGGCGGCCGTCCCGGGTGCCCCGGATTCGGCTGCGGCCGGCCGTGATTCGGATTACCGCCCTGACCAGGGCGCGGCTGTCCGGGCGGGTTGCCGCCGGGAGGAGTCGGACCATAGCCGGACGGTGGGCGAGTCATCCCCCGCACCCCCCTCGTTCGTATGCGATAACCGACAGCCGCTGAGGAAGGATAGCAAGCTGTCTATAGTCGCCTGTCATGCAGATTTTTCGGGGGGGCGCTCTCGTCGCGCTGCTGCTCGCGCTCGCGGGCCTGAGCGCACCGGCCGCCCTCGCGCAGTCGGAGGGCGTGCGCATCACCGCGGATGTGAGTCTCGGCGACGATGGTCTGCTACGCGTGGCCGAGACCGTGGAAGTGCCCGAGGGCAGCGACTTCCGGCAGGTGCTGCCGCTGCGGGTGCAGGTCAGCGATACCGTGCAGCGCAGCTTCGAGGTCACCGAGGTGGAGGCCACCGGCGACGGTACGGCGCGGGTGGACGACGGCCTGTTCACCATCGAGGCGCGGCCCGGGTCGGCGACCTTCAAGTACGCCGTGCACAACACGGTCAGCAATACCGATGGCGCGCAGGTGTTCCACTGGACCGGCGTGCTGAACACCGATGTGGCGTCGATCAATGTGAGCGTGATCAGCCCGGACTTCCGGATGGGCGTCACCAAGTGCACCATCGGCCCGCCCGGCGCTCCGGAGGATTGCGCGGATATCCGGGTGGAGCCGGACGGCGTCGCACACCTGTCGAAGTCGGATCTGCACAAGGGCGATGTCATCGATGTGACCTTGCAGCTGCCGCCCGGCACGGTGAAGGCCAATGCCGATATCCAGGACGACGACGCGCCCGGCCCGTTCTCGCTGACCGGTCCGGTGCTGGCGGCGTTCGCGGTGCTGCTGGCGGGGCTGGCCGCCGCGGCGGGTTACGTGGTGTGGACGCGCCGGCCCGCCCAGGACGCGCCGCAGGTGCTCGATCCGATTGCGCGCGAGCACAATCGGGCCCGGTTCACCTCGCCGGACGGCGTGCTGCCGGGCACCGCCGGACTGCTGCTGGACGGCTATGTGGACCCCTGCGATATGGCCGCCACCATCGTGGATCTGGCGGTGCGCAGTTATCTCTGGGTCGCCGTGGCGGGTGAGAAGGATTGGCGCATCGAGCGTCTCAACCCCGCCGACGATCAGCTCACCGCCTACGAGCGCACCGTCTATGCCGCGCTGCTGCCGGACGGCGCGGATTCGGTCCTGCTGTCGGAGCTGAAGGGCAAGGTCCCGGTCCGTGCGGTGCGCCGCGCGTTGATCGACGATGCCGTGGCGCGCGGCGCGTTCGTGGATCGCACCCGCCGCGGCTTCGAATTCTGGCTCGGCGCGGCACTGATCGTCACCGGGGCGATCGCCACCGCCGCCCTCGCGCTCGGCCCCGGGCACGCGCTCATCGGCGTCGCGATCGCGCTGGCGGGTGTCGCGGCCCTGCTCCTCCCCCGCTACCTGCCGTCCCGTACGGCGCTGGGCCGTGAGCTGACCGGCCGGGTCCAGGCCATGTTGCGCGGTTTGGACGCGATTGCGCCGCAGCAACTCCCGCCGCCGGATCAGGAGCTGGTGTTCTCCCGTGCCCTGCCGTTCATGGTGGCCGGACAGCGCACCGACCAGTGGGTCCGCACCTTCCGCAATCTGGACCCGACCGCCGACGGTGAGACCGGCATCTACTGGTTCGGCGGCTTCGAAGGTGACCGCGACCTGCTCCGCTTCGGCGCGCATTTCCCGTACTTCATCACGGCGGTCGAGGGATTGTTCCGCGCGGCGAGGTGAAGACTCTTTCCGCCATTCCGACCGCCTCCCCGGGATCGTCCGGCTAGGAATTCGCGTGCAATGCCAGGGCGCGGCGGGCGTAGGCGCGGACGTCGGCGTCGGTGTCGTCGAGGGCGGATTGCAGTGCGGTGCGGGCGGATTCGGACTCCGGCCAGCTGCTGAGGGTGAGCACGGCGGCTTTGCGGATGTCGGGGTGGACGTCGGACAGGGCCGCGGTGAGGGGTTCGGCGGCCAGTTCGGCGCCGATCGCCGATAGGCCCCGGGCCGCGCCTTCCCGGATCTGCCAGGCCGAATCCCGTAATGCGGCAGCCAGATTCGGTGCATCGCCGGCGTCGCCGAGGCGGGCCAGGGCGGTGAGGGCGGCCGCGCGTACCAAGGGGTCGCGGTCGGTGATCAGAGTGCGGACGGCGGCCACTCCGCCCTGGCCGACGGTGGCCAGACCCTTGGCCGCGGCGATGCGGACTTCGCGGTTCTCGTCGTGGGCGGCGGTGGTGAGGGCGTTCCAATCGTCCAGAGAGACCAGTCCGTCCACGGCTTGAATGCGAACCCGGTGGTCGGAATCGAGTGCGGCCTTGGCGAACAGCTCCGCACTTCCGGCGTGCAGGGCGCGCAGCAGGTCGATGACGGCCGCGCGCACCAGCGGGTCGGGCGAGTCGGCATGCCGGGCGAGCTGGCCGGGGGCGGGCAGGATTTCGACGAGTTCGCGCAGGCCCGCCACGGCGGCGGCCCGGACTTCGGCATCGGTGTCGCCGAGCGCGTCGATGAGGCGGTCGCCGAAACCGTCCGGGGTGCCCTCGGTGAGGACGGACAGGGCGGTGGCGCGCACGCGCGGGTCCGGGTCGGACAGGAAGGATTCGAGGTCTTCCGCACTCGGCGCATCCAGGCTGAGCAGGAGGGCGATGCGCGGGGCGACGATCTCCTTCGCGGCCGGGGCAGCCGGGACGGTGTGGGTGTGCACTTCCGCCCCGAGATTGGGCGGGCTGCCGACGAGCGCGGGCTGCTCGACGGGGATGACCGCCGAGTCTTCCGAAGGCAGATCGTCGAGGCCGGGGACGGGGACGAAGTACGGGTCGACCGGACGCTTCAGGAATTCCATGTCACCGTCCTCGCCCTTGCGGAGGTTGAGGTGGTAGCGCCATTCCACATCGTCGCGCTCGGGTAGGTCGGCGCGTTCGTGGTAGAGGCCCCAACGGGATTCGGTGCGGGTGAGGGAGGAGCGGGCGGCCATTTCGGCGCAGTCGCGGATGAAGCTCACTTCGGCGCAGCGCATCAGTTCGTGCGGGGTCTGCGCGCCCATGGCTTCCAGGTCGCCCAGCATGCGGTCGAAGGTTTCGATGGCCAGCGAAAGTTTGGTGGCGGTCTTGGGCGGGGCCACGTAGTCGTTGACGAAGCGGCGCAGCTTGTATTCGACCTGCTGCTGCGGCGGGCCGTCGGGATTGCGCAGCGGGCGATAGATCAGTTCGTGCGCGGCCGCCAGCTGATCGGACGGAAGTTCGCGCGGCGCATCGATTTCGGCGAGCGTCGAGGCCGCGTGCGCGCCCGCGAGATCGCCGTACACGAACGCGCCGATCATGTAGTTGTGCGGGACGCAGGCCAGGTCTCCGGCCGCGTACAGGCCGGGCACCGTGGTGCGGGCGTTCTCATCCACCCACACGCCGGATGCGGAATGCCCACTGCACAAACCGATTTCGGAGATGTGCATCTCGATATCGTGGGTGCGGTAGTCGTGTCCGCGATTGGCGTGGAAGGTGCCGCGCGTCGGCCGTTCGGTGGTGTGCAGGATGCCTTCGAGGGCATCCAGGGTTTCGGTCGGCAGATGCGAGACCTTGAGGTAGATCGGCCCGCGCGCGGATTCGATCTCCCGCTTGACCTCCGACATCATCTGCCCGGACCAGTAATCGGAGTCGACGAAGCGCTCACCGAGGGCGTTGACCTGGTAACCGCCGAACGGATTGGCGACGTAGGCGCAGGCCGGACCGTTGTAATCCTTGATCAGCGGATTGATCTGGAAGCATTCGATGCCGGAGAGTTCCGCGCCCGCGTGATAGGCCATGGCGTACCCGTCACCGGCATTGGTGGGGTTCTCGTAGGTGCCGTAGAGGTACCCGGAGGCGGGCAGCCCGAGCCGCCCGCACGGACCGGTGGCGAGAATGACCGCCTTGGCGGCCACCGCGACGAATTCCCCCGTGCGCGTGTTCAATGCGGCGGCCCCGACGGCACGCCCGTTCTCGGTGAGCACCCGCACCGGCATGAGCCGGTTCTCGATGCGGATCCGCTCGCGCATCTTGCGCTGCCGCAGTACGCGATACAGCGCCTTCTTGACGTCCTTCCCCTCCGGCATCGGCAGCACGTACGACCCCGACCGGTGCACCCGCCGCACCGCGTACTCCCCGTACGCGTCCTTCTCGAACTTCACGCCGTAGCGTTCGAGCCGCTGCACCATGGCGAATCCGCGCGTCGCCGTCTGATAGACGGTGCGCTGGTTGACGATTCCGTCGTTGGCCCGGGTGATCTCGGCGACGTAATCCTCCGGCTCGGCCTTGCCCGGAATGACCGCGTTGTTCACCCCGTCCATGCCCATGGCCAGCGCGCCGGAATGCCGGACGTGCGCCTTCTCCAGCAGCAGCACGTTCGCACCCTGCTCGGCGGCGGTGAGCGCGGCCATGGTGCCCGCCGTGCCGCCGCCGATCACCAGGACGTCGCAGTCCAGCCGCAGGGTTTCGGACAGATCGGGAATCTCCATGAGTTACACCAGCATTCGCAGTCGGGGACGGATCAGAGGACGGCGAGATCGCCCGAATGATCCAGAGCGGTAATGATTTCGGCGCGCAGCGCGCTGCGGTCGAGGCCGAGGGTGCGCGGCTGGGGGACCTCCAGCAGGGCGCGCAATGGTTCCCCGGCGCGGCCGAGCACGGCGACGCGATCGCCGATCAGCAGGGCTTCGTCCACATCGTGGGTGACGAAGACGACGGTGGCGGGATGGGTCTGCCAGGTATCGATCAGCAAGCGCTGCATGGTGTTCCGGGTCTGCGCGTCGAGCGCGCCGAACGGTTCGTCCATCATGACCGCGCGCGGTGCGCCGGCCAGCCCGCGCGCCAGCTGGACCCGCTGGCGCATGCCGCCGGACAGGCTCTTGGGCAGGAAGTCGGCGAAACCGGTGAGGCCGATCTCCTCGATCCACTTCTCGGCCAGCGCGCGGCGGCCCGCGCGGGGTTCGCCACGCAGCTTCAGCGCCAGTTCGATATTGGCGCGCACGGTTTTCCACGGCAGCAGCGCATTGTCCTGGAAGACGACGGCGCGATCCCGGTCGGTGCCGGTGACCTCGATGCCGTCGGCCAGCACCCGCCCGGTGTCGGGACGCAGCAGTCCGGCCAGGGCGCGCAGCACGGTGGACTTGCCGCAGCCGGATGGGCCGGTGAGGATCAGGATCTCCCCCGGCTTCACCTCCAGATTCAGATCCGTGATCACCGGTGCGCCGGTGTAGGACAGACCGATCCGTTCCAGGGTCAATCCGATGCTCATTTCGCCGCCTCCGGGATGCGCGGCAGCCAGTGGGTGACCCGGCGGCCGATGAATTCCACCGCGGCCGAAGTGCTGTACCCCAGCACGCCGATGGTGATGATGCCGACGAACACCCGCGGGTAGTCCACGATCGTGTACGCCTGCCAGGTGCGATAGCCGACTCCCAGCCGACCGGAGATCATCTCGGCGGAGACCACGCAGATCCACGCCACGCCGATGCCCACCGAAAGCCCGGAGAACACCCCGGGCAGGCTGCCCGGCAACACCACCCGGAACAGCACATCCCACCGATTGCCGCCGAGCGTGCGCACCGAGTCCTCCCAGATGGTCGGCAGGGCCCGCACGGCATGCCTGGTGGAGACCAGCACCGGGAAGAAGGCCGCGAGGAAGGTGATGAACACGATCCCCGCCTCGTCGTCCGGGAACAGCAGGATCGCGACCGGCACGATGGCGATCGCCGGAATGGGCCGCGCCAGTTCGGTCAACGGCCCGACCGTGTCGGCCAGCCAGCGGGAACGCCCCAGTGCCACACCGAGCGACACACCGAGCGCGGCGGCGAGGCCGAACCCGCTCAGAATCCGGATCAGCGACTGCCCGAGATCGAGATAGAACTCGTCGGTTCCCAGCTGGTGCCGGAAAGCGCGCACGATCTCGGTGACGGTCGGCAGGGTATCGAACCGCACCCATGCCCGAACGTTGTTGGCGGTCAACAGCTGCCACAGGCCGATCGCCGCGATGATCGAAACCGAGCGGACCGCCCGAGACCGCCAGGCTCCGCGCCTGCGATGCGGACGAGACACGACGGCGGGCGATTCCGGCACCACGGCGGCCGCGAGTGGCGCCGCGGTGGTGGCGCTCATTGCCGGACCTCGCTGACGGCCTGCTCGTAGGCGACAGCCGCACCCGACGGATGCCCGGTCAGGTAGCGCTGCTGGGCGGCGGCGGTGGTGAAGGGCAGGTAGGTTTCGCCGTCGCGCACCCACAGGGCCTTGTCGGCGAACCAGCGGGTGCCGAGTTCGGCGTCCGGCACGTAGGCGGCGCGGACCGTCTTACCCTGGGCGCGAGCCTGTTTCACGGCGCGCAGCAGGCTGGTGGGGTCCGAAGCGACCTGGGTGGCATCCGCGCCGGTGAACCAGATCTCGCCGGCGAGCGCCGGATTGTCGGCGGTCTTGCCGCTCACCGGGTCGTTGCCCTTGACCGGTGCGGGGTTGGTGCCGACGGCCAGTTCGGCGTCGTAGTTCGCGCCGCGTTCCTTGAATGCGGCTTGCAGCGCGGTCGGATCCACGAACTTGTCGATATCCAGGTCCGCGAAGTCACCGATCGACTTCAGGTACTGCACATCGGCTTTGAAGGCGCTGATGAGGTTCGGCTTCAGCGTGGTGTCGAAGGAGGTTCCGCCCGGCCCGTTGTAGAGGTACACGACCTCCTGAGGCAGGCCGCTGCCCTCGGCGACGAGCCGCGCCGCCTCCAGGGGCTGGGTGTGGATGAAGTCGGTGGCGTCCAATTGGGCTTGCAGGAACGCATTCAGCACCTCCGGATGCTGTTTGGCGTAGTCACGACGCGCCACCACCCCGTGGAAGGTGGGGACGTTCAGCTCGGCCCCGTCGTAGAGAAGCTTGGCCTTGTTCTGGAAGACCAGCAGTCCGGGCCAGGCCACGAACTGCGAGAGCGCGGCCACCTGACCGGATTCCAGTGCGGAGGAACCGATCTGCGGCTGCTGGTTGAGTACCTCGACGCCGGTCTTCGGGTCGATGCCGGCGCGGGTCAGCGCCTGCACCAGGGTGCCGTGTCCGGCGGAGCCGACCGATGCCGAAACCTTCTGCCCGGCAAGGTCGTTGATGGACCGCGCCTTGGCATCCGGCGACACCACCACCATGTTCAGCGCGCCCTTGGGGTTGTAGCCGGTGACGGAGACGAATTCGGTCTCGGCGCGCTCGTTGGCCTGGGTGCGCGAACCGTTGATGAGCAGCGGATAGTCACCCATCGAGCCGATATCGATCTTCTCGGCCACCATCTGCGCGGTGATCGGCGCACCGGTGTCGTAGTCCTGCCACTCCACCTCGTACTTCGCGCCGCCGCCGTCGGTCAGCTTGTGCAGCCGCTGTTCCAGGAATCCCTTGGCCTTCAACAGGGTTCCGGCGGTCACGGTATTGATGGTCTTGGACTGGTAGCCGATGACGACCTTGACGGTGTCGCCGCTGCCGGACGACTGCTGCTCCAGCGAGCAGCCGGAGGCGGTGAGGGCGAGCGCGGCGGCCAGTGCGGCCGTGGCGATACGAGCGGAACGGTACTTCATGGGATTCCTAAAAAAGCTGCTGCCGAAGGGATTTCAGCGGAGGAGATAGGGCATATTGACGGTGACCGCGCCGGTGGGACAGCGCGCCGCGCACGGCCCGCAGTACCAGCACTCGTCGACGTGCATGTACGCCTTGCCGTTGTCGGGGTTGATCGCCAGCGAATCGAGCGGGCAGATCTCCACGCACAGGGTGCAGCCCTGAATGCACAGGGATTCGTCGATGGTCACCGGGACATCCGCCCGCTGATTGACCAGAGCCATCAGGTCAGCCTCCAATCGGTGCGCTCCGGCGGCCGGGTCAGGCTGCCGCGCATGGTGATCCGGTCGCCGCGCATCCGGATGTATTCGAGGTCCACCGGGCGGCCGTCCTCGAGCTTGGTGAGCCGTTCGAGCAGCAGCAGCGCGCCGCCCTCGGGCATGTGCAGGGTGGAGGCCGAGTGCGCGTCGGCGGTGATGGCCTCCAGGGCGAGGTCCGCGGAGCCGAGCGGGCCGCCGCTGATCTCCTCGATCAGCGCGAAGACGTCATTGGTCTCCAGGTCGCGGGTGATGACCTCGCCGCCGATATCGGGGACCAGGTAGGTGAGGTCCAGGCTCAACGGCAGGTCGCCGAACCAGCGCAGGCGCTCGATGTAGACGGCCTGCTCGCCGGGTTCGAGCCGCAGTTTGCGGGCGACGGCGAGCGGCGGCACGACGTGCTGCACGGCCCGTACCTCGTTGTGGACTTCGCCGTGGCCGCGCAGGGTCTCCTTCAACCCGAGCAGGGCGTCGAGGCCGTGATCGTATTTGCGGCGCGCGACATGGGTGCCGATCTTGGGGGCGCGTTCGATCAGGCCCTCGTCCTTGAGCAGGGCCAGGGCGTCGCGCACGGTATTGCGGGAGACCGCGAATTCGGCGGTCAGCTGCGCCTCCGACGGCAGCGCGTCCGCGAACGCGCCGGCGTGAATCTGCTGGCGCAGCACGTCCGCCACCTGGCGGGCGCGATCGGCGCGGCGTACGGGTCCGCGCAGTGGGATCGGTTCCGGCACCCTCAGCTCCTTTCGCCTTTGACCTGCGAGTTCAGAACTGTAAGGGCTTCGGTTGGGACCAATCCGGCCCTCACTCGCGGTACCTCATGGGGTGTGCGGTTCTGCGCCGCTCGGTGAGCGCCACGGCCTGCCGAAACGGCGGGGTTTACGGGTATTACGCCACCGGCGCGACCAGCACCGGGCTTGGAATCACACTGATCGGAATGCGTGTGCGCCAGTGCGGGTGGGAGTGAGCTGTCGAGAGCGGCGATATCTCGAGATGTGGGAGGTTCGAGTGTCGTCCGTCACGTTATGACGCGTCACCGTTCCCGGTTCGATGCGTCATCAAAAGTTAACTGGCGCAAAGATTTCGGTAGGAGGCGCACCACCCCGGAGGGTTTCCCGTCACACCCCCTCGATTCGCCCGGGCGGCCGGGAGGTTCGCGTTCGCCTTCCGTTCCCCCTGAGCGGAATGCTAATTTGATCCCATGTCTTCCAGTCGCCCCACCGCCGCACGGGTCACGTATGTGACCGTCGCGCTGGGTGTGCGGCTGCCGCGGCAACGGGAACTGTGTTGTCCCTGCCGTCGCGCAGCCGAGTACTGACCCCGATTCGCTCGAATCCGGGCTCTTCGCTGCATCGCTGATTTCTTCATGTAGGCATTCGTCCCGTTAGCCGACGGGACCGCAGCAAGGACTCCGAAATCATGTCCAGTCCCACGATCGAACGATCGCAAAATTCGACCGTCGCCACCGCACGCCTGGCTCCGGCCCGGCCCGCCGTGCCGCCGGAACTGCGCATTACCGACAACCCGGCCGCGGCTGTACTGCGCGCCGCGGCCCGCGGGCCGATCTTCCGCGATATCGCCGCTCAGACCACCGGTTTGAGTATCGCCACCGTGAATCGTCAAGTGTCCGCGCTGCTTTCGGCCGGATTGCTGCGCGAGCGGGCCGATCTGACCGCGTCCGGCGCGGTCGGGCGGCCGCGGGTGCCGTTCGAGGTCGATACCGATTCCTATGTGACGCTCGGCGTGCACATCGGGTCCACCGTGACCCGCATCGTGGCCGCCGACCTGTCCGGGCGAATTCTCGGCGGGCTCGAAATCGCCACTCCGCAAACGGGTCAGGACGCCGCGCTGACCATAGTGGCGCGCAGCGCCAAGGCGTTCCTGGATCGCCTGCCGCGCCGCAAACCGCTGTGGACGGGCGTGGCCATCGCCGGGCGGGTCGATCCCGCCGCGGGTGTGGTGGACCATCCGCGTCTGGGGTGGACGGCCGCACCGGTCGCCGCCGTGTTCAGCAGCGTGCTCGATCAGCCGGTTTCGGTCTCCGCCCACGTGGAGGCGATGGCGGCCTCCGAGCTGCTGCTCGGCCGCGAGCCCGGCGAAGAGACCCGGCCCGGCAGCAGCCTCTACATCTACGCGCGGGAAACCGCCGGTGTAGCAGTGACTTTGCACGATCGTGTGCACACCCCCGCCAATGGACCCGGCTCGATCGCGCATCTGCCGACCGGCTCGGACGTCGATTGCACCTGCGGCCGGCGCGGCTGCTTGGAGGCCACCATCGGTGAGCGTTTCCTGCTGGAGCGCGCGATCCGCAAGGGTGTGCTCCCCAAGCCGGAGGCCCCGCGCCGCCCGGTCGTCACCGACCTCTACCGCGCCGCCGACACCGGCAACGCGGCGGCCCGCGCGCTGCTCATCGAACGCGCCGAAATCCTCGGCCGCACCGCCGCACTCGTCCGGGACATGTTCAACCCCGACCGAGTAGTCCTGGGCGGCCAGGCTTTCACCGGCTGGCGTCCCGGAATGGAGCGCGTGGCAAAGGCTTTCAACGACTCCACCACCCTTCCGGCAGCCGACCTCCGCATCTCCCGCTTCGGCGGACGAGTTCAGGAGTTCGCCGCCGCGGTCACGTCGCTGAGCGTCTTCTACGCCGACCCGCTCTCGGCCATGCGCCGCGCAACGCGCACCGCGCGTTAAGAGATCGTGGGGGCAAGCCCCCACACCCCCAAAGGGAAGGGGTTCAGGGGCCAGCCCCGACCCCCGGGAGCGTGCGGGTAGCCCTAGCTCGCCACCGCACCCCCACCGCAGACGAGCTCGCCACCCGCACCTCCATCCCGCATGGGCGACAAGACACGGAACCCCACCACCGACGATCCCCGCAACCCCGCAGGCATGGAACCCGCAGGCTAACGACCCGCCACGCACCAATCTCGCAGGCTGGAGACCCGCCACGCACCAATCTCGCAGGCTGGAGACCCGCCGCGCACCGAACCCTCAAACTAGGCCCCCCGCCGAGCGTCAGCTCGGCGGGGGGTTCCTTGCCAACCGTCAGCTCGGCCGTGGGTCCTTGCCAACCGTCAGCTCGGCCGGGGTTCCTTGCCAACCGTCAGCTCGGCCGTGGGTCCTTGCCAACCGTCAGCTCGGCCGTGGGTCCTTGCCAAGGGTCAGCTCGGCGGGGGCTCTTCAGTTCGTCTCTCCTGCACGGGAAGTGGTTGGGGGCCGGGCCCGGATGGTCCACTATCCGGGCCCGGCCCTTCCGCATGTGCGCGAGGCCCTGCGCGACATGCGGGGTTCCCGTCGCTCGCCGGTGGAGTCCCCGTTCCCCGGCGTGCGACGGGAAGTTTCTAGGCGGCGCGCACGTCCTGGCGCAGGCCCCATTCGCGGGCCAGGAGGCGGTGGGAGTTGAGGCGGTCGGCGTGGTCGAAGGTGACGCTGGTGACCACGATTTCGTCTGCGCCGGTGAGTTGTTGGAGGGCCCGGAGGCGTTCGGCGACGGTTGCGGGGGAGCCGACGAATTGGGTGGTGACGCGGTCGTCGACCAGGCGGCGCTGGGAGTCCGAGAGGGGTGGGGCGGTGTCGGGGTTCAGGTATTCGGCGGCGCCGGCACCGCTGCGGATGCTGTAGACCCAGTGGCCGTAGGTGGAGGCCAGATGCTGGGCGGTGGCATCGTCTTCGGCGACCACCACGTCGGCCGAGACCACCAGGTAGGGGTCGGGGCGGGCGGCGGTGGGGCGGAAGGCGGCGCGGTACGCCTCGACCGTCTCCACGATGGTGCCCGGGGAGACGTGATAGTTGGCGGCGAAGGGGAGGCCGAGTTCGCCTGCCAGCTGGGCGCTTTCGCCGGCGCTGCTGCCGAAGAGCCAGAGTTGCAGGTCGGCGTTCTCGCCGGGGACGGCACGCAGTTCGACGCCGTCGTCGGTGATGTAGTTGCCTTCGAGGAGGGCTTTGATCTGGTGCACCTGCTCGGTGTAGTCCAGGGGTTGCGCGCCGGGCAGGTGCAGGGCTTCCAAACCCGCTGCGATACGGGTGAAGTCGAGCAACTGGCCGGGGTTGAATTGCGGCGGGATGACCACGCCGTCGCGCACCTCGGTACGGGCCCGCGGTTTGGCGGGCACGGGCGGCACACCCGCGGAACGCAATTGGTTGCCGCGGTGACCGGAACGCCCCAGGCCCAGGTCGAGCCGGCCCGGATACAGAGCGTCGATGGTCCCGAACGACTCCACCACCGAAATGGAGGTGTGGTGGCCGAGTTGCACGGCGGCGGATCCGACGCGAATGGTTTCGGTGGCCGCCGCGATCAGGCCGATCAGCGTCGTCGAGGCGGAGGACGCGACCCGCACGAAGTGATGCTCGGCCACCCAATACCGGTTGTAGCCCCAGCGTTCGGCGTGCTGCGCCAGGTCGATGGTGTTCCGAAGTGCCTGTGCGGCCGTCGATCCGGCGCTGATGGGCGACAGATCGAGCACCGAGAGCGGGATGGTCATGCGCTGTGCTCCTTCCGCGGATCCTGCTCGCCCGCCGTCACCGAGAACGGCAGCCGGTTCTCACTCGGCGCGACCGGGCAGGTGGCGTAATCGGTGAAGGCGCAGGGCAGGTTGAGCGCGCGGTTGAAGTCGAGGACCACCGTGCCGTCGGCATCGGGGGTGGGCAGGTCCAGCCGCCGTGCGCCGCCGTAGGTGGTGCTGCCGCTGGTGCCGTCGGTGAACAGGATGTGCAGCCCGAAGCTGGGGCTGCCGAAGACGACGAGCTCGCGTTCGACGCCGTTGACCTCGAAGGTGACGACGCCGGCCGCGGAGTGGTGATGTTCCAGGCCCTCGACCACCGCGCCCGTGGTGACGGTGCGGGCTTCGTCGAAGGCGCGGTAGCGCCCGGTCAGCACCCATTGCGGATTCGCCTGGTACACCGGGATTTCGGTGAACGCGGCCAGGGTCGCCGCCGCCGGGTCGTGAATGCGCAGCGCGAACTGCCCGGTGCGGCGGATGACCTCGATGGCGCGGTCGCCGGTGCGGATCTCCAATCCGGGCGCGCCCTCGCCCGGGGTGAGCACGACCGTGCCGATCAGCTCCGCACCGTCCAGGCGCAGCGCCGAGCTCGCGTCGGCCACCGCGGCCGGATCGACGGTGAGATGGACGTTCTCCCCGTCGACCCGCCAGGTTCCCGGCACCCCGTCGAAGGTCTCGTCGGTCTCACCCAGCCAATGCAGTCCGGTGAGGCTCAGCCAGCCCAGCGGCTGCCGGGCCCAATTCGCGCGCTCGGTGCGCCAGGTCGCCCACTGCTGTTCGAATTCGGTGACGGTAGCGGTCATGATGCGCGTACTCCTTCGGTGCCGTGGTGGGGGTGGCGCAGACCGAGGTGGTCGCGCAGGGTGGTGCCGGTGTACTCGGTGCGGAAGCTGCCGAGCTCCTGGAGTTCGGGGATCACCTTCTCGACGAATTCGTCGAGACCGGTGGGGGTGAGGTGCGGGACCAGCACGAAACCGTCGGCGGCGTCGCTCTGCACATAGCGGTCGATCTCGGCCGCCACCTGGCGCGGCGTGCCCACGAACTGCTGGCGCGCGGTGGTGGCGATGATGAGTTCGCGAATGGAGAGCCGCTCGGCCGCGGCCTTGGCGCGCCAGGCGGCGGCGACGGCGCGCGGGTCTTTGGCGTGCCGGACGCGCCCGCGGGTGATGTCGGCGTTCTCGGCCGGATCGATATCGGGCAGCGGGCCGTCGGGATCGTAGCCGGAAAGGTCACGGCCCCAGACCTGTTCGAGAAAGGCGATCGCGGTCTGCGGCGAAACCTGTTGATGGCGAATCGCGTTCGCGTGCTCGGCGGCTTCCTCCGGCGTGTCGCCGAGCACGAAACCGGCGGCGGGCAGGATCTTCAGATCGTCGCGATTGCGGCCGTACTTGGCCAGCCGGTCCTTGACGTCGGTGTAGAAGCGCTGCCCGTCCTCGAGCTCGCCGTGCGCGCTGAAGATGACATCGGCCTTGGCGGCGGCGAATTCGCGGCCCTCGTCGGAGTCGCCAGCCTGGATCTGCACCGGATAGCCCTGCGGGCTGCGCGGCAGCACGAACTGGCCTTCGATATCGAACTGATCGCTGCTGAACCGAACGGTCGGTGCGGGCGGCGTGAACACACCCCGCTCACGATCCACGATCAACTCGTGCCCCGCGCGGCTGTCCCACAGCGCCCGGGTGGCATCGACCACCTCGTTGGCCCGGGTGTACCGCTTCGCGTGCTCCAGGTAGCCGCCGCGCCGGAAGTTCTCGCCGGTGAAGGCATCCGAGGAGGTGACCGCGTTCCATGCCGCACGGCCACCGGACAGGTGATCGAGCGACCCGAATTGCTTCGCCAGCTCGTAGGGTTCGTTGAAGGTGGTGTTGATCGTCCCCGCCAGCCCGAGGTGCGTGGTGACGGCGGCGAGAGCGTTCAGCACCGTGAAGGTGTCCGGCCGCCCCACCACGTCCAGATCGTGGATCCGCCCGAGATGCTCGCGCAGCCGCAGCCCTTCGGCCAGGAAGAAGAAGTCGAAGAGTCCGCGTTCGGCGGTGCGCGCCAGGTGCACGAAGGAATCGAAGTCGATCTGGCTGCCCGAGCCCGGATCGTTCCACACCGTGTGGTGATTGACGCCCGGGAAGTGCGCGGCCAGATGAACCTGCTTGCGTATGCGATGGTCCGGCATGGTGCCTCCTCAGGAATGGGCGTAGCGATTGGCGGGACGCGGCAGACCGAGGCGTTCACGCAGGGTGGGGGTGTCCGCCGAGACGACCGCCGGCGGCGCGATATCGGGCAGGTGCGGCAGCGCCGCGGGCAGGGCCAGCGGACGCAGCACCACGCCGTCGGCGGCGTTCCGGTCGCTCACCTCGGTCAGCAGGCCGCGCAGTTCCGCGGCGGTGCCGATGTGGAAGACGGTGTGCGGGGCCGCCGTCGCAGCCCAGTCCTCGAGTTGCGCGACCTCGGCGGCGGCCCGATCCGCGGTGGCGGCGAGGTGAATATCGATATCCAGCAGGATCCGGACCTGATCGGGGTCGCGTCCGGCTGCGGTTGTCGCCGTGCGGATTTCGCGGCGGTAGGCGATCGCGGTGGCCAGGTCACCGGCCGTGATCCGGATGAGGTCGGCGCGGCGGGCGGCCACTCCGGCACTGTGCGGGCCGGCGGCGCGCACCGCCACCAGCGGCTGCCCCTGCGGCGGGCGCGGAGTGATGGACGGCCCCTTCACCGAGAAGTTGTCGCCCGCGAAATTGATGTAGTGCAGCCGATTCCGGTCGATGAACCGCCCGGTGGGCACATCGCGAATCTCGGCGTCGTCCTCCCAGCTGTCCCACAGCCGCGCCACCACCTCGGCGGCTTCATCGGCTTCGTGCCAGCGCGAAGCGGCATCCTGTTCGTCCTTGCGGCCGAAGAGTTTCGCTTCGCCGGTCGAGACGGTGAGCTCCCAGCCCGCGCGACCGGCGCTCGCGAAGTCCAGGCTCGCAATGGCTTTCGAGAGATGGAACGGTTCGGTGTGCGTGACCGACGCCTGCGGAATCAACCCGATCCGCCGGGTGACGGCGGCGACCCGGGCGGCCACCGCCACCGCGTCCAGCTGCCCCGCCGCACCCGCCGGCAACGCGAAAGCGTCCGGCAGGAAGGCGAAGTCGATGCCCGACTCCTCGGCGGCCCGCACCGCGTCCACCCAGTACCCGGCGGTGAACAACTCCTCGGCGCGGGAATCCGCGCGCCGCCAGGAAGCGGGGTGCGCGCCGGTACCGGAGAGCTCCAGGCCCAGCAGCAAGGGAGTTCGATCGGACATCACGCGGTCCTTTCCAGAGGGGTGGGCGCGACCGGTACGGCGGCCAGCAGTTCCCGGGTGTACTCGTCTCGCGGCGCGTCGAAGAGCGTTGCGGTGTCCGCGGTTTCGACGATTCGGCCGTGCCGCATGACCGCTACCCGGTCGGCGAGCCGCCGCACCACGGCGAGATCGTGCGAGATGAAGAGGTAGGCCAGGTTTCGTTCGGCCCGCAGGCGCTCCAGCAGGTCCAGGATCTGCGCCTGCACCGAGACGTCCAGTGCGGAAACCGGTTCGTCCAGGATCAGCAGGTCCGGACGCAGCGCCAGCGCGCGGGCGATGGCGACCCGCTGCCGCTGACCGCCGGAGAGCTCGGCCGGACGGCGATCGAGGTAGTCGCCCGGCAGCGCGACCTGTTCCAGCAGTTCGGCCACCGTGTCGCGGCGGCCGCGCCGGGTGCCGATCCCGAACGCCTGCAAGGGCTCCGCCACGATCTGCGCGATGGTGAGTTTCGGATTCAGGGACACGTAGGGGTTCTGGTACACGACCTGAATCCGCCGCCGCAGCTCCCGCAGCTTCGCCCCGCGCAGCGTGGTGATATCCGCCCCGTCGAAGGTGATGGTGCCCGCGTCCGCCGCCGCCAGCCGCGCGATGATCCGCGCGGTGGTGGACTTGCCGGAGCCGGATTCGCCCACCACGGCCAGGGTTTCGCCGCGCCGGACCTCCAGCGCGACATCATCCACGGCCGTCAGCGTGAAATCCCGCGTGATTCGGAAGGACTTCCGCAACCCGGTCGCGGTCAGCAGCGGACGGGGGTCGTCACCGTGCGCGGTCACCGCGGCAGCGCCGGGCTCCGTCCGCGCTACCGCCGCGGCGGCGCCACGAGGACCGTTCGCGTCGGGACGACCGGAGTCGGTATGGCTCGCCGCCCGCCCGCCGGAGAGGGCGGGGGCCGCCGCGATCAGGCGTTGGGTGTATTCGTGCTGCGGATCACCCAATACCGCCGCGGCGGTGCCGGTTTCGACGATGCGGCCCTGTTGCATGACCGCGATGCGGTCGGCTCGTTCGGCGGCGACGGCCAGGTCATGGGTGATCAGCAAGACGGCGGTGCCGGATTCCGAGGTGCGGCGGGCCAGGTGGTCGAGGATGCGGCGCTGCACCGTCACATCGAGGGCGCTGGTCGGCTCGTCGGCGATCACCAGGTCGGGCGTGCAGGCCAGCGCGATACCGATGAGAACGCGCTGCCGCTGACCGCCGGAGAGGTCCTGGGGGTATTGGCGCGCACGAAGTTCGGGGCGGTCGAGCCCCGCCTCCTCGAGAATGCGGATCGCCTCGGTCGCCGCGGTGCGCTTGTCGGCGCGACCGTGGATGCGCAGCACCTCCGCCACCTGATCGCCGATGCGCAGCACCGGGTTGAGGGAGGTGCCGGGGTCCTGCGGAACCAGGCCAATACGTGCTCCACGCAGGTGTTGTAGCGTCCGCTGGGGAGCACGGTCGATGCGGTCGCCCGCGAAGGTGATCTCGCCCTCGGTGATCACACCGCCATCGAGCAGGCCGATCACCGAATGCGCGAGAGTGGACTTGCCGGAACCGGATTCGCCGACCAGCGCCACGGTCTCCCCCCGCTCGACGTGTAGATCCACCCCTGCCACCGCACCGGTGACTCCGGTACTGCCCCGGTATTCGACCCGCAGGCCCCGAACTTTCAGCAATGGATCACTCATCGCGAGTTGTCCTTGTGCAGAGCGCGCGCGATGCGCTGGGTGGAGAGCACCAGGGCGACGATCACGATCCCCGGCAGCGTGGTCAGCCACCACGCGGTGGCGAGATAGTTGCGCCCCTCGGAGATCAACGTCCCCCACTCCGGAGTCGGCGGCACCGCGCCGTAGCCGAGGAAGCTCAGTGAGGCGACTGCCAGCACGGACACCCCGAAATCGACGGTGGCCAGCGCGGCCACCGGACCGTACGCATTGCGCAGCACATGCCGGAACAACACGGTGTGCCAGCGCACCCCGGCGGCGAACGCGGCCTCCACATACGGTGCGCTGCGCACCCGCAGCACCTCGCCCCGCATCACCCGCGCGAACCTCGCGATCAGCGAAACGCCCACGGCGATAGCCACATTGCGTGTTCCGAGGCCCAGCACGGTGATCAATGCCAGCGAGGTCAGCAGCTCCGGAATCGACAGCAGCACATCGATGACCCGGCTGATGGCGGTATCCACCAGCCCGCCCGCCATACCCGCGACCAAGCCGACGAGACTGCCCACCACCAGCCCGAGCAGCACCGCGCACACCGTCGCGGTCAACGACAACGCCGCCCCGTGCACGATCCGCGTGTACAGATCGCGCCCGAGATTGTCTGTCCCGAACCAGTGTTCGGCGCTCGGCCCCCGCAACTTCTGCGCGGGCACCCCGGCCAGCGGATCCCGAGCGGCGAACAGCGACGGCGCCAGCGCCCATCCGAGGACCAGCAGCACCATCAGCCCGGCAACCGCCAGCCCGAGATTGCCGCGCAGCCAGCGTGCCGCCCGCCGCACCGGAATGGACGGCAGCACGGTCGATTCGCGCAGCGCCAGCGCCTCAGCCATCGATCATCGACCTGCCGTGCTCGGACCCGTTCTCGCCGTCGGCGGACCACCAGGCCAGGCCGGGATCGACCAGCGTGTGCGACAGCAGCAGGCGGCGGGAGCGGGGTCCACTCGAACTGCGCAGGCGATCACGCAGTTCGCGCAGGAAGCGGGGTGAGAGTTCAGGCATTGGCGCGCTCCTTGGTCGAGACGCTCTGTGCGATACGGGGATCGATGAGGGGTTGCACCAGATCGACGAGCAGGGTGACCGCCACGAAGACCAGGGCGGCGAAGGTGACGATGCCCTGCACGACGGGGATGTCCTGGCGCAGTACGGCTTCCTGGGTGAGGCGGCCGATGCCGGGACGGGAGAAGACCGTTTCGACGACGACCGAACCTGCCAGCACGGTGCCGACCCAGAGTCCGGAGACGGTGAGGGCCGCGCCGGCGGCGGGGCGCAGGACATGGCGGAGCTGCACCCACCAGCGGGATGCGCCCTTGGCGAAGGCGACCTCCACGAACGGCTGCCGCCAGGTGCTGATCAGGCTGGAGTAGAGGACCTGCGCGATGACCGCACCGACCGGGATCGACAGGGTGATCGCCGGGAGCAGGGTGGCGGTGAGGCCGGTGCCGCCGAAGGCCGGGACCAGGCGCAAACGGAACGAGAACACTTGCAGGAGCAGCAATCCCACCCAGAAGGTGGGGGCGGACGCGCCCAGCGGCGGCAGGGCGGTGAGGAAGCCGCGCAGCCAGCCGCGTTCGGTGTAGGCGGCGGCCAGAGCCAGAGCCGCACCGCCGACTACGGCGAACAGCATGGCCAGCGACGCCAGGGCCAGGGTCGAGGGCAGGGCCTCGCCCAGTGCGCCGGTGACGGATTGACCGGTGCCGATGGAGTGGCCGAGGTCGCCGCGCACCGCATGGGTGAGCGCCGTCCAGTACTGGACCACCAGCGGTTCGTCCAAACCGTACCGGGCGCGCATCTCGGCGATGGCCGCCGCGTCCACCCGGGTACCGGTGGTGGCGTCCCCCGCCGCGATCTCCACCGGATCGGCGGGCAGCAGGTACAGCACCACGAACGACAGGGTGAAGGCCGCCCACAGCACGCCGATCGCCTGCGCTACCCGTCCGATCACGTACCGCCGCATGGGTTTACCGCTTCACCCAGGTGTCGTGGAAGACCAGGCGCGCGGAGGCGTCGAACTTCACGCCCGCCGCGGCCGGCGCGACGCCGATGGCCTGCGACAGCTCCAGGGTGGGAATCCACAGGCCCTCGTCGAACACCGCGTTCTGGGCCTCGCCGAGGATCTTGGCTCGCTGCACCGGATCGGTCACCGAAAGCTGTTGTGCCAGCAGCGCATCCAGCTTGGTGGCCTCGGTGCGCGCATTGAAGTTGCGCTGGTCCAGCGCGAAGGTGCGCAGGATGTCACCGTCGGCACGGCTGGTGTTGTAGTAGTTGACGTCGAAGTCCTTGTTGTTCTGCCGGGTCGTCCACTCCGCCACCGAGACCGGCTCCAGCCGCAGATCGACGCCGATGGCGCGGAACTGCTGCTGGGTCAGCTCGAGAATGGCCTGGTTGGCGGCGAACACGGGCGCGAACACCACGCCGAAGGACAGCCGCTGCCCGTCCTTCACCCGGATGCCGTCGCCGCCGGGCACCCAGCCCGCCTGATCCAGCAGCTGTTTCGACGCGGCCGGGTCGTACTTCACCCGCGACGACAGATCCAGGTAGCCCGGCGTGCGGGAGGCCAGCACGCTGGTGGCGGTCTTGAACTGCGGACCCAGCACGGTGTCCACCAGTTCCTTGCGGTTCACCGCCGTGAGCAGCGCCGCCCGCACCGCGAACTCGCGCAGCGGGCCGCGAGTCACATTGGGCTGCAAGCCGAACGGAATGCCCGGGTTGGAGGTGAACTGCACCCGCCCGCCGGCCGCTTCGATCTGCGCGACGTCCTGCGGCAGCGCGTCGCTGATCGCGTCCAGCTGCCCGGAGGCGAGCGAGCCGGTCCGGACGCCGGCCTCCGGCACCACGGTGAACTCGATCTTGTCGAGGTAGGCGTCACCACGGTGATCCTGGAGCGACGAGCCCCAGTTGTAGCCGGTGCGCTTCGCCAGCGTGACGGACGCGTTCTGCTTCCACTCCGCGTAGGTGAACGGACCGGAGCCGATATTGCTCCCCAGGCAGCGCTCGTCGGCCGACTTCGCGACGGTCGCCTCGGACTGGATGCCGAGCTGCGGCGTCGAAGTCGCCTGGAGGAACTGGGAATTGGGCGCGCCGAAGTCGACCTGCACGGTCCGCGCGTCGAGCACCGTGGCACCGGCGTATCCGGCCAGGTATCCCGCCGCGAGCGGCGCCTTCACCGCGCCGATGGCGACCACGGAGTCGAGGTTCTTCTTCACGACCTCGGGGGTGAGCGGCGTGCCGTCGCTGAAGGTGACGCCCTCCTTCAATCGGAAGGTGAAGGATTTGGCGTCCTGGCTGACCGTCCACTGATCGGCCAGCCACGGCCGCAGCTCCCCGGAATCGGGATCCTGATCCAGCAGCGAATCCACCACCTGCCGGGTCACGTAGATGGTCTGGTTCGTCCCGGACTGCACCGGATCCGAGCAGGTCGGGGCCACCGACAGGCCGTAGCGCAGGGTGCCGCCGGACTGCGGCGGACCATCGGCGGCGGTGCTGCCGCCACCACCGCCACCGCAGGCGGCGACGGACAAGGTGGCGGCCAGGACTCCGGCCAGGGCCAGGGGGCGTTTCATCGAATGACTCCGGAGGGGTAACGATCGGCTCCGAGCGGACGGCTCGGAATGCGCTGCCGCAGTTCGGGTGCGACCTCGGATTGGAAGAGCTCGAGGCTCTCGCGATGCTGTTTCTCGGTGCGGCCGTCACCGTCCGCGCCCAGATGGACCACCTCGTGACCGAAGCGCTCGTGATAGCGGGACAGCTTGTCCAGCACCTGCTGGGGACTGCCGATGAGCGCGGAGGATCGCTCGGCGAAGTCCTCCACGCTGTCGAACACGATGGGCACGTTGAACTTTCGCGCCACCGCCTGCCGCGCCTCGAAGATCGGCCGGTAGGCGGCGATGGCGTCCTGGGAATCGCGGGTCACCAGGAACCCGGCGGTGCCCGCGCCCACCAGCGCTTCGGCCGGGTCGTGGCCGTAGGCTGCCCAGCGCTCGCGATAGTGATCGATCAGCTCCGCGTACGGTTCGATCGGATTGGTGACATTGGCGGAGAAGAGCGGATCACCGTGCAGCGCGGCGTAATCCGCTGATTCCCGGCTGGTGGCGCTGCCGTGCCAGATGCGCAGCCGCGGCTGCAAGGGCCGGGGCAGGGCTTTGGCGTCGGTCAGCGACGGCCGGAAACTGCCCGCCCAGGTGACGCTGTCGCTGTCCCACAGCTTGCGGAACAGTTCGTAGCCTTCGCGATTGCGATCCCACTGATCCTCGGTGGTGACGTGGAACAGCTGGGCCTGCGCCGCGCCGTTGCCCTTGCCGATGATGATCTCCAGGCGGCCGTCGGAGAGATTGTCCAGCGTGGAGTAGTCCTCGAAGGCGCGCACCGGATCCAGCAGGCTCAGCGTGGTGACGCCGGTGAACAGCGCGATCTCGGAGGTGACGGCCGCGATATGGCTGAGCACCACCGGCGGGGCCGCCGAGATGAACGGATCCTCGTGCCGCTCGCCGACCGCGAAACCGTCGTAGCCGAGGTCCTCGGCCAGCTTCGCGCTCTCCACCACCCGGCGCAGGCGCTGCCGGGCGGTCTCGGTCGCCCCGGTGATGGGGTCCGGTACGTGCGTGATCAGGGTCAGCAGTAGGAACTTCACGCCTCAGCCCTTCTTCTTCGGGAGTCCGGCGGGGTTGATCCGCGACTGCTTCACGACCTCGCTGCTCAGGCCCCAGCGGTCGATGACCTTCTGGTAGATCCCGTTGTCGATGGCGTATTGGATGGCCTGCTGGAATGCCTTGATCAGGCCGTTGTCCTTGCGGGTGAGGGCCGCGATCTCGGCTTGCAGGGCATCGCCCGCACCGGAGACGGTGGTGACCACCTTGGTCTGGCCGGCGGTGGCGGAGTGGTACTGCGCCGACGGGTTCGGGCCGAGGTAACCGTCCAGGCGGCCCGAGGACAGCCCCAGGTAGTAGTCGGTGACCTGCTGGAAGTACTGGATCTCGATCTTGGGCAGGCCCTCGGCGAGGTTGGCGTCGTTCCACGACACCAGCACCTGCTCCTGGTTGGTGCCGGAGCCGACGCCGATCTTCTTGCCCGCCAGCGACTTCCGGTCGGCGAAGGTCCAGGTGGCGTCCTTGGGAACCTCCAGGGCGATATTGTCCAGGCGGTAGGTGGCGAAGTCGTACTTCTCCTTGCGCTCCTCGGTGACCGTCACGTTGGAGATGAAGGCGTCCACCTCACCGGAGTCGACCTTCACGAAGTTCTGCGCCCAATCCGCCACGCGCGCATCCAGTTTCAGACCCAGGATGTCGGCGATCACGGTGGCGAAGTCGATTTCGGAGCCGACCACGGTGCGATCGTCGGTGGCGTAGAAGCGCAGCGGCGGCGCGGCCCCGGCGGCCCCGGTGACGATCAGCGTGCCGCGATCCCGGATGGCCTGCGGCACCTGCGCGGCAATGGCATCGACCTTGGTCGCGTGCACCCGGCCGGACTGCTCCGGCGAGAGATCGTAGGTGGTGCCGTTGGCGGTCCGCACACTCGCGTCGCCGTCGTCGCCCTTACCGCACGCACCGGCGAGCAGGCTCAACGCGGTGAGGGCGGCCAGGGCGGTGACCCGTCTGCGACGGCTCTTCAGGGACATGTGAACGGTTCCTTGTCTATCGGGTTGCGCGTCAGAGCGCGTGCGCGAGAAAGGCTTTGGTGCGCTCGTGCGCGGGGGTGTCGAAGACCCGGGCGGGCGGGCCGTGCTCGACCACCCGGCCCGCGTCCAGCAGCACCACGGTGTCGGCGACCTCCCGCGCGAAACCGAGTTCGTGGGTGACGATGACCAGGGTCGAACCGCCGCGCGCCAGATCGCGGATGACGTCGAGCACCTCGCCGACCAGTTCGGGATCGAGGGCGGAGGTGGGTTCGTCGAACAGCACCACCTCCGGCCGCAGGGCCAGCGCCCGCGCGATGGCGACGCGCTGCTGCTGGCCGCCGGAGAGGCGCTTGGGGTACTCATCGGCCTTGTCCGCCAAGCCGACTCTCGTCAGCAACTCCAGGGCTTCGGCCCGCGCCTCGTCCTTGGGACGCCCCTGCGACGCGATCGGCGCGAGCGCCACGTTCTCGAGTACCGTCAAATGCGGGAAGAGATTGAAGTTCTGGAAGACGAAGCCGATCCGCGAACGCTGCCGCAGGATCTCGCGTTCGGACAGCTCGTGCAGCTTGTCGCCCTTGCGGCGGTAACCGACCAGTTCACCGGCGACCCGCACGGTGCCCGCGTCCACCTGCTCCAGATGGTTGATGGTGCGCAGCAGCGTGGACTTGCCCGAACCGGACGGACCCAGGATGACGGTCACCTCGCCGGGCCGCACCGCCAGATCGACTCCGGCCAGTACCTCGGTGCCGCCGAAGGACTTCCGCACCCCGCGCAGGTGGATCGCGTACTCGCTCATCGCACGTGCCCCTTCGCATAGTGCCGTTCGATGTAGTGCTGCACGATGCTCAGCGCGGTGGTCAGCACGATGTACCAGACGGTGGCGACCATGAGCAGCGGCACCACCCGGCCATTGCGGCCGAAGATCACCTGCACCTGGTAGAAGAGTTCGGCGATCGCCATGGTGGAGACGATGGAGGTGCCCTTGAACAGGGAGATCACCTCATTGGCGGCGTTGGGCAGGATCCCGCGCATGGCCTGCGGCGCGATCACGGTGAAGAACTGCCGCCGCCAGGGCAGGCCGAGGGCTTTGGCGGCCTCCCACTGCCCCTGATCCACCGAGATGATGCCCGCGCGGATGATCTCCGCCGAGTACGCGGCCTGATGCAGGGCCAGGCCGATCACCGCGGCCGTGAAACCGCCGATGACACCGTTGGTTTCGAATGTTACGAATTCCGGCCCGAACGGAATACCCAGTGAAAGCGTCTTGTACAGGTAGGCCAGATTGAACCAGAACAACAATTGCACGATCAGCGGAATGGACCGGAAAGCCCAGATATAGGTCCACGAAATCGCCTGGAACACCGGGTTCTTCGACAGCCGGCCGATGGCCAGCCAGATCCCGATGAAGAAACCGAGCAAGGTCCCCCACACGGTCAGCTCGATGGTCACCTTCAACGCGCTCAACACCGACGCGGCGGTGACGTACTGCGCGAACGTGGACCAGTCCCAGCCCGGATTGGTGATCAGGCCGTGCGCGAACTGCGCGACCAGCAGTAATGCGATGCCGCCGGTCACCCACCGCCACGGATGGCGCTTGCGGGCGACGGGCAGGACGGCGTCCTCGTCCTCGTCCGCTCCCGCACGCTTGGGGGGTGCCGCCAGAATGCTCACCCGAACGACCATACGAAGGTGAGTGGCGGCGGTCACCGATCCGGATCAGCATGAATTCAATAGGCGCGCAAGGGGTTTCCCACAATTTCCCGGAAAACACCGTGAGCCCGCCCGGTCGTGGCAAGACCGGGCGGGCTCACTGTCCCGCCACGGTGACAACCGCGAGGCGGGCGGATCCAACAGGAGTACCTCGGAAAGTTCAGCACCGCGCACGCCGCCGCGACAGAGTTCGGCTCAGCGCGATCGCATCCTCTCGGCGCGGGGTCGCCGGGACGACAGCGGGAGCAGGCCGCGTGACATCGTGGCGATGGCCGGGCGGAGCCGGTACGGCGTTCACGGGGATTGACGTTATGGCGCGGCGAAATCGGTCCCCGCCGCCGGATTACCTGGTTTGCCGGATGGATAGCGGGCGCGATGCGGGGACGGCCGGTGCGGGGTCATTCGACGCAGGCAGCGGCCGGTGTGCCGCCCGCTCCGCCCAGCTCTTGTGCAAGCCGAAAGTCGTCGAACAACCGTCCAGTAGAGTCGATCGACGTGTTCTACGGTCGCGCCTCGGAGATCGCCGCCCTCGACGATCTGCTCCTGCGCGCGACCACCGGCCGCGCGGGCGTAGCGGTCCTGCGCGGCGAAGCCGGCATCGGCAAATCCGCGCTGCTCGAGCAGCTGGCCACCGGCGCGACCGGCGTGGAGAACGGCTTCCGGGTGCTGCGGGCGACCGGGACGGAAGCCGAATCGAACTTCCCGTTCGCCGGACTCCATCTACTGTTCGGCAAAGCCCGGCGGCGCTTCGACCTGCTGCCCGACGCCCAGGCGGCAGCCTTGCGGACCGCGCTGGATTCCGGTGCGGGCGTGGGTAATCCATTCCTGGTCGGCGCGGCCACGCTGACCCTGCTCGCCGATCTGGCCGAGGCGCGACCGCTGCTCTGCCTGATCGACGACGCCCAATGGGTGGACCGCGCCTCCCTGGACGCCCTGCTGTTCGCGGCGCGCCGCCTCGACGCCGAACCCATCGTGTTGATCTTCGCGGTGCGCGACGACCACCTGCCGGAACTCCAGCAGCTCGCCGCCCGCGAATTCGCCCTCACCGGCCTCCCCGAGCCCGACGCCGAAGCGCTGCTCACCACCCACCACCCCGATCTCACCCCGGCGATCGCGCACTGGATCGTGCGCGAATCCCACGGCAACCCCCTTGCCCTCCAAGTCCTGCCGACCCTCCAGCACTCCGGCGGCGCGGGCGAATTCCCGCACTCCCCCGCTCCCACCCGCATCCAGCGCGCCTTCACCGACCAGATCTCCCGGCTCCCCGTAGCGGTCCGGAACCTGCTCCTGATCGCCGCCACCGACAGCAGTGGCGACGCGGCGACAATCCGCGCCGCCGCAACCCTGCTCGCCGCCGATCCGCCGCCTGTCGCCACGCCATCGCAAGGCGGTGATCCGAGTCCGGCCGCGCCCGCGGTGAATGACGGCGATCCGAGTCCGGCCGCGCCGGCGAATTACGGCGGTCCGAGTCTGGCCGCGCCCGCTGCGAATTACGGCGCTGCCCTGCCGGCGGATCAGCCGAACGCCGGAATCCCAACGGCCACCGACGATCTCCGCCGAACGCGCTCCGAGGTGGCGACGCCCACAGACGGCCCGGGCTCGGGCACAGGGACCGGCACGGGGACGGGCAACGGCACGGGGACGGGCTCGAGCACGGGCACTCCTGCATCGCTCCGGTCGACGAGCACCGCCGAACTGGCGGCCGAAGCCGCCGGCCTGCTGCGGCTCGAAGGCGATCGGATTCTGTTCCGGCATCCGTTGATTCGGGCGGCCGCGTATCAAGGCGCGAGTGCGGCCGCGCGGCGGGCGGCGCATCGGGCGTTGGCCGGGGCGCTGGTCGCGGCGTTCGATGATCGGCGGGCTTGGCATCTGGCGGCGGCCGCCACCGGGCCGGATGAGGAGGCCGCGCGGGCGTTGGAGCATGCCGCACGGTGTGCACTGGGGCGCGGTGGATTGCGGGAGACGGCGGCGGCCTATGAGCGGGCGGCCCGGCTGAGTCCGGGCGCGGCGGACAAAGGCCGGAGGTTGGCGGCCGCGGCGCGGGCAGCGGCGGATGCCGGGGATATGGATCGGGCCGAAGTCTTGGCCGAGACGGCTATCGGGTTGTTGCCGGAGCCGGGGCAATTGGCGCAGGTGGTTTCGTTGCGGGCGGCAATCGCACGGGATCAAGATCGGCCTCGGGTGGCTTATCGGACATTGACTTCGGCGGCGGCGTTCGCGGCGGAGGCGGATCCGGAGACGGCGGGACGGTTGTTGTTCCAGGCCGCGGAATCCGCTTGGAGTGCAGGCGATCTCGCGGCGGCGCGGCAGACGGCGAGGCAGGCGGAGCGGTCGGGATTGCCCGGAGCGGGACGGGTGCGGGCGCTGGTGGATCTGCTGGACGCGTTGAATTTGGAAGCGGGGAGCCAGGATCGAGGGAAGGTGGCGGTACGGGAGCTACTGGCCGATATCGGCGCCGGCGATCTGCGGGAACGCGCGCAGGTGGTGCACTGGCAATTGCTGCTCGGGGATATGGCGGCGGCGCGGGATCTCGCTGTCGCTTTGGAGGATGAGTGCCGGAATCATGGCGCGCTCGGCATCCTGGTGTCGGCTCTGTGGCTCCGGGCCCGCATCGACATCCTGCTCGGGCATTTCGCGCACGCCGAAGCGGCCGCCCGCGAAGGCATCCGGCTCGCCGCCGATACCGGTCAGCGCGCCTTTCACACCAGGCAGGCCGCGACGCTGGCGCATCTCGCGGCCCTGCGCGGAGCGGAAACCGCCTGCCGCGAACTGGCTTCCGAACCGCTCGCCCACGGCGTGGCCCCGGCCAATGTGCACGCCGAAGCCGCCCTGGGCCTGCTGGATCTGGGCCTGGGCCGCCCCGAAGCGGCCTTCGATCGGTATGTCACCATGCTCGCCGGCGCCAACCGGCACGGCGCGACCGCCAGCCTGCCCGATCTCATCGAGGCCGCGCATCGCATCGGCCGCACCGCCGAAGCCGAACCGGCGCTGCGCCTCTACACCGCCTGGGCCGAGCAGGTCCGGCACCCGTGGGCACTGGCCATCGCCGACCGCTGCCGGGCGCTTACGACCCCCGACGCGGCGGCGCGGCATTTCGAAGCCGCGCTCGAACTCCATCACACCACAACGGAGTACGCGTTCGAGCGCGCCCGCACCGAGCTCCTCTACGGCGAATGGCTGCGCCGTGAGCAGCGCCGCGCCGACGCCCGCCGCCATCTGCGCGCCGCCATGGAAACCTTCGAGCGGCTCGATGCCCGCCCCTGGGCCGAGCGCGCTCGCAACGAATTACGCGCCACCGGCGAAACCCGCACGGCCGCACCGGCAACCGATGTATTGACGAAATTGACGCCGCAGGAATTGCAGAGCGTGCAATTGGCGGCGGAAGGGTTGTCCAACAGGGATATTGCCGCCCGGCTCTTCCTGAGCCCGCGCACGGTCGGATATCACCTGTCGAACGCGTACCCGAAACTCGGCATCACCTCACGACGCGAATTGGCGTCCTTCCGCGACCTCGCCGCCACGCGCTGAGAGTTCAGGCGGTCGCTTCGCGAATCTGCGGGGGCACCGGGTTTTCCAGCGCGCGAAACCCACTGCGGTGGAATACCAGGGGTTCGGAATCGGGGTGGGTGGTGAGCCGGTGCACCCGCAGCAGCACCACCGCGTGATCACCCGCCGGAACCTGCGCGTGCACGGACGTCTCCAGCCAGGCCGTGGCCCCGGAGATGAAGGCCGCGTTGCCGTTTCCGCCGCGCAGGTCGATATCACGGAAGCGATCACCGGTCCGGGAACTCAACGAACGCGCCGCCCCCTCCTGCCCGGAACCCAGCAGGCTGAGCCCCAGCCGGCTGGCCTGCTCCAGCCGCGGCCAGGTCTCGGAGGTGTATTGAATGCACACCGAAACCAGCGGCGGATCCAGCGATACCGGGGTGAAGGTGCTCACTACCAGCCCGTGCGGCACGCCGCCGATGCGGGCGCAGACCGCCACCACCCCGCTGGGGAAGTGCGCGAAGGTGCGGCGCAGATCCGCGCCGTCGACCGGGGTGAGTGCGGCATCCGCACCGTGAATCGAGGTCAGCTCGCCCATCGACCCAGTTCAGCAGGATGGCCCGGGCAGCAACAGGTTTGGGCTCAGGCGGATCGGAAGAACGCGAGAGCCCCCGCCCGGTATGCACCGGACGGGGGCTGTGTCCCGCCGAAAAGGCTGTGGAGAGAATTACTTCTGGAGGGACGGCTGGTTGATCGTGACGAAGTAGTTGTACGCCGCGCCGATCGCGACCGGAGCGGTGATGAAGATCTGGCCGGCCAGGGTGCCCAGGAAGCCGACGGCGGCGGCACCGGCGATGCAACCACCCAGCGGGCCCAGGCCGAACAGCGTGGCCAGCGCGCCGGTGGCGACGACACCGAGAACCGCGCCCGCGACACAGCCGAGGGCCGCGCCACCGATACCACCCACGAGGGTGGCGACCGAGGCGCCCATGGAGATGGTGTCGACCATGCGCTTCCAGGCGGCCTGCTCACGGTCGTAGTCCGACTTGAACGGGGCCTGGTTCTCGAACGGCAGGTTGACCGGCTTGTAGACCGCGTGCTGCTCGTCGAGCTGCGGGGTCAGGGTGGCCGCGTTGCCGGCGATCTCGGCCGCGATCGGGAACTCGAAGTCGTCGACGCGGAACTTCAGGTCGGTGTCGGCGACCGTGGTGCCATTGGCAGCCTTGATCTTGAAGGTGCCGTCCTCGACCACCATGTCACCGTCGGTCCGGATGACCATGACGCCGGTCTCGGGGTTGGTGGTGGCGGCGTAGTTGATGACACCGTTGTCCTGCGCGGCAGGAGCAGCGCCGGCGGTGCCCGCGGTGACGCCCAGGGCAGCGATCACGAGCGCCGCGGTGGCGGCGAATTTCTTCGAAAGCATTTGTGGTATTTCCTCATCAGGCGGTCCGCAGGGGGAACGTGGAGATCAAATAGGGGAAATACGAACGAATGCTTACCCGAAGGTGCCGGGCGGGTTAACTCTTCGCTCGGCGCCTTCGGGCGCACACCGGATTACCTCGCCGAATTTACTTCGCGGGCGCGGTGAACGGCTGGTTGATGGTCGTAAAGTACTGCACCGCAGCGGCAATCGCGACCGGCGCGGTCACGAAAATCTGCCCGGCGACGGTACCGAGGAAGCCGACGGCCGCCGCACCGGCGATGCAGCCGCCGATCGGGCCGAGACCGAACAGGGTGGCCAGCGCGCCGGTCGCGACGGCGCCGAGCGCCGCGCCCGCGATGCAGCCCAGGCCCGCCCCGCCGATGCCGCCGACCAGGGTGCCGATGGTGGCGCCCAGGGTGATGGTCTGGGTCAGCCGGGTCCAGGCCGCGACCTCACGGTCGTACTCGGTCTTCCACGGCGCCTGGTTCTCGTAGGGCAGCGCGACCGGCTTGTACACGGCGTGCGCCTCGTCGAAGACCGGCGTCAGAGTCGCGGTGCGGCCGGAGATCTCGGCGGCGATCGGGAACTCGAACTCGTCGACACGGAACTTCAGTTCGGTGCCGGCGACGGTGGCGCCGTTGGCAGCCTTGATCTTGAAGTAGCCGTCCTCGGTGACCAGGGACCCGGCATCGGTGTGAATCACCGTTTCGGTCCCGGTATTGGTGGCCGCGTAGTTCACGACGCCCTGGTCGGCGGTGGCCGGGGCCGCACCGGCGGTGCCCGCCGCGCCGGTGGTCACACCGATCGCCGTGACCAACAGTGCCGCGATCCCGGCGAATTTCCTCATCTTCATTTGGTGCTGCTTCCCGCTGGTGCTCCTGCAAATCGAACGCGGCAAGCATCAAGCAATTGCGGCGCCGATTGGAGGTTTAGAACCACCTTGATTCAATCGGCACCGGGCGGGCGCTACTTCTGCTTGGCGGCCGCCTTCGCGTGCTTCTTGAATTCCCGCACCTGCGTGAGAGATTCGGCATCGGTCACATCCGCCACCGAACGCCGCGACCCGTCCTCGCCGTAAGCGCCCGCCGCTTCGCGCCAGCCCGCGGCGGTCAACCCATCCTGTTTTCCCAATAGCGCCAAGAAGATTCGCGCCTTCTGATCCCCGAACCCCGGCAAAGCCTTGAGCCGTTTCAGGACTTCCTTGCCGTCCGGATCCCCATTGGTCCACAGGCCCGCGGTGTTTCCGTCGTAGTTCTCGATAATGAACCGCGCCAGCTCCTGCACCCGGCGGCCCATCGAACGCCCGTACCGGTGGATGGCCGGCGGCGTGGCGGCCAGCTCCTCGAATTCCGCCGGATCCGCCTCGGCGATCTTGCGGATATCGAACCCGCCCATTCGATCGGCGATCTTCTGCGGACCCCGGAAGGCGTGCTCCATCGGAAACTGCTGATCCAGTGCCATACCCACCAAAAGGGCGAAATCATCGGTGGAAAGCAGGTCGTCAGCGGCGGATTCCTGCGCAATACACAGTTTGCGGCTCACCATTGCTCGATCATCCCATCCATCCCGCGTTGCGGTGACACGGGTCACGACTAGGGTGGGCGCCATGCCCGACACCATGGCAAATTCTTCAGTACGAACCGCGCCGCAAACCGGCGCAGGGTCCGGACTGCAACCGGACCGTTTCGACCGCGAAGGCCAGGATCAACTGGTCGATGTCCACGATCTGCAAGCCGCGCTACCGGGAATCCGCCGGTTGCGGACGTGGGCGCACGAGAAGCTCGCGCTGCAAACCGGGGAGAGCGCCCTCGACATCGGATCCGGGACCGGCTCGGAGGTCATGCACTTCGCCGAGGCCGTCGGCCCGAACGGGATCGCGCTCGGCGTCGAACCCGACGAACACCTGCTGCACGCCGCCGAACGGCGCGCCGCGCAGGCCGGCTCCACCGCCAAATTCGTCTCCGGCGACGCCTACGGGCTGCCGCTGGCGAGTGACAGCTATGACGGCGTGCTGGTCGAGCGGGTCTTCCAGCACCTGACCTCGCCCGCCCGCGCCGTCGGCGAGATCACCCGGGTGCTCAAGCCCGGCGGGCGCGTGGTGGTGATGGACGCCGACTGGGGCACGGCCATCGTGCATCCCGGCGACCGGCACGTGGTGCACGAGGTGGTCGAGACCCTCGTCTCGCGCACCACCAATCCGTTCGCGGGACGCCAGCTCTCCGGGCTGCTCACCAAGGGCGGGCTGATCGTCGACGACATCGGCTCGCACGCCCTGGTCCAGGACGGGACCGCGGGCGCGGGCGCGTTGGTCGCTCGCGTCGCGGACATGTCGGTGGCCCGCGGCTCTATCACCCAGCGCCAGCGCGATCAGCTGCTCGCCGATCTGGAGGCCGGAGCGGCCAGCGGTGACATCCACCTGTCGGTGACCATCTTCGCAGTGCTCGCCCACAAACCGAACTGAGCGGACGAAAAAGGGGCGCGCATCGAAAGATACGCGCCCCTTTCGCTTTTCGTACTACAAGCCCAAGAGCTTCTCGCTCGCGGCGAGCAGGACGCAGGTCGCCAGGCCGTCCATCGCCTTCTCCAGCTCCGCCTCGGACGGGAAGCTCGGCGCGATGCGAATGTTCTTGTCCTCGGGGTCTTTTCCGTACGGGTAGGACGAACCCGCCGGGGTCAGCGCGATACCCGCGTCCTTGGCCAGCGCCACCACCTTGCTGGCGGTGCCCTCCAGCACATCCAGGCTGATGAAGTAGCCGCCCTTGGGCTCGGTCCAGGACGCCACCTTCGACGCGCCCAGGCGATCCTCCAGAATGCGCAGCACCAGTTGGAATTTCGGCTCCAGGATGGCGCGATGCTTCTGCATGTGCGCGCGCACGCCCTCGGCATCACCGAAGAAACGCAAGTGGCGCAGCTGGTTCAGCTTGTCCGGGCCGATGCTCTTCTTGCCGGCGTGCTTCAGGTACCACTCCAGGTTGGCGGTGGAGGAGCCGAAGAAGCTGACGCCCGCGCCCGCGAAGGTGATCTTCGAGGTGGAGGCGAAAACGTAAGGGCGGTTGGGGTTTCCGGCCGCGGCGGCCAGACCCAGCACATCCAGCACCGGGTCGGCGGTCTCGGTGAGCGGGTGCACCGCGTAAGCGTTGTCCCAGAACAGGCGGAAGTCCGGTGCGGCCGTGGGCATCGAAACCAGTTCGCGGGTCACGGCTTCGGAGAAGGTGACGCCGGTCGGGTTGGAGTAGTTCGGCACCGCCCACAGACCCTTGATGCTCGCATCGTTCGCCACCAGTTCGGCGATGGCGTGCACATCCGGGCCGTCGCCCAGCATCGGGATGGCGATCATCTCGATGCCCAGCGATTCGGTGATCGCGAAATGCCGGTCGTAACCGGGCGCGGGACACAGGAACTTGAGCACGGGCTCGTCCGCCCAGCGGCGGGTGGAGTCGGCGTTGCCGTACAGCATGGAGAACACGATCATGTCGTGCATCAGCTCCAGGCTGGCGTTGTTGCCCGCGAGCAGGTTCGACACCGGGATGCCGAGCAGTTCGCCGAAGATGGCGCGCAGCTCCGGGAGCCCGTGCAGGCCGCCGTAATTGCGCACGTCGGTGCCGTTGGCGTCCTTATAGTCACCCTCGCCCGGCAGCGACAGCAGGGCATTGGAGAGATCGAGTTGTTCCGGCGCGGGTTTACCGCGCGTGATGTCCAGGGTGAGCTTCTCGGTCTTGAGCTTCGCGTAGTTCGCGGTCTGCGTCTCGTGTTCCGTCACGAGTTCCGCATGGCTCATCAAACCGAGTTGCGTCTGCCGGGGCATCTGCACAGCCTTTCCAAGGGCGAGGAATATGTGTGGTCCGCGAGTAGACCGCGAATCCAACCGCCCACGTTACTAGGGGGCTCGACCGAATCGGGAGCGATATACGGAGAGCGCAGTCCCCGGAAAATAAAGGGGACCCAGCGCACCCGGCAGAGCCCGTTGACCCTTGCTGCCTTCCGGCCCTGGGGGAGTTCACAGGATGCGCGCCGCGCTGGATCCGTCGGCCAGTGTAGCGGCTCACCGAGACTCCTGCCGCCCCGGGTCGTTACGATCGGTCCGACATGCGGGGCGACCCGCTCAGTACCGGAGGGGAAACCGTACGTGACTAGCTCCAATCCAGGACCGGGCGAGCCGCACGACCCGGCGAAAGCGCAGGAGACCGCGCAATGGTGGGCGACCCCGCCCACCGGCACCGATCCCGGGCAACCGGTGACCGGAGCGGATCCGACCATGCTCAACTACGGCGGCCAGCAGCCCCCCGCCGATCCGACCATGCTGAATTACGGCGGGCAGCAGCCGCCCGCCGACCCGACCATGCTCAATTACGGTGCAGGCGCGGCGGGTTACACCCCACCGGCACAAGCCATTCCGCAGCCCGCCTACACCGGCGGCCAGTACGCGGCCGGGCAGCCGATGGGCGGCCAGCCGTTCCCGCCCGCGCAGCCCGTCCCGCCGGCGCAGCAATTCGCCCAGCCCGCAGGCGGTTACGCCTACCCGACGCCCGCGCGGCCGGCCGGCGGCGGCAACAAGACCGGCTGGATCGTCGGCGGCGTCATCGGCCTGGTGGTGCTGGTCGGCATCGGCATCGGCGCGATCGCCGTCGCCACCAAGGACTCCAGCCCGATCTCACCGCTGGGCAATGACAAGAAGAGCATGGACGGCAACTACTCCATGGCCAATATCACCAACGCGTGCAGCCTGATCGATCCCTCGGCGCTCACCAAGTGGTCCTCCACCTCCAAGGGCAGCCCCACGCACACCGAAACCAAGGGCACCGACTACAGCGGCGGCTCGATGAACTGCAAGGCCGGCTACTCCAGCAAGTCGAGCAGCAGCAAGTACCACGACAATGAGGCCGAGATCACCCTCGATGTCGGCTTCACCAGCGCCTACGGCGGCCCCACCTACGACACCTGGAAGCAGTTCGACACCGGCACCACCGGTTCCGGGCGCGCCTCCGGCGATCTCACCGGCATCGGCAGCCAGGGCTACTGGCATACCGAGACCAGCGACTACTCCTCGTTCACGGTGCAGGAGTACACCGCCGCGGTCACCGACAGCAATGTCTCGGTCAAGGTCAAGATCAACCTCGATCGCGGTCCCGGCGAATCCATCAGCAAGGAAGAAATGGCCTCGGTGGCGAAGGAGCAACTTCAGAAGGCGCTCACGGCACTGAAGAAGAAATAGCCTCCGACTACCTGATTTGCGTTCCGCGGGGGGTCAGCCGGTATATTGCTCCACGGAGGATTCGCCTAGTGGCCTATGGCGCTCGCCTGGAACGCGGGTTGGGTTAACAGCCCTCAGGGGTTCAAATCCCCTATCCTCCGCTCACGAAAGCCCCGTTTGGACACTGTCCAGCCGGGGCTTTCGTCTGTTCAGGCCCGGTTCAGGGCGGTCGCGGTTTCGCGCAGGGCCGCGTCCAGCAGTGCGGCGTAGGCGTCGAGATCCGGGACGACGGCCGGGTCGGCGTGCAGCGACAGGGTGACGGTGTCGCCGAGGCCGTGGATGCCGTGGGTCAGGTGCATGACCGAGCCGATGGCGGGGAAGCCGGCGGTGAAACGGACCGCGCCACCGCCGAAAGTGAGGTCGGCGGGGCCGCGATGGACGCTGGAGACGACGGTGTGGCCCGAAACTCGTTCGGGGAGCGCCTCGATCGGGAGGTGCGTCACATCGCGATGCAGGATCGGGGCGGGCAGGGCCGCGGTGACCCGGGACTGCGCTTCCTGCAACGGGTGTTTCGCGCGTTCGGCTCGGAGGGCGAGATCCGCGGCGATGGCGGCGGCGCGGGCGCGCGGATCCGGTTCGCCGAAGCACAGGTCTACCGAGAGGTCGCGGTAGCTGTTGCGGGTGCCGTGGGTGGCGGCAACCGCCATGGGGACTTGGGCGCGGGCGTCTTCGCACGGTTCGCCGCGCCGGGTCAGATAGCGCTGCATGGCCAGTGAGATGGCGGTCAGGGCGACGACGGTCACCGTATGACCTGGGACCCGCAATTCGTTCGCATCGCGCACCAGCATCCGTACGGAGTGACCGGTCGGGAGCTTGCCGTCGCCGGCGAGCAGGTTCGGGACGACGCCCGGCGATGGGGGCGGGACAGCACCGGAGGCGGTGAGGTCGGCCAGTTCCTGCTGGGCGCGGGCGGCCGCGAGTCCGCGAATCACGGTGCGGGCCATGCGGATCGGCAGTCGCGGCAGTTCGAGGGCGGCGGCCACCCGACCGTCGTTCCGGCATGCTTTCAGCCGGAATCTACACGGTTCGCTCGTGTGTGGATCCCGGCTGAAAGCATGCCGGGATGACGAGGGTGGGGTTTCGGAGAACAGGGCGCGGGCCAGTTCGGCGGCCCGGCGGCCGTCGGCGAGGGCATGGGAAAGCTGGAGGATCGCCACCAGGGCGGGCTCGCCGGGAGCGAATCCCGGTGCACCGGTGATGCCGCGGAAGAGGTGCAACCTCCACGCGCGGTGCTCGGCGCGGATCCCGGTGTTCAGCAAGGCTTCCAGGGCCGTGGTGAGCGCACCCCAGGTCGGTTCGGCCAGTTCATGCTCCGCGAACTGCTCCGCAGTGAATTCGCAATGCGCCCATATCGGATACGCAATATTTGCAGGAGTTTCGAGCACGTGCACCAGCAAATCTGGAATATCGATGACCCGGTTTGCAATCGCCGCACGAAGCCGGTCGGTCGGCTGCCCGGCGTCGGCGAAACAGTACAAGAGGAACAAATCGTTGCGGGTGCGGGCAGACAACCAGTACACGGAGGCGTCGCGGGCCGCCAAGGAATTCACCGGGTGAGCCTAGCGAAAGCGCATATGGTGCAGTGGGTCTGGGTGCTACCGTGTGTAGTAGAAGCCTTACCACTCTCTCCCGGGGCGGGTGACCGCTATGGCAACTCGTAATCGCACCGCTGGTCGACTGGCGGAGCAGGCCGATGCGGCGGATCAGCGGTATCAGGCCGCGGCATTCGTCAAAAGATCCATCAACAAAGTCTTTCCGACGCACTGGTCGTTCCTGCTCGGTGAAATCGCGCTCTACAGCTTCATCATTCTGCTGCTGTCCGGCGTCTATCTGACCCTCTTCTTCGATCCGTCGATGACCGAAGTGACCTACAACGGGTCCTATCAACCGCTGCGCGGCGTCACCATGTCGCGCGCCTACGAGACCGCCTTGCAGATCTCCTTCGATGTGCGCGGCGGGCTCTTCGTCCGGCAGGTACACCATTGGGCCGCACTGCTTTTCAGCGCATCCATGATCGTGCATCTGTGCCGCGTCTTCTTCACCGGCGCGTTCCGCAAACCCCGCGAGGCCAACTGGGTGATCGGCGCGATCCTGCTGATCATCGCCATGTTCGAGGGTTTCTTCGGCTACTCGCTCCCCGACGATCTGCTCTCGGGCACCGGGCTGCGGGCTGCCTTCGCCGGCATCACCATGGGCTCCCCGGTGATCGGCACCTGGCTGCATTGGCTGATGTTCGGCGGGGACTTCCCCGGCCACATCATCGTGCCGCGCCTGTACATCGCGCACGTGCTGCTCTTCCCGGGCATCATGCTGGCGCTCATCGCCGCGCATATCGCGCTGGTCTGGTACCAGAAGCACACCCAGTATCCGGGGCCCGGGCGCACCGAGAAGAACGTCATCGGCACCCGCATCGTGCCGGTGTTCTCCCTGGACCAGGGCGCGTTCTTCGCCTTCACGCTGGGCGTGCTGGCCATCATGGGCGGGCTCTTGCAGATCAACCCGATCTGGAATCTGGGTCCCTACAACCCATCTCAGGTCTCGGCGGGCACTCAGCCGGACTTCTACCTGATGTGGACCGATGGCTTCCTGCGCCTCTTCCCGGCCTGGGAGCTCTACATCTTCGGGCACACGGTGCCGGGCGCGTTCTCGGTGGCGCTGGCCATGCCGCTCATCTTCGTGGCGCTCATCGCCTATCCCTGGATCGAGAAACGGCTGACCGGGGACCGGGTGGCGCGTCACAATCTGCTGCAACGGCCGCGAGATGTGCCGGTGCGCACCGCGATCGGGTTCATGTCGCTGGCGTTCTACCTGGTGCTCACCCTGGCCTGCGTCAACGACATCATCGCCTTCCAGTTCTCGATCTCGCTGAACGCGACCACCTGGGCGTTCCGCATCGCGCTACTGCTGCTGCCGCCGCTGGCGTACTTCACCGCGTACCGGATCTGCCTGGGGCTGCAACGCGGTGACCGCGCGATTCTCGAGCACGGCATCGAGACCGGGGTGATCCGGCGGCTGCCGCACGGGGAGTACATCGAGATCCATCAGCCGCTCGGGCCGGTGGACGAGCACGGGCATCCGATTCCGCTGGAGTATCAGGGCGCTCGCGTGCCGCGGAAGCTCAACGAGCTGGGCATTGCCGGGCGGCCCGGCACCGGCAGCTTCTTCCGGGCCGATCCGCCGGCCGAGCGGGAACAGCACCGGGCCACCGAATCGGCCGAGGAGCACAAGCAATTGGCGGTGCTGCGCCGGGCGCAGGAGGATCACTCCGGCAACGGGCGGCACTAACAAACGAAAAGCCCCGAGTCCACATCGACTCGGGGCCCAGTTCCCGTTTCAGGCGCGCTTGAACTCCCCATCGGATACGCCCGCCATGAATGCGTCCCACTCGCCGGGGGTGAACGCCAGGATCGGGCCGCGACCGTGGTCCTTGGTGTCGCGAACCGCCACGTTGCCGTCTCCGAGAAAAGCGACCTCCACGCAGTTGCCATTGGGGCCGCTGTGTTTGCTCTTGCGCCACACGGCGCCGGTGAAATCCAGCTTCACGGTTCTAGCTCCTTTTCTGCGTCATGCTCAGGATCTTGCTGGCATCGATCTTGGTGACACTGGGATCCGAGGAGATCGGCGAATCCCACGTACGCCCCGGGTTGCGCGCAAACGCCCCGTACAACCCGCTCTCTGCACTTCACGATGGGAATGCACCCCCGATGGCCGTTCCCGCGCTAAACAGTAGCAGGGTTCTCCAATAGGAGATCGCATTCTTTCGTTTTCAATCAGCAAATATAGGGCAAGGTTAGCCAGCAAATAATTTGCACAGAAATAGCCGTAGATTGCACACAACAATTATTCGAAGTAGCAATTTTGTTGCCGGTGCGCGGTGCGGCGAACGGAACGAACCGGGCGGGCGACCGCCGGTCGTTACGTCCGGGATCATGGAGACCATGACCGAGCGCGAGCCGGAGCAGACCGGACGGGATCGAGACGAGGCCGGGCGTGCCCGGAATGCCCGACCCCGTGACCGTTTTGGGCGACCCCTCCCATTCGGGAGCACGGGGGTCCCGCGAATCCCGGACGATCTGGAGTTATCGCCCGAAGCGACCCTGGAGTACGCCCAGCGCCTGCTCGACGACGGGCTGGCCTTCAATGCCCACGAGGTGCTCGAGGCGGCCTGGAAGAACGGGCCATTCGCCGAGCGGATGCTGTGGCAGGGGCTCGCGCAGTTCGCCGTTGGCCTCACCCACATTCAGCGGGGGAATCCGAAGGGTGCTCGAACGCTGCTGGAGCGGGCGGCGGGGCGACTGCAGGCCTACGGACCCGCACCCTACGACATCGACTCCCCCGGCCTGATCGCCTGTGCCGAAACGCTTCTCACCGACCTGGACCAGGAGAAACCCATTTCGGAGGCGCAACTCCGACCCGAATTGCGCATTCACTGAGTTCGCATTTTCGCTCTCGGCTCGCACCGATTGTGTGCACCCGCAAGAGTGCGAACGAGTAGCCACACTGCGAAGGATGCGAACGAAGGTGCGCCTACGATGGCCAACGTGACGGGATACGGACGATTCGCGCCGAGCCCTTCCGGGGATCTGCATCTGGGCAATCTGCGCACCGCGTTGCTGGCGTGGCTGTTCGCGCGCTCCACCGGGCGCGGCTTCCTGCTGCGGATCGAGGATCTGGACCGGGTCAAGGCCGGCGCGCAGGAGCGGCAGCTGGAGGACCTGGAAACGCTCGGGCTGGACTGGGATCCGCCGGTGCTGCGGCAGTCGGAGCGACTGCCGCTGTACGAAGCGGCCATCGCGCGGCTGACCGCGGCCGGGCGCACCTACGAATGTTTCTGCACCCGTAAGGAAATTCAGCAGGCGGTCACCGCGCCGCACGGGCCGATGGGCGCGTATCCGGGCACCTGCCGCGATCTCACCGCGGCCGAGCAAACTCGGCGCCGCGCCGAGGGCCGGCCCGCCGCGCTCCGCCTGCGCGCCGAGGTCACCGAATTCGAGATCCACGACGAACTGCTCGGCGACTATCGGGGCGCGGTCGACGATCTGGTGCTGCGGCGCGGCGACGGCACCCCGGCCTACAACCTGGCGGTCGTGGTCGACGACGCCGCTCAGGGCATCGACCAGGTGGTTCGCGGCGACGACCTGCTGCCGTCCACGCCGCGGCAGGCCTATCTGGCCACCCTGCTGGACACTCCGGTGCCGCACTACGCGCATGTGCCCCTGGTGCTGAACACCTCCGGGCAGCGCCTGGCCAAGCGGGACGGCGCGGTCACCCTGCGCGATCGGCTGGCCCTGGGCGAAACTCCCGAGCAGGTACTGATGTTGCTCGGCGAGTCGCTGGGTTACTGCGACGCAACCACGATTCCGCAGATACTGGAGCGGTTCCGGCCGGAAAAGCTGCCGCGGGAACCATGGACACTGGATCCGAACAGCTTGTTGCAACCCAGTACGTGTCCGTAACGTACGGACTCGACCAGACCCCCGAGACTTTCGACGAGGACGGCGAACACAATGACAAGCGGTGGGTATGACCCCAACCAGTATCCGCAGGGCGGTGGCCAGCCCTACGGTCAGCAGCCTTACGGCCAGCAGCCCGATCCGTACGGTCAGCAGCAGCCGGGCTACGGTCAGCAGCCCTACGGTCAGCAGCCGTCCGATCCCTACGGCCAGCAGCCGGGCTACGGCCAGCAGCAGCCGGGCGGATACGGCCAGCAGCCGCAGCAGCCGTACGGCCAGCAGTCCGACCCCTACGCCCAGCAGCCGGGCTACGGTCAGCAGCAGCCCTACGGTCAGCAGGGCGGCTTCGGCCAGCAGCCGAACCCGTACGGTCAGCAGGACGCGTACCAGCCGTACCCGGGTCAGCCCGGTTTCGGCGGCGGCGCGCAGCCGGCCGACGTGGGGATCCGCCTCGGCGCCCGCATCATCGACGGGTTCATCGTCGGCATTCCGATGGGCATCATCGGCGCCTTCCTGCCCAACAGCCTGACCGTGGTGTGGAGCATCCTGACCGCGCTCGCCATGTTCGGCTACTTCGTCGGCATGGAGGTCGCGCAGGGCGCCACCTTCGGCAAGCAGCTGCTGAAGCTGAAGGTGCTGGCCCCCGGCGGCGGCACCCTCGACCCGGTCACCTCGGCCAAGCGCAATCTCTTCATGCTGGCGGGCATCATTCCCTGGTTCATCGGCAGCCTGATCGAGGTCGGCCTGGCGATCTGGGTCGCGGTCAGCATCAACCAGGACCCGAACAAGCAGGGCTGGCACGACAAGTTCGCGGGCGGCACCCAGGTCATCAAGACCTCGTAACCCGTTCGAAAACCTCGGGCGCGCATCCGATCCGGATGCGCGCCCGTTTTCGTACCGGCGAGAGCTACGTTCCGCTCGAGGCCGCGATGATGATGAAGAGCCAGTAGATGACCGCGAGCGCGAGCCCGCCCGCACCCACCCAGATCCCGGCCAGCGCCATGCCCTTGCCCTGCTGCCCGGTCTGCTTGATCTGATTCAGCGCCACCACGCCCATGATCAGGCCGGCCAGCGACAACACGCCGAACATGCACAGCAGCAACCCGACGATGGACAGGATCATCGACGCGATGGCCAGCCCGTTGGTGCCCAGCCCGGGCTGCGCGTACCCGTAGGGCTGATAGCCCGGCTGCTGATAACCGTAACCCGGCGCCTGCGGATAGGGATTCGGTCCCGACTGGTACGCCCCGCCCGCGGGCGGCGGAAACGCATTGGGCCCGGACTGATACGGCCCGGCGGCCGGCTGCGGATACGACGGCGCCGAATTCGGCTGCGGCGGCGGATAACTCGGGTAGGGGGAGGCCGACGGCGTCTCCGGCTGCTTCGAAAGATTCGGCGCGGAGGAGTAACCGGGGGTTGGCGGCGCCGATTGCTGCGGAGCCGATCCGGAGGACTGCGCGTCCGGCGAAACACCCTCCCCGCCGTACTGCTTCCACCACTCGTCGGAATCTCCGGGATTCGTCATCCGCCCAGCCTATTCCACCAGGCAGGTCGACCGGTATCCTGTTCACTTCGTGAGTGATGCATTACTTCCGGCGGACACCGCCGGCACTGGACGCCCCGCCTCCGAACACGCGGCATTCGCGAAGGCGGCGGGGGGTTACTACACACCGGTCGTGGCGCTGTTCACGGCAGTTCTGATCATTTCCAATATCTGCGCGACCAAGGGCGTGCAGTTCTTCGCCGACCATTCGGTCAAGCTCGGGCCGATCGATATCCTGCCGATCACCACCGACGGCGCCTGGTTCCTGTTCCCGCTCGCCTACATCATCGGCGACGTGCTCAGCGAGGTGTACGGGTTCAAGGCGGCACGGCGCGCGATCTACTTCGGGTTCGGCATCCTGTTGCTGATGGTGGGCTGCTTCTGGATCGCCCGGCAGCTCCCGGCGCTCGACCCCGGCTACCAGAGCTCCTTCGACGCCGTGCTCGGCACCACGCCGCAGCTGGTGCTGGCGGGGCTGTGCGGGTACTTCGTGGGCGAGATGCTGAACTCGGCCGCGCTGGTCGCCATCAAGGAGAGGACCAAGGAGAAGCATCTGTGGGCACGGCTCATCGGCTCCACCGTGGTCGGGGAGTTCGGTGACACGCTGATCTTCTGCTCCATCGCGGCGACGGCGATCGGGATCGATTCCTGGGGCACGTTCGTCAACTACGTGGTGGTGGGTTTCGTCTGGAAGACCCTCGCGGAGGTGATCGTGCTGCCCATCACCTACCGGGTGATCGCCTTCCTCAAGAAGCACGAACCCAGTTACGAACCACTGCCGGTACCGGCGCTGGCGAGTTGACCGGATGGGGTGTGGCCTTGCGCCACACCCCATTTCATTTGCCGGGGGCCTTGATCCGGCCCTGCCAGCCGGCCAGGTACTCGGTCTTGTATTCCTGGAAATACCCGCCGTCGATGCTCTCGCGAATGCGATCCACCAGCCGAACGGTGAAGCGCTCGTTGTGAATTGTGCACAGCGTCGACGCCAGCATTTCCTTCGCCTTGAACAGGTGATGGATGTAGGCGCGGGTGTAGTGCGCGCAGGTGTAGCAATCGCAGGTGGAATCGATGGGCGTGAAATCCCGCTTGAAGCGCGCGGTATTGATATTGAACCGGCCTTCGTCGGTGTACAGCGCGGCATTGCGCGCGACGCGGGACGGATTCACGCAATCGAAAGTGTCCGCGCCGTTTTCGATGGCGACGAACATGTCCTCGGGCTCGCTGATGCCGAGCATGTGCCGCGGCTTGGCCTCGGGCAGCTCGTCACAGCACCAGCCGACGATGGTGCCGAGATTGTGCTTCTCCAGCGCGCCGCCGATACCGTAACCGTCGAAACCCGTTCCGCCGTCGCCACGCAACGCCTCCAGATCGCGACATGCCTTGCGGCGCAGGTCTTCGTACTGCGCGCCCTGGATGACGCCGAACAGCGCCTGGTAGGGGCGGTGCGAACGCGCCTCGGTCAGACGCTCGTGCTCGTCCAGGCAGCGCTTGGCCCAGCGGCGGGTGCGCTCCAGCGATTCCTCTTGGTAGCCACGGGTATTCATCAACGTGGTGAGCTCGTCGAAGGCGAACATGATGTCCGCCCCGAGCTGATGCTGGATGCCCATCGACACCTCGGGGGTGAAGCGATGCTTGGAGCCGTCGAGGTGCGAGCGGAAGGTGACGCCGTCGTCGTCGACGTGCGCGAGGCGTTCCTTGCCCTTGGCGATCACATCGTCGTTCTGCACGCCGACGGCCTCCATGGCCAGTACCTTCTTGAAGCCCACGCCCAGCGACATGACCTGGAAGCCGCCGCTGTCGGTGAAGGTGGGGCCGTGCCAATTCATGAATTCGGCCAGGCCGCCGCCTTCGTCCACAATGTCCGGGCCGGGCTGGAGATACAGGTGATAGGCGTTCGCGAGCAGCGCCTGCGAACCCAGTTCCTTCATGGTCTCCGGCAGCACCGCTTTCACGGTCGCCTTGGTGCCGACCGGAATGAACGCGGGGGTCGCGATGTCTCCGTGCGGGGTGCTGATCACTCCCGTTCGACCGTGGCGGCCTTCCAGCCGGGTACCGACTTTGAACGAGAATCCGGAATCAGACACCCCGCGATGCTAATCGCACCGGCCGATACAACTCCGCCCGGCCCGTCGGGGCCGGGCGGAAAATAGATCATTTACCCAGCGAGACCACGTCCGGATCCGGGTCGTCCACATTCTCGCCCTCACCATCGGTGATAGCCGCCGAGAACTGCGCTTGGTACAGGCGGTAGTACGCGCCGCGGGCCTGGAGCAATTGGTCGTGGGTGCCCTGCTCGACGATCTTGCCCTTCTCCATCACCACGATGGTGTCGGCATCGCGAATCGTCGAAAGTCGGTGCGCGATCACGAAACTCGTGCGATCCCGGCGCAGCGCCGCCATGGCGTGCTGCACCAGCAATTCGGTACGGGTGTCGACCGAACTGGTCGCCTCGTCCAGGATCAGGATGGACGGCTTGGCCAGGAACGCGCGGGCGATGGTGATGAGCTGCTTCTCACCGGCGCTGACGCCGGAACCCTCTTCGTCGATGACGGTCTCGTACCCGTGCGGCAGCGCGTGCACGAACCGGTCCACATACGCCGCCCGCGCGGCTTCGAGGATCTCGTCCTCGGAGGCGTTCGGATTGCCGTAGGCGATGTTCTCCCGGATCGTGCCGCCGAAGAGCCAGGTGTCCTGCAACACCATGCCCATCCGGGCGCGCAGATGATCGCGGCTGATCCGGGTGATGTCGACGCCGTCGATGGTGATCGCGCCGTCGTCCACCTCGTAGAACCGCATGAGCAGGTTGACCAGCGTGGTCTTGCCCGCACCGGTCGGCCCGACGATGGCGACCACATGCCCCGGTTCGGCGACCAGCGACAGCTCTTCGATGACCGGCGTCTCCGGTTCGTACCGGAACGACACCCGCTCGAACGCCACCCGCCCGCGATCCAGCGGCCGCGAATCCTCGACCTCGGGATCGGGGATCTGCTCGTCGGTGTCGAGGATCTCGAAGATGCGCTCGGCCGAGGCCACGCCCGACTGCAAGAGGTTGATCATCGAGCCGATCTGGGTGAGCGGCTGGGTGAACCCGCGCGAGTACTGGATGAACGCCTGCACCTCGCCCAGCGACAGCTGACCCGAGGCCACCCGCAGGCCACCGACCACGGCGATCAGCACGTAGTTCAGGTTCCCGAGGAACATGATGGCGGGCATGATCAGGCCGGAGATGAACTGCGACTTGAACGATGCGTCGTAGAGCTTGCCGTTGGTCTCGTCGAACCGCTCGCCCACCTCGCGCACCCGGCCGAAGGCGCTGACCACCTCGTGCCCGGTGAAGGCCTCCTCGACCTGCGAGTTGACCTCGCCGGTCAGCTTCCACTGATCCACGAAGTGCGGTTTGGAGCGCTTGGCGATCAGGGCGGTGGCGACGATCGCCAGCGGCACGGTGAGCAGGGCGATCAGTGCCAGCAGCGGCGAGATCCAGAACATCATGATCAGGATGCCGATCACCGACAGCGCGGAGATGATCAGCTGACTCATGGTCTGCGACAACGTCTGCGCCACATTGTCGACGTCGTTGGTGACCCGGGACAGCACGTCGCCGCGCGGCTGCGAATCGAAGTAGCTCAGCGGCAGGCGGTGGATCTTCTCCTCGATCTCGTTGCGCAGCCGCCGCACCGTCCGGTTGATGACGATGTTGAGCAGGTACGCCTCGAGGAAGCCGAAGACCGACGAGCCGATGTAGAGCGCGAGCACGATGGCCAGCACCCGGCCCACGGCCGAGAAGTCCACGCCCACACCGGGAATCACGTCCATGCTGGCGAGCATGTCGGCGAAGGTGCCGTCGGCCTGGCGGATCTGCTCGACCGCCTGCTCCTTGGTCATACCCGCCGGCAACTGCTTGCCGACCACGCCGTCGAAGATCAGGTTGGTGGCCTTGCCGAGGATCTGCGGGCCCAGGGTATTGAGCACCACCGAGGACACGGCGAGCACGAAAACGATTGCCAGATAGAAACGTTCGGGAGCGAGCCGGCGTAGGACGCGCTTCAGCGACGGCCCGAAGGACTTGGCCTTCGCGTCCGGCGCGCCGGGAGCGGGAGCGCCGGGCCTCATCGAACCTCCTCCGCGCTGAGCTGGGACTCCACGATCTCGCGGTATTCCGGTGTGTCCCTGAGCAATTGCTCGTGGGTACCGATACCGGCCATCACCCCGTCGTCCAGCACCACGATCTGATCGGCCTCGCGGATGGTCGAGATGCGCTGGGCCACAATGATTACCGCCGCATTCCGGGTCTCCGGCTTCAAGGCGTCCCGGACCCGGAAGTCGGTGGCCACGTCGAGCGCGGAGAAGCAGTCGTCGAACAGATAGATGCGCGGCTTGCGCACCAGGGCGCGGGCGATCGCCAGGCGCTGACGCTGACCGCCGGAGACCGTCGTACCGCCCTGTGCGACAGGGGTTTCCAGACCCTGCGGCATCTCCCGCACGAAGTCCGCGGCCTGCGCGATCTCCAGCGCGTGCCAGAGCTCCTCGTCGGTGGCGTCCGGCTTGCCGTAGCGCAGGTTGGAGCCGATGGTGCCGGAGAACAGGTACCCCTTCTGCGGCACCAGGCCGATCTGATCGCGCAGCAGCTCCAGATCGATGTGCCGCACATCGGTGCCGCCCACGTACACCGCGCCGTCGGTGACATCGATCAGCCGCGGGATCAGGTTGACCAGCGTCGTCTTGCCCGAGCCGGTCGCGCCCACGATGGCGGTGGTGGTGCCGGGCGTCACCGCGAAGCGGATCGCGCTGAGCACCGGCTTCTCCGCGCCCGGGAACTTGAACTCGGCGAACTGGAAATCGACGGTGCCCGGATCGCCCTTGAACGGCTGCGGCAGCCGCGGCGGCTCCACCGAGGATTCGGTGTCCAGCACCGCGCCGATGCGCTCGGCCGAGACCGCGGCGCGCGGGGCCATCATCGCCAGGAAGGAGGCCATCATGACCGCCATCAGGATCTGCATGATGTAGGCCAGCATCGCGGTGAGCGAGCCGATCTGCATGGTGCCCGCGTCGACGGCGTGCCCGCCGAACCAAATGACGCCCACCGCAGTCACATTCGAGATCAGCATGACCGACGGGAACATCAGCGCCATGTAGCGGCCGACATACAGCGACGCGTCGGTCAGCTCCGAGTTGGCCACGCCGAAGCGCCACGCCTCCTGCCGCTCGCGCACGAACGCGCGCACCACGCGGATACCGGTGATCTGTTCGCGCAGTACGCGATTCACCGAGTCGATGCGGTCCTGCATACGCCGGAAGCCGGGCACCATGCGGGTGATGATGAAGGCCATGGACAGGCCCAGCGCGGGCACCGCGATGAGCAGCAGCCAGGACAGTTGCAGGTTCTCGCGCAGCGCCATGATGACGCCGCCCACGCACATGATGGGGGCCATCACCAGGATGGTCGCGCTCATCAGGGTGAGCAGCTGAACCTGTTGCACGTCATTGGAATTGCGGGTGATCAGCGACGGGGCGCCGAAGGTGCCCACCTCGCGGGCGGAGAAGCCGCCGACCTGATGCAGCAGCGCGGCGCGCATATCGCGGCCGGCGCCCATGGCGGCCTGCGCGCCCAGGTACACCGACGCGCCCTGCGCCACGATCTGCACGGCGGTCACCAGCAGCATCACTCCGCCGATGCGCCAGATGGCGTCGATATCGCCCTTGGTGACGCCGTCATCGATGATGTCGGCGTTCAGGCTCGGCAGATAGAGCATGGCGATGACCGAGATCAGCTGAAGCACGACCACGCCCACCAGCTGCTTTCGGTAGGGCGCGAGGAAGCTGCGGAGAAGTCTGATCAACATGATGTTCGCAGGCTACCCCTGACCGGTGACCGGCGCGGCGAGGTTTTCGGCGCGGTGATGAGGAGTGCGCCACGTCACATCCGGACCGCCGCGGGTATCGCTTCAGATATCCGGAGAGTCCAGATCCCGCCACGAGGTTTGCACGACGCCGCCGGTCAGACGGGGTCTGCGGGTCCAGGCGTCGGGGTCGTGCAGCAGTTCGTCCAAGAAGGACGGCAGCAGATCGTGCGCGATATCGGCGATCGTCACCCGCTCCAGCACCGACCGGATATTCACCCGCAGACCGATCCAGACCCGTTGCAATGGCTCGGCCGCACCGGCATAACTGACATCCTCCGGCCGCTGGCCGCGCACCGAGGCGAGCGGACCCTCCACGGCGCGAATCACATCGGCGATGCTGATCTCCGCGGCCGGGCTCGCGAGCCGGTATCCGCCATCGGGTCCGCGGCGGCTGGTGACCAATCCGCCACGCCGCAGATCCGCGACCACCGATTCGAGCACCTTCGGCGGGATGTCCTGAGCGATCACGATGGCGTCGGCCTTCACCGAATCCGGTTGCGCCTTGGCGATTTCCACGAGCGTGCGCACCGCGTAATCGACCTTCGCGGTGATGTGCACGGGGAACTCCTGATCTCCTGGACGCTGAGCGAAAACCTTATCGCGCCACCCGCACTCCGATTCGCCCGGTTATCCCGCCGGATAGAGCACGCTGAGCGCGGAATCCAGCAGTACCTTCTCGATGTGGTCGATATCGACCTCGGGGGCGATCTCCTGGGAGAGCATGGCGGTGCCCAGCACCTGCATGGCCGCGGCCGCGCGCAGCTTGGCCGTGTCGTCGGCGTCCGGCCCGGCCACCCAATCGCACATGCGGCGATGCAGCTCGATGATGTCGGGGTAGCGATTGCCGAGGGCGTTGACGATGGCCACGGTGTCGCGCATGCACAGCACGCCGGTATCGCGGTAGCGCAGCGTCGAGTGCAGGTTGGTGGTCATCACCTCGCGCACCCGCTCCGGTGAATGCTCGAGCCCGTCCAGGCTCTCCACCAGCGCACGCTGATCCTCGAAGATCGGCTCGATGATGGCTATGAGCAAGTCGACTTTGGAGGCGTAGTGGTAATAGAGCGAGGCTTTTGTGATTCCCACCGCATCGGCGACCTCGCGCAAGCTGGTCTGATCGAAGCCTTTGGCCGCGAATAATCGGATGGCGGCCTCGCGAATCGCGTCTTTGGTGCTTCTACCTGCGACGACACTCACGGAACCAACTGGGGCGACCATTCGTTCATCCTCTCACCACGTCTCCCGCAGCGAGCAACACCACTAAAATCGAGGTTGTTCCTCCGCTTTGCCACTCGGTAGTCTACCTACCGCACGGTAGGCAGAATTTTCGTGGAGGCGGGGTTCGACAGGGTTTCCCGCGGCTGAACTGCCTACGCGCTGCTCCAAGACCTGCACATCGCATGCCCGCACCAGCGCCAGGAGAACCCCTCGTGTCCGTATACCTCTATCGGTGGGGCAAATTCGCCTTCCGCCGCAAATGGATCGTCTTACCCGTCTGGCTTCTGCTGTTCCTGCTGCTCGGCGGCTTGGGTGCGCAGCTGAAGGAGCCGATGAGCAATGACTTCAGCATGCCCGAGCTGCCGTCGGCGCGGGCCAACGAGATCCTCGACAAGCACTTCCCCGGCGCCTCGGAAGCCTTCAAATTCGAGGCCGTGACCGGCACCTATGTCATTCAGGCGCCGGCGGGCGAGAAGCTCACCGACGAGAAGAACGTGCGCGAGATCGACGCGCTCATCGGCAAGCTGGGCGAGCTCGGCATCGTGAATCACGATAAGCCGCTGCACAATCCGGTCACCGTGGCGGACAAGATGGGCTGCCTCACCGCGAATCCGGACGTCTCCAAGTGCACCGGCGCACCGCTGAACGTGCTGAACAAGGACGAACCCGGCACGGTCGCGACGCTGAACGTGCCCTTCAAGATCGCCAAATTCAGCGATGTCACCGCCGACGACCGCAAGGCCGCCTACGACGTGGCCCAGGTCGCCCGCGATAACGGGCTGACCGTGGAGATGGCCGGTTCCATCGCGATGGAGCAGCAGCAGCCCGGCGGTAAGTCCGAGATGATCGGCATGGCGGTGGCGCTGGTGGTGATGATGGTCGCCTTCGGTGCGATCGTCGCCTCCTTCGTCCCGATCCTGACCGCGATCATCGGCCTCGGCGCGGCCACCTCGCTGATCTTCGTCGGCACCTCGGTGATCGAGGTTCCGAGCTTCACCACCTTCCTGGCATCCATGATCGGCATCGCGTTGTCCATCGACTACGCGCTGTTCATCGTCTCGCGGTACAAATCCGAACTGGCAGTCCAGGATTCGCCGGAGGAGGCCGCGGGCGTCGCGCTCGGCACCGCCGGTTCCGCGGTCGTGTTCGCGGGTCTGACCGTCATCATCGCGCTGGGCGGGCTCAGCGTGGTCGGCGTCGAGTTCATGACCTTCATGGGCCTGGGCGGCGCCATCGCGGCCGCGTTCGCGGTGCTCACCGCCATCACCCTGATGCCGGCGCTGATGGGCGCGATCGGCCGCTTCCTGTTCAAGCCGAAGCTGCCGCTGGTCGCCCAGCACGATCCCGAGGACGACACCCAGGTCACCAACGGCACCCGTTTCGCCCGCGTGATCGCCAAGGCGCCCGCCATCACCCTGCTGCTCAGCGTGATCCTGCTGGGTGCGCTGGCCGCGCCCGCCGCCGGACTGCAATTGGGTCTGCCGGGCGATGACAGCCTGCCCAAGACGACCACGATCCGTAAGGCGTACGAGATCCGCACCGAGGGCTTCGGTGAGGGCAGCAACGGCGTACTCATGGTGGTCGCCGATCTGGCCGACGTGGCTCCGGAGAAGCGCACGGATGCGGCGAACGCGCTGCGCAAGCAGCTCGAGTCCTACTCCGGCATGGATTACGTGACCGCGCCCGAGTTCAGCGAGGACAAGGCCGGCGCGATGCTCAACGCCGTGCCGAAGAAGGGCCCGAACAACCAGGAGACCAAGGACCTGGTGAGCGATGCCCGCAGCGCGGAAAGCGCACTCGCGGTGGACTACCCGGGCATGGCGTACGGCATCACCGGCACCACGGCCATCTACGCCGACGTCGACCACGTACTGCTCAGCAAGATCGTTCCCTACCTGGCGCTGGTCGCCGGCGCGGCGTTCATCCTGCTGATCCTGGTGTTCCGCTCGATCCTGGTTCCGCTGACCGCGGCGCTCGGCTTCCTGCTCTCGATGGCGGCCACCTTCGGCGCGACGGTGCTGATCTTCCAGGACGGCGCGCTCGGCCTGATCGAGGATCCGCATCCGCTGGTCAGCTTCCTGCCGATCATGTTGATCGGCTTGGTATTCGGCCTCGCCATGGATTACCAGGTCTTCCTGGTGACCCGCATGCGCGAAGAGTTCGTGCACGGCAAGTCCCCCAAGGAAGCCATGATCAGCGGCTACCACCACGGGGCCCGGGTCGTGGTCTCGGCGGCGATCATCATGATCTCGGTGTTCGGCTCCTTCATCCTGGAGACCGACGCCACCGCCAAGTCCTTCGGTTTCGCGCTCGCCGCGGGCGTCCTGTTCGACGCCTTCATCGTGCGCATGGTGCTGATCCCGTCCCTGCTCGTCCTGATGGGCAAGTGGGCCTGGTGGATGCCGAAGTGGCTGGACCGCATCCTGCCCGATATCGACGTCGAAGGCTCCAAGCTGCGCGAGTTGCAGCAGAAGCCGGTCGAGTTGACCAAGGAGCCCGCCTCCGTGGGCTGACGCACACGCCCTGAAAAACACCGACCCCCAGCCGAATCCGGTTGGGGGTCGGTGCGTTCCGGGGGCCGGCGGCCGAAAGAAAAAGCCCCGCAACCGGTTTCCCGGTGCGGGGCTTCTCAGCGGTGGCGGAGGGATTTGAACCCTCGGAGGGGGGTTACCCCTCACACGCTTTCGAGGCGTGCTCCTTAGGCCGCTCGGACACGCCACCGGTGGTGACTTTACCGGACGGCACCGCGAATCCCGAAATCGGCTGGAGAGACAGGTCAGGGGCGCTGGGATCGGAAGAAATCGTCCAGGAGCGCGGCGCATTCGGGTTCCAGGACGCCGGCGGTGACTTGGGGGCGATGGTTGAGACGTCGATCACGGACCACGTCCCAGAGCGAGCCGACCGCGCCGGTCTTGGGTTCCCAGGCGCCGAAGACGAGTTTGCCGATGCGCGAGAGCACCAGCGCGCCCGCGCACATGGTGCAGGGCTCGAGGGTGACGGCGAGGGTCGCGCCCTCGAGCCGCCAGCCGTCGCCCAGGACCGCGGTGGCCGCGCGCAAGGCGAGGACTTCGGCGTGGGCGGTGGGGTCACCGGTCGCCTCCCGGGCATTGGCGGCGCGGGCCAGTTCCTGCCCGTCGGGACCGAAGACGACCGCGCCGACGGGCACGTCGCGGGGATCGGCGGTGCGGGCCGCTTCGATCGCCGCGCGGATCATGGCCTCGTCGGCGCGGGTGGGGGTCAACGCGGGAGTTTGTCCAGCACCGCGGCGAATTCGTTGGCGAAGCCGAGGCGCTGGGCGATCATGCCGAGCTGTTCGTCCGGGTAGAGGTCGGTCTCGGCGAGGATGACCGCGAGCACCGGTTCGGGCAGGCCGAGGTCGGCCAGGACGCCGAGATCGCCTTCCTCCCAGGGTTCGACGTCGTCGATATCGTCCGGATCGATATCGGGGATTTCGACGTTCAGGTGCTCGAGGACCTCGTAGGCGATGTCGTAGTCGATGGCCGCCGTCGCATCCGACAGCAGGATGCGGCTGCCGGTGGGCGCGGGGCGCAGGATGATGAAGAACTCGTCGTCGATATCGAGCAGACCGAAGACCGCGCCGGAGCTTCGCAAACCTCGCAACTCGTCCTCCGCTTCGGAGAGACTGTGCAGTGCCGCCGAGGTCAACGGCGTCACTTTCCAGTTGGCTTCCTCGCGGACAACCGCCACTGCGAACCCTTCCACGTCGTCGTATTCTTCCGACGCCGCCCTGTTCGCGCTCGAGCGTTGTGCTGCCATGGGCGCAACGGTAGTCCGCTTCGGGGGAAATGTTGAAGTCGTATGCGAATCTGATCGCATGACGGGCCATCCGAAAGCAGCTGTCTGTGTCCTCGGTACCGGATTGATCGGGGGTTCGGTGCTGCGCGCCGCGGCCGCCGCGGGCTACGAAGCCTGGGGGTACAACCGTTCGGAAGCGGGTGCGAGCGCCGCGCGCGCCGACGGATTCGAGGTGAGCGGGGACGTGGAGGCGGTGCTGCGGCGCGCCGCCGAACAGGACGCGTTGATCGTGGTCGGCGTACCCATGCCAGCCATCGACACCGTGCTCTCGGATGTGAAGTCCTTCGCGCCCGACTGCGCGCTCACCGATGTGGTGAGCGTGAAAGCCCCGGTCCGCGACGCCGTGCACCGGCACGAACTGGGTGCGCGCTTCGTCGGCGGCCACCCGATGGCCGGGACCAGCGAATCGGGCTGGGCGGCAACTACTCCCGAGTTGTTCGAGAAAGCCGCCTGGGCGGTGAGCGTGGATCCGGGTACGCATGCCGAAACCTGGCGGCGGGTGGCGCAATTGGCGCTGGACTGCGGGGCCGTGGTGGTCCCGGTGCGCTCGGAGGAGCACGACCAGGCGGTGGCGCGCATCTCGCACCTGCCGCACCTGCTCGCCGAGGCCCTGGCCATCCAGGGCAATAACGGCGGCCCGCTGGCGCTGGGCCTGGCGGCCGGATCCTTCCGCGACGGCACCCGGGTGGCGGCCACCGCGCCCGCCCTGGTGCGCGCCATCTGCGAGCCGAATGCGGCCGCGCTGCTCGCGGTCCTCGATGACACGCTTCGCGTGCTCGAGGGCGCGCGCGAAAGCCTGCGCGCGAACGGTGAGATCGCGCAGCTGGTGGAGGCCGGGCACGACGGCCGCGTCGAGTACGAGGACAACCAGCGCTGGGTCATCACCGATGTGCGCCCCGGCGACCAGGATTGGCTGGAGCGGCTCGCCGACGCCGGTCGCCGCGGCGGGGTCGTCGAATCGCTCGGCTAGATCCGCTCGGCCAGGCCGGGGTAGTCGAGCAGGAACCCGTCGTTGTCGACGGTGACGGTGGCCGAGGAGACGGGCGAGAGCACGTGGATGCCGTCCGCTCCGCTGCTGTAGGTGAGGCTGGCTTCCTGCACCAGCAGATCCGGCAGCCGCACATAGACGACCGGCACCTGCACGTCCTCGCTGGCGTGCGCCAGCCCGTACCGGCGGATCGGCAGCGTGTTGAAGAACGGGCTGAGCACCACGTCCACGTCCAGCGCGCCGCCGAAAGTGGAGCGTACGTGGGTGTTTCCCGCGTCGATCAGCCAGTAGTTCTCTTCGTCGCGGGCGATGGAGGCGTGCCGTTCGCCGGTGGCGAGGGTGCTGCGCAGCGACAGCCGCCGGGTGACGCCGTTCTCGTCGGTGACCAGGTCGTAGGAGGCGCTGAAGGCGGGATGGTCTTCGCATTCGCCGGCGATGATGCGGCCGGCGGCACGAATCCGATTGCCGCTGAGCACCACCCGCACCGATTCCATCCGGGACGCGTTGTGCGCCCGCCAGGTGAGAATCGATGGCCATTTGGGCGTCGCCGGCGTCGTGTCCTCGCTCCCGCTCTCCGTCACGCTTAATACCGTACGTGCAGGTGTGCGCCCGCTCGCGCGCACGCGGCACCGCGCGCCACGGATCACAGCGCGCGCGGTCCCGCGATCGCACCGAAGGCGGTCCCGGCCGAAATTCCTCGGCATTATGCCTGGTAGGTCCGTTGTGCCCGGTGTTGATCTCGGTGGGCGGCGCGCGACTCGAGTAACGTACCCGGGGCAGATGGGGACTCCGGGGTGAAAGGGACGGCACAGTGACGGGCGCGCGGATGGTCGGCCTGTTCGCCGGCATCGGCGGACTGGAACTCGGGCTGGCCGCGCACGGCTGGCGCAGTGAGCTGTTGTGCGAGATCGATGCCGGGGCGCAGGCGGTGCTGGCCGCGCACTTCCCGGACGTGCCGGTGCATTCGGATGTGAAGCGGCTGCGCGCGCTGCCCGCCGGCACCGAGCTGGTGGCCGCGGGCTTCCCCTGCCAGGACCTGTCGCAGGCCGGGCGCACGGCCGGAATCACCGGGGCGCGTTCGGGTTTGGTGGACGAGGTGTTCCGCCTGGTGCGCCGCAAACGGGGCCCGCGCTGGCTGCTGATCGAGAACGTGCCGTTCATGCTGCAACTGGGCAGCGGGGCGGCCATGCGGCACATCACCGGCGCGCTGGAGGAGCTCGGCTACACCTGGGCCTATCGGGTGGTGGACGCGCGCGCGTTCGGGTTGCCGCAGCGCCGCGAGCGGGTGCTGATGCTGGCCTCGCGCACCGAGGATCCGCGCCCGGTGCTCTTCGGCTGCGATGCCGGGCCGCGCACGGTCGGCGATCCGGAGCAAGATCCGTGCGGCTTCTACTGGACCGAGGGTCAGCGCGGGCTGGGCTGGGCGGTCAACGCGGTGCCCACTTTGAAAGGCGGCTCCGCGCTGGGCATCGCGAGCCCGCCCGCGGTCCGCCTGCCCTCCGGTGAGATCGTCACCCCCGGCCTCACCGACACCGAGCGCCTGCAAGGCTTCGATCGCGATTGGACCGCACCGGCCCTGGGTGTCCCCGGCGTGCGCCCCGGCCATCGCTGGAAACTGGTCGGCAATGCGGTCAGCGTGCGGATGGCCGCCTGGATCGGCTCCCGCCTGGCCCACCCCGCCGACGACCCGTACCCCGACGGTGAACCCCTCACCGGCCGCGGCTGGCCCACCGCGGCCTGGGGTCACGGCGGCGTGCGCATGCGAGTCCCGGTCTCCACCTGGCCCGTTCACGCCCCTTACGAGGACCTGCGCTGGTTCCTCGACGACTCCCGCCTGCTCTCGGCCCGCGCCACCGCCGGTTTCCTGCGCCGCACCCGGATGGGCTCGCTGCGATTCCCGCCCGGTTTCCTGGAGGACGTGGAGAACCACCTCGATCGGATGGGAGGATTCCCGCGCGAGGCCGCTTGAGTCACGGCCTCCGGTAGGAGCGCCCATGACACCGCGTGTGAGCACCCCGGCGATGATCCGGTGAGTGCCGCCAAACCAGTGACCGATGCCGCGACGAGTGCGCGGATGGCCAAGCAGCGGCGGGCGGGGACCGAACCGGAGCTGCAATTGCGGCGGGAGCTGCATCGGCGCGGGAAGCGGTTCTTCGTGGATCGGGCGCCGATTCCGGGAATGCGGCGGCGGGCGGACATTGTTTTTCCGCGATGGAAGGTCGCGGTCTATGTGGACGGGTGTTTCTGGCACAGCTGCCCGGAGCATGCGACGTTCCCGAAGAACAATGCCGAGTGGTGGGCCGAGAAGCTGGCGGGAAACGTCACGCGGGACCGGGATACCGATGCCAGGCTCACGGCGGCGGGCTGGACGGTGGTGCGGGTGTGGGAGCACGTGGGCCCGGATGCGGCGGCTGACCTGGTCACCGCGGCGCTGGGAGCGCGGGTCGCGGCGAGACGGCGAGCGGATGGGTCATGATGGAAGAAGCATCGGACCGTCCGACCAGTCCGGAAAGATCGACTGCGGGCAGTGCAGCGAGAGCGAGTTGAATCAGCGAAAGCGAGCCCGGCGATGACGCCAACCCAGCAGGAACAGGCGGTAGCGGCAACCAGTGCGACCAAGCGCACGCCAGGTTGGCGCAAGATCTCACGCTGGTGCATAGCGATCCTGATCGGTCTCGCCGGTCTCGGCTATTCGTCCTGGGTACTGGAGTTCGTCCTGCCCATCACCAGCGATCCCACCAACACCTTCCTGAGCCAGCTGGCCGAGAAGGGCGCACCGTTCCGCTGGGTCTTCACCACCGGCGACACCGTGGCGGGCGCGCTGCTGATGGTCGCGGGCATCGGCGGCCTGCTGCTGTTCTCGCGGCGGCTGTACTCGAACATCGGCTGGATCGCGCTGGCCTGTTTCGGCGCCTCCACCATCGCGGACGCGCAAATGCCGCTCCAGCAACAGGATCCGAACCGCTATGTGGATACCGGCCTGTTCCCACAGCTGCACCAGGTGCACGCGCTGACCAGCACCCTGGCGGTGTTCTCGATCTACACCGCGATGATCGCGTTCAGCGTGGCGGCGTTCAAGTACAAGCGCTGGCCCATCCTGCGCCACACCGGCCTGTGGATTCTGATCACCGGCTCCATCGTGACGGCGTGGATGCTGATCGCCGACAACCTGTCCGGCAATTACGGCCTCGGGATCGCCCAGCGCATCCAGGTCGGCGCCATGTCGCTGTGGCTGATCGCGCTGGCCGTGCAAATCTTTGTGGCGGAGCGCGATTCGTCCGCACCCGCCGCATCGCCCGGCGTTTGATCCGGGCTCCGGGTACGGTCGGGAATGTGACCAGCGACGCACCGGAAATCACCGAGATAACCGCCCAGCTCGACACCGTGGCCGCCGCGACCGAGCTGCTGCTCGAATCCGCCCGCAAGCTGACCGACGCCGACCTGGTCGAGCCGTCGCTGCTGCCGGGCTGGACCCGCGGGCACGTACTGGCCCACCTCTCACGCAATGCCGACAGCCTGGTCAACCTGCTGTTGTGGGCGCGCACCGGCATCGAAACCCCGCAGTACGCGAGCATGTATCTGCGTGAGGCCGATATCGAGGCGGGTGCGCCGCGGCCGCTGCGCGAACAGCTGGAGGACCTGGCCGCCTCTGCCGAACGCTGGCTGGCGCTGGCGCGGGTGATGCCGGCGGACCGCTGGCCGGCCATCGTGCGCAATCGTCAGGGCGGGGAGATGCCGGCGACCCGGGTGCCGTGGATGCGGTTGGTGGAGGTCGAGATCCATCACGTGGATCTGGTCCTGGGCTACACCCCCGCCGATTGGTCCGAGGCATTTCTGGCCCGCCTGCTCCCCCAAGCCGTCGCCGATCGCGCCGCCCTCGCCGGGCCGGGGTTCACCGTGCACGCCACCGATACGGGCTACACCGGCACGACGGGCGCCGGAGCCACCACCGTCACCGGTCCGGCGGCTGCGCTCGCGGCCTGGTTGATCGGGCGGTCGACCGGCGAGGGGCTCACCGGAGAACTGCCGGATCTGGCGGCTTGGAAGTGAGTTAGCTCACCGCCACGCGAAAGTGGTTGGGGCGCATACAGAAAAGTCCCGCACCGAGTGGTGCGGGACTTTTCGTTGTGCGCCCGAAGGGATTCGAACCCCTAACCTTCTGATCCGTAGTCAGATGCTCTATCCGTTGAGCTACGGGCGCATGGTTATTCAGTTGGTATTACACCAGGCGTACCTGGCTTGGCGGAGGCGAGAGGATTTGAACCTCCGGTCCCCGTGAAGGGACAACTCATTAGCAGTGAGTCCCATTCGGCCGCTCTGGCACGCCTCCTGGTTGCCTTCTTGCGAGGGCGCCGGTCCTTTCGAACCGCCGGGACAGAAGATTACACAGCGGGTGACCAATAGGCCAAATCGGCTGGTCAGCGCAGGTGCGAGTCGAACCAATCGAAGATGCGGGTCTGTGCGTCCAGGGTGGATTCGTCATCGTGCGGGGCGGGTTCGAAGCCGGGGCGGTCCGGGCGGTGGCGCAGACCCGGATAGGTGACCACCAGGGTGGCCACATCGGCGCGGGCGGCGGCATCGCGCAGGCGCTCGATCTGCTCGGGCGGAGTGCGCGGATCGTCGGCCCCGAACAGCGCCAGCCACGGGGCTTTCAAAGTGGGCGCGGCGGCGAGCAGGGCGACGGCCTCCGGGGTGAGCGGGGTTTCGATGCCGGGTGCGGCGACGCTGACCACCGCGCCCACGCGCCGATCGGTGGCGACCAGCGCGGCCGCGGTGCCGGCGGAGTCGAAACCGAGCACGCCGATGCAGTCGCGGAAGACGCCGCGTCCGGTGAGCCATTCGAAGCAGGCGTCGAAATCCTCGATCAGGTCGGTGCCGAAGACGCGGTCCGGCATGGTCCCGTTGTCGCGGTGGAACAGATCGGGGGCCAGCACGGTCCAGCCGTCGTCGGCCAGCGAACGCATGAGTTCCAGCAATGGCTCGGTGAATTCGCGTGATTCGTGCAACACCACGATGCCGCCGCGCGCGTGACCCTCGGGTTCGAGCACCATGACCGGGACCGTGGTGGCGTCGCGCACGGGTGCTAGATCTCGGTAAATGCCCGGCATAACGCCAGAGTAGTGATGCTAGGTAAAGTTTCGGGACAAATTTTCCGGCCGCTCGCCATCGAGGCTCGGCGGCAGCGGATCCGGTCCGCCGCTTAGGGTGGAGGGGTGAGCGCGCACATCCGCCCGGACCTCGATGCCATCCCGGCCTACGTGGCCGGCCGCACCCAGCCGGGCGCGGTGAAACTGGCCAGCAACGAGACCACCTTCCCGCCGCTGCCCGCGGTGACCAAGGCGATCGCCGAAGCCGTCGAGCTGTCCAACCGCTACCCCGACAATGCCGCCGTCGAATTGCGGACGGCCATCGCCGAATTCGTCGGCGTCGAAGTCGAGAACGTGGCGGCCGGCTGCGGCAGCGTGGCGCTCTGCCAGGAGCTGGTGCAGATCACCTGCGCGGAGCCGACCGACGAGGTGCTGTTCGCGTGGCGCTCGTTCGAGGCGTACCCGATCGTCACCCGGGTCGCGGGCGCGCGGGCGGTGCAGGTTCCCCTGGACCACGGTTACGCGCACGATCTGGACGCGCTGGCGGCGGCGGTGACGCCGAATACCCGAGTCGTGTTCGTGTGCAACCCGAACAACCCGACCGGTACCGCGCACGGCAGGGCGGCGATCGAGCGGTTCCTCGATCAGGTGCCGGCGAATGTGCTCGTGGTGCTGGACGAGGCGTACTACGAGTACCTGCGGATTCCCGCCGAGGACTTCCCCAACGGTGTCGAGCTGGGGCGGAACCGGCCGAATGTGCTGGTGCTGCGGACGTTCTCGAAGGCGTACGGACTGGCCGGGCTGCGCGTCGGCTACGCGGTAGGTGCGCCCGAGGTCATCACCGCGCTCATGAAGGTGCACATCCCCTTCAGCGTGAGCCGAGTCGCCCAGGCGGCCGCGATCGCTTCCCTGGAAGCCCGGCACGAGCTGCTGGAGCGCACGAATGCCGTTGTGGCGGAACGCGATCGGATGCGCGATGCCATGCTCGCCGCCGGTTACCCGGTGCCGCGCAGCGAATCGAACTTCATCTGGCTGCCGCTGGGCGAGAAGAGCGCCGAATTCGGCGCCGCCAGCACCGAAGCGGGAGTCATCGTGCGGCCGTACGGCACCGACGGGGTGCGCGTGACCGCGGGCGATCCGCACGAGAACGACTTCTTCCTCGCGTTCGCCACCGATCCGGCGGTCGTCGCGCGGTTCGCGAGCTGAACTCCGGGTCAGCCGATCGCCAGCCCCGCCGCCAAAGTCGGCCAGGCGCGCGGCAGTTCGTCGGTCCAGTACGGCCAGGAGTGCGTTCCGGTGGGGCGCAGGTTCACGTTCGCCCCGATGCCCAAATGCGCCAGGCGGTCGGCGAATTGCTTGGTGCACATGGCCGCGCCCGCTTCGATGGGGCCGCCGAACATGACGGCGTTGCGGAAGTCCGGGGTGCCCTGGATGTCGTGTTCGCCGGGGACGCCGCTGCCCGAGGAGAGGTAGATGGCCTTGCCGCGCAACTGTTCCGCCAGGGCCATCACATCGTGTGCCGCCCATTGCGGGTCGTCGGAGGGGCCGAACATATTGTCCGGATCGCCGCCGAAGGTGCCGACCACGGCGCGCGCCTGCGCCTGGCCGAAGTCGGAACTCATGGCGTAGCAACCGGAATGGGCCGCCACAGCGCGATACAGCCACGGAACGCGTACGGCCAGCATCATGGCTGCCTCGGCGCCCATGGAGACGCCCTCGAGCGCGTTGGCCCCGTTTCCGCCGAAGCGGGAGTCGATGAGGGGTGGCAGTTCGCGGGTGAGGAAGGTTTCCCAGCGATTGGTGCCGAGTTTCGGGTCGGCGCGCAGCCAGTCGGTGTAGTAGCTGGCGGGTCCGCCCAGGGTGAAGACGACGTTCACGGGTTTGTCGGCGTAGAACTCGAGCGCTCCCCCGCGCGCGGTCCAGTTGTTGGCCTCCGGGGAGGCGGCGCGGCCGTCGAGCATGTAGACCGTCGGTCTGGGTTCGTCGCGCCGATCCGGCAGCAGCACTTGGATTTCCACGGTTCTGCCCATGGCCGGTGAGGCGACTTCGACGTGCAGCAGGCGCTCGGTGATGTTCGAGACGCTCCGGATGGCGGCCCGGGACGGGTGCACGGGGTCGACGGCGGGCGGCGCCTCCTCGTTGGAGCCGGATTCGACCGGCGGGTCCGAGAAGGCATGCGGGGGTGCGGAAACGGCCGCACCGGTGAACAGTGCGACCCAGGCGAGGGCGCCGGCCAGGCGACGCCGTGCAACACGGCGGCGATCCACGCCGCCATAGTGCCAGATGGATTCAGTCGGCGGCCAGGTCTCGTTCCCAGCGAGTCTCTATATCGGTGAAACGCCACACCGCGATGGCGATCGCCCAGGTGCCCAGGAACAGTCCGACGATGATGAACCCGAGGTCGCCGAGATCGAGATTGCCGATCCAGGCCATCAAACCCGTTGTGATATCCAGCTTTTCGACGAAGATGGAGATGATCTCCTGCGCGCCGATGAGCAACGCCACCGCCACCGACAGCCCGGTGATCACCAGGTTGTAGTAGATCTTGCGGACCGGCCGCGCGAACGCCCAGTCGTAGGCGTAACTCATGAAAGAGCCGTCGAGAGAATCGAAGAGCGCCATACCGGCCGAAAACAGTATGGGCAGCACCACGATCGAGTACCACGGCAAACCGGTGGCAGCCGCGCCGCCGGCGATCACCAGCAGGCCGACCTCGGTGACGGTGTCGAAGCCGAGCCCGAACAGCAGCCCCACCGGATACATCTGCCAGGGCTTGCGCACCAGTTTCATGACGGGCCCGAGGATCCGGTTCAGCGCGCCACGCGATTCCAGTTCACGTTCCAGCTTCGCCTCGTCGAAGGTGCCCGCGCGCATGCGCCGGTACACCTTCCAGATCGCGATCAGGGACACCAGATTCAGCAGCCCGATGAGAATCAGGAAGCTGCCCGAGATGCTGGTCCCCCACAGCCCGGTCCAGCGTTGCAGCGACGAGTCCTCGTCCGCCAGCGGCCCGGCCAGTGCCCGCACGCCCAGCGCCAGCAACCCGACCATGACGAAGACGATGGTGGAGTGCCCGAGCGCGAACCAGAAGCCGACGGTGTGGGTCTTGGCTCGCCCGTTCTCCGCCACCAGTTTTCGCGTGGTGTTGTCGATGGCGGCGATATGGTCGGCGTCGAAGGCGTGCCGCATGCCGAGGGTGTAGGCGGTGAGCCCGAGGCCGACCCCGAACACCGCGCCTTGCACTTCGTAGTGTCCGGGGACGACGAGCAGCAACAACATCCCCCAGCCGATGATGTGCAGTGCGGCGACAGCTAGTCCCATCCCGATCCAACCGCGCACGAAACACACCCTCATCGTTTGGAATTGGCGGAAGCGGAGGGATTTGAACCCCCGGTCGCTCTCACGACGTCCGCTTTCAAGGCGGATGCATTCGGCCGCTCTGCCACGCTTCCAGGGGTTCGATGTTAGCGGATGGGAAAGCGGGCTTCGATCGGTCTCCGGGGCGTCACTCGAAATCCCGGTCCGACCGGGCGGCCGCGCGGTGGTCGGCGGCCAGGTTGACCAGATCCAGCGCGGTGGCGACGGCGGCGAGTTGCTGCGGGGTGAGCAGGTCCACGAAGAAGCGGCGGACGGCGGCGACGTGGCCGGGGGCGGCGGCGCGCAACCGGCGCAGGCCCTCGTCGGTGAGCTGGGCGAGCACGCCGCGGCCGTCGTCCTCGCAGGCGGTGCGGCGGACCATGCGCTCGGCCTCCATCCGCCGGATCTGATGGGTGAGGCGGCTGCGGGAGGAGAGCACGCCGTCGGCCAGATCGCTCATACGCAGCGCGCGGCCGGGGGCTTCGGAGAGTTTCACCAGGATGCGGTAGTCGGCGAAGGACAGGTCGCTGTCGCGTTGCAGCTGGCGATTGAGATCGGCCATCAGCCGCTGGCTGCCGTCCAGGTATGCCCGCCAGGCGCGCTGCTGTTCCGGGGTGAGCCACCTCGGTTCGGCCACGTTTCGGCCCCCGGAATCGACAGCCACACCTGATTCTAACCGGGCGGGCGGGCCGGTCCGGGGGCGTCCTCAGCGGAAGCTGGAGATCATCGTGCGACTCAGGTCGGTGACGGCGGTGCAGCCCGAAAGGCCCATGGCCGCATCGAAATCGGCGAGCAGGCAGCGCAGGGCGTGCTTGACGCCGTCGCGGCCGGCGAGGCCGAGGCCGTAGACCCAGGGGCGGCCGTAGAGGACGGCCTTGGCGCCGAGGGACAGGGCGATCATGACGTCGGAGCCGGTGCGGATACCGGAGTCGAAGAGCACGTCGGCGCGATCACCGACGGTGGCGACGACGGTGGGCAGCGCGTCGAGGGAGCCGACGGCCCCGTCCACCTGGCGGCCGCCGTGGTTGCTGACGATCACCGCGTCGGCGCCCGCGTCCACCACCTGGCGGGCGTCGTCGGGATGCTGGATGCCCTTGACCGCGATCGGAAGTTCGGTCCACTCACGGAGTTTCGCGATATCGGCGGGGCGCAGCGCATGGTTGCCGAAGAGTCCGATCCAGGTGAGGACGGCCGCGCGCATGGCGTCCTCGGACTCCTCGGGCGGGGCGGCGAGCTTGGCCCGGAAGACCGGATCGGACAGATAGTTGGCGATGCCCTTGCCGTGCAGGAACGGCAGGTGCCCCAGCTCCAGATCGCGCGGCCGCCAGCCCAGGCTGGGCGTATCCGCGGTCACCACGATGGCCTTGGCCCCGGCCTTCTCGGCCCGCTCCACGAAGGACCGCGCCAGCTCGTCGTCATCGGGCCAGTACAGCTGGTACCACCAGTCCCCCGCCGCCGCGCCCGCGTCCTCGATGGTGGTGGAGGCCGCGGTGGAGAGCACCATGCCGATGCCGAGTTCCCGGGTCACCTCGGCGACGAGGGTCTCACCCTGCTCGTGCAGCAGCCCCAGCACGCCGACGGGCGCGGTGAGAATCGGTGCGGCGAGCCGGGTTCCGAGCACTTCGACCGACAGGTCCCGGGCCCCGGGCCCGCTCGCCCCGCGCCAGACCCGCGGCAGCAGCCGGTACTTCTCGAAGGCGGCCAGATTGGCGTGCGCCGTGCGTTCGGACGACGCGGCGCCGAAGACGTAATTGAAGGCGGCCGGTTCCAGAACTTCCCGGGCCCGCTGCTCCAGTCCGGCCGCGGTCATCGGTAGCGCGGGGACGGTGCCGGCGAGGCCCTGTAAATAGATCTCGTTCTGGAAGTCGACAAAACTGCTCATGCAGGCAAACGTAGTCCGCAATCACCTACGCCGGACGCGAACGAGGGCGCGGGGCGAATGCGCCGCGACGGAACCCGAAATCGCCATGACGGTGAGGATGGTCAAGGCGGCCAGGGTGGTGATGATGCCGATCATGGAATCTCCTATCGAATGGCCGTGATTCCAGAGTGACGGGAAAAGCTGACAGGATGCTGTGCCCTCCCCGAGCCTTGCCTGACAGTAATCGCCGGGCGCGAGTCGTAGGCTCGAATTCATGTATGCGGTGACGCTCGACGGTTTCGGTGAGCCCGAGGTGATGAAGTGGGCGCAGGTGGACGATCTGCCCGCGCCCGGACCGGGTGAGGTGTTGATCGATGTGGTGGCGGCGGGGGTGAACCGCGCGGACCTGCTGCAACGGCAGGGCTTCTATCCGCCGCCGCCGGGCGCGAGCGAGACGCTGGGGCTGGAGTGTTCGGGCGTGGTCGCGGAAGTCGGTGCCGGAGTGCGCGATTGGCGCAAAGGCGACAAGGTCTGCGCGCTGCTGTCCGGCGGCGGCTATGCCGAGCGGGTGCTGGTGCCCGAGTCGCAGGTGCTGCCGGTCCCCGAGGGCCTCGACCTGGCGGCGGCCGCCGCGCTCCCCGAGGTGGCAGCGACGGTGTGGTCGAACCTGGTGATGACCGCGGGCATGCATTCCGGGCATTTGCTGCTGATTCACGGCGGCGGCAGCGGCATCGGCACGCATGCGATTCAGGTGGCGCGGGCGCTCGGTGCGCGGGTCGCGGTGACCGCCGGATCGGAGTACAAGCTGGAGCGCTGCCGGGAATTGGGGGCGACGGTCACGATCAATTACAAGGAGCACGACTTCGTGACCGTGCTGCACGCCGAATATCCCGGCGTGGACATCATTCTCGACAATATGGGCGCGGCCTACCTGGAGCGCAATGTCGACGTGCTCGCCGAGGACGGGCATCTGGTGATCATCGGCATGCAGGGCGGGGTGCAGGCCGAGTTGAACCTGGCCGCGCTGCTGGGCAAGCGCGGTTCCATCCACGCCACCAATCTGCGCCGCCGCCCGGAGCACGGCAAGGGCTCCAAGGCGGAGATCATCACCGAACTGCGCAGGCATGTCTGGCCGTTGATCTCCGACGGGACCATCGTGCCGGTCGTCTCGGCCGAGGTACCGGTCACCGACGCCGCGGCCGCGCACAAACTGCTGGACTCCCCGGAATCCTTCGGGAAGGTGATATTGCGGATTCGCGACTAGAACGGCCACGTCATCCCGGCATGCTTTTGGCCGGGATCTCACTGATAGAAGTGAGATTCCCGCTGAAAGCACGCGGGAATGACGGAGGGGGCGCGGTGGCTAGGTGTCGAGCGCGGTGAGGGCGCGGCCGAGCTGATCGATCTCGAATTTGGTTGTGTACGGGGCCAAGCCGATGGTGACGGCCCCGCCCTCGTCGTTCACGCCGAGCGCGTCCAGCAGGCGGCTGCCGCCGTGGGATCCGCTCAAGGTCCCGATGCGGGCGTCGGCCAGCTTGGCCGACACCTTCTCGGCCTGCATGCCGGCGATGGTGAAGCTGACCGTGGGGATGCGGGTGGAGGCCCGGCCGATGACGGTCAGGTTCGGGATCTCGTCCAGTACCGACATCAGGTGCTCGAAGAGCTGATCGTGGTAGTCCTGCAACGAGGTGATGGAGACCTCGAGCCGTTCCCGCCGGGTGCCCTTGGCCTGCTCGTCGAGTGCCGCCAGATAGTCGATCGAGGTGGTGAGCCCGGCCAGCAGCGCGTACTGGTGCCCGCCGACCTCCAGCCGTTCCGCACCCTTGGCGTAGGGGTTGAGCGACATGGACGGAATGCGGTCCAGGAAGGCGGGATCGCGGAAGACCAGCGCGCCGATCTGCGGGCCGCCCCACGCGGGTGCGCTCAGCGCGATGACATCGGCGTTGAGTTCGTCGATATCGATGAGCGCGTACGGCGCCGCGCCGAAGCAGTCCGCGACCAGTAACCCGCCGACCTCGTGCACCCGGTCGGCCGCGACGCGCACCGCCGGCGCGGAGCCGACGATCGGCGAGGCCGCCGTCAAGGCCACCAGGCGCGCGGTCGGCCCGATCAGCTCCTCGAACTGCCAGGCCGGCATCTCGCAGGTCTCGATCTCCACTTCGGCCCAGCGCACATGCGCCCCATAGCGATTGGCGATGCGCAGCCAGGGCGCCACATTGGCTTCGTCATCCAGGCGCGACAGCACGATTCCGGTGCCCAGACCCAGCCGGGAACTCAGCGATTCGGCCAGCCAGGCGAGCAGTACCGCGCGGTCGGGTCCGAGTACTACGCCCGCCGGATCCGCCCCGACCAGGTCCGCTACCGCCTCGCGCGCCGCTTCCAGAATGGCGGCGCTGCGTTTGGCCGCGCCGTGCCGGTTGGTGTGCGAGAAGGCGGAGGTACGGAAACCCGTTGAGACGGCTCGCGATACCGAATCCGGGACCAGCATGCCCGCTTGCGGGTCGAGGTGGATCCAGCCGTCGCCCAGGGACGGTATGAGGCCCCGCACCCTTGCGACGTCGTAAGTCATGCTGGCCACTCTAAAGGGAAGGGGCTGGGCGCGGTAATGGTGTGGGGTGTTTGCCGGTGGCCGGATCGGGCGTACAGGGCATGATGGGGAACATGACGCAATCGGATGGGGCGCCGGAATCCATTGTGGTGATCGGCCCCGAGGGAAAGCCACTGCTCATTCCGGCGGGTGCGCTGCCGGGTGGCGGCGCGGGGGATCCCGTCGAGCTCACCGGACAGGTTGTCGGCGAGGGTAATTCGGACGAAAACGGCGACAAGGAAGAAACGCTCGCCGATATGGTCGAGCAGCCGGCCAAGGTGATGCGGGTCGGCACCATGATCAAACAACTGCTCGAGGAAGTGCGGCACGCACCGCTCGACGACGCCGCGCGCACCCGCCTGCGGGAAATCCACAAGACCTCGGTGCGCGAACTGGAACAGGGTCTCGCGCCGGAGCTGCGCGAAGAACTCGAACGCCTCGCGCTCCCGTTCAGCGAGGACCAGATTCCCTCCGACGCCGAACTCCGCATCGCGCAGGCGCAGCTGGTGGGCTGGCTGGAGGGCCTGTTCCACGGGATCCAGACCGCCCTGTTCGCACAGCAGATGGCCGCACGTGCGCAACTGGAACAAATGCGCCAGGCGCTGCCGCCCGGCGTCACCCACGCGGATCCGCGACAGCAAGGTTCGCCCGGCGGCGGCCAGTATCTCTGAACGTCCGGAACGAGACGACTGATTTCGCTGCGATCCGGGTAACTCGTCGGGGACGTCCAGAATGGTTTCGGCACCCGGCCGCAGGCCCGCATATGCGAGTGTCAACGGCTGGGTACCGCGCGTTGAAGACGCGGAGAGGCGGAGGAGATAAGGTCGGGTCTTGTGCCTGCTGCTGCCCCCGCCGACTCGGCCGAAGCCGAAGCGAGACCGGACAACGAACCGGTGCCGTTGATGTCGGACTCCCAGACGTTCCGTCGCGCGTTCAAGGACTTCCGCGACGGATTCGGCCAGCGTGAACTATGGCTCTCGCTCGGGTGGCAGGACATCAAACAGCGCTATCGCCGCTCGGTGCTCGGACCCTTCTGGATCACCATCTCCACGGCGGTGCAGGCGGCGGCCATCGGCCTGCTCTACGCCACCCTGCTGAATCAGCCGCTGCGCGAATACCTCCCGTATGTGACGGTCGGCATCATCGTCTGGAATGTGATCGAGGCCAGCATCCTCGAGGGCTCGGACGTTTTCATCGCCAACGAGGGGTTGATCAAACAGCTGCCATCGGCGCTGAGCGTGCACGTGTATCGCTTGGTGTGGCGGCAGTTCCTGTTCTTCGCGCACAACCTGGTCATCTATCTGGTGATGCTGGTGGCGTTCGCGGTGTGGCGGGATCTCGACTGGTCGGTCCTGCTGGTGATCCCGGGGATTCTGCTGCTGTTCATGAACGCCATGTGGGTCTCCATCGCGTTCGGCATCTTCAGCACCCGCTACCGCGATATCGCGCCGATCCTCGGCTCGCTCACCCGCATGCTGTTCGTGCTCACCCCGGTCATGTGGTCGGCGAAGGTGCTGCACGCGCAGGGCGGTCAGGTCAGCGAGCGGGCGCGGTTGATCGAGTTGGTGCCGACCTATCACTATCTGGAGATCGTGCGCGCACCCTTGCTCGGCGATCCGATCCTGTGGCGGCACTGGGCCATCGTGCTGGCCTTCACCGCCATCGGCTGGATAGTCGCGATACTGGCTATGAAGCAATACCGTTCCCGCGTCCCCTACTGGGTGTGAAGGCTCAATGACTGACCAGGTGAGTATCGAAGCCCAGAACGCGTGGGTCGAGTTCCCGATCTTCGACGCCAAATCCAGATCGCTGAAGAAGGCGTTCCTGGGCAAGGCCGGCGGCTCCATCGGACGCAACTCCTCCGATGTGGTGGTCGTCGAAGCGCTGCGCGATATCAACCTATCGCTGAAGGAAGGCGACCGGATCGGCTTGGTCGGCCACAATGGCGCGGGCAAATCGACGCTGCTGCGCCTGCTTTCGGGCATCTACGAACCGACCCGCGGTTCCACTCGTATTCGCGGGCGGGTGGCCCCGGTCTTCGATCTCGGCGTCGGCATGGATCCGGAGATCTCCGGGTACGACAACATCATTATTCGTGGACTGTTCCTCGGGCAGACACGTAAGCAGATGCTCGCCAAAATCGACGAGATCGCCGAATTCACCGAATTGGGCGAATATCTGGCGATGCCGCTGCGCACCTACTCCACCGGTATGCGGGTGCGATTGGCGATGGGCGTGGTCACCTCCATCGATCCGGAGATCCTGCTGCTCGACGAGGGCATCGGCGCGGTCGACGCGGAATTCATGAAGAAGGCGCGAATCCGCTTGCAGGAGCTGGTGTCCCGCTCCGGCATTCTGGTCTTCGCCTCGCACTCCAATGAATTCCTGGCGCAACTCTGCGATTCGGCCATGTGGATCGATCACGGCAATGTGCGCATGCACGGCGGGATCGAAGAGGTCGTGCGAGCCTACGAGGGCCCGGAGGCGGGTGATCACGTGGCGCAGGTGCTGCGGGATCTGGAACGTGAACGTGAACCGGAACGGAACCCCGCATGAGTGACACGCCCAAGCCCTACTTCGCGGACGATGCGCGCGTTGTCGCCATCGTCGTCACTCATAAACGCCGGGAACTGCTCGCCGAATCGCTGAAGGTGCTGGCCACCCAGACGCGGCAGCTGGACCATCTCATCGTGGTCGACAACGGCAACGAGCCCGAGGTCGGCGAGCTGGTCAAGCAGCAGCCGATGGAGACCACCTACCTCGGCTCCGAGCACAATCTCGGCGGCGCGGGCGGTTTCGCGCTCGGCATGCTGCACGCGCTGACCATGGGCGCGGACTGGGTGTGGCTGGCCGACGACGACGGGCGGCCGGACGGGCCGGAAGTGCTCGCCACGCTGTTCGATTGCGCCAAGAAGTACGAGCTGGTCTCGGTGTCGCCGGTGGTGGCCGATATCGACGATCCGGATCGGCTGGCGTTCCCGCTGCGGCGCGGCGTGGTGTGGCGGCGGCTGCGCTCCGAACTCGGCGACGAGGATTTCCTGCCGGGCATCGCCTCGCTCTTCAACGGCGCGCTGATCTCGGCCGAGGCCGTGGATGTGATCGGCGTGCCGGATCTGCGGCTGTTCGTGCGCGGCGACGAGGTCGAGGTGCATCGGCGGCTGGTGCGCTCGGGGCTGCCGTTCGGCACCTGTTTGCAGACCGCCTACCTGCATCCGAACGGGTCGGAGGAGTTCAAGCCGATTCTGGGCGGGCGCATGCACACCCAGTATCCGGACGATCCGGTGAAGCGGTACTTCACCTATCGCAATCGCGGGTATCTGATGTCGCAGCCCGGGATGCGGAAGCTGTTGCCGCAGGAGCTGGCCCGGTTCGGGTGGTTCTTCCTGGTGCAGCAGAAGAACCCGTCCGGGCTGCTGGAGTGGCTGCGCTTGCAGCGCCAGGGCCGCCGCGAGCAGTTCCACAAACCGCAGGTCTAACGGCCGATTTAATTCGGTTGCGGAGGCTGCGGCGCTCTGCGAGAGTAGCTTTCGTTCGTTGTTCGAGTCGCGATCGCTCCGGCTGATCGCCCGAGGGAGTCGAGGAGGTGGATTTCGTGAAGAAGACGGTTGTGCGGATTGCCGTGCCCGCGCGCACTTTTGCGCCACGCGTATCCACCTCGATCTCCCCGCGCTGAGTCCGTAATCGGGCTCGGCCCGACGAAGGACTCCTCAAATGGCATCGGTCGATCTCGACCTGCTCACCCCTTACGGCTGGACCCCGGCGCTCGCCGCCGACTACCTGCCGCTGCTCGGCGACACTCTGATTCCGGCGCGCGTCATTCGCATGGATCGCAGCGAATGCGATGTCGCCGCACCGCTTCCCACCGCTGATTATCAAAGTCGGCTGACGGCCGCCGTGGTGCGAGCTCAATGCCCGCCCGCCAATTCCGAGATTCATGGTCTGACCACCGGCGATTGGGTGGCCATCGACACGGGCCGGATGGTGCGGCAGCTGCTGCCGCGCCGGACCGCCATCGTCCGCGCGGCGGTCTCCGGGCACTCCGATTCCCGCGCCCGCTCCGCCGAGCAGGTCTTGGCAGCGAATGTGGACACCGTGCTGGTGTGCACGGCCGGGGACGGCGATGTGGATCTCGGGCGGATCGAGCGACTGCTCGCGCTGGCCTGGGAATCCGGGGCGCAACCGGTGGTGGTGCTCACCAAAGCCGATCTCGCGCCGGATCTTTCACTCGATGCCGTGCGGGCCGCCGCGCCCGGGGCCGCCGTGGTCGCGGTGAGTGCTTCCAGCGGATTCGGTATGGAGGTACTGACCGCTGTACTGGAGGGCACGGTCGCGCTGATCGGACCGTCCGGTGCGGGCAAGTCCACCCTGGCGAACGCGCTGCTGGGGTCGGAAGTGTTCGCCACCAACGCGGTTCGCGACGGCGACAAGCGGGGGCGGCACACCACCGTGCATCGGGAATTGCGCCCGCTGCCGACCGGTGGGGCGCTCATCGACACGCCGGGGTTGCGCTCGGTGGGGTTGTGGGATGCCGCGGCGGGCATCGGCCGCACCTTCAGCGACATCGAATCCTTCGCGGCGGCTTGCCGTTTCGGCGACTGCGGGCACAACGGCGAGCCGGGGTGCGCGGTGCAGGAGGCCATCGCGTCCGGGGCGCTGCCCCAGCGTCGCCTGGACTCCTATCGCAAGCTCTCCCGCGAGAACGAGTGGATGGCTTCCCGCACCGACAACCGCTTGCGCGCCGAGCGCAAGAAGGTGTGGAAGGACATCAACAAGGCACAGCGCCGGATGTGCAAGGAACGAGGAGGTAAGCGATGAGCGTCTCCTATCTGCGTGCCGCGTTGAAGGCTTTCGCCTGTGAGGCGGCGGTGGCGCAGGCGGCATTGGCTCGGATGGCCGACAGCGGTGAGCGGGCCGCTCGCCAGGCCGACGCCGAGCGGATGCGGGCCGATCTCATGATCATGGCGGTGGGCCGGCGGATCTGATTCGCCGATCCGGGCCGAAGATTTTGAAGTACCACACCCCGCCCGGGTTCCCGGGCGGGGTGTCGTCGTTCCGGACGGGGTGCGGCCGTTCCGGGCCGGGGTCGTCGTTTCGCGGGCGGGGTGGCTTCGTTCCGGACAGTGTCAGGCGTTGAGATAAGCCAGTACGGCCAGTACGCGGCGATGCCCGGCGTCGTCCGCGGAGAGTCCCAGTTTCGCGAAGATACTCCGGATGTGTTTCAGCACAGCGCCTTCGGAGACGACGAGCCGTTCGGCGATGGTGCCGTTGGCGTGGCCCTCGGCCATCAGCGCCAGCACTTCGCGCTCGCGCGCGGTCAGGGCGGAAAGGGGGTCGTCGGCCTTGCGGCGGACCAGCAGCTGCGAGATCACCTCGGGGTCCATGGCGGTGCCGCCGTCCGCGACCCGGCGCAGCGACTCCAGGAACCAGTCGACCTTGCCGACCCGCTCCTTGAGCAGATAGCCCACCCCGCCCGCACCGTCGCCGAGCAGCTCGGCCGCGTAGCTGTCCTCGACCCAGGCCGACAGCACCAGCACCGGCAGGCCGGGATGAATCTGCCTGGCCCGCACCGCCGCTCGCAGTCCGTCGTCGGTGAAGGTGGGCGGCATCCGCACATCCACCACCACCGCGTCCGGCCGGTCCGCCGTCACGATCGTCAGGAAGTCGTCGGCATTGTCCACCGCCGCGACCACTTCGATTCCGGCCGACTGCAACAGCAGCGACAGCCCTTCCCGCAGCAGTGCGTCGTCTTCGGCGATCACAACCCGCATGGCAACTCCACCCGCAACACAGTAGGTCCACTCGCCGGGCTGCTCAGCAGCATGCGCCCGTCCAGCGCCTCGGCGCGCCGCCGGATCCCCGCCAGCCCGCCACCTTCGCTCTCGTGCGCGCCGCCGACACCGTCATCGCGTACTTCCACGGTCAACACCGCGGCATCACCGCCGAGCGTGATCGAAAGCTGCTCGGCCCCCGAATGTTTCGTCGCATTCGCAATGGCCTCGTTGATCACGAAGTAGGCGGCCGCCTCGACCGCCGCCGGTCGGCGGGTCCCCGCGCCCGAATCGACCGTGCAGGGGATGGGGCTGCGGGCGGCCAGCGCCGAAATCGCGCTCGCCAGACCACGATCCGCGAGCACCGGCGGGTAGACGCTGCGCACCACATCGCGCAGTTCGGCCAGGGCGTCGGTGGCGGTGTCCTGGGCTTGACGCACCAGGCCCGCGGCGGCCTCCGGATCCCGTTGCCGCAGTTGGTCGGCGAGCCCGAGCTGCATGATGACCGCCGCGATCCGGGCTTGCGCGCCGTCGTGCAGATCCCGTTCGATGCGCCGCAGTTCGGCCCCGTGCGCGTCCAGTGCCGCGGCTCTGGTCGCGGTCAATTCCGCCACCCGGACCGCGAGCCCGGCGTCCGGGGAGGGCCCGAGCAGGGCGCGCGCGAGTGCGGCCTGGGCCCGCGCCACGAGTGGGAGTTGCAAGGTGACGAAGATCGGAATCACCGACAGCAGGGCGGCATCCAGCGCGCGCAGCCAGGAATTCACGGCGAATCCGAACGTCGCCAATTCCCCGTCCGGCACCAGCCACCAGTACAACGGCATGCTCAGCTGTGCGATCGCGCTGATCGGCAGCACTACGGCCAGCACGCCCAGCACGATCCCCGGCAGGGCGTGCACCGCCAGCCACGCCACATCCCGCCGATTGGCCGGGTCCCGGGCCACCGTGGCCAGTTTCGTCCCCAGCCCGCCCTCCAGCGGCTCGTACTGCACCACCAGCGGCTGCCCCAGCAGTTTCCCGGTCCGCCGCCGATCGAACTCGACGAGCGGGCGGACCAACCGCAGGATCTCCGGAATCGCCGGTATCCCCACTCCCACCAGGCTCGCCGCCAGCACGATAAGCAACGCCACCACCGCGAACACGGCCAGCAGCGCGGTCACCCCACCGACCGCCAGGTACGCGATCGACCGGGGCAGCAGCCGCAGCCGGGCGCGCAACCACACCCACCCGGTCATCGGCGCTCCCGACGGTTCCACACGCTCCACCCATCGACCCTATCCAGCAGCGATCCATCGCCGGCGTCCCGTCCATACCGGTTGCAGCCGACCCCGCCGTCGTGCTGGCTCGCGGCGGATCCCCCCGTCCTTCCGGCGCGCTTTCGGCCCGGCGGTGAACCCGCCGGGATAACCAGGGGACGGTTCCGCGAGACGACTTCCGGACGCGGCACTAGTTGTCGTCCTGGCAGGTGATATCCGACGCGGGCAGCGTGCCGTCGCGGAAGTAGGTGTTGACCGCGGCGTAGGCGCAGGCGTTGGGGTAGCGGCCGTAGACGCTGTGGATGGCGACATCGTCGAGGGTCACCATGCGCGATCCGGTCATGGCGCGGTGCAGGGCCCGGCCGGATTCGTAGGAGGTGCGGGTGTCGCCGGTGGCCTGCACGATCAGGCTGGGCACGGAATTGCTTACCGCCGTGGCGGGTTCGGCGGGGGCAGGCCAGAAGGCGCACGGGGTGAGGTTGTTGGCGAGCGCGCCGAACAACGGCTGCGACGGGCGCGCGGCTTCGATATTGCGCCAGTACCAGGCGGGGTCGCGCGGGACCGCGACATCACCGCACATGACGGCCATCTGCGGGGAGAGGTCGCGGGGTTTGTTGCTGGTGAGGGTGTTCAGGGCGGACACCATTTCGGGCCCGGGCCGGACGGCGATGCCGGTCGCCGCATCCGCGATCTGCCGCATGACGTCGGCCAGCTTGCCGTATTGGCGCGGGTCGTCGAGTTGCGTGAACAGGATCATGGGCAGGATGTGATCGTCGATGTCGTAGTCGCCGTAGCGAATCGGGTGCTCGCCGGATTGCCGGAGCAAGGCGGTGACGGCGGCGCGCACCTGTTCGCGATCGGTCCCGAAGCGGTATTCGGCATCGCGGGCGGCGGTCCATTCGGCCCAGCGGTCGAAGGCGGCTTCGTTGGCGGGACCCATCTGCTGGACCATGCCGACCGCGCCGTACTTATCCGGATCGACCGCACTGTCCAGCACCATCCGGTCCGTGCGCTGCGGGAACATCTGGCTGAAGACCGCACCCAGGTAGGTGCCGTAGGAGGTGCCGAAGTAGTTGATCCGCTCCTCGCCGAGAATGCCGCGGATGACATCCATATCGCGGGCGGTATTGCGAGTCGTGATGTGCGGCAGGCGATCACCCTCCACCGCTGCGCAACGCCCGGCCAGATCCGCCATGGTGGCCACATTGTTCGCGTAGCTCGCGAGATCGTTGCCACCGGAGCGGATGCCGAAGCCGATGGGCCACTGGCAGTTCACGGCCGAGGACCGGCCGATGCCGCGCGGATCCATGCCGATCAGGTCGTAACGGGCGCGCACATCGGCGGTCATCGCGGTCTCGGCGAGTCCGGCGAGCTGATCCAGGCCCGGACCGCCCGGACCACCGGGATTGGCGAGCATGATCCCGCGCCGCTGCGCCGGATCGGTGGCGGGAATGCGGGAGATCGCCACGGTGAGCGTCCGGCCTTGCGGCTCGGCGTAATTCAGCGGCACCGTGACGTCGGCGCACTGCGCGCCCGCCGCGTCCAGCGCCGCCTCGCCGCAGTGCTTCCACTCCAGCCGCTGGCTGTAATACCGATCCAGCGGCGCGCTCGCGGACGCCGGCGCGGTCAAGCTCGCGGCCAGGCCGCCGGCCATGGCGAAAAGGGCGGTGAAGGACAGTAGCCCGCGTTTCATTTCGATCCTCCTCATCGTCCGCAGAGCGCGGCGTCGAATACCGCTTGCACGGCATCGGATCCGGCTTCGCTGTCGAGCACCTGGTTCACGGTGACCACCACGGCCGTGCCGTCCGCCGCGACGCCGTTGCGGGTGCCGAAGCCCGGGATGCTGCCGCCGTGGCCCCACACCGTTTTTCCACAGGTTGTGGGCAGCTTCATCAGACCCAATCCGTAACCGGCGGTGGGCATTCGATCGAAGGAGACGGTCTGCTGCATTTCGGTGAGCTGGGCGGCGGGCAGCAGTTTCTTCTCCACTGTCAACGCGGTGAAGAAGCGACTGAGATCGGCGGGGGTCGAGATCATCGCCCCGGCCGCGCCGCCCCAGGAGACGTTCTGCTCGGTGTAGTCGACCCGCTGACCGTCGACCTGCTGATAGCCGCGCGGGTGCGTGCCGCGGATGCCGGTCTCCCCCGGTTCGGGAAAATAGGTGTCGCGCAGGCCGAGTGGCTCCAGGATGCGGGCGCGGATCTCGGCGGCATAGGAACTGCCCGTGACGCGGTCGATGAGCATTCCGGCCAGGATGTAGTTGGTATTGGTGTAGACGGCTTTCGCGCCGGGTTCGAACTGTGGCGGCATGCTCATGGCGATGCGCACCAGTTCGGCCGGCTGATACTCGGCCCAGCGCGCCTTTTCGGTATCGGCCTGAACCATGGGACTGTTCGGGTCGTGCTTCGGATCGGCGGGACCGGCGGTCAGATAATCCGGCAGTCCGCTCTGGTGCCGGAGCAGCTGCCGCACCGAGATCCGATTGCCGTCATTGCCATTGCCCGCGACGACGCCGGGCAGGTACTTCTCGATCGGCGCGTCCAGATCGATCTTGCCTTCGGCGACCAGTTGCAGGATGACGGTGGCGACGAAAGTCTTGGTATTGCTGCCGATTCGGACCTGGGAGTTGTCCGGGATCGGTGCGCCGGTGCTTACATCGCCCACCCCGGCGGTCAGGGTGCGCGACCCGTTCGGGCCGCTGATCACCGTCTGAATACCGGGGAATCCGGCGCTCGCCGCCGCCTGCATCGCCTGGCTCAGCGTCAGCGACTGCTTTCCGGGCTCGGACGCGGAGACCCCGGTGTTGCAGGCCGCCGCCGCGAGCGTGGCGACCATACCGACTCCGGCCAGCGCTACTCGGCCGCCGTACCCCCGCAATGTCCTCATGGGAAGGTGTTCCTCCTGTTCAGGCCGGGTGTTCCGGCTCTTCCGAGCCTAGGAATCGGCGGCCGTCGCGCCCATGCCCCGCACGCCCGAATTGCCGGTAGTGCGATCTCCCGTCGCGGGGGTAGCGCCAGCACTACCCTCGATTGCGGGGGAACCTGAGGAACAGGAGCGACCATGACCGATGCACGGAAGCCGCTGGCGGGCCGGACCATGATCATGTCGGGTGGCAGTCGCGGAATCGGTTTGGAGATCGCCAAACGTGCGGCCGCCGACGGCGCGAATGTCACGCTGATCGCGAAAACCGATACGCCGCATCCGAAATTGCCCGGCACCATCCACACCGCGGCGGCCGAGCTGGAGCAGGCGGGCGGGACGGTGCTGAAGTTCGTCGGCGATATCCGCGACGACGGCGCGGTCGCGGAGGCGGTGCAGCAGACGATTCAGATGTTCGGCGGCATCGACATGGTGGTCAACAATGCCTCGGCCATCGACCTGTCCCCCACCGAAGTCCTGCCCATGAAGAAGTACGACCTCATGCAGGACATCAACTGCCGCGGCAGCTTCCTGCTCTCGAAACTGTGCATTCCGGCCTTGAAGGACTCGGCTCAGACCGGGCGCAACCCCCACATCCTGACCCTGTCGCCGCCCCTGAACCTCGATCCCAAATGGGCGGGCACCGCGCTCGGTTACACCATCGCCAAGTACGGAATGTCGCTCACCACACTCGGTTTGGCGGAGGAGCTGCGCAAATACGGAATCGGCGTGAACTCGCTGTGGCCGCGCACCACCATCGCCACGGCGGCGGTGCGCAACCTGCTCGGCGGCGACGAGATGGTCTCCACCTCGCGCACCCCCGATATCTACGCCGACGCCGCCTACCTGGTGCTGACCTCACCGGCCAAGGACACCACCGGCAACTTCTTCATCGATGACGAGGTGCTGGCCGCGCACGGCATCACCGACCTGGACAAGTACCGGGTGACGCCGGGCGACGGAGAGCTGACTACCGACCTGTTCCTCTGAATCCGGTTGCGGCCGAGCGTGCTCGACGCCCGGCCGGCAGTTTCAGGTTCCACAGCTGATCACGCCGCACCCGCTTCCGCGGTGCAGGCGATGCGGCGCAGCATGTTCCGCACCACGAGGCGATGCCCGCCGCTGCCGACGACCAGCGTGCGGTAGATCTTGCCGGGTATCCCCGGGAACTCGCCGTGCGAGACGGCGGTGAGGCGGGTGTGGCCGCCTTCCATCTCATCCAGTTCGAAGGCGAGCCGGTAGCGGGAGAACCGGTGCCCGCCTTTCGCGGCCAAACGTCGCGGTGGATCGGCCTCGTCAAGGGTGAATCCGCGCGGCAGTGTGCTGAGATCTTCAGGGTTCCGGCAGGTCGTGCGCAACAGGGCCGCCCAGGTGTGCGCGCGATCGGCGGTGATTATCCTGGAATGCGAATCGATATAGGGCAAACGCTCCATATAGAAGGAACGTACTAGTAGATGGCGCCACCCCGCAAGCACGACACCGACGTGATCCTCGACGCAGCGCGCACCCTGGTGCTGCGCGACGGTCCCCGCGCGGCCTCCGTGGCCGCCATCGCCGAAGCCAGCGGCGCGCCCGTGGGCACGCTGTATCACCGCTTCGGCAACCGGAACGGCGTGCTCACCGCCGCCTGGATCCGGGCGCTGGAACGGTTTCAGTCCCGGGTGCTCGCCGGCGCCGAGGCGGAGGATCCGCTGGACGCGGCCGTCGGAATGACCAGGGGGGCGGTCACATTCGGGCGGGAAAGCCTGGACGACGCGCGGTTGCTCTTGAACCTGCGCTCCCGCGATCTGCTCGACGGCGCACCGGATACCGAGTTCCGGGAACGGTTGGCGACCATGAACGCGCCGCTGATCGAACACGTGAGACGCGTTGCGCGACAACTGTTCGGCAGTGACGGACCACGCGAGATGGATGCCGTCAGCCGGGCGGTAGTGGATCTCCCGTACGCGGCACTGCGACGCCATGCGCACGCCGACACACTGCCCGAGTGGTTGGAGGATGATCTCGCGGCTGCCTGCCGCACATTGCTCACCCCGAAGTGAGAGAAGAGATTTCGGGGGCTTCGCCCCGAACCCCCGGGCAACTCTCAGCCACTGACCCCGCCGATCGCTTCGGCTACGAACCCCGCGAACGAGACGGCGGCCCGGGACCGCAGGTCCCGGGCCGCCTGATCAGGTGGCGTTCTGGAGGCGAAGCCCCTGAGAATCAGGAGAGTTTGTCGATCCCGTAGAGGCGTTCCCAGTTCTCGCGGGAGGTGAGCTCCGGCATGGCCGCGCGCCAGCGGTCCTGCAAGCTCGGCAGGTCCTTACGGAGCTGCTTGAGTACGCGGTAGGCGCGGATCAGCAGACGACGGGCGGTTTCCTTGTCGCGCTTGCGGACTCGGACGCCGGACTGGGACGCATCGGTGACGACGACCTGGTCGAACAGGCCGATATGCCACCAGTGCGCATCCTCGCGGGTGACGCTGACCGGGCCCGGAATGGTGCGGCCGGTCCACTGGGTGAGGGCGCGCTTGAACAGGATGAGCAGCGGACGGCTGGGTTCACCACCCGCGCGGCGCAGATGCAGGTGCGCGTTGGGGATATCCGTCCGCGTGACCGGGTGCTTGATGGTCTCCGGGTAGTCGTTGCGGGAGGCGCGGGCCTTGGCCAAAGCCTCGATACCGCCGTCGCGCAAGGCTTCCGGGCCGCGCAGATAGTCCTCGATGCCCTGGAGCGTGGTGTGCGCCAGACCGTACTGCATACCCACCAGGTACTCGCCGATCTCGCGGAAGAGCTGGCGGGTAACGGCTTTCGGGTCCAGATCGTGGTGCAGGGAGGAGACGATGAGCGAGTTGCGCGAGGAGAAGTAGCGCGCCCAGTCGTCGAAATCCTTCCAGTAGAAGTCGGCGTGCCAGACCGCGGCGTTCGGCAGCGTCACGGTCACGAAACCGTTCTCGCGAGCGCGCAGGCCGTATTCGACGTCGTCCCACTGGAAGAAGATCGGCACCGGCAGGCCGATCTTCTTGACCACCTCGGCCGGGATCAGGCAGGTCCACCAGGCGTTGTAGCCGGCATCCACCCGGCGCTCCTGATGCTTCTTCAGCATGGAGGTGTTGCGCAGCGCCTTGGAGACCTTCTGGCCGTGCCGCAGCCGGGCCAGATTCGTCTCCTCCGCACCGACATTCAGGTAGTCGGGGTTGAACAGGAAGAGCATCTGCGCGCCGACCAGCGTGGGTTCGACGGTCAGGTTCGCGAAAGCGTTCATGCGCAGGACGGTTTCGGGCTCGCACAGGATGTCGTCGTCCATCAGGATGACGTCGGCGTGCTCGTTGGCCGCCGACACCTCGTAGAGGCCGCGCGTGAAACCGCCCGCCCCGCCGAGATTCGGCTGCCGGATGTAGCGCAGCTTGTCACCGAACTTGGGCTGGGTGTCGGTGAACAGCTGCTGGTTCTCGACCAGATCGGTGCCCTGATCGACCACGTACACCGCGTCGATCAGCGACAGCACGGTCGGATCCGAGGCCAGCGCGGCCACCGTGTGCGCGCAGTCCTGTGCCCGGTTGAAGGTGCAGATGGCGATGGCCACCGGGCGCACCTGCTCCGGCGCGGCCGCGGTCCACTCCAGATCGGTGACGGTGACATCGCTGCCGATGGCGTCGATCTCGACCCACAGCGCGCCGCCGTCGATGTACATGTCCAGCGGCGCGCCCAGCACCACGCGCCCGCTCTCCCGCACCTCCGCGGTGCCCACGACACGCCGATGGCCGGCGATATCGGAGGCGGCGATCCGGACCTTGGTCTTACCGCTGACCTCGAGCGTCATAGCGACCTCGACCGCGGTGACCTTGGTCCAGCGCTGCCAGTAGCTGGCCGCGAACCGCCCGAAGTAGGTGTTGGTGTGGGCCCGCGCGCCCTTGTCCAGGTGCAGGCTCAGCCGCTCGTGGCGGGCCTTGCCGCCCTTCACCACGACATAGAGCTCATCGCTGATCTTCGGCGCGGGTCCGGTGAAGACACCGCGGGCCAGCACCAGCCGATCCGGCGCGGCGTGCTCGGCGCGCAGGGTCGCCGGAGCCCCGGCCGTCTGCCGGTCATTGATTTCGGTCACGGCTTGGCCAGCCGACGCGTCCATGAATTCCTCGACATCCCTCGAATACAGAACAGACACCGGCACACCCGACGTGGTCGCACTCCCACTGTCACGCTCGGCGGGCCGAGGATATCAATGCGCTCGGCTCGCGTCAGCGCTAGTCCCGCTTTTCGCGGCTGCCGGTGAAGACGAATTTCCCGTATGCCCAGTAACGGAACCCCATCGCGACGGCCTGCCCGATGAGCGTGCCAGAGATGTTGTCCGCCAACGGACTGTCCAGTCCCAGCACGTAGCGGGAGAAGCCGAGGCAGCTCGCCTGCAAGCCGATGGCGACCACGTTGAGAAGTGCGTATACGACGATATGACGGCCGTTATTGCCGCCCTCGTGATCGGAATACGTCCACCATTTGTTGCCGAAATAGGTGACCACGGTGGCGGTCAGAATCGCGATGATCTTGGCGGGCACCGGCGCGTCGTGCATCGGCCCCTCGCCGCCCCAGAACACCAGCGCGTTGTAGGTGCCCGCATCGACCAGGAAGCCGATGCCTCCGACCACCACGAATGCGCCGATACCACCGCTCAGGAGTGCTTTCAAGCGCCCGCCCAAGGTCTTGGGTGCACTCACCCCCGCCGACTCCGCCTCGGACATTCCGACCTCCCTGCTGGACACGCTGTGACATTTTGCCCTCCGCTTCGCTCCTCCGCTCCACTCGGTCCAGAACGAGCCGGGCCGCGAACTGCGGGGCGCAACGCACATGCTCCCCCCGAAGGTCGGGTACCCTCCCCGTGTTCGTATTCGCCTTCCGATCAGAGGATTGACCGGGTGGACTCCACCGAGCTTCGCATTGCCGCCATCGTGCCGTGCCACAACGAAGAGGCAGCGGTCGCGAAAGTCGTCACCGACCTGAAGGCCGCCGTACCGGGCATCGTCGTATACGTCTACGACAATCGCTCCACCGACGCGACCGCGGAACGCGCGCGCGAAGCGGGGGCGATCGTGCGCACCGAATATCGCAAGGGCAAGGGCAATGTGGTCCGCCGCGCCTTCGCCGATATCGAGGCCGACGTCTACTTGATGGTGGACGGCGACGACACCTACGACGCCGCCGCCGCGCCCATCATGATCAAGACCCTGCTCGACGGCCCCTACGACCACGTGCTCGGCGTGCGCCGCGAACTCGAAGGCGAGAGCGCCTACCGGGCCGGCCACGAGACCGGCAACAAGGTGCTCAACGGCGTGGTCGGCAAGGTGTTCGGCGAGAACGTCGAGGACATGCTGTCGGGCTACCGGGTGTTCTCCCGGCGGTTCGTGAAGAGCTTCCCGGCGGTCTCGCGCGAATTCGAGATCGAGACCGAGCTGACCGTGCACTCGCAGCACCTGCGGGTGCCGCAGACCGCGGTTCCGGTCGGCTTCAAGGATCGCCCGGCGGGCAGCGAATCCAAGCTGCGCACCTATCACGACGGGTTCAAGATCCTGCGGCTGATCGTCGGCCTGGCCCGGCACGAGCGGCCGGTCGCCTTCTACGGGCTGTTCGGCACCCTGGCCTGGATCATCTCGATCATCCTGATCACCCCGATCGTGATCGAGTTCTACCGGATCCACGAGGTGCCGCGCTTCCCGACCCTGTTCCTCGGCTTCACGCTGCTGCTCTTCGGCACCCTGGCCTGGACCGCCGGGTTGATCCTGGACGGCATCAAGCGCTCCCGGCACGAGGCCGCGCGCCTGGTCTACCTGCGCTATTCGGCGGTCGGCGAGACCGAGCCCGTCGTCGAGCGCCTGGGCGGCTCGCGTCGATGACGGTCCGAGAATCGCCCGAGACCGCCGGACCCGAGAACGAGCAGCCGGAAACGGCTGCGGCACCAGCAGAAATCGCGACCCCGGTCGTGGTGGCGGAAGCTCCGGTTGCCGCGGAGGCGAAGCCCGCGCCCGCCGGCAGTTTGTTCGAGCGCATCGACGCTCGCTTCGGCACCGCCGCAGTGGCTTTCGTGTTGATCGCCGGGATCTTCGGTGCGGTGTGGTCGGTGCTCACCCCGCCGTTCTGGGGGCATGACGAGATCACCCAGTTCGGCCGCGCCTACCAGGTGTCGCAGGGCGGGTTCCTGCCCGAGAAGATCCATGACGATCGCGGCCCGGCCTGGGGCGGTGACGTTCCGGTCAGCATCGACGCGCTGATGAGCTACGCGTTCGACGACTACCGCAACAACAATGACGAACCCGATCCGATGGTGGTCGACCGCAAGGCTTACGACCTGCTCGGCTCGGCCCCGGTCAGCGCCACCACCACCCAGGTCTGGTTCACCAATACCGCTGCCTACTCCCCGATTCCGTACCTGCCGCCCGCGGCCGGTATCCGGGTCGCGCAGGCGTTCGACCTGAGCGTCGGCGGCATGGTGCTGGCGACGCGCTGGGCGGGTCTGCTGGCTTACCTGGTGATCGTCGGTTTCGCACTGCGCATGCTGCGCGGGCATCGGGTGCAGTGGCTGGCGTTCACCGTCGCCGTGCTGCCCATCGCGCTGTTCCAGGCGGGCACGGTCACCGCCGACACGGTGACCAACGCTCTCGCGGCGCTGGTTTCGATCGTGGTGGTGAAGGGCTTGTTCCTCGGGCAGCGGCTCTCCAAGCCGGAAACCGTTGCGGCGCTGGCCGCCACGGTGCTGCTGCCGGTGTGCAAGCCGACCTACGTGCTGATCGCCATGCTGATCGTGCTGATTCCGCCGAGCCGCTTCGGTTTCGGCGGTATCGAGCGGATCGCGGTGTGGCAGCGCATCCTGCCGTGGGCCGCGGCCGCCATCGGCGGGCTCTCCTTCGCGGTGTGGATGAAGATCGCCGCGCCCACCGGTGACGGCATGAGCCTGATGCGGCCGGAGAACCAGTGGGGTTCGGTGCGCCCGGGCGATCAGCTGAAGGAGATCCTCGGCGATCCGCTCCAATTCCTGTCCGTCTTCGGCGATTCCATCGCCCGCCGCGATCAGCGCTGGTTCACCCAGTTCTTCGGCGAGCTGGGCTTCGCCTACATCGACGTGCCCGCCCTGACCATCGTGGCGAGCCTGCTGGCCTTCACCGTGAGCATCGGCATCGCCGACCGCTTCACCCCTGCCGACGCGAACCGGCTGCGCACCTGGCTGGTGGCCCTGACCATCCTGGCAAGCGTCGCAATGATCTATGTGACGCTGTACATGTCCTTCACCCCCGTCGGCTATTTCATCATCGACGGCGTACAAGGCCGCTATTTCGTGCCACTGACCATTCTCGGATTCGCGGTGATCCTGCGCTGGATGCCTTTGCGCCTCACCGATTCCGAAGGCCGGGTGCCCACCCGCGGCCCGGCCATCACGGTGGTAGCCGCGACCTCCATCGCCCTGATCGCCGCCGTGGTCAAGTACTCCACCATCGTCTGGGGCTGATTCGCTCCCGTCGCACCCATCGCTACCATGTCGGCGATGGGTGCGAAATGGCGTTCGTGGTCGCGCGGGCGACGCGCGGGATTCGTTGCCGCGATACTGCTCTGCGTAATGCTGATCCCGATCGCGGGCGCGGCATTTTTCCTGCGCCTCGAGTATTCCGGCGACCTACGCGACGACGCCCGCACGCGCGGACGGGACGCGGTCTGGCTCGGGCATGCCTGGGTGGACGGACGCAAATCCGAGGCCGACCTGATCGAGCTGGGAAAACTGCTCTCCGGCACCGGAATCAAGGACCTGTACGTGCACACGGGCCCTCTCGAACACGACGGCTCTTTGCCCAGCGCGCTTTATCCACAGGGCAAATGGTTGATAGACACCGCACATCGCCTGCTGCCGGGAATTCGGGTGCAGTCCTGGCTGGGCGATCTGGTACGACCCGAAATGGAAGGACTCGATCTGGATGACGCACGCGTCCGGCATCGGGTAATGGATTCGGCGGCACAGATGCTCGAACTCGGGTTCGACGGAATCCATTTCGATCTGGAGCCGGTGCGCTCGGGTTCGGACGGGTTCGTGACCATGCTCGCGCAAACTCATGACCTGACATCGAAACGGCAGCGGCTGCTCTCGGTATCGGCTCCCGTCATCGATCCGCTGCCGGGTCTGCATTCGGTCGGATCGGCGGTGGCGGACCACGGAAAGTGGTGGTCGCAAAGCTATTTCGCCGAGGTCGCGCGGTCGGTGGATCAGATCGCGGTGATGTCATACGACACCGCTATGCCTACGCCCGCCCTTTACGGCGGCTATGTCGCGCAGCAGACCGAACTCGCGCTTCAGGTCACGCCCGAGAACGTGGATCTCCTGATGGGGCTGCCCGCATTCCATACCGACGATATCGGCCATCGCGCGGCGGCCGAAACCGTATCCGCCGCAATACGCGGCGTGCGGCTGGGTTCGGGGCGGGAGGCCCCGGGACGGGAATCGTTCGGAGTCGCCCTGTATGTCGACTTCGCCGCCACGCCCCGGGACTGGTCGGAGTATCGCGCGGATTGGTGCCGGGACTAGAGGACTTTCTCGCCGGCGGCCGCGTAGGCGTTCTCGGTGGCGGCTTTCTGTGGGCGCCACCAGGATTCGTTGTTCCGGTACCACTCGACGGTGGTGTCCAGGCCCTTGCGGAAGTCGCGGTACTCCGGTTCCCAGCCGAGTTCGGTGCGCAGCAGCGTCGAGTCGATGGCGTAGCGCAGGTCGTGGCCGGGGCGGTCGGTGACGTGGTCGAAGTCGTCGGGGCTGCGGCCGAAGGCTTCCAGGATCAGCTGCACGACGGACTTGTTGTCGCGTTCGCCGTCGGCGCCGATCAGGTAGGTCTGGCCGATTCGGCCGCGCTCCAGGATTTCCCATACCGCGCTGTTGTGGTCGTCCACGTGAATCCAGTCGCGGACCTGATGTCCGGCGCCGTAGAGGCGGGGGCGGATTCCGTCGATCAGATTGGTGATCTGACGTGGGATGAATTTCTCCACATGCTGGTATGGGCCATAGTTGTTGGAGCAGTTGGAGATTGTCGCGCGCACGCCGAAAGAGCGGACCCAGGAACGCACCAGCATGTCGCTCGAGGCTTTCGAGGCCGAATACGGGCTGGACGGGTTGTAGGGCGTGACCTCGGTGAACGACGCCGGATCGTCGAGTTCCAGATCGCCGTAGACCTCGTCGGTGGAGATGTGGTGATAGCGCACCTGATGGCGGCGCACCGCCTGTAGCAGCGAATAGGTGCCGACGATATTGGTCTGGATGAACGGCCACGGATCGGCGAGCGAATTGTCGTTGTGGGATTCGGCGGCGAAATGCACCACCGCGTCCACGCCGCCCACCAGGCGATCCACCAGCGCGGTATCGGCGATGTCGCCGTGCACGAACTCGATTCGATCCGCGATGGGGGCCAGCGAGTCTCGATTGCCGGCATAGGTGAGTTTGTCGAGCACGGTCACGTGCACGCCGGGTCGGCGGTTCACGGTCTGGTGAACGAAGTTCGCGCCGATGAATCCGGCGCCTCCGGTTACGAGCAGTCGCACACCGAAACCCTACGCGGCGCGGGCGGCGACCGGCCGCAGGGTCGGATAGGTTGCGGGCATTACACCGGTTGCCGGTTCGGAGTGAGCGGAATCGGACACGAGAAGGAAACAAAATATCCGCACCGAAACAGCGGCGGCATCCCAAATGTCGCAATTACGCCGAGACGCTGAGACTTTCATCGGGAAATTCCTGAGACTTTCCAAGCAAGCCGTGTGACCTTCCTCACAAAGAGACCGATCGGTAACGCATCGGTGGATACCTGTCATCCTTGAAAACCATACGCACGCAGCGCATTTCCGGAGCCTCCCCGAGCGCGTGATCACGATGGTGAACGGAATTTGAACTAACGGTCACAGTCGGTTCACCGAGCGTTAGCTGATCTCCATTTCGATTCCTCATGTCCCCCCGAGCTCTTCCGATGAGGTTTCACCAAATGCTGATGAGGAAATTCGCCGCCACCTCGGCGCTGCTGATCGCTGCCATGGGCGTCACCGCCGGCACCGTGAACGCGGCCCCCGCCGCGGCAGACAACGGCGTGGTCAACTACGCCGCCACCCAGACCGAGAACGGCACCGTCGTCATCCGCACCGACGTCGGCTCGCTGGTCAACGACAACGGCACCTTCAAGATCCAGGCTGCCAACGGCGCGACCGTCGCCGGCACCGAACTGAAGTTCCGCGTCGACGACTTCGAGTTCCCGATCGCCGCCGACATCGCGGGCAACACCGCCACCCTGACCCCGCAGTACGACGAGGCGCACGCCGTCTACAAGCCCGTCGCCCTGCCGTACGAGAACCAGGCTCCCTGGAAGTCCGAGTACGACCGTGAGCAGGCCGCCTGGAACCGCCTGAAGGACACCATCTCCATGGGCGCCACCATCGGCACCCTGGTCGGTGGTATCGGTGGCGCGGCCCTCGGCTGTGTCGCGGGTGCGGCCCTCGGCGTCGTCGCCACCGGCGCGCTGGCCACCCTGTTCGGCCTGGGCCCGCTGGGTGGTTGCATCGCCGGTGCCGCCGCCGTCGGCTTCCTGGGTGTGCTGGCCGGTCAGATCTTCGTGACCGCTCCGGTCGCGATCGCCGCCGCCGTGCAGTACTTCACCACGATCAACCAGCCCTTCACCGCGCCCAAGTAATTCATCCGGCGCACAACGAATCCCCCACCCGGACCACCCGGGTGGGGGATTCGCTTTTTGCAGCCGACTCCGCCGAACGGATTCAGACGGACCCGCCTGACGTCAGGTCGTGGGGGCTGCGCCCCCACCCCCGCGGACGGGCATCACGCGGTTCTCGCGATGTAGTCGGATTCGATTCGGGCGCGCACGAATTGGGCCACGTGTGCGAGGGCGGCGCGGCTTTCGGGCATGTTCGGGAAGATGGCCATGAAGGCGTGCACCTGGCCCCGCCAGACCTCCAGGGTCGCGGGGACGCCGGATTCGGCGAGCCGCTGGGCCATGATCTCGCTGTCGCGGCGCAGCACCTCGTCTTCGGCGACGATGAGCAGCGCCGGGGGCATGCCCGCCAGCACGTTGTTGACCGGAGACAGCCGCGGATCCAGGTAGCCGTCCCGGGCCGCGCCGATCGCGACGACCGCCTCCAGCGCGGAGAGCGGAATCAGGGAATCGCGCCGATAGTTGCGGTGGGCGCGCTTCTCGGTGCAGTCGAGATCCAGTGCGGGACACAGCCCGACCAGCCCGGCGGGCACCGGCAGCCCCGCGTCCCGGGCGCGCAGGGCGGTCGCGAAGGTCATGTAACCGCCCGCCGAATCACCGGCGAAGACGATGCGCCCGGCTGGAACACCGTGTGCCAGCAGCCATTTGTAGGCGGTCAGGCAATCGCTGACCGAGCCCGCGATATCGGTCTGCGGGAGCTGGCGGTATTCGATGCTCACCACCGGCAATCCGGTGCGCCGGGCCAGTGCCGCCACCACGGGGCGATGGGTGTCCAGGCCGCACAGGAAGAATCCGCCGCCGTGCATGTACATGATCGCGCCGTCGCGCAGTGACTTACGCGCACCGGCGGGCCGCACGATCTCCATCCGGAAGCCGTTGAGCCGCACCTGTTCCCGTTCCACGCCCCGGGGCGCGGGGCGCATCTTGGCGAGATTGTTGATCACCGCCTGGGCGATGGGCATGGATCCCGCGGTGACGGGCACCAATTCGCCGGCGGGCCGGATCATGGTGCGGCAGGCCATCGCAAGGGCCCGCGCCGCGGCGCTGATTCGATCTGGATTCGCGACCGGAGTGTCGTGGGTCATCGCGCACCTACCTCGTTGTTGGCGCGCCGAGCCGTTCGTTCCGGGGAGCGGAGCACACGGCTGCGACCTCGGCGCAAGAGAGTCGGCGCTGACATCTCACATAGCGTCATTTCAGAACACCATGAGAACGTGACCTACGCAACACTTATGGACCATTCGGCATAGCGGCAAACCGGCGTGACCGATTCGGCGTCGACTCGGAACCTGACCCGTCACGCTCGGAACCGAACTGGCAGACTCTCGTGACATGCGCGGAATCATCCTGGCCGGTGGCACGGGCTCGCGGCTGCATCCGATCACGCGCGGAGTGAGCAAGCAGCTGGTCCCGGTCTACGACAAGCCGATGGTCTACTACCCCCTGTCCACGCTGATGCTGGCGGGAATCCGGGACATCCTGGTCATCACCACCCCCGAGGACAGCGACGCCTTCACCCGCCTGCTGGGCGACGGCAGCCAGTTCGGGCTCTCCATCTCCTATGTGGTGCAGCCCGAACCCGACGGACTGGCGCGCGCGTTCGTGCTCGGCGCGGACCATATCGGCACCGACTCCGCGGCACTCGTGCTGGGCGACAACATCTTCCACGGGCCCGGACTGGGCATGCGGCTCAATCGCTTCCATGACATCGACGGCGGCGCGGTCTTCGCCTACCGGGTGTCGGACCCGACCTCCTACGGCGTGGTGGAATTCGCCGACGGCAAGGCCATCTCCATCGAGGAGAAGCCGGTCCGGCCGCGCTCCAACTACGCCATTCCGGGGCTGTACTTCTACGACAACGACGTACTGGCCATCGCCCGCGACCTGAAGCCTTCGGACCGCGGCGAATACGAGATCACCGATATCAACCGGACCTATCTGGAGCAGGGCCGGTTGCAGGTGGACGTGCTGGCGCGCGGCACCGCCTGGCTCGACACCGGCACCTTCGATTCGCTGCTCGACGCCGCCAATTACGTACGCACCATCGAGGAGCGGCAGGGGTTGAAGATCGGCGTGCCCGAGGAAGTGGCCTGGCGGCTGGGCTTCATCGACGACGAACAGCTGCGCCGGCTGGCCGAACCGCTACTGCGCTCCGGTTATGGGAAATACCTGTACAGCCTGCTCGATCACGGACGGGCGTGGGAGTAGAGATGCGGATTCGCGAACTGGGCATACCGGGGGCGTGGGAGTTCACGCCGCGCCTGCACGGTGACGAGCGCGGGGTTTTCACCGAGGCGTTCAAGGCATCGGAATTCGAGAAGGCGGTGGGACGGCCGTTCGATCTGATGCAGGTCAATATCTCCACCTCGGCGGCGGGCGTGCTGCGCGGGATCCATTACACGGAAGATCCGCCGGGACAGGCGAAGTACGTGACCTGCGTGCGCGGGGCGTTCCTGGACGTGGTGGTGGATCTGCGGCCCGGCTCCCCCACCTTCGGCAAATGGGACGCCGTCGTGATCGACGATGTGGAGCGCAAGTCGGTCTTCCTGGCCGAGGGGCTCGGGCACGCGTTGTTGTCGCTGGAGGACGACTCCACCGTCAACTATCTCTGCTCGCTGGAGTACGCCCCCGAATTCGACCGGGACCTGGATGCTTTCGATCCGGAGCTGGCCATCGAATGGCCGACGGCGGGGCGCAACGGTGAACCGCTGGAGTTCATCCGCTCCGCGAAAGACGCTGCCGCGCCGGGCCTCTCGTCGCTGCGTCGCTGATTCCGGAAAAGCCGAGGGCCCGGGGACAGTGTCCCCGGGCCCTGCTTTCATCGGCTGCTGCGGATCAGCCGACGAGCTCCAATTCGCGATCCTCGGCCGACTCCGCGGCCTTGACCCGCCGCTTGGGCAGGTAGACCGAGAGGGCGACCAGGGCTCCCACGATAGCCACCCCGGCGGCGAATTCCAGGCCCGGCTTGTAGGTGTCGAGCATGGCCTGCGGGCTCCGGTCGGTGTGCGCGCCGGAGGTCACGATGGCCGTGGTCACCGCCAGCACGATGGCCGCGCCGACCTGCATGGCGGTTTGCAGCACGCCGGCCGCCAGACCCTGCTCGTCGTCCTCGATACCGCTGGTGGCCTGAATATTGATGGCCGGGAAGCCGACCCAGCCGATACCGACCAGCAGCACCGCGGGCAGCAGCATGGTCAGGTAGGCCGGCGCGGTGTCCAGGCGCAGGTACAGCAGGTAACCCACCGCCATCACCACCAGCGTGACGGCGATGATCGGCCCGGTGCCGAAGCGATCGACCAGCTTGTCGCTGACGAAGGCGGAGGCGACCACCAGCAGGCCGACCGGCAGCAGGGCGAGGGCCAGCTTCAGCGGCGACCAGCCCAGGGTGTCCTGGAGGTACAGGGTGGTGATGAACTGCCAGGAGAAGTACGAACCGCCGACCGCGATGATGGCCAGGCTGGCGCGGACCAGCGAGCCCTTCTTCAGGATGCTCAGGCGGACCAGCGGGTACTTGACCTTGTTCTCCACGTAGACGAAGGCGGCGAAGAGCACCACCACGGCGACGAAGGAACCGATGGTGCGGGCCGAGGCCCAGCCGGCTTCCGGGGCCGAGACCACGGTGTAGACCAGCAGCAGCATGCCGGCGGTGGAGAGCAGCGCGCCGAACAGATCGTGGCCGCCCTCCTCGGCGGGCTTGTCCTTGGGCACCAGCTGGAATGCGGCGATCAGCGCGGCGATGGCGATCGGGACGGGCAGCAGGAAGGTCCAGCGCCAGCCGAGACCGGTCATCAAGCCGCCGAAGAGCAGGCCCATGGAGTAACCGCCCGCACCGAACACGGTGTAGATGGAGAGCGCCTTGTTGCGGGCCGGGCCCTCGGGGAAGTTGGTGGTGATGATCGACAGACCGGTCGGCGCGGTGAACGCGGCGGCCAGGCCCTTGATGAAGCGGGTCAGGATGAGCAGCGGGCCCGAGCTAACCAGGGCGCCCGCGAGGGAAGCGATCGCGAAGACCGCGAGGGCGATCAGGAAGACCTTGCGCCGGCCCAGCAGGTCCGCGGTGCGCCCGCCCAGCAGCAGCAGGCCGCCGTAGCCGAGGACGTATCCGCTGACCAGCCACTGAAGGGTGGAGGTCTCGAGGTTCAGTTCGGTACCGATGGAGGGGAGGGCGACACCGATCATCGACACGTCGAGGCCGTCCAGGAACAGCACGATGCAGAGGGTGATGAGCATGCCCCAGAGCCGAATCGGCCACTGCGAGGAGTCAGCGGCGACCGCTGAAGGGCGGAAGGTTTCGGTCGAAGTCACGAGAGTGGACAGTACATGCACGCGCATCAAATGCACAAGCATTTAATGCGGTTGCATGGTTTGCTTGCGCGCACTAAGATGGCGGCCATGCCGAAGTCGACAGCAAGCGCCGAGAGGGGGAGCGCTGTCGCCTCGTCCGTGGATTTCACGCAACCCACTGGCTTGGTCGCCGAGTGGCGCGATCTGCTCGCCCGGCACGCGACGACCTCGTGCGCTCTCGAAAAAGAACTGCAAGGCCGCCACAACCTCGGGCTCAGTGAATTCGAGACCCTGGACCGGCTCATCGATGCCGGCGGGGAGAACTACAAGATGAGCGATCTCGCCGCCGACATCCACTTGAGTCAGAGTGCGCTGTCGCGGGCGGTCGCCCGCCTGGAGAAGGACGGGCTGGTCGCGCGTTCGCTGTGTACCGAGGATCGGCGGGCGATCTTCGTCTGCCTCACCGAAAAGGGGCGTGAGCTGCACAGCCAGGCCGTGCCGACGCATCGGGCGGTGCTGGAGCAGGTATTGCACTGACCCGCCCGTCATCCCGGCATGTTTCTGGCCGGGATCCACAGTGAGCGTGCGGATTCCGGCCAAAGGCACGCCGGAATGACGAGGTGGGTTACACCGAAGCGCGCATGGTTTCGATCATGGGAAGTGCGTCCACGGCGATCGAGGTGACCGCGGCGAAGGCTTCCTTGTAGCGCTCGACATCATGTTCCTTGTCGAGGTACGACGACCCCGTCAGCGACTCCACGTACACCACCGGCGGTTCGGTGGGTTCATTTGCGGCACTGGGGAATTCGAGCAGCACGAAGCGTCCGGCATCCATGCCGTGGTGATAGCCGCAATCCGCCGGGACGATGCGCAGGCGCACATTCGGCAGCTCGCCGAGGCGGCGCAGCCGCTCCAGCTGACCGACGATGACCTCGTCGCCGCCGATGCGATGCCACAGCACCGCCTCGGAGATCACCACATCCACCTGGAGCGGTGAATCCGGCCGGGACAGCAGGGCCTGGCGCGCGGTGCGCACCCGCACCCGGCGATCCATCTGCTCGGCGGTGATGCCCGGATACGCGCCCGCCAGCACCGCCCGCATGTACCCCTCGGTCTGCAAAAGCCCGGGAATCAGCTCGTTCTCGTAGGTGGTGAGCCGCGCCGCGGCCTCCTCGAGACCGATGTAGACCTCGTACCCCTCGTCGATGACATCACTGAACTCGGTCCACCAGCCGCGCGCCTTGGTCTCCCGGGCCAGGGCCGTGAGCGGGGCGATGGCATCCTCCGGAGCGCCGTAGATCCGGCACATGGCCTCGACGTCCAGGCTGCGTAGTGAGGTCTGCCCGGTCTCGATGCGCCAGATCTTGGCCTCGGACCATTCCAGCCGCTGAGCGGCCACGCGCGTGGTCATGCGTGCGCGATTGCGCAGGTCACGCAGCTGTCTGCCGAGCTGCCGCCGCGGCATGGTGGATCCGGTTATCCCCTGCGGTAGTGCCATCAATCCCCCTGATACCAGTGTGCGATTCGCATTGTTGCACAGGAGAACTCAGCGATCCATGCACGCGCGAAGCAAAAGGCCGGATATGATGCCCGATTTCCAGCGGTTATTTCCCGGACGACCGGCGGCGGAAGCGCCAGAACTGCACCGCCTGAACATCTTTCGACAGCTGGTTGACCGGTTCCGCCACATCCGAGAGCGCCTGGAACAGATCGTCGGCCATATCCGCGATGTGCTCCACCCGTCCCGCCAGCCGGGACGCGTTCAGCACGAACTCCAGCAGCAGGCGCACCACCGCGGCGATGGTCAGGCCCAGCGGAATCGCGAAGATCACCGCGAAAGCGATGCCCAGCACGGCCGAAACCCGCCACAGCAGTACGGTTCCCGTGATCGGGATGGCGAAAGCGCCTGACAGGCCCAGCAGATAGGCCAGCGGGAGCAGGGTGCGGGTGGCCGAGCGGTGGAACTGCACATCCAGCAGCGCCCGGGCGGCGTCCACGCTCCAGGAGCCGAAAGCGCTTGGGCTGGCGAAGGGTTCGACGGGCGTCTCGGGTTCCTCACCCTCTTCGGCGGCCCGCCGGGACATGCGCCGGGCGGCGGATTCCTTGAAGGCGGCCCACCGTCCCTCGGCCTCGAACTCCTCGAACTCCCCGAGTTCCGCTGTGTTCCCACCCGATTGGTCGGTCATGCCGACGCACTCCTCTCCCACAGACCTTTTCGGCCGTGTGCAGTCTCACCGGTTCCGCCGCACGGCGGCAGAGTGGCGCGGTGTGTTCTAGAACACTTCCCGGTTTCCGGCGGTCGAACCGCGCGCGGGCCCGCCGCCCGCGTCGCGTCCGTGCGGGCGCGCGTTATCGCAGGCAGTGACCGCCGCACAGCGATCTCGTCGCAAATGTGACACGAGCACGAACCGGTCTCATTCGCCGCAAGACGTCTCGACAGGAGCCGAAACCAGACCCGATCGAAAAAGAACGTGTAACGCTCCGAACGTCTGGTTGCGATACCCCGCACAGAGCAGGACAAAGATCTACCGGGGAATGGAGAAACCAGTGCGTACGACGCTTTCGTCAACCGTCAAGGAATCTGCGCAGGAGTACATCCAGCGCGGCTGGACGGTCAACGAAACCGCCAACGGCATCTGCCTGATCACCGACGAGCAGATCTCGGGTATCGAGGTCACCGGCGACACCGCCGCTTTCATCCGTCGGTTCCTGCGGGCCAACGACCTCACCGGTCCGATCATCGAGATTCCGGGCGCCGAGCGCCGCGAGATTCACCTGGTGACCGGCCTGGCCAAGGCCGCCATGGCGATCGAGGCGCTGCGCGCCGCAGGAGCTGTTGTGCACACCGACGGCGCGGGCATCCCGCTGCCGCCGACTCAGATTTCGGCCGCCGGCGCGGCCTGCTGGGGCGTCGCCCCGCACGAGGCGCGCTGGGTGCCTCCGGTGGTGGCCATCGCCGCCGCCGTTCGCGCCGCGGCCAAGGGCGCTCCGCAGGCGGCTCGTATCGCTTCCTGATCTCCAGCTCTGAATAACGCGAAAAACCGCGAGTGCTCCCCGGCACCCGCGGTTTTGTCGTATCCGGTGGTAAACGTTGCGAATTAATTGCTGAAACGCATGAATTCGGAACGTAGTTCCATTACGCGCTGCGCAGTACCCGCAGCGCGCGCGAATGCGGCTGCGCCACGGTCCGTCTCGGGGCGTGCGCGGGCAGCCCCGGATTCCGGCCCAGCACCTGCGCCCGCGCCGCGCGGCGGTTGGCGACGCCGAGCTTGCGCAGCACGGCCGAGACGTGGTGGTCCACCGTCCGCACCGACAGCACCAGGTACTCGGCGATCTCGGCATTGGTCAGGCCCGCGCAGACCAGATCCAGTACGTCCTGCTGGCGTCCGGTGAGTTCGGGCAGCGCGCGGGCCGGATCGCCGTCCGGGCCGGGCGCGGCGACCCGCACGAACAATCCCGGTTCGCCGCCGATGGTCAGCGCGACCACCGATGAGGTGCCCGCCGCGACGTCCGCCCAGGCCGTCCGCAGCGCCTCGAGTGCTTGTGTCCGTTCCAGAAACCGCATACGGCAAGCCTGGTCGCGGGGGCGGCGCGGGTCTGTCCGCGCCGGCACGCGGGAAGTGTCAGCGCACCGACATTCGGGGCATTGATGCGGAAGTGTTTCACCTCCGGGGCCGACGCGCGATCATTGGTTATGACCCATGCCACGGACAGCAGCCGGAACCTGCTGCGCACCTGCCCGCTGTGTGAGGCGGTGTGCGGGCTCGAACTCACCCTGGACGCCGACGATCACATCCGGTCCATACGCGGCGACCACGCCGATCCGTTCAGCCGGGGGTTCATCTGCCCGAAAGGAGCCACCCTCGGCCACCTGGACGAGGACCCGGATCGTTTGACCGCACCCATGATTCGCGATCGCGCCACCGATACCTGGCGCGCGGCGAGCTGGGACGAGGCGTTCGGGGTGATCCGCGAGCGGCTGCCGCAGGTGAGCGCGGAGTACGGGAATCAGGCCGTGGGGCTGTACCTGGGCAATCCGAACGCGCACACGGTCGCGGGGGCGCTGTACGTGCCGCTGCTCATCCGCGCGCTGGCGACGCGAAACCTGTTCTCCGCCAGCACCGCGGACCAGATGCCGAAGCAGGTCGCCAGCGGGCTCATGTTCGGCGATCCGCTCACCGTCGCGGTACCCGATCTGGATCGCACCGACTACCTGCTCATGCTGGGCGCGAACCCGCTCGAATCCAATGGATCGCTGTGTACCGCACCGGATTTCCCGGGACGATTGAAGGCGCTGAAGCAACGCGGCGGCCGGTTCGTGGTGGTGGACCCGCGCCGCACCCGCACCGCCAAACTCGCCGACGAACACCTGTTCATCCGCCCCGGCAGTGACGCCTACCTGCTGTTCGGCATCGTGCACACGCTCTTCGCCGAGAACCTGACGACCGTGCGTATCGCAGTCTCCGGCCTCGACGAAGTACGCGCCGCCGCAGCGCCTTTCACCCCGGAGGTGGTGGCCGAGCGCACCGGCGTACCCGCCGAGACCGTGATCCGCCTGGCCCGCGAACTGGCCGCCGCACCGACCGCCGCCGTCTACGCCCGGATCGGCACCTGCACCGCCGAATTCGGCACGGTCGCGCAATGGCTGGTCGATGTCGTCAACGTGCTCACCGGCAATCTGGACTCCCCCGGCGGCGCCATGTTCCCCACCGGCGCGGCCCTCGGCATCGTGCGCACCCGCCCGTTCCGCACCGCCCGCTGGACCAGCCGGGTCCGCGAACTCCCCGAAGCCATGGGCGAATTCCCGGTCGCCACCCTCGCCGACGAGATCCTCACCCCGGGCGCGGGCCGGATCCGTGCGATGGTCACCGTGGCGGGCAACCCGGTGCTGTCCGCCCCCAGCAGCGCGCGGCTGGACACGGCCTTCGCCGATCTCGAGTTCATGGTCAGCGTCGACCGCTACCTCAACGAGACCACCCGCCACGCCGACGTGATCCTGCCCCCGCCCCGCATCACCCAGGCCCCGCACTACGACTTCGCCCTGTTGAACTTCGCCGTCCACAACTACGCCCGCTACTCGCGCCCGCTGGTCCCGCTGGCCGACGGCGAGCTCTCCGAAGCCGAAGTGATCGCCCGCCTCGCCCTCGCCGTCTCCGGCCAGGAACCCCAGGAGGGCCTGGACCCGCTCACCATGGTGGACGAGATCGTGATCGCCGGCACGCTGCACAAGGCCGGAATGGCCCACCGCCGCGCGGAACTGCTGGGCGACAACACCACCGAGCAGCGCATCGACCTGATGCTGCGCCTCGGCCCCTACGGGGAATGGGCCGCCGGAGCGCCCGCCACACCGACCGCGACCCAAACCCACGGCACCACGGGAACTGCGACCGACGCGGCGGCCGAGGGCCCGCACCTCGGGAGGGCGACCGGCGACACCGGATCGGCGGGGAGCGTTCCGCCACCGGGCGGACTGAACTTGCAAGTGCTGCTGGACAATCCGCACGGGGTGGATCTGGGGCCGTTGCGGTCGCGGTTGCCGGGCGTATTGTTGACGGCGTCGCGGCAGGTGGAGCTGGCTCCGCCGCAGTTGCTGGATGATGTTGCGCGGCTGCGGGATCGGCTGGCGGTGGAGGCTCCGGAGATGGTTTTGGTGGGGCGGCGGCAGCTGCGGTCCAACAACAGCTGGTTGCACAATGTGCCGCCGCTGGTGGGCGGGTCGAATCGATGCACCCTGCATGTCAACCCCGAGGATGTGCTGCGGCTGGGGTTGAACGGGGTGGCGGTGGTGAAGTCCGCCGCCGGGACGGTGACCGTGGAGGTGGAGGCGACGGCGGACATCATGCCGGGGGTGGTGAGCCTGCCGCACGGGTGGGGGCACGGTGACAGTACGCAGCAGGTGGCGCGGGCCCATGCCGGGGTGAACGCCAATGTGCTGACCGATGATTCGCTGGTGGACGCGCCGTCCGGGAATGCCGTGTTCAACGGCGTGCCGGTGACGCTTTCGCCCGCCTGAGCCACCCGGTTCCGGGGGAGACGATCGCATGTCGATGATTCGGGTCGCGCTGTGGGCGGTGCATGTCGCACTGCCCGCGGCGGGGCTGTGGCTGCTGGTTTCGCATCCGGAGCTGGACCACGAGTTCCAGCATCGGGGCCTGCATTTCTGGTTGATTCTCGGGGCGGCCGCGGTGGCGCTGGCGCTCGGCATCCTGCTGTTGCGGGCGGCGCGAGCGCATCGCGATATGCGGTTGATCCTGGTTTCGCTGGTGTTCCAGTTGAACGCCGGTTTCCTCGGCCTGCACGCCCTCGCCACCCCCGGCGTCATCCTGTCGACCCCGAATGTGGGCTTCACTGTCGCGGTTCCGGTCGGTATGGTGCTGGGCGGGCTGGCGGCATTGGCTTCGGTGGTGGAGTACGGGCCCACCGCGCGGGCGCACCGTTTCACCGAAATCCTTGCCGCCCTGCCCCTCACCCTGATGGCGGGCTGGGCGCTGCTCTCGCTCACCCGCGTCCCGCCCTTCGACGCCGTCCCCGACCCCTCCGAAGCCCAAGGTCCTTTGATCGCAGCGGCTTTCGTCGGCGCGGCCTGCTACCTGGTGGCCGCGGCCTGCTACATCTGGATCTACCTGCGCAATCGCGCGACCGTCCTGCTCTCGGTGCTGACCGCGTTCATCCTGCTCGCCGAGGCCCTCTTCGCCGTCGGCTTCGGCCGCAGCTGGCGCGTCTCCTGGTGGGAGTGGCATGTGCTGCTGGGCGTCGCGTTCATCCTGATCGCGGTCAGCGCCCACCTGAGCTTCCGCCGCGAGGGCTCCACCCGCGGCCTGTTCGACAGCATCACCCAGCGCAGCACCCTCGCCGCCATCCAGCGTGATTACGCCCGCGCTCTGGAGGAGATGGTCTCCGCGCTCGACCAGCGCGCCACCGGCGGCATCGCCCCCGGTGATCCGCTGGGCGCGGCCGCCCAGCACCTGGCCCGCCGCTTCGGCCTCACCGAACGCCAGGTCGCGGTATTGCAACAGGCCGCGCAAGCGCTCGGCAACGAACGCGAACAGGTCCGCCGGCTGGGCGCGCTCGTCGCGGTGGGCGAGCGCGCCAACGTGATTCGCGGTGAGAACCAGCTCCTCACCGAGATCCAGCAGCTGGCGGGCTCGGCTTTCGACCGCGATCGAGTCCGCATCGGCATCATGCGCGGCGGACACCTGGTCTTCGCCGACGGCGGCCCGCCCGATGCGGCCGCTTTCGCATTCCCCTTGCTGGTCAAGGGAATTCAATCCGGGGTCCTGGAACTCGTCCGCCCCGGCCTGCTGACCCCCGCCGAGCACGCGGTGGCGCGCTCGTTCGCGGCGCAGGCGTCGGTCGTGCTGGAGAACGCCCGGCTGTACCAGCAGCTGGACGGGTTGTTCCGCTCCTACATGTCCCCGCAGGTGGCGACCACGCTGCTGGCCGACCCGTCGCAAGCCGGGCTGGGCGGCGAGGTGCACGAGGTCAGCGTGCTGATGGCGGATCTGCGCGGATACACGCCGTTCGCGGAGAAGGCGGGCCCGGCACAGGTCATGCGCATGCTGAACACCTATTACGGCGCGATCGTCCCGGAGATCCTCGCCGAGGGCGGAACCGTGGTGCAGTTCGTCGGCGACGCGGTGATGGCGATCTTCAATGCGCCGGTGCGCCAACATGATCACGCCCTGCGAGCGGCGCGCGCCGGACTCGCCCTGCAACGCGCGACCGCGGCGGTCCGCGAAACCGCGCACGGCGACTGGCCGATGTTCCGGGTAGGCGTCAACACCGGCCCCGCCATCGTCGGCAATGTCGGCGCCCGGGAAATGCGCAACTTCACCGCGATCGGTGACACCACCAACCTGGCGGCCCGGCTCGAGGGACTGGCCGAACCGGGCACCGTGGTGGTGGGCCCGCTCACCCGGCAGCGACTGGGACCCCACGCCGAGGTCGAGAACCTCGGCGACTTCGATATCAAGGGCAAGAGCCGCCCGGTCACCGTGTACCGGCTGACGGCTCTGCGGTGACGGGAGGACCGCCATGATGGAATTCGAACTGCTGGACGGCCTTTCACCCCCCGAACAGCGCCAGTTCATCGCCGCCTGCACCCCCAGGAAGTTCCGCCGCCGCGACATCGTCTGCCACGAAGGCGACCCCGGCGACTGCGTCCACCTGATCATGTCCGGCCGCCTGGTAGTCCGAGTGACCACTCCCCTCGGCCACACCGCCACCCTGACGATCCTCGGCCCCGGCGAAATGTTCGGCGAACAAGCACTGCTCAGCCCCGACGCCCGCCGCACCGCCACCATCGTCGCGGTCACCGACGCCGAAACCCTCACCCTCAACCGCACCCAACTGGAGCGCCTGAGAGCCGACCACCCCCAGGTGGAGCGCTTCCTCACCACCTCCCTGGCCGCCCAGGTCCGCCGCCTCTCCGCCGCGGTCCTGGAAGCCCTCTACCTCCCCGTAGAAACCCGAGTCCTCCGCCGCCTAGCCCACCTGGCCACCGTCTACCGCGAACCCAACAGCGCCCCACCAGAAATTCGCCTGACCCAAGAAGACCTAGCCTCGATGGCGGGCACCACCCGAGCCACCGCCAACAAAGTCCTACGCGACCTCGAAAACCAGGGCATAGTCCACCTAGGCCGAGGCACAATCATCATCCTCGACCACCCCCGCCTAACCCACAAAGCCCGCTAACCCAGGCGACGCAACCACACTGATCTCGTTCGCTCCTACGGGAGCGATTGGTACCCCGGGTGCACTCCCGGCGTGAGCTGCTGCGCCGCAGCCAATTTGGCGAGCAAGGCAGCGAACTGGTCGTATTCGGTGTCGGTCAGGACGGCGAAGAGATCGGCTTCGTGGGCCAAGGCCACCTGGGCGAGACGGCCCAGCTGCTTGCCACCTTCGACCGTCAGATGCAGTTCGTGATTGCGGCGATCGGTCACACTGCGGCGGCGTTCGATCAGGCCCTTCTTGTCCAGCGGATCGATGAGCGCCACCACCCGGCTCGGCACCACCCCGAGTTCGGCGGCGAGTGAGCGCTGACTGCGCCCCGGTTCGCTCGCGATCATCCGCAGGATGCCGACTTCCGGTGGCGTGAGCCCGATTTCGGCGACCCGCTCGGCGAACCGCTGACTCGCGAGCCCACCGAGCTGGGCCAGCTGGAACCCCGCCGCGCGCATGGGGCGCTGCGGTCGCGGCGCGTTCGGATCCGCCGGCGGCAGCCAGCTCGGCCGCCGCGGGGGCGGCTGCGATTCACCCTCTTGCTCGGCATCGGTCACGGGGTTATCGTACACAGCAGGAAATCGTTCACCCAACAGAATGATTCACTTCTGAGAATGGATTGCCATGGCCATCGCAGCCGCATACCCGATCGAACGCCCCACCCGCCCCTTCGAACCCCCGCTCGGCGCACTCGGCGCCGCGGCGGCCGGGCTGTTCGTGGCGGGGCTGCTCATCAGCACCGTCCGTGCGGGCGGAAGCCCGTTTCCGTCACCGTTCGGGGAGGCCCGGGACGCCCTCGCCTACTTCCGCGACCACCCCTCGGCCGTCCGCACCGGCGCGGTGCTGCAATACGCCGCCGCCATCCCCCTCGCCCTCTACGCCGCGACCGCCGGCTCACGACTGCGCAAGTTCGGCGACGACTTCGGCACCGCGCTCACCGCGCTCGGCGGCGCGCTCGCGACGGTGTTCCTGCTCGGCTCGGGGGTGGTCAGCTGGGTACTGACGGTGCCGGAGGTGACCGAAGATCCGAGCACGGTACGCGCCCTGCACACCCTCGCCTTTCTGCTCGGCGGCCCCGCCAACGTGATGACCACCGGCCTGCTCATCGCGGGCATCGCACTCGCGGCGCAGGCCCGGAACATGTTCGGGCCGTGGCTGTTCCGCATCGGCCTGGGCATCGCGTTCATCGCCATGCTGACCACCGTCTCGCTCACCTTCACCACCGCCGCGTTCCTGCTGCCCATCGCCCGGTTCACCGGAATGGCGTGGCTGATCGTCGCCGGCTTCCGCCTGCCGCGCGCGTAATTCCCCTGGCGCGTATACGTCTCCGCCCCAACACCTATCCAGGAGTAGCCATGAACCCCGACCTCGCCGCCAAGCTGGTCAGATTCCAGAAGCCCGAACTGTCACTGCCGTACCTGTACGGGATCGACGAGGCGCACATCGCCGCGCTGTTCGGGCTCGAGCCGGAGGAATACCGTTCCCTGCGAGAGGATCTGGAGAATCAAGCCCGCGCCGCGGCGGCCGATCTGCTCACCGAACCAGAGATCGCCGAACAGGTGGACCGCCTGCCGTTCGCACCCGGCGAGCGGGTGGTGGCGCTCGGCGAGAGCAGCACCGCGGACCGGTTGTCGTGGTTCGAAATCCTGCGGCACCTGCTGGAATCGGCGCGACCGGATGACCGCGTCACGTTCACCAACACCGCGATCGCGGGCGCGACCACCACCCAGATCCTGAAGAACTCCGGAGCGCTTCGCCTCCAGCGCCCCGACTGGGTGCTGTGCCAGCTCGGCGCGAACGACGCCCAGCGCCTCGGCCCCGACGGCGAGCGGGTGGTCAGCGCCGAGGAGACCGCTCGCAATTTCGAACTGCTGCGCGCGCAGGCCCCCGAGGCGCGCTGGGTCTGGCTCACCCCGACCGATATGGACGAGTCGCTGATCGCGCAGTTCCCGCCGTTCCAGGCGTCCCGGATCAGCTGGCGCGCAAAGGATCACGAAGAGACCGCGGCCGTACTCGAGATGCGACCCGAGGTGGTGATCGACACCCTGAGCGTCACCCATCCGACAACCGGACGGCGGCTGTTCGAGCCCGACGGCGTGCATCTCACCCCCGCCGGCCAGGTGGCCGTGGCGCGGGTCGTGGTGGCCGAGCTCGCACTGCTGGATTGAAGGAAAGACCATGCGACTCAAAGTGATCGTGCTCGCCGTGCTGGTCGCCATCGGCGGGTGCGCCGCCGGTCCGGCATCCGGCGCGTCGGCTGACACCGGCGGTGTGGCCGCATCCGATGCGCCGGGGATCGGCTTCACCGCGACCACCCTCGGCGATAGCGCCGTCATCAGCATCGACGACGGTTCGATCAGGGTGGACGACGGGGTGCTCACCATCGAATCCCCCGGCCACGACACCCTGGCGCAGGCCGAAATGAGCTTCCGGGTGGACGATTTCACGTTCCCGATCGCGGCCGCCGTCTCCGATCGCACCGCGACCCTCACCCCGCTGCTGGATCGCGAACACGCCGTCTACTCTCCTGTCGCACTGCCTTTCGAGGATTCGGCCGGATTCCAGACGCCGTACCAGCGCGAGACCGCCGCCTGGAACCGACTGGTCTCCACTGTCGGCCTGGGGGTTTCGATGGGCGCGCTGATCGGCGGCGTCGGCGGTGCGGCCGTCGGCTGCGTGCTCGGCGGCATCGCCGCCACCACCGTGGCTGCGGCCACCATCGTCGGATTGTTCGGCCCGTTCCTGCCCGCGGCGGTAGCGGGCTGCCTCGGCGGCATCATGGCCGTCGGCGCATTGGGCGCCATCGCCGGGCAACTGCTGGTGACCGCGCCGGTCGCGATATTGGCGGCGGTGCAATACTTCGCCACCATCACCGCGCCCATGTGAGTAGAGATCGACGTTCGCTAGGGGGATGACGCTCCGCAATACCCGGACAAAGTTTGCAAAAGGGACTTTCCAGGATTGCGAAAAACGCCCGCCCCCTAGGGAACTCGCCGCGCCCGGCCGCGAACCGCTCGGCAGCATCCCCGCAGCTAAGCGACTTAGGTCCCTTGTGAAAGATTTCATTCGGGAGGATCCTCGCTCGGGAAGCTTGGACCTTCGCCAGTCGACCATCCTTTACCTGGGACGATGCGGCGGTTCACGCATTCGCCACACGAAAATAGTTAAACCGTATAGCATTTCGGATGGCCGAGATTCGTGGCCGAGCCTCTTCCATCTGGTGTTCAGCTACCCGAGGGGTGCACGATGCCCGGTATCAGAAACGGCAGCGATGGCGAACGCGAACTACAGCAGCGCTACGGCACCGAAGAACGGGCGGAACGCTTCTACAACGATCAAGTGCGAGATCGCCTGAACGACCACATGATCGAATTCATTCGCCGGATGGATATGGCTTTCATAGCCACCGCCGACAAACACGGTGAATGCGATTCCAGCTTCCGCGCCGGCAAACCCGGTTTCCTGCACGTCATCGACGATCGCACGCTCGCCTATCCCGAGTATCGCGGCAACGGGGTGCTGGCCTCGCTGGGCAATCTGCTCGAGAACCCGCACATCGGCATCCTGATGATCGACTTCGTGCGCGACCTGATCGGACTGCACATCAACGGCACCGCGCGCATAGTCGACGACACCCTGATGCGCCGTTGCGTACCCGACCTGCCGCCCGACGAACGCGGGCGCATCCCCGAACGCTGGGTGGTGGTCGACGTCGAAGAGGCATACATCCACTGCCGCAAACACATCCCGCACCTGGTGCCCGCCCAGCGCGAGTCCCGCCAGTGGGGCACCGACAATGTGCGCGCCAAGGGCGGCGACTACTTCCACTCGAAAGAAGAGTCCCGCGCCCTCGTCGACTCCTAGCAACCCTCCGCCGGCGTCAGTGGATCTTGAAGATCACAGCCCGCTGGACGATGAAGTTGATCACGGTCGCGGTGCCCTGGGCGACCGCGAACGCGATCAGAATCGACAGCTTGAAAGTGTGACCGGCCAGCGTGAACGGCAGGTCGGGCAAGGCCGTGTCCACCGCGGCATTCAGTCCGACCTGCGTCGCGAATGTCACCGCATAGAGAACGACAACCGCCACGAAACGCTTGCGACTCGGCTCGGCCTTGAACGTCCAACGCCTGTTGATGAGATACGCGGTGGTGGTGCCCGCGATGAAACTGATCGCCTTGGCGACCTCGCGCGGCAGCCCCACCACGCTCATCAGCAGCACATACAGGCCGAAGTCGATGATCGCCGAGAACCCGCCGGTCAGCGTGAACCGGATGATCTGGGTCTTCAGATCGACGTCCGTCCCACCCGGCTCGTCGACGAGAGGCAGCTCGGGCGGGAGGGGCAGATGCGGTTCCGCGGTCACAAACTCCAGAGGGTAGCGCCCGGGACCGAGGACACAAGCCGCGAGCGGGTTATGCCTGTAGCCTCTATGCCGATGTCCACGAAAGCTCAGACCACCACGGAAGCCGCCGCCAGCTCGGCGAGCGATGGTGCGGACTCAGCGTCGACCGGCTCCTTCGAACTGCCGACGCGGACTCGCACGCTGACCGGATGGGGTCGCACCGCACCCACCACGTCCGAAGTCCTCTCCACTAGTGACCCCGAGCTGATCGCCCGCGCGGTCGCCATGGTCGCCGAGGACAACGACTCCAAGCCCGCGCACCTGCGCCGCGGCGTGATCGCGCGCGGCCTCGGCCGCTCCTACGGTGACCACGCGCAGAACTCGGGCGGCCTGGTCATCGACATGCCCGCGCTCAACCGCATCCACCGCATCGACCGCGATTCACGCCTGGTCGACGTGGACGGTGGCGTCAGCCTGGACCAGCTCATGAAGGCGGCCTTGCCGTTCGGGCTGTGGGTTCCGGTGCTACCCGGTACCCGGCAGGTCACCATCGGCGGCGCCATCGCCTCCGATATCCACGGCAAGAACCATCACAGCGAAGGTTCTTTCGGCAATCACGTCCGGACCTTGGATCTGCTCACCGCCGACGGCAAGGTGCAGACCATCGGGCCGAAGAAGAACGCCAAGCTGTTCTGGGCGACCGTCGGCGGCAACGGGCTGACCGGCATCATCCTGCGCGCCACCATCGAGATGATCCCGACCGAGTCGGCGTACTTCATCAACGACGGTGTGAAGACCACGACGCTGGACGAGACCATCGCGGTGCACAGCGACGGCAGCGAAGAGAACTACACGTACTCGAGCGCCTGGTTCGACGTGATGAACCCGCAGCCGAAGCTGGGGCGCGCCTGCCTGACTCGCGGTCGCCTGGCCAAGGTCGACGAGCTGCCGAAGAAGAAGCAGAAGAACCCGCTGAAGTTCGATGCGCCGCAGCTGATGACGGTGCCGAACATCTTCCCGAGTTTCTCCGCGAACCGGCTGACGCTGGGCGCGGTCGGCGAGGCGTACTACGCCATGGGCGGCAACTACACCGGCAAGATCCAGAACCTGACGCAGTTCTATCACCCGCTGGACATGATCGCGGAGTGGAATCGGGTCTATGGTTCGGCCGGTTTCTTGCAGTACCAGTTCGTCGTTCCGACCGAGGCCGTCGACGAATTCAAGCGGATCATCATCGATATCCAGGCGTCCGGGCACATTTCGGCGCTCAACGTTTTCAAGCTGTTCGGCGCGGGTAACCCGGCTCCGTTGAGCTTCCCCATGCCGGGCTGGAACATCTGCGTGGACTTCCCGATTCGGCCGGGTCTCAACGAGCTCGTCACCGATCTCGACCGCCGCGTGCTGGAGTTCGGCGGCCGGCTGTACACCGCGAAGGATTCGCGCACCAACGCCGAGACCTTCCACCAGATGTACCCCCGGATCGACGAGTGGATCAAGATCCGCCGAAGTGTCGATCCCACAGGCGTTTTCATGTCCGATATGGCGAGAAGGCTGGAGCTCCAGTGATCAATGCGGTAGGGAACCCGCAATCCATTCTGCTGCTCGGCGGCACCTCGGAGATCGGTCTCGCGATCTGCGCCGAGTACCTGAAGAAGGGCCCGGCGCGCGTCGTGCTGGCCGCGCTGCCCGGTGACGCGCTGCGCGAGGACGCCGTCGCCACCATGAAGGCGGCCGGGGCCTCCGAGGTCACCGTCGTCGACTTCGACGCGCTCGACACCGAGAGCCACCCGAAGGTCATCGAACAGGCTTGGGCGGCAGGCGATGTGGATGTCGCGATCGTCGCCTTCGGTATCGACGTCGACGGCGAGATCTTCTGGCAGGACCAGCGCAAGGCCGTCATGATGGCCGAGATCAACTACACCGCGGCGGTCTCCGTCGGCGTGCTGATCGGCGAGAAGATGAAGGCGCAGGGCTTCGGCCGCATCCTGGCCATGTCCTCGGTCGCCGGTGAACGGGTGCGCCGCTTCAACTTCGTGTACGGCTCCACCAAGGCCGGCCTGGACGGCTTCTACCTGGGTCTCGGCGAGGCGCTGGCTCCGTTCGGTCCGCGCGTCACGGTGATTCGCCCCGGCATGGTGCGCACCAAGCTCTCCGCGCACGCCAAGGAGAACGGGCTCACCGTCGACAAGGAAGACGTGGCGGCGATGGCCGTGGCGGCGTCGCAGAAGGGCAAGGAGATCGTCTGGGTCCCCGGCCCCATCCGCTTCGTGATGGCGATCCTGCGGCACGTGCCGCGCCCGATCTTCCGCCGCCTGCCGGTCTAGGCGAGACGAGACAGTAAGTGACGAGCGGTGGCCCTGCGGCCACCGCTCGTCGCGTATGCGCACCTCCCCCGTCATTCCCGCGTGCTTTTGGCGGGAATCTCACTGGCTGCCGGGGAGATCCCGGCCAAAAGCACGCCGGGATGACGGACGGGAACGTGCGGGGAAGACGGAGCCAGGGGTAGCGCTGCGGCGGTACTAGGCTTCGCAGCGGCAGACGGTCCATGGAGCGAATCCGGAGGCGGAGAGCGAATGAGCGAGCGGGAATCGGGCGGCCGGGCGGCGGTGCTGGTGCGGCAGGCCGGTGGGGCGCTTGGTGAGGCCGTGCTCGCGGCCGTTGTCGCCGCCGTGGTGGCGGGGGTCGGGCTGTTCGCCTTCTCGCGGGTGCAGTGGCCGGCGTTCAATGCCTCGCATGTGACGAAGGCGCTGACCACGGTGGGTCAGGTGGGCGCGCTGGCCATGCTGGTGGTGGCGGTCGTGCTGATCCGGCACCACAAGTGGCGGTGGCTGTCGAAACTGCTGTCCTGGGGCGGTATTTCGGCCTTTGTGACCGTCACGCTCGGGATGCCGCTCGCGGCGACCAAGCTGTATCTGTTCGGCATGTCCGTGGATCAGGAGTTCCGGACGCAGTATTTGACGCGGCTCACCGACAGCGCGTCGCTGCACGATATGAACTACATCGACCTGCCGCCGTTCTATCCGGGCGGATGGTTCTGGTTCGGTGGACGTTTCGCGAGCCTGACCGGAATGGCCGGGTGGGAAGCGTTCAAGCCGTACGCGATCCTGGTGCTCGCGGTCGCGGCAGTGGTGGCACTCGTGCTGTGGTCCAACCTGATTCGCGCCGACTGGGCGGTGGCCGTGGCCGCCGCGACCACAGCGGTCACGCTGGCCTACGGTGCGCCCGAGGCGTACAGCGCGGTGCTGGTGCTGCTGCTCGGTCCGGCGCTGCTGCTGGCTTGGGGTGCGTTGTACCGCCCGGCCGAATTGGCGTTGCGGTCCGTGCTCGCCGCGCCGGGAGTCGATGCGTCCACGACCGACACCGTGGAACGCGAGCCGTCCACCGCCGGTGGGTGGGGCGCGGTGATCGGTGCGGGGCTTTTCCTCGGGGTGGCCGCGTCGTTCTACACGCTGTACTTCGGGCTCGCGGTGTTCACGGTGTGCCTGATGGCGGTCATCGCGGCCGTGCTCATGCTGCGCGAACGTCATGGGGCCCTGCGCACACAACATCATCGGGATGCGGCGGCGCGGAGCACCTCGGGCGGGCAGACCGGTGATGCGAGCACGCCGGGCGCTCGGGTGCCGGGCGGGTGGGCCGTGCTGCGGCCGATACTGGCGCGGCTCATCACGATGGGCCTGGTGGCGGGGCTGTTGGCGCTGACGGTGTGGACGCCGTTCCTGCTCGATTTCCTCAGTGGCAAGGCGTCTTTCGCGGGTGGTTCGGCGTTCCACTATCTGCCGGAGGCGGGTTCGCGGCTGCCGCTGCCCATGTTCGACTTCTCGCTGGCCGGCGCGTTCTGCCTGCTCGGGTTGATCTGGCTGGTGGTGCGCGCGGGCAGCTCGCGGCGTGCGCAGGCGCTGGGTATCGGGGTGCTGGCCGTCTATCTGTGGTGCCTGCTGTCCATGCTGGCGACCGCGGCCGGGACCACGCTGCTGGGTTTCCGCTTGGAGGCCCCGCTGTACGCGCTGCTGGGCGCGGCCGGGGTGTTCGGGTTCGCGGAGGGTGCGCGCGCGGTCTACCAGGTGCTGAACGAGCCGGCGCGGTTCCGGCTGGCGGCCGGTGCGGTGGCGATCGTGGGCGCGGTGGCGTTCGCCCAGGAGATTCCGCAGGTGCTGAACACCGAGATCAATACCGCGTACACCGATACCGACGGCAACGGTCAGCGCGCCGACAAGCGCCCGCCGTCGGCGGTATCGCATTACGCGGCCATCGACGCGAAACTGCTGGAGCAGACCGGGCGTCCGCGCGACGCGACCGTGGTACTGACCGCCGACACCAGTTTCCTGGCCGTGTACCCGTATTACGGATTCCAGTCGCTCACTTCGCATTACGCCAACCCGCTCGCGGACTTCCCGGGGCGTGCGGCGGAGATCAAGCGGTGGTCGCAGTTGCAGAGCCCGGCGGAACTGGTGTCGGCGCTGGAGCATTCGCCGTGGCGGGCTCCGGATGCGTTCCTGTTCCGGCGTTCCGGCGACGAGTACACGCTGCGGCTGGCGGAGGATGTGTACCCGAACGATCCGAATGTGAAGCGGTACACCGTGTCGTTCCCCAAGCGCCTGTTCGAGGATGCGCGATTCACCAGCACGGAGATCGGCCCGTTCACGTTGGTGGTACGGAAGTGAAAGTCTCGACCAGGTAACTAGACATGGATCACTTATCCCCAGAAATCGGTCGATTTTTGGGGATAACTCCACGTTTCTGTGGATAACTCAGGCACTTGCCAGTGCAATCTCAGTGGAACCCGGTAGCGTGGGCCGCTGATTGTGAAGGCAAGGAGTTATCTGTGACACAGGGGTGGGAGGCCGATCGCATCGAAAGCGACTCGGCGGTAAAGGTTCTCGATCGAACCATAACAACGCAAACCTCACCCCCACGGCTGAACACGCCGCAACGGGTGCTTCGGCGTGTCCGTAGCGCCCGCGCCGATCTCATCGTCGCCACCGGTTATCTGTCGCTCGCGGTGCTGGTGCTGTCGGGCCAGTGGCTGCACACCGACCGCGGCTATCTGATCAAGAGCGGCCAGGACCAGACCATGTGGGAATGGTTCTTCGCGGTCACCGCCCACAAGATCGCGCACCTGGAGAACCCGCTCGGCACCAACCTCCAGAACTATCCCGACGGCGTGAACATGATGGCCAACACCGCCATGTTCGGCGTCGGCGTGCCGCTCACCCCCGTCACCCTGCTGTTCGGGCCCACCGTCACCTTCGTGCTGGTGCTCACCCTCGGCCTGTTCGGCACCGCCTTCGCCTGGTACTGGCTGTTCTCCCGCCAGGTCGTGCAGTCCAGGTTCGCCGCCGCCATCGGTGGTGTGTTCTGTGGTTTCGCGCCCGCCATGATCTCGCACGCCAACGCGCACCCGAACTTCGTCGCACTGATGCTGCTGCCGCTGATCGCCTTGCAGATCATCCGGATGGCCAAGCGCGCGGGCACCACTCCCGAACGCCGCAAGGCCCGCCGCAATCGCGATGCCTTCGTGCTCGGCCTGCTGGTGGCCTTGCAGATCGCGCTGGGCGAGGAGCCGCTGCTGATCTTCGCGCTCGCCTTCGGCCTGTTCGCCGTCGTCTACTACCTGCACTCCCCGCGCATCGGGCTGCGGGCGCTGCGCACCATCACCCCGACCGTGCTGCTGGCCGCGCTGATCACCATCGCCTTCACCGAGATTCCGCTGTGGTGGCAGTTCTTCGGGCCGCAGTCCTACCGCTCCATCGACCACGGTCCGATGGGCAACGATCTCAAGGCGCTGTTCCAGTTCCCGTCCGAATCCCTGGGCGGGCTGGTCTCGCACGGCCAGAACGTGAGCATCAACGAGACCGAGGAGAACTCCTACTTCGGCTGGCCGCTGCTGCTGGTCGTGCTGGTCACCACGGTGCTGATGTGGCGTGAACGCGTGGTGCGGGCCGCCGCGGCGGTGATCGTGGCGTTCACGGTGCTGTCGCTGGGCTCCAAGCTCATGATCGGCAAGCACGACACCGGCATCGCGCTGCCATGGAAGTGGCTCGAGGAAGTGCCGCTGTTGAATTCGGTGCTGGAGTCACGGTTCACCATGGCGGCGATTCCGGCGATCGCGCTCATCCTGGCGGTGGCGACGCAGCGGGCGCTGGAGTACTGGCGTGCATCCGCCACGGACTGGCGGCCTTTGGCGTGGTTCGCGGCGCTGGGCTTCGCGCTGCTCACCGTCACCCCGACCATCCTGCCCGTGGTGCAGCGCGCACCCACCCCCGGCTTCTTCGCCGATGGGACGGTGCGGCAGTACGTTTCGGGTGGATCCGTGGTGATCGCGCCGCCGCCGACGCCGCCGGATGCCCGCGCGCTGCGCTGGCAGGCCGACGCCGACTTCGGATTCCCGCTCGCCGGAGGCTATTTCGTCGGCCCGACCGGGGTGGACAAGAAGGGCCGCTACGGTCCGGACGACCGGCCCACCGCCAGCCTGCTCATCAAGGCGCAGCAGGCCAACAAGGTGCCGATCGTCGATCAGGCCGCCAAGGATCAGGCGTGGGCCGATCTGCGGTACTGGAAGGCCGACGTGGTGGTACTGCCGCCCACCGACAACGGCGACACGCTGCGCCTGACCGTCGATCAGCTGCTGGGAATTCCCGCCACCTACGTGGACGGCGTCTGGCTGTGGGACGTGCGCGGGCAGCTCTAGCGGTTATCTCAGCGGGGCGCGGGCCAGCCAGTCGGTGAGGGTGTTGTCGACGGTGTGGCCCGGCCAGCGCAGGACCAGTACGAAGCGGGAGCGCGGATCGCCGTCGGGGAAGGTGACGGCGGTGTAGATGCGCTGGGCGTCGGTGTCACGGTCCTTGGCGGGATCGATGCCGGGTGTGGTCGTGACGGTCAGTTCGCCGGCCACGTCGGGGTGGGTGCGGGTCTGGGCCGGCGCGGTGCCGGTGAAGAAGAGGTCGGCGATCGGACGGCCGGGCCGGGTGCCGAAATCGAAGAGGTCGAAACGCATTTGGCCGCTGTTGTCCTCGGCATTGCAGACGATGCGATGCGAACCCAGCGTGGCGGGGGCGTCGGTGGTGGTGGGGTCGCGCTTCTGGCAGCTCGCGCCCTGCCAGCCGACCGAGCGGCCCGCCGCGGAGAGCTGACCGACCAGGGTCGGGAACGCCTGGGCGATCGGCGCGTCCGTGCCCCAGGATTTCGCGACGTCCTCGACGTGGGTGTACGTGATCAGTCCGCTCACATCGGTTTTGCGGCTGAGCCGGCCGTCGGAGAGCAGGTTCAAGGTGGTGGGGGCGTTGGCGCGGCAGGCATTCGCGGGTTCGCGGGTGACGATCTGCGATTGGCCGATGAGCACGCGATCACCGTCCGCGGGAACCTGATCCAGCGGCGCGGCGAACTCGCAGTGGAACGGGGAGCCGTTGGGGAGCACGCCGTCCACGATGCTGGACATGATGGAGTCTTGTGGTTTGCCCTGCTCGACGGTGAGGCGGTAGTTGGTCTGGCCTTCGGTGGCCAGCCAGGTGCCGAGGAACTTCGCGGGAACGGCCCCACCGTCCGGTATCGAGGTGGTGTCGCGCTGTGCGAGCGCGATGCCGACGCCCGCCGCCAGCACCGCCGCGACCACCACCGGAATCACGGCCCGATGACGGAAAATGCGCTGCCGGAGCGACTTTCGGCCGCCGCCGATCGCCCACGCCGAGCCCGGGCGCGACGGCGTCGGCGGGACGAAGCGCGCGGGCGCGGTGACCGCGATCGCCGGGTCGGAGTAGTAGGCGGCCAATGCGGCATCGGTGAATTCCGCGCAGGTGGGGTAGCGATCGTCCGGATCCTTGGCCAGCGCTCGGGCCAGGATGGGATCCAGCGCGGCGGGCAGATCCGGCCGCACCGCACTGACCCGCAAGGGATCCTCTTGGGTGTGCGCGTGCACCCAGCCCAGCGGATTGTCGGCCTTGAACGGCCGATGGTCGGTGAGCAGCACGAAAAGCGTGCAGGCCAAGGAGTATTGGTCCGAGTGCGGGCCGACCGGCTTGCCCGATACCTGTTCCGGTGACGCGAAAGCGAAAGTCGCGGAGATGTTTCCGGTTTGCGTGAGTTTGGTCGTCTCGTCACGCAGCCGGGCGATGCCGAAGTCGGTGAGCAGCGCGCGTTCGGGCCGGCCGCTGTCCGGTTCGGCGACAAGGATATTGGAGGGCTTCACATCGCGATGCAGTACGCCCTTGCCGTGGGCGTAGTCCAGCGCACCCGCGATCTCGCCGCCTAGACGCAGCGCCCGATCGGGCGAAATACCGTGCAGCTCACCGGCGTCCACCCCATCCACATACTGCATGGAGATCCAGTACTGATCCTCGGCGACCCCCCGGTCGAAGATCTGCACGATATTCGGATGGTCGAAGTGCGCGGCGATATCCGCCTCACGTTCGAAGCGCCGCCACACCCCTTCGTGGCCGGCGTATTCATCACGTTTCAAGATCTTCAGGGCGGTCAGCCGGGGCAGGCGTGGATGCCGCGCCGCATATACGACGCCCGAACCCCCGGCACCGACCCGCCGCTGAATCACATACCCGGCCAGCACTTCACCAGGTCGCAGCTCGGTCATGGTTCCTCTTCGTCTTCCGGCCCGGCCCCTCGCCCAGTACGGATACCCACCATCCTGACCGAGTTCCGCCCGGACGGCCACCGCCCCGGTCCCGGGGAAGAGAAAGAACGTTCGGGGGCAAGCCCCCGAACCCCCTATAGCCGAAGCGAACCCACCTGGACAACTGTTGTCGTGAGGTGCGGGTAACTCCCCGGGTACGCCCGGAATCGGGTTGCTCGAAATCGCAGGCACGCATGCGAGACCGGCGACGGCACCCGGCCGTGCGCAAAAGTCACGGAGAGGCGGAATAGAGTCGGGGACCGTGCGCGAAGACACCCGAGCGTTTCACCGCCTCCGTCTCATCGCCCTGGTTTCCGGGCTTCTCGGATTCCTGCTGGCGGTGATCACGCCGATCCTGCCGGTCGAGCAGGATCGGCCGACCTTGACCTGGCCGCAAGGGGATACGACCAGCGTCGAGGCGCCGCTGGTGTCGTATGTGCCGCTGTCGATGGATGTGCGGTTGCCCGCCCGGATGTGGGCGGGCAGCGAGCTGCCGAGCGGCGGGATGGTCTTCTCCACCGTGCCCGCGGCCTCCGGCAAGGCGGTCGACAAGGGCTTGGTGGTCAAGCTCGAGGACGATCCGAAGCAGGGGCGCGTCGTCGCGGTGCTGGTGCGCAATATCCCGCTGCTGTCCGTGCCGACCGCGAAATTGCCGGACTCCGCGCTGCTGTCGATCACGTCGGATTCGACGGCGACGCGCGTCGAGGTCACCGGTGTGACCGGGGAGACCGCGCCGGTCGAGGGTCATGTGGGCGGCGACAGCCGGCCGCAGGTGGTCGGGTTGTTCACCGATCTGAACCGGGAACAGATCAAGAGCGCGCACGCCGAGGTCGCCATCGATGCCCGATTCAGCACCACGCCTTCGTGGTTGAAGCGGCTCGCGATCATCGGCGCGGTGGCGTTCACGCTGAACGCGCTGCTGGCCCTGCACCTGATGGACACCACCGACCGCCGCCGCGCCCGGCGGTTCCTGCCCGCGCACTGGTGGCGGGTGCGCATCGCGGATGTGGTGGTGCTGGGCACGCTGCTGCTCTGGCATTTCATCGGCGCGAACACCTCCGATGACGGCTACATCCTGAATATGGCCAGGGCCTCGAAGGATTCGGGGTACATGGCCAACTACTACCGCTGGTTCGGCGTCGCCGAGGCGCCGTTCGGCTGGCGTCGCCGAGGCGCCGTTCGGCTGGCCGTACGAGGTGCTGGCCTGGATGACCCGGATCAGCGATGCCAGCCCGTGGCTGCGGCTGCCCGCGCTGCTGGCCGGTATCACCTGCTGGCTGGTGATCAGCCGGGAAGTGCTGCCACGCCTGGGCGCTCGGGTGCGCCGCGACAATGTGGCGATCTGGACCGCCGCGCTGGTGTTCCTGGCGGCGTGGATGCCCTACGACAACGGCCTGCGCCCCGAGCCGCTGATCGCGGCGGGCGCGCTGCTGACCTGGTGCTGCATGGAGCGCGCGATCGCGACCGGCCGGTTGCTGCCGGCGGCGGTGGGCGTGCTCATCGCGGCCTTCTCACTGGCCGCCGGACCGACCGGCCTGATCTGTATCGCCGCACTGGTCGCCGGATCCCGGCCGGTGCTCCAGGTCATCCTGAAGCGCGCCAAGTCCGGCCCCGGCTCGGCCGTGCTGCGCTACGGCGCGCTGCTGCTGCCGGGCATCGCCGCCGGAACCCTGGTCATCGTGGTCGTTTTCGCCGATCAGACCCTGGCCTCGGTCATGGAGGCCACCCGGGTGCGCACCCTGGTCGGCCCGAACGTGGCCTGGTTCGACGAACGCACCCGCTGGGACGCCCTGCTCTCGCTCTCCCCCGACGGCTCGCTGGCCCGCCGCTTCGGCATTCTCGCCATGCTGCTCTGCCTGGGCGTGTGCGTGCTGGTCATGCTGCGCAAGAACGGCCGCATTCCAGGCACCTCGCGCGGGCCGTCGGCGCGGATTCTCGGCATCGTGTTCATGTCGCTGTTCCTGATGATGTTCACGCCAACCAAGTGGACGCACCACTTCGGCGTGTACGCGGGCCTCGCCGGATCGGTGGCGGCGCTGGCCGCGGTCGCGGTGGGCTCCAACGGGATTCGCTCGCCGCGCAATCGGACCTTGTTCACCGCGGCGGTGTTCTTCCTGCTGGCCATCACCTTCACCGGCTCCAACGGCTGGTGGTACGTCTCCAGCTACGGCGTGCCGTTCTACGACAAGGCGCCGTTGGCCGCGGGCAAGGGCTTCTCCACGCTCTTCCTCGGGTTGGCCGTGGTGTGCCTGCTGATCGCGCTGTGGCAGCACTATCGCGAACCCTACGTGAATGCCGGGCCGCCAAGGAAATTCGACAAGTTCGCCACCATGCCGCTCACCATCGCGGCGGCGGTGCTGGTGCTGTTCGAGGTGCTCTCGCTGGCCAAGGCGGCGATCACGCAGTACCCGGCCTACTCCATCGCCGAATCGAATCTGCGGTCGCTGGGCGGTGATTCGTGCGGGCTGGCCAACGACGTGCTGGTGGAGACCGATACCGAGCAGTCGCTGCTGCATCCGTGGACCGGCTCCGACGCCGACGGATTGTCCGCCGAGAACACCGGATTCACCCCCGACGGCGTCGCCGCCGATCTCACCGCCGACGCCGAGGAGACCACCACCGGCGGGGCGAACTCGGTGAACGAGGACTCGAAGAACAAGACCACCAACACCACCGGGGCGGGCACCGGCGGCGGAACCACCGAGAAGACCGGCGTCAACGGGTCCAGCGTGGCGCTGCCGTTCGGGCTGAACCCGGCCACCACACCGGTGCTGGGCAGCTACAGCGCGAGCGAACAGAAGGTCGCGACCCTCACCACCCAGTGGTACCGGATGGATCCGAGCGACAGCATGCGCGCCGATCCGGCGTACCGGGTGCTGATCGTGACGGCGGCCGGGCGGATCAAATCCTTCAACAAGGACGGTGTCGAGACCTATGGACAGGATCTCTTCGTCGAATACGGGACGCGGGACGCCGACGGGAACATGAAGGACGTCGGGCGGATCCGGCCCATCGATATCGGGCCCAACCCGTCCTGGCGGAACCTGCGGGTGCCATTGGACCAGATTCCGGTGGGGGCCAACTCGGTTCGCCTGGTCGCCAATGACGCCGACATCACGCCGCGGCAGTGGCTGGCGGTCACCCCGCCGCGGTTGCCGCAGCTGAAGACGCTGAATTCCGTTGTGGGTGAGCAGGCTCCGGTGCTGGAGGACTGGCATGTGGGGCTGGCGTTCCCGTGCCAGCGGCCGTTCGATCACAAGGACGGGGTCGCCGAGGTGCCGGAGTGGCGGATCCTGCCCGACCGGGTCGGTTCGGACGCCTCCAATGCCTGGCAGGACGATATCGGCGGCGGGCCGCTGGGGTGGACCTCGCTGTTGCTGAAGTCCAAGACCATTCCGTCCTATCTGGACGATGACTGGGGCCGGGACTGGGGTTCGCTGGAACAGTTCACCTCGTACGCCGAGGCACCGCCGGCCGAACTGTCGGTGACGGTGGAGACCCGGTCCGGCCTGGCCAAGGACGCGCCGATCCGCGCCCGCTGACCCCCTCGTCATTCCCGCATGCTCTTAGCGGGAATCCACACGGTGGGCGTGTGGATCCCGGCTGAAGGCATGCCGGGATGACGAGGGACGCCGGTATGCGTGTCGCGTCGCCGGAGTGAACAGCGCCACTTCGGGTTCCTACCGATACGATCAGCAACCGTGTCCGACGCCTCCGCAGTGCTGACCAAACCGCCGCAACCGGCGGAACCTCCCGCGTCCTCGCGCGACTTCCGGATCGCCAAGACGATCGCCATAGTCGCGGGTCTGCTGGGCGCGCTGTTCGCGCTCGCCACGCCGTTCCTTCCGGTGCAGCAGACGACCGCGGCGATCAACTGGCCGCAGCACGGTTCCTTGCAGAGCATCGACGCGCCGTTGATGTCGCAGGTGCCGCTGAGCCTCGACGTCACCATCCCGTGCAGCGCTGTGCAGCAGCTGGATCCGCGCGGCGGCATTCTGCTGGCAACCGCGCCGCCACAGGGCAAGGGGGCGGACCTGGAGGCACTGTTCGTCCGGGTGTCGGGCGAGTCGGTGGATGTACTGGACCGCAATGCCGTCGTGGTCTCCGCGCCGCGCGAGCGGATGAGCGAGTGCTCGTCGATCGTCATCACCTCCGACGATGCCAAGACCTACGCGCGCTTCGAGGGCCTGACCCGCACCATCGAGAAGCCGACGGCCGACGGCGGGCGCGAAATCATCACCGTGCCGGTCGAGGGCCAGCTCGGCGGCGATCTGCGGCCCCAGGTGACCGGCGTCTTCACCGATATGAAAGGCGCGGTGCCGGACGGTCTTTCGTTCCACATGGACGTGGACTCGCGGTTCTCCTCCACGCCGACCGTGATCAAGCTGGTGGCGATCATCGCCGCCGTGCTGCTGACGCTGCTGGCCATGGGTGCGCTCGCCGTACTGGACACCAGCGACGGGCGCGGGCATCGGCGCATCTTCCCGGCGCACTGGCTGAAGCCGACCTGGGCGGACGGCGGCGTCATCGGCACACTGCTGCTGTGGCATTTCATCGGCGCGAACACCTCCGACGACGGCTACATCCTGACCATGGTCCGGGTCGCGCCGCACGCGGGGTACATGGCCAACTACTTCCGCTGGTTCGGCGTGCCCGAAGCGCCGTTCGGCTGGTACTACTACGTCATCCAGGCGTTCTCGGAGATCTCCACCGCGAGCCCGTGGGTGCGGATTCCGGCGCTGCTCTGCGGCATCCTGTGCTGGCTGGTGATCAGCCGCGAGGTGGTGCCGCGGCTCGGCAACGCGGTCTCCAAGTCCAAGGTGGCGCTGTGGACCGGCGGTCTGGTGTTCCTGGCCTTCTGGCTGCCCTATGACAACGGCCTGCGTTCGGAGCCGATCGTGGCGCTGGGCGCGTTGCTGACCTGGGTCTCCATCGAACGAGCCATTGCCACTTCACGATTGCTGCCCGCGGCGGTGGCGGTGCTGGTCGCGGCGTTCACCCTGGCGGCCGCACCGACCGGTCTGATGTGTGTGGCGGCGCTGCTCGCCGGTATCCGGCCCCTCGTGGCGATCGCGGTCCGGCGGCGCAAGCAGTTCGGCGACGTCGCGCTGCTGGCGCCGATAGCCGCGGCCGGAACCCTGGTCCTGGTGGTCGTTTTCGGCGACCAGACCTTCGCCGGCATCATGGAGGCCAACCGGGTGCGGCAGGCCACCGGGCCGAATCTCGCCTGGTACAAGGATTATCTGCGGTACTACTACCTGTTCGTGGAGACCGTGGACGGGTCGCTGGCGCGCCGCTTCGCGTTCCTGGTCATGATCCTCTGCCTGATCACCACCATGCTGGTGCTGCTGCGGCGGCGGCAGGTGCCGGGCATCGCCTCCGGCCCGACCTGGCGGCTGATGGGCGTGGTCTTCGGAACCATCTTCTTCATGATGTTCAACCCGACCAAGTGGACCCACCACTTCGGCGCGTACGCGGGCATCGCGGGATCGCTGGCGGCGGTGACGGCGGTTGCCGTGTCCGCCACCGCACTTCGCTCCCGCAAGAACCGGTCGGTGTTCCTGGCCGGGCTGCTGTTCACCCTCGCCCTGGCCTTCTCCGGCATCAACGGATACTGGTACGTCTCCAGCTACGGCGTGCCGTGGTTCGACAAGCGCGTCTCGCTGCACGGCGTCCAGTCCAACACCATCGTGCTGCTGCTGTTCGGCCTGGCGCTGGCCGTGGTCGCCTGGCAGGGGCTGCGCGAGGGCTACGCCAAACCACTGGCCAACGGGAAGACGCAGCGCGGCAAGCGGATCCGCAAGTTCGCGGCCATCCCGTTGACCGTGGTGGCGGCGCTCATGGTCGTATTCGAAGTGCTGTCCATGCTCAAGGGCGCGGTCTCGCAGTACCCCGCGTACTCGCTGGGCCGCTCCAACTTCGACGCGCTCGCGGGCAAGAGCTGCGGGCTCGCCGGCGACGTGCTCGTCGAAACCGAGGTGAACAAGGGCAATCTCGCGCCCATCATCGATCCGGCGCACCCGCCCACCGGCGATCCGCTCGCCGGCGAGAACCCGGTCGGCTTCTCCCCCAACGGCGTTCCCGTGAAACTCGATGCCGACGCCGTCGAGGTCAAACCCGGCACCGGCAATACCTCCACCCAGACCGTCGGCCCCGCCTTCGAGGAGGGCCAGAACGCCGGCACCGGCGGCGGCAAGGGCGCGGAGGGCGTGAACGGCTCCACCGTGGCGCTGCCCTTCGGCCTCGACCCCGCCACCACCCCGATCATGGGCTCCTGGCAGGACGGCGTGCAGCAGCCCGCCACCCTCACCTCCAGCTGGTACGGCCTGCCCGCGCGCTCTGACGACTCGCCGCTCATCGTCATCTCGGCGGCCGGGCGCGTGCTCTCCTTCGACTCCACCGGCAACATGACCTACGGCCAGACGCTGGTGGTGCAGTACGGGCACAAGAACGCCGACGGCAGCGTCACCGAACTGGGCGAATACCGTCCCCAGGACATCGGCCCCGCCCCGTCCTGGCGCAATCTGCGAGTCCCCTTCTCCGCCTTGCCCGCCGAGGCCGACGCGGTCCGCATCCACGCCGTCGATCCCATCCTGATCGGCGACCAGTGGCTGGCGTTCACCCCGCCGCGCGTCCCCAAACTGCAAACCCTCAACGACTACCTGGGTTCCGAGCAGCCCATCCTGCTGGACTGGGCGGTCGGCCTCCAGTTCCCCTGCCAGCGCCCGTTCGATCACCGCTACGGCATCGCCGAAGTCCCCAACTTCCGCATCCTGCCGGACCGCCCGCTGGCCATCAGCTCCACCAACACCTGGCAGGCCGAGGAGTTCGGCGGCCCGCTCGGCTTCAGCGAAATGCTCGCCTCCTCCAAAACCATCCCCACCTATCTCCGCGACAACTGGGACCGCGACTGGGGCTCCCTCGAGCAGTACACCCAGTACTACCCGGACGCCGACCGCAAGCCCGAGATCCAGACCGGCACCGCCCCCCGCTCCGGCTTCTGGTCCCCCGGCAAGATCAGGGCCTCCTGACCCGACCGGCCCGTAGTGAAGTGGCCGTCCGCGAATCGCGGACGGCCACTTCGCTTTCCGGTGGTCTCACCGTGAACGGGTACCCATTGTGAGGGTGACCTCCGCCACCCGGAAGGATGGACACCATGGTGAATGTTCAACTCGGCGATGTCGCGACCTGGTACGACGTGCACGGTGACGGCGAACCGGTGGTCCTGCTGCACGGCTCCTTCGTCGATTCCCGAATGTTCGCGCCGGCCATGGAATCACTGGTGGGGCGGTTCCGGGTCTACAAGACCGATCGGCGCGGGCACGGGCACACGTCCGATGTCGACGGGCCGATGTCGTTCGACGCGATGGCCGAGGACCTGATCGCCTTCCTGGAGAAGGTGGTCGGTGAACCCGCCCATCTGGTCGGTTACAGCTCGGGCGCGAATGTCGCCCTGCTGGTCGCGCTGCGCCGCCCGGACCTGATCCGCAGACTGGTTCTGATCAGCGGGAACTTCCATCACGACGGCCTGCTGCCGGGGGTATTGGAGAGCTTCACGAGCGAGGAGGCCATGCAGCGTCTGGGCGCCCGCTACGGCGAGGTCTCTCCCCAGGGCGAAGACCACTTCCCCGTCGTGGTTCGCAAGATCATCGAAATGGAGCGCGCGGAACCCGCTCTCACCCCCGCGGACCTGTCGGCCCTGCGCGTGCGCACCCTGGTCATGGCCGGGGACGACGACGCCATCGCGGCGGAGCACACCCTCGCGCTGTATCGCGCGATCCCGGACTCCGAGCTGGCCATCATCCCCGGCACGTCACATCTGCTGGTTATGGAGAAACCGGCCGCGGTCTACTCCCTGGTCGCGGACTTCCTCGCCAAGGATCCGGTGCCGACGCGCCAGCCCATCCGCCGCGCCGCGCACTGACCGGTTTCGTATCGACTCACGCGTCGATGTGAGCGATCCATTCGTACACCGGAAGACTGCCCTCGGGGGTGTCTTCCCAGCGCGGAGTCACCTTGAAGCGCTCGTACCCACCCCCGAAAGCAACCCGCAACTCTATGCCCGGCGGGGTGATGGGCACGATCCGCTGCTTCAGGCCGTCCGGCCCGCCTTCGAGCAATGCCTTCGGTGTACTCATAGCTGAAGGCTCTCACATCCGGCCCGGACGACCGATCGATTCGGTGTAATCGGCGAGCCGTCGCCGGTAGGTCAGAGCGGCAAAAGATGGTGTTTACGGGGGTTGCGTGGGAGCTTCTTGTCGCGCAGCAGGTGCAGCGCGCGACGAATCTCCAGCCGGGTGGTGGCGGGGTCGATGACGGCGTCGATATAGCCGCGTTCGGCCGCCACCCACGGGGTCGCCATGGTGGCGTTGTAGAAGTCGATCATCTGCTGGCGCAGGGCCGCGCGCTGATCCTCCGGCGCCGCCTCCAAGGACTTCGCCCCGATCAGGCTGACGGCCGATTCCGCGCCCATCACCGCGATGCGGGCGGTGGGCCAAGCCAGGTTGACGTCCGCGCCCAGCTGTTTGGAACCCATGACGGCGTAACCGCCGCCGTAGGACTTGCGGATGACCACGGTGACCTTCGGAACGGTGGCCTCCACGAACGAGAAGATGAAGCGGCCACCGCGTTTGATGACGCCGATCTTCTCCTGCTCCACCCCGGGTAGGAAGCCCGGAGTGTCGACCACGAACACCAGCGGGATCTCGAAGGCATCGCAGAGCCGGACGAAGTGCGCGGCCTTGTCGGAGGCGCGGGCGTCCAGCGCGCCGGCGTAGACCATGGGCTGGTTGGCGACCACGCCGACGGTGCGGCCGTCCACCCGGGCGAAACCGCAGATGACATTGCGGCCCGCGGATTCCCCGAACTCGTGGAACGCGCCGTCGTCGAAGATGCGCAGCAGGATCTCGTGCATGTCGTACGCGGCGTTGTCGGCATCGGGCACGATGCCGCGCAGCTCCTGATCCGATTCGGTGAGCTCCGGTTCCAGACCGGGGTTCACGATGGGCGGGAGTTCCTGGCAGCTGGAGGGGAGATAACCGAGGTAGTCACGAACCCACTGGAAAGCTGCGGCCTCGTCCTTGGCGACATGGTGGATATTGCCGTACTGCGCTTGGGAATTCGCGCCGCCGAGCTCCTCCAGCGAGACGTCCTCGCCGGTGACCTCGCGAATCACCTTGGGGCCGGTGACGAACATGTAGGCGGCCTCGGTGGCGACCACGACATCGGTATTGATGGGCGCGTAGACCGCGCCGCCCGCGCAACTGCCCAGGATCATCGAGATCTGAGGGACCAAGCCGGACAACGGTTCCTGGCGACGACCCAGCTCGGCGTACCAGGCCAGCGAGGTCACCGCCTCCTGCACGCGCGCGCCGCCGGAGTCGTTGATGCCGACCACCGGGCAGCCGACCTTGGCGGCGAACTCCATGATGCCGGCGACCTTGCGGCCGAACATCTCGCCGACCGAACCGCCGTAGACGGTCTGGTCGTGCGAGAAGACAGCGACGGGGCGGCCTTCGACGAGGCCGTGGCCGGTGACCACGCCGTCGCCGTAGAGCGCGTTCTTGTCACCCGGATTGCGGACCAGCGCACCGATTTCCACGAAGGTGCCCGGATCGAAGAGCATATTGATCCGGTCGCGGGCGGAAGGGATACCCTTGCGCGCCCGCTTCGCGATTCCCGCTGCTCCTGCCGGTTCTCTCGCGACTTCCAGCTTCTGTCGCAGGTCGGCGAGTTTCCCGGCAGTACTCACTGGTCCCCTTTCGGCTGTGATACCTACTTTCGCAGAACCCGTTTCGCTGTGGTGCTATTTCGCCGCGGAAGCGATCTCGGCGAGTTTCCCGGTGAGATCCGCCCCGATGGTCGCGATCCGCGGCTCATCGATGATCTGGAGGTGGTCACCCGGAATGTGGATGATCTCCAGATCCGGAATGTGCTCCTCCCAGCCGCCATTGGGCAGCCGCTCACCGAAACGTGGTTCCAGTTCGATGATTCCGTCGTGATACCGGTCCGCCAGGTAAAGAACCACGTGACCTTCGTAACGCATGGGCGACAACCGGTACAGCTCGCCGCCGTCGATGAAGGAGGTGCGCTGATGCTCGAGCACGCCGCCGGGGATGTCGACGCCCGCGAACTTGACCAGCTGCATGACGATGTCGATCTGATCCTCGTCGGAGGCGGCGGCCAATTCCTCGAGCTGCTCGTCGTCCAGCTCGCCCTCGAAGCCGTAGGTCTTCTTGGCGAAGTTCTGGAACCGCCGGATGCGCGCGACGCGCTCCTCGGGGGTATCGACGTGCGGCTGCGCCGGCAGCGCCACATCGATCAGGCCGACGACGCCCACATCGTGGCCGTCGGCGCGCATGAGCTCGGCCACCTTCAACGCGAACACGCCACCCAGCGACCAGCCGTACAGCACGTACGGTCCCTCGGGCTGACGCTTCAGGATCTCCGGAATGTACTGGCGCGCACGCTCTTCGATGGAGCCGTCGACCCGCTCGAAGCCGTACACCGGGGTGGTGGCCGGCAGGCGCTTCACCAGTGCGTCGTAGGCGAGGGTATTGCCGCCCGAGGCGTGGAAGACGAACACCGGCGGCTCGGTCGAATCCGCCGTCCGCGCCCGCAGGGTGCGCACGAAGCCTTCGACGTCACTGCCGTGCTCCTGGTAGGAGGCGACCACGTCGGCGAGCCGCTCGATCGTCTTGCAGGCACGCACCTCGTCGGCCGGAATCTCGGCCTGCACCCGCTCGGACAGGCGAGCCACCAGCTTGTCGAAGGTGGCGGCGTCCAGCTCGGGCAGCGGGTTGAAGATGCCGCCCGCGGACTTGCCGGTCACCAGCGCCCAGGTCGCGAACGCGAGGCGTTCGGGGGCATTGCGCGGCGGCACATTGTCGGCGTCGGTCTCCGCGACCGGCGCGGACGCCTCGTAGTCGGCGGTAACCGGTTCGGGCGCAACGGCTTCGGTGATCTGCTCGGCCTCGGCGACCGGATCGGTGGTCTCGACCTGCGGCAGCAGCGCGGCCGGATCGGCGCCGGAGGCCATGGCGGCGCGCGCGGCCGACACGAAGTCGGCGTCGACGGTGATGTCCTCACCGGCGGCCTGCCGCGCGGCGATCTCGTTCAGCTGATCGCGGTGCTCGATGGCGTAGCGCAGCACCTTGCCGACCTCGAGCAGGCTGGCATCGCGCACGGCCTGCAATTGCAGCTGCGGGATGTCGAATTCGTACTCGACGCGGTTCTTGATCCGCATGGCCATCAGGGAGTCGAGGCCGAGCTCCATGAGCGGGATCTCCATCGGGAGGTCCTCCACGGCGTAACCCATGGATTCGGCCACGATGATGCCCAGGCGCTGCTCGATGGTCTGCGAGCCGTTCGGATCCCAGCGCTCACCGGGAGCCGTCTCCAGCACCGCGACCTCGGCCGCCGGAGCCGCGACCGGCTGCGCCACAGCGGATTCCGGCAGCGGAGCGCCGGAGGTGACCACCGCGTCGAAGAGCAGGCGGAAGGCATTGCCCTCCTTGGCGTGCACCGACACCGACGCGCCGCCCGGATGCGGGGTGAGCGTGGTGGTCAGGGTGCCGGACAGCGGAATCGCGAAGTGCGCGACGGACGCACCCACGGTGACATCCGAAAGCACCTGCGAGGCAGCGGCATGCACCAGGGCCGACAGGTCGGTGACGGCACTCGCCCGCACCTCCCACACGTGGCGGCCGTCCGGCAGCGCGACGTACGCGCCCGGGACGCGGGTGTTGCCCGAACCGCCGCCGAAACCACCGGAGGCCTTGGGCCAGTACTGCTTCCGCAGGAACGCGGTGCGCGGGATATCCGCGTAGCCGTCGCCCGCCGGAAGCAGCGAAGGCAGATCCACGTAGTGGCCGTTCACATACAGCTGGGCCATCGCGGTGATGATGCCCGCGGCCTCGTCTTCCTTACGCTTCAGCGTCGGGATGAGCGCGGCGTTGTGCACGCCGGCCGCGAACGTGGTGCCCATGACCTGCATGAGCGCCACCGAGTTCGGGGCCAGCTCCAGGTAGGTGGTGATACCGGTGTCGACGGCCTGTCGGATGGCATTGGTGAAGTACACCGAGCCGCGCATATTGGTGACCCAGTAGTCGACATCGTGCACCGGGTCGTGGCCCGCGCGGTAGACGCCGTCCTTGTGGACGGTCGAGTACAGGTCGTGCTTCAGCTTGGTCGGCTCCAAACCGGCCAGCTCGGCGGCCAATTCACCGAGCAGCATGTCCATCTGCGAGGTGTGGCCGGCGCCGCGGGTCTGGAGCACGCGGGCGAACTTGCCCTCGGATTCGGCGCGCGCCACGATGGCCGCCACCTGATCCGGCATGCCGCCGATGACGGTATTGGTGGGCGCGGCGTAGACCGCGACCTCGATATCGGGGAACTCGGTCTCCTGGAGCTTGGCGATCTCCTGCGCCGAGTACTCCAGCAGCGCCATGTTCCGGACCTGATCGTCGGTGATCATGGCCTCGCCCTCGCCCATCAGGCGGGAGCGCGCGCAGATCACCCGGACCGCGTCCTCCAGGGGCAGGCCGCCCGAAATGTACGCGCCGGCAACCTCACCCTGCGAGTGGCCGACCACGCCCTCCGGCTGTGCGCCGTGCGCACGCAGGATGGCGGCCAGGCCGACCTGGACGGTGAAGGTGCCGACCTGGCCGGTGCCGATGTCCCAGTCCTGGGCATCGTCGAGAATCATTTCCTTGACCGAGTACCCGGCCTCGTCCACGACCAGCTCGTCGACCTCGTCGACGGCCTTACGGAAGATCGAGTTCTCGGTGTAGAGCTGCTTGCCCATCTTGCGGTGCTGGGCGCCGAAACCGGCCATCACCCACAGCGGTCCGCGAATCGACGGCGAGTCGGCGGTGAACACGCCGGTGCCGGGCTTGCCCTCGGCAATGGCGCGCAGGCCGGCGACGGCCTCTTCGTGGGTCTTGGCGATGACCACGCCACGCGAACGACCGTGATTGCGCTTGGCCAGCGAACGGGCCACAGCGACCAGCGGAGTCGCCTGTCCCGCTTCGGATTCCAGCCAATCGGCCAGATCGGCGGCGGCGCGGCGACGACGCGAGGGCAGGTACGCCGAGACCGGGAGGATCAGCGGCAGCGGCTCTTCGCGATTGCCCCATTCGGCTTCCGGCGCAGCGGCTTCGGTGATGCGCTCGGCCTCGGCGACCACATCGGTGGTCTCGTTGTCCAGGCCCGCGCCGGTCTCGTCGGTGGTCTCCGCGGCGGGCGCGGCGGTGACCGGCACGTACTCCTGCACCACCACGTGGGCGTTGGTGCCGCCGAAGCCGAAGCCGGAGATGCCGATGGTGGCCTTGCCGCTGTAGCGCGGGAATTCGGTGGGCTCCGCGACGACCTTCAGGTGCGCGGTATCCCACGGGATGAACGGGCTGGGGTTGGCGAAGCCGAGGTTCGGCGGAATCACGTTGTGCCGCAACGCCATGATCACCTTGGCGAAGCTGGCCGCGCCCGCGCCCGACTCCAGATGACCGAAGTTGGTCTTGGACGAACCCAGCAGCGCGGGCTTGTCGTCGTCGCGGCCGCGACCGACCACGCGGGCCAGGGCATCGGCTTCGATGGGGTCGCCGAGCGCGGTGCCGGTGCCGTGCGCCTCGATGTAATCGACGGTGGAGGGCGCGATTCCGGCATCGCGGTAGGCGCGGCGCAGGCATTCGGCCTGCGCATCCGGGTTGGGCGCGAGCAGACCGTTGGAACGGCCGTCATTGTTCACCGCGGAGCCCTTGACCACCGCGTAGATGGTGTCGCCGTCACGTTCGGCGTCGGCCAGGCGCTTGAGCACCACCATGCCGCCGCCCTCGGAGCGGACCATGCCGTCCGCTTCGGCGGAGAACGCCTTGACGTGACCGTCCTTGGCCACACCGCCATTGGCGTCGAAGCCGAGCGAGGCGGCCGGAGCCAGGATCATGTTCACGCCGCCGGCGATGGCCAGATCGGCCTCGCCGCCGCGCAGCGCGCGCACGCCCTCGTGCACGGCGACCATGGTGGAGGAGCAGGCGGTGTCGACCGAGACCGACGGACCGCGGAAGTCGAAGAAGTAGGAGACGCGGTTCGGGATGATCGACGAAACCGAGCCCATGATGCCGTACGCCTCGGCCGAGGCCGGGGTGCCCGGTTCGGCATTGCCGACGCCCATGGCCGCGATCATCATGAAGTCATTGCCGGTCGAGCCGATGTACACGCCCACCGGCTTGCCCTTGAGCTCGTTGGCCGGAATCCGGGCGTGCTCCAAGGCTTCCCAGGTCAGCTCGAGCGAAAGTCGCTGCTGCGGATCCATGCGCTCGACCTCGACCGGCGAGGTGGCGAAGAATTCCGCGTCGAAGCCCTTGATGACTTCCTGATCCAGGTAGCCGCCCCGGACATTCGACTTCTCGATCATCTCGTCCAGGCGCGGATCGCCCCGGAACTCGTCCCAGCGGCCTTCGGGTAGATCACGGACGCCGTCGCCGCGATTGATCAGGAAATCCCAAGTGGATTCGGGCGTAGTGCCCGCACCGGGCAGCCGGGTGGAGAGGCCGACGATGGCGATGTCGTGCGCTTCGTCCGGCTGGAATCCGGCCGTGTAGAACGACTCGTCGACCGATTCGACCGGAAGTTCCGGTTCCCCGTTGATGATTCGCTCCGCCAGCGAGGCGATGGTCGGATGCTGATAGACGACGGTGGCGTTGAGCAGCACACCCGTCAACTCTTCGATGTCACCACCGAGCGCGAGCGCATCCCGCGAGGCCAGCCCGAATTCCTCCATCGGCCGATCCACGGTGATGTTCTCCAGCGGCTGCCCGGTCGCGTCGGCGACCCACTTGCGCAGCCACTCCCGCAGTTCCGGCACCGTCATGTCCGCACCGGTGGGTGCGGACTTCGGCGCGCCTTCGGCAGCCGTCGGAGCGTCCTCGGTCGTGTTGGTGGGGGGCATGCCCTCGTTCTCAGCCATCAGTCCTCAAGCTACCTGTCTGCGTAGAGTGCGCGGCAGTGAATCGGTGGTGATTCAACGAATGGCGCGAGCCGCCGGGGCTCGCGCCATTCAACCGATGAGGCTTAAGCCTCATTCCTCGTCTGGTGCATCGGGGAAAGCTTGCTGCGTGTAACCACCACGCAGTGTGCCTTCCAAGTACGCCGCCTTGCAGGCACGACGCGCGATCTTGCCACTGGAGGTACGGGGAATCGAGCCCGCGGGCACCAGCAGGATGTCACGCGCGGTGACGCCGTGCCGGGAGGAGACCGCCGCGCGCACCGCATCCGCGATGGGCCCCGGATCGGCCTTGCCGGCGCCCGGACCGCGCTCCGCGACGATAACCAGCTGTTCGCTGCCATCCTCCGCATCGAAGCTCAGACCCGAATGGCTGTCCTGCGCAAACACTTCGGCGGGCAGCTGGTTGGCCGGGACCGCGAAGGCCGCGACGAAACCGGGGCGCAGCGCCTTGGAGGCTTCCTGCGCGGAGTACTCCAGATCCTGCGGGTAGTGGTTGCGGCCGTCCACGATGACCAGGTCCTTGACCCGGCCGGTGATGTACAGCTCGCCGTCCACGTACACGCCGTAGTCGCCGGTGCGCAGCCAGTTGCCTTCGGCCGGAACGCCTTCGGCGTGGCTGCCGGTGGGCAGACGGCGGGTCAACCGGTTACGGAAGGTCTTCTGCGTCTCCTCCGCGCGACCCCAGTAACCGATGCCGATGTTGTTGCCGTGCAACCAGATCTCGCCGACCTGACCCTCGGGCAGCTCACGCGCACCCTCGGGATCGTCGACGGTCTCGGCGTCCACGATGGCGCCCCACTGCGAAAGCGCCACGTAGCCACAGGAAACCTGCGCGATGGAGTTGGGCGTGCCCTGCTCCACCTTCACGATGCGGCCGGCATTGAGCTCGGTGCGATCGACGTAGATGACCTTGGCCTCGTCCTCGTGCCGGGTGGCCGAGACGAACAGGGTGGCCTCGGCCATGCCGTAGCAGGGCTTGATGGCGGTCTTGGGCAGGCCGTACGGCGCGAACGCCTCGTTGAACTTCTTCATCGACGAGGTGGTGACCGGCTCGGAGCCATTGATCAAGCCGATGACGTTCGAGAGGTCGAGGGCCTCGCCCTGCTTGGGCAGACCGCGCATGGCGGCGTGCTCGAAGGCGAAGTTCGGTGCGGCGGCGAAGGTTCCGGCGCCGTCGGCCACCGCGGCCAGTTCGTTGATCCAGCGCGCGGGGCGGCGAACGAACGAGGCCGGCGACATGATGGTGATGTACTTGCCGCCGACGGCGGGCAGGATCACGGTCAGCAGACCCATGTCGTGGTAGAGCGGCAGCCAGGTGACACCGCGCGAATTCCAGTTCAGATCAAGCGCGTTGACCATCTGGAGCACGTTCGTGCCGACCGCCCGGTGCGTGATTTCCACACCGGCGGGAACGCGTGTCGAACCCGACGTGTACTGCAAGTACGCGATATCGTCGACCGCGATATCGGGGCGGATCCACGACTCGCCCACGCTGTCCGGAATGGCGTCCACGGCGATGATGCGGGGACGCTGCGCGGCGGGCAGCGACCGGAAGAACTGGCGTACCCCGGCGGCGGAGGAGCTGGCCGTCAGGATCGCCGCAGGCTCACAGTCGCCCAGCACCGCGTGCAGGCGATCGGTGTGACCCGGCTCGTCCGGATCGAACAACGGCACCGCGATGGTGCCCGCATAGATGGCGGCGAAGAAGGAGATCACGTAGTCCAGGCCCTGCGGAGCGAGGATCGCGACCCGATCGCCCCGTTTGGTCACCTGCTGAAGACGGGCGGCCACCGCGCGCAGCCGGGTGCCGAACTGACTCCAGGTCAGGTCCTGATACTCACCGTCGCGCTCGCGTGAGTAGTCGATGTAGCGGTACGCCAGATCATCTGCGTCGTTACCGTGGGTGTGCTTCTCGACGTAGTCGACGAGGGTGCTGCCCTCGGGAATCGTGATGTTCCCCGTTTCGTCGAGGTAATCGTCGAAAGTCTCGTCCATTCCTTCTTCTCCTCCGAGGCGCACGCGGCGGCATACGGCGATTGTGCCGCTGTTACCTGTGAGGCCCCGACTCTCTTTCGCCCGCGGGAGCTCCATGCGAGAGCCAACCTGCTGAATTCTGTTGCGGTCTGCGCGGTGACCGTCTATTGGCTAGATGTTCTCAAACCAGAGACATGTTACAGACGAGTAGATCGGCCATGCTTCGGAGCGGCCGAACATCTCCCAGCTCACAGTCTCTTCCTACGCTCCGACCGACGCGAATGCCTCCAAATGGGTGGGTGGGAACCCACAAACGACACAACAAGGACATGGATGTGAGTTGAAGCACCCACCGGACCCGGGGGGTGTCGCAACCCGGAGCACTTTACTAGGTGACCCTGAAACTGGGGGGTCGGTCGGGAGACCGTCACACAGGTGAGCGCTCGCTCGCCGGATCGCGTGAAAATCAGGAGTGCGCGGGGTGCGGTGCGTTCTCGATGAGCCCGCTGGCCCAGTTGACGGTCCACTGGGTCGCTGTGGTGCCGTTCTCGTCCACCACGAAGCCGTTGTAGAGGCTGTGCACCGGATTGCCCGCGGCCCGCACCAGGGTGCCGATCGAGCCGAGGATATTGGCCGGATTGAGAGCGGCCGCCGGGGAATCGCAGATGAGATCGCCGGAGGCGCAGATCGTATAGGTGCGATCGGCGAGCGCGCCGTAACCCGCGCGCGGTCCGGTCATGGTGATGCCGGGGACGTTCAGGCCCTTGAGCGCGACCTCCGCGCCGACACCGGCCGGGGAGAAACCGATCTCCTGGGCCTTGCCCTCGCCGCCCTCGTCGCGACGGCCGTCGGCGATGGTCGTCACGCCGAGCACCTGCTTCGCGGGCACCGGGCCCTTGCCCGCGCCGATCTGCGCGGCCAGGTCACCCGCGATCACCGCGCCCTGGGAGAAACCCGCGAGCACGTAGGTGGTGAGGGGGCAATTCTTGTACGTCTCGGCCAGTTTCGCGTTGGCGCGGTCGTAACCCTCGGAGCGGCTCTTGTTGTACGACGCCTGCCCGTCCGGCGGGATCGCGATCGGATTCGAGAACTGGGCGACATACGGGACGGTGTAGAGCTCGAGGCGCTTGTTGTCGAATTTCTCACGAACCGGATTGGAGATGTTCAACATCAGCGAGGCGGGGTTCGCCGTCGGGTTGTAGGGGTCGTCATTGCTGTTCGACTCCCAGGTGCCGGGCACGGACAGCATGAACACGTCCGGGCAGTCGGCGGATTGAGAGGTCGGCGGCTGCTCCGAACCCGGCTTGGTGGGCTTGGGCAGGTGCAGGCGGCCCGCCAGCAGGTACCACAGCAGCAACGCCAGGATGATCACGATCACGATCACGGCGATGATCAGCAGGCAGCCTGCCGGCTTGGACCGGCGTCCGGAGCGGCGCGTCGACATCATTTATTTGCAGTACGTGCTGGAGGCGACTTCGTAATAGATCTTGCCCGCCTGCTCGACCGGCATCTTCGACACGTCGAAGCTCGGATCCGAACCCGCGATGGCGGTCACGTAGGTGATGATCTGGTCCTCCGGGGCATTGCCGGCCTTGCCCTGGCACACCAGATTGCCGGCGGTGAGGGCGATATCGGTGGAGGCGGGCGTGATGCCCTTCTTCTTCAGCTCCTCCAGGAACGCCTTGTCCTTGTCGGTCAGCGGCGTCGCATTGCTGGGGGTGGTGACGAACTGGCTGGGCACCGGCTGCGGGCGCTCGACCGCGGCCGAACTGGTCGGCGCCGCCTCCGGACTGCCGGACTGACCGGTCGCGGGGGCTTCACCGCCCGGAGTGGCGGGAGCGGAGGCGGCGGCCTTGGACGTGGTCGGGGCCAGCGTGGGCGTGCTCTTCGCGGTCGAATCGTTATTGCCGCAGGCGGCGAGCAGGCCGACGGCAGCCAGGGTGGCTACCACGCCGACAACCTTTCCACGGGTCCGATGCATTTATTCGCTTCCTTGATCTGTCTGCGGGCACAAGGTCGGACCCCAGGCTAGCGGTAACCCGCGCCGACGTCCCGAGCTCACAAACGAACCTCATCGACTTCTCAGCGTCCGGTATGCCCGCTGTGCGGGCGGGGCGCGTCAGTTATTGGGCCGCACTTCGGGGCCCAGGGCGGGGATCGGGAGCGGGAAGCCCTCGACCGGTTCCACCGGGGCGGGCTGGGTGGTGGTGGCCGGTTCCGGGGTCGCGGCCTGCGATCCGGGGGCGGCCGCGGCGCGCTGTTCCGGCTTGGGGGCCTCGGGCTTCGGCTCCGGTTTCGGTGGCTCCACCACACCGGGCAGCGCGATCGGCTTGCCGTCGTGGGTCAGCGCCTGCGGCTTGCCGTCGCGCACCACGATCGAACCGAATTGGAAGATCTGCTGGACGCCGCCGGGCACCGCGGTCTCGTCGGCCATCGGGAAGCCGAGATTGCCGTTCTCGAAACCCAGTGCGCCCCAAGCGTCCATGATCGGGCCGTTGCGCACGCCCCAGGCGCCGGAGAGCGGGCTCCAATAGATATTGCCGTTCTCGAAGGCGGAGTAGCGGCCGAAGTCCTTGAGCGGCTGCTCATCCGAGACCGGGAAGCCGTAGGGGCTGTTCTCGAAACCGAGGCCCGAGTACTTGCCCAGAATCAGGCCCTGCACCAGGTGCGCGCCGGTCTTGGGGCTGAAGTAGACGGGGCCGTTCTCGAAACCCTGGAGCACGCCGTCCTTGTTGGGGGTGCGCTGTTCCGGTCCGGTCGGGTAACCGGCGGGGCTGCGCTCGAATCCTTGTTTGCCCCAGGCATCGAGGATGGCTCCGCGCACCGCCTGCGCTCCGGTCTGCGGGGTCCAGTAGATGGAGCCGTTCTGGAAGGGCTGGAAGCGGCCGCGGCCGTCGGGCAGGCCGCCGTCGCCACCGGTCGGGAAGCCCAGTCCACTGGCCGCGCCGTTCAAGCCCGCGTAACTGCCGCCGATCGCCCCGCCGACCGGCTGCGCGCCGGTGGCCGGGGAGAAGAAGACCTGCCCGCCCCGGAAGTCCTGGGCCACACCATTATTGACGGAGTATTCGCCGGTCAGGCAGTCGCCGAGCCAGTTGTTGGCCTGTGCCACACCGGCAATGGCCCCGCCCAGCGTGCACTGGGTGGCGGTGGAGTCCACGCCCAGCGCGGCGGCGGTCTGCGGCCAGGACTGCCGCATCTCGAAATCCCAGTACGGCCAGGTGTGAGTACCGGACGGGCGGTAGTTGACCTGCACCGGGATATTCAGCTTGTTCAGCTTGGCCACGAAGTTCTGGGTGCTCAAGCGGGACAGCACCTCCAGGCCCATGCCCGCGTAGTTCGAGGTCAGGCCGGGTAGGTCGCCGGGCGGATCGGTCGCGCCCGCGGTGCCGCTGCCGCTGGAGACGTAAAGGCTCAAACCCTTGAGCTTGTCGGCCAATTCGTAGGGGTCGTGCTCTTTCCACGCCTCGCTGCCGGGCGGGCCGAACATGGCGGCGGAATCGAAACCGCCTGCGTCCTTCATGGCGAAATTGACCGCCTGCGGCATGCCGAGCGTGGTGAGGGTGAGGAAGCCGGAGTAGGAGGCGGCGTGCTTGACCCAGCCGGGATTGCGGGCCGCGAGCATCATGGCCGCGCTGCCGCCCATCGAAAGACCGGCCACCGCACGCTGACTCGTGGCCCGCCACTGGCTCTCCAGCAGCGGCGGCAACTCCTTGGTGAGGAAGGTCTCCCACTTGTAGTTGCGGCCGTTGTCGGGTTGCAGCCAGTCGGTGTAGAAGCTGGACTGGCCGCCGATCGGCAGCACCACGAGGGTGTTCTTGTCGGCGAACCAGCCGGCCGCGCCCGCGTCCTTGGTCCAGCCGTTCTCGTCATCGGTGGCGCGCAGGCCGTCGAGCATGAACAGCACGGGGTACTTGGCATCGGGATGGGCGTGCCAGTCCCGGGGCAGCAGCAATTGCACCTCGATCGGCGCGCCGGTGGCGGGCGAGTTCACCCACAGCGACACTCGGCGGTCACTGAGCCACTGCGACTTCTGCACCGAGGCCGGGGCGGCCGTCGAATCGGGTGCGGCCGCGACCGGTCCGGACCCGACGACAGTGCCTGCGGCCAGGGAAAATACCGCGGCAGCGGCGGCTATCGCGCCGCGCCTGCGCGTCCATCCGGTCCCACGAACAACTCCAGCCACACAAGTGTTGTACCCCCGATGGGGCGCGGTTCCGGGTAGGACGCGCGGGAATCGGGGGCACTACAGCAAACGACCAGTTTCGTCATCCTGGCCGGGATCCACACGGCACTGTGTGGATTCCCGCTAAAAGCACGCGGGAATGACGGGGGGGTTATGCGCCGAGGGCGGCGAGGATCTCGGGGCGCGCCGACTCGAGCTGGTCCTGCCAATAACCCCAGGAATGGGTGCCGTTCGACGGCAGGCTGTAGTGCGCGTCGATACCGAGCTGGTTCAGCCGGGCCATGAACGAGACCGTATTGACCATCGACAAGGCTTCGAGGGCAATGGCATTGACGGTATTGAAGATGCCGACCGGCCCATCCGGATTGTCGTGCGGTCCGGGAATGCCCGCCGCGGCCGAGACGTACATGGGCAGGCCGCGCAGCTGCGGGGCGAAGACGAAGGGGTCCATACGCAGCCACTGCGGGCTCCACGGCCAGGCCATCGAATCCACATTGAAGCGGCCCGCGTCGAGCATGGCGATCCGAATGGCCTCGCGCATGCCCGGCGCGGAGATGTTCAGGTAGCCCGAGAACGAGGAGGCGTGCTTGAACTGATCGCGGTGATAGGCGGCCAGCGCCAGTGCGGCCGAACCGCCCATGGACAACCCCGCCACCGCGTTCTTGGTGCGGGATACGCCGTACCCCTCGAGGAAGGCGGGCAGCTCCTCGGAGAGGAAGGTCTCCCACTTGTAGGTGAACTTCTGGCCGTTGCCGCTGGAGGGCGCGCGCCAGTCGGTGTAGAAGCTGGACTGGCCGCCGACCGGCATCACCAGGGTGACATTGTCCTCGGCGAACATCTTCATGGCATTGGTCTCGAAGGACCAGGCATTGAAGTCCTCGCGGGCGCGCAGGCCGTCGAGCAGATAGAGCGCCGCGTCACCGCCGTGCCGGGCCCACTGCACCTGCACCTTCACCGGCCCCATGCTGGAGGGGACCATCAACTCCTCGAAACCGCCCTCGGGCGTGCGATGCACCGGGGCGTGCACCGGCATCGCGAGGGCCGGAGCCGCGAGGGCGGGCAGGGTGAGAACAGCCGCGGCGGCCACGAGCGCGCGCCGAAAAACCTGTGATGCCATGAACATGAGCTCCTGAACCGCAGGGAAACGACAGCATCGTGACCGGGCGTCACGGACGCGGTGCACTTTACCGGTGTGGGAGCGATAACTGGCGGGTATCCAGGTCCGAATGGCGTGTATCGGCGTTCAGCCCAGGTGAATTTCGATCCCGCCCCCGGTGAAGGTAATACTGCCGTGCTGGAATTTCTGTTCCGATCCGCCCGAAATAGGCGTTTCGTCGGATGTCGGAAAGCCCAGTGCCCCAGCCGGTCCCGCCGCGCCCTGGTACGCGCCGCCGATCAGGCCGCCCAGCGCGTGCGCGCCGGTGGCCGCCGACCACAGCACGCGGCCGCCCCGGAAGTCCTGCGCGATGCCGCCGGCCTGCGTGAACTCGGCGGTGAGGCATTCGCCCAGCCAGGACTTCGAAAGTGCCACGGGCAGAATCGCTCCCGCCGCGGCACACTCCGGTTTGGTGGCCTCGACGCCGAGGGCGGCCGCGGCCTGCGGCCAGGATTGGCGCATCTCGAAATCCCAGTAGGGCCAGGAATGAGTACCGGACGGACGGTAATTCACCGAGACCGGAATGCTCAGTTTGTTGAGTTTGGCGATGAATTGCTGGGATGAGAAGCGGGCCAGCACTTCGAGCGCCATACCGGTCCAGTCGGTGCTGACGCCGGGAATTCCGGACGGAATGTCGTGGACGCTCGCGAGGCCGCTGCCGCTGGAGACGTACAGGCTTGCGCCCTTGAGCTTTTCGGCGAGGGCATAGGGATCGTGCGAGGCCCATTCGGCATCGGTGGCCGGTCCCCACATGGCGTCGGAGTCGTAGCCGCCCGCCTCGCGCATCGAGTACTGGACGGCCTGCGGCATACCCGGGGTGGTGAGGGTGAGCAGGCCGGAGTAGGAGGCGACGAACTTCGCGAAACCGGGATTGCGGCTCGCCAGCGTCATGGCCGCGGTGCCGCCCATCGAAAGACCCGCTACGCCACGCACATTCGTGGTGCGCCAGTCCTTGTCGAGCAGGGGCGGCAATTCCTTGGTGAGGAAGGTTTCCCACTTGTAGAACTTGCCGTGGTCCGGCTTCTTCCAGTCGGTGTAGAAGCTCGACATGCCCCCCACCGGCAATACGACGGTGATGTTCTTGTCGGCGAAGAAGGACTCCGCGCCCGCTTCCTTGGTCCAGCCGTTCTCGTCGTCGCCGGCGCGCAGGCCATCGAGCATGAAGAGGGTGGGAAATCTACTGTCGGGCTTGCTTTTCCACTCTCTGGCCAGCAGCAGCTGAACCTGGATCTGGGTGCCCATGGCGGGTGAATCCACCCATAGGGCGACCCGTCTGTCGCTCAGCCACACCACTTTTCGGATCGCGGTACCGGTCGGCGCGGCCGCCGGTCCGGGTTCCGCGATCGCGGTACTGCTGACGAGAACCATCGAAGTGGCTGCCGCGAGCGTTGCCATCCCCACACGCCCGAGCACCCCCCATCTAACACATGCCACACGTGTCACATTAGTTTTTGTACTCGCTTGCGGCGAATCATGGGGCGCTACAACAGAACCGAGCGGTCGTGACAAAGAACGGCCCCCCGCTCCGGAGAGCGGGGGGCCGTTCGAAGTTCGGATCCCGGGATCAGGCTCCGAGGGCGTTCAGAATGTCCGGACGCACCTTGGAGAGCTCCTCCGCCCAGTACTTCCACTTGTGGGTACCGGTACCGGGGAAGTCGAAGCGAGCCGGGATGCCGAGGGCGCCCAGGCGGGCTTCGAAGGCCCGGGTGTTCACGATGGAAAGGGCTTCCAGCGCGATCGCGTTGCCGGTGCCGAAGTCGAAACCGTCGTAGCGGCCGGGGATACCGGTCGAGGACGAGACGAACATGGGCAGGCCCTTGAGCTGCGGGGCGAACACGAAGGGGTCCATGCGCAGCCACTGCGGGCTCCACGGGGCGGCCATCGAGTCGACGTTGTAGCGGCCCGCGTCCAGCATGGCGAGGCGGATGGCCTCACGCATACCCGGCGCGGACAGGTTCAAGTAGCCCGAGAACGAGGAGGCGTGCTTGAACTGGTCCCGGTGGTAGGCGGCCAGCGCGAGCGCGGCCGAACCACCCATGGACAGGCCCGCGACCGCGTTGTTGGTCTTGGAGACGCCGTAGCCGGCCAGGAAGTCGGGAAGTTCCTTGGTGAGGAAGGTTTCCCACTTGTAGGTGTACTTCTGGCCGTTGGTGTTGGAGGCCGAGGTCCAGTCGGTGTAGAAGCTGGACTGACCGCCGACCGGCATCACCACGGTGACATTGTCCTCGGCGAACGTGGCGAGCGCATTGCCCTCGTCCGGGTTCGACCAGGCGTTCTTGTCATCGCCGGCGCGCATGCCGTCGAGCAGGTAGAGCGCGGAGGAGCCGCCGTACTTGGCCCACTGCACCTGCACCTTGATCGGTCCCATACTGGACGGGACCATGAGTTCTTCGAAACCGCCCGCCGGTGCGCGATGCACCGGGCTGAACACCGGAGCGGCCGATGCGACCGTCGGAGTCGCCACTGCGGCCGCGGTCGGGATGGCCAGAGCTGCCGCACCAGCGGCGAAAAGTCGTGTGCGCCAACCGCTATTAGCGCGACGCAGTCCTGTCTGGGCCCCCTCCGGCATGGCGGACCTGCCGAAACGCATGGATACTGCTCCTCATCTGCTGCTGTGCATTTAGTTGTTCGCACACGCACGCCCGAGCCTGTGAAGGCTGCCTATCCAGACATGCGCGTTCGATACCCGCTGCGAATCCCGACGCTCCGAAGCGAGCTGCGCCACCAATACGGCACTTGCGCTCGCTGGAGACTATTCGACCCCGGGAGGGGTTGGCAAGGTACTCCATTCGTTCGGTGAAAATCCACCATGCGCAAGCAGCCGAAATGGTGGCGTGACCATATCGTGAATCGCGGGCGCGCGCCCGGCAACCGGAAAAACCTTGCCGTGAGGGAAGTTTCACACTCGGTTCAACCGAGATTCGATCTCCGGACCGGACGGCCGTTCGCGGAGTCGAGCCTTTCATATAACCGGAATATGATGCGGCATAACGGAACTGATCGCGACCTCGCAGGCGCCCGATCAGAATAGAAACTGGGCCGCCCGTCCACGCGGACTCCGCTGCTGCCATCATGACTCAGCGCCGGTGCGACCGGCGCAGGATGCACCGGCTCATCCCCAATGTCCGAAACGTGACTTGCATCACGTTTCAAAGTCATGAGCTCTCACTATCAGAAGAGATCAGGGCGATCGGTGCCGTATTGTCGCCGAAGTAGAGTTGGACTCGCGTCCAAGTCCGAAACGCGATTCCCGGCAACCGGGCTCGGCCGATGTGGCATTCTCGCCGATATGTCGACCCACCTGCTCGTTTGCCTACCGTTCGCCGGTGCGGGCGCCTCGTTCTACCGCAATGCACAGGCCCCCGCGGGGATCGACATATTGCCGATCCAATTGCCCGGCCGCGAGGAAAGATTCGCCGACGCGCTGTATCCGGATCTGACCGCCGCCGTGGCGGATATCGCCCAGCAGATTCACCAGGCCGCCGCACCCGGACAGCGCATTCTGCTGCTCGGCCACAGCTTCGGCGCCATCCTCGCCTTCGAACTGGCTCGTAGCCTCGGTTCCGTCGTCGACCACGTGTACGTGAGCGGATCGCCCGACCCGTGGAATCCGCGCGCCGAACGCGCCGCCGGCCTGACCGACGACGAATTCGTCGCCCGGGTCGAGACTTTCGCCGGTTACACCCATCCCACACTGGCGCACCCGGAGCTGCGGCAGATCATTCTGCCCGCCCTGCGCGGCGACGTGGGTATGCACGAATCGTATGTGGCCGCGCCCGACGCGATCATCGCCGCACCGATCACCACACTGCGCGGCGCCGACGACGAATTGGTCGCCGAGCCGGATCTGCACGGCTGGAAAAGGGCCACCTCGGGGGAGTTCTCGCTGCGAATGTTCCCCGGGGGGCACATGTATCTCGCCGACAATTTGACCGAAACCCTGGAGTTCATCGCCGCGGCGGCGCGCGTGTCCCATGGCTGATGCGGAGCATCTGGTCGCCCTGGTGACGGGTGCGGCCCGGGGGATCGGACGGGCTTGCGCGCTGCGGCTCGCGGAGGCGAACTGCGCATTGGTGCTGATGGATATCGGCCGCGACACACCCGAAGTGCCGTACCCACTGGGTTCGGAGAGCCAGCTCGAGCACACCCGGCAACTGTGCCTGGAGGCCGGCGCGGATGCCGAGCTCCATCTCGGTGACGTCCGGTCGGAGGCCGATGTGGACTCGGTGATGGCGCTGGCGTTGCGCCGCTTCGGCCGCCTGGATGTGGTCGTCAATTGCGCGGGCATCGTGGGGCCCTCCGGTCTGGGCATCGACCAAGTGTCCGAACAGGATTGGCCGACCATGCTCGATATCAACCTGACCGGGCCGTTTCGAATCCTGTCCGCCGCCGCCCGCATCATGAAGCCGCAGGGTTCGGGCAGCATCGTCAATATCGCCTCCACCGCGGGTCTGGTCGGCTACCGCAACTTCGCCGGATACGTGGCCTCCAAGCACGGCCTGGTCGGGCTGACCAAAGCTGCCGCACTGGACCTGGCCCCGCATGGGATTCGTGTCAACGCGGTCTGCCCCGGTTCGGTCCACGACGCACCCGAGCTGGAAGGACGCATGCTGAGCGAGGTCGCGAACGCGCTCGCGCTGGAGGGCGATCACGAGAAACTCTTCCTGCGCGATCAGCCTTCGAACGCGCTGGTCGACGCGGCGGATATCGCCGAAACGGTCGCCTGGCTGGCCTCCGGCCGCAGCCGCAGCGTGGTCGGCGCGGTCGTGACGGTCGACGGCGGTTTCACCTCCCGATGATCGCTCCTCGTAGAGAAGGCCGGCTATGACGACTCACCACGCCCGCCCGGCCGCCGGGGCCGAGGTCGCGCCGATCGTCGGTATCGCGGTGCGGCTGCGGACCGCGCCCACCGATGCGGCCTTGACCGGCATGGTCGCCGCCGCACTCGGGATCACGCCCGGCGAGATCGGAACCTGGTGCCGCAGCGTGCCTTTCGCTGCCACCTCGCAGCCCGCCGCGCGACTCGTCCGGCAGCGATTACGGCACCCGCTCGGCGGCGGCCTGCGGGCCCGGCTGACCTGCACCCGATACCCCGACGGCGCGGCGGACGTCGTGCTGCTGACGGCGGCGGACCCGCGACCGGTACTCGCCGAACTCGACGGATACGGGGCCCGATCCATCGCCCAGCTCGCCGAATTCGACGGGCGCGGAGCAGATTCCACGGTTGGAACCGCCGAGCTCGAAGGTTTCGGAGCATGTTCCGGCACCGGCCTCGCGGAAGGCCCGAGCACGCAGCTCGACATCGCGTGGGGCGCGGATCACCGCGTTGACGAGCTGGCCGCCGCGATCGTCGCGACGCTGGCCCGCTTCGTGGACACCGCGACGCTGAGTGTGCACCTGCGAACCACCGACACGCTGCTGGAAACAGCGGGCCGGCCGACCGGCGTGGGGCCCGGAAACGGATACGCGGTCTGTGAGGTCGACGGCCACGGCTCGATCAAGGACATTTCGTCGCGGCTGGCGCTCGCCGAACCAGCGGTGGACACCACCGACGCCGGTGCGGTGCTGCGATCGGTGCGCATCACCGATTACACCGGCGCGGCGGCGCTGTACCTGCCCGGTGACCAGCCCGCCCGCGACTTCGACGTCGTGATTCGGCCCGGCCCGGGATCGGACACCGTCCGGCTCTGGGTACGCGGCCCGGCCGCGGAGTCACCGGAACGACTCCGACCGCTGACGCGTGCGTTCGCGGCCGTTTACCGACAGGTGCGAAAGTCCGGCCCGGACTTGTCCATTCGCGACCTGGAGTTCGCGGCACCGGTCCACGGGATCGGTCCCGACGCACGCCTTCAGCAGGCTGAACCGCTTTACCCCGGCCACCACTTCACGTCCCCGGATCCGGCCCCGGCCCCGGCCGAGACCGGACCTGACGCACGCCTTCGCCAGTCCCAACCGGATCGCTCCGGCCTCGGCCTCGCTTCCACCGAAATCGGCGCGGTCGTTGCGGAGTTCGGGTCGCCGGTGGCATCGGGCGAGCGGGTGGAACAGCGGGTTGCCGGACAGGCGACGGCTCGGCCGGACGCGATCGCCGTCCAGGACGGCGCGGGCGCGCTGACGTTCCGGGAGCTCGACGAGCTGTCCGGCTCGATCGCGGCCGGGCTGCTGGAACTCGGGGTGCTGCCGGGGGATTTCGTGGTGGTGGCGGCTGCCAAATCGGCCCGGTTGTTCGCGGTCATGCTGGGGATTTGGAAATGTGGCGCGGCCTATGTGCCGGTCGATATCGAATTCCCGGTCGAGCGGCTGCATTACATCGTCGAGGATTCGCGGGCGCGCGTCGCCGTGGTCGAAGCGGAGTTGGTCGAGCAGTTGCCGGAGGACATCGCGGTGGTGTCGATCGCGGAGCTGACCGGCCCGCTGATCGCGAATGCCGCATTGCCACAATTGCTTTCGGGTGACGCGCCCGCCTACGCCATTTATACCTCGGGTACCACCGGCCGCCCCAAGGGTACGGTGATCGCGCATCGCAGCGCGCTCGCGTTGATCGACGCGCTGGAAGCGGAGTTCGCGCTGATGCCGGATGACCGGTGGAGCGTATTCCACTCCCCCGCCTTCGATTTCTCGGTGTGGGAGATCTGGGGCGCGCTGGCCACCGGTGGAACCGCGGTGGTGGTCGGCAAGGACACCGCCCGCGATCCGGCGGCATTCCATGCGCTGCTGCGTGATTCCGGTGTCACCGTGCTGAATCAGACGCCGTCGGCCTTCGCCCATTTGGTGCATCACGACGCTCGGGCTCCACTGCTGGAATCCGTGCGGCTGGTGATCCTGGGCGGAGAAGCCTTGCAGGGGAGCAGTTCCTCCGCTTGGCTGGATCGCTATCCGGAGCGGCGCTGCCGGTTGGTGAACATGTACGGCATTACCGAGACCACCGTGCACGTCACCATCCAGCCGGTGTCCAAACAGGTCGCGTTGCGGGCCCCGAGTTCGGTGGGGCGCGCGATTCCCGGCTGGCGGACCGCCGTCTTCGGTCCCGATCTGCAGCCGGTGGCGCCGGGCTTCCCGGGCGAGATCTGGGTCGCCGGAGCGGGTTTGGCGCTCTACTACTCCGGCAACCCCGCGCTGACGGCCGGCCGGTTCGTGGCGGGCCCGGACGGGCAGCGCTGGTATCGGAGCGGGGATCTGGGCCGGGTGCGGCCCGACGGGACATTGGAGCATCTGGGCCGCATCGATCAGCAGATCAAGATCAACGGCTATCGCATCGAACTGGACGAGATCCGCAACAGCATCCGGCGGCGGCCCGGCGTACAGGACGCGATCGTGGTCTGTAATGCCAACGGCCGCTTCGCGACTCCGCGCTTGGACGCCTATGTGGTCGGCGACCTCGACCTGATCGAACTGCGCGGCATGGTGGAGCGCACCCTGCCCGCGTACATGCGCCCGGCGACCTACACGCCGCTGCCGTCGATTCCGCTCACCACCAACGGCAAAGCCGATACCGCCCGCCTCCCGGACCCGCTCGCCGCGGCACACCCGGCCGCGGATCCAGTCGGCATCACGAAAACATCAGCGGCACAGGAGATCCTGTCCGCGGCCTGGCAGACTGTGCTCGGGGCCGCACCGAACCCCGAGGACAACTTCTTCCTCTCGGGCGGCAATTCACTGGCGGCGATCCACCTGAGCACCGAACTGTCCGACAACGGACTGCCCATGCAGCTGATGCTGCTCTACCGGCACCCGGTGTTCCGGGACCTCGCCACCGCCCTCGAAAACTGAGATTCGAACGAAAGGCACACAGCCATGCTGGAAATTCTCGGCGTCCTCGCCAACCTCTTCGGAACCGGCGTCGGAATCGTGGCCAACGGGTCAGCGGTCTTGAACAGCCCGCGCTGACCCGCGGCCCGGCCCGTCAGCCGATATTCGCCGACAGGTCGGGAATCATCCGATACGCCTCGTCCTGCCAGTTGGTCCAGGCGTGCAGGCCGTACGGCGGGAACGAGTACACGGCGTTCTGCGCGCCGAGGGTGGCCATCCGAACCTGGAAGGCGCGGGTGTTGGCCAGCGCCAAGGCTTCCAGCGGCGCGCCGCGCACCAGCCGGTCGGCGGCCGCGCCGAACGGGATGTCGAGGTCCTGCTGCATGGGCAGACCGCTACCCGCGGCGATCCACAGGCGGGTGTTGTTGGCGATCAGCGTCGGCGCGAAGACGAACGGATCCATGCGCAGCCACTGCTCGCCCCACGGCGGGGCCATGGAATCGACGTTGTAGCCGCCGGCGTCGATCATGGCCGTGCGAATGGCCTCCCGCATACCCGGCGCGGAGATGTTCAAGTAGCCGGAGAAGGATCCGGCGAAGCTGAACATGTCCGGGTGGTAGGCCGAGAGGGTCAGCGCCGCGCTGCCGCCCATCGAAAGGCCGAAGACGCCGTTGCGATACGGGTTGAAGCCCAGCCGGTCCCGCAACGCCCACCGCAATTGGTTGGTGATGAAGGTTTCCCAGTCGTACCGGTAACTCTTGCCCGGCCCGCCGCCCAGCGCCTCGGTCGCGCCGGAACCGGTATTGGCCGCCGACGAACCCGCGCCCGCCGGGACGCCGAAGAACGAACTCGGCGAATTCCAGTCCGCGTAGAAACTCGACTCGCCGCCGACCGGCATCACCACATTGATGTTCCAGGAGGTGAGCACCTGGGCCACATTGGTGTCGTTCTCCCAGCCGTTCAGGATCTCGGTCGCGCGCTGCCCGTCCAGGGCGTACACGACGCGATTGGTGTTCCCGTCGGCGGCGCGGAACACGCGCGTCTTGATCGGTCCCATCACGGGCGAGTCGACCCAGAAGTCGAATCCGGACGGGTCGAAGGCCGCAGCCGCGGGTGGCGCTTGATACGCCGTTATCCCGCTCGGCAGTAGCAGCGCCGCCGCTATGCCCAATACCGCGCGTTTGACCCCACTACACCGCATCGACCTAGCCCTCTCGTCTGGAGCTTGGAACAACCCGACCTTGCAGAACTGATCTTCGGTACAGAACGAGTATCGGACGCCCATCTCGGCGTGTTCAGCGTGTCGCCGCCCGCGAGTCTGATTGGAGATGAAAAAGAGGCCCCGCGCGGACAGCGCGGGGCCTCGGTTTCGAGCGTCGTGGAGCTAGCCGATATTCGCCGACAGGTCGGGGACCATGCGGTTGACCTCGGCCTCCCAGTTCTGCCAGTTGTGCACACCGGTACCCGGGAAGTCATAGGTGACGTTATTGGCGCCCAGCGTCGCCATCCGGACCTGGAAAGCCCGGGTGTTGGCCAGTGCCAGGGCCTCCAGCGGCACACCCTGGATCACCGACATGACGCCGGTGACATCGCCCGCGCCGGGCACACCGCTCGCGGCGGAGATCCACAGGCGGGTGTTGTTGTTCTTCAGGATCGGCGCGAAGACGAACGGATCCATGCGCAGCCACTGCTGGCCCCACGGCGGCGCCATCGAGTCGACGTTGTAGCCGCCGGCATCGATCATGGCGATGCGCATGGCCTCCCGCATACCGGGCGCGGAGATGTTCAGGTAGCCGGAGAACGAGCCCGCGTAGCTGAACTGGTCCGGGTGGTAGGCGGCCAGGGTCAGCGCGCCGGAACCACCCATGGACAGGCCGAACACGCCGTTGCGGTTCGGGTTGAAGCCGAGGCGGTCGCGCAGCGCGTTGCGCAGATCCTGGGTGATGAAGGTTTCCCAGGTGTAGCGGTAGGACTTGCCGGGGCCGCCGTCGAACATCTGGAGCGCGCCCGAACCGGAGGACGAGCCGGTGCCCGAACCCGAGGCGGAGCCGGAGGACGAACCGGCCGGCAGGTTCAGCAGCGCCGAGGGCGCGTTCCAGTCGGCGTAGAACGAGGACATGCCGCCGATGGGCATGACGACATTGATGTTCCAGCTGGTCAGCAGCTGCGCCACATTGGTGTCGATTTCCCAGCCGTTGAGGTTCTGGCCGGCGCGCATGCCGTCGAGGGCATAGACCACGCGAGAGGTATTGCCATCGGCCGCGCGGAAGATTCGCGACTTGACCGGGCCCATGGACGCGGAGTCCACGTAGAAGTCGAATCCTGATGGGTTATAGGCCGCGTGTGCGGCTCCGGCTCCTGCCACCGACACCCCGAACGGTAGCAACGTCGCCAAAGCGACACCCAGCACCGATCTCTTGAGCCAACCGCTGCGGGATCTCAGACGTCTCTCGCCTCGCATGTTCTGTCCGGCCTTTCCTGTCGTTGTCTCACGCTTTTCCGGTCGTGTGTTCGTGACCACGGGCCGGAGGTCTCGGGGAGCCTATCGTGTGATGACTAACGGGGCGTTATCAGATCGAGACAGAAGTGACCCGCGCCACTCTCTGCCGAAAAAGTGGCGCGGAGCTGCGCCTGGATACAAAACAAGGGACAAATCCCGCTTGTCGAATCCATAGCGCCGCCGCATCAGCCGATGTTCGCCGAGAGGTCCGGCAGCATCTTGTAGAGCTGTGCCTCCCAGTTCTTCCAGTTGTGCACGCCGACCCCCGGGAAGTCGTAGGTGACGTTGGAGCCACCGAGGCCGGCGTAGCGGGACTGGAAGGCGCGGGTGCCCATCAGCGCCACCGCCTCGATGCCCATGCCCTGCAAAGTCGTCATGTTCAGCGCGTCGCTGGAGGTCGGCAGGCCGCTGCCCGCGGAGATCCACATGCGAGTTCCGTTGGCCTTCAACTTCGGAGCGAACGAGTACGCGTCCAGGTGCTGCCACTGCGAGGTGGTCTTGGCCATCGACTCGACATTGAAACCGCCGGCGTCGAGCATGGCGACCCGCACCGCGTTGCGCATCACCGAATCGGACATGTTCAGCGCGCCGGAAAACGAACCGGCATAACAGAACTGACCGGGGTAGAAGGCGGCCAGCATGAGCGCGGAGCTGCCGCTCATGGACAGGCCGACGACGCCGTTGCGAGTCGAGCTGAAGCCCAGGCGATCTCGCAGGCCGGTGGGGAGTTCCTTGCTGAGGAAGGTCTCCCACTTGTAGGCGTAGGACTTGCCGGGGCCGCCCGCGAGGACCTGCGAGGAGCCGGAATTGGTTCGGCCCGCGTCGGTTCCGGCGGAGCTGCCCAGGAAGGTGCTGGCGGCGTTCCAGTCGGTATAGAAGCTGGACTGGCCGCCGACCGGCATCACCACATTGATGTTCTGCTTGGTGAGTTCGCGCGCGACCTCGGTCTCGATCTCCCAGCCGTTCAGGTCGTCGCGGGCGCGCATGCCGTCGAGGGCGTAGAGCACGCGGTTCGTATTGCCGTCCGCGGCACGGAAAACCCGGCTCTTGACCGGTCCCATGGTCGCGGAATCGACATAGAAGTCGAAGCCGTCGGAGTTGAAAGCCGCTCGCGCGGTTGCCGGGGAGGCGATGGAACCGATCAGTGGCGCGGCGGCGGCCAGTGCCGCGCCCGCCAAGGTTCCTTTGAGCAGCCCCCGCCGCGTGATCGGACGTCCGCCGCCCGACTGTGCCCCACCATTCACAGTTACGCCCCGCATCCTTCATCGGCCTTTCGTCCCGTGCGACAACCCTTGCGGCACAAGATCACTCAGGCCGTCAGAAGAGTTGTCCGCAGATGTTATCGCGGAACATATGCCTTGGCGTTACCGAATCGATACAGGAATAGTAAAGCTGTGGGACAACCGTGATAAAGGGGGCCAATCCCCCTCGCCTCCCCGTCATCCCGGCATGCTCTTAGCCGGGATCCACACGCCCACTGTGTGGATTCCCGCTAAAAGCACGCGGGAAGGACGGGGGGAAGCAAGCGACCCCGCGCCAACTGGCGCGGGGTCGCTCTTATTTCTTGTCCCGAACTAACTGGGCGGCACCAGGGTCGGGTCGACCAGCTTGCAGCGCTCGATCTCGTACTTCGGTACGCGGTCGATGCGGTACTTGGCGAAGGCCAGCGACTGCTGGACGTTGTGCCGCCAGCGGTCGAAGGTCAGCGGCGCACGCGTCGAGGCCAGCAGATCCTGAGTCGCGGGGCAGGTCAGGGCGACTCGCGCCTGCGCCGTCCAGCGGTCGTCCAGGTACCACGGCATCCACGGGTGCTTGTCGACCATGCCCGCGTCCACGACCACCCAGTCGGGGTAGAGGTTCTTGTCGTGCCCGATGCGGCCGTCGGTCAGCCGTTCGGTATGCGCCGCAAGCGGATACGCCAACCCCATCTGATCGATGACGCGCACATCCAGCGGCACGTTCATCGAGGTCATGCCCAGGTTCAGGAAGAACACCGTATGCCCCGCACCCTCATCCGGAATGGGCTGCGGCGGCGGCGCGACATACCAGAACATGAACGACGGCGAATTGAGCAGCAGCCCGCCGTCCGGGGTCTCGGTGATGTTCTTGACCATGGCCCGCATGCGCGGATAGTCCAGGTAGTCCTCGGCCCGGATCGGGTGATCGTGCCCGGTGTTCAGCACGTAATACACGCGCTCGTCCACGATGCCGGTCGAGCTGATCTTGGTCCCCGTCTTGATGGCCGTGGTGTTGGCCGCGAACAGCGCCCACCCGGCGGTGCCGAGGAACGCCGCCAGCACCACCGCGAAAACCCAATCCGGCTTCCGGTTCTCGGGCAGCCGCAGCGGAATCACCGCGACCGGCAGGATCAGGCAGAACAGCTGCGGCAGCAGCATGCGCCCGTGCATGAAGTCACCGCCGACGCGGATCTCGTACACGGTGAGCAGCAGCCCGCTGCCGACCATCAGCACCACGACGGCCGTGGGCGTGCGCAGCCACCGGCTGAAACGCTGGATCCGGGTGCGCAGGTCCGGCTTTCCGCCGTCCGCGGCCCCGGCCGTGCCCAGTGCGTGCCGTCCGCCGCGGGTACCCGAACGCGTCCACACCAGCACGCCCGCGACGACGGTGAGCAGCGCCAGCGGCACCAGCAGCCAGTACGGCCCGATCAGGTTCCAGAAGTAGACCAGGCCCTGACCCCATTTGGCCCCGCCCGCGTCCTTGGCGACCGCGGTATTCGGGTAGGGCAGGCCGTAGTAACCCATCCGCCAGATCTGGTAGGCCACCGGCACGATGCCCGCGACGGCCACGATCAGCCCGCGGAACACCCAGGGCCGCAAACGGGTTTCGGGCACCGGCGCCAGGAAGATCATCATCAAGGCCAGCGCGCCGACCAGCGTCATCTCCGGGCGGATCAGCGGGGACAGACCGGCCCAGAAGACCAGCGCGAAAAAGCCTGGCAGCCGCACCTTCTCGGCCTGCGACCAGCGCACCAGCGCCCACCACAGCACCGCCAGCCAGAAGATGACCAGGCTCGATTCCAGCCCGGAGCTGGCGTAATCACGCGAGGGCGGCAGCGCGATATAGACGAGCACGCCCGCGGGCAGCAGGAACTGCGAAGCCGAACCGCCCCACAGCCGAGCCGAACCCATCATGGCGAACACGACCGCCAGCACCGACAGCGTGAGCGCGATGCCGAGCACCACGTACTCGAGCCGGATCTGGGTGAGCCAGCTGAAGAACCAGACGATGTAGGTCCAGGCGGTGCTGGTGTTCGCCTCGACGCGCTCGCCCGCATTGAAGACGGGACCGTTGCCCGCCAGCAGGTTGCGCACCGTGCGCAGCACGATGAGACCGTCGTCGGCGATCCAGCGGCGCTGCCAGCCACCAGCCGCGAAAAGGACCGCTGTCAGCGCGATCCCACCGACGAAGGTAGCGCGGGATAGTCGAGACAGCCGTGCGTCGTCCGCACGGCGACGGGCGCGACCGACCGGCAACTGTGCCGTCGGCGCGCCCTCGACTCGCTCTTCTCCCTCTACCACGTCAGGTGAGATAGACAGCGACACCTACCGCTCCGATCCAGGCGATTGCGAGGAACTGGAGGATCCGGTCCCCCAGGGCGATCTCTTCGGGCTCACCGGCTTCGCCGCCGTCGACGTCGACCGCGTACCGGAGGATGGCGATGGTGAACGGGATCATCGACACCGCGAACCAGGTGTTGTTGGCGTGATCCGGTTCGAACGCCCACAGACCGTAGAACACGACCACGGCGGTGGCCGACAGCGTCCATACGAACCGCAGGTAGGTCGGCGTGTAGTACTCCAGCGACTTACGGATCTTGGCGCCGGTGTCGAGCGCGATCTTCAACTCCGCGTAGCGCTTTCCGGCCGCCATGAACAGCGAGCCGAACGCCATGATCAGCAGGAACCACTTGGACAGCTTGATGTCCGCGGCCGCGCCACCGGCGACCGCGCGCAGCAGGAAGCCCGAGGAGACGATCGCGATATCGAGCACGGCCTGATGCTTGAGGCCGAAGCAGTAGGCCAGCTGGATGGCGATGTAGACGCCCATCACCACGGCCAGATGCCAATTCGCGGTGAACGACAACAGGATCGAGCCCGCGAGCAGCACGAACGACAGCACGTAGGCCAGGTTCACCGGCACCACACCGGCCGCGATGGGCCGGAAGCGCTTGGTCGGATGCGCCCGGTCGGCCTCGACGTCGAGCGCGTCGTTGACCAGGTAGATGCCGGACGCGGCCAGGCAGAACACCGCGAACGCGATGGCCACGTGCCCGATGACGGTCCAGTTCGCGATGATGAAATCGCCGGTCGCGAGGTTCTTGCCGGCCACCATGGGCGCGGCCAGCACCAGCACGTTCTTGACCCACTGCCGCGGCCGCATGGCCTTGACCAGGCCACCGGCCAGCGTCTTCGGCGGTCCCTTGATGACCGCCTCGTCCAGGTCGGTGCTGGTGGGCTCTTCGCTCATGTCAACAAGGGCTCTTTCCTGGGCGGTCAATTCGCGAATCTCTTTTCGGCAGCGAGCACGGCGGCAGCTGATGCGGCACCCAGCGCCGAGCCGGCGAGCACGTCGGAGGGGTAGTGCACTCCGAGGACGAGCCGGGAGAGCAGCATCGGCGGGACGAGCACCGCAGGCAAGGGTAGCCCGGTGAGCCTGCCGAGCAACACAGCCGCCGCCGTGGTGGATGTCGCGTGCGAGGACGGGAAGCTGAGCTTCGACGGCGTCGACACGTTGACCTGCACCGACGGGTGATGCGGGCGCTTACGGCGAACGATCCGCTTGATCACCACCGAGGCGGCGTGCGCACCGAACGCGCCGACGGCCACGCCCGCCCACTCACGGCGGCGCGGCTTGTCGACGAGCGCGCCGACGGCGGCGATGCCGATCCAGCCGAGCGAATGCTCGCCGAAATGCGACATACCGCGCGCGGCCTTGATGGCGCCCGGCTGCTGTCCGATGGTGCCCTGCACCAGGTTGAGGATCTTGACCTCACCCGTCGCGGGCGGCACGGCCTCCGGAGTCTCCGGAACTACGTGCAGCCCGCGGTCCGCGGTCGCGGACTCCGCAGCGGTCATTTGCGCTCTTCTCCTGAAATGGATTCGGTCGAGTCGATACCGAAGACGTTCTCCCACGCCGACTTGCTCGTGAGATGCGCGTGCGCGCGACGATACTGCTCGCGCACTTCGGGGAAACGCTCGGCCAGCTCCCGGCGCAGGCGCATGGCTTCCTTGAACAGCTCCATGGCTTTACGCGGATCGCGCTTGCGGTAGACCACGCCGCGGCCGTCGGCGGTGGTGACGGTGACGCCGTCCACCTGCGACAGCAGGAACCAGCGTGCGTCCAGGGTGGGGACGTTCAGCTGCGGGGTCTCGTGATGCGCGGGATTGGCCTTGCGGAAGTTGTGCAGCACGCCCTTGCCGAGACGCGCCACCTTGGCCAGCGGATTGCCCGGTTCGCCGACCGCGCCGACCTCGGCCCGGGAGGCCATGGGCAGTTCGGTGGAGGACGGGACGACCACGGCGTCCGGGAACTCCTTGCGCATGGCGTGCACCTTGCCGAGCGCGGTGGGGAGCAGGTCGAACAGCTTGTCCGGGCCGGCGAGGTAATCGCGAATGGCCTCGTTCTGGATGGCCACCGTCGAATACTCCAGGCACAGCAGGTGTTTCAGCGTGGCCTTGATGGTGTTGACGACCATCGGGCGGCCGTCGTTGGGCAGGTGCAGGGAGGCGACGACCAGGCGGTTGCGCAGGTGGAAGTACGCCTGCCAGTCGATGGCGTCGTCCTTGTCGGACCAGGCCATGTGCCAAACGGCGGCACCGGGGAGGGTGACCGTCGGGTAGCCGTGATCCCTTGCGCGCAAACCGTATTCGGCATCGTCCCACTTGAGGAACAGCGGCAGCGGCTGCCCGATCTCCTCCGCCACCTGACGCGGGATCACGCAGGTCCACCAGCCGTTGAAGTCGACGTCGATGCGCCGGTGCAGCAGCTTGGAGTTGTCGCGGTCGCGCAGTGGGTTCTTGGCGAAGTCGTGGTCGTATTCAACGTTCGGGGCCGCGGTCCACATGAAGATGGAGCGGTCCACGACCTCACCCATGACGTGCAGGTGCGAGCGCTCTTGCAGATTCAGCATCTGCCCGCCGGTCAGGATGGGCGACTTGGCGAATCGCGAGAAGGCGAGCGCGCGCAGGATGCAGTCCGGCTCGATCTCGATGTCGTCGTCCATGTAGACGATGAACTCGGCGTCGGTGGTCTTGAGCGCCTCGTACATGACGCGGCTGTAGCCACCGGACCCGCCCAGGTTGGGCTGGTTGTGGATGGCAAGCCGATCACCCAGCGGCACAACGGCTTCGGCGAAGCCCGGCTCGTCCACGACCTTCTTGGTGCCCTGGTCGGGGATGATGACGGCTTTGATCTTCTCCAGCACCAGCGGGTCCGAACCCAGCGCCGCAAGGGTTTTCACCGCGTCGGTGGGCCGGTTGAAGGTGGGCATGCCGACGGCGATGCTGCCTTCACCCGGGGCTTCGATCGGCGCGTACCAACCGCCGCTGCGCATTTCGACGTGCGAGTCGGTGGTGATGTCGAACCAGATCCAGCCGCCGTCCTCGAACGGGCCCAGATCGACCTCGAATTCGACGAACGCCGCGGCGGCCGCGCCATCACCGGGGGTGGTGAATTCGCTGCCCTGCACGTGGATTCGCGAGCCGTCGGCCTTGGAGCGGTAGACGTCCACCCGCCCGTGGCCGGACAGCTCCAGCCGCAGCACCACGGACTTCAGCACGCTCCAGCGCCGCCAGTAGCTGGCCGGGACCGCGTTGAAGTAGGTGCAGAACGACACCTCGGACTCGGCCCCGATGGCCAGCGCCGTACGCGTGATGGCGTGCGCGCGCCGGGCATTGGTCTCGGATTCCTCCAGGTACAGCTTGCGCACGTCCAGGGGTTCGCCCGGGCGCGGCAGGATGATCCGCTGGAGCAGGGACTTGGCGCGGCTGTCGATGCTCATGGCTTCCAGCTCGAGTTGGGCGGTCATTCGGCGCTGTCCACCAGCGCGGCGCCGGATTCCAGGTGCGGGCGCAGCACATTGTCGAACATGCTGAGCGCCGCGCCGATGGCCATGTGCATGTCCAGGTACTGGTAGGTGCCCAGGCGGCCACCGAAAAGCACCTTGGCGGAGGCGGTTTCGGCCTTGGCGAGCTCGCGGTAGGCGAGCACCTTGGCGCGGTCCTCCGGGGTGTTGATCGGGTAGTAGGGCTCGTCGCCGGTCTGCGCGAAGCGGGAGAATTCGCGCTGGATGACCGTCTTGTCCTTGGGGTAATCGCGTTCCGGGTGGAAGTGCCGCGATTCGATGATGCGGGTGTAGGGGAAGTCGGCGTCGTTGTAATTCATCACCGAAGTGCCCTGGAAGTCACCGGTGTTCAAGACCTCGGTCTCGAAATCGATGGTGCGCCACCCGAGTTCGCCTTCGGCATAGTCGAAGTAGCGGTCCAGCGGGCCGGTGTAGACGATGGGCGCGTCCGGGTTCTGGGCGCGAATCTCATCGCGCACCTCGAACCAGTCGGTATCGAGACGGACCTCGATGTTCTCGTGCTCGGCCATCTTGGTCAGCCACGCGGTGTAACCGTTCTTCGGCAGACCCTCGTAGGTGTCGTTGAAGTACCGGTTGTCGAAGTTGTAGCGGACCGGGAGCCGGGAAATGATGCTCGACGGCAGTTCCTTGGGATCGGTCTGCCACTGCTTGGCGGTGTAGTCGCGGACGAACGCCTCGTAGAGCGGGCGGCCGATCAGCGAGACGGCCTTCTCCTCGAGGTTGGTGACGTCCTTGGAGTCGACCTCGGCGGACTGCTCGGCAATCAGCGCCTTGGCCTCGTCGGGGGTGAAGTAGCGGCCGAAGAATTGCGAGATCAAACCCAGGCCCATGGGGAACTGGTACGCCTGGCCCTTGTGCATGGCGAAGACGCGATGCTGATAGTTGGTGAATTCGGTGAACTGGTTCACGTAATCCCACACCCGCTTGTTCGAGGTGTGGAACAGGTGCGCACCGTATTTGTGGACTTCGATGCCGGTTTCGGGTTCCGCCTCCGAATACGCGTTGCCGCCGAGGTGGTAGCGGCGGTCGATCACCAGTACGCGCTTTCCGAGCTGGCTGGCGGTGCGTTCCGCGACGGTCAGCCCGAAGAATCCGGAGCCGACAACAATGAGATCGAAGGGGGATGCGACGGTCACGGCTGCCCAGACTACCGGCATCCCCGCTCGGCGTGCGTGGGCTCCGGGTGCTGCGGATTCCGGAGGATACGGCGGGGCCGGGAGAGCGTCGTTCCGCTCACCGGGAAATTTTGCCCAGAGTTCACCGAAGTGCTGACAGACGTGTCATGAGACCTGTATTACATAGGCTCGAACTGATCGTCCGACCAGTTTGTTATGCCGTGTTGCAGTTGCCCGCCCGCAGCCGACGCTCGACCCGGAAGACGAATTCACATGCGGTTTCACCGTCTCGCCCCGCTCGTCGGTGCGTTCACCCTCTCGGCCATGATCGGCTCGGCCGCCCTCATCCCCGCCGCCGCGCCCGCCCGCGCGGCCGAGGAGACCCTGGCGACCGTCGAGGTCGCGGACACCATCGGCCTCTGTGGCGATGGCGCAGCAACCTTCGATGACATCGTCACCACCGCGGCCACCGCGGTCCGCTCGGTCGTGCCGGCCGGACAGCAGTCCGCCTATGACCAACAGGTCGACGATTTCCGGCAGAGCATCGCGCAGGTGACCGTGCACAAGCGCGGACTGCCCGCCGACTCCGCCGATTCGGGCGGCCGGCTGCAATTCCTGGACGACCCGATCGTCACGTACCTGGTCAACACCCTCGACGCGATCCGCACCGGCAGCATCAACAAGACCGTCTCGGTCTCCCAGCTGACCGTCAACGACGTCATCGAGATCTTCATCCTCGCCACCCGCATCGTGAAGGTCCCCGCCCAGCTGGCCGCCAGCCTGGTCCCCACCGCGGGCTTCATCCTCAAGCCCATCGTCGGCGCGATCTTCAACGGCGTGAAGTCCCTCGCCCGCGCCGTCCAAGCCCAGGTCGCCCGCACCTGCAAGGCGCCCAACGCCTACGAGAAGCTGCAACTGGATCTGCCCGACGAACAGGTAGCCGTCCCCCAGCCGCTGCTGGACCTGGCCAACCAGCTCGTCAAGGCCGATGGCGCCTGCACTCCCCTGGCCGAGCTCAAGACCTCCGACCTGGTCGAGCGCACCCGCACCTTCCTCGCCGCGCACCCCGAACTGGGCGTCGACACCACCGCCGTCCACGCCAATGCCGATGCCCTGCAAGGCTTCCTGCGCGACAACCGGGTGGCCGAGATCGTCACCATGCGCCGCATCGAAGAACTCGGCCCGCTGGTCAACGCCATGGATTACGGCCCGCTGACCTTCCTGGCCAACCTCGGCTTCGACATCTACGAAGGCAAGGCCCTCAACACCGTCCCCCTCGGTGATGTGAAGGTGGAGAACGCTTTCGACCTCATCACCCTCACCCTCGACACCACCAGCCTGCTGCTCACCCTCGGCAACACCATCGCCGGCTTCACCGGCGTCGCCTCCACCATCACCACTCCCCTGGGCATCGCCCAGACCCTCGCCTTCGCCCCCACCACCTACGGCATGCCGATCCTGCGCGGCGTCATGCAATCCATGTGCGCGGCGTAGCGAAACGCCGAGGGCCTGCACGATAATGCGGACAAGCAGCATCGTGCAGGCAGGATCCGGGGTAGAACCTAGGAGGTGACGGTGACCGCCGAACCGCGTCAGATGCAGACTGCGCCGGGTGGACTGACAGTGGCCGACCTGCGTGCTGGTTATGACCCCGGATTCCGCTTCGAACTCGAGGACGGTGTTGCCGTGATGATGGCTCCGGCCTCCATGTGGCACAACCGAGTGCTGAGACGCATGGCCGTCGCTATGGAGCAAAGCTGCCCGAGCGACTTGGCGGTCGAGGTCGAGCAGGCCATCGCGATCACCGACGACTTCGCTCCGGTGCCGGACATATTGGTCGTCACCCGGGCCGCGGCCCTACCCACCGAGAACGTGCTTCCGAAGTCCGCGGTAACCCTGGCAGTTGAAATCGTCTCTCCGGGAACGCGCCGCAAAGATCGAATGATCCGCCCGATGGACTACGCACGCGCTGGGATCCCCCACTTCTGGCGAATCGAAGCCGAGGACTCCCAGCCGGTCGTTTACGCCTATCGCCTGGACGAAATGACCGGTCAGTACGCGCCGGTGGACGTCCATCGCAAGGTACTGCGCACAACCGACCCCTTCGATATGGAGATCGAACTCACCGGTCTGGGCGACTGAGCCGGCGGAACTAGAGGCGGGTTTCGGCGAAGGCGCGCATGGCGTCGCGGACGTAGATCGCGCCGCCTGCGCCGTGCTTGTCGTAGTTGGCGGCGAAACGTGGGTCGGCTACGTACATTTCGCCGAGGCCGGTGAAGGCTTCGGCGGTGGGGCGCTTGCCCTGCCAGCCGACCGTCACCCAGTCGTAGTGGCGCTGCACGATATCCAGCACTTCGGCGCTGTCGACCGGGAGGCCGGCGGCGTGCGCGCGGCCGTAGTCGGCGGCGATGTCGAGGTGGGCTTGGCCGTGGGCCTGCTTGTCGGCCTCGGTCATGGAGCGCCACCAGCGGTCGCCCCGCTCGTAGGCGGCCCTGCCCCACTTCTCGATTACTTCGTCCTGGTATTGCGTGTGGTCGAATCCGTCGAACACTTCCTTGGCCATGAGTGGCTCACCTGCTTCCGTTTTGCGCAATGTGGTTCGCACCGAGGCGATCTGCCGCGCGATCCGGTCCTGTTCCTGTCGCAACAGGTCCAGATGCGTGTGCAGGGCTGCGGCGGTATCCGTTTGGCCCGCGAGGATTTCGGCGATGGCCGGGAGGCCCAGACCGAGTTCGCGGAGCAGCAGGATGCGCTGCAAGCGGACGAGCGAGTCCTGGTCGTAGTAGCGGTAGCCGTTGTGCCCGATCCGGGTGGGCGGCAGCATGCCGAGCGCACCGTAGTGCCGCAGGGTGCGGCTGGTGGTGCCGGCGGCTTTGGCCAGTTCCTGGATGGACCATTCGGTCGCCACTGTTCGTTCCTTTCTTCGCTCGTTCGCCTCGATGGATTCAGGATGCAAGTTGACGCAGCGTCAAGGTCAAGCCCATTCAGTATGCGCCCGGCGAATCGGCCGACACATCGGTCACCGACCGGTCCGCTCTTGATTCTGGCTGGTAGCCGTGACAAGATCGCCCGGCACGTTGGGCTACACCGTTTTTCGTTTCGCCCACGCCAATTCATCTTCTGTTCAACCTTTGGGGAAAAGGCAACACATGTTCACAGCGGGCCGTGCCCGAATTCTGCATCGGGCGGTCGCGCTGGTAGCGGCCCTCTCCGCGCCGATGCTGGTCTCCTCCGCCGGCGCGCAGGCGGCCGGTCCGGCTGCCCTGGGCGGTGGCTCCGGCGTCTACGTCGAGGACCTCACCACCAAGGACCAGGTCTCCGAGTGCACGCTGACCGCGGTCGGCTACGACCGGGAGAACCGACTGGTCGCTATTACGGCCGGGCACTGCGGTGACGTGGGCGCGCGCCTGCTCGCCGAGAAGTCCACCAAATCCGGGGTGATCGGGGTGATCTCGGAGAAGAGCGACGACAACGACTGGGCCGTCATCGAACTCAATGCCGATCGCGTCGCTCCGGTGCGCAAGGTCGCGCAGTCGGTGATCAACGGCATCGGCTCCAACCCGAAGGTCGGCGACACCGTCTGCAAGAACGGCCGCACCACCGGTTACACCTGCGGTCTGGTGTGGGAATCGCAGCCGGAGTACTTCCGCTCCCAGGTCTGCGCCAACCACGGTGACTCGGGCGGCCCGGTGCTGATCGGCGACCGCCTGGTCGGCATGGTCGTGGCGGCCACCAACTTCACCGCCGGCCCGATCAATATCGAGCTGCCGCTGTGCAAGGGCGCGGGTGACATCATCCACGAGCCGGAGCTGGCCACCAGCATCACCATGGTGCTCGCGGATATCGACGCGCACGGCAAGGTCGGCGCGGGCTTCCGGGTCTTCTGAGCTCGCTGCACACAGACGAAAAGGGCGCGGCCGGGATTCCCGGTCGCGCCCTTCGCATCTCGCCCCATCATTCCGGCAGCCCACCCCCGTCATTCCGGCATGCTCTCAGCCGGAATCCACTCAGTACCCCACGGTGAATCGAGTGCGATGGTGTTTGGGCCGTTCCGCCTCGTCGACCAGCGCCACCGCCAGGTCCTCCATCGAAATGGCCGAATTGCCTTCGTCATCCGCGATGAGTTCGTCCGCGCCGAGCCGGTAGGAGCCGGTGCGCTCCCCGGGCTCGAGCATGGCGGCCGGGCTCACGTAGGCCCAATCCACGCCGGGCCCGGAGTCCTGGAAGACCGCCAGCTGCCGATTGCAGGCATCCGCGATCGGCACCCAATCGGCCGGGAAGCCGGGCTGCTCGATGACGGTCTTGCCGGTGCCCGGCACCGTGAGGCTGCCCGCCCCGCCCACCACCAGCAGCCGGATCTCGCTGTCCGCCAACCCTTCCAGCAATCCCACCGCGGCTCGAACCAGCTCGTTCTCCTGCCCGGCGACCGGCCGCGTGGCGCTGATGACCACATCGCTGCCCGCGCTGATCGCCGCCACCTGCTGCGGGTCGGACACATCCCCCGTCCGCACCTCCGCCGCTTCCGGCAGTCCGGCCAGCCCGGCGCTGTTGCGTGCCACCGCCACCACCTCGTGTCCCCGGGCGACCGCTTCCCGTACGGTGCGGCTGCCGACTCCACCCGATGCTCCGAAGATCGTGATACGCATGGCTTTTCGTTCTCCTTCATAGTTGCTTAGGTGATGGTCACGCCGATCAGGCAGCGGTCTTGACGTTCGAACCGTGCTGTGCGGCACCATCATTCGTCACCGTGACGGCGATGGCCTTGGGTGCGGTGGCCAGCTGGCCGAGCAGCGTGCCACCCAGTGCGATGGCCATGCCCAGCAGTTGCAGCGGGGCCAGCGCCTGTCCCAGTGCGGCCCAGCCGATCACGGCGGCCGAGACCGGGCTCAGCAGGCCGAGGAACGACACCGAGGTGGCATTGACCTTGGCCAGTCCGCGGAACCAGATGGCGTACGCGGCGGCGGTACCGATCAGACCCAGGAACAGGTAGCCACCGACATTGGTGAGCGTCAGCGCGGGCGGCATGCCCTCGACGAGCAGCGCCAGCGGCAGCAGCATGATGCCGCCCGCGGTCAGCTGCCAGCCCGTCAGAGCCAGTGGCCCAACGCCTTCCGGCCGTCCCCAGCGCTTGGTCATCACGGTGCCCGCGGCCATCGAGGTGGCGCCCAGCAGACCCGCGATCACGCCCACGGTGTCGAGGGCCGCACTGGCTCGCAGCACCACCAGCGCGACGCCCGCCATGCCGATGACGGCCGCGGCGATCTTGCGTGCGTTGATCTTCTCGTTCAGCGCGACCGTGGCCAGCCCCAGCGCGATGAGCGGCGCGGCGGCCCCCAGCACCGCGGCGACGCCGCCCGGCAGCCGGTAGGCCGCGAGGAACAGCAGCGGGAAGAAGGCCCCGATATTCAGCACGCCGAGCGCGCCGGCCTTCCAGATCCACTCCCGCTGCGGCAGCTTCCGGGTCACGGCCAGCAGCAACAGACCGGCGGGCAGGGCCCGCATGAGAGCGGTGAACAACGGCCGGTCCGCGGGCAGGAACTCGGTCGTGATGGCGTAGGTGGATCCCCAAACCAGCGGTGCGAGGCCGGTCAGAGCCAGAGTTCCGGCGTATCCGGTGCGGCTGATGTTCATCGTTAGCTCCTCATTGATAATCTCAACGTTGAAATAAAAGCATCCGGTTAGTTCGATGTCAAGTATCTTGATGTTGAGATACTTACCGTAAAGAGGAGTCCTGATGTCCGATGCCGTCGACGAGATCCGCGCCGCCTGGGCCCGCATCCGCCCCGAAGTGGACTGTTCCTACGTGGAGGTGACCGGTCGTCTGACCCGCATCGCCCGCATCCTGGATCGCGAGTTCGCCGAGTTCTTCAAGGGGCACGGCATGGAGTTCTGGGAGTTCGACCTGCTGTCGACGCTGCGGCGCAACGGTGGCGAAACCGGGCTCACCGCAGGCGCTTTGAACAAGGCGCTGATGGTGACCTCGGGCGCCATCACCAATCGTATCGACCGCATGACCGCCAAGGGCCTGGTCGAGCGCGTGCCCGATCCGTCCGATCGCCGCGCCATCCGCGTGCAGCTCACCGATGCGGGCCGCGAACTGGTCGACAAGCTGCTGCCGCTGCACGCCGCCAATTCCGAACGGCTACTTGCCGATTTCGCCGGATCCGATCGCGAGACCCTGGTCCCCCTGCTGCGCACGCTCGCCGAATCCCTCGGCGACCGGTCGCTGGGCTGAGTACCGCAGCGACAGCCACGCGCCGATACCGGCGCCCGACGCGTTCATCAGCACATCGTCGATGGAGGACCAGCGGCCGAGATCCAGCACGTATTGGGCGGTTTCGAGCCCGGCGGAGAGCAGCGCGCCGACCGCCAGCATGCGCGGCACCGTCGCGAACCACGGAAACCGCCGGGGCAGAAAGAAACCCAGTGGAATGAACAGGATGGTGTTGGCCACCACCTGCACCACGGTGTTGCTGGATGCCTCGAGCAGGGTTTCGAACAGATCGAGCAGCGGGATCAGGATGACTTTGCGTTCACCGTGAGCCGGGGTGAGGATCATCCAGATCCAGGGCAGGGTGCCGACCAGGATGGCCGCCTCGGCCACCGTCCATCGCACGGCCTGTTCGCGCGCTCGCCCGCGCCGAATCCGCCACCGCGCCAACCAGAATCCGCCCGCCGCGACCACCGGCACCGCCAGCGCCCACACCACCAGCACGCTCCCCCACGCGTCCCACACCTGCCGCACCCCATCCACGGTAGCGGCGGTTTCAGCCCGCGGCCGCGCTCATCTCGTCGAGGTCGTCGTCGTGACGCACCTCCAGCACACCGTGTTCCGTCGCCCACCCGCAGATGGCGGCGAGCGGCTGCTCGAGCGTCTTGCCCAGCGCGGTCAGCGTGTATTCGACATGCTGCGGCGCGGACTGCTTGTACACCTGCCGCTCCACCAGCCCGTCGGCTTCCATCCCACGCAGGGTTTCGGTGAGCATCTTCTGCGTGATGTCGGGCAGTCGCCTGCGCAGCGCCGCCGGCCGATGCGGCCCGTCCATCAGCGCATAGATCAGCAGCACCCGCCATTTGGCCGCGAACCGTTCCAAAGCCTGCCGCGTCGCACAGGATTCTTCCAGGATGTCGGGAATGACGAGGCTCATCGGATCTCCACTGGAAGGGCACTTCGAAGTGCCTTCTATCGGCACCGAGCGCGGGCTCATACGGTCATCCCTACCGTAACCACGAAAGGGAATCCGGACATGAGCACCACCTTCCGCGTCCACACCTACTCCGCCGCCGAACCCGGCATCTTCGTCAACAGCTACCTGCTCGAGACCGAGAACGGTGTCATCCTGATCGACGCCAACCTCCTGGTCTCCGACGCGAACGCGCTGGCCGCCCGAGCCAAAGCCCTCGGCAAGCCCCTGCTGGCCGCCTTCGTCACCCACCCTCACCCCGACCACTTCAACGGCCTCCCCTACGTGGTCCCCGAGGAAGCCCCCGTCTACTCCACCGCCGAGGTAGCCAAGGTGATCGCCGAATCCGCGGAACCCAAACGCGCCCAATGGGGCCCGACCTACGGCGCCGAATGGCCCGACCGCTACCGCGTCCCCAACCACCACCTGGCCGACGGCGAATCCATCGAAATCGACGGCCTCCGCTTCACCATCCACGAGGTAGGCCCCGCCGAAAGCCACGCCGACAGCTGGATTCTCGTCGAATCCGGCACCCAGCGCGCCGCCTTCATCGGCGACCTGGCCTTCTTCGACGGCATGCACTCCTACCTCACCGACGGCCACTCCACCACATGGCTGGAAGCCCTCGACACCCTCATCCCCACCCTCACCGGCCTAACCCTCTACCCCGGCCACGGCCCCGCAGGCACCGTCTCCCTCCTCCAAGCCCAGCGCAAATACCTCCTGATGTACCGCGAAACCGTATCCCGCCTCCTGGGCGACGCCACCTCCCTAACCGCCACCCAAAAAGACGAAGTAGCTACCCGCATGGCCGAATTCGCCCCCGAAGCAGCCCTGAACTGGCTGATCCCCCTAGGCGCCGACCCCGTAGCCGCCGAACTGACCACAGCCCACACCCACTGACCCCCGGATAGGTGGTCCAGCAACGACGAAAGGGCGGCGCTCCATGTGGAGCACCGCCCTGATTCGGACTGGCTTTCGCTATTGGACATCAATGCTGCTGAGGCCGAATATTTTTCGTTGCCGCGCCCCGGCAGGCAACCGCTCAGTTAAGACACATCCCGATGCAGTTGAGACAGGGCAGCAGTACACGTATATCGCAACTCAGCACTGCCGCAACGAGAATGAGCTCGGTGGCGGTGATGGTGGCGGGTTCGGCGAGCCTCGCCTCGAGTACCACTTCAGGCACACCTACCCCGTGGGCGAGTTCGGCAACTCCGATCTCGGCTTCGAGCATCGCTCGCTCGATCTTGCCGCCGACACATCTACCCATCCAGTCCACCGGACCGCCTTCCACCCCTGAAGCCACCGGCGCCGCACCGCCTCACCTGCGGTCATAGCGCCGTTCTAGCTATCGTTCGAACATATGTTCTAGTATTCAAGATCAGTGGACCGACAGTCAACGATGCCCGCCCGCACAATCCGTACGGGGTCCCCTAATCCGAATACTGCTAGCAACCGGAACAGGTAGGTGAGAAGTGTTGTCCGGTAATCCATTCGGCGAATACTTGCGGCAACGGCGTAAGGACGCCGAGCTCACTCGCGAGCAACTCGCCGATCGGGCCAATGTGTCGGCGTCGTTGATCGAGAAGATCGAACGCGGCAGTCGCCCGGCCACGCTGGGGACCCTGCGGGCGCTCTTCGACGAGCTGGATGTGCCCGCCCTGCATCGGCGGCAGATCCTCGCACGAGCGCTGCCCGACGTACTGGGACGTCGCACACCCTCCGGTCCGCCGCGCCCGACCTCGTCGGATCTGGCCGACCTCGACAGCCTCGGGCATCCAGCCGGCTTCTTCCTGGTGCCGACGTTCACCCTGGTCGCCGTCAACCGCCCATACCTGCGACTGTTTCCCGGAGTTCAGGACAGCCCCAGCCTGATCGAGTGGATGTTCCTGGACCCGAACGCCCGCACCGTGCTGCCCGAGTGGACGAGCGAAGCGCACCGCCTCGTCTACGGCCTGCGCATGCTCGAGCCGGGTGTTTCACGCAGCGATCGCACGGCCCGGATCATCGGCAGCTGTGGGAGCGCGCCGGAGTGGCAGGGCATGTGGGCCAACGAGGTACCCACCGAAATCCTTTTCCGCCAGCACGTGCTGGTCCGCGACCCGGCCGCTGACCGTGTGCACCGGCTGAACGCCCGGCTCTACAACCCGGAGTTCCCGGACCGCCCATGGTGGTTGTACCGGCTGATCCCAGCCGCCGGGAGCACGAACTAGCCGGGATATGTCATCACCGATCGCGCAGCCCGGTGCCGTCCGTGGTGCATCCCGAGGCATTCGAACGAGATGCCCGCCTACGAGCGCTGAGGGGCTTCGAGTTTCTCGAGCCGCTCGAGGATCTCGGCCAGGGCATCGACGATGGTATGCCCGCCGAGCTGCGGCCAGCCCGCGAATTCGCCCACGTCACGCTGGTCCCGACCGCACAGCTGTTCGCGAATATCCTTGACGTCATTGCCGATCGGGCCACAGAACCCGGCCACGAAGTCCTGGATCTGCTTGACTTCCGATGCGCTCATGGGAGCATCCTTTCCGTCGATGAAGTGCTGGACATCGGCGCGGAACTCGTCCATGTCGATGCCGAAGGGATCGATCTTGCCTTCGCTGCTGTATTCACGGTGAGCGACGCAGTCCGAGGCGGTGCGGCCGATGCGCGCCAGGATGGCCGCACAGCCGCGCTTGTAGGCGTCCAATTGGGCTGAGGTCCAATCGGTTCCGTCGCCTCGGGACACCGCTTCGATGCCGATCACGTGGTAGTTGGCGTTGTTGGTGGGCCAGCCGGGCCAGGCCCCACGACCGGCATGCCAGCAGACACCCGCCGCGATGACACGGAAAGTGCCATCACGTTCCAGGACCAGTTGGGCGAGTGGGCCTTCGAGGTCCGGGCGACCGTACTGGACGATCCGCCAGTCCTCGGTTCCGCCGCCGGCGGTGTGGTGGCAGAGCACGCCGCGGATATCGGCGAAGTCGCCGTGCCCGCGCTCACGCCAGCCTTCGTGTTCGATTACCCGTAATCCGGCTTCGCGCAATACATCCGCGAGCCAGACCGGGTCGCCAGTCCAGGACATATGGGTTTCCTTCGAAGGGGTGAGGTCTTTTCGATGGCGTCGCATGAGCTGGCGACAGTCGTTTCGCTACCGCCGCAACGACAAAGCCCCCGGTCCGCAATTGCGGATCGAGGGCTTGCACGGGCACAGCGACGAACTTGATTCGCTTGCCTGAGTATTGGTTTCCGGTGAGGTCCGGATGAAGGCGCAACTATGGCGCTGCATCCAGCTTCACTTAAGCGCACCCGAAAGTCAACACCCAGAATGAAGATTCATGAAAGTTGCAGGTAACGAACGGTACTGACGCATTCGACTGGTTTCGCCGGAGACTTGCGGCGACGCGTGGGGTGGGCGAGATGGGCGTCGAACACTTCACCGACTACGAACAGTTCGGGCCAGTCGGGTGCCCACGGCCCGGGGACCGGGATGATTCTTCCTGCGTCCCTCAGGGTTTGGATGCGGCGTGCTGTAACCGCCGAGAACGGCTCACCTAGTTCTCTGGCCAGCGTCGCGATTCCGGAGACGTTGAGGCGGGCTCGACGGGCGACTTCGAGGGCGGTGGCGTCAACGGTGATCTTTTCAAGGGGTGGGCAGATGATTCGTTCGGCGGCTTCGACCACCATGCGGAGTTCTTCGGGGGCGGTGTCGAGACCCTCGGTCATCGCTAACGAGATCAGGTTCCGGTGCAGCCAGATGGACAGTCCTGCGGTGGAAGTCGGCCCGGAGTAGTCCAGGGCGCGCTGTTCACAGATGACACGAACCCAGGAGACCAATAGGGTGTGGAGGTGGTCACGGACTTTTGCCGCCGAGACGCTGAATGGGAGCGGTTGGTCGCTGGTGCGGGAGGAGAGGCGATAGTTGGGTTCGCCCAGGCGGCTTCGGCCGGTCACCGAGTCCTCGAGATCTTCCGATAGGGCGGGGATTTGGCAGAGCAGATCGGCCAAGCTGCGGAGGGCCGGGCGGTCCAGGTTTAGGTGGTTGGGCTCGGCGGACGGCATCAGGCGACCTCTCGGTTGATGGTTTCGGCCAGGCGGGCGGCGTGGCCTTGGCGGACGTAGTCGGTGGTGTGGCGACCGTCGGTGAGGTAGCCGCGGGCGTAGGCGAGGGCGCCGGACCAGGCGCTCCAGTTGTCCGGGGTCCACCAGCGCTGGAGGCGGCGGCGGAGAGCGGTGTCGATGAGGCTCCTCCCCCAACGGGTTACGTCCTCGGGGGTAGTCAGGCAGAAGTAGCCGGTGAGGTCGGCGATCAGACGAAGGGGGTTGCCGGCGGGGAGGGCGGTGATCGGATCGCCGGGGGCCGCGACCCAGAATGCGGGGATGTCGGCGATCCAGCGCTGGCCCGCGATGCCGTAACCGCCGGGGTCGGGGCCTAGGCACCGACCGGCGGGTCGGAGGGGGTCGGCGATCAGGGCGCAGGCTTCGATTTCGAGTTCCGGGTGGAGGCCGCGGCCGATTTCTGCGGCTACGTCACCGGCGATGGCGGCGCCCTGGGAGTAGCCGGCGATCACTACGCGGTTGGGGGCAGCGGCGATCGCTTCCAGCAGTGCGGCCTTCCCCGCCGCACTGCTTTCGGCGTAGGGGACCTGGCGGCCGTAGTCGGCCGGATAGGGCACCATGCGGGGCGCGAATCGAGCCAGGTCGAGGGAGCGCGCGAAGGTATCGGTGACCGGTTCACCCTGCGGAGCCCAGGTGCCGCCGACGATCAGGACGTCGATCATGCCCCGACGACCGGTTGTAAAGAAGTCCATACGGAACAGACTAAGGTCCGTACGGACCACTTACAAGTCCAAACGGACCTTTCAGTGACTCCGCAGGCCCGGAAATGGGCACATCCGCGCACCTCAGTAGGTGTTTGCAAGAATTCCGTTTGGACCTCATCATGGTCCGTATGGAACTGCGGGACCTCCACGACGGGATCAACCGTGCGGTGGGTGAAGAGCTCCGCGCGGCGCGGGGGCGGCGGGGGTTCACCCGGCCGCAACTGGCGGAAGCCTCGGGGGTTGCCGTCAGTACGATTCAGCGCTTCGAGAACGGGGAGCGCTCACCCGATATGCATCAGCTCGTCGCACTATGCGATGCACTCGGCGTTTCGCCGCTGGAAGTCATGGGGCGGGCCGTAAAGCTCGCCAATGGATCCTGGGAGTAGGTCGCCGAGGCCCCAGCCCAATACCGCCGCGGCTATATACAACTCGGCAACGGTTGCTTCGCCGCGCGCTATGCGGGCGGCGGTCTCCTCCCCCACTTGCCCGGCCACGATCATCAACGATTCGGAATCGAAAATCCGAACAAACCACGCCACCAGCGCATCTGCGGACACGGCGCACTTCCTTGCTACGAGATCCGCGTTCAGCGCGGATTGCCAACCATCGACCCATCGGGTCATAACCAGACCGCCGACGAGTCCTTCATTGGCAACTCAGCACCACTCCGTGCCAGCTCGATCCCATCGGACAGCAACCACACACCCACCGCGCGATCGCTCATCGAATCGCTGTGGCACGCCACGCCTACTGCATACACCTACCCATATGTGATGCCCTGGGGTGCAACCCTTTAGGACAATTATGACGAGCGGCAGTATACACAGAACGAATACTAAATCCTCAGTTCAGCTCTTGCGCAACACATCTCACAATTCACATTCCACACGCGGGTTACCAGTGCGTACGAAAGACCTTTCAGCACAGTGGAACTAATGGATAATTGGCATCTGATCAGCGGTCTTGGCGCATGACCGATTCGATGACAGATTTACAATCCTGCCGGTCCTGCTACAGGCAGGCGCCTGGTCTGTGGAGCGATGGGCGGGGTGGGGGTGGAAGCCGTGCGGGGGAGCATGGTTTCGGTTGGATGTACCTGTGCGGGTGTGGGTTCCGGGGCGGGGTCGGTGAAGTGGTGGGTGTTGGACATGAGGCGGAGGCCGGTGGGGCCGGCTGGGGTGCCGGAGCCCGAGGGGGGTAGGACGTTGCGGACTCGGGTGCCGGGGTTCGGGTGTGGTTTTGTTACGGCTGGAGGAAGGGATTGTGTTGGGGCGGCCGGGTTTACGTCGGTTGGGGCGGTTGGATCGGCGTACGTGGGATCGGTGTAGGTGGGATCCGAATACGTGGGGTCCGAATAGGTTTGGCCGGGATAGGTCTCGTCGGGTTGGGACGGTTCCTCGGGGGTGAGGAGGTCCGGGAACAGGGGTTTGGCGGGGAATGCGGGTTGGGCGGCGGGGAAATCGGTTAGGGCTGGGCCTATTTCGAGATTTTCCGCCGGGGTGCCGCCTTCGGGGGAGGCGGAGTATTCGGCGCGCAGGACGTGGCTGTCGCGGGCGAGGACTCGGCCGGTGGTGGCCAGGACGGCTTCGGTGGTGCGGGGGTCTTCTTTGTCGGTGCCGGGGTACATCTGGCAGTCGGTCGAATCGCAGGTTTCGGCGTAGGCGTAGCGGTTTTCGGCCAGGGCGTAGGAGCGGGCCGCGATGGCTTGGGCGCGTAGGGCTTCCGTGCCGCCCTGATCGGCCCAGTTGGCGACCATTTCGGCGGGGACGACGCCCATCAGGTAGTCGTCGACGTCTACTTCGTTGACGGTGCGGTATTTGCCGGCTTCCAGGGCGACGCCGAGGACGCCGCGGTAGGCGCTGCCGTCGCAGAGTTGCAGGAGTTCTTCGGCGGGGCGGTTCGTGCCTTCGGCAATCGGATACGCCCAGGGGTCGTCGGTGCTGCCCTCCCACAGGGTTTCGCCGTCGCAGCCCTGGGTGATGCGGATGTCGGCGCCGGTGGGGGTCGGGGTCAAAACCGCTGCCTGGCCTGGGATTACGCGGCGGCCGGCGACGAAGAAGACGGATTCGGAGGTGACGTCGAGGGTGCTGTCGTCCTGGTGCTGGAGGCGGACGCGGACCGTGGTGGGGCCGATGTCGGCCAGCTCGGCGCCGGGATAGTAGTGGCTGAGGATGGTTTCTGCGGTGTCGCCGCCGACAGAGCGATCGAAGGCGCCGGTTTGGCTCATGCCGCGGCCGTGACCGGGGCCAGCGGTGAAGTTGAAGGCGCCGTCGGGCCACGCCCAGAGCAGAGCGGCGGTACCGCCGGCCGCGGTGGCGGCGGTGACGGACAGGGCGATCAGGCTACGGCGTCTGCGGCGTGCGTGTAGGTAACCGTTCGGCATGTCATACCCGTTCTGTTTGGAGCTGAGGCTACATTCGAGTTACCCAAGGCTAAGCCTCAACCATACGTTCAGGGACTGTGACAGTTGGGACTAGTGTGATCGCTGAGACGCTCGGAAGCAACCTTGCGAGCCGGGTGCCGTTAGACAGATTTACCTGAATGGGAGATAGACGTGCCGTACAGCAGAGCCAAACACTCGTATGTACTCCCCGTAGTCACCATAATGGCCATTACTGCACCGTTCGGGGTCCTGGCGCTGAGCGACTCCCCGGAAGTCAAACCTGCTGATCAGAGCAATCTGGCAGCTATACCGGCCCAGCTGGCCGAGGTGGCGCTGGCCTCCGCGCCGGACGTGGTCTTGCCGCTGCGGCAGCTCACCGGATTGAATCTGCCCGATCTGCGGCTGTCGGATCTGCGCAAGCTGCCGCTGCCCAAATCGATTCCGATCCCGGCCGGGCTACCGGTGCCGTCGGGGGTACGACTACCCAGCGAGATACCGCTACCGAACCTCGGCGGTGTCTCGAAACCCGGCGGCGCTCCCGGATTCATCGCCGACCCCGGGCCCGAAGCGCCCGCGGAAACCCCGGCCGCACCCCAGCTCGAAGGCGATCCGAACACTCCCGCACTGGCGCCCGGCGCCGTACCCAACGACCTGATCGACCAGGTCGGAGCCCAGGTCAAGGAACTCACCCGCGACACGCCGTTCAGCATGGTCGCGCTCACCGCCGACAATCTGGCGGGCACCAGCTCCAAGATTCGCGCGCAACGCGCCGACGGCACCTGGGGCCCTTGGTATTCCACCGACGAAGCCGACGGACGCCAGCGCGTCGCGGCCAAACGCACCGGCACCGAGCCGCTCTATGTCGGCAGCACCAAGGCCGTGCAGGTGCTGACCACCCGCAAGCCGGTCGCCGAACCCGCCCCGATGACCGACCATTCCGGCGATCCCGCGCAGATCAATTGGGAGAAATTGGCCGCGGTGCTGATCGATCCGGGCCGCGGGGCCATCGACGAGAACCTCACCCAGGTCGCGGCGGCGCTGCCGGGCGGCGGACCGAAGGTGATCACGCGTGCGCAATGGGGCGCGGACGAATCGCTGCGGTGTGAAGAACCCACCTACGACGACGGCGTCAATGCGATCACCGTGCACCACACCGCCGGACGCAACGATTACTCCAAGGCGGAATCGGCGGGCATCGTGCGCGCCATCTACTCGTATCACGCGAAGACGCTGGGCTGGTGCGATATCGGATACAACGCGCTGGTCGACAAGTACGGGCAGATTTTCGAAGGCCGATACGGCGGGCTGGACCGCGCGGTCGAAGGCGCGCACGCGGGCGGATTCAATATCAATACCGCCGGTGTGGCATTCATGGGCAATCACGAGGAAGAAGCGCCGACCGATATCGCCGTGCAGGCCATGGGCGAATTCATCGGATGGCGGGCGAAGATCGCCGGAATCCAGCCCGAAGGCCAGACCACCATGTATTCCGAAGGCAGCGATTACACGAAATACGCGCTGGGACAAGCGGTCAAGCTGCCGAATGTCTTCGCACATCGCGATGTCGGCAATACCACCTGCCCCGGTGATGCCGCCTACGAGCTGATGGACAAGATCCGCGCCATCGCCGAGCAGACGGCCGGATCGGTGCAGGGCGGCAGCCGCGGCGGCACGCGGCCGAAGCCGGAACAGCAGGCCGGCAGCCCGCACACCGCGCCGCAGTCCCAGAGCAACAACTCCGAAGCCGATCTGGCCACGCTCGCCGACCTGACCAGCAAGCTGCTGGATATGGTCGGGAAGAATCCGGTCGCGGGCTACTGGAATCAGCAGGGTGCGGCGAACGGCCCACTGGGACAGGCGAAGTCGGAGCCGGTGGCAACCGAGGACGGCGGGCAGTACGCCGAGTTCGTGAACGGGTACGTGTACTCGACGCCGGACGGGCGAGTGTTCGCGGTGGTCGGCAAGATCCTGGAGCGATTCCTGCAACTCGGCGCGGGGACCGGCATGCTCGGGCTGCCGTCGAGCAACGAATATCAGGTGCAGGACGGTGTGCGCGCCGACTTCCAGCGGGGCTCACTGATTTTCAACAAGCTCACCGGAATCGTCACCACCGTGCTGAAGAACTTCGGCGGCAATCCCGCTGCGGTGCCCGGCGGTTCGCCCATCCCGGACACGCTGAACACGGCGCCGGCGGCGGGCACGCAGATCCCGGCGACCCTGCCCGAGGCCGCGCCGGCCGAACCCGCACCGGCCGCTATCGGGCCGGAACAGCCCGCCGCACAGTAGAACTCACGTCCACCAACGCTCGAGGACGCGCGCCACGCCGTCCTCGTGGTTGGCGGCGGCGATCTCGTCGGCGGCGTCCTTGGCCTCCTGATGCGCATTGCCCATGGCCACCCCGTGCCCGGCCATCCGCAGCATCGGCACGTCATTGGGCATATCGCCGAACGCGATCAGCGCCGAATGCTGCACGCCCAGCCGTTGCGCCACCGTCGCCAGCCCGGTCGCCTTGGTGACGCCCGGCGCGGACAACTCGATCAACCCGTGATCCGTCGAATAGGTGAGGTCGGCCCGGTCACCGAGTGCGGGCTCCAAAACCGCCCGCATGTCCCCGCTCATCGCCCCCGGCAACCGGATCAGCATCTTGATGGCGGGCGCCTCGATCACCTCGGCCCGCGACACGCGCGTGTCATCCGGATTCAGCCAGGCGTGTTCGTACTCCGGCGAACTCACGAATTGCGGCGTCGCGGCATCGTGGGCACTCTGCCCGACCCGCTCGGTCGCCAGCCCGCACCCGGGTAGTAGCCGCTCGGCCAGATCCGCCGCCCAGGCCAGCGTCTCCACATCCAGAGTTCGCGCCGACAGAATCCGATCGGCCGCACTGTCATAGATGACGGCCCCGTTCGCGCACACGCACAGCGGCGCGTAACCGAGACCATCCACCACCGGATCGATCCAGCGGGGTGGACGGCCGGTGGCGAGCACGAACGGCACACCGTCCGCGATAAGGGCGTCTACCGCGGCTTTCGTGCGCGTGCTCACCTGCTCACCGTTGTCGATGAGCGTGCCATCGACGTCCGTGGCGACCATCTTGGGTTTGGGCAGGTGAAAGAGTGTCACCCAGTCCAGTCTGCCTGAAACCGCGACGCGAAACCGAAAGCTGGGGCGAATTGCCCGGCATTGGCTGTGCGCTACCACGCGGTTCGGGTCGCCGGTCCCTATGATCTGGGGCTAAGACTCGACCCCGGAAGGGAATGATGGCCGGTTTTCTGCTGCGACGTGCGCTGAACTATGTCGTGCTGCTTGTGCTGGCGTCGTTCCTGACCTTTTCCCTCGCATGTCTGACGTTCCGTCCCCTGGACAGCCTGGAGTCGCGCAATCCGCGGCCGCCGCAGTCGGTGATCGATGCCAAGCGGGAGCAGCTGCATCTGGATGATCCGATTCCGCAGCGGTACGTCACCTGGATCAAGGGGGTGGTGACCGAAGGGGACTTCGGGACCACGCTGGCCGGGCAGCCGGTGGGCGAGGAACTGCCGCGGCGGATCGGGGTGAGTTTGCGGCTGTTGCTGGTCGGGTCGATACTCGGCACCCTGCTGGGTGTGCTGGTCGGCGCGGCGGGAGCGATCCGGCAATACAAGTTCAGCGACTACTTCACCACGGTGCTTTCGCTGTTGATCCTCAGCACGCCGATCTTCCTGCTCGCCACGCTGTTGAAATACGGTGCGCTGGAGATCAATACGGTCAGCGGGAAGCAGATCTTCCTCTATACCGGGGAGACCTCGGCGACCGCCGTGCATGGATTGTGGAATCAGATAGTCGATCGCGCCCAGCACATGGTGGTGCCGACCCTGGGCCTGATCCTCATGGCGATGGCGAGTTACAGCCGGTACCAACGCAATGCGATGCTCGACGTGTTGCAGAGCGATTTCATTCGTACCGCCCGCGCCAAGGGCTTGACCCGGCGACGCGCCCTGTACAAGCACGGCCTGCGCACCGCTCTCATCCCGATGGCCACGCTCTTCGCCTACAGCCTCGCGGGTCTCATCACCGGCGCCACCTTCACCGAGAAGATCTTCGGCTGGCACGGCGTGGGTGAATGGCTGATCGATTCGATCAACCGCCAGGACCTGTATCCGGTGGTGACCGTCGCGACCTTCGCCGGATTGATGGTGCTCATCGGCGGACTGCTGTCCGACATCGTTCTCGCCGTCCTCGATCCTCGGGTGCGTGCGGCATGACCGAAACAGAGATCATCGTCCAGGGCGCGCCGGAGCCCGCCGCGAGCGGCCGCGGCAAGCTGGTGCTGCGCCGGTTCCTGCGTAACAAGGTGTCGGTGGCCGCGGCGGTCGTGCTGCTGATACTGCTGGTGGGCAGTTTCGCGCTGCCGCCGTTCCTGCCCTACGACTATCAGCAGCTCGATTACACGGCACTGTTGAAGCCGCCCAGTGCCAAGCATCCCTTCGGGACCACCCAGATCGGTCAGGACGTGCTCGCGCAGACTCTGCGCGGCTTGCAGAAGTCGCTGATCATCGGCTTCAGTGTGGCGTTCATGGCGGCCATCGTCGCGACCGTCGTCGGATCGCTGGCCGGTCTGCTCGGCGGCTGGATCGACAAGGCCCTGATGTGGGTGGTCGACCTGCTGCTGGTGGTACCGAGCTTCATCGTGGTGGCCATCTTCGCGCCGCGCACCAAAGGCAATGCGTCGATAGCACTGCTGATCCTGTTGCTCGGCGGCTTCGGCTGGATGATCACCGCTCGTATCGTGCGCGGGCTCACGCTGAGCTTGCGGGAACGCGAATTCGTCCGCGCCGCACGGTATATGGGAGCTTCGACCCGGCGCGTGGTGGTCTCGCACATCGTGCCGAACATCGCCTCCATCCTGATCATCGACACCACGCTGGCGGTCGGTGCGGCCATCCTCGGCGAAACCGGCCTGAGCTACCTGGGATTCGGCGTGCAGCCGCCGGACGTCTCCCTGGGCTCGCTGATCGCCGCCGGCACCGCCTCGGCGCTCACGTATCCGTGGCTCTTCATGTTCGCCGGTGGACTGCTGATCACCACGGTGTTGTGCGCGAACCTGGTCGGCGACGGCCTGCGGGACGCCTTCGACCCCAGCGCGCAGCGGGCGCGCTCCCGGCGCAAAGATCGTCAGGCCGCGGGCGCCGCACCCGCCGGAAAGGCGCAGGCATGACCGACAATTCGGCCCCCAACCTCCGCAAGACCACCACCGCGCCGCTGCTGGAAGTCTCGGACCTGCACGTCTCCTTTCCGAGCGAGGAAGGCCGGGTGGATGCCGTCCGCGGTGTCGGCTACACCGTGAACGACGGTGAGGTGCTGGCCATCGTCGGCGAATCGGGTTCGGGCAAATCGGTGTCGTCGCTGGCCGTCATGGGGTTGCTCCCGGAGCAGGCGCGAATCCGCGGCTCGATTCGATTGCGCGGGCGGGAATTGCTCGGGCTCGGCGATAAACAGCTGTCCACGCTGCGCGGCAGCAGCGTGTCGATGGTCTTCCAGGACCCGCTCTCGGCCTTGACCCCGGTCTACCGGGTGGGCGATCAGATCGCGGAAGCCCTGCTCGCGCACGGCAAGATGAGCCGGGCCGAGGCCGCCGCGAAGGCCGTGGAGCTGCTCGGCCTGGTCGGCATTCCCAACCCCGAAGTGCGCGCCCGGGCCTTCCCGCACGAGTTCTCCGGCGGTATGCGCCAGCGCGTGGTGATCGCCATCGCCATCGCCAACGACCCCGAGCTCATCATCTGCGACGAGCCGACCACGGCGCTCGATGTGACGGTGCAGAAGCAGATTCTGGACCTGCTGCGCAAGGCGCGTGACATCACCGGCGCGGGCGTCGTCATGATCACCCACGATATGGGTATCGCGGCCACGCTGGCCGATCGGGTGGCGGTCATGTACGCCGGTCGGATTGTCGAAACCGCCTCGGCCGCACAGCTGTTCGCGGCACCGCGAATGCCGTACACCGTGGGCCTGCTGGGTTCCATTCCGCGCTTGGACGGCCCCGCGCGCACCCCCCTCATCCCCATCGTCGGCTCTCCGCCCGCCATGCACGCGCTGCCGGCCGGCTGCACCTTCGCGCCGCGCTGCCCGATCGCGATCGACGACTGCCGGGCGGCCGAACCGCCTTTGCAGGACACCGAACCCGGGCATCGCGCCGCCTGCATCCGGACCTCCGAGATCGGCACGACCGAGCTGTTCACGGCCTACCGCAAGGAGATCGAGCAGCCGGAGGAGGTCGCGCAGGTCGATACCCGGGACGTCGTGATGAAGGTCAGCGACCTGCGCAAGACCTATCCGCTCACCCGGGGCGTGGTGTTCAAGCGGCGCATCGGCGAGGTGAAAGCCGTGGACGGCATCGGGTTCGAGCTGCGCGCGGGCCGGACCCTGGCCCTCGTCGGCGAATCCGGCTCGGGCAAGTCGACCACGCTGACCCAGATCATGGATTTGCTGCCGCCGGAGAGTGGGCGCATCGAGATCCTCGGCAAGGACGTCGCCGCTCTCACCAAGGCGGACCGGCGCAGTATTCGCCGCCGCATGCAGATCGTCTTCCAGGATCCGGCGTCCGCGCTGGATCCGCGGCTGCCGGTCTCGGACGCCATTGCCGAACCGTTGCGGATCGACGGCCGCTCGCGGGACGAAATCGCCCGTCGCGTACCGGAATTGCTGCGGCAGGTGGGATTGCGGCCCGAATACGCCGACCGTTATCCGACCGATTTCTCCGGCGGGCAGAAGCAGCGCATCAGCATCGCGCGGGCGCTGGCGCTGGAACCGGAGATCCTGGTGCTGGACGAGCCGGTGTCCTCGCTGGACGTCTCCATTCAGGCGGGCGTGCTGAACCTGTTGCGCGACTTGCAGATCGAGCGCGGGCTCGCGTACCTGTTCGTCTCACACGACCTTTCGGTGGTGCGCAATCTCGCGCACGACATCGCTGTCATGAAGGACGGCCGCATCGTCGAGTACGGTCCGGCCGAACAAATCTTCTCCGATCCTCGCGACAGCTACACTCGCGCCCTCATCGATGCGATTCCGCTGCCGGTCGTGGCCGGATGAGCGGACCGTAGGTTTCCGAAGTGTCAGTACAACTCCGACGGAAGGGGCGACCGATGAGGAAACGCTCGACAGGGTTACGGCTTGCGATTCCTTTGGTCGCAGTGGCTTTGGCCGTGACCGCGTGTGGTGGTGGCGACGACTCCGGCGCGCCGAAGGGCTCGGTCGCGGCGATCGGCACCACCAACGACATCAATCCGCACCCGGCCGAGGATGTGCGGGAAGGCGGCAATCTGCGGCTGGCGGTCAGTTCGCTGCCGGAGAACTGGAACGGCATGCACAACGACGGCAACGACGCCGACACCGGCGCGCTGCTGAAGGCCACCATGCCCCGGGCGTTCCGGATCGATGCCGCGGGCGTGCCGACGGTCAATACCGACTACTTCACCTCCGTGGAGCTGACCAACACCAACCCGCAGCAGGTCACCTACACCATCAATCCCAAGGCGGTCTGGTCCGACGGCACCCCGATCACCTGGGAGGACATCGCCGCCGAGGCGCAGGCGCTGAGCGGCAAGAACAAGGATTACCTGATCGCCATCAACAATGGCTTCGATCGGGTGGAGAAGGTGGAGAAGGGCGTCGACGACCGCCAGGCCGTCCTCACCTTCAACAAGCACTATGCCGACTGGAAGGGCCAGTTCTCGGGGAACGCCTTCCTGTTCCCGAAGTCGGTGTCGGCCAATGCCGAGGTCTTCAACAAGGGCTTCATCGACGGTCCGACGCCGAGCGCGGGCGCGTTCATCGTGACTTCGATCGATCGCGCGCAGAACCGGATCGTGCTGGGCCGCAACCCGAAATGGTGGGGTGACACGCCCAAGCTCGAAACCATCACCTACAGCGCGCTGGACAGCGCCGCACTGATTCCGGCCTTGCAGAACAACGAGATCGACGCCGTCGGCATCGGCAGCCGTGACGATCTCAAGACCGCCCAGAGCACGGCGGGCGTGGTGATCCGGCGCGCACCCGGTAACCAGTGGTCGCATCTGACGTTCAACGGCTCGCCCGGATCCATTCTCGCCGATCCCAAAGTGCGCGTTGCCATCATGAAGGGCATCGACCGGCAGGGCATCGCCACCGCCATTCAGAACGGGCTGGTGGAGAACCCCAAGCCGCTGCAGAACCATGTGTTCTTGCAGGGCCAGCAGGGCTACCAGGACAATTCCTACGCATTCGATCTCCAGGCCGCCGCCAAGGATCTGGACGACGCCGGTTGGAAGCTGAACGGCGATGTGCGCGAGAAGGACGGCCGCAAGCTGGTCATCCGGCACATCATGTACAACGACACCAGCTGGGTGCAGATGGCGCAGATCATGCAGCAGAACCTGGCCCAGATCGGTGTGAAGACCGAGATCATCACCAAGCCGGGCAAGGGCTACTTCACCGACGTGATCCAGCCGGGCGACTTCGATATGGGCTTCTGGAGCTGGGTGGGTGACCCGTTCCCGTTCGGCAGCCTCAACCAGATCTGGGGCTACAACCCCAATGACCTGCAAGGCAATTACGGCCGCGTCGGCAGCCCGGAGGTCAACGCCAAGATCGAGGAGGCCGTGTCCGAACTGGATCCGGAGAAGGCGATCAAGCTGGCCAACGAGGTGGACAAGATGGTCTGGGCCGAAGGCCATTCCGCGCCGCTCATGCAGTCCCCCGGCAATGTGGCGGTCCGCGACAACCTCGCCAACTTCGGCGCGGTCGGCCTGGCCAGCTACGACTACACCAAAATCGGCTTCCTGAAGTGATTTCCCGGATGGGTCACCCGCTGGCCTATCCGGTGCTCGTGACGATCGGCACCCTGGTGAGCATGCTCGCCTGGGTGCCGTTCGCCGATCCGGAGCAGTTCGGCATGCTCGCCGCGTTGACGCTGATCGTGCTGGGCTACACCAGCATTCGGCTGGCGACAGCGCTGGGTTATCTGCCGATCGGCCTGCCACGCACCGCCGCGGGACCCACCATCGGTCCCGCGGCGGTCCGCCGGGTGCGGCAGCAACATCGACTGGTCAGCAGGTCCTGGCTGGAGTTCACATTGGGCGGCCGGACCCGTTGGCTGCCCGTCTATTTCGATCCGACCCTGGTCACCCTCACCCAGGACAATGCCGACTTGTCCACCCGCACAGTCCATATCGATGGAGCGCGGATGTATCCGTCGGGCCGTTTCCGGGATCAGGAGCCGGTCGGCCGGCTGATCGACAATCCGAGCCGCCCGGACACACACGCGACTACGACGGCCGTCGCCGCGGCGCGGATCGGCCGCCGCCTGCTGCTCGACGCCCAGTCGGCGGTGGTAGCACCGTTCGTGGGCTTGCTGTGGGTCTATGTGGGCGGCGGCGGGACCATCACGTTCGTCGCCGCGACGCTGATCGCCGCCACCACCGCCACCTGGCTCGCCGCCATCCGCGGGTCCGATCCCAGCTGATCACCGATGTCCACTGTGAGGAAACGCGCCGATAGGATCGGGGGATGAGTGGTGGTGGCGCGGATCGGGAAGTGGCGGCGGGGACGCCCAGCGGGGTGGATTTGGAGCGGGTGATCGGGCGGCAGGTGCGGGCGTTGCGGCTGGCCAGTGGGTTGTCGGTGGGGGATATGGCGGCGCGGGTGGGGATTTCCAAGGCCATGTTGTCGAAGATCGAGAATGCGCAGACTTCGTGCAGCCTTTCCACGTTGGCGCGGTTGGCGGCGGGGCTGGATGTGCCGGTGACGTCCTTGTTCCGGGGGGCGGATACGAAGGGGGAGGCGGTGTTCACCCGGGCGGGGCATGGGTCGGCGATCGTGGGGCGGGGGTCTCGGGTGGGGCATCACTACGAGTTGCTGGGGGCGCTGCGGGGGCAGCACAAGCGGCTGGAGCCGGTGCTGGTGACGCTTACCGAGGCCAGTGAGACGTTTCCCTTGTTTCAGCATGCGGGGACGGAGTTGCTGTACATGCTGGAGGGGGTGATGGTTTACGGGCACGGGGATTCGGAGTACACGCTGCGGCCGGGGGATTCGCTGTTGCTGGATGGGGAGGGGCCGCATGGGCCGCACGAATTGGTGCGGTTGCCGATTCGGTTTCTGGCTGTCACCGCGTATCCGGACAATCACGTCGAGGATTGACAGGTCCAGGCGGTCATGATGTCGGCCAGGGCTGCCGCGCCGCGGTGACAGTCGAGGGGGTCGGCGTGTTCCGCAGGTGAGTGGGAGACGCCGGTGGGGTTGCGGACGAAGAGCATTGCGGTGGGGACGATGTCGGAGAGGATGCCCGCGTCGTGGCCGGCCGCGGTGGGGATGACGGGGAGGTCGCCGAGGTGGGACAGGGCGCGGGCCAGGCGGTTTCGGGGGGCGTCGGGGAAATCGACTATGGGGGTGAGGGATTCGGGGGTGACGGTCAGGGTGGTGTTGTCGAGTTTGGTGTGGACGTGGGCGGCGCCGGTGATGCGGGCGACCAGGCGTTCCAAGGTGGATTGGTCGGCGGCGCGGGCATCGAGCCAGGCTCGGACCCGGGAGGGGATGGCGTTGGTGCCGTTGGGGGAGACGAGGACTTTGCCGAAGGTGGCTACGGCGTTCAGGGCGGCGGCTTCGGTGCGGGCGGTGTGGACGGTGGCGGCGAAGGCCAGCATGGGGTCGTGGCGGTCGGTGAGCCTGGTCGCGCCGGCGTGATTGGCCTCGCCGGTGAAATCGAACTCCCAGCGGCCGTGCGGCCAGATCGAGGAGGCCACGGCCAGCGGGTGATCGACCAGGTCCAGCGCTCGGCCCTGTTCGATGTGGAGTTCGACGAAGACGCCGACCCGGTCGGTGAGGGTGGGGTCCGCGCCCAGGTGCCGGGGGTTTCGTCCGGCGCGGGTCAGGGCTTCCGCCAGGGTGATTCCGTCGATGTCGCGCAGTGCGAGGGCACGCGCCGGGGCCAGGGCGCCGGTGGCGAGCTGGGAACCGATACAGGCCACGCCGAACCGCGCGCCCTCCTCGTCCGAGAACGCCACCACCGCAATGGGTATGGACGGTTCGATACCGCGGGCGCGCAGCAGGTCCACCGCGGCGAAGGCCGAGACGATGCCCAGCGGGCCGTCGAAGGCGCCGCCGTCGGGGACGGAGTCGAGGTGGGACCCGGTCACGAACGCGCCCTCGGGATCACCGATCCAGCCGCGCGGCAGCCACCATGCCCACAGGTTGCCGTTGCGGTCCTCCTCCACTTCCAGCGCGCGAGCCGCCGCGCTGGAACGGAACCATTCGCGCAGCGTGAGATCGGGGTCCGACCAGGCGTAACGGCGGTAGCCGCCGGTGCCGTCGTGGCGGCCGATCAGGCGGATCTCGTGCCAGAGCGGATCGAAAACCGCTGCCGCGCCGGCACTGTCGAACGGCACGTAGCTCGACGCCGTCATGCGACCGCACCCGGAATCCAGCCGGTGCCCGCGAGCGGGACGCGCGCCATGGCGGCGGCTTCGACGGTGAGCGCGACCAGATCCTCCGGTTCGAGATTGCGCAGATGGGATTTGCCGCAGGCGCGGGCCAGCGTCTGCGCCTCCATGGTGAGCACGCGCAGGTAGTTGGCGAGCCGGCGGCCGCCTTCGACCGGGTCGAGACGGCTTGCCAGCTCAGGGTTCTGGGTGGTGATGCCCGCCGGATCGCGGCCGTCCTGGAAGTCGTCGTAGTAGCCGGCCGCCGACCCCAGCGCCGCGTATTCGGCGGCATGGCGCGGACTGTTGTCGCCCAGGGCGATCAGCGCGGCGGTGCCGATGGCCACCGCGTCCGCGCCCAGCGCCATGGCCTTGGCCACGTCGGCGCCGGTGCGGATGCCACCGGAGACGATCAACTGCACCTTGCGATGCAGGCCCAGCTCTTGCAGCGCGCGCACGGCCTGCGGGATGGCGGCGAGCGTGGGGATGCCGACGTGCTCGATGAAAACGTCCTGGGTGGCGGCGGTTCCGCCCTGCATGCCGTCCACCACCACGACGTCCGCTCCGGCCTTCACGGCGAGCTTGACGTCGTAGTACGTGCGGGTCGCGCCGATCTTGATGTAGATCGGCTTCTCCCACTGCGTGATCTCGCGCAGTTCGAGGATCTTGATGGCCAGATCGTCCGGACCGGTCCAGTCGGGGTGACGGCAGGCGCTGCGCTGGTCGATGCCCTGTGGGAGGGTGCGCATGCCCGCCACCCGCTCGCTGATCTTCTGGCCCAGCAGCATGCCGCCGCCGCCCGGCTTCGCACCCTGACCGAGCACGATCTCGATGGCGTCGGCCTTGCGTAGATCGTCGGGGTTCATCCCGTAACGTGACGGAAGGTATTGGTACACAAGATGCTTGGACTGCCCGCGTTCTTCCGGCGTCATGCCGCCGTCACCGGTGGTGGTGGAGGTGCCGACGGCGCTCGCGCCCCGGCCCAGCGCCTGCTTCGCCTGCCCGGAGAGCGCGCCGAAGCTCATGCCCGCGATGGTGACCGGAATATCAAGGTGTAGTGGATGTTTCGCGTGGCGGTCGCCGAGCACCACATCGGTATCGCAGCGTTCGCGATAGCCTTCCAGGGGATAGCGCGACATGCTCGCGCCCAGGAAGAGCAGGTCGTCGAAGTGCGGGAGGGGGCGTTTCGCGCCCCAGCCGCGAATGTCGTAGATGCCCGTCTCGGCGGCGCGCTGGATTTCGGCGATGGCGCGGCGGTCGAAGGTCGCGGATTCGCGTAGTGCGGGGTTGGTCATGTCAGTACGCTCCGGCATTGTCGACGTGGAAGTGGTAGAGCTGCCGGGCCGAGCCGTAGCGGGTGAATTCGGCGGGATCGGCGTCGAAACCGGCGGCGGCCAGCAGGTCTCGCAATTCGGCGAGGTGTTCGGGGCGCATGGGTTTGCGGACGCAATCCGCGCCCAGGGATGCCACGGTGCCGCGCACATAGATCCGGGCCTCGTACAGCGAATCACCCAGTGCCTCACCGGCATTACCGAGCACCACGAGCCTGCCGGCCTGGCCCATGAAGGCGCTCATATGGCCGATATCGCCACCCACCACTATATCGACGCCCTTCATCGAAATACCGCAGCGCGCACCGGCATTGCCCTCGATGACGAGCAGCCCGCCGTGTGCGGTCGCGCCCGCCGACTGGGAGGCGTCACCGCGCACCCGCACCGTGCCGGACATCATGTTCTCGGCGACGCCCACCCCCGCGCTGCCTTGTACGGTGACCGTGGCGTGCTGGTTCATACCGGCGCAGTAGTAGCCGACATGGCCGTCGATGGTCACCTCGAGATCGCGGTCCAGGCCGCAGGCCAGGGCATGTGCGCCGCGCGGATTCGCGAGGGTGACGGCTGCGGGCGCGTCCTCGGACAGCAGGACGGAATTTACTGCGCGCGTGCCGGATTCGGCCACATCGAGAACGGTGCGCTCGGTCATGATCGCCGCCATACGTACACCTCTTCCGGTTCGGGTTCGAAGATTCGGGCTTGTTCGATGCCGGGCAGATCCGCCAGCGCGCGATACTCCGACGCCATCGCCACCCACCGATCGGTCTCGGCGATGACGGCGGGCTTGCAGGCGATCACATCGCGGACCACGGCGAAGGAATCGCTGGTGGAGACCAGCAGGGTGTAGAAACCGTCGAAGACGTCATTGAGCAGCAGCAGGGACTTCTCCAGGTCCGCGCCCTCGGCCAGCTGCCGGGCCACGAACCGGGCACCCACCTCGGTATCGTTCTCGCTGTCGAATTCGACGCCGGCGCGCTGCAATTCGTGCTTGATGCTCATGTGATTGCTGAATGATCCGTTGTGCACCAGGCATTGACCGGGTCCCACCGAAAAGGGATGCGAGCCTGCGGCGGTGACGGCGGACTCGGTGGCCATGCGGGTGTGCGCCACACCCTGCCAGCCCTGCGCCTGCGGCAGGCCGAAACCGTGCGCCAATTCGGTGGGATTGCCGATGCCCTTGAGCACGGTGAGCGTCTCACCGAAACCGATCACCCGTACTCCCGGAACCAGAGTCCGGATCGATTCCGCCAGTGCGGCCGCGTGTCCGTCGGCACACTCGCCGGGTTGGGCCGGGCCGTTGACCAGCATCGTCGGCGCGTAGGAACGGGCGGTGATCGGCACACCCAATGCGGCCGTGAGCTTTTCGGCCAGAACGGGCGCGGGCAGCGGACAGTCCAGCAGGGTGACCGTGACGGTGCCCGGCGGCGACCACAACGGATCCCCGTACACCGCCATTCCGGCCGAATCCGGTCCGCGGTCACACATTTGGTCCAGCATGCCGGTGAGCAGTTCACCCAGCCGGGGATACAGCGCGGGATCGCGCAGGTGCAGGCCGACTATGCCGCACATATTGTCCTCCAAGGGTTTTCGTCAGAAGGCCGTCAGGTAGTGCTCGATCTCCCAGTCGGAGACCGTGTTGTGCCAGGCGAAGAACTCCTCGCGTTTGCGAGCCGCGAAATACTCGGCCACCCCGGGGCCCGCGACATCGAGTGCGCCGGTGAGAACCGGATCGGATTCCAAAGCGTCCATGGCGTGCACCAAAGTCATCGGGAGCATGTCGCCGCGCTGTTCGCCCGGCGCACCGGGATCCAGGGCTCGGTCGATGCCGTCCAGCCCCGCCGCGACCGAGGCGGCAATCGCCAGATAGGGATTCGCGGAACCGTCCGCGCCCCGCAATTCGACCCGATGCTGATCCGGAACTCGCAGGTAGTGCGTGCGGTCGTTACCGCCGTAGGTGGCATAGCGCGGCGACCAGGTCGCGCCGCTGGCGGTATTGGTCGCGCCGAGTCGCTTGTAGGAGTTCACGGTCGGCGCGATCACCCCCTGCAATGCGCAGGCGTGCTCGAGCATCCCGGCGAGGAATCCGTACGCGGTCGGCGACAATCCGAGCCCGCGCGGATCGGCGGCATCGGGGAACAGGGCCTGGTCGCCGTTCCACAGCGACAGGTGCATATGCATCCCCGACCCGGTGCGATCGGTGAACGGTTTCGGCATGAAAGTGGCCTTCATACCCCGTTTTTCGGCGATCACCGACAGCAGATAGCGTGCGGTGATCACCCGATCGGCCGTGGTGAGCGCGTCCGCGTAATCGAAGTTCTGCTCGAACTGCCCGTTCCCGTCCTCGTGGTCGCTGGCGTAATTGCCCCAGCCCAGTGAGTTCATGGCCGTCGACACCTCGGCCAGATGGTCGTACATGCGGGTCACATCGCGGGCGTCGTAACAGGGTTGCAGGCTGACATCGGCGGTATCGGCGGGCGCGAGGCCCCCCGCCGCCTTGTCCACCAGGAAGTATTCGATCTCCGCGCCGACATTCACGGTGTACCCGCGCTCGGCGGCGCGCGCCAGCATGCGTTGCAGGATCACCCGGGGCGCGAACGGCCACGGCCGGCCCTCGACGTGCGGGGTGCAATGCACCATGGCCAGACCGGGTTTCACGAACGGAATCGGGGTGAAGGTGGCGACGTCCGGAATGGCGACCAGATCCGGATCGCGCGGCTGCTGGCCGATCATCCCGGCCGCGTACCCGGCGAAACCCACGCCGTCGGTGGCCAGCTGCTCCACCGCTTGCACCGGAACCAGCTTGGCGCAGGGCTTTCCGGACAAGGTGGTGAAGACCGCCAGGATGAAGGTGGTGTCGGTGAGCCGCGCCTGTTCGGCCAGCGTGCGGTGCGTGGCGATGGGGGTGATGGTCGCGGTGGTGTCTATGGCCATGTCGGCTCCTGTGGTTCAGCGCATTTCGCCCGCACCCCGGTAGGGATGGGGGCTGAGCAGGGGTTTTCCTTCGGCGAACCGCTCAAAGCGGAAGTCGGCGGGATCGACGTCCGGCAGTTCGGTGCGGCCGTGCAGCAGCAGGTCGGCGACCAGGCGGCCGACGGCGGGAGAGATTTTGAAACCGTGGCCGGAGAAGCCGGTGGCGAGGAACAGGCCGGGCACGGGTGCGGGTCCGATGATCGGGTTGTAGTCGGGGGTCACGTCGTACGCGCCGACATAGCTGCCGGTGACGCGCGGATCGGGCATGTGCGGCAGGCGATGACCGAGTTTGGCGATCACCTTGTCGATGGCGGTGGCGTCGGCGCGGTTCACGAAATCGTCGGGATCGAGGTACTGCGGGTCGGCGTGATCGCTGTTGCCCGCCAGCACTTCGCCATTGGGTTCGCGGCACAGGTATTGCAGGCTCGCCAGATCCGAGAGCACCGGGACCTGATCGAGGGGTGCACCTTGATCGACCAGGATGAGCTGGGCGCGTTGGGCTTTCACATCCACCTCGAGGCCGGCCGTCGCGGCGAGCGCCGGCGTCCACGGTCCCGCCGCCAGCACCGTGGTGCCGGCGTGCACCTGCGTGCCGTCGGCGAGCTGTGCGCCGATCACCCGGTCGGCATCGACGAGCAGTTTCACCACCGGGGTCTGCTGCCGGATCCGTACTCCGCGCTGCCGGGCCGCCGCCGCGAAACCCATTCCGGTCAAATAGGCTTCGCCGCGCCCGCCCCGCGGTTCGTAGGCGATCCCGGCGAAATCCTCGACGCGCAGTCCGGGCCAAAGCTCGGCCAGCTCGCCGGGGCTGATCAGCTCTACGGCGATACCCAGCCCCTGCTGCATGGCGACATTGGCTTTCAGGGGCTCCAGATTCTCCGCGCCCACGCCGACCGCGTATCCGCACCGGCTGAACCCCAGATCGTCGCCGAGGATGTCGCGGGCGTTCTCGAAGAACGGCACCGACCACCACGACAAGGCCGCCAAAGACGGTGCGCCGTAATGGCATCGGACCACGCCGCTGGATTTTCCGGTCATGCCCGAGCACAGGGTGGCGCGTTCCAGCACCAGGATGTCGGTGGCGCCGCGTTCGGCCAGGGACCAGGCGATGGCGAGCCCTTCCAGGCCGCCGCCGATGATCAGGAACTCGGCGGTATCTGTCATGGGCGTCCTCGATTTCACTCAATGTCTTCTGTTGTGAATCAGTGTTGATTGATAGGAAACCAACGGAGTGTGTCGCCGCCATTACGCCGACGTCACGCCATCGTGTCGACATCCGCACGAACACCCGCGCGGCACACCCGAGTCCAGGCACTTCGGTTTACGCACCGTTCACTGCGGCGCGCTCCGGCGCAACATGCACGGTGGTTCACTGCCAAGCAACGGTGATTCCCATCGAGGAACCCGTTCGAATGGAATCTCTAAGTCAGGTGAACTATGGAGCAAGCAGTAGCAGCGGCCGATACCGCATGGATGCTCGCCGCCTTCGCCGCCGTGTCGATCATGGTGGCGGGGCTGGCGCTGTTCTACGGCGGCATGGTCAGCGTCAAGAACACACTCAATATGGCCATGATGGTCTTCGGCGCGCTGGCCGTGGTGGGCGTGCTGTGGATCATCGTCGGATACTCGGCGTCGTTCGGCGATTCCCTGGGCGGCCTCGGGCTACTGGGTGATCCGACGGAGTACTTCGGATCGTCCAAGCTGCTCGACGCACCCGCGACGCCGGGGCTGCCGCCGGCCATCTTCTCGGCGTTCCAGCTACTGTTCGCCGCCATCACCGTCGCCCTCATCGCGGGCGCGGTCGCCGATCGGATGAAGTTCGGCTCGTGGATGATCTTCGCGGGCGTCTGGGCGCTGCTGGTGTATTTCCCGGTCGCGCACTGGGTCTTCGCCTTCGACAGCAAGGACGGCTCGGTGCACGGCGGCTGGATCGCCAACAAGCTGAAAGCGATCGACTTCGCGGGCGGCACCGCGGTGCACATCAACGCCGGTATCGCGGGGCTGGCGCTGGCGCTGATCCTCGGCAAGCGCAAGGTGTTCCCGAATCCGCCGCGGCCGCACAACCTTCCGCTCACCATGCTGGGCGCGGGCATCCTGTTCTTCGGCTGGTTCGGATTCAACGGCGGTTCCGCGCTGGCGGCCGGGAATTCGGCCTCAGTGGTCGTGCTGAACACCATCGCCGCGTCCTGCGCCGGCATGTGCGGCTGGCTCGTGGTCGAGAAATACAAAGCGGGACACGCGACTTCGCTGGGTGCGGCGTCGGGGTTGATCGCGGCGCTGGTCGGCATCACGCCCGCCTGCGGTGCGGTCACGCCCATGGGTGCGCTCATCGTGGGCGCGCTCTGCGGAGCGGTGTGCTGCCTGGCCGTTTCGCTGAAATACCGCTTCGGCTTCGACGATTCGCTCGATGTGGTCGGCATCCACCTGGTCGGCGGCATTCTCGGCACCGTGCTGATCGGCTTCCTGGCCTCCGGCGCCGCGCCGAACGCCGTCTCCGGCCTGTTCTACGGCGGCGGGGTGGATCAGCTCTGGCGGCAGTCGGTCGCGGCGCTGGCGGTGCTCGCCTACACCTTCGTGATGACCATGATCATCGCCAAGGTGCTGCAAATGTTCGGCGGCATCCGCGCCGACGAGGATCACGAGGAGAGCGGCCTCGACCTGGCCGTGCACGGTGAGACCGCCTACGTCCTCGACCACACCGAGCTCCCGGCCACCGCGCCGGAGCCCGAGGATGCGGTCGCGGCGGCGGAGGCCATCACCAGTCAGGCGGCCGTCGGCGCCGAATGACCCTTCGGGAAAGCTGAGGGGGTCCGGGTTGAAACCCCCGGACCCCTGCTACTTTCGCGAAGTCATCACTCCGGCTTCGGGGCGCGGCGCGCGGCCTTCTCCGCCGCCTCCGCCTCGTCGAGGGCATTGGCCTCTTCGAGAGTCGGTGCGCTGCCGCCCAATCGAGCGGGCACCCAGTACGCGCCCGGCTCGTGCGCATAGTCCTTTTGCAGGTCCAGCAGCATTTCCTGCATGGTGGCGTGCAATTCCTCGGTGAGCGCCGAGGCCGGTTCGTAGGGCTGGATGGGCTTGCCCACCGCGATCGAGATGGGAGTTTTGGTGCGGCCCAGGCGCTTCGGGTGGCCCTTGGTCCACACCCGCTGCGCGCCCCAGATGGTGATGGGGATGATCGGCACACCGGCTTCGATGGCCATGCGCGCCGCGCCCGATTTGAATTCCTTCAATTCGAAGCTGCGGCTGATGGTGGCTTCCGGGTAGACACCGACCAGTTCGCCGGCGCGCAGCCGGTTCACGGCCTCGCGGTACGAATCCGCGCCCGCGGAGCGATCGACCGGAATATGCTTGAGCGCCCGCATGACCGGACCACCGACCGGATTGTCGAAAACCTCCTTTTTCGCCATGAACCGGATATAGCGCTTCGTCGTACGCGCGGGCAGACCCGCGTACGTGAAGTCCATGTAGCCGGTGTGATTGATGGCGATGACCGCACCACCGACCGCCGGAATGTTCTCATCGCCCTTGACGGTGAACTTCAGGCCCTGCAACGCGAAGACGGTGCGGGCGATCCCGATGATCGGGAAGTAGACGGGTTCCACAATTCCGCTAGCGTAGTCGCTGCTTCAGCTCTGACCAGTGACCCAGGCAACATTCGCCCCCGGGTGTGCGTTCCCAGCGCCGCCAGGACACGAAAGAGGTTCGCACGAGTGGAGACCGCACGACGTGGCCGTGCGCGCGGAGGCACGCTCGGCGCGGCAGCAGCCGCGATCTGCCTGCTGACGGGCTGCGATGCGGCGGTCGGGGTGCCGGGCGTCGTTCGTGGACGGCTCCATCGAATCCGAATGGCCGTGCGGCAAATACATCGCCGTGACCGTTCCGGTTACGACCACCGCGGGAATCCCGAAAAAACAGACATACACCCCGGAGTCGGGCGCCGAGGGTTACTGCATCGGCGACGTTTCGGGGTAGCCAGTAGTCTAGGTGGCTGGTAACGGTCAGGGAGGAAGAAGCTCGTGCAGATCACCAGCGTCGGACACGCCGGTTTCCACATCCGAACCGCGGCCGGGACGATCCTCTGCGATCCATGGGTCAACCCCGCGTATTTCGCCTCGTGGGTTCCCTTTCCGGACAATACCCAGCTCGACTGGGACGACTTGGGCAATTGCGATTTCCTCTACGTATCGCACCTGCACCGCGACCACTTCGACGCCGAGCACCTGAAGCGGCACGTCAACAAGGACACCACGGTTCTGCTGCCGGACTACCCGGTGCCGGATCTCGAGCGCGAGCTGCGCGCGCTGGGCTTCCACAAGTTCATCGAGACCGAGGACTCGGTCAAGCAGACCGTGACCGGGCCGGGCGGCGACCTGGAGATCATGATCATCGCCCTGCGCGCGCCCGCCGACGGGCCGATCGGCGACTCCGGGCTGGTGGTCTCCGACGGGGAGACCGTGTGCTTCAACATGAACGACGCGCGGCCGGTCGATATGGATGTGCTGCACGACGCGTTCGGGCACGTCGACATCCACCTGCTCCAGTACTCCGGGGCCATCTGGTACCCGATGGTCTACGACATCCCGTCCAAGACCAAGACCAACTTCGGTAAGCAGAAGCGCCAGCGCGGCATGGACCGCTGCCGGTCCTACATCGAGCAGGTCGGGGCCACCTGGGTGGTGCCCTCCGCCGGGCCGCCGGTCTTCCTCGACGACGAACTGCGCTACCTCAACGACGATCACGGCGACGAAGGCAATATCTTCCCCGACCAGATCGTGTTCCTGGAGCAGATGCGCATCCACGGCAACGAGGGCGGGCTGCTGATGATCCCCGGCTCGACCGCGGATCTGCGTGGCAAGGAACTGAATTCGCTCACCCATCCGGTCGATCCGGACACCATCTTCGGGGACAAGGCCGCCTACATCGAGGCCATGGCGCAGCGGTTCGCGCCGGTCATCGCGGCCGAGAAGGCTTCCTGGGCAACCGAGGACGACGGGCCGCTGCTGCCTCGGCTCAAGGAACTCTTCGAGCCGATCATGGCGCAGAGCGATCTCATCTGCGATGGCATCGGGTATCCGGTCGGGCTGGTCATGGGTGACGAGACCGTGGTACTGGACTTCCCCAAGCGGGTGGTGCGCGAGGTCATCGCGGGAGAAGGCAAGTACCGCTACGGTTTCCGGATCGATCCGGTGCTGGTGCGGACGGTGCTGCGGGACAACGAACCCGACTGGGTGAACACCATCTTCCTGTCCACCCGATTCACCACCTGGCGGATCGGCGGCTACAACGAATTCCTCTACACCTTCTTCAAGTGCCTGACCGACGAGCGCATCGCGTACGCCGACGGCTGGTTCTCCGAGGCGCACGACGATTCCGCCTCGACCGAGCTCGCGGGCTGGGAAGTGCAGCGGCGCTGTCCGCACCTGAAGGCGGATCTGTCGAAATTCGGTGTGGTGGAGGGCAATACGCTCACCTGCAACCTGCACGGGTGGCAGTGGGATCTGGAATCGGGGCGTTGCAAGACGTCCAAGGGGCACGAGCTGCGCTCGCGCAAGCTCTGATCACACGACTCCGGCCGGGGTTTCACCTCGGCCGGAGAAATTGTCGCTACCGGGGATTACGTGATTTCCCGGGTCAGGCGCGACGACCACGGACACCAGAAGCAGCCCGGCAGGAAAGCGCCGCAGGCTTCGTCGAGGTGATCCTCGGTGTAATCGATACCGGCATCACACACTTCGATCGCCACGGTGAAGAAGGAAATGGTGTCCGGGTCCAGGTGGAAACTCCAGCCCGGGTTGTACTCGGCCTGGGATTTCCGGATCCGGCCCATGACATGTATCGACATCTGCTCCTCGCCGGATAGGATGCGACGTGCTTCTTCGATCCGCTGCTCGTTGGTCAGCCGGATGACGAATTCCTTGCCGGAGTAATCGGTGAATGCGAAGTCCGCCATGATGATTCCCTCACTCGACGCTCGGGTGGATGGAGCCTTGCCATTCGATGGTAAGCCTCACGAATCACGCTGATCAGCGAATTCGACTGTGCGGCAGTCGATTTAGAGAACCGCCCCGTTTGTCTCGGCGGATCGCTGCCCCGCAGTCCGTTTCGCCTGGAAAATCAGATCGCGAATGGCCATTGCGCCACGGGCCACCGGAGCGGCCACCCGGGCATCGGGGCCGATCAAGACTCCGGAAGGGGTGCCGCGCACTCTATACCGCAGGGCCGCCTCGTTTCCCTGCTGTACCAGGACCGGGATCTCGCCCAGGGCCTGCTGCCGGGCCCAGGCGGCGTGTTCGTCCAGCTCGCCGTTGCCGACGACCACGATCGTGAGCGAATTCGTGGTGCGTGCCTGCCAGCGCGGCAGTTCACGGGCCAGGGCGGCACACATCTCACAGGCCGGATGTACGAAGACCAGCAGCAGGTTTCGGCCGGTCAGCAGGTCGTGCAGACCGGTCCGTCCGCCGGCGGTGGAGCGGAGGTCGAACTCCGGAGCGACCGCACCGACCGGGAGGCCCTCCGCGCCGAGGGTGGAGAGCGCCTGTGCGTCCAAGCGGCGGCGCAGGGCTCGGAGTTCGCCGCCGAGACGGATCAGGGTCACCGCGAAGACGGCGGCGACGGCCGAGATCAGGACGTGGTCCGCAGGCAGACCGAGCGGAACTCGCGGGCGGACAACGGCTCCGGCCAGGGCGAGGGCGGCGACGGCGATCAGCGCGGCATTTCGGAGGATGGTCGCCCAGCCGATCGGCGCGGTGCCGGCCGCACCGAAACATGAACAGGCGGGATGCTTCCCGGCGCGCAGCAGGCGGATAACCGCCACCGTGAACACGAGCAGCAGCGACAGGCCGAGCGCGGCGGCCGCGATCGCCGCCCATGGGATCAGCAGACCGGCCGCCGTCGCCGCCTCCGCGACCGGTAGCGCCCAGGCGACAGTGGGGACCAGCCGGATCGGAACGCCGAACTCCCCCACCGATTTTCGCGTGCCCGGTAGGTCGGCGAACTTCCCGGACGCCGAAAGGCCGAACACCGCTGCGAGTAATAGCCGGACCGCCCACACCCCGTAGTCGATAGCCATCACCGCACCATCGCATACCCGGACGGCGGTCGAATCGTGAATGCGCGGAACAGCTTTCAGTGACGACGAACCGACCAGACGGTCAATTGTCCGCTTCGCCGCCCGGCCGGCCACGCGCCGCCACCGCCACCGCGACGAAGGTCAGTAGGCACCCGATGAGCGCGGACAACGATAGACCCGGACCGGTCGGTACCACCGCATCCAGCAGCAATGACATCGACAGCTGACCCGCCACCGAGGTGAGGCCGAGCAGCAGCACGCCGATCCAGCGCACCGCCAGCACGGCCGCGGCAATGAAGACCACCCCGATCAGACCACCCAGATAGAGCCACGGCTCCGCCGGGAAACGCATCGACCAGCCGACCCGCACTCGCAACAGCACCTCGACCACCAGCAGCGCCGCCGTCCCCACCGCGAAATTCACGAACGTCGCCGACAGCGGACCGCCGACCACCCCGACCCGGCCGTTCACCGCCTGCTGCCAGGCCAAACCGATCCCGGCCAGCGCGGGCAGCAAGACCAGCACGGCGGTCGGCACCCCGCGCAGAATGTCGGAAGCCGGACCTGCCACGGCATTATCGGGACGCCCGGCCGCCGTCGCCACCACCGCCGTCAATGCCAGTGCCGCACCGGCCAACCGCCACGGCGTCACCGGCGTGCGATCCGCCGGCCCCGCGCCGAGCCGATCCACCACCAGACTGCTGACCAGCTGACCCGACACCACGGCCACCGTGAACACGGTGACGCCCAGCATGGCGACCGTGAGCCCCTGGCTCGCGACGAAGAACGCGCCACACAGGCCGCCCAGCAATTCCCACCAGCGCAGCCGCGCCGCAACACTTTCCGCGGAATGCGAGCCGGCGGCCGCGCTTCGCGTGTTCGTCCGCAATCCGGCGCGAACCCGCGCCAATCCGGCACGCAGACGCGGGTGCACGGCGAGCACCACGAGCAATACGGCGAGCCCGGAACCGAAGCTGATCGCCGCGGCGGCCAATCCGTCCCCGAGCCGCTCCCCCAGCTCACCGTTCAGCCGGGCCTGCACCGCCACACCCGCGCCGATCGACACGCCGAGACCGAGCCCGGCCCAATAGCGCCCGCGCGCATCACCTGATCCGGGTAATCCGATCGAACCCATCGGTCGATTCTGCCCGGTTCGCCGCCGGTCGCCGGTATGCGGAGGAAAGGTGGGTGGCTGTGTCGTATTCGGGAATCGCCCGGACGCACGATTCGGATCATCGGCGAGCCGTCGAATTACCGGTTTCTCATCGAACTTCGGCAAACGCGGCGGGGCTAGCCACAATGAAACGCATTGCCTCAGTACGGTTATGCCCGTGAGCGAAACGAGAACTTACGCACTCCACGGTGTCGCGACCTGGGACGCGCTCGACACCGCGTGGAATTCGTGGGGGCGCAAGGACCGCCGGGTCATCGCACAGCAGAACAGTCCGGCCTTCATCGACGGACCGGAATGGCCCGCATTGCGCCAGGCGCATTTGATCGTGCGGCGCGACGACGCCTTGATGGTGGCCAGCAGCGGGCTCTCCGATCCGGCCGAATGGGATAATTCGCCTAATACCAACGGTTTCGAGCTCGAGGTCTACGCCATCTCCCCCGATGTGCCGGTCGACAGCGGAACCGTGGAAGTGGCGGCCTCCTGGCTCGGGCAGACCGTGATGACGGTGTCGAACCTGGTGGCGCGGTACGGGTTTCAGGTGATCCGGATGCTCGAGCACTACGGGCTCATCACCATTCCGATCGACAACGCGGTGCTTCCGCCCGAAGCCGTCGGCACCTATCTCGATGCCGGCGGGCAGATGGTGGTCATGCTCGGGCTCACCGACCGCGAAGTGCCGGGGTTCGTCGACGGGCCGCTCTCCCGGATTCGGTTGGTGAACATCAAGATTCTCACCGCGGCCGAGGGGCAGTTCTGCGTGGACTCGCCGCTGGGTGAGATCGAAGCCCAGCACGAGCTAGCGCGCCGCTTCGCCGCCCAGGGCGACATGCTCTGGTCCAGCCTGCGGCGGCCGTCCGTCGTCTGATTCCGCCTCCTCCGGGTCGTCGTCCTCCGGGCGCGGCGGCAGCCAGGCCGGCAACAGCGGGGCGATGAGCAGCAGCGGGATACCGAGCACGGCCACCACGACCGGCATCGGCAACCACGCGGACGCCACACCCACGAACACGAATACGATCAGCGCGATCACCTCGGTGACCACCCCGGACACCGAGGTGACGGTGGCGCGCGCCGGGCCCGCGATGGCGTCCTGGAGACGCGCCGCCGCGATCACTTCGGCGTTGTAGTCGATGCCGTAGGCGATGCCGATCGCCGAAAAGCCCGCCAGAGTCAGCAGATACGGGAACTGCGGGGCGGTGTTCGCGGCACCGGCCAGCAGCGCGCCGCCGATGAACAGCACACCGGCCGCTGCGACGGCGAAGGCCAGGGTACGTGTGCGCATGCCCGCGGTGCGGCCCGCCAGCGCGGCGCCGGCCAGGGCGCCCGCCACGGTCAGACCGACCAGTAGGGCGGTGATCGACGGTGCGACACCGGTGGAATCGGCCAGCAGACCGAAGTATTCGTCGTATGCCGTGATGCCGTTCAGCAAGGCCGCCAGCACGACACCACGGCGAATCATGCGGACTTGCAGGGCTTCCCGCACACCCGAACGGAGCATGTCGAGGTACGTCGTCTGCACGCGCACCGGTCGATCCGGCTCCGGGCCCACCTCTTCGAGGTCCTCTATCTCGCTGGCGGACACCACCTTCGGGGCACCGGGCAGCGCGATCGCGGCGAGCGTGTGCACCACCGCGATCAGCACGCTCGACCATCCGACCAGGCCGTATCCGCCCCAGGCGTACAACGGCGCGGCGGCGAGAATGCCTATCAGCGCGGCGAATTCGGCTGCTGCACGCACGTAACCCGCTATGCGCGGGTACTCGGCCGTCGCGTGGCGGGCCGCGAGATCGTCGTAGAGGAGGGCTTCGAAGGTTCCGGAGCGCAGGGCGCCGGAGCTGCCCCACAGTACGAAACCGGCCGCGAAACCGAGGTAGTTCGGTACCAGCGTCCATACCGCGAAACCGGCCGCGAGCAGGACGCCGGAGAGGATGAGCAGCCCGCGGCGGGAGACGGTGTCGGCCCACGCGCCGGATGGGATCTCCAAGAGGAAAGCGGTCGCCGACCAGATGGCGAGCAGCGAAGAGATCTGCGCGGTGCCGAGGCCGTGGTCGGCGAAGAGCAGCGCGTACAGCGCGTACAGCGGAATCAGGTCGGCGGTGAGGGCGAACAGCACCGCGCTGACCGTGAGTGCGCGCACCGAATGCGCGCCACCGTTCTCAGGCCGGCGGGCGGCGGTGCGGAGGGCGGCTAGGAATCAACAGCCGTAGACGAGCAAACGCATGCGGTCAGGATCGCGCGCGCTCACTCGTCCGTCAAGGGATTATCGATCGGAATCCAGCCGTTGGTGTTCGGCTCGTGATCCGACAGCGCCGCGCCCACCAGGCCGTGCCGGTCGTTGAGGTCGTTGATCAGCTCGGAGACCGGGTGCGAATCGCTGTAGTGGTAGCCCTGAGCCAGCGCGAAACCGAGCTCGGTGAGCACGGCGGCCTGATGCTCGGTCTCGACGCCCTCGGCGATGACCTGGAGGTCCAGCGACTTGCTCAGCGCGGCAATGACTCCCAGCAGCGGCGGCGCCGGGGAATCGGAGCGGATGGCGGCCACGAAGGACTGGTCGACCTTGAGGATGTCCGAGGGCAGCGTGGCCAGGCGGCTCAGCGAGGAGTAGCCGGTGCCGAAATCGTCGATGGCGATCCGGACGCCGCGGTCGCGCAGCTTGTGCAGGTTGGCGATGGCGGTATCGGATTCGGCGGCCAGTTCGGACTCGGTCACCTCGAGCACCAGCTGGTCGGCGGGCCAGCCGGTTTCGGTGAGAATGCCGGAAACCCGGTCCGCGTAATCGGTTTCGGCGAGCTCCAGCCCGGACACATTGACGTTCAAGGTCAGATCCAGCTGCGCGAAGGTCTCCTGGAGACGGGCCGCGTCGGCGCAGGCCCGGCGCAGCACCAGCTCGTCCAGATCGGAGATGAGGTCGTACTCCTCGGCGACCCGGATCAGGCCCTCGGTGGTCACCTCCGGTTGCGCCTGCGAGGACCAGCGCAGCAGCGCCTCCACCCCGACCGCGCGGGTCGCGCCGTCGGTGAGCGAGACGATCGGCTGGTACTGCACATCGAGGGTGCCGCGGTCGATGGCCTCGCGCAGCTCCACCGCCAGCGGCAGCTGCCGCGAGGACTCCAGCACCGTGCGATTGCGGCCCGCCTGCTTGGCGCGATACAGACCCACATCGGCGCGCGAAACCAGCAGCGAACCGGATTCGCCCGGCTGCCAGGAGGTCACACCCGCCGAACAACCGGTGGTGACCGCCGCGCGCAGCTGCTCGGTCAACAGGATCGCGGCCTGCTCGGTGGTGTTCGGCAGCAGCACCGCGAAAGCGTCACCGCCGTAGCGGGCCAGCCGCTGATCCGGCGAGAGCAGCCCGGCCCAGGTATCGGCCACCCGTTGCAGCACGGCGTCACCGGCGCGATGGCCGAGGTGATCGTTGATCTTCTGGAAGCGATCGAGGTCGACCAGCACCAGCGCCAGCCCCTGACCGGTACGGGTGGCATGCGCGATGGCATTGCTCAGCACCCGGTCGAAACCGCGCCGATTCAGCAAACCGGTCAGCACATCGATATCCGCATTCGACGCCATGCGCGTCAAAATGCCGACCACAATGCCGATTCCGACGGTGATGCCCGCCGGAATCAGACCCGACCACCACGGCAGTCCGCGCGACGGCACCACCCACAGGCAGCACACGATCGCGAACGCCAGATGCGCGCCGAGCCAGCGCCAGGAGAAGAAAATGGCGGCATCGCAGGCCACGAACACATAGAACGCGGCCAAACTGATGGCGCCGACGGTATTCGGAAACCAATGCACCGCAATGGTCACCAGCACCGTGGCGGTACCGACATACAGGTGATGCGCCCAATGCGGCAGCCGCGGACCCCAGATGAGCAGGCTGATACCCAACAGCAGCGCCACGAACGCAGCCGAACCAACGAGCGGTCGATTGCCCTCATCACCTGGCGCGACAGCGGTGAGGATCAGACCCAGGGCGCCACCCATGACGTAGAACGCCCCGGTGGTCCGAGCCATGACCATTGCCGTCGCCAGCGCCGATGCAGCCCGCACCCGCGTCCGGGTATCGCCGCGAGACCCGATTCCTCGCACGCTGCCTAGCCTAAACGGTCTGCTGATTTTTGCCTCCGCTTCGCTGCGGCCGGACCGAAGCCGATCGAAAAGGCTTCATTCCGTGCTCAGCGCGGTTCCAGAACTTCCGTGCCGACGAAAGGCACCAGCGCGGCAGGCACTTTCACCGAACCATCGGCCTGCTGGTGGTTTTCCAGAATGGAAACGATCCAGCGGGTGGTGGCCAGGGTGCCGTTCAAAGTCGCGGCGGTCTGCGGCTTGTTGTTCTCGTCGCGGTAACGCACATTCAAGCGGCGGCCCTGGAAAGTGGTGCAGTTCGAGGTGGAGGTGAGCTCGCGATAGGTCTGCTGGGTGGGGACCCAGCCCTCGCAGTCGAACTTACGGGCGGCCGAGCTGCCCAGGTCACCGGCGGCCACGTCGATGACGCGGTAGGGGACCTCGACGGCGGCCAGCATCTCCTTCTCCCAGGCCAGCAGGCGCTGATGCTCGGCGGTGGCGTCCTCCGGCTTGGTGTAGACGAACATCTCCACCTTGTCGAACTGGTGGACGCGGATGATGCCGCGGGTGTCCTTGCCGTAGCTGCCCGCTTCACGGCGGAAGCACGACGACCAGCCGGCGTAGCGCTTGGCGCCGCCGCTCAAATCCAGGATCTCGTTCGAGTGGTAGCCGGCCAGCGGGACCTCCGAGGTGCCGACCAGGTACAGGTCGTCCTCTTCCAAGTGGTAGACCTCGGCGGCGTGCTGGCCCAGGAAACCGGTGCCGGCCATGATCTCCGGGCGCACCAGCACCGGCGGGATCATCATGGTGAAACCGTTGGCGACCGCCTTCTGCGCGGCCAGCTGGAGCAGACCCAGTTGAAGCATGGCGCCGTAGCCGGTGAGGAAATAGAAGCGCGCGCCCGAAACCTTCGCGCCGCGTTCCATATCGATGACGCCCAGCGATTCACCCAATTCCAGATGGTCTTTGGGCTTGAAATCGAATTCGCGCGGGGTGCCGACCGTTTCGAGCACGATGTAGTCGTCCTCGCCGCCGGCGGGCGCACCCTCCTGCACCACATTCGAGATGGCGCGCTGCGCGGCGTCCATAACGGCGTCGGCGGCGTTCTCCGCGGCCTCCGCCTCCTTGACCTTCGCCGACAGCTCCTGACCGGTGGCCAGCAGGGCGGGGCGCTCCTCGGCGGAAGCCTTGCCGACCTTCTTGCCCAGCGCCTTCTGCTCGGCGCGCAGGCCGTCGGCGTTGGCGACCGCCGCGCGGCGGGCCACATCCGCCTCGAGCAGGGAGTCCACCAGGGCCGGGTCCTCGCCACGAGCGCGCTGCGAAGCGCGGACCACGTCTGGATTCTCCCGCAGGAATCGAAGGTCGATCATAGGCAAACAGCCTAGTGGGCCGGGTCCAGAACTTTTCCCGTAGGGCTCTGTCTTATCTGCCCTCCGCTTCGCTCCGGGCGGGCGTGGGCGTCAGCGGCCATCAGTTTTGCTTTGGATCGGTCATTCTGGGGGGCGGGGACGGGCGCAGCGCCATAGTCTGAGGTCATGGGGACCGGAGCGGCGCGATGCCGAGGACCGTTGTCCACATTCAGCACCCTCTGCGAGGAGTCAGTATGCCGCAATATACCCCGAGCACAACGGATTTCGTCGTCGTCGGCGCGGGCTCGGCGGGAGCCGCTGTCGCCGCGCGGCTGAGCGATCGGCCGGGCGTCAGCGTTGTCGTCCTGGAGGCGGGCGGGCCGGACAGCGACAAGATGGCGCATATTCCGGCCGCGTTCCACACCCTGTTCCAAGGGCCGAACGACTGGAACTACCGGACCGACCCGCAACCGGAACTGAGTGGGCGGCAGGTCTATTGGCCGCGCGGGAAGATGCTCGGCGGATCGTCGTCGATGAACGCCATGATGTGGGTGCGCGGGTTCGCCGCCGACTACGACGAATGGGGCCGGTACGCCGGGCCCGAGTGGTCGTTCGAGCAGGTACTGCCCTACTTCCGGCGGATGGAGTCCGTCGAACGGGCCAGCGGTCCGAGCGAGGGCACCGATGGGCCGCTGCACATCTCGGCGCAGCGCAGCCCGCGACCGCTCACCCACGAATACCTGCAAGCGGCCAGCCAGGCCGGGTATCCGCTGGAGCGGGCCAATCTCGATGAGCCGCAAGGGTTCACGCAGACCATGGTGAACCAGAAGCGGGGCGCGCGGTGGAGTACCGCCGACGCCTATCTGCGGCCGGCGCTCCAGAAGCACCGGGATCTGACCGTGGTCACCGACGCGCACGTGACGCGGGTGCTGTTCGAGGGGCGGCGAGCCGTCGGGGTCGAATTCCGGATCGGGGACGAGACCAAGACCATCACCGCCAAGCGCGAGGTCATCCTCTCCGGCGGGGCCATCAATACGCCGCAGCTGCTCATGCTGTCGGGTATCGGCGACGGGGACAAGCTGCGCGAGCTGGGAATCCCGGTGCTGCAACACCTTGCGGAGGTGGGGCAGAACCTGCGCGACCATCTGGCCGCGCCGATCGTCTACCGGACCCGCGGCGGCAGCCTCTTCGGAGCCGACAAGAACCTCCTCGAACTCGGCAACTATCTGCTCCGACGGCGCGGACAGCTCACCTCCAATGTGGGTGAGGCGTACGGATTCGTGCGCAGCCGGGAGGATCTGGACCTGCCGGACCTGGAGCTGATCTTCGGGCCCGCGCCCTATATCGGCGAAGGACTGGGCGAACCGGACGGGCACGCACTGACCTTCGCGGCCGTGCTGCTCAAGCCGAAATCCATCGGCACCATCACGCTCACCTCGCCGGACCCGTTCGAAGCGCCCAAGATCAATCCGTACTACCTCAGCGAACCCGCGGACCGCACCGCGCTGCTGGCCGGGCTGCGCATCTGCGCCAACCTGGCCTCCCAGCCTGCCCTGAAAGACCACATCGGCGACCTCATGCAGCCCGCCGTCCCCTCCAGCACCCCGATGGACGAGGTACTGCGGCGCTGCCTGGAAGACCACTCGCACACGCTGTACCACCCCGTCGGCACCTGCCGGATGACCTCCGACGACTCCGGCGTCGTGGATCCACAGCTGCGAGTGCGCGGCGTCGAAGGACTCCGCATCGCCGACACCTCGGTCATGCCGGTCATCACCCGCGGGCACACCCACGCCCCCGCCGTACTCATCGGCGATAAGGCCGCCGACCTGATCCTGAACTAACTCTCTGCCACCGGCACCCAAGGTTCGCGGCCGTCTCGTTCTGGACTGAGTGGAGCGGGGGAGCGAAGCGGAGGAGCGGAGGGAGGGAGGGAAGAACGAGACATAAAGGCCGCGAACCCGCCCGGAGCGAAGCGGAGGGCAAATTAAACACAGCTGGCGTGCGCGAGGATGTGTAGCTCGTGGCGGCGGTGGCCTGGCGCTGCAATGATGGAGCGCGATGTCCGACGAACAGTTGCCTCCGTCGCCCGAGTGGCCGCCCCACCGTCCCGAGTCCCGGGGCGGTAAATCCGGTGGCTTGCTCGGCCCGCTGCACACCCTGCGCGCCAAGCTCGACACCAATGGCGCGCTGTCGGCCCCGACCATGCGCTGGGGTCTGCTCGCCGTCGCCGGCGGCGCGGTGCTCGCCGCGCTGCTCACCCTGGTCTTCACCGGGTTCGACTCGAATCGCATCGAGGCGCACACCCCGGGCGCGGCCCAGCCCACCGGTGCGGTGGCGGGCGCGGCCTTCGGCACCGCCTCCCAGGGCGACTGCCTGAGCTGGAGCAAATCCAACGCCAGCGATCTGGTGAAGGTGGACTGCTCGAGCAAGCACCTGTTCGAGGTCACCGAGGACATCGACCTGAGCAGGTATCCGGGCGTCGAATTCGGGCCCGGCTCCCGCTTCCCCGACTCGCTGCGCTTCACCGAACTCCGCGACGAGCACTGCGTCAGCGCCGCCCAGTCCTACCTCGGCGGCAAGCTCGACCCGCGCGGCAAGTTCGTGGTCGGCCTGATCAATCCGGGTGAGGCGGGCTGGAAGGCGGGCGAGCGCACGCTGCGCTGCGGCCTCCAGGTCGCCGGCAGCTCCGGCACCGCCACCCATCCGATCAGCGGCAGCGTGCGGGAGTCCAACCAGTCCAAGGTCTTCGACACCGGCACCTGCGTCGGCATCAGCCGCAATCTCCCCACCGATCCGACCGATTGCAGCAAGTCGCACGCCTTCGAAATCGTCTCCACCGTGGACCTGGGCCCGCGTTTCACCGGCGGCCCGCCGTCCAAGGACGAGCAGGACAAGTTCATGGAGGAGGCCTGCGCCAAGGACTCCACCGACTACCTCGGCTCGCCGGACGCGCTGCGCAACAAGACCCTCACGCTGTTCTGGGACTTCCTCGACACCCGCAGCTGGCTGGCGGGCAGCCGCAGCCTGAACTGCATGATCGGCAAGGGCGCGGACCAGGAGGGCTTCGCGGCCATCACCGGTTCGGCGCGCGGCGAGATCCTGATCGACGGGCAGGCCCCGGTGCCGCCGCCGAACAACGGCCGCTCCACCCCGTCGCCACTACCCGGCGCCGCCCCGCCCGTCATCCCGGCGCCGCGGTGATCGGCTTTCCGATTATCGACGGCCCGGTGCTCGGCGGCGCGGCGCGGCGGAACGGATAGGCATGCCGGTCTCCATGTCCGACGACCGCTTCGAGCAGCTGGTCGGGGAATCGCTCGACCTGATTCCGCCGGAGCTGGCGCGGGCCATCGACAATGTGGTGGTTCTCATCGAGCCCCGCAGTGAAGAGGACCCGCACCTGCTCGGGCTCTATCACGGGATCGCCCTCACCGACCGGGACTACAGCCACTATGCCGGGGCCTTGCCGGACACCATCACCATCTATCGCGAAGCCATCCTGGAGATGTGTCGCAGCGAAGAAGAAGTGGTGGAGGAGGTGGCAATCACAGTGATTCACGAAATAGCGCACTATTTCGGGATTGACGACGACCGCCTTCATCAGCTGGGATGGGGCTGAAGTCCGCGGCAGCTGGAAATTAGCTGACCGCGTTATCGGGGGAAGCGCCGAAGGGAGTCCGAGCATGGTCGGCCACGTGCACGTACAGGCGGAGGTCATTCTCGCCGCCGCCTTGGAGCTGGATCTGCTCGCCGAAAGACTGGCCGCCGCCTCGACCTTCGCCGGACCCGCCACCCATGTGCTGCCCTCGGGCACCGAAGAGGTGTCTTTCCTGGCCGCCGGGCATTTCAACAACGCGGCGCTGAGCCATGACCGAGCCGTCGCGCAGGGCATTCTCGAACTGCATCACGCCGCCGCCACGCTGCGCAGTCAGCTCGCGCAGTACATCGCGCAGGACGCGGTGCGGGCCGTCGGCGTCGCCGCCATCCAGGTGTAGAGGGGAACACTCGAATGACGCTGGGAATCACCGGGGTGTTCTGGCTGCCCCGCATGGCCGAACTGAACTCCGTCTCGCTGAACGCGGGCGCGCACGCGATTCCGATCGCCGCCGCCGGCAGTTCGTGGGGCGTGCTCACCGCCGCCTGGGTGGATGCCACCGCGACCGTCGCCCGGGTCATGGCCGAACTGGGTGTCGGCTTGCAGGGCATCAACGGACTCAATGTGCTGGGGCGGCTCACCGGTTTCAATCTCTGGGCCGAACAGCAGGGCGTGATGGCCGCGGTGATGGCGGGCAAGGCCGCCTTCAACGCCACCGCCTACACCGTGGCCTCGATCGCCATGCCGAGCCTGCCGGAGATCGCACTGGTCGAGACGGCGCGGGTGGCCGCGCACTCCACCGGTGGCGCGCTCAACGGGACCGCCGAAGCGGCCGAGGCGGCCAAGCTGGCCCTCGATATCCGGGCCGCGCTCGTCATGGAGACCTACGAGGCCGCAACCACTTTCATGGTCAGCACGCCGGGACAGTTCCTGATGCCGCCGCCCATCGCCATGGGCGCGGGTTCGGCCGACGGCGGTGACGCGTTCGGCACCGGCGGCGGGGATCCGATTCAGATGGCCATGACGGCCGCTACCGCGCTGGCCAACAATCCGGCCGTGATGAGTGCGCTCTCGCAGGCCGGGCAGGTGGCCGGGACCGTGGTCACCACGGGCGCGACCAGTGTCGGCAATGTGGCGAGCAGTGCGGTCACGGCGATCACCAATGCGGTGACGCAAACTTCCACCGGCGGCGCGACGCAGCTGCCGATGACGGCGGGCGCGAGCGTCGCGGCCGGTGGCGCGGCTGCGGTCGGCACCCGTGCGGCGTCCTTCGGGAGCGGCGGGGTGAGCATCGGAAACGGTGGCGGCACTTTGAAATTGCCCGAGGGCTGGGGTGCGGGCGCCGCGATCGGTGGCGGCGCGACGACTTCCGCGCCGGTCGCGCCCGTCGCGGAACCGGTCGCGGCGGCGGCGAACAATGGCGTCGCGCCGGTGCGGAACGCGGGTTCCGGCAGTCCATTGCTGGGCGCGCAGGCCGAGGACGAGGACGAGACGCACAACGGCAACGGGTACGGGCGGTCGGTCGAGCACTTCGCCGACGGCCGGGCCATCGCGCCCGCGGTGATCGGCGGCGATCCGGCGGATCAGCGGTGACGGTGCTGGGTGCGGGCCGCGGTCCGGCCCAGCTGCGGGCGGTGACGCTCGCACTCGACGAATTGCAGTATCTCCAGGAGACATTGGGGATCGACGAACTTCCCGTGGTGCTGAATGCCATGGGGCGCTACGACAATGCGGCCGACCACGACGCGGCGATGGCCGCTGCCGCCGCGTCGCTCACCGAACGCGAATTGCTCGACGGCGGCGAAGTGCATCCGGAATTGGCCGAGCGGCTGCGGGTGCTGAACCGGCCGCACTGGGTCGTCGCACTGCGCTGGTACGTGGACGGGCAGGTCAATCGCGGTTGTATCGCCAAGGGTGACGACTTCGAGGTGGTCGTGCTGCGCGGGGCGGACTCGTACATGCTCGACGAAGCCGGGCATGATCTGCCGGGCACGCTGATGGCGGCGCTCGGTCCGGCGGATCCGCTCGAGATCGGCGGCATGAACGCGCCCACCGAAGACTTGGCGCCGATCTTCGACAATGCCGGGGATGTCACCACCACCGCGAATCAACTTGCGCGTGTGGGCAATCCGGCCCGTGACGCGCAGACGCTGGCCGCCGCGCTGGTACAGGTGCATTCGCACGCCGAGATCGTCGGGGTCGTCTACGGTGACGGCGCGCGCGAGGTCACCGACAATCACGTCGCCGTGTTCAACACCCGCCACGGCCGGCTGCTGGCCATCGCCAGTCGCGCGGACGACGGCACCAAGTGGACCGCGCTGGCCAGCGGGACGCCGGGCCGTTTGCGGACGGCGCTCCAAGACCTGATCAACTCGCTACCGCTGCGTTCCGAGTTCCCCGGCGCGAATCCGCGCTGATCACCCCCGAGGTCATCCCGGCATGCTTTTAGCCGGGATCCACACGCCGACTTCGCTTCGAACCGTGTGGATTCCGGCCGAAAGCGCGCCGTAATGACGGGGGTGTCAGCCCATGGGGTCGTCGCCGGTGGGGGCGATATCGTCGCCGAACGGCGGGAGGTAGCGGCCCCAGCGGGTGCATTCCCAGGTGCCGTTCGCGGCGGGCAGCAGTTCGATCGTCTCGGTGTTGTCGAGGTGATTGTTGGCGGCGAAACTTCGCGGCACACCGGTCAATTCGCGCGACACCAGGCGCATGGCCGCGCCGTGGCTGACCAGGATGACATCCGGCGCATCCGGATCGGTCAGGTAGTCGGCGCGAATCTGTTCCAGCGTGGGCACGTAACGGTCCAGCACCTCGCGGCCCGATTCACCGCCGGGCACCCGCATGCTCAGATCATCGAAATGCCATGCGTGATAGATGTCCTGGAACGTCTCGTGCGCCTCGCGGGTGTTCAGCCCTTCCAGATCGCCGAGCTGCACTTCCTGCAATCCTTCGAGCGGCACCAGCGGCACGCCCGTCGCCGCTTCGATGTAGCTGCCAGTTTGCCGCGCCCGCAATGCCTCCGACGAGAACAGCCGCTGCGGCGGTGCGATCAGATTCGATCCGAACGTTTTCGCCTGCGCCACACCGCGTTCGGTGAGCGGCAGCCCCGGGAGCCGGGTGTCCAGGATCTTGGCCACATTGCCTTCGGTCTCACCGTGCCGCACCAGAATCAATTTGCCGGTCACAGGTCAGCCACCCCCTTCTTGAGGTCGGTCAGCCAGACCGCCGCCGGTTCGTCGGGCGGCGGCGGGGTTCCGGTGGCCGAGGTCGCCGGCCAGGAACCCAGGTAGCGAATCCGGGCGGCGGTGCGGTGCAGGGCTTTCAGCGCCTCGGCGACCGCGGCATCGTCGATATGCCCGACGCAGTCCAGATAGAAGCGATAGGTGCCCATCCCGGTGCGGGTGGGCCGCGACTCGATGCGCGTGAGATCGATACCGCGGGTGGCGAATTCGGCGAACGCGCGCATCAGCGAGCCCGGCTCGTTGGCCAGCTCCAGCACGATGGAGGTCCGATCCGCGCCCGTGCGCTTCGGCGCCGGTCGCGGCGTGGTCACCAGCACGAACCGGGTGATGGCCCGATCATGGTCGGCCACACCGGAAGCCAGCACCGCCAGCCCCCGCCGCTCCCCCGCCAGCAGCGTGGAGACAGCGGCATCCGCGTGCCCGGCGACGACATCGTCGGCGGCGGCGGCATTCGAAGCGGATGTGTACATCTCGGCCTGCGGCATCCGATGCGCCAGCCACATCCGCACCTGCGCCGCCGCAACGGGATACGCCGCGACCCGCCGCACCTCGCTCAGCATGATCCCCGGCCGCCCGACGATCGTGAACGCCACATCCAGTTCGGCCTCGGCGATGATCTGCAACCGCGGCCCGACGGCCAGCGCATCGAGGGTCGGCGCGATCGACCCTTCGACGGAGCTCTCGATCGGCACTACCGCCGCTTCGACCTCCCCGGCCCGCACCAACTCGATCGCCGCCCCTTGACTCGGAGCCGGGACACGCTCGACCGGCCCACCGAATAGTCCGGTGGACTCCAATTTCGCGAGGGCCATCTCCGTGAAGGTTCCGGACGGCCCGAAGTAGGCGATGCGCGGCACGCTAACGACATTACTGTCCTGTTCCGCCTCCCCGGATACTTAGCCGGCAGCAAAGTGCCGTCGACGTTCCTGACCCGTAGTCACGTCCGGTGCCGAAAGGTTCGGTCGTACCCGGCGAGTTACCCCGAACCTCACGAAATCAGCCGCCACCTCGGATGTCCGACAGCACCGGGACCGGGGTCAGGCGAGGGCGGTGAGTGCGGTGGCCACGGCCGGATCGTCGGATTCGATGGCGAGCAGAACGCTGCGGAAAGCCTCGACCGCGGGCGGCTTCAGGCCCTTCAGGAAGGCGATATCCGGTGCGGTGAGGGCGGCGCGGATGTCTTCGCCGCAGAGTGCGGCGACGGTCGCGGCGACGATGGCGATGGCGCGGTCGCCGGAATCGGTGCGGGCGACGAAACCGGTGTCGGCGTGGGCGATTCGGACCAGGAACTCGGAGATCGCCTCGTCGCCGGCGGTCAGGTCGAGGACTTCGGTTCCGGGGGTCGCCGCGATCGGGCGGACCAGGTCCTGGGTGAGGCCGCGGGCGGGGGCGGGCGGCATGGAGAGGGAGAGCGCGACCGGTTCGGGCGCGGGGGGCAGATCGTGCGGCACTCGTTCACGGTAGCGAGCGGGTCGATTCGGAGCGGGGTACGGGTTGCGCGGGCGACCTGCGTCACTTAGCTTAGGTTTACCTAATTCATGATGGAGGTGTGTATGCCACCCGCGGCTGCTCCGGTTGCCTCACCCACTACCGCCGAGCGCGTGCACAGTGCGTGCAGCCACGCCGAGAGTTCGGTGCTGGCCCTGCCGGGGCTGGATCCGGTGCCCACCTCGGTGCATCGGCTGCGGCTGTGCGGGGACATGGTCATCGCCGTGCCCGCCGAGACCACCGCCGCCATGCTGGTGGATCGGTGCGGCACCACCGGATCACCCGCCGTGCTGGAGCTGACCGACAACGCGCCGCTGCCGCTGCGGGAACCGGTGCGGGCGCTGGTCTGGCTGCGCGGATGGGTGCACGCGGTTCCGGCGCATGCGCAACGGGCGCTGGCCACCGCGGTCGCCGAGGATCATCCGCATCCGAACCTGCTGGATGTCGGGCACACCTCGGTGCTGATGCGGCTGGTCATCGACTCCGCGGTGGTCGCCGATACCGCCGGCGCGGATTCGGTGACGCGCGAACAACTCCGGGCGGCCCGGCCCGATCCGTTCTGCGGCATGGAGGCAGCCTGGTTGCAGCATCTGCACGCCGACCACGCCGATGTCATCGACCGGCTGGCGCGGCATCTGCCGACCGCCATGCGCCGGGGTGCGCTGGTGCATCCGCTGGCCATCGACCGGTATGGGGTGACGCTGCGGGTCGAGGCCGTCGACCGTGATCACGACATCCGGCTGCCGTTCCACGCGCCCGCCGATGATGTCGAATCGCTGAGCCGGGCGGTACAGACCTTGGCGGGCAATCCCTTCCAGCGCGGATTGCACAGCACCCGCTAACCTCATGATCGCGAATGAAACGCTACAACTGATCTCGCGACTGTCGGGGTAACTCGTCGGGTACGCCCGAAACCCAACCCATCGCATAACGCAGGCACGGATCGACAAGTCTCGCGGCACTCGGCTGCCCGCTGAATACTCGGGGAGGCGGAATTGCGGGCCATACGGGTCGAGATCGCGGTGGTACTGGTCGTCACGTTCGGATTGAGCGGGGCCAATGCGCTGCTTTCGCTGATCGAGAGCGCGCTCTCACCGGGCGGAGTGGGCGGGCAGACGGTCGCGTTGAATCCGTCGCGGGCCGCGCAATCCTTGCTGGACCTGCTGTTTCAGCTGTTGAGCGTGGGGCGGCTGCTGGGGTGGGCGGCGCTCGGGCTTTACCTGTTGTGGCGCAGCGGGATCGGGCCGCGGCTGATCGGATTGGCCCGGCCCCGATGGCGATCCGATGTACTGCCCGGCCTGGTTTTGGCCGCGGTGATCGGCATCCCGGGACTCTGCCTCTACCTGATCGCGCACGCGCTGGGCGTGAGCGTCACGATTGTGCCCGGCTCGCTGGAGCATTGGTGGCGGCTGCCGATGCTGGTGCTGAACGCCTGGGCGAATTCCGCGGCCGAGGAAGTGCTGGTCGTCGCCTATCTGATCACCCGGCTGCGCGCGCTGGGCTGGTCGGAGAACCGATCGCTGCTGGCATCGGCGCTGCTGCGGGGCAGCTATCACCTGTATCAGGGCATCGGCGGCGGGCTCGGAAATCTGGTGATGGGGTTGGTGTTCGGACGCTATTGGCAGCGCAGCAATCGACTGTGGCCGCTGCTGCTGGCGCACGCGCTGATCGACACCATCGCCTACCTCGGATACGCCGCGCTGCGCGGTCACGTGTCCTGGCTGCCGTAATCCCGGTCACGCTCACCGAACTCCGGCGGCCGTAATGCGATTGGAATGAACCGCTCGAGCGCTTCCATCAGTAGGCTTTCCTTGATGAACGGCGACGACCCCCAGCAGTTTGCACGGATGCGCCGGGAGCCGCCGCCGAGACGGCCGGGCGAGCCTCCGGTGCCACCCCGGCAACCACGAGCAAATCCCGCGCAACCACAGCGCGGATATCCCGGCGGGCCCGCGCGCTCGACCGGCAATCCGCCGCCCGCGCAGCCCGGGCGGCCGCAGCGGCCCAATGCCGTACCCCCGCAACGCGGCAACGCCGCGCCCCCGCCGCGCGGTAATCCGGCCCCGCCGCCGCGTTCGAACGCCGGTCCGCAGCAGCGCTCGAATGCGGTTCCGCCGCAACGACAGCAGCCGCGGCGACCCGAGCCGACCAGGAAGATGCGGCAGGACGATCAGGGTCCGCCCCCCGCGTACGGGAATTCACCGCGGCGCGAGAGCGCGGGCGTCACGCACGCGCCGACGCAGCGACCGGTCCCCTATCGTGAATCCCCTCCCCCGCCGCCGCCTTCCCGACCGGCCAAGCGCGGGGGCGGTGACAACAATGCCCCGCGCCCGAAACGACCCAAGCGCAAACGGCATTGGTTCCGCTGGATCCTGGTGTTGCTGCTGCTGATTCTGCTGCTGCCGATCGGCGCGGCGATCTATGTGGAGACCCATCTGACGCGGATCGACGCGCTCACCAGTTACTCCGGACGCCCCGCCGACACGCCCGGCACGAATTGGCTGCTGGTCGGTTCCGACAGCCGCTCCGGGCTCTCGACCGAGCAGGAGCAGGAGCTGGCCACCGGCGGTGAGGTCGGGTCGGAACGGACCGACACCATCATCCTGGTGCACGTCCCGGAATCGGGGAAGCCGACGCTGGTCAGCCTGCCGCGCGATTCCTACGTGAGCATTCCCGGCCACGGAAAGGACAAGCTCAACGCCTCTTTCGCCTTCGGCGGCCCGCAATTGCTGGTGCAGACCGTGGAGGGCGCGACCGGATTGCGCATCGATCATTACGCGCAGATCGGTTTCGGTGGTTTCGCGGGCATCGTCGACGCGGTGGGCGGTATCGATATGTGCCTGGACCAGGCCATCAACGATCCGCTGGCGGGTATCGACCTGCAAGCCGGATGTCAGACGCTGAGCGGTAAGGAAGCGCTCGGGTTCGTGCGCAGCCGGGCCACGCCGACCGCTGATATCCAGCGCATGCTGAACCAGCGCAAGTTCCTCAGCGCGCTACTGAAGAAGGCCGCGAGCCCGTCCACCCTGCTGAATCCCTTCCGCGCCTGGCCGCTGGTGGCCGATTCGACCGCAGCGTTGAAGGTCGACAACGGTGCGCACGTGTGGAATCTGGTCTCACTGGGGCGGGCGCTGAGCGGCGATCCGGTGGCGACGACGGTGCCGATCGGCGGGTTCACCGACGTCGACGGCAGCGGCAATGTGCTGCTGTGGGACAAGACCAAGGCGAGCCAGTTCTTCGAGGCGCTGGCGGCGGACAAGCAGATCCCGGCCGACCTGATCACCACGGTCCCGAATTAGCTGAAATTAGGCAATACTTGCCTCAATAAGGCTGGGCTCAATAAGGCTGCACTTGGATGACACGCGGTATGACCAGGGCTAATGTCTTCTCCCATGGCCATCCGTAATCAAACCAAGCGCAGCAAGTTCCATGGTTTGCTGCAAGACCAGATCCGCAATGAATTCAATGCCGAACACCAGTACATCGCGATTGCGACCTGGTATGACCACGCGGATCTGCCGGTGCTCGCCAAGTACTTCTACAAGCAGGCCGTCGAAGAGCGCAATCACGCGATGATGATCGCGCAGTACCTGCTGGATCAGGATTTCGGCGTGGAGATCCCGAACGTGGATGCCGCGAAGTCCCAATTCGAGAATGCCAAGGAGCCGATCGCATTGGCCCTGGCGCAGGAGGAGACGGTCACCGAGCAGATCGTCGCACTCGCCCGTACCGCCCGGGAAGAAGGCGATTACCAGGGCGAGCAGTTCATGCAGTGGTTCCTGAAGGAGCAGGTCGAGGAGGTCGCCACCATGCGCACCCTGCTGACCGTCGCCGAGCGGGCCAGCGCCAACCTGTTCGATCTGGAGAATTACGTCTCGCGGGAAATGAGTTCCCCCAAGGATGCTTCCGGTTCGCCGTCCGCCGCGGGCGGCTCGCTCTAACCGACCGGAGAAATACGAATGGGCCCGATCCCTTGCGCTGGATCGGGCCCATTACGCATGTTATGAGCGAATGCTGCTCACTTGGCGGAGATGCTGGCGGACAGGGTAGAGACCAGGCCCTTGAGCAGGGTGAGAATGGCATCCATGATTTTCTCCTCATCTAACTTCGGTAAGGCTTTCCCTCACCTTGCCCCGATCCTCTCGGGTGAAGAGAACTTAACGCGACACGCGGACCGAAATGAGTGTTTTTCAAAAAATAACCCGGGAAAATCTTCGGGCCGTCCGCCGACGGTTCGAAACCACCGGTGAACGGCCCGCAGCGACCGGCTCGGCCCCCGATCGGAGGCCGCGGATCAGCGCAGGGTGACCTGCCGCGAACGCAGGCCGTCGCGCGACCGGCGCTCATCCGAGGAGAGCGGGGTGTCCGACTTCAGGGCGGCCGCCAGCTTGGCGCCGAACTCGCGCGCCGGAGCCTCCCACTCGGTGGCGTGCCGCTCGGGATCCAGATCGAAGACCGGGACCAGCAGGCCGTGCGTGCGGAACGAACCCGCGAACCGCGAACCCTCGCCCAGGTGCAGGTCACCGGCCGCGTGCAGGCGCGCCAGCGCCAGCATCAGCTGATCCTCGTCCTCCGGGCGCACCCAGCGCACGTGCGCCTTCTCGCCGGCATCCACCCACCAGGCCGCGCCGACGGCGTCCGCGCCCAGCTCCAGTCGCGCCGACGGCATGATCGCCTGATTGGCCTGCTCGATGGTGGCGGCCACCTGCGGGTCCGGGGTGACGCCGTCCGGGACCCACCAGTTGAAGTCCTGGTGCACGGTCAGGTCCAGGCCCGCACCCGCGTCCAGCACCTCCGAAAGGCTCGGGGCCCCATCCACATTCGCGGCGTTCAGGGACTCGCCCGGCTCGGCGGCCTGGGTCCACAGAATGGCGCTCGCCAGATCGGCGGCCGGATTCGCGGACTGGTGCTGCACCTGCGTGCCGACGAAACCGACCGGCTCGTCCCCAGCCCGTACCAGCGCGGCCACCGCACCCGGCAGCACCGTGGCGAGGGTGACCGCGCGCTCGGCGCCGACGCTCGGCGACAGCTTCAGCGTGGCGGTGGCCGACGGGACGAACTCGCGGAGCGCGACCAGATCGCATTCCGCGGCCAAGCCCTCGAACGGGCGGGTGACGGTCTGCGCGGCCTGCTCCTGTGCGGCCTTGCGCGCGGCCAGCTTCTGCGCCCGGTTACTGTCCGGCTTCGGACTGTTGCGCTTGCTCTTACCCATGAGAGGCAAACCTACAGGGTCCGTTGCCACCGACCGGCGATCACCGTGGGGCTTCGCCCCGGACCCCGCGAGGGACAAGAGAATTCGGGGGCGGGCCCCCGAACCACGGAGAACGCGGCCCCGGCATCCACGCGACGGGTTGGGGCCACGAAAGCCGGTGCGGCCTGCGGGTTTACCCGACCGGGAGCCGGTTCTTGGTGCGGCCCGGGTGGTTGGTCGCGATCCAGCTGACGCCGAGATCGGCGCAGAGGCGGACGTCTTCGGCGTCGTCGACGGTCCAGACGTAGGTGGCGCGGCCGGCGGCGGCGGCCTTGTCCACCAGGTCGGGGTGTTCACGAAGGGTACGGACCGAGGGGCCGATGGCGGTCGCGCCGACCGTGGTGGCCGCGCCGCCGGAGAGGTAGAGGGAGGATTCGCCGAGCAGGACGGTCGGCAGCAGCGGGGCCGCACGGCGAATACGCCAGACCGCGGTGGCGGCGAAGGAGATGACGACGGCGCGGGAATGGTCGGCGGAGGCGGGGGCGGCGATGCCGTAATGCTGAAGTTGTTCCAGCAGTGTGGTTTCCACCTGGGCGCCGTAGCGCACCGGATGCTTGGTCTCGATGAAGAGCTTGGTGGGGCGGCTCTTCCAATCCAGGACCAGTTCGATGAGCTCGGCGAGCGTCAGCACCTCGGCGGGCTCGCCGTCGGTCCCGAAGTTCAGGGCCTTCAACTCGTCCAGGGTCATCTCGCTGACCGCGCCGATCCCGTTGGAGGTGCGATCGACGGTGCGGTCGTGCACGCACACCAGCACCCCGTCCTTGGTCAGCCGGACATCGCATTCGACGCCGTCGGCGCCCTCCTGCAAGGCGAGTTCGTATGCGGCGAGGGTGTGTTCGGGTCGCGCCGCCGACGCCCCCCGGTGCGCGACCACGAACGGCGCGCGACTGACCCGGCTCACTTCGCCAATACCTCCTCATGTTCGGACTCCGCCGCCCCCTCGGTATCGGCGACGCCGGATTCCGAATCGGATGCGGTGGCCTCATCATTCCCGACGGCGGCGCCGGGCGCGCGTCCGGCGGCAGCCGTACCACGTTCGGCGGGCTGCACCGGTTCGATGACCGGCTGCGCCGGGGCGGTCGCGGGCAGCCAGCGGGTGACCGTGGTGGGCCGCCCGCGCAGATCCTGTCCGGCGAAGGCGCGCACCAGCCACAGCGTCAGCACCGCCACCCCGGCCGCGGCCAGATCGGTCCACATGGCGGCCAGTACGCCATCGGCCTTGACCTGCAACGAATCCGCGAATCGGTACAGCTGCGTGACCACGACCAGCAGCGCGTCGAGAACCCAGGCGCCCCACCAGATCCGCACGGCGCGCAGCAGGCGGGGATCCGCGACCGGTTCCGCCGCAATGCCTTCGGCGCCGGACCGTCCGACCGCCGACGCGCCCGGACGCGCGCGACCGGCCACCCCGGCTCCTGCTCCGCCGGAGCGCGCGGGGACGACATCGGCGTCGAGGCCGCGCAGGCGGGCGGCCTCGCTGAGGAAGACGCCGGGGAAGACCAGGTTCACGCCGGGGATCAGACAGCCGAGGGCGAGGGCGCGCGGCGAGCGCGGATCCCGTTGCCCCCGCGCGGCGTAGAGCGTGGCGCGGGTCCGCACCAGCCAGCCGACCAGGGCGACAGCGGTGGCCAGCGCGAACACCAGCGACAGCAGGGAAGTGACGTAGACGGCGATATCCGAGGCCCACAGCAGCGCGGGCTGGATCAGCCGGGTGCGATTGCGCAGCAGCACGCCGTACCGGCCCAGCTCGGCGAGCGCCGCGAGCACGAACAGCGCGACGGTCGCGTACAGCAGGCTGTGCAGGCGATCGACGAACGGCGACAGCGCGTTCCGGGGCTCCGGGGCCGGCGTGACGGGACGATCGCGCAGTCCCCAGCGCGGAATCGTGGTGTAGCGCGGCGTCTCCCGGCTCACCGTCCGGCGCGCCCCGCCCGCCGGATGGCTCCGGCGGCCGGGGACGCGCGCCACCCAGCGGTAGTTGCGCCGTTCGGCGGGGGCGTCCACGGGCGCGGGTGAGAGCAGGACACCGTGGCAGCGGGGACACCAGTGCAGCGGTTTGCCCTGCACGGCCCAGCGGGCGCCGCAGCGGGCGCACGGCTGTACGACCGCGGATCGCGTGTCGGCCACTCGTCCCCCTGTCATCGGTGGTTCGTCGTCATCAGTAGATCTTGGGCTCGTCGGCGTCGCCGGTGAGCGGGCGCCCGGTCTGCTGCCAGGCCACCATGCCGCCGTTGACGTGCACGGCTTCGTAGCCGAGTTGTTCCAGGTACTGCACCGCGGTGATGGAGCGGCCGCCCTGCCGGCAGATCACGTAGATCTGGGCGTCGATATCCAGTTCGCCGATCCGGGCGGGCACATCGACGAGCGGGATGTGCAGCGCGCCCGGCGCGTGGCCGAGCTGCCATTCGTCATCCTCACGGACATCCAGGAGCTGGGCGGGCAGGGGTTCGGCGCCTGCCCACGGCTCGGGCGTGTCGAACTCGGCCGGGACGGCATCGATCGGCACCGAGGGGACATGGGGCATCGTCACGGTTTCGATCCTGCCACGCGGGCGGGGGTGTCGTGCAGTGCTATCGGTGTCCTGTGCATGGCCGGACAGCAGTTATCCACATAATCCACAACCTGATCCACAGCTTCAGACTCGTCTGAAATGTCCGGTCGGCCGATCCGGAAGTCCCCTCCACGTTCCGGAGCGACCGCCCGTTCCGAGGACCGCCTACCCGGCCCTCACCTACTCTGACGCGCCCGGTGACGCCGTGGTTCCGTTCGGATCCGAAAAAAACGACAACACTACCGAAAAACGGAAATCCTAGGCCCGGCCTGGCCGTATCGGTAGCCTGGCGCTATGACTGTGAGCAGGGGGCTACTCGACGGACTGGATATCACCGGACTCAGCACCGCGCTGTCCGAGGCGACCTGCCTCGGGATCGACGTCGACCCGGTGGCCGCGACCCTACGGCTGGAACTCGACGTCCTCACCCTCCCGGCCGACGGCCCGCCGCCGGACGACTGCGACGTCTACCTGGTGCTCACCGGCGTCAGCCGGGTGGCCGCCTCGCTGCGGCGACAGCGCTGGGACGACCTGGAACCGGTCGTGCTGCCCTTGGAACTCGAGGGATTGCACGACGCGGTCAACAGTTTCGGCGGCGGCGCATTGCACGGGTGGGAATTCATCGACCTGGACGACAACGCCTGGAATCAGTGGCGCAAGCTGCTCAGCTTCGACACCACGATCGGCGATGGCCCCGCCTCGCACATGCTGGAGTTCTCCCAGGAGGAGGGCATCGATCCGCGCGAACTCGATGTGCGGGTGTGGTTCGACGGGTTGACCATCACCGACAAGCAGAGCAACGAGATTCCGCTCGAGGAGTTCATCGCGGGCGGGGTGCGCTGGTGGAAAGCGCACGACGCGGGCGATCCGCGCACCATGCGGCCGAATATCGTGCCGCCGCTGTAGACCGAACTCAGTCGGGCTGTCCACTCCTCGAGACGATCCGTCCCGGACCGGAATGTGGGGGCGAACGACCCGGTTGCACCCGAGCGGGTGTACGAATGATGGTTGGGTGCGCTCGACATATATCGAGGCACACAGCCCCGACACTGAGGAAGGGACATCGTGGCTGAGTACACGCTGCCGGAACTGGATTACGACTACAGCGCCCTGGAGCCTTTCATCTCCGGGCAGATCAACGAGATCCACCACACCAAGCACCACGCCGCCTATGTCGCCGGCGCGAATGCCGCCGTCGAGAAGCTGGAAGCCGCCCGCGAGGCCGGCGACCACGCCGCCATCTTCCTGAACGAGAAGAACCTGGCCTTCCACCTGGGCGGCCACGTCAACCACTCGATCTGGTGGAAGAGCCTCTCCAAGGACGGTGGCGACAAGCCGGTCGGCGAGCTCGAGGCCGCCATCGACAACCAGTTCGGTTCGTTCGACAAGTTCGTCGCGCAGTTCTCCGCCGCGGCCAACGGGCTCCAGGGTTCCGGCTGGGCCTGGCTGGGCTGGGACACCCTCGGCGAGAAGCTGCTCACCTTCCAGCTCACCGACCAGCAGGGCAACGTGCCGCTCGGCATCATCCCGCTGCTCGGCCTGGACATGTGGGAGCACGCCTTCTACCTCCAGTACAAGAACGTGAAGGCCGACTACGTCAAGGCGTTCTGGAACGTCGTGAACTGGGCCGAGGTGCAGGACCGCTTCGCCCGCGCCACCCAGCAGGGCAAGGGCCTCATCTTCTGATCCGCCTCTCCGGGACTAGCGCCCGGCTGAGAGCCGTTGGCTGATGGCAACGCGTGCCGGCGGTCGGGTGCCAACCCGATTTCGGGCGTGCCCGACGGGTTACCCCCGCCGCACGAAATCAGTTGTCACGTGCGCAAAGGCCCGCAGACCGATTTCGGTCTGCGGGCTTTTCGCATTTCAGGGGGCCGACTGCTAGCAGTCTTTGGTACTTGTGTGCCAGTTCGTTCTCGGTACAACCTGATGGTCCTACAAATGGATGGGCAAAGCGGCCCCGGATCGATCGGGAGGCACGCGATGAGCGAGCAGATCGGCATCATGCCGTTTCATTCGCGCGGGTCGCTATGCGGATTCGTCATCTCGGGCCGGTGGCCCGATTCGACCAAGGAATGGGCGCAGGTGCTGGTGCTGGCGGTGCGCGTGGCCAGCCTGCCGGGATTGCTGCCGACCTCGACGGTTTTCGGGGCGCGCGAGGAGCTGCCGGATGATCCGGACCCGGGGATGGTGGGCCTGGTGATCGCGGAGGGGACCGTGCTGGGCGAGGAGGGCTTGCGGCCCGGGCAGTTTGCCGGACATGTGCCACCGGCCTTGATCATGTTGCATCCGCCGCGCGAGACGCGGCCTTCGCTACCCGAATGTTCGGGTGCGGCGTCCGGATGCCTGCTGCTGCCGGGACTCCCCCATCTGGGCTTGGAGCATCGCGCCGCCTGGGTCGAGACCGACAGCGACGGCACCGTCACCTCGATGGTTTCGCGGGTGGGGGTCGATCCGATCAGCGATCCCGACACCGCGGTTCTGGCTATGCTGCTGGCCGCGTAAGGGTTCCCGAAACCTCGCGGCAGCGCAACCAAACTTATTGCGCGCATTGCGATTTCGAGGACACGGGTTTGCGCGCGCCGGATTTGCCGGGGTAGCATGGCGGGCAGCGAAGGGGAGTAGCCCGCAATCGCGCAGTCGACATACTGGTCCAGCTCGGATCCGGCTGTGTGAACCGGAGTTCCGGTGGGCGAGACCTTCGGCCGAACGAAAACCAAACCGTTTTACCGGTGCGGTGTCGGCTGAAGCGCCCCCGCATTTCAGCCGACAGGCCGGAGACCTGGGAGCTGACCTTCATGATCGCCACGATATTGCTGAGCTTCGGCGTGCTCTTTCTCGCCGAACTGGGAGACAAATCCCAGCTCATGGCATTGACCTTCGCGCTGCGCTACCGCTGGTGGGTGGTGCTGAGCGCGATCACCGCGGCGAGCGTGCTGGTCAACCTGATCGCGGTCGGAGTCGGTCATTTCCTCGGGGCGGCCCTGCCCACCGAACTCATTTCCCTGTGCGCCGCGGCCACTCTCATCGGCGTGGGCCTGTGGACGCTGCGCGAGACGCTGCCCGGTTCCGGCGGGGCGGATGACGAAACCCCCGCACCGCAGCCCAAGTCGCGGTCGGCGTTCCTGGTCGTGCTCTCGGCCTTCCTGCTTGCCGCGCTCGGCGACCGCACCATGTTCGCCACCATGGCCCTGGCCACCAAGAACGGCTGGGTCGCGGTGTGGATCGGTTCCGTCGCGGGCATGGTCGCGGCCGGTGGGCTCGCCATTCTGGTCGGGGTGACGGTCGGCAAGCACATTCCGGAACGCTTCATCGCGATCTGCTCGGGTCTGCTGTTCCTGTACTTCGGCGCGCTCACTCTGCTGGAAGCCTTCGCGACGGGCGTGAGCACCCCGATCGCCGCGGTGCTCGCCGCCGGGCTGCCCGCGCTCGCGGCTGCGATTCTGCTGGCGCTGCGCCGCCGGGCCGGGACCTCAGTCGCCGAGCGGGACGTTGCCGAAGAGATCGCGGCTGCGCCCCACCAGGCCCAGTAGCGGTCTCCGCAGCGCGCGCAGACCGTCCACGTCACCGGCCGCGATACGCGCGGTGACCATGGCGCTCATGGCGGCGACCAGGGTCTGGCAGGCGAAGAGCTGATCCTCGGTGTCCGCGCCGAGAATGTCGGCCACCATGGCCGAGAACGCTTCCTGGAGCGAGGCCCGGCGCGCGATGGCATCCGGGCCGACCGCGTACACCTCGACCAGGAACAGCCGGGCGTAGGCGGGTTGCGAGGCGACGGCGTCGAGGTAGGAACCGAGGACGCGTTCGATGCGCTCGGCCGGCGTCTCGCCCTCGAAGCCCACGCCGGTGGCGGCGAAGATGCCGGTCAGCATGAGCTCCGCGGCCCGCTCGAAGGCGGCCTCGAAACAATCCTCCTTGGAACGGAATTGCTCGTAGAAGGTTTCCCGTGAAACTCCGGCGCGTTTGATGACCGCGGCGACCGGCGTTCCGACATAACCGTTTTCGGCCATCGCCTCCGCCAGGGCGAGCAGGATGCGGTCGCGCTGAGCGGCGACCACGGTTTCACGCGGTAGTCCGTGCCGGCCGCGGGGCAGCCGGCCGACGGTGGTTGCCGATTCGGGCATGCGGTGAACTCCGTTGTGCCGAAGGAACGTTCAGGCGATCTTTCCCATTCTGCGGGGCCTGGCCGGTTGATCGGTGGTGTATCGCGTCGCTTCGGTGTCGGCGATGGCCAATCCCGAGGCGACACCATGCCGCAGCGTGTACTCGATCACGCGCTGGGCGAGTGGTCGCCACCACAGTACGGTGCCGACCCAGTACGGGGAGACCACCCGGCGCGAACGCCGGGCCAGGGCCCGCTGCATGGCGTCGATGGCCGGGCCGAGCGGGGCGATGCCGGAGACGCTGCTGACGCCGCCGCCCTGGGCCTGGCCGAGAATGCTGCGGGCGGCCTCGGTCCCGAAGCCGCGGCTGGTCATCTCGGTATCGAGTTCGGCGAAGTAGGCGAGACCGACGCGGGCGCCGGTGTGGCGCAGCTCGATTCGCAGGGTTTGGCCGAGGGCCTCGACCGCCGCTTTGGACGCGCTGTAGGCCCCGGCCAAGGGTAGGTGCACGGCCGCGGCCAGCGAAGACACCAGCAGCACATAGCCGTTCGGGTGCGCGATGTGCGGGCCGGCGGCGCGCATCGTGTAGTACGCGCCGAGCACGTTCACGGTGAGGGTCTGCTCGAGCACCTCGGGATCACCGGAGAGCAGGGCGAGCTGGCGGGCGATGCCGGCGTTGACGACGACCGCGTCCAGGCCGCCCAATTCGGTGACCAGGGATTGCACCGCGCGCTCCACCTGCGCCGGGTCGCCGATGTCGCAGTACCGCCAGGGGGCGTCGCCGCATTCGGTGGCGGTCTCGGCGAGCAGGGCTTCCTCGATGCCGAGCAGGGCGACGCGCGCGCCGTGCGCGTGCAGTTGGCGGGCCAGGGCCGCGCCGATGCCGCGGGCGGCGCCGGTGATCAGGATTCGCTTCCCGGCGACCTGGGGGGCCGGGCGGAAGAGACCACGGCGCGGACGTTCGGCCGTGCTGGCGTTCATGTGATGACGGTACCACTAGGCGAACACTCTTGTTCGCAAACTCGATGGTCGTCTTCCGCGGACCCCGCGCGGGCATCATGATCGATCCGGATATCGTGCTTATTGACGGAGGGCCAGTGAGAGGGCCGTCCACGTTCGAGAGGACCAACACCGTGGAGATTTCGGGCTCCGCCGCCATTGTCACCGGAGGCGCTTCCGGACTGGGTGCGGCCACCGCCAAGCGCTTCGCCGATGCCGGCGCCACCGTCTTCGGCCTGGACCTGGCACAGTCGATCGAGCGTGCGGGCGACAACGTCCCCGCCGGCGTCACCCTCATCCCGACCGACGTCACCAGCAGTGACGAGGTGGCCGCCGCGGTCGCCAAGGTCGTGGAATCCGGTGTGCCGCTGCGCATCGTCGTCAACTGCGCGGGCGTGGGCTGGGCGGGACGCATCCTGTCCAAGAACGGGCCACACGACCTCGAGCTGTTCCGGACCGTGATCACCGTGAACCTGCTCGGATCCTTCAACGTGATGCGCCTGGCCGCCGACGCCATCGCCAAGACCGAGCCGGTCGACGAGTACGGGCAGCGCGGCGTGGTCATCAACACCGCTTCCGTGGCGGCGTTCGAAGGCCAGATCGGGCAGATCGCCTACTCCGCGTCCAAGGGCGGCGTCGCCGGTATGACCATTCCGGCCGCTCGCGACCTGGCGCAGTTCGGTATTCGCGTGAACACCATCGCCCCCGGCATCATCGACACCCCGATGCTGGCCGGTGTCACCGAGGAGTACCGCAAGGGCCTCGAGGCCGGCGTCCCCTTCCCGTCCCGCCTGGGCCGCCCGGACGAGTACGCCCAGCTGGCGCAGTACATCACCGAGCACGACTACCTGAACGGCGAGACCATCCGCATGGACGGCGCCCTCCGCATGGCCCCGCGCTAACGCTTGGTTTTGGGGGTTTCACCCCCAAACCCCCTGCGGGAAGGGGGAATCCGGGGGCCAGCCCCCGGTCCCCAAACCTCTGAATACGACAAAACCCGCGCCGTTGCCGGTGCGGGTTTTGTTATTTCGAAGCGGGGCGGCGCGCGCCTTCAGGTGCGCGACGGACCGGTCTCAGTGGGGCTGGACGGCCGCTGCCTGCGGACCCTTCTTGCCCTCGGTGATCTCGAAGGAGACCGACTGGCCTTCCTCGAGCTGACGGTATCCGTTGCCCTCGATCTCCGAGTAGTGGACGAATACGTCGGGGCCGTCTTCGCGGGCGATGAAGCCGTAGCCCTTCTCCGCGTTGAACCACTTGACGGTGCCCTGAACCATTACCTTCTCCTGACGAGGTGTTTCTTTTGGTGCGTGGTCACCCACAGGTTGCGGTGACCGGGTCGATCAGAAGGCGACATGCTGAAAAACACGAACACGTAAAACTTACGACCAAGACGTACAACGTACGCATCGCGGAACAGTTCCCGGGATGACGCGAGCATGTTGGACGTCACATTTGCGCCACGTCAGGCATGACCGAAACCCGCCTTCGCGCAGCTGGCGAAGGCGGGCGGTCGGTTCGGTCAGAGCGTGCGAGTCAGGCGATCGGCCAGGATGCGGGCGAAGTGCGCCGGATCCTTCAGTTCGCCGCCCTCGGCGAGAACCGCTGTGCCGTAGAGCAATTCGGCGGTCTCACCCAGTTCGGCGGGCTTCTCCTCGGCGTCCTTCACACCCGCGTACGCATCGCGCAGACCGGTCACCAGCGGGTGATCCGGGTTCAGCTCGAGGATGCGCTTGCTGTGCGGCAGATCCTGCCCGGAGGCGCGGTACATGCGCTCCAGCATCGGGGTGAAATCGAAGACGTCGCCGACGATGCAGGCCGGGGAGGTGGTGAGCCGGTTGGTCAGGCGCACCTCTTTGACGTCCGCGTCGAGGGTCGTCCGCAACCAGCCCAGGACGTCGGCGAAATCCTTCTCCTGCTGCTCGCGCAGCTGCTCCGACGCCTGCTTCTCGTCCTCGGTCTCCAGGTCGATCTCACCCTTGGCGATGGACTGGATCGGCTTGCCCTCGAACTCGGTGACCGAGCCGACCCACATCTCGTCGACCGGATCGGTCAGCACCAGCACCTCGAGACCCTTGGCCTTGAACGCCTCCATGTGCGGGGAGTTCTCGATCTGCTGCCGCGATTCGCCGGTCAGGTAGTAGATCCCCTGCTGGCCCTCCTTCATCCGCTCCACGTACTCCGCGAGCGTGGTCAGCTCGGACTCGGAATTGGTGGAGGCGAAGGACGAGACGGCCAGGATGGATTCGCGATTGTCGGGATCGGAGAGCAGGCCCTCCTTGAGCACCCGGCCGAACTCCGACCAGAACGACTGGTACTTGGCCTGATCCTCGGCGTTCTTCAAATCCTTGACCGTGGAGAGCACCTTCTTGACCAGGCGCTTGCGGATCATCCGGATCTGGCGGTCCTGTTGCAGGATCTCGCGCGAGACATTGAGCGAGAGGTCCTGCGCGTCCACCACGCCCTTGACGAAGCGCAGGTACTCCGGCATCAGCTCTTCGCAGTTGTCCATGATGAACACCCGGCGCACGTAGAGCTGCACGCCGCGCTTGTGCTCGCGGGCGAACAGGTCGAACGGCGCGTGCGACGGAATGAACAGCAGCGCTTGGTATTCGAAGGTGCCCTCGGCCTTCATCGGGATGATCTCGAGCGGATCGTCCCAGGCGTGCGAGACGTGCTTGTAGAACTCCTTGTACTCCTCGTCCGACACCTCGGACTTGGGGCGCGTCCACAGCGCCTTCTGAGAGTTGAGGGTCTGGGTCTCGGTGAGTTCCTTCTCGACCTTGTCCTCGCCCTCGCCGTCCATGACCGTGCGGGTCACGTCCATGCGGATCGGCCAGGCGATGAAATCGGAGTACTTCTTGACGATTTCGCGGAGCTTCCACTCCTGCGTGTAGTCGAAGAGGTGATCGTCCTCGTCGGCGGGCTTGAGGTGCAGGGTCACCGTGGTGCCCTGCGGGGCCTCTTCGAGTTCCTCGATCGAATAGGTGGGGCTGCCCGCCTCAGATTCCCAACGGGTGCCGGTGGTTTCGCCGGCTTTACGGGTGGTCAGGGCGACCTTGTCGGCCACCATGAAGGTCGAGTAGAAGCCGATGCCGAACTGGCCGATGAGCTCCTCGGCCGCCTGATCCGGCTTGGTCTCCAGCAGCTGCTTGCGCAATTGGGCGGTGCCCGATTTGGCCAGCGTGCCGATCAGATCCACCACTTCGGCGCGCGACATGCCGATGCCGTTGTCGCGCACGGTCAGCACCCGATTGTCGCGATCGACCTCGAGCTCGATGTGCAGATCGGAGATGTCGGCGGACAGGTCCTTGTCGCGGAACGACTCCAGGCGCAGCTTGTCCAGCGCGTCGGAGGCGTTCGAGATGAGTTCGCGAAGGAACGTGTCCTTGTTCGAATACACCGAGTGAATCATCAGCTCCAGGAGCTGATGGGTCTCGGCCTGAAACTCCAGGTGTTCGATGTGTTCGGTCACGACGCGATATTACGACGGGCGAACTCGGCGATGGAGGGAACCTCGGCATCGGCGCGATCGGACATCCACTCCCGTAATGCCTTCGTGGCCAGCACATCGTCCTCGTTGTACTCGAGGATGCGGGTGCGCTGGGACAGGTCGGGGTCGCCGCCGTCGTAGGCGACGGCCAAGCGGTACCAGGCCATACTGGCCTCTCCCCCGGCCTCCGGGTCGCGCCAGTGGAAACCGGCGACCGGGGCGATCTTCTTCAGGCCCTTGCCGTTCGGGCAGATGAACTGGTCCGAGACCGCCTGGAACATATCGACCCATTGCGGGCCGTCGACGAACTGCTGGATCTGCTTCTCGGTGGGGATGCCGGGCTGACCGGCGAAGCGGCGGGCCGACTCGTAGAGCCACTTGTCCTCGGCGGTGCGGGAATAGCAGTAGGCGGCAAAGGTTTTGCCGTCCGCGGCGGCCTGCGCGCGCACCTCCATGAGCCAGGTCCAGAACTCGGCGAAGGAGCGGCCCTCGTCCTCGGTGGGCAGCGGGTCCCAGGTGACGAAGCCGCGATAGACGCCGTCCAGCAGGGTGCCCCACAGGTAGGCGCCGTACTCCTGGTAGCTCTCCAGGTCCACGTCCACCTCGACGTCGGCGCGCTGCACGCGGATGTGCTCGACGCGGCGGACCAGCGGGGCGCCGGTGGCCCAGGCGCGGGCGGTCACCACGGTTTCGGTGAAGGGTTCGAAATGCCAGTCGTCCGGGTCGTCGCCGGACCAGGCGGCCAGCTCGTCGATGGTCTCCACGCCGTGCCGGCGCAGCACCTCCGCGCGCGCCCGGGGCGACCAGGCTGACGTCGCGGTGGGCGATCAGCCACTTCTCGCAGCTCTGGCCGCCCTCCTCGGGAGCGCGTGTCCACCACGGGCATTGGCGGCATTCGGGGACCTTGGACGGGATGGTGGGGAGTTCCCCGCGCACCACGGCGATGCGGTCGGCGTAGCGGCGGTCGTAATCGTCCAGAACGGGGCCGAGGTCGTGCACCAGAATGCGGTCGAAGTGGTAGCCGATGGCGCCGCCGGTCAGGGCCGGGCTGGCTTGCCCGTGCCGCTGCAACATGCGGTACAGGTGCGCGAGGCGTTGCTGATCGCGCGGTTGCGGGCGGGTGCGGACGTGCTTGTCCGGCTTCGGATTCCACTCGTACATGCCGGTGGTCAGCGGGTGGTAGTCCGCCGGGTCGGGCTGCCGGGGATCGGTGACCTTGTGGTTGACCACGACCACGGGGATGTATCCGCCCCGGTCGGTATCCCGCCACAGGATCTCGCATCCGCCGCGCCGGCCGGTATCGGTCTCCTGCGGCAGCAGCCCGCCCCAGATCCGCTCCACACCCGACTCCATGGCGGCCATGGTCGCCGCCGCGCGCTCCCTCGCGGGCAGTCCGGGCGTGATCACCACCCACTTGTCCGGATCCGCCCCCACCAGCGTGTCTCGCACATTCAACCGGTGTGCGGCCGCCGCCTCCCGCCGCTGCTGCACGCCGGCGTCCTCGGCAACTCCGTGCAGCACCTCCGGGTGGGTGGCGTCCAGAAGCAGCCGGTGCCGGCACCCGATCAGCGCCCGCGCGTCCAGAAACGCGGCCCGCTCGCCATGGTCACCGATGCCCGAATACACGCCTAGCAGTATGGCGTTAACCCCCGACACCGTTGGCCCCGCGTCCCCGCCACGCCGAATCCCGCCGCGCCCGAGACGTTTCAGCTCAGCCGGAAAAGAAGGAAAAGGTGGCCCCGGACCTGACGGTCCGGGGCCACCGCTACGGGGTTCGGGGCGTAGCCCCCAGGTCCTTCCTGACCACGATGAGGCGTCGAAACCGCCGGGTGCGGGCGGCGCTTCACGCTCACCGGTTAAGGTGATCGGCAAACTGTGTTTCATGGGCGGACAGGCATTCCCCCGGCCCTGTGCTGCCATGGCGAACCAGCATGACGGAGGCCATCAATGGGGTTGTTCACCAAGCGCAAGAAGCGGGTCAGCCGCCGAGCCGAGGCGAAAGCCCTCAAGCACAAGGCCGGTATGGAGGCCAAGCTCGGGGCGCGCAACGAGCGCAAGCGGCATCGGATCGAGGCGCGGACGCAGTCCAAGGTCGCCAAGGCCGAGATCGCCAAGTTGCAGGCGGAGGAGAAGGCCGCTTTGAAGCTGGCCGCCAAGGCGGAGCGGGATCCGTTCAGCGTGGCGTCGGTGCGCAAGTATTTGAGCGTGGCGCGGCTGCTGGTTCCGGTGCTGGCGCCGCTGGCCTACCGGGGCGCGACCATGGTGCGCGCGCAGCTGGACAATCGGCGGGCGCAGCAGCTGGGCATCGGCGTGAACCAGCTCGGCGAATTCTCCGGTCCCGGTTCGAAATTGCAGGCCCGCCTGGCGAATGTGGAGTCCACGCTCGCCGAGGTGGAGAAGAAGAACTCCGACGCGGACACCAAGAAGTTCGCGACCGCGACCCGCGACCGCCTGGAAAGCCTGGCCGCCGCCACCCGCACCGCCGCCCAGATGCCGGTGCAGCGCCGTCGCGCCGTGCACGCCTCCATCTCCAACGAGCTCTCCGGCATCGAAGCCGACGTGCTCGCCCGCCTCGGCGTGAACTGAGCCTGCGATGCCCCGCCGCCGTTCCGGAATGCGATTGCCGGACACCGCGTTCCGGGCGCACGCCGGCGCGGCGGTGACCACCCGCGGCGGGATGTGGAAGGCGGGTGGCGGGCAGGATCGAACGTCTCGGCTGCGCGGTGGTTCGGCGGGCGCGCTGACCGCGGCCCTGGCGATCGCGGCGCACGCGGCGGCGGGCGGCCCGACGCCGGGATCGACGGGCGTGACGCTGTTGCTGCTCGCGGCGGCCGCGATCGGGGCCGTCGCCATGACGTTGCCGCGCAGCGCGTCACGTACCGCGCTGCCCGCGCTGATGGCGGCGGCGCAACCGCTGTGCCATGTGGCGTTGACCGGGCTCTCCCATGGCGGGCACGGTTCGGCGGCAGGCGGATTCAGCGGATTCCTGTCCGGTAGCGCCGCGATCGTCTCGGATGCGGCGATGGCGGCCGGGCACGCGGCGGCCGCGGTGGTGTGTGCCCTCCTCATAGCGGCCGCGGACCGCCTGTACGGCCTTGTGGCACAGGCGGTCCGGGTGGCGGTCAACCGCCCGGGCGCCCTGGCCGCCGGGCCTCGGCCGAGGACGTGGACCTCCCCACGTTCCACATTGAGAAGCCTGCGCATCGCGGGTGCGGCGGGGCCGCGCGCGCCTCCGGTTGCGGCGTGATTCCCGAATTCACCCGTAACCCTTTGTGAGAAAAGGCCATTCATTCATGCATACCTCTATTTCGCGCGCGCTCACCGCGAGCGGCGCGGTCGTGGGGCTGACCCTGCTCGGTGCGGGCGCGGCGTCCGCGCACGTGACCGTGGACGCGCCGGGCGCGGCCCAGAACGGTTACACCGTGGCCACTTTCAAGGTGCCGACCGAGTCGAATACCGCGTCCACCACGAAATTGACCGTGGCGGTGCCGAATCTGAAGAGCATCCGGACCGAGCCGATGGCCGGTTGGTCGGAGAAGATCGACCGCAATGACAAGGGCGAGGCGGTCTCGGTCACCTGGGCCGTCGAGCCGGGCAATGCGGGCGTGGCCCCGGGGCAGTTCCAGCGGTTCGTGCTGTCGCTGGGCCCGCTGCCCAAGCAGGAGAAGCTGAGCTTCCCGGCCTCCCAGACCTACAGCGACGGCAAGGTCGTGGAGTGGAATCAGCCGGAGAACGCGGACGGCTCCGAGCCCGAGCATCCCGCTCCCGCACTGTCTTTGAGCGCGGCGAAGGGCGACGATCACGACGCCGATACCGCCGCGAAGGATGACGACAAGGGCACCGACACCACCGCCCGCTGGCTCGGCGGCCTCGGCCTGGCGCTGGGCGCGCTGGGTGCGGCCCTGGGTCTGGGCAGCGTGATCCGGAGTCGCCGCTCATGATGCGCAAGGTCTTCGCCGGTGTGCTCACCGGCCTGCTGGTCACCGGCATGGCACTGCTGGGAAGCGGTGTGGCGAGCGCGCATTCGGCCGCCATCGGCTCCGATCCCGCCGACGGCGCGCAGATCGACGCCTCGCCCGCGCGGGTGACCGTCACCTTCAACGAGGATCTCCAGGCGTCGTTCCCGTCCATGACGGTGACCGGCCCGGACGGCAACCTGTGGTCCAAGGGCCAGCCGAAGGTCGAGGGCGCCACGGTCAGCATCGAAGTCGGTGAGCTCGGCCCGGCCGGCGAATACAAGATCGCCTACCGGGTCACCTCGGCCGACGGTCACCCGGTGAAGGGCACCCGTTCCTTCACCCTCACCAAGGCGGGCAACGGCACGCCCGGCCCGAAGGCGGACAGCTCGGCCAAGTCCGGCGACTCCGATGACGGCGGCGTCCCGCTGTGGGTGTTCATCGCGGGCGCGGTGGTGCTGTTCGGCGGCGGTCTGGCGTTCGCACTGCTGGGCGGCCGGGGTAAGCAGCGTAAGTGAACCGGTCCGACCGCACCGATCGCCGCGACCGCGGGGCGACCGGCGGCAGCAGCACGAGATGGCTACTGCTGCTGGTCGTTCCGTGCGGCCTGTTCGGTGCGCTGCTGGCCTGGATTCTCGCCGCCGACGATCCGGTGCAGCCGGAGGCCACCGCCCGGGTGCTCGCCGATTGCGCGGGCGCGACGGTGCTCGGCCTGGCCGCGCTGCCGCGCCTGCACGACCGCCTCGATACCCATTGGCGGCTGCTGACCTTGCTGGCGGGCCTGTGGGCGGCAATGGAATTCACCATGCTGGTGGTGGAAGCCGCCGAGGTGCAGGGCGTTCCGGTGCGGCGGTTGAGCGCCGAGCGCTTCGGTGAGTATCTGACCGATGTCAGCGGCGGTCAGATCGGCATCGCCCTGCTGGTCGGCTGTGGCGCGGTGGCGATCTACAGCGCTTTCGGGTTCCGCAGCCCGGAGCGCGCCACCGCGGACCTGGTGCTGGTGTTCACGGCGGTGACGATCGCGCTGCGACCCATCACCGGGCATCTCTCGCAGCAGTTCCTCGGTTCGGTGCTGGGCGCGGTGCACGCGCTGGCGGCCTCGCTCTGGTTCGGCGGCCTGCTGGCGCTGGCGCTGGTGGTGCGCACGCGCGGCGAGTGGGCGGTGCTGCTCCCCCGCTATTCGAATTGGGCGCTGCCGCTGGCCGCTACGGTCACGGTCACCGGCGTCATCGACGGCCTGGTCCGGATCGGCGGCCTGACGCCGTTGCTCACCACGGGCTACGGCCGGATCCTGCTGGCGAAGACGCTGCTGCTGATCGGCCTGCTGGCACTGGGCTGGTGGTGGCGGCGCACCTGGGTGCCGCGCGCCACCGACCATCGGATGGATGCGGAATCCTCGCTGCGGCGTTCGATTTTCGAAGTGCTGGCGATGGCGGTAGTCTTCGGGCTGGCCGCGACCTTGGCCGTCACGGCGTGAGGCCGTTCTCATAGATGGCATGCATCACAAGATCTGCGACGAAAACTAGAACACGTTACAGTCGAGCGCATGACCGAAGTCAAGATCGTCGCAGATTGCGCCGCCTCGGCCGAATCGGCCTTCGCCTATGTCAACGACTACCGCCATCTGCCGCGATTCATCAATGAGATCAGCGCATTCGAACCGCTCACCGAGCAGACCGAAGGTGTGGACGCCACTTTCGACGGCACCATCGGCCTCGGCCCCATCACGCTGCATTCGACCATCAAAATCGTGCGGCACGAACCGGGTTACGCCATTGCCGTGAAGTCCATCAAGGGCTTCGAAATCGAATCCACCTTCCTCTTCCACGCCAAGGGCGAGGAGTCCTGCACCATCGACGCCATTGTCGATTACCGGGTGCCGGGCGGGATCGCGGGCAAACTGCTCGGCAAGACCATCGAGCCGTTCGTGAAATTGGCCGTGAAGAGCTCCACCCACAATCTGACCACCCAGGTCGCCGCCTTCCACGCCGAGCGCGAGAACGCCTGACGATCCGGGGTCGCCAAAGCCGCCGACCCCCTGAGTTGCCCGCGCCCCGCGCCCCCGAGGATCCTGGGCGCATGCCCGAACGCAGCACCCCCGGCCCGGCCCAGCGGCTCGGCTACATCTGCGGCAGGACGCTGCCGCCCGCCATGAACGACTGGGTGCTGAACGATCTGATCGGGCCCGGCGCCACCCGCCGCTACCTGTTGCGCATTCTCGTCCCGATCATTCCGCTGCTCTGCGTCTTTCTCCTGGTGCCCGGCCCGAAATGGGTGGGCCTGGCGATGATGGCGCTGCTGTACCTGCCGCTGATCTATTTCACCGCGGCGCTCACCTACGTCTTCCGCCGCAATCGGCTCATCAAGCACGGCCTCGATCCCGCGCTCGCCGATGCCGATCGCCGCGCCCGCGAGGACTCCGACCGCCGGTCCTACGAAAGGCGGCACGGCCGCGCCTGAGGGAACCCTGTGGTTCCGGTCTCCATTCGGGCACACCGGCATCCCCGGGAATACGCTCGGAGCCAGACGGATTCGGCACGGTTCGACGGAGAGCCCCATGGAACCTCACTGGGCAGGCGAGCATTTCCTCGCGAGCGATACCGATCGGGAACGCACGGTCGAGGCCCTCAAACAGAATTTCCAAGCCGGGCGTATCGGGGTCGACCAGTTGTCCGAACGCATCGGGCAGGCGCTCGCCGCACGGACTTTCGCCGATCTCGATATCGCGATGCACGGGCTGCCCTCGATTCGCACGAGCATTCCGGTGTATCCGAATATGCCGCCGGGATATCCGCCGACGCCGATGTTCTATCAACCGATGCCGGAAAAACGGCAACGCGGGATGGGGATCACCGCATTCGTGCTCAGCGTCTTCGGGGTGATCTGCGGGATCACCGCGGTACCGGCGGTGGTGCTCGGATTGGTGGCGCTGGCAATCGATTCCGAACGCGACGACAAAGGCTTCGCGATCGCCGGAGTGGCGGTCGGCGGCATGTGGATGATGCTGTTCGGCTGGTGGTTCTTCAGCTGAGCGGGGCGGAGAGCGCGCGTTCGAAAGCACGCAGGTCCGCCTCCAATTGCCGGAACAACCAATAGTTTCCGATGAAACCCAGCACGCCCAGCAGGCACAGCCAGCGAATCGGGCCCAGCACCAGCGACACCTCGTGCGAGTCCAGGAACATCAGGCTGACCACCACGCCGATCAATGGAATGGCCGCGGCGACAGCGAGATACAGCGTGCAGCGCCGGCCCAGGGCGCGCAGGGCCCGGCCGTCGTCGGCGGTCTCCCCGTGCGAGAGCAGCCGCGGATAGAAGCAGCGCACCACCGCGAAGGTCACCAGGAAGAACGGGTACGCCGTCGCGATCGCGCCCGCGACCAGCAGTGTCGCGGTCAGATTCACGATGCGGTCGGCGGGCAGATCGGTGTAGCCGATCAGCGCGGCGGTGGAGACGACGGCCGACACCACCCACCACAGGAACGCCAGCAGCGCCACCCGGTCGCCGTTCACCAGGGTGTCGCGGCGAGCCACGGCGAGGGCTTCCGGCTCGTAGGCACGGCCTTTGCGCAGACCTCGCCACACCAGGAACGCCTTGCGGCACAGATAGTTCGTGACCGCGACCGCCGCCGGCGTGGTGATCAACCCGAGCAGCAGGCCGACCGTCTGCAACTTCACGTGCTCGTCCGGGGTGAACCAGAGCTCGAACAGCGGGCCGTTGTGCAGGTTGGCGTAGAGGATGCCGAGATAGTCGCCGACGAAGGTGGCGAGGGTGACCAGCAGGATCAGCGACCACGGGCCGACCCGGGCGCGCAGGCTGCGGCTCGGCGGATCCACCAGGTCGCGGGCGCGGTGATCCAGGCACAGATCCAGTTGCTGGGCCAGCGCGGCCCCGGTTGGCCAGCGGTCCTCGCGGTGCGGGGCAAGGCATTTCAGCAGCACGCGGCGCAGCGTCGGCGGGGTGTCGGGCGGCAGGTCGGAGAGGTGGATGGGATCCACCGGATGCCGGCGCAGGCGCAGCATGCGCTCGAGCGAGGATTCCGAATCGCCCGCCCGGGATTCGTCGTCGAAGGGGCGGCGGCCGGTGAGCAGTTCCCACAGCACCACCCCGAGCGCGTAGATATCGCTGCGGCCGTCGAGCTGCTCGGGGGTATCGGGCAGGCTCGGGTGGCAGGCGGCCAGCTGCTCGGGCGACATGTAGGCCAGCGAGCCGCCGAAGTAGGCGAGCGGGCTCGTGCCCGCCACGTGCAGGCTGAAGCTGATGTTGAAATCCGCGAGTTTCGGGATGCCGTCGGCGGTGAGCAGCACGTTCGCGGGCTTGATATCGCGGTGCAGCACACCGTTTTCCGCGGCGTAGTCCAGTGCGCGGGCCAGGCGGCTACCCAGCCAGGCCACCGCCTCGGGCCAACTGCGGGCGCGCATGGCGGTGCGGGTGGTGGACTCGCTGGGCACCAGGCCGCCCTTGTCGCGCATGGCGGCGTCGACCGCGTCCAGCAGCAGGCCGCCGTCGCGCTGCTCGGGCGGGCGCTCGCGGACCAGGCTCAGCACCTTCGACAATGTGCCGCCGGGCAGGTACTGCATGTACATGAGCTTGAGTTCGCGGTCGGCCATCAGGCGCTGGTCGAAGACGCGGACGATGTTCTCGTGATCGAGCTGGGCGAGGGTCTCGGATTCGGTGCCGTGATTCTGCGAGATCTTCACCGCCACCAGGCGTTGCATGGAACGCTGGCGGGCCAGGAAGACCCGGGCGAACGCGCCCGCGCCCAACTCCACGAGCAGGTCGAAATCGTCGACTCGATCACCGACCTCGATGCCGTCCAAGGCTTCCCGGGCCGCGGGGCGGGCGATCAGGGTGCTGCGATAGTCGCGTTCACCCCAGACGGCGGTCGGGCCGGCTTCGGTCGGGTATCCGCTCTGATCCGGGCCGCGGCCGGAGCGGCGCAGGGCGTGGAACTCCTCGTAGGCCAGGTCCATCGGGAGCGGGCCGGAGCGCAATTCGTCGAATTCCAGGCGATATTCGGCCAGGCGCTTGGGGAAGTCGTAGCGGATCCAGCGGTACTCGAGATCCACCTTGATCAGCTCGATCAGGCACAGGCGGCGCAGTTGCGGGGTCACTTCGGGGAGGAATCGGGCCAGGTCCGGGGGTGCGCCGGCGGCCTCCCAGGCGGCGGTGAATCGGGCGGCGACGGCGGTCAGCAGGGAACGGGTCTCGTCGACGGCCCCCGAATCCACGACTGGATCGACACTCATGCACTCCCCCCGATCGCCTAGCGGGTATCGCCAGTATGCGCCCGGTTTCCGGACCGCACAGGCGAATATTTCGTCCCCTGTAGATCGTCCGGCGGCCCGGCAACGTATCCACGAGCCGGGTAAGTTCCTCGAACATGAGTGAGCAGTTTCCGGACCGCATCTGGGGTTCGCGCACGAATATCCTTGGCCGACTGGCCAGTCCGTTCGCCGCCAGCGCGTTCGGGTCACTGGTGATCCGCAAACTCACCCCGCTGGATCGCAAGGTGCTCGAGCGCACCGCCGGCAAATACACCGTGCTCGGGCCGATCGGGGCGCCGCTCATCCTGCTCACCACCACCGGGCGCAAATCCGGGGAGCCGCGCACCACTCCCCTGATCTACGTGCACGACGGGGACACGCTGTATGTGATCGGCAGTAATTTCGGGCAGGCGACGCATCCGGCGTGGACCGGAAACCTGCTGGCCGACCCGCACGGCGAGGTCACCATCGCCGGGGAGCGGATTCCGGTCACCGCCACCCTCGTCACCGATGAGGAGCGCAAGCGGGCGATTTTCGCGCGCTTCGAGGAGACCACCTCGGCGTACACGGCCTACCGCAACCGCACCACGCGCGACTTGCGCATTTTCGCCCTGACAAGATGATCTCGTGACCGAATCAGCAAACGTTGTGGCGACTGCCGACCTAGCCGATGAGATCGGCCCTGAGATCCGCAGCTGCGATACCCAATTCATTCAATTCGGCGGGCGCGAAGCCTTCGCGGGCCGCATCGTGACGATCCGTTGCTTCCAGGACAACCTCCTGGTCAAGCAGACCCTCGGCGAACCGGGCGAAGGCCGGGTGCTCGTCGTCGACGGCGGTGCCAGCGTGCACACCGCCCTGGTCGGCGACATCATCGCGGGCCGCGGCGTCGACAACGGCTGGGCCGGTGTGATCGTCAACGGCGCCGTCCGCGACTCGGCGATCCTGCGCACCCTGCCCATCGGCATCAAGGCGCTGGGCACCAACCCCCGCAAGTCCACCCAGACCGGATCCGGCGACAAGGACGTCCCCGTCGAATTCGGCGGAGTGACTTTCGTGCCCGGCGACATGCTCTACAGCGACTCCGACGGCGTCGTGGTGCGGGCCGAGAGTTAGACAACTCTCGTAACTCTCAGGGGCAAGCCCTGAAACCCCAGTCGGGAAGGGCGGGCTCGCGCTCCCGGGCACTGCCCCAGCCCTCCCGATCGGAGGTTCGGTGGTGCGGGCATCCCGGTTGGTCGATGGGCCCGCCCTATGGGTTCGGCGGCGAAGGCGTCCCCATCTGATCGGGGGTTCGGGGGCTTGCCCCCGAATACCTCCTACCCGTCGGTGACGCGGGCCTTGTGGCCGGCGAGGGTTACCACGTCGCCGGTTTGCAGCTGGCGGCCGCGGCGGAGTTCTACTTCGTCGTTGACGCGGACCAGGCCCTGGGCGATGACGTTCTTGGCTTCCGAACCGGAATCGATGAGGTTCGCCAGTTTCAGGAACTGGCCGAGTCGAATGACGTCGTCCGTGATCGGGATATCGATGGGATCCGACATGGGTACATCCTTACCCGCGAATCCCGGGACACCAAAATGCGGGCCCCGCAACCGGTCGGTAGGACGCGGCACGGAGACACGAAACGGGTTCTGAGTGCACATGGGCAGCGGCAACATACACACTGGTGCGGTGACTTCGACGCAGGACCGGCAACACCACGACATCGAGCCGAGAGTGGGCTCGCGAGAATCCGAGGTGCCGCATCGCGGGCACGGGCGATTCAGCGAGGTGCCGCATATCGCGGGCCTGGTCCTGGGCGTTTTCGCCACCTTCTGCGCACTGTGGAGCATTTCGCCAGGACTGCGGTATCTGACCTCGGGCCTGCGGCACTACGTCGACACCTATTACTTCGACGCGCCCGACACCTCGCTGGTGTGGGCACTGGTGGTCGGCCTGCTCGCGGGCGCGACCGCGAGCCGCAAACGCATCGCCTGGTGGCTGCTGATCGGCTACATGGCGGCATACGCGCTCGCCAATGCCCTCGACTTCGCCGCCGAGAACGATGTCAGCGCCCTGATGGCGCTCATCGTGCACCTGCTGGTGATCGGCCTGCTGCTGGCCTCCTGGTCGGAGTTCTACACGCATGTGCAGCGCGGCGCGGTATGGCGGGCACTGGGCGTGCTGGCCGGCGGCATCGCACTGGGCTGCCTGCTCGGCTGGGGTCTGGTGGAGCTGTTCCCGGGCAGCCTGCCCGGCGGTGCGCAACGGCCGCTGTGGGCGGTCTACCGGGTCACCGCCGCCATTCTGGTCAGCAATGACGATTTCGACGGCCATCCGCCGCATCCGGTGAACCTGCTGCTCGGCCTGTTCGGCGCGCTGGCGCTGCTGGCGGCGGTGATCGTGCTGTTCCGTTCGCAACGGGCGTCCAACGCGCTCACCGGCATCGACGAATCGGCGCTGCGCGGGCTCATCGAACGCTCCGATGTCGAGGATTCGCTCGCCTACTTCGCCACCCGCCGCGACAAGGCCGTGGTGTTCGCGCCCAGCGGCAAGGCGGCGGTCACCTATCGCGTGGAGATGGGCGTCTGCCTGGCCTCCGGCGACCCGATCGGCATGAAAGAGGCGTGGCCGCATGCCATCGACGCCTGGCTGAAACTGGCCGACCAGTACGGCTGGGCCCCCGCGGTGATGGGCGCCAGCGAGATCGGCGCCACCGCCTACCGCCGCGCCGGACTCTCCGCGCTGCGCCTGGGTGACGAGGCCATTCTGGAAACCCGCACCTTCTCGCTGGCCGGCCCCGATATGAAGCAGGTCCGCCAGGCCGCCAATCGCCTTGCCAAACAGGGCATCTCGGTGCGCGTACGGCGGCACAAAGAGCTCGATCCGGAGGAGATGAAGGAGGTCATGGCACGCGCCGCCGCCTGGCGCGACACCGAGACCGAACGCGGTTTCTCCATGGCGCTGGACCGCCTCGGCGATCCCCTCGACGGCGATTGCCTGCTGGTCGAGGCCGTGGACTCCGGCGGCCGGGTACTGGGCATGCTGTCCCTCGTCCCGTGGGGCCGCACCGGCGTCTCCCTGGATCTCATGCGCCGCGACCGCACCAGCCCCAACGGGATCATGGAATTGATGATCTCGCGGCTGGCGCTCACCTCCGAGCAGTACGGGATCACGCGAATCTCGTTGAACTTCGCGGTCTTCCGCTCGGTCTTCGAAGAGGGCGGGCGGATCGGCGCGGGCCCGGTGCTGCGGCTGTGGCGCGGCGTGCTCATGTTCTTCTCGCGCTGGTATCAGCTCGAAGCCCTGTACCGCTCCAATGTGAAGTACCAGCCGGATTGGGTGCCGCGCTTCTCGCTCTTCGAGGACCGCCGCCACCTGGTGCGGGTGGCCACCGCCAGCGCCATCGCCGAAGGCTTCCTGCCGCGCATCGGCAAGCAACCCGACACCACCTCGCACACCGGCGTCCGATCCTCGGTGCCCGACACCATGACCGGGCTGCACGCCGACGGCAGCCTGCCCGATCTGCCGCCCGAGGAGCTGGAGGAGACCGGTCCGCGCCGCCCCGAACAGGTGCGGGTGCGGATGGACAAGCTGGCCAAGCTCAACGACGCCGGCATCGACGCCTATCCGGTCGCCTACCCGCCCACGCACACCGTCGCCGGAGCCCGCCGCGCCCCGCAGGGCACCACGGTGCGAGTCTGCGGGCGGCTCTTGCGGATCCGCGATTACGGCGGCGTCATCTTCGCCGTGGTCCGTGACTGGTCCGGGGAGATCCAGCTGGTCATCGATCGTGAGCGGGTGGGCGCCGAGCGCAGCGACGAATTCCACGAATTCTTCGACCTGGGCGATCTGATCGAGATCAGCGGGCAGATCGGGCGCAGCCGGCGCGGCGAATTGTCTTTACTGGCCGCGGATTGGCGGATGCTCGGCAAATGCCTGCACCCGCTGCCCGACAAGTGGAAGGGTCTGGCCGACCCGGAAGCCAAAGTGCGGCAACGCTATGTCGACATGGCCATCAACACCGATATCCGCGAGGTGATGGCCAAGCGCAGCGCCGTGGTGCGCTCGCTGCGCGACACCCTGCACGGCTGGGGCTTCCTGGAGGTGGAAACCCCTGTCCTGCAACAGGTGCACGGCGGCGCCAACGCCCTGCCGTTCACCACCCACATCAACGCCTACGACCTCGACCTCTACCTACGTATCGCACCGGAGCTGTATTTGAAGCGGCTCTGCGTGGGCGGCATGGAGAAGGTGTTCGAACTCGGGCGGGTGTTCCGCAACGAGGGCGTCGACTACAGCCACAATCCCGAGTTCACGATTCTGGAAGCCTATGAGGCGCACAGCGATTACGAACGCATGATGCACGCTTGCCGCCAGCTCATCCAGGAAGCCGCGGTGGCTGCCAACGGCAAGATGGTGGCGCTGCGCGCCGCCGACGACGGCACCGTCACCGAGGTCGACATCTCCGGGGAATGGAGCGTCAAGACCGTGCACGGGGCGGTGTCGGAGAAGCTGGGCGAGACCATCACGCCGGAGACCGACGAGGAACGGCTGCGGATGCTCTGCGACAAGGCCGGGGTCCCTTGCCAATTGGGTTGGGACGCCGGGCAGATCGTCCTCGAGATGTACGAGCAGCTGGTCGAGTCGGCCACCGAGGAACCCACCTTCTACATCGACTTCCCCACCTCGGTGTCGCCGCTGACCCGCGCGCACCGCCATATCGCGGGCGTCACCGAACGCTGGGATCTGGTGGCCTGGGGCGTCGAACTCGCCACCGCCTACAGCGAATTGACCGATCCGATCGAACAGCGACGACGGCTCACCGAACAGTCCATGCTGGCCGCCGGCGGCGATCCGGAGGCCATGGAACTGGACGAGGATTTCCTCCAGGCGCTGGAGCACGCCATGCCGCCGACCGGTGGCCTCGGCGTCGGTGTGGACCGGGTGGTCATGCTGCTGACCGGCCGCAGCATCCGCGAGACGCTGCCCTTCCCACTGGTGAAACCGCGCAATACCTGACGGCGCGGCGCGGGTCGCAAAGAACCTGTGCCGCAATACAGAATCGGCAGCTAATCTTTAAGGCGGCCCCTGGGAGGAGGCCGGCTTACCGCTCGACGATGGGGTTAGAGATGTACCTAGAACTGATGTCCCAAGCCAACCTGCTGGACCACACGGTCTGGACCAACCCCGACACCTGGACCACCGCCATGGAGTACACGGCGAAGAAGTCGAGCAAGAAGAAGGGCGGCAGCTTCTGGATCTTCGCCGCCGTCTGCTGCATCGGCATCGTCGCACTGATCCTCGGCATCGTCTACCTGATGCAGAACCGGAAGAAGAACCAGGGCTAGCCAGGCTCCCCCGCCGAGCCGACTGAAGGCACGGTGCGGCACAGTGGTGACGTGCAGTTGATCCTCGTTCGCCATGCCCAGCCGCGTCGTGTCACGGATGCCTCCGGCCCGGCCGACCCGGATCTCACCGAGATCGGAATCCAGCAGGCCGGGCGGCTTCCGGCCGCGCTCGCCCACCACGACATCGCGCGCGTGGTGAGCAGCTCGCAGCTGCGCGCCCGCGAAACCGCGCGGCCCACCGCGGCGAAGCTCGGCCTCGACGTCGAAGTGTTCGACGATCTGGCCGAGTACGACCGCGACCTGCCCGCCTACATTCCGATCGAGGACGCGCAGCGCGACTTCAAGGACGTGTACGCCCGGATCAAGGCCGGATACATCCCCGAGCCCATCGATGCCGCCGCGTTCACCTCGCGGGTGCTGACCAAGGTCGCCGACATCGTCGCCGCCGCGAACCACACCGACACCGTCGTCGCCTTCGCACACGGCGGCGTGATCAACGTGCTCTTGCAGGACGTGCTCGGGCTGGCGCGCCCACTCACCTTCCCGATCGACTACTGCTCGATCACCCGGATCCTGTACTCGCGCACCGGCACCCGCACCGCGGCGACCGTCAACGAGAACGGGCACGTCTGGGATCTACTGCCCCGCAACCAAGCTCCGCGCAGCTGATGCGCTGATCCCGGAAAAGCCGAGGGCCGCTCCCTTTTTCGGAGAGCGGCCCCAGCGATGTTCGTTCGAATCCGGTGCGCTACGCGTTGGTCGCGATCCAGTTGTGCATCCAGGTGAGAGCGGTCTGGCCGCCGCCCACCGAGTAGCTGCCGTAGCTGGTGTGCTTGCCGGTCTTGAAGAACTGCTCGAACTGCGCGACTCGCTCCTGATTGGCGCCTTCGCTGAGCTGCGACTGCAAGGTGGCGATACCGCCCTGCGCCATCAGATCGTTGATGATGGAGCCGACCTCGAGCTGGTAGCGCCACATGTTGAGCGGGTTGGGGTTCGAGGTCTGGGCGAGGAAGCCCGCGAACCGAGTGACGAAGTCGGATTCCTCGGTGGAGCAGTAGAGATCGCCGACCACGCACACGGTGCGCACCTTGTCCGCGATCCAGCCGAAGCCGCCCACCCGAGCGCCACCCGCACCCGCGCCGGGCGCGAACGGGCCGACCTGGATATCGGTCGGGGAACGCCGCGGATCGGAGATCAGCGCCACGGCGGCGATGCGATCCGGCGGGACCACGCCGAGTCCGCTGCCGATCTCGGCGGCGAGATCACCGGCGGCGTCGGCACCCTGGCTGTAGCCGGTGATGGCGATCTTCGAAGCGCCGCAACGGGCCGCGAAGTTCCGCACGGCCGCACGGGCATTGGAGAGAGCCTCGTTCTTGGACGCGCCGTAGACGTCGCCCTCCCACGGGAAGGCGGTCGCCGCATAGGTTACGTACTCGACCTCGCCGGGTAGGCCATTGGTGACGGTCGACAACATGCCGGGCTGCGGCGTCTTGTCGTGACCGGTCTCCCAGGTACCGGGGACCGCCACCGTGTACAGCGACGGACAACCCGGGTCCGCCGTAACGGGGCCGCTGCCGAGAACGACACCCGACATGAGCACACTCGCCGCTGCCCCCGCAGCCGCGACAATATTCTTCAACCGCATACTGCTCCAGTTCACACATGCCTACCCGGGACCGTATTCCGTCCCAGTCCTCATCATGGTGATATCGCCTCGTGACCTGACGGTGCACGCTGGGTTAACGCTGGTTACCCGCCCGTTATGAGATGCGCGAACCCCGCCCATACGACGAGATCGGCGACACACCGTGCATAACAATAAAGGGCCCTTGGCGCAGTTGCCACCGAGCCTCGGAAATCGTCCGATTTACGTCGGTTCGCCCCCTCAGCGCAGCAGCGCGGCCTCCAGCGTCGGCCAGGACCGGTGCAGGGCGTCCTGCCAGTACCGCCAGGAATGTGTTCCGGCCGAGCGGAATTCGACCTGGGCCGGGATGCCGAGCTCACCGAGCCGGTCGGCGAGCTGGTGCGTGCACAGGTTGGTGGCCGCCTCGATCATGCCGCCGAGAGCGATCTGATTGGCGAGGGTCATGGTCCGGCCCGCGATATTGGGAGCGTCGAGGGTGTCCTCCGAGCCGGGCAATCCGGTCGAGTTGGAGATGAAGAGCGTGGTGCCGCGCAACTTCTCGGCATTGCGCACGGCATCGTGCTCGAGCCAGGCCGGATCGTCGTCCGCGCCGAACATATTGCGGACATCCGCGCCGGAGCGTTCCATCACCAGCCGGACGAAGGCGCGGCTGGTCTCGTCGTAGGTGGAGGCGCAGCCGCTGTAGGAGCCGACCGCGCGATAGAGGCCGGGGGCGGCGATGGCCAGGTTCAGCGCCGAGGTGGCCGCCATCGAGATGCCCGCGATGGCATTCGCGCCCGAGGTCCGCAGCGCCGAATCCACAATGGGCGGTAGCTCTTCGGTCAGGAAGGTCCGCCACATATTGCGGCCGAGTTTGGGGTCGTCGTTCTTCCAGTCCGTGTAATAGGAGAACTTGCCGCCGATCGGAATGACCACATTGACATTCTTGTCGGCGAAATATTGGACGATATCGGTCTGCTGGAACCAGGTGGCGTTGTCCTCGCCGCCGCCGGCGCCATTGAGCAGGTACAGCGTCGGCCGCGGCGCACTGTTATCGGCGGGGACGATCACCTGGAGCGTGATGGTCTTGTCCATGGCGGCGGAGTAGACGTGCAGCAATTGCACCCGGCCGCCGGAGCGATCGACGTAGAGCAGTTGCGCGCCACTCGATTCCGCCGCGGCCGCACCGATGTCACCGTTCTGCCCGGCGAATGCCAATGCCATTGCGAGAGCGGAAAGCGCCGCCAGTCGCGACAGTTTGCGGATACACATCGGTACGGTCCTCAGCGGTTTCGAAAGGCGGATCAGCTGCCGATGAACTTCTTCAGCATGTCGGCCAGGATGTCGCTGAACGAACCGGTGGAGCTGAGCTGGCCGTCGGCCGAACCGAGCCCGTTGTCGCCCAGGCTGCCCAGCACGGTCTCACCGGCATTGGCGCCGCGCGCGGTGAAGCACGAGGTCAGATTGGGCATCTCGTTGCTGACGCCGACGGTGCCGGCCACGCCGACGCCGCCGCTGGTGACCTGCTGGCCCGACTTGATGGTGTCGTTCAGCGGGTAGGTGATGGTGAGCGTGACCGGGTTGCCGGAGTTCACGAACCAGCCGGTGCTGGTGACCTTCCAGCCGCCGGCGTTCGGCACCGCGGTCACGTCCTCGGTGCGCTGGCCGGTGCCCGCGTGGTAGGCGGTGACGCTGGTCTTGATCGGCGCGCCGAGTCCGGCAGCCGGGAAGTCGGTAATGGTGTTGACGTACGGATTACCGATTCCGGTGGTGCCCACGACAATCTTGTAGGTCACCGTGGTGCCGACGCCGATCGAATCCGCGGTCGCGTACTTCTCGTACGTGTGCGTGATGCCGACCGTGCTGATGTCCTTCTTGGTCTCGTAACTCCGCACCTCGCAACCGGTCGCGGCATTCGCCGTGACGGCGTCCAATCCGACGGTCAATCCCGCGATTACCAGTGCGGCGGACGCCGCGGCAGCAGTGGTCCGAGACCGGAACATTGGTTTCTCCTCCGAAGAGCCCGGAATTCTTTCCGGGACAAGACAAAAGCGTGCCGAGCTCTGCGGTTACTCGGGGGTGATCCAGGCCACCCGAGCGCCTAGTAAACAGGTGTAACTGGTCCCCTGTCCAGCAAATGGAGAAATTGACTAGAACATGTTTCAGAACATGCTGGTCCGGGCCCTGAGCGCCTGTTTCTCGCTCTCGTCCAACCACGCGGCCTCGATCCCGGCGGCCGTGAAACGCATCAATTGCTCCGGGCCGTAACCGAGCGCCCGCACCAAGGCGGAGAGATCCTCGGTGGGGTCGGTGCCGAACATCGGCGGATCGTCCCCGTCGATGGTCACCGCCAGCCCGGCGTCCACCATCGCCGCGATCACCGCGTGCGTCCCGTCCCCCGAACCCGAGTAGCGGCCGATATCCGAACTCACCGGCGTGCAGGTGAACGGAATCCCCTCGTCCCGGCAGCGCCGGGTCAGCGCCGGATCGGTCACCACGTGATACCCGTGATCGATGCGCTCGCAATCCAATACGTCCAGCAGCGTCACGATATTGCGCGGCGGACCCGACTCCGAATGCGCCGTGCGGCGCAACCCCGCCCGCTTGGCCAGGGCGAACGCCTCCGCGAACCGCTCGGGCGGGCCGGTGACCTCCTCGTAGTCCAGACCGATTCCGACGATGTCGTCGGTGCGATGGGCGATCACCTGCCGCACCAGCTCCACGCCCTCGGCCGGATCGGCATTGCGGTTCATGGCGAAGATCAACCGGCAGCTGATCCCGTGATCGGCCTCCGCGTCGCGCAGTCCCGCGGTGATGCCCTCGATCATCGTCGGATACGACACCGTCGGATGCGACGGCGGGCTGACGAACAGCTCCCGGTGGATCACATTGTGCCGCGCTGCGAGCGTGAGGGTTTCGTAGGTCGTCCGATGGAAATCGTCGCGGTCCAGCATGACCGCGCCGACCAGATCCAGCACCCGCAGGAACTCGCCGAGATCCTCGTAGGAGGCGTGGTCGTAGAGGTTCTCGGCGGTCCGCCCGTCCGGCATCGGGACCCCGTGCTTGGCAGCCAGTTCGGCGACGGTTCGCGGCTGCAAGGTGCCGGTGAGGTGGCAGTGCAGGCTGATCTTGGGCATGGCGGCCGCGAAGGCGAGCGCCGCCGAACGATCCGTGTCCGCGGCAATCAGGTTGTCAGGCAACGTCGGCCGCCTTCGCTCGTTCGGAGATGTAGTCGTGCCCGGTCACCGGCGGATAGTGCGCGCCGCCGCCGACCGGCGGATCGAAGGGGCTGATCACGACGTCCATATCGATCTCGAAGAAGCTGATCAGCGAGATCAGGTCCTCGTCCGGAGCGGCCTGCGGCGGCGGCAGCACGCGATGCCGGGTGGAACGCCAGCGATCCCCGGTCCAGCGCGCCAGCAGATCGGCGATGTTCACCGTGAACGCGCCGGGCACGTGCGGCGCGTCCGCCCACTGCCCGTCCAGGGTCAGCACTTGCAGTCCGCCGTAACCGATTTCGCGATCGAGAATGGTGAGCGTGCCCCAGTCGGTGTGCGGCCCCACCCGGAACTGACCCGCGGCGGCCGGGCCGGTCACGGTGATCGGCGGGTACCGGTTGATGTTCAGTGAATCCGGTGCGTCCGCCGCCCGGGACACGAAGTAGTCGGCCGCCAGACCGAGCGCCACCGCGCACATCTCCAGCAGGTCGGTGAAGAGCGCGCGCACCCGAGCCGTGTAATCCAGTGTCAGGTCCCGCAATTCGGGCACTTCTCGCGGCCAGACATTGGGCAGGAACCAGACCGAATCGAGCTCCGGCAGCCCGGTGCGGTGTTCACGGCCGATCTTGAACGTCTCCTTCAAGTCCGGCTTGGAGGCATCCGGGGCCTCGCCGTAGTACGAGTTCGCCTCCACCCCCGTGGCCAGCCAGCCGCGCCCACCCACCGTGGAGGCGTACGGGCGCTTGGCGGACAACGGCAGTGCGAAGAACTTGCGTGCGGCGGTGCGGATCTCGTTCATCAGCTCACGCTCGATGCCGTGCCCTTCGACCAGGAAGAAGCCCGAATCCCGCATGGCCCGGTCGAGGCGCGCGGCCAATGCGGCGCGCTGCCCGGGAGTTCCAGTGCGCCAAGCGGCGATATCGATCAGTGGAATATCGGGGACATTCACCGTGCGGCTCCTTCGTTGTCGCGATTGTTCAACAGCCGGTAGGCGACGCCGCCCACCAGCAATCCGGCGAAGACCGAGAGATCCAAGCCACCCAGCGCCTGCGCGCCCCATCCCGTCCAGATGGTCGTCACCAGGCACGATCCCGACGCGACCATCCCCGACACCTGGGCGATCAGCCCGGCCTTCCCCCAGCGGGCGGGCCGTTCCAGCGCGGCGTCCGCATAGTGGGCGCGCCGCATGAAGTAGTCCACCACCAGAATGGCCGACCACGGCGCGAACCACACGATCATGAAGAGCAGGAAGTTGCTGAGCGCCTGATTGAAATCGCCCGAGGCCAGCACGATTCCGGCCAGCACCGTGCAGACCACCGAATCGAGCGCCACCGCCGCCACCCGCCCGAGCGGCACCCCCGCCGATTGCAGGGTCAGCCCCGACGAGTACAGATTCAACCCGTTCAACGCACCCAGCTGCACGATGAGCAGCAGCAGGAACGGCACCGCGAACCAGGTCGGGAAGGCCGCGGGCAGGCCGCTGACCGCGTCGCTCGCCTCCGGGGTCAGGAATCCGACCCCGACGCCCACCAGCATGAGCAGCATTTGCGGCATGCCCGCACCCAGCGCCACCGCCGCCACCACCTGCCGCCGGTCGCTGCCGGCCGGCAGATACCGCGCCACATCGGCGGCGTTCGGTGTCCAGCCCAAGCCGGAACCGCTGGCCACCAAGGCGATTCCGCCCAGGAACGCCGCCCAGCCCGCCGCCGGCACCTCCGGCGCGGCGAACCGGTCCAGGGTCAGCCAGGCGAGCACCGCGAACCCGGCCGCGAACGGCACCAGCAGGGTGCGCACCGTGCGCAGGATGGCGGCATGCCCGAGCAGGGGCAGCGCGCTCTGGGCGACCGAAAGCGCCACCATGACAGCGAGTTTCCCGGTTCCGTCCAGTCCCACGCCCGCCATGTCGAGCAGGGCGGTCACGGCCAGCACCATCAGCACCAGATCGAGCACCTCGTAGCCGACCTGCATGAGCCAATTGAGTAGTGCCAGCGGTCGATTCCCCCACCGCCCCATGATCGAGCGGCTGACCACGAAGGTCGGTGTCCCCGCGGCCGGTCCGATCAAGCTGACCAGACCGGTGGCGATCCAGGTCAGATTCCCGGTCACCACCGCGAGCACGCACTGCCACGGTGACAATCCGAAGGTCACCAAGAGCGCGCCGTACACGACGGTGAGTGGGTTGAGGACGATCCCGCCCCACAATCCGGCCAGGTGAAGGGGTTTTCCACGCCGTTCTTCGACGGGCACGCGGTCGATCCCGCGCTGCTCGACGGTGATCCGCCGAGCCGTTGCCGTGCCTAGCATGATGGCAACTCCTGATACTCGATAGGCTGAAGGCGATGCCTGGAGCTGATCGCTCTGAGCAATCAGAGTCGTCATATCGAGTTACGACAGCAGTCGGCGTCCGTTAAGGTCAGGTGAATCCGCCCGGTGGAATCCCTCGAAGAGGACCGAGTAGCCAGATCGGTCGGAGCCCTGCTCCGCGATCTCCGCGAGAAAGCCGGCCTGTCCACCCGCGCCCTCGCCGCGAAAGCCGGTATCAGCCAAGCCTTCCTGTCCCAACTGGAACGCGGCGCCTCCACCCCCTCGGTCTTCACCATCTACCGATTGGCCGAAGCCCTCGAAGTCCCCCCGGGAACCTTGCTCCCCGCCCCCACTCCCCCACCGGAACCGGTCCGCGTCGTCCGCGCCGGCGAAGGCGACCTGATCCCCGTCGCCGACCGCCCCGATTCCGCCATCGGCCGCTTCATGACCCTGGGCACCGATTCCCAGCTCGACATCAGCGAATACGTCATCGCCCCGGGCCAATACGCCTCGGAATGGTGGCAACTCGACAACGACGGCGAAGTGGCGATCTACATCGTGTCCGGCCGCCTCGACATCGAGTTCGAGTCGATCGGCACCTACAGCCTGGGCCCCCGTGACGTCCTCGCCCATCCCGCGACCCTGCGCAACCGCTGGCTTCCGGTAGGCGACAACTCGATTCACCTGACGGTCACCATGACGCGCCCCGAACCGCGCTGAGGTTCGAGACAAGCGCCGCCGCCGTCGGTCTTGCGGGGGTTTGGGGGCCTGTCCCCGATTCCCCTCCTTACGGGCGAAGCGCCCGTGGACCGTAAGGTCCACGGGCGCTTCGAGTTCCGCTTCAGCCCTGGGGCTGGATCAGCGCTGCGCCACCATCGTCGGGGTGATCGGCGACGGCAGGGCGGTCTCGCCCTCCAGGAACTTGTCCACGGCGGCGGCCGCGGCGCGACCCTCCGCGATGGCCCACACGATCAGCGACTGGCCGCGGCCCATGTCACCGGCGACGAAGACGCCGGGAACCGTGGTGGCCCAATCGTTGTCGCGCTTGACGTTGCCGCGCTGGTCGTAGCCCACGCCCAGACCCTCGAGCAGACCGTTCTTCTGCGGTCCGACGAAGCCCATGGCCAGCAGCACCAGGTCGGCCTCGAGGGTGAAGTCGGTGCCTTCGACCTTCTCGAAGCGGCCGTTCACCATCTTGACCTCGTGCGCCTGGAGGCCGGTGACCTTGCCGTCCGCACCGACGAAACGCTCGGTGTTGACGGAGAACACGCGCTCGCCGCCCTCCTCGTGAGCCGAGGAGACGCGGTACATGAGCGGGTAGGTCGGCCACGGGGTGGAACCCGCACGCTCGGCCGGCGGGCGCGGCATGATCTCGAACTGGTGGACCGACTCGGCACCCTGACGGTGCGAGGTGCCCAGGCAGTCCGCGCCGGTGTCGCCGCCACCGATGATGACGACCTTCTTGCCGCGCGCGTTGATGCGCGGCAGGCCGTCCTCGTCGGTGATCTGGTCGCCCAGCTGCACGCGGTTGGCGAGCGGCAGGAACTCCATGGCCTGGTGGATGCCGTCCAGGTCGCGGCCCGGGATCGGCAGGTCACGCGCGATGGTCGCGCCACCGGCCAGCACCACGGCGTCGAACTGCGCGCGCAGCTCGTCGGCGGTGATGTCGACGCCCACGTTCACGCCGGCCTTGAAGATGGTGCCTTCACCCTCCATCTGGGCGATGCGGCGGTCGATGAACCGCTTCTCCATCTTGAATTCCGGGATGCCGTAGCGCATCAGGCCGCCGATGCGGTCGTCGCGCTCGAACACGGTCACGGTGTGGCCGGCGCGGGTCAGCTGCTGCGCGGCGGCGAGTCCGGCGGGACCCGAGCCGACGACGGCGACCTTCTTGCCGGTCAGGCGAGTCGGGTAGATCGGGGTGACCCAGCCCTCGTCGAAACCGTTCTCGATGATCTCGACCTCGACCTGCTTGATCGTCACCGGATCCTGGTTGATGCCCAGGACGCAGGACGCCTCGCACGGAGCCGGGCACAGGCGGCCGGTGAACTCCGGGAAGTTGTTGGTCGCGTGCAGCCGATCGAACGACTCCTTCCACGCGCCCTTGTACACCAGGTCGTTCCACTCGGGAATCAGGTTCCCGAGCGGGCAGCCGTTGTGGCAGAAGGGGATACCGCAGTCCATGCAGCGGCTGGCCTGCTTCTGGAGGGTCTCGTGGGAGAACTTCTCCTCGTAGACCTCTTTCCAGTCCAGCAGCCGCAACTCGACCGGACGGCGCTTCGGCAGTTCCCGGGAAGTGTGCTTCAGGAACCCTTGTGCGTCACCCATTTACGATCTCCTGACAGTAAAACTTGGTCATGTCAGCCACGAGCGGCCTCCATGATCGCCTCGTCCACGTTCCGGCCGGCCTTTTCGGCCTCGGAGATGGCGAGTAGGACCTTCTTGTAGTCGCGCGGCATGACCTTGACGAACTTGGTCACCTGCTGCGACCAGTCACCCAGGATCTGTTCCGCCACAGCCGAACCCGTCGCATCGCGATGCGCGGTGACGATGTCGCGCAGCGCGGTGGCGTCGTCCGCCGAGAGCTGCTCGAGATCGACCAGTTCGGTGTTGAGGTTCTTCTCGAAGGTGCCGTTCGGGTTGTAGATGTACGCGACACCACCCGACATACCGGCGCCGAAGTTGCGGCCGGTCTCGCCGAGGATGACCACCCGGCCACCGGTCATGTACTCGCAAGCGTGGTCGCCCACACCTTCGACGACCGCGGTCGCACCCGAGTTACGCACCGAGAACCGCTCGCCGGCCACACCGCGGATGAACGCCTGGCCACTGGTGGCGCCGAACAGGATCACGTTGCCCGCGATGATGTTCTGCTCCGCCACGTACGCCTCGGGCGCGTCCTGCGACGGGCGCACGATGATGCGGCCACCCGAAAGACCCTTGCCGACATAGTCGTTGGCGTCACCGAAGACCCGCAGCGTGATGCCGGCCGGGACGAACGCACCGAACGAGTTACCGGCGGAACCGGTGAACGTGATGTCGATGGTGTCGTCGGGCAGGCCGACGCCGCCGTACAGCTTGGTCACTTCGTGGCCGAGCATGGTGCCGACGGTGCGGTTCACGTTGGTGATCTTGGTGTCGATCTTGACCGGCTTGCCCCGCTCGAGCGCGTCCGCGGCCTGCGCGATCAGCTCGTTGTCGAGGGCCTTGTCCAGACCGTGGTCCTGCGTCTTGGTGGCGCGGCGATCCTGGAACATGAACGCCGTCTCGACATCGTCGAGGATGGGCGACAGGTCCAGCTTGGCGGCCTTCCAATGCGACTTGGCCTCGGTGGTGTCGAGCAGGTCGACCCGGCCGATGGCCTCGTCCAGGGTCCGCAGACCCAGCGACGCCAGCAGTTCACGCACCTCTTCGGCGATGAACAGCATGAAGTTCTCGACGAACTCCGGCTTACCCGTGAAGCGCTCGCGCAGAACCGGGTTCTGGGTCGCGACGCCCACCGGGCAGGTGTCGAGATGGCAGACGCGCATCATGATGCAGCCCGAAACCACCAGCGGCGCGGTCGCGAAGCCGTACTCCTCCGCACCGAGCAGCGCGGCGATCATGACGTCCCGGCCGGTCTTCATCTGACCGTCCACCTGCACCACGATGCGATCGCGCAGACCGTTGAGCAGCAGGGTCTGCTGGGTCTCGGCCAGGCCGAGCTCCCACGGACCGCCCGCGTGCTTCAACGAGGTCAGCGGCGAAGCACCGGTGCCACCGTCGTGACCGGAGATCAGCACGACATCCGCGTGCGCCTTGGACACACCCGCGGCGACGGTGCCGACGCCGGGCTCCGCGACCAGTTTCACGTGAATCCGCGCCTGCGGGTTCGCGTTCTTCAGGTCGTGGATCAGCTGCGCCAGATCCTCGATCGAGTAGATGTCGTGGTGCGGCGGCGGCGAGATCAGGCCGACGCCGGGCGTGGAGTGCCGGACCTCGGCGACCCACGGGTACACCTTGTGAGCCGGAAGCTGGCCGCCCTCACCGGGCTTCGCGCCCTGCGCCATCTTGATCTGGATGTCGGTGCAGTTGGTCAGGTAGTGCGCGGTCACACCGAAGCGACCCGACGCCACCTGCTTGATCGCGGACCGACGCCAGTCGCCGTTCTCCTCCGGCTCGAAGCGCGCCGGATGCTCGCCGCCCTCACCGGAGTTGGAGCGGCCACCGAGCCGGTTCATCGCGACCGCGAGGGTCTCGTGCGCCTCGGCCGAGATGGAGCCGTAGGACATGGCACCGGTCGAGAACCGCTTCACGATCTCCGAAGCCGGTTCGACCTCTTCGATCGGAATCGGGTTGCGGCCCTTGGACTTGAACTTGAACAGGCCACGCAGCGAGGCCAAACGCTCGGACTGGTCGTCGACCAGCTTGGTGTACTCCTTGAAGATCGAGTACTGACCCGAGCGGGTCGCGTGCTGGAGCTTGAACACCGTGTCCGGGTTGAACAGGTGGTACTCGCCCTCACGACGCCACTGGTATTCACCGCCGACCTCGAGCTCGCGGTGCGCGCGCTCGTTGCGGTTCTCCAGGAACGCGACCTTGTGGCGCTGGGCCACCTCGTTCGCGATGTCGTCCAGGCCGATGCCGTCCAGCGGGGACTTGAGCCCGGTGAAGTACTCGTCCACCAGCTCCTGGCCCAGGCCGACGACCTGGAACAGCTGCGCGCCCCGGTAGGAGGCGATGGTGGAGATGCCCATCTTGGACATCACCTTCAGCACACCCTTGCCGGCGGCCTTGTTGTAGTTGTAGACGGCCTTCTTGAAGTCGGCCGCGAGATCGCCGGTCGAACCCGGCATCTGGAGCGCGCCGCGCTCCAGCATGTCCTCGATGGACTCGAAGGCCATGTACGGGTTGATGGCGGCCGCGCCGAAACCGATGAGCAGCGCCATGTGGTGCACCTCGCGGGCGTCACCGGCCTCCACCACCAGACCGACCTTGGTCCGGGTGCGCTCGCGCACCAGGTGGTGATGCACGGCGGCGGTGAGCAGCAGCGACGGGATCGGCGCCAGCTTCTCATTGGACTCGCGGTCGGACAGGATGATGATCCGCGCGCCACCGTCGATGGCGGCCGAAACCTGCTGCTGCACAGCGGCAATGGCCTTGCGCAGCCCCTTGCCGCCCTTCTTGACGGGGTACAGGCCGTGCACGACCACCGAACGCAGGCCCGGGTGCGAGCCGTCGTCGTTGATGTGGACCAGCTTGGACAGCTCGTCGTTGTCCAGGATCGGCTGGGTCAGGGTGATCTGACCGCAGGACTCCGGTCCCGGGTTCAGCAGATCGGCCTCGGGGCCGACCATGCTGCGCAGCGAGGTGACGACCTCTTCGCGGATGGCGTCCAGCGGCGGGTTGGTGACCTGCGCGAACAGCTGCGAGAAGTAGTCGAAGAGCAGCCGCGGCCGCGAGGAGAGCACCGCGATCGGGGTGTCGGTGCCCATCGAGCCGAGCGCCTCGCCACCGGTCTGCGCCATCGGCGACATCAGGATGTTGAGCTCTTCGGTGCTGTACCCGAAGATCTGCTGGCGAATGAGCACGCGGTCGTGCGACATGTGCTCGTGCGGGCGGTCCGGCAGGTCCGACAGCTTGGTCGGGCCGTTGTCCAGCCACTCCTGGTAAGGGTGCTCGTTCGCCAGCTCCGACTTGACCTCGTCATCGCTGATGATGCGGCCCTGCTTGGTGTCCACCAGGAACATGCGGCCGGGCTTGAGGCGGGTCTTCTGGACCACGGTGGCCGGGTCGATGTCGAGCACGCCGACCTCGGAGGCCATCACGACGAGGCCGTCCTCGGTGACCCAGATGCGGCCGGGGCGCAGACCGTTGCGGTCCAGCACCGCGCCGACGACCTCGCCGTCGGTGAAGCACACCGAGGCCGGGCCGTCCCACGGCTCCATCAGGAACGAGTGGTAGCGGTAGAAGGCGCGCTGGGCCGGGTCCATGGACTCGTGCCGTTCCCACGCCTCGGGGATCATCATGAGCACCGCGTGCGGCAGGCTGCGGCCGCCCAGGTGCAGGAGCTCGAGCACCTCGTCGAAGCGAGCGGTGTCCGAAGCCCCGGGGGTACAGACGGGGAAGATCTTCTCCAGGCGATCGTTGCCCTCGGAGTCGATGCCGAAGACCTTCGACTTCAGCAGCGCCTCACGGGCCCGCATCCAGTTCTCGTTACCGGAGACGGTGTTGATCTCACCGTTGTGGGCGACGCGCCGGAAGGGGTGCGCCAGCGGCCACGACGGGAAGGTGTTGGTGGAGAAGCGGGAGTGCACGATGCCCAGCGCCGACTCCACGCGATCGTCCTGGAGGTCCAGGTAGAAGGCGCGCAGCTGCGGGGTGGTGAACATGCCCTTGTAGACGAAGGTCTGACCGGAAAGGCTCGGGAAGTAGACCGATTCCTTGCCGACCGCGCCCTCACCGGCACCCGACTTGCCGAGCTCGTGCTCGATGCGCTTGCGGATGACGTAGGCGCGCCGCTCCAGGTCCATGCCGGAGAGCTGCTCGGCAGCGTCCTTCGGCGAGGCGATGAAGATCTGCCGGAAGGTCGGCATGGCATCGCGGGACAGTGCGCCCAGCGAGGAGCCGTCGATCGGCACCTCACGCCAGCCGAGAACCTCGAGGCCCTCCTCGCGGACGATCTTCTCCACGCCGTAACCAGCGCGGGCAGCCTCACGGCGGGCCTGCGGCAGGAAGGCGATACCGGTGGCGTACGCGCCCTCGGCGGGAAGCTCGAAGTCGACCACTGCACGGAAGAACTTGTCCGGGAGCTGGATCAGGATGCCCGCGCCGTCGCCGGAGTTCGGCTCGGCACCGGCGGCACCACGGTGCTCCAGGTTCAGCAGGGCCGTGATGGCCTTGTCGACGATGTCGCGGCTGCGACGGCCGTGCATGTCGACGACGAATGCGACACCACAGGCGTCGTGTTCGTTCGCCGGGTCATAAAGCCCGCGGGGTCCAGGGGACCTGTGGCCAGGAAGTTGCGTCATGCCTCTGCCTTCACAAAAAACAGGCCTTCGGTTTTTTGAAGCCACATGAATGCGGCCGCCGTCGAATGCCTCCGTCTAGACTGCGCCCGGACGTTTCGGAGACCAGCCGCGCTGATGGCCTTCCCGTGCAGTCAACTCTCCAGTTGTCCACCCGCTTCGGTTCACGTACGTAGTCGGGTGCTCGGCGGTAACTCAGCCCTTACGTGCTGGCCACCTGCCGTGCCTTTCTCCACCGCTAGTCTGGGCACCGATCGGGTGCCGTCCTTATGGGGAGAATTGCCGAACTTGTCGCGTTCGGCGTAAGAGCAAACGATAAGTCAGGACTCGGGCCCAACCAACTTAGGTTGCACTAATAATCGTGCCTAGCTGGGCTTCTACATCGATCCTCCACTACCTGCGCGTTCTCCAGTGTAAAGCAGGCAAGCAGCGGCCTTTCAGTTGACTGCACCACTGATCCGCACGCGGGTACTTGCCTTCCGGGACCTCCCCAACGCAGCATCGGGAGGGCCTCTCACCTGCAATGAAACAGATTTCCCCGCAAGGGGTTCCGGCAAACCGGGCAAAGGCGGGCTATTTCTCCGGACACCGCCGACCGGCCCGCCGGCGGTCCGGGCGACGTGCTCAGGCAACCTGCCGACCGTACGGAATCTTTCCCGTTTGTGGACTCGAGCACACAGCTGGCAAACAGTGACTATGGCTCGAGTCACTATTCGCGCAGGTATTCGAGCCGTTCAGGCCGTGATCAAAGCCACGTCACGTGCCGGAAACGTGCTGCTGTGAGCCTGGCCACATCCCAGCCGCCGGAGGCGATGGAACCGCGCTTCGCCTGTCACGCTGAGACAACGAATCAGAGACGGTTTAGCGAACCGAATCAGCCTGGGACTTAGAGGATGTGAGCTCCCATGACCGTTCACCATGTCCCTGAAACGAACGTTTCCGCTGCTCCGGGGGGCGCATCCGAATCCGGCCGACCGGCCGCCGGCACCACCGCCACCGCGGCGGGCGGGTTCACGGGGCTACTGGTCTGGCTGGGCGGAGCACAGACACAACTCCTACAGCCTCACGATCGCGCCGGTTATACGGTGAGCGGCGCCGTTGTGGCGCTCTTCGCAGCCGTATCCGGAGCGGTCACGGCGCTGGCCACGAGCGCCGCCGACTGGCCGCTGCTCGCCGTCATCGGCGCGGCCCTGCTGGTCACCCTGCTGACGGGGGCCGTATCCCGGGCGCTGGCCACCGCCGCCACCCCCGCGCGCGATGAAAACCGCCGGGCGCGAGCCGAATTCGCGGGCCGCATCGCGGTCGCGATCGGAGCGGGCGTGCTGATCGCCGAATTGGCCGGCACCGTACTCTTCGGCGGCAGCGTGAACCGGCTGCTCGACGAAACCGCCCAGCGCGGCGTCGAATCCACGCCGGTGGTGGTGAACGCGCGCGCCGACCTCGACCAGGCACGCGGCGAGAAGACCAGCCTCGAGCAGCAGATCAGCAAGGCGCAGAACGATATCGACACCGCCCTGGTGATCGCGCGCTGCGAATTCAATCCGGCCGGGAACTGCGCGCAGGTGCCGATCACCGGCGTGCCGGGGCGCGGACCCGAGGAGCGCACCGCCAACCAGCTGCTCGAGGACGCCCGCACCCGGTTGTCCACCGCGCAGGCCAAGGTCGACGGCGTGGACACGCGCGTCGAGGACAAGAAAAAGGCGCTCGCGACCGCGCGCACCGACGCCTACACCGCGGGCGATCGCGGGCTCGGGGCGCGCTGGGTCGCCATGAACGACTACACCACAAGCCATTTCGGCCCCGCCGTACTGCGCGTCGCCATCGCCGTGCTGATGATCGGGCTGGCGCTGCTGCCGCTGCTGCTGCGCCGGTGGCGGGGCGAGACCTCCTTCGATCGCGAGGTCGAGGTCCGCACCCGTACCGGGCGGGTCGAGCAGGCCGCCACCACGGCCATCGCGCTCAAGCAGGCCGAGGTGCGGGTGGAGACCGAGGCGCTGCGCGCCGAACAACAGCTCACCGCCGCCAAATTGGCCGCGCACGCCGATACCGCGATCGACCGCGAGCAACAGCGCCGCCGGGTCATCGCCGCCATCGGCAATTTCGAGATCGGCATCACCGAGCCCGCCCAGCGCGCCGTCGCCGAATTCGACCGGGCCACCCAGCATGAACTACCGGCCGGACCATCGGCCGGAGACCGAAAGGACAGCTCCGTGTCTCAGGAGGGGATCGTGACACATACGCCGAACCTGCCCGCCCAGCTCGCCCCCGGCGTGCTGACGCCGGCGCATTCCGGCGGAGCGCTCGCCCCGGCGGTCCAGGGCGCCCAGCCCGCCGCCGCGAACAAGGGTGGCGGACTGGAGCTTCCGATCATCGGCACCGTGCCCTTCACCGATACCGCCGCCCGCTGGATCCGCCCGCTGGTGCCGTCCTTCGTGGCGAATGCCATCGATACGGCCACGCATCCGCTGCGGACGGTGCGGCAGGCGTTCGAGGAGGCCGAGGAGATCACCTTCACGCTGCGGCGGACCCGCAAGGTGACCGTGGATTCCGAGGATTCGGCCCAGCAGCAACAGCAGCAGGTGTATGCGCCGCAGCCGCAATACATTCCGCAGCAGCAGTACGGGTACCAGCTGCCGCCGGGATCGCCGCAGCACGTGTACGCCGAGCGCATGGCGGCCACCATGCACCCGCAGTATCAGCAGTACCCCGGCTACGGGCAGCTGCCGCCCGGCCAGGTCGTCGACCCCGGTTACCCGCTGCCCGCCGCGCCACAGCAGGACGCCATCCCGGGACGCAATGATCCGGAGCTGGAGTACCGCGGACCGCGCGAGCTGCCGCCGGGTAAGAAGGACTAGGCGGTATCGATTTGAAACGGCTGTGGCCCGCAATGTTTCACGTAGAACACGGAAACATGCGGGCCACAGCCTTTTCGATGGATCAGACCGAACGGCGCTCGGACGCCGCGCGGTAGGCGACCACGGCGGTGATCAACAGGATCACCGTGGTGCCGGTGGCGGCCAGGTGGATGCCGCTGACGAACGCGGAGTGCGCCGAGTCCAGCAGCTCACCGGCGACCGGTTGCGGTAGGGCGCGGGCGGTTTCGACCGCGCCGCCCAGGGATTCGCGGGCCGCAGCGGCCTGCACACCCGGGACATGGGTGAGATCCAGGCCCTGCCGGAAGGCCGCCATCACCACGCTGCCGAGGATGGCGACACCCAGGGCGATACCCATCTCCATGGCCGTCTCCGAAATGGCGGCGGCATTGCCGGCCCGCGCCTCGGGGGCGGTGCTGACGATCATGTCCGACGAAACCGTCAGCGCCACACCCTCACCCAGGCCGATGAGCAGGAAGCCGACGATGAACGGGGTCACCGAACCCGACGGATCCGTGGGCAGCAGCCAGTAGAGGGTGGCGCCCGCCGCGACCGTCACCAGCGCACCCGCGAGCACCGCGGCCGGCCGCCACCAGCGCACCAGCCAGGCCGCGGCCAGCGCACCGGCCATCGAGCCGATGGTGCCCGGGATCAACAGCAGACCCGCTTCCAGGGGCGACTTGCCGAGCACCAATTGCAGGTACTGCGAACCGAAGAACAACACCCCGGCCAGTGCGAACACCGACAGCAGGTTGGTGCAGACGGCGGCCCGGAACTGCGGCAGCCGGAACAGGTCCAGATCGATGAGCGGGGCCGCCAGACCCTGCTGGCGCCGGATGAACGCATAACCCGACACCACGCCGACGATGGCGGCGACGAGCAGGTTCAAGCTCGGCCCGTGCGCCGCGAACTCCTTGACCGCGTACACGATCGGGATCAGCGCCAGCATGGACAGCGCGGCGCTGGTCAGATCGAAACGGCCCGGGTTCGGATCCCGCGACTCCGGCACCAGCAGCGGGGCCGCCAGCACCAGTACCGCCATGACCGGCAGGTTCACCAGAAAGACCGAGCCCCACCAGAAGTGCTCCAGCATCCAGCCGCCGAGCAGCGGACCGAAGGCCGCACCGGAGGCCGCCATCGCACCCCACACCGAGATGGCCAGGGTGCGCTGCCGCGCGTGCTGGAACATGGAACGAATCAGGCCGAGGGTGGCGGGCATCAGCGTCGCGCCGGCCACGCCCTGCAAGACGCGGGCCGCGATGAGCATGGCCGGGCTGACGGCCCAGGCCGCGAGCGCCGACGCCAGCGCGAACCCGATCGCGCCGATCAGCAGCAGTCGCCGCCGCCCGATGCGGTCGCCGAGGGTGCCCATGGTGACCAGCAGGCCGGCCAGCACGAACGAGTAGACGTCGATGATCCACAGCAGCTGCGGCGTGGTGGGCGCGAGCTGCGCGGTGATGGAGGGGACCGCCAGGTCCAGCACGGTCGCGTCGACCGAGATGAGCAGCAGGGCGAGCGCGAGCACGCCGAGCCCGGCCCAGTCGCGGGGTCGCGCCTTGGGTCCCGGGGTGTAGGTCCGGATGTCGATGAGCTGGGGTTCCGCCGCTGTTCCCGATCGGGCGGAGGGCTGGGTGGTCATGAGCCTTTTCTCTCGAATAGTTGAACCGTCCAGACGGTACAGTAGCAGATGGACCGTCCAGACGGTACACAAGCGCTCGGGCGGTAAGGTTCCCGAATGTGACGACGACCCGGGAGAAGATCCTCGACGCGCTCGAGACGCTGCTGCTCGACAAAGGCATGTCCCAGGTGACGCTGGAGAACGTGGCCGCCAAGGCCGGGGTGTCGAAGGGCGGGCTGCTCTATCACTTCAAGAGCAAGGACGCGCTGCTCGCCGGATTGCTGCGCCGGGTCGGCGAACGCGCCGACGAACAGGTGAAAACGGCTCAGGAACAGGGTCGTTCGGTGGCCGAATGGTATTTGCAGGCCCCCCATCCCGATGACAGCGCCGACGCCGTCGAACTCGCGCTTTACCGGTCGATGCTCGCCGCCATGCGCACCATCGACGGATCGCAGGACACCGGCCACGCCGAGACCGACCGGGCCTTCACCGAGATCCTGGCCTCGTGGCGGGCCCCGCTCGATCGGGAGATCCCGGATCCGGTCCAGGCCGAGATCGTGCAATTGGTCGGCGATGGCGTCTACCTGCGCTCCCTGCTCGGCCTGCCGCCCATCGATCCCGACCTCTATAAGCAGGTCGTCGCGCGACTGCTCAAACGCGACCACTGATCTCGCAAGGATCGGGGTAACTCACCGGGGACGTCCGAAACAGGCTCGGCACCCGGCCGTCGGCCGCATACACCGCAGGCCACGGCTCTCGGCCGGGCGCTAAATACGCGGAGAGGCGGTACGCTCGGCGGCGTGTTGCCAGCCGCCGCCGACTCTGTCGGTCCGCCGACCGGCTCGGTGGGGGAACCGATACCTGATCCCGCGCCGGTGCCGTTCCGTCCATTGCAGTTCCGGGAGCTGCTGGACCTGCCGTTCGGGCTGATTCAGGCCAGGTTGAAGACGCTGATGGCACTGGCCGGTGTCGCGGCCGCCATCGCCGCACTGCTCACCATCGGCGTCACCGTGCTGGTCGCCGCCGTCACCGGCGACTCCGATGCCGGGACCTTCTGGGGCGCGCTGCTGGGCGGCCTGCTCTGCGCCTGGGCGATGCGAATGTTCGTGCGCGGCGTGACGATTCCCATCGTGCTGGCCGCGGTGCACGGGCAGTCGCCGATGAGCTGGCGGGGAGCCCTGAATCGGCTCGGTACGCACGCGGGTCCGCTCCTCGCCTATTCGATCGTGTTCACGCTGGTCGCCCTCGGGGTGCTGGCGCTGGGCACGCCATTGATGATCACGCTGCCGCTGGCCGGCGTCTGGCTGGCCTGGTTGCGCGGCCGGCGGTTCACCACCGCGGTCGTCATCTTCGAGGAGTCGGCCCCGTATCGCGTCGCCGCGGCGCGCGCGAAACTGCTTGCGAGCGGGTCGGAATGGCAGACCGTCGGCCTCTGGCTGTATCACCGCTTCCTGCTGGCGGTGGTGATCGCGCTGCCGCTGTTCACGCTGTGGAGCTTCATCTCCAGCATTTTCGGCACCCATCGGTGGTCGGTCACCATCGTGCTGATCTGCCTCGCCATGGCCGTGCTCGCCTTCGGCGAAGTGGTGGAGTCGGCGACCCGCACGGTCAGCTATATCGATCGCCGTTGCCGGCGCGAAGGCTGGGATATCGCCGTTCCCGTGGAGGGCGTGCGATGACCGAACCGACCACTCCCCCGGGACAATTCGGCCCGGCCGCCGTCCCGCCCGAGCCCGCGCTGCGCCCGGCCGCCGCGCACCTGGCGGCCGCCGAGGAGGCCGCGCGCCGCGCGGAATTCGGGGTGGCGCTGCGGGAAAGGTATCGAGCGGTCTCGCGCGGCCTGGAACAACGCGGCGTGCTGGAGGTGGAGCCGGGTCGCACCGCGCAGGAGACCGCGCGCGCCGCGACCACCGCCATGCCCGCCGAAGCGGTCGAATTGCCGCCGGTGGCACATAGTTTCGACGAAATCGTCTACGGTGGCCGGCCCGCCACCGAGGCCGAGTACCGCCGGCTGGAACAGGCCGACCGGTTCTCGATCGCGCCGCCGCCCAAGACCGAACCGGTCGAGGTCGGCGCGGAACGGCGCAAGGCCCGCAAGCGGCGGGCGGGGCGCAAGGACAAGCGCGACCGGGAGCCCATCGAAGTGCCCGCGCTGCTGCGTGATTGGCGTTTCTGGGCGGTCCTGGTCGGCTTGCTGGTGCTCGGCCTGTTCATCTACTCGATGCTCCATCTCGGCGCCCCCGAGGTCCCGGACAAGCCGCGGACGCCGCCACCACCCAAACCCGAGACCCCCGACGCCCCGGATGTCGATCCGGATTTCGGCGAGGGCGACGACTCGATCTTCGAGAGCCTGCCCGGCTGGCTGGCCTTCGGCGGCACCCAGTGGCTGCTGGTCTGGCTCATCGTCATCTGCTGGCGTGGCCGGCGGCGCGGCACGGTGGTCGGCGAGCCCCGGCCGGTGGAGGCGCCCGCCAACGAACTGCTGACCGGGCAGGCCGGGCTGTACCGCAAATCCCGCGATCACGATCATGTGGCCGCGAAACTGCGGGCGGCCGCGCTGCGGCGGCTGCGGCCCGCGCTGCACGTGACCGCGGACGCCGCACCCGAATTGGTGATCGCCGCCATCGCCGGCCGTACCGGCGCGGCCCCCGGCTCGGTCCGGGCCGCGCTCTACGACCCGGTCGCCGACCTGGCCACGCTGGAACTCGTGGCCGCACAACTCGAATGGATCGAAGCGGAGGTCTTGTGACGCAGTCTCAGCCCCTGGAAAAGCTGAACACCAACCACTCCCCCACCGCGGAGCAGGCGCAACAGGCGCTGCTGGCGCTGCGCGGGGAGATCGGCAAGGCGGTCGTCGGCAACGACTACGCCGTCATGTACCTGGTGCTGGCGCTGCTGTGCCGCGGGCACGTGCTGCTGGAAGGCGTTCCGGGCGTGGCGAAGACGCTGCTGGTGCGGGCGCTGGCCGAGGCGCTGGACCTGGAGCACGCGCGCATCCAGTTCACCCCCGACCTGATGCCCGGCGATGTCACCGGTTCGCAGATCTACGACCCGCACTCGGCCGAGTTCACCTTCCGCAAGGGTCCGGTCTTCACCAACCTGCTGCTCGCCGACGAAATCAACCGCACCCCACCGAAAACCCAGTCCGCGCTGCTGGAATCGATGGAGGAGCGACAGGTTTCGGTCGACGGCGTACCGCAGCCGCTGCCGGATCCGTTCGTGGTGATCGCCACCCAGAACCCGATCGAGCAGGAGGGCACCTATCCGCTGCCGGAGGCGCAGCTGGACCGGTTCCTGTTCAAGGTCGATATCCAATTGCCCGGCCGCGACGACGAATTCCGCATTCTGCAACGCCATGCCGCCGGATTCGACCCCCGTGATCTGGCCGGGGCCGGACTGCGTCCCGTCGCGAACGCCGCGCATCTGGCGGCCGCCCGCGCCGCCGTCGCCCAGGTGACGCTGAGCCCCGAGGTGCTGGCCTACATCGTGGACCTGTGCCGCGCCACCCGCACCTCGCCCGCCGTCGCGCACGGCGCCTCCACCCGCGGCGCGACCGCGCTGATGGCGGCCGCGCGCGCCTTCGCCTGGCTGAACGGGCGCGGCTACGTCACCCCCGACGACGTGAAAGCCGTTGCGACGGCGGTGCTCCGGCATCGCCTGCACCTCAAGCCCGAGCACGAGGTGGAGGGCGTGACCGCCGAGGGTGTGATGGCGTCGCTGCTGCTTTCCGTCCCCGTTCCGGTCTAGACCGTGGTCGTCACCGGCCGGTTGGCGCTCGCGGCGGGCGTCGTGGCGCTGCTCGTCACCCTGGTGCTGCCGTCCTGGATCGGCGTCGCGGCGGGGACGGCGCTACTGGCGCTGCTGGCGCTCGCCGATCTCGTGGCGATGGGTTCGCCCGGCGCACTTCGGTTCTCGCGCCAACCCGTCACCACCGTGCGCTCGGGCCGCACCATCGAAGTGGAGTTGGTCGCGGTCAATACCGGCACGCGGACTCTGCGCGGGCAGCTCTGGGACGACTGGCCCGCCAGCGCGCACGCGGACCGGCGCGCGCATCGGCTGAAACTGCCGCCCAACAGCAAGATTCGGCTGCACACCGAGCTCACGCCCACCTATCGCGGTGACCGGGTCGCCGGACCGGTGACGGTGCGACTGCTGGGACCGCTCGGCATGGCGGGCCGCCAGGTGCGCCGCGAAGTACCGGCCCGGCTGCGCGCGCTGCCGCCGTTCCGCAGCGAGAAAATCCTCGCCTCCAAGGTGAAGCAGCTGCAACAGCTGGAGGGCCGCAACACCACCATCCTGCGCGGGCAGGGCACCGAATTCGATTCCTACCGTGATTATGTGGCCGGCGACGACGTCCGCACCATCGACTGGCGGGCCACCGCGCGCGCCAAGGACGTGGTGGTGCGCACCTGGCGGCCGGAGCGCAACCGGCACGTGGTCATGCTGCTGGATACCGGCCGGGTGAGCGCGGGACGGGTCGGCGACGGGACTCGGCTCGACGCCACCATCGAAGCGGCGCTGCTGCTCGGCGGGCTCGCCGCGACCGGCGGCGACTCGGTCGATCTGCTCGCCTACGACCGGCGGGTGCGCACCGAGGTGCGCGGTATCGGCGGAAAACGCTTGCAGCTCAAGCTCATGCACGCGCTCGCCGCGATCACCCCCGAACTGGTGGACACCGACTACCGGGGGCTGATGCGCGCCACGCTGCAACGCGCCCGCCGCCGCAGCCTGGTGGTCTGGTTCACCCATCTCGATGGCGCGATCGTGCAGGAGGGCCTGCTGCCCGTCCTCCCGATACTCACCGACCGCCATCGCGTGCTCGTCGTCTCGGTCACCGACCCCGAGGTGGCCGCCGCCGCCATCCGCCGCTCCAGCCTGGACGACCTGTATGCGGCGGCCGCCGCGGAGAACATCATCGCCGAGCACGCGATCGCCCGGGAAACACTGCGCCGCATCGGCGTCCGCGTGATCAGCGCCGCCCCGGACCGCCTCCCCGAAGCGCTCGCCGACGAATACCTGGAGCTCAAACAGACCGGGGCGCTCTGAGCCGGACGTCGTCGTCACCACCCCGTCATTCCGGCATGACAGGGAAGTCAGGCCACGCGCTGTGGGAAAGTGACGGGCGGGGCCACGAGGTATTGCGGAACAGGGAGCGCTCGGCGCTGCCGTTCGGAGAGCACCGCGCCCAGAATGTGCAGCGGCGGATAGCCGTTGGGCGGCAGCACCCGCAGGCGGGCGCAGACGGTGAGGACCAGGGTGCGGCCCAGTTCGTCCTGGGCCTGCGGGGTCAGGGTGGGGAAGCGGATCAGATAGCGGCGCACGGCGAGGGCCAGATCGTCCGGCAGCCCGGACAGATCGAGCGACCGCGCCCAGCCCGTCAGCCACGGCGGCGATGCGGCCAAGGCGGCGAAGGGGACCCGGCTGCGTTCGTGCACGACGACCGTCCCCGCCAGGGCATCGCCCACGCGGCGGGCGTACGGCGAGCACAGCGAGGTGACAATGGCGACCAGTCCGGTACCCAGCAGCCAGAAATCGACCAGTCCGGAGAGCGCCCGGGTGATCGCGTGCCGGAAATCGACGGGTCCGCCGTCCGAGCGCACCACCCGCAGCCCGAACGCCAGCTTGCCCAGCGACCGTCCGCCGGAGAGGGTTTCGAAGATCGCCGGATAGCCGATCAGCGTGCCCGCCGCGCAGGCGATGCCCGCCGCGCTCTGCCAGGCGTCGTCGGCCCGCTGCCACTCCAGCAGCGCCTGTACCAGCAGCACCAGCAGGAAGCCGATGATCAGCTGGGTCAGGACGTCGAGCAGGAACGCCGCGGCCCGCATGGGGATGCGCGCGATCGGCAGTTCGACGGCGACCGCCTCGCCGGTGGTGAAAAGTGCCATGTCACTCCTGATCAGGTGCCGATAGCATTCTTCCGAGCCGCGGTACAGGAAGGCAACCATGGATCTGGACGCGTACACCTTCGTGCACAAACCGGCGTGGGACCGGCTCCAGCAATTGGCCACCCGCCGCAAGCGGTTGTCCGGCGCGGAGTCCGATGAATTGGTGCGGCTGTATCGCCTCACCTCACAGCAGCTGGCCGGTTTGCAGGCGCGGTCGGCGGATCCGGATCTGATCGCCGGGCTCTCGGTGGTGCTGACCCGGGCGCGCGGGCGGGTGCTGGGGGCGCGGGTCGACACCGCGGCCGAGATCGGCCGGTTCTTCACCGTGCGCTTCCCGGCGGCGCTGTACCGCTCCTGGCCGTGGTGGGTCTCGGTGGCGGCGGTGTTCCTGGTCGGCTCGACGGCGCTGGGCTGGTGGATCGCCGAATCGGCGTCGGCGCGCAAGCATTTCGGCCTCGACACCGACACCGACCGGCTGACCCGGGCGGGCGGCGAGTTCGAGACCTACTACTCCGAGCATCCGCACGACGCGTTCGCCGCCAAGGTGTGGACCAACAACGCCGGGGTCGCGGCGGCCGCGCTCTTCACCGGCGTGCTCATCCTGCCCGCCGTCTACGTGCTGTTCATGAACGCGGTGAACCTGGGCGTGAGCGCCGGGCTGATGGCCGAGGCCGGACGCCTGGAGGCCTTCTTCGGTTTCATCCTGCCGCACGGAATGCTGGAGCTGACCGCCATTTTCGTGGCCGGCGGGGCGGGCTTGAAGCTGGGCTGGACGCTGATCGATCCGGGCCGCGAGTCCCGGCCGCAGGCCCTCGCACGGCAGGGCCGGGCGACGGCGGTGATCGCGCTGGGCCTGGTGCTGGTGCTGCTGGTCTCGGGCTTCATCGAGGGTTTCGTGACCCCGAGCGGACTGCCGGCGGCGCTGCGGATCGGGATCGGCGCGCTCGCCGAGATCGGTTTCCTGGCCTACGTGTTCGGTCGCGGCCGGCGGGTGGTGCTGGATCAGGAGGCCGCGGCGGCCGAAGCGGAGGCGGAGCACATGCCGAGTTACTCGGCGCAGGGGCACCCCGAAGCGGTTGCGGCAGGGACGACTTCGTAGTCACCGGCAACCCGGGATTTGAGTACCACTGGCCGCAGCGAGTCCGGCTCAGCTGCGGCCAGCGTTGCCGATGACTGTACACAATCGTTATGGCTACGCAACCTCCGACTTGCCTGCGGGTCGCCCGACGCGACCAGGCGAAATACCCCGTCCCCGTGGGGAACCCGAGCAGATCGCTAATTTCCGGCATCCACTTTGCGAGCGGTCTGCGGCGGGCCTGAAAACCTTCCGCCCGGCAGTATTCGAGCGACCGTTTCGACCCCTTGCACGGAACTCGTCGAGACCCCCGCCGGGTGGTTTGCGGAAAACTCGCGAGATTGGCGTCCATGATCGGTTCAACCCGCGTTCAACTGGCGTTTCTCCGCAGCTCGCGGGCATTGCTTAGCGATCGCCGCCGGTCAAACAAACTCAAAGTTTGTTTATCGGGGATTTGCCTAAACTCGCATCAGGCATAACTGGATCGAAATCGGGCGCATACCCCACCCGATACCTCCCGGCAATCAATTCGCACCCCGCCGAGACCTTTTCCGGGACCCTCGGCAACCGCGCGCCCCCGCGGTTCACGGACGGGTCTGAGATCCTCGTCACAAAAGGTTTCACCTGCGGTTTCGGCCCGGAAATCGGTTGGCGCGCAGTCCCACTCAGCGGACCCGGCCCCGGACGAAAAAGAAGGCCCGGTCCATTGGACCGGGCCTTCTTCGTGTTGTGGGCGAAGGGGGACTTGAACCCCCACGTCCTTACGGACACTGGCACCTGAAGCCAGCGCGTCTGCCATTCCGCCACTCGCCCGAGCGACTTAAAGAACGTATCACGGGGTATCCATCAAAACGAAATCGCCTGGTTATCCGCCATGCGGGCAGGTCAGCGCAGCCCGGGAACCCGGGGCGGTCTTCAAGAGTTACAGGTGTGGACGATCGTGGATATCATGCAATCACCGTGTCCCTACGGCGACACGCCACGTCCGCGTGTCGGTGTATCGGGGGCACATCGCGCGACCCACAACGTCACACCACCACCACGACACGACGCACGCTTCACTCGAGGAGCGTCGAGACCCGAGAGGAGGGGCGATGGGTATCGTTTCGCGATTCGAACGTCGCCTCCAGGGTGCCGTGGGTGACGTGTTCGCCAGGGTGTTCGGCGGCAGTGTGGTGGCCGCGGAGGTCGAAGCGGCGCTCCAGCGCGAAGCCGCCGACCACATCGAAGATCTCGGCGGCGGTCATCTCCTGGCCCCGAACGCCTATGTGATCACGGTCAACGAGTCGGATCTGGGCAAGCTCGTCCAGGGTGACGGACAGGCTGATCACGACCTCGCCATCCGCGCTTTCGCCAAACATCTACAGGACTACATCCGCGACCAAGGATGGCAGACCTACGGCGAAGTGCACGTGGAGTTCGAGGCATCACCTACGCTGCACACCGGACAGTTCAGGACACGCGGTCGCGTCGATCCGGACGCAGCCGGCAGGGCAAGCCCGGCACGCAGACCTGAACGACCACAACGAACCGACCCGCAACCAGGAGCTGGCCCCATGACGCAGAACTCAGGCTACGACCCAAGCCGTGAGCCCGCGGAGTCCGATCCCCGAAACCGCGGGTACGCGCCGCCACCGGCGGGCCGTGGTGGGCAGCAGGGCTACGGCCAGCAGCAGCCGGGGTACGACCAGGGCTACGCCGATCAACAGGGTTACGGCCAGCAGGGTTATGCCGATCCGGGCTACGCCGACCCGGGGTACGGCCAGCCGGGCGGCGGCTACGGCCAGCAGCAGCCCGGGTACGACCAGGGCTACGCCGATCAACAGGGTTACGGCCAGCAGGGCTACGGCCAGTACCCGGATCAGGGCGGCTACGCCGACGATCAGGGCTACGCCCAGCAGCCGGGCTACGGCCAGCCGGCCGGGGGCTACGCGCCCGCCGGTTCCAGCTACTCGGCCACGCTGCAACTCGACGACGGCTCCGGCCGGACGTATCAGCTGCGCGAGGGTTCCAACATCATCGGCCGCGGCCAGGACGCGCACTTCCGCCTGCCCGATACCGGGGTTTCCCGGCGGCACATCGAAGTTCGCTGGGACGGTCAGACCGCGATGCTCTCGGACCTCGGTTCGACCAATGGCACGCTGGTCAACGGGTCACCCGTCCAGGATTGGCAGCTCGCCGACGGCGATGTCATCCGCGCCGGGCATTCCGAGATCCTGATCCGGATCGTCTGATCCCGTAAGCTCGCGATGCAGGTCACGATATGGCTGACAATTACTCGGTCGTATCGTGATCGCAACCGGTCGTCGGCCCTATGATGCTGCCAATACCCGCGGCGGAAACCCGAGCACAACACCGGTTGGGGGTCGGCGAGCCGTACCTACGACACGGTCCAACAGGAGGTGGAGCACCGTGCAGGGATTGATCCTGCAACTGACACGCGCGGGGTTCCTGCTGCTGCTGTGGCTGTTCGTGTGGGCGGTGCTCCGTACCCTGCGCAGCGATATCTACGCGGCCTCCGGTCTCCGGGTCGCGCCACGGGCCGCAGGCGGTTCCGCGGTGCTCCCATCGTTCCGCCGGGGCCAGAAGGGCGCCAAATATCTCGTGGTGACTCAGGGTTCACTCGCCGGCACTCGCATCTCACTCGGCTCGCAGCCGGTGCTGATCGGGCGCGCGGACGACTCCACACTGGTCCTCACCGACGACTACGCATCCACCCGCCACGCGCGTCTGTCGCCGCGCGGGGAAGATTGGTATGTCGAGGATCTCGGTTCCACCAATGGGACCTACCTCGACCGGTCGAAGGTCACCACCCCGGTCCGAGTTCCGCTCGGTACCCCTGTCCGTGTCGGTAAGACAGTGATCGAGCTGCGATCGTGACACTTGTTCTGCGCTACGCCGCACGTAGCGACCGCGGTCTCGTCCGAGCCAACAACGAGGACTCCGTCTACGCCGGTGCGCGACTGCTCGCGCTCGCGGACGGCATGGGCGGCCACGCCGCCGGTGAAGTCGCCTCGCAATTGATGATCGCCGCCCTCGCGCACCTCGACGACGACGAACCGGGCGACGATCTGCTCGGCAAGCTGGATCGCGCTGTGCACGAAGGCAATGCGTCCATCGCCGATCAGGTCGAGGAGGAACCGGAACTCGACGGCATGGGCACCACGCTCACCGCCATCCTGTTCGCGGGCCGCAAACTCGGCCTGGCGCATATCGGCGACTCCCGCGCCTACATGCTCCGCAACGGCGAGCTCACCCAGATCACCCGCGACGACACCTTCGTGCAGTCGCTGGTCGACGAGGGGCGCATCACCCCGGAGCAGGCCCATACCCATCCGCAGCGCTCGCTGATCATGCGCGCGCTCACCGGCAACGAGATCGAGCCGACCCTGGTCGTGCGCGAGGCTCGCGCCGGGGACCGGTATCTGCTCTGCTCGGACGGCCTCTCCGATGTGGTGAGCGACGAGACCATCGCCAACACCCTGCGCGAGGGCAGCACCGACGAGTCGGCGGACCGGCTCATCGAATTGGCTTTGCGCAGTGGCGGTCCCGACAATGTCACCGTCGTCGTCGCCGATGTCATCGATCTGGATTACGGGCAATCGCATCCGATCGTGGCGGGCGCGGCCTCCGGCGAGGACGAGGACACGCCGCCACCGAACACCGCCGCCGGCCGGGCCGCCGCCATGCGCCCGCCGCGCGCCGCACCCCGTAGACAGGTGCAGCAGGCCGAGCCCGAACCGCCCAAGAAGAGTCACAAGGTGCGCTGGATCGCACTGTCGGTGGCGCTGCTGGTGGCCATCGGCGCGGGATTGACGGTCGGCTACAACATGATTCGCAGCAACTATTACGTGGGCGCCGAAGGCAGCAAGGTCGTGATACTGCGCGGACTGCCCGGTTCGGTCCTGGGTTATTCGATCCGCGACGTCGATCAGATCGGTTGCGTCACCAAGACCGGTGAACTCACCCTGGCCGCCCCCGGTACCTCCTTCCCGTCCGGCTGCGCCGAGCTGAAGCTCACCGATCTGCGCCCCAGCGGCCGGGATTCGGTCGACAAGGGCCTGCCGCCGGGCTCACGCGAGGAAGCCGTCAAGCAGATGCGCGCGCTCGCCGAGAAGGAACTGCTGCCCGCCTGCGAGAAGCAGCCCGCGCAGCAGCCCGCCACCACTCCCCCGCCCCCCGGCACCGATCCGGCTCAGCCCGGCGCCACCACCACGCCGGCCGCGCCGACCACCGCCGCACCCACCACCGCCGCCGCGCCCGGGGGTGAGAAGCCGCTGTCTCCGGCCAAGTCCGACCAGCCCACCCCGCCGGTCACCAGCACGACCGCACCGCAGACCCCGGGGCAGAACTGTAGGTGGACGGACTGATGTCCGCCCCGCCACCACCGTCCGCTGGGGCTTTTCCCAGTCCCCCGGGCGGATTCGCTCCCGCGCCACCGCCGTCCACCCGGCGGAACGTGGAACTGCTGCTGCTGGGTTTGGCGGCGCTGATCACCACGGTGTCGCTGGTGCTGGTGGAGGCCAGCCAGGAACAATCCATCACCTGGGACATCGCCAAACTCGGCGCGGCCTATCTGGCGTTGTTCGGGGTGGCGCATCTGGCGGTGCGGCGGTTCGCACCCTTCGCGGACCCGCTCCTACTACCGATCGTGGCCCTGCTCAACGGACTCGGGCTGGTGCTGATCCATCGCCTGGACCTGGCCGAGAAGCAGGATGCGATCTTCGCCTCCAAGCCCATCCCCTCCCCCGACGCGAACCAGCAGGTGCTGTGGACGGGGTTGGGGATGGTGGTTTTCATGGGGCTCTTGATCGTGCTGCGTGACTACCGGACGCTGGCCCGCTACGCCTACACGCTCGGCCTGGGCGGGCTGGTGGCATTGGCGCTGCCCGCGCTGCTGCCCAGCCGGTTCTCCGAGGTGAACGGCGCCAAGATCTGGATTCGCCTGCCGGGCTTCAGCGTTCAGCCGGGTGAGTTCGCGAAGATCCTGCTGATCATCTTCTTCGCGGGGGTGCTGGTCGCCAAGCGCGATCTGTTCACCGCGGCCGGCAAGCACGTGTTCGGCCTGGAGTTGCCGCGCGCCCGCGATATGGGCCCGATCCTGGCGGTCTGGGTGGTCTGCGTCGGCGTGCTGGTGCTGGAGAAGGATCTCGGCACCTCGCTGCTCATCTTCGCCACCGTGCTGGTGATGCTGTACATCGCCACCGAGCGGGTGGGCTGGGTGGCCATCGGGCTGGTGCTGCTCGGTATCGGATTCGTCTTCGCGTACCAGCTGTTCGGGCACGTGCGGGTGCGCGTGGAGACCTGGCTGCACCCGTTCGACGACTTCAACAACACCGGCTATCAGATCTCGCAGTCGCTGTTCGGTTTGGCGACAGGCGGATT
>NZ_BDBK01000015.1 GCF_001612945.1 Nocardia inohanensis NBRC 100128
CCGGGCGGCCCTCGCAGGTGCCGTTCGCCAAGACCGACTTCATCATCACCACCATCGGCGAGGAGCTGGGCCTGATCGGGCTGGCCGCCGTGCTCATGCTCTTCACCATCTTCGTGGTGCGCGGGCTGCGCACCGCACTGGCCATTCGCGACAGCTTCGGCAAGCTGTTGGCCGCGGGCCTGGCCTTCACCATCGCCATCCAATTGTTCGTGGTGGTCGGCGGCGTCACCAAACTGATCCCGCTGACCGGTCTCACCACTCCCTTCGTCTCCTACGGTGGTTCGTCGCTGCTGGCCAACTACGCGCTGCTGGCCCTGCTGATCAAGATCTCGGATGCGGCCCGCGCGCCGATCCCGGCCCGCAAGCGGGTGGCGGAGCCGATCGCCGACGCGCCCACCGAACTCGTGCGCCGACCCAAGGGGGGAGCCGCGTGAACACACCGCTGCGCCGCGTAGCCATGGCCGTCATGGTGATGGTCGTCGCCCTGCTCGCCAATGCCACCTACGTCCAGGTCTACAAGGCCGACGAACTGCGCAGCGACTCCCGCAACCGGCGGGTGCTGCTGGACGAGTACGCCCGCCAGCGCGGCCAGATCTCCGCGCAGGGCACGGTGCTCGCGAGTTCGGTCGAGACCGACGACCGCTACAAGTACCTGCGCACCTACCCGACCGATCCGTTCGCCTACGCGAACGTCACCGGCTTCTACTCGATGAACTACGGCAGCAACGGCATCGAACGGGCCGAGGACTCGGTGCTCAACGGCTCCGACAATCAGCTGTTCGGGCGGCGGCTGATCGATATGATCTCGGGCCGGGATCCGCGCGGCGGCAACGTGATCACCACCATCAACCCGGTCATGCAGAAGGTCGCCTACGAGCAGCTGACCGCCAAGGGTTACACCGGTTCGGTGGTGGCCATCGAGCCGAGCACCGGGCGCATCCTGACCATGGTGTCCACGCCGTCCTACGATCCGAACCTGCTGGCCAGCCACGATGCCGCCACCGAGAAGAACGCCTACACCTCGCTGGCCAACGACCCCAACGAGCCGATGATGAATCGCGCTGTGTCGCGGACCTATCCGCCCGGCTCGACCTTCAAGGTGGTGGTGACCGCGGCCGCGCTCTCCAATGGCATCGCCAAGCCGGAGGATCAGCTCAATGCCGCGCCGCGCACCACGCTGCCGGGCACCGAGACCACGCTGGAGAATTACAACGGCAGCCACTGCGGCCCGGGCGACGCGCCCACCGCTGCGCTGACCGACGCGTTCAAGTACTCGTGTAACACCGCTTTCGTGGACCTCGGTATCAAGGTGGGGGCCGCGAAACTCAAGGACGAGGCGGCCGCGTTCGGCATCGGCGAGCATCCGTCCATTCCGATTCCCTGGGCCAACAGCACCGTCGGCACCATCGGGGACAATGCCGCGCTCGGGCAGAGCAGCATCGGACAGCGCGATGTGGCCATCACGCCGCTGGACAACGCGGTCATCGCGGCCACCGTGGCCAATGGCGGGGTGCGGATGCAACCGCACCTGGTGGATCAGCTGACGGCGCCGGATCTGAGCACGCTCGAGACCGTCAAGCCGATGTCGGTCGGGCAGGCGGTCAGTGCCCAGGTCGCGTCCCAGCTGACCGCGCTGATGATCGAATCGGAGAAGAACACGCAGGGCGGCACGGCGCCGCGCTCCTACCAGATCGCATCGAAAACCGGGACCGCCGAACATGGTTCGGACCCGCGCAACACCCCGCCGCACGCCTGGTACATCGCCTTCGCGCCGGCACAGAACCCGAAGATCGCGATCGCGGTCATCGTCGAGAACGGCGGTGACCGGGCGCTGGCCGCCACCGGTGGCTCGGTGGCCGCGCCGGTCGCGCGCGCGGTGCTCGATGCCGGACTGGGGGGCTGAACGACATGAAGGTGCAAGGTAGACGGGGACTCGAATGCTGAACAACGGTGCGATGATCGCGGACCGGTACCGGCTACAGCGGCTGATCGCCACCGGCGGCATGGGTCAGGTCTGGGAAGCGCTCGACACCCGGCTCGATCGCCGGGTCGCGGTGAAGGTGCTCAAGGCGGAGTTCTCCGCGGATCCGACCTTCCGGCATCGGTTCCGGACCGAGGCGCGGACGACGGCGCAGCTCAATCACCCCGGTATCGCGGGGATCTACGACTACGGCGAGACCATGGATCCGTCCGGCGGCGAAACCGCCTATCTGGTCATGGAATTGGTGCAGGGCGAACCGCTGAACGCGGTGCTGAACCGGTTGAACCGGCTCTCGGTCATGCAGGGCCTGGACATGCTGGAGCAGACCGGGCGGGCGCTACAGGTGGCGCACGCCGCGGGCGTGGTGCATCGAGATGTGAAGCCCGGCAATATCCTCGTGACGCCGACCGGTCAGGTGAAGATCACCGACTTCGGCATCGCCAAGGCGGTGGACGCCTCCCCGGTGACCAAGACCGGCATGGTGATGGGCACCGCCCAGTACATCGCGCCCGAGCAGGCCACCGGTGAGGACGCGACCGCGGCCTCGGACGTGTATTCGCTGGGAGTGGTCGGCTACGAAGCGCTTTCGGGCGCCCGGCCGTTCACCGGCGACGGCGCGCTGACGGTGGCGATGAAGCATGTGCGCGACACCCCGCCGCCGCTGCCCTCGGATCTGCCGCCGAACGTGCGCGAGCTGATCGAGATCACCATGGCCAAGGATCCGGCGCAGCGCTACACCAACGGCGGCGAGTTCGCCGATGCGGTGGCCGCGGTGCGCTCGGGGCGCAGACCGACCCCGCCCGGCGGAATTCCGGCGGTGCCGCCCACCGGCGCCACCCGGGTGCTGCCGCCCGGACCCACCATGATCATTCCGGGCATGCGGTCCGATCAGGCCACCACGCGCTATCCCACCCCGCCGCAGCCCATGCGGCAGTCCGGGCCGCCGCCGGGCGCCGGTGAGGGACAGACCGTCATGTTGTCCGGGGCACAGCACCCGGTCGGCCCCACCACCATCACGCCGTTCGCCGGCGACGAGGGCGGCGGCCGGTTCACCAACAATCAGAAGGCCGTCGCTGGTCTCGGGGTGGGCGCGCTGATCCTCGGCGCCGCAGCCGCTTTCGTACTGCTGTCGAGCAATACCACCGAGACGCCGCCGGCCACCAAGACCAGCGCCGTCGTGGTGCCGCCGGTGGTGCCCTCCACCACGACCACCCCGCCGCCCACCACCACGTGGGAGAAACCGGTGGTGCCGCCCACCTACGAGCCGCCGACCACCACCTACGAGCCGCCGACCACCACGGTGCCGCCGACCACGCAGCCGCCCACCACCAAGCCGTCGACCACCGTCCCCAAGACCACCAAACCGGTGGAGCCGACCACCACGGCCGGGGCGGCGTCGACCACCAAGCCCGTGCGGCCCACAATCGAGATACCGACCTTCCCCTTCCCGGGGGGAGCCGGAATACGTGGTCAGAGCAATAACTCACTGCCCCTGCCCGAGCAAGGACTGCCATGACGACCCCGAAGAATCTCTCGTCTCGCTATGAGCTGGGTGAGATCATCGGGTTCGGCGGTATGTCCGAGGTGCACAAGGCGCGCGATCTGCGGCTCGGCCGCGATGTGGCGATCAAGGTGCTGCGCGCGGATCTGGCCCGGGACCCCACGTTCTATCTGCGCTTCAAACGCGAGGCGCAGAACGCGGCGGCGCTGAACCATCCGGCCATCGTGGCCGTCTACGACACCGGCGAGGCCGAGGTCGACGGCGGGCCGCTGCCGTACATCGTGATGGAGTACGTGGACGGCGACACGCTGCGCGATATCGTGCGTGGCAAGGGGCCGATGGCGCCCCGCCGGGCCATGGAGATCATCGCCGATGTCTGTGCGGCGCTGGACTTCTCGCACCGCAACGGCATCGTGCACCGGGATATGAAGCCCGCCAACATCATGATCAATCGCGCGGGCGCGGTGAAGGTGATGGACTTCGGCATCGCCCGGGCCATCGCCGACAGCTCCAATCCGATGACCCAGACCGCGGCCGTCATCGGCACCGCCCAGTACCTCTCCCCCGAGCAGGCGCGCGGCGAGCAGGTCGACGCGCGCTCGGACGTGTACTCGGTCGGCTGCGTGCTCTACGAAATCCTCACCGGCGAACCGCCTTTCACCGGTGATTCCCCGGTCGCGGTCGCCTACCAGCACGTCCGGGAGGATCCGCGGCTGCCCTCGCACGTGCATCCCACGGTGCCGCGCGAACTCGATTCGGTCGTGCTCAAGGCCATGAGCAAGAACCCGGCCAATCGGTATCAGACCGCGGCCGAGATGCGCGCCGACCTGATCCGGGTGCTGGGCGGGCAGAAGCCCACCGCGCCCATCGTGATGAGCGATCAGGACCGCAACGACTTCCTCGACGACGATCTGCCGCCGCCGCGCAGCTACCGCACCATCGAACGCCGCGACGACACCACCGAACAGGAGCTCGTCGAACCCGAGCGCTCCCGGCGCACGGTGCTGATCGCGGGCGGAGCGGCCGCGGCCGTGGCCTTGATCGCGGCCCTGCTGTGGGTGCTGGTCGGCCCCGGCGCCAGCCCCGACCAGGTGACGGTGCCCGAGCTGGCCAACAAGAATTCCGCACTGGCGCAACGGGATCTGGAGAAGGCCGGCTTCAGCGTGGCTATCCAGGAGAAACCGGACAGCAAAGTGGCGGCGGGCAATGTGATCGCCACCCAGCCGCTCGGCGGCTCCCGCATCGACAAGGGACAGACGGTCACCCTCCAGGTCTCCACCGGCCCCGCCCAGGTCGTGGTGCCGCGGCTGGCCGGACTCAGCCAGCAACAGGCCGAGCAGAAGCTGAATTCGATCGGCCTGCAAATGAATCCGGACGTGAAGCGCGAAGCCTCCAGCGCCGAGGACAAGGACAAGGTCACCACCCAGATCCCGGGTGAGGGCCAGAAGACCGACGCCGGCGGGCAGGTCACCATCACCCTCGGCTCCGGGCCGGAGAAGGTCCGGGTGCCGGATGTGGTGGGGCAGAACATCGATGTGGCGCAACCGAACCTGGTCGACAGCTCCGGGTTCAAGGTGAGCATCCAGGAAGTACCGAACTCGCAGGCCAAGGGCACCGTCATCGCCACCAATCCGGCGGCGGGGACGATGGCGGACAAGGGTTCCACGGTGACCGTGCAGGTCTCCACCGGTGATCAGATCACCATGCCCAGCCTGATCGGGCTGACCCCCTCGCAGGCCGCGGACGCGTTGCGGCAGAAGGGCTGGAACGGGCAGATCACCCAGGCGCAGCAGAACACGCTGAACACCGGCGAGGTCGGGCGGATCGTGAGCCAGCAGCCGACGGCGGGATCGTCCATCGGCAAGACGCAGACGGTCACCATCACCACCGGCGTGCTGTCGCTCGGTCCGCCGTGATCGGTTACCGGTAGCCGTCGGAGCCGCACTTCCCACCGGGAGTGCGGCTTTCGTCTTTCAGAGCCGCAGATGCCGATTCATCGACATGGCCTCGTCGGCGAGGTCCGGGAGTTCGACGACCTCGACGCCGTGGTCCCGCAGTCGCTCCACGCCTTCGCAGTTGTCGACGAAGGTGCCCGGCTCCCGCCAGGCGATGACCACGCGGCGAATACCCGCCTGCAAGATGCGATCCGTGCACGGCGAACGGTCCTGACTCGCGCGCCGCGAACAAGGCTCCAGGGTGCTGTAGATGGTGGCGTGCGGCAGGCGCGGATCGTTCGGCGCGAGCTTGTTCAGCGCCGATTCCTCGGCATGCACCTTCTCGTCGGTCTCGCGCGACCAGCCGTGGATGATCTCCACGCCGTCCGCGCCGACGATCACTGCGCCCACCGAGAAGGCGGTCTCGCTCGGCGGGCACAGGCGCGCCAACCCGATGGCATGCCGCATCCAGCCGCGGTCCGAACGCAATTCGTCAGACATCCGACTCCTCCTTCGGCAGATAGCGCAGCAGTGCGATGTCGCCGATCCGGCTGACATCGGCCAGGTGCATCCGGTGGTTGGGGCCGCCGGGGAAATCCGAGGGACCCAGGAAGCGCGGGGCGGCCGGGTCGCCGACGACCAAAGGCGCTATCGCCATGCGTATCTCGTCGGCCAGCCCGGCAGACAGGAAAGCGGTGTGAATGGATCCCCCGCCTTCCACCATTAGCCGTTCGACATCACGTTTCCCGAGGTCGTCGAGGAGTTCACCGAAATCTATTGCCGCGCCCAGCGATACGACATCCGCCAGCCCGGCGAGTGAGTCACCGAGCTTCGCCGCCCCGGAATCAGTGGTGTAGACCAGTCTTTCGCCGCCGCTGTGCCAGAACTTCAGCCCGGTATCCAGATCCCCGCGCGCGGTGACGATCACCCGCAGCGGATACGCGGGTTTACCGTCCGCGACCCGCCGCAAACGCCGATCCGCGCTGTTCACCAGCAGCCGCGGATTGTCCCGGCGCAGCGTCTCCGCCCCGATGAGCACCGCGTCGGAGTCGGCGCGCAGGGCGTCCACGCGATCGAAATCGGCCGCGTTGGAGAGCAATAACCGATCCGGCGACGCATCGTCGATATAACCGTCGACGCTGACCGCCACCGACAGCAGCACGCGCGGCCGCGCCGATTCGCTCATACCAGCGCCGCGACCTCCGCCTCGAGCGTCTGCACCAGGCCCTCGGCGGGCCGTTCCCCGCACACGCCCAGCCAGTTGGCGAGCATCCGGTGCCCGCCCTGGGTCAGCACCGATTCGGGATGGAACTGCACCCCGTGGATCGGCAGCGTGCGGTGCCGCAGCGCCATCACGATGCCGGATTCGGTGCGCCCCAGCACCTCCAGCTCCGGCGGCATGGTCTCCTCGACCACGGTCAGCGAGTGATAGCGGGTGGCGGTGAACGGATCCGGTAGACCCGCCAGCACGCCCGCTCCGATGTGGAAGACCTCGCTGGTCTTGCCGTGTAGCAGCTCGGGCGCCCGAGTCACGGTCGCGCCGAACGCCTCCCCGATCGCCTGATGCCCCAGGCACACACCCAGCAGCGGCGTTTCATGCCGCGCGGCGGCATGCACCAGATCGATACTGCGCCCCGCCCGATCCGGCGAACCCGGTCCCGGGCTGATCAACACCCCGTCGAAGTCCTGGACGACCTGATCCACGTCCGCGAGCCGCGCATCGTCATTACGCCAGACCACGGCTTCGGCCCCGAGCTGTCCGAGATACTGGACCAGGTTGAACACGAAGCTGTCGTAGTTGTCGACGACCAGTACACGCATACACCGAGACTAATGGGCGGGCACGCGAGAGTCCCGGGCAATACCTACTATGTGGAGTAACTACCGTGAGCGTAGGCGGCCGTGACAACTGATTTCGCGACGCTCGGGGTAACTCCTGGGCCACGCCCAGAATCGGGTCGGCAGCCACCGCCGGCACGCATGCAAGAATGTCGACGGCACTCAGCCATGCGCTGAAGTCCCGGAGAGGCGGAGGAGCCATGCCCAAGTCGAAGGTCCGGAAGAAGACCGATTACACGATCAACCCGGCTAGCCGCACTCCGGTGCGCGTCAAAGCGGCCGGTCCGTCGCCGGTCTGGTACGTCACCATCATGCTGGGCTTCATGCTCGCGGGCCTGGCCTGGCTGCTGGTCTACTACCTGGCCGCGGAGCACATCACCTGGATGAACGATCTCGGCGCGTGGAACTTCTTGATCGGATTCGGCCTCATGGTGGTCGGTCTGATCATGACCATGCGCTGGCGATGAGTGCCTTACATCATTGTTATTCATACACACCTGTGGATGACCTTGTGGACAACTCGAGGACGGAGTGGGGACAGTGACTTCGACCGACTCCCGACTCGCGTGGTCCACACCCCCCGCCGCCTTGATCGCGTGCGCGGTCGGCGGCGTGATTCTGGCCGGTGCGGCGGTGATCACCGATGACGGCGCCGGCAAGGTACTGATCGGCCTGGCCGCGCTGGGCCTGCTGGTATCGGCCGGAATGGGATTCCGGCAGCGGCCGCGCCTGTCCATCGAACCCGGGACCCCGCAGCCGCTGGTGATCGGCGGGGTGTCCGGGCCGCAGCGGTACTCCGCGCAGCAGGTGCTGCGCGCCCGCGTGGTCTACTACCGCCGCCTCGGCCGCAAGACGCCGATGCTGGAGCTGGATTTGAACCACGACGGGGATGAGAAGCTCATCGTCTTCGGGCGGTGGGATCTGGGCGAGCGCCCCGAGGAAGTCCTCGACACGCTCCGCGCCCATCTCGGTTAATACACAACCCCGGTCGGGGCCGTCAGCACGATCAGCAGGACCTCGATCAGCGCTACCGTCGCGACCGTCACCCAGCCGATGATCGAAGCCGTGCGCAGGTCACGGGCCTTCAACCAGGTCGGCAGGTAGAGAATCCCGACGGTTGCGACGGTGCCGGCGAGCAATCCGCCCAGGTGTCCCCAGATGGAGATGCCCGGCACCGAGAACGTGATCACCAGGTTTATCAACAGGAGTACCAGGATCTGGGTGAGGTTCTGCCGCGTCCGCAACATGACGATGGCGACCGCGCCGAACAACCCGTAGATCGCCCCCGACGCGCCCGCCGAAGCGGTCAGCTCGGACGAGAACAGCACCGTCGCGGCCGAACCGCCCAGCAGCGACACCAGATACACGGCCAGGAAACGCACCCGGCCCAGCGCGATCTCGCAGTAGGGGCCGAGCACGTACAGCGCGAACATGTTCACGGCCAGGTGCAGGATGCCGTAGTGCAGGAAGCCGGATCCGACGGCCCGCCACCACTCGCCCTCGCCGACGAATCCGGGGATCAGCACCCAGTCGAAGAACAGCTGTGAACGCTGGTTGTCCATCACGCTGTGCGCCTGCACCGCCGTGACGGCGAAGACCAGCACATTGATCGCGATGAGCGCCCAGGTCACATACGGCTGCGGCCGCTGCTGCCCGGTGGCCACCCCCGCCGCGTTGCGCACCGGCCGGACCTGGTCGCGGCCCTGTTGATAACACTCCACGCAGTGCTGCCCGACCGCGGCGGCGGTGAGGCATTCGGGGCAGGACGGACGCCCGCACCGGGTACAGGCCAGGCCGGTGGGCCGGTCCGGATGTCTGAAACAGGTCGGTGCGGGCTGGTACTGATCCATGTGAGTTCTCTTCGCGTCGGGCCGGATTCAGGAGATGGTGATCCCGGAGATCACGACCTCGTCCTTGGGGCGGTCGTTGCGATCCACCGCGACCGCGCCGATCTCGTCCACCACCTTGCGCGAGTCCGGGTCGATGACCTCACCGAAAATGGTGTGCTTGCGATTCAGCGTCGGCTGCGGCGCGAGGGTGATGAAGAACTGCGAACCGTTCGTCGCCGGCCCCGCGTTCGCCATGGCCAGCAGGTACGGCCGATCGAACCGCAGCTCCGGATGGAACTCGTCCTTGAACTCGTACCCCGGCCCGCCCCGCCCGCTCCCGGTCGGATCGCCGCCCTGGATGACGAATCCCTCGATCACCCGGTGAAAGGTGCTGCCGTCGTAGAACGGTCCCGAATCGGTGCCCGACGCGTTCTGCTTGGTGTACGGCGCGGTGCCGTCGGCCAGGCCCAGGAAATTCCGGACGGTGGCGGGAGCGTGGTTACCGAAGAGCGAGATCTTGATGTCGCCATGGTTGGTGTGCAACGTGGCCACGGCGGTCTGATTCGGTGAGGTCACGCGCACCAGCCTAGGTGTTGCTGCCCGGCACGAAGCCGACGGCAGGCCAGGGAACGTTCGCGAAGGTGACTGCGATTTCGCGCCGAGCCGGGTAACTCGTCGGGGACGGGCGAACCCGCCACCGGATCGACCGCTTGCGGCCGATGGGGGCGCTCGAGTCCCGCCCGAAGACGCGGAGCGGCGAAGGCGTGTGATTCTCTGCCCGAATTCGGGCACGCAAGTTGTCGAAACCGCGTCGGCAAGGCAGGCTCGGTCGGGTGAATGACGGGGTTCCGGTCGATCTGGTCCGCCATGTCGCGGCCTCCACGGGTTTACCCGGTGCGGTCGCGGCCCGGGTGGTCGCAGACATCGTCGGGTACTTCGACGAGACCGCCGAGCAGTTCGTGCGCCGCAGACATGCCGAACTACAGGGTCGTCAGCTCCGTAATGCCGAGATCTGGCAGCGGATCGCCGAAGAGCTGGCTCACCGCCCGGTCGCGTCCCCCGAATTCACCGAACGCCAACTGCGTCGCATCGTCTACGGGTGAGGAGTCCGTCCCGCAATGTGTGGAATCGTCGGATACATCGGGCATCGGGATGCTGTTCCGGTCCTATTGGAGGGCCTGCACCGGCTCGAGTACCGCGGCTACGACTCGGCGGGCCTGGCCATCCCGCATCGCGGCCGGCTGCGCATCACCAAAACCCAGGGCCGGGTCCAGGATCTGCGCAATCGCGTCGACGCCGAGGGCGCCCGCCTGCGCGGCAATGTCGGCATCGCGCACACCCGCTGGGCCACCCACGGTGAACCCAGCGACGCCAACGCGCACCCGCACACCGACGGCTCCGGCCGGATCGCCGTGGTGCACAACGGCATCGTGGAGAACGCCGAACAACTCCGCGCCGAACTCACCGCGGCCGGGGTGGAGTTCCTCTCCGACACCGACACTGAGGCCATCGCGCACCTGATCGCCGCCGCGCTCGACGACGCCGAATCCCTGGAAGACGCCGTCCGCACCGCGCTGTACCGGGTGCAGGGCACCTACGGCCTGCTGGTGCTGGACGCCCGCCGCCCCGACGAACTGGTGGTGGCCCGCAACGGCTCCCCCATCGTGCTCGGCGTCGGCGACGGCGAGATGTTCGTCGCCTCCGATGTGGCCGCGCTCGTGCACCACACCCAGCGCGTGGTCTTCCTCGACGACGGCGAGCTCGCCACCGTGCGCGCGGGCGAATTCCGCACCAGCACACTGGGACTCGAGGCGCGCCGCACCGACAAGATCCCGACCACCATCGCGATGGCGGCCGAGGACTACGCGCTCGGCGGCTACCCCGACTTCATGGCCAAGGAGATGGCCGAACAATCCGAGGCGGTGCGCCGGGCCCTGCGCGGCCGCCTGGACGAACGCTTCGCCACCGCCGTGCTGGGCGGACTGAACATGGACGCGCGCGAACTGCGCGGCATCACCAAGGTGGTGTTCCTGGGCTGCGGCTCGGCCTATTACGCCGGCCAGCTCGGCGCGCAGCTGATCGAGGAGCTGGCGCGCATCCCCGCCACCGCCGAACCGGCCTCGGAGTTCCGCTACCGCAATCCGGTGGTCGATCCGGATGCCCTGTACATCGCCATCAGCCAGTCCGGCGAGACCCTGGATACCCTTGCGGCCGTTCAGGAATTGCAGCGCAAGGGCGGCCGGGTCATCGGTGCGGTGAATGTGGTCGGCAGCGCCATCGCCCGCGAATGCGGGGCGGGGGTGTTCCTGCACGCCGGACCGGAGGTCTCGGTCGCCTCGACCAAGGCGCTCACCAATATGACCGTCTCGTTCGCCATGCTGGCGCTGCTGCTGGGCCGGGTGCGGGACCTGTCGGCCGCCTCGGGCGAGCGCATCGTGAACGGCCTGCGCGCGCTCCCCGATGCCATCGAGGCGGTGCTCGCCGACGAGAAGACCATCGCGGATGTCGCGGCCCGATATGCCAAGGCGCGCAGCATGTTCTTCATCGGCCGGGTCCGGATGTGGCCGGTGGCCCGCGAGGGCGCGCAGAAGCTGAAGGAGATCTCCTACATTCACGCCGAGGCGTACCAGGGCTCCGAACTCAAGCACGGCCCGCTCGCCCTGATCGATCCGGAAATGCCCAGCGTGGTGCTGGTGCCCGATGACGAACTACTGGCCAAGAACATCACCACCATCGAGCAGATCAAGGCGCGCGGCGGGCCGGTCATCGCGGTCACCAACGCCGATATCCCGGATGGTCTGGCGGATGCGGTGATTCGAGTGCCGAAGGTCGGCACCGAACTCGATCCCATCATCCTGACCATTCCGCTCCAGCTGCTGGCGTATCACACCGCCATCGCCCTGGGCCGCGATGTGGACAAGCCGCGCAACCTGGCCAAGAGCGTTACCGTCGAGTAGCTGACGGTTGATGCGCGAAATCCATTGCTGTGTCACAGTGGTCGGATGGAGCTGGGGACATTTCGTAAATGGACAATCGCGGCGGCTCTGGTGGCGGCGGTGGGTGCGGTGGTAGCGATCTTCGTGGGTCGCCGGCCGCAACCCTCCGCCCCGGCAGCGGAACCGCCGCGCCTCGGATACTCGCGCAACGGTTCCGCACCGAGTTTGTCAGCGGCTCACTGAGGAGGTCCGGGGGCTCGGCCCCCGCCCCGCTCGGTCGGCGGCTGACGGAACGCTTGTACTGGCGCACAGCCAGGGGTACGAACACCACCAAGATGCCCACGACCCACATGAGGGTCGTCGCCACCGGATGCCGCATGGACCAGGTATCCGGGGGCGGGAAGGCAGAGCTGGTATTGCCGAACAGCTGTCGGCAAGCCTGCGTCAGCGCCGACACCGGATTCCACTCCGCGAACAGCTTCAACGGCGCGGGCAGCTTGTCCAGCGGCACGAAGGTGTTCGCCAAGAAGGTCAGCGGGAAGATCACCATGAAGGTCGCGTTGTTGAAGACCTCCGGTGCCCGCACCATCAAACCGAAGACCGCCATGATCCACGAGATCGCGTAGGCGAAGAGCAACAGCAGCAGATACGCCAGCACCGCGTCCAGGAACGACCCCCGAATCCGCCAGCCGACCAGCAGACCCGCCAGCGACATCACCACCAGGCTGACGACATTGATCACCACATCGGCCGCGGTCCGGCCGATCAGCACCGCCGCCGGTTCCATGGGTAGCGACCGGAACCGGTCGATGATCCCCTTCTGCATATCCTCGGCCAGGCTGAGCCCGGTGAACGTCCCGCCGAACACCACGGTCTGCGCGAAGATGCCGGGCAGCAAGAACTCCCGATAACCACCCTCCAGCCCCGGCACATCGATGGCCGTGCCGAACACGTACGCGAACAACAGCACGAACATGATCGGCGAGAGCGTGGTGAAGATCAGCACGTCCGGCACGCGCTTGATCTTGATGACATTGCGTTTGGTAATGGTCAGGCTGTCGTTGACCAACATGACCGCGCGTTGCCCCAGCGACGGTTTGGTCGCGATCCCCATGGTCGCACTCATCGGTGCTGCCCCTCCTTCGCCAATTCGCCCTTACCGGAACCGTTCACGAGCTCCTCGGCCTCGTGCCCGGTCAGCGACAGGAACACATCGTCGAGCGAGGGCCGGCGCAGGCCGACATCGTGAATGGACACTTCATGTTTGGTGAGCTGCCCGATCGCGTCGACCAGCGCCTGCGAACCGTCGTTGACGGGAACGATGATCCGGCGCAGCCCCGGCTCCAGCCGAATCTCGCCCTGCGCCAGCCCTTCCAGCGCCTGCCGGGCAATGGGCAGCGAATCCACATGGTCCACAACGAGTTCGATGCGGTCGCCGCCGACCATGGCCTTGAGTTCGTCGGAGGTGCCCTCGGCGATGACCTTGCCGTGGTCGATGACGGCGATGGAATCGGCCAGCCGGTCGGCCTCCTCCAGGTACTGGGTGGTGAGCAGCAGCGTGGTGCCGCCCGCGACCAGCTCCTCGATCACATCCCAGAGGTCAAGCCGCGCACGGGGATCCAGGCCGGTGGTGGGTTCGTCCAGGAACAACACCGGCGGATTCGCGACCAGCGCGCCGGCCAGGTCGAGCCGCCGGCGCATACCGCCGGAGTAACCCTTGACCGGGCGGTCGGCGGCATCGGAGAGCCGGAAGCGGTCCAGCAGCTCGCGCGCGCGTTCCTTCGAGCGCGCCACGCCCATGTGGTACAGGCGGCCGACCATCTCCAAATTCTCGAAGCCCGTGAGGTATTCGTCGACGGCGGCGTACTGACCGGAAGTGCCGATGCGCGAACGCAGCAGCTGCGGATCCTTCAGAACGTCCACGCCGGCGACGGTGGCGCGGCCGGAGTCCGGGATGAGCAGGGTGGTGAGGACCCGGACGGCGGTGGTCTTACCCGCGCCGTTCGGACCGAGCAGGGCGGTGACTGTTCCTTCCGGAACACTGAGATCGAGTCCGTCGAGGGCGACCAAGCGGCCGTACTTCTTGACCAGACCCTCGGCGACTATTGCGTCGGGCATGACTCTCCTGATGTCTCGTAGGTTCACTACGCAATCGCTTCGAACTACGCATGGCCTCTGAACTGCGAAAATACGCCGAACAAGACCGGACACTATGGGCCAGTATTGCCCAATTCCGGCAAAAAAGTCATGCAGTTTCCGCGTCGCGCATACGCCTTCCGGTCACCTGGAGATCCTCGCACCGGGGTACGACACTTTTTCCGGTAAAAAATCTTGGAACGCCCACCCCTGATGCCCACACAAAAGGTCTTCGTCGCGTAGGATCGATTTCGTCGGCCCCTCCCCCCCGGGCCGACCTACGCGGGCCTCGGCTAACTCCCCCCCTTCGCCGAGGCCCGCCCCCATATCTAGACCAGGGGGCGAATCACATTGCGGCGCAACACATGCCCGTGCAGCCGGTTGATCCCCTTCACCCGCACGGTCGCCAGATGCCGCAGCTCGAACTCCGGATCATCGGCGATCGCCGCGGCCGCGCCGTCGTCCACCAGCACCGTGCCCGGCCGCGCCACACCGGTGAGCCGCGCGGCCACATTCACCACCGACCCGTACAGATCCCCGAACCGCTGCAACACCTCGCCGTAGGCCAAACCGACCCGAAGTTCCTGGGTGACACCGTGCGACGCGGTCGCCGCCTCCTGCACGGCGAGGGCGATGCGCGCGCCGTCCTTGGCGGTATTGGCCGCGAACATGACTTCGTCACCGACGTTCTTGATCACCCACCCGCCATTGGCGACGATGGCATTGCTGGTGGCCGTCTCGAAAGCCTCCAGCAGTGCGGACAATTCGTCCGGCTCCAAATGCCGGGTGAGTCGCGTGTAGCCGACCATATCGGCGAATCCGATGGCCATCGACCGGATGGTGTCCCCCGCGACCGCGCCTTCGTCCAGCGACCGCGCCAGCGCGGCATCCAGGTGCCGCCGCCACGCATACCGTTGCAGCGCTTCGAATTCGTTGATGACCGCCTCGGTGGCTTCGCGCGCCACCTGTTCGGGATCGGCCGCCGGATCCTCGCGGGTGATGGTGGCGATCCGATCCAGGATCTCCTCGGCCACCAGATCCACCTGCCACTCGGCCAGCCGCGCCATCGACCTGCCCAGCGTGCGCGCCGCGGTGGTCTGCCGGTGCATATCGGCGGAGGAGAGTACGTGCAATTTGCTGAAGGTCTTGGCGGCCTCGATATCGGAGTCGCTGTATTCGAGCGCATCGTCATCCGGATCGGCCGGGAAACCCAGCGAAACCCATAGCCGCCGGGTCATGGAATTCGGCATGCCGGTCAGCTCCGACACTTCCCGCCGGTTGTACTTGCGCGAACCGCCGAGCAGGTATGGCTCCACCACGGACTGAACGAGTTCGGAGATCTCAGTGGAGGCCATGATCGCCACCTTACGGGCAGATCCTGAGGGAAATCGGCGTGATGTTCCGTGTCACAGCCGAAAGAAGTGGAGCCTAGGGGAATCGAACCCCTAACCCCTGCCTTGCAAAGGCAGTGCTCTGCCAATTGAGCTAAGGCCCCTGATCCGGGAGAACCCGGAAGCCTGGATTCAGCGCGTGGTGACCTCGTGCCAGAGGTCCGCGTCACTGCGCTGGCGAAGCTTGCTGATTCCGAAGATCACCGCGGCGACGACGCCGATCGTGAGGAGAAATTTCATGAATCCCACCCTACTGTGATGTTCGGGAGTGGGCCTAGGAGGACTTGAACCTCCGACCTCTTCGTTATCAGCGAAGCGCTCTAACCGCCTGAGCTATAGGCCCTCATCGTCGGCTCGAGTGTTTCTCTCGGGCCGCGCAGAAGATTACCGCACCCGCGCGCCGATAACCAAAACGCCCGGTCAGCGGGCTGCTGACCGGGCGTTGGAAGCAATGATCTAGTCGGGGTCGGCCAGGGTTACCTGAATGCCGCCGACCAAGTCGGTGCACTGGTTGTAGACGAATACGCCCACGGTCGACAGCGCGGTCAGAAGCACCACATTGATCAGACCGATGACACCCGCATAACCGAAGACCGTGCCGGCATCGATGAGCGCGGAGGAGGAGCTGTCCGAAACCATGTCCGTGAACGTGGAATTCAGCCGCTCCCACACACCCATGCCTTCCAGCACGAGGTACAGCAGGCCGACCGCGAGCATCCACACGAAGAACATGGCGACGCTGATCACCAGCGACACCTTCAGCGTGGACCACGGATCGATATGGCGCAGTTGGACTGTCGCGCGCAGCGGCTCACCCGTGGCCGCCGCGGCCGCCACCGCCGCGGGGGCGGACGGCGACACCGGACCGGCCACCGGAATGGGCTCCGGCGGCGGCAGCGGATGCCGGATCTCGGACAGGTCCGGCAGATCCTTCACCAATTCCGGGCGCGCGATGCTGCGGGTCGGTCCGTCGATACCGACGGACTTCACCATCGCGGCCTCCTTGCGCGCCGCCTTGGCCGCCAGGTCGGCGGTCGTACGCGCGTTGGAGACACCGGCATTCAGGCCGACGCCGCCGGGCCGGCCGGTGGTCGGGGCCTGGCCGGGCCGGTACAGGTTGGATTGCGGTTCCCGCTGCGGCAGCTGGGACCAGCCGCCCTCCTGGTACGGCGAACCCGCTGCGGGTTCGGCCGCTTCGGGAGCGGTCACCTCGGTCGGATCACTCAGCGGTGCCTGTCCGAAATCACCGGACTGGTCCGACATTTCGGGAGATTGCGGCGCACCGCCCTCACCGGCGCCCGGCCGCGGGATGGGGCGCGGCGGAATCGGAGACGGGGCGATTCTCTCGGTCACGCCATTGGCATGACCGCGCTGGTCATTCGGCTGATTCGTGGTCAATGGTGAATCCTTCGATTCCTTGTGCCGCCGCTGCTGTGGTGAAACTACTGCTTCGCCGAACCGCTGGTGTCATCTTCGGCCACCTGGTCGGGCTCGTCCGCGTTACGCGCGATCGCGAGCAACGTATCGCCTTCTCCCAGGTTCATCAATCGCACGCCCTTGGTTTGGCGTCCCGCTTTGCGAACCTGATTCGCCGCGGTGCGAATGACACCGCCGCCGGAGGTGATCGCGTACAGCTCATCCTCGTCGTTGACGATGAGCGCACCGACCAGACTGCCACGTTTCTCGTCGTATTGAATGGTCAATACACCCTTGCCGCCACGACCCTGGGCGGTGTACTCGCCGATGGCCGTGCGTTTGGAGTACCCACCCGCCGTCGCGACAAGCAGGTAGATGCCCTCTTCGTCGCGAACCACGTTGAGCGACAACAGTTCATCGTCGGCATTGAAACGCATGCCCTGCACGCCGGAGGTGGCGCGGCCCATGGGACGCAGCACCTCGTCGTTGGCGGAGAAGCGGATGGACTGACCGTGCGCCGAGACCAGCAGCAGGTCGTCCTCCGCCGAACACAGTGCCGCGCCGACCAATTCGTCACCATCGCGCAGGTTCACCGCGACGATGCCGCCGGAGCGGTTGGAGTCGAAATCGGTCAGCTTGGACTTCTTGACCAGGCCCTTGCGGGTGGCCAGCACCAGGTACGGCGCGTCCTCGTAGGTCTTGAGCTGGATGACCTGGGCGATCTTCTCGTCCGGCTGGAAGGCCAGCAGGTTCGCCACGTGCTGGCCGCGCGCGGTGCGCATGGCCTCGGGCAGCTCGTACGCCTTGGCGCGGTAGACGCGGCCGAGGTTGGTGAAGAAGAGCAGCCAGTCGTGGGTGGAGGTGACGAAGAAGTGCGACACGACGTCGTCCAGCTTCAGCCCCGCACCCTGCACGCCCTTGCCGCCGCGCTTCTGCGACCGGTACAGATCGGTCTTGGTGCGCTTGGCGTAGCCGGTCTCGGTGATGGTGACGACCACGTCCTCGCGTGCGATCAGGTCCTCGTCCTGCACGTCGCCGTCAGCCGCGATGATCTTGGTGCGCCGGTCGTCGCCGTACTTGTCGACGATCTCCCGCAATTCGTCACGGACGATGGCGCGCTGGCGTTCCGGCTTGGCCAGAATGTCCTTCAGGTCCGCGATCTCGGCCTCGATCTTGGCCAACTCGTCCATGATCTTCTGCCGCTCCAGCGCGGAGAGGCGGCGCAGCTGCATATCGAGGATGGCGGTGGCCTGGATCTCGTCGATCTCCAGCAACCGCATCAAGCCGGTGCGCGCGGTCTCGGTATCGGCCGAGCGGCGGATCAGGGCGATGACCTCGTCCAGCTTGTCCAGCGCCTTGACCAGACCGCGCAGGATGTGGGCCCGCTCCTCGGCCTTGCGCAGCAGGTACTTGGTGCGCCGGATGATCACTTCGAGCTGGTGGTTCACGTACAGCCGGATCATCTGATCCAGGCGCAGCGTGCGCGGCACCCCATCGACGATCGAGAGCATGTTGCAGCCGAAGGAGGTCTGCAACTGGGTGTGCTTGTACAGGTTGTTCAGCACGACCTTGGCGATGGCGTCGCGCTTGACCGTCACCACGATGCGCAGCCCGGCGCGGTCGGAGGACTCGTCGTGGATGTCGGAGACGCCCGCGATCTTGCCGTCCTTCACCTGCTCGGCGATGGCATTGACGAAGTTGTCGGTATTGACCTGGTAGGGCAGCTCGGTGATGACGATCGTGGTGCGACCACGGCTGTCTTCCTCGATCTCCACGACGCCGCGCATGCGCACCGAACCGCGGCCGGTGGTGTACGCGTCGTGAATGCCCTGGGTGCCGACGATCAGACCGGAGGTCGGGAAGTCCGGACCCTTCACCCGTTCCATGCAGGCCGCGAGGGTGGACTCCTCGTCCGCCTCGTGATTGTCCAGCGCCCAGTAGATGGCCTCGGCCAGCTCGGTCAGGTTGTGCGGCGGGATGTTCGTCGCCATACCGACGGCAATACCGTTGGAGCCGTTCATGAGCAGGGCGGGCACCCGGCTCGGCAGGACGACGGGCTCTTGGGTCTTGCCGTCGTAGTTGGGGATGAAATCGACCGTCTCGTGGTCGATTTCGCGCAGCATCTCCATCGCCAGCGGGGTCAGCCGGCACTCGGTGTAGCGCATGGCGGCCGCGCCGTCGTTGCCGCGCGAACCGAAGTTGCCCTGGCCGTCGACCAGCGGGTACCGCAGCGCCCACGGCTGCGCCATACGCACCAAGGTGTCGTAGATGGCCGAGTCGCCGTGCGGGTGGTAGTTACCCATGGTGTCGGCGACGGGGCGCGCGGACTTCACGTAGCCGCGGTCCGGCCGGTACCCGTTGTCGTACATCGCGTAGAGAATGCGCCGGTGCACCGGCTTCATGCCGTCGCGCACCTCGGGCAGCGCGCGCCCGACGATCACGCTCATGGCGTAGTCGATGTAGGAGTTCTGCATCTCCTGCTGGATGTCGACCGGCTCGATGCGGTCGCCACCCGACGGGGGAAGTTCGATCTCAGTCATGAATTGGTCTCCGTGGGAAGTCTTTTGGGTGGGTTCCGAACGTGGAAGCGGGGCCTAGGGGCGCAGCCCCCGGATCTCTCGGGGGTTCTGGGGCGAAGCCCCTGAGAGTCCCGAGAGCCGGCCCGACTACACGTCGAGGAACCGCACGTCCTTGGCGTTCCGGGTGATGAAGCTGCGGCGAGCCTCGACGTCCTCACCCATCAGGACGGAGAACAGCTCGTCGGCCGCGGCGGCGTCGTCGAGGGTCACCAGGCGCAGCACGCGCACGCTCGGATCCATGGTGGTCTCCCACAGCTCCTTCGGGTTCATCTCACCGAGACCCTTGTAGCGCTGGATGCCGTCGTCCTTGTTGATCTTCTTACCGGCCGCCAGACCGCGCTCCAGCAGTCCGTCGCGCTCCCGGTCGGAGTAGGCGAACTCCGGCTCGGACCGCTGCCACTTGAGCTTGTACAGCGGCGGCATGGCCAGATACACGTGACCGTGCTCGACCAGCGGGCGCATGAAACGGAACAGCAGGGTGAGCAGCAGCGTCGAGATGTGCTGGCCGTCCACGTCGGCGTCGGCCATCAGCACGATCTTGTGATACCGCAGCTTGGCGATATCGAACTCGTCGTGGATGCCGGTGCCGAAAGCCGTGATGATGGACTGGACTTCGGTGTTCTTCAGCACGCGGTCGATGCGCGCCTTCTCGACGTTGATGATCTTGCCGCGCAGCGGCAGGATGGCCTGGTACATCGAGTCGCGGCCGGACTTGGCCGAACCACCGGCGGAATCGCCCTCCACGATGTAGATCTCGGACTTGCTCGGATCCTTGGAGCGGCAGTCGGCGAGCTTGCCCGGCAGGCCACCGAGATCGGTGGCGGACTTGCGCCGCACCAGCTCTCGCGCCTTCCGCGCGGCCACCCGCGCCTGCGCGGACGAAACCGCCTTCTGCACAATCGTCTTGGCGTCGGCCGGGTTGGCCTCGAACCAGTGCGTCAGGTGCTCGTTGCAGGTGCGCTGCACGAAGCCCTTCACATCGGTATTGCCGAGCTTGGTCTTGGTCTGACCCTCGAACTGCGGGTCGGCGACCTTCACCGAGACGATGGCGGCCAGGCCCTCACGGATGTCGTCACCCGTCAGGTTGCCTTCCTTCTCCTTGAGGAGCTTCTTGTCCTTCGCGTACTTGTTCACCACCGTGGTGAGCGCGGCGCGGAAACCCTCTTCGTGGGTGCCGCCCTCATGGGTGTTGATGGTGTTGGCGAAGGTGTGCACGGACTCGGAGTAACCCGAGTTCCACTGCATGGCCACCTCGAGCTCGTGCCCGGTGCCCTTACCGGTGAAGCCGACGATCGAATTGTGGATCGCGGTCTTGGTCCGGTTGATGTGCTTGACGTAATCCTCGAGACCGCCCGGGTAGTGGTAGGTCCGGGTCTTCACCTTCGGCTCGGCGACCGGGGCGTTCTCGTCGAGGTGCTTGGGCGCCTCGGCGGTATCGCTCACCACCTCGTCGGTGATGTCGCCTTCGCTCACCCGCTGATCGGTGAGGGTGATGGTGAGTCCCTTGTTCAGGAACGCCATCTCCTGGAGCCGGCGGGCGACCGTCTCGAAGTTGTAGGTGGTGGTCTCGAAGATCTCCGGGTCGGCCCAGAAGCGGATGGTGGTACCGGTGCGCTTGGTGGCTTCGCCCTGGAAGAGCTTGCCGGGCTTGGCGTCCTTGTACTCCTGGGTCCAGTGGAATCCCGCGGTGTCCACCTCGGCCTCGAGCCGGGTGGAGAGCGCGTTCACCACGGAGATGCCGACGCCGTGCAGACCACCGGAGACCGCATAGGAGTCGGAGTCGAACTTGCCGCCGGCGTGCAGCTGGGTCATGACCACCTCGATGGTGGGGATGCCCTGGGCGTGCATGCCGGTCGGGATACCACGGCCGTCGTCGACGACCTCGACGCCGCCGTCGGCGAGCAGGGTGACGTCGACCCGCGAGGCGTATCCGGCCATCGCTTCGTCGACCGAGTTGTCGACGACCTCCCAAACCAGGTGGTGCAGACCCCGCTCACCGGTGGAACCGATGTACATGCCGGGCCGCTTGCGCACCGCCTCGAGGCCCTCGAGCACGGTGATGGAGGAGGCGTCGTAATTGCCTGACTTCGACTGGTTCGCGCCGTCTTCGTTGGAGTCCATGGCAGCCACTGGTCGGTAGCTCTCCTTACTTGCTGATCCACCAGGCATCGGGGCGGACGGCACACGTGGGGTCCCTCGGGAGTGTCTGCTCGAGAGTTACGGAGCCCACGGGCGACCTGTCGCTGAACGCGCCGGGAGGTATCGCCGCTAGTTACTCCCCCATCCTACTGGTACGACCGACACAGAATGCACCTATGACACCCCTGTGTGCGACGTACGTGCGTGAAATCGACCATCAATAAGTCCCGTCATAGGGATGGGGGGTCCCGAGACCTTCAGCGGCCGTTCACGCCGGTGCGCGGAAACCGGTAGCGACGGGGTGCTCGGCGATCACGCGAACGTTCCACGTGAAACCACCGACTCTCGTAACTCCCGGGGGCTTCGCCCCCTGACCCCTTCGGGCCGAGTTGACGACAGTCCACCACCCGCCGACGCGAAGTAGGGCCTATCCGTACGTGTCGCGCGGGCCGCGGCCTTTGATGTGCCGCTCGCCCTTGCGCCAACTCGGCGCGGTCGGGCCGTTGATGCGCAGCTGGGTGACCACGCCGTTGCCGACGGCCGCCGCGATCTTCGCCAGGATCTGGGATTGGAACATGCGGAGCTGGGTCGCCCAAGCGGTCGATTCCGCCTGCACGCTCAGGATCCCGTTCTCCAGCGAGATGGGCTGGGCATGCGAGGCGATGTCCTCCCCCACCACCGCGGACCAGCGGCCGAACACGGTGCCCTCGGCGACCTTGCCCGACCAGCCGCGGCCCTTGGCCAGCTTCATCGTCAGTGACGAAAGGGACTGGGGGTCGCGTTCGTCCGGATGCGCACCCGACCAACCGCTCCGGCGGCGCAGTGCGCGCACCCCGCCCTTGCGCGGCGAGGCCCTCCCCTGGCCCACCGACTTGCCCGCCGCCCGCGCGGCCGCCCGGGCCTCTTCGAGCGCACGCCGCGCGAGGTCGACACCGCGCAGTTCGGGCTCGGCACCGGGACCGGTGGCGCCGGAGTTGGCGGCAGGAGAACTGGATTCGGGTGATTCCGGCTGGTCAGCCATTCACAACACCTTTCCTCGGACCCGCGCTTCACCGAGGATTCTGCCCCATCCCACCGACAACATCACGGCACGATGGTCAGCTCGCGATACGCGACGCGCGATGGTCGGCCTCGCCGGTGGTCTCGACCCGCATCGGAGCGGCTTCGAGTTCGGCCGGCACGTCCTCCGGAACCGCGGCGGTGATCAATACCTGCTCGGCCCCGGCGGCCACGGCGGCCAGCGCGGTGCGCCGGCGGCGATCCAGTTCGGCGAAGACGTCATCGAGGATGAGCACCGGATCGGTGCCCGCACTGCGCAGCAATTCGAATGCCCCGAGCCGCAAAGCCAGTGCGAAGGACCAGGATTCGCCGTGACTGGCGAAACCCTTGGCGGGCGCCGAACCCAGCATCAGGTCCAGATCGTCGCGGTGCGGGCCGACCAGGCAGACCCCGCGCTCCAGTTCCTTCTGCCGGGCAATCCCCAACTCCCGCAACAAGATCGCTTCGAGCTGCTCGGCATCCTCAGCCTGTGGAGTACGCATGGGATCGAGGAATTCCGTTGGGAGCGTGCCGCTTCGATAGCCGATCGTCGCAGGTCGCGACTCCGGCGCGATCGATCCATAGGCCTGTGCGAGATGTGGATAAAGTTCGTGGACCAGCCGCAGCCGCTGCGCCAGCAGCACCGCGCCGTGCGCCGCCAGATGCCCGTCCCACACGTCCAGGGTGCTCAGCTCCGCACCCCGCGACCCCGAACGCGCGTGCCGCCCAGCGGTTTTCAGCAGGGCCGAGCGCTGCCGCAGCACCTTCTCGTAATCCGCGCGCACCCCGGCGAGCCGCGGCAACTGCGCCGTGGCCAGCTCGTCCAGGAAGCGCCGGCGCTCGGACGGATCGCCCCGGACCAGCGACAGGTCCTCCGGCGCGAACAGCACCGTCTGGAGAATCCCCAGGATCTCCCGGGTCCGGCGCACCGGCGAACGATTGATCTGCGCGCGATTGGCGCTGCCCTGATTGAGCTCCATGTCCACCCGCAGCTCGCGCCCGGTGTTCACCACGGTGGCCCCGACCCGAGCCTTGGCGGCGCCGATGCGAATCAGCGGGGCGTCGGCCGATACCCGGTGGGAACCGAGTGTGGACAAGTAGCCGATGGCCTCGATCAGGTTGGTCTTGCCATTCCCGTTCGACCCCAGGAAGACCGTTCTGCCTGGTGATAACTCCAGCTCCGCGGCCTCCCAGGACCGGAAATCACGCAGCGACAGCGCGCGCACATACATGTGGATCAGCCCATCGTGGCTGGGGAAAACCCGGCCCGACCTGGGGAAGCAGCACGAAGACGCCGCGAAACTCCCAGTCGGGCCGAGTTTTTCACAGGTTTGTCAACAGTGTGCACAGCACCGTGTCGACTCTCGAACGATCAGCCCGGCAGCCGGACCGGCATCAGCAGGTAGATGAAGCTGCTCGACAGCGCCGGGAAGGCCCCGGACTCCAGCGGCTCCAGCTCCTCCTCCGGTGCCGGCACGAAGACGGCCGGACGGCTGGGGGTGGTGAAACCGAAGGTCACCTTGTCCTTGTGCAGCGCGGACAGGCCGTCCAGCAGGTAGCCCGGGTTGAAGGCGATGGTCAGCGGCTCACCGCGGAAGTCGGCATCCAGCCACTCCTCGGCGCGACCCGCGTCGTCCCCACCGGCGGAGAGCAGCACGCCCTCCTCGGAGAACTCCATCCGCACCTGGGCGCCGCGCTCGGCCACCAGGGCCACACGCTTGATGGCCTCGGTCAGCGCGCTCACGGTCAGGGTGGCGACGGAGGTGTGCTCCTTGGGGAGCAACTGGCGGAACTTGGGGAATTCGGCATCGAGCAGGCGGGTGGTGGTGCGGCGGCCGCCGTTCACGATGCCAAGCAGGCCGTCGGAGCCGGTGCCGAAGGCCAATTGCACGGGCTGATCGGACGCACCGAGCGTCTTACCGGCCTCGGACAGGGTGCGGGCCGGGACCAGGACCGCGGTCTCCACATCGGCGCGACCGGGCTGCCATTCCAGCTCGCGCACGGCGAGGCGGAAGCGGTCGGTGGCCGCGAGTACGACCTTGGGGCCTTCGATCTCGACCCGGATGCCGGTGAGCATGGGGAGCGTGTCGTCTCGACCGGCCGCGACGGCCACCTGGCCGACCGCCTGGGAGAACAGATCCACGCCGAGCTCGCCGGTCTGGGGAGGAAGTTCGGGAAGCTGGGGATAGTCCTCGACCGGCATGGTGGGCAGCGAGAACTTCGCACTGCCACAGGCGATGAGCACGCGCGTGCCGTCGACGGAGACATCCACCGGCTTGTTGGAGAGCGCCTTGGTGATGTCGGCGAGCAGACGCCCGGAGACCAGCACCTGGCCCGGTCCGGCAACCTCGGCGGCCACCCGCATCTGCGCGGAGACCTCGTAGTCGAAACCGGAGACCGTCAGGCCGTCCTCGTCGGCTACGAGAAGAACGCCGCCCAGAACGGGCACCGGGGGCCGAGAGGGCAGGCTGCGAGCCACCCAGGCCACGGAATCGGCGAAGTCCTCGCGAGCAACTCGAAACTTCATGCTTGCAAGCTCCATCGCCCGGTCTGTCCTCTCCAGTGTCGTTCGTGGTCGGTGCGTCTCGATCGGCCGTCCACGCAGTGTGGCATAGCCGACCGACACCAAACCGTACCCGCGCACGACCGCATTGCCTACGGCGACCCACCACTGATCTCACCGGAGGGGGCGAGCCCGGATCCCATCGAGAGATGCGCGCGGAGCGGAGCCGGCTCCCTCTTGTCCAGGCTTCGTTCGGATAGGGAGGAGCTACCCCTCGATCCGTTCGCTCCCAGACCGACTTTCCACACACCTGTTTTAAAAGATGAATTTATAGAGAGAGAAATGAAGTAGTAGTAGGTCCTGTTAGTTCTGTGGACTTCGGCCGTTTCCGCAGGTGGGAGCGTGCGGCGGCGTGGGGATGTACCTGGGGTGTCTCGAGGATGAACGGCGAACGGCTGTGGAGACAACCGGGCTGTACACATTCATCCTCGAGCCATCCTCGAGTTGCTCCCCCGTTCCGGGCCGGGTAGCCAACATCTGAGTGAAATCGGGGACAACTCGAGGATTCCTCGAGGAGCTGACAAGGACTCCTCGAGGAATCCACAGGGACAACTTCGCATCGGCCCAGGTCAGCCCTCGAGGATGAAGCAACCTGTGGGAACTGTGCACTACCGGTTGTGCACCCCTGTTAGTAGCGACCTGTGAGCGAATCGGTGGACAACAGTGGGAATCCTCGAGGAGTCCACAGGCATTCCTCGAGGACTCCTCGAGGAATCCACAACCCCGGAAACGACAGATCCCCACGTCAGACGACGTGGGGACCTGTGGACTGTGGATCAGCGCGAACGCTGTTTAATTCGGGCTGTTAGTTCTTGAACCTGGTCGTACACCCGGCGGCGCTCGGTCATCTCCTTGCGCACCTTCTTCTCGGCGTACATGACCGTCGTGTGGTCGCGGCCGAAGGCCTGACCGATCTTGGGTAGGGATAGGTCGGTCAGTTCACGGCACAGGTACATGGCGATCTGCCGGGCCTGCGCCAGCGGCCGGGCCTTACCGGGGCCGGTCAGTTCTTCCAGCGTCGTATTGAAGTACTCCGCGGTCACGGCCATGATCGTGGCCGCGGTGATCTCCAGCGTGGCGGTGTCGGGCATCAGATCCCGCAGCACCACCTCGGCCAGCGACAGATCCAGCGGCTGCCCGTTCAGCGAGGCGAAGGCGGTCACGCGGATGAGCGCGCCCTCGAGCTCGCGGATATTGCGCTCCACCCGGCTGGCGATGAGTTCCAGCACGTCGTGCGGCACATCCAGGCGATCCATCCGCGCCTTCTTGCGCAGGATCGCGATGCGCGTCTCCAGCTCCGGCGGTTGCACATCGGTGATCAGGCCCCACTCGAACCGGGTCCGTAGCCGCTCCTCCAGGGTGGCCAGCTGCTTGGGCGGCCGGTCGGAGGAGACCACGATCTGCTTGTTCGCGTTGTGGAGGGTGTTGAAGGTGTGGAAGAACTCCTCCTGGATGCCTTCCTTACCTTCGATGAACTGGATGTCGTCCACCAGCAGGATGTCGGTCTCCCGGTAGCGGCGCTTGAAGGCCACCTTCCGGTCGTCACGCAGCGAGTTGATGAAGTCGTTGGTGAATTCCTCGGTGGATACGTACTTCACCCGCATGCCCGGGAACAGTCGCTGGGCGTAGTGCCCGGCCGCGTGCAGCAGGTGTGTTTTGCCCAAACCCGAAGCGCCCCAAACGAATAACGGGTTGTAGGCCCGCGCCGGCGCTTCCGCGATGGCCACCGCGGCGGCGTGCGCGAAGCGGTTGGAGGCACCGATGACGAAGGTCTCGAAGGTGTACTTGGCGTTCAGGCTGCCCGAGGAGGACGGTGCGGGCTCGCGCTCGCGCTCGGGCGACTTGTTGAAGTAGGTCGGCCAGTTGTTGCGGACGTTCACCACCGGCTCGTCGTCGTGGTCGTCGTCCACCGGGCGGCGTGTGGTCGGACCCGACGGCATGGGCGGCTCGTCGTCCGGCTCCGGCGAGAACAGCGACTCCTGTCCCGGCGGCATGGCCGGGGCGCGATGGTTCTCGCGCCGCCGCGGCGGTTGCTGCGGCTCCGGAACCGGGACCGGCAACTCTTCGGCCATCTGCGGCTGCCCGTAATCGACCGGTGGATAAGCTTCGCGCTCGCCGTACTCCGCCGGGTACTCCTGTGGAGGGCTGTACTCGGGCTGTGGAATGTGGCGGGGGGCTTGGTATTCCGGCTGGGCCTGGTAATACGGCTGCTGGCGTTCCACCGGCGGGGGTGCCGGCTGGTAGCCGAGCGGGGCGTGTTCGGGCTCCCGGGGCCGTTCCGGACGAGATGTCATGCGGGCATGACGGGGCGCGTTCGGCGAACGGTCGACCGGGGAACTCTGCTGCGCGCGGATACGCACACCCAAACCCTCGACCTGTAGACCACGCCGTCCCAGCGAGCGCAGAATGGGCTCCCGGAGATCGCGTTCCACAACCTCCTGCGCCATCGTCCCGGGTACCGAGAGCAGGGCGAATCCCTGTGCGAAGGTGATCGGTTCGATGATTCCGAGCCAAGCCTTGTGAGCCTTGCTGACCGGCTGGATCTCCCCGTCGGCGGAGCCGCTCGCGAGTTCCGCGATCACCTCCGGCCAGACAGCGGTCAGCACATTCTGCTCGTCGTCCACGTACGTGGTCCTCCCCGGTGTAGGTCGATGCGGAGCAGACGATGAGCACTGCTCGGCTTTCCCCCGGTTAGGGCGTCGGCGAGGCACCGTCGGCCCTACGAATATGCCACTCCAGGGGTCTTTCCACACAATTATCCACAGATGTGGACAACCTGGGGATGCGCGTCGAATCGCGGCGTTTCCCCCGAATCGGACCGGGACCTGCGGTGCATCAGCTAACAGCTGGCAAAAGCACTCGCGGTCTCCCAATTGCCTGGAATGGACCGTACACGAGACCCACCCCGCGACACGAACCCCCAGGCAGCGGCGCGCGGTACTACACTCGAGCTCGCCACGACGGTGCTGATCAGCGGCGTGACGGGGATATCCAACCCCGAGTTTGATTCTCGTTCACTGGGTAAGTACCCTTCTACAGTCACCCTATGGTGCGGTGGCGGCTGTTTGCTGCCCGTGCCGACAAGGGTATTGCGCCGGAGATTCCATCTGGATTCCCCGAGAGCACCGTTTCACCGAACAGACTTCGGGCGTCACCAGGCGTCCACCACTATGAGGAGTGTTGACCGTGGCCAAGGGCAAGCGGACGTTCCAGCCGAACAACCGTCGTCGGGCGCGCGTCCACGGCTTCCGTCTCCGGATGCGCACCCGTGCGGGCCGCGCCATCGTGTCGGCGCGCCGTGGCAAGGGCCGCGCCAAGCTGACCGCCTGATTCGGTAATCCCCGAATGCGGCGCGAGACGCCCGGCTCGCCGAGGTGTCCACAGCTCGGCTCGCCGCTCGGTTCCCGAAACCTCATCCGACCGATAGTCACCGGACGCTCAGGTGCTGCCTGAGCCGTACCGGCTGCATCGGCGCACCGACTTCTCCCGGACGGTTCGCCAAGGCCGGCGGATCGGGAGACGGGATCTCGTTGTGCACGTACTGCTACACGACGAGCAGTCGAACCTCGCGGCACCATCCGTACGGGTGGGAGGCCCGCGCTTCGGCTTGATCGTCAGCAAGGCGGTGGGTCCAGCGGTGGTTCGCCACCGGGTGGCCCGCCGCCTGCGTCATATCTGCGCCGGCTTGGCGATCGACGTGCCCGAAGGCGCGGACATCGTGCTGCGCGCCCTGCCCGGTGCGGCCGACGCACCCTCGGCCGAACTGGAACGGCAGCTGCGGGCCGGACTGCGCAAACTCGGCGTGGTCACCGCCGAACCTCATCCTTCCGGCAGCGAGTCGTGAACGCCTTCCGCGCGGCGGTCCGCTTACCGGCCAAAGCTCTGATATTTCTCATCGAGCTGTATCGGACCTACATCTCCCCCACCCGCATGCCGACGTGCCGGTTCACCCCTACTTGTAGTGAGTACGCGGTGACGGCCTTGCGCACCCGTGGACTGTTCGTCGGGCTCGGACTGGCGACCGTCCGTTTGGCGAAATGTGCGCCCTGGCACCCTGGTGGGTGGGACCCCGTACCGGAGCCGCGTCGTGTTCGCGAAGAACAGGCGCGCCGGGACGCGGCATCAGCTTTTGAAGGGTCATCGCCCGCGGTGACCGGCGATACGAACGACGGGAGTGCATAGCGCCGTGCTCGACTTCATCTATTACCCGGTGTCGGCCATTCTGTGGTTCTGGCATCGAGCGTTCGGGTTCGTGCTGGGCAAGGACAGTGGGTTCGCCTGGGCCCTGGCCGTGGTGTTCCTGGTGTTCACGCTGCGGCTCGTGCTCTACAAGCCGTTCGTGAAGCAGGTCCGCACCACCAAGCAGATGCAGGAGTTGCAGCCGCAGATCAAGGAACTACAGAAGAAGTACAAGAACGATCGTCAGCAGATGACGGTCGAGATGCAGAAGCTCCAGAAGGAGCACGGCTTCAATCCGCTCATGGGCTGCCTGCCCGTCCTGCTCCAGGTGCCGGTGTTCCTCGGTCTGTTCCATGTGCTGCGCTCGTTCAACCGCACCGGCACCGGCATCGGCCAGCTGGGCATGACCCCGTACGACAACGCGCATACGCCGAACTACATCTTCTCCGCGGCGGACGTTCAGTCCTTCCTCACCGCACGGCTTTTCGGCGCTCCGCTCTCGGCGTACATCACCGAGCCGGCGAGCGTGCTGAACTCCTTCGCCGAGTACGGCGGTATTCCGAGCAAGGTGGCCATCGCGGCCGTCTCGATTCCGCTGATGATCATCGCCGGCCTGGCGACCCACTTCAACGCGCGCGCATCGGTGCAGCGGCAGTCGCCCGAGGCACTGGCCAACCCGCAGGCCGCCATGATGAACAAGCTGGCGCTGTGGGTCTTCCCGCTCGGCGTGCTCGTCGGTGGTCCGTTCCTGCCCGTCGCCATCCTGATCTACTGGGTGTCCAACAACATCTGGACCTACGCGCAGCAGCATCTGGTGTTCGGCCGCATGGCTCAGGAAGAAGAGGCCAAGAAGGCCGCCGCGCTGGAGAAGCGCGCCGCCAATGCGCCCAAGCCGGGCGTGAAGCCGGTCGACGTGCGCAAGAAGCAGGCCGCCGATTCCACCCCGGGCGACAGCGCCGAGACGCCGAAGCAGGATGCTCCGCAGGCGTCGCAGAACGGCTCGAAGCAGACCGCCAAGAAGCAGCAGCGCTCCGGGAACCGCGGGCGCGCGAACCAGAAGCGGCGTCGCTGAGGACTTCTACGGCCTAGTGCCGACAACTCCAGATGAAGGACACAACAATGACAGTTGAAACCGACGGAGGGGATCCCACTGTGACGGCTGCGCCGGCGGCGACCGAGTCCGCGAACGAGGCCGAGGAAGCGCTCATCGAAGAGGGCGAGATCGCGGGCGACTACCTGGAGCAGTTGCTCGACGTCCTGGATTTCGACGGCGATATCGACCTCGACGTGGAAGGCGATCGCGCGATCGTCAGCATCGACGGTGGGAAGGATCTGGCGAAGCTGGTCGGCCGTCGCGGCGAGGTCCTGGACGCGCTCCAGGAACTGACCCGGCTGGCCGTGCAGCAGTCGACCGGAGTGCGCAGCCGGCTCATGCTCGATGTGGCGGGATGGCGCGCCAAGCGTCGTTCCGAGTTGGGCGCCATCGGTACCGAGGCGGCCAAGCGGGTGCTGGAAACCGGTGAGCGCGAGGTCCTCTCCCCCATGACCCCGTTCGAGCGCAAGATCGTGCACGACGCGGTGGCCGCGGTCGACGGCGTCGTCTCCGAGAGCGAAGGCGTGGAGCCGAACCGCCGCGTGGTGGTTCTCCCCGAGTGAGATTCGGGCGGCGCGTGACACGCGCCCGGTGTTGAAGGCAGGGCCCCCGGGTCGAATAGACCGGGGGCCCTACGCTTATCCATGTCCCCCTCGGTCGGGGGTTCGGGGGCTGCGCCCCTGAGGAATCCAAAGAGTTGGGCAAGTCTGGTCGGAAGGATGTTTCACGTGGAACCAGCCGCCGAGGTGACCCCTCCGGAACTCGTCGAGCCGCCGGCCGTTGCGTCGGTGGTTTTCGGTGACCGTCTGGAGATGGCCCGGGAGTACTACGCCGCGCTCGCGAGCGCCGGCGTGGAGCGCGGGCTGATCGGTCCGCGTGAAGTCCCCCGCCTCTGGGATCGCCACATCCTCAACTGCGCGGTGATCGGCGACCTGATGGCCGAGGGCGTCCGCGTGGTCGACATCGGCAGCGGCGCGGGGCTGCCGGGCATCCCCCTTGCGATCGCTCGCCCCGATCTCCGAATCACCTTGGTGGAGCCCCTCCTCCGCCGCACCGTCTTCCTCGCCGAGTTCGTCCAGTCGGTCGGGCTCGACAACATCACCGTCGTGCGCGGCCGAGCCGAGCAGCCGGGCGTGAAGAAGGAAGCCGGCGGCGCGGATGTCGTCACCTCCCGCGCGGTCGCTCCCCTGGCGAAGCTCGCCGGTTGGTCCATGCCCCTCGTCCGTGACCACGGACGGATGCTGGCGCTCAAGGGAATCAGCGCCGCCGAGGAGTTGGAGCGTGATCGCGACGAACTGACCAAGGCGGGCGCGGGCCATGCCGAAGTCTTCGAATGCGGTGCGGGAGTACTGGAGACGCCCACCTATGTGATCAGCGCCGAGAAGCTCCCCCGGGCGGAGCGCAAAGGCAAGTCCAAGCGCCGCTGAGCCCCCGGGCGGACAGCTTCCCGCTATCCGTCACTGTGACAGCACCATTGGTTGAGACACGACCCCGCCTGATGGCGGGGTCGTTTCTTTTCCGGATGGCGCATGGCGGAGAAGCTGGGCACGGTGGGGGCTCGGGGCGCTGGGGCCGGCGCCGCTTCGAGGGTCCGGGGGCGAAGCCCCTGAGGCTCCGGGGAGTCGGCAATGTTTCCCGTGAAACATGACCAAGATCGCGTAACCCCACCGGTATTCGTTTCAGGCTGGTTGAATTCGCGTGTCGCAGCGAGTTCCTCGCGGTTCAACTTCCGTATTGTGTCCCGTACTGGCAAGCTAGTGATCGTCGAGCGTGAGCGCAGACTTGCGATGCCCGGCACCGGCTCGAAATCGGCTGGCACTCAGCTGGGGAACGGCTTCGGAATGGGTATCGATCTAGCACCTCGCACCTTCTCGGTAACTACGCAGCGTTGCGCGCTGCTGCCAGAGTGCGCGGATTTCCGCTCGACCACGTGTCTTTGAGTTCTCGCGGTTAGGAGCCTGTATGTCCAACGGTCCGGCGAATGTTTCACGGGAAACAACGTCCCGGGTGCCCGGCATGCTCGATGGCGGATCCTTCGATGTGGAGGAGTTCAGCCGCACCCCGTTCGGGAACATCTCCGCCAGCGAGACCCCGATCGCGGCCGAGGCGCAGCGCGCCAGCCAGGTCCTGCACCCGGGCAACGCCACCATCCCCCGTCCGAAGGAACAGCGCATCTTCACCATCGCCAATCAGAAGGGCGGCGTGGGTAAGACCACCACGACCGTGAACCTGGCGGCGGCGCTGGCGATCCAGGGCATGCGGGTGCTCGTCATCGATCTGGATCCGCAGGGCAATGCCAGCACCGCGCTGGGCATCCCCCACCACTCCGGCATCCCGTCCAGCTACGAACTGCTCATCGGCGAATGCTCGGTCAAGGACGCCATCCAGCAGAGCCCGCACAACGACAAGCTGATGTGCATCCCGGCCACCATCGACCTGGCCGGCGCCGAGATCGAACTCGTCTCCATGGTCGCCCGCGAAGGCCGATTGAAGACCGCCATCCAAGAAGCCAACCTCGCCGGGTACGACATCGACTACGTGATGATCGACTGCCCGCCGTCGCTCGGTCTGCTCACCGTCAATGCGATGGTGGCCGCCAAGGAAGTCCTGATCCCCATCCAATGCGAGTACTACGCACTCGAGGGCGTGGGTCAGCTGCTCCGCAATATCGGTCTGGTGCAGGCGCACCTGAACCCCGAATTGCATGTCTCCACCGTCGTTCTCACCATGTACGACGGCCGCACCAAGCTCGCCGATCAGGTGGCCGAGGAGGTGCGCGGCCACTTCGGTGAAGCGGTGCTGCGCTCGGTCATCCCCCGCAGCGTCAAGGTTTCCGAGGCGCCGGGCTACGGCATGACCGTCCTCGATTACGATCCGGGTTCACGTGGCGCCATGAGCTATCTCGATGCCGGGCGTGAGATCGCGGCTCGTGCGGCGAGTCGTGCCGCGTCGGAGGAGACTCCCGACGCACAATCCGGTGTGTAGTTCAAAAGTTTTCGCAGTGAGAGTGTTCGGGTGTGGTGGACAAGGAAAGGCGGGTCGGTAAGCCGATGAGTCAGGCGAAGAAAGGTGGACTGGGCCGCGGTCTCGCGGCGCTGATCCCGACCGGGCCCGCGACCACACCGGGCGGCCTCACGACCACACCGGGCGGGCTGGGCAGTGCCGCCGCGAATGTCGTCATCGGCATCGACCCGATCGGTCCGACTCCCCCGTCGGCGTTCCTGCATCGCGTCCCGGATCCGGTCGAGGAGACCGATGCGGGCGCGGTGTACAAGGAGATCCCGCCGGACCGGATCGAGCCGAATCCGAAGCAGCCGCGCGACTACTTCGACGACGAGGCGCTCGCCGAACTGGTGCACTCCATCAAGGAATTCGGCTTGATGCAGCCCATCGTGGTGCGTCAGGTCGCGGCCGAGCCGGAGCCGCGCTATCAGCTCATCATGGGCGAGCGGCGCTGGCGGGCCAGCAAGGAGGCGGGGCTGGAGGCCATCCCCGCCATCGTGCGCGAGACCGCCGACGACGCCATGCTGCGGGATGCGTTGCTGGAGAACATCCATCGGGTGCAGTTGAATCCGCTCGAAGAGGCGGCGGCGTATCAGCAGCTGCTCGAAGAGTTCGACGTGACGCACGAGGAATTGGCGACTCGAATCGGCCGTTCCCGTCCGGTCATCACGAATATGATTCGGCTGCTGAAACTTCCGATTCCGGTGCAGCGCCGGGTCGCGGCCGGCGTGCTCTCCGCCGGGCACGCCCGTGCCGTGCTCGCGCTGGAGGCCGGACCGGAAGCGCAGGAAGCGCTCGCGGCGCGCATCATCGCCGAAGGGTTGTCGGTTCGCTCCACCGAGGAAGCGGTCAAGATCGCCAACTCGAATCCGGACACCGCCGCTCCCCCGGCGCCCAAGCGCAAGCCGATCCAGATGCCCGGTCTCCAGGATGTGGCGGAGCGACTTTCGGAGTCGTTCGACACCCGCGTCACGGTGAGTCTCGGCAAGCGCAAGGGCAAGATCACGGTCGAGTTCGGATCGATCGACGATCTGGAGCGAATCGTGAGCCTGATGGAGCAATCCAAGCTCTGACCCGGCACCCGGGGCCGAAACGTCACTGTGACGGTCCCAAGTTATCGGCGATGTTCGAGGGACTCCTCCCCCGAACCAGCCGAATGATTCCGGGGCTTCGGCCCCGTACCCCAAACTGGAATGAGGCACGATCCCTTGATCGCTTATTCTTGCTGGCGAGCCGATATCGATGCGGCGTGAGTGTGGTGGATGAATTCGACAGCTGGAGGCTGAACAGAGCGGTGTCGACCAGCGTTACCGCACTTACCCTCGGCGGACTCGACATGCTGCCCGGACACGCACGGCGTTGCGTGTTCTGGGAGATCGATCCGGCGGTGGCTGCGGACTGTCAGGATTTCAGCGACCCGGTCTTCGAGAAGGAGGCCTGGCTTTCCACCGTGCTGCTGGAGTGGGGCTCCTGCGGGCAGGTCGCATTGGTGGACGGCCAGTCGGCCGGGTGCGCGTTGTACTCGCCGCCGAGCGCGGTGCCGCGGGCCGGCCTCTTCCCCACCTCCCCCGTGAGCCCGGATGCGGTGCTGCTGACCACGCTGCGCTCCGAATTCCAGTTCCATGACACCGATGTAGCCATTCAGCTGATTCAGGCGGTGGTGAACGATCTGGTGCGCCGTGGTGTGCGAGCCATCGAAGCCTTCGGGTTGCGCTGGGATCCGCCGTCCGCGTCCATGCCGGATCGGGAACTCGGATCGATGACCTTGATGCAGCGGATCGCGCCCACTCCCCTGCGCACCACCGCGAGCCTGTCGCCCAATGGCCCGTGCTCGCCGGAGACGTGCATGATCGATGCCGATTTCCTGGAGGAGGTCGGCTTCAAAGTGGTTGCCTCGCATCACCGCTTCCCGCGGCTGCGGCTGGAGCTCGATCACGATCACCTGTGGAAGGAAGACGTCGAGCGCGCGCTGGATCAGCTGCTCGCGGCCGCCGCCCTGACCGCCCCGAACCGCGTCGCGACCTTCTGACCCGAAAAGCCGCCTACGGCAACGAAAAACCCCGCCTCCCGAATCGGGCAGGCGGGGTTTTCGTTGTTTCCCGTGAAACCGAGCGCCTAGAGGCGATCGGCGGCGGCCAGTTCCTCGGCCAGCAGTTCGGCGAAAGTGTAGGTGCCGGTGGGCTGGTCGTCCTGGCCGAGCAGGTACAGCCGCTTCACCGAGATCAGGATGGCTTCGGCGATGACATCGCGCATGCGCGGGTTGGTCAGCACCGAGGCGTCGTAATCGTTTGTCAGATAACCGATATCGACCTGCACGGTCGGCATCTTGGTCAGGCGCAGCAGATCCCAGGTGCGGGCGTGCGTGCGGCAGTCCTGGAGCGAGGTGCGGGCCACGATCTCGCGCTGGATGAACCCGGCCAGCACCTGGCCGATCATCGAGGTGGAGCCGTGCGAATTGCCGAAGTGGAAACTGGCTACGCCGCTGGCGGATTGGCTGTTGTTGCCCGCGCAGCGCAGCGAGATCATCAGGTCGGCGTCGAAAGTATTGGAGGTCTCGGCGCGCTCGGCGTCGGAGGGGTTGGCGCCCCACGGCCGGGAGAGGAAGGTCTCCATTCCCGTTGCGGCCATCCGGCCTTCGAGGCGGCTGGCCAGATCCCAGAGGATCTCCGATTCGTAGACGTCACCGAATTCGGTGGGCACGGGCGCGCCCTTGTCCGGTCCGCCCAGACCCGGATCGATGACGATGCGCTTGCCGGTGAGCTGCGGCCCGGCCCGGTGCACCACTTCTTCCTCGGCGATGCGATGCGGGTTGCCGCCGGTGACGCGTGCGCCCAGCAGATCCAGCGAGCGCAGCGTGTCGGGACCGCAGATGCCGTCGGCGGACAGGCCGATCTCGCGCTGGAAGGAGGTGAGCCCCTCGTGGGTGTGCGGCCCGAAGAACCCGTCCACCCGGCCCACGTAGAACCCCAGATCTTGCAGGCGGCGCTGCAAGGTCGCGACGTCGTCGCCGTAGAGCGGGGCCGAGAGCTGGTAGATGAGCGTCCGCGCGCCGAGCCGGTAGGAGGCTTCCTTGAGCGCCCGGTAGGTGGCCGGTCCGACCACGCCGTCGACCAACAGGCCGCGGTGCTGCTGGAAGGCGCGCACCGCGGAGTCGAGATCGTGGTCGAAGGAGGCGTCGGCGTCCTTCCAGTACTCCCCGTTATGACCCGACGGGTCGGTATGGGGATGGGTATGCAGGAAACCGAGGCTTGCGAGGGTGCTCCGAACCTCAGCTACGGCTGGACCTGTATCGCCGTGACGAAGTCGGTGCATGCGTGAGAGCCCTTTCCTTCCGCCAACCCGGGTACCCACTCATGCGTTGGTTCAATCACCAGCGCACGACCGGAGCGTCGGTCGATTGTCTCAGACCCGGACCGAATTTCGGCAACTGTCGAGTGCAGGAATCCTAGCGTGGCGCTGCGGTAGAAGGCCGGAGGAGGAACCTGTCGGCTCCCACTCCGGCCTCCGTCAGCGCCGAAATCCTACCCAGTGTGGTCAGAGAACACCCTCGAGTTCGCGCAAGAGGGCCGCTTTGCCCTTTGCGCCGACGATCCGCTTGACTTCCCTGCCCCCTTGGAACAGCACCATGGTAGGCAACGACAGAATGCCGTAGGTCGCCGCACTCTCCGGATTGGCGTCGGCGTCCACCTTGGCGATGGTGATCTTGTCCGAATTGCCGGCCGCGATCTCCTCCAGCACGGGGGCGACCATCTTGCACGGGCCGCACCAGGCCGCCCAGAAATCGACCAGCACCGGCTTCTCGCTGAGCAGCACGTCGTCGGCGAACGTCTTGTCGGTCACCGTCACGGTCGCGGTGGTCTTGGCGTCGGACATGTCGTACTCCTTAGTTGTTCACTTCGACCGGCGCACCGGCGTGATCGAGCGTATTGGTCGTGATGTCGCCCTGCTCGGCGAGCCAGCGTTCGGCGTCGATGGCCGAGCGGCAGCCGGTACCCGCGGCGGTGATGGCCTGGCGGTAGGTGTGGTCGACCAGATCGCCGGCGGCGAACACGCCCGGCACCGAGGTGTAGGTGCTCTGGCCCTCGACCTTCACGTAGCCCTCGTCGTCCAGTTCGACCTGGCCGCGCACCAGTTCGCTGCGCGGGTCGTGGCCGATGGCGACGAACAGGCCGGTGGCGGCCAGCTCCGAGGTCTCGCCGGTGCGGGTGTCGCGCAGCGTGAGGCTGGTGACACTCGAATCGCCGTGCACCTCCAGCACTTCCGAGTTCAGGATGAAACGGATCTTCTCGTTGTTCTTGGCGCGTTCGAGCATGATGCGGGAGGCGCGGAACTCCTCGCGGCGGTGGATGACGGTGACGCTGGCGGCGAACTTGGTGAGGAAGGTCGCCTCCTCCATAGCGGAGTCGCCGCCGCCGACCACCACGATGTCCTGGCCCTTGAAGAAGAAGCCGTCGCAGGTGGCGCAGGCGCTGACGCCGCGGCCGAGCAGGCGCTGCTCGCCGGGGATGTTCAGGTAGCGGGCGGCCGAGCCCATGGCGAGGATCACGGCGTAGGCCTCGTGGACTTCGCCGCCCACGGTGACCTTCTTGATGGTGCCGGACAGGTCGAGGGCGTCGACGTCCTCGGTGCGGATGTCCGCGCCGAACCGCTTGGCCTGTTCGCGCATCTCCTCCATCAGGTCGGGGCCCATGATGCCCTCGCGGAAGCCGGGGAAGTTCTCGACCTCGGTGGTGGTCATGAGCGCGCCGCCGAACTGGGTGCCCTCGAAGAGCAGCGGTTCCAGCTCCGCACGCGCCGCGTAGACGGCTGCCGTGTAGCCGGCGGGACCGGAACCGACGATGATCAGGTCGCGTACAGGCGTACTCAAGAGGCCCTCCGAGGCAGTTGTGAAACGAGCATGCGGGTCAACAACAGCGTAAACGCTGTCATTCCCCGCTCTTCGCGGCGTGCGGGATCGTGGGGGCTTCGCCCCCACACCCCTTATGGGGAAACCTGGGGGCAAGCCCCCAGACCCCCGCGAGGATTGGAGTGGCGCAGCTCACTCCGCCCGGGGGACGGCGCACCTCCCAGCCTTCGGCTTGCCGGGGTGAAATCGGGTGGGGCGGTTGGTCAGCCGATGTCGGTGTTGGCCAGGAGCTGGGGATTGGCCGGGGTGCAGGAGTTTCCGAGGACGGCCGCGGTGATTTGCGGGGGTTTCGGCCCGGCTAGCAGGACCAGGACGGCTTTGGTGCCGGAGTAGGTGACGCTGCGGGTGCCCAGGACCGCGCGGCCGAGGCCGGCGGCTTCGAGGCAGTCGTCGAGGGCGGTGCCGCTGGCTAGCGGGCCGGTGATCTCGTGGCGGCCCATGGCGGTGAGGACTTCGGTGCTGGAGAAGTCCGGGGCCAGTTCGGGCGCGGCGTCCCCGGGTTGGGCGGCGGGGGTGGCGGTGCGGTTCTGCATGGCGTCGACGGCCACCACTCCCCCGGCGATGACGGCGGCCGCCGCGGCCGCGGCGGTGAGCCAGCGCAGGTTGCGGGAAAGGTGTTCGTGGCGAACGGGTTCGGGGTCCGGGTCCTCGCCTTGGTCGAGGTCGGGGTGGTCCAGGTCGCGCGGGTCGAGGCGACCGGTGTCGAAGATCGAGGCGTTGATGGCCGGCATGGGCGCCGTGGCGGGCGTTGCCGGGGGGTTGGCGGGCTGGTCTGGGCGGAGCTGATGCACGGTGGCGACTCGTTCGGCGGTGTCGGTGAAATCGGCGGTGGCGAGCTCGTCGATCATTCGTTCCAGGCGTGCGGAGACGGCATCGGGCATGGGATGGACGATGCGGCCGGCGCGGCCGAGGTCGTGCAGCCGGTTGTTCACACGGTCGAGCGAACGCAGGTAACGCACGGCGGCCGGGTCACGGCGGACCCGCGGCCACAGCTGTTCGGATACCTCGGCCGGAATGAGTCCGGCGTGCAGATCACCGAGCAGTTCGGTGGAGAACTCGTCCATTGCCCCTCCAGGGCCAGATGTGGGAATTCGCAGACCTTCTCGAGTATTCGACGTACCGGTGTGAGTACCGGTTCCCGCTATCTTGCTGGATTCCGAGCGAAATCAGGAGTTCTCGCGGTCGAGAAATTCGACGAGTCGCCGGCGGCCGCGCGCACATCGGCTCTTCACGGTCCCCTCCGGAATGCCGAGCAGCGCAGCGGCATCCGCGATGGAGTACTGCTCGAGCTCGACCAGCACCAGTGCGGTGCGCTGTTCGGCGGGCAGCCGGAACAATGCGCCGTCGAGCAGCAGGGTGTCGTCCAGGGCCGCGAAATCGTCTCGGGGGCAGACGGGTTCGTGTGGCGACTCGTCCAGCAGCGGTTCGGTGCGGCGTAGTTTGTTGCGCCGGATCCGGTCCACGCAGGCGTTGACGACGATGCGGTGCAGCCAGCTGCGGACCTCGGAGTCGCCGCGGAAGTTACGCGCGCCCCGGTGTGCGGAGAGCATGGCCTCCTGGAGGCAGTCGTCGGCGTCCTCGTGCGAATAGGAGGCGCGCAGGGCGGTCTGCCAGAGATGGTCGCGATGGCGTCGCAATAGCTCCGCGAAGGCGTCGCGTTCACCGTGCGCGTGCGCGGCGAGCAGATCTCGATCGGAGGTCTCGGTGACGGACGGTCGAGACCGGACGGCATTTTCCTGCGCTGACGACAAATGCGACCCCTAGTGCTGGTGAGCCCCTGCCAGGGAATACGCAAGATCGTATCGAAGATAACGATTCGGCAGCAATGGATCGGCTCGAAAAAGCGCAGCTAGCGGGGCCTTTTCGGGCGAATCCGACACGGCGACCGGTCCGTTTTGAGTGCTTCGCGGGGATGGCGACTCTCGGGCCTCTCAGGGGCGTTGCCCCCCGAACCCCCTGGGGCCGTCAGCGGCAACTCCACGCTGGAACCGCGTCATTGCGGTGCGGGGCGAGCGGCTCCACGGGGTGTGCACGTGGGCGCGTCGGTGAGTACTACGGTGCGGCTTCGAAACGCAGTTCGGAGATGGTGGACTGGTACTGGCCCCCGTTTTGGCCGAGCGCGGTGATCCAGACGAGCACGTAGCGGGCCGGCTGGTCGGCCTGCACCGCGATCTCGGTGACCCCGTTGCCGAGCGTCGCCGCCCCGATCAGCTGGGTCTGATCGAGGGTCGGCGAAGCGGTTGGCGCGGTACGGATCTCGACCTGGGTGCCCGGCGTGGTCGAGTCGATGATCACCTTGGTGAGCTTGCTCGGGCTGCCCAGGGTGGCCACCACCCCGACGCCCTTCTTGAGCGCCGGGAACTGCTGGAAGTACTGGTCGGTGCGCCACATGGTGGTCGGATTGTTGTCCAGCACCGTCCCGATCTGGCCGATGTTGTCGGGCGTCCCCTCGGGTGAGAACACCATGGCCCCGGTCACCGGCACCGGCACGCCGCCGGTGGGGGCGGCGGCCGGGGTTTCGCCGGAACCGGGCACCGCGGGTGCGGTGCTGGCGGTGGTGAGCCCGATATTGCGCTGTTCGTTGAGCGGCTGATCGGAGGCGCCGGGCGCGAACACGCTCAGCAGCCACCAGATGATCACGCCGACGACCAGCGCCGCGAGCACGCCCAGTCCGACCAGGATCCACATCATCCGCTGCGAGCGTTCCTTCTCGGCCGCGAGCAGTTCCGGATCCGCGAGCGATTCGTCCGGCACACTCGGCGGCTTCTGGCCCAGGCGCAGCACCGGAATGAAATCGGTCTTCTGGTCGACCACCGACGCCTGCTCCAGCACGTGCTGGACGGTCGCCGCGGTCCGCACGCCCTTGTTGGATTCCAGCGACCGCACCGCGACCGCCGAGATCTCGAAGGGCACCTCGGGCCGAATCGTCCTGGGCTCCACCGGAGTTCCGTCCGGGCCGAAGTCGGCGAGCGGCAGCCCGCCGACGGTGGCGGCGGTACCGGTCACCGCGCCCCGGATCGGCCAGTGCGCGGTGATCAGCGCGTACAGCATGGCGCCCAGGCCGCGCACGTCCGATTGCGCGTCGGAGTCCGACAGCGTGCCCGGGAACGCCAGCACGGCATCACCGGTCGCGCTGATCCGCACCCGATCCGGATGGTCGATGGAGAGCGAGCCGCCGCCGCGGTGCGCCATTTCGGCCGCCGCCGCCAGCGCGCGAATCGCCCGCGCGGCTCCTATCGGCGACGGCACGGTATCGGCCATCTCCTTGAGCGAGCGGCCCGGCGTCCACTCCGCGACCACGATGCCGCCGGAGGAGCCGCGCACCACGTCCAGCACCCGCGCCAGACCGGGCGAGTTGATCCGCCCGAGCCGCAGCGTGCGGGACAGGATGGCCTGCGGCCCATCGTGTCCGGAGTTGTCGCCGTCCTTCTGGTCGGCGTCGACGAAGGTGAGCGCCACCTCGCGGTCGAGTTTGACGTCGAGGGCCTGCCAGAACCGCAGTCCGCGCGCCCCGCCGTGCCCGGCCAGCAGCCGGTAGCGGCCGCCGGCGACGGACGCGCCGGGAATCAGCTTGGGACCGCGCTGGACTCGCTTGGTCGGCGACTCCACGCGCATGGGCGGCATCTGTGGCGATACCGCCTCGTAGACGCCGGTTTCGGGACCGGATTCGGGTTCCTCGTCCGGTAGGTCCGGTTCGGAATCCACGAATTCGGCCTTGGCGCCCGGCTTTCCGCTCTGCTGCGCTGCCGTGGGAGGCACATCGGTGGACAGCCCGCCGCCCGCGTTCGCAGTAGAGTCGGCGGCCGGGACCCCGCCCGCCGCGTCGTCGCTCACCCTCGCTCCTCCTTCGCCGTGGTATGCCGAGGTTCGCTGGGCCGGAACATCCTGTGACATGCGGACGGCATCGTCCTGCGCCTTTCTGACGTCGCTACCCGAGCTCGCGCGGGGATCAGCCGGCTTCGTCCGAGTTGCGAGCTCGTCCGGGCCGGTTCCGGCAGTTGCGCTTCTCTGCCGAACAGGGTACGGGAGTTCGCCCGTACCGGTGATGTCAACCGCATCGGGTCGGACGACGGGCAGCACCATGGTCTGCGCGTCGAGGTATGGATCGAAGCGGTAGTAGTAGGGTGCGGCCCGCAGATCGGGCCGTGCCAGCACGGTGGTTTCGTGAATGTCCTCGACGATGCCGCCCTCGAGGCCCAGATCGGGCGCGGGCGGGGTGATGCCGAGGCGGCGGGAGATGGCGACGGTGATGGCCACGATCTCCGGGATGCCGGCCAGTCGCATCAGGCCGAAGGCGACGCCGAACATGACGAGCGCGGTGAGCGCGACCCGCACCATGGAGCCGATGCCGCCGAAGGAGTCCGAAAGCCGGTGCAGGCCCAGGATTTTGTCCACGATCAGCATGACCGCGCCGCCGGCCAGCGAGGCCGCCACCACGCGGCTCACGGTGCGGCCGACATTGGTCATGCGCAGATCGCCGAGGCTGCGATGCAGCAGCCAGCCGCCGATCACCGCGCCCGCGACGAAGCCGAGACCGTTGGCGGCGCCCAGCGCGACGACCACCTGATCGTCGGCGAAGACGACCGGCGCCAGCAGCGACAGCACGGATTTCACGCCGGTGATGCCGAGGATGATCCACGTCGGGGTCCACGCCTGTTCGCGGGCGTAGAAGACGCGCAGGTGAATCAGCACCAGCGCGTACGGGATCAGGGTGAACGCCGACCAGGACACCGCTTCGCCGAGCCGGTGGGCGTCGGCCGCGCCGAAGCGGCCGTAGGAGAGCAGCGCGGCGCCGATCTGCGGTCCCGCCAAGGTCAGGAAGGTGACGATGGGCAGCAGCGCGATCATGGTGAGGCGGGTCGCGGTGCCGAGATCGTCCACCACGGCCGGTGTGTCGTCGGCGGCGGCATTGCGGGACAGTCGCGGCATGATGGCGGTCAGCAGCGTCACGCCGATCACGCCGTAGGGGAATTGCAGTAGCAGCCAGGCGAATTGGTAGATGGCCGGGCCCGCGGTGTCGACGCTGGAGGACACGTGGGTGCTGACCATCCAGCCGACCTGGCTGATCGCCACGTACAGCAGAATGGCCGCGCCCATGCCCGCGAACTGCTTGAGCCGGTCGTCCACGCCCCACAGCGGCCGCAGGTCGATGCCTTCCCGGCGAATGGCCGGCACCAGGCTCGCGACCTGGACCACCACGCCCAGCGTGACGCCGACGCCGAGCAGCAGCAGCTTCGGCTCGCCCATGCGAACCGGATCGAGGGTGATCTCGCCGGGCAGTATCCAATAGAGGAACAGCACGACCAGCACCACGACGTTGTTCAGCACCGGCGCCCAGGCGCCGGGCTTGAACACCTGGTGGGTGTTGAGGATGGCCATGAGCAGCGCCGATATGCCGTACAGCAGGATGGCGGGCAGCAGCAGGTACGACAGTGCGGTGGTGAGGCCGGAATTCACCTTGCCGCTGTCGGAGACGAGCAGCGAGGTGAGGATCGGCGCCGCGGCGAGGGCGGCGATCGTGCCGATGCCGAGCACCGTGAACGCGACCGTGAACAGCCGCCGGACGAAGGCCGCGCCGCCGTCGGGGTCCTCTTTCTCCGCGCGCACCAGGGTGGGCACCACGATGGCGGTGAGCACCGCGCCGAGCAGCAGTTCGGAGATCATGGCGGGCAGGGTGCTGGCGACGGTGAAGGCCGAGGCGATGGCCGGGCCGAGCACGGTGAGCAGCATGAGCTGTTTGCCGAAGCCGGTGACGCGGCTGATCAGGGTCGCGATGGCCATCGAACCGGAGTCGCGCACCAACCGCGCGTTCGAGTTCTCCGCTTTGGCGCTTTCCGGCAATTGGCCTGTTGTGGTCGCGCCCGGCGCCTTCCGCGCCGGCGATTGCGCTTGCCGCAGCGCCGGATTCGAGGCCGGCCCGGCGGCGTGGCGCTGCGCGCTGGAAGTGGGACCGCCGGTGTAGCGCGCCTGCGGGACCGAGGCCGGTCCGCCCGCGTAGCGCGGTTGCGCACCGGAGGCGGGCCCATCGGGATAGCGCGGTTGCGCACCGGAGGCGGGTCCGCCGGGGTAGCGCGGTTGCGCACCCGACCCCGGTCCCGCCGGGTAGCGAGCCGGCGCGCCGGGCTCGTCGTACCGGCGCGGGGTCGAGCGCGGCCCGCCGTACTGCGGATTCGATTGCGGCGGTGTCGAATACCGCCCCTCCTCGAATCCCTGATCTCGATCGGGCCCGCCGTGTCCCCAGTGGTAGCGCTCTTCGGGCGCGATCCGCCCATCGGGTCCGGGGCGTGCGGGGGCGGCCGACCTGGGCGGTAGCGCGCCCGGTGGCTGCGGTGGTCGCGGTGGCTGCGGTGCGCGCGGCGGTACCGGCTGCTGTCCGGTGGGGCGTCTCAGGATCGGCCCGGATTCGGGTTCGCGTCCCGGCACCAAACGCGGACCGGACGGTTGACCGGGTTGCTGGCGCCCCGGGGCTCCCGGCGGATTTCCGCTCGGCACGTTCCCTCCTCCTGGTCCAGGCCGGCGGCCGGGTTGCCGCACGCCACGCTCCCACGGTGCCGACGGCGCCCGCCGTGGCGTCGGCCCGTCCTGTCCCTCCGGCCGTCCCGGCTGCTCGGGACGCCCCGCTCCCGGAAACCGGCCGGGTCCGTCCAACTGGTCGGAGTCTTCGGGCCATTCGGCGCCCGCTCGATCGGAGCCGTCGAAACGGTCGGAGTCGCCGGGCCCGCCGGGTCGCCCGGGTCGGCCCGGTTGCCCCGGACCTTCCCCTCGGCCGGATGAGCGCGGCCCGCCGTACTCGCTCACCGTGTCTCCTGTCGTTTCAACTCCCGTTTCCGCGCGCGCCGGTAACGGTTGACCCTGCGGCGTGTTCCCGGGTCGAACCCTTCGTCGGCCGGATCGGACTCGCCGCGGAAGCGGTGCCAGAGCCGGCGGCCCGCCAGCAGGAGCAGCAGTACGAAGGCGCTCGCGGTAATTATCGCCAACACTTGACCGTAGGCGTTGGACCGCACCGATACCGAAACCTGATTGCCGAGCGGCACCCCGTCGGGTGTGCTGAGGGCAATGGGAATCACCAGGTTTCGGCTGTCGGAGACCTCGGTCGGGATCTGGAACGAGCGGGTTCCCTTGGCGGGCAGCACCTGTTCGCCGATATCGGTGATGTTGGTCTCGGCGGGGGCGTCGATGCGGAACTCGACCCGGATCGCGACCGGCAGATCATTGCGCGCCACCAATAGCAGCGGGCTCTGTTCGGAGGCCAGCGTGTACACCCCGCCGGGCGGCAGCACCGTCACCGAGCCGAAGAGTTTGTCCAGCGTCCGCCCGGTCTGATCCAGCCGCCGCTGCGCGGTGGTGTCGGCCTGCGCGCTCGATGCCCGCCGATCCGAGAGCGTCAGCACCCGGATCAGGTCGTCGCGCAGCGGATTCAGGAACGCGCGCGGGCTCAGCTCCTGCTGCGGCACGTCGACCAGCGCGTTCATCATCTCGGTAATGCGTTGCGCCTGCTGCCGTACCGGTTCGGTGAAGTGCGCGGGCACCGCCTCACCGGCGGCTTGGCTCAGGTAGTCGAGTTCGTAGGGCTGCGGATCCGGGGCCTGCGCCACCAGATCGGTGAGCGCCCGCGGCACCGCGAGATTGCTGCGGAACAGCAATTGCAGCTGCCCCAGCAGCGCCGTCGCCTCGTCCCGGTTGGCGCCCCACTGCTGCGGCGGCATGAGCAGCGCCGAACGCGGCCGTCCCGGTTGCGGATTCAGCGCCGACCAGGTGATCGCCCCGAGCGCGTCTTGCAGGCGCGCCGCCCGGGAATCGTTGGTGAGGTCGTAGCGCACCTTCTCCGGCGTGAACGGCGGCGTGGGCGGATGCGAGCCGACGGCCGCGAGCGCGGTGGCCGACCAGATATCGAAGGTGGCGGCCTTCAGCTCCGGCGTGCCGGGCGTGGTGTCGCCGATTCCGGTCAGCCGCACCATATCCGGGCTCGCCGGTTCCGGCAGCGGGGCGGCGGGGGCGCCGGGCGTCTTCGCGGCGCTCACCAGATTGCTGCGCCCCTCGCCGGTGGTCACCGCATTGTCGGCGAGCACGGCGGTCCCGTATCCGTGGTGCGCGAAGAGCGCCGCGGCCTCGTTGTCGATGCTGCCCGCGTCCGGCACCGCCACGCCGCGCACCGATTTCACCGACAGCAGCGAATCCACCAGTTCGGCGGGCGAATTCAGCGCCCGGTCGGCGAGCGTGATGTCCCCGGTCGCGGCCAGCGCGCTCGGATCCACCTGCGCGAACGGCAGCGCCACCACGCACATGCCGGAGGCCAGCGTGCGCAATCGATCCAGCCAGGTCTTGGCGGCGTGCGAGCCGGTACCCGACCGGGTCGCCCCCTCCGGATCGGAGGGGCTGGCCAGCACCAGATAGCCGTCGATCATGGACGAAACCGTGAGCAGCAGATCCGGATCGATGGCCAGGCACAAGGCGCTGTTCAGTACTTTGTCCCGCTGCCCCTCGGTCTTGAGCGAGGTCTCCAGCGCCGACACCAGCTGATCGAGCCGTCCGCCGGAGGCGAGCGAACCGGCCAGATCGTCGTCGGTGAGCATCGCCTTCCCGTCCGGCGAGCCGGGCATCCCCGCGACCAGGCGCGGCCGATCGGCCAGCGGCCACAGCATGGTGGTGGCGACCGGCGCGTCGGCGGGCGGGGTAACCGGCGGCGCGGCAGGGGTTTTGGCGTCGGCCACGGCCGGCACGCCGAGCACCGGCAGCAGGAACCGCGCGTCGTCCAGGCGGGCTTGTCCGCCGTACGCGGGTTCGCCGTTCACATTGAGCAGCAGCGGATAGATGCCCGGCGCGGTGATGTCCAAAGCCGAGACGCCGCCGGGCAGTTCGGCGCCGGCCTGGAGAGCGACGGTGAGGCTGAACTGTTTCCGCTGGCCGGGCGTCAATCGTTCGGCCACGTCCTGGAATTCGCCGGCGACGTCATAGTTGATCTGATCGAGCCGCAGCGTGGAGCGCAGCCCGCTGGGACCGCTGACGGCGGCGGCCCGCTGAATCCGGACCGCCACATCGTCCACGGGCCGGTCACCGATATTGGTGATGGTCCCCGACACCACGAAGTACGGGTCACTGGTGGCGGTGATGGCATTGGGCGTCACCGAATCCAGTGACAGCTTCAGGAATTTCGGCGCATTGGAGGTGCCGGAACCATTGCTGCCGCTGGGTTGCGCGCTCGCGGGCAAGGCGCCGGTCAGCACCGTCAGCAATACCGCGATCAGCGACAGCACCCAGCGATGCAGCTTCCGCTGCGTTCTCTTCGGTGTAACCGCCGCGGTGTCTCGCCCAGCACGCTCGGACCCCGCACGCGTCATTGTCTGCCGTTCTCCATCCGGTCGATCAGCCGGTTGGCGACCTCGGCCAGCCTGCGCTCGTCGGCGTAGGCGAGCCGGGAATCGAGTTCGCTCAACGGAACCCAGGCCACCTTGGTGACTTCCACATCGGCGTCGGACAACTCCCCGCCGAGTGAACGCATCAGATAATGGTGCACCGTCTTGTGTACCCGCCGGCCTTCGGTCACGAACCAGTAGTCGATGCTGCCCAGTTCGGCGACGACCGTGCCGTGGATCCCGGTCTCCTCCTGGACCTCACGGATGGCGGTCTGCTCGGCGGTCTCACCCTCTTCTATATGCCCCTTCGGCAGCGACCACAGCAGCCGGCCGCGCCGATCGGTGCGCCCGATGAGGGCGGCACAGCGTTTCTCGCTGGGCCCGTCCAGACCATCGACGACGAGCCCGCCCGCGGAGGTTTCGCGGACCGTGCGCATGCGTGGTTTCGGGGCACCGGCGGGTTTCGCCGCACTACCGGCCGAACCGCGGCGCCGGGGCTGGCGGCGGCGATTGTTCGCGCGATCGGCCGGGGACACTGCGCCAGTCTAGCGGGGAGAGCGGACGCTCCCGCTCATCCTCCGCACCGGCCGCCGCAAAGGATTTGCCCGCTGCACTAAGCTGCGTATTCGTGGTTTCGCCGAAGTCCGAGGAAGCAAGCGTGGATCGCCGTACCCGATTGCTCGCCGCGGCGGCGATAACTCTGGGTCGGCTCTCCGACGTGTTGACGCCGTTGGGTGAGCTTTTCGCCCAGCACGGCCATCAGCTGTATCTGGTGGGTGGCAGCGTGCGCGACGCGGTGCTCGGCCGGCTCGGCACCGATCTCGATTTCACCACAGATGCCCGGCCCGAGGTCGTGCAGGAGTTGATGCGCGGCTGGGCCGACAATCTGTGGGACACCGGCGGGCTCGCCTTCGGCACGGTCAGTGCCTCGAAGGACGGTCAGCAGCTGGAGATCACCACGTTCCGCGCCGACAGCTACGACCGCGTCTCGCGCAATCCCGAGGTGACCTTCGGCGACACCCTCGAAGGCGATCTGGTCCGGCGCGACTTCCGGGTCAATGCCATGGCCGTGCGCATCGGTGAACTCGGCGAACTCGAATTCGTGGATCCGCTGGGCGGTGTCGAGGATCTGCTCGAAGGCGTGCTGGATACGCCCGCGGCGCCGGAGGATTCCTTCCAGGACGATCCGCTGCGCATGTTGCGTGCCGCGCGGTTCGTCTCGCAGCTGGGTTTCACCCTCGCGCCGCGGGTGCGGGCGGCGATCGTGGCCATGGCTCCGGAGATCGACCGGATCACCGCGGAGCGCATTCACACCGAGCTCGACAAGCTGATCGGCGGCGACTACCCGACCGACGGCATCGACATCATGGTGGAGACCGGCCTGGCCGAGCAGGTGCTGCCCGAGGTCCCGGCCATGATGCTGGAGATCGACGAACACCATCAGCACAAGGACGTGTACCAGCATTCGCTGACCGTGCTGCGCCAGGCCATCGACCAGGAAGAGGGCGATCCGGATCTGGTGCTGCGCTGGGCGGCGCTGCTGCACGACATCGGCAAGCCGCCGACCAAGCGGAACGAGCCCGGCGGCGGGGTCAGCTTCCACCATCACGAGGTGGTGGGCGCGAAGATGGTGCGAAAGCGCATGCGCGCCTTGAAGTATCCGAAGCAGTTCACCGAGGATGTGGCGCGGCTGGTGTACCTGCACCTGCGGTTCCACGGCTACGGCAAGGGGCAGTGGACGGATTCGGCGGTGCGGCGCTACGTGACCGATGGCGGTGAGCTGCTGCCCCGTCTGCACAAGCTGGTGCGCGCGGATTGCACGACTCGCAACAAACGCCGTGCCGCGCTGCTGCGTTCGACCTATGACGACCTCGAGGTGCGCATCGAGCGGCTCAAGGAGCAGGAGGATCTGGAACGCGTCCGCCCCGAGCTGGACGGCAACGCCATCATGGAACTGCTCGGCCTGCAACCGGGTCCGGATGTCGGCAAGGCGTGGCGTTTCCTGAAGGAACTGCGCCTGGACCGCGGCCCGATGGAGCGCGAAGAAGCCGAGGCCGAACTTTTGAAGTGGTGGAACGGGCAACTCTCGTAGCGCTGAGGGGGGTTTCGCCCCTCGGCTAGAAGACGATGAGCGTGGTTCCGGCGACGATGGCCGACCGGATCTGCGCCAGATCGAACGAGGCCGCCAATCCCGGTAGGTCGGCGGCGAATTCGATCAGGTCGCCCTTGCGCTGGGCGCGGAGGATGCGGGCCTGATTCGGCAACTGTGTCAACGCGATCGGCTTCAACATCGTCAATCGCCTGGGCGCCCGTACTTTCCGCCAGTGCGCACTGTGCACCTTGATGACGAGCGTATTGTCCACGATCTCGGCCTCGGCCAGCGCCCGGAACTTGCGATGCCGGTGCTTGGCCAGTACGAGACCGTTCTCGGCCGGCTCCAGTTCCCAGTCCGGCTGCCAGGTATTGATCCACTTCAGCAGCGCCGCAACGGATATCACGCCGCTCACATCCAGCTGCTGACTGCGCAGCTTGGTCGGCACCCCCGGAATCAAACGCACCCCGTGCGCGATCACGGTGAGCTCCTGGATCGGATGCTCGTTCCAGAACAGTTCGGTGAGTACGGTTTTGGACTGGAAGTGCGCCCCGCGTCTTCGTACCTTCAAAGTGTGCAGGGTGGCGCGTAGTTCGTGTCCCAGGAAGGTCGCGTTGACCTCCTGCCCGCCGAACTGGCTGAGTATCCCCTCCGACAGCAGTGTCATGAGCACGTCGGGCATGAGCGCGGTGACGGTGCCGACCCCGAAATCCGCCACCGGATCCAGCCACGCGGAGGTGAAGCTGGTCCACTGGTCGACCCAGGTCTGGTCGAACAGGCGCTTACCCAAGTCCATCCCCAGATCCACCGCACGCAGTGGAGACCAGGACTTCGGATCGAAATACGTGGCCATGATTGGTTCGAGCGTAGCGGTCGGCGGTGACAGCGGCCGGGATCGCCCTGCGATCCACGTCACAGCGGCCGCGGCCCGTCCGCGACGGTCGGGGTACCGCGACCTCCGTCCCGGGCCGGTCTGCCCCGTCCGGACCATGTGTGTTGTCGCGGCCCGCGTACGCGACCACAATCGAACCTGCGACCGGCCTACCGAGGGAGAACATATGCCCGTGGATCTGAACAGCGACCTGGGCGAGGGTTTCGGCGTGTACCGGATGGGCGATGACGCGGCCATGCTGGAGGTGGTCACCAGCGCCAATATCGCCTGCGGTTTCCATGCCGGCGACCCGTCGATCATGCGGCGCACCTGCGGGCTGGCTGTCGAGCGGGGTGTACGCATCGGCGCCCATGTCGGCTACCGCGACCTGGCCGGGTTCGGCCGGCGTGCCATCGCGGTGGATCCGGCGGAACTCCGCGACGAAACGCTGTATCAGATCGGCAGCCTGGATGCCTTCGCCCGCGCCGCCGGTGACCGCGTCCGCTATGTGAAACCGCATGGCGCGCTGTATCACGCGGCCGCCGCCGACCGCGCCCTCGCCGATGCCGTGGTGGCGGCGCTCCGCGAATTCGATTCCGCCCTCGCGCTATTGGGTCCGGCGGGCACCGAGATGGAAGCCGCCGCCATCGCGGCCGGAACCCCTTTCATCGGTGAGGGTTTCGCCGACCGCGCCTACACCCCCGACGGCCTGCTCGCCCCGCGCGGACTTCCCGGTTCGGTCCTCACCGCGGACGATGCGGTGGCCCAGGCGCTTTCGATCGCTCGCACCGGCAAAGCCGTCACCCTCGACGGCGGTACCGTGGCCGTGCACGCCGCCAGCATCTGTGTGCACGGCGACTCCCCCGCCGCCGTCGAGATGGCCCGGCGCATCCGCGCGGCCCTGGACGAGTCCGGCCTGCCCGTCGAGTCCTTCACCCGGTGAGCTGACAGCCGATGACTGGGGCGGAGGGCGTGCTACCGACCGGGGAGATCCGGTCGGCGGGTGATCGTGCGCTGCTGGTGATTCCGCCGTCGCGTGATCTGGTGGTGGAGCTGGTGGCCGGATTGCGGCAGCGGCCGGATGGCGTGCTGGATGTGCTGCCCGCGGCCGAAACCGTACTGGTCACACTGGTTTCGGCGGCTGCGGCCGAATCGGTGCGACGGCAGCTGGAGGTATTGCTGGCCCGTTCGGCCGCGCGGTCGCGAGTGCCCGCCGGTGCGTTCGGTCCCCGCAGTTCGGACCGGTCCGAACGGATCGAGCCCACGGTGGGCGGCAACGGTTTCCGTTCGGAACCGGTGGTGATCCCGGTGCGCTACGACGGCGCGGATCTGGATGCCGTGGCCGAGCTGCTCGGGGTGCCGCCGGCGGAGGTCATCGCCCAGCACACCGGGACGATATGGCGTTGCGCCTTTGTGGGTTTCGCACCCGGGTTCGGCTATCTGGAATCCCCGGACGGCCGGTTGACGGTGCCGCGCCGCAAACAGTCCCGCACCGCGATCCCGGCGGGCGCGGTGGCCCTGGCGGGCGGGTATTCGGCGGTCTATCCGCGCCGCAGTCCGGGCGGCTGGCAGTTGATCGGCACCACCGAATCGCCCATGTGGCAGGTGGATCGGGATCCGCCCGCGCTGGTGCGCGCGGGTACCCGGGTGCGATTCGTGATCGCGGAGGCGGCCCGATGACGGCGATTCGAGTGGAGCGGGTCGGACCGCTGGCCACCGTGCAGGATCTGGGCCGTCCCGGCTGGTTCGATTCCGGTGTCGGGCGATCCGGTGCGGCCGATCGCTCCGCGTTGCGGCTGGCCAATCGACTGGTCGGGAACCCGGAGGGCGCGGCCGGTATCGAGGTGCTGCTGGGCGGTCTGGAACTGCTGGCCGAACGCCATCTCACCGTCGCGGTCACGGGCGCGGCGGTGCCCATCACCCTGGACGGCCGCGCCATGGGCATGGCGAGCGTGCTGGAACTGGAGGAGGGGCAACGCCTTCGGCTCGGCTGGGCCACCGCCGGATTGCGCAGCTACCTCGCGGTGCGCGGTGGCCTGGACATCCCCCCGGTGCTGGGTTCCCGCAGCCGCGACACGCTGTCGGGCATCGGCCCCGACCCGCTGCGTGCGGGCGATGTCCTCCCGATCGGCGCTCCCCCGCGCAGCCATCCCATCGTGGATGTGGCCCCGGTCCCGCCGCCCCCGGACGGCGAACTCGTGGTGCGTGCCATCCCCGGACCGCGCGACGACTGGTTCACCGATGCCGCAGCGCTTTTCGCGGGCGAATGGCTGATCTCCTCCGATACCGATCGGATCGGCGCTCGCCTGGACCGGCGGTCGGGCCCCGCGCTGGAGCGTCGCGTTCGCGGCGAATTACCCACCGAGGGAATGGCTCTGGGCTCGATCCAGGTGCCGCCGAGCGGACAGCCGGTGATCTTCCTGGCCGATCACCCGATCACCGGCGGCTACCCGGTGATCGCGGTGGTGGTCGATGCCGATGTGGATGCGGTGGCGCAGGCGCGACCGGGGCAGGCCCTGCGTTTCCGCCGCGCGTCGTGATCGGTTGTCTCACTTCAGCGCTACGTGCACGAGGTACACGTTGTAGCTGTTCCACGCCGACATGGTCAGGTACAGGTCCTTGCTCGTCGACCACGGGTGGATGAATCCGCCGTAGGCCGAGGGGTAGTCGTCGGTGTCGATCAGCGGCACCGGTTCACTCCACGCTCCCTGCGGTTCCGCCGCGGTGCGCAGCACGATCTGATGCCGGTTCACGTCCAGGTACGTCATCTGCCACTCCCCCGACGCCGCGTCGTACCTGATCGACACCTCCCCGACCGGACCGGAAACCAAAGGGCTGACCAGCATTTCGGTGGGCCCGTCGGCCGAGACCCAGGTGTTCCCGATCCAGTACTGGTAGGCGGATTTGTTGAGCACCTGTTCGCTTCGTACCCGCCCGAGCCCGAGCGTCCCGTACCGGCCGTTCGGCGTACCGAACAGATAGACGTAATCGCCGTGCGGCACCATGGCCGAGACCTGGAACCGCGCCAGCCCGAGCAGGTTGTCCCATTGCGCCCATTGGGATTTGGTCCAGGTCCGGCCGTTGTCGTCGGACCAGGCCAGCCCGCCGCGATTGGTCACCCAGGCGCCGGGCCGGCTGCTCCAGGCGTTGACCGACATATAGGTCAGGTATTGCCGCGAGCCGAGGGTGAACCCGGAGGTGGGAATGGTGGTGACCTCGAAGTTCTCGATCTTGCGGCTGTCCAGGATCTCGGCCGCGTGACAGCGCGAATCCTGGACGAAGGTATCGAGCGTCAGGCCGTCGGCCAGATTCCGGTCGGTGCTGTAGGCGAGGGTGTTGCTGCGCCAATCCTGTTCGCCGGTGCCCGCGCCGGGCGGTTCCCAGCCCTTGCCGAAGGTGTCGCCGAAGACCAACGCGACCTGGCCCGGACCGGTCTCGTAGATCAGTCCGAGATCGGTGCCATCCACCGACCAGCGCATATCGGTGCGGTTGGCGGAACCGTGCCCGGTGAGCTGCTCGACCAGCTCCACCGATTCGACCTCCGGCACCGGCCCGGGTGCGGCGGCCGGGCCGGCTTCCCAGGGCTGCGGCTCCACGGCGGGTCCCGGCTGCGGTTCGGGTGGGTCGCCGCCCGGGTACGGGATGGGAACGGTCTCGGTGCGCGGCGTGATCTCGATATCGGGGAAGAGTCCCGGCGGGGTGGCCGGGGCCGCGGTGGTGGTGGTGGCGGGTTCGGCCGGTTCGCCCGGATTCGCCTCCGGCGCGGTAGTTTCCGGCGTCGTGGTGGCCGGCGCGGGTTTGGGACTGTCCCGGATATCCGGGCACGGATTGTCGCAGGGATTCGCCGGCAGCGGCGCCGGATCGATCCGCGTACCGTCCGGTCGCGGACCCGGCACCGGTACCGGCAGGAAGCTGGGCGCGGGCACCGTGATGCGAACGGTCGGATCCGGTTGCGCGGGTGCGGGTTCGGGGGCCGGTTCCGGTGACTCACGCAGCAGTGGGTCGAATCCTGTTTCCCCGCAACTGTTCACCGGCGGCGGCGCCCACGGATGCGGCGCACCGCGCGCGGCGACCGGCAACATTCCCGCGCCCACGGCAAGAGCGCCCGAGAGGGCCAGTGCGACAGGGATTCCGAGGCGCGGCGGGTGACCGGGCGTCCGGAATCTCATGCGTGGTGGAGCCTCCTCGGGCGGGCTGAGTCTCCACCGTAACCGGTTCCGCGCGACACGCCCGGACGTTCACCCGGCTGTCGACCGGATGTGATCGAGCCGAGACCGGCTACCGTCCGGCATGCCGCCGCGAATTCACCGCGATGGCGGCGATCCCGCACCCGTAGACGCCCGCCGCCACCAGCACCAGCGCCGGTGAGCGCCCGTCGGCCGGAATCCACAGCGCCGTCCCGGCCAGCGCCAGCACGTAGGTGATGTTGAAAACGGTGTCTTGCAAGGCGAACACCTGCCCGCGATGCGCATCGTCGATATCGATCTGCATGGCCGCGTCCCCGGTCAGCTTGATGGTCTGCCCGCACAGCCCGAGCAGGAACGCCGCCGCCAGCAGCATCAGCTCCGCGCGCCGCTCCCCCGCGCCGGTGGCAATGGTGATCGGCGTGACCAGCGCCAACTGCACCACGATGGCGGTCACCAGCCCCGCCACCACGGTCCGCGAGCGGCCCAGCCGGGGAATCAGCAGCGGCGCGACCGCGGCCGCCACCAGCATGCCCGCCCCGGTCGAGGTGATGGCGGCACTGAATTTCGCCAGGTTCTTCCCCACCCCGGCCTCGGTGCCACGCCGCAGCACCAACACCATCAACAGCGTGTCGGCCCCGAACACCATGCGGTGCGCCCCGATTCCGAGCATTGCCGTGGTGACCTCGCGGGACCGCCACGCCGCCGTCGCCCCCGACCGCAGCCCGGCCGCGAGCGCCCGCAGCGTGCCGGTATCGCCGGGCGGATAAGCAGGTGGGGTATTCACGGTGACGGGTGCCCGCTCGGGTCCCAGTGCCCCGGGCGAGAACCCGCGGGCCGCGAGCGCGCCGATCACCGACCCGGTGGCGCTCACCCCGACCGCGAGCGCCGAGCCGAGATCCCCCGCTCCGGCCGCGCCGATGATGCCGAATCCGACGCCCGCGCCCAGCACCGCACACCCGGACGCCACGGTGGCGAGGACGGAGTTCATCGGCACCAGCCACCGCTGTGCCAGTACGCGGGGCAGCGCGGCGGATACGCCCGCTCCCACGAACCGGCTCACCCCGATCACGGCGAGTGCGAACACCAGCAGCAGCCGATTGCCCATGCCGGCGAGCAGTCCGGCCGCGGTGATCGCGATGAGCAAGGCGCGCAGGATATTCGCGACCAGCAGCACCAGCCGCCGATCCCAGCGGTCGAGCATGGCGCCCGCGTACGGCCCGATGATCGAGTAGGGCAGCAGCAGGGCCGCGAACCCGCCCGCGATGGCGAGCGGATCGGTCTCCCGCTCCGGATTGAACAGGATCGCCCCCGACAGCGCGGCCTGGAACATGCCGTCGCCGCACTGGCCCGCCAGCCGGATGACGCTCAGCCGCAGCGTGCCCGGACTCTCCCGGATCGCGGCGCGTGCGGTCGCGAGCGCGGCACGGCGGCCTGACGGACGGGTCGGTTCGGATCCGGCGGTGTGGTCGGTAGCGGGTGTGCTCACCTGGCGGGGTGCGTGGTGACGAGGGCGAACACGGCCGCGCGCATATCCTCGGCCATGGGGAGGTTGTCGAGTCCGTCGGCATCGACCCATTGGAATTGGTCGTGTTCGCTCGGATCGAGGATGATCTCCCCGCCCAGCGCCTCCACCACGAAGCTGTATTTCCGCACCCGGGATTTGGTCCGGGTGGCGTAGTCGAACCCGCCCAGCACATCGGTGATCCGGGTGACCCGCAGCCCGGTTTCTTCGAAGAGTTCGCGTTCCACACATTCGGCGAAACTCTCCCCGGATTCCACTCCGCCACCGGGCAGTTCGTACATCCCGCCGTGCCAATCATCGGCGACACGCCGTACGACCAGGAGTTTCCCATTACGGAATACCGCCACTCCGACTACGAAGTGGACGATCCCCTCACCCTCGGCCTGCTGCCGGAGTTCGCGTTCGATGCCCGCGAGTACTTCGGGTCGCATCCCCCTGCTCTCCCTCCGGTTTCACTTGCGGCACATCATGATACGGTCGCCGACCGAATACCGCTGACAAGGCACTCACAAGGGCGGATGGTCGCCGCGTATTTGCCTGCTCGCTACGCCGATATCGAAGTGCCTGGTCGGCGGCGTGCAGGACGGTGCTGCTCTCACGATAGAATTTACCGGGAATTCAGCTGAAGGCGCGGATTGTGCCCCTACCCTGGATTCTGATCGGTGCTCGCCGGTGAGAGGAGTACGGCGGTGTCCACCCTCACGACACCACACATCGATGTCCATCGCGCGGGCGATCGTATGAAAACGCGTGTGGCATGGCTGGATTCGAAGCATTCGTTCTCCTTCGGGGAACACTACGATCCCGACAACACCCATCACGGCCTCTTACTCGTCAACAACGAGGACATTGTGCTGCCCGGCGAGGGATTCGAAACCCATCCGCATCGGGATATGGAGATCGTCACCTGGGTGCTGAGCGGCAGCCTGGTGCATCAGGATTCGCTCGGGCACAGCGGTGTCATCTATCCGGGCCTGGCGCAGCGGATGAGCGCGGGCGCGGGCATTCTGCATTCGGAGAAGAACGATTCCTGGCGGATCAGCACGGCCCCCGCGCACGAGGAGCCGGTGCATTTCGTGCAGATGTGGGTGGTGCCGGACGAACCCGGCCTGACGCCCGGCTATCAGCAGCTGGAGATCGACGACGAGCTGGCCGGGGGCGGGCTGGTGACGGTGGCCTCGGGGCTGCCGCGCTATCGCGACCGGACCGCCATCGCCATCAACAGCAGTCATTCCGCGCTGCATGTGGCCCGCCTGGCGGGACCCGCCGAACCGGCCGAGGTTCGACTACCCGAAGCGCCCTACCTGCATCTTTTCGTGGCGCGCGGGGAGGTCGACATGGAGGGTGTCGGCCCGCTGTACGAGGGGGACGCGGTGCGGATGGTGCGCAGCGGCGGGCAGCGGGTGACCGCGAATATCCCGTCCGAAATCCTGGTGTGGGAAATGCACGCTCGCCTCGGCGGGCAATAGCATCTGGGCATGGCACAGTACCCACCTCCCGGACAGTACGGCCAGGAACCACCACCGCCCCCGGGCGGTTACCCGCCGCCGGGCGGCAGCCCCTACTGGCAGGAACCGCCGAAGAGCAAGGGACTCGCGATCACCGCGCTGGTCCTGGGCATTCTGGGCATTCTCAGCTTCTGGACCGTCATCTTCACCATCCTCGGCATCATCTTCGGCCTGCTGGCCTTGATCTTCGGTTTGATCGCGCTGTCGAAGGTGCGCGCCGGGACCGCGGACGGCAAGGGGATGGCCATCGGCGGTCTGGTGATGGGCGCCATCAGCCTGATCGGCGGCATCATCGTCGGCATTCTGGTGTGGTTCGTGTTCTCCGAGACCGGGACCACCGACTACATCAGTTGCATCAATGACGCCAAGGGCAATCAGTCCAAGATCGACCAGTGCGAGCGGGATTTCCAGCAGCGGGTCGAGGATCGGTTCAGCATCACCTTCACGCCGGTGCCGACGTAAGGGGGCCTGGGGCTTGGCCCCCAGACCCAATACTCAGTTGGGAACTGAATCAGCTTGCCGCCGGGCGGCATTCGCGGGTTGCGGCCAGCACCTCCGCGAGTTCCGGACGAAAGTCCCCGTCCGGCGGGTAAATCCAGGTTCGATAGGCGGCGTGCTCGTCTGTCGGTGAGGGCAGGACGATTTGGCTACCGGGCAGCGCCACCGCGGCGCAGTCCCGGAACAGGTCCGAGAACAAGGCGCTGTCGAGATACGAATCGTCGGTCGGACCGGTCAGGAACGTCCATCGCCCCGAGCGCGGGTGGGCGATGACCGGTCCGCACCGGTGCTGCGCCAGCAACCGGTCGCGCACACGCTTGCCGAGGTCAGCGGGCATGGTCACGGCGCCGACCGCCCCGACTTCCAACATGATTCGACCGAGCACCGAATCCACCACCCCGTACAGACCGTTTTCCTTGCGGTAACTGCGGCACCGCGCCAGCGCTTCCTGCGTGGCGGAGTACGAAGACGGGTCCAGCGCGCTCATGGCGAACCTCCTGCTAATGACCCTAAGGCTCCGCAATCGGTATGACAATAGTCACACGCCGGTGGATTTCGGGAGTAGAGTCCCTTGCTATGGGTCAACCCAACTCCCGGGGGCTCGCAGGGGCTTCGCCCCCGAACCCCCAGCAGCGCAGGGCCGTCGGGGTCTCGCCGACCGTCGCCCGCTGGGAATTGGTGCTGCGCCTGCGGGAGCTGCGTGAACAACGCGGCTTCGATTCGGCCACGTTCGCCAAGCGGGCCGGCTTCACTCCGGCCAACTGGTCGCATGTGGAGAAGGGGCGGCGGGTGCTCACCGCCAACACCATCGGGCCGGTGCTGGAGTTGCTCGAGGTGGATGGTGAGGAGCGCGAGGAGCTGCTCGAATTGCTCACCGCCAGTAAGGAACGCGGCTGGTGGGCGAAGTCCTCGGCCTTGATCGGCGCGGAGTTGCAGCGCTACTACGGCATGGAGTTCGGCGCCGAGGCCATTCGCAGTTACGACAGTCTGGTGGTCCCCGGCCTGCTTCAGACCGAGGAGTACGCGCGAGCGCTGATCAGCGCCGATGTCATGATCCGGCCGGTGCAGGTCGAGCAATTGGTGGCGGTGCGCATGCGCCGTCAGGAACGCCTGCGCGCGGCGCACGATCGGGTGGAGCTGACCGCCGTGGTCGGCGAGGCCACCCTGCTGCAACAGATCGGCGGCCCCAAAGTTTTGCGCCGGCAACTCGAGCACCTGGCCGAGCTGCTGGCGGAACTGGATTCGGTTTCGGTGCGGGTGATTCCGTTCAGCGCCTCGCACGGGGCGATTCTGGGCGGCTCGAGTTTCCACCTGCTCGATTTCGCATCGGAAAACCTGCCGACTTTCGGCTGGGTGGAGAGCGCTGTTTTCGGCGGCGCCGTGGATGATCCGGACCAGGTGCGCGATTTGAGTTTCGCATTCGTGCGCGCGCTCGACCAATCACTGGGCCGGACAGAGTCTTTGGAGATGATCAAACATTATTCGCAAGGGTAGGAGACGCGTGTCCGACGGTAAACTACCGCCCATGCTCAACACCGCGAACTATCAGCCGGAATCCACCGGCTGGTTCACATCGACCCGCACCAATAATGGAAATCAGTGTGTCGAGGTACGTTTCGACGGTGCCGTGGTGCTCATTCGCGACAGCAAGTTCCGGCGCGATCCGGAACGCCGTCTCGAAACAGAGCCCGTTATCACCGTCACGGCACCCGAATGGATGTCCTTCCTCGGCGTAGTGCTCGGCTGCGGCACGGACCCGGTCGACCTGACCGCCCGCCTCCGCCCCGACGGGCACACCGAACTGCGCCACGGTGAGATCACCCTGGTCTACACCCCTGGAGAATGGGACGCCTTTCTGGCCGGCGCGCAAGATGGCGAATTCAATCGGGTGCCTGTCCGCCTCTCCGGGACTTCAGCGCACAGCTGAGAGCCGTCGACCGCTGTGCATGCGGACCGGCGGTAGGTGCCGAGCCGATGCTGGGCGTACCCGGTGAGTTACCCGGAATCGTGCGAGATCAGTTGTCGCGTTCCGCAGGCATACTGGGTTGCGTGACTTCGCAGCTGAACGCTCCCTCCGGACTTGACCTGTCGTTCCGTAATGACGGTGTGCGGGTGCAGGACGACCTGTTCGCGCACGTCAACGGCGAATGGCTGGATACCTACGAGATACCGGGCGACCGGGCGGTCGACGGTGCCTTCCGCACGCTGTACGACCAGGCGGAGCGGGATGTGCAGGCGATCATCCAGGAAGCCGCCGCCTCCGACGCCGCTCCGGGCAGCGAGGAGCGCAAGATCGGTGACCTCTACAACTCCTTCATGGACACCGAGGCGGTTGCCGCCGCGGGCCTGACGCCGATCGCCGAGGAGCTGGCCGCCATCGCCGCGGTCGCCAACAGCTCGGACTTCGCCGCGCTCATCGGCCGGCTCCAGCGCACCGGCGTCGGCGGCGCGCTCGCCTTCTACGTCGACACCGACGACAAGAACTCGCAGCGCTACCTGGTGCACGCCACCCAGTCCGGTATCGGCCTGCCCGACGAGTCCTACTATCACAAGGACGAATACGCCGAGATCCGCGCGAAGTACCTGGCGCACATCGGCCGCATGTTCGAGCTGGCGAACCTGGAGTACGACCCGCAGCGCGTGTTCGACCTGGAGGCCGAGCTGGCCACCGGCCACTGGGACGTGGTCCGCCGCCGCGATGCCGAACTCAGCTACAACCTCACCACTTTCGACGCGCTGGCCGCCGAGAACCCCGAATTCGACTGGGATTCCTGGACTTCCGCCCTGGCCGCCGGCTCGGACCGCACCGGCCGCGAACTCTTCGCCGAACTGGTGGTCCGCCAGCCCGATTACGTCCGCACCTTCGCCCAGCTCTGGTCGGCCGAGTCCATCGAGGACTGGAAGGCTTGGGCCGCTTGGCGAGTGGTGAAGTCCCGCGCCCCCTACCTCACCGATGACCTGGTCGAGGCGAGCTTCGACTTCTACGGCCGCACCCTCACCGGCGCTCCCGAGAACCGCGAACGCTGGAAGCGCGGCGTCTCCCTCGTCCAGGACCTCCTCGGTGAGGCGGTGGGCAAACTCTATGTGGCCCGCCACTTCCCGCCCGAGGCCAAGGCCCGCATGGTCGAGCTGGTCGAGAACCTGCAAGAGGCGTACCGCCGCAACATCTCCGACCTGGAATGGATGAGCCCCGACACCCGCCGGGCCGCGCTGGAGAAGCTGGAGAAGTTCACCCCCAAGATCGGCTACCCCGACGAGTGGCGCGACTACTCCAACATCACCATCGACCCCGCCGACCTGGTCGGCAACTACCGCAACGGCTATGCCGCCGAACACGACCGCGACCTGAACAAGCTCGGCGGCCCGGTGGACCGCAACGAATGGTTCATGACCCCCCAGACGGTCAACGCCTACTACAACCCCGGCCTCAACGAAATCGTCTTCCCCGCGGCCATTCTCCAGCCGCCGTTCTTCGACATGAACGCCGACGACGCCGCCAACTACGGCGGCATCGGCGCGGTCATCGGCCACGAGATCGGTCACGGCTTCGACGATCAGGGTTCGAAGTACGACGGCGACGGCAACATGATCGACTGGTGGACCGAGTCCGACCGCACCGAATTCGCCAAGCGCACCAGGGCTCTCATCGACCAGTACAACGCCTTCTCCCCCAAGGACCTCTCCGACGACCACACCGTCAACGGCGAATTCACCATCGGCGAGAACATCGGCGACCTCGGCGGCCTCTCCATCGCCCTGGAGGCTTACAAGATTTCCTTGAACGGCAAGGAATCCCCGGAACTGGACGGCCTGACCGGCCTGCAACGAGTCTTCTTCGGCTGGGCCCAGGTCTGGCGCACCAAGGCTCGCCGGGAAGAGGCCATCCGCCGCCTCGCGGTGGACCCCCACTCCCCGCCCGAATTCCGCTGCAACGGCGTGGTCCGCAACCTCGACGGCTTCCACGAAGCCTTCGACGTCAAACCCGGCGACGCCCTCTACCTGGACCCGGCCGAACGCGTGAAGATTTGGTAGCCGGAGCCGTCTATCTGATCACCGGCATTCAAGCCGCCGGGAAATCGACTGTCGCGCAGGCGCTCGCGGAGCGCCTGCCGAAGTCGGCGCATATCCGCGGCGATGCCTTCCGCCGGTTCGTGGTGAGCGGGCGGGAGGAGATGCGGCCGGATCCGCCGGAGGCGGCGCTGGCGCAATTGCGGTTGCGCTACCGATTGGCCGCGCAGACGGCGGATGCCTATGCGGCCGAGGGTTTTACGGCCGTCGTGCAGGATGTGGTGCTGGGTGAGTTCCTGCCGTGGTTCGCCGACCGGATCCGGACTCGGCCGCGCTATGTGGTCGTATTGGCTCCCCGGCCGGAAGCGGTCGCCGCACGGGAGGCCGGGCGGGCGAAGAACGCCTACGGGGCCTATACCGTCGAAGATCTCGATACCGGACTGCGCGAGACCACGCCGGCGATCGGATTGTGGCTGGACTCTTCGGATCTCACGGTCGAGCAGACCGTGGACGCGATTCTCGCGCAGGCGCGCCCCCTGCCCTGAGGTTCAGGACAAGCGTTGCTGGGTTTCGGCGTCGAAGAAGAAGATTTCGTCCAGTTTCGGGGTGAGGTAGAGGCGTTCGCCGAGCGTGATGCGGAGACGGCGGTCCACTCGGGCCACTACTCGGCCGGATTGGCTGGACCATTGATCGGTGATGCCGTGGGAGTAGAGGAACGATTCCGCGCCGAGCTCTTCGAGGAGTTCGACCTCTACGGCCAGGGCGTTGGTGGGGTCGGTGGTGAGTTCCCAGGATTCGGGGCGGATGCCGATCACCACGTGTGAGCCGGAGACTTGGTGCGGCACCGGGATTCGCAGGTCGTTGAGGACCGCCGCGCCGGCTTCGATGGGGGCGGTGAGCAGGTTCATGCCGGGCGAGCCGATGAAGCCGGCCACGAAGGTGTTGACCGGGTTGTCGTAAAGCTCACGGGGAGCGGCGATCTGCTGTAGATGCCCGTCCTTCAGCACGGCCACCCGATGGCCCATCGTCATGGCTTCGACCTGGTCGTGGGTGACGTAGACCGTGGTGGTGCCGAGCCGCTTCTGGAGGGCGGCGATCTGCGAGCGAGTACTCACGCGGAGTTTCGCATCCAGATTGGACAGTGGTTCGTCCATGCAGAACACCTGCGGCCGCCGGACGATGGCGCGCCCCATGGCCACGCGCTGGCGTTGGCCGCCGGAGAGTTTGGCCGGTTTCCGGTCGAGCAGGTCCTCGAGCTCCAGCATGGCCGCGGCTTCCTTGACCTGAACCAGGGTGTCCGCCTTGGACATTCCGGCATTGCGCAGCGCGAAGCCCATGTTCTCGGCGACGGTCATGTTCGGATACAGGGCATAACTCTGGAAGACCATCGCCACATCGCGATTGCGCGGAGCCAGCCCGGTCACGTCCAGGCCGCCGATGCGGATGCTGCCGGTGCTGACCGCTTCGAGACCCGCCAGCATGCGCAGACTGGTGGATTTGCCGCAGCCGGACGGCCCGACCAGGACCAGGAATTCACCGTCGGCGATATCGAGGTTCAGGTCGGACACGGCCGGGGCGGGCGCACCCGGGTAGGTGAGGGATACGCCCTCGAACTGCACAGTCGCCATGCGGCGGGTCTCCTAGCTAGGTCAGGTCGGCGGTATTACTTGGGCAGCTTGGGGGCGATCTGCTTGTCGTAGATCGACTGGAGCTGCGTGGTGATATCCGCGAAAGCCGCTGTGACGTCGCGGTTCTGGTTGCCGATCTGCTCCATACCGCCGCCGATGATCTGGTCGGCGCCGGGCAGGAAGACGCGGGCGTAGTCCTGGGACTTGGTGACGGCCAGCTGTTCGATGGCGGTCTTGTTGTTCGGGTTCTTGGCCAGGAACTCGATCTCGGTCGGGTCTTGCAATGCCGACTTGCGCACCGGCATGTACCCGGTGGCCTGCGAGAAGTAGGCGGTATTGGCGGCATTGGTGACGAACTCGATGAACTTGAGCGCGTTCTCCTTGCGTGCGTCCGAGATACCGGACGGAATGGCCAGCCCCGCACCGCCGGTGGTGGCGCCCGCGCCGTTGGGGTGCGGCAGGAAGGCGGTGCCGAACTCCAGCTTGCCCTCGGCGCTCTTCTTGATGCCCTTGAGATCACCGGTGGAGGCGATGGCCGAGGCCACCACGCCGGTGCCGAAGTCCACCGCGACCTGCGGGCTGATGGTGGCGTACTTCTTGTCGTTGATCATGGTGCGCAGGAAGTTCCCGGCCTCGATGGACTTGGGGTCGTTGAACTTCAGCTTCCACTGATCGGAGTAGCCGCCGCCGAAGGTCCACATCGGGCCCTGGAAGGTCCAGCCCAGGTAGTTCTTGGCGTCACCCCAGCCGTGCGCGAACTTGCCGCCGCCGACGACGGATTGCAGCTTGGGGCCCCACTCGTCGAATTCCTGCCAGGAGTTCGGGCCGCGGTCCGGCAGACCGGCCTTGGACCAGACGTCCTTGTTGTAGTAGAAGACCTGCGTCGAGCGCGCGTAGGGCAGCGCGTAATGCTTGCCGTTGTACAGGTAGTCGGCGGCGAGGGAATCGACGTAGTCGTCGAGTTTCACACCGGCGGAACCGAAGTGGCTGTCCAGGGGCTCGATCTTGCCGGTGAGCGCGTAATTGAACCACCACACATCCGAGAGCACCACGATGTCGGGCAGGTCGCCGCCGGAGAGCGCCGCATTGAACTTCTGCGACACCTCCTCGTAGTTCTTGCCCGCGTCGACCAGTTCGACCTTGATCTCCGGGTACTTGGCCTGGAACTTGTTGATCAGTTCCAGCTCTTGGTCTTTGGAGGTGCCCGGGTGGTTGGACCAGAAGGTGAGCTTGTTGCCGTCACCGCCCTGCTTGCTGCCGCCACCACCGGTGCCCGCGCAGGCGGTGAGCGCCAGCCCGGCCGCGGTGGCTCCGGCCAGCCCGAGGAATCCGCGACGAGACAGATTCGGGAATCGCGATTCGGACACTGTGAATCTCCTTCTGGGACTTAGCCCTTGACCGCACCGGAGGTGAGGCCCTTGATCATGTGACGCTGCAAGGCGAGGAAGACGATCAGGATCGGCAGCATGGTGAGCAGGGTGCCGGCCATCACCGGCCCCCAGTTGGTGATGCTCGGGTTCTCGGTGTTCTGCAACAGGGTCAGCCCGACCGGCAGCGTGGCGACGTCGGAGCTGTCGGCCATCAGGAACGGCCACAGGTATTCGTTCCACTCGTTGACGAGCGTGACCACCGCGAACGCCACCATGGTCGGTCCGGACATGGGCAGCACCACCCGGGTGAGCAGCCGCCACCAGCCCGCGCCGTCCATCCGCGCCGCCTCGATCACCTCGTTCGGCAGCGACAGGAAGTGATTGCGCATCAGGAACGTCCCGAAGGCCACACCGCAGAGTGGAACGATGATGCCCACCAGCGTGTTTCGCCAGCCCAACTGGGAGACGAGCGCGTAGTTGGAGATGACGGTGATCTGGTTCGGCACCATGAGCGCCGCGATGATCACCAGGAAGAGCACGTTCTTCCCCGGGAACCGCAGGAACACCAGCCCGTATGCGCTGAGCACACCGAGCACGAACTTCACCCCCGCCACCACGCCGGTCACGATGAGCGAGTTCCGTAGGAAGGTCCAGAACGGCAGCGTGGTGGTGGCCTCGCGATAGTTCTCCGGATGCCACACGTGCGGCCAGTACACGGCCGGCTGCACGTAGATGTCGTCGTGTTCCTTGAACGAGTTGATGATGATCCAGAACAGCGGCACCCCGACGATGATCAGCACGCACACCATGGCGAGGTAGCCGAAAACGTCTGCCCAGAAAGCACTGTCGCCGCGCTTGAACTTCATGACCGCTCGGCCCGATCCATGATTCGCACCTGGAGCAGCGTCACGGTCAGCAGCACCACGAACATGATGGTGGCGACCGTCGCCCCGTACCCGGCACGGAAGTTGACGAAGGATTCCCGGTACACCTGCACGACCATGGTGGTGGTGCCGGTGGCGAGCGGCCCGCCGCGGGTCATCGTGTAGATGATGTCGAAGACCTGGAGCGAGTTCAGCAGCACGGTGATGGAGAGGAAGAAGGTGGTGGGCCGCAGCTGCGGCAGCAGCACCCGGGTGAAGGTGGTCCAGCGGCTCGCGCCGTCGATCTCCGCCGCCTCCATCAAATCCTGTCGGGTGCCCTGCAAGGCGGCCAGGTAGATGACGAAGGTGTAGCCCAGGTTCTTCCACAGGTAGGTGACGGTCACCATGAACAGCGCCCAGTTCGGGTCCTTGTAGAACTGCGGCACGTCCTCGACGCCGAGCTTGTGCAGGACGTCCTGCACCAGGCCCACGGTCGGGTCGAAGACGAACTGGAAGGCCACGCCGATGGCCGCGCCCGAGATGACGAACGGTGCGAAGATCGCCGACCGGACCACATTGCGCCCGAACAGCTTGCGATCCAGCAGCAGGGCGAGCGCCAGGCCCAGCACCATGCTGCCGATGACGGCGACCAGCGTGAAAATCACTGTATTGCGGACGATTTGCCATGAATCGTTGCGTCCCCACCACTCGACATAATTGTCGAACCCGACGAAGGTGGACTCACTGTCGGAGATGTTCCAGTCGAAGAACGACAGCCGGATATTGTCGATCAGCGGCCGATATACGAAGACCGACAACAGGATCAGGTTCGGCAGCACCAGGATGGTGAACAGCGCATAGTCCTGCCATGGCCGTCCACGCCAGCCCCGACCGGGTGGCTGCGGTAGTACTCGTTCGGGGCTCGATCGCACCCGCGCAGCCTGACGGTTGCGAGCGAATAGCCGGTGACGTCTGGATGCCAACCCGTTGAACTGTGGGCGGGCAGCCGCCACCGTATGTTCACCAGGTTCACCCGCAGCTGGCGCGGACATGCGCGAATAGTACGGTCGCCCAGTCTCTTTCGTGACGGAATCGTATGAACAGGTAACGAACACGAAGGACGTCCTCGGCATCGGCCGAGGACGTCCTTCGTGTGTCGGTAGGTGACAACTGATTTCGGGACGAGAGGGTAACTCACCGGGTACGTCCAGAATCAGGGTCGCACCTGGCCGCCGGCCCGCATGCGAGACCGGCGACGGCTCTCAGCCGCGCGCTGAAGTCCCGGGGAGGCGGAACAGGCTAGTTCCAGTCGCCCCAGCCGTCGCTGGTGGAGAGGGTTCCGCCCTGGGTGTTCTTCACGATCACCGGGTCACCCTTCTTCACGTTCTCCTGGAACCACTTGGCGTCCGCGGTTGAGACGTTCAGGCAGCCGTGCGAGGTATTGGACTTGCCCTGCTGCCCCACGCTCCACGGCGCGGCGTGCACGAAGATGCCGCTGTTGGACATGCGGGTGGCGTACTCGACCTCGAGCTTGTACCCCTCGGGCGCCGTGGTCGGCACGCCGTAGGTCGAGGAATCCATGATCATCTTGCGATTCCGCTCGCTGACGATGTAGGTCCCGTTCGGGGTCTCGTGCCCGGTCTTGCCCATGGAGGTCGGCATGGTCTTCACGACCTCGCCGTTGCGGGTCACCACGATCTCGTGGGTGGTGTCGTCGGCGGTGGCGATGAACTCGTCGCCGACCTCGTAGGCGACGTGCGTGCCGCCGGCCTCGACGGTGATCTTGGACCCGGCCGGCCAGAAGTTCTCCGGCCGCCAGCGGACCTGCTTGTCGCCCATCCAGTAGAAGTGGCCGTCCACCTTGTTGGTGGAGGTGATCCGGATGGCCTTCTCGGCGGTCTCGTGATCGCTCACGGCCTCTTTGAAGTTGATGATGACCGGCTGGGCCACGCCGACCACTTCCCCGTCACCGGGGCTGATGTTCGGGGCGGTGAAGTTGGCCGGGGGAATCGGCGACTTGGCGTTCGGGTCGGTGGGCAGCGAGCCCGGCGCGGGCTGCGGCATCACCGCCGAGGGCACGCCCGGCAGCTCCGGGCCGCCCGGCCACAGCGGGCCGGCTGATGCTGGTGCTGCCAACACGGCTCCGGTCGCCGCCAGCGCGGCGAAGGCAATCAGTCCCGTTTTCCGGTTCCGTCGGGTCAAGCGCACAGCAGCGATCCTCTCCAAGCCGCCTCTCCGCGACTTCAGCGCACGGCTGAGAGCCGTAGGGAGTCGGGAACGCGCGGCGGCGGTCATGGAGCAACCCGATTTTGGGCGTACCCGGCGAGTTACCCCGAAACTTGCGAAATCAGTTCTTCCGCATCCCTTTCTACAGTGCGGTGCGAGGTGGTCCAATCCTGTTCTGGCAGTTATGCATACCGACTCCCTGGTGTGCGATGTGTCACAACACCGTCAGCGGGCTATGTGTGCGCTGCGAATATGCCGATGGCGTCGGCGATTCCTCTGCACCCCCACGTTCTCCGCGGAGACCGGAGTGTTTACTTCCTCAAACCCGGTTGTGATCGAAATCACGGACGTCACATCAAGGTTCGCGCACCTCGAAGGTGATCGCCGCGCGCGGGCCGGTGGCGATATTGTGCGGCACCGTCATCGGTGTCCGCCCGCGCGCGAAACGCGGAGACAATTCCAGTCGCACTGTCTCGAGCACCGTGGCGAGCACGATGCGCAATTCCAGGTCCGCCAGCGCGGCCCCCACGCAACGCCGGTGCCCGCCGCCGAACGGCACGAATTCGAATGGGCCGTATCGGCGTTCGAGAAACCGCCCGGGCTCGAAGTCCTGCGGCCGCGACCACACCCGCGGATCGGAGTGCAGCAGCTGTACCGCGATGCCCATGGTGTCCCCCGCCACCAGCGTCGCGCCGCGCAGGGTGAAATCACCGGTGAGCCTGCGCAATACCAGCGGTACCGGCGGATGCAGGCGCAGCGTCTCCTGGCACACCGCGTCCAGATAGGGCAGTTTCGCCAGCTCCAGCGGGTCGATCGACGCACCCGCCGCGGCCAGCTCGCTTCGCAGCCGTGCCAGCGCCTGTGGTGTGCGGTGCAGCCGGTAGAGCGCCCAGACCAGCGTGGTCGCGGTGGTCTCGTGCCCGGCCACCAGTAGCGTCCGCAACTGCTCGCGCAGGTCGGAATCGCTCATGGCGCTGCCGTCTTCGTATCGGGACTCCAGTAGCAGGCTCAAAATATCTTGTCCCGCAACGGTATTCGCGCGCCGCGCGGCGACCTCCGCATCGATGAGCCGATCGAACCGGTCCCGCGCGGCGCGGAAACGTTCCCACCCGGTAACTCCGAGCAGGTCGCGCCGCAATGCCGGAATCAGAAAGAGTGTGGTGCCGTAGGAATTCAGGAATTCTGTTGTAGCAATGGTGAATTCGGCTCGCTTTTCCGGATCCTCGATTCCGAACACCGCCGCCAGAATCACCCGCATGGTTATGGCGCGTGCCGCGGACCGCGCATCCACCCGCCGTCCCGGCCGCCATGCGCCCCCGTCGTGATCGTCCTGTAATTCCGCTCGGGCCGCGTCCTGAATTATCTTGCCGTAGGCGCTGATTCGATTCCGGTGGAATGCCGGAGCGAGTAGAGCCCGATCGCTGCGATGCCGCCCGCCCCCCTCCAGAATGAGCGATGCCGCCCCCACCATCGGCTCGATGGGATTGGGCAGCGGCGGCGTCAGCAACTCCACGGGCGCCCGGAACACCTCCCGCGCCCCCGCCGGCGTCCCGGTGAACACCGCCGACCCCAGCCCCGGGAATCGCACCAGGAACGGATCGCCGTCCCGCTGCCGCCGCCGGGCCAGGTAGCGCTCCAGGTCGGCCCCGGCGGCGAGCGCGTGCAGTACCGCCAGCCGCGGTTCCCGGAGCTGGACCGGTGTACTGGGATCGGCGGATTCGCGGGCCGTGGTCACCCTCTCCTATACGAATCGAGCTGGGCGCTGGTTCGAGGACGTGTGATATGCATGGCGCAAAGTCAAAGCTATTCGTTTCTCAAATCTTAGGACTGTTGTGTTGCGCCAGCGGATCTCCGCCCGGATCGCGCTCCCCGCGATCTCCGCCGCCGCCCTGCTGCTCGCCGGCTGCGGTACCACCATCACCGGAAACCCGCAGGCCGCCCCCGGTGGCCAACTGCCCACCTCGTCCGGCAAGCCGTCCGCGGCCCCGAGCGGCGGGGCCAAGCCCTCGGCCAAGCCGAGCACCCGGCCCTCGAATCCCAACGGCGGCGGCAAGACCGACTTCAAGGCGAACATCGGCGATTGCGTGAAGCTCGGTGGCACCACCGACAATGCCGTCATCGACAAGCAGACCTGCGGCAGCAAGGAGGCCAACTACAAGGTGGTGGCCAAGGCCAAGACGAATGCCCAGTGCCCCACCGATATCGACCAGGCGTATTACGAGACCACGAACGGCGTCGAGACCGGCGCCATCTGCCTGGATATCGACTGGGTCATCGGCGACTGCCTGGATCTCGGCGGCGACGACCCGCACCGCATCTCCTGCACCGGCTCGAACGCGACCGAAGGCGTCAAGGTGCTCTCGATCCTGCGCGATACCGATTCGATCGACGACTGCACCTCCGGGGACAAGGGCTACGCCTATGAATCCCGCAAGGTCGTGGTCTGTCTCCAGGCGCTCTGACGCGCCGGTATTCATGAAAGAGGCTGCGATCCAACCGGATCGCAGCCTCTCCCACCCTCGGTCTAGATGGGGTAGTACCCCGAACCGACGCCACCGCGCCCGTTGATATCCGCCATGATGCTGCTCATATTGGTCCCCACCTCGGGACCGAAGCAGGCGATGGCGAGATAGGCGTTGACCATGCCGACCAGCGTGGAGCCGACGACGACCGGTGCGCCGGAATCGCCCTCCACCACACACATCTGACTCCAGGTCTCGACGTTCGAACCGAACACGTCGCCCCAGGAGATGCCGCAGGTATTGCCGGTGGTCCGGCCTTCCTTACAGACGATCATCGGGAATCCCGGCGGGCCGCCGACCCCGGTGATGGTCACATTGCCGACGCGATTGACCGGAATGGTCCGGCTCGCGTCGAATTCGATGACCGCGTAGTCCAAGTCGTGGTTGGAGTACACGAACCGGCCGATCTGGCCGGAGCCGCGGGAGGCCTCGGCGTACACCTTGGCTCCCGAATCGCCGCAGTGCCCGGCGGTGAGACCGACCAGGCGGCCCGCGCCGTCGTGACCGATGGTGGTCACGGTGCACTCGAACATGTCGTCGATGATGATGCCGGAGCCGCCGCCGATGACCGCCGGAGCGTCAGCGCTCGCGGTGCCCGCGCTCCCGACCAGCGCGGTACTCAAAGCGACGGCGAAAACGCCGGCCACACCGGCGAGTTTCCTGATCATGACCCTCCAGATGTCGGAAGCTGATCTACCTATCAACTTGCTGGGTACTCATCCTGTCAGTATTCGGTCCCGGCTTCAGCTTGTACTGCCACATGTTGCCCAACTCGTGTCGTTAGCCCGGGGTCTGCGGATTGCGGGGGTGTCGCGGGCCCGTTCGCGTCGATACCGACTTGGATAGGAGTTATGGGAATAATGCGCATCGGCTATCGATTTACGATAAATTCATTCCTGCAAATTGTTACCGAGTAGGTCTTCACAATCTTGCCAATCTCGTAAAACTAGAACAAGTTCTAGATATCTGCCTGCTTCTTTGGCTTGTAAACCAACCGTGATGTGGCTGTTCACAACGTTTCAGGGAAAGTGATCCGGCTCTATGACCGGAACCACAGAGCGTGATGTGTTTTTCCTAACTCCGTAGTAAGGTGCGTCAAGCAAACAGTCGCCGGAGGCGGGTAACCGGCGTCGAGAGGGGTAGTCAGTGCAGTTGACCAAGAGCCTCGATGGGCAGGGGAGCCCACCGGAGTCGCGGATGAAATCGGCCGTGGACTGGGGCAGGGCCTACTGGCAGGACCATCCCAAACGGTCGCTGGAGACCGGCGGCCGGATGATGCAGATGGGCGTGGCCGCGATCGCCGAGCTTTTCATCGCGATCTTCCGGAAACGATTCCCCTTCGCCGAGTTCATCCGGCAGTGCGCATTCATGGCGAATGTCGCAGCCGCGCCGACTCTGCTGGTAGCCATTCCCATCGGCGTCATCGTCTCCATTCAGGTCGGCTCGGTCGCCGGACAGGTCGGCGCGACCTCGTTCATCGGCGCGGCCAATGGCCTGGGCATCATTCAGCAGGGCGCGCCCCTGGTCACCTCGCTCATGATCGCGGGCGCGGTCGGTTCGGCCATCTGCGCCGATCTCGGCTCCCGCACCATTCGCGAGGAGATCGACGCCATGAAGGTGATGGGCGTGGATCCCATGCGCCGCCTGGTGGCCCCGCGCCTGGGCGCCGCCATGCTGGTCTCGGTATTGCTGTGCGGCTTCGTGGTCTTCGTCGGCTTCCTGACCGGCTACATCTTCAATATCTTCGCCCAGGGCGGCACGCCCGGTTCCTACATCGGCACCTTCGCGTCGTTCGCCATCACGGTGGATCTCTTTGTGGCGCTGTTGAAGTCGCTCATCTTCGGACTGCTCGCGGCCATCATCGCCTGCGACGCCGGACTGAACGCCAAGGGCGGCCCGGGCGGTGTCGCCAACGCGGTGAACACCGCCGTCGTCATGTCCGCCGTGATGCTCTTCGGTGTCAACCTGATCATCACGCAGCTGTACAACTCCTTCTTCCCCCCACAGATGGTCTGAAGCCGTGTCAGCAACGTATGTTCCGCCGCTGCTGCGGCCGTTCCAGAAACTCCGGGGCGCCGCCTCCTCCCCACGCGACTGGCTGGCGCGGATCGGCCACCAGGTCTTCTTCTTCCTGCGCTCGATCGGCTCCATGCCGCTGGCGGTCAAGCAGTACCCCAAAGAGGTCTGGCGGCTGCTCTCCGATGTCACCTGGGGCAACGGCAATCTCGTGGTCGGCGGCGGCACCATCGGCGTGGTGCTGATCCTGTCGGCGTTCGGCGGCATGACCGTCGCCATCCAGGGCTACACCTCGCTGAACCTGCTCGGCCTGAGCCCGCTCACCGGCGCCATCTCGGCCTTCGCCACCACCCGTGAGCTCGGCCCGATGCTCGCCACGCTGGCCTTCGCGGCCCAGGCGGGCTGCCGCTTCACCGCGCAGCTGGGCGCCATGCGCATCTCGGAGGAGATCGACGCGCTGGAATCGGTTGCCATCCGGCCGCTTCCGTATCTGGTGAGCACCCGCATGATCGCGGCGATGATCGCGATCCTGCCGCTGTACTGCATCGCGCTGCCGCTGGCCTACATCTCCTGCTCGCTGACCGTGGCGCTGATCGGCGGCACCGCGACAGGCACCTTCCAGCACTACTTCTATCAGTTCCTGGTGCCGCACGATGTGCTGTACTCACTGCTGAAGGCGATCATCTTCGTCGCGATCACCACGTTCATCCAGTGCTACTACGGGTTTTTCGCCTCGGGCGGCCCGGAGGGCGTGGGTGTCGCGGCCGGCCGCGCGATCAAGCTCTGCATCATCGCGGTCGTCTTCGCGGACCTGTTCATGACCTTGGCGATCTGGGGCGTCAACCCCGGCATCCGGATCTCGGGATAGGGGGCGCACACCATGATCATCGATCCGAGCGGGCGTGGCCCGACCATGCGTCAGCTGCTCATCGCGGGTGTCGCGGGGCTGACGGTTTTCGCCATCATCCTGGGCTTCCTGATGGCCCGGTACAAGGGCTACTTCGTCGAAAAGGTCAATGTCACAGCCAATCTGACCACCACCGGTGACGGGCTGCCCGAGAACGCGGACGTGAAGTTCCGCGGCGTGCTGGTCGGCGCGGTCAAGGACGTGTCGGTGGCCGCCAAGGGCGAGCTACAGAAGGTCCACATCGAGATGAAGCCGGAGTACAGCTCCGGCGTCCCGGCGAACGTGACCGCCCGCGTGGTGCCCTCCAACCTCTTCGCCGTCACCTCGGTGGAGCTGGTCTACAACGGACCCGACGGCGCGCACCTGAGCGAGGGCTCGCAGATCTCCGAGGACAAGTCCAAGGGCACCATCGCCCTCCAGGACACCCTCACCACGGTCCGCAATATCCTCGGCAAGATCGACCCGATCCAGTTCGGCCGGGTGCTGGGCACGCTCTCCTACGCGCTCGACGGCTCCGGCCGCATGCCCGGCTCCAGCGTGGAGCGGGTGGACCGCTGGTTGCAGTCGGTGGACGACTCCATCCCCGATCTCGGTGTGATGCTGACCGATTTCTCCAGCTCCTTCCACGCGCTGAACCAGTCGGCGCCGGAACTCATGGGCGTGCTGGCGGATTCGGTGCGCACCGCGCAGACCATCTCCGATCGCCGCGCCGAACTGGTGTCGCTGCTCGCGGGCAGCTCGGCCACGGTCGACAAGATCAACGCCTTGTTCGCGCGAAACCCCAACGTGGGCAAGGAGGTCACCACCGGCACCAGCGCGCTGTTCGGTGCGCTCTCCGACGACCCGAGCGCCATCCCGCAGTCCATCTCGAACCTGAATGACTCGGTGCGCAAGCTGGCCACCACCTTCCACTGGGGTTCGCAGAAGCAGATGATCTGGAACATGGGCCTGACCTTCACGCCCTACAAGCCCTACACCCAGGCCGATTGCCCGCGCTACGGCGAACTCGCGGCCCCCAGCTGCGCCACCGCCCCGGCCGAGGCCAATGTCGGCACGCTGCCGGATGCGCTCAAGCCGAAGGCGCTGGCCTCGGCGGCCGGCCTGCCGACCACCGGGCTGCCGAGCATTCCGGGCCTGCCCGCGATTCCGGGGCTGACCACCGGTGAGGTGGCGCAGCCGGGCGCGCAGAACCCGCAGGCGGGCAACCCCTTCGCGGGCACGCCGCTGGCGAACCTGTTCCCGAATCTGGTTCCGCAGCCGGCCGCGCCGGCCGGGCCGGACGCGGGGCAGCAGACCGTGCCGCAGGCGGGCGCCATCGCCTACTCGGGCGACGACGCCATCACCGCGCTGCTGGGCCGGCGTCCGACCGCGGGTGAGTACCTGCTGCTGAGCTCGATCCTGAGGGGTGGAACGTTGCAAGTTTCCCAGGGGGCGGCCAAGTGAGCATTCGCAAGCCGCTGATCGGATTCACGCTCTTCGCCATCGTGTCCGTGCTGGTGACCGCGGTCATCTGGAACACCTTGGCGCGCACCGTGGATGGCAAGACCAACACCTTCTCGGCCACCTTCACCGACGTGCTCGGCCTGCGTGAGGGCGATGACGTCCGGATGGCGGGCGTGCGCGTCGGCAAGGTCGAGAAGATCGAGCTGGACAAGAAGAACCAGGCGCACGTCACCTTCATCGTGCAGAACGACCAGACGCTGTACGGCGACACCAAGGCGCTGGTCCGGTACCAGAACCTGATCGGGCAGCGCTATATCGCGCTGGCCCCGGACAAGAAGGGCGGCAGCCATCTGCCGCTGAAGAACAACGCCTCGATCCCGATCGAGCGCACCGAGCCGTCCTTCGATATCTCCGGTCTGCTCAACGGTTTCCAGCCGCTGTTCCAGGTGCTCCAGCCGGAGCAGGTGAACAGCCTGTCCAATACCTTCGTGCAGGCGCTCCAGGGTGACGGGGTCTCACTGAGCGCCTTCATCACCCAGTCCGCGCAGCTGGCCACCGACTTCCAGCGCCGCGACGCCATCCTCTCGGATGTCATCACCAACCTCTCGGGCGTGATGGCGGGGCTGGCCAAGCGCGGCGACGAGCTGGAAACCCTGGTGACCCAGACTCGTTCGCTGATCGGCGGGTTGTACGCGCAGGGTCAGTCGTTGCAGGCGTCCACGGTGCAGATCGCCGACGCCACCACCGCGCTGACCAACATGATGGGCCTGATCCAGCCGAAGCTGACGCTGGCGCAGAGCTCCACCACCGATGCCCTGACCCTGCTGATCGCCAATGGCGCGAAGCTGGACCGGGCCGCCGTGGATCTGCCCGCCATCCTCGCCGACGTCGGCAAGTTCACCCAGAACGGCGCGTACGCCAACGCGTACGTCTGTTCGCTCGACGTCTCCCTGTACGGTGTCCTCTTCCCGCGTGGTCTGTTCAACCAGATCGGCGGCAACTCTCACTCGGCGGTGTGCCGTCCATGATCGCGAAACTGAAGTCCCGCTTCGATTCCAATCGTCACCTCTGGCTCGGCGCGCTCGGCCTGCTGGTGATCGTCGGCCTGCTCGTGGCCTCCAGTCTGTACAAGCAGATCGGCCTCGGCGAGCAGACCATCAAGGCCGAGTTCGTGCAGACCGCCGGCATCAAGACCGGTGACAAGGTCTCGGTCTCCGGCGTCAAGGTCGGCACCGTCTCCGGCGCCGAGCTGGAGGGCGATCACGTGCTGATCTCGCTCTCGGTCGACAACGACCTGAAGCTCGGCCCGGACGCCAAGGCCAGCATCAAGATGGCCACGCTGCTCGGCGCGCGCTATGTCGATCTCACCCCGGGCGACGGCTCCGGACTGAAGGGGAACCGAATCCCCAAGAACAACACCGTCGTTCCGTACAACCTGGCCGATGTGGTGCAGCAGGGCACGCCCAAGTTCGAGGCCCTCGACACGAAGAAGCTGGCCGAGTCGCTGAACCTGATCAACCAGCAGTTCGGTGACACCCCGCAGCTCACCTCGCAGGCACTGGATTCGATCGGCGCGCTGGCCAAGACCATGAACGACCGCAAGGACTCGGTCGATCAGCTGCTCAAGGATCTGGACAAGGTCACCAAGATCCTCGGCGACAACCGGAACTCGGTGCTGCTGGTCATCACCCAGGGTGAGGCCATCGCCAGCCGGGTGATGGAGCGCCAGGGACTGCTGAAGAACCTGCTGGACAATATCGCCACGCTGAGCAAGCAATTGCAGCAGATCGGCGCGGAGAACAATGACCAGTTCGGTCCGACGCTGACCCAGCTCCAGACCATGGCCGAGGGCTTGCAGAAGAACAAGGACAACCTGGATCGGCTGTTATCGATCATGCCGGTGTCCGTGCGCACCTTCAACAACGCGTTCGGCAACGGCAACTACGGCGAGGTCGCCCTGCCGTGGCTGTTCCCGGACAACTGGTTGTGCTTCGCGCAGGTGAACGAGGGGTGCCAGTAATGCAGTTGAAAGCATCGATTCTGAAGCGCGCCAACCTCGCTCGCTTGTCCAAGGCCGCCGTGATCGGCGCGGCCACGCTGGCCGTCGGCTCGTGTTCGCTGGTGCCGCTGGGCGTCAAGGACGCGGCCGGGCAGACCCAGCACATCACCGCCGACTTCGAGAACATCGCGGGCATGTTCGAGGGCAACCCGATCACCGTGCTCGGGCTCGAGGTCGGCAAGGTCGACAAGATCGTGCCGAAGGGGCAGTACGTCGAGGTCCACATGACCGTGGACAAGGGCATCAAGCTGCCGAAGAACGTAGAGGCGGCGCTGGTTTCGCCGTCCATCGTGACCGACCGGCACATCGAGCTCACCCCGCCCTATACCGGCGGGGACACGCTGCCCGACAAGTCGCACCTGACCACCAAGCAGACTCATACGCCGGTCGAGCTGGACACGATGATCAAGACCATCGACGCCTTCTCCGCCGCGTTGAAGCCGCAGGAGGGGCAGGAGGGCATCGGCCCGCTGTCGGGCCGGGTGCTGTATCCGATGATGAACGGCAACGGCGCGAAGATGCGCGATACGTTGAACGCGTTGTCGGGCGCCTTGAAGGTCGGTACCGACAACAAGGACGCGGTCTCGACCATCATCATCAAGCTGAACGAGCTCACCACCATGCTGGCCGAGAACGACCAGTCGGTGCGCGATTTCAGCAATAAGATGACCCAGATGTCCGGGCTGCTGGCCGACCAGGCGCCCGGCTTGCAGGCCACGCTGGATCAGCTGAATGCCTTCCTGGCCAACACCTCCGGCGCGTTCTCGCAGTACAGCGATCAGCTCAACGGCACCCTCACCGGCCTGACCGCGGTCACCAAGCAGTTGCGTGACAATGCCGCGGGCGTGGTCGAGATCGTCGACGTGGCACCGCTGCTCATGCAGAACCTGGACAAGTCGGTGAACCGGCAGGGCAACTTCATCCGCCTGCACGGCCTGATCGGCACCTCCCTCTCCGGCGAGATCGTCAGCCTGTTCTGCGAGCGCATCCAGATGAAGGCCGACGGCTGCCGCACCGGAAAGATGGAAGACATGGGCCCCGACTTCGGGCTCACCGCAGCGATGTTGGGGCTGACGCGATGAGCAACCGATCCCTTCGAGACCTCTGGGCGGGCACCCGGGCGCGGCGTGCCGCCATCGCGCTGGCCGCCATCGCGGCGGTCACCGTGACCGCCTCGGGCTGTGGCGTGACGGTGGAGAGCCTGCCGCTGCCCAAGCCCGGCGCGGGCGACGATACCTATACCGTCCATGCGGTTTTCGATAATGCGCTGAACCTGCCGGACCAGGCCAAGGTCAAGATCGGCGGCTCGGACGTCGGCGTGGTCACCAAGATCACGACCAAGGACTTCAAGGCCAATGTCGACCTGAACATTCGCACCGATATCGAACTGCCCGTGGGCAGTACGGCGGAGCTGCGGCAGGCCACCCCGCTCGGCGACGTCTTCGTGGCGGTGTCCAAGCCCAAGACCGAACCCGGCGCGCAGACGCTGAAAAACGGTGACACGCTGACCAATACGTCGGCCGGCGCCACCGTGGAGGAGCTGCTGCTCTCGGTCTCGCTGCTGTTCAACGGCGGCGGCATCGCGGCGCTGTCCAAGCTCACCTCCGAACTGGACTCCATCGTCGGCGGCAAGGGCGAGACGCTCGCGCACCTGCTCACCGAAATGACCGGGGTGATCGGCAGTCTCAACGCGAACAGCCAGCGCATCGACTCCACGCTGGCCGGATTCTCCGCGCTCTCCAACACCATCCAGGCCAACCATGATCAGCTCGGCCAGGTGGCCGACAGCCTGCCCGGCATGATCGGCACCATCGCCGAGAACAACCAGGCCATCGGCGAACTGCTGACCAAGGTCTCCACCACCAGTGCGGCCCTGGGCGATTACGCCAACACCACCTCCGATCAGCTGGCCGGCCTGCTCGACAATGTGCACAAGCTGATGAACGCGCTGGCGCAGACCGAGAACACCCTCGGGCCCGCGCTCGATGCCATGAGCGAGCTGCGCCCCTCGGTGGACGCCTCCTTCAAGGGCAATACCCTCGCGGTCGCGGCGACCCTGAGCATGCTCGATATCGGCCTGCTCACCGATCCGGCGAACAGCAAGTTCTTCGATCTCAAGGACCTCAACGACTTCGGGGGCAGCCTCATTCAGGTGCTTCAGATCATTTACGGCCGGGTGACGGGGAGCCACCGATGAACTGGGCGAAGAACCACAAGAATCTGGTCTCGAACACCGCGCTGGTGCTCATCCTGCTGGTGGGCGCGTCCTACCTGGCGGTGAGCGTGATGCGGGTGAATCCGCTGCGCGAAACCTACACGGTGACGGTCGATCTCGATCGCTCCGGCGGTCTACAGGCCGGCAACGATGTGACGCTGCGCGGCTACCGCATCGGCAAGGTCACCGATATCGAGCTGGTGAACAGCGGATCGGCCATCGCGGCCACCGTCGAGATCGACACCAAATACCGCATCCCCACCGACACCGTCATCTCGGTGGGCGCGCTCTCCGGCGCGGGCGAGCAGTACATCGACTTCCGGCCCAATACCGAGAGCGCGCCCTACCTGGGCAACGGCTCGGTGGTGCGGTACGACAAGGACAAGGTGCGCACGCCCACCCCGGTGTGGTCGGTGCTGGACAACTCCAGTGAGCTCATCGCCCAGGTCGATCCGGACAAGTTCTCGGTCATCCTGAACGAGCTCGACACCGCGCTGTCCGGCGGGCAGGACCAGCTGCGGTCGCTGATCAACGGCATCAGCCTGGCCACCACCGGTCTGGACAACCTGCTGCCGCAGACCACCAACCTGATCAAGAACCTCCAGACCATCACCGGCACCACTTCCCTGGCGCAGCCGGATCTGGGTACGCTGACCCGGAATTCGAGTGTGCTGTTCCAGCAGTTCAACGATGCCAATGCCGAGCTCCAGAAGATCCTGGAGTCGGCCCCCGGCCAGATGCAGACCCTCGGCGCGGTGCTCGACAAGACCGCCGACCCGATGACCAGCCTGGTCACCAACTTCGCGGCCATCACCAAGGCCGCGCAGCTGCGGGTTCCGGCGCTGCGCGCGCTGTTCCCCTCGCTGGTGGTCGGTACCTCCGCGATGGGCGTGCCCGCGCACGACAACGAGTTCTATACGATCGTCGACATCTGGCCGCGCGCGTTCTGCGACTACGCGACCAAGAAGGTGCGTAACGAGGCCGCGACCGAGGCTACGCTGCCGCGCTGGGCCGGTTACTGCACCAACCCGCCGCAGGATCAGCAGATCCGCGGCTCCGGCAATGCGCCGCGACCGGACGTGCCGGACAATGGCGCGCTGCCGCCGGCGGGTGCCGACCCGAACGAGCGGACCCTGCCGCCCATCAAGTGACAGGTCCGGCATACTCGCTGACCGAACCGATACGGTGCGTCCGCAGCGCACCGAGAAAGCGTGGGGATCGATCCAATGTCGGATGACGCCGCCCAGGACAAGACAACTGAAGAGGCCGGTAAGGCCGACGCCGTTCAACCGGGGGCCGAGGCCGACAGCTCAGGTGATGCCGCGACCGAGAAGATTCCGGCCGCACCGGAGTCGAGCGAGGCCAAGCCGGATCTGAGCAAGAAGTCCGAGGCGCCGGCCGCGGCCGCGCCCGCCGCGGCCCCGAAAGCCGAGGGCAGCACGCCCGCGGCGAAGAACGGCAATGGTTCGGCCGTGCCGATGATCGCGGCCTTCGCGGCCGGTGTGGTGGTCGTGGCCGCCATCGCCGGTGGCGCGGTGCTGTGGAAGAAGTCCAGCGACCGCGGCAACGAGATCGAGGCCCGGGACCAGGCCACCGCGGCGGCCTGTGACTTCGGCAAGGCCATCTCGAATTACGACTCCAAGCACCTGGACGACTACTTCAACAATGTGAAGGCGCTCTCCACGGGGCAGTGGGAGAAGGACTTCGGCACCGCCACCGATTCGCTCAAGGAGCTGATGGTCAGCGTCCAGGTGAAGACCAACCTGGACGAGATCCACTGCGCCTGGGAGTCCGGCGACGACAACAAGGCCAAGGTCGTGCTGATCCTGAGCCAGACCCGCACCAATTCGGTGAATCCGCAGCCGGATCAGCTCACCGTCCCCGGCATCGCCACCCTGGAGAAGTCGGACGGCAAGTGGAAGGTCTCCGCCTTCGACTCCCCCGCCACCCGCGGTCTCTTCACCGGCGGCGGCGCCTCCCAGGGCACCACCGTGCAGCCCAGCGCGCCCGCCACGCCCAAACCGGGCAACTAGCCCTTCCCGCAACAGCTTCCGTGCCCGCTGCCCGATGGCAGCGGGCATAACTCATGCCGGAATGACGAGGGGGGCTCAGAAGAGGGTGAGGGCGTCGGCCGCCGGGGCGGCCTTGGCGGCGGCCCGGCGGCGCGGGGTGGCCGGCGCGGGATGAGCGGCGGTGGTCTTCTCCGGCGGGGCGACCACCGGCAGCGGTTCGGTCACGGGCTCCACCGGAATGGGTTCGGTGATCGGATCGAACGGTTCCAGTGGCGGTTCGGCGAGGCTCGGATCGGCGGCCACCGCGCGCGCGGCCTGGCCGCACAACTGGTCGGCCTGCTCGTTGAAGTAGTTGCCCACGTGCCCGCGCACCCAGCGGAAACGCACGGGGCCGGAGCGGGAAATGATGGCGCGGTCGATGTGCTGGATCAGCTCCAGGTTCTTGACCGGTCCGCCGGAGGAGGTTTTCCAGCCATTGCGCTTCCAGCCGTGAATCCACTCGGAGGCGCACTTGATGGCATAGAGGGAGTCGCTCTCGATGAGCATCGGTTCGGAGCCGGGATGCGCGCGTACCGCTTCCAATAACGCGCGTAGCTCCGCGATCTGATTGGTGCCCGAGGACGCACCGCCGCTGTCCGAGCCGCCGGCGTGATTCACCCATGCCCAGCCGATCGCCCCACCCGGGTTACGCAGGCACGATCCGTCGGTGCTCACGATGATCATGCTGATTACCCTACGCAATCCGGCCGACAAGATCCGTTCCGTGGAATTCCTCTATCTCCCTTCGCAATTGCGACTCGGTCCGCCGCACCGCCGATTGTACGGCCGCGGCCAGCATCTTCGAGAGCAGGCGGCCGGTGAGCCCCGGTGGTGTTCGATACTCGGTTTCCGAGGTCAGCACGGCGCGGCCGTAGCCCAGCGGGTCGAAACGCAGGGTGATCACGCACAGGGGTGAGCATGCAGACGCCGGCTTCCCCTTCCGGCGTCTGCGCAGCGTGTATTCGATGACCGCGTTGCGGCGGTAGTCGGTGATCTCACACTCGACCGTGGGATGCCAGAGGCCGACCCGCAGGGTGGCCTCGAACGTCGCGCCCGAACCGTGGTCGGTGTCCCCGACGGGTTCGAACTCGGCGACCGCGAACGCCCAGTCGGGCACGAACTGATGGTTGTCCGTGTACGTGAACGCGACCTCTACCGGCGCACCGACATCACTCGCGTATTTGAAATGGCCCATAGGCTGCTCCCTGTCCCACGGCTGCCAACAAAAGTACTACAGGACTCCTATTTATTACATGGATAACCGCGATACTGGCTAATAGGTCAGTTGTCCAAATTACTTACGATGTGGTCGGCGATGGGGAGCGCCGAGGTGGCCGCGGGAGATGGCGCATTCAAGACATGGACGGATCGGGGTGTGCGCTCGATCAGGAAATCGTGGACCAGAGTGCCGTCCGGCAATACCGCCTGGGCGCGAATGCCCGCCTCGCGCGGGAGCAGATCGGAGACGGTGAGCTCGGGGCAGTAGCGCCGGCATTCCGCGAGATAGCCACGCTTGAACAGCGAATTCCGCATTTCTCGAATGCCGGTTCGGACATTGGCCCTGGCAACCCGGTGGAAACCCCGGAACCCCAGGATCTCTCGCGCATCCCGGAGGTTCACGCTCCCCTTGCGATAGCCCTCGCGTGCCAATCCCAGCACGGCGTTCGGCCCCACCGTCAGCTCGCCGTCGATGGTGGGACTCAAATGCACACCGAGGAACGGCAATTCGGGATCGGGAATCGGGTAGATGAGCGTGCTCACCAGATCCTTGCGATGGGCGGGCAGCCGGTAGTACTCGCCCCGGAACGGCACGATGCGGAGTTCGATGTCCAAACCCGCGAGCCGCGCCATCCGATCGGCCTGCAACCCCGCGCACACCACCAGGTTCCGCGCTCGCCACTGCCCGGTAGGTCCGGAAACGGTTACCGCGGTATCGGTTTCGTCGATGGCGGTGATCTCCGCCCCGAGCGCGATCTCCCCGCCCGCGTCCCGCACCCGCTGCGCCAGCGCCCGGGTCACCCGCCCGTAGTCGATGATCCCGGTGGCGGGCACGAACAGCGCCCCCACCCCGGTGATCCGAGGCTCGCGCCGCCGCAGTTCAGCGGCGTCGAGCAACTCCACCTCGACGCCGTTGGTCACCGACCGCTGGTAGAGCGCGAGCATCCGCGCGTGTTCCCCGGAATCGGTCGCCACCAGCAGTTTCCCGCACTCCCGGAACGGAATGTCGTGCGCTGCCGCGAATTTCTTGGTCCACTCGGCCCCGGCCACGCACAGCCGTGCCTTCAGGCTGCCGGGTTCGTAATAGATGCCCGAATGAATGACCCCGCTGTTGTGACCGGTCTGGTGCACCCCCGGCTCGCCCGCCTTCTCGACCAGCAGCAGGCTCGCGCCCGGATGCCGGTCGAGCAGGCGGTGAGCGGTGGCCACTCCGACGATCCCGCCGCCGATCACGCAGTAGTCGTACACACCCCGAAGTCTCACACAGCGGCGACGTCGGCGGGCGCGGGATGCCGCGCCACCTGCACCCCGTAGCGTCCGATGGCCGGATCGCTGAGGGTGAGGGTGACCTCGCCGCGCCGGGTGTCCACCTCGGTGCAGAGCTGGGTGTTGCCGGACGGATCGGTGACGATGCCGAGCTTCTCACCCAGCGGGGTGTGCAGCAGGTAATCCGCGAGCGTGGCGAAGAGATTGGTGTCCACGGTGACACTGACCGAATTGCGCTGTACCGGAACCACTTGCGCACCCACGTAGGTGTCGCCCAGCCGGACCTGCCCGGTGTATCCGCTGTGCTGCGGGGCGGTGGCGGTGGTTCCGCCGGTGACCGGAAGTTCGGGCGGCACAGTGGTTTCGGACGGGTAATGGGTGAAGAGTGCGGCGAGACCGACGTTCTCGGCGCTCACCACCGGCTTGTCGGTGACGGGCGCGCCGCCGGGTGCGCCGGGTTCGGCGAGCGGCGGCCGTGCGGTGGGTGCGGCGGTGATGACCTTGCCCGGATTCTGGGTGCCGGCCATGGTATTGGCGATGTAGGAGCCGGCGGCGACGGTCAGACCGATGCTCGCCATACCGGCGGTGACGATAGCGCTGTAGCGGAGCACCTGGGCGGTGCGCCGGGTCGACCGGTGCGCCTGCGTCGCCAGCTGATGCGACATATTGGTGCGTTCCTTTCCCTCTCCCCTGGTCCCCCTGCGTCTTTCGACGCCCACGACCCGCACCATTGAAAGTCGTACGCCCGTCCAGGTTACGGTGGCGTGCGGTAACAGATGCCGCGATCGAGATCAGGATCACAGGCCGGGGTGCGCGGAATCAAGAGGTTTCCGGCTTTTGAAGGCTGGGTAATTAGCCTCTAGCGGCGAGCGCTAACTCGACTGCCATCGAATCTTCCGGCCAACGGCGTCCGGTCGGCACCAGGCACGGCGCACCCACGTTAGCGCTCGCTCGCTCCGAACCCCTGTGGGAATTGGGGATCAAGGCCGAAGGACCGGGAGCGGCGGCAGGTCAGGCGAACTGACCTGCCGTCCGGCCTGTTCCGGGCGGGCCGGCGAAAGCCTGTGCCAGACCGAGCCATTCGGCCGCATCGTCGCCGGTCACCACCAGCGCGAGATCCCCGAGATGCCGGCGCTGGGTGACCAGCAGGCAGAAATCCAAGGCGGGACCGGTGATTCGCTGCGCGGCAGCCTCGGGTCCCCAGCTCCAGACGGTGCCGTCGGGCGCGGTGAGCTCGATGCGGAACTCCTCGGCGGGCACCTCTCTGCCGTGCGTCAGGTACGCGAAGTTCCTGGTCCGCACCCCGAGATGGGCAATGTTCCGCAACCGGGCAGTCGGTTCGCGCTGCACGCCGAGCGCATCGGCCACATCCTGCCCGTGCGCCCAGGTCTCCATCAGCCGCGCGGTCACCATGGACGCGGCGCTCATCGGCGGGCCGAACCACGGCAGCTTGGTCCCGGCCGGCACCGCGCGCAGCGCCTCGACCAGCGCGATCCGGTCCCGCCGCCAATCGGCGAGCAATTCGGCCGGGGGCTTGCGCGCCTCTTCCTCGGCGGCTTCATCGACGAAGGTCAGCATCTTGGGCAGTGCGGCCTGCACCTGCGCGCCGAACTCCTCGGCATCGGTCGCCGCGATCACGGCGACCCGATCGGTCCAGGTGAGATGCCCGATCTGATGGGCAATGGTCCAGCCTGCCGCCGGAGTGTCCCGGGTCCAATCGGTTTCGGGCAGCTCCGCGATCAGCCGATCCAATTCCTCGCACTCGGCGGTGAAATCAGCGAGCAACGCCTCTAAATCGGCCATCGAAACTCCTGTCACGTCCGTGACCCACAGCATCGCAGCGCCCTCCGAAGAATGCAAGCACGCGTGCTTGTTTCTGAGACTACCAGCCGAACAGGGTCAGGTGGATCGCGCCGACGACCAGGCCGAGCAGCGCGCCGTGCAGGTAGAGCAGCCAGGCGTCCTGCTCGACCGAGGCGTAGAACATCTCCATGAACTCACCGGGGGTGAGCTGCTGGAGTTTGCGCGCCGCGAAGTCGTCGATCTTCTTGGCCTGGGCCGCCGCGAATTCCGGGTCGTCGGCCAGGGTCGGGGCCAATTGCACCGCCGCGCTGGTCGCCCCGATGGTCAGATTGTCGAACTGGCGCTTGCCGAAAACGGTCCGCACCACGGTGTGGGTCGGGCCCAGCTGCCGATGGATCTCGGCGGAGATGAGGCGCTCCAGCAACTGCCGCGTCTTGTCGCCGTTCGGCCCTTCGAGCAACTCCTTGGCCAGGTTCGGCAGCGTCAGCACCTGGTAGGCCAGAATGTGCGAGAGATCGGCCGCGGCCTCGGGCTGCCGCTTGGCCAGCAGCGCCTGCTTCCACAGGTACTTGTAGCGCGGCTGCGGATCGCCCGGCTCGAAGACCATCTTGACGGCGATGACATTGACCAGCACGCCGATGAGGGCGGTCGCGGTCAGGATCACGAACCAGCCGGGCAGCCAGCCGATGACCGGAATGTCCTGGTGCACATGCATGTACAGCGCCAGCAGCAGACCGAACGGCGCGCCCAGCAGGCCGATCCGCACCATGAACTTCAGCTCCGGCGCGGCGATGGTGGTGGTCAGGTCCTTGAGGATGTGCGGGTTCTCCCGCAGGTACCGGATGACGAAGTCCTTGATGTCGATGAGCTGATCGACATTGTCGCCGAGCTGCTCGAACGCCTTACGCGCCAGCGTCGGCAGCTCCTTCTCGACCCGCTGGTAGAGCACCGTGCGCACGGCCTGCGGGACCGCGTTCCAGATATCCGGGTTCTCGCGCAGCATGATCTGGTTGACCATGGCCGGCACCTGTTTGCGGCCTACCTCGGCGATGTAATCCGCGATGCCCTCCAGATCGAGTTCGTGAATGAACTCCTTCGGACTGCCGATCCGCATGATGGCCCGGTCCACGCAGATGCTGGCCATCTTCTCGGCGCGGGCCGGAATGAAGCCCTGGAAGCCGAAGCGCTTGCCGTCGCCGGAGAACAGCGGCAGCACCTGCACCCGTCTGGGCAGGTAGGGGTAGAGGATATCGAGCCCGGGAATGCGAACGCCGCGAAAGAAGACCGGCCAGAACAACATCAGTACGCCGGTCCAGTTGGTGAGCCAACCGGCGATGCCGCTGAAGATCGGGAAGCTGATCAGGTCGACGACGAGCTTGGACTGGCCGGTCAGCTCCTCCCAATCGAGGAAAACTCCCGCGCCCAATATCGTCATAGCAGCGTCCCCCTGTGGCCGAGCCCGGTGAGTGAGAAAACGGACACACCACGTTCTCACCGCAAAGTACCCCTGTCAAAAGGTCCGCTGCCTCGGATAACGCGGCGTGTCGGGTGGGTAGGGTGAACCGGCATTCGCCTCGTGGTGCGGGGCGCGGGGGAACCGGGAATACTGGTCAATCGACCAGAATGGAACAGGAGATCTGGATGACTGTGGATCGTCGCGGCTTCCTCACCGGAGCCGCCGCCGCCGGAGCCGTCGCCGGGATGGCGACCCTGGCCGCCACCGCGGGACCCGCCGGGGCCGATACCGTGCCCGCGGCCGTCACCAAGGCGGCCTTCCCCGGCTCCACCGACCTGCGCATCCTGATCACCGGTGACGCCGGCACCGGCGCGCGGCCGCAATGGCAGGTCGCCGACGCCATCCGCGATTTCCATGCGCGCGAACCGATCTCGTTCGCGCTGGGCCTCGGCGACAATGTGTACGAGCAGGGCCCGTGGGCCGATGACGACGCGCAGTTCAGCGCCAAGTTCGAGGACCCCAATCACGGCCTCGACTTCCCCTGGATCATGGTGCAGGGCAACCACGACAACAGCTCGGTCCTGCCCGGCGACGGCGGCTGGCTGCTGCGCGGCGATCACGAGGTGGCCTATCACCAGCGCTCGGCGCGCTGGTTCATGCCGTCCCGCTATTACTCGGTGCGGATTCCGCACGAGCAGCCCATCGTCGAATTCTTCGTGCTGGACCTGAATCCCATCGCCGCCTACCTGCCGCCGCTGTTCGCCCCCTACTGGGCGGCCGACGGGCAGTTCATGAGCGAGCAGGCGGCCTGGCTGGACCGGGCCATCGCCGAATCGCCCGCCAAGTGGAAGATCGCCTGCACCCACCACCCGTACCTCAACAACGGCCCGCACGGGAACGCCGGTGAGTACGAGGGCGTGAACATCGCCCCCATCAACGGCATTCACGTGAAGGAGTTCTTCGAACAGCACGTGCTGGGCCGGTGCCAGTTCATCCTGTCCGGGCACGATCATTCGTTGCAGGTGCTGGATCCCGACACGGCCTCGAAGGGCACCCGGCAGCTCATCTCGGGTGCGGCCGCCAAATCCGTCGGCGGCGACAAGTCCAAGGCGACGCCGAATTCCGCACTGTACGAGAACTACAACGATCTCGGTTTCATGGTGCTGGACCTGACCCCGTCCGCGGCCGACCTGCGGGTGCAGACCGTGGATCTCGCGAACGGGGCGTCGAGCACCGCCTTCCAGCGGCGACTGGCCTAGGGCTTCAGCACGATCCGGATCGGATTGCCTTCCTTGGCGTCCAGCGCGTGCACGGCCTTGGCCGCGTCCGCGAGCGGGACCACCGCGCTGACCGAGCGGGAGAAGTCGACCCGGTGCAGCCCTTGCAGTTTCACCAGTTCGGTGACGTGCTCGGGCTGCGAACCGTAGTGCCCGCGCAACTGCTGCTGGAAGAAGCTGAAGGCGGTGCCGCCGGTAATGGTGATGGGCTTGTTGGTGAGCCCGACCAGCACCAGCCGGCCCGCGGGCGCCAGGCACACCACGGCCTGCTCCCGCACCGCCGCCACGCCCGCGAAGTCGAAGGCGGCGGCGAGACCGGTTCCGGTGGCGGCGAAGATCTTCCGGCGCAGATCCGGATCGGCCGGATCGAAGGCCAGGTCCGCGCCGAGTTCCAGGGCGCGCTCGCGGGCGGCCGGCAGCGGATCGACCGCGATGATGGGGGCCGCGCCGATCATGCGCAGCAACTGCACGCCGTGCGCGCCCAGCCCGCCCACACCCCAGACGCCCACCGGCTCGGCGGGCTTCACCTCGGCGGTGGCGGTGATCGCGGCCCACGGCGTGGAGACCGCGTCCGGAATGAAGCACGCCTGCTCGAACGGCAGATCGTCGGGAATCGGCACCAGGGTGTCGAGCCGGGCCAGGGTGTATTCGGCCCAGCCGCCGTCGTAGTCCACCCCGCGGGTGAAGACGGCCGCGCCGCGAATCTCGCCCGCCTGCAACAGCACTCGATCGCCGATGCGCGCGGTGGTGACGTCCGGTCCGAGCGCGTGCACGGTGCCCGCCACCTCGTGTCCGAGGGTCACCACATCGCCCTTCAGGAACAGCGGATTGAGCGTGCCGTCGATGAGGTGCACATCCGACAGGCACACCCCGGCGGCCTCGACCTTGATCAGCACCTGGTCCGGTCCGGGTTCGGGAATCGGCACGTCGTCGAGTTCCAGTCGGCGGTTCGTTCCCAGATGCAGTCGTGCGGCCAGCATGGTCATCGCTCCTCGGGGGTCGTGCGGCAGTGCTCGTCCTCCGCCACTCTAAGCGCCGCCCTTCGTCATTCCGGCGTGCTTTTGGCCGGAATCCACACAGTCACAGCTGTGGATCCCGGCTGAGAACATGCCGGGATGACGGAGTGGTGGTCGCGAAGCGCTGCCGGTAGGCGGTCGGGGTGGTGTCGAGATGGCGGGCGAAGGCGCGGCGCAGCGTCTCGTCGCTGCCCAGCCCGCTGCGCTCGGCGGCCGCGGTCACCGAATGACCGTCCAGGATCAGCTGTTTCGCGCGATCCAGGCGCACCAGTTCCACCCAGCGCGCGGGCGTGAGCCCGAATTCGGCCTGGAACAGGCGGGTCAGGTGGCGGGAGCTGAGCCCGGCGCGGGCGGCCAGGGCGGTGAGGCCGTGATCGCCGGTGAGGTCGGCGAGCACCGCGGCGGTGAGGTTCCGGAGCACCTCGCTGCGTGCCGGCGGGGTGGACAGGGCTGCGGAGAACTGCGACTGCCCGCCGGGGCGTTGCAGGTAGACGACGAGTTCCCGAGCGATATCGCGGGCCACCGCCGCCCCGTGATCGCGCTCCACGACGGCCAGCGTCAGATCGATTCCCGCGGTGATCCCCGCCGAGGTCAGATAGCGGCCGTCGGCGATGTGAATGGCGTCCGGCTCCACCCGGATCTCCGGATACCGGGCGGCCAGAGTGCGGGCGTGCCGCCAATGCGTGGTGGCCCGGCGTCCGTCCAGCCAGCCGAGCCGGGCGGGCACGAACGCGCCCGTGCAGATCGCCGCCACCCGTCCGGCGGAGTCGGCGAGTGTCGTTGCCGCAGCCAGCAATTCGTCCTCGATGGGCTGCGTGGCAAGGCGTTCGCCACCGGACACGATCACGGTATCCACGCGACCGGCAGCGGCGGCGGTGCGGGTGCCGCTGAGCGCCAGCCCATCCGCCGCCCGGACCTCGCCGCCGTGCGCCGAGACCAGCACCGTCTCGTAGGCGTACCCGCGCCGGGTCGCCTGGTGCAGCACCTCGGACGGCCCGCTCACATCGAGCAGCGTGAAACCGTCGAACACCACGAAGGCCACCCGGTGCGTCATGTCCGGATCTGTGGTTTTCTCGTCGGTTCAGACATGGCTGGAGCCTACCCCCGGGGACGAAGCTGATTTCAGCAACGACAATCGGAAAGGCCGAGACGATGACGGAGAAGATTGCGGGAGTGCGGATCCCGGACAGCGACCTGGCCCGCGCCGCCACCGAACTGGTGCGCGATGTGGCCTCGCCACTGCTGTTCGACCACTCCCGGCGGGTGTACCTGTGGGGCGCGCTGCACGGCGAGCGCGCGGGCCTGGCCTTCGATCCGGAACTGCTCTACGTCGGAGCCATGTTCCACGATCTCGGCCTGACCGAACGCTACCGCCGCACCGATCAGCGCTTCGAGATCGACGGCGCGGACGAGGCCCGGCGCTTCCTGCACGCGCACGGAATCGAAGGCGCGCGTGCGGAATTGGTGTGGACCGGCATCGCCCTGCACACCACCCCGGAGATCCCGCTGCACATGGCTCCCGAGATCGCCCTGGTCACCCGCGGCGTCGAACTGGATGTGCTGGGCCTGGGCTATGCCGAGGTCTCCGACGAGCAGCGCGCCGAGGTGGTGGCGGCCCATCCGCGCCCGGATTTCAAGAACGACATCCTGGCCGCCTTCACCGACGGCATCAAGGATCGCCCCGCCACCACCTTCGGCAATGTGAAGGCCGACGTCCTGGCCCATTTCGTCCCCGGCTTCGAACGCGGCGACTTCGTTCAGGTCATCCGGAATTCGCCCTGGCCGGAGTGATGCGCCACGGCGGTCTCGGTCTGCTGGCGGGTGCCGACGACCTGCACCCACTCGACGAGTTCCCGCTGCCGCCGCCGCGCCGGTCCCGCCGGACCCGGCCGGGCGTGGCGGGCGGCCCGGCGGCTGCTGCGGGTGATCAGGGTGTCCAGCTCGCCGGGCGGGGCCAGGTGCTGACTCACCGCCCATTCGGAAGCCGCACGGAACCAGCGCCTTTCGTCCCGCACCACCACCCGCAGGTAGACGATCGAGAACAGCGCGATGTACACGAGCATCTTCAGTCCGATGCTCCACAATCCGGCCTCTTCCGGTTGCGGTGCGTCCCAGGCGAAATGCAGTGCCGCACCCAGCAGATAGAAGCCCGCGAACCACGAGAACCGTTGTCCGGTGGAACGATCCGAGGCGGCCAGCGCCACCACGATGCCGATACCCGCCAGCGCGGTGAACATCCAGTGCGAGGTGAGCCCGGTGATCAGCCGCAGAATCCCCACCAGCAGTGCCGGACCCGCCGCGCCCTGCGCCGAATTCACGCCCGCATTGGCCGAATAGGTGATGTTCTCGACGACCTGGAAACCCAGCCCGGTGAACCCGCCCAGCAGCAATCCGTGCATGGGGCGCTGGAGAATCGGGCGGCTCAACCAGGCCACCGCGAACACGCCCAGCCCTTTGATGCCCTCCTCGACGATCGACGCCGAGATCGGGGCCTGCCAGTTCTGCGCGAAGCCGTCGCCGGCCACGTTCTGGATGAAGCGCATGTTCTTGTCATTGGCGAACATGGCGATTCCGGTGCCGGCGCCCGCACCCCAGACGAAGCCCAGCGCAAGCCATTTCGCGATGACGTGATGGGCGCGCAGGATGTCGAGCCGGTAGAGAACCAGCGCGATCATGGCGAAAGTGGCCACGGTGAACGGGAATCCGACCAGCAGGCCGCCCCAGGTCACCCGCGCCACCGGCAGCAGCTGGATCAGCAGCGCGAACGCGCCGGTACACACGATCAGGCAATACACCCAGAACAGCAGCGATTTCGGCTGAATCCAGCTCACGACTCCACCACCCGCAACGTCTCGATGACGTTCTCCAGCGCGGCCCCCGAGCGCTCCCCGGTGAGCATGAGCGAGACCGCCAGATTGTGATTGCCCAGGATGGCGCAGACCCCGACGTACTTCTCACCGCGGCAGGTGGGACCGGCGAAGCCGTTTCGATTGCTGATCTCGCCGCCGTCGAAGGCCACCGGGAAGGCTTGCAGCCCCAGCACTTTGCGCCGCCATTCAGCCGCCGCGCCGAAATCGGTGACGCCGTTGACCACGGTGATCAGCAAGACGCCGCCGTCCGGGCTGTTCAGCACCGCCGAGGTGGGATCGCCGGTGGGCAGCGCCCGCCAGCCGTCCGCCCGGATCCGAACGCCGACGCTGTCGGGCTCCTCGCCCGCCGCCGTCAGCGTGATCTCGGTGCCGGCCGGGACGCTCTCCTCGCGCACCGGCGCCATTCGCGCCAGCGCGGCGGGGATCGCGGTCAGCGCGATGACCGCGCCGAGCACCACCCCCGCTTGTTTCCAGTCGTTCCCGCGACGTAGTTGCACGCACGTGCTCCTCTCCACAGGGAACCCCTGGTGATCGGCCGTGCGGTCCACGTTAGGGCCGGAATCCCCCCAATTCCGGCAGCAACACGGGAGTTCTCAGCTACCCGGGAACCCGGCGGGCAGCGGCGTGAAGGCCGCGAAGAACTTCGGTCCCGGCGCGAGCCCGCGCAGCAGGGCGCTGGTCCAGGCCACCGCGGGCAGCCAGCCGGTCACCGCGTTCGTAATGTGCTCGGGCACCGGCACGGTGGCGAAGCGCAGGTCCGCGCCGCGATCCCAGTACGACTGCACGGTCGGCAGCACCACCCGCACGGGCGGGATCAGCTCGTCCCACATGCCGTGCCACCACAGGATCGGGGTGTCCGGAATGTACTTGCCGAGGCTGTTGTCCTCGAGCACCTGCACGATCTCCGGCGACGAATCCAGTGACTTGCCCGGCTGGTAGTACGCGCTGAGCGGCCGGTACGCCCCCGACAGGGCGAGCGTCGCATAGCATCGGCTCTGCGCGTCCCGGACCAGCTGCTGACCCTCTTCGGTCAGGATCTCCTCGGGCTTGAACACCTCCGGGTATTCCCTTGCCAGCGCGGCGAATCCGAGCCACATGGTGAAGTTGCTGGTCCCGGTCAGGCCCGGCTCATCCACGGTCGCGTACTTGGCCTGCTCCAGCAGGTTGCCGGGCGTCCCGCCGATGCTGGTGCCGAGAATCCGCACATCCGGCGCGTAGGTCGCGCGCAGTTCGGCGGCGCGGATCGAGCCGGAGCCGCCGCCGGAGTACCCGTACAGCGCGATGCCGGAATCGGTGAGCCCCAGGGACGCATCGTTTTTCATGGCGCGCAGGCTGTCGAGGACCATCTTGCCCTCGGCATAGGTATTGAAGGTGTTGAACTTGCCGTCGAAGTCCGGGACGTTGATGGCGAAGCCCTGCGTCAGCCAATAGATGACCAGCGCGGCCTCTTTCATGGTCCCGGTCTGCAAGGTGTGCGAGGGATTGCAGGCCGAATCGGTGGAGTCGATGGCCTCCTGGAACGACAGCACCGGCCGCGCGCTGCCCTGCCACGGAATGCCCGGCACGATCACGCTGGTCGCGGTGACGATCGGATTGTCGTGGACGTCATTGGACCGGTACAGCAGCTGCCGGGTGAAGACCGGGAACGGAATCCCGAGCACCCGGGTCTGTACGTCGCGGCTGCGCACGATCTGACCCGGGGCGTACGCGGCGAGGTCGGCCGGATCGTCGTACCAGGTATCGTTGTCCGGGCTGGGAATCGGCAGCAGATCGTAGAGCTGCGGTTCGGTCGGCAACTGCGGCAACTGGTTCTGGTCGGCCGGGAAGGTCGCCGGGTAGTCCGGGTCCGCGGCCGCCACCCCCGCGCTCCCCACGGTCACGCAGGCCGCCAGCGCCAAGAGCGCCAGCCGTCCCCGAGACTTGGTCATCACATCCTCCGAATCACCGTTGATCGTGCCGCCGATCACACTGCGGGCGGCTGGCTTCAGCTCACCGCAGCCGCGGAGCTCGCACCATTGACAGGTGGCAAAGGGTGCGCGACCCGCTTTGTGCATGTGCACGACAGAGATCAGCGGCTCAGTCCGCGATCGAGGAAGCCGATCATCCAGTCGAAGCTGGCCGGGGCGTCATCGCTCCACTGGAAGCCATCGGCGGTCTGCAAGGTGGCGTAGCCGTGGAAGGCGCAGCGCAGGGTGCGCAGCGCGTGCACCATCTCCGCTTCCGGAATCCCGTACCCCTCGAGCACCACCCGCATCGACTCCAATACCCGCGCACTGGCTCGATACAGCGGATCCTCCGGCCCGCTGAAGGGTTCGCCCACGGTCGCCGCGTACCGGCCCGGCCGTTCGAGTACGAAGTCGCGGAAGGCATTCGCGAACGCCGCGAGCGCGGCGCTGCCCGACTTGCCGTGCATGGCATCGCGCACCCGCTGATCCAATTCCACGGTCGCCAGGATCGCGATCTCGTGCCGCAGCGCGGGCAACCCATCCACGTGCTTGTACAGCGAAGGCGTACGCACGCCGACCTTTTCGGCCAGCCCGCCGAGGGTCAGGTTGGCGAACCCGACCTCGTCGGCCAGGCGCGCGCCGGCGGCGACCACCTCGGTTCTGCTCAGCCCGGCCCTAGGCAACCGCGTGCTCCTTCAAGAACGGCAGGATCAGTTCGGCGGTCTGCTCGGCATTGCCCGAGTGCGGGTAGTGGCCGGCGTTCGAGACCAGCGCCAGGCTGCCCAGTCCGGCCGGCAGCGCGTCGACGATGGCCTGGCCCTCGGCTTCCGGGTCCGGGAAGTCGGGGTCCTCGGCGCCCATGATGATCAGCGCGGGCTGTGTGACGTTCGGCAGCTGGGCCTGCGCGTCGGCGGGATCGGTCTTGCCGGTCTTCATGAATTCGGCCAGCCGGCCCGGTTCGCGCAGCTTGGCGTCGAGCTCGCTCATGTACTGCTCGTAATCGGCGGGCTTGGCCGGGTAGGCCACATCGAGGTACTTCCGCCACTGCTTCAGGCTCTTGAAGATCATGGTGCTCAGCAGCGGAACCATGCCGCGCCGGAAGCGCGCATTGGTGAGCAGCGCAACCACGTCGAACTTCTGGACCAGGGTGAAGGGATTGATCTCCACGATGGCGGTGATCAGTTCGGGGGCCTGCGCCGCCGCGATGGTGGCCGCGCCGCCCGAAATCGAGTGTCCGACCAGGATTGCCGGGCCGCCCAGCTGCCGGATGACCGCGACCAGGTCATGGGCGACATCGGTCCGGCTGATGGCTGCCTGTCCGGTGACCGAAGCCCAGTCCATGCTGGATTCGCCGTGCCCGCGCAAGTCCACGCTGACCACCCGGTACCCGGCCGCCGCGAGGAGCGGGGCCAGGTGCCGGTAGGACTGGCGCCGGTCGCCGATGCCCGGCGACAGCACTACCAGCGGGCCCGCACCGATCTCGTCGTATGCGATGCGGCCGCCCTCGATCTCGACGTACTCGGTCATCGTTCTCTCCTAGCGAGTGAAGCTAACTGCGATAGCCATAAAGCTAATGCAGTTAGCCGAACTCGTCAACCCCTGTCGAAGTAATGACCCTGCTCCAGGTCGGCGAGCAGCCCGGGCTGCACCCAGTCGATGCACGCCCGTCCAGCGATTGGAGCCGTCGCCAGGGTGTCCGGAAACCCTTGTCGCCCGGGCGGTTTCGATGAGCGTGGGAACGAATCCGTGATCGCCGGCGTCGTGCACGGAGAGTGCGAGCCGGAGCACCGAGGCCCGTACTCCGCGCTCGGTCAGCGCCGAGGCGACCTGCTCCGACGCACCGCGCAGGGCACCGAGCGGACTGGAATCGGGAGAATCGTCCTCGGTGACCACCCGGCCCTTGGGCAGCAGCGCGGCGGCCGAGGTCATCACCAGCGGCCGATCCGAACCCGCCAGCGCATCGCCCATCACCTCGATGGCCTGCCGGTCCAGCGCGCACGAGGCCACCAGGTCGGTGTTCGCGGAGATGTTCTCGAAGGCCAGGTGCACGACGCCGTCGGACGCGGCGGCCCCGGCGCGCAAGCTCTCCGGATCGCGCAGCGACCCGGAGTGCGGTTCGGCTCCCATCGCGGTCAAGGACGCGGCGGCAGCTTCGGAACGGGCCAGCCCGAGCACCTGATGCCCGGCGTCGAGCAGTTCGCGCACGACGGCGGCACCGATGAAACCGGTTGCCCCGGTGACGAATACGCGCATGTGGAGCTCCTGTACGAAAGAAGTGGAATTCCGCCCGGCAAGTCGGCGGGGCGGTACTTCCACTCTCGATCCGAACCGTGCCGAGTGTCCAAGACCCGTTCCGCAGCACGCAATACCGCTCAGGCATCGCCACAGGTAAGAGCACCGTCCGTTGGTCCACCAACATCATCATCACGCCCGCCGTGCGGGAGCTGGCCCGGCTGCGTCCCGACGCCGAAATCCACACTCGTCACCTCGATTTCGGCGATCCCCGCCCGGCCCTGCTCGACCACCGCGTCGACGCGGTCGTCACCCGCCTCCCCTTCGCCACCGATGCCCTGCGCGTCACCGTCCTCTACGACGAACCCCGCGCCCTGCTCATCGCCCGCGCCCATCCTTTGGCGGATCGGGCAGTGCTGACCCTGGACGACATCGCCGACGAACCCCTGACCCGTCTCGCCGATCCGGACTGGAATGCCTTCTGGCGCATCGATCCGCGCCCCGACGGCCGAGCCGCCCCCGACAGTCCCCTGATCGAAACCCTCGAGGACAAACTCGAACTCATCGCCGCGGGCAAGGCCGCGACCATCGTCCGTGACCGCTCAGTTCTGCTGCGGCAGCCGGGTTTTCAACAGCTTGCCGGTGGCATTGCGGGGGAGGCTGTCGAGGAAGACGAACTCCTTGGGGATCTTGTAGCGCTCCAGGGCGGCGCCCAGATGGTCCTTCAGGTCCTGCGCGCTGGGTTCGGCCCGGCCGGCGGCGGTGACCAGGTAGGCCCGCAGCACCTGGCCGTATTCGGGGTGCGCGATGCCCGTTACCGCAACCTCGGCGATGGCGGGATGGGTGGCCAGCGCGTTCTCGACCTCGCCGGGATAGATGTTCTCGCCGCCGGAGACGATCATGTCGTCGTCACGGCCGTCGATATAGAGGCGACCGGCGGCGTCGAAATGGCCCATATCGCCGGTATTGAGGTGGCCGTCGACGACTTCCTTGGCGGCCGGGTCGCCGGCGGGATCCGGTGTGTAGCCGTGGAATCCGATGCCGCCCCGTATGAAGATGGTGCCGGTCTCGCCGGTCCGCGCGGGGGTGCGGTCGGCGCGCAGGATCCGGATGGACACCCCGATCGCGGGTCTGCCGGCGGTTTTCGGGGCGCGGCGAAGATCGTCGGGTGCGGCGATGCTGATGATGCCCGCTTCGGTGGACCCGTAGCCGTTGAGCAGAATCGGCCCGAAGGCATCGATGAAGCGGGAGACCGTGGTGGGGGTGATGGGGGCCGCACCGGTCACCGCCAGCCGGAGCGATCGGGTGACATACCGTTTCCGCTGCTCCTCGGGTACGTCCAGGAGCCGCTGGAGCATGACCGGAACGCCGAAGAAGACGGTGGCACCGTGCTTTTCGATGGCGGCCAGCGCGCCCGCGGGATCGAAGCGGCGATGGCACAGTACGGTGGCGCCGACGGTGAGCGCGCCGACCAGTGCGGCGACGCCGAAGCCGTGGAAGAACGGCGGGCCGATCAATGCGATGTCCTTGCGGGACAGGCGCATGGTGGCCATGGCGGTGGCCGCCAGTTCGACCAGTGCCCGGCGTGGGATCGGCCGCGAAACCCCTTTGGCCACACCGGTAGTGCCGGAGGTGAGCATGGTGAAGTGCGCCGCCGAATGCTGCGGCGGTGGGGCGGGATGCGTTTCGGTGGCGAGGCTGTCCAGGGTCGCGCCCGTCGTGGCGGATTCGGTCCAGGCGGTGATGCGCAGGCCCGGGAAGTTCGCCGCGCTGATCGCGTCCTCGTACTCGGCATCGTGGATGAGCACCTCGGGCCGATGCCTGGCGAGGATGCGTTCCAATTGTTGTTGCGGCAGTTCGGTATTGAGCAGCACGATCTCGCTGCCGAGCTGGGAGGCGGCGAGGATCCCTTCGACGAACCCGCGGTGATTGCGGCACAGGACGGCCACCACGCGGGGTTTGCCGCCCGCGCGGGCATACAGCGCGGCGGCGATGGCGGCGGCGCGGATGCGTAATCGCCCATAGGTGAGCACGCCCAGTTCATCGATGACGGCGGGGTGCGCGGGCGTGCGAATCGCGTTCACGGCCAGCAGGGTCGCCGGCGTCGGACCGTACTGCCATGCGGCAGCGGCGAATTCGGGTATCCGGCGGACATCCCCGATTCGCACCAGGCCCGAGGTGGCGGCGGCACGCGCGGCATCGAGCCACGAGATGTCATTCGGCACGGTCGCCTCCGGCCCGTACCCGGTCGAGGGAGACCTGGGTGTCGCCCAGCTTCCGGTAGATACCGCCGATCACGATGTCCAGCGGGGTGCGCAGCGGCGGCACCAGTACCGAGCTCAGGTAGCCGTAGGCCGGTGCGAGCGTACGAGGTTTGGCCACAACGGCTTTCGCGATCACCCGGGCCGCCTGCTCCGGACTCTGCCCGGGTAGCGCCCCCATCCACCGGCTCGGCGCACTCATCCTGGTGTGCATGAGACCGGCGTAAATGCTGGTCAGCGTGACCCCATCGGTCCGAGCCTCCATGGCGACCGCTCGAATCCACCAGTCGAAGGCCGCTTTGGACGACAAATAGAAACCCCACTTCGGAACCACGGGAAACATAACGCCCACCGTGCTCATGTTCACGATGTGCCCGTGGCCCGCCGACCGCATGCCCGGCAGCAGTGCGAGTGTCAATCGCATCGGTCCGAGATAGTTCGCACTTGTGGTGGACACCAAGTCTTTCGGGCGGTTGTACGACAGGTGTATCGAACGCCGCAATGACTTACCGGCATTGTGCACAAGGACTTCCGGCGCTCCGTACTCCTCGGTGATCTGCTCCGCGAAGTCCGCAATCGATTGCTCATCTGCCAGATCCAGTTGCAGTGCAACAGCTTTACCGCCCTCGGCGCGGATCTCGGAGGCCACCTGTTCGAGTTGTCCGATGGAGCGCGCACCGAGGATCACCGTCGCCCCGGCGGCGGCGAACAAGCGCGCGGTCGCCTCACCCACCCCATAAGAAGCACCGGTAACAACGACGACCCGGCCGTCCACGCTCTTGCGCAATTGCCGCAGGTCACGCAGTCCGCGCGGCCCGATCGCCCAGTCGATGGCCTGCCCGAGCGGTCCGGCGGCCAGTGCATTGTCGGCGCGCCCCCGCGCGCTGGGATGTTCGGTCATCACGAATCCTTCGAATCGCCGTTGCCGGAGAGGGCGGCGATCATCCGCTTGGATGGCCGCAGTGCCGAATCTTGTTGCAGCGCGGCCAGAATGAACGCCGGAAAGGCGGCAGTGATCAGCCCGCGCAATTGCTCCCGGTCGAGCAGCCCGTCGCGCACCCAGCGCGCGATCAGATCCTCGATCGCGGCCAGTCCCGAACTCATGGCGGCATCGAGCACCGGCGACGGCGGCCCCTCCACGGCTTCCATGACGAACGCGCTGATCATGCGATTGCGATACCGATCCCGCAGACCCCGGATCTCCTCGTCGGGCACATTGACCATCAGGCTCAGAAACACCTGCGGCTGCTGCTCGGCCGAATCGAGCACGATGTCGATCCCGCGCTGCAATCGCCCGAGCACGGGCCCGCGCAGATCCTGCAATTGCTCCCAGAATCCGTCGAAAACGGCCGCGACGGCTTCCAGATACACCCCGCGCTTGCCGCCGAAGTAGTAGTTCACCGACCCGACAGCCGTCCCCGCCCTGGTGGTGATCTCCTCCAGCGAGACCTCTTCGTACCGCTTGTCACCGAACAGTTCCACGGCCGCCGCGAGAATATCGGCCCGCGACCGTTTGCCCCGGCTGTTGCCCACGACCAGCTCCTTTGCCGGACTTTCAATCAGATTTCCAATCAGATTGGAAAAGTGAGACCGACAGTAACCCCTACCGAGCGTCTACGGCAATACCCGGCCGAGCCCCAGTACGGCGAGACGGACGCGGTTCGAAGCGCCGGTCTTGGCCATCAGATTGGTGATGTGCGTCTTCACGGTAGTGACGCCGACGTGCAGGCGATCGGCGATCTCGGTGTTCGACAGACCCGCCGAGACCAGTCCGAGCACTTCTCGTTCGCGCACGGTGAGCCCGGGCGGTGCTGTGGGGGAGTGGGTTTCATCGGTGGCTCGCGCGGTGACGGCCGAATGCACCACGCGCCGTAGCACTTCCGGTGAGAAGGGATGGTCACCGGCGGCGGCCCGGCGTATCCCGGACAGCAGGTCCTCGGGCGAGGCGTCCTTCAGCAGGAATCCGCACGCGCCCGCGGCCAGCGCCGGATAGAGGTGATCGTCATCGTCGAAGGTGGTCAGCACCACCACCCGGGCGGCGGGGCGAGCGGCCAGAATCCGCTCGGTAGCCCGGATCCCGTCCATGCCGGGCATACGCAGATCCATCAGTACCACGTCGGGCAGCAGTAGGGCGTCCATGCGCACGGCATCGCCGCCGGTCGCGGCCTCGCCGACCACCTCGAGATCGGCCGCGGTCTGGCACAGCATGCGCAATCCGGCCCGGACCAGCTGCTGATCGTCGACCACCAGCACCCTGATCATGCCGCCACCCGCGATCGCATCGGAAGGTGCGCGGTGATCAGCCAGCCGCCCTCGGACGATCCGGCCGAGAAGCTCCCGCCCAGCAATTCGACCCGCTCCCGCAGACCGATCAAACCCACTCCGTGCCACGAGCTTTCATGGCCGCGCGTTCGACCACCGCGATCACGAAGGGTGAAATTCACAGTGCCCTCGGACATCCGCACTTCGAGCCGCGCTCGTGCACCGGGGCCCGCGTGCTTGCTGGTGTTGGCCAACCCCTCCTGCGCCAGCCTGAGCAGGGTCAATGCCGTCAAGGCGTCCACTTCCGCGATATCCGGATCGATATCGGCCTCGACGCCGACACCCAGCCCGCGCGCCCGCTCCGTGGCCGTATCGAGCGCCTCCGCCAAATCGGCAGGCGCGATGAAGGATTCGTCATTGCCGTTCGGATCCCGCAGGATCGTCACCAGCTTCCGCAGATCGACCAGCGTCTGCCGTCCGCTGGAGTGAATTTCGTCGAGCACTTGCAGCACCTCACCCGGTGCATCGGGCAGCGCATGCCGTGCGATCCCCACCCGCAGCACGGTCGAGGACACGTGATGGGCGATGAGATCGTGCAATTCGCGCGCGATCGCCGTGCGCTCCACCGCCCGCGCGGCCGCGACCTCGGATGCCCGCCGCTGCGCGATCTCCCGGGCCTGTGCTTCGGCCCGTGCGGCATTCGCCCGTGCGGTGCCCAGCAAATGCCCGATGAGCAGCGGCAATCCGGCCATCACCAGCGCCCGGTACCCGGTCGCCGCGAGGCTGTCGCCGGGGTGCGTCAGATAGGCCCCGGCGAGCGCCACGGCGGCGAACCACGGCGCGCGCCCACTCGTCCGCGCGGCGAGTTCGGTGAGCGCGATGGCCGCGCCCACCTTCGCCACCACCGGCCCGGTGTGCCCGAATTCGAAGCCCAGCAGCAGCACTCCGGTGGCGGCCAGCGAGGTGAGCAGCGGATAGCGGATCCCGCCGACCGTCACCAGCACCGAGGTCAGCGCGATCGCCCAGTCGATCGGATCGGCGGTACGGGTCAGCAGCGCCAGGCATCCGGCGGCGAGGGTGACGAGCACCAGCAGTCGCGCCGGTATCGATCGGGCGCCGAGCAGCCATTCGATCCCACGGCTCATTCCCGATGACTCCACGAATCACATGATGCCCGTCGCGCCCACCCGTCATCTCCTCCCCGAGTAGGAGACGCCTCCACCTCGAGGCCGCGAAGTGCAGCCGGCGGTCGGATCCACCAGCCGCGCTCGGCCACGACAGTGAAAGCCATGAGCAACGACATCGACAGCCCGCCCACCGCCGACCACCGGAAGCCCAGCCGCCGCGCCCTGCTCGGCTGGACCGCGGGCGGCCTGGCAGCCGGTGCCGCAGCCGGATTGGCGGGCGGCATCGCCCTCGGCGCGGACTCCAACCCGCCCCGCCCCAGCTCCGGCCGTCGCCGTTTCGAGCACAAGGTCGTGCTCATCACCGGCGCGACCTCAGGCATCGGCGCGGCCGCGGCCCGTCAATTCGCCGCCGAAGGCGCCCGGGTAGCGTTCTGCGGTCGTCGTGAAAACCTGGGCCGCGCAGTCGAATCCGAAATCCGCGCCGCGGGCGGCGAAGCCACCTACATGCGCGCCGACGTCCAGATCGAATCCGACGTCCGCGATTTCGTCGATGCCGCCGTCCACCGCTACAACGGCCTCGACGTCGCCTTCAACAACGCCGGCATCACCATCCAGAAGAAACTCCACGAGTACGCCACCGCAGACTTCGACCGAGTCCTGGCCACCAACCTGCGCGGCTCGTTCCTGGCCATGAAATACCAAGTCCCCCACATGATCCGCGCCGGCGGCGGCACCATCGTGGTCACCTCGTCGAGCAATGCCCTCGCCACCGACGCGGGCCGCGCCGCCTACACCGCCAGCAAGCGCGCTCTGGTCGGCCTCGTCCAATCCGCCGCCCTCGACTACGCGGCCGACAACATCCGGGTGAACACCCTCATCCCCGGCACCACGGACACCGAACTGGTCTGGCGGGCGGCGGGCTTGGAATCCATCCCCGCCGAAGCCCGTCAGGTCTTCCTCAAACAGTGGGCCGGCTCCAATGTCCCCGGCCTGGGCCGGTTGGCCACCCCCGAGGAAATAGCCGCCTTCGCCCTCACCCTGGCCTCCCCCGAACACCCCTACCTGACCGGCGCACAACTGGTCATAGACGGCGGTAAAACCGCCCACGCCTGAATATTTCCGCAGGTGAGAGGGTGTTCGCTGCCGGTGAACAAGACCGCGGAACAACGGGGCGGGGGTGGGGGTTGACTGGGTAACGCTCAACCTTGGAAGGGGTCGAAGACGTGACTACACCTCAGAACCTGCCGGTCCTGTTCCTGACCGATCCGATCGTGCTCCCGGGCATGGTCGTGCCGATCGAGCTGGATGAATCCGCGCAGGCCGCTATCGATGCCGCGCGTGCCGCCAAGGTCAACCAGGTGTTGGTCGCGCCTCGCCTCGACGAGGGCTACGCCTCCTACGGCGTGGTCGCGACCATCGAACAGGTCGGCCGGATGCGCGGCGGGGCTCCCGCCGCCGTATTGAAGGCGGAGGCCCGCGTGAAGATCGGGCACGGCGTGACCGGGCCCGGGGCCGCGCTGTGGGTCGAGGCCGAACCCGTCGAGGAACCGGCCGCCGACGGCCGGACTCGCGAATTGGCCGACGAATACAAGAAGCTGGTGATCTCGGTATTGCAGCGCCGGGAGGCCTGGCAGGTCATCGACGCGGTCAACCAGATGACCGATCCGTCGGGGCTGGCCGACGCCGCCGGGTGGGCGCCCTACCTGAGCAACGAGCAGAAGCGGGAGGTCCTCGAGACTCCCGAGGTCACCACCCGTTTGACCAAGCTCATCGAGTGGACCAAACAGCACATCGCCGAGACCGAGGTCAGCGAGAAGATCAGCGAGGACGTCCGCGAGGGCATGGAGAAGCAGCAGCGGGAATTCCTGCTGCGCCAGCAGCTCAACGCGATTCGCAAGGAGCTGGGGGAGGACGAACCCGACGGGGCCGAGGACTACCGGACCCGCGTCGAGAACGCCGACCTGCCCGCGGACATTCGGGAAAACGCGCTGCGTGAGGTCGGCCGGCTGGAACGTGCCAGCGATCAGAGCCCGGAATCCGGTTGGATCCGGACCTGGCTGGACACCGTGCTGGAACTGCCGTGGACGGTGAAAACCACCGACAGCACCGATGTTTCGGCCGCCCGCGCGGTGCTGGACGCCGATCACCACGGCCTGGACGAGGTCAAGGACCGCATGGTCGAGTACCTGGCCGTCCGTTCCCGGCGCGCCGCGCGCGGACTCGAGGTGGTCGGCGGACGCGGCTCCGGCGCGGTGCTGGTGCTGGTCGGCCCGCCCGGTGTGGGCAAGACCTCGCTGGGTGAATCGGTCGCACGGGCCCTGGGCCGCAAGTTCGTTCGCGTCGCCCTGGGCGGCGTGCGCGACGAGGCGGAGATCCGCGGGCACCGGCGCACCTACGTCGGCGCGCTGCCCGGCCGCATCGTGCGCGCCATGAAGGAAGCGGGATCGATGAATCCCGTTGTGCTGCTGGACGAGATCGACAAGGTCGGCTCGGACTTCCGCGGCGATCCCGCGGCGGCCCTGCTGGAGGTCCTGGACCCGGCGCAGAACCACACCTTCCGCGACCACTACCTGGACCTGGATCTGGACCTGTCGGATGTGCTGTTCATCGCCACCGCGAATGTCATGGACACCATCCCCGGCCCGCTGCTGGACCGGATGGAACTGATCACCGTCGACGGCTACACCGAGGCCGACAAGGTCGCCATCGCCCGCGACTTCCTGGTGCCGCGGCAGTTGGAGCGCAATGCCCTGACCGCCGAGGAGGTTTCGATCACCGAGGAGGCGCTGCGCGAGATCGCCGCCAACTACACCCGGGAAGCCGGCGTGCGGCAGATGGAGCGTCTGGTGGCGAAGGCGCTGCGCAAGGCGGCGACCAAACTGTCGGAGGGCGCGCAGGTGCCGCCGGAAGCCGAGCCGGGCGCGCTGACCATCGGGTTGGACAACCTGAAGGAGTTCCTGGGCCGTCCGCGCTTCACCCCCGACGGGGTGGAACGCACCGCCGTCCCGGGTGTGGCGACCGGCCTGGCCGTCACCGGCGCGGGTGGTGATGTCCTCTACATCGAGGCCAATGCCGCCGAAGGCGACCGTTCGCTGACCCTCACCGGTCAGTTGGGCGACGTCATGAAGGAATCGGCCCAGATCGCCCTCACCTACGTGCGTTCGCACCTGGAGGAGATCGGTATCGAGCCCAAGGTCCTCGACCGCAATATCCACATCCACTTCCCGGCCGGCGCGGTCCCCAAGGACGGCCCGTCGGCAGGCGTCACCATGGTCACCGCCCTGGTTTCGCTGGCCCTGGGCCGCCAGGTCCGGGCGGATGTCGGTATGACCGGCGAGGTCACCTTGAACGGTCGCGTACTGCCCATCGGAGGCGTCAAGCAGAAGCTGCTCGCCGCCCAGCGCGCCGGCCTGAAGACCGTCTTCATCCCGGCCCGCAACGAACCCGACCTGGACGAGGTCCCCGCCGAAGTCCTGGCCGCGCTGGATGTCCGCCCCGTCGCCGACGTGGCCGAAATCCTGGCCTACGCCATCGAACCGGTCATCGAGGAACACCTCGACCGCCCGGCCTTCGCGGCCAGCGCCTGAGGAAGTCGACAGTAGCAACTGAATAGCGAACGGGCCGTGCATATTTCGTTTCATGTGAAACATGCACTGCCCTTCGTCATCTCGTAGGGTGTGACCCGTGCTGACCGTTGCCACCTGGAATGTCCTGCACCGCACCCACGCCAACAATTGGCAGAGTGAAGTCGCGGAGCGTTGGCCCAGCGAGTCCGACCGGATCAAGGCGGTGACATCCGCTATCGCACAGCGAACCGAACGGGTGATCGCCTTGCAGGAGGTCAGCGGTGATCAGCTGGCCAGTCTCCGGCAGGCGCTGCCGGACCGGGCCTTTCACGTCCTGCGATATCCGCGCGTCCCGAAGCCCCGCCGCCCGGTCCCCTCACTCGCCGCAGCCCTCACCGATGGCACCGAACAGCTGGTGCTCGTGGTGGCCGGGGAATCCCGGGAGGTCCTGGCCGAGGTCTTCGCGAACGATCACGGCAATGGTTCGCTCACGATCGAGGTGGACGGTGTGCTGATCACCGCCACCCACGTCACCGGTGACGGCCGCCGCGACCCGCAGTTCGCCCGGCTGGCGGAACTGGCCGGAAACGGCGAAAAGGCGGTCATCCTGGGCGATTTCAACGCTGACCGCCGGATGGTGGCCGCCGGGCTCGGTCCGGGATTCACGGTTGCCGAAGTGTCCGAAGCCATTCCGACCCGGCCGCGCACCGGCGACTCGAAGTCGCAGTACATCGACCACGTGGTGGTGCGCGGAATCTCGGTGCGCGACACGGTGGTCGAGGATGTGGCCGGAGTATCCGACCACAACCTGGTTCGCGCGACCGTCGGTTAGACCCTGGCGCCGGGCAGCGTCGCCGCCCGGTCAGAACTCTCCGGCCACGCCGAGCACGGTGCGGCCGGAGTGTGTCCCGTCCAGGATGGAACGCAGCACCGATTCGGCTTCGGTGATGGGCGCATAATTCTCCAGCAGCGAGAGATGCTGGGGCTTGAGGTCTTTGGCGAGCCGGGCCCACAGCTCGCGGCGCGCGGCGATCGGGAAATGCGCGGAGTCGATGCCGAGCAGCGAAACCCCGCGCAGGATGAACGGCATTACCGTGGTGGGCACGGCGGGACCACCGGTCAGGCCCGAAACCGCCACCGCACCACCGTATTTGATCGCAGACAGGATGTGCGCGAGTGATTCGCCGCCCACGCTGTCGACGGCCGCGGCCCACTGCGCCTTGCCGAGCGGGCGCAGCTTCTCACCCTCGCCGGGCAGCCGGCCGATGACCGAACTCGCGCCGAGGGTGGTGAGCAGTTCGGTCGCTCCGAGCTTGCCGGTGGAGGCGACCACTTCGAAGCCCAGCCCGGCCAGTATGTCGATGGCCACCGTGCCGACGCCGCCGGTCGCGCCGGTGACCAGCACCGGTCCGGCCTCCGGCGTCAGGTTCTGATCGAGCAGCGCCTGCACGCTCATCGCGGCGGTGAAACCGGCGGTACCCAGCGCCGCCGCCTCCCGCGGAGTCAGGCCGTCCAGCTTCACCACCCATTCGGCCGGCACCCGCGCGTACTCGGCGAACCCGCCGTGGTGCGCGACGCCGATGTCGTAACCGTGCGCCACCACCAGCTCGCCCGGCACGAACTCCGGATCGTCGGAGGCGAAGACCTCACCGGTGATGTCGATGCCGGGAATCAGCGGATAGCCGCGAATAACGCCGCCGCCGGGGGTGATCCCGAGCCCGTCCTTGTAGTTGGCGCTCGTGAAGTGCACCTTGATCGTCACGCTGCCGGGTCCGAGGAAGTCGTCGCCGACCGTCTCCCGGATCAGGCTGATGCCTTTGTCGGTTTCGTGGGCCACCATCGCCTGGAACTCCATTGTTCGAGCATATGACTCGCGCTCGCGGCAGGGTGGTCTTCCTGCGGTAATGGGGGTGCGCGCGGGGCATTACCCGACGGGTAATCGCTTTCGTTCCCGAACGCTGCGAAGGTTGGTCTCAACAGCGAAACAGCAAGGAGCGCAGCAGATATGCCGACCTTCCAGACCACCGACAACACCGTCCTCGCCTACCAGGACTACGGCACCGGCACCCCGATCGTGTTCGTGGCGGGCTGGTCGCTCTACAGCGATATGTGGGAGTACCAGGTGCCGTTCTTCCTGGAGCACGGCTACCGCTGCGTCATGGTGGATCGCCGCGGGCACGGCCGCTCCGATCGCGCCTCGAACGGCTACGACATCGACACCCGCGCCGACGATCTGGCGGAGTTGATCGAACACCTGGACCTGCGCGAGGTCATCCTGGTCGCGCATTCGGCGGGCGGCGGTGAAGTGGTGCGGTACCTGAACCGGCACGGACAGGACCGGGTGCAGCGCATCGCCCTACTGGCGCCGGCGATTCCGTTCATGTGCCGGACCGCGGACAATCCGGTGGGGGTGCCGATCGAGTTGCTGGAGGCGTCGAACGCGCAGCTGCGCGCCGATCGGCCGAAGTGGTTCGCCGATCGCGCGCAGGGCTACTTCGCCACCCATCTGGGCGTGAATGTCTCCGCGGCGGTCATCGACGAGGAGATGAAGCGCTGCCTGTCGGCCTCGCCGTATGCGGTCGATGTCATGCAGCGCGCGCTGTTCACCACCGATCACCGGGCCGACGTCGCCGCCGTCACCGTGCCGATGCTGCTGCTGCACGGCCTCCCCGACCAGTCCATCCCGATCGAGGTGTCCAGCCGGGAAGCGGTGAAACTGGCCCCGCACGCGGTCCTGAAGGAGTACCCGGACGCGGGGCACGGCCTCTATATCAGCCATGCGGCGCAGGTGAATTCGGACATCCTGGAGTTCCTGAAGAACTAACCCCGCCATCCCGGCATGGTTTCAGCCGGGATCCACACCCCAGCGAACCGTGTGGATTCCGGCCAAAAGCGCGCCGGAATGACGAAGACGGCTCAGGCGAACTTCGGCGCCCGCTTCTCGACGAACGCGCCGATACCCTCGGCCCCATCGGCGGATTCGGCATTGCGGGTGATGAACGCCGCCTCCGTCGCCAGTTGCTCCTCCAGCGTGTGCTGCGACGACACCAGCAGCAGCTTCTTCACCGCCGCATTGGACGCCTTGGGCCCGGCCGAGAACTCCTGCGCCAGCGCCTCGACCGCGCCGGTGAGCTCCGCATCGCCCACCACCCGATGCAGCAAACCCCACTCCAGCGCCTCGGCCGCCGTCAGCGTCCGGTTGGTGAGCATGAGCTCCTGGGTCTTGCGCAACCCGATGACCCGCGGCAGGTAGTACGACGCCCCGCCGTCCGGGCTCAGCGCGATCTTGGTGTACGCCATGGTGAATTTGGCCGATTCCGCCGCCACCACCAGATCACCGGCGACGGCCAAGCTCATGCCCGCCCCCGCCGCCGTGCCGTTCACACCCACGATGAGCAGCGCATCCATCCGCGCCAGCGCCGACACCGCGTGATGCAGCGTGTCCGCCAGCTTCTCGATGAACTTCCCGGCATCCTCGGCCGCCGCCATCGCCCGCACATCCCCGCCGGCCGAGAAGAACTTCCCCGCCCCGGTCAGCACGACCACTTTCACAGCCGGGTCCTCCGAGCAGTATTCGGCGGCCCGCACCAGCTCCTCCGCCAGCGCCTGATCGATCCCGTTGGCCGCCGCCGGCCGGTTCAGCGTGATCCGTGCGATCGGCCCGTCGTGCTCGAACTGGATGTTCTCGTAACTGCTCATCGAGAGGGTGCCTTCCGTCGTGTACGTGTTCACAGCATCGCAAATTCGACTCGGACCCCGAGCAGGCGGATGGGGCGGTCCAGGTCGAAGGTGTGCAGGACCTCGAGGGCGGTCCGCACGATTTCGTCGGTGGAAGTGCTCGGGTGGGGGAGTTTTCGCTGTTTGGTGCGGGTGTAGAAGGTTTTGGTGCGGACGGTGACGCCGACCCGGCCGATGGCGCGGCCGCCGGCGAAGGTGTCTTCGGCGACCTGGGTGGCGAGGCGGGTGAGGGCGGCGTCGAGGTCGGCGAGTTCGGTCAGGTCGGTGGGGAAGGTCTCGGAGCGGCTGTGGCCCACGGGTTCTCGGGGTTCGGCGATATCGGTGTCGCCCGCACCGTGGCCGAGTACCCAGAGATAAGGGCCGGTATTCGGGCCGAATTCGGCGGCCAGCCGGTCGCGATCGGCGGCGGCCAATTGGGCGACGGTGTCGATGCCGAGGGCGCTCATCCGTTTCGCGATGCGCGGGCCGATTCCCCACAGCGCGCTGGTCGGGCGGTGCGCCATCAGCTGGGTCCAGTTGCCGGCGGTGAGCCGGAAGATCCCCGTGCCCTGCTCTTCCGATTCGGGGGCGTCCGCGTCCCCGGCCTTCCCCACGGCTTTGGCGAATCCGGTGGCCAGCTTGGCGCGGGTCTTGTTGTCGCCGATGCCGATCGAGCAGGTCAGCTGTAATTCCTCGATGGCGCTGCGGATTTCGCGTGCGAGCGCCTCCGGGTCGTCGGTATCGACCGCCAGGAACGCCTCGTCGAAGCCGAGCACCTCGACCCGGTCGGTGAATCCCCGCAGCACATCCATGATCTCCTCGGACGCCTCCGCGTAAGTGGCCAGATCCTGCGGCAGGAACACCCCGTCCGGACAGATCCGCGCCGCCGTTCGCAGGGGCATCCCGGCCCGCACCCCGTGCGCCCGTGCCGGATAGGACGCGCACGACACCACTTTCCGGGGCTCTCCCGGATCTCCATTGCCGCCCACGATGACCGGCTCGCCCCGCAGCTCGGGATGCCGCCGGAACTCGACCGCGGCCTGGAATTGGTCGAGGTCGACGTGCAACAGCCAGCGCGCCACCCCTCCGTCATACCGCATGGTCTGCATGAATGTCTTGCGCGGTCCATGAAACAGAACTAAATTCTGGTTATGAAGATTCGAGATCGGTTGCTGTTGGCGGCCGAGCGGCAGTTCGCCGAGCAGGGGGCGCTCGATGCCACACTCACGCAGATCCGCGATGCGGCGGGGGCGAGCGTCGGCGCGTTGTATCACCACTTCCCGGACAAGGCGGACCTGTACCGGCAGGTGTGGGTGAACGCCCTCGAGGACTATCAGCGGCACTTCTGGGCCGCGGTGGGCGACAGCACCGGGGCGGAGGACGGTGTGCGGGCGGGGGTGACCGAACATCTGCGCTGGGTGACCGAGAATCAATACCGCGCAAAGGTTCTCACCTCGGCCCGGCCCCCCGGCGTGCGCGACAGCGATACCAACCGCGAATTCATGCGCGGCGTCGCACGCTGGTGGCGCACCCACGCCGGTTACGGCGCGGTCCGGGAACTCGATTTCGATTTGCTCTACGCGCTGTGGCTCGGCCCGGCGCAGGTATATGCCCGGCATTGGCTGGGTGGGGAATTCGTGAAGGCCCCCAGTGAAGTAGCTCCGCAATTGGCCGATGCGGCCTGGCAAGCCTTGCGCATGCCCGAAAACGAACAGAAGGGCAAATAGCGATGCTGGAACTGAACCTCGACCTGGCGCGGAAAGTGCTTGCGGCGCAACCGTTCAGCCAATTGGTGGGCGCGGAGCTCACCGCATTCGGCGACGGCCGCGCCACCCTGGAGATTCCGATCCGCCCCGAACTGGGCCAGCAATTCGGCCTGGTGCACGGCGGCGTGCTGGCCTACGCCGCCGACAATGTGCTCACCTACGCGGCCGGAACAGTGCTGGGCGCGAACGTACTCACCGGCGGTTTCAGCATCACCTACCTGCGCCCGGCCGACGGCGTGCGATTGCGCGCCGAAGCCACCGTGGTCGATGCCACCCGTCGCCAGGCCGTCTGCCGCTGCGAGATCTTCGCCGAGCGCGCGGACGGCGAAGCGGTGGTGGTCGCGGTGGCGCAGGGCACCACGCGCAGTGTGGAGCGCGAGCTCAACGGGAACGGCGCAACCACTCCAGCGGCGAGCGATACGCATAGCGCGCCTTGACCGTTCCGGTCTCGACCGCGCCTTCGACGTGAATCATCGGCGCGCCCGGGAAGCGCGGCAGCTTCACCCGATTCGACACCGTGCCACCGTGTTCGTTGCGCACATTGGCCAGGTCGACGCGCCAGCCGCGCGGGACGATCACCACGATCGCGCCCGCGCCGGCTTCGACGCGCAGGTCGATCTCCCGGCGCGTGCAGTGCGCATTGGTGAAATCGACGACGAGTTTTCCGGAAACCGCTTCGGCGGTAATGGTTTTCGGTACCGACCAAGATTTTCCGGTGCGCTGCGTCCCACCGTTCACCTGCAAGCGCAGTGGTGGGACGTCGGCCGGCTGTTTACGCCGGGCACCGAACATCCGCTCGATATCGTCGACGCGGACGGCGGGCTTGTGCCGCTGTTCCTTGGTACGGGTCACCGAAAACTCCTCCCCCGGCGAATGAAACGACATGACTAGGGTTTTGCCCGGGGAAGACGAATTATGCCGTATAGCAGGATATTTCGGACCGCCAGATCGGCCCCTGCGGCCACAACACGGTGACGGTTGGAGCACGGCCCGATTACGAGGGGAGTATCAACTCTCGAAACTCTCAGGGGCTTCGCCCCCGAACCCCCTCGGACCTGCTGAGGACTTCGCCTCGGAGCCTCCTCGGGCCTTGCGAGCGCGCCTCGTATCCGCGACGATCAGCGTCGGCCGATGAAAACGGTTGTGGCGCCGAGCATGTAGATGTCGTCGCGGTTGCCGATGAAGGTGTCGGCGTTCGCGTCGAGGAGGGCGTCGAGGGTGGTCTTGTCGGTTTCGTCGAGGTCGAGGGCGCGGTCGCGGAGGAAGCCCAGCCAGGCGATGACGCTCTCGCGGACCTCGGGGGCGGGCGGGGCGGGGTGGTCGGTGAGGACGCTGAAGGAGGTGACGTCGGTGAGGCCGGCGCGGGTGAGGGCGATGTTCCAGCCGTAGGGCATGGGGATGCTGCCGTCGATATCGGCGCGCATCTGGGCGAAACCGGCGTCGCGGGCGGCGAGCAAGCGGTCTTGCAGGCCGGGGCGGCCGATGCCGAGTTCCCAAGGCAGGCAACGGATCGGCAGGCCGCCTTCGGCGAGGGCGAGCCAGCCGCCGGGGCGCACCAGACCGGCCAGTCCGGCGGTGCCCGCCTGCTGATCGGGCAGGTGGTGGACCATGCGCGAGGCCCACACCAGGTCGGCGGCGGGCAGCCGCTCGGCCAGGTCGGGTGCGGCGGCATCGGCCTGGATGGCCTCGATGCGCACGCTGTCGTTCCCGTCCAGGGCGCGTTCGGCGGCTTCCCTTGCCACGTCCAGCAATTCGGGAGTGGCATCCACGATGATCAACCGTCCGCCGCCTCGCGCGGCGAGTTCCGCGGCGAACGCGGCGCTCTGTCCACCGGCTCCGGCGCCGGCGTCCACGACGGTGGGCCGGCCGCCGCTCCCGTTCGGCAGCGCGATCAAGCGCCGGGCGATCTCGGCGTTGGTGGCCGCGGCCATGGCATCGTCGCGACGCAGATTGTCCAGCAGCTGGGTCCAGTCGATCCCGTCTTGGGTGTGACCGTGCCCGCCGGAGTGCCCGTGTCCATGGGAATGCCCGTGCCCATGAGAATGCCCGTGCGAATGCTGTCCGTGCTCATGCGTCTGTGCTCCCATGCCCTCGACGCTAGCGAGTGCACGGGAAAACCCGACACTTCTTTTGCCGGTTCGGCAAATTCCGTGTCGGGTCCGGGGATCGGGGCTCAGGCCGCCGCGGGCTCGCTGACGTCGGCGAACTGGGTCCGATACAACTCGGCGTAGCGGCCACCCGCGGCAAGCAGCTGGGTGTGGTCGCCGCGCTCCACAATGCGCCCGTGCTCGAGCACCACGATCTGATCGGCATTGCGAATGGTGGACAACCGGTGCGCGATCACCAGTGCGGTGCGCCCGTCGAGGGCTTCGGCCAGGGCTTCCTGCACGGCCGCCTCGGAGGTGGAGTCCAGCGATGCGGTCGCCTCGTCCAGGATCACCACGCGCGGCTGCTTGAGCAGCAGTCGGGCGATGGTGAGCCGCTGCCGTTCACCGCCGGAGAGCCGGTACCCGCGCTCGCCGACCACGGTGTCCAGCCCGTCGGGCAGGGTGCTGATCAGGTCGTAGAGGCGGGCCCGCCGCAGCGCGTCCCAGATCTCGTCCTCGGTCGCTTCCGGCTGCGCCAGCAGCAGATTGGCGCGAATGGTCTCGTGGAACAGGTGCCCGTCCTGGGTGACCAGCCCGACCGTGGCCTGAATGGACTTGCCGGTCAGTTCGCGCACATCCTTGCCGCCCAGCCGCACCGCGCCGGAATCCACGTCGTACAGGCGCGAAACCAATTGCGCGATGGTGGATTTCCCGGCTCCCGAGGATCCGACCAGCGCCACCATCTGCCCGGGTTCGGCGCGCAGCGTGATCTCGTGCAGCACTTCCTCACCCCCGCGGGTGTCCAGCGTCGCCACATCCTCGAGCGAGGCGAGCGAGACCTTGCCGGCGGAGGGGTAACCGAAGCTCACCGCGTCCAGCTCGACCGCGACCGGGCCTGCGGGCACCTCGGTGGCGTCCGGAGCGTCCTGGATGAGCGGCTTCAGATCCAGGATCTCGAAGACCCGCTCGAAGCTCACCAGCGCCGACATGATGTCCACCCGCGCACTCGCGAGCGCGGTCAGCGGCGAGTACAACCGGGTGAGCAGCAGCGAAAGCGCCACCACCGCACCGGGTTCCAGCTTGCCCCGGAGCGCGAAGTAACCGCCGAGCCCGTACACCAGGGCCAGTGCCAGTGCCGAGACCAGCGTGAGCGCGGTGACGAACACGGTCTGCAACATGGCCGTGCGCACCCCGATATCGCGCACCCGCCCGGCCCGCGCCGCGAACTCCACCGACTCCTGCTGCGGCCGCCCGAACAGTTTCACCAGGGTCGCGCCCGGCGCGGAGAACCGCTCGGTCATCTGGGTGCTCATCGAGGCGTTGAGCCCCGCGGCCTCCCGTTGAATGGTGGCCAGCCGCTCTCCCATGCGCCGCGCCGGCACCACGAACACCGGGAGCAGCACCAGCGCCAGCAGCGTGATCTGCCAGGACAGCCGGAGCATGACGGCGAGGGTCAGGACCAGCGTCACCACATTGGTCACGACGCCCGACAGGGTGGAACTGAACGCCCGCTGCGCCCCGATAACGTCATTGTTGAGCCGGCTCACCAGTGCGCCGGTCCGGGTGCGTGTGAAGAAGGCGACCGGCATCCGCTGCACATGATCGAATACCGCGGTCCGCAAGTCGAAGATCAAACCCTCGCCGATGCGTGCCGACAGCAACCGGATGACCAGCCCGAGCCCCGCGTCCAGCACCGCCACCAGGGCGATCACCGCCGCGAGCGTGACCACGGTCCGCACCGGACCGCCGCCCACGATGGCATCCACCACCTGTCCGGCCAGCACCGGCGTGGCCACCGCCAGCAGGGCCGACACGATACTGAAAACCAGGAAGGCCGCCAGCCGCCGATGATGCGCGTGCGCGAAGGCCAGAATCCGCTTCGCGGTCGCCAGCCGCAGCGGTCGCCGCTCGGTTGGCGCGTTCATCTGCCGATACAGCTGATTCCACGCCACGGATTCCATACTCATCCCGCACTCCTCACCGGTCAGGGTTCAGTGAACCCCATGCCACCGACACTAGGACCTCAACAAAGGTTGAGTTCAAGGGATTTCCCGACTCGCGGACTCTCCGGGCTTCGCCCCCGAATCCCCAGGTACACGGGTCCGGTGTTCGCAGAGAGCGAACTTCCGGGCTTCGCCGCCGCTCCCTCGGATCCCGGTCTCGGTGTTCGCACGGTGCGAGCCGGCGGGTGTGTCGGCTGGAACGAGAAGATGGCCGGCGCTCACCCGCTTAGGCTGGCGGGGTGACGGGATCGCTGGAGCGGGCGCTGGGTGCGCGGCTGGCGGGCGAGGTCGATGCCTCGGCGCGGCGGCGTGCCGAGTACTCCTCCGATGCTTCCAACTATCGGGTGCTGCCGGCGGCCGTGGTGTTTCCGCGTTCCGAGGCGGATGTGGCCGAGGCGCTGGCGTTCGCGCGGCGCGAAGGGCTGTCGGTTACCGCGCGAGGCGCGGGAACCTCGGTGGCGGGCAATGCGATCGGCGCGGGGTTGGTGCTGGACTTCGGCCGGTACCTGAACGACATTCTCGAGCTCGATCCGGAGCGGCGGTGTGCCCGCGTGCGGCCGGGGGTGGTGCTGGCCGGATTGCAGCGGCAGGCAGCGGCGCACGGACTGCGGTTCGGTCCCGATCCCTCGACGCAGAATCGCTGCACCTTGGGCGGGATGATCGGCAACAATGCCTGCGGGCCACATGCGGTGGCCTGGGGGCGGACCTCCGATACCGTGCGCGAGCTGCGGATCCTCGACGGTTCGGGTGCGGAGCGGCGGCTGGCGGGGGAGTTGGCGGTGGTCCCCGGGCTGGCCGAGTTCACGCGCGCGAACCTCGCGCTCATTCGCACCGAACTCGGGCGGTTCGAACGACAAGCCTCGGGCTACAGCCTGGAACATCTACTGCCGGAGCGTGGTTCGTCGGTCGCGCGAGCCTTCGTCGGCACCGAGGGCACTTGCGGCCTGCTGCTGGAGGCGACGCTCGACCTGGTTCCGCTGCCCGCCGCGACCATACTGGTGGTGCTCGGATATCCCGATATGCCCACGGCCGCAGACGATATCGCCGCGGTGATGGCGGTCGGCCCGATCGCCGTGGAGGGCATGGACGCCCGGCTGGTCGATGTGGTGCGTACCCATCGCGGCGGTGTGCCCGAACTACCGGGCGGCGGTGGCTGGCTGCTCATCGAAATCGAGGGCGACACTGCGGAACACGCGCAGGACATCGCCCGCAAGCTGTGTGCTTCGGCGCACGCGTCGGACCACCGCATCGTCACCGACACCCTGGAGGCCAAGGCGCTGTGGGGGATTCGCGCCGATGGCGCGGGGCTCGCGGGGCGCACGCCCGATGGTCAGCCGGCCTGGCCCGGATGGGAAGACGCCGCCGTCCCGCCCGAACGACTCGGCGCTTACCTGCGCGAATTCACCGAGCTGACCCGTGCGCACGGTGTGGACGGCCTGCTCTACGGCCACTTCGGCGACGGCTGCATCCACGTACGGCTCGACCTGCCGATAGCCGATGCGCCACAACGCTTCCGGGCCTTCCTGGAGGAGGCCGCCCAGCAGGTGGTGCGGTTCGGCGGTTCACTCTCCGGTGAGCACGGCGACGGCCGGGCGCGCTCGGAACTCCTGCGCTTCATGTACTCCGAGCCGGCCTTGGCTGCCTTCGCCGGGTTCAAGGCGCTCTTCGACCCGGATGATGTTTTGAATCCGGGAATCCTGGTGCGTCCGCGCCCGATCGACACCGATCTCCGGTTGGCGGGCGTGCGACCGCTGCCCATCGCCGACGGGTTCGCCTTCCCCGAGGACGGCGAGCTGAGCGCCGCCGTGCACCGCTGTGTCGGCATCGGCAAATGCCGCGCCGACAATCACGCGGCCGGCGGCTTCATGTGCCCGTCCTTCCGGGCCACCGCCGATGAGAAGGACAGCACCCGCGGTCGCGCCCGCGTCCTGCAAGAGGTGGTGCGCGGCGCGCTCGACTGGCGCTCCGATGCCGTCGCCGAATCCCTCGATCTCTGCCTGTCCTGCAAGGCATGTGGCTCCGACTGCCCGGCCGGCGTGGATATGGCGACCTACAAGTCCGAGACGTTGTACCGCCGCTATCGAGGCAGATTGCGTCCCCGCGACCACTACTCCCTGGGCCGTCTCCCGCAATGGCTGGCCGCCGCGACCCGTCTTCCACGCCTGTTCAACCGTGCGGCCGCTATGGCCGGTCCGCGCCGGCTCGGTTTGCGCGCGGCGGGCATCGATCCACGTCGGCCCGTTCCCGCTTTGGCGCCCAGGAGTTTCCGGCGTTCCTGGCGGCAATCCCCGCGTCCGGTTCGACCGGCGGCCGCCACCCCGGTCATGCTGTGGACAGACACCTTCACCGACGCCTTCGAACCGGAGATAGCCTGGGCGGCAGTCGAATTGCTGGAATCGCTCGGCCATGAAGTACGGATCCCCGAACGCCGGGTCTGCTGCGGCCTGACCTGGATCACCACCGGCCAATTGGACGGCGCGCGAAAACGCCTGCGCGCCACGGTCGATGCCTTGGCCGAGCACGTTCGCGCGGGCGGGATCGTGGTCGGCCTGGAACCGTCGTGCACCGCGGCCCTGCGCGCGGATCTGCCCCGCCTGCTCCCGGACGATCCACGCGCCGCCGCGGTCGCCGCGGCCGTCCGCACGCTCGCCCAGTTCCTCGAATCCGATCCGGGCTGGCACCCGCCGGACCGCTCCGGAACCACGGTCCTGGTGCAGCCGCACTGCCACCAGCACGCCGAATTAGGTTTCGCCGCCGACCGCGCGCTGCTGGCGAAAACCGGTGCCACGGTTCGCGAAATCGCCGGATGCTGCGGGCTCGCCGGAAATTTCGGAATGCAATCCGGGCACTACGACATTTCGGTCGCGGTGGCCGAGAACGGGCTGTTGCCGGCGGTGCGGGACACGACCGCCGAGACGATTCTGCTGGCCGACGGTTTCTCCTGCCGCACCCAGGCCGACCAGCTCGCGGGCCGCACCGCCCGGCATCTCGCGCAGTTCCTGCGCGGGGACTAGCTGCCGGGTGCGCGGTCGGATCTGCGCCAAGACTGTGGCCTGCGTCATGCCGAAACGGGTGCTTGTCTCGCGCCGGTATGCGGGGAGCACAATGGGCCGGTGACTTCCGCGCCGACCGCCACCGCCTGCACCCGCACGGTGCGGTCCGCGCGCCCCATCGACCTGGCGGCGACGGTCTCGCCGTTGCGGCGCGGGCTCGGCGATCCGTGTCACAAGGAGACTCCCGACGGCGCGCACTGGCACGCCTCCCGGATGCCGAGCGGTCCGGTCACCTACCGGCTGCGGCAGGCGGATCGCCATACGGTCGACGCACAGGCGTGGGGTCCGGGTGCCGAGGAGTTCCTCGAGCGGCTGCCCGTCATGCTGTGCCTGGACGAGGACCTCGAGGGCTTCGTCCCGGACCATCCCAAGATCGCCGAGGCGCATCGCCTGAATCCGGGCCTGCGCATGCTGCGCACCGGCCTGGTGTGGGAATCGCTGGTGCCGTCCGTGCTGGAACAGAAGGTGCACACCCGTACCGCGCACGCCTCGTGGCGGAAACTGGTGTGGCGCTATGGAACTCCCGCGCCCGGACCGGCGCCGGAGGGGCTGCGCCTGATGCCCGACGCCGAGACCTGGCGGCATATTCCGTCCTGGGTGTACCACCGCGCGAATGTGGAGCCGCAACGCTCGAAAACCATTGTGCTGGCGGCCCGTATCGCACCCAAGCTGGAGGAGGCCGCGGCGCTGAGCCCCGCCGACGCCGCCGCCAGATTGCGCACCGTGCCCGGTATCGGCATCTGGACCGCCGCCGAGATCGCCCAGCGCGCCTTCGGCGACCCGGATGCCCTCTCGGTCGGCGATTTCCATCTGGCCGCCATCGTCGGCTGGACCCTGCTGGGCCGCCCCATCGACGATGCCGCCATGGTCGACTACCTGGAACCGCTACGCCCGCACCGTTATCGAGCGGTCCGCCTGCTCGGACTGGCCGGTTTCGCGCGCAAACCCAAGTTCGGTCCGCGCACCCCGTACACCGATCACAGTCGCATTTGACCGGCGGTTCTCACTCCTGGTCCAGCACCTCGTCGCCCGCCCGCCGCGCGCGTTCCAGCCCCGCCGCGACCGGTATCCGGCCCAGGAACATCTCGTCGAATACCGGCAGCATCGCCTGTAGCGCCGCCGGGAAGCCGGGCCCGCCGCCGGCGGATATCTGCCGGCCCCGCAGCACCTCGAAGAACGGCGACACATCCACGCCCTGCCGCGCCCAGTAGTCGCGATACACCAGCTGTTCCGAGACCACGGCGGGAATGCTCGCCCCATCCAGCCCGAGATACCTGTTCCCGGCGGCACTCCCGAGCCAGCCCAGCACCCGCCGCACCGCATCCGGATGCGCGGTAGCCGAATTGGCCGCGACTCCGACGGAATTGTTCGCGCTGACCCGCCCCTGTGGACCATTGGGGATAAGTGTGACCCCCCACCGGAATCCGGCGTTCTTCCGCACCGTCGCCAAATTGAAGGTGCCGGATTGGAACAGCGGCATCCGCCCTTGCAGGAAGGCGTTCTTCGCGAAATCGCTGCTGCCGTTGGTATCCGCCGCCGACGGCGACAACCCCGCCGCGACCAGTCCCACCAGGTACTCGAACGCGTCCCGGCCCGGCGCGCTCGCGAACGCGAACCGACCGTTCTCCTGCATCTGGCCGCCGGCGGACCCGATATACGGCAACAGCAGTGACTGGAAGTCGTCGGCCGCGTTGTACGGCCACGGTGCGACGGCCGTCATTCTGCGCAACAACGGACGGAAGTTATCCACAGCCGGGTCCGGATCCCATCGCGCCGAGGCCAGCTCCTGCGGCGCTACGCCCGCGGCGTCCAGCAGGTCCCGATTGAAGTAGACCGCACTGCCGCCGTCCACGAATTGCGGTACCGCCCACAGCTTCCCGCCCCGGGTGAACTGCGCGACCGCGAACCGATCCCAGGCCCGTGCCGCCTCCGCGCCGAGCTCCGCATCGACATCCAGCAGTTTCCCGCTGTCGGCGAAATCCTCGTAAAGGCTGGTCCAGAACAGATCGTCGGCGATCCCGCCCGCCACATCCAGTCGCAGCTTCCGCGCGTAGGAGGCCCACGGCACCACCGTGATCCGCACCTCCACATCCGGATTCGACCGCTCGAACTCGTCCAGCGAAGCCCGGTAGGCCGCTACGAAACTCTGATCCCAGATCCGCAACCGCACCACGGTCCGCCCCGATGCCGCCCCGTCCCGCCCCAGCCACAGCGCCGCGCCGATCAGCAGCGCGATCACCACGAGGATCCCCAGCACCACCCGGGTCGATTCCTTGACCCTCATTTCAGCCCCGTCCATGCGATCGACCGCAGCACCTGCCGCTGGAACACCACGAACAACACCACCAACGGCGCGACGGCCAAGGTGGTAGCCGCCATGATCAACGTCCATTGCGCGTTGTACTGGGTCTGCATATTCGCCGTGGCCACGGTCAGCACCTGCCACTTCTCCCCGCCGGCCGCGACCAACGGCCACATGAAGTTGTTCCACTGCGCCACCACGGTGATCACCGTCAAGGTAGCCAGGATCGGCCGGCTCATCGGCACCACCACATGCACCAGAATGTCGGCGGTGCTCGCCCCATCCATCCGGGCCGCATCAATCAACTCGCCCGGAATCGCCCGAAAGTACTGCCGCAACAGGAAGATCGCGTACGGGGACCCGAACACGAACGGCAGCACCAGCGCCCAGAAGGTGTTCAACCACCCCACCTTCGCGAACATCAGATACAGCGGAATCAAGGTGACCGCCGACGGCACCATCATGGTGCCCAGATATACCCAGAACAGCACCTGCCGCCCCGGAAACTCGGTGCGCGCGAACGCATAAGCCGCCAGCACCGAGGTGAGCAACTGTCCACCGGTGATGCACACCGTCATCAACGCCGTGACCGCGACAGCCCGCCCGAGCCCCTGCTCGAGCACGGTCCGAAAGTTATCCAGCGTAACGGGATCCGGTGCAGCCAAAGCGGATTCGGCCGCGAACTGCCGGGGCGTCTTCAATGCCGTGAACGCCCCCAGCACCAGCGGCGCGACCGTCAGCAACGCCCCGCCCAGCAGCACCAGATAGGCCGCCCCCGACCGCACCAGCCTCCGCACCTCAGTACTCATAGCTGGTCCGATCCCGGAAATACCGATGCTGCACCACCGTGATCACGAACATCACCGCGAAAACCACCACCGCCATCACCGCCGCCCGCCCCGGGTGCGCCGCCTCGAAAGCCTCCGAATACAACCGCATCCCGACCACCTCCGTCCGATGATCCGGCCCGCCCCGAGTCAGCGCGTACACGCTGTCGAAGGTCTGAAACGCACTCAGCACGCCGGTCACCAGCACGAAGAACATGGTCGGCCGCAACAGCGGCAACACCAGATACCGCACCCGCCGCAACCCGACCGCCCCATCCAGCGCCCCGGCATCGAGAATCTCCCCGGGAATCGCCCGCAGCCCCGCAACGAAGAACAGCGCCACGTACCCCACATTCAGCCACACCGAGGTCAGCGCCACCGCGGGCAAGGCCAGCGCGGGTTCGCTCAGCCATTCGATCCGCCTGCCCAGCACCGCATTCACCGCACCACCGGTCGGCGCGAACAGCCACTGCCACAACACCCCCACCGCCACCGGCGCACACATCCACGGCAGCGCATACGCCACCCGCAATACCGAGCCCCCGCGCCCGCGCCCCGCCAGCAGGGCCGCGATCCCGAACCCCAGCACCGTCTGCACCGGCACCACCAGCGCGGTGAGCATCAGCGTGACCAGGATCGAATGGCCGAATCGGCGGTCGGTGAGCACCGAGCGCCAATTGTCGAAGCCGTTGAAGGTCACCGGCCCGAGCAGATTCCAGCTGTGCACACTGAGCCACAGCACCACCGCGATGGGGACCAGCAGAAAGCAGCAGACGCCGATCAGGCTCGGCAATAAGAGCAGGTAGCTGACAATATGTCGGCGAACCGGTCGGTTCATGAATCGGGACGTTACCGGTTGCCCGCCGATTCGCCGATGCGCGGCGAAGGGGTGCGGTTCGGCCGCCCGCCGTCTGTGGAACGGGCGGCCGAACCGCGCTGCCTCACGCGGAAGGGACTGCGGCCGAACCTGGAGGTTGGGTTCGGACGCTCGAAAGTACCGTGGGGCAGCGGTCTCGGCGGTCGGGGGCCTTCCCCGGGTCGTCTCCGACCGCGCGGATCATGGCAGGGCGCGCTCGTCGAGCACGCACCGTCCCTCCTCCACCAGCGTCGCCCGGGCGCGGCGTCGGACCTTGCAGGTATCGACTGTGCAATCGAGGTGCAATTGCATTGCGGCGTGGGCTTGTTCGACGCTCATGACACCGGGATCCGTGCGACAACGCAGCAACTCGGCGACATGCATGTTCAGGGAGGTCAATTGCATTGCTGCGCCTCCGGTGCGAACGGGTGGCAGGGGGTGACGACTTCGGCCATTGCTCCTACTTCCTAGCGGTTCCTGAAAGTGCCCGGAGGATTCAGGAAAGGAAAGGGGGCCTAGCAACACCGCTCCGGGCACATATCTAGCACACCACGAGCAGCGCCCCGGCGCAGGATTTTCGAAGATGAGAACGCAAAGTTGCGCGAATCGCCAGCACCGAATCCGGTTGGGGGAGGAAGATTCTCCAAAGTGGACGAAGCCTTTGCCCGCCGATGATGTGTGTCCGGACGGGGAGCCGGTGCGAGGCAGCCTAACTCACGCCAGCCGGCGAACCCGTGCGCGACGCGACCGAGAACGGAGCGCGCTGTGTCAGAGAGTTCCGCCAATGTCTCCTCCACCCTGCCCCGACGCCAGCTCGGACGCTATTTGCGGGACTGGCGGATTCAAGCGGGGCTGACCATCGCCGAGGCCGCGAAGCTGATGGAGTGGGGCGCCAGCACACTGCAAAGGCTGGAGAAAGGCAATGCCGATCGCATCCGCACCATCGATATCGGGGAGCTGTGCCGGATCTACGGGATCCCCGACGAAATCGCGGACGGGCTCAAGGGTTTGGCGCAACAGGCGGCCGTCAAGAGCTGGTGGCACTCCTACGGCGACCTCATTCCGGAGAACTTCGACGTCTATGTGGGGCTGGAAGCATCCGCGCAGCAGTTGTCCTGCTACCAAAGCGAACTCGTGCCCGGACTGCTCCAGACCGCCGACTACGCCAGGGCCCTGAACAGCCAGGGCTACCCGAACGACACTGCCGCGGAGCTGGATCGGCGAGTGCAGCTGCGGTTGCAGCGGCAGGCGCTGATCACCCGCCGCATGCATCCGGCCACGGTCGCCATGGTGTTGCACGAATCGGTATTGCGCCGCTCGGTGGGAGGTGCAAGGGTGATGGCTGCGCAGGTGCGGCATCTGGCGGAGCTGAGTACCCGGCCCAATGTCGAGTTGCGCGTCCTCCCCTTCACCGCCGGTGTCCCGCTGGGACTTTCGACCGGTCCGTTCGTGATTCTGGAGTTCGGGGTCGACGGCAAGGGGCAACCGGTGGAGCCGCCCGTGGTCTACGTGGAGGGCTTCACCGGCGATCTGTATCTCGAAAGACAGGGCGATTTGCAGCGGTATCGCCAGGCTTCGGAGTCGCTGCAACGCTGCGCGCTGGACGTCCAGGACAGTAGAAACCTGCTGCGGCAGGTGGCGAAGGAGTATTCGGCATGAGTGTGGATCTGGTCGGCGCTCGCTGGTTCAAGAGCAGCCGCAGCGGCGCCGGTAAGGAGTGCGTGGAGGTCGCGTTCCTGGCCGGGGGCCGCATCGGGGTGCGGGACAGCAAAAATCCGGGCGGTCCCGCGCTGCTGTTCGGCGCGACGGAATGGGAGTCGTTCTTGCGGAAGATCACGACTTGACAGCTCTTTCGCAACGAAAACATGTTTGCCCGGGCTAAGCATGGGTACACATATTTTCGTGGACCGAGGACTGAGGAATTCCCGTCCCCGGTACCGGCGAATAGGTCCGGATGATTGGGTGGAACGGCTGATTGTCGGACTGCTGTTCGCGGTATCGGCAGCGGGTGTATACGTACTCACCGGAGCTTTGATGCCGGCGTTGGCGATCGGCGTACTCGTCGCCGTCGTGGCGATCGGAGTTGTCGCGATGCTTTAGCTGCACCGCAGCGAGAAGGGGGTTCCCGGGGCTTACCCGGGAACCCCCTTCCACACTCCGGAGCAGCTTCGTCAGCGTCGGAACAGCTTGTTTCCCAGCCACACCAGTGGATCGTATTGCCGGTCGACGACCCGCTCCTTCAGCGGGATCAGGGCATTGTCGGTGATCTTGATGTGCTCGGGGCAGACCTCGGTGCAGCACTTGGTGATATTGCAATACCCGAGCCCGGCATCCTCCTGCGCCAGCTCCCGCCGATCCGCCACATCCAGCGGATGCATTTCGAGTTCGGCAATGCGCATCAGGTACCGCGGACCCGAGAATGCCTGCTTGTTCTCGTCGTGATCACGCACCACGTGACAGGTGTTCTGGCACAGGAAGCATTCGATGCACTTACGAAATTCCTGCGACCGCTCCACATCCGCCTGCTGCATCCGGTAATCACCGGGCTTCAGATCGACGGGCGGGGTGAACGACGGGATTTCCCGGGCCTTTTGATAGTTGAACGACACATCGGTGACCAGATCCCGAATCACCGGGAAGGTGCGCATCGGCGTCACCGTCACCACTTCGTCCTGCGTGAACGTGGACATGCGCGTCATGCACAACAGCCCCGGCCGGCCGTTCACCTCGGCCGAGCAGGACCCGCACTTGCCGGCCTTGCAGTTCCAGCGCACCGCCAGATCCGGGGCCTGGGTGGCTTGCAGGCGGTGGATGATGTCGAGCACCACCTCGCCCTCGTTCACCTCGACGGTGAAGTCCTCCAGCCCGCCGCCCTCGGTATCGCCGCGCCAGACCTTGAATTTCGCCTCATACCCCATGGCTATTCGGCCTTCCCCTCGGTGCCTTCCCGCAGCGGTGCGAGATCGGCAGGGCTGTAATACTTTTCGAGCTCGGACACCTCGAACAGTCCGAGCAGATCCGGGCGCATGGGCAGCTGGTCCTCGGGGGTGACCGTCACCGACGGCACGGTGAAGCCGACCTCGTCCGGATCCACCCGGCAGACCAGCAGCTTGTTGCGCCATGCCGGATCCATGCCCGGATGGTCGTCGCGGGTGTGCCCGCCGCGACTCTCGGTGCGCAGCAGCGCCGCCTGCGCCACGCATTCGCTGATCAGGAGCATGTTGCGCAGATCCAGCGCCAGATGCCAGCCCGGATTGAACTGCCGGTGCCCCTCGACGAGCACCCGGTCGTAGCGGTCCCGCAGCTCCGACAGCTTCTCGACGGCCTGCTTCAGCTCACCCTCCTTGCGGATGATGCCGACCAGATCGTTCATCGTCTGCTGGAGATCCATATGCAGCGTGTACGGGTTCTCCGAGGCCCCGTCCTCGGCCGGATTGAACGGCGCCACCGCCGCTTTCGCCGCGTTCGCGATATCGGTGTCGGAGATCTTCGGCCGTCCCGGCAGTTGCTCCACATAGTCGGCCGCGCCCAGCCCCGCCCGCCGCCCGAACACCAGCAGATCCGAGAGCGAGTTGCCGCCCAGCCGGTTGGAGCCGTGCATACCGCCGGAACACTCACCGGCCGCGAACAATCCGGGCACGGTCGCCGCCCCGGTATCCGGATCCACCTCGATGCCGCCCATGACGTAGTGGCACGTCGGGCCCACCTCCATGGGCTCCTTCGTGATGTCCACGTCCGCAAGCTCTTTGAACTGATGGTGCATGGACGGCAACCGCTTCACGATCTCGGCGGCGGGCAGTCGCGAGGCGATATCCAGGTACACGCCACCGTGTTCGGTGCCGCGCCCCGCCTTCACCTCTTCGTTGATGGCGCGCGCCACCTCGTCACGCGGCAGCAGATCCGGTGTGCGCCTGGCCGAATCGTTGTCCTTCAGCCACTGATCGGCCTCTTCCTCGGACTCCGCGTACTGCCCCTTGAACACCGCGGGGATGTACTCGAACATGAACCGCTTGCCCTCGGAGTTCTTGAGCACTCCGCCGTCGCCGCGCACGCCCTCGGTGACCAGGATGCCCTTCACCGACGGTGGCCAGACCATGCCGGTCGGATGGAATTGCAGGAACTCCATATTGATCAGCGTCGCGCCCGCCCGCATGGCCAGCGCGTGCCCGTCCCCGGTGTACTCCCAGGAGTTGGAGGTGGTCTTGTAGGACTTGCCGATACCGCCGGTGGCCAGCACCACCGCGGGCGTCTCGAAGAGGATGAACCGCCCCGACTCCCGCCAATATCCGAACGCGCCGGAGATCCGATCCCCGTCCTTGAGCAGTTCGGTGATGGTGCATTCGGCGAACACCTTGATGCGCGCCTCGTAGTCGCCGGTGGCCGCGAAATCCTCCTGTTGCAGCGAGACGATCTTCTGCTGCATGGTGCGGATGATCTCGAGCCCGGTGCGGTCGCCCACGTGCGCCAGGCGCGGATAGGTGTGACCACCGAAGTTGCGCTGGCTGATCCGCCCGTCCTTGGTCCGATCGAACAGCGCCCCATAGGTTTCCAGCTCCCACACCCGGTCGGGCGCCTCCTGGGCATGCAGTTCGGCCATGCGCCAGTTGTTGAGGAACTTGCCGCCGCGCATGGTGTCCTTGAAATGGGTCTGCCAATTGTCCTTCTCATTGGCATTGCCCATGGCGGCCGCGCAGCCGCCCTCGGCCATGACGGTGTGCGCCTTGCCGAACAGCGACTTGCACACCACCGCCACCGACAGACCGTGTTCGCGGGCTTCGATGACCGCACGCAGGCCGGCGCCACCGGCACCGATCACCACGACGTCGTACTTGTGCCGTTCGACTTCAGGCATGGACCGAATACTCCTGACAGAGATGGGTTTTGAGGATCAGCCGATGAGCCGCGGATCGGAGATGGTGCCGCTCGCGACCAACATGACGTAGAAGTCGGTCAGGATGAGCGTGCCCAGCGTGGTCCAGGCCAGCTGCATGTGGCGGGTGTTCAGCTTCGACACCACGGTCCAGAAGCGGTACCGGACCGGATGCTGGGAGAAGTGCTTGAGCCGCCCGCCCGCGATGTGGCGGCAGGAGTGGCAGGACAGCGTGTAGGCCCACAGCAGCAGCGCGTTGGCGGTGATGATGATCGAGCCGAGCCCGAGACCGAAGCCGCCGTCCTTGGCGTGGAAGGAAATCGCGGCGTCGTAGGTATTGATGACCGCGATAATCACTGCCACATAGAAGAAATAGCGGTGCGCGTTCTGGATGATGAGCGGAAGCCGGGTCTCGCCGGTGTATTTGGCATGCGGCTCGGCTACCGCGCACGCCGGCGGTGAGAACCACACCGACCGGTAGTAGGCCTTGCGGTAGTAGTAGCAGGTGAGCCGGAACAGCAACAGGAACGGCAACACCAGGAAGCCCAGCGGAATCCACATGGGCAGCGCGGGGATCGGCGTCCCGAGGTGGCTGGAGCCCTCGAGGCACGAGTCGCTCAGGCAGGGGGAGTAGAACGGCGTCAGGTAGTGATAGTCGTTCACCCAATACGCCGCGCGCGCAAAGGATCTGATGGTCGCGTAGACCACGAAGGTGCCGAGCCCCAGCACCGTCACCAGCGGCGGCAGCCACCACCGGTCGGTGCGGAGCGTGCGTGCCGCGATGGCCGCGCGGCCCTTGCTGAATACCCCCGTCGCGCTCGATTCGGGAGCCTTGATCGGTGCGGCGCTCACTGCTGGCTGCCTCGCTGCTCTACCCCGTGGAACGGCATCGTTACCTCCGGCATCGAATGTGATGGTGAGCACCCTACGACAGAGCAGCTATCACTCGAGCTACGTACAGCGAATTCGTGATCCCGTGATTTGCGCCACATTTCCTGGTCTCAGCGGCGAGTCGTTCGATTGGTGAACAAACGGCAATCTCACGAACCGGGCGCATTTGCAGTGAGATTCGGATACCCGCGGGGAAAACCGGACGAACGGCTCGAATTTCCGTTCGGTCGCCGTCACACGGCAGCAACAACCCTGTGGTGACCTGTTCCCGAGTTGTGCTGTCCGGGGGAGCCGGGGCCGAGTGTGAAGGGAGCCGGTGATGAGGAGAGCGGCGATCGTGATGCCCATGCGCACACCCGTCGGGCTGCCGGGCGGTGCGCTCGCGGCGGTCTCACCGCAGCGCTTGATCGCGACGGTGCTGACCGCCGTCGTCGGCCGCTCCGGTATCGACCCGCATCGGATCGAGCACCTGGTGACCGCCGTTCCCGCCGCCGATGTGGTGCGGCCCGCCGCCCAGCTCGCCGGATTCTCGCCCGTGGTAGGAGAATTCGCGGTCGGCGTCGAATCGGGCGGCGGCCTGCGGGCGCTCGTCACCGCCGCCATGATGGTGCAGACCGGCGCCGCCGACGTGGTCGTCGCGCTCGGCGCGGAGTTCCCCGCGCCGCCGGCCGCTCCCGGTTCGGGCGCCGCGCCGGGCGGGTCCGGAGCGGCCGCCCGCGAGTCGCTGTTGAAGCAGGCCGAGGATCTCGCCCAGCACTTCGGCCTCACCCGCGCCGAGGTCGACGAGTTCGCCGCGGACAGTCACCGGCGGGCCGCGCGGGCTCGCCGCCAGGGTCTGTTCGGCGGCGAAACCGCGCCGGTGGTGGTCTGCGCCGATCCCGACGACGTGAATTCCGATGTGCTGCAACTGGTGGACCGCGACGAGGGTCTGCGTGACGATGTCTCCGCGCGGGCTTTCGCCGAGTTGCTGCCGCTGCTCCCCGGCGGTATCAGCACCGAAGCCAATTGCGGCGCACCCACTCTCGCCGCGGCGGGCTGTCTGGTGGTGGCCGAGGAGCGGCTCGCCGATCTGGGTTTGGAGCCGATGGGTTACCTGGTCGGCTGGGCCACCGCGACGCCCGAACCCGGTGTGACGGTGCCCGCCGCGACGTCGGCGGTGGCGAAAGCGTTGTGGCGGACCGGATTCGAACTAGGCGAGGTCGATCTGCTGGAGGTCGACGAGAGCACCGCGGCCGAGGCGCTCGCCGCGATCCGCTCACTCGGTGTCGCCGATCCGGACGGCGAACGCCTGAACGTGCACGGCGGAGCCGTCGCGCTGGGTGATCCCGGCGGTGCGGCGGGGCTGCGCGTGGTCACCACCCTGCTGCACGAATTGACCCGGCGCGCAGGCGGATCGGCGCTGGCGGTGAGCCCGGCCGGGCCCGCGCAGGCGCTCGCGGTGGTCTTCGAATCCCCGACCGCGGTCCCGATCGCGCCGACACCGCGCGGGGCGCGTTTCCACGGTGGGCGCGCACGCCGATCCGGCCGCCATCGCGCGTGATCGCGGGGGCGGCCGGTGGGTCGTCGGTTATTTGGTGCGGGGGCGGGAGTGGAAGCCGAGCCCCTCGTCCTGGGCGCCCATCCAGGCGGCCTCGTCGGACTTGGAGTCCGGGACGTAGATGGTCTCCTGCTTCGACGCCGGGGATACCGGTGGAGGAGCTGTTTCGAACTCATCCGTGTCGATCGAGAGCCGCTCCAGATCGTTCTCCAACCGGCGCACCGTGCTCGCGTCGCCGTAGTGGGAGCGCAATGCGGTGACGCACTGCCGGAGCTGGCCGACCGCGTAGCGGAGTTCCGCAATCTCGCTGCGTGTCATCGAAACCTCCTCGAGCCGTGTGACAGACCACACATCGTGATCTACAACACAGTACGCGACGAATCGCGATCCGTCGCGTTGGCGAGGTGAATCCGCACGTCAGGGCCGTGGCGGGAGACACGCTTCGGCCCCTTCGGGGCCAAAAGATGGGGGTTTGGGGGGGCAACCCCCCAACCCCCCCAACGGGGCGGGCGGGGTCACCGGCGAAGCAGAGAAGGCGGTCTGCCAGAGGGTCGGTCGTGGTGTGGAGTCAACGGGCGAAGCGGAGAAGGCGGGGCCGTGGGGAGGTCGGCCGTGGTGAGGAGTCAACCGGCGATGGCGAATTCGGGGCCGCAGTCGGGGTCTCGGGTGGCGAGTTTGGTTTGGGCGCGGGCGACCAGGGTGACGATGGCGGCGGCTACCTCTTCGGCGCGTTCGAGGATGACGCTGTGGCCGGCGCCGTCGAGGCGGACCAGGTCGGCGTCGTCGAGTTGGGAGGAGAGGACGACGGAGTGGGCGAAGGGGATGACTATGTCGGCGGAGCCGTGCAGGACCAGGGCGGGGATGGCGCCCAGGCGGTGCAGGTTCTCGGTTTCGTCGAAGCGGATCAGGGAGTCGAGGAAGCTCGACATGGTCAGCAGCGAGGTCTCGTTGAGCATGGTGGTGGCGACGGCGATCATGCGCGGGCTGACCTTGCGGGTGCCGAGGGCGGCCTCGCGCATCATCGGCTCGAAGAAGCGGCGGGTGAAGTGCTTGGACGCCTGCATGGCCCGGGGGGCGCGGCGCATGGCGAAGTGCAGGGAGTTCACGGCGGGACCGTTGAGCAGGCGGCCCAGGCCGACCCGGGTGACGCTGTTGGCGGCTCCGGCGATGAGCCCGACGCCGATGACGCGGCAGCCGATGGTCTCGGGGAAGAGGCGGGCGTACGCCAGGATGGTCATGGCGCCCATCGAATGCCCCACCAGCACAACCGGACCGGTCGGTGCTACCGCCCGCAGCACCGCGTCGAGATCCAGCGCCAGCTGTTCGATGGTGTAGGTGGCGGGATCGGCCGCCCCCGAATCGCCATGTCCGCGATGGTCGTAGAAGACCAGGTGGTTGGCATCGCCCCAATGCCGGCGCAACTGCTCGCGCAGCAACTCCCACGATTCGGTGCGCAGGCAGTGCCCGTGCGCGAACACCACGGTCAACGGCGCGTCGGCGGTGCCGAACTCCCGCACGGCGATGGGTGTGCCGTCATCGGCGGACACGGTGAGGTGGTGGCCGTCATGATCGGCCGCGGGACGCGTGAGCGTGGACATGACGTGCTCCTAAGAGTTCGCCTTTTGCCCGGTTGTCGATTGAGATTGCCGCTGCGTTAACCGCTCACACCCGGTGTTATTGACAAGTTGTCCAACTGACGCCGTCGATCTATGCACCCCGATCGCAGGATCTACGAGAGTCTCGGCGGATTGCTAGAACCCCGTAGAAAACGGTGACGATCCGACCATCATCAGAGGTTTCTACGAGTTTCTAGCAATCTCACTAGATTTCTCTAGATTCCTATGTCGACGCCGACGCCCGAGTCGAGGGCAGGAACGGCCGCAGCACGTTCTCCTCCGTCGACGGCCCCGGCTCCCATTCCGCGATCCACGGCCCGGTCCCCTCGCTCGGATCCAGCGCCCCGCCTTCCAGCCACTTGTAGCGCCCGTCCAGCACGCCGCGCGTCAGATCCACATCCGCGTCATCGGTATTGGCCCACAGTGCCCCGAACAACCGCTCGATCCGCAACCGCGCCTGCCGGCAGAACACATCCGCCAGCTCCTCGGCCGCGATGCCCTCGGGATCGCCTGCCACGCGCAGGGATTGGGCCTTCACGCACGCCGCCGCCATGGCGAACAACTCCGCCCCGATATCCACGATGCGCCCCAGGAACCCCTGCTTGTACTCCAGCCGCGCCTGCCACCGCGCCATCCCGTACATGAGCGCGCGAGCCTGCTTGCGCGACATCCGCTCGACGAACCGCATATGCCTTGCCAGCGGCCCGAATTCGGTGAAGCTCACCGGTGCGGTGCCCGAACCGACAGCCAGCTGCGGGAACCACTTGGCGTAGAACCCGCTCGCCCCGACCGCCGCCTTCGCCTTGTCCTTGAGCTCGGCCTTGCGATCCACCAGCGCCCCGGCGGCCGCCATATGCGCATCGGCCATCTCGCGGGCGATGAGCAGGCGCATGATCTCGCTGGAGCCCTCGAAGATCCGGTTGATCCGCAGATCGCGCACCAATTGCTCGGCGCCCACGGCCCTTTCGCCGCGAGCGGCCAGCGACGCGGCGGTCTCGTAACCGCGCCCGCCGCGGATCTGCACCAGCTCGTCGGCGATGGTGCAGGCCATCTCCGAAGCCCAGAGCTTGGCCAGCGCGGCCTCGATGCGAATGTCGTTGCGGTTCTCGTCGCACATGGTGGCCGACAGATCGAGCACCGACTCCAACGCGAAAGTGCTTGCGGCGATGAAGGATATCTTCGAGCCGACCGCCGCGTGCTCGCCGACCGGACGACCCCACTGCACCCGGGTGCCGCTCCATTCCCGCGCGATCTTCAGCGACCATTTGGCGGCGGCGGTGCACATGGCCGGAATCGCCAGCCGGCCCGCGTTCAGGGTGGTGAGCGCGATCTTCAGCCCGTCACCTTCGCGCCCGACCAGATTCGCCTTGGGCACCCGCACATTGTGCATGCGCGTGACACCGTTCTCGATGCCGCGCAGGCCCATGAACGCATTGCGCCGCTCCACGGTGATGCCGGGGCTGTCGGCCTCCACGATGAACGCGGAGATGCCGCCGCGATGCCCTTCGCTCTTGGGCACCCGCGCCATCACCACGAGCAGTTCGGCCACCACGCCGTTGGTGGTCCACAGCTTCACGCCGTTGAGCTCATAGGCTTCGCCGTCGGGTGTCGGGACCGCGGTCGAGGCCATGCGCGCCGGGTCGGAACCCACATCCGGTTCGGTCAGCAGGAACGCGCTCACCGCGCCCTTGGCGCAGCGCGGCAGGAATTCCTGCTTCTGCTCGGCACTGCCCGCCAGCTTCAAAGGCTCCGGCACGCCGATGGATTGGTGCGCCGACAGCAGCACGCCGAGGCTGGCGTGCGCGGAGCCGACCAGCATCAGCGCCCGGTTGTAGCCGACCTGTGAAAGGCCCACGCCGCCATAGGATTCCGGAATCTTCAGCCCGAAGCAGCCGAGCTCGGCCAACCCCTTGACGTATTCGTCCGGAATCCGCCCCTCGGCCTCGATCCGCTGTCCGTCGATGGTTTCGCAGAACGACGCCAGCCGCTTCAGGTACGCGTCCATCTTGGCCGCATCCGCCGCGCTGGGTTGCGGGAACGGATGTATCAGATCCAGCCGGAAGCGGCCCAGGAACATCTCCTTCGCGAAGGAGGGCTTGTTCCAGGTGGTTTCGCGGGATTCTTCGACGAGTGCCCGGGCCTGTTCTTCCGTGGCGTCGACTTTCGATGTGGTCGCCATGCTGTGCTCCTCGAGGGTGATGCCAATCACATTCGAGTGTAAGAGTCTTTGTTACCCACCGGTAGACGTCAGCAAAGATCAAAAAGCCTTGTCGCGCAATGATCTTGATGCAATGGCGAATGTGTAGCTATTGCACACCGCGTAGATATCGCCCGAAATGCGGCACCGTGAAACCGATCGTCCCGCGCTCCGCCGAATAGATCAGCCCCTTCTTGATGAGCCCGTCCCGGGCCGGGGAAAGCGAGGCCGGTTTGCGATCCAGCTCCTTGGCCACCGCCGCCGTGGCGACCGGTCCGTCGTCACCGGCCAGATCCGCCATGGCGCGCATGTACTCCCGCTCCGCCGGGGTCGCCCGCTCGTAGCGGGAGCCGAAGAAACCGACCGCCAGTTCTTCCTCGGCGTGCGGCGCGGCCACCTCGACATCCTCGGCCGAGATCGGGCTCTGCGCGGCCACATCCCAGGTGGCTTTGCCGTACGCCTGCACGAAATACGGATAGCCGTCGGCCTTCTCGTACAGTGCCAGCAGCGCGGCATCGCTGTACTTCACGTTCTCCCGCTCGGCCGGGGCGATCAGCGCCTGATCCGCCGCGGTCCGATCCAGGCGATCGATGCGATGGTAGGAGAACAGCCGCTCGGAGTAGCTGCGCGAGGCCGACAGCACGGCGGGCAGATGCGGCAGACCCGCGCCCACCACGATCAAAGGCGCGGCGTCCTGGCTCAATTCGTGGCACGCGCCGCAGATCGCCGAGATGTCGGCGGGACCCAGATCCTGCATCTCGTCGATGAAGATCGCGATGCCCACCCCGATATCGCGGGCCAGCTGCGCGGCCTCCATCAGCAGCTCGACCAGATCGATCTCGATATCCCCGGAATCCGCGCGCCCGGTCACCGCCGGGACGTCGATACCGGGATTCCAGCGCTCCCGCATGCCCTTGTCGGCGGTGGAGCGCAGCGCGAAAGCCTTGAGAATGCCCAGGAAATCATCCACCTGCTCGGGATTGCGATGCGCCACCGCGATCGAGCGGACCGCCATGTGCAGCGCCGAGGACAGCGGCCGCCGCAGTTCCTGATCCGGCCGGGCCTCCAATTTCCCGGTGCCCCAACCGGCCGCGCGGGCCGCCGAGCGAAGCTGGTTGAGCAGCACCGTCTTTCCGACGCCGCGCAGCCCGGTGAGCATGACGCTGCGCTCCGGACGCCCGCGCGCCACCCGTTCCAGCACGATGTCGAAGGCGTCCAGCTGGCGATCACGGCCCGCCAGTTCGGGCGGTCGCTGGCCGGCGCCGGGGGCGTACGGATTGCGGACGGGATCCATGCGGCCCAACCGTAGCGCGCGAACCCCCGCCGCGTAGGGCGATGATTCGGGATTATCCGGCTGTCTAGCGCAGGTCGTAGAGGTAGTTATCGACCGGCATACCCACCGGCACGCGTTCGCCCCCCTTGTGTCCCTTGCGGTCTCTACCCTTATGTCGGGTTCGCGAACGATCCAGTCCAGGAGGGGTACATGTCGGAGGAAGCGCCGCAGGCACCGCATACCGTCGCGGAGGTGGTGGAGTCCTGGGACGTGCCCGCGCAGGCGCCGGTGGCCACCCTGATTCGGCAGAACATCCTGGTGGCGATCGAACGTGGCTATGACGATCCGCAATTGGTCGCCGATCTCGCGGTGGGTCCGCTCGTCATGGCGCTGGGCAAGCTCGAGGTCGAGCTCGCCGATGCCCGCCGCCGCATCGCGGAGCTCGAGCGGGCGATCTCCGAACAGCCCTAGCTGGGCTTTTATAACGGCGATGTCGATCAGGTATATCGAGTCGTGATCCAGCGTGCGGAACCGGATTTCGGGCGGCGACCGGGGAATTCGACTTCCGTCACAACACACCCGCGCGTTGGGGTGGACAACACACTCGCGTCGCCGTAATCTTCTCGTGACTTAGCGGAGTCTGTTGCTTCATCGGAGAGGCAGCCCGCGAAGTTACCGCCTAATCGAGCGCGATCCACCACATCGCGATCGAACCGGGGACCCAGTCTCGTTTGGGGTGAATCTCCTTCGGCCGCAAGCCGTTGGGGTAGGGCCTACTTCCTGGCCCGAACCCGTCAGCTAACTCGGTCGGCGGCAGGCTCAGGAAGAAATGGAGAACGGCTCGGTGGGTAAGCACAGCTTGCAGCGGGAATCTCGGCTACCGAATTCCGTGAAGGGTGCCATCGTCATGGGTGCGATGGCCGCGACGACAACCGGCGCTTTCCCGGCGATCACCGCTACGGCGGCCACCGTCGAGGTCCCCGGTCTCGGAAGCTTCGAAGTCCCGGACGATTTCGCTCCGCAGGTCACCCAGTTCAACCAGGCGGCCAAGGACGCGGCGAGCGCGTTGCAGGCCCCGCAGGGCGGCACCGTCGGTGCGGTCCCGGGCCAGGACTTCCAGCTGCCGAACGTCTTCGGCGGCCAGCAGCAGAACCACTCGGTCGGCAATGTCGCCCTGGAGGCGGCCTCGACCAAGCTCGGCGCCCAGTACTCCTGGGGCGCCTCCGGCCCCTACAGCTTCGACTGCTCCGGCCTCGTGCAGTGGGCGTACAAGCAGGCCGGAATCGAACTGCCGCGCACCAGCTTCGAGCAGTCCCACGTCGGCGCCCCCGTCGCCTTCGAGAACCTGATGCCGGGTGACATCGTGATCACCAACGGCGGCGGCCACGTCGGCATCTACGCGGGCAACGGCAAGCTGCTCAACGCGGTGCAGTCCGGTACCCCGGTCTCCTACACCTCGCTCAACTCCGACCAGGTGGTCACCGCGCGCCGTATCGTGTAGCGCGTGCCTCCTGCTCCGCCGAGCCAACCGGTCCAGGCCCGAGTCGATTCTTGGGTGTGGGCCGTTCGGCTTTTCAAGACCCGCTCCGCCGCCGCGGCCGCGTGCCGCGCCGGGCATGTGCGGGTCAACGGCGTGGTGGTCAAGCCCGCGCATGCCTTGAAACCCGGTGACGAGATCCGGGTCCGGGTCAATGGGGTCGAGCGCATCGTCGTGGTGGAGCGGTTGATCACCAAGCGGGTGGGTGCGCCGGTGGCCGCCCAGTGCATGATCGACAAATCCCCGCCGCCGCCCGATCCGGTCCTGGTCGCCTTGTTGCCGCGCCGGGAACGCGGGTCCGGCCGGCCCACCAAACGCGAACGGCGCGAGACGGATCGACTACTGGGGCGCGAGCCCGAATAGACCGGCTCAGCTGCCGGACGCGTGCTGCGCCGGCGCGGTCTTCGCGCCGGCGATCCGGGAACCGACGGCCGCCGCCGTGATCGTCACCAAGGCGCCCAGCATGAGCGCGGCCGGTTCGCCAGGCGCCAGCACGTGTATCTGGGTCCCGATGGTGACGGCGGCGACCGGGACGCCGATCTGCGCGGATGCCAACGCGCCCAGGCTGATCGGCTGGCCCAGGAGCCGCGTCACCAGATGCGCCAGCACCGCCGCCGCCCCCAGCGCCAGCCCCAGCAGGATCAGCCGGGGATGCTCCCCGAACTCGCGCAGGTTGAGCCGCGCTCCCAGCCAGACGAAGAACAGCGGCGCCAGGAAGCCGTCGCTGATCGCGAACAGCTGCTTGGCGACCCGCCGCGGTTCCCCGATCCCGGCCACCGCGAGGCCGAGCGCGAAGCCGGCCAGCATGATCGACACGTGGCCGCGGGCGGCCACCGCGCACAGCAGGAACAGCATCGCCAGGCTGACCCGCAATTCCATGGCGAACTGCCGCTCCTCCGAAACCCGGTGCAGCCGTTTGCGCAGTCCGGACTGTTCCAGATAGCGCAGCAGCAGGAACGCCCCCAGCGCCGTGACCACCACCGCCAGCGCGCCGAGGGCCGCCCGCCCGGCCCGGCCGGTATCGATGACCAGCGGCAGAGCCACCACCGCGGCGGCATCGGCGATGGCGACCTGAGCGGTCAGCTCCAGCACCGGTTTTCCGCTCAGGCGCTGCGAATCGATGATGGGCAGCACGATGGCGGCCGAGGAGGAGGCGATCAGCACCGCGTACAGCAAACCGTGCCCGGTGCCGAACCAGGCCGACACCAGACCGCCCAGGGCGACCGCGACCAGACCCACCAGGACGGCCCGCAGCGCGCCGATGCCCAGGGCCGAACGGATCGAGGCGTCCCGGATCGGCACGTGGGTGCCGGCCACGAACATGACCACCGCGAAGCCGACATCCGCCAGGAAGGCGAAGGTCGGATCCTCGGGATGCAGCACCCCGAAACCGGTGGTGCCGAACAGGACACCGGCGATCAGCTCGCCGAGGATCACCGGCAGATGCCAGGACGGCCGCCACGCCAGTAGCGGGCCGGCCAGGCCGAGCAGCGTGATCAGGGCGAGGGTCTCGAAATTCACGGCAGCGAAGCGATTTTCACCGGGATGGAGATGTTCTCGTCGGTGTAGTAGATCGAGCACACCCGGTGGTAGCCGTCCACGATCTGCATCGGCACCGCCTTGCGGAAGTCGCCGCGCACCACCAGGATCGGCGAGAGCGACTTGCCCGCCGCGATCTTCGCCAGATCCTTGCGCACCTGCGGGTTGTAGGCGGGCAGCAGCTCCAGCTGGGAGGCGCGCAGCAGATCCTTGGCCTTCTTGTGGGTCACCTTCGCCTTCCGCAATTCCGCGATCACCGTCTCGATCACGTCCGGTTCGGCCAGCATCTCCAGATAGTCGGCCGCCGCCGGATAGTCGTGCTGCTCCGGTTCGTCCTTCCACTTCACTTCGATGATCGGGTCCGCCATCCCGTCATCATTCCCGCGCTCCCAGCCCATCCCGACCCGACACGCGGGACATCCGCCGCCACCCCTCGTCCCCGAGCAGCCACGCGAACTCGATCGGATCATCCGCCGTCAACTCGCCCAATGCCGCCGCCACCGCCGCCCGCGGCTCCGGCCGGGCATAGACGATCCCGCGAATGGGCAACCCGCACTCCCGGATATCGTGCAGCGCCTCCGCCAGATCCCGCCGATTCCCCACCTCGCACCGCACCATGACCACCCGCTCCTCCAACCCCTCGAGCATCGCCGGCAGGGCGCGCGGCACCCGCGTCAGCACGACCACATCCCGCGCCCCGGCATCCAGCAACCATCGCACCGCCGTAGCGCCATAGGCCCCCAGCCCTCCCACCACCACGTAGCTCGCGTCGCCCCGCACCGACAAGCCCGGCAACGGTCCCAGCCAATGTGGCTCGCTCCCAACCGAATACGCCGAAGCCGCGCCGAGTGCCGAGCGCACCGGCCGCGCTCCCGCGGACTGCCCGACCCGGCTCGACGAGTCAGGGGAACCACCGTCGCCACCAGCGCGCAGCCGACTCGAATCTCCGCTGATTCCATCGACCTGCGCAGCGGTTCGCGCTCCGGCGCGCCGCCACAAGCGCCGGGGTGGTGTCGCCGTATGCGCCCCGAGCGCCAGCCAATCCACCCGCCGCCCCTCCGCATGCAACTGCGCCAGCGCCCGCAGCAGCGCCCCGCCCTCGTCGACCGCCGACCCGGCCACATACGTCGCGTCCCGCAGCGCCCCGTAATCGCGCACCGCCGTCGCCAGCATCGGTTGCGGCGACAACTCGATCACACTCGAGATTCCGTCGGCCACAGCCTGTTCCAGGGCGGCCGCCAACTCCACCGGCCCCGCGGCGTTCGCCCCCCAATACTCGGCATCCATGGCCGATTCGAAAGGCGCCGCACCGGAAGGTCTCTCGACAGCATCGCCGCGTCTGGTGGTCGAATAGATTCGGGTATGCGGCGCGGACGGGACGATACCGTCGAGGTCCGAGATCAGTTGCGGCGCAATGGTGCGGGCGCGGGGGATGTGGATGACCGTGGCGGCGGCGCCGTCCGTGCTGTTCCCGGCGATGCGCTGGGCGAAGATGGCGCGGCGGTGGGCGCGGCGGACCAGGGCGTCGATATAGCGGGGTTCGCCGGCGACGGTGACCGAGCTGGGGCCGTGGATGGCGGCCAGGCCGACGGCCGTGCGCATGGGTTCGACCAGGCGCAGGGCCTCGGCGGGGGTGGCCTCCAAAACCGCTGCGGCGCTTTCCTCGCCGACTCGGTGCAGCAGCCGGCTGCGGGCCACGACGATGCGGGCGGCGTCGGTCAGCGGCAACGCACCGGCCGCTACCGCCGCCGCGATCTCGCCCGCGCCGTGTCCGGCTACCGCGTCGGGCATTACGCCCCAGAACTCCAGTAGGGCGGCGAGGGCCACCTGGTAGGCGAAGACGGCGGGCTGGGTGAAATCCAAACCGGGGGAGTGGTTTCCGAAGCCGTAGCGGGGCGTCCAGACGCGCGGGCCGCCCGCTGCCGCGACCGCGTCGGCGGCTTCGGTCAGGCGTCGGGCGAAGACCGGGTACCGCCCCGCCAGCGTCCGCCCCATGCGCGGGTGAAATCCGCTGCCGGAGAACAGGAACAACAGGCCGCCGTCACGCGTGCCCGCCACGGGTCCGATGATGTCGGACTCGCCCGGCACCGCCCAGCGCAGTGCGGGCATCTCCAGCGTGTCCCACCGGCCCGGCAGCGTACCGGCCGGGCTGTACGCTCGCCGTCCCATCGGGCCGGCGGTCACGACCTGCTCCGCGCCGTGCGCTGACGTCGAGGCCCTCGGTGAATATCGGTGGGTGGGACCCGAGTCGGCTTGCGGTACCGCGGGTTCCGTGCCGTTCCTGTGCTGGGAATCGGCTGTCACCTCGGCCCCGTGCCTCTCCCACGGGGCCCGTTCGATGTCGGCCGGGGGAAGGGCGGTCGCCCCGGTTCGGCGATCGACCTCCGGCGGCGGGGTCGGCTCGGGCGTCGCCGCGGGTATGCGGGCGGCGAGGACGCGCAGCTGGGTGGCGGCGTCGCCGGTATCGCGCGCGAGCACCACCGCGCGGGTAGCCGCCGGCAGCAAACGAGCTGCGGCCGTTGCGAATTGGTGGACGTCGCGATAGGCGCCGACCCGATTCGCCCAGTGCAGGGCCAGCGCGCGGATCGCGGCGGCGTCGGGTCCGCTGAGCACGATGGGAATCGGCGAGGAGCGTTCCGGCCCGCGCAGCGCACGGGTTCCGGCGCCTTCCTTGCCCGCGTCCTCGGTCTTGGGCGCGGCGGCAACGCATCGGCTGTCCGGTGCGGCGTCGGCAGTCCGGTCGTGCCGAGCGGGGGAGGGCCGTATTCCGGATGCCGGCCTGCCGCCGGTGGTGACGGAGTCGCGGGATTCATGGCGGGACTGATCGGAACTGTTGTCTTGCAGCACTATTCGCGAGAAGCCGCCCCGGTGGGATATGCCGAGGGCGGGGCCGTCGATATCGGCGTAGCGGCGGGCGCCGGTGCGGAGGGCATCGGCGGTACGTTGCAGCACGAGCACGGTGCAGAGGTCGCCGTTGCCGGAGAGCTCGATGCCCGAAATATCCGGGAGGACGGTGAGATCCGTGCCGCCGGCCAGGACGAAGGGGATGGATTCGTCGGCCAGCAGACGGACGCCGGTGTCCACCGCGATCAGCGGGGTGTCGGCTTCGCTGTCGAGAATGAGGCTGGGGCCGTGCAGGGTGAGGGCGCGGGAGAGCAGGCGGGCGGCGTTGGGGGTGGTGAAGCCGGCCGCGCCGAGGATGACGGCGGCGGCGGAACCCGGTGCCAGGCAACCGAGTCCGGCGTCGTCGAGGGCCTCGACCGCGATCTCGAGGGTGATGCGGTGGCGCGGGTCCAGACCGGTCGCGTCGGCGGCGCTGATGCCGAACCATTCGCGATCGAATTCGGGGCCGGTGGCGCGGCAGCCGACACCGACGATCGACACCCGGGGGAAGGGGGTGGAATCGTTGGACGCTGTCGTACTCGGCCGCACAGGAATCCCTCCCGCGTCCGGCGACGGCGGTCCGTCGCGGTACCTCCGGGAATTCTGCCAAGAATTCGCCGCGCTCAGAAGAGCTTTCGGCCTGTCGGCTCGCCCCGGCGCGCCGGGCGCGGTGCGATCGGCGTCGCGCGCGTCCTACGCGGAGGCCGATCGCGGGTGCGGACGGGTGTGCACCACCTCGTCGACATCCGCGGGCAGGGCGTGCGAGCTGAAGAAGCGCAGCGCCAGGTTCACCGCGTCCTGTTCGCTGTGCACCCCCGAGATGGCCATGGTCCGCCGCAGCGCGTCGTCATCGAGATAGATACGAGTGATTGCCATTTCGGCCACCTCCGCCATGTCCATCGGATACAGAAAGCATGACGGATTACCGGGGCGTGGATAACCGGAATGGAAAGAGCCCTGAGCTTATCTGCCCAGGGCCCTTACGTTCCGGAGTAAATCAGGCGAGCATGCCCGCCAGCCGCGAGTTGATCAGCGACTCGGCCTCGGAGACCATGCGCGAGATCAGTTCGGCGCAGGTCGGGATGTCGTTGATCAGGCCCTGGACCTGACCGGCCGACCAGATACCGGCATCCAGATCGCCCTCTTCGAACACGCGGCGGCCGCGCGCACCGGCGACCAGATCGCGCACATCCTCGAATTTGCCGCCGGCCTTCTCGATTTCGACGACCTTGCGGCTGATCTCGTTATCGGCCACGCGCGCGGTGTTGTGCATGGTGCGGAAGATCAGCTGGGTGGCGCGCTCGGAATTGGCGACGATCTGTTCCTTCACCGTCTGGTGAATGGCCGATTCCTGGGTGCACATGAAGCGGGTGCCCATGTTCACGCCGTCCGCGCCCAGCGCCAGCGCCGCGACCAGGCCGCGCGCGTCGGCGATACCGCCGGAGGCGATGACCGGGATCTCCAGCGCCGCGGTGGCGGCCGGGATCAGGATCAGGCCGGGGACGTCGTCCTCGCCCGGGTGCCCGGCGCATTCGAAGCCGTCGATGGAGACGCCGTCGACGCCGATCTTCTGGGCCTTGAGCGCGTGCCGGACGCTGGTGCACTTGTGCAGCACCTTGATCCCGGCCTCCTTGTAGTACGGGAGGAAGGGCTCGGGGTTGCTGCCCGCGGTCTCGACGATCTTGATGCCGGAGTCGATGATCGCCTTGGCGTACTCCTGGTACGGCGGCGGGTTGATCGACGGCAGGATGGTGACGTTCACGCCGATCGGCTTGTCGGTGAGCGCGCGCGCCTTGTCGATCTCGCGGCGCAGATCGTCGGGGGTGGGCTGGGTGAGCGCGGTGATGATGCCCAGGCCGCCGGCCTCGGAGACCGCCGCGGCGAGCTCGGCGCGGCCGACCCACATCATGCCGCCCTGCACGATCGGGTGCTCGACCCCGAAGGTCTCGGTGAACTTGGTACGCAGCATTGGCGCTTCCTCTCCCTGCCTCTCGCGAACTGGCTTGATACTCGCATAGTTGCATATGGGCCGACAACCCTCATGTGAGTCCGGCTTTGCAGCCGCAGTGACTCCTGACCTGCTGGTCTGGGGATAACTCGAAGGCTGCTCCCCGTGCTCCTAGGTCGTCTTCCCTACTCTGACCTGCTGAATGAATGAGTGAGAATCTCGGAGCGAAACCTTCTCTGTAACCCTTGTCACGCCAAGAAGTTAGCGAGTATTCTCGCGATCGATCACTATCGATCCCTTGGGAGGACACAGATGACCGCCGGTTTCCAACCGCTCGACGAGCCGATTCGGTCGCGGCGCAATCACTGGGTCAACCAAGTCGCCACGCACGCGGCCATGCGCCCGGACCAGGTCGCCTTCCGTTTCCAGGGCGTCGACACCACCTGGAAGCAGCTGCACGAGCGTTCGGAGAAGTTCGCCGACGCGCTGTCCCGCCGAGGGGTCGGGTTCGGCGATCGGGTGCTCATCCTGGCGCTCAACTACACCGAGTACATCGAGGCCGTCATGGGCATCAATGCCCTCGGCGCGATCGCGGTGCCGGTGAACTTCCGACTCACCCCGCCCGAGGTGGCCTACATCGTCTCCGACTCCGGCGGCAAGGCCATCGTCACCGACAGCGTGCTGAAGCCGCTGGCGGCCGGGGTGGCGGCGCAGGCCCCCGGACTGGACACCATCGTGGTGATCAACGGCGAAACCGGCGACGGCGTCCTCGGATACGACGACTTCATCGCCGAGGCCGGCGAACCCCATGCGCCGCTGGACATTCCCGAAGACACCCCGTGCCTGATCATGTACACCTCCGGCACCACCGGCAGCCCCAAGGGTGCGGTGCTGTCCTACGCGAACATGAACGCGCAGGCGCTGACCTGCATCCGGGCGCTCGAGGTCACCCCGGATTCGGTCGGCTTCTGCACCTCCCCGCTGTTCCACATCGCCGGATTGGGCAGTCTCACACCGTATTTCCTGCTCGGCGGCAAGACCGTGCTGCATCCGCTGGGCGCGTTCGACGCCACCGGGTTCCTCGATGCCGTCGAAGCCGAGCAGGCCACCACGGCCTTCTGCGTGCCCGCGCAGTGGCAGCTCATCTGCGACGAGCCGACCGTGAAGGAGCGCAAGCTGGCGCTGCGCGGATTGTCCTGGGGTGCGGCCCCGGCCTCGGACACGGTGCTGAGGGCGATGGCGGAGTGTTTCCCCGAGGCATCCAATGTGGCGGTGTTCGGGCAGACCGAAATGTCGCCCATCACCTGCGTGCTCGAAGGCAAGGACGCGCTGCGCAAGCTCGGCTCGGTCGGCAAGCCGATCCCGACCATTCAGGTGCGGATCGTCGACGACGAGATGAACGATGTCGCGCCGGGCGAGGTCGGTGAGATCGTGTACCGGGGACCGACCATGATGTCGGGCTACTGGAACAAGCCGGAGGCGACGGCGGAAGCCTTCGCGGGCGGCTGGTTCCACTCCGGTGACCTGGTCCGGCAGGACGAAGAGGGCTTCGTCTACGTGGTGGACCGCAAGAAGGACATGATCATCTCCGGCGGCGAGAACATCTACTGCGCCGAGGTCGAGAACGTGCTCTTCGCGCACCCCAAGATCCACGAGGCCGCGGTTATCGCACGGCCGCACGAGAAATGGGGTGAGGTCCCGGTCGCGGTGGTCGCCCTGGTCGACGGCGCCGACCTGACCCTGGAAGAGCTCGAGCCGTTCCTCAACGAATCCCTGGCGCGCTACAAGCACCCCAAGGATCTCGTCATCGTCTCCGAACTGCCCCGCAATCCCAGCGGCAAGGTCGTGAAATTCGAACTGCGCAAACAGTATTCAGCTTGAGCGCAGCACGGTACGGATCCGGTTGCCCGGATCCACCCGAGCGCGGAGCTCGGCCAGCCGGGTGTGATTGCCGCCGTAATAGCGGGACAACGGATCGCCGGGCTCCAGGTAGTTGACGTACGCCCCCACCGAATCGGACCCCATCGCGGCATGGGCGTCGGCGATGAACTCCACCGCGGCGTCGTGCGGAATCGGTTCGTAGGCGCCCCATTCCACCATCGCGGCGTGCGCGCGCCACGGGAAGGCGGTGGCGGTGGGGGACAGGTCGCGGACCGCGCCGTCGAGGGTATTGACCTGCACCCAGCCGGTACCGCCCACGCTGGAGAACCGCGTGAGGGCCGCCAGCACCCGGTCGATGACATCCGGTGTGAGGGCGGCGACGATATCGGAGCCGTTGGTGAAGGCGCAGCGTGGCGGATCGACGGTCCCGCCCGCGAGATACATGACGGTGTCCAGATGGCCGAGCGTGCGGGCGTCGGTCTCGGCGGGGGCCACGCCGATCGCCTCGACGAGATCGGCGGTGACGGCCTCGCCGGTGCCCGCCGGGCACACCAGCTGCATCCAGCAGGTCAGGCCGCCCGCGCCGTCGGCGTCCACGCTGACATTGGCCCACCGGTCGCGCTCGGCGCCGCGCAGCCACTCCTGCCAGCCCGCGATGACCCGGTCCGCCTGCTCGCCCGGGAAGGCCAGGCGCACCACATCTTTCGGCGTCGCCGGGATGGTGTCGAAGGTCAGCGAGGTGACGATCCCGAACAGCGAGCCGCCGCCGCGCAACGCCCAGAACAGGTCGGGGCGGGAGCTGGCCGATACCTCGGTGACGGTGCCGTCGGGCAGCACCAGGGTGGCGGCGGTGAGCCGATCGCAGGTCAGGCCGTAGGCGCGGGACTCGACGCCGAGTCCGCCGCCCAGGGTGAGACCCGCGAGGCCGACACCCGGACACGAGCCGCTGGGCAGGCTCCGCCCGGAGCGGTCGAGCTCCCGGTACACCTCGTGCAGGGTGTGCCCCGGCCCGATGACGGCGCGCTCGCCCTCGACGCGCACGCCGCGCAGCCGCCGGACGTCGATGATCAGCGTTCCGGCCGCCGTGGAGAGTCCGGCATAGGAGTGCCCGCCCGCGCGCGCCGCCACCTCGAGATCGTGCTCGGCCGCGAAACGGAGGGCGGTGGCCACATCCCCGGCATCGGCGACCTGCACCACGGCCGCCGGCCGGTCGTCGTCGAAGCGAGTGTTGAAGACCTGCTTGGCCATCGGGTAGTCCCAATTGCCGGGCAGCAGCGCCCGGCCGCGCAGCTTGACCCGCAGCTCACTCCACTCCGGATCGGCGCCGCCGCCGGAACCGGAACCCGAGGCGTTGCCCGCGGATCCCGCGCCGGGCACCGCCCCGGACGCCGTGATGCGGCTGATTCCGGCGAAACCCACGGCGGCGGAGGCGATTCCGAGTGCGCCGCGGAGAAAGAGGCTGCGCGGGAAATGGGCTTTCATATTGCGATCATGCTGTACGAGTCCGGCATTCATGAAACCTGTTGCAAGGGTGTCGGGGTGGCGATCGCTAGATCATGTCCTTGGCGGTCAGCCAGCGCATGATCGGCCAGCCGCAGAAGACCGGCAGCCAGCAGGTCAGCACCCGGTAGAGCAGCACCGAGGGGACCGCGATCCCCGGCGGCACGCCGAAGGCCGCCAGACCACCGATCAGGGCCGCTTCGACGGCGCCCACGCCGCCGGGGGTGGGCGCGGCCGACGCCAGCGTGCCACCGATCATGGTGACGATGGTGACGGTCACGAAAGTCGTACTGCCGCCGAAGGCTTCGATACTCGCCCACAATGCCAAGGCCATGCCGAGCGTGGTGGTGGCACAGCCGCCCACGATCATGGCCAGCCGCCAGGGCCGCCGGCCCAGATCCTTCAGCTGGTCCAGCACCTCAGCCAGCTGCGGCCGTACCTCGGTGAGCAGCCAGCGCCGCACCTTGGGGATGAACATGGTCGCGCCCAGCAGACCCAGCAGCGCGCCCGCCACCAGGTAGAGCACGGTCGCGTTCGGCACGAAATGCGACAGGTCCGTCGAAACCCCGGCCGCCACACTGAAGAACAGCAACAGCACCAGGTGCGTGACCACCTGCACGGTCTGTTGCAGCGCCACCGCCGCCGTCGCCCGTACCGCGCCCAGGCCGCCCTTCTGCAAGAAGCGCACGCTCAGCGCCAGACCGCCCACACCCGCCGGGGTGGTGGTGGCCGCGAAGGTATTGGCGATCTGCATGAGCAGCAGGTTGCGGTACTTCACCGCTTCGGAAGCGCACGCCCACAACGCCATCGCCGCGCCGACATAGGTGAGCGCTGAGACGGTCAGGCCCAGCAGCGCCCACCACCAGTTGATATTGCGCAGCTCGGAGGTGAAGGTCGGGACCGCGCTGATGTACGGGTACGCCACGTAGACCAGGCCGATCAGCAGCACCAGCTGGATGATCTGATTGCGCGAGAACCGGGTGATCTGCGCGGCCTCGATCTTGTCCTGCCCGGTCTGATGCGCCACCTCGTCGCGGGTGGCCTTCATGACCTCGCCCGCGTCCGGCACCGCCTTGCGCACATGAGCGGGCATGGCGGTCTTGGTGAGTCGCCGGGAGGCATCGAGCACCAGGTCCTTGCCCAGCACCTCGAGCGCGTTGCGGACCGCCGTCTCCGGGCCGAACAGGGCCGCCGCCGACAGCAGCAGCTGCGCGATATCGGAGTCGAAACGCGCCTGGTAGGCACCGAACTCCGATTGCACGAAGCCGCCGAACAGCACGGTGTCGTCGTCCAGGACCCGGATCTCCTCGGCCCGCAGATCGCCGTGCGAGATCTGCGCCTGATGCATGGTGTGCAGCGCCTGCCACACCTTGGTGAGCGTCTTCTCCCCGTCGCTCGCCGCCAGCGGACTGCCCTGGGGGACGGTGTGCGCGTACAGCATCCAGCCGCGGTCCAGGGCGGCGACGGTGAGCGGTTTGTGGCTGGCCAAGCCCAGATCGGCGACGGCGAACCCCATCAGCGCGCGATGCTCCACGGCCCGCCGCATGGACGCGAACGCCGCCGGATACTCGCCCTTGCGGATGGTCAGCCAGCGCCGGAATTGCAGCAGCACACCCCGGCTGCGCTGATTCGCGCCGTACATCTCGATGATCAGCTCATCGCCCCGGCCGCCGTTCTGCTCGGCCGTGGCGGTGCGGGCCGCGCCGCCGCCGGCCGGTCCGGACGCACCGGCGGCTTGCGGGCTGTCCGGCGCGGCAATGAATTTCGAGGTCATCCCCGGTTCCGGCGTGGCGGCCAATTCGGGGGCGGGGGTGGTCGTCGCCGAAATCACCAGCGGCCCACGGGCGGAGGGCCGCAGCACCTTGAAGGCGGTCACCCGGAAGCCGCGCTGCGCCAGCACCCGCACCGCCGCGTCGAGCGGGACCTCGAGCGCGGGCGTGCCCACCACCAGCACGATCACCGCGCCCACGAACCAGCCGACCGCCAGCCCGAGCATGGCCCGCGACGGCACCACCAGCGACACCACCAGGTGGATCGGCACGAAGGCCAGCAGCAGCGTCCACCACCAGCGCCGCCAGCGCGCGGGCAGCCACGGGCTGGCGACCGTGAGCACGGCGGTGAGCATGGCGATCCAGCGCGGATCGTCCAGGAACTGCGACAGGAAGGTGTTGACCTGCTGCGGTTCCGACAGATGCCAGCGCGGCGCGTTGAATCCGGTGCCGGTGATGGAGAACAGCACCACCGCGATCAGCCCGGCGGAGAGGAAGCCGCCCAGCAGTTTCCACTGCCGCCGCCAGACCAGCCGGGCCAGAATCGTGAACGGCAGCGCCAGAATCGCGATGCCGTACACGATGTAGACCAGGTTCGACTGTTCCGGGGTCAGGAATCCCACGATCTCGGAGACCGACTTCTCCAGGTTCTCCCACTGCGAACGCGTGACCAGCGAACCCACGATGACCACAGCCACCAGTAGGGCGGACAGTGCGACACGCAGAATGTCGCTGGTCCGCCGGATCCGCGGCTGCAACAAACTGCCGGAGACGGGAATCTCCCGTCCGTCGACTCGCATGTCCTATAGGCGCTTTCGGATCGTGGGAACGGCTGCGGTCCCATGGTCGGCTGGGGTGAGCGTCGCGCGGGCGGCGAGAACCCCGCAACCCGGCACGCGGGTAACCGTAACCCGTGGCAGGCCCGCATACGGATGTGCCCGGCTCACAGACCGGTACGGCGTGTCTGTTTCCGCTGCCGGTCCGATGATTCGGCGGTCCGCCGGCGCGCGTGCCAGGATCGGCCGGTGCGGGATGTGCGAGTGTGTTTCGTCGGGGAATCGTATGTGGCCGGGGTCGGTGATCCCCGCGGAATGGGCTGGGCGGGCCGGTTGGCGGCCCGGGCCGAGGCGGCCGGGCAGCCGCTGGTGCACTACAACCTCGGCATCAAACGCGAGGACAGCAACGAGTTGCGGGCGCGCTGGGCGTCCGAATGCGCGCGGCGGCTGCCGGCGGGCGCGGACTGCCGGGTGGTGGTCTCCACCGGAGCCAACGACACCCAGTTCGAGAACGGCCGTCGCCGAGTCGATCTGGCGACCTCGCTGGCCAATCTGACCGAGATTCTCGACACGGCCCGCGCCCGCGGCTGGAGGACGCTGGTCGTCTCGCCGCCGCCGAATGTCGACGAGGAGCACAATTCCCGGCTGATCGAACTCGGCGACGGTTACGCCCAGGTGTGTGAGCGCGCGGGCGTCCCCTTCGTCCGCGTGCACGAAACCCTGCGCGCCAGCCCGACCTGGATGGCGGATGTGCGGGCCGGCGACGGGTATCACCCGGGTGCGGACGGCTACGCGGAGTTCGCCGAACTGGTGGCCCCGCAGTGGCTGGGGTGGCTGGCCGAAACGGGGTCAGGGATCGCGGCGCTGGGCTGAATGCTTGCCGGTGTCGGGGCCCAGCCAATGCTCGAGCATGGGCGCGATCTGCGGCGCGCGTTTCCTGGCGATGCCCGAACCCGCCAGCACCCCCATGGCGATGGCCAGCACCGTGAGCACCGTGGTGACCAGTACGTGCAGGCCGTTCGGGTCGGACTCGGTGATCAGCTGCGACACCCCGGTCAGGCCGATGCCGCCGGGCACCAGCATCCAGAACGCGGGCAGGAACGCCACCTGCGTCGGCGGCGCATTGTGATTGCGCTGCACCAGGTATGCGGCCGGCACCGCCACCAGCCCGCCCAGGAAGGAACCCAGCAGGCCGCCGCCGAGCAGGGTGCCGAGCTTCTGCGCGGTGAAGGCCGCGTACAGCACCACCAGCAGCCAGGGCAGTGATTTCGGGGGTGCGCTGGACCGCCAGGAATGCCCGAGGCCGATCAGCAGCACCCCGAGATACGGTGCCCACCAGCCCAATTGGTGTTCGATCACGGGTGCGTCGACCCGCTCGGGCCCGAGCAGCTGCACGCCGATGAGAACGCCGAAGGCCAGCAGCGTCAGCTTGTTCATGCCGTAGATGGTGCGGCTCGCGCCCGCCACCATCGATCCGGTGGCGAGTTCGATGGAGCCGTTGGTGAGCATCGAGCCCGGCAGCAGTGCGGCCACGCCCGGCACCAGCAGCTGCGAGGGGTGCCCGCCACCGAGCGCATCGGGAAAACCGAAGGCCAGCAAGGTCACCACCGCACCCGCCACCACCGGCAGGCTCATGGAGAGCAGCGGCATCCGGTCGGCGGCCATGATCAGCAGCTGCACCACCAGGCCGATCACGATATAGCCGGGCACCGCGTTGGCGGCCGGGTTCAGCATCAGCCCCAGGCCGATGGTGAGCACCACATTGCCCAGCAGCATCAGCCACACCGGGGTGGGCGGCGGCGAGGCGAGGATCCGCGCCAGTCGTGCGGTGGCCCGGGTGGGCGGCGGCACCTCGCGTTTGATCTCGGAGATCAGCTGGTACAGCTCGGCGATCTGGTCCAGCCGCAGGCTGTCCCCGCCGGCCTCGAGCAGATCGACCGCGGAACCGCGCGAATCCTGTACGCGCACGAAGATTCCCGTGGGCAGCACGAAGAAGTGCACTTCCTCGGCGTCGTAGCGGCGCGCGAGATCATCGAGGATGGCCTGCACCTGATTGGTGGTCTCACCGGCGGAGAGCAGTGCCGCGCCCACATAGCGCAGCAGATTCAGCAGGTCCGCGGAGACGGGCGGCTCCTCGGGTTCGGGCGCTTCGTCGGCGGAGGTTTCGATCGGTGCGGTGCTGACCCGGCGCAGCCAGCGATCCATCGATCCGGCGGCCCTGCGGGTGGCCCCGTACAGCCGCCCGGTCAGCGGGCGCGGGGCGGCGGCCCGGCGATGCTGCGGGAGATGCGGCTTCGAATTGTCGGTATCCACCTGCCTCCTCGATGGCACCGCGCGCAGGCGGCCGGGACGCCCGATCAGCTAATCATTGGCAACACAATGCACACTAGCGCGGACCCGCAATCCGGCTGCGGAACCGGCCACCGATGAATTTTTCACGGTCGTTCGGTCTGCACCCCCGAACCCACTCGGTCATGCTGGACCGGGACCGATCGAAGGAGAAACCATGGGCAAGATCGTTGTCGCCGAATTCGTTTCCGCCGACGGCATCATCGAGAACCCGGCCTGGACCGTGCCGTTCTGGAGCGATGACATCGCCGCCTACAAGAGCGCGGAAATGGACGACACCGATGCCCTGCTGCTGGGCCGCGTCACCTACGAGGGCTTCGCCGCCGCCTGGCCGAACCACCCCGAAGAGGGCGCCTACAAGGACAAGATGAACAGCATGCCCAAGCATGTGGCCACCGCTCAGCCCGAACTGGAGTGGAACGCGAGCCGCATCGAGGGCGACCTGGCCGAAACCATCGGCAAGCTCAAGGCCGAGCAGAACCTGCTCGTCTTCGGCAGCGGCCGGCTGGTCGACTTCCTGCGCGCCAACGGCCTCGTCGACGAATACCGCCTGGTCGTCTACCCCGTCCTGCTCGGCCAGGGCCAGCGCCTGTTCAACGCCGTCGACGCCGAAGCCACCATGGAACTGGCCGAATCCAAGACCCTCGACAACGGCGTCATCCTCGCCACCTACCGCGTCACCTCCCCGACCGTCACCCGTCCCAGCTTCGGCTGACCCGGCCATGGCATCCCGGCTGGTGCGGCCGGGGGTATGCCTACCGGTTGCCATCTTCTTAATCTGAGTGACATGGATATCGACACGCGACTGCTGCGCTTTTTTCTGGCAGTCGCGGAAACCGAACACCTGCCGCGAGCGGCACAGCGGCTACATGTAGCGCAACCCACCCTCGCCACGCAGATCAAGCAGCTGGAACAGCAGTTGGGGGTGGAGCTGTTCATCCGGTCGCGCGCCGGATGGACGCTGACGGCATCGGGCAAGGTGCTGGCCGATGAGGTGCCGGCGCTGCTGGCTTCGTGGGATCGAATCCTGCGCGACACCAAGAGCGATGCCAGCCGGGCCGCGCGGGTGCTGCGGCTGGGCTGCGTGAACAGCGCCGCCGACGGCTACATTCCGGAGATCATCCAGGTGTTTCACCGCTTGCATCCGGATTGGCAGATCGATATCCATCAGGGCGGCTGGACCGATCCCACCGCGGGCCTCGACGAGGGCGATGTGGATGTGGCGCTGCTCAGACTTCCGTTCCCGGGCCAGCAGCAGTATCACGTCCGGGAACTGTTCACCGAACCGCGCTGGATCGCGCTGCCGGACAATCATTTTCTCGCCGAACGCGAGGACATCGCCTTCCGCGAACTGTGGGACGAACCGTACGTCGCCTCGCCCGCCGAGACCGGATGGTGGCGCGACTATTGGATGGGCCTGGATTCGCGGCCCGCCGACACCGCCATCATCGGGGCCATCGCCCGCAATACCGAGGAATGGTTGCGCGCCATCGCCAATGGCTACGGCGTCAGCTTCACCCCCGCCTCCACCGCCGCCACCTACGCCCATCCCGGCGTGGTGTTCCGGCCGGTGCACGGCATCGGACCGACCCGGGTGGCCATCGTGTGGCCGGACGCCTCGGAAGCGGATCCCGTTGTGCGCTACTTCATCAGGTGCTGCACCGACATCATGGGCCACTCGGCCGGGGACGGCCGTCGCACCTCCTAGCCGGGGGGGGGGATATGCGTCTCGAGCCGTGGCCGCGAGCCCGATGCCGCCGGACCCGTCCAGCTGCGATCATTTCGGTATGGGCGACCAGCACCAGCACTGGCAGCAGACCTACCGCAGCCATCCCGGGATCTACGGGAGCGAACCATCGGAGACGGCGGTGTATGCCGGGCGGCTGTTCCGGGACCGCGGCGTGCGGGAGGTGCTGGAGCTCGGCGCGGGGCACGGGCGCGACTCGATCCACCTGGCCCGTCAGGGATTTCACGTGCGCGCCACCGACTTCAGCGCCGTCGCCCTCGAACAGCTGCGGGCCGATGCGGAGCACGCCGGGCTCGCCGACCGGGTGGATGCCTTCGAACACGATGCGCGCCATCCCATTCCGCTGCGCTACGACAGCGTGGACGCGGTGTACGCGCACCTGCTGCTGTGCATGAATCTCAGCACCCGCGAAATCCTGGACTTGGTGGGGGAGATCCGGCGGGTGCTGCGGCCGGGCGGAGTGTTCGTCTACACCGTCCGCAATACCGAGGACGCCCAGTACGGAACCGGGCGGGCCTTCGGCGACGACATCTACGAGCAGGACGGCTTCGCGGTGCATTTCTTCTCCCGCGAACTGGTCAACACCCTCGCGCAGGGCTGGGAACTGCGCGAGGTGCGGAGCTGCGAGGAGGGCGAACCGCCCCGCCGGCTGTGGCGGGTCACCCAGTCGCTGCGTTAGGGGCGCTGGTTCTCCAGCAGCGCCATGGCGGCATTGTGGCCGCCGATACCGCTGACCCCGCCGCCGCGGACCGCCCCCGCACCGCACAGCAGGATATTGGCGTGGGCGGTCGCGACGCCCCAGCGCTCGGCCGCGCTGCCGGCCTGCTGCTCGCGGAAGGGAAAACTCAAGTCCGCGTGGAAGATATGGCCGCCGGGCAGGCCGACCTCCTGCTCCAGCTCGACGGGGGTGCGGGCTTCCAGACAGGGGGCGCCGTGTTCGTCGACGGCCAGGCAGTCGCGGATCGGCTCGGCCAGGACCGAATCCAGCTGGGCGAGAGTGGCATCCACCAGACGGTTCTTCACAGCCTGTGGATCAGTTGTGAAAAGGCGTGCGGGGGTGTGCAATCCGAACAGGGTGAGGGTGTGCATCCCGCGTGCGATCAGGTCCGGGGCGAGGATGGACGGGTCGGTCAGGGTGTGGCAGTAGATCTCCGAAGGCGGGGCCGACGGGATGGTCCCGGCCGCGGCTTCCCGGTAGGCGCGCTCCAGCTGGGTCGCGGATTCGGCGATGTGGAAGGTGCCGGCGAAGGCGGTGCGCGGATCGACGCCGGCATCCCGCAGGCGGGGGAGGCGATGCAACAGCATATTGATCTTCAGCTGTGCGCCTTCGGGTTTCGGCGCCTGCTCGCCCAGGAGCCGGGCCAGCTCGTACGGGGCCGCGTTCACGAGGACGTGAGCGGCGGCCACCGCTCCGCTGTCGAACCGGACTTCGGCTGTGCGGCCGTCGGTTTCGATGCCGGTGACCGCACGACCGGTCACGATCTCCGCACCGGCGGCGCGGGCGGCGTCGGCGAGCGCGCCGGTCAGCGCGCCCATGCCGCCGACGGGCACATCCCAGTCGCCGGTGCCGCCGCCGATCACGTGATAGAGGAAGCAGCGGTTCTGTAGCAGCGACGGATCGTGGGCATGGGTGAAGGTGCCGATGAGCGCGTCGGTGAGGACAACGCCGCGCACGGTGTCGTCGGCGAAGGTCGCGTCGACGTATTCACCCAGCGGCCGCTCGACCAGCGCGTCCCAGGCCACGGAATCGTCCACGCGCGAGCGCATTTCGGCGCGCGTCGGCAGGGGCTCGGTGAGCGTCGGGAACACCCGCTGCGCCAATCGTCCCGTCATCGCGTAGAACCGTTGCCACGCCGCGTAATCCCGCTCCGACCCGGTGACCCGGGCGAAGCTCTCCCGGGTCGCCGCCTCGGACCCGTTGTCCACCAGCAGCCCGCCGTCACCCACCGGCGTATACGACGAGATCCGCCGCTTACGGGTCTCGAACCGCAGCCCGAGATCCCGCACGATCGAATCCGGCAGCAGGCTCACCAGATACGAGTACCGCGACAGCCGCGCGTCGATCCCGTCGAACACCCGCTCCGAGACCGCCGCGCCCCCGGTGTGGTCGCGCGCCTCCAATACGAGTACCGACCGCCCGGCTCGCGCCAGATAAGCCGCCGCCACCAGCCCGTTGTGGCCGCCGCCCACCACAACCACGTCGTACCGCGCCCGACCCGGCGCTCCCGAACTCCGCTCTGCGCTCATACGCCGACCCTATGCGCGCAGCACCCCTGGATCAGCGTGCGGCCATGTCCAGAGCGGCGAGGTGGCTGAAGAGGACGGATGCCCCGATCGGGTTGCCGCCGCCGGGATAGGTGGTCCCGCTGACCGCCGCCATGGTGTTGCCCGCGGCGTAGAGGCCCGGGATCGGCGTGCCCGATGCGTCCAGCACGCGGGCGGCGCTATCGGTGCGCAGACCACCCTTGGTGCCGAGGTCGGAGATGCCGAAGGCGGCGGCGTGGAAGGGCGCCTTCAGGATCGGAGTGAGCGGGGGTTCGCCATTGGAGAAGGCGCGGTCGTACGCCTCGTCACCACGACCGAAATCGGGGTCGACGCCCTCGGCGGCATGCTTGTTGAAGCGGGCCACGGTGGCGGCCAGCGCGTCGGCGGGGACACCGATCTTCGCGGCGAGCTCCTCGAGGGTGTCGGCGGTGTGCCAGAGGCCCGCGTCCACGTACCTCTCGGTCTCCACGACCGGGACATTGGCGGCCTTGACCGGCGGCACCGTGCCCTCGGTGTCGTCGTAGATCATCCAGTACGGCAGGCTCACCGACCCGTCCTCCATACCGGCGATGACATCGCGGCCGAGCCGGTCGTACGGGGCGGATTCGTTCACGAACCGCACCCCCGACTGATTCACGAAGATGCCGCCGGTGAACCACAGCGCGAACGCCGCCCGCCCGTCCGGGTGCATCATGCCGGGCGACCACCAAGCCTGATCCATCAGATCGGTATCCGCGCCGACCGCGAGCGCCGCCTCCAGGGCTTTGCCCACATTCCCCCACGGCCCCATGGTGTCTCGCGCGACACCGGGCACGCCGTAGCGGGCGCGCAGTTCGTCGTTGCCCTCGAAACCGCCCGCCGCCAACAGCACTCCCTTGCGGGCGCGCACGGCGATCCGCTGCCCGTCCTGCTCCACGATCGCGCCGACCACCGCGCCGTCCTCGGTCACCAGCTCGACCAGCGGGGTGTTCAATCGCACGGAAGCATTGGGGTACTTGCCCATTGCCAGCAGGAACCGGCCCACCAGCGCCCGCCCGCCGATGAGCAGATCCGGCTGCGGTTCGCCCAGCCGATCGGTGCCCAGCGGTCCGCGCACCGATTCGCTCAGCTCACCCAGCTTGCCGGGGCGCAGCGGCTTGGGCACGATATGCCGCTTCCCGTCCAGCCGCGCCTTCGGCGCCTTACCGAAATAATCCGGCCACGGGAACATCTGGAACGCCAGATCCTGGTCCTGCTCCAGGTATTCGATCACCTTCGCGCCCTTGCGGATGAAGGTCTCCTGGAGCTCGGCCGGCGTGCGATCACCGACCACGGCCCGGAAATACTCCAGCGCGTCCTCGGCCGTATCGTCCACGCCCTCCCGTTGCAGCACCGGATTGGCCGGGAACCACATGCCGCCGCCATTGGAGTACGAGGTGGTGCCGCCGAACTTGTCGGTCGCCTCCACCAGCAGCACCGTCAAACCCTCCCGGGCCGCCGTGTACGCCCCGGCCATGCCGCCGCCGGAGCCGGCCACCAGCACATCGACTTCTTCGTTCCAGTCCGTCACCGCAACTCCCTGAATAGTCCGCCCCGCCCGACGCTAAGGGCGGTGCGGGCGGGGATGCATTCGGTGTCCCGGTGGGCAGGAACGCGGACGCGATCAGGCCGGCCAGGGCACGAGCACCAGTTTGCCGCGTACCCGGCCGGATTCGCTGCGCCGGTGCGCCTCGGCTACCTCGGCCATCGAGAAGACGTGTGCGACGGCGGGGCGCAGGCGGCCGGAGTCGGCGAGAGCGGAGATCTCGCGCAGGTCCGCACCGGACGGGGCGACATAGTGGCGGTGATAGCGCGGGTCGTCGAGAGCCGCCTCGCCCTGCGCGTCGATGAGGCGGCCGTCCGGGCGCAGTACCGTGAGCGAGCGGGGGGTGTAATCGCTGCCGACGAGGTCGAACACCACATCCACGTCGGTGAGTACGGTGTCGAAAGCCGTAGTCGTGTAATCGATTACCTCGTCCGCACCCAGCTCGGCGACGAAGTCGTGATTGACGGCGCGGGCGGTCGCGATGACATACGCGCCGCGCTCCTTGGCGACCTGCACGGCCAGATGCCCGACCCCGCCCGCCGCGGCATGAATCAGAATCCGTTGGCCCGCTCGCAGATCGGTCAAGGCCTGCCAGGCGGTGAGTGCGGCGGAGGGCAGGGCGGCCGCGTGTGCGTGATTCAAGGCGGCGGGCTTGGGAGCCAGGTAATTCGCCGGCACCACAACGTATTCCGCGTACGCGCCGGACCGCCCCAGCACCATGCCGTACACCTCGTCGCCCACCGCGAACCCGGTGACTTCCGGTCCGAGCTCCGAAACCACCCCGGACACATCGAATCCCAGGGTGAACGGCGGCGGGCCCAATTTGTCGATGAGCCCCGCCCGCAGTTTCCAGTCCGCCGCGTTCACCGAAGTGGCGGCCACGCGCACGAGCACCTCGCCCGCGGCCGGGGTGGGGGCCGGCAGCTCCACGGTCTCGAGTACCTCCGGTCCGCCGACGCGGTGCTGACTGATCGCTTTCATGGTTTCGATCCTGCGCCGCGTAGTATCCAATGGGAAGAAGGCACTATTTAGATCCCGAGGTACCTGATGGATACCGTCTTCGACGTGGCGAAATCACCGAATCTGGTGGAAAGCTATCTCCAGCGCTGCCCCGCGCGGGACACCCTGGCCGTGCTCGCCGACAAGTGGGTGATGCTGGTGCTGGGGGTATTGCGCGCCGATGGCGGGCCCGTGCGGTTCAACGAATTACGCCGGCGTCTGGACGGCATCACCCAGAAGATGCTCACCCGCACACTGCGCGATCTGGAACGCAACGGGCTGGTGCGGCGCGCCGTCTACCCGACGGTGCCGCCGCGCGTCGAATACTCGCTCACCGCCATGGGGGAGGAGCTCGGGCAGATCACGCACGCCATGGGGCAGTGGGCGCTGCGGAATGCCGATGAAATCAGCTCTGCCCGAACCGAATTCGACGAACGGCAAGCCGCCGAACCGGTACCGGTCAGTTCCGGATCGCGATGAGGGCGGCCTGCGGGGTGCGCTCATCGGGCCGCGCGATCCGGGTGAATCGCGACTGCACCTGGAAACCGTTGTCGCCCAATACTTCCGCCAGCGCATCCGCGGACCAGCGGTAGGACGGGGCGACCTTGTGGTCGTACTCCTGCACGCTGTGCGGTTCGTCGGCGCCCTGGAACGCCAGCAGCAGCGGAGCGCCCGAACGCATCACCCGCCCGAACTCGCCGAGTACGGCGGGAATTCGCGCGGGCGGGGTATGGATGATCGAGTACCAGGCCACCAGGCCGGCCAGCGCATCGGACGCGATCGGCAGCTCCTCGATCGCGCCGACCTCGAAGCTGAGATCCGGGTACTGCGCACGCGCCAGCCGGATCATCTCGGGTGAGATATCCACGCCGAAGACCTTGCGGCCCAAGCTATTAAGGTAGGCGGTGATCCGGCCCGGACCACAGCCCACCTCGGCGACCGGCCCGTCGCCCGCGATCAGCTCCGCGAAAATGCCGAGCAGCGCGCGATCGTACGGATTGTCCTGCAACAGCCCCCGGACCAGGTCCGTGTAGAGCTGGGCCACCTCGTCGTAGGCCGCCCGGGTGATCCGCACATCCTCGATCTCGCTCACGCCCCGACTCTAGGCGGGCGCGGGCGCGCGGACCGGACGCGGGTCAGATGCTGCTGGTGGAGCCGGTCGACGGGGTGCGCAAACCCTGATCGACGCCGTCCAGCCACACCCGCAGCACGGTGCCGGGCCGCATCCGGGTGCGCAGCGGCCACAGCGCGAACTCGACGTAGTAGCGGAAATCGCGGAACAGCACCGGTAGTCGCATACCGTGCCGCCAATGCGGATTCCCGCTGTCGGGCCGCAGCCAGCCGTTGGCGAGCATCAACTCGGTGACGCGCGGCGGCAGATCCTTGCCCGCGGCGGCATCCAAACGCACCCGCACGCCCTCCACATCGCGGTCGATACGCGCCGAACCATCCAGATCGGTGTCCACGCTCACATGCCCGCCCGGCTCCAATTCGCCCGCGATCGCGGCCAATTCGTCGAAGAACTGCTGCCATTCGCGCTGGCCCGCCCGGCGCGCGGTGTGCTGCTGCTCGGGAATCAGCCGCCGCGCCCGCTCCGCCGGATTCACCAGATACAACTCGACCGTGTCCGGCCCCGCCACCAACCCGAACGCCAGTCGCCGTGTCGTCCACACCGGTCCGTGCGCCTGCCACAGCGTGCCGTGGACCGGCGCACCGAACTCCTCCCGCAAACCCTCCGTCGCGCGGGTGTGCGCCGCCGTCAACTGCTCCCGCACCTCGACCGGCAACCCATCCTCGTACAACGCGGATTCGATACTGTCGCTGAGCGTTACGCACACCGCCTCGAGCCGGTCGCCATCGAAACAGAACCGCGCCCGCGCCCCATCGACCCGCACCTCGGTCACCGCCCGCACGATTCGATCCCGCGGCCACGCACTCGTCGCCGTCCCGGCGCGCCCCGATTCGGAACTCGTGCCGCGCTGTCCCGTACCCGCTCCGCCGCGGGTGAACCCCGAACCTTCGTTCGCCGCCCTCGTTACCCCACCGGCGCGCGGGTCGTTCATGCCGTCGCGGCCTCGCAGACCCGCCGCGGCGGTGAGTCGGCCGGTGACGCGATCCGCCGCCGCGCGCGGTGCGCCCTCCCAGCGCCAACCGGCGAGCTCCGCGAAACGGTCGACGTCCTCGCGCGTCCAGGTCCAGTCGAAAGTACGGGCGGCGCGAGCTATCTCGATGCCGGCGGGGATATCCACGCGCAGCGGGCCGGCGTCGAACATGGAGATGGCGTACTGGCGCAGGAACTCGGCGCGCTGGGTGCGCGAGGTGGGGTGGGCGGGGACGCCCAGCGGCTCGATATCGAGGTCCTCGCCGCCCTCCACCCAGGCGTCCACCACCAGATCGGTGGCGGCGGCCACGCCCAGCGAGCGCAGGGCCTCCACCGAGCGGAGCGCGAAATTGCTGATCGCGGCGGTGCCGGAAGCGCGCGCGAGGCTGCGCCACCAGTTCGCGTCCGGGGCGGGGGTCCAGCCGTGCGCGCGCAGCACCCGCTCCACCTCTTCGCCGTAGCGCCAAGTGGGGTCCACGAATTCGCTGCGGCTCAGCTCGGCCTGGAAGGCGGTTTCGTCCACCGCGAACTGGACGTACCGACTGCCCGGCGCGGTCACCACCACGCGTGCGTCCTCCGGGGCCCGCTCCAGGAAGGCGGCGAGGTCCTCGGCGAACCGGCCCCAGCCGCCGAGCGCGGCGCGCCGCCGGACCGCCTCGTGGCGGCGCTCCATCCAGTACCGCTGTTCGATCGGGTTGAGCAGGAGCAGGTCGACCGTTCCGGCGGCCTCGGTCAAGCCCACTATCAGGTTCGAGAAGTTCCACGACACACCGTCATCGGGGCCCGCGCCCGGTTCCGGATCGCCGTACAGCTCGGTGAACCGATCCCGCACGCGGTCCAGCGCGGCGGTCAGGTGCTCCGCGCGGGCGAAGGCGTCGCGGGCCGGACCATCGGAAATGGTCACGCGCACATACCGCAGGCCGTACCCGCTACCCCAGAACATGGCCGAGTCGAACCACACCCCGAGCCCGGTGCGGGCGAATACCGGCCCGCGCCGCATGGTGCCGACCGGTTCGGGTTTTCCCCAGCCCGCGCGCCGCGCGAATTCGCGCACGTTATCCGGTCCCCAAGACCATTTGAAGTCCCGTGCGGCCGTAACGATCTCGACCGCTCCCGCAATGTCAGCCCGTACCGCGAAACCCACCTGGCGACCCTAAACCCCGGCCACCCGTGCGGTCGATGGGTACCGTCGATCCGCGGGCCGCGGTGCGAGAACCCGGTCATTCGACAGAGGCGATGCGGGACCGGCCGCCCGTAGCGTCGCAAATATGACTGCGACACTTGGTGACCTGGACGTTCATCCCTTCGACCGGACCGCGGTGGTGGCGCTGGCGCGCTCCGTCGCCGGCGCGAGCGTGGTGGGTATCGGAGAGTCGACCCGGTTCTCCCGCGAGACCTTCGAAGCCCGGGACCGGTTGTTCCGGGAACTGGTCGGTATGCACGGCTTTCGGGCGCTGGCGGTGCAGGACAGCGCCGATACCGCCGCACGGCTCGACGACTATGTACGCACCGGCGCGGGCACAGCGGCCGAAGCCCTCGAAAATGCCTGGCGGCCTTTGCGAACAGCGGAAATGGCGGCGGCACTGGACTGGATCCGGGATTTCAATCGGGCCCGGCCCGGCGATCGGGTCCGGATCATCGGGGTGAAACCGGCACAGGCCCAGCCCGCGGATTACGACTCCGTGCTCGCCGCGGTCACGGCACACGCACCCGAACTGGCCGAGCGGGTGCGTGCCCCACTGGCGGTGATTCGCACCGCGCACACCGTGGACGAGCACGTGCAGCAGGCGCAGGGCAGCCACCCCGGCGGATCCTTCGCGGCACGCGCCCGCGAAGTCGAAGCGCTGTTGCGGTCGGCGGCAGGGCTTCCCGAGACGGTGCTCGAACGCCTGCGGTTGATCGTGGACTTCCATGAACGGAGCGTCGCCGGGCAGGGCAACTTCCTGGCCGACGAAACGGCCTGGGCGCGGACGATGCTCGCCGACCATCGCCGAAATGGTTCGCCAATCGTTTACTGGGATGGCCTCGCTCACACTTCGGCGACACCGACCGGATACGGGGCCGCCCTGCCCGCGGACACGGCACCCAGTGCGGGCAGCGTGCTGCGCCGGGAACTGGGGCAGGGGTACGCGTCGATCGCCGTCACCTTCCACCACGGCGATCTCGGAATCCACCGGGTTCCGGCTCCGCAGACCGGTCTTGTCGACGCCGACCTGGGCGAATTCCCGCTACCCGCACTCTGGCTGGACCTGCGCCAACGGTCCCGGCCGACTCCGGAACCGGCCCGCCTGCGTGTCATCAGCGGCATCTACGACCCGGCCCACGATGCCGCCGCACAACTTACGGTGCCCTCGCTACCCGCCGCCTTCGATGCCGTCATCCATTTCCAGGAAGTCTCGCCGGTGCATTGGCTGCCCTGAGCAGCACCGATATCCGACCCCCGAAAGCAGTGGTGGTTAACACGTAGCAAAACTCTCGACCCGAACGATACGGATGCTGAGTGAGCGCGACAGCGGCTTCCAGCCGAGGTCGCGCCCTCACGTGTCAGTCCGGTTCGGGGACCGGATCCGTTGTGCAGGCGGTCGCGCGCGACCGCTCGGACGAAAGGATCGATAGCGATGAGATCGGCTCCCGACAGACCGAATTCGACCCGATCAAACCGCGGCAGGTTCCGCCGGACGGTGCTGCTGGTGGCCTTGACGCTGCTGGCGCCCCTGGTGAGCATCCTCGGCGCGCCCACCGCCTCGGCCGCGTTCAATCCGGCCGCCTTCGACTTCTGGGTCGACTCACCGGTCATGGGCCCCATCAAGACTCGGATCCTGCGCGCCGCCGACGGCAATACCAACCGCGTGGTCTACGCGCTGGACGGAATGCGCGCCCGCGAAGACCTCAACGGCTGGGAAATCGAAACCGATATCGCCGAAACCCTCGCGAGCTGGAACATCAATGTGGTGATGCCGGTCGGCGGCCAATCCAGCTTCTACGCCGACTGGAACGCGCCCAGCTCGTTCTTCGGCATCCCACCCGGAACCGGTTCGGCCAACACCGGATCCGGCGCCACCGACGCCTTCTCCGGCGGCCCCGGCAAGAGCTACCGATACGACTGGGAGACCTTCCTCAACCGCGATCTGCGCTGGGCACTGCGAGATCGCCTGGGCTTCAACCCGAATCGCAACGGCGTGTTCGGTCTCTCCATGGGCGGCAGCGCCGCGCTCACCCTGGCCGCCTACCATCCTGACCAGTTCAGTTTCGCGGGCTCCTTCTCCGGCTACCTGAACAACTCCGCACCCGGCATGCGAGAAGCCATCCGGCTGGCCATGATCGACGCCGGCGGCTACAACGTCGACTCCATGGCCCCGCCCTGGGGACCGCAATGGCTGCACATGGACCCCTTCGTCTTCGCACCCAACCTGGTCGCCAACAACACCCGGCTCTACATCGCCGCCGCCAGCGGCCGGCCCACCGCCCTGGACGGCCCGAACATGGGCACCGTCAACGGCATGGCCCTGGAAGCGCTCGCCCTCGCCAACACGCGGGCCTTCCAAGTGCGCCTCGCCACCCTCGGAGGTGGTAATGCCGCCTGGTCATTCCCCGAATACGGAATACACGCCTGGAACAACTGGCAGGACGAGGCCCACCGGATGATCCCCGACCTCTCCGCCAATATCGGTTAGCCGGTCACCCACCGGCAGCGGGCCGGCCGGGTGCCGAGGCATCCGGCCGGCCCGAGATCTAAGCGAGGAGCAGATCATGAATTGGCGAATCTGGCAGGTACGTATCGCCGTCACCGCCATGCTCATCGCCATGCCGCTATCGGTCATGGACGCGGTGCTCGGCGGCTGGACCGGCGCCCACCACCCCCCACCCGATCCGGCCGCACTGCTGCGGCTGAGCGCGATGCCGGTGCTGGCCAACCCCTTCTGGTGGCTCGGCTTCGGCTTCACCATCTGCGATCCGCTGCTGCCGCGCCGCTCCGCCGCCGCCTGGTACCTCGTCACGCCCGCCGGCGCGCTGCTCGCCTTCGGAATCGCCTGGTGCTCGGCCGATCTCGGACTGCACGGCCCGATCGCCTGGACCGCCGGCGCCCTGATCGCCTTCGCCTGCCTGCTGGTGCAATCCTGGATCGTCGTCGACATGCCCGAAACCTCCACTCGCGCAGTCACTCCCGTGCACAACCGCCCCGACCTGTACGTCACCGGTACAGCGCGAATCATCCCGTTCGGCCGCCCGGCGCCCCTGCGCCTGGTGCGCGCCTACGAAGCCTGACAGCCGACCCGCTCGTTATGTCGGCGCGCGTACACAACGGACGTCGCCGCGCGAACAGAACATTCGGCGGATAGACCGAACAATTGCCTCCAACAGCCCAAAGCACCTGAGAGGCAACCAAATGGCGACCCACGGCTCGAAACTCAAAACCCTGCTCACCACCGCGACCCTCGCCCTGGCCGCCACCGGCGCGCTCACCCTCACGGTGACCCCCGCCCTCGCCGATACCTCGCCCGGCACCGCCGCCACCCCGGTCCCCGCCCGCACCCAAGGCTGGCTGAAGATCTACACCGGCACCGCACCCACCGGCATCAACGCGGTCCAGCTGAAAGTGATCAACGACCCCAAAGTCGGCCCACGCGTGGCGGACAGCGGCGGCCGCTCCCTCTACCGCTTCGACAAGGACACCGCCAACCCCTCGGTCTCCAACTGCAACGGCGACTGCGCCACCACCTGGCCGCCCCTGCTCGTCGCCCGCGGCCAAGCCCTCTACCTCGACGGAATCAACCCCGCCGAAACAAGTTTCATCGAACGCGCCGACGGCTCCTGCCAAATCACCATCGGCGGCCGGCCCATCTACTACTTCTCCAAAGACCGGAACCCCGGCGACCTCAACGGCCAAGGCGTCGGCGGCACCTGGTTCGCCGTAGCCCCCACCGGCGCGAAAGCCCAAGCCGCATAACCCAGTCCGGGCCGCATGCCCCGCCATTCGCGCGGCATGCGGAACTCCCCACGGACTACTTGGTCGCGGAACCGGTGGTCAGCGACTTCAGGATCGCCGCCAGGTTCTTCGAAACCAGGTCGGCCGAACCCGCCGAAGAACCGGTGGCCGGGGCCGGCGCCGGATCGGCCGCATTGGCGACACCGGTGGCACCGAAAATCAAACCGGTAGCGACAGCAGCCACACCCAGCACACGCATCTTGCTCATTTGGAACTCCTCATCAACTGAACGACCGACTAGTTCTGTCGTTCGCTGAATGAATATCACGAACCCATTTCCCAGCAACACTGTTGCAAACATCACATCAGAAACGCTGTACAGGCCCAACCCACCCGCACCCGAGAATTAACCTCCGAGTCACCGCGAATTACTTCGACATGGCGTCTCGGAGTCGTGAACCGAAATCCCCTGCGCGACATAGTTGTGCGTATCGGCAATTACGACATCTACGAGATCCTGCTCGCCGAGTTCGGAGATCTCCACAATTCGGTCCCAGAAAACGTCGCTGGTCGCGAGGCTGGTCAACGCACTGTCCTGGAGTGCCGTCGCGATCTTCAGCAGGCGACCGCGACTGGGAGACCCCTCCCACATCGCTGAGCCACGGAAGTTCGAGCCGATCATCGCCTGAAAGTCGCGGTGCGCGATACCTTTTGCCGCCAGCACTGTTCGTACCCGGCCCCAAATCTCTTTCGGAATGGTGTCGACGTTGGTGTTGCACCTGATGTCGGCGAGGTGGACCAGCGCAACTTCGGCCGCAAGACCGCGAGCGCCGTGTACCCCGACATCGCGCAGGAAGGTCGTTTGATTGGCGGCACCGTCGATGGTGAGCTGCCAGCAGTCGCGATAGCCGGCCTTGCCGAACCGCTTGACTCGGCCCCGCACATTCAGCCGGAGCAGTAGTTGGAGCAACCCGTCGATGAGACGCCGACTGGTCGAGGCGTAGTAGACCCGAGCCTGCTGCCCCTTCGTATCCCATCGAACAGATCCGTCCGTTGCCCAGAGATGCCTGACGAAAAGCGCGACTTGGCCATTGGACAGAGCGAAGATCTGGTCAGGGATGAACTTGTCGTAGCTGCGCAGGCCGAACAATCCCAGCTCGTCGAGCCAAGCCGCGATCGGGTTGCGCTTCCCATGGGTGAGCCGATACGGGGCGGGAAGTCTGAGTGTCGTGACGCGGGCCGCCGGATACTCGTCGCGTACCCCGGTAACCCCGAAATGGGCCGCAGCCCTGGTAACCGCAGCGAGGTTCGCCTCGTCGATGCTGGCGTACCGGATCGGTTGCCGTTTGACGCAGGACCCGTCTCCGATCATGTGAGCCAGCAGGATCACCTCGGCGTCGGGCACGCGATCGGTATGTAAGGGAGATGGCACCTTGCGCGGCGTAGCTACTCGAGCATCCGCTGCCAACAGCCGGATCGGCACCCAGCCCGCGACGGTTGAAAGGCATTGATCCCCAGTTGCTTCGACCTCACGGCCGGAGGCCAGCCGCACCCGAAAGACCTTTCGGCTTCCCACATTCAAAATCTTCTCAACCGGCTTGGGAACCAGTCGAAGCCGACCGTCCAGGGTCCAAACAGACGGTCGCTCCCCGCTTTCCAGCAGATCGCGAACGCAGACTTCACTTCCATTGTCGGCCCGCAGAATTCGAGGCGAAGGCACCCAAAAACTCTAGCCCACTGCAAGTTTGCGGGGTAGAGTTATCCGCGAGCCATATCGACGAACCGGCTCAGATGCAGCTGATGTGCGACAGTAATCGTGGCGGTCGGTCCATTTCGATGCTTGCCAACGATGATATCGGCTTCGCCGCCTCGTGGGTCATCTCGCTCGAATGCATCGGGCCTATGCAACAAAATGACCATGTCCGCATCCTGTTCCAAACTTCCGCTTTCACGCAAATCGGACACCATCGGACGCTTGTCTGTTCGCTGTTCAGGACCACGGTTCAGCTGCGAGATAGCAATCACCGGAACTTCGAGCTCCTTGGCCAAAAGCTTGAGGCTTCGGGAGAATTCGGAGACTTCCTGCTGACGCGACTCCACCTTTTTACCAGAAGACATCAGCTGGAGGTAGTCCACGACCACCAGCCGCAGATCATGCCGCTGCTTGAGCCGCCGCGCCTTGGCGCGAATCTCCATCATGGTGAGGTTCGGCGAATCATCAACGAACAACGGCGCTTCGCTGATCTCGCTCATCCGCCGAGCCAGCTTCGTCCAGTCGTCATCACTCATCCGCCCCGAACGCATATCGCCCAGTTTGATCTTCGCTTCCGCGGATAGCAGACGCATGACGATTTCGGTGCGGCTCATCTCGAGGGAGAAGATGACGCTCGCCAGACCGTGCTTGATCGAGCAACTCCGCATGAAATCCATACCCAAGGTCGAATTGTGGGTTGGAATCATGGAACGGCTGGCGAGGTACAGGTGTTCGGCGTTCGATACCTCGACGCAACGCACCGGGACGCTGGGGATCGGGCGAATGTCGACGATGAAGCGGGAGCCGGAGCGTGCGGTGTTGGTTGCTCCGCGACGAAGCTTGTGCAGCAGCTCTTTTCGGCTCAGGCCGAAGACTTCGTCCTCCGTCTGGAAGGTCAGGGTGTAGGCGGTCGAGGAATCCTCGGTCCGGCCGCGCACCTGCTTGGTGGACAACTGGGAGCGGTAGCCCAGGCTCACAATGAGTTCTTCGACGTCCCGGGCCAGTCGTTCGTTGGTTACCGAGAACTGGACAGATCCGCCCTTGGTCACGGTGCCGTCGGTATCGAGCAATCCCGCCAGTAGGGCTCGCCGCTGCGTCTCCGACGCGCGCAGGTAGTCGATCGGGATGTGCTTGTTCTCCAGGACGCCGATGGTGCGCAGGCGGGCTTGGACGGAACCGATGCTGTTGCGGCACTCCTGGCACATGCGCAGACCGATGGACGGACCGCCGCAGTGCGAGCAGGTCGGTGCGGGGACCGGGTCGGACAGGAAACGCGCCTTGCCGCCGCAGGATCGGCCGCAGGTCCGAACCTCGCTCGTGTAGGGCACGAATTCCTTGCCGCACACGACGCAGTCACGTGGGGCGATGGGCTCCTCGACGGGCAATTGCAAGCTGTACCGCAGCGCCACGCTGTCGGAGTGCACCGCGACGATGCCCTCGTTCTCGATGCGCAGGATGATTTCGGGGTCGGCGCTGGTCAACTGGGCGCAAGCGGAACTGCCGTCACCGAGCCACGCACCGAGTGTGTAGGGGGGCACGAGCAATTCGCGCTCGGATAGCCGCAGCGGTTCGGCATTCACGACCGAGTGGTTGAGGCGGCGATCGGCTGTCGTGCAGCGCAGGGTCGCGGCGATCTCGGCAGTGGTCCGGACTTCGGCGAAGGTCTGCTGGTTGCGGTATCCGTTGCAACCCTTCGCGGCCTGCTGGGCGGAGCGGCGCGAAGCCCTTGTCTCGGTGAGCCATTGATGTTGCTCGTCGGCGACGATCACGGTGCCGTCGGAGAACTCGATCTCGTAGCACGGACGGCCGGTCATCACCTCGGTAGCGGCGACGACACGGGTCGGGTGGCCGTGGGCGTCCAGCAGTTCGTCGCCCACCTGTACTTCGCCCATGGTGGTCCAGCCGGTGGGCGTCGGCAGCGGAGTGTCCAGTGCGAGGGCCTTGCCCACGCCCGGGCGGGCCGCGACGATGATCATTTGGCCGGCGTGCAGGCCGTTGGTGAGTTCGTCGAGTTCGGTGAAGCCGGTGGGGACGCCGAGGGAGATGCCGCCGCGGGAGGCGATGGAGTCGAGTTCGTCCATGGTGGGCTGGAGGATTTCCTCCAGGGCGGCGAAGTCTTCGGTGGAGCGGCGTTCGGTGACTTCGTAGATTTCGGCTTGGGCGCGGTCTACGACTTCGGCCACGTCTTGGCCGTCGGCGCCGGCGTAGCCGTATTGGACGATGCGGGTGCCGGCTTCGACCAGGCGGCGCAGGATGGCCTTCTCGGCGACGATTTCGGCGTAGTAGCCGGCGTTGGCGGCGGTGGGGACCGTTTGGGTCAGGGTGACGAGGTAGGGCGGGCCGCCGATGCGCTTGAGTTCGCCCTTGCGGTCCAGGGCGGCGGAGACCGTTACCGGGTCGGCGGGTTCGCCGCGGCCGTAGAGGTCGAGGATGGCGTCGTAGACGGATTGGTGTGCGGGGCGGTAGAAGTCGCCGGGGCGCAACACCTCCACCACGTCGGCGATGGCGTCCTTGGAGAGCAGCATGCCGCCCAGGACGGATTGTTCGGCGGCCATGTCGTGCGGGGGCTGGCGGCCGAAGTCCTCGCCGGGGGCCTGGGGGTAATCGGAAGGCCCGTGTTCATCGTGGCCGCGATCGTCGACGACTGCCATCTGGCTCGACCGTCCTCTCTCCTCGCGCCCGGAACGACGTCCATGACTCGTTCTACGCCTGCGCACCGACAACTTAGGGCAGCCACGCGGGGCCGACACGCCGAAAAGGCTTGGGTGGGCGGCAAACCCGTGGCTACAGGGCAGGGTAGATGGAGTCGTGCCGTCTCCGGACTCTGGTCACGACAATGTCTGCGAACCTAGGCGACCGGGAGGGCACTCGCCAAACCGAGCTGTGCACACACCTGTGGACAATCTGGGTATTGTTCACCCGCTGTTGTGCACCCCCTGTGTATTACTTGGGGACAACAGCGGGCCGAGCCAGCCAATCTGCTGGTAGTGGCCTAATTCTCAGTGTTCGCAACTGTGGATCAATTTGGTGCGGCGTGTCGCCGCACACTCGCTTCCGCGCGTGTTGGGTGAACAGTCGGTCGCCGATCGGTGACCTGTCACACAACCCGGAAGGTTGGTTTCATTTTTGATCCACAGGCCGCAAACAACATCGGAGGCCACCCTCGCGCCAGGCGATGGTGACCTCCGAATGACCGAATTACTCGGCGGCGCTGACCTGCAACTCGACCTTGGCAGCCACGTCCGGGTGCAGGTGCACCACGACGCCGTGCTTGCCGGTGGTCTTGATGTGGGCCTTCGGCAGCTCGATGCTGCGCTTGTCCACGACCGGACCGCCGGCGGTCTTGATCGCGGCGGCCACATCGGCGGCGGTGACCGAACCGAAGAGCTTGCCGGTGCCCGCGGTCTTCACCGACAGGGACACGCCGGTCAGGCCCTCGAGGGCCTGCTTCAGCTCGTTGGCGTGGTCGAGGTCGCGCACGCGACGGGCGTCCTGCGCCCGGCGGATGCCCGCGACCTGCTTCTCCGCACCGCGGGTGGCCACGATGGCCAGGCCGCGGGGCAGGAGGAAGTTACGGCCGTAGCCGTCCTTGACCTCCACGGTGTCGCCGGGCGCACCGAGGTTGTCGACATCAGCGGTGAGGATCAACTTCATTGCTGTGCCTTCCCTTCTCAGCGAGCGGTGGACACGTAAGGCAGCAGAGCCACCTCACGCGAGTTCTTGACGGCAACGGCGATATCGCGCTGGTGCTGAACGCAGTTGCCGGTCACCCGGCGAGCGCGGATCTTGCCACGATCGGACACGTACTTGCGCAGCAGCGCGGTGTCCTTGTAATCGATCTTGGCGCCGTGGGTGTTGTTCTTCTTGCCGGCTTTGTCTTCCTTGCAGAAGGTGCAAGCCTTCTTCTTCAGCACCTTTTCGCGTGCCGGTGCTTTGGCCATGGTCTTACACTCCGTAATTTCGGGAATCCAGCCTGGTGGATTCCTGGCAAAGCCGTTCCGGCGCAGTCGAATTCAGCGAGCCGAATTCAGGTGTACTGCTCAGAACGGCGGTTCATCGTCCATTTGGCCGCCCCCGAAGGAGCCGGCCGCGGGCGCACTGCCCCACGGGTCGTCGCCGGCACTCTGGCCGCCGCGACCTCCGCCACCGCCACTGCTACCGCCGCCGGAGAAACCGCCTCCGCCGCCGCCCTGCTGGCCGCCACCGCCACCGCCGAAGCCGCCGCCGCCACCGCCACGGGTGGTTTTGTTGACTTTCGCGGTCGCGTAGCGCAGCGAGGGCCCGACTTCGTCGACCTCGAGCTCGACCACCGTGCGCTTCTCACCCTCGCGGGTTTCATAGGAGCGCTGCTTGAGCCGGCCGCTCACGATCACTCGCGAGCCTCGGGTCAGGCTCTCGGCGACATTCTCCGCAGCTTCACGCCAGATGTTGCAGCGCAGGAAAAGCGCTTCGCCGTCTTTCCATTCATTGGTATTACGGTCGAACACACGGGGAGTCGACGCGACCGTGAAGTTCGCGACGGCCGCTCCCGCGGGCGTGAATCGAAGCTCGGGGTCAGCCGTCAAATTTCCGATGACGGTGATGACCGTGTCGCCTTGGGCCATGGTTCCTCCTGCTTTCCGGTGCAGTCCGCAACTCGCTCGCGCCGCGCGGCTTCAGCCCGATATCGGGTTCAGTGCACGGTTTGCCAGTCAGCCTAGAGATAGGGACCGACGATTTACGAGCGACGTTGCGGGAGGACTGGACTACTTCTTGTCGAGGCGCAGCACCTTGGTGCGCAGCACCGACTCGTTCAGGCCCAGCTGGCGGTCGAGCTCACTCACGGTCGCGGACTCGGCGGTCAGCGTGACCACCGCGTAGATGCCCTCGGCCTGCTTGTTGATCTCGTAAGCCAGACGACGGCGGCCCCAGATGTCGACGTTGTCGACCTTGCCGCCCTCGGTCCCGACAACACCGAGCATGGTGTTCAGATTCGGGCCGACGGTGCGCTCGTCCAGGCTCGGATCGAGAATGACCATCACTTCATAATGACGCACGGACCTCATCACCTCCTGTGGACTGGAAAACGGCCCACGGACTGTCCGTGGGCAGGAGGGTTCGTTGCGTCAGCAACCCGACAAGACTACATGGGCCTGCTGCGCGGCCGAAAAGCGGTCGTGAAGGCCGGAGGGAAAGCCACACGGCGCCGGTGTTGACGTGCGGGGTTCGGGGCGCGATGAGACCAAAGGAAGCCGACACGCGGGAGGTCCGCTTACATTGGTCCCCATGTCGAACCGACCCGTCGCCAGCGCACCGGTCACCGGCCGTCGCCTGCCGCGGGATCCGGGAACTATCGGAGTCGTCGCTGTTCTGGTGTGCTGGGTCACGCTGCTGTTCGCGTATTTCAACAAGGCGCGGTGTGCCGGGTCGCCGTTCGACGGGAGCGGGCGGAGCCTGATCTTCGATCGGATCAAGGATTCGGACGTTTGTTATTCGGATATCCAGTTCCTTTGGCTGGGGCGGGATATCAACGAACATGTGTTTCCGTATGTGAACGGCGGGATCACCCCGGATGGGACGCTGACCGGGGGAGTGGTCGAATACCCGGTGCTGAGTGGGCTTTTCATGTGGCTGGGCGGGCTGGGTGCGCACAATGACGCGCAGTTCCTGCTGCACAGCGCCTGGCTGCTGGTGCCGTTCGCGCTGCTGACCGCTTTCATGCTGGGGAAACTGTCGGGCTGGTCGGTGCTGTTGTGGGCGGCCGGGCCGCCGCTGGTGCTGTACGCCTTCCACAATTGGGAATTGCCGGTGGTGTGCACTTCGGTGGCCGCGGTTTATGTGATGGCCGCCCTGCCGCGATATTCGTTGCGCACCAGGGGAATTGTCGCCGCGATCCTGCTGGGCATCGGTTTCTGTTTGAAGCTGTATCCCGGAATCTTCGTGCTGCCCTTGCTGCTCTACGTGCTGGTCGGCGAGAACGGCCGGGAGCGGCGGGATTACGACGTGCGCGGTGCGCTGGCGGTGGCCGGGGCGGCGATCGGCACGGTGGTGGCGATCAATCTGCCGTTCGCCTTCGCCGGTTACGAGGGCTGGCGCGCCTCCATCACCTTCCAGCAGTTGCGCCAGGCCGATATCACCACCAATTCCATTTGGTACTGGGGACTTCGGCCGCTGTTCGGCAATGGCCCCGATGCCGAGAACAGCTTCCAGAACGTGGTGTCGGTGGCCTCGCCGGCGCTGGTGCTGGCCTCGTTCGCGCTGGCCGCGTGGATCGGCTGGAAGCGCTATGCCATCAACGGCCGCTATCCGTGGATCGGTGTCAGCGCCGCCATGCTGTGTGGATTCCTGTTGTTCCACAAGGTGCATTCGCCGCAGTACACGCTGTGGCTGATCCCGTTCCTGGTGCTGCTGGAGATCCCGTGGACGCTGATCGGGGTGTATCTGCTGGCCGATGCGGCGATCGGGATCGGCGTCTTCCGGTACTTCTATGCGCTGGGTCAGGGCCACGATGCCGATATGCAGGAGAGCATCGTGCAGTTCGGCGTGTGGGGTCGCGCGGCGCTGCTGGTGATGTTCTTCTTCATGTTCGTCTGGGCGCATCCGCGCCGCGGTGGCCTGTTAGCTCTGCCGGGCGCGGAAAGCCGCGCTCTTGGCCCGGTTTCCGCAGATGGTCATATCGCACCAGCGGCGCGAACCGCCGCGTGAGGTGTCGATGTAGAGCCGGGTGCACTCCGGTCGCCCGCATTCCCTGATCCGCGCGTGGTCCTCGCCGCCGAACAGTTCGATGGCGTCCCTGGCGATGTCGGTGAGCGCCTGTTCCGCCGTGCCGGAGCGCCGCACGCTCCCGTCGGCGTGCAGGGTCAGCCGTGTCGGTTCGCCGTGTGCGAGTTCGTTCAGCACCCGTAGGTCGGCGGCGGGCATCGCGGTCCCACCGGTTTCGGCGAGCGCCAGGTGCCAGGCGGCTTCGCGCAGCCGGGTGGCGCGGCGCAGCGTCTCCGCGCCGACTTCGGGCGCGGTATCCAGTACTCCGGCCTCGATCAGCCATTGCCCCAGGTCGGCCGGGGTGGTGAGGAGGTCGTTGAATTCGGCGCGCCGGGCCTTCACGGTGCCGATGAAGTCCAGCGTGCGGTTTCCGCTGACGAAGGTGAACACCTCGCCATAGTAACCACCTTGACAGGTTATGCGCCGCGATGCCACGGTAGTAACCGGTCAAGATGGTTAGCGCGGGAGGAATCATGAACAACCGGCTCTTCGAAGTAGCGGGACCGCCCGCGCTGATCCTCATGTGGAGCAGCGCCTTCATCGCCGGCATCATCGGCGTCGGCGCGGCCCCGCCCATGCTGGTGCTCTTCGGCCGCTTCGCCATCGCGGGCACGCTGCTCATCCTGCTGGCGCTGGCCACCGGCGCGGTCTGGCCGCGCGGAAAACTGCTGGGCCACACCGTGATCGCGGGCCTGCTCATGCAGATGGTGCAGTTCGGCGCCTTCTACACCGCGATGGGCGAGCAGGTCAGCGCCGCCGTCATCTCGCTCGTACAGGGCCTGAGCCCGCTGGTGATCGCCGTGTTCGCGGGCTTGCTCGGCGAAGCGGTGACGCACCGGCAGTGGCTCGGCTTCGGAATCGGCGGTCTCGGAGTCGGTTTGGCGGTGGTCGACCAATCCAGCTTCTCGCTCACCGGTTTGCTGCTGTGCCTGGTCGGCCTGGCCGGACTCAGCCTCGGCACGGTCTACCAGAAGCGCTTCACCCCGGGCGTCGATCCCAAGGTGGGCACCGCGGTGCACGTGGCGATCAGCGCGCCCTTCGCCGGTGCGCTGGCGCTGGCGACCGGCGCGTTCCACGTCTCGGATCCGGGCCGCTTCGCCGGTTCCATGGTGTGGATGGTGCTGATCAATTCCATGGCCGCGTTCCTGCTGCTCAACACCATGTTGCAGCGCTGGGACACCACCCGGGTCGGCCGCCTGTTCTTCGCCACTCCCGTGGTCACCGCCATCATGGCGTGGTTGATCATCGATCAGCCGGTTGGCCCGGTGACCGTCGCCGGCCTCGCGCTCGGCATCCTCGGCATGGTGCTGGCCGCCCGTCGCACCGCCCCGCAATCAGCCGGGCAGCCCCCGGTCGCCCCGGCGCCGGCGACACCGGCGGTCGCGGCCGGTAGATAGCCGGCCGCTCCGGCGGCGGCACGGCACACTATCCCCCATGCTGCACCTGCGAATCATGGCTCCCGCCACGATGACCGACGACATCCTCGCCCTGTTCGACGACGATTGCGCCGTGAGCGGTCTCGCCGTCTTCCGCGGCGCGGCGGTCCGCCCGGCCGGAGACCTGATCATGGCCCAGGTCGCGCGCGAGGGCGCGAACGATATCGTCCAGCAGCTGCGCGCCATGCGGGTGCATCAGGTGGGCAGTATCGAACTCGAGCGGATCGATACCTGGCTGTCGCGCAAGGGTTTCCAGGCCGAGTTGCGCACACCCGGTAGCAGCGCCGATGCCGTGGTGTGGGCGGAGGTCGGGCAGCGCGCCTACGAGGACACCGAATTGAATTGGACCTACCTGAGTTTCCTCACCTTGGCGACGGTCATCGCGAGCATCGCGATCGTGCTCGATTCCCAGATCCTGGTGGTCGGCGCCATGGTGCTGGGGCCGGAGTTCGGTCCCATCGCGGCGCTGGGGGTGGCGCTCATCCGGCGCCGGTTCGTCCTGTTGCAGTTGGCGATTCGCACCCTGGTGCTCGGCTTCGTGGTGGCCATCGGAATCACCATCGCGGCCGCTTTGGCGGCGCGCGGCCTGGGCTGGATAACCCTCGCCGATGTGGACGGCCCGCGCCCCGGCACCGCCTTCATCTACACCCCGGACAAGTGGTCGTTCATCGTCGCGGTGATCGCGGGGGCGGCCGGGGTGCTCTCCATCACCTCGGCCAAATCCCTCGGTATGGCGGGTGTTTTCATCTCGGTGACCACCGTGCCCGCCGCGGCCAATATCGCTATGGGCGTGGCCTTCGGTGACGGTAAGACCGTCTGGGGCAGTGTCGCCCAGCTGCTGCTGAACATCGCCGGGATGGCGCTCGCCGGCTGGTTCACCTTGGCTGTGCAGGAACGGGTCTGGTCGCGGATTTCGGTGCGGCGCGCCCGGCACATGTCCACGCCGCGCCGCATGCTCTAGCGGGTTACTTGCGCCCCGGCGTCCAGTTGAGACCCCAGTTGTACGCCTTGTCGATGGCGCTCTGAGAACCGTTGATGTACTGCACTTCCCGGTGCACGGTGAGCCCGCCGCCGGTGTTCTGCAACAGCGCGATGGCGCACGAGCGCGACCCGTCCACCGGCGAATCCAGCCGTACTTCGATCTGCGGGCCGTGCGTCGGGAACAGCGTCACCACCCCGTCGGCGGCCGCCCAGTTCGGCACGCCCTCGTAGATGAACGCGTAGATCAGGATGCGCCGGAACGTATCCGGCTTCTCCAGGTTGATGTGCATGTTCTCGCCGCCGGTGGCCGCGCCGGTGCGGTCGTCGCCGTCGAGCTGGATGTAGGGCGCGGATTGCAAAGAGCCGAAGGCGTTTCCGAGCGCCTGCACCACGCCCTTGCGCCCGTCGGTCAGTTCGTAGAGGCATCCCAGGTCGAGGTCGACGGCATTGGAGCGCCGGAACAGCCCGCGTTTGCCCTGCGACCAGTTCAGGTTGACCCGCATCGCCCCTTGGCTGTCACCGGGTTTGGTGAGGTTCACCGACGGTGTGGCCTTGGACAGCGTGACCTTGCCCAGGTTGACGCCACCGGGGTTGGGCTGGTTCATGCGTACTCCCCCCTCAGGGAATCGGATAGCAAAAAACCCGCGCCCGCCACCTCGCGAATGCGTGGGACGGGCGCGGGTCGCGACGGAACTCAGCCTACCGGCGTGACTTCCTGCTCGCTCAGGCTTTTCGCACCGCCGTCCTCGTCGCCTTCGCGACGATTGCGGATGATGCTGGTGATGAAGGCCGCGCCGATGAACGCGACGCCGACCAGACCGGTGATGACCTCGTTGATGTGCACGCCGATCGAGACCAGCAGGATGACCGCCAGCGCGCCGATGGCCCAGTGCGCGCCGTGCTCCAGGTACACGTACTCCGAGAGCGTGCCCTTACGCACCAGGTACACGGTGATGGAGCGGACGAACATGGCGCCGATCAGGCCCAGGCCCAGCGCGATCAGGATCGGGTCGGAGGTGATGGCGAACGCGCCGATGACGCCGTCGAAGGAGAACGAGGCGTCGAGCACTTCCAGGTACAGGAACAGGAAGAAGCCGGCCTTACCGGTGGCCTTCACCAATTCCGAAGGCCCGGAGGCGTTCTCCTCGTCGAACTCCTCGGTGTGGAACATGGAGCCGAGGCCGTCGACCACGATGTAGGTGACCACGCCCAGGATGCCGGCCAGCAGCACGGTGCTGATGTCCTTGTCCTTGGCCAGGAATTCGGCGGCGAGCACGATGCCGACCAGGGTGATGACCACCGAGAGCATGTCCAGCTTGCCGAGCTTGGCGAGCGGGCGCTCCAGCCAGCCCAGCCAGGTGATCTCGTGCTCTTCGAGGATGAAGTTCAGGAACAGCAGCAGCAGGAACGCGCCACCGAAGGCCGCGATCTGCGGGTGCGCGTCGGTCAGCAGCTTCTCGTAACTGGGGCTGCCGTCCGGGAATTCGAGCGCGCCGTCGGCGGGCGGGTTCATCGCCAGGTCGAAGGCTTTACCGGGGTTGAGGCCCGCGGTGACCCACACGATGGCCAGCGGGAACACCAGGCGCATACCGAAGACGGCGATCAGCACGCCGACGGTGAGGAAGATCTTCTGCCACCAGTCGCTCATCTTCTGCAAGATGGAGGCGTTGATGACAGCGTTGTCGAAGGAGAGCGACACCTCGAGGATGCCCAGGATCGCGCAGAGCGCCAAGGCTGTTGGTCCGCCGTAAATGAACGCCGCGATCAGCGATGCGATCGTGACGACTATGGAGAGGCCGAAAATACGCACCGCAATGGGGCCTTTCGTAGTGCCGGGTTCGGTTCATGCTTGCACGTAGAGGGGCCCGACGCCCGAGCCCCCCTGGTGCGTGTTGCTCCGTCTTTAGACGGTGACGCCGTAATCGCGGGCGATACCGGCCAGTCCGGAAGCGTACCCCTGGCCGACGGCGCGGAACTTCCACTCGGCGCCGTTGCGGTACAGCTCGCCGAAGACCATGGCGGTCTCGGTGGAGGCGTCCTCGGACAGGTCGTAGCGGGCCAGCTCGGTGCCGTTGGCGCGGTCCACCACGCGGATGTAGGCATTGCGGACCTGGCCGAAGCTCTGGCCGCGGCCGTCCGCCTCGTAGATCGAGACCGGGAAGAAGATGGACTCGATGGTCGGCGGGGTGGCGGACAGGTCGACGTTGATGACCTCGTCGTCGCCCTCGCCCTCACCGGTGCGGTTGTCACCGGCGTGCACGATGGCGCCTTCGGGCGAAGACAGGTTGTTGAAGAAGACGAAGTGCTTGTCGGACACGACCTTCTTGTCGGCGCCGGTCGCGATGGCGCTCGCGTCCAGGTCGAAGTCGGTCCCCGTGGTGGTGCGCACATCCCAGCCCAGGCCGACGGCGACCTGGGTCAGGTTCGGCGCCTGCTTCGTCAGCGAAACGTTGCCGCCCTTGGACAAACTGACACCCATGCGGGAATCCCTTTCGTAGGAAAGCGTTCTAGCGTTCTTGGTTCGCGGCATGTCCGAATTGCCGGGTCCGCCACTACGACACTAGTAGCAATGGCGACCCCTTCGCAGGAACTCTTCCGCCTCTCCGCGACTTCAGCGCGCGGCAGAGTTCCGTTGCCAGTCTCGCACGCGTGCCTGCGGTCAGGACCCGATCCGATTTTGGACGTCCCCGGTGAGTTACCCCATCCTTACGAAATCAGTTGTCACCTACGATCGGGTCGTGGCAGGCCGTAGACGCGGGTGGTTCCGCGGATCCTCCCGGAACACCGAATGGGTGCAGCAGGCGCGGACGACGCTGACCGCGGCCTTCCTGGACATGGATAAGCGGCAGAGCATCGCCGAGCAGGCGGTGGCGGCCTCGGCGGCGGTGTTCCCCGAACGCGGGATGGCGGCGGTCTGGGAGCCGGTGCGGGCGCGCTGCTACGACGCGGCGGGCGCCTATCTGGCCTTGACCGAACGCTTGGACCAGGTGGAACGGGACGGCGGCACGGTGGCGCAGCCGGAGATCGACACTCAGATCCGGCGGCTCGGGGATGCCGCGCGGGCGGTGGACGATTTCTATCGGGGCAATCAGGCGCATCTCGAGCACGCGGTCGCGGTGTACGGGACGGTGCCGCAATTGGTGAACCAGGTGCGGTCGGCGGCGCAGGCGGCGCGGCAGGCGGCCGACGCTTCCGCGTACGCGGGATACCCGTCGGTGCGGTCCGCCGCAGCGGCGGTGGATGAGGGATTGATCACCCTCGAGGGGGTGCTGGCGGGGTCCGGTGCGGGGGCCGCGCGCGATGCCGCAACCCATCTGGAGACCTGCACCAGAACCTTGTCAAGGGCCCTGGAAGATGCACCGGGCAAACAGCATTCGGCTACCACCGCACTGGCTTCGGCGGGCACCCGGCTGGCGGCCGCGCGCCATCGGATCGAGCGGATCACCCCGGCGCTGTCGGCCCTGTTCCGGGAGTTCAACGCTGCGAGTTCGTCCGATTTGACCAACAATGAACGCGAAGCCCTGCGCGCCATCGACGCCGCCGACGCGGAACTGACTCGTGCCCGGGCGGCATTGCAGAACAACGACCCGGAGCAAACGCTTGACCTGACCACATCCGCCCGCGGACAGCTCGCCATCGCCGAGGAGAAAGCCGACGCGGTTACCGACCGGCTCACCCTCTTGCGAGAGGTCCGCGACAAGCCGCAGGACAAGGCCAAGGCCGTCCGGTTCAAACTGCGCGACGCGCAGATGCTGGCGGTCAACAGCGGTCTCGTCCCGCAATGGGGATCGGTACTGGATGCCCAGTCCGACCGCCTGGATCGGGCCGCCGCCGGATTGACCGGCCGGCATCCCGACTACTGGGCCTACGTCTCCGAGCTCGACGCCATCACGGCGTTCATCGCGGGTGTTGTCGAACGCATGCGAAATACCGATAGATAGAACCGACCGCTTTGTAGGAGAAATGGGGGACGATGACCGCGATTATCACCACCAGGCCGGACGTCGCTCCCGTATCGCTGCACAAGCGCATACCCATGAGACATCACCGGCAGGTGCCGGGACCCGAACTACGCCTGCTGTTCCATCGCCCGCCGGAGCCGTTCACCGACTGCATGGACCGCGAGACCCTGGCCATGGCGCTGGGCGCGACGCTGTATGTGCCCGCCACCCGTGCGGACCTCACCGCCGCCATCATCAAGCGCGCGCAACGCGGGGTCTGCTCCATGGTCATCGACCTCGAGGACGCCGTCGCCGACCACGACCTGGAGTACGGAAAGCGCCAGGCCGCAGCCACCTTGGACGAGATCGGCGCGGGCGTGGACCTGTATCCGCTGCTGTTCGTGCGGGTGCGCGACGCCGACACCATCGGCGAGATCATCGACTGGATCGGGCCCGGCGCAAAGGTTTTGACCGGATTCATCTTCCCCAAGTTCGACAGCAGATCCGGCGAGAAGTACCTCGCGGCCATCGAAGCGGCATCGGAACGGCTGGGGCGCACCGTGTTCGGGATGCCGGTGCTGGAATCGCCCGCGCTGGTGCACCGTCAGACCCGCGATCCGGAATTGCATCGCATCCAGGACATGCTCACCGCGCACCGGGACAAGGTGCTGGCCGTGCGCATCGGAGCCACCGATATGTGCTCCACCTTCGGCATCCGGCGCGACCGTGACCTCACCATCTACGACGTGCGGGTGGTCGCGGACGTGATCGCCGACATCGTCAACTACCTGGGCCGCACCGACGGCACCGGGTTCACCATCACCGGGCCGGTGTGGGAGTACTTCGCCGACCACGAGCGCATGTTCCGGCCCATGCTGCGCACCTCGCCGTTCGCCGAGGTGGACGCGGTGCCGTTCCGGGAGTACCTGGTCAGCCGGGACCTGGACGGGCTGCTGCGCGAGATCGCCCTCGATCGCTCCAACGGCATCCAGGGCAAGACCGTCATCCACCCCTCGCACGTGCCGGTGGTGCACGCGCTGTCGGTGGTCACCCATGAGGAGTACTCCGACGCGCTCGACATCCTGGAGCGGGACGCCGGCGGGGTCGCGGCCTCGGAGTATCGCAACAAGATGAACGAGATGAAGCCGCATCGCAGCTGGGCACGGCAAACGCTGCTGCGGGCCAAGGTATTCGGAGTCACCGACAAAGGGGTTTCGTTCGTGGATCTGCTGAAGGCGCTGGCGTCGTGAACTCACCCTGGGCCACCCGGGAGCTGGGACTCGGACTGCGGCACGGCAATTCGTACGTCGCGGAGTGGGAGATCCCCGCGCTGGTCGAACCCGGGCTGCGGCGCAATCCGCGCCGGGCGCATCTGCTGGTCTCCACGGTGCTGGGCAAGCATCTGCCGACCGATCCGCATCGGGTGATCGAGGCCGGGAACCGGCTGGGCGATCTGGTGCGCGAAGTGGTGGACGGGCCCGTGGTGGTGCTCGGATTCGCCGAAACCGCAACGGGACTCGGACATTGCGTGGCGGCGCGGATGCGGGCGGAGTGCTATCTGCACTCGACGCGGCGCGAGGTGCCGACCGCGGTGACGCTCACCGGGTTCGAGGAAGGGCATTCGCACGCCACCTCGCACCTGTTGCAGCCGGCGCCGGCGCGGATCTTCCTGAACTCGCTGCCCATGGTGCTGGTCGACGACGAGATCTCCACCGGCGCAACGGCACTGGACGCCATCCGGGCGCTGCACGAATTCACCCCGCGCACCCACTATGTGCTGGCCTCGCTGGTGGATATGCGCACCGAGGCCGACCAGGCGGCCTTCGAAGCGGCCGCCGCCGACCTGGGCGCGCGCATCGACACCGTCTGCCTGGCCGCCGGGGAGACGCTGCTGCCGGCGAACCTGGTCGATTCCGTACAGGCGTTGCCCGAACCGGAGCTGAACCCGGTCGCGGCGGTCCGCGGGCGGTTCGAACGGATCGAATTGCCCTGGCCCGCCGCCGTTCCCGAAGGCGGACGGCACGGCATCCTGCGCACCGACGGCACCGGCTTCGAGGCCGCGCTCACCGATGCGGCGGCGACGCTGCGGCGCGGACTGGACGCCCTGCCCTGGGGCGGCGCGGTCGGTGACCGCCCCCGGCCGGTCATCGTGCTGGGCCACGAGGAGCTCATGTACCTGCCGCTGCGGCTGGCCGAGAGCCTCGCCGACAGCGGTATCCCCACCCGCTACCAGACCACCACCCGCTCGCCCGCCTACGTGCTGGACGAGCCGGGGTATCCGCTGCGGCGCGGATTCCGGTTCACCGCACCGGAATCCGGTGAGGACGCGGCGCGCTACGTGTACAACGCGGCCTGGCCGGAACCGGCGGCCGAGGCGCCGATACTGCTGGTGGTCATCGACGAACCGGCAGACACCGACCGGCTCACCGCCGCCGGCGGGCTGATCGACGTGCTCACCGCGTCCGGCGCGGATGTGGTGCTGGCCGTGCTGCCCGAGGCCGACCCGCGCGCGCTGACGGCGGTCCGCAGCGAACTGCCGAAACCCTTGCGGGGGCCGGAATTCGGGTCCTATGCGGCCGACGAGGTGACCTGGCTGCTCAAGGATCTCTCGGCGGTGGACCTGGAAGCCGAGGTGGCCGAGCGCGAGCAGCGCATCCAGTCCGGGGACGCGCACTACGCCGAATCGCTGCCCATCGAATATCAGCCGGACGCGGCCTACCGGGAACTCTTCGACCGGGTGCTCGAGGACAGCGCCGACCGGCTCGCGCTGGCGGTGGCCACGGTCTCCGAACTCGTCGTCGCGCAGCGCGGGCCCGACATCGTCCTGGTCTCGCTGGCGCGCGCGGGCACGCCGGTGGGCATTCTCATGCGGCGCTGGCTGGCGACCCGGGGCCTGGAGGTTCCGCACTACGCCGTCTCGATCGTCCGCGATCGCGGCATCGACCCGGTGGCGCTGGATTACCTTGCCCAGCATCATGATCCGTCCACCATCGTGTTCGTGGACGGCTGGACCGGCAAGGGCGCGATCACCCGGGAACTGACCGAAGCCCTGCGAGCCTACGAAGCCGCGGGCGGTGCGCACTTCGACGACGAACTCGTCGTGCTCGCCGATCCGGGCAGCTGCGTGCGCACCTACGGCACCCGCGACGACTTCCTCATCGCCTCGGCCTGCCTCAATTCCACTGTCTCCGGACTGGTTTCGCGCACCGTACTCAACGACGCCCTGATCGGTCCCCGGGACTTCCACGGCGCCAAGTACTACCGCGACCTCGTCCCCGACGATGTCTCCGCGCGCCTGCTGGACCGGGTGAGCGCCGCCTTCGACAGCGTGCGTCCCCGGGTGGACGCGCAGGTCGCGGCCGTGCGGGCAACGGATCGCACCCCGACCTGGGCGGGCTGGGCATCGGTGGAGAAGGTGCGCGCGCAGTACGGCATCGCCTCGGTCAATTTCGTGAAACCCGGTGTCGGCGAGACCACCCGGGTGCTGCTGCGCCGCCTGCCGTGGCGGGTGTTGGTCCGCGAGGCCGATGCTCCCGAGCACGCGCACATCCGTTTGCTCGCCGAATCGCGCGGCGTGCCGGTCGAGGTCGTGCCCGATCTCGCCTACGCCTGCATGGGCCTGATCAAGGACGTGAAGAAGTAATGCCGCACCGAAGACGCCCCTCGCCCAGATCGGTCCTGGTGGCGACGGACCTGGATCGCACCATGATCTACTCCCGCAATGCCTTCGGCGCGACGCCCGAGCTGAACACGGTGGTGGTGGAGCACCTGGAGGGCGCGCCGCTCTCCTACATGACCAGCCTCGCCGCGGACCGCATGCGGGCGCTCACCACGCCCGCCGCGGTGGTCCCCACCACCACCCGAACCATGAAGCAGTTCAACCGGATTCGACTACCCGGCGCGCCGTGGCCCTACGCCATCACCACCAACGGCGGCAATATCCTGCACCACGGCAGGCCCGATCTGCGCTGGCGCATCGACCTCGATCGCGAAGTCCGCACCACCGCCGCCACCCTCTCCCAGATCAATGCGGCACTGAGCGCCCGCATCAGCGATTCCTTCGTCAAGAAGTTCCGGGTCGCCGACCACCTCTTCAACTACCTGGTGGTGGAGACCGCCACCCTCCCGGGCGATTTCCTCGCCGAATGGGACGCCTGGTGCCGCCCGCGCGGCTGGTCCGCCTCCCAACAGGGCCGCAAGATCTACACCATGCCGAACGCGGTCTGCAAGAGCCGCGCGGTCGCCGAGGTCCGTCGCCGTCTCATCGATTCCGGTGTGCTGGAACCCGATTCGCGGGTGCTGGCGGCCGGTGACGGCGCGCTGGACGCCGAGATGCTGCGCAGCGCCGACGCCGCCATCCGCCCGCGCCACGGCGAACTCGAACAGCTCGAATGGACCGCGCCCAACCTGACCATCACCAGTGCGGCCGGCATTCTCGCCGCGGAGGAGATCCTCGACTGGTTCCACAACGCGACCCCGGAGGTGGCCGCCTGATGAAATCCACCATGCGTCGTGTCACCGCGGCCGTGTTCACCGCCGCGCTCGCCGTGACAGCTCTCGGCAGCGCCGCCACCGCGGACCCCGCCAAGCCCTCGGCCATCACCTCGGTCGAAAAGGACGGCCGCACCTGGCATCTGAAGGTGTACTCCGCGGCCATGGACAAGGAGATCGTGGTCGACGTGCAGCGTCCGGCCGACGAATCCCGCCCCGCCCCGAACCTCTACATGTTCAGCGGTCTCGATGCCGGTGAAGGCGAAGCGAGCTGGCAGGGCCAGACCACCGCCCTGGAATGGCTGGCCGACAAGCCCGTCAATGTCGTCCTGCCCATCGGCGGCCGCGGCAGTTACTACACCGACTGGCTGCGCCCGGATCCCAAGCTCGGCGTCAACAAGTGGAAGACCTTCTTCACCGAGGAGCTTCCCCCGCTGCTGGACCGGCAACTGAACTCCACCGGCCTGAACGCCCTGGCCGGCGTCTCCATGTCCGGCACTTCGGTCCTGCAACTGGCCGAAGCGAAACCCGGCCTGTGGAAATCCGTCGCCGCCTACAGCGGCTGTGCCCAGATCGCCGACCCCATCGGCCGCCAGTTCGTGAAGTTCGTGGTCGAAACCTGGTCCGGCGGTAGCACCCAGAACATGTACGGCCCCGACGACAGCCCCCTGTGGGCCGAGAACGACCCGGTGGTCAATGCCGAGAAACTGCGCGGCACCAACCTCTACATCGCCACCGGCAACGGCATACCGCGCCCCGAGGACATCCAGTACTACCTCTCCAATGCCCCCGGCAGCACCGGCGGCGTGAACCTCGGCCTCGGCATGGCGATCGAAGCCGCCGTCAACGGCTGCACCGCCAACCTGAAATCCAAACTGGACTCCATCGCCATCCCCGCCACCTACCAGTTCAACCCGGTCGGCACCCACTACTGGCCGTACTGGGAAGACGACCTGCACAAGTCCTGGCCGGTCCTGGCACAGGGAATGGGCTTGCCGGACTGAGCTGTTCCGTCACAGACCCGCCAGTTTCCGGACGGCGGCGATCCGTGACCGGTCCTGCTCGGAATCACGGGCCGCCATGAGCGCGATCAGGTGAGCGGGCGCGGCGATCGGGATCCCGTCGTACCAGTCGATGCCGGCGCGCACCTCGTCCCAGGTGACGGCATCGTATTCGTAAGTGGCGTCGATGATCCCGGCCGCGCGGGTGGCACGCAGATAGAAACGCCCGGTCAGCAGCGCCGGATCGAGTGGGGTACGGACCTCGTCCTGCCACGAGCGCACCCGCCAGCCACGGGCACGCAGGGTGGTGGTGAAGGCGTCCGGTCCGATCGACGGTGAGGGCAGCAGCAGATCGCAGTCGCGGATCGGCAGGTCCAAGGCCGCGCCGTAGCGCAGGTGCAGGGCGAGGCCACCGATCACCGCGTAGGGCACCCCGCGCATCCGCAGGGCGCGCAGGGCATCCCGATACGCGGCGATCACGCGGCGGTGCGCAGCAGCACGGCGGTCTCCGGATCCCAATCGGCACAAAGGTTTCCATTGGCGTGGTAGATCAGTTTGTGCACGGTGCCGGAGTGATGGCGGTCCTTCATGAGCTCGTAGTCGGAGGTTTCGAAGGTGACGTCGACGGCGTCCCGCCAGCGGCAGCGCAGGTTCCAGTAGTAGTACCCGCGCGTGTGCCGCAGCGGTGCGAAACCGGCGACCGGATCGCTTGCCGCGGGCCATATTTCGTCGAGCAGCGCCTCGATCGGCACCCGGTCGCGGGCGATGGTGCGCAGCGGCGCGTTCGGCTTGTACAGCTCACCCAGCCGGGAGAACTCGCGGAAAACCACATCGGTGACGCCCAATTCGTCACGCGCCCAAGCGAGATAGCTCTCCACCCCCGCCAGATCGTGTACGCCGGTCCGCTGGATGACGCAGACCAATCGCACCGGCACGGCCGCACCCAGCTGGCGGACGGTGCGTTCGAACACCGCGTTGTCCGAGACGGGTTTGCCGTCCCGGAATCGCATGATCAGATCATTGGCCGCCTGGTCCCGGGCGTGCCGGGACACCTCGGCCCGGTCCAGGCCGAAGCGCGCCAGCCGCGGAATCAACCGTGCCCCATGGGTTTCCCGCGCCAGACCGGCGGTATTGGTGTACAGGACCCGCTCGGTGATCGGCCCGTCGTGTGCGTCGAGCAGATCCAGCACCGCTTCCAGCCAATCCGGGTCGTCGGTCGCTTCCAGTCCCGAGAGCGAGAGCCCGAACGGCAGCCCGCGCAGTTCCGCCAAGACCCGCTCCAGGCCCTCGAAATAGCCGGTGCCGGGGCGCAATCCGGCCGAGAGCACCGTGGCGTCGCGATGGCGCAGGGTCTCCGAGCAGAACACGCAGCGCGCGGAGCAGGGCTGCGCGGAGGCGAAGGGCGTGAAGGTCAAGGGCAGCGCGAATGTTCGTTCGATGCCGCCGATCCGGTGCCGGACCAGCTCGGCCCCGAGATCGACGCGATCGTCGACCCGCACGCCCGGGAATCGCTCTTCGATGATGGTCACAGGGTCCCCCGCCTTCTTGTTTTAGTCTTGACGACTACAATAGTGGGCGAGGGTCGATCCTGCCAGTCGTGAACACTTCAGTGCCCGGAGGTGACCGTCCGCACCTGCTCGATCGCCAAGGCGGCCTCGGGACCGGTGGCGGCGACTTCGAGGCGGTGACCGGGGAGGACGCCGAGGGTGAGGACGCGGGTCAGGCTGTTGCCGGGGACCGGGCCGGCGCCGGTGGTGGCATTGCGGAGCAGGACCTCCGCGTCCAGATCGTTGAGAGCGGAGACCAGTTCGGCGGCGGGCCGGGCGTGCAGTCCGTGCGCGTTGGTCACCTCGAAGACGGCGTCGGCTTGCGGGCGGGCGATCTGGGTGGTGTCTTCGGTCGGCGCGCTGACCGAGCGGGGGTGCCTGGGTGAGTCGCCGAGCTGGGTGCGCTTGGCATCGAGAGCGGATTCGGCTTCGCGGGCGGTCGCGGCGAGGTCCGCGCCGCCGCCGGCCGCCGCCAGGGCGGCCACCAGGCCCTCGACCAGCGGGGCGGCGCACAGGTGCACCTCGTGGGGGTCGGCCAGCAGATCCAGGGCGGTTTCGGCGGACAGGATCGCGCTGCCGAGATCCATCAGGAGCAGCACGCCCTCGCCGGTGTCGGCGGCGGTGATGGCATCGGCCACCGCTACCGCGTCGGTGCCCAGGGTCTGCTCGTCGAGGCCGGCGGCGATCTCGATCCGAACCGGCTGGGCGGGAAGCAGTTCCGTGGCCAGCGCGACCGCCGCCCGCGCGAGCGGGCGGCTGTGGGAGACCACCACCAGGCCGATCATCGCAGCGCCTGCCGTGCGGCGCGGACGAGGAGGGCGGCGCTGGTCGCACCCGGGTCCTGATGTCCAGCACTGCGTTCGCCGAGGTAGGAGGCGCGGCCCTTGCGGGCGACCAGCGGAATGGTTGCGTCCCTGCCGGTTTCGGCCGCCAGCACGGCCGCGTCCAGCGCCGCCTCCGGTGCGGATTCCGCGGCGACCGCCTTGTCCAGGGCGTCGGCGGCGGGCTCCAGGGCATCGACCATGGTCTTGTCGCCGGGTTCGGCCTTGCCGCGGGCGAGCACGCCGTCCAGTCCGGCGCGGAAAGCGCGCGCGAAATCGCTTATCTCCGTACCGGATCCGATGGCCGGGGCGCAGCGCAGGAAGAAGGTGCCGTAGAGGGGGCCGGCGGCGCCGCCGATGCTGCGGATCAGCACCATGGCGGTCTGCTTGAACACCTCGGTGGGCGTCTCGGGATGCGAATCGTTCAGGGCCGCAACGGCTGCGGCCATCCCGCGCCGCATATTGGTGCCGTGGTCGGCGTCGCCGACGGCGGCGTCCAGCGCGGTGAGTTCGTCGGCGTGCGCGTCCACCAGTGCCGCGAAGGCGCGGATCCAGGCCGCGGGATCGACGCTCATCACAGGCCCCACCGCAGCGCCGGGGTGCGGACCGGGGCATCCCAGAGCGCGGTCAGCTCCTCGTCGAGGCGGGTCAGGGTGACCGAGCAGCCCGCCATATCGAGGGAGGTGATGTAGGAGCCGACCAGCGAGCGGGCGATCCGGACGCCCTGCCCGCGCAGGATCCGCGTCACCTCGTCGAACATCAGGTACAGCTCGATCAGCGGGGTGCCGCCCATGCCGTTGACGAAACACAGCACCCGGTCGCCGGATCGGAAGGGCAGGTCGGCGCGGACGGGTTCGACCAGCATGGCGGCGATCTCACGGGCCGGGGCGAGCGGCACCCGCCGGCGTCCGGGCTCACCGTGAATGCCGATCCCGATCTCCATCTCGTCGTCGCCGAGCTCGAAGGTGGGATGCCCGACCGCCGGGACCGTGCCCGAGGTCAAAGCCATTCCCATGCTGCGGGATTCGGCGTTCACGCGTTCGGCGATGCGCGCCACCTCGGCCAGCGGGCGGCCCTGTTCGGCGGCCGCGCCCGCCAGCTTCTCCAGCACCACGGTCGCGCCGACGCCGCGCCGGCCGGCGGTGTAGAGGCTGTCCTGCACCGCCACATCGTCGTTCACCACCACGGCCCGCACCTGCGTGCCGGAATCGGCTTCGGCGAGTTCGGCGGCCATCTCGAAATTCATCACATCGCCGGTGTAGTTCTTCACGATGTGCAGCACCCCGGCCCCGGCGTCGACGGCGGTGGTGGCCGCCAGGATCTGATCGGGGACCGGGGAGGTGAAGATCTCGCCCGCGCAGGCGGCGTCGAGCATGCCGGGGCCCACGAAACCGGCGTGCAGGGGTTCGTGTCCGGAGCCGCCGCCGGAGACCAGCCCGACCTTGCCGGGCACGGGCGCGTCGGCGCGGACCACCACCCGCTGCTTCGCGTCCACCCGCAGTTCCGGATGCGCGGCGGCCATCCCGGCGAGCGCGGCGTCCACCACGTCGGCGGGCTTGTTGATCAGCTTCTTCACCGGGTGCTCCCTCGGCAGGCTGGTTCGAATTCCTTGGGCCAGACTGGCACTCGAGTCCGGGCCGCGGTGCGATTTCGGGCTATTCGGGTGCGCCGTCCTCGAGCGAACGGGCCAATTCGATATCGGTGACCAACTGCACCATGAGGTCGCGCAGTTCGCAGTCGGGTAGGTGTTCGGCGGCGAATTCGAAGGGTTCGGAGACGTCGAGCCCGCCCCGGGTGGCGGCCAGGATCACCCAGGGGATGCCCACTTCGGCCACGCCCAGCCGTTCGCGCACCAGGTCGGTGGTGTCGTCGACGAGATCGTTGCGGCGGGTGACCAGGGTCATCAGCTGTTCGTCCAGTTCGGCGCGGCGTGCCTCCAGCAGGCCCGGATCCGCCTCCGCCTCCTGGGCGGGGGTGGTGCGCACCGAACCGTCGTCGTACACCTGGAAGCCCTCGTTGACGGCGGTGGTGCCCAGCGAGATCTCGGCTTCGGTGAGGTCGGGCAGGCCGCGCAGGCAGTCCAGCACCGCGTCCAGCGCGGCCACCAGGCGGTCGCGAATATCGCGGCGGCGCACCAGTTCCCGTTCCGCGTCCTCGCGTTCGGCCAGGGCCTGTTCGACGGCGCGGCCGATCTGGAAGGCCATCGCGGTGGATTCGGGCGCCCAGCCGCCCTGCGGGACGTACTCGCCGTCGCGCGGGGTGACGGTGTCGAGGAAGCCGTTCACCGCGTCGAGCAGTCCCTGCAACTGGCTACGGGACACGGCGGGGTGCCGGAAGGCGCGCAGATACTGTTCGTGCGCGTGGGCGGATTCGACCTCACCGTCACTCACATCCCCGATACTGCCACGCGTTCGCGGCCCACCGGTGCAATGACAGCTAACTACTGGTAATTCTGCTGGGTACCCAATTGCTGCTGGATTACTCCCTGGAGTCGCTGCAATCCGGTCGGGGTGATGCCGCTCTGCAACTGGCCCTCGATGGTGCGCACCAGGTGCGCGTCGTCGAGGATCTTCTCGCTGGACTGGATCAGCACGGTGCCCGCGCCGGTGAAATCGAACTGCCGCTCCTCGCCGGAGGTCACCCCGAACCGGGCCGCGCCCGCCGCCAGGAAGCTGCTCACCCAGCGCTGATCGTAGTGATGGCTGGGGGAGGGGCAGTCCGCCCAGCCGACCAGCGACTCCGGATCCACCCGCAGCGGCGGCTCGGCGAACATGACCGGGCCGTTGGAGGAGGCCAGGAACTTGCCGGTGCCGATCAGGGTCAGGAAGCCGGGGACGATGGATTGTTTCAGCGCCAGTTCGGGTTCGAAGGCGAGCAGGTTCGCGGCGCGCACCGTGAGGTTGCCGTTGTCCAGATCGAAGCTGTTGATGTTGTAGCCGCGGTCGCCGATTATCAGCTTGCCCTGGCCCTCGGCAACCACGTAGTCACCGCCGAAGAGCGGGGCCGAGAACTGTTGCGCCACCATGTGCAGCAGGCCGCCCTGCAACCCGTGGGTCAGCGATTGGAAACGCATCTCGCCGTAATGGGCGATCATCGCGCCCTTGCGCATGAACCACGGCTTGCGCAGGTCGATGCAGTAGGCGTAGTCGTTGCCCGGAATATTGTCGCTCTCACCGAGATTCATCGGATTCAGAATCTGGCTCACAGCTTCTCCTCGCTGGCCTGCACGTACACCACACCCTGGCCGACGCAGTGCAACTGCATGGCCTCGCCGGAACCGCGGCCGACCGCGTCGCGCCAGCTCAAGGCCGTCTTCAACTCGGTCTGCACATTGCCGTAGGCGGCCACGAACGCCTGCGGGTCCACCACCACCGGGTACTGGCCGCCGACCTGGAGTTCCAGGAAACCGCCGTGCGCGAGCAGCACCGCGCTGCCCTGGCCGGACAACTGGGTGGTGAACATGCCCGCGCCGGTGAGCATTCCGCCCGCCGCGCCGCGCAGCGCGCCCATCAGGCCGCCGCCGCGCCCGCCGCCACCACCGCCCGAACTCGTCACCGAGACGATCGAACTCTGCAATTGCGCCGTATTGGCAAGCAGCCGTGAGGCTTCCACACGCAACACCGCGCCGGGCTGCATGTGCACGATGTGGGTCTCCAGCCCCGCGAAACCGTAATGGACTTCGCCGTTGCCGGTGGCCAGCATGGTGCGTTCGTGCTCCCCGGCCATCATGCGACCGGCCATGCCCATCAGGCCGCCCATGCCGCCCATCTGGCCCGCGCCCGGAATCTGATGCGGCGCGAAGGAGACGTCGCCGGTGTAGAAGAGCATGGCCCCGGTGCGGGCCACCACGCCCTGCCCGGCGTGCACCTTGACGACTTTGCCGTTCACCTGCTCGAACATCAGCGGTCCCTCACCGTTCCGCGGGCTGGATCAACACGACGCCCTGCCCGTCGTAGCGCAACGAGAACGCCTCCCCGCCACCCTGTCCCAGCGCCGAACGCCACGACACGTCGGTGACGAAGGACTGGTTCAGGTTGCCGCGCGAGGCCACGAAGGCGTCCGGGTCCACCACCAGCGGGAACTGCGGCGACACCTCCAGGTGGATGAGCGGGCCGCCCGCCGACAGCAGCGCGACCTGACCGGTGCCGCTGACCGTGGTGGTGAAAAGGCCCGCCCCGGTGGAGGCTCCGCGCAAACCGGCGAAGGCCACATTGGTGCGCAACTGCCCGGCGAAGGCCAGCAGCTGCTGCGATTCCACCTGGAGCGTCTCGTTGTTCAGGTTCACCACGGTGACGTGCTGGCCGTTGACCGCGAAGAACACCCGCCCGTTGCCGGTGCACTCCATCAGAGACAGCGATTCGCCGGTGGCGCGGCGTTTCAGCCCCGCGATCACCCCGTCGCCGCCGCCGAAACCAGCGCTCTTGAACTGCACATTGCCTTCATAGGCGACCATGGAACCCGCGATCGCGCGGAGGCTGTCCCCCGCGAGATGGGCTTCGATCACCTTCTTGGATTTCTCGAACAGCTGCGCCATCACTGCCTCGTACTCGAACGTGCCGCAACCCTAACCGATCAGGTCAGCGGCTGGTGCCCGAGTTTTCACCTAGAGTGGCGTGCGTCAGCATCGACAAGCGAAGGGTCTGTCTTGTCCGCAGCACTGGTGAAGGGCCAGAACGGCCCTTTGAACGTCAACGATGTGGTGATCGGCATCCAGGTCGCCGCCCCCGCGGACCTGTCCGCGCTGCTGGTCACCGAGAGCGGCAAGGTGCGCTCCGACGCGGATTTCGTCTTCTTCAACCAGCCCACCGGTCCCGGTGTGCAGTTGCAGCCGGGCGGCGCCGGGCAGTCGAGCGTGCTCGCCGTATCGCTGGGCGCGGTGCCCGCCGATATCGCGCAGCTGCGCGCGGTCATCACCCTCGACGATCCGAGCACCAATTTCGGCCGCATCGCGCCGCCGGTGGTGACGGTCGCCGACGGCGGCGGAAACCCGTTGTACGAGTACCGGATCGAGAGCCTCACCACCGAATCCATCGTGATCGCGGTGGAGTTGTACCGGCGGGGCGCGGACTGGAAGGTGCGCGCCATCGGCCAAGGGTACGCGGGCGGATTCGCCGCCCTGGTCACCGATCACGGCGTGAACGTCAACGAGCCCGCGCCCCAGCCGGCGCCCGCGAGCTACCAGCAGCCCGCCCCGGCCGGCGGCCCCGGCTACCCGCCGCCCGCCCAGACCGAACAGTTCGCTCCCACCGGCGGTTACCCGCCGCCGCCCGGTTCCGGTTACCCGCCGCCCGGCCAGGGATATCCGCCCCCGCCGGGCAATCCCGCTGGCGGACAAGGCTTCCCGCCCCCGCCCGGCGGCCAGGGTTTCCAGCAGCCCGCCCCCGAACCGTTCCCCGATCGCGACCTCCCCAGGAACCATGCCGTCAGCCTGGTCAAGGGCCAGCGCGTCAACCTCCGCAAGGAGGGCGGCGCCGCCCTCAGCTACGTCAAGATGGGCCTCGGCTGGGATCCGGTGAAACGCGGCGGCCTGCTCGGCAGCCGCGCCGTCGACATCGACCTCGACGCCTCCGTGGTCCTGTTCGCCGATATGAGCCCCGTCGACGTCGTCTACTACGGCTCGCTGGCCTCCAAGGACGGTTCGGTCCGCCACCAGGGCGACAACCTGACCGGTGAAGGCGAAGGCGACGACGAGGTGATCCTGGTCGACCTGACCCGCATCTCCCCTCAGATCACCACCCTCCTGTTCACCGTCACCTCCTACAAAGGCCACACCTTCGAACAGGTCGCAAACGCCTTCTGCCGCTTGGTGGACGGCCAATCCAGCTCCGAACTGGCCCGCTACACCCTCGCCGGCGGCATGCCCTTCACCGGCATGGTCATGGCCAAGGTCTACCGCAGCGGCGCCGACTGGAAACTGGAAGCCATCGGCGAGGGCATCCAAGCCAAACACCCCGGCGAAGCCGTCCCCCAACTCGCCCGCTTCCTCGGCGCCTGACCGGGGTCTGTGACGAATCGAGCACCGTAGGTCCTACCCTCACCCCGGTGGTGGGGGCAGGATCGGAGCATGACCAGCCTTAGTGCGAAAGCCAGCAGTTTCCGCGAGCTTCACAAGCCCGGCGATCCGGTGATCCTGCCGACCGTATGGGACGCCTGGTCGGCGAAGATGGTGCAGGAAGCCGGATTCTCGGGGCTCACCATCGGCAGTCATCCGCTCGCCGACTCCATGGGCAAAGGGGACCACGAGGGGATGGCGTTCACCGACGTGCTCGCCAGGGTCCGGGAAATCACTGCGGCCGTGGATATTCCGGTATCGGTGGATCTGGAGTCCGGGTACGGGGTGAAGCCCGCGGAGCTGATCGAAGGATTGCTGAGCGCCGGCGCGGTGGGCTTCAATCTCGAGGACACCGTGCACAAGGAGGGCGGGCGCCTGCGGGAGCCGCAGGAGCACGCCGACCTGGTGGGCGAATTACGGCAGGCATCCGACGCCACCGAAGTGCACGTCGTGATCAACGCCCGCACCGACGTTTTCCTGCGGCCCGATGGCGGCGAGCCGCAGGAGCGACTCGAAAGCGGGCTCACCCGTTTGCGTCTGGCCGCAGCGGCCGGCGCGGACGTGCTCTACCCGGTAGGCGTCCGCGAGCCCGAAGTACTGCGCACCCTCTGCCACGAACTCCCGCTACCGGTCAACGCGATCGGATTCCCCGAGCAGGGCAGCAAGGTGCAGTTCGCCGGAATGGGCGTAGCCCGAGTCAGTTTCGGCCCGTTCCTCCAGCGTGCACTGACCGCCGAAGCGAACCGGCTCTTCCTGCCCTGGCAGTGACCAAGACCGAACGGCTGTACGCGATCGCGGAAGAAGTACGCGCACTGGTTCAGGTTCGGTCGGTCACCGGCCTGCGGCGCTTCCCGCGGTGACCGGGGTTCGTGGCTGCCAGAACGGTGGCAGCCACGGATCGGACGGGTCGCGGGTGCGATCGAGCAGGCCGCCGCTCGGATCGTCCAGGCCGTCGCGGCGTACCGGGTCCTGCTCGGGGCGGTAGATTTGGCGGATTACCAAGGCGCACAGTGCGATTACCGCGATGTCGCGGAGCACTACCGTGCCGGTGAACCATTGCTCCGGCAGGCCCTTGTGATCGGTGCCCAGGTAGTAATACATGCGGGGGACCCAGACCAGGGCGTCGATCGTCATCCACGCCAACAGGATTCGGCGCTGCGGTAGTGCCAGCACTGCCAATGGCACCAGCCACAGCGAATACTGCGGGCTCCAGACCTTGTTGGTGAGCAGGAAGGCGGCCACCACCAGGAAGGTCAACTGGGCCAGGCGGGGGCGGCGGGCGGCGGTCAGGCCGATCCAGCCGATCGCGGCGCAGCAGGTCAGGAACAGCAGCAGCGAAACCACATTCAAGATGTTGGGCGCTTCCCCCGGCGCGAGCACGCCGTCGAAACCGGTCCAGCCGGTGAACGAGGTGATCACGTTGTAGATCGAATCGGGGTCGGCGTGGCGTTCGGTGTTGAGCCGGAAGAACTCTCGCCAGCCGCGCGCGTACAGCCACGCGATGGGCGCGTTCACCGCCAGCCAGGTGATCGCCGCCGCCGCGATGGCCGACCACGCCGCGCGCAGCGGCCGCAGGCCACCCCAGGCCGGATCCTCGTCCTCGCCATGGTGTTCGGCACGCATGCACAGGATCAGGATCGGGCCGAGCAGCAGCAGCGGGTACAGCTTCGCCGCACCGCCCAAACCGAGCAGCACACCCGCCAGCACGGGGCGTCGCCTGGCCCAGGCCAGTAACCCGCAGGCCGCGAAAGCCGTTGCCAGGGCATCGAAATTGGTGAAGGCGTGCACCAGCACCAGCGGCGACAATGCCACCAGCGCGGCATCCCACACCCGGCGGGCGCCCGCCAAGCGCGCCGATGCCCACACCGTCACCAGCCACGCCATCGACAGGCCGACGGCGACCACATTGAAGTAGATGACGACCTCGAGGGCGTCGGGCAGGCGCGGACCCGAGTATTTGCGCTCGCCGTCGGCGGTCACCTGGCCCGGATGCGATGCGGCCTTCCACGCCTTGGCGACCCCCATCGACGCGTACTGATAGAGCCCCGACAGCACCGGATACTCCATGTACCGCGTCTGCGGCCGGCCGGCGCCGTCGATGTCGGTCCACTGCTTCTTGTACGGGAACGCGCCCTCGTTCAGGCGCTCCGCGCCGTACAGCGGCACCGTGTCCGAATAGCACATGGCCACGTATTGGCGGCCGTTGTCCCAATCCAGGCCGAGCAGCCCGTTCTCGTCCGGCCGCTGCTGAATACAGCCCGCCTTGCCGAACCAGCCGAACGCCAGGAAGAGCACCGCGAAAGCGAGCATGACGCGCACCGGCGTCCAGAAACGAGCGCGGCCGATCAGCGCGTGATCGCCCACCGGGCCGCCGATCAGATCGGCCAGCTGCGCGCCCATCGCATCGGTGCGGCTCGGTTTGTCGCGATCGTCGGCCGAGCGCAGATCCCGCGCGAGCGGCGCCGGCGATTCGTAGCCCTGCGTTGAAATGTGCTGCCCCCCAGCATTGTCGGGCGCGGGCCCGCCCCCGGTGGCACCGGGGGCGGGCCCACCCGTCTCCGTATCGCCGGCCGGCCCGTCACTGGCCGGCGGCTGCGGCACGAGTTCCTGCTCGATCACGGCCTGAGGCTACCGACTGCGCGTTCCTCCGTTGCCGCCACCGTTCCCGTTGCCGCCACCGGTGCCGCCACTGGGCGCGGTGGTGGTCGCCGCGCCACCGTCGGCCGGTGCGACCGGCTGACCGGGCAGCGGGCCGGTGCCGCCACCGGTACCGCCACCGGTACCGCCGCTGTCGCCCTCCTGGGTCTGACCGCTGCGACCACCGTTCTGGCCGCCCTGATTGGGCTGGCTCTGGTTCTGCGGATTCGGCGCCACCCCCGGAATCGGGATGGAGAAGCCGGGCAGGCCCGGAATCGGCATCTGGCTGGTGGTGAACACCGGCGGCGCCACCGCCTGCTCGGTGGTGGAGGGCGCGGTGTACGGCGCCGACCAGGACGGCACACCGGCCTGACCGGCGATCGCGCCCGGCTTCGGGAAGTTCTCGTTCGGCGTGCCCTTGAGCGCGCCGTCCATGGTGTCCTTCCAGATATCGGCCGGCAGGCCGGAACCGTAGATCATGCCGCCGCTGGCATTGCGCAGCTTCTCGCCCTGCTCGGTACCGATCCACACCGCGGTGGACAGCGACGGGGTGTAGCCGACCATCCACGAGTCGCGGTTCTCGCCGGTATCGCCAAGCTGGTTGGTGCCGGTCTTGGTGGCGGAGAGGCGGCCCCCGGCCAGCTGATGGTTACGCGACCACGCCGCAATGGGTTTCATGGCGTCGGTGACATTGTCGGCGATCGCGGCCGAGACCCGCTGCTCACCGGCGACCTCGCCGCGATCCAGCAGCACGGTGCCGTCGGAGGTGACGACCTTGGTCACGAAGTGCGGCTTGTGATAGACGCCCGAGGCGGCCAGCGTGGCGTACGCGGAGGCCATGTCCAGCGGCCGCACCTGGTACTGACCCAGCACGACGCCGTTGTTGGGGCCGCTGCCGTCCGGTTCGGTGAGCGTTTTGCCCACGCCCGGAATGGTTTCCGGGATACCGAGCTTGTGCGCCATATCGGCGATCTTCTGCGGGCCGTTGCCCGGCATGTCCAGCATCATGCGGTAGAAGCTGGTGTTCAGCGAGCGCTTGAGCGCCTCGGAGATGGTGCACATCCCGCACTGCTCACCCTCGACGTTGGTGATCTTGATGCCGTTCACCGTCACCGGCGAGGAGTCGTACAGCGTCGAAAGCGGCTTGCCCAGCTCCAGGTTCTCGGCCAGACCGAACACCTTGAACGAAGAGCCCGGCGGCAGACCGGCATTCGCGAAGTCGTAGCCCTGGCCGTCGGAACCGCCGTAGTAGGCGCGCACCGCACCGGTCTTCGGATCCACCGAAACCACCGCCGTGCGCAGCTTCTCCGGCTCACCCTGCATGTTCTTGGTCACCGCGTCGATGGCCGCCTGCTGCGCCTTCGGATCGATGGTGGTGTAGATCTGCAAGCCCTCGGTATTGAGCTCGTGCTCGGAGATGCCGGCATCGGTCAGCTCCTTGAGCACCTGGGTCTTGATCAGGCCCTCGGCGCCGGAGTCCAGGGTCTTGTCGGCCTGCGCGTCGGCGGCCGGAATCACCTGCGGATACTGCATATTCGCGCGATCGGCGGCGGTGACCGCCCCGGCCTTCTCCATGCCCTCGAGCACGTACTTCCAGCGCTCCTGCGCGCCCTTCGGATTCTTCTCCGGATCCAGATTGGACGGCTGCTGAATCGTCGCCGCCAGCACCGCGCCCTCGGCCACGGTCAGCTCGGACACCGGCTTGCCGAAGTACGCCTTGGCGGCGGCATTGATGCCGTACGCGCCACGACCGAAGTAGATGGTGTTCAGGTACGCGGTGAGAATGTCGTCCTTGGACCACTGCTTGGCCATCTTGGCCGAGATCACCAGCTCGCGCAGCTTACGGGTCAGCGAGCGCTCATTGCCGACCATGGCGTTCTTCACGTACTGCTGCGTAATGGTCGAACCACCGCCGGCGCTCTCCTTGCCGAGCACATTGTCGCGCAAAGCGCGCACGAAGCCGCCGATCGAGAAGCCCGGATTGGTGTAGAAGTCACGGTCCTCGGCCGCGATCACGGCATTGCGCACGTGCGGCGGGATCTGATCGATGGTGACGTCGGTGCGGTTGCCTTCCGGCGGAACCACTTTGGACAGCACCGAGGAGCCGTCCGACATGTAGATGGTCGCCACCTGATTGGTCTTCAGGTCACCCGGGCGCGGCACGTCGGCCGCCGAGTAGGCGATCAGGAAGACCGCGCAGAGGCCGATGATAAGCAGCCCGCTACCGGTGTAGGCGATGCGGCGCAGCGTCCGCCAGATCGAGCGCTTGCGGGGAGCGGCCGCGCCCCGGCCGCTGCCCGAACCGCCACCGCCGCCACCCGGGCGACGCGGCGGCGCACCCGGGGGAGTGCCGTTGCCGTTGCCGGCCGGGGCGGGCCGCCGGGACGCGGGCTGCGCACCCGACGGCGGCCGGGTGCGGTCGTTCGCCGGACGCGGCCGGGTGTCGGTGCCGCCGCGCTGGGTGCGATCGGAGGTCGCGGCCCGCTGAATGTGATCGGGGGCCGGACGCCGCGGCGCCTCGCCGCCGCGCGGCTGCCCGCCCTGGGGCTGTGGACCGCGCGGGGGTTGCGGGCCCCGCGGCGGTTGCGGACCGCGCGGCGGCACCGCGCCGCCCGGCTGCGGGCCACGCTGTACCGGACCGTTCGGTCCTTGACCGGGACGGCCCTGCGGCTGCCGTGCGCCCGGAGGCGGAGCGCTCGGGCGGGGTGGCGGGTAACCACCGGGTCCGGATTGCGAACCGCCACGGGGGCGGCCGCCGCGCGGTCCGTCGTCATAGGGCGAATTCACAGCGTGGATCTCCAATAGCTACTCGATACGTTCCTGGTTCCCCGTGGTGGCGGCCTGGCCGTGCCGCCGCGGGCGATCACCGCCCGCGAATCAGCAGTTCTCGTCGCCTTTCACTCGGCGGCGGTGCGGCGCGTGCCGGAACGGCGGCGGCCCGTCGGCGCGGGCGCGCGGCCCAGCACATAGGACTGCACCAAATGGTTCCAGCTACAGGTCCGGCACACCTCGACCACATGCACCGTGAACTCTTCGCGACCCTCGGCCATCCGGAGCAGTTCCTCCGGTGCGCGAGCCGAGCCGGCCATCTGCCCGAGCCCGTCGCCGTAGACCCACGATACGAGAGTCAACTGCTCTTTCCTGCAAATCGGGCATGTGACCTCGCTCCCCCGCCCGTGGAACTTGGCCGCACGCAACAGGTACGGGTTCGCATCACAGACTTCCGCCACGGCCACCCGCCCCGCGTAGACGTCGGCCAGCAGCGACCGGCGCCGGAGCGCATAGTCCACTACCTGCCGCTGAATTCGCACGGCACCCAGAGTACTTGCGGTGACCGGCAGCCCGCACTCCCCAGAGAGACTCTTGGCGTATCCCAAGGTAACGACTGATCTCGCGCCGGTCCGGGTAACTCGTCGGGCACCCCCGAAATCGGCTCGCTCCTGACCGCGGGCACGGATGCATGACTCCGACGGCCTCCCAGCCGTCCGCTGAAGTGTCGGAGAGGCGGTTCAGTGCGCGCGTAATATATCGGCGCGATATAGTTTGGAACTGCATCCATCGGTTAGATCTGAAACGAACCAGTCAGGGGGTGAGGCCCGGTGCTCGAGTTGGCAATCCTCGGGCTGCTCCTCGAATCGCCGATGCACGGCTATGAACTGCGCAAGCGGCTCACCGGCCTGCTCGGACCGTTCCGCGCCTTCTCCTACGGGTCGCTGTATCCGACCCTGAAGCGAATGCAACTGGACGGTCTTATCGCTGAGGAGAGCCCGCAAGGTTTGACCACGCGACGTGCGCGGCGGGTTTACCAACTGACTGAAACGGGGCGGGTGCGGTTCGCGGAACTACTCGCGGACACCGGGCCCCAGAACTACACCGACGACGGCTTCGGCGTTCATCTGGCCTTCTTCAGCCGCACCCCCGCGGAAGCGCGGATGCGGATCCTGGAGGGGCGGCGGAGGCAGGTCGAGGAGCGCCGAGAAGGACTGCGGGAGGCCATCAAGCGAGCCAGCGGGCAACTGGATCGCTACACCCGCCAGCTCCATCAACTCGGTCTCGAATCAAGCGAGCGTGAAGTGCGCTGGCTCAACGAGTTGATTGCTGCGGAGCAATCGACGAAGGCGGCACCACAGAAAGAGGGAAATATCGGCCATGAGTGACATCAACACCGAAGTACGGGTGGCCATCGTCGGCGTAGGAAACTGCGCGTCTTCCCTGGTCCAGGGCGTGCACTTCTACAAGGACGCCGACGAGAACGCGACCGTCCCCGGTCTCATGCACGTCAAGTTCGGGGCCTACCACGTCCGCGATGTGAAGTTCGTCGCCGCGTTCGACGTCGACGCCAAGAAGGTCGGGTTCGACCTCTCCGACGCGATCTTCGCCAGCGAGAACAACACCATCAAGATCTCCGACGTGCCGCCGAGCGACGTCACCGTGCAGCGTGGTCCGACCCTCGACGGCATCGGCAAGTACTACGCGCAGACCATCGAACTCTCCGAGGCCGAGCCGGTCGACGTGGTGAAGGTGCTGAAGGACAACAAGGTCGACGTCCTCGTCTCCTACCTGCCGGTCGGTTCTGAAGAGGCGGACAAGTTCTACGCGCAGTGCGCCCTGGACGCCGGCGTGGCGTTCGTCAACGCGCTGCCCGTGTTCATCGCTTCCGACCCGGTCTGGGCGCAGAAGTTCGTCGACGCCGGCGTGCCGATCGTCGGTGACGACATCAAGTCCCAGGTCGGCGCGACCATCACGCACCGCGTGATGGCCAAGCTGTTCGAGGACCGCGGCGTGGTGCTGGATCGCACGTACCAGCTGAACGTCGGCGGCAATATGGACTTCAAGAACATGCTCGAGCGGGAGCGCCTGGAGTCCAAGAAGGTCTCCAAGACCCAGGCCGTGACCTCGAACCTCGAGGGTCCGCTGGCGGGCAAGGTGCACGACCGCAATGTGCACATCGGCCCGTCGGACTACGTCGAGTGGCTCGACGACCGCAAGTGGGCGTACGTCCGCCTCGAGGGTCGTGCCTTCGGTGATGTGCCGCTGAACCTGGAGTACAAGCTCGAGGTGTGGGACTCGCCGAACTCGGCCGGCATCATCATCGACGCCGTGCGCGCCGCGAAGATCGCCAAGGACCGCGGCATCGGCGGACCCGTCATCCCGGCCTCGGCCTACCTGATGAAGTCCCCGCCGAAGCAGCTCGCCGACGACGTCGCGCGCGCCCAGCTCGAAGCCTTCATCATCGAGGGTTAGACAACTCTCGCAACTCTCAGGGGCAAGCCCTGAAACCCCGAGGGTGGGGCTGGTACTCGCTCACGAACAAGGCGGGGCCGCGATCCAATCGCGGCCCCGCCCTTCGTTTTTGGTACTCAGTCGAGGGAGACGTAGACCTCTACGGAGGTCGGGCCGGTGTAGCGCTCGATCTCGGCGGAGTGAGAGCGGGTGATGGTGCCCGCGTTCTCGGCCTTGGCGACCTTGGCCCAGGCGGTGCGGAGCAGGTCGTAAGGCTTGTCGGAGACAACGAATTTCGCGTAGCGGCCGGACGGGATGCGGGTCACCACATCTCCGGTGTCGAGATCACCCAGGTCCGATAGCTCGTAGCCCAAAACCGCTACGGCGTGGTCGTTCTGGCCGATGTAGGCCGCCACGCGCTCGATCTTCTTCTCGCGTGCCAGGTAGCGGTCCCAGGTGAAGTTGACCAGGTCCAGGTCGCGTGCGGTGACCTCGCGCCCCGCCAGGGGAATGGTGAGCCCGCCGACCAGGAACGGATCCAGGGTGACGATTTCGAAGTCCACGGCCCCTACCCCTCCACGCTCGTATCGAGCGCGACGAAAATCTCCACCGTCCGGGAATCCGGATAGTGCTCGAAATCCCCGGTGTACGCGCGGGTCAGCTGGCCCGTCGCCTCCAGATCCCAGACGGTGCGCCAGATCGACACCACGGTGTCGCCGAGGTTGTCACCGTTGCGGACGAAGCGCGCGAAGGTGCCGGCGGGGACGCGAGCCAGCACATCGCCGGGCAACAGGTCGTCGAGGGATTTGCACTCGTAGCCGACGATATGGGTCAGGTACGAGCCGATCTCCGGCGCGTGATCCACGTATGCGGTGGCCGGCGGGCCCGGCAGGTCGCGCGCCATGGTGCGCTTCCACGCCTCTTCGACCTTCGCGCGGCGCGGTCCTTCGACCGCGAGAGCCGGGCTGCGTAGCACCGTTCCGGCTACCAGCGTCTCGTGGCGTTCAACGACATTGAATTCCACCGGCGTCGCCCCTAAGTCTCGTGCTGTGTCCGACCCCACCCTGCTCCCACCCGCATCCTGCCACCATTCGCCGGAGTCGCTGGCATCGGTAGCCGGTTCCACCATATCCGCGGCTGCCCATGGATGGGGCGCGGTAGCCGCGCAAACATGATCAACACCGGATCACGGTGAAGAGTAGCGGTGGCGGGCGCGCCTTCACACCCCCGAATGGGGGTGGCGCATAACGAATCGGCGCGTCGCGGGGGCATCCGGGCTAGCCGGGGACCGGAATGCTGAGCCCGGGGAAGATCTCGACCTGCCGCGGCGGTTCGGCCGGCGGAATGATCACCACCGGATCCTGCTGCTGGGCGGGGCCGGGATTCAGGATGTCCCAGTTCGCGTTGGCGGGCGGCGAACCGGGCAGCGGATCGGGATTGGGGAACTGTTCGACGGGTGTGCCCTCCAGCGCGCCGTCCATGGTCTGCTTCCAGATATCGGACGGCAAGCCGGAACCGTAGATGGCGGCCCCGCCCCGGGTCCGGATGGGTTGGGACTGTTCGGTTCCCACCCACACCGCGGTCGCCAGCGACGGCGTGAAACCGACCATCCAGGCGTCCTTGTTCTGGCCGCTGTCGCCGAGTTGGGTGGTGCCGGTCTTGGCGGCCGAGGGACGGCCCGCCAGATTGTGCCCGTTGGAGTAGGCGGCGATGGGCAGCATGGCCTGGGTGACGGTATCGGCCACGGCCGGGGTGATGCGCTGTTCGGTCCGCTGCGGGTCGGCGGCGCGATCGAGCAGCACCCGGCCGTCCGCGGTGGTCACCTTCTGTACGAAGTAGGGGGCGCGATAGGCCCCCGACGCGGCGAGGGTGGCGTACGCCGAAGCCATGTCGATGGGCCGGACCGAGTACGCGCCCAGCACGATCGAGGGCAGCGGCGGGCCGCCGTCCTCGGTGAGCGTCTTACCCGCCACGCCCGGAATCGATTCCGGGATGCCCGCCTGATGTGCCGCGTTGGCAATGGCTTTCGGGCCTTCGAACAGCGATTGGGTGAGCCGGTAGAAGCTGGTGTTGAGCGAGCGCTTGAACGCTTCGGAGAGCGGGCAGGTGCCGCAGGTCTCGCCGCCCACGTTCTGGATCTTCTCGCCGTTCACGGTGACCGGACTGCTGTCGATCTTGTAGCTCATGGTGATGCCCTGTTGCAGGGCGGCCAGCACCGCGAAGGTCTTGAAGGCGGAACCGGTTTGCAAGGGGGCTTGCGCGAAATCGAATCCGATACCGTCCGGTCCGCCGTAATAGGCGCGCACCGCACCCGTGCGCGGATCGATCGACACCACGGCCGTGCGCAATTCACCGGGCTGCCCGCCCAGCGACCCGCTCACCGCGTTCAGCGCCGCCTGCTGCGCCCGCGCGTCGATGGTCGTGATGATCTGGAGCGCACCGGTATTCAATTCCTGCTCGCTGATCCCGGAGGCGCGCAGCTCCCGCAGCACCTGCGCCCGGATCAAACCCTCCGGGCCGCGCGGAATGCTGTCGTCGAGTTCGGTGACCGGCACGATGTTCGGGAACACGGTGGCGGTGCGCGCCTGGCGGTTCAGCGCGCCCATCTCCACCATGCCGTCGAGCACATACGCCCAGCGCGCCTTCAGCTGCTCGAGATGCGTCTCCGGATCGAGCGCGGACGGGGTGCGCACCACGGCCGCCAGCACCGCGCCTTCGGCGAGGGTCAGCTCCGGAACGGGTTTGGCGAAGTACGCCTTGGCCGCCGCCTGGATGCCGTACGCGCCGCGACCGTAGTAGATGGTGTTCAGGTAGGCGGCGAGAATGTCGTCCTTGCTCCATTCGCGGGCCATCTTGGCGGAGATGATGAGCTCGCGCATCTTGCGGCTCAAGGTCCGTTCGGAACTGAGGAAGGCGTTCTTCACGTATTGCTGGGTGATGGTGGAGCCGCCGCCCGCGTCTTCCTTACCGGCGAAGTTGTCGCGGGCCGCGCGCACGAATGCCGAGGTGGAGTAGCCGGGATTGGTGTAGAAGTTGCGGTCCTCCGCCGAGAGCATGGCCAGCCGCACCGGTTGCGGGACATCGGTGAGCGGCACCGGGACCCGATTGCCCTCCGGCGGAACGACCTTCGCGATCACGGTATTGCCGTCGGAGGTGAGGATGGTGGCGATCTGATTGGTCTGCACCGAGGCCGGGTCCGGAATCTCCGCACTCCAGTAGGCGAGTCCGAACAGCGCGGCGGGCAGCACCACCAGGATCGCGAACAGCATGACCAGCACCCGGAACACCCGGTACCCGCGTGACCGCTTGGGCCGCTGCGAGTTCGACGGCTCTTCTGGCGGTTTCGACCGTTTGCGCGGCCGGCTGTGCGAAGGTTGACGCCTGGAATTGGCGGTAGCGAGCTCATTCCAGCCAGCCATGGTGGCGTACGGTGCCGGATCACTGCGACGCCGTTTACGGGACGAGCTCACGAACATCTCCTCACTGGAGCGTCGAAAAAGCTTGCGTACGGGACGCCGCAGACAGCGCTGTGCGGCGCGACCCATGCTAGTGGACACACCCGACCGGTCGGGGCTATTGGGCGCGCCGCCCGCAGAAAGGAAATCGGGTCGGGGGCCCACGCGGTACCCCGCCCCAGTAAGGGGTTCGGGGCTAGGCGGAACCCTGTCGCCCAGGCAGGGGGTTCGGGGCTAGGCGGAACCTGTCGCCCTGGTAGGGGGTTCGGGGGCGAAGCCCCCGAAATCCCTATCTCTTGCTGAGTCGAAGGCTCAGCTCTTCACACCACCAGCGGTCAGACCGGAGATGATCCGCCGCTGGAAGAGCAGCACCATGATCACCAGGGGAATGGTGACGATCGTGCCCGCCGCCATGATCGCCGCATAGGGCTGGACCAGCGGGTTGTTACCCGAGAAGCGAGCAACCGCCACCGTCACCGGCTCGGTCTTGTCGGACGAGAGCAGCCGCGCCAGCAGATATTCGTTGACCGCCGCGATGAAAGCCAGGATGGCAGTGGTGAATACGGCCGGAGCCGCCAGCGGCAGCATGATCAACCGGAACGCCTGGAACCGCGACGCTCCGTCGATGCGCGCCGCTTCCTCCAGCTCCCAAGGCAATTCGGTGAAGAACGACGCCAGGATGTACACCGTCATCGGCAGCACGAACGAGATATTCGGAATGATCATGGCCTGGTAGTGCCCGATCCACCCGATATCGGTGAACAGCTGGAACAGCGGCGTCACCAGCACCACCACCGGGAACATGGACGCCGAGAGAATCAGCCCCGACACCACGTACTGCCCCTTGAAGGTCAGCCGCGCCAGCGCGTACGCCGCCATCACACCGATGACCAGCGCGACCACCGTGGTGAACAATCCGATGATCACGCTGTTGCCCAGCGCCCGCCCGAAGTCGTTGCCGCGGCTGGTATCGAAGGCATTGCTGAAGTTCTCGAACGTCACGTGGGTGGGCCACGGCGTGTTGTCGAACTGGTAGTCCGGATCGCGCAGCGCGGTCACGACCATCCAGTAGAACGGCCCGAGCCCCCACACCAGCACGATCAGCGCGCCCAGATAGACGCGCCCCGACGCCAGCTTCTTGGTCCACGGAACCGCCTGTGCGACCGGCTGCTTCGGCGCGGCGGCCGGTTCCTTCGTCATATTGCTGCTCATCAGTGCGCCTCCCGCTGTGCTTCCTGGGTGCGAACCGCATTGGCCCCCAGCACCTTCACCAGCAGGAACGCCACCGTGAAGATGAGCAGGAAGGTGATGATCGACAGTGCCGAAGCGCTGTTGGGCCCCTGCCGCACCTGATCCACCACCAGCATGGAGATGGTCCGGGTATTGGCATTCGACTGCGTCATGATGGCCGGCAGGTCGTACATGCGCAGCGCGTCCATGGTGCGGAACAGCACCGCCACCAACAGCGCCGGCTTCAGCAGCGGCATCGTGATGTGCCGGAACCGCTGCCACGCTGTCGCACCGTCGACCTTCGCGGCCTCGTACACGTCCTCCGGAATGACTTGCAGCCCGGCCAGAATCAGCAATGCCATGAACGGCGTGGTCTTCCACACGTCCGCGGCGATCACCGCGAACCGCGACGGCCATTCGTCGACGGTCCACAGGATGTGGGTGCCGAGCACCCGGTTCACCACGCCGTCGTACTGGAACATGAACTCCCACAACCGCGCCGTGACGGCGGTCGGGATGGCCCACGGAATCAGCACGGCCGCGCGCAGCAGCGCCCGGCCCTTGAAGGTCTTGCCCATGATCATGGCCATGCCGAGCCCGATGGTGGCCTCGAGCGTCACCGTGATCACCGTGAAGAACAGCGTGACCCCGATGGCCAGCCAGAACTGCGAGCCCAGATTGCCGGTGGGGCAGCTGACCGTCTCACCGAAGCTGTTGGTGCACTGCTGCATCAGCCAGTGCGTGTAGTTGTCGAAGCCCGCGTTGCCGCCTTCGACGAACATGCCGGTGGCGGGATCGAGCCCGGAATCCTTCTGGAACGACATGATCAGCGCCCGGACCACCGGATAGCCGATCACCACCGCCAGCGCGAGCAGCACCGGCGTCACGAACAGCCAGGCTTTCGCCGTACCGGACATGCCGGTACGGCGCTTCGGCTGGGACGCAGTGGGTTTCGTGGACATGTCGGGCAGATCGGGCGGCGCGACCTCGGTCGCTCCCGAAGGACGTGACACCGGTTCTCTTCTCCTGCGGGACGGACTCGTCAAGACGGGAGAATCCTACGACCCGGCGGTCTCGATGCCCTTCTGCATACCGATAATCGCGTCGTCGACCGATTGCTTGCCCTCGATCGCCTTGTAGGCGTTCTCCTGCACGGCCTTCGACACCGCCGAGTAGTACGGGGTCACCGGACGCGGCACCGCGGAGGCGATGGAGTCCTTGAGCGCGGGCAGGTACGGCATCTTGGCGATCAGGGCCGGGTCGTCGTAGACCGAAGCGCGCACCGACGGCAGCGCGCCCTGGGCGACGATGTGCTGCGCGTCCTCGCTGATCAGGTAGCGCAGGAAGTCCAGCGCGGTGGCCTTGTTCTTGGAGAAGGCGCTGATGGCGGCGTTGTAGCCACCGAGGGTGGACGCGCCGATGCCGTCCTTGCCGGGCAGCGGGGCGACCCCGAACTTGTCCTTCACCGCGGAGGCGTCGGAGCCGGCGTCACCGAAGCTGGACGGCCAGCCGCGCATGTACATGAGCTTGCCGGTGACGAAGGCGTTCTGCGACTCCGGCTCCTTGAACGAGAGCGCCTGCGGCGGGATGTCACCGTTCTTGTACGCCTCGACCAGGACCGACAGTCCGGCGCGCGCCTGCGGCGAGTTCACCGTCGGGGTCTTGCCGTCCGCGCCGACGAAGCTGCCGCCGAAGGCGTTGATTACCTCGGCGGTGTTCACGGTCAGACCCTCGTAGGGGGCGAACTGGCCCGCGTAGCAACCGATTCCGGCCTCGCGCGCCTTCGGGCAGCTGTTCAGCAGCTCGGTCCAGGTCTTGGGGGCTTCCTGCACCAGGTCCTTGCGGTAGTACAGCAGGCCGCCGTTGGTGTTGCGCGGCGCGGCGTACAGGGTGCCGTTGTAGGTGGCCGAGGCGACCGGCGGCGACAGCAGCGTCGAGGTGTCGATGCCGAACTGGTCCTTCAACGGCTGGATCCAGCCCTTGGCGGCGAACTCGGCGGTCCACGGCACGTCGAGCGCGACCACGTCGTAGTCGGAGCTCTTGGCGTTCAGATGCTGCTTGAGGTCGTCGTACTGCTGGCTGGCGTCGTTGGACTGCTCCTTGAACGTCACCTTCTCGTCCGGGTGCGCGGCGTTCCAGCGCTCGACGAGCTGCTTGACCGCACCGGTTTCGGTGGTGTCCTTGCCCTCGACGTAGGTGATCGGCCCGCGGCCCGTCAGGTTCTGCGAGGTGGGGCTGCTCCCACTGTCACTGGAGCAGGCGCTGACGAAGGTCGCCGTCAGCAGCGCGGCTCCGGTCATGACCACGGCGGCGCGTGGGACCAGTGACGTTCGTAGGACCTGCTTCAAAGCCATCGCGGATACTCCAGGGTCGAGACGTGAGCGGCAGCACACTGGGCCGGGTGCACAAGGGAAGATACATGGTGGCGGTTCGAGACGCCCGGACTACCTCACGTTCGCGCAGGTAGCGCAGGTCGCTAGGCTGATGGCGATGTCGGCTCAGGACAAGATGCTCACGCGGATCGGCGGTTTGCTGCGGCAAGCGGAATCGACCGACAACGACCATGAGGCGGAAGCCTTTCTGGCGGCGGCGCAGAAACTGGCCACCCGATCGTCGATCGATCTGGCGGTGGCGCGGGCGCATATCGCGACCCGGGAGCGGCGGCCCACGCCCGTGCAGCGGGTGATTCCGATCGGCGAGCCCGGCAAGCGCGGATTGCGTACCTACGTGCAGCTGTTCGTGGCGATCGCGGCGGCCAATGATGTGCGCTGCGATGTGGCCCGGACTTCGACCACCGTGTACGCCTACGGATTCGACACCGATATCGATACCTGTGAGGCGCTGTACACGAGCCTGCTGATCCAGATGGTGCGGGCCTCGGATCAGTACATCAAGTCGGGGTCCTATAAATCGGCGACCACCGAGAAGGTGGTGATCGAGAATCGCTGGGGTCGAAAGGTGCAGCGCAAGGTGCAGACGCCGGTGGCGGGCGTGACCGCGCGGCTGAATTTCCAGATGGCTTTCGCGGCGCGGATCGGCAAACGGCTGGCCGAGGTGAAAGCGGATGTGGAGGCCGAGGCGGTGCGGGCCGAAATCACCGAATCCGTGGCGGCCGGTACTGCTTTGGCGTTGCGCAACAAGGAATTGGAGCTGACCGACTTCTACGGGCGCACCTCGGAGGCGCGCGGGACCTGGCGCGGGCCGCAGGCTTCGGCGGGTTATTCGGCGGCGGCGCGGCGGGCCGGGGATCGTGCCGGACGTAATGCCCGGCTCGGCGATTCGGGCGAATTGGGCGGGCCGCGTGGACAATTGCCGAGCGGCGAGAGGTGACGCTCCGCGATTCCCAGCGCAGCCGGGTCTACGACGCGGAGATGCTGGTCCGGGGGATGTTCGACCGCGCCGACGAATTCGGGGCGCGCACGGTGGAAATGCATGGTTCGCAGTTGACGCTGCCGGTGGAGCGGCGGTTCGCTTCGGTGGAATCGGTGCAGAGTTATGTGGACAAGGTGCTGGCGTTGAATTGGGTGCGGGCGCAATGGGATCGTGCCGGTGTGGCGGTGACCGTCCGCTCCCGCGCCGGGACCAAAGCCGCGCATTACGAAGCCGACGGTTCGGTGCTCGCGGTTCCGCTGCATGCCGGTGGAACAGCCTGGGCGCTACGGGAATTGGTGATCCTGCACGAATTGGCCCATCACGTGGATCCCGGCCCCGGTGAAACCGCGCCGCACGGTCCGGAATTCTGTGCCCGCTACCTGGAATTGGTCGACGGCGTCATCGGCCCCGAGGCCGCACTGCTTCTGCGAACTACGCTGTATTCCTGCGGAGTTCGCATCGCCTGATGTACCGGGATGACGTGATCAGGGCAGCAGCTGCCGAACGCGATCCAGCCGCTCCCGCCACCACCGCTCGCGTTCCGGATCCGGATGCCGGTACCGCTCCAGCAGTTCTAAATCCGGCTCGGGCGCGGTCTCCGGCACGGACAGGAATCCATCGACCGGACGCAGCGGCGTGGCGACCAGATCGCCGGTGAACAGCGACAAAGTATCGAGCCCGCAGGCGAATTCGAGCGCCGGCAGCGTGGCCGCCAGCCTGATCTGCGCCGCCAGCCCCACGCTGGTCTCCAGCGCCGAGGACACGAGGCAAGGCAGCCCCGCCGCCTCGGCCACCGCCAGCGCTCGCCGCACCCCGCCCAACGGCGTGCACTTCAGCACCGCCACATCCGCGGCCCCGGCGACGGCGACCCGCAGCGGATCCTCGGCCCGCCGAATCGATTCATCGGCCGCGATCCGCACATCCACCCGCCGCCGCACCGCCGCCAACTCCTCGACGGTCCGGCACGGCTGCTCCACATATTCCAGCCCGCCCGCGGCCTGATCGATCAACTTGATCCGTTCCACAGCGGTATCCACATCCCACACCGCATTGGCATCGACCCGGACCGCCCCGCCCGGCCCGAGCGCCTCCCGCACCGCCGCGACCCGCTCCAAATCCTCGCCCAGCGACTCCGGATGATCCGCGACCTTGACTTTCGCTGTCCGGCACCCGGATTCGCGCACGATCTCCCGCGCCCGCTCCGCCCCCACGGCGGGCACAATGCAATTCACCGGCACCCGATCACGCACCGGCTCCGGCCACCCCACCGTCGCCTGCTCGACCGCGGTAGCCAGCCAGGCCGCCGCCTCCCGATCGTCGTACTCGGGAAACGCACAGAACTCGCCCCACCCGACCGGCCCGGGAATCAACATCCCCTCCCGCACCGTGATCCCCCGAAACCGCGTCCGCAACGGGATCGCGTAAACCACGGCCGCCCCGAACTCCGCCCCACCACCGTTCTCGCTCACTGCCCGAACCCTACTCGCCCAGCTCACCGCCCCCGGCGATCGGTTTCGCGACAGATGGCGTCCGCTCGAGTGCCGTATCGAACGGACGGAATCGCGCCAATGATCCGGGCGCACCGTTCATCCGGTGCGCTCTCTGCCGCGATCTGCTGCCGCAGGCAAGATCTCGAACCCAGCCGCGCTGAGCACTACGAGTGCGGCGGCCGGGGTCCGCGCGGTGAACCACGGCACCGGCTACTCGAAGTAGTCGGATATCGCCCGTCACGCCTGGTGAACCAGCGGTGCGCGGGATCGATCGCCGTAGCGTGCCTGGTTATGGGGTGGCGGTGGCGCGGTGAGCCGTTCAAAATGCGGTCAGAGTGTCGAACGACCCGGGGGGAGCCCGCACATCATGAAGCCGCCAGAGGAATCTCGTCAGGAAGACGTGGAGACCCTCCGATCGAATCGATCATCGGAAGCCCGCACCCCCGAACCGCCGGCACCACCGGCCTGGGGACCCGACGAAGGACCGAATTCCATTGGCGGCCCGCAGCACACCCCGCCCGGCCCGCCCGGCACACCACCACCCGCCCGTCCCTATCCCCCGACCGCCACTGGTCCGGGCCCGCAGTCTCGTGGTGCGGCAGCCGATTTCGGCCCGCACCTGTCCCGTCCGTCAAGGCCGGAAAACAACCCGCCGGTCGGTCCCCAGCGTGGACCGCGCCCCGAACCTGGTCTGCAACCCCAGCCCTTCGGCCAACCGAATGCACCGCAATTTCCCGGCGGCCCAGGTCAGCCTGGCGGCCCAGGTCAGCCTGGCGGCCCAGGTCAGCCTGGCGGCCCAGGTCAGCCTGGCGGCCCAGGTCAGCCTGGCGGCCCCGGACAGCCCGCCGGCCCCGGACAGCCGGGAGGCCCAGGTCAGCTTGGGGGCCCAGGTCAGCTCGGGGGCGCTGGGCAGGCGGGAGGCCCAGGCCAACCCGGGGGCCTTGGGCAGGCGGGAGGTTCCGGACTAGGCGGTGGGCCCCTACGGACCGGTGGTCCCGGACAAGCTGGTGGTTCCAATCAGCCCGGTGGGGTGGGACAACCGGGTGGGTCCGGTCAGACCAGCGGGTCGCAGCAGCCCGGAGGTGCGCAGTATCCGGGCGGCTCCGCACAACCCGGCGGTGGGCAACCGTTCGGTGCGCCGGGACAGCCCGGTGCGAATCAACCGGGTTGGCGGCCCGCGCCCGGAGGTGCGGGTGGATCCGGTCATGCCGGTGGCCCGGGACATGCCGTTGGGCCGGGGCAGACCGGTGGCGCGCAAGGTGGCGGGGGGCCGCGGCAGCCGGTATCACGACCGCGCGGGGAGATCGGGCGTAATGATCCGACCGATGTCGCACCCGCCCGGAACCAGGGTGGGGTTGCTGGAGGTTCGGGACCGGATGGCAATACCGGTGGGGGAGTGGATCGTTCACCGGATAGTCGGCCGACGAACAAGCTCGGCGGCGAGCCGATGGCCGGCTCCGCGCCGGGTGGTAGCTGGCAGACGCCGATTGATCAGAGCGGGCGGCGGGCGGGGACGGGACTCGGAAACGAGGGACCGACCAATAGGTTTGGTGACAATCCGGGCTCGGTGTCGGGCCCGTATGGGCAGGGGCCACGCGATTCGGGGCGCGCGCAGTCGCCCTCCGGGCCGAACAGCGGCGCATGGCCGCCACCGTCCGGGCCGCCGAGCGGGGAATGGCCATCGCCGGCCGGTCCGCCGACCGGTGATTGGCCGAAGCAGGCGGGTCCGTCGACGGGCGAGTGGCCGAAGCAGCCGGGTGTGACCGGTGATCGGTCGAATCCAGGGGGTTTGGCTGGGAATCGGTCGAATCCGGCAGGCGCGGTTGGGAATCGGTCGCATCCGGCCGGGCCGAATACCGGCGAGTGGGCGGCGGCCGGGACCGGACGTGGGCTCGACGGGGACGCGGGATCGGTTGCGAGTGCTACCGGTTCGGGGAGCAAGGGGAGCATGAGCGAGTACGACGGGGGCGCGGCGAGTGGGGCCGCCGCGTCGAAGCGGGGACTGAGCATGGTCGATCTGGGGATCGGCGGTGGGGTGTTCCTCGTGGCGGTGGTCGCCATGTTCGGATTCGGATACGACCTGTTCGGGAAGATTTTCGACCTGGTGCACAACCGGTGCACCGCGAAGAAGGACTTCTCGGTGCAGTGTGTTCTGGTGCGGCCGCCGAGCTCGGCCTTATGGGGTCTGGTGATCGCCGGTGGCGGCATGTCTTTGGCGTTGATCACCGGCCTGGTGATCACCTCGGTGGCGGCGCTGACCGGTCGTAAGCGGCCCTGGCTGGCGCTGGCGATCGCGGTACCGGTGATCCTCGTCGCGGGCGCGGCGGGCCATGTGCTGGTGACCAGCGCGATCGCGGACTGAATCGCCTCGCGCTGGGCATCCCGGAGGTATGGCGGAGTATGGACGGCCGCCGATCCGGCCGATCGACCTGACCGTTGCCGTGCTGATCTACCTACTGGGTGCTGGATTCGGCTGGTTCGCAGCGCTTCTCGTACCGCAGTACGCGGTACTGCTGCACGCGCCGGCCGATTCCCGTCACCTGCCGCTCGCCTACGCCATCGGCTGGGCGGGCATCGCCATCACCCTGATGGTCGTCCCCCTGTGGATCCTGCGCGAAGTCCAATTCCGCCAGCGCTCGTGGCCCACAGCGCTACTCGTCTTCCCCCTGGTAGCCCTCTCGTGGGTGCTGGGCCTCCTCGTAGCGCTCCTCGCCGCAGGGAAACCCGGTTGAGTGGCACACCAGCGCGGCGGATTCGGACGAATCTTCGCACTGGTGTGCCACTCGACTTCAGAGCCGTTCGTAGATGGTGGCGTTGGCCAGGCCGCCTGCCTCGCACATCGTTTGGAGGGCGAAGCGGGCGCCTCGGTCCTGCATGGCGTGAACGAGGGTGGTGGCGAGGCGGGAGCCTGATGCGCCCAGGGGGTGGCCGAGGGCGATGGCGCCGCCGTTCACGTTCACCTTGGACAGGTCGGCGCCGGTGTCTTGCGCCCAGGCCAGGACCACGGAGGAGAACGCCTCGTTGACTTCGAACAGGTCGATGTCGGAGAGGTCGAGGCCGGCTCGTTGCAGGACTTTGCGGGTGGCGGGGATGACGGCCGTCAGCATCAACAGCGGGTCGTCGCCGGCTACCGCGAAGCTGTGCAGGCGGGCGAGGGGGCGCAGGCCGAGTTGGGCGGCGCGTTCGCTGGTCATGATGAGGGTGGCCGAGCTGCCGTCGTTGATCTGGGATGCGTTGGCGGCGGTGATGTTCCAGCCGATCTGGGGGAATCGGGCGGCCATGTCCTCGCTGTAGAAGGCGGGACGGAGGGCGGCGAGGCTGTCGAGGGTGCTGCCGGTGCGAATACCTTCGTCGGCGGTCAGCCCGTTCAAGGGGGCGAGTTCGGCGTCGAAGAGGCCGTTCTTGGTTGCGGCGGCGGCTTTTTCGTGGCTGCTCAGTGCGAATTCGTCGAGCTGGGTGCGGGTGAGGCCCCACTTGGCGGCGATCAGTTCGGCGCTGATGCCCTGGGGGACCAGGCCCTCGGGGTAGCGTTCGGCGAAGCCGACGCCCGCGATGTCGTCCGCGCCGATCAGGTTGGCGCCCATGGGAACCCGGCTCATCGACTCCACGCCACCGGCCACCACGATGTCGTAGGCCCCGGCGATCACGCCCTGTGCCGCGAAGTGAATCGCCTGCTGGCTGCTGCCGCACTGCCGGTCGACGGTGGTCGCGGGCACCGATTCCGGATATCCGGCGGCGAGGACCGCCCGCCGGGTGAGGTTGGAGCCCTGCTCACCGACCGCGGTCACCACGCCGCCGATCACATCGTCGATCAATGCGGGGTCGATCTCGCTGCGCCGCACCACTTCTCGCAGGCTGTGCGCGAACAGATCGGCGGGATGCACGCCGTGCAACGCACCGTTCGCCTTGCCCTTGCCGATCGGTGTGCGGACCGCTTCGACGATGACTGCGTCTCTCATTGCGATTCCTTCCGGAAGCCGCCTGCTGGCGGCTGACTTTGTCGCTCTAAAGCCAGGGTAGGAGCTGGCAATAGTCGAGGCAAGTCAGCTTGGGTATGATGTGCCTCATGCCTGCCGTATTGGAAGGAAAGCTCGGTGATCTGAGCGCGTGGAAGCCCGAGGACTGCTCGATCGCGAAGGCGATGGACCTGGTCGGGACGCGCTCGGCGATTCTGCTGCTGCGCGAGGCGTACTACGGCACGACCAGGTTCGACGGGTTCGCGGCACGGATCGGCATCACCGATGCGGCGGCGTCGAACGCGTTGAAGAAGCTGGTGCAGGCGGGGCTTTTCGAGAAGCGCCCCTACCAGGAGGAGGGCAAGCGCACCCGGCACGAATACGTGCTCACCCCGATGGGTGCGGATCTATTGCCCGCCGTGGTCGCCCTCTGGCAATGGGGCGACAAATACCTCCAGGACGGTGAACCGCCCCTGCAACGCCTGGAGGATGCGACCGGCGAACCGGTCCAGGTCGAACTGCGCAGCGCCTCGGGAAACGAAGTCGCCCTGGAGAACCTGCGCGTGCGGGTGAACCCGAGCTGGTGGCGGAAGCGGGGGCGCGCCCACCGGAAGTAGTCCGATGGCCACGCCCCCGGCGTCACTCAGTTCAGCCGGCGCCCGTCCTCGGGCGCGAAGAAGTACACGTGCTCCCCATCGGCGACCAGGGTGAGCTGCGCGCCCTTGGCCGGCGGGTTCCGCCAATCCGCCCGCGCCACAATCGTTTCCCCGTCACCGAGCGTGCGCCCGTACACGTAGGCGTCGGAGCCGAGCTCCTCCACCACGTCCACCTCCATGGCGATCCCGGTGCCCTGCCCGGTGATCTCCAGATGCTCGGGCCGCACGCCGACCACGACCTCGGGCCCGGTCGCCGCCGCCACCGAACGCGGCAGCTGCAATGGGCACCCGCCCAGCGTCACGGTCCCGTTGCTGACCGGCAGCGTGAACAGGTTCATGGCGGGCGATCCCATGAACCCGGCCACGAACAGATTGGCCGGATTCCGGTACAGGTCGCGCGGCGAGGCGCACTGCTGCAACAGCCCGTCCTTCAGCACCGCGACGCGATCACCCATGGTCATGGCCTCGACCTGGTCGTGGGTGACGTACACGGTGGTGGTGCCGAGCCGGCGCTGCAACTGCGCGATCTGGGTGCGGGTCTGCACGCGCAGTTTGGCGTCGAGGTTGGAGAGCGGTTCGTCCATCAGGAACACCTGCGGCTGCCGCACGATGGCGCGCCCCATGGCGACGCGCTGGCGCTGACCGCCGGAGAGCGCCTTGGGCTTGCGGTCCAGGTACTGCTCGAGGTCCAGCAGCTTCGCCGCCTCCAGGACCCGTTCCTGCCGTTCGGCTTTGGACACCTTCGCCATCTTCAGGGCGAAGCCCATGTTCTCGGCCACGCTCATGTGCGGGTACAGCGCGTAGTTCTGGAACACCATGGCGATATCGCGTTCCTTGGGTTCGGCGTGCGTGACGTCGTTGGTCCCGATCAGGATCCGCCCGCCGCTCACCTCCTCCAAGCCCGCGAGCATGCGCAGCGAGGTGGACTTGCCGCAGCCGGAAGGCCCGACGAGTACCAGGAATTCACCATCGGCGATCTCCAGGTTCAATGCGTCGACGGCGGGTTTGTCGGAGCCCGGGTACAGCCGGGTGGCCTGGTCGAATGTCACCGTAGCCACGGTGGATCACATCCCTTCACCGGCAGGAACGTGCCGGACGATCCGAGTTCGAGGGTCGGCGAAGAGACTAGCCGAGGGGCAGAATGGGCGGGGTGTCGATCGCCCGTTGCTTTCAGTCGATAAAGGAGTGCGCATGAGCCATCCGATCCGCATCGGTGTGCAGTTGCAGCCCCAGCACGCCCCCAATTACGGATTGATTCGCGATGCGGTGCGTCGCGCCGAGGATCTGGGCGTGGACATCGTCTTCAACTGGGATCACTTCTATCCGCTGTACGGCGATCCGGAGGGCGCGCACTTCGAGTGCTGGACCATGCTGGGCGCGATCGCCGAGCAGACCGAGCGGGTGCAGCTGGGTGCGCTGGTCACCGGCGGTGGCTACCGCAATCCGGATCTGCTGGCCGATATGGCCCGCACCGTCGACCACATCAGCGACGGCCGCCTGATCCTCGGCATCGGCGCGGGCTGGTTCAAGAAGGACTACGACCAGTACGGCTACGAATTCGGTACGGCGGGAAGCCGTCTCGCGCTGCTCAAGGACTCGATGGCCCGGCTCACCGACCGGCTGGCCAAACTGAACCCGCAGCCCGTGCGCGATATCCCCATCCTGATCGGTGGCGGTGGCGAGAAGAAGACGCTGCGCCTGGTCGCCCAGTACGCCTCGATCTGGCACAGCTTCGCCGACCTGGACGCGTTGAAGGCCAAGTCGAGCATCCTGTCGGCACACTGCGACGAGGTCGGCACCGATGTCGCCGCCATCGAGAAGTCGGTGGCCTGGCCGGGCGTGGCGGACGCGCCCGATTTCGTGGCTGCGGGTGCGACCCTGTTCACGGTGGGGACCGGCGGCCCGGACTACGACCTGACCAAGGTCGCCGAAGCCGTGCACTGGCGCGACTCGCTCTGAATCGAATGTGATTCTCACCGAATCCCGCTGACCGCAACACTGGAATCGCAGCTCACCCCCACTAGGGTGATTTGTCATGGTTTCCTTGCGCTCGGCAGCGCCCCGGCGATCCCGGCGGCAGCCCCGCATCCTGGCGGTCGCGGGAGTGCTGCTGACCACCTTGCTCGGCACGATGACGCTGGGCGCGGGGGTGAGCAGCGCCGCGCCCACCAGTGGTGATCTTTGCTCACCTCCGGGCGTGGCCGCCGCCAGTGCCGCGCCCACCAATCTGGCTACGGGTCAGCAAGCCGCGGGCGCGGATCGGTTCACGACCGCGTCCACGGTGCCGCTGAACCAGATCGACGTGAGCAAGCTGGGCTTGCTGACCCCGGGCAAGCTCAGCGTCGGCACCCTCTCCGATGCCCCGCCGAGCATCTGCGTCAATTCCAAGGGCGCGTTCACCGGTTTCGACAACGAACTGCTGAAGGCCATCGGCGCGAAGCTGGGTTTGCAGGTGGAGTTCACCGGCACCGAGTTCGCGGGTCTGCTGGCCCAGGTCGCCAACAACCGGTTCGACGCGGGCTCGTCGAGCATCACCACCACCGATGCCCGCCGCAAGCTGGTCGGCTTCACCAACGGCTACGACTTCGGCTACTTCTCGCTGGTGGTGCCGAACGGCTCGGCCATCAAGGGCTTCGCGGATCTGAAGCCGGGCAGCCGGATCGGCGTGGTGCAGGGCACCGTGCAGGACGAGTACGTGGTCAATGAACTGCACCTGGATCCGGTGAAGTTCCCCGACTACAACACCGCCTACGCGAACCTGAAGTCCGGTCAGATCGATGCCTGGGTCGCCCCGTCGCAGCAGGCCATCGGCGCGATCAAGCCGGGCGATCCGACCTCGATCATCGAGAACACCTTCAGCGTCAACAATTTCGTCGGTTACGCGGTGCGCAAGGACAATCAGCCGCTGATCGACGCGCTGAACTCCGGCCTGGACGCGGTGATCGCCGACGGCACCTACGCCAAGCTGTACGAGGACTGGGTCCCGCGCGAACTGCCGCCGGGCTGGAAACCGGGCTCGAAAGCGGTTGCCGCCCCACAGCTCCCGGACTTCGCGAAGATCGCCGCCGAGCACGCGGGCGACAAGCCGGACAGCGCCGCCGTCCAGCCGAAGTCCACGCTCCAGCAGCTGAAGGACACGTTCTTCGACTGGTCGTTGTACCGCAAGGCTTTTCCCGACCTGATCAAGACCGGCCTGCCGAATACCCTGATCCTGGCGTTGGTTTCGGGTGCGCTGGGCACGGTGCTGGGCATGCTGCTCGCGGTGGCGGGCATCTCCCGCACCCGCTGGTTGCGCTGGCCCGCACGGATTTACACCGATATCTTCCGCGGCCTGCCCGCCGTGGTGATCATCCTCTTGATCGGCCTGGGCATCGGCCCGGTGGTCAAGGGCGTCACCGGCAACAACCCGTACTGGCTGGGCGCGGTCGCCCTGGCCCTGCTGGCCTCGGCCTATATCGGTGAGATCTTCCGCTCCGGCATCCAGTCCGTGGAGGCCGGTCAGATGGAGGCGGCCCGCGCCATCGGCTTCGGCTACCGCCAGGCCATGACCTTGGTGATCATCCCGCAGGGTGTGCGCCGGGTGCTGCCCGCGCTGATGAACCAGTTCATCGCGCTCATCAAGGATTCCTCGCTCATCTACTTCCTGGGTCTGCTGGCCTCGCAGCGCGAACTGTTCGCGGTGGGCCGGGACCTGAACGCGCAGACCGGAAATCTGTCTCCGCTGGTGGCGGCCGGTCTGGTGTACCTGCTGCTGACCGTGCCGCTGACGCACCTGGTCAATTACATCGACAAGCGGCTGCGCACCGGCCGTCCCGAGAATCCCGCCGAACCCATCGAGCAGGCGGTCGTCACGGAAGGGCGTGGAGCATGAGTGCCTCCCTCACCGCTACCGATCTGCACCTGACGCTGGGCGGCAATCAGATTCTGCGCGGCGTGGACATCCAGGTCGACGCGGGCAAGACCACCACGGTCATCGGGCCGTCGGGTTCGGGCAAGTCGACGCTGCTGCGGGTGCTCAACCGCCTGCACGAGCCCGACAGGGGCGACATTTTGCTCGATGGCGAATCGGTGCTGAAGGACAACCCGGATCGCCTGCGTCAGCGCATCGGCATGGTGTTCCAGCATTTCAATCTGTTCCCGCATATGACGGTGGCCGACAATATCGCGATCGGCCCGCGCAAACTGCACGGGTTGTCCAAGGAGCAGGCCCGCATGTTAGCCGTGCAGCAACTGGAGACGGTCGGGCTCGCGGGCAAAGCCGATGCGCGCCCGGCGAATCTGTCGGGCGGCCAGCAGCAGCGGGTGGCGATCGCCCGCGCCCTCGCCATGAAACCGGACGTGATGTTCTTCGACGAGGCCACCTCGGCGCTGGACCCGGAGTTGGTGAAGGGCGTGCTGGCGCTGATGTCGGAGCTGGCCGGCGGCGGTATGTCGATGATCGTGGTCACCCACGAGATGGGTTTCGCCCGTTCGGTTTCCGACCGGGTGGTGTTCATGGATCATGGTCAGGTGGTCGAAACCGGCACGCCGGATCAGCTTTTCGACAATGCCGAGACCCCGCGCCTGCGCCAGTTCCTTTCGCAAGTGCTGTAGACGAGCGCACGACCGGCTAACTTAGGGCTACCTAATTGGTCGGTTGTTCACCTTCTCGTCCCCTGCGTCTCTCCTGGCCTGGTTACGGTGCGCCCGACCGACCGAACCGGGAGCATGCAGTGAGCCTCAAACCCCTCAGTCTCTTCGTGAAGCACGACGGCGCCTCGTCGCGTTCCAGCGTGACCTGCCAGTACAAGTGCGGCAACGCGTGCTTCCACGAGGTCCCCAACACCTCCGCCGGTGATTACTTCGGAGATATCGTCGCCGCGATCTCGCGCCGCCGCGTCTTCCAGGGCGGTGCCGCGCTGGTGCTGGCCGCCGGCACCGGCAGCCTGCTCGCCGCCTGCGGTGACGACAAGGCCGACGCCGCCGAGGCCAACCCGGGCACGGGTATCGGCACCGACTTCGAAGCCGTCGCGCCCAACAAGGAAGACGCCCTGGTCACCGCCAAGGGCTACGAGCAGAGCGTGGTCATCCGCTGGGGCGACCCGGTGGTCGCCGACGCGCCCAAGTTCGACTTCGCCAAGCAGACCGCCGCCGCGCAGGCCAAGCAGTTCGGCTTCAACAACGACTACGCGGCGCTGCTGCCCATCGAGGGCAAGGACAATTCGTTCCTGCTGGTCGTGAACCACGAGTACACCACCGAACCGGCCATGTTCCTGGGCTACAACCCGGACGCGCCGACCCGCGAGCAGTTCGAGATCGCCATTGCCGCGCACGGGCTTTCGGTGGTCGAGGTCAAGGGCGAATCCGGCAGCGGCAAGCTCACCCCGGTCATGGGCCAGTACAACCGCCGCATCACCGGCACCACCGAGTTCAAGGTGACCGGTCCGGCCGCGGGCAGCGACTTCCTCAAGACCTCGGTCGATCCGACCGGCACCAAGGTGCTGGGCACCTTCAACAACTGCTCCGGCGGTGTGACCCCGTGGGGCACCGTACTTTCCGGCGAGGAGAACTTCAACCAGTACTTCGGCGGCGTCATCGCCGACCCGACCGGCCAGGCCCGCGGCAAGCGCTACGGTCTCGGCCACCCGGGTGCGGGCCAGGGTGAAATGCCGCGCCGCTGGGAGACTTTCGACAAGCGCTTCGATACCGCGCAGGAGCCCAACGAGGCCAACCGCTTCGGCTACGTGATCGAGGTGGATCCGTGGGATCCCACCGCCACCCCGGTCAAGCATTCGGCCATGGGCCGGTTCAAGCACGAGTCGGCGAACATCTACGTCACCAAGGACGGCACCGTCGTCGCCTACTCGGGCGATGACGAGCGGTTCGAGTACATGTACAAGTTCGTGTCCGCCAAGAAGATCCAGTCGGGCAATACCGCCGCCTCGCGCAAGGCGAACATGACCATCCTGGACGAGGGCACGCTGTATGTCGCCAAGCTGACCGGCGATCACGCGGGCCAGATCGACGGCAGCGGAAAGGTCCCGTCCGACAAGGGCTTCACCGGTAAGGGCCAGTGGATTCCGCTGCTCCAGACCGGCGCCGACGGCAAGGGCAAGTCGCTGGTCGAGGGCATGACCGCCGAAGAGGTCGCGGTCTTCACCCGGCTCGCCGGCGACAAGGTCGGGGCCACCAAGATGGACCGCCCCGAGGACTTCGAGCCCAACCCGCTCACCGGAAAGGTGTACGTGGCGCTGACCAACAACAGCAACCGCGGCGCCGAGGGCAAGCCCGGCGTGGACGAGGCGAACCCGCGCAACACCAACAAGAACGGGCAGATCCTGGAGCTGGTGGACAACCACGCGGGCACCGACTTCACCTGGTCGCTGCTGCTGGTCTGTGGTGATCCGAAGACCGCCGACACCTATTTCGCGGGCTTCGACAAGAACAAGGTCAGCGCCATCTCCTGCCCGGACAATCTGGCCTTCGATCCGCACGGCAACCTGTGGATCTCCACCGACGGCAACGCGCTCAAGTCGAACGACGGCCTGTTCTCGGTGACCCTCGAGGGTGAGAAGCGCGGCGAGACCAAGCAGTTCCTCACCGTGCCGATCGGTGCGGAGACCTGTGGGCCGATCGTCACCAAGGATCGGGTCATGGTCTGCGTGCAGCATCCGGGTGAGCTGGAGGGCGCGAGCGCCGACAAGCCGGGTTCGCACTGGCCGGACGGCGGCACCTCGCAGCCGCGCCCGGCCGTGGTCGTCGTCTGGAAGTCGGGCAACGGCCAGATCGGGGTCTGACCCGAGGGGGCTAGCTGCTGCCGCGTCCGCTGCCGCTGAACGGCATGTTGGCGTAGGCGCCGAAATCGCCTTGGGCGCCGCTGTAGACGTTGAGGTCGACGCCTGCCGCGATGCCCGGGATCTGACCGGAGTCGCTGGTCTGCCAGAAGGTCCAGGCAGGCCAGCCTCCGGGCACCTCCGGTTCGTCATTGCCGCGGTAATCCGCGATCCACAGCGGGTACCGGGTGAATTGATTGCTGTCGGCCATCGCCGTCTGCCAGAAGCGCGGATAGGTGTAGATGATCGGCACGCGGCCGGTCAGCGCCTGCACGGTATTCAGGTACCGATGCGTCCAGTCGATGAGCGCGTCCGGGGGCAGCCCGCCGGAGTCCTCCATATCGAGCACCGGTGGCAGGTCGAGCAGACCGTTCTGTCCCAGCACGATCGCGGCGTACAGCGCCGCCTGCGGTTCGGGCGGCAGCGCCGGCCGCGCGAAATGATAAGTGCCCCGGGCGACTCCGGCCGCCCGCATGGCCAGGCTGTCCGGGATGAAGTGCGGATTGACGTAGTTCAATCCCTCGGTGGCCTTCACCATCGCGAAGGTGTGGCCCGCGTTCCGCACCGCGAACCAGTTGATGGGCTGCCCGCCCGGATGCTGCCAGGACGCCACATCCGGCCCGGTGACGTCGGCCGAAGCCACACCCATTGACGTTGCCGAGAAGATGCCGGTAGCCGCGAAAACGACTGCTTTCATCAGGCTATGTCGCGTCATGCACAAAAACGCTAGGTCGAATGCCTTTGATTCGACGGGAGCCACGCCTGTGACATTCGCTATAAATTTGCCATTCTGCGGACTCGAATCAGGCTGAGTCCATTGCTTCCGCGGTCCGCCCCCGCCGCAGACCATGCTGCCCATGAGTTCTGAATCGCAATCCGAGCCGTCGAGTTGGCTCACCCGCATCGATGCCGATTGGGGATCGGTGTTGTTCGCCGGAGCCATCGTGCTGGCCGCCGTGGCCGGTGTTCTCCCCAAGATTCCGTGGTGACCCTGTGAGCACTGTGGATATCTCGAAGGACCGACCTGCCGGCGTTACGGCGGTGACGAGCGGACCGCGCAAGCTGCTCGAACTGCTGCCCGGCATCCTGCTGCTCGCCGCGGTCGGCGTGGCGGCCAAGTACACCCAGATCTATGTGAACAAGCTGGCCCATCACGAGGGCTGGCGGTTCCCGGATATCGAATACGTCCTGTGGGCCATTATTTTCGGGCTCATCATCGCCAATACCATTGGTGTGCACCGGATTTTCAAACCCGGCGTCGGCAGCTACGAATTCTGGCTCAAGGTCGGCATCGTCGCGCTGGGGTCGCGGTTCGTCCTCGGCGACGTGGCGAAGCTGGGCGGGAGCAGCTTCATCCTGATCCTCATCGATATGACGGCGGCGGGCGCGATCATCCTGCTGGTGGCGCGGCTGCTCGGGCTCTCCGGCAAGCTGGGATCGCTACTGGCCGTGGGCACTTCGATCTGCGGCGTCTCCGCCATCGTGGCGACGCGCGGTTCCATCCGGGCCAAGAACTCCGAGGTCAGCTACGCCATCGCCGCGATTCTGGCGCTGGGCGCGGTGTCGCTGTTCGCGCTGCCCGCCATCGGTCACGCGATCGGCCTGACCGACAACGAGTTCGGGCTGTGGGCGGGTCTGGCGGTGGACAATACCGCCGAGACCACCGCCACCGGTTACGCCTACTCCGATGCCGCGGGCAAGGTCGCGGTGCTGGTCAAGTCCACCCGCAATGCGCTCATCGGTTTCGTGGTGCTCGGTTTCGCCGCGTACTGGGCGTCGCGCGGCGAGGCCGATCGGATCGCCACCGGCGTGCGCGCCAAGGCGGCCTTCGTCTGGGCCAAGTTCCCCAAGTTCGTGCTCGGTTTCCTCGCGGTGTCGGCGCTGGCGACCCTGCACTGGATCAGCAAGGCGCAGTTGACGAATCTGGCGAACGTCTCCCGCTGGGCGTTCCTGCTCACCTTCGCCGGCGTCGGCCTCAACACCGATCTGCGCGAACTGGCCCGCGCGGGCTGGCGGCCACTGCTGGTCGCCATCGCGGGCCTGGTCGTGGTGGCGAGCGTCTCGCTCGGCCTGGTGCTGCTCACTTCCCGTGTGCTGCACTGGGATCTGTTCTGATCCTCAGCCCAGCCAGTCCAAAACCGATGCGGCCGTCCAGGATTGCTGCATGCTCCCGAGCGGTTCGCCGGTGAAGGGCTCGTAGTACTCCGCGAAACTCCCGTCGCTGGCCTGGCGCAGACCTTCCGCACGCAGCATGAAGGAGCGCTCGGCCCAGCCGCGGCGAGCGAAAACCCAGGAGAACAACCAGCTCATCACCGGCCAGACCGGGCCGCGCCAGTATTCGCGCGACCGGAAGTCCTTGGACACCGGCGAGGTCGACGGCGGCAGCGCATAGCGCAGATCCGGATGCCCGCACCAGCGCGGGCCCTCGAACAGGCGCAGCAGCCGCCGCTCGGCATCGCGGGTCAGCCCGCCGCACAGCAGCGGCGCGAAACAGGACAGCGTCTCGGTCTCGATCCAGCGGTCCGCGCGCACATCGAAATCGCGGGCCACCCCGGTGCGGGCATCGGTCGTCGCGACCACGCCCGCCCGGAAGTAATCGGCCCATTCGTGCAGTTCCCGCACATCGGCGTGCGGCTGCTTGTAGTCCTCGCCGATATTGGCCAGCACATCGCAGGCCAGCGCGAAGATGGCGGTGACGAACACGTCCTCCACCGCGAAGCTCATGGTGGAGGCCAGCTGGTAGTCGTCGTAGCCGCAGCGGCGCATCTGCTCGACCAGCCACATGTACCGGTCGTATTCGCGATCCGAGGGCCGCTGCGTCGGATCCCCGACCACGTGCAGATCCTCGCGCTGATACGGCGGCAGGTCCGGGCCCGGAATCACGTTCTCGTAGGCGCGATCCCAGCGCGGCGAATTGTCCATCCCGGATTCCCAGCCGTGATAGAGCGTGATTCGCCCGTGCTGCTTGGGATCTCGCGCATACGCCATCCAGCGATGCCAGCGCATCAGATCCGGCCAGCGGCGTTGCAGGAACTCCTCCGCCACCGCGCGGGTGGAACGTCCGTGCCGCCGGGAGTGATCCAGAATCCGTTGCACCGCAATGGCATGCACGGGCGGCTGGGTGATGCCGGAGGTGTCCGGCCCGTCCGGCGCGTCGGCCGCCAGCCGCCGGCATTCCCAGCGCGAGGGCCCCGGGAAGTAGCCGTCCACACCGTTGGCGAACACGATGTGCGGGATCATGCCGTTGCGCCATTGCGCGGATAAGAGCGTGTCCAGTTCGAGGGCGGCGCGCTCCACACTCAGCGGAGCTAGACCGACCGCTACGAATGCCGCGTCCCAGCTCCACATGTGCGGATACAGTCTGGGCGCGGCGCTGGTCATGGTGCCCAGGTCATTGCCGCGCAGCAAGTAAGCGGCGCGGGCCGCGAGCTGGGTGGGCGTGAACCCCGGGTTCGTCATCGCCCTATTCTGCGCCGGTACCCGCAGGTATGCGCGCGGGGCATGAATGACGGCGGTACCGACGGACGACTCTTGATCGCCAGATTGCACTCTGTTCGCCTACTTTCCATGAGCCTCGCCCGGAGCATCGCCGCACATCCACGCCCGGTTACGGTGATCGCATGGCGAATTCCGTAAAGAGCGGCGACCCTCGTCCCGTGGCGCTGATCACCGGGGCCAGCCGCGGGCTCGGCGCGGCGATCGCGCGCGAGCTCGCGCCGACGCATCGGCTGCTGCTGGGTGCGCGCACGCCGGAGGCCCTCGGCCCGATCCTGGATGAACTGCCCGATGCCACGGGTTTCCCGGTGGAGCTGACGGACTATCCGGCGGTGGCTGCGGCAGTGGAGCCCTTCGACCGGCTTGATGTACTTGTGCACAATGCCGGGATCGCCGACCTGGGAACTTTAGCCGATTCGTCCGTCGAGCAATGGCGGAACACGTTGGAAGCCAACCTGATAGCGGTGTCGGAGCTGACACGCCTGACGCTCCCGGCGTTGCGCGCGGCGCGCGGGCACGTGGTGTTGATCAATTCCGGCGCCGGGCTGCGCGCCAATGCCGGGTGGGGGGTGTACGCGGCGAGCAAGTTCGGGCTGCGCGCCTTCGGGGACGCGCTGCGGCTGGAGGAGCCCGAGCTGCGGGTGACCTCGGTGCATCCGGGGCGCATCGACACCGATATGCAGCAGGCGATCGTCGCCGACGAGGGCAAGCAGTACCGGGCGGACGACTTCCTGAAGGCCGAGACGGTGGCGCGCGCCGTGCGGCAGGCCGTCGAGACCCCGCGGGACGCGCACCCCACCGAAATCGTGCTGCGGCCCATCCCACGCTGACGATGCATTACGTTTCATCCGAATTTCATTCGTTTCGCGTGGATTTCGTGACCTGTTCATCGATGCCGGATATAACGGCACGGTGGATAGACGACGGCTGCTGACGCTGCTCGCCGCGGGGACCGTGGGCGCCCTGGCCGCCTGTAACCAGGCCCAGGGCGACGACGTGGTCGATACCGGATCGGCGGGGAACGGGACCTTCACCCTGCCGAACATCCCGACCGCGCCGCGTACCCTGCCCGCCCCGCCCGGCGGGCCGAAGACGCAGCTGCAAGGTGGGACGATCACCGCGCTGCCCGGTCAGGGCAGCAGCATGGCGCTCACCGTCGACGACGGCGCGAGCCCCGAGGTGGTCGGCGCGTACATCAAGTTCGCCAAGGACACCGGTGCGCGCTTCACCTTCTTCGTGACCGCCTACTACGACTCCTGGACCATCCATCGCGACGCGCTGCGCCCGCTGGTGGATTCCGGGCAGATCCAGCTGGCCAATCACACCTGGGATCACCCCGACCTGACCACGCTCTCCGCGAGCGCGATCTCCTCGCAGCTGGACCGGGCGAAGACCTTCCTGCGCAACAACTTCGGCGTGGACGGCGCTCCCTATTACCGGCCCCCGTTCGGTCGGCACAACGGTACGGTGGACCGGGTGGCCGCCGATCTCGGATACACGGTGCCGACCATGTGGTTCGGTTCGCTGTCGGACTCCGGCGTGATCACCGAGCAGTACCTGATCGAGTGCGCGCACAAGTATTTCAATCCCCAGACCATCGTCATCGGCCACGCCAACGCACCGGCCGTGACGCACTGCTACGACCAGTTGGTCGAGATCATCCGCGAGCGCAACCTGTCCATGGTGACGCTCAACGATGTTTTGTTGCCTCCGCGCTGACCCGTGGAGTTAGTTGATCGAGGTTCGACATGGATAGACGGCGGCTGCTGACGATCTTGGCGGCGGGCGCCGCCGCGATGCTCGCCGGGGTGGGCGACGCGCGGGGCGAATTCCCTTGGGAGACAGGTTCGACCGGCGGGAACGGAACCGCGCCCGCCGTACCCCGGATACAGATCGGCCCCGGCACCATCCAAGCGCTGCCCGGTGAAGGCAACAACATGGCGCTCACCATCGACGACGGCGCCAACCCCGCGGCGGTAGGCGCGTTCATAGATCTGGCCCGCCGCACCGGAATTCGCCTGACCTTCTTCGTCACCGCCTACTACGACTCCTGGATGATCCACCGGGATACCCTGCGCCCCTTGGTCGATTCGGGTCAGATCCAACTCGGCAACCACACCTGGGACCACCCCGACCTCACCAAGATCTCCGCCGGTGCCGTAGCCGACCAACTGGATCGCGCGAAGTCCTTCCTGTGGAACAACTTCGGCGTCGACGGCACCCCCTACTACCGCCCGCCCTTCGGCCGCCACAACGGCCAGGTCGACCAGGTCGCCGCCGACACCGGCTACACCGTCCCAACCATGTGGTACGGAACCCTGAACGACACCGCCCCCGTCATCACCGAGGGCCTGCTCCTCGACAGCGCCCGCCAATGGTTCAAGGCGCAATCCATCGTCATCGGCCACGCCAACCGCACCACCGTCAACAACATCCTCGACCAGCTCCTGGACATAGTCCGCGACCGCAACCTCCAACTGGTCACCCTCAACGACGTCATCCAAGTGGTGTGACGCTCAACTCTGACCGGGCTGGGGGTGGTACCGGTGTCCGCCACAGCGGAAAAGAAGA
>NZ_BDBK01000016.1 GCF_001612945.1 Nocardia inohanensis NBRC 100128
CCCCCAGCAAGGCAAACGATCAACGCGTGTCGCTGGCCCCTCTCACCAACGCCGCCGATAACACTCAGCTCATGAACAACGACCCGCACCCGGGCGATTCACAGTCCACCGCCGACACGGAACCCGCACCCGCCGACATGCATCTGTCGGGGCGCGCGCGGGCATGGGGCGCGGTGCTGCGGGCCGAGCGGAAGTTGCGGCCCAGCTATCCCGGATTGCTGGTCGCGGCGGTATTTTTCGCTTGGTCGGTGTCGCCTTCGTTGGTGCCCCGTAGCTGGATTTTCCAGGGGTTGGTCAGTGGGATCAGCGCCGCGATCGGGTACGGCGTGGGGTGTGTGATCGCGTGGGCGGTGCAGAAGTGGGTGCTGCCGCGGTTTCCGCGTGAGGCCGGGGCGATCGGGAAGTTCTGGCATCCGCCGCTGCGGGTCAGGGAGATCAGCCGGTTGGTGATTCTGGTGGCTCTGCCCGTGCTGGCGGCGGCCATTCTGGCGCGGTCGGCGCGGTGGCAGCGGGATCTGGAGATCCTGATGGGGATGGTGCCGGATACGACGTCGAGTTATTTGCGGACGGAGCTGGTCGCCGCGGGGACGCTGGCGTTCGTCATCGCGCTCTATCGCGTGGTTCGGTGGTTGCTGCGCACCGTGATTCGGGTGCTCAATATCGATTGGCGGATTCCGCGGGTGGTCGCGGTGCCGGGGGCGGCCGTGGTGGTGGTCGTGCTGGCGGTGCTGCTGTTCCAGGGTGTGCTGGCGAATGCGTTCTTCTCCGTGGCCAATTCGGCGTTCAGCCTCAGGAACGGGAAGACCTCGGAGTTTGCGGTGCAGCCGCAGATTCCGGAGCGGTCCGGCAGTCCCATGTCCTTGGCGGGGTGGGACACGCTCGGGTCGGAGGGGCGCTGGTTCGTGGCGAATGCGCCGAGTGCGGATCGGATCGCGGGGGTGACGGGAAAGCCTGCGCGGGAACCGATTCGGGTGTATGCCGGGCTGGAATCGGCCGAGACGCCGGAGGATATCGCGGATCTGGTGGTGCGGGAGCTGGAGCGTACCCGCGCTTTCGAGCGGAAGGTGCTGGTCGTGGTGACTACGACCGGGACCGGGTGGGTGGATTCCACGACCGCGGCGTCGATCGAATACATGTATGGCGGGGACAGTGCTATCGCGGCGACGCAGTACTCGTATCTGCCCAGTGTGCTGTCGTTCCTGTCGGACAAGGCCAAAGCTACCGAGGCCGGGCGGTTGGTGATTCACGCCGTCCATGCCAAATGGGCGACGCTGCCCGTTGATCAGCGGCCCAAGTTCCTGGTTTATGGGGAGAGTCTCGGGTCGCAGGGGTCCGAAGGTGCATTCACGGGGCTCGATGACATCCGCACCCTTGTCGACGGTGTGCTGTGGGTGGGACCGCCGAACTCCAATCGGATCTGGACTCAGCTGGAGGAGCGGCGTGATCCCGGCACGCCCGAGATCCTGCCCATCTATGCCGACGGGCTGATCGTTCGGTTCGCCGGTTCCGCACCGGATCTGCAACGCCCCGACCGGCCGTGGGTGAATCCGCGCATCGTCTACCTTCAGCACGCCTCCGATCCGATCGTCTGGTGGTCGCCGGATCTGCTGTTCGAGCAACCGGATTGGCTGCGGGAACCGCGCGGCTCGGATGTGTCCAAGTCGATTCGCTGGTGGCCCATCGTCACCTTCTGGCAGGTCAGCGCCGACCTCGCGCACGCCCAGAAGGTGCCGTCCGGCCACGGCCATCGCTACGGCACCCTCGTGCTCGACGGCTGGGTGGCGGTCGCTCAGCCGGCGGAGTGGAGTCCCGAGCTCGCCGAGCGCATCCGCGAAGCCCTCGACGAGGACATCGACTGGGAGTACGCGCACAAATAGCCGTGCGCCCTTCGTTTCCTCCTCGCGGTGGGATCGCGATTCCGTTGACCGGGACTTTTCCGGATCGCGGGCTCCCAACGCTCCTAGCGTCGAACGCAGGGGCAACCGCAAAGAGGAGGAACACCCGCATGACTAACAAGGTGCTCGATCGGGTTCGGGATCTGCTGCCCGCGATCCGGGAACGGGCCGTACAGGCCGAAGAGCAGCGGCGGGTGCCGGACGCCAGCATTGCCGAGCTGACCGAGGCCGGGGTGTTCCGGATGTTGCAGCCGGCCCGCTACGGCGGTGCGGAAGCCTCTCCCGTGGACTTCTACCAGGTGGTTCGCGCCGTCGCGACGGCTTGCCCGTCCACCGCGTGGGTGACCTCGGTGCTGGGGGCGCACCCGTGGCAGCTGGCATTGTTCGACGATCGCGCGCAGGCCGACGTGTGGGGCGAGAACCCCGACACCCTGGTGTCGTCCTCGTACGCGCCGACCGGCAAGCTGACCGTGGTCGAGGGCGGTTACGAGCTCACCGGCCGCTGGAGCTTCTCCTCCGGTTGCGATCACGCCCAGTGGGTGTTCCTGGGCGCCATCACGCCGAACGGCAACGGCGGCATGGACTACTACACGATCCTGGTGCCGCGCACCGACTACGTGATCGAGGACGTGTGGAACGTGTCGGGCCTGTCCGGCACCGGCTCCAACGACATCGTCATCGAGAAGGCGTTCGTCCCCGCCTACCGCACCTACAGCGCCTCCGATCAGGCCAACCTGGTGGGTCCCGGCCAGGAGGTGAATACCGCTCCGCTGTACAAGATTTCGTTCGGCAGCGTGTTCTCCAACACCATCACCGCGCCCATCATCGGGGCGGCCGAAGGGGCTTACGAATCGCATCTGGAGCGGCAGCGCGAGCGCGTCCGCATCTCCTACGGCGGGCAGAAGGTGTCGGAGGATCCGTTCGCGCATGTGCGAATCGCCCGCGCCGCCAGCGAGATCGACGCCGCGATCCTCCAAATGGAGCGCAATATCTCCGAGCAGCTGCGTTACGCCGAAGCGGGGGAGGAGATTCCGTTCGAGTCCCGGCTGCGCGCGCGTCGCGATCAGGTGCGCGGTACCGAACGGGCTTTGGAGGCAATCGATCTGCTGTTCAAGAACTCCGGCGGGCATGCCATCCGCCGCCCCAATCCGATCGAACGGCATTGGCGGGACGCGCATGCCGGTAGCGTCCACGCCATCAACGATGTCGAGCGCGCGCTGGCCATGTTCGGCAAGGGCGCGATGGGCCTGACCGTCACGGATCGGATGCTGTAGATGACCCTCACCGCCGAGAACACCACCCGCTTCGTGACCGTCGGCGGTCACAAGATCCGCTACCACGAGGCTGGGCAGGGCGAAACCCTTGTCCTGCTTCATGGTTCGGGTGCGGGTGTCACCGGCTGGGCCAACTTCGGCAACAACCTGCCGGTGCTGGCCGAGCATTTCCGCTGCATCGTGGTGGATCAGCCCGGGTTCGGGGAGAGCGGTCGCGCCGAGGTGTACGACCGCAACTACCTGCGCATCTCCTCCGATGCGGTGGTCGGTGTGCTGGACGAGCTCGGTATCGAGAAGGCGCATCTGCTCGGCAATTCGATGGGCGGCGCGGTCGCGACTTTGACCGCGCTCGAGCATCGGGACCGGGTGAATCGCCTGGTGCTCATGGCGCCCGGCGGCGTCGGGGTGAATGTGCTCGGACCCGAACCGTCCGAAGGCATTTCGCGGCTCATGGAGTTCAATGCCGACCCCACCAAGGAGCGGGTGCTGGCGTGGCTGAAGACCATGGTCTTCGATCAGGCGGTGCTCACCGAGGAACTGGTCGAGCAGCGCCTGCGTACCGCTTCGGATCCGGCTGCCATCGCCGCCGTGCGGGACGCCTACGCGACGTTCTACAATCCGAAGTTCGCCGAACCGCTCCCGCTGTGGGCGCGGTTGAAGGGCCTCACCAACGAGGTCCTGATGCTGTGGGGCCGTGACGATCGCGTCACGCCGGTGGAGGGTTCGCTCTTCCCCGCCCGGCAGCTGCCGAACGCGGACCTGCGCATCTTCTCCCGCTGTGGCCACTGGGTGCAGGTGGAGCGCAAGGACGCCTTCGAGCGCGCGGTGATCGACTTCCTGGGCCACGGGCTCTAGGAGGGATAGAGTCCAGGAATGACTTGGCGCGCACCGGAACCCGACCGCACTCCGCGCATGCTGGTCGGCGGCGAGCGCGCCATGCTCCAGTCGTTCCTGGACCACCACCGGGACACCCTGCTCGTGAAGTGCCAGGGCCTCAACGGGATTCAGCTCGCCACCCGCAGCGTCGAACCGTCGTCGATGTCCCTGCTGGGGCTGATTCGGCACCTCACGGAAACCGAACGCGGCTGGTTCCGCTCTCGCGCGGCAGGCGAGCAGCTCCCGTACGTCTATACGAGCGAGGCCGACCCGGACGGCGATTTCGACAATCTCGACCCGGCCGCCGCCGAAGCCGACTACGCGGCGTACCTCGAGGAGATCCGGCTCTGCGACAAAGCCGTCGCCGCCCTCCCGCTCGACCACACCGTTATCCACCCGCGCAGCGGCTTGGACCTCTCCCTGCGCTGGATCTACCTGCACATGATCGAGGAGTACGCCCGGCACAACGGGCACGCCGACCTGCTCCGCGAACGCATCGACGGCGCTACGGGTCTATGAATCTCGGTCGTACGGGCCAACTATGCGGATGTGCTCTTCGAATCGCTTGAAGTCGCCGATATTGAGGGTCAGGACCGTACCGACACCGTGGATAAGCATCGTCGCGACGATGTTCGCATCGTGGACCTGCTTTCCCGCGCAAGGCGACTCGTTCACGAGTTCGACGAGACGGTGATGGACGCGGGCCGTCTCATCGAGAAACCTCAGGCGGCTACCGAATACGTTGGTATTGGCGATTGCGTCGCTCCGGCTGAGACCCAATCCGTTCCGATCAGCGGGCCGGGTTGCGACACAGAGGTATTCCCGCAAGATCTGACCACTCGTATACAGCGTGACCCCTGCGGCGGGCCATGTTTCGAGGACCCTGCGGGCGGCTGTGAAATCGGCGCGTCCGGTGTCGCTGGCGGCCAGCAGAATGTTCGTATCGACAATGACGTGATCAGCGCCCGTCTTCGTCATAAATCTCCTCCCGTCGCCAAGTGCTAGTTCCCGAGGTATGCGCTGTTGCTAGCTCGATCGGTTCGGGCGCTTCTCCGGCGACGGGTTCCGAGGCTGCGGCCTCGATAATCTCGAGGAGTTCCTGCTGCATGGACCGCCCATGCCGATGCGCGCGCTCGCGTAGCGCACGTAGCGTCGGCTCCGACACATTGCGGATATGAATAGCGGCCATGCATTAATGCTAGCGCTATCGCTACCATCGAGCGAGGGAAATCCGAGGTTGTCGTGGTTCTATGGTCGTTCGCCCGCTGTCACCCACCCGATTAACCTGGGCGGATGACGATCAGCGAGTTGCCGTTCGGGTCGTGGCCGACCTCCATCACCTCCGAGAGCGTTGTCAGTGCTGCGGTGCGGCTGGGCGAGGTTCGGGTGGATGGGGGCGAGGTGTACTGGGCGGAGGGGCGGCCCAGTGAAGGTGGGCGGACTCAGATCGTGCGGCTCGGGGCGGATGGGGAGCGGGTGGATCTGCTGCCGGAGGGGATGGATGCGCGGACCGCTGTGCATGAATATGGTGGGGCCGCTTGGTGGGTGCGGGGTGGGGTGGTTTATTTCGTCAATTGGGCGGATCAGCGGGTTTATCGGATCGAGGCGGGTGGGGCGGCGGTCGCGTTGACGCCGGAGCCGGTGGTGGCGCGGGGGGATCGGTATGGGGATGGGGCGTTCGGGCCGGATGGGGCGATCGTCGCAGTGCGGGAGCGTCATCCGGAGGGTGGGCGTGGGGCGATCGATGTGCGCAATGAGATTGTGCGGTTGGCCGCGGATCGATCCTCGGAGCCGGAGAGTCTGTTCAGTGGAACGGATTTCGTTGTTTCGCCGCGGGTGAGTCCGGATGGGGCGCGGCTGGCGGTGGTCACTTGGGATCATCCGTCGATGCCGTGGGATGACACCGTGCTGCGGGTGCGGGACCTGGCTACCGGGGTGGATACCGTCGTCGCGGGCGGGCCGGGGGAGTCGGTGGGGGAGCCGCGCTGGCAGGAGGACGGCACGTTGCTGTTCCTGTCGGATCGGAACGGGTGGTGGAATCTGTATCGGTGGACGCCGGGTGGTGAGGTCGAGGCGGTCATCGAGGTGGAGGCCGAGATCGGGGTTCCCGCTTGGCAATTGGGTTCCTCGCGGTATGCGGTGCTCGGTGATCGGAGCATCGTGTTCGCGCGCTGGCGTGACGGGTACGACGGGCTCGCGGTGCGTCGTCCGGACGGGTCGGTGGCGGAGCCGGCGCTGCCTTTCTCGGCGATCGCCGCGATCGAGCGTGCGGGCGACAATGCGGTGATCGTGGTGGCGGGCGCGCCCACCGCTGAGGCAGGCATCTACCGCATCGAATTCGTCGGCTCGGATACGGCCGTCGAAACCTTGCGCGCGCCACGCGATCTCGGGATCGAACCCGCCGATGTCTCAGCCCCCGAGCCGATCTCGTTCCCGTCGACGGATCGCACGGGTGCACCCCGGACCGCGCACGCGCTGTTCTACCCGCCCACCAGCACCCGGTATCGCGGTCCGGACGGCGAACTCCCGCCGCTGCTGGTCATGATCCACGGCGGGCCCACCGCGCACGCGGTGCCGGTGCTCTCCCCGAGCACCCAGTACTGGACCAATCGTGGATTCGCCGTCGTGGACGTCAATTACGGCGGTTCCACCGGTTACGGCCGCGCCTATCGTGAACTGCTGCGCGACGCCTGGGGTGTGGTGGACGTGGCCGACTGCATCGCCGCAGCGCGCTGGCTGGCGGACAACGGCCGCGTCGATCCGAAGCGTCTCGCCATCCGTGGCGGCTCGGCCGGCGGCTACACCACGCTCGCCGCGCTGGCCCGCGAGGACACCCCCTTCGCGGCGGGTGCGGACCATTACGGCGTTGCCGACCTGGAAGCCCTCGCCGCCGAGACCCACAAGTTCGAGAGCCGCTACCTCGACGGCCTGATCGGCGCCTACCCGGCCGAGCGGGACCGCTACCGCGAGCTGTCCCCGATCCATCACGTCGACCGGTTCCGCAGTCCGCTGATCGTCTTGCAGGGCAGCGAGGATGCCGTGGTGCCGCCCAATCAATCCGAGATGATCGTCGATGCCTTGCGGGAGCGGGGGATCCCGGTCGCCTATCTGCTCTTCCCGGGTGAGCAGCACGGGTTCCGGCGGGCCGAGAACATCCGCACGGCCCTGGACTCCGAATTGAGCTTCTACGCACAGGTATTCGGGTTCGAACTGCCGGACGAGGAGAAGATCGAGCCGGTCACCGTCGAGAATCTCGCGACCGGAGCCCGCTGAATCAGAGGTCGTGCTCGTGCGCCCAGGCGGCCAGCTGGGTGCGCGAGGTCAGGCCTAGCTTGGTGAGAATGTGCTCGACGTGGGTCTCCGCGGTGCGGATCGAGATCACCAGTTCGGTGGCTATGCGCTTGTTGGAGTGCCCGGCGGCCACCAGCCGGGCCACATCCTTCTGGCGGCGGGTCAGCACGTCCGCGGTCGAAGGCGAAAGGGACTGCTTGGCGCGCACGGACTTTCGCGCCGCAGCCGGTGCGGGATCGGGGGCGACCGATTCACGGCGCAGCGCGTAATCGATGGCCTCCTCCAAGCGCAGGTTCGCGCCGATGCCGAAGGCTTCGAGGAATGCCTTCTCACCCAAGGCTTCCCGCACGCGCTGCCGTTCCTTGTCGGCGATCACGCCGGTGATGGAGTGGGCCAACCGCACCGTGCTGCGTTGCAGGGATTCGGCCGCGCCCATCAACCGGGCGGCCCGCTCCAGGTCACCGCGCGCGGCCTCGGTCCAGCCCAGCCCCTCGAAGGCCGACGCGAGCCAGATACAGCGCTCGAACAACGCCAGCTGTTCTATTGCGCGGGTATGGAAGTCGGCGGAGACGTCGTACTCACCGCGCCGCCAATGGTCGATGCCGACCGTCCACAACGCCAGCCCACCCAGCAGGTGCGAACCGGAGGCGGTGGTGAGCTTCAGGAACCGCTCCGCCAGCTCGTGCGCGTCGGCGGCCTTGGTGATCTGCGCGCACATGAAAGCGAAAGCGAGACTGTCCATTTCGATGGCCAGCTGCCCGTTGTCGGCGGCGAAGCGAATGGCATTGCGGGTCAGCTCCAAGGCGGTAACCGGCTGGTCCTCGGAGAAGGCGAGCAGCGCCTCGTCCAGGGTCATCTCCGCCATGATCTCGGTATTGCCCACCGAGGCACCGAGTTCCACGCATTCGACGAGCAGGGCGCTGGCCGATTCCACATCCGAGAGCAGTGCTGCCAGCGACGCCGCCGACGACAGTGCGCGGGCACGCTCGGCCGTCGGTTCCGGATTGCGTTCCAAAGCTTCGGTCAGCCAGCGATAACCCTCGGACAGGAAGCGATTGTGCTCCCAGAACGGCCGCAGCACCGAGGCCATCTCCATGGCGGTCAGCGGGGAGTCGGCGAGCCCCGAGCGCAGTGCCGCACGCAGATTCGCGTGCTCGCGGGTCAGATCGCGGAACCAGACCACATCGTCGCCGGTGGGGTAAGCGTTATTGCCGCGCAGCGCGAGCTGCCGGTAATGCTCGTGATGCCGGGCACGGGTGGCGGTGTCGTTCCCGCGTTCGGCCAGCCGGTCCCCGCCGAACTGGCGGATGGGCTCCAGCATCGAATACCGGCCCACCGCATCGTCATAGCGCGCCATCAGCACCGATTTGTCGACCAGCCCGGTGAGCGCCTCCATCAGCGATGCCCCGCCCAGATCACAGACGGCTTCGGCGGCGTCGATGTCGAAACCGCTCGCGAAGACCGAAAGCTGCTCCCACAGTTGCTGTTCGGCGGGCGTGCAGAGGTCGTAACTCCACCGGATCGCGCCCTCGATGGTCTGCTGCCGCTGCGGCGCGGTGCGCGGCCCGGCGCTGAGCAGGTCCATGGTGTCGTCGAGCCGCGCCACGATCTGCTCGGGCGTGAACACCCGCAACCGCAGCGCCGCCAGCTCCAGCGCCAGCGGCATGCCCTCCAGCCGCCGGCAGATCTCGTCCAGGGTGGCCTTGTTCGCGGCGGTCGCGGTGAACCCGGGATTGGCGGCGCTGGCGCGTTCGACGAACAATCGCAGCGCGTCGCTGTCCTCCCCGGCGGCCGCGTCGTGCACCGACAGCGGCGGCACCGGCATCACCTGTTCGCCGGGGATGCCGAGCACTTCACGGCTGGTCGCCAGCACCCGCACATCGGGGGTGGTGGCGATGATGCGCCCGACTAGCGTGGCGCAGGCATCGATCAGATGCTCACAGTTGTCCAGAATCAGCAGCAGCCGCTTGTCGGCGAGGAATTCGGTGAGCCGGGGCAGCGGCGCGGTCGACTCGTCGCGCAGCAGCAGCGCCTCGGCCACGGCCAGGGTGACCAGATTCGGGTCCTGCACATCGGCCAGCTCGACCAGCCACACCCCGTCCGGGAAGGCCCGCGACACCAGTTGCCCGATCTGCCGCGAGAGCCGCGTCTTGCCCATGCCGCCGGGCCCCAGCAGGGTCAGCACCCGGGTCGTCGGCAAGAGTCGCTTGGCGGTTGCCAGCTCGTCACGGCGGCCGACGAAGCTAGTGACCTCTTCCGGGAGGTTTCCAGTGCCACGCCGCGCCATGTGCTCCAACCTATGTGATTTGCCCGGATTCAGGCCAGCGCCTCGGCGCGAAACGCCCTTTACAACAATGCTCGACGGCTATAACCGGCCGTTGGTGCGGACCCGTCGTCGTCCTAAACTCGACACCGTGCCGAGACCACGCCGGGCCCGCCTCGACGACGTGCATGAGCTAGCCGAGGGCATGCCGCACGTGACGCTGCTGCATGGTCCGAAGGGCAATCCCATCTATCAGGTCGGCGGCAAGTCCTTCGTCTACTTCCGCGCGCCCAGCAAGGACGCCGCCGACCCCGTCACCGGCGAACGCTGGGACGACGTCATCATTTTCTGGGTCCCGTCCGAGGCCGACAAGCTGGCGCTGACCCAGGACCCGGACTCGCCGTTCTTCACCACCCCGCACTTCGACGGCCACCTCTCGGTGTTGTTGCGCGGCGCGCACGTCGGGCAGGTGTCCCTCGACGAGCTGACCGAGGTCGTGCAGGATGCCTGGCTGACGCGCGCCTCGGCCACCCGCGGCCGCAAGTGGCTGGCCGAGCACCCGGCCCGCTGATTCAGCCGATATCGGCGACGACCACCATCGAGCTCTCGGCATCCGCCTCCGCCAGCAGTTCACCGCCGGCCGCCCAGATGGCCGAACGCCCGCATCCGATCCATTCCCCGGCCGCGCCGACGTGGTTGGCCAGCGCCACGTACAGCCAATCCCGTTCCGCGATGGCGGGATAGATGCTCGCGCGCTCGGCGACCCCGGCCTCCGACCCGTACAGCGAGCTGGCCAGCAGTACGTCGCAATCGTCCTCGTGCGCCCGCGCCGTCAATTCCGGGAAGTGATTGTCGTAGCAAGTCGCCAAAGCGAAACGGATGCCGCCCAATTCGAAGCGCCCGTCGGTGTCGCCGGGCGTGAACACCCAGCGCTCTTCCGCGTACAGGTGCTGTTTGCGATAGGTGGTCAGCAGATCGCCCTCGGGCCCGAATGCGAAACTCGTGATGGCGGGACCGTTTTCGGAGGCGGCCACGCCATTGACGACGGTGGCGATGCCGGCCGTGCGCAGCGGCGTCAATCGCGGATCGCCCGGATAGGTCCATCGCGTCGGATCGTGTGCCAGATCGTCGGGCTCGTAACCGGTGAGAGCCAGCTCCGGATAGACGACCAGCTCGGCCCCGAGCTGCGCCGCCTCCTTGGCCAGGGCCGCCATCCGTTCCACATTGGCGTCGAGGTCGACTGGAACGCAGGACAATTGGGCTACTGCGATTCTCATGCAGGAAAGATAGACGATGCACCGCGCGCGATCGAGGCGGCTCCCGGCGTGGTGCCGTTGTGAACGATGACATCGTCGCCCGCCTTTCATTGTCTTGTTGCCCGGGCTTTGCCCCCTGGATTGGGACTCCTGAGAGAAGAACGCTATTTTCACTGCGACCTGTTGCGCCGGTCACTGCCGCTCGGTGCGCGGGATCGCTAGTCCCCCTACGTGTTCCTGTTCTTTTCGAGAGTTGGCATGTTGAGATCCGCTATCAAGATTCTGATCTTGGTAATGACCGTTGTCGCATCCGCCGGGTTGCTGAGCGCGCCCGCCGGCGCGAATCCGCTTTATCCCACCCCCGATCCGGACCCGTTCTTCCAGGCGCCGAGTGATCTGGCCGAGAAGAAGCCGGGTGACGTGGTGCGGGTGCGCCGCATCGACCCGGGCTTCTACGTTCACACCGACGGCTGGCAGGTGGCTTTCCGTTCCACCAACTCCGCCGGCAATGCGATCCTGGGGATCACCACGGTGCTCATGCCGCAGGGCGTGAAGAATCCGCCGCTGGTGACCTACCAGGCGCTGATCAATTCCCTGGGCACCCAATGCAGTCCGTCGCGTTCGCTGTTCAACGGCGAGCTCCAGGATTCGGCGGGCGCGATGCTGCCGATCGGCCGCGGCTGGGCCATCTCCATGCCCGACTACCTGGGCCCGACGGTCGCCTACGGCGCCGCCAAACTCGGCGGCATGGTCACCCTGGACAGCGTCAAGGCCGTCAAACAGGTCAGCGAACTCGGCCTCACCGACGTGCCCACCGTGCTGGCCGGCTACTCCGGCGGCGGCATGGCGACCGCGTGGGCCGGTGCGCTGCAACCGACCTACGCGCCCGATCTGAAGCTGACCGCCGTGGTCGCGGGTGGCATCCCGGCCGATCTGCGGGAAATGGCCCTGGCCCTCGGCTTCGATCCGCACCCCGGCTTCGGCCTCGCCTTCGCCGCCGCGATGGGCCTGGAACGCGAATACCCGGACCGACTACCGGTGTCCGATCAGCTCAACGAGGACGGCCTCTGGTTCCGCGATTTCACCAAGGACGCCTGCCGTCGCTTCCTGCTGTTCCATGGCATCACCCGGAACGCGGCGCAGCTGGCCGCCTCCCGGGACATGATGAGCAGCCCCGAAGCCCACGCCGTGCTGCGCGAGAACAGCCTGCGCTACTCGGATCTGCTGCCGACGGTGCCCACCTTCTTCTGGCAGGGCCGCTTCGACACCATGACCTTCTTCGGACCGGTCGAGGAAGTGGCGCAACGCTATTGCGCCGGTGGCGTGCCGCTCACCTTCCGCCCCTATGACATCGCCGAGCACCTCACGACGGCGGTCGCGGGCTTCCCGGAAGCCTGGGAGTACGTGGAGGCCCGCTTCCGCGGCGATCCGGTCCCGACCACCTGCTGATCGATCACCGGAAGCCGACCGCGACCTCCACTTCGGTCAGCTCGTGCCGCATCCGATCACGCTTGGTGCGCAGATAGTGCACATTGTGTTCGGTGGGCTGGGTGAGCAGTGGAACGCGGTCGGTGACGGTGACGCCGTGCGCCGTCAGCCCGGATTGCTTGGCGGGGTTGTTGCTCAGCAGCCGAACCGAATTCACGCCCAGGTCCAGCAGGATGCGGGCCGCCGCGCCGTAGTCGCGGGCGTCGATGGGCAGGCCCAGGCGGACGTTGGCGTCCACGGTGTCGGCCCCGTCGTCCTGAAGTTCGTAGGCGCGCAACTTGTTCAGCAGTCCGATGCCGCGGCCCTCCTGCCCGCGCAGGTAGACGATCACGCCGCGGCCTGCCGCCGCAACGGCTTCCAGTGCGGCGTCGAGCTGTTCGCCGCAATCGCAGCGCAGTGAGCCGAAGGCATCGCCGGTGAGGCATTCGGAGTGCACCCGCGTCAGCACGTCCGCGCCGGACGGTTCGCCGTACACCAGTGCCAGATGCTCCGCCCCCGAGTGCTCGTCGGAATACCCGACCACCCGGAATTCCCCGAACCGCGTCGGCAGCTTGGTCTCGACCACGCGGGAAATGCCGTGCTCCAACCGCTTCCGGTATTCGATGAGATCGGCGATGGAGATGAGCGGAATCCCGAACTCACGCGCCATGACCTGCAACCGGGGGAGTCGCGCCATGGTGCCGTCGTCGTTCACGACCTCGGCGATGACCCCGGCGGGGCGCAGTCCGGCCAATCGCATGAGGTCGACGGCGGCCTCAGTATGGCCCGGCCGCCCCAGCACCCCACGGGCGTCGGCGCGCAGCGGGAACACATGCCCCGGCCGGGACAGGTCGCCGAAGGTGGTGCGCGGATCCGCCAGCACCCGCATGGTGCGCGCCCGGTCCGCGGCCGAAATGCCGGTGCTCACACCGGAAACCGCGTCCACCGACACGGTGTAGGCGGTGCCCTTCGGGTCCTCGTTGACGGCGGTCATGGGTGGCAGGCCGAGCCGGTCGCAATCCTCGCCCGTCATGGGCACGCAGATCACGCCGCTGGTGTACCGCACCAGGAAGGCGATGTTCTCCGGCGTCGCCTGCTCGGCGGCGAGGATCAGATCACCCTCGTTCTCGCGGTCCTCGTCGTCCACCACGAGCACCATCTCGCCGCGTGCGATCGCGGCCACCGCGGTTGCGATGTCGTCGAGTTCACCGGTCATCGTCGACCACCTCCTTCAGTACTTCTAATCGAAATATGACTGAGGGAGAACAACGAGGTGGGGTCCCGCTCACCGGTACGGAAAAGGCCCGGAAGCAAAGCTTCCGGGCCTTTTCACCCTCCCCGTCATCCCGGCATGCTTTCAGCCGGGATCTCACGGTGGATTCCGGCTGAAAGCACGCCGGAATGACGAGAGGGTCAGTAGGCGGTGCCGCCCGTGGCCGGAGTGCGGCCGGCCTTCATCAGGATCGAGCCGATCAGCGCCACCACCGCGGCCGCGGCGATGAAGTAGAAGCTGATCTCATAACCCTTGTCGGCGTACAGGAGTGGGATCTCCTTGGTGACCGTGGGCGCACCCGTCACCGACACATCCACCTTGACCGGATTGGCATTGAGGAAGGCCGTGGCCACCGCGAGCCCGACCGCCGCGCCCATGGCCTGCATGACGCCCAGCATGCCCGCGCTGATGCCCTGCTGTTCCGCGGGCACCGCCTCGACTATGAGGTTCGGGGTGGCCGCGTAGTACAGGCCGAACGCGATACCGAACACGGCGCTGATCACCGCCAGCATGCCCCAGGTGTGGCCCAGCACCGCGTAGGCGATGCTCGATCCGACGAAGATCACCAGCGCCAGTACCAGCGGTCCGCGAGCGCCGGAGCGCCGGATCCACAGGCCACCCAGGAAACCCATCACCATCGAGATGAGCGCCTGCACCAGCGCGATATGCGTAGCGAACTTCAGCAGCGAGAACCCGTCACCGTAGGTGTAGCCCGGATTCATATCCACCTTGACCATGTCCGGCGGCAACTGCGACAGCACCATCTCCTCGGGCACCTTCACCGCGCCCGGCGGCAGCTGCACACCCGGCGGCAACTGCGCCTTGGCGGCGGCCTCGGCCTGCGCCTGCGCCTGTTGCAGCGCACCGGTCTTCACCTGTTCCCAGGTGGCGGCCTTGACCTGCTCGACCACCTCGGAGGAGGGCGGCGACTGGGTCATGTAACCGACCGCGTACGACTGGTAGCCGATGGTGAAGGAGGCCAGCAGCGCGATGAACAGCACCACGCTCACGCGCGGGGTGAACAGCAGCTTCATATCCATGATCGGCTGCTTGACCCGCATCTCCACGACCGGGAACAGCGCCAGCAGCACCAGGCCGCCGATCAGGTAGGCGATCGAGGACGGTTCGGTCCAGCCCCACGCCTGCCCGTTGTCCAGGTACACCAGGGTCAGCACCAGGCCCGCGCCCAGCAGCGCCGCGCCGATGAAGTCCAGCTTCTGCGGCACCCGCAGTTTCGACTCCGGCACGATCGCGATGACCAGCGGGATCATGATGACGGTGAAGCCGAACAGGAACCAGAAGATGGCCCGCCAGCTGTAGTGCTCCACGATGAAGCCGCCGAGCAGCGGACCCGCCAGCGCGGAGACGCCCAGACCGGTGGAGGCGATGCCCAGGCCGACCGGAACCAGGTTGCGCGGCATCAGGTCTCGGATCAGACCGTAGGAGATGACCGCCGTCGCGATGGCCGTCGCCTGCAAACCGCGGCCGACCAGGAACAACATCCAGTTGCTGGTCACCGCGCAGATGGCGCAGCCGATCATGAACAGCACACCGCAGACCAGGAACATGCGCTTCTTGCCGACGATGTCGGAGAGCTTGCCGATCAGCGGGGAGGCCGCGGCGCCGATGACGCCGAAAATAATGATGGCCCAGTTGATGTTCGCGCCGTGGCTGGGGAAGGTCGGCGCGATCTGCCGCAAAGCCGCGGAGACCATGACGTACTGCATGGGCGCGACTTCGGTGAAGAGCACGATCACGGCGAGCACGGAGAAGATCCGCAGTTTCGACGCGCCGTCGAGCCGGCCGGTATCGACGTCAGTTACGCCGGGTGGCGGCGAGGTATCGACGGAGGTGGACATGTGGCGTCCTCCAGGTGGTAGGTAACACGATTCGTGAACCGTGTCACAACCACGTTTAGCCGCCTATGACCATGTCCGTTCAGTGGGAATCTTCCGAATTCTGCTTGCCAACGGCTTTTCGGCGGCTACGCTTCCTGGCCAGCCTTTCCATATCGGCGAGCAAGTCCTCGGCGAATTCCTTTTCCGCCTCGTAGTGCTTTACGCACCACTTCAATACCGCGCTCGGATACGCCCAGTCCGGGTTGGCCTCGGCGCCGTCGGCGTCGGCCTGCGCGCGGCGGCGCATCTTCTCGGTGTAATCGATGTGCTGGGTGAGGATCTCGCGCATGCGCTCGGGTTCGGCCAGATGCCCCAGCCAGGCCCGCAGCATCACACTGTGTTTCAGCACCGGCGCCTCCACCGGTGAATGATTCACCCAGTGCGCGGCGGCGTCCCGGCCGCTCTCGGTAATGGCGTACATGCGTTTGCCGCGCATGCCGTCCTCGGAGACCACGGTCCGCGAAATGGCGAAACCGTGCTTCTCCAACCGCTTGAGTTCGGCGTAGATCTGGCTGAACGACGGGCTCCAATAGAAGAACTGCAAACTCCAGTCGGCCCACTTCTTCAGGTCGTAGCCGGAGAGTTCCTCTGCGTGCGAGAGCATTCCGAGAACGGCCCAGGCCGTGGTGGGCAGCTCCGGAATCGCGTCGGATTCAGCGACACCATCGGTCATCATCGAACTGTATCGCCCCCGCAAATTCCCGCTCTCCTCAACGCCAGTGCGCACGACGCGGGAACAGGGTGCGGCCGGCCTCGTGCGCGACCTCGAGCACGACCCGCGCGAGGCGGTCGTAGCTCATGCCGTCGGCGCGACCCGAGAGCGACAGCGCGGCCGGTGCGGTGCCGCGACCACGCAATGGCGCGGCGACACAGGCGATTCCGACGACGGCCTCTTCACGGTCGATGGCAACGCCCTGGCGCATGCGGATCTGCTGCAATTCACGGGCCAGGGCTTCCGGCTCGCAAATGGTGCGCGGGGTGAGCCGCGGCAGCCGCACGCGCAGCGCGGCCTCGGCGATATTGGGCTCCAGACAGGCGAGCATGGCCTTGCCGACACCCGTTGCGTGCGCGGGCATCCGGCCACCCAGGCGGGTCGGCAGGCTGGCGGCGAAACGGCCGCCGGCCTTGTCCAGGTAGACCACGTCGCGGCCGTCGAGCACCGCCAGGTGGCCGACCATGCCGGTGCGCTGGCTCAGCTCGTGCAGCAGCGGGCTCACGGCATCGCGAATCTCGTTGTGGTCGGCGGTGAGTCCGCCGAGCTCGAGGGCGCGCATGCCCAGGCGGTAACCGCCCGAGGTGTGGGCCAGCCAGCGCAGCTTGATCATCTGGTCCAGGATCCGGTGCACGGTGGAGCGCGGCAGCCCGGTGCGCTCGACCAGACCGAGCAGCGTGAGGGTGGGGGTCGAGGCGTCGAAAGCGTCCAGGATCAAGGTCATTCGCTCGATCATCGAGACGGGGACCTCGGCGCCGGCGCGAGAGTCTTTGGCGCGCATAGGGGTGTGGGTCTTACGGGTCTCCGCCGAAGGCAGTAGAGCGACGGACATATGTACCTCCGATGGTTCATATCCAGTCTAGGAGTATTCCGACTAGGCATGTGACGAAGCCGGACCTTGTGCTACCCATCACAGTGCCCTGGCCCACACCCGGAGAAATCGGGAGAACTACGTAGGTTCTACGGATCCATGTCTCGGTCACCGAACCCGGATATTGACGCCTCCCGGCCGCGACCTGCTGTCATGACTGACAGCTATATTTCGGATCGAAATAAGGAGGCCCCGTGGAACCGGTGCTGACCCAAGCCCCGGCGATCGACGAGACCGCTTTCAAAACCGTCCTCGCGCGCTTCGCGTCGGGCGTCACCGTGATCACCGCCATCGACGAGGGCGAACCCATCGGCTTCGCCTGCCAGTCCTTCGCCTCGCTCTCCATCGACCCGCCGCTGGTGAGCTTCTTCCCGGCGCGGACCTCGACCACCTGGCCGCGCATGCGAGAGGTCGGCAAGTTCTGCGTGAACATTCTGGCCGATCATCAGAACGAGATCTGCCGCCAGCTCGGCCGGCCGGGCCCGGACAAGTTCGCCGGCGTCGAATGGACTCCGTCGCAGAACGGGTCTCCGCTGCTCACAGGTGCCATGGCCTCCATCGACTGCTACCTCTACGACGAGGTCGACGGTGGTGACCACACCATCGTGATCGCCCGGGTGAGCGGTTTGAACGAGCACTCCGAGGCCGCCCCGCTGCTGTTCTATCGCGCGGCCTTCGGGCGTCTCGCACACCAGTAGCTACCTCCCGGCCAGTGGGACAGCCATTGTCGTCGGCGTCACATCGGCCGCAACCATCGAAGCAAGGCAAGGGAGAGGAATTCACATGACCACCACGGAGAGCGAAGTGCGTGTCATCGACGCGGGCGCCCCGCCCACCCGATTCGCGCGCGGCTGGCACTGCCTGGGCCTGGCCGACTCCTTCCGTGACGGAAAACCCCACGCCATCAAGGCCTTCGGGACCGAGATCGTGGTCTTCGCGGCAGCGGACGGGCAGCTCAATGTGCTGAACGCCTACTGCCCGCACATGGGTGGAAACCTGGCCGACGGCACCGTCAAGGGCGATTCGCTGGCCTGCCCGTTCCACGATTGGCGCTGGAACGGCAAGGGCAAGTGCACCGGCATTCCCTACGCGCGGCGCGTTCCCCCGCTGGCCCGCACCAAGGCGTGGCCGACCATGGAGGAGAACAAGCAGCTGTTCGTCTGGCACGACCCGGAGAACAAGCAGCCGCCGGCCGAGCTCGCCATCCCGCGCGTGGATGCCGCCTTCGACGACCAGTGGACCGACTGGACCTGGAACTCCATGATCGTCGATGCCAACTGCCGCGAGGTCGTCGACAACGTGGTGGACATGGCGCACTTCTTCTACGTGCACTACGGCTTCCCGACCTTCTTCAAGAACGTCTTCGAGGGCCACACCGCCAGCCAGTTCATGACCTCCGTCTCGCGCGAGGACATGATGGGCGAGACCGCGAAAGCGCTGGGCGGCAAGAACGTGCTGCAATCCGAGGCGTCCTACTACGGCCCCTCCTACATGATCGATTACCTGAAGAGCGAGAGCGCGAACGGTCTCGTCGTCGAGGGCTACCTGATCAACTGCCACTATCCGATCAACGAGAACCAGTTCGTGCTCATGTACGGCGCGATCGCCAAGAAGCCCGAGGGCGTCTCGCCCGAACAGGCGCGGGAGATCGCCGAGAAGTTCGTGGGCGGCCTGGGCAAGGGCTTCGAGCAGGACGCGGCCATCTGGAAGCGCAAGTCGCGCATCAACAACCCGCTCCTCTGCGAAGAGGACGGCCCCGTCTACCAGCTGCGCCGCTGGTACGAGCAGTTCTACACCGACGTCGCCGAGGTCAAGGAAGAAATGACCGACCGCTTCGAATACGAGGTGGACACCACCCGCGCCGTCACCGCCTGGGAGGCCGAGGTCGCCGAGAACCTCGCCAAGCGCGCCGAAGCGAACCCCTGAAACGCCTGAGAGGCATTGCGATGGACAAGGTTTCATGCCGCTCGTGCGGAACGTGTGTGCTGGTGGAGAAGTTCAGCGACCAGCACACCAGCGTGCAGTGGAACGCCGCCGCACGAGCGGCATGCACTGAACTGTCCGGCCGCGCGGGCGCCCACACCTGCCACGCCCTGCGCGACAGCATCGATGCGGCAGTGGCAGCGGGCAAGGTGAGCGTCAGCACCCGCGACGTGGATGTCCGCACCCGCGGGCGAACCCTCGCCTAGCCGCGGGGCGTAGGGCTCCGGCTCCGACGAACCGAGGCCCTGCCTGCCGCGGGGCGTAGGGCTCCGGCTCCGACGAACCGAGGCCCTGTCTGCCGCGGGGCGTAGGGGTCGGGGTCCGGCTCCGACGAACCGAGGCCCCGCCCGCAGGGCTAAGGGGGTTTGGGGGCTTAGCCCCCACCCCCTCTACCCCGGCCCGAAGGGCCGAAAGACTTTGAGCTACAGGACTGGTGGAACGGATGACGGTCATAGATATCGAGCCCGATACGGCGGAACTCGCCGCCGCAGGCGTCGCGATCATGCGCATCGTGCGTGTGGTCCGTGAGACCGACGACGCGGTCTCCATCGAGTTGACCCCCGAAGCGGCGCACGCGGATCGGTTCGGCTACAAGCCCGGTCAGTTCCTGACCCTGCGCATCCCCAGCGATCTGACCGGCTCGGTCAGCCGGTGTTATTCGCTCTCGAGCGCACCCCACGAAGGCGGTCCGCTCAAGGTCACGGTCAAGCGCACGGTAGACGGTTACGGCTCGAACTGGTTGTGCGACAACGCCGCCGAGGGCTTGATCATGCAGGTCTTGCCGCCCTCGGGCATTTTCGTGCCGGGTTCGCTCGATACCGATCTGCTGCTGTTCGCGGGCGGCAGTGGCATCACGCCGGTGCTGTCCATCCTGAAGTCGGTGCTCGCGCAGGGCTCTGGGCATTGCACTCTGATTTACGCCAATCAGCACGAGAACTCGGTCATCTTCGCGGCCGAACTCGCGGAATTGGCTGCCGCACACCCTGATCGGCTGCTGGTCCTGCACTGGCTCCAGTCGGTTCAGGGGCTGCCCAGTGTGGAACAGCTGGCCGCGCTGGCACGCCCGTGGGCGGGCCGGGAGGTTTTCGTCTGCGGTCCCGGCCCGTTCATGGACGCCGTCGGCAATGCCATGACGGCGCTCGGCGCGGATCGCAAGCGCGTGCATATGGAGAAGTTCGTCTCGCTCTCGGGCAATCCATTCGAAATCGACACCAGCGCAGCCGATATCGAGGCCGCCGCAGCCGCGGGCGACAACGCCACGGTCCAGGTCGAGCTCGACGGCGAGAACCACGAGGTCACCTGGCCGCGACAGCAGACCCTGTTGGATGTGCTGCTGGCCAAGGGCCTCGATGCTCCCTACTCGTGCAAGGAAGGCGCGTGCAGCGCCTGCGTCTGCCGGGTCGTCTCCGGCGAGGTCACCATGCGCCGCAACGAAATTCTCGAGCAGGAGGACATCGCCGACGGCTATGTCCTCGCCTGCCAGGCCGTTCCGGTCACCGACGACGTCTCCGTCACCTATTCCTGAAATCTCCGAAGGGGTATCACCATGGCCGCGTTCGCTTCGCTCGGTTACGTCCGCACCCGCATCGCCGATGTGGACGCCTGGCGCAAGTTCGCCTTCGACACCATCGGATTCGCCGAAGGGTCGGGCCCGAACCCCGATTCGATCTATCTGCGGGTGGACGAGCACACCTACCGCCTGGAATTGGTGCCCGGCGAACGCGACGAAGTGATCGCGGTGGGCTGGCAGGTCGCCGATCGCCACTCCCTGGAATTGGTGCGCGAGACCCTGGAGAAGGCGGGCGTCGCGGTCGCCACCCTGTCGGTCGCCGAAGCGGTGAACCGGCACGTCGAGGAGGCCATCAGCTTCGTCGACCCGTCCGGCTTCACCATCGAGGTCTTCCACGGTCCGCTGCTGGATCACACGCCGGTCGTCGGCAAGTTCGGAAACCGTTTCGTCACCGGCGATCTCGGTCTCGGGCACGTGGTGCTGCCTGTGCGCGATATCGAGGAAGCCCGCCGGTTCTACACCGAGGTACTGGGTTTCGCTTCGCGCGGCTCGTTCCGCGTGGGCCCGCCGGAGCATCCCATCTGGATTCGCTTCATGGGCGTGAACCCGCGCCATCACAGCCTGGCGCTGATCCCGGGCAGCCGTCCGGACGGCCCCGGCATCGTCCACATCATGGTCGAAGTGGACGCGCTCGACGATGTCGGCCGCGCCCTGGATCGCGTGAACAAGGCGGGCTACCACCTGTCCTCCACGCTGGGCCGGCACACCAACGACAAGATGATCTCCTTCTACGTCCGTACCCCCGGCGGCTGGGACCTCGAATTCGGTTGCGAGGGAATGCTGGTCGGCGCGGACTACGTGGCGGAGGAAATGACAGCCGATAGCTACTGGGGCCACGAGTGGGCTAGAGGCTGACAGAACCGGCCCGCTGTCATAACGCGACGACAGCGGGCCGCGTCACGCCGCCACTCAGAGCCGATGGGGCGGCGCGGCAGCTCGGAGCACAACTGAATAAACCCGCAAAGGAGCGAACCAAGTTGAATCAGCCCGACCCCAGTTCCCACGTGGCCGCCGGACCGACCCGTTTCGGTTTCTTCATCGCCCCGTACCACCCGCTCACCGGCAACCCCACCTTGCAGATCCAGCGCGATCTGCGCTTGGTGGAGCTCGCCGATGAACTCGGCTATGCCGAAGCCTGGGTGGGCGAACACCACTCCGCCGGTATGGAGATCATCGCCGCGCCCGAGGTGTTCCTGGCCGCCGCGGCCGAGCGCACCCGGCAGATCCGCCTGGGCACCGGCGTCAATTCCCTGCCCTACCACCAGCCCATGATGCTGGCCGACCGACTGTGCCTGCTCGACCATCTCACCAAGGGCCGCGTCATGATGGGCATCGGCCCCGGCCAGCTGGCCTCCGACGCCTCCATGATGGGCGTTCCGCAACCGCGCCAGCGCGACATGATGCACGAGTCCATGGATGTGCTCGCGCAACTGCTGCGCGGCGACGTGGTGAGCGCCAAGACCGATTGGTTCGAGCTCAACGAAGCCCGGCTGCAACTGCTGCCGTATCAGCAAGACGGCCTGGAAATGGCTGTGGCCTCGACTATTTCGCCCTCGGGCGCGGTGCTGGCCGGTCGCCACGGTGCGGGGCTGCTGTCCCTCGCCGCCTCGGACCCCAGCGGCTACGACGCCCTGCTGCCGAACTGGAAGATCTACGAGAAGACCATGGGCGACAACGGTTTCACCGTCGATCGCGCCAAGTGGCGGCTGGTCGCGCCCATGCACATCGCCGAGACCCGCGAGCAGGCCCGCCGCGAAGCCGAATGGGGCGTCGGGCATCTCGTCGACTACATCAAGCGCCTCTCCGGCATGGAAGTGCCGTGGGGCGACACCGCCGCCGAAGCCGTCGAGCAGTGGACCGGTCCCGGCTTCCCGGCCTTCGGCCGCGCCACCATCGGCACCCCCGACGATGCCATCGCCGCCATCGAGGCATTGGCGCAGCAGTCCGGCGGCTTCGGTACCTTCCTGGTGCTGGCGCTGAACATCGCCGACTGGGACGCCACCCAGCGCTCCATGAAACTCTTCGCCGAGCACGTGATCCCGCACTTCACCGGTGCGAACCGCAATCGCGTCGCCTCGCTCGACTGGGCCAATGCCAACAGTGAACGGCTGATGTCGGGCATGCGCGCCGGCGTGGAAGCCGCCTTCGAGCGCCACGCCGCCGCCCTCCAGGCCGCCTTCGCCCCCGAGGAAGGAAACTGACATGCGCGCGGTAGTCATGCGCGACCGGAAGCTGGTCGTGGACGAGGTCCCCGAACCGGTCCCCGGCCCCGGCCAGGTCCTGGTCGAAACCATCGCCTGCGGTGTCTGCGGCTCCGACAAACAGGCCCTGGATTACACCGACGAGTTCCTCCAGGCCTCCCGCGACAGCGGCATCCCCACCTTCATGTTCGATCCCCACCGCGACCTGGTGATGGGCCACGAACTCGCCGCCCGCGTCATCGGCGCCGGCCCCGACACCCCCTTCACCGAGGGCCAGAACGTCGTAGCCCTGCCCTGGGCACTGGACGCGGCCGGCGGCATCCACGGCGTCGGCTACTCCAACGACTTCCCCGGCGGTTACGGGGAACGAATGGTGTTGCAGGCCATGGCCCTCGAACCCATCCCCGAACACGTACCCCCGCACGTAGCCGCCATGACCGAACCCCTCGCAGTCGGCTTCGGCAATGTGGCGCGCACCGGCATCGGCCCCGAGGGCACCGGCATCGTAATCGGTTGCGGTCCAGTCGGATTGGGCGCCGTAGCGGCGCTGGCCGAACGCGGCGTCGCCCCCATCGTCGCCTCCGACCCCTCCAAAATGCGCCGCGAAGCCGCCCTCCGCCTAGGCGCCCACCGCGTCGTCGACCCGAACACCGAAGACCCGGTGGAGGTTTGGCAAGAACTGGCCTCCCCAGGCCAGAAACTCCACGTCTGGGTCTGCGCCTCCGTCCCCGGCCTCCTCAACGACCTCATGTACAAGGTCCCCCGAGAAACCGCGATCCTCCAGATCGGCGCCGTCATGACCGACGACGTCATCCGCCCGATCGTAGGCATCTACAAGGACATCTCCCTCCAGATGTGCATGGTCTACCCCCACGAGGAGTACGCAAAAACCCTGCACCGCATAGCCGACGGCACAGTGGACGCGGCCTCCCTGATCACCGACGAGGTCGGCCTCGACGGCGTAGCCGGAGCCATCGAATCCCTACGAAACCCCGAAGACCACATCCAAATCCTCGTCCGCCCCCACCTCTAGCACCCCCAAAAAAACAGACCCAACGGTCAGTGGGACTTGGTTGCGGCGACACGCCGTCAAACCCCGCAACCATTTCCCACTGACCGAACGGTCTCCTATGCAGCTGGGGGCCACAGTCGGGGGCGGCAGGCGAAGCTACCACGGTTCGTTCAAGCGAAGGTGATTCGCACGGTGACGGGGGTCGTCTCCAAGGCCGCGAACATCCCGCGGGCCAAGGGCGCCAGCAGCGGATGCGGGGCGAAGGTGCGGGAACGAGCCACCACATCGTCGTCGGGAAGGAACTCCGCGGTCCCGCTGCGCCAGGTATCACCCTGGCGGACACGGATACTCGGATTCGCGGTGAGGTTCAGCCCCCACCCCGATCGGGTGCCGTGCTGGCAGATCGCCCACGCGCCATCTCCATCGAAGAGCACGCTCACCGGAACCCGCCGCGGCAGCCCGGATTTGCGGCCGATGGTCTCGATCTCGGTGGCGAAGGCGGTGCGCACGCCGACCTTGTCCAGGCCGCGTACCAAGGGGTTCATCACGTAGCGGCCGACGGCCCGTTCGCGCTGGAACTTGCGGGCGGCCTTGTCCCGCTCCGCGCCCGACTGCCCGCGCTTGCTGCGGAAGGCATCGATTCCATGGTGGCGCAGCATGTTCGCGGCGGTCAGCCAGGGGGAGCGGTCCGGATCGGGATCGCCGCCCGCGCCCAGCAGGGCGAGCTGGTCGGTGTGCCATTGCAGGTCCAGGGCGCCCTCGACCGACTTCAGGTTCTTGTTGGCCGCCAGTCGCGGCGGCAGACCCAGGGTGACCAGCGGCGGGCGCAGCTCGTCGGTGCGTCCGCTCAGCAGATCGGCCGCGGCGGCGGGGAATACGGCTGTCGGACGGCCGAGGCCGACCACATCGCAGGTACCGCCGGTGACAGCCTCGGTCATGCCGGTGCGCGACCGGAATCCGCCGGTGACCGCGATCGGCACCGCGCCCGCCGCCTGCCGGGCCGTCTCCGCGTAGTCCAGGAAGTACGCCTCCCGCTGCCGGGTCCGCTCCGACACCTGGGCCCGGTTCAACATCGCCGGGGATTCGTAACTGCCGCCGCTGATTTCGATGAGATCCACCTGCTCGGCGGAGAGCTTCTCGATCACCACGCGCGATTCGTCCTCGGTGAATCCGCCGCGCTGGAAGTCCGCCGAGTTCAGCTTGATGCCCACGCCGAAGTCCGGGCTCACCGACGCCCGGATGCTGCGCGCCACCTCGATCACGAACCGCCGCCGCCGTTCCGCGTCGCCGCCCCACGCATCGGTGCGCTGGTTGGAGAGCGGAGACAGGAACTGCGACACCAGATATCCGTGCGCGCCATGGATCTGCACGCCGTCGAACCCGGCCGCCTCCGCGATCCGCGCCGACGTACCGAACCGCCGGATGATGTCGAGGATCTCGTCCTCGGTGAGCGCCCGCGGCGCGGGCCAGCCCGGAATGCCCACCCCGATGGCCGACGGCCCGACCGCCCGGTTCCGCGTCACCATCGGATTGGCCTGCCGCCCCGGGTGGTTCAGCTGCACCCAGACCTTGCTCCCGCCCTCCTTGGCGATCTTCGCCCAGCGGGTCAGCGCATCCAGATGCCGTTCGTCCTCGATGGCCACATTGCCCGGTTCCCCGCAGTGCCGCCGGTCGACCATCACATTGCCGGTGACGATCAAGCCGTACCCGCCGCTGCTCCAGCGCGCGTACAGTCGCTGCAAGCGCTCGTCCGGCGCCATGTCGGCATTGCCGAGGCCCTCGCTGAGCGCGGATTTCATCAGTCGGTTGGGCAGGACCTGACCGCTGGCCAGGGGCAGGGGATCGTGCAGGGTCGGCATCTGGGCCCCGGTTTCCTCGTCGATGGGTTGGGCGGCGGGCTACACTTCAAAGGTAGACCAATCGGTATATCGAAAACGGTAGTACACCGATCGGTATACGACAAGGAGGAGAGACTTCATGGGAGCCCGGGACCGCCTCATCGACAGCGCCATCGCACTCATGCGCTGCCAGGGCATCGCCGGGACGGGTATCGCGCAATTGCTCGAGCACAGCGGCATCTCCCGGCGCTCGGTGTACCTGAACTTCCCCGGCGGTAAATCCGAACTGGTCGCCGAGGCCACCCGCACCGCCGGGCAGGCATCGAGCGCGCTCATGCGGGCCGTCACCGGCACCACCGATATCGCCAGCGCCATCGCCGCCTTCCCCGGTATGTGGCGTGAGGTGCTGGTGTCGAGCGACTTCACCGCCGGCTGCCCGATCGTCGCCGCCGCGCTCGGCCGCTCCGAATCCCCCGAGGCCGCGGATGTGGCCGGGGAGACCTTCGGCGAATGGGAAGACATCCTCAGCGAGCGCCTCGAAGCCGAGGATGTCGCACCGGAAACCGCGCGCTCGCTGGCCACCACCATCGTGGCCGCCGTGGAGGGCGCGGTCGTCATGTCCCTGGCGTCCCGCTCGATCGCGCCCCTGGAACGTGCGGGCAAACAGATGGCCGACCTCGTCGCCCTGCACACGGGGACGAAGCCGACCGCTGTCGCCTGATTCAGGAGGCGCTCAGGCCGCCGTCGATGGTGAGTATGGTGCCTGAGGTGTAAGCCGACCGCTCGGAGGCGAGAAATGCTGTGGCATCGGCGATTTCGCGTGGACTGGCCGGTCGGCCGAACGGGAATTCGGCCGCCATGGCCCGGAACCGCTCATTGGTGTCGATGAGCTGGCTGATGCGTGCGGTAGCCACCGGCCCGGGATTGATGCCCACCACCCGAATGCCGTCCCGCCAGCTCTGACTGCCCAGCGCTTCGGTGAAGGCCATGAGTGCGGCGTTACCCGCGCTGCCCGCAATGTAATTCGGGTCCGGGCGCTGCCCGGCCGCCCCGATATCGTTGACGATGACGCCGGCCCCGCGCTCCTTCATCGCCGCGTAGATCAGCCGGGTCAGGTTGATATAGCCGAAAACCTTGAGATCCCAGGCATGCCGCCAGGCCGGATCGTCGATGGTCTCGATCGACCCGCCCGGGATATCCCCGGCATTGTTGACCAGGATGTCGGGTGCGCCGACCACCTCGGCCAGCCGCCGCAGCTCGTCGTCGCGCCGCAGATCCGTTGGGTGCGTGTGAATGTCGACGCCGTGCGCGGCGCGCAGCCGGCCCGCCAGCTCGTCCAGTCGTTCCTTGCTGCGGGCCGCCAGATGCAGGTGGCAGCCCTCGGCCGCGAACACCTCCGCGATGGCCGCGCCGATGCCCGCCGACGCGCCGGTGATGAGCGCGGTACGGCCGGTGAGTCCGAGATCCATGATGCGATTGTCCTTCGAGGGAGATCAGTGAGCGAGGGCCGGTTCGATCCCGGACAGGCCGAGTGCGCCGATGAGCAGGCGATCGCGCAGCCGAGCCGGGATGCGGGCGAGCCAAACCGCCTGCCGCGCATCGGGTCCGGCGGTGTAGTACGCCTTCGGGCGGCGCGCCTCCACGGCCTTCCGGATGACGGTCACGACCTTCTCGACGGGCGAGAAACGCTGCCCGGCGACCGCTTTCTCGAAGGCGATGCGCTGCTGTTCGTACAGCGCGACGGAGCGCGGATCGCTGTGTGCCAGTGCGGCTTCGGCGGCGGCGTTGGCCTTGTCGAAGATGGTGGTCCGCATCGCGCCCGGCTGAATCACCGAGACCGGGATCCGCCACGGTGCGAGCTCGACCCGGAGCGCGTCCGAAATCGATTCCAGCGCAGCCTTGCTCGCGGCGATCGGTCCGAGGAAGGGCAGCGCCACCCGGGCGCTGGCCGCGCTGATGTTCACGATCCGCCCGCCGCCTTCGCGCAGTGCGGGCAGGAATGCCTGCGTCACGCGCACCGCGCCGTGCACGTTCACCTCGAACTGCCGCTGCCATTCCTGCGGCGGAACCAGTTCGGCGGGGCCCTGAATCAGTACTCCGGCATTGTTGATCAGCGCGTACAGGCCCGCGCCGTCCTGGCGTTTCACCACTTCCGTGGCGGCCGTGGCGACACTGTCCGGATCGGTGACGTCGAGGGGGATCTGGGTGATGCCGGTGGCATCCAGTGCGGGCGTGGCCGCACGGACTCCGGCGTAGACGTGAAAACCCTTGTCGGCCAGGGCTTGTGCGCAAGCGGTGCCGATACCGCCGGATGCGCCGGTGAGCAGGATCGCGCGTGGGGGAGTGGCTGTGGTCATGGAAACCTCGGATCGAGTAGGTGCCATTACGCATACCCGGGTACATGAATCAGGGTACATGTCCCTTGGGACATGTCAAGGTGAGCGTGAGCCCGAACCGGTCGCGAAACCCCATGGAAACCAGCCTTTTACGGCTTCCCCTCGACTTCGTCGCGCGCCCATTCGGCCCACTCCGCCAGGGCCTCGTACAACCGGATCCCGGCTTCGATCGCGATCCGCTTGGACTTGTTGTGCGGTTCGGCGCCGAAATCACCGCGATCCTTGGCATCGGCCAGCTCGCGGTACATGGCCGCGGTATCGCTGAAGAACTTCGCCTCGCGCTCGAGATGCTCGTCCAGCGCCGAAGGTTCCATCAACCAGAAGAAGAACGAGCGCAACAGCGGTTCCAGCCGCAGCGTGTGATCCACCTCGTCCTCGCCCAGCCAGCGCCGCACCTCCGCCAGCCCGGCCGCGGTGATCCGATACGACTTGCGCCCGCGCGCCCCTTCGCTCTCCAGCTCGATCAGCTCCGCGTCCAGCAGTCGCGCCAGCTCGGAGTAGATCTTGGGGTGCCGCGCCGGCCACACCGGCCCCAGTGCCTCCTGGAAACGCTGAGCCAGGTCGTAGCCGCTGGCCGGGCCTTCGGCGAGCAAACCAAGCAGACCGTGCCGCAGCGACATGTCGGAACCTTTCCTCGAACCCGGACCCCATCATCACACCCGGCGTTCAGGCGATTCCGGCGAGTGCGGCCCGGATCTCCTCCCCGGTCGGAATGGCGGCGCTGGCCCCGAGTTTGGTGGTGGCCAGCGCACCCGCCGTGCAAGCCCAGGCCAGCGCGGTATCCGGGCCCTCGTGCCAGTGGGCGGCGAGCGCGCCGGTGAAGGTGTCGCCCGCGCCGGTGGTGTCGACTACCTCCACCGGCAGGCCGAGCTGAGTCAGGATGCGCCCGTCCGGATCCCGGTACGCCGCACCCGCCGAACCGAGCGTGGTGATCACATGCGGGACGGGGGCCAGGGCCGCGCCGAAGCGGGCCGCCTCACCCTCGTTGACCACGGCCACATCGACATCCGCCCACATCTCGGCCGGAAGTTCGCGCACCGGTGAGGGATTCAGCATGACCACGGTGCCGCTCGCGCGCGCATGTGCGGCGGCGGCGCGGACGGTGCGCACCGGAATCTCCAACTGGCACATGAGCACATCGGCCGCGGCGATGGCCGCCAGATCGGCGTCGTCGAGTTCGGTCAGCCGGGCATTGGCTCCGCCCACCACGATGATGGTGTTCTCACCGGAGCCGTCGACCACGATGGTGGCCACCCCGCTCGGGCCCTCGACGGTGCGCAACCGCGAAACACCCACGCCCGCATCGGATAACACGCCGCGCAGCCCGTCGGCGAACACATCGGTGCCCACCGCGCCCACGAAATCCACCTCGGCGCCGGCGCGCCGCGCCGCTATCGCCTGATTGGATCCCTTGCCGCCGGGCACCAGCGCGAAGCCCTCCCCGGCCACCGTCTCGCCGGGCCCCGGGCGCACCGCCACGGTCGTCACCAGATCCATATTGATACTGCCCACCACCACGATTCGCGCCATGGCCGCATGCTCTCCGATCAGTTCAGGGCGGCCTCGACCGTGGCGATGGACTCCGGGGTCACCTTGTCGAGAATGTCGTCGAACTCGTGATTCTTCTCCACGAACGCCTTCACGAACGGGCAGACCGGCACGATGCGCTTGCCCTGCGCGCGGGTGTCGTCGAGGGCGGCGCGAATCAGCTTGCTCGCCAGCCCCTGTCCGGCGAAGCCGTCGTCGATCTCGGTGTGGAAGAAGATGCGTTGCGCGCCGCTGTCCACATAGTCGGTCTGCCCGGCGAGGGTGCCGTCCACGGTGATCTCGTAGCGGTTCGGCAGCTTCTCGGTGTGCTGGGTGACGATCGGTTCGGTCATGACTGCTCACTTCCTGTATTCGGTCGATGCGCTGCGGCGGTGGCCGGTTCCAGCGGCGGCGCGCCGACCGGGCAGTTCACCTTGCACTGCGGCGTCGCCTCCGGCGGTGCGGTGGCCAGCGTGTCGTTGCGGACGGTGACGAAGGCCAGCGCGGCGGCGGCCACCATCAGTACTACACAGGACAGCAGCGCCATGCGAAAGCCGTGCTCGAAGCGCGACGGATCGTTGTAGGCGTCGCCGGTCAGCCCGGCCAGCGGCGGAATCGCCGCCACGGCGAGCAGACCCGCCGCGCGCGCCACCGCATTGTTGACGCCGCTGGCCACGCCCGCGTGCCGCTCGGGTGCGGAGGCGAGCACGGTCGCGGTCAGCGGGGCCACCGCCAGCGACAGCCCCAGGCCGAAAACCACTGCGGCGGGCAGGACGTCGCGCACATAGGAGGCATCGGCGCCGATGCGGGCCATCAGCAGCATGCCCGCGGCGCTGAGCAGCACGCCGACGGTGATGGGCAGCCGCGGGCCGATGCGCTGGGCCAGCTGTCCGGCGCGGGCGGAGAACAGCAGCATGAGCAGCGTCACCGGGAGCAGTGCCGTGCCCGCCGCGATCGGGCTGAAGCCGGAGACCAATTGCAGGGTCAGAACCAGCAGGAAGAACACCACGCTCATCGCCCCGTACATGACGAAGGTGACGGCGTTGATCGAGCTGAATTGTTTGGAGGCGAACACATCCACCGGCACCATGGCCGAGGGGCCGTCGGTCGCGGTGGTGCGCCGGCGTTCCACCGTCACGAAGGCGATCGCGCACGCCACACCCGCCACCGCGCTGCCCACGACCAGTGGCGTGTTCGCGCCCCGCTCGGGAGCTTCGGTGAGCGCGTAGGTGATTCCGGCCAGGCACAGCGCCGCCAGCACCGCGCCCAGCACATCGAATTTGCCGTGTGCTTCCTCGTCGAAGGTCTCGGGCACATGCCGGATCGTCACCAGGATGACCACCGCGGCCAGCGGGAGGTTGAGCAGGAACACCCAGCGCCAGCCCGCCACATCCACCAGATAGCCGCCCAGGAACGGGCCGATCGCGCCCGCCACGCCACCCAATCCGGACCACGCGCCCACCGCCCGCGCCCGATCCCGCGGCGCGAACGAAGCCTGGATGATGGCCAGCGAGCCCGGCGTCAGCAGCGCACCGCCGACGCCTTGGAGCGCCCGCGCCGCGATCAGCATCGAAATGTCCTGCGCCACCCCGCACAACGCGGAGGCCAGCGCGAACCACACCACGCCGATCAGGAATATCTTGCGCCGCCCGTAACGGTCGCCGAGCGATCCGCCCAGCAGGATGAACCCCGCGAGGGTCAGCGTGTAGGCATTGACGGTCCATTGCAGACCCGCCATGGACGCCCCGAAATCCTCGGCGATGCGCGGCAGGGCCACATTCACCACGGTGGCGTCCAGCATGGCCATACCCGAACCGAGTACGGTCGCCAGCAGAACCCAACGCCCGGAACCGGACGACACCCGGACAGTCATGCGCCTCACGGTAGACCGACCGGGACAATTCGACAGGGCATCCACGCCGTCGGCGGGTTATGACCGGTCAGTAGGCTGTACCCATGACTGCTTCACCAGCCGCCGAACTGGACAACGTCCGCGAGACGGTGCACGAGGCGGCGCGCCGGGCCCGGGTGGCGTCGCGCACGCTCGCCCAGCTCACCACCGCGCAGAAGGATCAGGCGCTGCACGCCGCCGCCGACGCGCTGCTCGGGGCCAAGGACGCGCTGCTCGCCGCCAATGCCGAGGACATCTTGATCGCCAGCTCGGGCGGGACCGCCGACGCGCAATTGGATCGGCTGCGGCTGACCGAATCGCGCATCGAGGGGATCGCCTCGGGGCTGCGGCAGGTGGCCGGGCTGCCGGATCCGGTGGGCGATGTGGTGCGCGGCAAGACGCTGCCGAACGGCCTCGAGATCCGCCAGGTGCGGGTGCCGCTGGGCGTGGTCGGCATGGTGTACGAGGCGCGGCCGAACGTCACCGTGGATGCCTTCGGGCTGGCGCTCAAGTCGGGTAACGCGGCGCTGCTGCGCGGGTCGTCCTCGGCGGCGCACTCCAATGCGGCGCTGGTCGAGGTGCTGCGGGAAGCTCTTGCGGCGCAGGATATCCCGGCCGACGCGGTGCAGTTGCTGCCCGCCGAGGATCGCTCCAGCGTCACCCATCTGATCCAGGCGCGCGGGCTCGTGGACGTGGTGATTCCGCGCGGCGGGGCCGGGCTGATCAATGCCGTGGTGCGCGATGCGACGGTGCCGACCATCGAGACCGGGACCGGCAACTGCCACGTGTACGTGCACAGCGCCGCCGACCTGGACATGGCGGAATCGATTCTGCTGAACGCCAAGACGCGGCGGCCGAGCGTGTGCAATACCGCCGAGACCGTGCTGATCGATGCCGCCGTCGCGGATGTCGCGGTGCCGCGCCTGATCAAGGCCCTGGAGGGCGCGTCGGTCACCATCCACGGCGATCTGCCGGGTCTGGTGCCCGCCACCGAGACCGATTGGGCCGACGAATATCTGTCTCTCGACATCGCGTTGAAGGTCGTCGATGATCTGGATGCGGCCGTCGAGCACATCAATCACTGGGGCACCGGGCACACCGAGGCCATCGTGACGGGTGATCTGAAGGCCGCCCGGGAATTCACCAATCGGGTGGATGCCGCCGCGGTCATGGTCAACGCCTCCACCGCGTTCACCGACGGTGAGCAGTTCGGCTTCGGCGCGGAGATCGGCATCTCCACCCAGAAGCTGCACGCGCGCGGGCCCATGGGCCTGCCGGAACTGACCTCCACCAAGTGGATCGTGTGGGGCGACGGGCAGATCCGTCCGGTGTAAACCGGCCGGGACCAGTAAAGATGGGGTCTCGGGGGCCGACAACCCCCGAACCCCCGAAGAAGGGATGCAGGTCGTGGCTCCTAGCTCCGCACCTATTCAGGAGCCGATCTTCTCGTCGGTCGACGACGTGATCGAGCGTCTCGCCGGAACCGGCTACCTGGCCGACAAGGCCACCGCCACTTCGGTATTCCTCGCCGATCGGCTGGGCAAGCCGCTGCTCATCGAGGGGCCGGCGGGCGTCGGGAAGACCGAACTGTCCAAGGCCGTCGCGCAGGTGGCGGGCGCGGAACTGGTGCGCTTGCAGTGCTACGAGGGCGTCGACGAGGCGCGGGCGCTGTACGAGTGGAATCACGCCAAGCAGATCCTGCGCATCCAGGCGTCCTCGGAGAACGATTGGGCCGAAACCAAAGCCGACGTCTTCACCGAGGAGTTCCTGCTCGAGCGCCCGCTGTTGACCGCCATCCGGCGCACCGAGCCGACCGTGCTGCTCATCGACGAGACCGACAAGGCCGACGTCGAGATCGAGGGCCTGCTGCTCGAGGTGTTGAGCGACTTCTCGGTCACCGTGCCGGAATTGGGCACCATCGAGGCCACGCGCAAGCCCTTCGTGGTGCTCACCTCCAATGCCACCCGCGAGCTGTCGGAGGCGTTGAAACGGCGCTGCCTCTACCTGCACATCGACTTCCCGGACGAGGAACTCGAGCGCCGCATCCTGGCCAGCCGGGTGCCCGAGCTCAAGCCGGCGGTGGCGGCGCAGCTGGTGCGGATCGTGCACGTGCTGCGCGGTATGCAGCTCAAGAAACTGCCGTCGGTGGCGGAATCCATCGACTGGGCGCGCACGCTCTTGGCTTTGGGCGCAAAGGATCTCGACGACAAGACGGTGAAGGCGACGCTCGGGGTGGTGCTCAAGCATCAGGCCGATCATGTGCGCGCGCTCTCCGAGCTGAAGCTGGCCTGACGCCATGAGCGGCGGACCGAATATTCCGCGCGGCGGCTCCGACGGGGCACGCGGATCGCGCGGGCTGGTCTCGGCGGCCGTGCGGGCGGTGACCGGCGGCGGCAGCCCCGCACGACCCGGTATGCCCGCCCCGCAGAGTCCGACGGCCGAGCACGGGATCTCCGGGCATCTGGTCGGGTTCGTGGAAGCCCTGCGCAGCCGGGGTATTTCGGTCGGCCCGTCCGAAACCGTGGACGCCGCACAGGTGCTCACGGTCCTGGACCTGATGGACCGCGAAGCCGTACGCGAAGGGCTGGCCTGCTCGCTGCTGCGCCGCACCACCCAGCGCAAGACCTTCGACGGGCTGTTCGATCTTTGGTTCCCCGCCGCGCTCGGGGAACGGGTGAGCGCCGACGAGGTCGAGTTGCCGCGCCGCGCGGACGGCACCGTCGACATCCTCGAACTGCGAAAGATGCTGGCCGACTTGCTCGCCCAGGATCCCTCCGGTGAACAGGCCCAGCAGTTGCAGGACCTGGCCGCGCAGATCGTCGAACAGATGGGGCAGTACCAGTCCGGCAGCGGACCGTCCTTCTCGGCGTATCAGGCCATGAAGGACCTCCAACCCGAACTGCTGGTCAGCAAGCTGCTCGCCGGTCTCGCGCAGGGCATGGACAACTCCGACTTCGATACCGAGGTCGCCAGACGCGCTGCCCGGCAACGTATTCAAGCCTTCCGCGGCACGGTCGAAGCCGAAACCCGCCGCCGTGTCGCCGAGCGCATCGGCCGCGAACGCGTCGCCACCTACGGCGTCGCCCGGCAAGCCGAAGACGCCGACTTCCTGCGCATCTCCCAGGGCGAACTCGACGAACTCCGCCGCAGCAGTCAGCGCCTGGCCCGAATCCTGGCCTCCCGCTTGGCCGCTCGCCGCCGCCGCTCCCGCCGCGGCGAGATCGATCTGCGCAAAACCATGCGCAAATCCATGTCCACCGGCGGCGTCCCCGTCCACCTGGTCACCCGCAAGCCGCGCCCCGGCCGCCCCGATCTCGTCCTGCTGTGCGATATCTCGGGTTCGGTTGCCGGCTTCTCCAGCTTCACCATGCTGCTGGTCAATGCCCTGCGCGAACAGTTCTCCCGGGTCCGCATCTTCGCCTTCGTCGACCAGACCGACGAGGTGACCCCCATCTTCGATTCGGTCACCCCCCTCGATCAGATCACCCGCCGCATCTTCACCGAAACCGAAGTCGTAGGCATAGAAGGCCATTCCGACTACGGCTCGGCCCTGGAAGGCTTCGCCGAGAACTTCCCCGACGCCGTCACCAGCCGCACCTCCCTGCTCATCCTCGGCGACGCCCGCACCAACTACCGCGACCCGGCACTCGAGACGTTGCAACGCCTGGTGGAAACCGCCAAGCACGCCCACTGGCTCAACCCGGAATCCGAAAAGATGTGGGGCACCGGCGATTCCGCCGCCAACCGCTACGCCGACATCATCGAGATGCACGAATGCCGCTCCGCCAAACAGCTGACGGCCGTGGTCGGCCGGCTGCTGCCGGTGTGATCGGCGCTACCGCGCGGTCCAGGTGACCGGGAGTTCGTGCACGCCATAGATATTCATATCGGTGCGCAGGCGGACCTGGTCGGCGGGGACCGCCAGTTCCAGGGTCGGGAAGCGGCGGAGCAGGCCGGCGAAACCGGCGCGCATTTCGATGCGGGCCAGCTGCTGGCCGAGGCACTGGTGTACGCCGTGCCCGAAGGCGACCAGGCCGCGGGCGCCGCGCTGGACATCCAGGGCGTCCGGGTCGGCGAAGCGGTGCGGGTCGCGGTTGGCGGCCGCCAGTGAGATGACCACGGTCGAGCCCTCGGGGATCAGTTCGCCGCCGACCTCGAGGTCTTCGGTGGCGTAGCGGTAGAAGATATCGGCGACCGACAGGAAGCGCAGGAGCTCCTCGACGGCGTCCGGGATCAGGTCCGGATCGGCGTGCAGGACGGCCAGCTGGTCCGGATGCTCGAGCAGGGCGAAAGTGCCCAGTGACAGCATGTTCGCGGTCGTCTCGTGGCCGGCGAGCAGCAGCAGGAAGGCGATGCCGGTCAGCTCCTCGATGCTGAGATCCGCGTCCTGGGCCAGGTCGGAGAGGATGTCCTCGCTGGGCTCGGCGCGCTTGGCGATCACCAGACCGGCCAGGAAGGTGGTCATCGCACCGAAGGCCGCCATCTTCTCCTCCAGTTCCTGATCCTTGACCAGGAACTTGGCGGAGTTGACCTGGAAGGTCGCGCGGTCCGCGTAGGGGACGCCGAGCAGCTCACAGATCACCAGCGAGGGCACCGGCAGCGCGAACTCCTCGACCAGATCGACCGGCGGGGTCAGGGCGGCCATCGCATCCAGCTGCTGTTCGGTGATGTCGATGATGTGCTGCTGCAACTCCTTCATGCGCTTGACCGTGAACGCGCCGGTCAGTTTGCGGCGCAGGCGGGTGTGGTCCGGCGGATCCATCGCGACGAACAGGCCGGGGATCTGCGGCGACGGCTCGGTCGCGGCGGGCATGCCGGGCGTCTCGTACGGCACGTGCACGATGCCGATGTCCTGGCGGGAGCTGAACCGGGTGTCGGACAGCACCTGGCGGGCCGCGTCGTAGCCGGTGACCAGCCAGCCCTCGTGACCATCGGGGAAGATCAGGGGGCTGACCGGGCGTGCCGCGCGCAGCTCGGTGATCTCGCGCGGCGGATCGAACGGGCCGGCATCGCGGTGCATGGGCAGGCCGTGCGGGACGGGAACGGTGGTGCTCATCGAATTGCCTTTCGGGGCTGAGGCTTTGGCAGACGGGTCAGGCGAAGGAGATCGCGCCGGAAGGGCAGGCCGACACGGCCTCCCGGACCAGCGCCTCCTGATCGGAGCCGGGTGTGGCGCGCAGCAGCAGTACGCGGCCGTCCTCGTCGTCCTGATCGAAAACATCGGGGGCGGTCCAGACACACATGCCGGCGCCGATGCAGCGGTCCCGGTCGACTGCGATTGCGGTGCGGTTCATGGGAATACCATCGCGAGGTCGGCTGATACGGACCTGACACCGGCCTGACACGGGTATCAGCGCCCTGTTCGCCCTGATCAGGGTGCTCGAGGTAGGAAGGAACCATGGACGAGCTACTGGCCTACTGCCTCGCCAAGCCCGGCGCGTGGCAGGACGAACCGTGGGAAGGCGATGTGGTCGCCAAGGTCGGCGACAAGATCTTCGCGTTCCTCGGCAGCACCGGGGAGTCCATCGGCCTCAAATGCGGGCGGAACCGCGAAGAGGCCGACGAGCTGGTGCGCGTGTACCCCGAGGACGTCTCCGCCTCCGCCTACATCGGACGCTACGGCTGGAACAGCATCCGGCGCGGAGGCAAGGTGCCCGAGGACGAACTGCGCGAGCTCATCGACCTCTCCTACGATGCGATCGTCAGCAAACTCCCGAAATCCAAACGGCCGTCCTGAGATTCACTCTTCCGGGCCGAGCTCCACCACGGTGCCCGGATGCGCCAGCGAGGCGACGGTGATACGCCCGCCCTCGGCCTGATCGATGAGCTGCCCCTGCCATGCCACCAGGCAGGAGGCGGCCTCGCTGTTGTAGACACTGTTCAGAATCGGCGCGAGCTGCCTGGCGAACTCCCCTTCGGCCGCGATCAGCTGAGCGCGATACGGGCCGTAATACGGGAGGATCGCCTCCAGGACAACGGCTTCCACCGCCTGCACCCGGGCGATGATCGGATCGATCCAGGGCTGGTTCCGCGCGATCACCGGCGAGATCTCGGCCAGCAGCGGCCCGGCCAATTGCAGGATCGGCTGATAGACCGAGCCGAGCGCGAACGCCTCCGAGGAGAACGGACCCGCCAGCGGAGCCAGGCCGATCAAAGAGGCCAGTCCGCCTTGCTGTTTCGGTGCGGGCCAACCCAGCGGGCAGGCGGGCTGGGTGTTCACGGGCGCCGTGGTGAACGGGTTACCCGAGGTCAGCGGTACAGAGGTCGCGGGTGCGGCGCCCGGTCCGATCGGGACCGACGCAGCCGGTCCCGACCCGTTGCCGATGGGGACCGACGCGGCCGGTCCGGTCCCGTTACCGATCGGCACCGAAGCGGCCGGGCCGCTTCCTCGACCGATCGGCACCGACGCCGCCGGGGCCGCGCCTCCGCCGATCGGTACGGATGCCGAGGGCGCCGGGCCCTGGCCGATGGGGACCGAGGCGGCAGGCGCGGGACCCTGGCCGGGTGGAACAGCCGCGGAGGGAACACCATTCGCGGCCGGGGCGGTGGTGGTCGCCGGCTCGGCTCCGGCCTCGGGGGCCGCTGCCGCGGGCTCGTACACGCCCTCCAGATGCCAGACGCCGGTGAAACCGTTGAACGGGCCGCCGTTGATGAGGCTGGTCCATTGCAGGGTGAAGGCCCGGGTCCGCGGGTCGTAGGTGCCGGTGGCCGACGGCCCCTGCGCGGCATCGGCGGCGGGGCGGTCGAACCAGCGCTGGGATACCCAATCCCAGACGCGTTGCACCTGTTCGGCTCCCGCGATCTGCGCGCCCTGCTTCTCGGGCGGTTTCGGTGCGCCCTGGTTGAACTCCTGATCGTTCCAGGACGCGGCCCAAGCCGACAGGTCGGCGGTGAGCTTGCCGTGATCGTTCACCACCGTCGGCGGCGGCACGGAACGCCGCGTCTGCGGATCGACGGGATTGGTGGAGACCCCGAACTCGACGGCGAAGAACTTGGTCGGTTTGGTGACCGACGCCGCGAGCGAATTGCCCTGGGTGAAGCCGGGTTCCGGTTCGCTCTGATACCCGCCGACCCGCAGCCCGCCCGCCGTACCCGGCTCCAGGAGCGTGGTCGAACCGCCCTGCGCCGGGGAGTCGCCATTGGGCATGTACGGGCCGTTCTCCGGCGTGCCACCCGGCTGCACCATACGGAACCAGGTGCCGGACACGGCATCTCCGTGCACCGCACCCGGAGTCAGCCGCAACAGGCCCACCAATTGCTCCGGGGCGCTGCCGGTTTCACCGGATTCGGCATCGCCGCAGCCCGATGCGAGGACCGCCGTGGCCGTCAGTGTCGCCGCAAGGGCGAGGGTGGTCGATCTGATCAGTTTCATGAGGGCTCTCCGGCCACGGATTCGGCGGTACGGGAAGAACTTCGGCCGGGTCGCAGCCCGGCGGCGGCGATCGCGAGGCTCAGCACACCGGGGATCACGAATCCCCAGCCGAGTCCGCGGAAGGCGGTGAAGCCGAGCGGGGTGGTCGAATCGTTCAGCGCCACCACCGCATCGAAATTGCCGACATTGTCGTTCATCACGCCGACCAGGCCCGCGAAGCGTGCGGTCATGGGCTGCCAGCGGGATTCCAGTGCGGTGACTCCGGCGAGGTCGGCGTCCGGGTGCGCCGCCCGCACCGCGCCCACGTAGCGGCTGTTCAGCTCGCCGTCGGCGGCCACGAGGGTGACGAAATAGCTTTGCACCACGCGCACTCGGTCATGGGTGAGGATGGGCGAGAAACCGTCCAGCAGTGGTTGCGCGGCGGGCGCGGCCTGGAACAGCCCGCCCGTCGACGGCACCACGAGCAGCCCGGCGCCGGCCAGCGCCGCCACCACGTACCAGGCGATGCCGCGCTTCCCGTGCGCCGCACCGCGCAGCCCCAGCCCGCCCGCGACGAGCAACGCCAGCCCGGGCAGCGTGAGCAGCCACGGCAGGGCTCCGAAAGACGTGGTGTCCGAGAGCTTCCGGTAGTTGTCGCGATTGCCGTCGATGGCGGTCAGCATCCCGGAGATATCGGTCTGGATGCCCGGATACTCCCGTACGAACCGATCCACCCGCTCGAAGCTCCCCGGCTGCTGCCCGTTCGCTTGCAAGGCAAGCACATTCGCTCGCGCCGCCTCGAGCACGCGCAGATCATCGCGATAGCCGTCGATGCGCTGCTGCGTCACATACGGCTGAAAAGCATCGATCATGGCCTCGCCCCGGACCGCTCGCGGGAACATCCCGCTCACGATCGGCGCCGTCACGAGCAACAGCCCGAGCACGATCAGCGCCGCGAACGGCCAGCGCCGCACTCGCCGAACCGGCAGCTCGACCTGCTCGATACTCGAGACGAATTCGCGGTAGGCGGGCAGCCCCGACACCGGCGCGCTCGTCATCTCGGGCTACCGCCGCGATATTGCCCGGCCAGATGCCACCGCCCGGTGAAATTATTGAACGGCCCCCCGACGATCTGACTCGTCCATTCGATGACGAAATTGCCTGCCGCGTCGATGGTTCCATTGATCTGACCGGTCTTGCCCGGGAATCCGCCGCCCGGTTTCGGTGCTCCCTGATTGAAGACCTGGTTGTTCCAGGTGACGCCGAGACTGCTCAAATCCCCGGAGAGCCGCCCGTTCTCGGCGAACAATCGCGGCACCGAAGTCCCGGACCCGGTCTGCGGATCGGTCGGATTGGTGGCGGTCGCGAAATCGACGCCGTAGAAACGCACCGGCGTGGTGACCCGGCCCGAGACCGCATTGCCCGCGCCGTCGAACGCCGCGGCCGGCTGCGGCTGGTAACCGCCGCTGATCAGCCCGCCGTCACTCCCCGCCGACAACGGGGTGACGGTCTGATCGCTGCACCCCGAATCGCTGTTCTGGAGATACGGCCCGCTCGCATCGCCGGTGGGCAGGATCATCCGGAAGAAACTCCCGGTCACCGCTCCGTTCGCGCACACACCCGGCGACAGCGCGAACAGGCCGTCGAGCGGCGCGGGGTCGGCCTGCGCGGCGGGCGCGGTCAAAGCGGTGAGGCCCAATGCGGCCAAGGTCGCGGCGAACCGGTACGAATTCCGTCCCATGACGTGATCCCTCGATTGATTCGGTGCTGATTTACTCCAACTTTTCGGACAGCACACACATGGCAACTCGAGTCGGCGGTGAAGTCGCCGTTTGCGGTCACGGTGAATCGAATCCGGGAAAATCAGCGAATATCCCGGGATCCGCACGGGCCATTAGCCGCCGATTAGAAAAGCGTTGGGCCGCAGCCGGATCGTCATGGGCATGAAGCGTCCGCTCGCCCACGCACTCCTCGCCGGCCTGCTGGTGATCCTCGCCACCGCCGCCGGTTCCGTCATCGCCCGCGCCACGCCCAACGGCTTCCGTGATACCAGCTATGTCATCGAGGGAGCCCACTACAAGATCCAGGTCCCGCACGTCGATATCGACGGCGCGGACGGGCCGTACTACCTGGCCCGGGAGGAGTTCGATACCGCCATGCGCGCCTACGCCGACGTGTACGCGTTGCGGACGGCGAGCGATCTGCGGGGCGATACCTCCAGCAATTACGTCTACATCGGCGCTCACGTGCTGAGCGCCAAGCTGGGCGTGAACTTCATGTACACGCACGGGGCGCATCCGTCCGAGGAGTACGTCACCCACAACACGAGTACCGATACCGGACAGGCGATTACGCTGCCGGATCTGTTCACCGATCTGAACAGCGGGCTGGACAAGCTCTCCGACTACGCCAAGGCCACCCTCGACGCGAAGTACGGCGCGGGCAGCTATTGGTCGCCGGGCATCGCGGCCACCGAATCGAACTTCCAGAACTGGACGGTCTCGAAGGATGGTCTGCGCATCTACCTCGGCGAGGTCGTCTCGCACGCCGCGGGCAATATCGTCGTCACCGTCCCGTGGTCCGAGCTCGGCAACCTGCTCAAGCCGCAGATGAAGACCGTGCTCGGCGCCTGACCGGCCCGGCGCTCCGACACGCCGCCCATCGCCCCCGGTAAGCTCGCGTTTCGTGCATACGAACGGGCGCCGCAAACTGGGGGTGATGGGCGGTACCTTCGATCCCATCCACCACGGGCATCTGGTCGCGGCCAGCGAGGTCGCGCATCGCTTCGAGCTGGACGAAGTGATCTTCGTACCGACCGGCCAGCCCTGGCAGAAGGCGGATCGGTCCGTCTCACCCGCCGAGGACCGCTATCTCATGACGGTCATCGCCACCGCCTCCAATCCGCGCTTCTCCGTCAGCCGCGCCGACGTGGACCGCGGCAAGGAGACCTACACCGTCGACACCCTGCGTGACCTGGCCGAACTGCATCCGGACGCGGATCTGTACTTCATCACCGGTGCCGACGCACTCGCCAGCATCCTCACCTGGCAGGATTGGTCCGAACTGTTCCAGCTGGCGAAATTCGTCGGAGTGAGCCGTCCGGGGTACGAATTGAACATCGACCACCTGGCCGACCACCTTCGCGACTACCCCGCCGACGCCGTCACCATGATCGAGATCCCGGCCCTGGCCATCTCGTCGAGTGAATGCCGGCGGCGGGCGGGCGAAGGCCGGCCGGTGTGGTACCTCGTCCCCGACGGGGTCGTGCAATACATATCGAAACGGCACCTCTACGTGCCGGGTCGCAACGGGAAGGTGTAGCAGGGTGAGCGCATCGGTCGAAGCTCTGGAGATGGCGAAGGTGGCCGCACTCGCGGCCGACGAGAAGCTGGCCTCCGACGTGGTCGTGCTCGACGTCTCCGAGCAGCTGGTGATCACCGACTGCTTCGTGATCGCGTCGGCGCCGAACGAACGTCAGGTCAACGCCATCGTCGACAATGTCGAGGAGAAGCTGCGCGAGGCCGGATACAAGCCGGTGCGCCGCGAGGGCACCCGCGAAGGGCGTTGGGCGCTGCTCGATTACGTCGAGATCGTGATCCACATTCAGCACAATGACGAGCGCGACTTCTACGGCCTGGAGCGGCTGTGGAAGGACTGCCCGCAGGTGCCCGTCGAGGGACTCGGCACGCCGCGGCCCGCCGACGAGACCCAGACCGGAGACGAAGAGGCCGGGGACGAATAGTGAGCAAGATGGCCGGCGTCCGCCGGTTGATCCTGCTGCGGCACGGGCAGACCGAATGGAACGCCTCCGACCGCATGCAAGGCCAGATCGACACCGAACTCAGTGAAATCGGCCGGCGGCAGGCCAAGGACTGCGCCCCGGACATGGCGTGCAACGACCTGATCCACATCGTGTCCTCGGATCTCAAGCGCGCGCACGACACCGCGCTCGCCGTCGCCGATCACGCCGCCCTGCCCGTGCACACCGATCCGCGCCTGCGCGAAACCGATCTCGGGCAGTGGGAGGGCATGGATCACCACGAGGTCGACCGGCTCTACCCCGGTGCGCGCAAAGCCTGGCGGCTGGACCCCACCTGGACCCCGCCCGGCGGCGAATCCAAGCTCGAGGTCGGCGCGCGAGCGCTGCCCGTCGTGCAGGAACTCTTCGCCGAGCGCGAGGACTGGCCCGGCCGTACCATTCTCCTGGTTGCGCACGGCGGGTTGATCGCGGCGCTGACCGCGGCTCTGCTCGACCTGCCGCCCGCGAATTGGCCCGCCATGGGTGGACTGGCCAATACCAGCTGGGTGCAGCTCACCAGCCACGGTCCGAGCTTCGAGCAGCCCGGCTGGCGCTTGGATGTGTGGAACGCGTTGGCGAAGGTTGCCCCTGATGTCCTCTGAGAGTCCCGCGGACGACCGGCAGGTCTCCGACGAGCTGCTGCGGCAGGCGAGCGAGGTGAAGCAGGTCCGGCAACTGCCGGACACGCTGTTCGGCGCGCCCGCGGCGAAAGCCGAAGCGGCGCCGGAGCGTTCGGGCGAGCGGCCGGTGCTGCTCGTCATCGCCGACTCGCTCTCCTACTTCGGGCCCAAGGGCGGGCTGCCCGCCGACCATCCCCGGATCTGGCCCAACCTGGTTGCGGCCGAACTGGATTGGGATGTCGAACTGGTGGCGCGCATCGGGTGGACCAATCGCGACGGGTATTGGGCGCTGATCAACGATCCGCGCATCTGGGCCACCGTGCCGCGCGCCGGGGCGGTCGTATTCGCCACCGGTGGAATGGATTCGCTGCCCTCGCCGCTGCCCACCGCCTTGCGCGAGATGATCCGCTACGTGCGGCCCTCGTCGCTGCGGCGGCAGGTGCGCACCGCCTACAACTGGTTGCAGCCGCGGCTGTCCCCGCTCGGCTGGCCGGTGGCCCTGCCGCCGTCGGTGAGCGTGGACTACCTGGAGCAGGCGCGAAACGCGTTGGCGCAGTTGCGGCCCGAACTGCCGTTCGTCGGGACGCTGCCCGCCGTGCATCAGTGCGATGCGTACGCGCGGGTGCACAGTGGGCGCGATCCCATGGTGCAGGCCGTGCAGCAGTGGGCCGACGCGCACTCCGTGCCGCTGGTGAACATCGGTGAAGCCGTGTACGACAACGTGTTCAACGGGCCCGCCAATCCGGACGGCATCCATTGGGGCTGGGACGGGCACACCGCGGTCGCCCGCGCCATGGTGAAGGTGCTCGCCGAACTCCCGGCCCGCCAGGTCCGGACTGCATGAGGGCTGCGCCGCTCTCAGCGGTCGTGCCCCGGCACGGAGAGGTCCGCTAGCCCATGGCCGTGGTGGTTGTCACCGATTCGTCGGCCAGTCTGCCCGCCGCGCTCACCGAGGAACTCGGCGTGATCGCGGTGCCGCTGCACATCCTGGTCGATGACCGGGAGCTGCGCGAAGGCATCGACACCGGCGATATCGACTACGGGTCCTCGCAGGTCACCACCTCGGCGGCGTCGCCCGGGGAGCTGCGGGAAGCGTACGAGCGGGCGCTCGAACTGAGCGGCGGCGACGGCGTTGTGGCCGTGCATATTTCGCGGCAGCTCTCCGGGACCTGGGAGGCCGGGCGGCAAGCCGTGCGGGATATGGACGCCTCCGATCGGGTGCGGCTGGTCGATTCGCTGAGCGCGGGGCTGGGGACCGGGCTGCCGGTGCTGGCCGCGGCGCGGCGGGCCCGCACCGGTGCGGCGTTGGATGTCGTCTACGACGCGGCCGTCGCGGCGGCGGGGCGCGGGCGGGCGTTCATCGTGGTCAATCGCACCGAGCAGTTGCGGCGAGGCGGGCGATTGAGTACCGCCGCAGCGTTTTTCGGGACCGAACTGGTGACCAAGCCGATCCTGCAAATGGTGGAGGGGCGGCTCGAACTGCGGGAGAAGGCGCGGACCCGGTCCAAGGCGTTCGTCAAGCTCGTCGCGGCGGCGGTGGACGCGGCCGGGGAGGACGGCGCGGCGGTGGCGGTGCAGCATCTGGGGGCCGAGGAGGCCGCGCACACCATCGCGGGGCAGCTGCGGGATCTCGTTCCGGGCATTCGGGAACTCATCGTGGCCGAATTCGGGCCGACGCTGGGCGTGCACCTGGGGATGGGAGCGGTCGGGGCGCTCGTCGTGCCCGGTGGCTGCGGGTGAGCGCCGGATCACGGGTGCTCTCGGGGCGGTCCGCTGCTACGGTGGATCGGTGATCCGCATTCGACAGGCATGGTGGCGGCTGCTCCGGTAGCCCGATCACTCATGTCCGCGGGCTGTACGCAGCCCGTGAATGCCACTCCAGCGGAACCGGTTTCGTGCAGCCCCACTCCAGGAGAGCCGCACCATGACCATTCCATCCGATTCCTTCACAGCAGCCGCCGAACGCAGCACCGCGCTGGCCGCCGATATCGCCGCCGATCCCTCCGGGTATCGCGTGCTCACCGGCGAAAGGCCCACCGGGGCACTGCATCTCGGGCATTACTTCGGCACGATCGCCGAGCGGGTGCGCCTGCACGCCCTCGGTGTCGATACCTTCGTCATCCTCGCCGACTATCAGGTCATCACCGACCGGGACGGGCTCGGGGCGGTCCGGGACAATGTGCACGGGGCGGTGCTCGACTACCTGGCGGCGGGGATCGATCCGGCGCGGGCGACCATCTTCACGCACTCCGCGGTGCCCGCGCTCAACCAGTTGATGCTGCCTTTCCTGAGCCTGGTGACCGAGGCCGAGTTGCATCGCAACCCCACGGTGAAGTCGGAGCATGCCGCGGCGGGGCGGGCGTTGAGCGCGCTGCTGCTCACCTATCCGGTGCATCAGGCTGCCGACATCCTGTTCTGTAAGGGCAATCTGGTGCCGGTCGGCAAGGACAATCTTCCGCACATCGAGTTGACCAGGGTGATCGCGCGCCGGTTCAACGAACGCTACGGACCGGTCTTTCCCGAACCGCAAGCCCTGCTCACCACCACCCCCGAAGTCCCCGGCCTGGACGGGCGCAAAATGTCCAAGAGCTACGGCAACGCCATCTCACTGTCGATGAACGCCGACGAGACCGCGGCCCTGATCCGCCGCACCCCAACCGATTCCGAGCGCCGCATCACCTTCGATCCGGAGGGGCGGCCCGGCGTATCCGCCCTGCTCACCACCGCATCGCTATGCACGGGAACCGATGTCACGGTGCTGGCCGACCAGATCGGCGACCAAGGCTCGAGCGCGCTCAAGAAACTCACCACCGAAGCCGTCAACACCTACCTGTCCGCTCACCGCGCCCGCCGCGCCGAACTGGCCCGCGATCCCCACCTGGTCAGCGACATCCTGCGGGCGGGCAACGACCGTGCCAACGCCATCGCCGACCGAACCCTCACCGAAGTCCGCACGGCCATGGGAACCATCTACTGACCTGCCCGAACGGCGTTTCTCCACAGGAGAAACGCCATCCACAGCTTTCCTGAAACCCCAGGTCGGCGCAGCAGTGGACAGGGCTGCGTCCCTACCGTGGCACCCATGTCCCGCACCCATCGCGAACCTGGTTCGACCGCACCGGAATTCACCCAGACCCGTCCCCACCGCCCCCGTTGGGACGACGAATCCCTCGACGACCTCGAACCCGACCCCCGCCCCGACCCACCCCCACCCGCCTGGCTCTCCGAACCCACCGGCCCCCTGTCCCTCTGGCACGAACGCCTGGTCCCCGAACGCTTCCGAGGCACCCGCTGGGACCCCGGCCCCCGCGGCGTCCTGGTCCTCACCGCCATAGCGGGCCTCGTCATCGCATTGACCGCGACCATGGCAATGCGCGACCAGCCCACGGTCCGAGCCGTCCCACCGATAACCCCTGCCGCGAGTATCGACTCCGGCGCGGAAGCCCCTGCGGCAGCAGGAACTCCGGCCACCGCGCCCGGTGCTCAACAACCCGCTGTCGCACGCCCACACGACTCGCAAGCCGGCGGCCCGGCCCCCGGAATGCCGGCCGCGAATGCCGGAGCCGGCACGATCACCCCACCGGGAAGCAACCCCGCCGGCGGCTCCGCGGCCGCCCCGAGCAGCCACCCCGCCACCCCCGAAATAGTCGTCAGCGTCGTAGGTCTGGTCGAACGCGGCGGTCTCCTGCGCTTCCCACCCGGCGCCCGCATAGCCGACGCCCTGAAATCCGCCACCCCGAAACCCGAAGCCGACCTCACCGGCCTCAACCTCGCCCAACCCCTCTGCGACGGCGACCAAATAGTCATCGGCCGCACCGGATCCCGCCCCACCGTCCAGCAAATCGGCAGCACCGTAGTCAACGGCCCCACCCCCGTATCCGCCGTTTCCGGCTCGGCCCAACCCCGCCCCTCCGGCCCCGCCGCGAAGACGAACCTCAACACCGCAACCGAATCCGAACTCGACGCCCTCCCCGGCGTAGGCCCCGTCACCGCCAAAGCCATCCTCGAATGGCGCACCAAACACGGCCGCTTCACCTCGATCGACCAACTCTCCGAAATAGACGGCATCGGCCCCACCCGCCTCGCCCGCCTCCGAAACGCGGTGACGATATGACCGGCATTCGCCGCACGGCTCCAGAGCGCACCGGGCCGATCGCCCAGCCTCTCGTCGCCACCTGCCAACCCACGTGGAAGAAGGACGAATCACGCTGTCGCCCAGCCGGTGCAGTCGATGTCGGCCATTGGCACCGGTTCGGGCCCGATCTCACGGTGGGCGTTTGCGGACACGGCCGAACTCCGTCTGCCGGCGGACTCGGCACGCCATGTGGCAGTTCGACCGCGCCCGGTGAGTCGCCGCCGAACTCATACGGGGTGAGGCGATGAATGCGATGGGCGGAAACAACGTCGAACCAGGGGCGTCGGCGAACGACGCGAAAGAACGTGGCGCTCTGGATATGTCGGAGCCGCTCGATGTTCGATTGGTACCGGCGGCGTTGTGCTGTTGGGGCGCAACGATTGTCGGAATCGTGCTGGGGTGGCGCGCGGGATTGTGGCTGGCGGCGACATGCGGTGTGGTCGCTGGTGGATTGCTGCTGGTCGCGTGTCGGCGCGGGCGCGACGGGCGGGGTCGCGCCGGTGCGGGCGCGCAAGGCCCCGGCGGTGCGGGTGTCGGCGGGCGCGGCTGCGGCGGTGCGGGTGTCGGCGCGCGAGGCGGAGGTGGTGCGGGTTTCGGCAGGAGTGATTCGATAGGTGTGGGTTTCGGGGGGAGGCGCCGGGGTCGTGCGGGCGTGGGTGGATTGGGACGGTATCGGGGAACGGTGTTCGTGTTGCTGGCGGCGGTGGTGGTCGGGGGTGGGTATGCGGTGGCGGCGGCGTGGGATGTGTATCGGGTGGAGCGGCATCCGTTGCGGGAGCACGTGCGGGCAGGGCGGGTGCTGGTCACCTTGGTGACGACGGATGATCCGAAGGCGGTGGGCGGTAAGGGGTTCGGGGGGCGGAAGGTGCTGGTGCGCGGGGAGCTGGTGGAGTTTCAGCAGGGGGCGCGAACTGTCGAGGGCGGGGGAGCGGTGCTGGTGCTCGCGCCGGCGGCGCGGTGGCGGGACTTGCTGCCGGGGCAGCGGGTGACGTTTCGGGGGAAGGTGGATCGGCCTTGGCGATCGGATCTGACCGTTGCGGTATTGCGGGCGGACGGGGCGCCGGTCGCGGTGGGGGAGCCGCCGTGGTGGCAGCGGGTCGCCGGGCGGGTGCGGGCGGACTTCGCGAGGGCAGCCGACGCGGCGCTGTCGCCGGACGCGGCAGGGTTGTTGCCCGGCTTGGTGATCGGCGATACGGCACGGCTGCCTGAGGAGGTGCGGGACAATTTTCGAGAGGTCGATTTGTCTCATTTGACCGCTGTGAGCGGTGCGAACATCACGATCTTGCTTGGGGCTGTGCTGCTTTCGATGCGGGCGCTCACCGTCGATCCGAGGATCGGGGCCGTGGTGGCGGGGGTCGCGCTGATCATGTTCGTCATCCTGGCGCGACCGTCACCGAGTGTGCTGCGCGCGGCCGTCATGGGCGCGGTGGCCCTGCTGGCACTGTGCACCGGTCGCCGGAAGCAGGCGGTACCCGCGCTGTGCACCGCCGTGATCGGATTACTGGGCTGGTCCCCGGAGCTCGCGGTCGATGTCGGATTCGCCCTCTCCGTACTCGCGACGACCGGACTGATCGTGCTGGCCCCCGGCTGGTCCGATTGGCTTCAGGCTCACGGCTGGTGGCGGGCCCCGGCGGACGCGCTCGCGGTCGCCACGGCGGCGTTCGTCGTCACCACACCCGTCGTGGTGGCGGTGACCGGACATCTCAGCCTGGTGGGGATCGCGGTGAACGTGCTGGTCGAACCGGTGGTCGCACCCATCACGGTGCTCGGTGCGGTGGGTGCGCTGCTGTCCTGCCTGTGGTCACCGCCGGCCCAGCTCGTATTGCATTGCGCCGCACCGCTGTTGTGGTGGCTGCTGACCGTCTCCGAACGAGCCGCCGCGCTGGGTGCGTCGGTGACGCTACCGACTGGACCTGGGACCGGGATGCTGGCCGCCGTGCTGTGCGTGCTCGTCATCGCGGGACTGCACCCGCGATCAGTGTCGGCGGTGCCGGCGGACTCGCCGCCGGAGGCGCGGAGCGCCGCGAGTTCGTCCCCGGGCACCCGGCGCGCAGCGCCCCGCGGCACGGGTGGCGGGAGTGTCGGCGGGGCCTCGTAGGATCGGGGGCGTGAACCAGCGACCTGCGCCATTGCATCTTGTGCTCGGTGAAGAGGAATTGCTGATCGAGCGGGCGGTGGCGGCGGTTACCGCGCAGGCCCGGGCGGCCAGCAGCCAGCCGGATGCGTTGCCGGTGGATCGGTTGCGGGCGGGGGATGCGAGTACTTCGGAACTGGCGGAGCTGTTGAGTCCTTCGTTGTTCGCGGAGGACCGGGTGATCGTGCTCGAGTCGGCCGCGGAGGCCGGCAAGGATGCGGTGTCCGTTATCCAGGACGCCGCTTCGGCTCCGCCGGACGGGGTGGTGCTGATCATTCTGCATACCGGCGGTGGCCGGGCCAAGGCGCTCGCGCCGGCCTTGCAGAAGCTGGGGGCGGTGGTGCACAACTGCGCGAAGCTGAGCAAGGGCGGCGAGCGGGTGGAGTTCGTGCGCAACGAGTTTCGTGCCGCGAATGTGAAGGTCTCGGCGGACGTGGTGCAGGCGCTGATCGAGTCCGTGGGGTCGGACCTGCGGGAATTGGCCGCGGCCAGTTCGCAGTTGGCGGCCGACACCGGGGGCAAGGTCGATGTGGCGGCGGTGCGGCAGTACTACTCGGGCAAGGCCGAGGTAACCGGGTTCGAAGTAGCGGATCTGGCGGTGGCGGGAGACCGGGCGGCCGCCATGGAGGCGCTGCGGTGGGCGATCGATCGCGGCGTGCCCGCGGTGCTGCTGGCCGATGCGCTGGCCGACTCGGTGCACACCATCGCGCGGGTGGGGTCGGCGGGACGGGGCGATCCGTTCAAGATGGCGGGCGACCTGGGCATGCCGCCGTGGAAGGTGAAGAAGGCGCAGCAGCAGGTACGCGGCTGGACCGGGGCCACCATCGGGCAGGCCCTCCAGGTGGTGGCGGCGCTGAACGGTGATGTGAAGGGCCAGGCCGCGGACACCAATTACGCCCTGGAGCACGCGCTTTCGCGCATTCTGGACTTGCGCGAATCGGCCTGATCCGGACGGGAGAAACCGCGCACCGGCTGACCGGTGCGCGGTTCACCACGAACTCAGGAGTTCGGCGACCAGGTGATCTTCCCGCCTTGGAAGTCCTGCGCCTTACCGTTCTGGTAGTCGTACTCGTCGCTGGTCGGGAACCCGTAGGAGCCGTTCTCCGCACCCGCGCGCACCCACTCGTCCCGGATCGAACCCCACGTCACATGGGTGCCCGTCTTGGTCGTCGAGAAGATGGCCCCGCCTTCGAACAGCGTGTAGAAACCCTCGCCCTTGGTGGTCTTCTGCACATCGGTGAGCGGGAACCCGAGCGGGCTGTTCTCCCAGCCCACCTTGCCGTACTTGTCCAGCACCACACCGGTCAAAGCGTGCGCGGCCGTCCCCACCGACCAGTACATCGACCCACCCTGGAACAGCTGATACCGCCCGGGCTTGGCGGTCGCCCCTTCATCGGCCAGCGGGTACTTCAAAGTCCCCGACTCCGCACTCAGATTCCGCCACTTGTCCCGAATGAACCCGCCCACGGCATGCGCGTCGGTAGCCGGAGTCCAATAGATCGACTGGTTATTGGTGAACTCCTGCTTCTTACCCCCACCCGCGGCATCCAGCTCCGGCCCGGTCGGATCACCGAAGAAGTCCACCCCGCCCGCCCGATCGAACTCGACCTCGATGGCCCCGCCCACCTCGAACGGCCCCACCGGCCGCGCCGAAGCGACGCCCAGCCCGGCAGTCAGCGCGAGCGCGACCGCCCCCGCAGCCACCCCGCCCCGAGCCCAAGACAAACGGTTCTTACGCAGCGATGCCACTACTTCTCCCAACGCAGGTGATATCCGACAGCCCCCGACTGTTCGCCAGCCATCCTGCTGCGAACTCCCCGACTAGGCAAGTTCATGAGTGCGGAAACAGCGAAAACCGCCGTGGTCGTCGTGGCCACGGCGGTTGTGCGAAGCATTGTGTCCGGAATGACTTCCGGGGTGAATCAGCCGAGCTTGTTGAAGGCCAGCGACAGCGCCGACTTCTTGTTGGCGGCCTGGTTGGAGTGGATGACACCCTTGGAGGCGGCCTTGTCCAGGCTCTTGGAAGCGGACTGCATCAGCTCGAGCGCCTTGTCCTTCTCGCCCGCCGCAGCGGCCTCGCGGAACTTGCGGATCGAGGTGCGCAGCGCGGACTTCACCGACTGGTTGCGCTGACGCGCCAGCTCGTTGGTGCGGATCCGCTTCATCTGGGACTTGATGTTGGCCACGCCTGTTTCCTCGTGTTCCTTCGTTAGTGGTGTGTATGCAGGATGCAAAGTCTGTTCGTGCGCACTACGAGAGGGGCAGCGCAGCACCGACGACCGAGATTACCAGGACACGGCGCGCGGTATGAAATCGGCCCCTTCCGACGCCCGGCCGAAACCAGAAATTTATCCCGGTCGAAGCCCGTGTTGCCCCTGCGTGATGGACCATTTTTGCATGACTCCCGCCGCAGCCGCGCGTTCGGCCGTGGCCGTCACAGCACCGATCGGCCCCGCCGCCATCGATGATGCGGCGGTCGGGGTGTTCGCGGGATATGGGCCAGGCCGATACGACCGGGCATATGACGAGATGTTCGATGCCACCGGCCGGGCGCGCGCCGCCTATCGGGGCATTCATGCCGCGCTCGCCACCATCGACGCATCCGATCTGGCGGCGCGAGCCGAAGCGCTGGCCCGGGCCTTCGTGGATCAGGGCATCACCTTCTCACTCTCGGGCCAGGAGCGGCCGTTCCCGCTGGACCTGGTGCCGAGGGTGATAGCCGCCACGGAATGGACCAAACTCGAGCGCGGCATAAAACAACGGGTGCGCGCCCTGGAGGCGTTCCTGGCCGACGTGTACGGCGAGCAGACCATCCTGCGCGATCAGGTGATTCCGAAACGGCTCGTCACCTCGTGCGCGCATTTCCATCGCGAGGCCGCCGGGCTGATCCCGCCCAACGGTGTCCGTATCCATGTGGCCGGCATCGACCTGATCCGCGACGAGCACGGCGACTTTCGTGTCCTCGAGGACAATCTGCGCTCCCCGTCCGGGGTTTCGTATGTGATGGAGAACCGCCGCACCATGGCGCGCGTCTTCCCGGACCTGTTCGCCTCGCATCGGGTGCGGGCCGTCGGCGACTATCCGAGTCATCTGCTGAAGGCGTTGCGCGCCGCCGCCGCACCCAATGAGGCCGACCCGACCGTGGTGGTGCTGACCCCCGGCGTCCACAACTCCGCCTATTTCGAGCATTCGCTGCTGGCCCGGCAGATGGGCGTGGAACTGGTCGAGGGCCGGGATCTGTTCTGCCGCGACAATGTCGTCTATATGCGCACCACGGCGGGGGAGCGGCAGGTGGATGTCATCTACCGCCGCATCGACGACACTTTTCTCGACCCCATCCAATTCCGCCCGGATTCCATGCTCGGGGTGGCGGGCGTGCTGAACGCGGCCCGCGCGGGCACGGTGGTGCTGGCCAATGCGGTGGGCAACGGGGTGGGCGACGACAAACTCGTCTACACCTATGTGCCCGCTTTCATCGAGTACTACCTGGGCGAGAAACCCGTGCTGCCCAATGTGGATTCGTATCGCTGCTGGGAGCCCGCCGAATGCGAGGAGGTGCTGGACCGGCTGGCCGAGCTGGTGGTGAAACCGGTCGAGGGGTCCGGCGGCTACGGCATCCTGATCGGCCCGGACGCCACCCAGAAGGAACGGGATGCGGTGCGCCGCAAGGTGCGTGCCGATCCGCGCGGCTGGATCGCTCAGCCGGTCGTCCAATTGTCCACGGTCCCAGCGAAAATCGGCGGCACCCTGGCGCCCCGTCACGTGGATCTGCGGCCGTTCGCGGTCAATGACGGCGACGATATCTTCGTGCTGCCCGGCGGATTGACGCGGGTGGCATTGCCGGAAGGCTCGCTGGTGGTCAATTCCAGTCAGGGCGGCGGCAGTAAGGACACCTGGGTGCTGGCCCCGCGCACCTCGGCCGCCGAGCGTGAACTCGCGGGCACTCAACTGGTCGGCGAAATGCACATCACCCGGGAGCACGATCAGGCCCGGGAACCCTCCGCCACTCGATCCAATCAGCAGCAACAGCAGTAGCCGGTAGGTGAATACAGCGTTAGGCAGGTCCGATCATGTTGGCGCGCAATGCCGAATCCCTCTACTGGATCGGCCGGTACATCGAACGCGCCGAGTACACGGCGCGCATTCTGGATGTCGCGGTCCATCAATTGCTCGAGGACGCCACCGTCGATCCGGACCGGACCTCACGGGTTTTGCTGACGGTGCTCGGCATCGAACCGCCCGAGCGGGAACTCGATGTCTGGTCGGTGACCGATCTGGTCGCCTTCGGCCGCGGCAATGGCGGATCGATCGTGGATGCCGTCACCAGGGCGCGCGAGAATGCCAGGGGCGCAAGAGAAGTCACCTCCACCGAAATGTGGGAATGCCTTAACGCCACCTACAACGGATTGTCGGCCGCGGAACGCGCCGCCCGCGCCCTGGGCCCGCACGAATTCTGTCACTACATCACCGACCGCGCCGCCATGTTCGCCGGACTCTCCGATTCCACCCTCAGCCGCGACGACGGTTACCGGTTCCTGCTGCTCGGGCGCTCCATCGAACGCGTGGATATGACCGTGCGCCTGCTGCTTTCGCGCGCCGGCGACCGCACTTCCTCCCCGGCCTGGGTGACGGTATTGCGCTCGGCCGGTGCGCACGACCCGTATCTGCGTACCCATCGCGGCGTGCTCGACGCCAATCAGATCGCCGATTTCATTCTGCTGGACCGGCTTTTCCCGCGCTCGGTCTTCCATTCCCTGAAGGTCGCCGAAACCTGTCTGCAAGAACTGGATCAGCGCCCCAACAGTCGTTTCGCCGCCCGCCACGAAGCCCACCGGCTGCTCGGCCGCGCCCGCAGCGAACTCGAATTCCTGCCCGCCGCGGTGCTGCTGGAGGACCTGCCCAGCCGGTTGCTGTGGTTGCAGCAGACCTGCCGCGAGGTCGGCGAGGCGGTGGCTCTCCAGTATTTCCACGCCGAATCCTGGGTGGCTTGGACCGGATTGCACGGCCGCAACGGCGTGCATGTCGAGGAGGCGGTATGAGCTGGCGCATGCGGGTGGTGCACACCACCGGATACGTCTACGACGGGCCGGTCACCCGGTCGTTCAACGAGGCCCGGCTGACCCCGCGCGCCGACAGCCGGCAGAACGTCATCCTGAACCGGGTCGAGACGGTGCCCTCGACCCGCTCCTACCGCTACTTGGATTACTGGGGAACCATCGTCACCGCGTTCGACCTGCACGCTCCGCACACCGAATTGGAGGTGACCAGCTCCTCGGTGGTGGAGACCGAACCCTTCGCCGGACCCGCCGAGGAACTGGCCTGGGAGGAGTTGCGCGGCGATGCCGTGGGCGACCGCTTCGACGAATTGCTCGCTCCCACCGCGTATGTGCCGCGCGAACGCCGCCTCGGCCCGGTGGCCCGGCAGCTGGCGCGCGGGGTGCCGCCCGCCAAAGCGGTTGTGCGCGCGGCCGAATGGGTGCATCGCGAAATGACCTACCTGCCCGGCACCACCTCGGTGCACACCAGCGCGGTGGAGGCGTTCGCCGAAAGGCAGGGCGTCTGCCAGGATTTCGCGCACCTGACCCTGCTGCTGTTGCGCACCATGGGGATTCCCGGCCGCTACGTCTCCGGCTACCTGCACCCCGACCCGTCCGCCGAGGTCGGTCACACCGTCGCCGGGCAGACGCACGCCTGGGTGGAGGCCTGGACCGGCGAATGGTGGGGCTACGACCCGACCAACAACATCCCCGTCACGGAGCAACACGTTTCAGTCGGAGTGGGCCGTGATTACGCGGATGTGCCACCGCTCAAAGGTATCTTCTCCGGTAGCGGCTCGACCGATCTCGAAGTGGTCGTGGAAATCACCCGCCTCGCCTGAGGATTCGAGCCGTGTTCGGTCGGTGCGGTATCCAGTTGAGCGGAAGGTGACCGATGTCTCCCACAGCACAGGAAGTCGCGGAGGATCTAGCGGATCTGCAAGCGCCGTCCCTCGGACGCAAGCTCTTCGCCGAAGCTCTGGGCACATTCGTGCTGGTGCTCGGCGGTGTCGGCACCGCGGTGCTGGCCGGGAGCCGGGTCGGCGCGCTCGGCGTGGCGCTGGCCTTCGGGTTCACGCTGTTGTTCCTGGTGTACGCCATCGGGCCGATCTCGGGCTGCCATGTGAATCCGGCGGTCACGGTCGGGCAGCTGCTGCTCGGACGGGTGACGCCGGCGGTGGCCGGAATGTACTGGGTGGCGCAGTTCGTGGGCGGGCTGCTCGCGGGCGCGACCATCTACGCCGTCGCGCACAACCTGCCCTCCTACGACCGCGCCCGCGATGGCCTGGGCGCGAACGGCTGGGGCGCGCACAGCCCCTCCAAGCTGGAGCTCGGCGGCATCGTCATCAACGGCTACGGGCTCGCCGCGACCATCACCGTCGAGGTGATCCTGACCGCGCTGCTGGTCTTCGTGGTGCTGGCCTCCACCGATCAGCTCTCCGACGTGCCCCTCGCGGGCCTGTCGATCGGCATCACCCTGGCGGTCATCCACCTGATCTCGATCCCGATCGACAACACCTCGGTCAACCCCGCCCGCAGCCTCGCCGTCGCCTTCTACCAGGACGGCGCACTCTCCCAGCTCTGGGTGTTCATCGTGTTCCCGCTGATCGGCGGCGTGCTCGGAGCGCTCGTCTACAGCTTGATGTTCGGCCGCTCCCGCAACATGGTCAGCTGATCCCCATTACCGAAACGAGCCCCGCGCCCGGCAGCGCGGGGCTCGTTGTTTCGGGGGGTCGGGGGCCGAAGCCCCCGAGAGCCACGAGAGTTGTCTAATGCCAGTGGTATTCGGCGCACAGCCGGTGCGCCACGCGGTCGAAGGTTTTCCGGGGCAGGATCGCGCCCTCGCGGCGGATCCCGGCCTCGGGTACGTCCAGGACGCGATCCAGCCGGACCCAGCTGTCGCGTCCGGCGCTGTCCCACGGTCCGTCGCCGATGCCCACCCAATTGTCGTGGTGGGCATGATCGGCGTTCGAGGAGAGCATCAACCCGAGCAGGGTCTTGCCGTCGCGGCCGACCACCAGCACCGGGCGGTCCTTACCGTTGGACGGGTCCTCCTCGTAGGGCACCCACGTCCACACGATCTCGCCCGGATCGGCCCGCCCGTCCAACTGCGGTGAGTACACGATCTGCCGCGCCCGCTCCCGCGACGGCACCCCCGCCGAAGACGTCGGCCGGACCGAAACCCCCGCCGCCTGCTTCGGCGTCGTCACCGCTCGCAGCGCCCGATCCCACATCGAGGACTTTTGCACCCGATCGATGAGCTTCGGCCCCTGCTGCTTGACGAGCTGCGAACCCTGCTCTTTCGCCATGTTCCCCAACTGCTTCCCCAGCGCGTTCCACCTGCCGGCCATCTCGCCACCCTAACGGCGGTCGCGCGGTTTCTCATCCGGGCCGGAATGGGTTGCGGCAAAGCCCAGTTCACCGGTGGGTTGTGCCGGGGGCAGAAGCACCCTGAGCCACGCCGTAGACTTCTGGGTTGACATGCCGCCTTTTCGCCATGCCGAGGAGTGACTCCGATTAGCAGCTTCGCCGATACGACGTTCACCGATCCGTCCCGGATCAGGAACTTCTGCATCATCGCGCACATCGACCACGGGAAATCGACCCTGGCCGATCGCATGCTGCAACTCACCGGAGTGGTGGAGGAGCGCGCCATGCGGGCGCAGTACCTCGACCGCATGGATATCGAGCGTGAGCGCGGTATCACCATCAAGGCGCAGAACGTGCGGCTGCCGTGGACGGTCGACGGTGAGGACTACGTCCTGCACCTGATCGACACCCCGGGCCACGTCGACTTCACCTATGAGGTGTCGCGCGCGCTCGAGGCTTGTGAGGGCGCGATCCTGCTGGTCGACGCCGCGCAGGGCATCGAAGCGCAGACGCTGGCCAATCTGTATCTGGCGCTGGACAAGGACCTGACCATCATTCCGGTCCTGAACAAGATCGACCTGCCGGCCGCGGATCCCGATCGCTACGCCGCCGAGCTCGCGCACATCGTGGGCTGTGAGCCCGAGGACGTGCTGCGGGTGTCCGGTAAGACCGGTGTGGGTGTGGCCGAGCTGCTGAACGAGGCCGTCAAGCAGGTGCCCGCCCCCGTCGGCGATGCCGATGCCCCGGCCCGCGCCATGATTTTCGACTCGGTGTACGACACCTACCGCGGCGTCGTCACCTACGTGCGTGTGGTCGACGGCAAGCTCACCCCGCGCCAGAAGATCAAGATGATGTCCACCGGCGCGACCCACGAACTCCTCGAGATCGGCATCGTGTCGCCGGAACCCAAGCCCACCAAGGGACTCGGGGTCGGCGAGGTCGGTTACCTCATCACCGGTGTGAAGGACGTCCGGCAGTCGAAGGTCGGCGATACCGTCACCTCCGCGCGCGACGGCGCGACCGATGCGCTGACCGGTTACCGCGAACCGCGGCCGATGGTCTACTCCGGTCTGTACCCGGTCGACGGCTCCGATTACCCGGATCTGCGTGACGCGCTGGACAAGTTGCAGCTCAACGATGCCGCCCTGACCTATGTGCCGGAGACCTCGGTGGCGCTCGGGTTCGGTTTCCGCTGCGGGTTCCTCGGCCTGCTGCACATGGAGATCACCCGCGAGCGGTTGCAGCGTGAGTTCGGGCTGGATCTGATCTCGACCGCGCCCAATGTGGTGTACCGGGTCATCCAGGAAGACAACACCGAGCAGATCGTCACCAACCCGTCGTTCTGGCCGGCGGGCAAGCTCAAGCAGATCTTCGAACCGATCACCAAGTGCACGGTCATCGCGCCCAGTGAATTCATCGGCACCATCATGGAGCTGTGCCAGTCGCGCCGCGGCGAGCTGCTCGGCATGGACTACCTGTCCGAGACCCGCGTCGAGATGCGCTACACGCTGCCCATGGCCGAGATCATCTTCGACTTCTTCGACTCGCTGAAATCGCGCACCCGCGGTTACGCGTCGCTCGATTACGAAGAGGCCGGCGAGCAGGAAGCCGAGCTGGTGAAGGTGGACATCCTGTTGCAGGGTGAGGCGGTGGACGCGTTCTCGGCCATCGTGCACAAGGACGCCGCCCAGGCGTACGGCAACAAGATGACCACCAAGCTGCGCGAACTCATCCCGCGCCAGCAGTTCGAGGTGCCGATCCAGGCCGCGATCGGTTCCCGCGTCATCGCCCGCGAGAACATCCGCGCCATCCGCAAGGACGTGCTCGCCAAGTGCTACGGCGGTGACATCTCGCGTAAGCGCAAGCTGCTCGAGAAGCAGAAGGAAGGCAAGAAGCGGATGAAGACGATCGGCCGCGTCGACGTCCCGCAGGAAGCCTTCGTGGCGGCGCTCTCCACCGAGTCCGCCACCGACAAGCCGAAGAAGTAAGCGGGTTATCCGCTGAACGATGTGCCCCGCTGCCCGATGGCAGCGGGGCACAGCTCGTTCAAAGGGTTGGGGCCCGGCGGGTTCGGCGCCGCACCTCCCTTCCTGGTTCTCATTCACCGGTGCGCGAGAGGGGCGGGAGTATGCTCCGGCTCTGCCCTGAGACCAGTTGTCCTGTTTTGTAACTTTGGTCCGTTACGCAGTGAGAAACTGGGGCTTCCGTCCTGATATGCCGGGTGACAAGCTATGTGTCGCACCTCTGTGCAATCCGCCGCCTACCTGGTGGATGTGACAGACCGGTTATCCGGAAATAGGGTGTGAAACGAGTTTGAGAGCGGCGGTCTGCCATCGGCGGGCCGCCGATCAGTGAGAGCGGAGCCTGTATGACACGTGATCTGCCCTACGACGACGATTCCGAAGCCGGCGACAACTACGTGGAAGACACCGCGTATCGCATTGCCACCGGAGTCGCGCGCGTAGCGAGGGCAGGCGCGTACGTAACCGGCGGCGCGCTCCTCGCGGCCGGCGGCACTCGCGGCGCCTCCGACGACAACACTAATCACGACAGCCGGATCGTCGGCTGGTCCGAGGCCGAGGATCCCAAGCCGGACGAGCCCAGCCCGACCGTCACCTTCCCGGACCTGACCGCCGATTCGGCGACGCCACCGGCGAAGCTGGGTCCCGCCGTCGTCTCGGTCTCCGATCAGCCGCACCCCGACAATCACCACTACGGCACCGACGCCGGCTTCCTGCCCGGCACCTTCGGCAGCCTGCCCTCCGACGCCACCATGAGCGGCTACTACGGCGGCGGATTCGGTGATGCGGGCGGATACACGATTCCGCAGCCCGACTATTCGGCGGCGTATCAGGGCTATCACCCCGAGAGCGGGGTGCTGGACGGCCATCACGGCAATACCGGCGTCACCATCCCGTGGGGCGACGGTCAGCTGACCCTGCCCACGGTGCCCAGCCTGCCGTCCTTCGACGGCGAGCCCGCCGACTTCCTGCCCGGCCTGAAGATCCCCGGGGCCGACGGTCATCTGCCCGGCCTGCCCAGCGCCTTCCTGCCCGGCGGCCTCGGCGACACCGGGATCCCCGGAGCCCTGAGCCCCGCACCCGCGAACCCTACGCCCGGAACCGATTTCGACGGTGTGGGCGATTCCGGTATCGGCATGTTCGTCAAGACCCAGTGGAACGTGGACGCGCACGTCGGACTGGACGGCGTCTGGTTCAAGTCGGATATGAAGGTGGAGTTCGACGTCGGCGACGTGGGCCACCAGTACACCGAGTATCAGCAGCAGATGGGGCAGTACGTCAAGGAAGGCGGCCCGGCCGCCCATTCCGCCGGTACCCAGCCGGGCGCAACCGCCACGAATCCGCTTGCCCCCAACGGTGATTCCGCAGCCACCAACCCGGCTACCGCCGGAGCGGTCAATCCCGCGGCAGGTGCATCGGCCGACCCCGCTACCGCCGGAGGCGTTAATCCGGCTGCGGGAGCGGGAAACCCGGCAACTGCCGGGGCCGTTGATCCCGCTGCGGGCGGAGCAGCGAATCCCGCTGCCGCCGATATGAATCCGGCTACCGCGGGCGCGAATGTGCTGGGCGGCCAGACATATGGAAAGCCCGGCGGTTCGGCCGAGGACGCGCACGGTGCGACCGGTCATGCCGGTGGGGTGAGCACCGGAGGCGCTGCTGCCCCGGGCACCGTCGGCGCTGGTGCGGCTCCGACCGGTATCGGCGCCGGTGGCTCGGCCCCCGGCGGGGTCGGCGGTGTGTCGCCGCAGAGTGGCCTCGGTTCCGGTGTGTCGCCCCAGGGTGGTTTCGGTGGCGCTGCGGCTCCCGGATCGCCTGTCGCCCCGGCCGGTTCGCCCGCGCCGGTGGCCACGGCTCCCGCCGCCCCCGCGTTCAATGCCCCGGTCGCGCCGATCGCGGTCGCCCCGGTGGTCCCGGCGGCCGTCGCGCCGGTGTCCGTCGCTCCGGTGGCGGTGGCGCAGCCCGTGGTGGCCACGCCTTTGCAGACCACGATTCAGCCCGATGCCGCGCAGCATCCCATCGCGAACCTGTTGGGTGCGTCCGGCGGCCCGTCGCCGCTGACGGTCCCCGCGGTGAACACACCGTCGTTGTTCGCCGATCATCGCGCTCCGGTGCTGGCCGCGGACGGGGCCGGTAGCACCAGCCATCCGGCCACCATGGTCGCCAAGCCGATGCCGGCCTCGGCCGCGCCGGGCACCGCGGTGCCGCAGGTCAGCGTGCCGCCCAAGCCGGATGTGGCGCTGACGACCGCGCCGTCGCTGCCGACCATGACCAAGATTCCGTCGGTCGAAACCGGCGGGGCGACAATCACTCCCGGCACGGTCGGCGGTGGCGCACACGGCGGCACGACGGGCGGTGCGACCACCGGCGGCGGTGCCACGGGCGGCACCGACACCGACGGCCCGACCGGCGGCGCCACCAAGGTTCCCGAGGTGACCCGCCCGAACAGCGGCGATCAGACCGGCACGCACGGCGGCACCTCCACGGTGCCCGATACCGACGGCGGCAGCACGCACGCGCCGACGGTGACGCAGCCGAGCGTGCCCACCGCCGATGTCACGGTGCCGACGGTCCCGACCACCCAGCCGCAGGCGACCCAACCGCATCTGCCCAGCCAGGAGATCACGGTCCCGTCGGTGGCCCCGCAGCCGACCGTGGCCCCGCAGGCCACCGCGCCGAAGCCGGTCCCGGTGAAACCGATTGCGGAAGTGAACGATTCGGGCCCGCACGTGCTCGCGGTCAGCGACGCGTACGCGCTGCCGGTCGACGATTCCGTGCTGTTCGCGAGTCACACGAGCGGCTTCGAATCCGGCGACTCGTCCGTGCTGTTCGCGAGTGATACGAGCGCGCTCGGTGATTCGTCCAGCCAGTACCCCGCTGATGCGAGCGGAGCGGGGAGCCATCCTTCGGTGCTGCCGTTGTCGGAGGACTCCGGCTGGCACGCCACCGCTTCGCTGTACGACAACGGTGCGCTGAGCACCCAGCTGATATCCGATTCCTCCTTCGCCGACAACCACTTCCAGGTGCACGGCGGGGCCGATCACACCTTGCTGTTGTGAGCGGCCTGGAAAGCCTTACCGCCGTGAAGAATCCGGATGTGATGGGCCCCCTGCTGGAGTTGCTCGACGAGCTGCTCCAGCAGACCCATGCCGTCGGCCGCTCCGACCTGGCCGCTCGCCTCGGTATCGCGCGCGCCCGGATCGCCGATCCCCGGGTGCGCCTGGTGGTGGTGGGCGATTCCAAGAGCGGTATGAGCACCCTGGTCAACGGCTTGGTGGGAATGCCGGTGAGCGCCACCGATTCCCAGCACAGCGTGCCGGTGATCGCCGAGTACGGCGCGCAGCCCGCCGCGATCCTGGTGAAGGCGGTCGGCGGCCGGGCCGAACGGGAATCGGTGGATCCGGCGACCGCGCTCACCGCCCTGCCCTCCGATGGCGTGGTGCGCGCCGAGGTCACCGCTCCGAGCCCGTTGCTGGCCGAGGGTTTCGTGGTCCTGGATGCCCCGGGTTCGCCCGGTGACACCCCCGCCACCTGGTCGCTGCTGGCCGCCGCCGACGCCGTGCTCTACGTGGCCGCCGCGGACGCGCCGTTCACGCCGGGCCAGATCGAGCAGTTGCAGCGGATTCAGCAGGTGTGCCCGACCGTGGTCTGCGTGCTGAACAAGATCGACGAGTATCCGCAGTGGCCGCAGGTGCAGCAGCAGGATCGCCGCCTGCTGGATCAGGCCGGTCTCGCCTTCGCGGTCGCCCCAGCCTCGGCGCTGCTGCACACCCGGGCCCAGGCATCCGGCGATCAGCAGCTGGACCTGGAATCCGGTGTGCCGCAACTGCTCGACCATCTGCGCGCCTACGTGCTGGGCCGCGCCGACACGGTGGCCGCCGAGGCCGCGGTCCGGGATATCCAGCTGATCACCGATCATCTGGCGCTGGCCCTGCGCACCGAGGCCGAGACCCTGCGCGACCCGCGCCGCTACGGCGTCATCACCGAAGAGCTGCGCCGCACCCGCGAGGAGGCCGAGCAGCTGCGGCAGCGCTCCGCCAACTGGCAGGTCACCCTCGCCGACGGCGCGGCGGAGTTGATGGCCGATACCGAACACGATCTGCGGCATCGCCTGCGCAGCCTGATCCGCGATGCCGAAGCCGACATCATGAAGCGCGATCCGGTGAAGCGCTGGAACGATTTCGGGGCCGACCTGGATGCCAAGATCTGCGAGGCGGTGGAGGAGAACTTCGTCATCGCCCACTACCGTTCGGTGGAATTGGCCGAGCAGGTGGCCGCGAAGTTCCCCGAAAGCGGTGTTCCCACCGCGGATCTCAAGCTCGACGATCCCGGCGAGGTGGGCGCGGTCCTGGAGCCGGTGGCCGCCATGGACACCCTGGACAGCGCGAAAGCCGGTGTCACCCAACAGGTGCTGTCCGCACTGCGCGGCTCCTACGGCGGCATCCTGATGGTCGGCCTGGCCACCAGCCTGCTCGGTATGTCGCTGGTGAACTGGTACTCCGCGGGCGCGGGCGTGCTGCTGGGCGTGAACGCGCTGTGGGACGACCGCAAGACCCGCACCCAGCGCCGCCAATCCGAGGCCAAGGTGGCGGTGGCGCGGCTGATGGACGATGTGATCTTCCAGGTGTCCAAGGAGTCGCGGTACCGGCTGCGGGGCGTACAGCGCAGTCTGCGTGACCATTTCACCGATATCGCCAATGCCACGCTGCGCTCGGTGGACGCCTCGCTGCGCGCCGCCGAGGAGGCCGCCGCGGTGCATTCGCCGCAGCGGCGCGAGCAGCGGCTGACCGAGATCGAGACGGCGCTGGTGCGCCTGCGCGAGGTGCGTGAGCGCGCCGACGCGATGGGTGAAGAGCCCTCCTACTGATACGGCGGCCGGCAGTCGCCCGGCCAAGTGCCGGAAGTCCGGCAGAGCGCCAAAAGTAAAGCCGCCCGCGCGTTTTCGCGCGGGCGGCGTCATTTCACCGGTTGTTCAGCGACCCGTGTGCGCCGGACTGAACGTCCCGGCGTGCGTCTGCTCCTCGGCGCGAATCACGTGCATCACGGCATTGATCAACGCCAGATGCGTGAACGCCTGCGGGAAGTTGCCCAGATGCCGACCCGAGCGCGAATCGATCTCCTCGGCATACAGCTTGAGCGGGCTCGCGTACCCCAGCAGCCGCTCGCACAATTGCCGCGCCCGCTGCAATTCCCCGATCTCCACCAGCGCCGACACCAGCCAGAACGAGCAGATGGTGAACGACCCCTCCTCGCCGAGCAGCCCGTCGTCGGTGGTCTCGGTGCGATACCGCAGCACCAGCCCGTTCTCGGTGAGCTCGTCGGCGATGGCGAGCACGGTGGCCCGCACCCGCGGATCGCTGGGCGGCAGGAAGCGCAGCAGCACCACCAGCAGCAGTGAGGCGTCCAGGGTTTCACTGCCGTACGACTGGGTGAACACGCCCCGCGAGTCCACCCCGTTGTCGAGAATGTCGGCCCGGATCTCGTCGGCGATATCGTGCCACTTCTTGGCGTAGTCGAATTCCCCGTGCAGCTCCGCCAGTTTCGCGCCGCGGTCCAGCGCCACCCAGCACATCACCTTCGAGGAGGTGAAATGCTGCGGCTCCCCGCGCACCTCCCAGATGCCGCGATCGGGATTGCGCCAGTTCTCGATCGCCGCCTGCACCTGGCGTTCCAGCATGGGCCACAGGGTTTCCGGGACTTGCTGGCGTGACTTCACGTGCAGGTAAACGGAATCCAGCAGCGTGCCCCAGATATCGTGCTGTTCCTGGTTGTACGCGCCGTTGCCGATGCGCACCGGCTGGGCGCCGTCGTAACCGGAGAGATGGGTGAGCTCGGATTCGGTGATCTCGCGTTCCCCGCCGATGCCGTAAAGCACTTGCAGCGGAACAGGTTTCCCGTTCCCGTCGGTCGCGACATCGTGCAGGAAGGCGAAGAAGTCGTCCGCCTCGCGATCCAGGCCGAGCGTGTACAGCCCCCACAGGGCGAAGGTGGAGTCGCGCACCCAGGTGTATCGGTAGTCCCAATTGCGTTCCCCGCCCGGCGTTTCCGGCAGCGAGGTGGTGGCGGCCGCCAGCAGCGCCCCGGTCGGGGCGTAGGTGAGGCCCTTCAGGGTCAGTGCGCTGCGTTGCAGATAGCCGCGCCACGGATGATCCGGGAACCGCCCCAGCGTGATCCACTGCCGCCAGGATTCCGTTGTGGTCCACATCTTTTCGGCCGCCTCGGCGAAGGTACGCGGCGGTGGGAGTTCCGACCAGGACAGGGCCACGAACACCTCGTCGCCCTCCTTCATCCGGGTGCGGGCGCGCGCCTCCCGGCCTTCGATGCCCAGCCGCAGGTTCGTGGTCAGGGTCAGCGTCGGGCAGCCTTCGATATCGCAAGTGGCGGAGGCTCTTTCGTACACATCCCCGCTGTATTCCCAGAGCGCCGGACCGCGGTGATAGTCGAAGGCCGGCTCGCAGCTCATCTCCAGTTCGACCACGCCGTTCACGCATTTCACGGTGCGCAGCAGAATGTGCTCGGCATCCCAGTCCATCGGGGTGCGGCGATGGGTGCGGCTGCGCTGCTTGTTGTTGTGCCACGGCCCCAGCACCAGCGCGTCGCGCACGATGAGCCAGCCGGTCTCGGTCTGCCAGGTGGTCTCCACGATCAGCCCGCCCGGCAGGTACCGCCGTGCGGCGGGCACATTGCGCCCGTACGGGCCGATCCGGAAGTGTCCGGCGCTGCGGTCCAGCATGGCGCCGAAAATGCTGGGGGAGTCCGGTCGTGGCACGCACATCCACTCCACCGAACCGTTGCGGGCGATGAGCGCGTTGGTTTCGCAATCGGACAGGAAGGCGTAGTCGTCGATCGGCGGGAAGACCGAATGCCGCATCCCGCCGGAGGATGCCAGCACGTAGCCGTCGGAGAGCTGCGCATCCGGCCGGTCGAGCGCCTCATGCGGTGGTTCGAGCGAAGTATCGGGTCCTGGATCGCCGGTGTCGCTGCCGAGCGGGCGATCGTAGGACTCCGGTTCGTCGTAGGACTCCATACAGAACATGATCGGTCCGATCGGCCCGAATCGTCCACCATCGCGGCTTCGGCCTAGGCTGGTGCCGTGCATCGGATTGCAGGATGGTGGGACGGCGTCGAACTGTGGGTGGCCGGCCTGCCCTTCGTTCCCCAGTTCGCCGTGGTGCTGGCCGCCATGGTGCCGGTTTGTTTCGCGTTGGCGTTCCTGCTGGATCGCACCCTGCGCATTGTGCTGCGGGTGCTCGGCCGTGACCGCGTGGTCGCCCGGGAATCCGCCGCCGCCGTCACCTCGCCCCGCCGCATCCGGAAGGAAGCCGCCTGATGCCACGCTCTCGCGTCCAGCTCGCGCTGATCGCACTGCTTGTTCTCGTAGTCGTGGCCTGGTTGTTCACACGCTGAGCGAATTCGCCGCGTACTGTGCTGCACCATGTCAACCGATGAAGGTCTGGAACTGGAAACCTTGCTGTCCGAAGAGGACTTCGAGGAAGAACCCCGTCTGATCGCCACCCATCTCTGCGGGCCCGAGGAGGCCCTGGAAATGGTGAAGGCCGCCCAGCTGCTGGGCCTGGGCGTGCGGCTCGCAAACCGCATCCGCCCCGACGAGGACGATGCCGAGTCCGCGACCGAGGAGTGGATCCTCGACATCCTCGAGAACCCGCCGGTCGTCGAGGACGAGTAAGCCCGTCCGGGCTCAGCACGGAACGCAATTCGGGGGCCAGGCCCCCGGACCCCCGTGCACCGGGGGAGTGAAGGGCCGGGGAAACCCGGCCTTGTTCATGCGGGAACCGAGCCGGGTCCGGGGGTACCCCCGGACCCCTTCCCAGCGCCACCAGCCCCGGAGTGTCCGGCTGTCAGTGGCGGCGGACCGATATCGCGCAGACCAGGGCGGCGATACCGAGGGCGATGCCGATGGCGCACTGGCCGATCGCGAGTGGTTCGCGGAGGGGGCCGAGGGTGAGGGTGGCCGCGTAGGACGCGACGGAGTGGATGTAGAGCTGGCCGCCCACCAGGCCCGCGATGAATCCGAGGCTGCCGAGCGCGGTGAGGATGCGGCCGGTCCGGGGGTGCAGCCACAGCAGGATCGCGCCGGCGACGAGCAGGATGCCGACCGCCGCGGCGTAGGCCGTTGCCGCGGAGAGGCTGACGTGGGCCGCGTCGGTGATCGTGGGCGGGTACTTGCCGGCGACGAATTGCCCGAAGCGGGCGTGCAGGCGTTGTACGCCTCTGGCCACGATGGCCGCGCACAGCAGGGCCAGGACCGAGGCCGCGATGGCCGGGCGGCGACCCCGCGGGCGGGCGTTGGCGATCGGATCGCCCGCCGCGACCGCGGCCAGGGAGGCGATGGCGGCCCGGGAAGCGGGCCCGTGTGACCGCTGGTTCGGGGCGGGCGGGCTCCCTGCCGGGGGCAGCGATCGCGGATCGGAGGGTGCCGAATCGGCCGGCCCGGAGTGGGCCACGATCGTCGGTGCCGGATTACCCACGGGCGCACCGTGATCGAACACCCGAGTCGCGGCCTGCCGGGAATCCGGAGCGAACGGCGCGGTGGGATGCGGCGGTGCTCCCGAACCGTGCAGGGCCGCCCAGGCCGCTTGCGCGAAGGCCGTGCAGCTGGCGAATCGCTGGTCCCGATTCTTGGCCATGGCCCGGGCGATTACCGCGTCCAGGGCCTCGGGTACGTCCGCGCGCACCAGCCGCAGCGCCGGTACCGGCTTGTTCAGATGGCCCGCGACGACTTGCCCGGGGTTCGTCGCCGCGAACGGCGGCTGCCCCGCCAGCATCGTGAAAAGTGAACAGGCCAGGGAGTATTGGTCGCTGCGATGATCCAGGGGTTCGCCCGAGAGCTGTTCCGGCGAGGCGTAAGCCAATGTCGCGGAGAAGGTTCCGGTGGTGGTCAGCTGGGTGTTCGAGTCCGCCAGGCGGGCGATGCCGAAGTCGGTGAGGACGGCGCGTTCGGCGCGGCCGGACTCCGGGGCGGAGAGCAGGATGTTGGCGGGTTTGACGTCGCGGTGCAGGATGCCGCAGCTGTGCGCGTAGTCCAGCGCCGCACCGGTTTCGGCGATCACCCGCAACGCGCGCTCCACCGAGACGCCGCGCGGGTCGAGCCGGGCGGCGTCGGTGCCGTGCACGTACTGCATGGCGATCCACAGCCGCCCGTCGTGCACCCCGCGATCCTGCACCGCCACGATATTCGGATGGTCCAGCCGCGCAACCAGATTCGCTTCGCGCTCGAACCGGTCCCGCCATTCCCGCTGCGCCGCGATATCGAGGTTGAGCAGCTTCAGCGCGAGTTGCCGCGGCAGCCGGGGATGCTCGGCGAGATACACCGTCCCCATCCCGCCCGCGCCGAGCACCCGCAGCAGCCGGTACCCGGCGAAGGTCTCATCCAGCTCCGAACGCACTACGCGTCATCCCCCTTGCGCCATTCATCGAACCGTTTGCCGATTTTCGAAACAGTGTCTCCCACTTCCTGTCCCACCGTCCCGACGGCCGCCCCGAAATCCCGCCCGAGGTTGCGCACGGTCTTGATGAGCGGGTCTTCGGACTGGTCGAAGGTTTCGCGGTAGGCGCGGGCGGCATCGCGGACCTGGTCGCTGACGCGGACGGTCCTGTCGTGTTCGCGCAGCGGGTAGCGCCCGTCGAGGATGCGGTCGTATTCACCGGAGGCGATCCAGCGCCGCAGTTCGGCGGCGCGCAGCACCGAGAAGGGGTGCGTCTGGAGTTCCAGGTTCAGCAGCTTGAGCACACCGTCGCGCAGGTCGCCGGAGCGGTCGTAGTCGTCGGCCTGGGCGAGGAAGGCGGCGTGGCTCATCTGTTCCACGCGCGAGCCGCCCGCGAGCTTCATGTGCACGCGCACCGAGGCTTCCACGTCCTGCCCGACCAGCAGCCCCGCGCGATCACCGGAGAGTTCGGATTTGCGGCTCCACTCCATCAACGCCGCCACGATGGCGCGTAATGCCCAGCCGCCCACCGGCATCCAGCCGACATTCGCCGCCAGCCGCATGAGATGCATCAGCATGGTCCGATACACCGCGTGCCCGGACAGCGCGTGCCCGAGTTCGTGCCCGACCACGAACCGGAGTTCCTCGTGATCGAGCAGATCCAGCAGCCCGGTGGTGAGCACCACGAACGGCCGGTCCATGCCGATGGTGAGGGCGTTCACCGCCGGGTCCTGCAAGACGAACATCTCGGGTGTGGTGCGCGCGTCCAGAATCCGCACCGCGTCCTCGCGCAGGTGATGCACGTTCTTGAACTGCCGCTCGTCCACCCGCACGGCCGTGGCCAGGTACAGCAGCCGGTGCTGCCGTTCGGCCAGCAGTCCGGACAGCGTCCGCAGCACCATGTCGAAGCCGCTCAGCGACCGCAGCGCGACCAGTGCGGTGCGGTCGGCCGGATGCTCCCAGGCGCGCGTGGAGATGCCCGGGAATTCCCGGCGCAGGCGGGCTGGTGTGGTCATGAAGTTTTCCCCCGTGTGGATATTCACTTTGATTCGCGGCCCCATCGGCCGCTCTGCTACAGTCTGCCGCGTGTCGTCGAGTGTTGTGCCCCAGGTCCGCCATGAATTGGCGTTGATCGCTGTGGGCTGCCTCGCGGTCGCGGACATTCACTGTCGCTGATTGCCGACCGGGCACAGCTGCACGTCTGAGTAGACTGGCGCGCGCACCTTTTCGCAGTCTGTGTTCGATCCCCCGGTGGCCCTTCGGGCCATGCGCCACCGTCGCGTTCTCCCCCCGCGACGGGTCTACGGCAGTACGCACAATCTCCCGCCGGCCGATTGTCCCGGTGGGTTACCGGAAAGGTCCACTCCGATGTCTCGCAATCCGCGCCTGACTCGTCGCAGTACTCTCGCCGTCGCGCTGACGGCCGTCGCAGCCACCGTGCTGACCGCTTGCGGCGGTGGCGCCTCCGACTCCACCGAGGGCGGCGCGGTCGCCGACGGCAGCGGCGGCACCATCAAGCTCGTCGCCTACGCGGTCCCGAAGCCGGGCTTCGACAAGGTGATTCCCGAGTTCAACAAGACCGAGGCCGGGAAGGGCGTGCAGGTCGAGCAGTCCTACGGCGCCTCCGGTGATCAGTCCCGCAAGGTGAAGGACGGCGCCGAGGCCGACATCGTCAACTTCTCCGTGGAGCCCGACGTCACCCGCCTGGTCGATGCCGGTCTGGTGGACGCGAGCTGGAATGCCGACGCCAACAAGGGTGTTCCGTTCGGTTCGGTCGTCGCGATCGTGGTCCGCAAGGGCAATCCGAAGGGCATCAAGGACTGGGACGACCTGCTCAAGCCGGGCGTCGAGGTCGTCACCCCCAACCCGTTCTCCTCGGGTTCGGCGAAGTGGAACCTGCTCGCCCCGTACGCCGCCAAGTCCGAGGGCGGCAAGAACCCGCAGGCCGGTCTGGACTACCTGTCGCAGCTGATCTCCAAGGATCACGTGAAGGTGCAGCCGAAGTCGGGTCGCGAGGCCACCGAGACGTTCTTGCAGGGCACCGGTGACGTGCTGCTGAGCTACGAGAACGAGGCCATCTTCTCCGAGCGCAACGGCGATCCGATCGAGCACATCGTGCCGCCCACCACCTTCAAGATCGAGAACCCGGTCGCGGTGCTCAAGAACGCCAAGAACCAGGCCAAGGCCGTGGCGCTGAAGGACTTCCTGTACACCCCGGCGGGCCAGAAGGCTTGGGCCACGGCCGGATTCCGCCCGGTGGACCCGAAGGTGGCCGCCGAGTACGCCAAGGACTTCCCGACCCCGCAGAAGCTGTGGACCATCGCCGATCTGGGCGGCTGGAAGGCCGTGGACAAGGATCTGTTCACCAAGGACACCGGCACCGTCGCCGTCATCTACGACAAGGCCACCAAGTAGCCGGGTGACCTGGGACACAAGCGATACTCGATACCGTGAGTGACAGCAGCGCGAGCGCCGGGACCGATTCGGGCCCCGGCGTTCCGGTAGAGAAGAAGCCCGCCCGGGACCGCTGGTCCTGGCTGCGGGTGACCGGGTCGGTGGGACCGGTCGGCATCGGTACGTCGGTGCTGTGGCTCAGCATCATCGTGCTGCTGCCGCTGGCCGCGCTGACCGTCAATTCGTTCGAGGACGGCTGGTCCGGCTTCTGGGATGCGATCACCTCGCCCGCCGCGCTCGACTCGCTGCGGGTGACGGTGTTCGTCTCGATCATCGTGGCGATCATCAACGTGCTGATGGGCACCCTGATCGCCTGGGTGCTGGTGCGCGACGAATTCCCGGGCAAGGGCATCGTGAACGCGCTCATCGACCTGCCGTTCGCCTTGCCCACCATCGTGGCCTCGATCGTGCTGCTGTCGCTGTACGGTCCGCGCAGCCCGCTGGATATCCACCTCAATGCCACCCAGCCGGGTCTGGTCGTCGCGCTGGCGTTCGTCACCCTGCCGTTCGTGGTGCGGTCGGTGCAGCCGGTGCTCATCGAGGTGGACAAGGAAGTGGAGCAGGCCGCCGCGTCGCTGGGCGCGGACAACTGGACCACCTTCCGGCGCATCATCCTGCCGACGCTGACCCCGGCCATCATCTCCGGCGGCGGGCTCGCTTTCGCCCGGGCCATCGGTGAATACGGGTCGGTGGTGCTGATCGGCGGCAATATCCCCCGCGAGACGCAGATGGCGTCGCAGTACATCCAGCAACAGATCGAGATCGACCGGCCGGTCAACGCGGCCGCGGTTTCGGTTGCGCTGCTGGCCATCTCGTTCGTGACGCTGCTGGTGCTGCGGACGGCCTCGGACCGTCTCTCCCGCAAGGAGCAGGAGGCCCGATGAAACTCGCTCCTTGGACCAAGCTCTCGCTGCGCACCATCGCGCTGGCGTATCTGGCGATCCTGCTGGTGCTGCCGCTGGTCATCATTCTGTGGCGCACCTTCGAGAAGGGCGTCGGCCCGTTCTTCGACTCCATCACCACGCCCGCGGCGCAGTCGGCGTTCCAGCTGTCGCTGCTGATCGTGGCGATCGTGGTGCCGGTGAACGTGGTGTTCGGCGTCATCACCGCGCTGGCCCTGGTGCGCGGAAAGTTCCCGGGCCGCAACCTGATTCAAGGTCTGGTGGACCTGCCGTTCGCGGTGTCCCCGGTGGTGGTCGGCGTCTCGCTGATCCTGCTGTGGGGGGCGGGCGGCTGGTTCGGCGGGCTCGACGACCACGGCTTCAAGGTGATCTTCGCGCTGCCCGGCATGGTGCTGGCCACCATCTTCGTCACCATGCCGTTCGTGGTGCGCGAGGTGGAGCCGGTGCTGCACGAGATCGGCGACGATCAGGAGCAGGCCGCCGCCACCCTCGGCGCGTCCCGCTGGCAGACGTTCTGGCGCATCACGCTGCCGGCGATCCGCTGGGGCCTGACCTACGGCATCGTGCTCACCGTGGCGCGGGCGCTGGGCGAATTCGGCGCGGTCATCATGGTCTCCACCGCGCTGCCCGGTAAGTCGCAGACGTTGACGCTGCTGGTGCACGGCCGGTACATGAACGACCACAACACCTTCGGCGCGTACTGCGCGGCCACCCTGCTCATGGGGATCGCCCTCGTTGTTCTCCTGTTGATGACCCTCCTCGAACGCAAGCGGGAGAATGCCAAATGATCACCGTGACCAATGCGAACAAGCACTACGGCACGTTCGCGGCGCTCGACAATGTCAGCCTGGACATCCCCTCCGGCGAATTGACCGCCCTGCTGGGCCCCTCCGGTTCCGGTAAGTCGACGCTGCTGCGCTCCATCGCCGGGCTGGAGTCCCTCGACAACGGCATCGTCACCATCGCGGGCAAGGACGTGACCCGGGTGCCCCCGCAGAAGCGCGATATCGGTTTCGTGTTCCAGCATTACGCGGCGTTCAAGCACATGAGCGTCCGCGACAATGTGGCATTCGGCCTCACCATCCGCAAGCGCCCCAAGGCCGAGATCAAGAAGAAGGTCGACGACCTGCTCGAGATCGTCGGCCTGGACGGCTTCCAGCACCGCTACCCCGCGCAGCTCTCCGGCGGTCAGCGGCAGCGCATGGCCCTGGCCCGCGCGCTCGCCGTCGACCCCCAGGTGCTGCTGCTGGACGAGCCGTTCGGCGCGCTGGACGCGAAAGTCCGTGCGGACCTGCGCACCTGGCTGCGCCGTCTGCACGAGGAAGTCCACGTCACCACCGTCCTGGTCACCCACGACCAGGAGGAAGCCCTCGACGTGGCCGACCGCATCGCGGTCATGAACAAGGGCCGCATCGAACAGGTCGGCACCCCCGAGGACGTCTACGACCGTCCCGCGAACGATTTCGTCATGTCCTTCCTCGGCGCGGTGGCCAAACTCAACGGCCACCTGGTCCGCCCGCACGACATCCGCGTCGGCCGCGACCCCAGCATGGCCCTGGCCGCCCACGAAGGCACCGCCCAGTCCGCCGGCGTCACCCGCGCCACCGTGGAGCGAGTCGTCCACCTGGGCTTCGAAGTTCGCGTCGAACTGCGCAACGCCGCCACCGGCGACCTGTTCACCGCCCAGGTCACCCGCGGCGACGCCGAAGCGCTGCACCTGGCCGAAGGCGAAACCGTCTTCGCCCGCGCCACCCGCATCCCGGAGCTGCCCGAATCCTGAGTCGGCATTTAAAAGACGATCTCGAAGATAGGGCGTGCCATATATTTTGGTAGGCATGTGCTCTGATCACACGTCCTTGGACGAGCTGCGGAGTGAGCGGCTCAGCCGCCTCGATTTCGATATCGATGAGTACGTCGCCGGTCGCGAAGAAGCTCGATCGGCGATCGAGTTCGATGCTCCGCCGGCGGCGAGCCCGCGATAGGCGTGCTCGAAACGCTCGCGTGGGTCAGATCGCCGGCTGGTCGGCCCAAGCGAGCGGCAGCGCATCGCAGGACACGTCTGCGATCTCCCGCAATCGCTCCGGAGCGGCGCCCATCCGGCTCAGCTGTATGAGGCCCTGGGTAGTCATAACGACATTCGCGCTCAGGGCCGACAGGAGGGCTTCGTCGGCTCCGTCCGCGCCCATGCTCAGGCGCAGGCGTTGTGCCACAGCATCTTCCATATCGGTTGTGGTGCGCAGGCCGATCGCGGCCACCTCCGGGATGCGGCCACCGAGCTGCGCGATGCTGTTGATCATCAGACAGCCGCGCCGGTCCGGGTGGGCGGCGCAATCGGCGATGACGGCCTGGCAGAGAGTGCGCACGGCCGCACGCGCCGAGCCGGGCGCGGTGCTGACGACCTCGCGTACGAAGCGGGCGCGCCGATCGCAGTATCTTTCGAAGGCTGCGAGGAACAGGCCGCGTTTGTTGCCGTACGCGCCGTAGATGCTGCCGTTGCCGATGCCGGTCGCCCGCGAGACGTCCTCGACCGAGGTGGTGTCGAAGCCCTTCGCCCAGAACAGCTCGACCGCGGCGTCGAGCAGTGCTTGCTCGTCGAACTGGCGCGGTCTACCCATGGAACTCACCGTATCAATCTGCGATCTCGAGCACTCGACTTGTTCTGGAGGCGTGGCTCCAGAATACTGGTGGTCATGTCATCCAAATCTTCCGGTGTTCGGCGCAGGGTGGGGATCCTCGTATTCGATGGCGTGAAGATGCTCGACTTCGTCGGTCCCGCCGAGGTTTTCATGGAGGCGAATCAGGCGGTCGATGGGTACGAGGTGGTGCTGGTCTCGCCGGATGGGCGGGAGGTGCAGACCTCGATCGGGGCGCGGGTGGCGGTGAGCGGGGCGGCGGCCGAGGCCGGGCGGTTCGACACGGTGGTGATTCCGGGGAGTGAATTGCCCGCTTCGGTGTTCGTGACGCCGGAGGTGTCGGCGGCGGCGCGGCATCTGTCGGCTCAGGCGCGGCGGCTGGTGTCGATATGCAGCGGGACGGCGGTGCTGGCCGAACTCGGGTTGCTCGACGGGCGGCGGGTGACCACGCATTGGAAGTACGCACCGGAGCTGGCGCGGCGGTACCCGGCCGTGGTGGTGGATCCGGATGCGATCTTCGTGCGGGACGGGAATCTGTACAGTTCGGCCGGGGTCGCGGCGGGGGTGGATCTGGCGCTGGCGCTGGTCGAGGAGGATCACGGGGCGGATGTGGCGCGGCGGGCGGCGCAGTTGCTGGTCGTCTATATGCAGCGCGCGGGCGGGCAGTCGCAGTTCTCGGCGTCGCTGACCGGGCCGGTGCCGCGCAGCCCGCTGGTGCGCAAGGTGGTCGATCTGATCTGCGCGGATCCGGCCTTCCCGCATACGGTTCAGACATTGGCCGAGCATGCCCGGGTGAGCGTGCGGCATCTGACGCGGTTGTTCCGGACCGAATTGGAGCGGTCGCCGGCCGAATACGTGGCCTTCATCCGCTTCGGGGTGGCGCGGGACCTGCTGCATGCCGGTTGCTCGGTGACCGAGGCCGCGATGGCCGCCGGGTTCGGCAGCAGTGAGGCGCTGCGCCGGGCTTTCGTTGCTCGCCTGGGTATTTCGCCGCGCAAGTATCAGCAGCGCTTCCGGACCACCGGATCCGCGAGCTGGTCGGACATATCGGACACCACCATCGCCGCCGTGTCCTGAATCGGGGTTTTCACGGCCCGCGGAGAGGGGCGGGGCGCGGTATTTCCGGATGAAACTGATGGGGCCGCGCCGGCACCCCTTCCGGCGCCGCAGAGAGGATCCCCGTGACAACCCCGACCATCGTGCTCGTGCACGGCGCTTTCGCCGACGCCGCGAGCTGGGCTCCGGTCACCGAAAACCTGCTGGCGCAAGGCCATCGGGTGCTGGCGCCGCCGATCGCCAATCGCAGTCTCGCCGCGGACGCCGCCTACGTGCGGGCCGTCGTCGAGCGCATCGACGGACCGGTATTGCTGGCCGGGCATTCCTACGGCGGCGCGGTCATCACCGTGGCCGGGGTCGCCGAGAATGTGGCCGGGCTGGTCTACGTGTCCGGTTACGCGCTGGAGCAGGGGGAGAGCCTGGGCCAATTGCAGGGCGGGTTCCCCGATTCGGATCTGTCCGCCCATCTGGTCCAGACGCCATTCCCCGCCCCGGGCGGTGAACCGGCGATCGAGGTCTCGGTCGAGATCGACGCCTTCCCGGCGGTTTTCGCGGCCGGGCTGGATCTCGCGCGTGCCCGGGTGCTGGCGGTGTCGCAGCGTCCGCTGGCGGCCGCCGCGTTCGGCGAACCGGCGTCGGCGGCCGCGTGGCGGCTGAAGCCGGGCTGGGGCATCGTCTCCAGTGCGGACCACACGCTCAACCCCGATGTGCAGCGCTTCGGTTACCGGCGTGCCGAATTGCGCTCCGTCGTCGAGATCGATGCCCCGCACCTGGTCATGCAGACCCATCCGGCGCAGGTCGCCGCCGTCATCGATACGGCCGTCGCCGAAATCGCCTGAACAGCAACGCTGTTCGCCCCCGCTCCAGCAGAGAAAGGCATCACCATGTCCGGAAACCCGCAGGGCATCTCCCTCGAACCGGCCGCCCAGGAGTTCGTCGACGCCACCTCGCAGCCGCCGTTCCTGTACCAGCTGCCGCCCGAGGAGGGCCGCAAAGTCGTTGACTCGGTGCAGGATTCGCCCATCTTCAAACCCGAGATCGACGAGGAGTGGATCACCGTCGAGGGTGGCCCGACCGGGTCGGTGCGGGCGCGCATCGTCAAGCCGCTGGGTGTGACCGAGCCGCTGCCGGTGATCGTCTACACGCACGGCGCGGGCTGGGTGTTCGGCGACGCGCACACTCATGACCGGCTGGTGCGCGACCTGGCGATCGGCGCGCACGCGGCCGTCGTGTTCCCGGAATACGATCGCTCACCCGACGTGAAGTACCCGGTCGCCAACGAGCAGTCCTACCGAATCGCCCAGTGGGTCACCACCGATGGCGCGAGCAAGGGCCTGGACGCCTCCCGCCTGGCCGTCGCGGGCGATTCGGTCGGCGGCAATATGGCGATCGCGCTGACGCTGATGGCCAAGGAGCGCGGCGACGTGTCCTTCGCTCAGCAGGTGCTGTTCTACCCGGTCACCGACGCCAACTTCGACACCGGCTCCTACGAGCGGTTCGCCGAAGGCTACTTCCTCACTCGCGAGGGCATGCGCTGGTTCTGGGATCAGTACACCACCAGCGCCGAGGATCGCGCCCGAATCACCGTGTCGCCCTTGCGCGCCACCACCGAACAGCTGGCCGACCTGCCGCCCGCACTGGTCATCACCGCCGAAGCCGATGTGCTGCGCGACGAGGGCGAGGCGTTCGCCGGGAAGCTGCGCGCCGCCGGAGTGCCGGTCACCCAGGTGCGCTACGGCGGCATCACCCACGACTTCGTGATGGTCAACGCCCTGCACGACACCAATGCCGCGAAAGCCGCTGTGGCGCAAGCGGTCGCGACCTTGCGCTCGGCCCTCCACCCGGCCTGATCCTTCAACTTCCGAGGAGTTCTCTTCATGACCCCCACCCCGACCGTCGTCCTGGTCCACGGCGCTTTCGCCGATTCCTCCAGCTGGAACGGCGTCGTCGAAAAGCTCACCGCCGCAGGCGTACCCGTGCTCGCGGCCGCCAACCCGCTGCGCGGCCTCACCTCCGATGCCGCCTATATCGCCTCGGTGCTCGACAGCGTCGAAGGACAGGTGGTGCTGGCCGGTCACTCGTATGGCGGCAGCGTCATCAGCGTTGCGGCGCAAGGCAAATCGAATGTGACCGCGCTCGTCTACATCGCGGCCTTCATTCCCGAGGCGGGTGAGAGCGCCCTGGAGCTGACCGGCAAGTTCCCGGGTTCCACCCTCGGCCCGACCACCCGTCCCGCGTCCTACCCCCTCGCGGACGGCACCGAAGCCACCGAGCTCTACATCCGTCAGGACGAATTCCCGCAGCAGTTCGCCGGCGACGTGCCCGCCGCCACCGCCGCGGCCATGGCGGTCACCCAGCGTCCGGTCGCCGTGGCCGCCCTCGAGGAGCCGGCCGCGGCCGCCGCCTGGACCGGCATCCCCGCGTTCGCCCTGCTCACCACCGAGGACAAGAACATCCCGGTCGAAGCCCAGCGTTTCATGGCCGAGCGCGCGCAGGCCGAGACCGTCGAAATCGCCGCCTCCCACGCGGTTTCGGTAGCGCGGCCGGACGCGGTCGCGGAGCTGATCCTGCGCGCGGTGCGAAAGGCGTAGCGGCCCTTCCGGCGTGGCGGATCGGCATCGGGAAACTGCTCGGCTGACTAAGGTGCGGAACATGCACACCGTCGCAGTCCTCGCCTTGGACCGCGTGAATCCGTTCGATCTGGCCACGCCGATAGAGGTCTTCAGCCGGATCCGGCTGCCGGATGGGCACGCCGGGTATCGGGTTCGGCTCTGCGCGGAACGGCCGCAAATCGATGCGGGGCTGTTCAACCTGCGGGTGCCGTGGGGGCTGGAGGGTTTGGACGCGGCGGACACCCTGGTGATCCCGGGGACCGCCGATCCGCTCAGCCCGCTCCCGCCCAAGGTGCGCGAGGCGCTGCTGGCGGCCGCCGAGGACGGGGCCCGGCTGGCGGCCATCGGTTCCGGGGCTTTCCACCTGGCCGCGACCGGACTGCTCGACGGCCGCCGGGCGACCACGCATTGGGCGGTGGCCGAATTGCTGGCCGCCACCTATCCGCGGGTCGAGGTCGATCCGGCCGCCCTGCGCAGCGCAGACGGCACGATCTTCACGTGTGCGGGCGCGGCGGCCGGACTGGATTTGTGCCTGGACCTCGTGAACCGCGATCACGGTTCGGAGGTCGCGCTGGCTGCCGCCCGGTCGTCGATCATGCCGCTGAATCGCGAAGGGGGACAGGCGCAATTCAGCGTCGCGGAGCTGCCGTCCGAGCTCAGGCGCGCCCAGCAGCTGCTGGAGACCACCGACGACACCGTGGAACGCATTGCGGCCCGGGCGGGTTTCGGGTCACCAGCTGTTTTCCGCGACCGTTTCAAGCGCGCCGTCGGCCTCGGCCCCGCCGGGTATCGACGGGCTTTCCGCCGGATCCCGGTCGGCGAAGGTGACGGTGTAGCGCCAGATGGGCAGTAGCGCGTGGTCGTCCATCGGGGCCGGGGCGACCGTGGCCGCCAGGTCCGCGGTGACGGTCTCGGTGTCCAGTCCCGCACCGATCAGCACCAGGCTGCTGGCGCGCGGCTCGTTGCGCGCCCACGGCATCGGCTCGATGGTGAGATGCCGGCCGACCATGTGCAGCACGAACTTTCGCGGATCGGTGGGCACGGCGAAGGCCAGCACGCCCTTGGCGCGGAACAGCCCCGGCGGCGGATCCTCCAGGTAGGCGATGAGCGCGCGCGGATTCAGATCGGCGGCGCTGGTGAAGGAGACGGTGTCGTATCCGTCGTGCAGATGCCGATGGTCGCACTCGCACCCGTCGTGATGCTCGTGCTCGTCCGCCTCGGCGGCCCCGAACAGTAGATCGTCGAAGCTGAGCTGATCCCCGTCGTCGGGCTTCTCCACCTCGGGAATATCGAACAGCAGCCCGGGATCGATGCGCCCGTGACTGGTCGCGTACACCGGCACCTGCCCGACCAGTCCGCCGATCTCGTCCCGCAACGCCGCCAAGGCATCGGCCTCGACCCGGTCGGCCTTGTTCAACACCACCAGATCCGCCATCCGCAGATGCGAGGCGAGCTCCGGATGCAGTACCCGGCTCTCCGGGAAATGCTCCGCGTCCACGACCTCGATCAACCCGCCGTACCGGATCCGCGGATTGTCGCTCTGCGCGATCATCCGAATCAGATTGCGCGGCTCCGCGAGCCCGCTCGCCTCCACCACGATCACATCGATCTTCTGCTTCGGATGCGCCAGCTTGTCGAACAACTCGTCCAGCTCGCTCACATCCACCGCGCAGCACACGCACCCGTTGCCCAGCGACACCATGGCATCGACCTGCCCCGCCACCAGCATCGCGTCGATATTCACCGCCCCGAAGTCGTTCACCACGACCCCGATCCGCGCCTGCCGGCTCCGCAACAACCGATTGAGCAGGGTCGTCTTCCCGGCACCGAGGAATCCGGCCACGACCAGAACAGGAATGCGCCGACTCACGCGCACCAGGTTACCGATGCCCGCCGACCGTGTTCCGCACCCCGCCGACTGCCGTGTGCGCTCGCCGCAGCATGGATGAAACCCGGCGGAAACGCCCGCGTCCTACCGTGACCGGCAATGGAACGAGCTGGAGGTGCGCCGTGCGGGTGCGGGACATTCTGAACGCGCCGCAATTGCGCATGCACCTGCTGCGTGGCGAAGCGGCCGAATTGGACCGCCCGGTCGCCCGCGTCTGCGCGACCGATATGCCCGATCCCCGCCCCTTCGTGACGCCCGGCGCGCTGGTCTGCACCGGTCTGGTGTGGCGCCAGGTGGCCGCCGATTCGGACCGCTACATCGCCCTGCTCGCGAGCGCCGGTGTCGCGGGTGTGGTGGCAGGACAGGCATTACACGGCCGGGTGCCCGACGACGTGACGGCCGCCTGCGAAAAGCACGGCCTGCCCTTGCTGTCCGCGCCCCAGAGCATGCCCTTCAGCCGCATCATCGAGCATCTCGCCGACCAGGCCGCCGAATCCCGCTGGCGGCGTATGCAGTCCACCGCCGACCGGCAACGCCGCATGCTCGCCGCCGTCGCCGCCGGCCGGGATATCGCCGAGATCCTCGTGGATATCGCTGCCGAACAGGACATTTCGGCCTGGCTGGTGACCGCCACCGGCACCGTCATCGCGGGTACCGCCCCACTCTCCGACGCGGACCTGGACCGCATAGTCGTCACCGCCGTCACCGCGCCGCGCCTGCCCGCGGTGACCAGCGGCGCGCTGCGCGTCTTCCAAGTCGGCGCCGGCGATCGCCGCACCGCCTGGTACCTGGTCCTGCGCCCCGCCGCCCCGGACCCCGAACCCTTCGGCCCCGACCTCGCCGCCGTCGCCGAGCTCTACCGCCAGCGCCACACCGACCGCCTGCACCTGGATTGGGAACTCGCCGACCGCTTCCCGGCCCCACCGTCGGAGCCACCCGGCGGCCGTCAAGTCGCGATCGTCTGCGAGCTGCACTCCGGTACGTCTCGCGGTTCCGCCGTGGTCGTCGCCCGCACCGGTTCATATCCGGCGGCCGCACAACAGGCGGGAGGATGCGCCTCCAGTGATCCCGCTTCGCTCGTCGTCACCGGTTGTGCCGCAGATGGGCAGACCGCCGCAGGACTCGCACGCAGGGTCGGCCGGCTCGTCCCCGATAGCCGGACCGCGGGCGGTTCGCCGACCCCGCGTTCCCCCGGTCGCTCGGCGGGGGATGAGCCGATCGAGAGCGCGGCCGAGTTCGGTGCGGCGGGTCGAGGGGCGATGCCGGGCGATAGCGATTGGGCCGCAGCGGAACTGGTGGCAATGCGGTCGATGCTGCATGACATATTTCCACGAGCCGAGAGCTCGGTGGATCCCGCCGGCCGGCTGGTCGTGGTGGTCGCGGAGGATGCGGGCTCTGCGGACGACCGTGAACTGGGGGGATCGACGGCCGCCGCGCTGCGTCGGCGATTGGGCCGGATCGCGGACGCCTTCAACGAGACTCGGATCGCGATCGGGGTGAGTGCGCGCGGGGCGTCGGAAACGCTGGACGGTGCGATCGCGGCGTCGACGGCCGCTGCCGCCGCCGCGCGGGACGATGACGGAGCGGTGAGTGTGCTGGTGGCCGATATCGATTCGGCGGTGGGGCTTTTCACGGCGGTGCCCGGTGGGTTGCAGCGGCGGTTCGCCGAGCGGGTGCTGGGGCCGGTGGTGGAGTACGACCGGCGGCACGGGGGTGGGTTGCTGGAGACGTTGGAGGTGTTTCTCGGGTGCGAAGGGTCGTGGCGGCTGGCGGCGGAGCGAATGCATCTGCATCTCAATACGGTTCGGTATCGGATGGGGCGGGTCGAGGAGCTGACCGGGCGGGATCTGGGACGGCTCGACGACCGGCTGGATCTTTATCTGGCGATGCGCACGCTCGGCGCTCAGACGGCTCCGGTGTAAGGCTCCCAGGCGATTCCGGCGTCGGGGGCGTCCTCGCGCTGCACGGTGGCCTGGATCAAGCCGTAGGGGCGGTCGTCGGCGTAGAAGACCTCGCCGTTGTTCTCGACGTCGAAGCGGGACAGGTCGAAGCTCCAGTGGTGTTTGTTGGGGGCGGAGAGCCGGACCTCGGCCAGGCAGGGGTAGGCCTCCAAGGCGACCCGGCCCATCTCGAAGAGCGTCTGCTGCAAGGCTTTCGAGTGCTGGGTGGCGAACTTCTCGATCATCAGGGCGCGGATGCCGGAGTAGGCGGCGTCCCAATCGGCGGGCGGGGCGGCGAAACGCCAGTGCGCGGTGAGGCTGGTGGCAAGAATGCGGTCGTAGGCGGGTTGCAGGACGGTGAAGGGGTCGGTGAGGAAGCCGGCGAATTCGGAGCCGGTGGACTTCAGGATCACCAGATCCTTGACGCCGCCGATCACCCACTCGCGCTGCGCGGATCCCTTGCCCCGCACCGTGATCGCGGCGATCCGTACCTCGGGACCGGTACGCGTCCAGGTGTGGTCGTGCCCGGTCCCGTCGACCGGCACCCGCTGCCAGGCGAACTCCTCCAGCTCGATGCGCGCCGAATCCACCGGCTCGACATCGTCGACGAAATGCCGGGCCAGGGCGAGCCCGTACTCCTCGATGCTCCCGTCACCGTGCGTCTTGGCATAGGTGAAGATGGTCTGCTTCTGCGAATCCGTCGGCAGCACCGACCCCTGATCGCCCACCGTATGCGCGGCCTCGAAAGATCCACGCAGACAGGACGATACGTTCAGATCGCGGATCTCGTGCCGCTCGGTGTCGCGGTACACCCGCACCACCCGGTTCTCGGCCTTACCGTACTGGTTCGGGCCGAGCACGATCTTGCCGGACATCTCGGTCACGTTCGCCTCCCGTGGTCACAGAACATCTCGCCCCACTCTTACCCATCGAACCGGTCGAAGCCGTTGGTTCGACTGCCAAAACGCCGGGCGGTTCGCGACACGCGATCGGTCATATTCGACAAACCTCCGGCCAGTCGCCGCTGCCTAGCCTGACCATGTATTCACGCGCCGCAAGGAGCCCCCATGACCACGCCCCATCCCGTCGACGCCCGGCTGCCCTGGCAGCGCCTGCTGGTGTTCGGCATTCAGCACGTCCTGATCATGTACACCGGATGTGTCACCGTTCCCTTGGTGTTCGGCGCCGCCGCCGGGCTCGACAAATCCACCGTCGGGCTGTTGATCAGCGCTGACCTGCTGGTCGCGGGCATCATCACCGTGGTGCAGAGCCTCGGGCTGGGCCGGTTCGCCGGTGCCAGACTGCCCTTGATCACCGGTGCGACCTTCGTGGCCATGAGTCCGATGATCCTGATCGCCAAGGAGTACGGACTCCAGGCCGTCTACGGCTCCATGCTGGTCGGCGGTGTCATCGGCATCGCGCTGGCCTGGCCGTTCGCGAGCATCGTGCGATTCTTTCCGCCGCTGGTCTCCGGCACCGTACTGACCGTGGTCGGCATTTCGCTGATCGGCGTGGCGGGCGGGCTGATCGTCGGCAGCGACCCGAAGGCCGCGACCTTCGGTTCCCCGTCGCATATCGCCCTGGCGGCAGCGGTTCTGGTGATCGCGCTGGTGTTCACCGTGCTCGGCCGCGGCGTCTGGTCGCAGCTGGGGATTCTCATCGCCCTCGTCGCGGGCGTGCTCATCTCGATCCCGATGGGCCTGATCAAGCTAGACGGCGTGTCGAAGGCGGCCTGGCTGGGCGCGCCGCATCCCTTCCACTTCGGCGCACCGCAGTTCCCGATCGCGGCCGTGGTGGCCATGAGCATCGTGATGGCGGTGGTCTTCGCCGAATCCACCGCGAGCATGCTGGCGATCGGCGAGATCACCGGAAAGAAGCTGGAGCGCGCCGATATCGCGCGCGGTCTGGTCGGTGACGGCCTGTCGGCGGTGCTGGCCGGCGTCTTCAACTCGTTCATCGACACCGTCTTCAACCAGAACGTCGGCGCGGTCGCCCAGACCCGCGTCTTCAGCCGCTACGTCACCGCGGTCAGCGGCGCGATCCTGGTGGTGCTGGGCATCGTCCCGCGCTTCGGCGCGATCGTGGCGGCGGTCCCGAAACCCGTTGTCGGCGGCGTGGGCCTGGTGTTGTTCGCGACCATCGCCGTGATCGGCGTGGACACCCTCCGCAAAGCCGACCTGTCCGACCGCGTGAACCTGAGCATCATCGCGGTATCGATCGGCGTGGGCCTGGTGCCGGTGCTCACCAAGGGCATGTTCGACAAGTTCCCGTCATCCGCCCAGATCCTGCTCAACAGCGGCATCTCCCTGGCGGCCGCCACGGCCTTCGCCCTGAACCTGCTGTTCAATCACACCAAGCTCGGTGAAATCGCCCGCGCGGCAACGCAATCCCCGGCCACCCCGGAAGTCCGGGATCCGGTCGCACCGGAGGGTCAGGATCCCGTCACGGCCTGACGCGGCGTTCGAGGTGATTCGGGGCGCACCCCCGAGAGCCGCCCCGGGCGGTGGGGATTACCCGCAGGCGTTGACCCACTCCGAGAGCCCATCTGCGAAGAGCTGCCGCTTCCAGATGGGCACTTCGTGTTTGATGCGGTCCACGAGATTCGCGCAGACGGTGAAGGCTTCGGCGCGATGGGGTGCGGCGACCGCCACCACGATCGCGTTGTCTCCGATGGTCAGCGGGCCGATCCGGTGAATCGCCGCCACCGGCAGCCCGGACTCGCTCGCCACCTCTTCGCATACCCGCCGCAGGAACACGTCGGCCTGCGGATGCGCCGAGTATTCGAGCGCCGAAACCGCCTGCCCCCCATCGTGATCGCGCACCTTCCCGGTGAACACCACGACCGCACCGTGCTGCGGCCCGGTGACCGCCTTCTCGACCTCGTCCGGGTCGAGCGGCTGGTCGCTGATCCGCGCCAGCAGATCACCGCCGTCACTCATGGCTGCCTCCTCCGGCCACCTGGTCCAGCAGATGCCCGAGCATCGGCTCCAGCACGCTGATCCCGTCCTTCACGCCACCCGGCGATCCGGGCAGATTCACGATCACGGTACGCCCCGCCAATCCGGCGACCCCGCGGCTGAGCGCGGCCAGCGGGAATTTCGCGGTACCGCGCTGCCGGATGGCGTCGGCGATGCCGGGCAGTTCGCGGTCCAGGAGGGCCAGGGTGGCTTCGGGGGTGGCGTCGGTGGGGGAGGCGCCGGTGCCGCCGGTGCTGATCACCAGTGCCGGTTCGCTGGCCAGGGACTCCGAAAGTCCGTACGCGATATCGGAATCCGCGTAGACCAGCGGTCCGCGTACCGAGAATCCCAGCGCTTCGAGCCATTTCACCAGCACCGGGCCGGTGGTGTCCTCACGTGTCCCGGCGGCCGTACCGGTCGAGGCGACCAGCACCACGGCCTCACGTCCGCTGCCGATCGGAGCCCTCACTTCCACCGGCTTCGCATGCTGCCCATGCCCGCCGGCGGTCGCTGCGTCCGAATGCGACCGGTGCGCAGCGTTTTCCGTCTCCGGTCGCACCCAATGCCCGTGCTTGCCGCCGTCCTTGGTGAGCAGCCGCACCCCGTTCAGGGTCGCCGCCGGATCCACCGCCTTGACCATGTCGTGCAGCGTGAGCCCGGCGACCGCGACGGCCGTCAGCGCCTCCATCTCGACCCCGGTCGGCCCCTTGGTCTTCGCCGACGCCTCGATGGTGATGCTGTCCTCGGTGAACCCGAACGACACACTCACCGACGACAACGCCAGCTGATGGCAGAGCGGAATCAACTCCGAAGTCTTCTTCGCACCGTTGATCCCGGCCAGCCGCGCCGTACTCAGCACATCCGCCTTGGGCATGTCGTCGGCCCGCACCAACCGCACCACCTCGGCCGTGGTGCGCAGCTCCCCGGCCGCCACCGCGACCCGGGCCGTATCCGCCTTGGCGCTCACATCGACCATGCGAGCGCGCCCTTCGGCATCGACATGCGACAACTCACTCATACCCTCAGCCTGCCATGCGCGCTCGGCCCACCTCATACCCGGATTGCACGAAAAGCCGCGGCCGCCGGACCGCCGATGCTCGGAGATTCGGCCAAGCGACCCGGCGCCGCGTCCCGCACTCGGGCGCGGTCGGGCCGGCCGAGTCAGCGCCGGGATTTCACAACCAGCGCACCCGCACCACGGTTCCGGCCGCTACGTCGGTCGCCTCGGCCGGGATCTCGATCAGGACCTCGGCCTGCGCCATGGACGCGATGAGATGCGAGCCCTGGCCGGAGGTGATCTCCACTCCGCCGTCGGCGGCCCGGCCCCGCAGGAACTGGCGCTTACCGGCGGGCGATCGCACCGTATCCCGCAGCGGCAGTTCGGCATTCGCCACCTCGGGTAGTCCGGCGAGCTCGCGCAGGATCGGGCGGGCGAACACCTCGAACGACACCATGGTGCTGACCGGATTACCCGGGAAGCTGAGTACCGGGATGCCGTCGACCACGCTCAGCCCCTGCGGACCGCCCGGTTGCATGGCGACCGCGCCGAAGCGTCCGCCGAGCGGCCCCAGCACCTCCTTGACCACCTCGAAGTCGCCCTGTGAGACGCCACCGGAGGTGAAGACCACGTCGGCGGCCGCGGTGGCTTCGTGTAACCGCTGCCGGAATTCGGCCGGGTCGTCGGTGGCGTGCGTGACCGACACCACCTCGACCCCGTTGTCGGCGAGCGCGGCCGCCAGCGCGAGGCCGTTCGAGTTGTAGATCTGTCCGGGCAGCAACCGCGTTCCGGCGGGCATCAATTCATCACCGGTGGTCAGCACGGCCGCTCGGACGCGGGGCGCGACCGGCAACTCGGCGAGGCCGACCGCAGCCAGCGCGGCGATGTGCCGGGGCCGCAGCAGGGTGCCCGCCGCGGCCAGGGACTGTCCGGTGCGCACATCGGTCCCGGCCTCACGGACGAAATCGCCTGCGGTGCGGCTCTTCTCGATGGTGACGGTCGCCCCGTCGGACAGCGTGTGCTCGACCGGCACCACGCAGTCCGCACCGGGCGGGATGGGCGCGCCGGTCATCACCTTCAGGGCCGCGCCGTCGGGGAGCGGCGTCTCGCCCGGATTCCCGGCCGCCACCACCCCGGCCAGCCGCAAGGTCACCGGCACCACCGACAGCGAATCCGCCCGCACCGCATAGCCATCCATGGCCGAGTTCCGGAATACCGGCAGATCCAGGGGGGAGTACACCTCCGCGGCCAGCCGCCGCCCGAGCGCCGCCGCCATCGGCACGGATTCGGGTTCACGCCGCGCCAGCGGCCGCAGTAGATCCTCGATCTCGCGCCGGTGGTCATCGACGGAACGGGCCGGGGCCACGGCGTGCCGGGAACTCATGCCGGTGAGCCTATACGCGCGAGCACGGGAGGAAACCTCGGCAGTTCGGTGGCGCGGGGGCTTGCGCATGGGGCAATAATGGTCGGATGACCGTGGTCGCGATGGGCATGCCCGCAGTTCGAACCGGGCAGCCATCCTTGGACGGCCGCCCCGATACCCCGTTCCTGGTGGACCGTTTCGGCCGGGTGGCCAGGGATCTGCGGGTCTCCATCACCGAGAAGTGCTCCCTGCGCTGCACCTACTGCATGCCCGAGGAGGGCCTGCCCGCCATCCCCGCCGACGAACTGCTCAGCACCGCCGAGCTGATCCGCCTGGTCGTGCTGGCCGTGCGCGAACTCGGGGTGCAGGAGGTGCGCTTCACCGGCGGTGAGCCGCTCATGCGCCGCGATCTGGAACAGATCATCGCCGGCTGCCGGGCCGAACTCCCCGATATCCCGTTGTCCATGACCAGCAATGGCGTCGGCCTCGAGCATCGCGCCCGCAAACTGGTCGAGGCCGGTCTCAGCCGCATCAATATCTCCCTCGACACCGTCGATCGCGACGGCTTCGCCAAATTGACCCGCCGCGACCGCCTGGACTCGGTGCTGTCCGGCATCCGCGCCGCACGGCAGGCCGGCCTGACCCCCATCAAGGTCAACGCCGTCCTCATGCGTGAAACCCTCGGCGGCGCCGCCGACCTGCTGCAATGGTGTCTCGACGAGGGTTGCGAGCTGCGCTTCATCGAGGAGATGCCCCTCGACGCCGACCACGAGTGGGCGCGCGCCAACATGATCACCGCCGCCGAACTCCTGAACGTCCTGGGCGAACGCTTCGAACTCACCGAGGTCGGCCGCGAGGACCCCTCGGCCCCCGCCGAACGCTGGCAGGTCGACGGCGGCCCGGCAACGGTCGGCATCATCGCCTCGGTAACCCGCAAATTCTGCGGCGACTGCGACCGCACCCGCCTCACCGCCGACGGCCGCATCCGCTCCTGCCTCTTCAGCGATCAGGAATACGACGTCCGAGCGGCATTGCGCGCCAACGCCTCCGACGCCGACATCGCTACCCTGTGGCGAGGTGCCATGTGGCAGAAATGGGCCGGCCACGGCATCGACGCCGCCGGCTTCGTCCCCCCCGAACGAACGATGGGAGCCATCGGTGGTTGAGGTCCGCTATTTCGCCGCCATAGCCGACGCGGTAGGCAAATCCAGCGAACACCTGGACCTCCCCGCCGGCGCCACCGTCGGCGACCTCCGCACCACCCTCGCCGCCACCTACGGCCCCACCCTCGACCCCATGCTCAAGGTCTGCGCCTACCTCATCGGCGACGAACTCACCCGAGACGCCACCGCCGCCCTCACCCCCCGCGTCGACGTCCTCCCGCCCTTCGCCGGCGGCTAGCACCCTTTTCGCAACTATGCGGTAACGCTATCGCCGCACCCGGGGATACACCGACTGTCCGGTACATCCCGCCTCCCGGAGGTAGCGCATGAAGCGGCTACTGCTCGCCTTGCTCTTCGGTACAGCGATCGTCCTCACCGCCCTGCATTCCCTCGCCGAAGGCGCGGCGGTCCCGCGGCTGACCTGCAACTCGACCGTGCTGGGCGGTACCGGTACGCCGCCGAGATAGCTTCAGCGCCACCAGGTATCGAGCGGGGTGACCGGGACGGTGCGCTTGTGGCGGGTGTTGCGGTAGATGGTTTCCAGGCGCTCCGCTACTTCGGGGGTGACGTCCTGGCCTTCCAGGTAGTCGTCGATCTGGGCGTACTTCAGGCCCAGGGCTTCTTCGTCGGGGAGGGCGGGGCGGTCGTCTTCGAGGTCGGCGGTGGGGACCTTCTGCCAGACGCTGGGGGGTGCGCCGAGTTCCTGGAGCAGGGCGGCGCCCTGGCGTTTGCTGAGGCCGGTGAGGGGGGTGAGGTCGACGCCGCCGTCGCCGTACTTGGTGAAGAAGCCGGTGATCGCTTCGGCGGCGTGGTCGGTGCCGACGACGAGCATGTTCAGCTGGCCGGCTATCGCGTACTGCAAGACCATTCGCTCGCGGGCTTTGATGTTGCCGCGGACGAAGTCGCGCAGTCGTGGTGTGTCGCCGATGATTTCGCGGATCGCCTCGGCGGCTTCGTCGGCGCCGGCGTCGGCGCTGGGCTTGACGTTCACCGTGATGGATTTGTCGGGCTGGATGAAGCGCAGGGCGATCTGGGCGTCTTCCTCGTCGGCTTGGACGCCGTAGGGGAGGCGGACCGCGACGAAGGTGACGTCGTGGCCTTCGGTGCGCAGCTCCTCGGCGGCCAGCTGGCACAGGCGGCCGGTCAGGGTGGAGTCCTGGCCGCCGCTGATGCCGAGCACGAAACCCTTTGCGGGCGTGGCGCGCAGGTAGTCCTTGAGGAAGTCGATGCGCCGCCGCACTTCGAGTTTCGGTTCGATGGTCGGCGAGACGCCCAACTCGGCGATGATCTGTGCGCGCAGGTTCCCCATGCCGTCACTCTAACGGGGCGGCCGGCGCGGTGACCGTGCGGACGAGGGTCTCCCAGTGGTCGCCGATCTGTTCCAGGGTGTAGCCGAGCGCTCGGATCTGATGCAGCACCAGCGCGGCGTCCAGGGTGGCCAGCAGGGTGTCGGCCAGCAGGCGCGGATCGCATGCGGTCCCGGCCTGCCGGAGCAGCAGTGCCACATGGGTTTTGGCGATGTTGTACGGCGCGCTGGAGTGCCGCGCCAGATCGGCGGCCTTGCGCACGTCGCCCTCCACCTCGACGGCGGCCAGCCGGGCGCGGCCGAAGGCGATCAGGCGGTCGGCCGGGGGTGCGCCGGGCCCGAGCGGGGGCGGCCCGAACATGTAGGCGGCCTGGAGCTTCTGATCGGATTGGTCGAGCAGTGCCAGCATCAATCCGGCGCGATTGCCGAAACGGCGGAAGACCGTGCCCTTGCCGACGCCCGCACGTTTGGCGACCGCGTCCATGGTCACCGCCGCCGCGCCCTGTTCCCGCACCAGCGTCTCGGCGGCGTCCAGCAGCAGTTGCCGGTTGCGGGCGGCGTCGCTGCGTTCGTGGGTGCCGCCGGGATTGAGCAGCGGCACCGAATGCGGCGGCGGCAGCTGGCCCGGGATGGGTTCGAGCGGCAGTCCCACGGGTTCGATGGACAGGCTCGAGCCCCAGGCCGGCGGTTCGGCCGGCGGGGGCGGGTCGCGGGGCGTGTCGCGGTTCACAGTGCAGGTTCTCCAAACCCGGGAATGGAAGCGGACTGTAGTCCGGTTAGTGTCTCATGCAAGTTAGCCACTGGATCAGAAATTCCCAGGAGTGATCACCATGTCGCAGACCCGCCTTCTCGTTCTGGTCGGCAGCCTTCGCGCCGCTTCGATCAACCGCCGGTTGGCCGAGGCCGCCGTGCAGACCGCCCCGGAGGGCGTCGAGGTCGCCATCTACGAGGGCCTCGCCGATATTCCTTTCTACAACGAAGATCTCGACGCCGAAGGCAAGGTGCCCGCCGCGGCGCAGGCGTTGCGCGCGCAGGTGGCGGCCGCCGGCGGTTTGCTGCTGGTGACCCCCGAATACAACGGCACCCTGCCGGCCGTGCTCAAGAACGCCATCGACTGGGCTTCCCGGCCGTACGGCGCGGGCGCGCTGAAGGGTAAGCCGGTCGCGGTGGTCAGCGCGTCCATTTCGCCGAACGCCGCCAAGTGGTCGCACGACGACGCGGTGAAGGCGCTGGGCGTGGCGGGCGCGGAGGTCGTGAAGGACGCGTCGCTGAACTTCGGCACGATCGGGCAGCGCTTCGCCGAGGCGCACCCGGCCGACGATGCCGAGGCGCTGACCCAGCTGGCCGCGACCGTGCGGCTGCTGGCCGACGCCACCGCGAAGGTGAACGCCTGACGGTGCGGGTGCCGCCCCGTATATAGGAGCGATCAACTGGCAACCACATTGATTACTCGCTGAATCCAGTACGAGGCCACGGCTTTACAGCCGTGGCCTCGCGCTTTTCCGGGGTGTGATGAGCTAACTTCAGCGCATGAAGCAACTTGCTGGCAAACATGCCTGGGGGCGGTATTGCGCGGCCGGACTGCTGGCCCTGGCGGCCACCACGGTGACCGCCGCCGAGGCTGCCGCGGAATCGAACGTCCTTGTGCACCTGGGCAACTGGGCCGGATACGTGATAAAGGGCGACTTCCGCTCGGTCAGCGCCACCTGGGTGCAGCCCGCCGTCGCTTGCACCAATCCCGGTGTGTTCCAGCGCGTGGTGCCGTGGGTGGGTTTGAACGGCGCGAACGGCCCGGACAACCGGGTGGCGCTGCCGCTCATGCAGACCGGCGCGGAGACCGGATGCATCAGCGACGCCGCCGTGTACGCGACCACGCCCGGATTGCAGCTGGAGAACGTGGCGGCCGGGCTCGTCTACACCAGCCCGTGGCTGGCGAATCAGGTCATGGGCGCGGGGGATGACCTGTCGAACATGCTCGGCGGCATCGCCGACGGCATCTGCGCGACCGGAGCGCTGGGCGCGGCCTGCGTGCCGGATCAGGGGAGCGACGCGTGGTGGGAGGGGTATCCGGATCCACCGGTCACCTACGAGGACGTGACCGTGAACGCCGGCGATGTCATGCACGCCTCGGTCGATTGGGACGGGCACGTCTACACGATGGCGCTGGAGAACCGCACCCGGAACTGGCGCAAGGTGGCCACCCAGGTGTCGGACGCACCGGCGCGCACCGCGGAGATCGTCATCGAAGGGCACCTCGACGCGGCGCTGCCGGGGTTCACGCCGGTGACCTTCACCGAGATCGAGGTCGACGGAAAGCCGCTGTCCGCCTACGACGCTCAGGTCTACGGCATCGCCGCCACCAACCGGATGCTGTATCCCGGCCCCGTCGACGGGTCCAGCTTCACGCTCTCCTAGCGGGTCGCCCGCGCCCCGCGGGGGGATCGCGACACGCCGAGGCGGTTCGGTGCCCCAGGAATTCGGGGCACCGCCGGGAGCCGCCCCGAACCCCCTGTTCGGCCGGTGCTGCTGTGACTGCTGTGATGCCAGTTGATCAGCGGGAACGGTGTGTTTGCTGGAAATGTGCTGAAAGCCCAAATTGTGATCTGCGCCTCAGTCGTGTCGAGTTGCGAATCGAGTGTCCAGGTACTTACGGCACCAGAATTTCACCTTTGTGAGTCGCAACATGTCGTGTTGGAAGATTCTGTCGGCCACTAGGTGTAGTGTCTTGGGAGCTGGAACGCCGCGAGAGATGAACCGGAGAAATCACGGTTCCGGTCTCCGCGACCAGGGGCTTCGGTCTCACTTCCAGGGGTTTGCGCAGGAACTACGTGGATCTTGTTTTCAGTCGTGCACTGCATACGGATCGAAGGCCAGGAGAAGGGGATACCAATGACCATCACCGTTTACACCAAGCCCGCTTGTGTTCAGTGCAATGCCACCTACCGCGCGCTCGACAAGGCCGGTGTCGCCTACGAGGTCATCGACATCTCCGAGAGCCCCGAAGCCCGCGATTACGTCATGGCCCTGGGCTACCTGCAAGCCCCCGTCGTCGTCGCCGGTGAGGACCACTGGTCCGGCTTCCGCCCGGACCGCATCAAGGCCCTCGCCGAGTCCGTCGCCGTCGCCTAGCGACACCGGAGCGGCTCCGGCCGCTCCAGCAGGTTGTCCGAGCCCGAAAGGAGGGAGATGGCCGAGATGTCTACCCAGGCAAGCAATCTCGTCTACTTCTCCAGCGCTTCGGAGAACACGCACCGCTTCGTCGAACGGCTGGGTATCCCCGCCGTTCGCATACCGCTTCATACTGCCGACTCGCTTCGCGTCGAAGAACCCTACGTGCTGATCGTCCCCACCTACGGGGGTGGTCGGCATGTTTTGGGAGGGACCCGATCCGAGAAGGAATTCGTCCCCCGTCAGGTGGCCAAATTCCTCAACGATCCCCACAACCGCGCCCTGCTGCGCGGCGTGATAGCGGCCGGCAACACCAACTTCGGTGATACGTACTGCTATGCGGGAGAGGTCATCTCGCGCAAAGCAGGGGTTCCGTACCTGTATCGCTTCGAACTCATGGGAACTGCCGAGGACGTCGCGCGCGTCCGAGAGGGATTGGACTTGTTTTGGCAACGACAACAGCACCGGCCGGAAAGGCTGCCCGCGTAGAGCGGACCGTCAGCAGCACCGAAACCGCGGGCATGGACTACCACGCCCTCAACGCGATGCTGAACCTGTACGGGCCCAACGGCGAGATCCAGTTCGACAAGGATCGCGAAGCGGCGCACCAGTACTTCCTCCAGCACGTCAACCAGAACACCGTCTTCTTCCACAACCTGCGGGAGAAGCTCGACTACCTGGTCAAGGAGAACTACTACGAGACCGAGGTGCTCGACCAGTACAGCTTCGACTTCACCAAGAAGCTGTTCAAGCAGGCCTACGGCAAGAAGTTCCGTTTCCCCACCTTCCTCGGCGCGTTCAAGTACTACACCTCGTACACGCTGAAGACCTTCGACGGTAAGCGCTACCTGGAGCGGTTCGAGGATCGCGTCTGCATGGTCGCGCTGACCCTCGCCGCCGGTGACGAGCAGCTGGCCTCGGAGCTGGTCGACGAGATCATGGACGGCCGCTTCCAGCCGGCCACCCCGACCTTCCTGAACTCGGGCAAGAAGCAGCGCGGCGAGCCGGTCTCCTGCTTCCTGCTGCGCATCGAAGACAATATGGAGTCGATCGGCCGCTCCATCAACTCCGCCTTGCAGCTGTCCAAGCGCGGCGGCGGAGTGGCCTTGCTGCTCAGCAATATTCGTGAGACCGGCGCCCCGATCAAGAAGATCGAGAACCAGTCCTCGGGCGTCATCCCGATCATGAAGCTGCTGGAGGACTCCTTCTCCTACGCCAACCAGCTGGGTGCGCGGCAGGGCGCGGGCGCGGTGTACCTGCACGCCCATCACCCCGACATCTACCGCTTCCTGGACACCAAGCGCGAGAACGCGGACGAGAAGATCCGCATCAAGACGCTCTCGCTGGGTGTGGTGATCCCGGACATCACCTTCGAGCTGGCGAAGAAGAACGAGGACATGTACCTGTTCTCGCCGTACGACGTGGAGCGCATCTACGGAGTGCCGTTCGCCGACATCAATGTCACCGAGAAGTACTACGAGATGGTCGACGACAAGCGGATTCGCAAGTCCAAGATCAAGGCTCGCGAGTTCTTCCAGACCATCGCCGAGTTGCAGTTCGAGTCCGGCTACCCGTACATCATGTACGAGGACACCGTGAACCGCGCCAACCCGATCAAGGGCAAGATCACCCACTCCAACCTGTGCTCGGAGATCCTCCAGGTCTCCACCCCGTCGGAGTTCAACGACGATCTGTCCTACTCCAAGGTCGGCAAGGACATCTCCTGCAACCTGGGTTCGCTGAACATCGCCAAGTCGATGGATTCCCCCGACTTCGGCAAGACGGTGGAGACGGCCATCCGCGCGCTGACCGCGGTGTCGGACCAGACCCACATCTACTCGGTGCCCTCGATCGAGCAGGGCAACAACGAATCCCACGCCATCGGCCTGGGTCAGATGAACCTGCACGGCTACCTGGCGCGTGAGCACGTCCACTACGGCTCCGAAGAGGGCGTGGACTTCACCAACATCTACTTCTACACCGTGGCCTTCCACGCGATCCGGGCCTCGAACCTGATCGCCCAGGAGCGCGGCAGCTACTTCGGCGGCTTCCCCGAGTCGAAGTACGCCAGCGGTGAGTTCTTCGACAAGTACACCGATCAGGTGTGGGAGCCCGCCACCGAGCGCGTCCGCCAGCTCTTCGCGGACGCCGGCGTGCACATCCCGACCCAGGACGATTGGCGCGAGCTCAAGGCCAAGGTCATGGAGCACGGCATCTACAACCAGAACCTCCAGGCCGTCCCGCCGACCGGTTCGATCTCCTACATCAACCACTCCACCAGCTCCATCCACCCGGTGGCGTCGAAGATCGAGATCCGCAAGGAAGGCAAGATCGGCCGCGTCTACTACCCGGCCCCCTACCTCACCAACGAGAACCTCGAGTACTTCGAAGACGCCTACGACATCGGCTTCGAGAAGATCATCGACACCTACGCCGCGGCGACGCAGCACGTCGATCAGGGCCTGTCGCTGACCCTGTTCTTCAAGGACAGCGCCACCACCCGCGACGTCAACCGCGCCCAGATCTACGCCTGGCGCAAGGGCATCAAGACCCTCTACTACATCCGCATCCGCCAGATGGCCCTGGAGGGCACCGAAGTAGAGGGCTGCGTCAGCTGCATGCTCTGACCTTCCGAAAAGCATTGCGGTAAGGGCGTTCCCGGCCTCCGGGAACGCCCTTCCGTCTTGTCCGAGGTCGAATGCAGGCATACGATTTCTTGAATCGGTATGCGTGATATGGAGTTGCCCCACTCCGGGAGGTGACGATGTCTCGGACGATCATCGACGTCGACGATGAAGCGCTGGCTCAGGTCGCTGAGTTGCTCGGCACCAGTACGAAGCAGGACACGGTGAATGCCGCACTGCGGCAGGTGATCGCGCGCCATCGACGGGCGGCTGCCCTGGAGCGGACGATGACCAAGTCGCGCGAAGGGCAATACGACGACGTGGTCGCACCTGGCCGCAAGGCTGAGGCGTGGCGGTAGCTCATCGAGGCGAGTGCTCTGGTTCGGATAGGTTGCGGCAGCGCTCAATTCACGTTCACGATGTGACCGCTGATGGCGTCCTCGATCGGTTGTGAACTGTCGCATGGCTCGGGGGATTCGACGCCGTCGAGGATCGTGTCGAGGATCGCGGCGCGGTTACGACAGGTAGCCAGCAGGGGCGATCGAGGATGGGCGTAGACCTCCCCGGCGCAAAGTGGTTCAAGAGCAGTCGCAGCTCGGCAGGCAAGGAATGCGTCGAAGTCGCCTTCCTGGGCGGAGGCGTGGCCGGCGTTAGTGACTCCAAGCACCCCGACGGCCCGGCGCTCGTGTTCGCCCCGAGTGAGTAGGACGCCTTTACATCCGAACTCATGGCCGGCGAGCTGGACCACCCCTAGCAGCCGCGCCGGCCATCGTATATGTCGAGATGGCTTGGAAACGCGGATCTCCTGTTAAGGCTTGCTGAGCCAGCGCACCGGTTCCGGCGTTCTGGGACCCGCGCTCAGGTGCCCGCCGTCGAGACCCGCTCTGGCTACGCTGGTGATTCGGTCGACAGGTACCCGCGAAGTATGGCGTCGGTTCCCGGGTCTGAGATCCATTGGTATCGACGAAATCTGTCGTCACTGGCGAGCATGTCCGGTGCCGTCGGCGTGTCTGAATGCACCCTCATGCCGATGAGCGAGCAGCTCATGGAGTGGTGGAGGACCGGATGTGGACGGGCGCTCCGATTGCACGGAGAGGGGTTGCGAGGGCCTCCATTTCGACCCGGGTTCCTTCTATTCCCCGATTGGCAAGCTGCGAGACTAGGTCCCGAGCCTCCGTAAGCGTCAGAGCTCGAACCGTTCGCAGTGCGCGCATCAACCGCGCGGGCGTGATGGTGCTGCCAACCAGCTGCAACGTCGCGGGACCATGAGCGGCCAGGATGGCTGCGCGCATACCAGCAAGCGGTGTTTCGTAGCCACATTCGTTCCAGCGGCAGCTGCACTTCGGACAATCACCTTCAAGATCCCACCGGTGGGTTCCGGCGGTCAGTACCTCGACAACCGTGGCCTCTATCAGTGACCCGCATTCGATGCATTCGGTTGTGTAGGGGGCGGTTTCGAGCACGGTGTCCATCGCACCGGATCCTAGATCCAAGGTCCGGGCGAAGTGTATTCAGAACGTACGCAATTGCCGCGTCCCGCGCGTCCGCTCGGGCGGTTCGCTGGGACAGCGGCATCGTGAAGGATGGCTCCCTCACCCGATCTCGATGTCACCTTCGCCGGTGACGACCTCGTGCTCCGGCTGGCCGCGCTCGCCTACCTCGCCCGCTTCTCCACGGTCTCCCGCATCCACACCAAATCCGATCTGCGCCTGTACTTCTCCTGGTGCACCGACCAGCAACTGACCCCGCTCGCAGTCGCCCGCACCGAGGTCGAACGGTACATGCGGTGGATGCAGGAAGTCCGCCGCTTCAAACCCGCCACCGTCGCCCGCCGCCTCGCCGTCGTCGCCGGTTTCTACCGCACCTGCGTTATCGACGGCGTCCTGGACCGCTCACCGGCCGAGTACGTGCGCCGGCCCCGAGTGTCGAACGAGTCACCGACACTGGGACTTTCGCATCTGCAGTTCGAGGCACTGCTGTGCGCGGCCCGCGACTCGGAAAACCCACCGGACTTCGCGCTGGTCGCGATGCTGGGACTGCTCGGATTGCGGATCAGCGAGGCATGCCGCTGCGACATCGACGATATCGGTGAGGAACACGGTCACCGCGTGCTGCGCACCATCGGAAAAGGAACAAAGATCGCGCTCGTGCCGCTGCCGCCCGCGGTCGGACGCGCCGTCGACCGCGCCGTGGAGAACCGGACCCGCGGCCCGATCCTGCTCAACCTCCGAAGCCGGCGTATGGATCGGCACTGCGCAACCCGGCGTTTGCGGCGCCTGGCCGAGCGGTCGGTGGTGCGGCTGCCGACGCTGCACCCGCACATGCTCCGGCACACCTTCGTCACCACCATGCTCGACGCCGGTGTGGACCTGCGCGATGTCCAGATCGCCGCCCGGCACGCGGACCCGCGCACGACGATGCGCTACGACCGGGCCCGTACCAACCTCGACCGGCACCCGAACTACATCCTGGCGGCCTACATGGCTTCGGCCACATGACATCTCAACCATCCGCACATGCCGATTACAGGACACCACTCCGGAACGAGTAGCGCGTCCCATCCTGGCCTATTCGCAGGTCGAGCTAGATCCATCCGATGATCATGAACAGCAGGGCGGCGACGAATCCCGTACCTCCGAAAAGGTTACTCATCGAGTCGCCCCACACCGAGCCCGTTCGGATGATCCCAAGGACAAAGTCGATCAAGCACAGGCCGAGCACGACCAGCACGGCAACAATCCTGCGCGTTGTCCATCGTTTCTGCGGAGTGACCTCCGCTGTCTTGGCCCCCAGTGAAACCAAAGCTAACAAGGCAGCAACGACCAAGGTCAGGCCATGCAGCTTACTTGCAATGATGTCGTTCCAGTTCTCGCTCACAGCCAACCTGGTCAGGGACGCAAGGTACATGCCCAGGACAACAAGCGCGGCGATCCACCTGAACGTTCGCCAGCGTTTATGTGGTTCAGGCGCAACAGGTTCCACCCATTCCGTGCTCACAGCAGGAGCCTACAAGTCCGATATGGTGCGCTGCCAGGTCAGCGAAGTGAACAGTTGTGTTGTTGAGCGCGCTTTGAAACGATCACGCGATTCCCGGACTATCAACGGGCTGAGGCCATCTCGGGCAGTCGCACAACTTCGAACCGAACGCACGCTACTACTGCCGCTTCCCGCGCTGAGCGAAGCGGCCACACGGTCGGCCTCGAAGATCGCTGGGGTCGACCGTCTTTGATCTTCAGACCGCCGCAACGGGTCGGCTGCCGGGCGCGCGCTCATGCCGATTACAACGCATTTTCGGGTGGTCATATCCGTGCGACGGCGGGAGCAAACTTCCGCTCCCATAGCTCACGGATCGCCACCGCCAGAAGGATTACGAGCAAAGCGGTGAGCGGTGTGAGAAAGAAGTTCCGATGTCCACGTGGCAGCGCGCACCAGATCAGCAGGGCCGCCGCGAACGGCACTGTCACGGTAGTGATTCCGGCAGTCAGCCTCCGCACCGCAGCCGCTTCCACAAGTGCTGATAGCACCAGTAGGCAAAACCCAATCAGCGAGATCGCCCCCATCTGCTCGAACCCGTCCGATGGCAGGTAGTCGGCATATCGCCGGGGCACATCGGTCAGGGGACGCGTACGGGTCCCAGACGAAGTCGTCGGCCTCGCCGCTGCTGAACCAGGTGATGCCCTGGCCGAGCATGGCGGCCACGATGAACACCCACCAGAACACATGACCTGTGATGTGCGCCGTCCGAAAAGCCTGGTGCCGGGTCATGCGTTGCAACTTAAGCCAGCGCATCCTGGGCATGTTCTGTGAGCGCCACGACGCGCCGGACACCAATGACCGCGTGCGGGATCAGCGGGTCAATGACCTCGTGCAGTATCCTGCATTGCCGCGTGGCGCGCTGATCGAACGGCCAGCGCGGTGCCGAAGCTCAACGGCCCAAGCCGATCCGAAGCCAGCGGAAGACACCGAATTGTTTACGCGAAGGTGCGATGATCAGTCGGCTGTCAGCGTGCTGGGTGTATGGCCACGAGAAGGTATCCACCGGAACCCGGGCTGAAAGACGCCATAGTTACTGCCCAAACCGAACTCGGCATGGAGGCCGTCACAGAGAACAAGGCCATCAATCGCCCCGTCGGAGAGCTCGTCCATCCACTCGTTGCTGAGCTCGACGGGGTCGACGACACCTTCGGGGTCCCAGCCGACGTGCGCGGCGAGATATCCATCGAACGTAGCGAGCAGCGCATACAGGCCATTGCCGAGTTCGGTGAACTCCGCCGCCGTCAGAGCGAGTCTAGGAATCGAACCGTCAAGCGCGACACCGTATCCGACGGCCACAGGCAGCACCGACAACTCGATGTAAGGACCGTCGGAACGCAAAAGCGGCATGTGCAAGGGGATGCGCCGACCTCCTACCCGCAGCGTTCTCGGTAGGCGGCTGGCGCAGCTGAGCACTGCTGATCGCGCCGCGTCCATGTTGTCACCGAAGTTAACCACCAGTTCGAAGCAGATCGCCACGCTCACCCCATCTCTCGCGCCGACCCACTCTAATCAGCCTTGACCGGTCACGCGCTGTAATGCCGCTTATAGGGCTGTTCGGGCCGTTTAGGAAAGTGGTCCGCGGAGGATCGGCGAGGATCTGCCACATCGGTGAATCCCGGCGATTCATCCGGGACGGTGTGAGTGGTCCTCGGGTGGACCGGGGTGGGGTTGTGATCTCTCCAGAAGCCTTTGCGGGCAGGGGATTCGGCGGCGGTTCGTGGTTAGGGTCGGGAAGTCCTGGCGATGATCCGAGATGCGCGGGCGGTGGCCGGGACGAGAACCGATAGAGCACTGTGGTTTTGGAGGTGGTGTTCAGACCTCGTTTTCCTGCGACAAGAGAATGGCCCACCGAGCGGATGGCTTGCGCCCGTTCGGTGGGCCGTTCGTGTTTGCACAGGTGGGGGCGGGTTGTGACGGGATACAGCGGGGGCGGGCCGGGGGCGGTGAATGGTCCAGCGGTGGGCGGGAAACGGGGCGCGGCGGGGGAGCGGGCCTTAGCTTCGGGCGGCGAAGGCTGATCGTCGTAAGGAGTTGCCATGGCCGAGCGGTGGATTGTGGCTGTGGTGGTGGGAATGCTGGTGGGGTTGGGGTTCGCGCCGGCGCGGGCGGAGTCGGTGGGGTGGGAGCGGATGTATGTGAGGTCGGAGTCGATGGGCCGCGCGGTGGGGGTCGATGTGTTGCGCGGGCACGGCGGAGCGCCTCGGCCCACCTTGTATTTGCTGGACGGCGTTGATGCCGAAGGGGTTTCGGATTGGCTGACCAAGGGCGGGGCCGCGGACTTCTTCGCGGACAAGCCGGTCGATGTGGTGTTGCCGTCGGGCGGGACCGGGAGCATGTACAGCGATTGGGAGCGGCCGGACGCGGCGCTGGGCTGGAATCGGTGGGAGACGTTCTTGACCGACGAGCTGCCCCGGGTCATCGAAGGGAAGTTGGGTGGGAGCGGGCAGCGGGCCATCGCGGGGGTGTCGATGGGGGCGCAGGGCGCGATGATGCTGGTGCACCGGCATCCCGGGTTCTACCGGGCGGTCGCCGGTATCAGCGGGTGCTATTCGACGGTGGACGGTACCGGGAGTGCGGTCACCACCATCACGGTGGCCTCGCGCGGCGGGAATGTGGTGAACCTCTGGGGCCCGCCGGGGACCACGGAATGGGCGGCGCACGACAGTACTATCGCGGCGGAAGCCTTGCGGGGCACGGTGATTCACCTGTCGGCGGCGAACGGTCTACCGACGGTCGGGGATCTGCTGAATGTGGCGCGAGCGCCGGATGTGGCGGCGGCCTTGCAGCTCGCGGGTGGCGGGGCGGTGCTGGAGGCCGGGGCCCGGGCCTGCACCGAGCGCTTCGCGAAACGCTTGAGCGAGTTGCGGATTCCGGCGACCGTGCACTACGAACCGGCGGGGCTGCACACCTGGGTGGATTTCGGGGCACAGCTGGATGCGGCTTGGCAGACCATCGCCGGGGCGTTCGCACATGCAGGCTGATACGGAAGCCTCAGTGCCGCAACCCATATCGCGGCAACCTGCGCAGTCCGGGCCGTATCCGGCCGTCGACGGTCACCACCAATCCGGCCTGCACCGCCGCGACCGTGAAGGCCGAGGCTTCCGACCAGGTGGCCGCGTACTCCATCACCAGTTCGGCGTTGTCGTGCGGCCCGCCCGCGTAGACGGTGACCCGGTGGGTGAGAGCTTCACTGTCGATGATGCCGGTCATTGCGCACTCCTTCGCCGGGCTGATCTCACCTCGGACGCTAGGCGGAACCACTTGCGCGGGAATGCGTTCCCTGCCTGTGACTGGACAACTCACAAGCTATGCATCGAATTGATTGTTACCCGAGGGAACGGAAAATCCACGTATTCACAAGATCCCACTCGCGCGGTTGTGAACTGTCGCAAGGTTTTCCCCGCGTCTCGCCCCTGAGCAGGGCGGATTCCTACGCTGCCGGTGAGCACCTGCCACCTGGTGGACGCGGTGGCGGGGCGGCCGGAAGGGAAGCAGCCCATGAGGATTCGATCAAGACAGACGCGGCTGGCGGCATTGTTCGGTGCGATGCTGCTGGCCTGCGCTCCGGGGGTGGCCGCCGCGCAGCCCCTGGACCCCAGCCCGGACCCGGATTCTTTCTATGCCGCCCCGGCCGATATCGCCGACCACGCTCCGGGGGAGGTGCTGGCCGTGCGTGCCATGCCCGCGCTGGCGACCTTCCCCGATACCGACATCACCCTGGTCAAGTTCCGTTCCACCGGCTCCACCGGCGACCCGATCGCCGCCACCACCACCGTCCTGTCGCCCCGTAACCGCCGCACCGACGCCCCGCTGCTCTCGTTGCAGCACATCATCAACGGCCTGGGCGCGCAGTGCGCCGTCTCGCACATCCTCTACACCGGCGACCCCAACCTGATGGTGCGCGAATCCCCGGCCTGGAATCTGCTGTTGCAGCACGGCTGGAGTGTCGCGCTGCCGGACCATCTCGGCCCGCGATTCGCTTACGGCGCGGCCAAACTCGGCGGTCAGATCACCCTGGACGGCATTCGCGCCGCCCAGCGCGTGCCCGAACTGAAGGTCGAGCACAGTCAGGTCGCCATGGTCGGCTACTCCGGCGGCGGCATGGCCACCGCCTGGGCCGCCGCGCTCGCCCCCGCCTATGCCCCGGAGTTGAAGCTGGCGGGCGCGGCCATGGGCGGGGTGCCGATGAACCTGGTGACCATGCTCGAAACCCTGGGCTACAGCCGGCATCCGGTGTTCGGCCTGGCGCTGGCGGCCGGGCTGGGCCTGGAGCGCGAGTACCGGGACCGCTTCCCGCTCAGCGATCAGCTCAACGACCGCGGCCTGACCATGCGCGCCAAACTGGCCAACAGCTGCACCAACGATATTCTCACCGCGGCGGCCGGGCAGGGCGTGATGGATGTCGCCAAGACGACGGTGATGACCGGTGACCCGGTGGCTCGCGCGGTGGTGGAGGAGAACAGCCTCGAGCTGTACCCGGGGATCCCGAATACCCCTGTCTTCGAATGGCATTCGCCGATCGACGGCCTGATCCCGGTGGATGCCGTGGTGCACACCATGAACCGTTACTGCACGGCCGGCGCCGCGGTGTGGTCGGAGCAGATCCCCGTCCCCGACCATCTGACGGCCGCGGTGCTCGGCCTGCCCTCGGCCCTGACCTGGCTCGATGCCCGGCTACGCGGCGAGCCGGCACCGAGCAATTGTCAACCGGCCCGATAGGTGCGCGCCACCAATGCCGAACGCAGGTACCACAATCCGGACGCCTGCGCCGGATCGAACCCGGTCAGCTGCCCGATGCGTTTGAGCCGGTAGTCCACGGTATTGGTGTGCACGTGCAGCAGGCGGGCGGTGCGCTGACGATTGAGGTTGTTGCTGATGTGGGTCTGCAAGGTCTCCAGCAGTTCCGGATGCTCGTCCAGTGGATCCAGCACCGACCCGAGATGGTCGCGCCCCGGACCCGGCCGGGTCAGCTGATACTCCAGCGCCAGTTCGTCGAAGCGGAACAGCCCGCGCACCAGGCGCAGTCGATGCACGATGTCCAGGAGCTCGTGCGCTTGGTCGGCGGCATCCGGAATCTGTTGCGGCGTAGCCGAAATCAATGTCGCCGCAATGGGCACCCGCGCCGCCTGCGACAGCGCCTCGATCAATTCGTCGAGCTGCTCCTCCGGAATCTCCTGCGCGGGAACAAGAATCGTGCCGCCGTCCACGCTCAGCAGCGACAGCGCCTTGTCGGTGTACCGGGTGGCCAGCTCGGCCTGCACCCGCCGCAGCTTGCGCCGTGCCACCACTGCCCCGTCCACGTTGGGGGAGTGCTCCTCCGGATGCTCCGGAATCGACACCGCCAGAACGTGATACGACTCGGCGATCTCGATCCCGCATTCGCGCGCCATGGTGGAGGTGCTGTGCCCGCCGAGCAGCGCCGAGGTGAGGGTGTGCACGGCGGTGTGGTGTTCGGCCACCACCGCCCGCATTTCCCGCACGTACGCCAGCGCCACCGCGGAGGTCATCCGATCCAGCAGCTCCACCACGAGTTTCGAGCCGTCCAGGATGTTCTCCATATCGGCGGCGGAGATCACCAGGGTGCCCTCGGGCGTGTCCGGCCGCCGATGCCGGGACAGCGCATTGGCGATCACCAGATTCGACCCGATCTTGAACCCTTCGTGGATGGCGTGATGAATGGTGTCGATGGGTATCCCCTCGCGCGCCCACTGCGCGGCCGCCTGCTCGAGCCGCTTGGTCTTCTCCGGGATATCGCGCCCGTCCAGCATGCTCACCGCCAGCTCCAGGCACATGCGGGTAATGGCGGTGACATCCCCGTGAATGGCGTCCCCCGGCAGCGTCCCGCACGGCGCGACGGTCTCCACGAAGTGCCCGACCATGTGCTGGGCGATCCCGCGCACATCCTTCAACGGGGACGACATGGGCGAGCCCGATACGGTGAGCCCCGCCCGCCCCGGCATATCGACGGACATCGGTGACTCCTTCCGCCCCGGGCAAACCGCCCCGGGGACTGAAGAACGCTAACCCATGCGCCCGGCGGTGGTGCCCGCTTCCTCCGCTGCTGTGACCCGGCGCAGCGGGACGCGGACCGGATTGTGAGCGATCACAGGACGGCGCGCGCGGGCCCGTGGCCTCGAATGCCCAGGAACCGGCCGCAGACCTGCCGATCGTGATTCCCCACAGTGCGGGCCCCCGAATTCAGTGCGGTTTACAGCTCTGCCAGGAATTCCGCGACGGCCTTCGCGAAACCCGCCGGGTCCGCGGCGTACACGAAATGATCGGTATTCAGCTCGACCATGCGGGTGTGTGGCCGCCGCGCCACCATCTGCGCCGCCTGCTCGGCCGGGATCACGCCGTCGGTCGCGCGGATCAGTAGCGCCGGGCAGGAGCTGCCCAGCCATTCGGCCCAGTGATCGCCGTGCACCCGATGCTCGGATTCGACGATATCGGCCGGATCGAACGGCAGCCCCCAGCTCCCGTCGGCCCGTTCGCGCACCAGCCCACCGAAATGCGCTGCGAACGGCCCCATTTCGGCGAGCAGCTGCTCCCGGCTGGGCCCCTGGTGCGGCAGGCTCAGGATGAACTCGAGCGGATTGCTCCCGTCCAGCCCGAGCGCGGCCGCGCCATCGGCGTCGACGAAGGCCCGCACCCGCTCCGGGAACCACGCCGCCAGCTGGTAGGCGTTGATCCCGCCGAGCGAATGCCCCACCACCACAACGCGTTCCAGCCCCAGGTGATCCAGCAGTGCGACGATATCCCCGACATAACCGCGCCGGCTGTACTCCGCGGCCCGGTCGGAGTGCCCGTGCCCGCGCTGGTCGAGCGCGATGAGCCGCCATTCGGGGGACAGGCTCGCGGCGAACTCGGTGAAGCTCGCCGCCTCCGACATATGCCCGTGCAGCGCCAGGATCGGCCGCCCGGTGCCGCCGAAGTCCAGGTAGGACAGGGTGCGGCCGTCGATGTCGAATGCGTTGCGAGTGGTCATTTCTGGTCCCTTTCGAGTGCGTGACACGACTCTAACCCGCACTTAGACATTTGTGCAAGACATTTGTCTAAATGCGGTTCGGGCCGGCGTCCGTGCTCAGGTCAGGTGGGTGACATCGCCGTAAGTGACGAGCTCCAACCCGGATTCCACACGCTCCCAACGGGATATCGAGGCATTGCCGATCTGGTTGCGCTCGATGTCGAGGATGGTGGCCTCGTCCAGGTCGCCGAGGATGTAGCGGGCCATCACGACCACCACGTCGTGGGTGAAGATCAGGACGTGGCCGTCGAGTTCGCGAAGCAGCGTGCGCAGGCGCAGAGCGACATCGGTGAACGATTCCCCGCCGGGCGGGCGATAGTAGAAGCGGCTCTTGCGTTCTCGTTCCCGGTGCTCGAGCGGGAAATGGCGGCGGATGCCCAGTTCGGTGTAGCCGAAGAGGACGCCGGTATCACGGTCACGCAGCCGTTCGTCCACTCGGATGCATTGGATGGGAAGCGATTTCAACGCCAGCTCGGCGGTGGTGCGGGCGCGGACGAACGGCGATGACAGCACCGTGTCGAAACGCCGGTCGCCCGCGCATAATTCAGTGCCTACGGCTCGTGCTTGCGCCCGGCCGAGTTCGGACAACGGGGTGTCCGCGTCTCGGCCGCTTTCGTCGAAGCGCTCCAGACCGGCCGCCTCATCGGCCGCCTTGCGCGCATTACCCGTACTCTCCCCGTGCCGAACCATAGTCAGCGATTCCAGCGCCATGCCATGACCCCAGCACAGAACGGCGGCGGTGTCAGCGGGCCGGCCTGGTGGCGCTGGGCGTCGGCTACACCATCCTCCTGGTGGCTGATCACCTCACTCGGTTGGGCATCGTGGTGGGCATCGGGATCCTGCTCGACACCTTCGTAGTCCGCACGGTCGCGATCCCGGCATTGTTCGCATTGCTCGGCGATCGAATGTGGTGGCCGGCCCGGCCGGTAAAATCACATTCCGCCTAATTCCGGCATTCGGCGCGTTCCGAATCTCGAATGCGCGCAATTCTGCGCCTCGCAACTGTGCGACCGGGTAACGTCGCGCAGAGTCGCTCGACAGTGAGGAGAATCGTGACCGAGACCGAGAAAGTGTCGTTGTCCTTCCCTCCGGCCGAGCCGCCGGCCTTCCCGGCCGCACAGTCCGAGGGCAAGGGTATTTCGCGGCGGCGACTCGCGGCGATCGCGGGCCTCCCGCTGCTCGGCGCGGGCGCCGGCACCGTCTATGTCATGCGTGACGGCGGCGGTGAGCAGACCGCCGCGGTACCGGGCACCACCGCGGCGAGCAAGACCGGCACCGGCGGTCTGCCGACCCGGAGCGAACCTGCGCCGGGGCTGGCTCCCGAGATCTCCCGCATCGGCAGCCGCCATATAGCGGCGCTGCACGCTATTCATAATTTCTTGAATCATATTTCCAGCTATGATCCGAATTCGCTCGACGCATATTTCGCCGGTGCCATAGATGCGACGACCGGAACCTATCGTCAGCAATTGATCGACACGCAGAACGCCACCCGGCAGTATTTTCTCGCCACCAACAGCCGGAGCGAGGTGCTCGAATTCAATTGCGGATTGCGGGCGATTACCGGAAACACCGCGCTGGGCATCGGCTACGTCAAACAGTCCACCGCCGGTGACCACATCGCCGGTGCGGAGGTGTCGCTGACCGCCGCGGCGGTAACGGCCGAGGAGCAGCCCGACGGGCGCTGGCTGATCAGCGAGATGAAACGCATTTCAACCTGATAATGCCACGATATAAATATGCGCATCATGGCATGAAAACCGGGTGTGGCCGGTGCGGCCCACCGGGGCGCCCTCCGATTACAAGCGCGCCCCGGCGAGTGTGCCCGCGGTGATATCGGCGGGCGGGAGCCACAGGGTGGCAATGGTGCCGCCGCCGACGGCCGGTTCGATGGAGGCATTGCCGCCGTGCGTCTGCGCCACCCACGCCACCAGCGCCAAGCCGATGCCATTGCGCCCGGTCCGCCCGGCCGCACCGCGATCGAAGGGATTGGCCGACATCACCGGATCGACGCCGGGGCCGTGGTCGCGCACGCTCACCCGGCCCTCGGCCACATGCACCTCCACCGGCGCGGCGCGGTTCACGGCGCCGTGGGTCAACCCGTTCTCCAGCATGTTCTTGATGGCCAGGGTGAGCAGCTCCGGATCACCCACCACCACGGTCGGATGCGCGGCCACGGTGATGCGCGGATCCCCGGCCTCCTCGGCGACCGCCTCGGCCAGCTGATCCAGCCGCAGCATGGTGCGTTCGGGGGCGGCGATCCCGGCCTGCATACGGGCCCGCGCCAGCAGCCCGGTGACCAGCCGCGCCATCCGATCGGCGAGGCGCCGCGCTTCGGCGAGGGTCTGATCGACATCCTCGGGTTTCTTCGGCTTGGATTCGGTGAGCAGCTTCAAAGTGGTGAGCGGCGTACGCAATTCGTGCGCGGCGTCGCCGAGGAACTGCTCGTGCTGGTCGAGCATGTGCAGTGCGGCCCGCACGCTGCGCCCGGCCAGCAGATAGGCGGCCGCGGTGGCCAGCGCGATCAGCAGCGCGCCGCCGATCATCAACGCCCACACCAGTCTCCGATGATCGCCGGGATCGGTCATGGATTCGGCGGCGGCCAGGATGACCACCACATTGTCCCAATCGGTCCAGTAGATGGGTGTGGCCGCGACCCGCACCGACCGCCCGGTGATATCGGTGGTGGTGGTCAGCAGCGTGTCGTACATCTGCCCGTCCGAGTGGTCCTCGGTCCGGGTGGCGATGGTGGCGATATCGCTGTCGCTGGGCATGAGCGAGCGCTGATAGGTGTGCGCCTGCCGCCACTGCTCACCCGGTTTGCGCACCGCCACCACCACCGAGGTCGGGCCCTGCGCCAGCTTGTCGTCGATGACCGTGGTCAGGTCCAGGGTCTGGTTGTCGTCGTGCTGGATGGCGCGCGCCAGCCCGCCCGCCACCGATGCCACCAGCCGGTCCACATCGTCGGTGCGGGAACGCGAATCGATGGACGCCGCAACGAATCCCAGCACCAGCACCGCCGACGCGGTGATCAGTGCGACCAGTGCGGTCATCATCCAGCGCGCCCGGCGCAACCGTGCGACGGCGGGGGAGCGATGCGAACTCAAGCTGTTTCCTTTCGGTCCTGCGTGATCGGGCACGCCTGCACGCGGCGGGTGACACTCACGCCGGCACCACGAATCCGGTGCCGCGCACCGTCTCGATCACGCACGGCTCGCCGAGTTTGCGGCGCAGCTTGGCCACCACCGCGTCCACCACATTCGATGCGGGCTCGGCCATTTCGTCCCAGCAGCATTCGATGAGCTCGGTGCGGGTCACCACGCTGCCGCGCCGCGCCGCCATCAATTCCAGCACCGCGAACTCCTTGGGCGTGAGCGTCAGCATCACCCCGCCGCGCGTCACCCGCCGCCGCATCAGGTCGATGTCGATGTCGCCCAACGACATTCGTGACGCGGTCGGCTGCTGCTGCCGGCGGCACAGCGCTCGCACCCGCATCACCAGTTCGGGTAGCGCGAACGGCTTCGTCAGATAGTCGTCGGCGCCCTGCTCGAATCCGGCCAGCCGGTCGTGCAGGCCGTCGCGGCCGGTGAGGATGAGCGCCGGCACCGTATGCCCGGCCCGGCGTACCCGCGCCACCAGATCCAGTCCGTCCCCGTCCGGCAGCCCGCGGTCCACGACCAGGCAGTCGTAGCGATTGACCGCTATCTTGAAATCACCGTCGGCCATGTCCCGGGCCAGGTCGACCGCGAACCCCGCCGATCGCAACCCGTCGGTTACCTCACGGCCGAGCTGCGGATCGTCCTCTATCACCAAAACACGCACAGAGGCAGAGATTAGACGTCGCTGGACTAGCGCCCAACTGGTACGGACCGGTCGTGACCCGGAAATGATCGGAAAATGATAGAACCGGGAACTCGCCCGGAATAACCCCCGGTGCGCGCGTGGTTTCAGCGATAAGGGTATCCTGCACAAGGATGCTTTGCGTCGTTCGCCGAATCCCGCGAACGACTCCACCCGCGCTCGGCGGGTGACCATGACGGTGCGCGACGGCTTCGAGGAGGTGGGTTGCATGCGTAGCGAACCCCCCAGTCGAAGGCCGCGCGGCGCCCGCCTTTCTTCCTGCCGGTAGTTCCTTCGCGGCAGCGGGGTGGGTGCCTCGCGGTGTGACCTGGAGTTTCCATCCGTTCACCCCTGACTCGCCTATCCCGGCTGAGGTTCCGCCATGACGCAGACCGATCTGCCCGTCGTTTCGACGCTGCCCGCCGTCGCCACGCTGCCCGTTCGTCCGATGACCGAGGTGGCCCCGATGACCGACGATTTCGAAGCACTCGACAGTGCGCGCGATTCCCTTGTCTCCCAAGGCAAATCGCTGCGCGACATCGTCGACTGCCATCACCTGGCCGCCACCACCGAGTGGCTGGACAATCACGCGCCGCACGTCATCGCCGACGAGCTCGCCCGCATGGATGCCGTCAGCGCGGGCATGGCCTTCCGCCTGCTCGACAAGGACCGCGCCCTCGACGTGTTCGAGGAGCTGGAGCCGATCGATCAGCAGCAGATCCTGACCGGGCTGCGCGATCAGAGCTTCCGCGACCTGGTCGAGGAGATGGATCCCGACGATCGCGCCCGCATGCTGCGCGAGGCCCCGGCCAAGGTGGCCAAGAAGGTGCTCGCCGGGCTCAGCGCCGAGGAGCGCCGCATGACGGCGATCCTGCTGGGCTACCCGGAGGGGTCGGTCGGTTTCTATATGACGCCGGAAGTGATTGCGCTGCCGCGTAATCTGCCGATCGCGCAGGCCTTGCAGATGGTCCGCACCGAGGGCGGCAAGGCCGAAACCGTCTACACCCTGCCGGTGGTGGACGCCGGTCGGCGGCTCATCGGCGTGGTGGAGCTGCGCGACCTGGTGCTCAGTTCCCCCGACGCGATGATCGCCGATCTCGTCGAGGCCGAGCCGATGCGCGCCCGCGCCACCGACTCCGCGGAGAAGGCGGCCCGGCTCATGCAGGGCGCGAACCTGATCAACCTGCCGGTGGTGGACAGTGAGGACCGGCTGGTCGGGCTGCTCACCATCGACGACGCCATCGAGGTCATCGAGGCGGCCGACTCCGAGGATGTGGCGCGGCAGGCCGGCACCACCCCGTGGGCCGGTCACTACATGGCCGCGGGCGTCTTCCAGCTGGCCCGCTACCGGGCGCTGTGGCTGATGCTGCTGCTGGTCGCGGCCACCCTCACCGTCACCGTCACCGATTACTTCGAGCCGACCCTGGAGCAGGCCGCGCATCTGGCCCTGTTCATTCCGCTGCTGATCGGCGCGGGCGGTAACGCGGGGGCGCAGGCGGCGACCTCCTGCGTGCGCGCGCTGGCCGTCGGCGAGGTGCGGGTCTCGGACCTGTTCAAGGTGATCTGGCGGGAATGCCGGGTGGGTTTGCTGCTCGGGGCGATGCTGGCGGTGGCCGGCCTGGTCATCGGGGCGATCTTCGTGGAGGCCAAAATCGCGGTGGTGGTGGCGATTACGCTCGTCGTCATCTGCGGCTGGGCGGCCACCATCGGCGGCACCATGCCGCTGCTGGCCAAGAAGCTGCGCATCGATCCGGCGGTGATCTCCGCGCCCATGGTGACCACGCTGGTGGATGCCACCGGCCTGATCATCTACTTCATGACGGCGAAGGTGGTGCTGGGCATCTGACCAGCGTCCCATTGGCAAACATCGGCGGGGCAGCCCTAGGGCTGCCCCGCCGAGTTGTGACGGATTGCACGGCTGTAATTTTCCGGTCCGGGGCGTGCTGAGGCGCACGCCTTTCCGGGTTCGCGCCGGTCGGCGCGCCGGCAACGCGAAATAACAAGGTGTTGTGTTGCTCCTCGGCAGCCGACACCAATGGTAGTGTTCAGGGCACGACGGCATGGGGTGAGCGGAGAGGATGACTGTGGACCACACGACGATGCGGGTAACCAAGGTGATCGACCGAGTTTCGGCGATCAACTGGAACCGAGTGCAGGACGACAAGGATGCCGAGGTCTGGGATCGGCTCACCGGCAACTTCTGGTTGCCGGAGAAGGTTCCGGTGTCGAACGACATTCCGTCGTGGGCCACGCTGACCCCCAATGAAAAGCAGCTCACCATGCGGGTTTTCACCGGCCTGACGCTGCTGGACACCATTCAGGGCACGGTCGGCGCGGTCAGCCTCATCCCCGACGCGCTGACCCCGCACGAAGAGGCGGTGCTCACCAATATCGCCTTCATGGAGTCCGTCCACGCCAAGAGCTACAGCCAGATCTTCTCCACGCTGTGCTCCTCGCGCGAGATCGACGAAGCCTTCCGCTGGTCCGAGGAGAACCGGAACCTCCAGCGCAAGGCCGAGATCGTGCTCGAGTACTACAACGGCGAGGACCCGCTCAAGCGTAAGGTGGCCTCCACCCTGCTGGAGTCGTTCCTCTTCTACTCCGGCTTCTACCTGCCCATGCACTGGTCCTCGCGGGCCAAGCTGACCAATACCGCCGACATGATCCGCCTGATCATTCGCGACGAGGCCGTGCACGGGTACTACATCGGCTACAAGTACCAGAAGGGCCTGGAGCTGGTCTCCGAGGCCGAGCGCGAAGAGCTCAAGAGCTACACCTTCGAGCTGCTGTTCGAGCTGTACGAGAACGAGGTCGAGTACACCCAGGACCTCTACGACGAGGTCGGGCTGACCGAGGACGTCAAGAAGTTCCTGCGCTACAACGCCAACAAGGCGCTGATGAACCTCGGCTACGAGGGGCTGTTCCCCAAGGACGAGTGCGAGGTGAACCCGGCGATCCTGTCGGCCCTGTCGCCCAACGCCGACGAGAACCACGACTTCTTCTCCGGTTCGGGCTCCAGCTACGTCATCGGCAAGGCCGTCAACACCGAAGACGAGGACTGGGAGTTTTGAGCTACTCCCGCTGAACCATAACGGCCCCTGGCGTATTCGCGCCTGGGGCCGTTTCATTCACGAAATCCTTACGGACGCCGTGGTAATGCTGATCCTTCGGATGAAAAGTGCTGGGTACGAAGGAGTTCCATCGTGAAGATCAGATCGCTGCTCATCGGTGCCGCCCTCGTCACGGGCCTGCTCACCACCGGTTCCGCCGCCGCGCACGCCGACGAGATCTTCTACGGCAACTACCGCACCCGGGCGGCCTGCGAGGCCGACGGCAAGAACACCCCCGCGCACCCCGGGTGGACCGCCTACGACTGCCGCAAGGGCATCGACGACACCTGGAATCTGTACCTGCGCGACTGAGTCTCAGTCGCCCACATAGGCATTGAGCGATTTGCTCATATCGACCAGCAGGGCGCGGGCGGCGGTGATCCCCGACCCGTGCCAGATGCTGTCGTCCACCGCGAACATGCGGTGGTCGCCCACCACGCCGAGCTCTTTCCAATCGTCGCTCTTCAGCTCGGACTTGCCGAACTTCAGCCCCTCCGGGCCGTCGAACATGACGTAGAGGACATCGCCCTCGAGCTTGTTGCGGGTGGCCTGCGCGCTGAGATCCGAACCCACGTCGAAGGAGCCGGCCCGCTGCGCCGCCGGCCGCTGCACGCCCGCGTCGCCGAGCACCTGACCCGCGAAGCTGTTGCCGCCCTGCACCTGGATGTCCTGCGCGCCGAAACGCACCACCGAGGCCTGGGTCAGGCTCGAATTGGCGGCCGTACCGGCGTCTTTCGCGGCGGTGCGGTAGTCCTCGAGTGCCTTGGCGGCCGCGGTCCTGCGGCCCATGGCCTCTGCGTAGCGGGTGAACTGGGCCTGCCAGCCGCCGTCCGCGCCGACCAGCACGGTGGGCGCGATCGACTTCAGGGATTCGTAGGCCGCGCCCTCGGTCTCGCCGCCGAGGATCAGATCCGGTTTCAGCTCAGCGATTTTCGCCGGGTCCGCCGCGCCGACCAGACCGACACCCGGGATGGCGGCGACGCCGGTCCCCAGGTACGTCGGCTGCGGTGTCGGCTTGCCCGCGTCATCGGTGAGACCGGAAACCGTTGCCGCACCGACCACCCGCTCCCACAGCCCGACCCCGCAGACCGCGTCCAGGGCCGCGGTGGACAGCACCACGATGCGCTTCGGATCGGCGGGCACCTCGGCGGTTCCGGCCGATCCGGTGATGCTGCGGGTGGCGCCGGCGGCCGGATCGGCCGAACCGGGCAGCCCGCAAGCGGTTCGGGTATCGCGCTCGATCCCCACCACACCCGCCCCCGCGATATTCGTGGTGGTGCGCACAATCGAACTCAGCGCGTCATCACTGGGAGCTCCGCAACCTGTCAGCACACTCACCGCCAGCGCCGCCGCGGCCCCCGGCACCACTCCCCAGGTGCGCAAACGTCGCAAACGGGACTGGCTGGAAGCGAACTGGATTCGGGTGGAAGCGGACTCGCGCACCGGCATGGCTGGCAGCGTACCTGCGGGCACCCCGGCGCCCAATTACGACACAGAGTAGGACCTAGGCGCGTCGCCCGTCGGGACAACGTTTACGATGCCTGAAGCGCAAGCCACCGTCGTTCGTCACGTGCCGAACAGGACGCGGTAAGCAGCGTACGAACGATGGCATACCTGTGGAGGTTTCGTGACTGCCGTAGAACCGAGGCCAGTCCGCCAAGTGGAGGCGGCTCGGCCCTACCCGCAACGGACGGGTCCTAAGGGTTCTTTCATCTACAAGATGGTCACCACGACCGACCCGAAGGTGCTCGGCGTCATGTACCTCGTGACGGCCATGTCCTTCTTCCTCGTCGGTGGCCTGATGGCGCTGCTCATGCGCGCCGAGCTGGCTCGGCCGGGCATGCAGTTCCTCTCGCCCGAACAGTTCAACCAGCTGTTCACCATGCACGGCACCATCATGCTGCTGTTCTATGCGACCGCGATCGTGTTCGGCTTCGCCAACATCATCCTGCCGCTCCAGATCGGCGCGCCCGACGTGGCGTTCCCCCGTCTGAACGCGTTCAGCTACTGGCTGTACCTGTTCGGCGGCACCATGGCGACCGCCGGCTTCATCACCCCCGGTGGTGCGGCCGACTTCGGCTGGACCGCCTACACCCCGCTGACCGACATCGTGCACTCGCCCGGCGTCGGCGCGGACCTGTGGATCCTGGGTCTGGCCGTCTCCGGTCTGGGCACCATCCTCGGTGGCGTCAACATGCTCACCACCGTGGTCTGCCTGCGCTGCCCCGGTATGACCATGTTCCGGATGCCGATCTTCACCTGGAACATCGCCGTCACCTCGGTGCTGGTGCTGCTGGCCTTCCCGCTGCTCACCGCGGCGCTGATGGCGCTGGCCTACGACCGCCACCTGGGCGGTCACATCTACGACCCGGCTTCGGGCGGTGTGATGCTGTTCCAGCACCTGTTCTGGTTCTTCGGTCACCCCGAGGTGTACATCACCGCGCTGCCGTTCTTCGGCATCGTGTCGGAGATCTTCCCGGTCTTCTCGCGTAAGCCGATCTTCGGTTACACCACGCTGGTCTACGCGACGCTGGGTATCGCCGCGCTGTCCATCGCGGTGTGGGCGCACCACATGTACGCCACCGGTGCGGTGCTGCTGCCGTACTTCTCGTTCATGACCTTCCTGATCGCGGTTCCGACCGGTGTGAAGTTCTTCAACTGGATCGGCACCATGTGGCGGGGTCAGCTGACCTTCGAAACCCCGATGCTGTGGTCCATCGGCTTCCTGGTGACCTTCCTCTTCGGTGGTCTGTCGGGCGTCATCCTGGCCGCGCCGCCGATCGACTTCCACGTGTCGGACACCTACTTCGTGGTGGCGCACTTCCACTACGTGCTCTTCGGCACCATCGTGTTCGCGACCTTCGCGGGTATCTACTTCTGGTTCCCGAAGATGACCGGCCGCATGATGGACGAGCGCCTGGGCAAGTGGCACTTCTGGGCCACCTTCGTCGGCTTCCACACCACCTTCCTGGTCCAGCACTGGCTGGGTAACGAAGGCATGCCGCGTCGGTACGCCGACTACCTGCCCTCGGACGGCTTCACCACGCTGAACACCATCTCCACCATCGGTGCCTTCATCCTGGGTTCGTCGATGCTGCCGTTCATCTGGAACGTCTTCAAGTCCTACCGCTACGGCGAGGTCGTGACCGTGGACGATCCGTGGGGCTACGGCAACTCCCTGGAGTGGGCCACCTCCTGCCCGCCCCCGCGCCACAACTTCTACGAGTTGCCGCGCATCCGCTCCGAGCGCCCCGCGTTCGAGCTGCACTACCCGCACATGGTCGAGCGCATGCGCGCCGAAGCCCATGTCGGCTGGGGCTCCAAGTCCCACACCGTCAAGGAACTCGAGAAGCTCTCGAAGTAAGGCTTGACACAAGCGAATACAGACGCGGCACCCCTCTGACGAGGGGTGCCGCGCTGCTTGAAGATAGGAGCGGCGGCCGTCTGAGGACGGCCGCCGCGGCGGCGTTCGGAGAGGCTCCGCGCGCGTGTTCCCGCCGAGATTCAGTGGCGGCCGTCTATCGGCGTTCGGAGGGGTTCGGCGCGCGTGTTCCCGCCGAGACTCGGTGGCGGCCGCCGACAGGCGGCCGCACCGTTTTCTCTTCCCGCCCCGCAGGAGCGGGTGATACCGACCACGAGGGCAGTAGTCGGCGCGGGGCTGTGTGGGCCGACCTGACAGAATGAGCGGGCTGCCCGCCATGCCTGGGCCGCCGCGCCCCGAGAACGGAGTTATCGATTGAGCACGTCTGAAACGACGGTTCTGGTTACGGTCACCGGACCCGACAAGCCGGGCGTGACGTCGGTACTGCTGGCGGCACTGAGCAATAACGCGGTGAGCCTGCTGGATGTGGAGCAGGTCGTCATTCGGGGCCGCCTGACCCTGGGTGTGCTGGTTTCCTGTCCGAGCGATCCGGAAGCACTTCAGGATCAGCTGGAAGACGCCATGGCCACCGTGGGCATGGACGTCGAGGTGGAGATCGGCGCGAATTCGGTCTCGGGGGCCAAGGTTTCGACGCACGCGGTGGTGGTGCTGGGTTCGCCGGTCACCGCGCGCGCGTTCTCCTCGATCTCGCGCAAGCTGGCCGAGCAGGGCGTGAACATCGATGCCATTCGCGGCATCGCCGACTATCCGGTCACCGGTCTGGAACTGACCGTCACGGTCCCGTCGAACGACGCGGCGACCGAGACCAGGCTGCGTACCGCGCTCAGCGTGGTGGCCGCCAAGGAGAGCGTCGATATCGCCGTCGAGCGCGCGGGCCTGGCCCGGCGATCCAAGCGGCTCATCGTGTTCGACGTGGACTCGACCCTGATCCAGGGCGAGGTCATCGAGATGCTGGCCGCGCACGCGGGCGTGGAAGAGGAAGTCCGCCAGGTCACCGAGGCGGCCATGCGCGGCGAGATCGACTTCGCGGAATCGCTGCGCCAGCGCGTCGCCACCCTGGCCGGACTGGACGCCTCCGTCATCGACGAGGTGGCCGATCAGATCGAGCTGACCCCGGGCGCGCGCACCACCATTCGCACCCTGCGCCGGCTCGGCTTCCGCTGCGGCGTGGTGTCGGGCGGTTTCCGTCAGGTCATCGAACCCCTCGCGCACGAGCTGGAACTCGACTTCGTGCAGGCCAACACCCTCGAGATCGTCAACGGCAAGCTCACCGGCAAGGTGGTCGGCGAGATCGTGGACCGCGCCGCCAAGGCCGTCATGCTGCGCCGCTTCGCCGCCGAGACCGGGGTGCCGATGGAGCAGACCGTGGCGGTCGGCGACGGCGCGAACGATATCGACATGTTGAATGCCGCCGGCCTCGGCATCGCCTTCAATGCCAAGCCCGCCCTGCGCGAGGTCGCCGACGCCGCCCTCTCGCACCCCTACCTGGACGCGATCCTGTTCATCCTGGGCGTGACTCGCGACGAGGTCGAGGCCGCCGATGCCCGCGACGGCGGCGTGCGCCGAGTGCCGTTGCCGCACTGAGCTTCCCCGTCATTCCGGCATGCCCTTAGCCGGAATCCACATGCCCACCGTGTGGATCCCGGCCAAAAACACGCCGGGATGACGAGAGGGGACCGTAACCAGCCGGTCGGTACCGTGGTCCGGACAGTGTTGCCGACGAGAGGAGACGGTTCGTGCGGGTGCGGACGCCAGTGGCGGTACTCATGGTCGGCCTCGCGCTGACCGCCTGCGGTAACAGCGTTTCCGGCGATTCGACGGCGACCACCACGGCCGCGGGCTCGACCTCGGTGGGCCCGATCCCGACCACCTCGAACCCGCCGCTGACCACCACCTCGGCCTCGCACGAGGCGGTGCGGCTGGGCCAGGACGCCAATGGCAAGGACCTCACCCTGGTGCCGGGGCAGGGCCTGATCATCACCCTGCCCAGCAATCCCACCACCGGATTCCAGTGGGGCCTGGCCGAATTGGATCAGGGCATCGTCAAGCAGAACGGCAGCCCGGAGTACCGGCAGGACCCCAGCCCCGAAGGCATGGTCGGGGTGGGCGGCCAGGCGATCTGGAACTTCGCCGCCGCCGGCCCGGGCGCCACCCGATTGACCCTCGAGTACCGTCGGCCGTGGGAACAGGGTGCGGAGCCCGCACAGAAGTTCTCGGTCACGGTGAATGTGAAGTAGAAGGAGCACCAGCGTTGTCGAGCATCGAATCCCTCGTCGATCCCGGATTCGCGGCCCGGCACGCGGAATTGGCGCGCGGCTACGGCGGCAGCGGCGATCCGGACGATCCGGAGCTGGTGCAGGCCATGCAGATGGTGCTGCACATTCCGAAACAGGATCCGCCGCGCCGCAGTGCGCTGCTGGCCGCCGCCGCGTCCGCCGCGGTCGCGGTCTGCCTGGATCCCCGGGTCGGCCCCGACGGTGAATGGGAGGAGCGCTATCTCGCGTGGAAGCGTTCCCGGATTCGCAAGGTGGCCAGGCGGGCTCGCGGCGCGCACTGGCTGACCGCGCAGCAGGTCGACGGCATCACCGTGGAACACGATGGCGCGCAAGCCCGCGCCTTCGTGCCCGGACCGGTCGGTGCCATCGATCCGCGGATTCGCCGGCTCCAGATCGGCGGCACCGAATTGTCATCGGATGAACTCGATTCGATCGACACGCGGTATCCCGTCCTATGGGTGCAGGCCGAATTGGGTATGACTGTAGGCAAGGCCGCTGCGCAGGTCGGGCATGCGAGCATGCTGCTGGCCGGTGCCATGCCGGTGGGGCAGGCGTATTCCTGGGCCGCGCAGGGCTTCCGGTGCACCGTGGCCGAAGCCGATGCCGAACACTGGGCCGAACTGGTCGGCCGGGTGTCGGACGGGACGGCGGTCGCGGTGCGCGATGCCGGATTCACCGAGGTGGCTCCGGGATCCATGACGGTGATAGCGGTACCTGTGACGGCAGTCTGAGTCGGTGTCCACGAGACAAACCGTTCGGTTGGGCGGTTGGCATATGTGCGCTGTGGGTATCGACTTGTATCGACGACAGGTCCAGGATCGGAGCCACGAGTTTCCGACGGAGGAAACACGAAAATGACGACACTGATAGTGATACTCATCGTGTGGGTGCTGCTCTCGATACCGGCGGCATTGCTCTTGGCTCGAATGTTCCGGTCCACGAGCGCCGACGCTCGCGCCCGCGGCGACCGGGAACGCAAGGACGATCTATCGCAAGTTTTCCCACCGCGTTGACGATCACCGGGAGCGGTGGGCCAAGATGGACCCCGTGCCGCAACCGGATCCAGATCTGCTCATCGATTTCAGTGACGTCACCGTCCGACGCTCCGGCCATACCCTGGTCGGCCCGGTCACCTGGCAGGTGGAGCTCGACGAACGCTGGGTTGTGCTCGGCCCCAACGGCGCCGGGAAAACCTCGCTGCTGCGCATGGCCGCGGCCGAGATGTACCCGACCTCGGGGACGGCCAACCTGCTGGGCGAGACCCTCGGCAAGGTCGACATGAACGAGCTGCGCCCGCGCATCGGACTCTCCTCGGCCGCCATCGCCAGCCGGGTCCCGGTCGACGAGAAGGTCGCCGACCTGGTGGTCTCGGCCGGTTACGCGGTCATGGGTCGCTGGCGGGAACGCTACGACGAGATCGACAACGATCGCGCCGTGGACATTCTGGAAAGCCTGGGCGCGGAGCATCTTTCCGATCGCGCCTACGGGACGCTGTCGGAGGGTGAGCGCAAGCGGGTGCTGATCGCGCGTGCCCTGATGACCGATCCGGAGCTGCTGCTGCTCGACGAACCGGCCGCCGGGCTGGACCTGGGCGGCCGTGAGGAACTGGTGGAGCGCCTCGGCGATCTGGCCGCCGATCCGGACGCGCCCGCCACCGTGCTGGTCACCCACCACGTCGAGGAGATCCCGCCGGGCTTCACCCACGGCATGCTGCTCAAGGAGGGCAATGTGGTGGCGCAGGGTTTGCTGGAGGATGTGCTCACCGCCGAGAACCTGAGCGAGGCGTTCCACCAGTCGATCACCCTCGATCGCATCGAGGACCGCTACTTCGCCCGGCGCTCACAGCGTTTCGGACGGCATCGCACCCGCTGATTTCCTACCGCTTGCACCGCTGCCCGCGTGCTGCCGTTGCGTCCGGCGCGCACTGCGGGCAAACTGTCGGCAAAGTTGCTGGTGTTCGATGGGCCAGCGTGTCGAGGCGATCGCGGCCGTACTCGCTACCTGATAGCGAATGCGGTGCGATGGGCGGAGGGAGCTGGGGTTGGGACGCATACCGGTGGCGGCGCTACTCGCGGCCGTCGCATTGACGGCCGTCGCCTGCTCCGCCGATCCCGCACCACCGCACCGGGTTTCGGCCTCCGAATCCGCCGAGGGCATGAGCCCCGCCGCCATCCCCGCCGAATTGCGCGGCCGGACCGCCCAGCTCACCTACGACAGCGGGCCCGGCGGCACCGCCACCTTCTCCGACGACGGCCGCACCCTGACCTACGTGGCCGCCGACACCGGGCGCAAGACCACCGCGCCGGTCGTCGTCGAACCCATCGAATCGGGCATCTTCCTGGTCACCTGGGCCGACGACGACCGCGGCACCGTGGTCAGTCAGGTGCAGGACTATCGCACCGGCAAGGTGCACAGCACCTGGACCCGGCGCTCGGATGCCAACGCGCCCTCGGGGATCGAATCGCGCCTGGGGTCGGTGCGGCTCACCGACTGAGGCGGGAGCCGTGCTCGCGCAGGATCGCGATGGCCATGCGCGCGGCATTGGAGGGGGTGCGCCGGGCATCGTGGCCGACGGTGGTGAGCCAGGGGATGGGAGTGCCGGCGCGCTCGGCGAAGGCGATCCCGGAGGCGCGCTCGGCCACCGAGCGCTGCACCAGCGTGACGCCGAAGTCCTTGGCCGCCAATTCCAGCGCGAACACCTGATCGGCTACCTCGATCACCGGATCGCGCAGCGGGTACAGCGTGTCGGCGATATGGCGGATGCCCCAGCCGGGCGCGAAATCGATGAACCGCACGCCCGCCAGGTCCGTGGCCGCGAACGGCCGCCCGGCGAGCGGATGATCGGGTGCGGTGCACAGCACCAGCGATTCGGCGCTGATCGAATGCAGGGTGAGGCCCGCGATCTCGGTGCTCATGCCGGCCAGCAGCGCGATTTCCAGGCTGCCGTCGCGCAATCCGGCGATATTGCCCGCCATGCCGGTGGTGCTCTGCCGCATCTGCAAGGTCACCTCCGGATACCGCTGCCGGATCTCGGCGATGGCGGAGGCGAGATCGAGGGTGTGCAGGTTCATCAGGTTGCCGACCACGACTTCGCCGCGAATCCGGCCGCGCGCCAACTCGATTCCGTCGACGATGTCGTGCCGGGCCCGCAGCATGGTGCGTGCCGGTTCGAGCGTGGCGTGCCCGGCCTCGGTCAGTTCCAGGCCGCCGGGCGTGCGATCGAAGAGCCGGGCTCCGAGTTCGCGCTCCAACTTCGCCACGCTCGTCGAGACCGCCGACTGCACCAGGTTCAGGGCGCGGGCGGCGGCGGTGAAGGAGCGCTGTTCGTGGCAGGCGAGGAAGCATTCGAGCTGGCGGATCTCCATGCCGGAGAGCCTATCTCTGACATAGATGGGCGTATCGAAACTCATCGCTTCCATTGATCAGCGCCAGGTCGGACCATGGTCGATGTGAGTGTTTCCGTTGCCCCGCCCGCCCTGCACCTGTCCCGGCTCACGGTGCTGGTCTTCGCGGTCACCGCCGGCTCGTCCGCCGCCTGCCTCTACTATCTGCAACCGTTGCTGCCGCAGGTCGCGAGCGAGCTCGGCGTCTCCACCGCCACCGCCGCGCTGCTGGTGAGCGCCGCGCAGATCGGTTATCTGAGCGGTCTGGCGCTGCTGGTGCCGCTCGGCGATTTCCTCGAGCGCCGCCGCATGGTGCCCGCCCTGCTCGCGGTTTCGGTTGCGGCGCTTGCCGTTTCCGCCGCCGCCCCGAATCTGCCGCTGCTGCTCGGGGCCGTGTTCGTCACCGGTGTGAGCGCGTCGGCGGCGCAGATCGTGGTGCCGTGGTCGGCGGCGCTGGCCGCGCCGGAGCATCGCGGGCAGATCGTCGGCACCGTGATGAGCGGTCTGCTGCTGGGAATCCTGTTGTCGCGGGTGCTGTCCGGGGCGGTCGCGGAGCTCGGCGGCTGGCGGGCGGTGCTGGTGGCCGCGGCGGGCATCCAATCGCTGATGTCGGTGAGCGTGTACCTGCTGGTGCCCGCGACCGGGCGGGCCGCCACCGGGGAGCGCTACCCCGAGGTGCTCGCCTCGATCCTGACCTTGATCCGTACGCATGCGGTGCTGCGGCAGCGAATGCTGTTGGGCTTCTTCCTGATGGCGAGCTTCTCCGGGGTGTGGACCGCTCTCGCGTTCCTGCTCAGCGGCGAGCACGGGAGCAGCTACGACCTCTCCGAATTCACCATCGGACTGTTCGGCCTCGCGGGTGTCGCGGGTGCGCTCGGCGCGCCGGTGGTGGGCAAGCTGGCCGATCGAGGGCAGCTGCGAGCGGTGACCTGGGGTGCGCTCGCGACCGTGCTGCTCGGCTGGGTGCTGCTGGCCGCGGGGGCGCATCAGGTGCTGGTGCTGATCCTGGCGCTGGTGGTGTTCGACTTCGGTATCCAGGCCACCCATCTGACCAACCAGAGCGCCATCTATGCCCTCGATCCCGCCGCCCGCAGCCGCCTGACCACCGCTTACATGGTCACCTACTTCCTGGGTGGCGTGGCGGGCTCGGTCACCGCGGGCGCGGCCTATCAAGCCGGCGGCTGGGGCCTGGTGTGCGGAATCGGTTGTGCCGCAATGCTGGTGGCGACGGTGCTGTGGGCGGTGAGCGCGCGCCCCACGGCGCCCCGGACCGTGCCGCGAGTCGTCGCCGGCTGATGCGGCGGGGTGCGGAGCGCGAACGGCGGTCGGTGCCGACCGAACCAGGTTCTGTCCCTTCGTCATGGCAACGGTTATGGTGCGAAGTGTGAGTGAGACCGTTTCCCAGCCCGCCGTCGCGCCCGTCAAGGACGCCTCCACGGTCGTGCTGGTGCGCGATGGGGCGCGCGGACCCGAAGTTTTCCTACAGCGGCGCGTCAATGCCATGGCCTTCGCGGCCGGTATGACCGTGTTCCCCGGGGGTGGCGTCGACCCGTCCGACGCCTCGGCCACCTTGGACTGGGCCGGGCCCGAACCGGCTTGGTGGGCAGCGCGTTTCGGCACCGACGAGGGGCGTGCGCAAGCGCTGGTCTGCGCTGCCGTTCGCGAAACCTTCGAAGAATGCGGCGTCCTGCTCGCCGGTCCCACCGCCGACACGGTCGTCTCCGACACCTCGGTCTACGCCGACGCTCGCGGACAGCTGGAGCGCCGGGAACTCTCCTTCGCCGATTTCCTCCAGCGCGAGAACCTGGTCCTGCGCGCCGACCTGCTGCGCCCCTGGGATCACTGGATCACCCCCGAGGTCGAGCCGCGCCGCTACGACACCCGCTTCTTCGTCGCGGTCCTGCCCGACGGCCAGCTCGCCGACGGCGCGACCTCCGAAGCCGAGGTCGTCACCTGGTCCACCCCGGAGGAAGCCATCACCCGCTGGCGCGAGGGCCTCGACGTCCTGCTCCCGCCCACCTGGACCCAGCTGGTCGCCATCGCCGAATTCCCCTCCACCACAGAGATTCTCGCCGCCACCCGCGAGATCTCCCCGATCATGCCGATCTACGACCCGGAAGCCGACGGTCCCGCCCTGGCCTTCCCGCACGCCGAACAGTACTTCGCCGACCTGCCGAAGCAAGCCCGCCTGCGCGGCTCCCAGCGGCCGGAGTAACCATGGGGGGTGTGGGGGCGAGGCCCCCACCCCAACCCCTTACTGTGTTCAGCTGTGGCCGAATTCGTGACCGTGGACCGGAGTGTCGAGCAAGGGATCGCCGTCCTGCGCATCGCACGCCCGCCGCTGAATCTCATCAACTTGCAGGTGGCGCTCGAAGTCGCCGCCGCAGCGGAGGAGATCGGCCCGGATCCCGAAATCACGGCCGTGATCGTCTACGGCGACGAGCGCGTGTTCTCCGCCGGGGATGAGATGGCCGAGCTGGCCGACCTCACCCCCGAGCAGGCGGAAGCCGTCGTGAAGGATTTCCAGCAGGCGCTGGGCGCCCTCGCCAAGCTCCCGCAGCCGACGGTCGCCGCGATCTCCGGCTACGCCCTGGGCGCGGGTCTGGAACTCGCCCTCGGCGCGGACCACCGCATCATCGGCGACAACGTGAAACTGGGCCTGCCGCAGATCAAGGCGGGCCTGATCCCGCTCGCCGGCATCCGCCGCTTGAGCCTGCTCATCGGCCCGTCCAAGGCCAAGGACCTGGTCTACTCCGGCCGCTTCGTGGATCCGAAGGAGGCCGAGCGGATCGGCCTGGTCGACGAGGTCGTCGCCCCCGACGAGGTGTTCCGGTCCGCACTGCGCTGGGCCCGCCGATTCACCGGTGCGCCGACCCTCGCCCTGGCCGCCGCCAAACGCGTCTTCGAGGCCGGTACGCACGGCCACGATCGCGCCCGCACCGAGTGGGTGCGGCTGTTCGGCACCGCAGACCAGCAGGTTGGAACACGTTCCTATTTGGACAATGGCCCGGGAGTGGCCCGCTTCACCGGCCGATAACCGGCCCGATAACACTGCCTACCGGGGCGTTCATTAGGCTGCCCTGTTATGACAGCTCGTCCTGAAGACCCCGCGCCGAACCCGCACGCCACCGAGGCGGAGGTCCAGGCCGCGTATTCCGACAACAAGCTCGCCCAGGTGCTGTATCACGACTGGGAGGCGGAAACCTACGACGACAAGTGGTCCATCTCCTATGACGAGCGCTGCATCGAGTACGCGCGCGGCCGGTTCGACGCCGTGGCGCCCGATGCGAACCTGCCCTACGAGCGGGCGCTCGAACTCGGTTGCGGCACCGGCTTCTTCCTGCTGAACCTGATGCAGGGCGGCGTGGCCAAGACCGGTTCGGTCACCGACCTGTCCCCGGGCATGGTCAAGGTCGCCACCCGCAACGCCCAGCACCTGGGCCTGGATGTCGACGGCCGCGTCGCCGACGCCGAGACCATCCCGTACGAGGACGACACTTTCGATCTCGTCGTGGGTCACGCTGTGCTGCACCATATTCCGGACGTCGAGCTGGCGCTCAAGGAATGCCTGCGGGTGCTCAAGCCCGGCGGCCGTTTCGTCTTCGCGGGCGAGCCGACCACCATCGGCAATATCTACGCGCGCCGCCTGGGCCAGGTCACCTGGAAGATCACCACCAACGTCACCAAGCTGCCGTTCCTGTCCGGCTGGCGTCGCCCGCAGGAGGAACTGGACGAGTCCTCCCGCGCCGCCGCCCTCGAGGCCGTCGTCGACCTGCACACCTTCGATCCCAGCGATCTGGAGCGCATGGCGACCAGCGCGGGCGCGGTGGATGTGCACGCCGAGACCGAAGAGTTCGCCGCCGCCCTGTGGGGCTGGCCGGTCCGCACCTTCGAGGCCGCCGTGCCGGAGGAGAAGCTGACCATCGGCTACCGCATGGCTCAGTACAAGGCGTGGCTGGCGCTGAGCAAGCTGGACGAGAAGGTGCTGCGCCACGTCGTCCCGCGCCAGTTCTTCTACAACGCCATGATCACCGGCGTGAAGCCCGGCGCTTCCGCGAAGTAATCCGAGACCCGGCGAATTCCCTTGGGCTACGCCTTCTCTCGCGACGACGTCGCATACCTCGGCAGCGCGGCCGGCACGGCCGCGCTGACCGAAGCGAACGAATTCGCCCTGACTCCCAAATCGCTCCTCGGCGATCTGGAAAAACTCCGCCGCACCCATGGTGACCGCACCGCCGCCCTGGTGGAAACGGTCCGCCTGCGCCGCCGCGCCGTCACCAAACTCCCCGGCGCGGGAGAGTGGCTCTTCACCGATGACGCCCTCCAGCAGGCCACGCCGACCGCCGTCGCCCGGCACCGTGCCGACCGCCTCGCGGGCCGCACCGTCCACGACGTCACCTGCTCGATCGGCGCGGAACTGGCCGAGCTCGCCCGCACCTGCCCGGCCGTCATCGGCAGCGACCTCGACGACGTCCGCTTGGCCATGGCGGCCCATAATCTGCCCGACGCCACGGGAAACATCCTGTTGGCCAAGGCCGATGCGCTACAGCCGTGCAGTCGCGCGGAGGTGGTGATCGCCGATCCGGCGCGCCGGGCCGACGGCCGCCGCACCCACGATCCGGCGAAGCTGCAACCCCCGCTGCCGGATCTACTGGAGGCGTACGCGGGCCGCGATCTCGCCGTGAAGTGTGCTCCCGGACTGGATTTCGACAAACTGGCCTGGGCGGGCGAGGTCGAGGTGGTCTCGCTCGACGGTGCGGTGCGCGAAGCCTGCCTGTGGTCGCCGGGGCTGGCCGAATCCGGCGTCACCCGCCGCGCGACGGTGCTGTCGTCAACCGGCAAGCCCTGGAGCCTCGCCGACGCCGACCCCGACGACATCCCGGAGCGGGAACCGGGGGAGTGGATCATGGACCCGGACGGCGCGGTCGTGCGTGCGGGCCTGGTGCGCCACTACGCCGCGAAACACGGCCTGTGGCAATTGGATCCCCGGATCGCCTATCTGACCGGCGACACGGTGCCCGAAGGCATGCGCGGCTTCCGCATCCTCGACCGCATGGACTTCCGGGAGAAGCCGCTCCGCGCCGAACTGCACCGCCGCGACTGCGGCCCCCTCGAAATCCTTACCCGCGGCGTGGATCTCGACCCCGACGCACTGCGCTCGAAGCTCAAGCCGAAGGGCTCGGTGCCGCACACCCTGGTGGTCACCAGGATCGGCCGCACCGCGACCGTTTTCCTCTGCGCCACACCGTGATTCACTGATACGTGGCATGCGTGGGCCGCATGACCAGCACCACGCGGCGCGGATGGTCGCCGACCGGCTTCTCGTAGGTCAGCCCGTAGCGGCGCGCCAGCACATCGAAGAAATCGCCCTGCGGGTCCGGGTCGATGCGCTCGATGACGCCGCGCACCTCGAGGTAGCGGTACGGGGCCTCCGGATCGCTGATGCTCACCGCGACATGGGGATCCGCGGCGGTATTGCGGTGTTTCGCGCGGTCGGTGGTGGTCGTGAAACGGATGAACTCGCCGTCCCAGATCTGCCAGATCGGCGTCACCTGGGGCGTGCCGTCCGGATTGAGGGTGGCCAGATGTGCGAACAGCGGGCGGGTGAGCAGGTCGGCGTGGGATTGCGGGACTACCTGGTCGGGCATGTCAGATTCCTGTCAGTTCTACGACGCGGAAGGGATTGGTGGGGGTGCCCTCGCCCATCGGGCCGCCGCGATCGAATTGCGAGACGACGACCAGCAGGCGATTTCCGTTGTGCGCCATGGTGGTGGGGATACGCAGGGTCTCGTCGGTGAAACGCTGCTGTTGTTCGGCAACGCCGCCGTCGGCGTCGATCTTCCAGCGGCTCACCGAGTTCGACTTGTTGTGCACGACCCAGAGGGTGTCCCCGCGTAGTTCCAGGCCGTCGCCGTCGACCATGGTCGCGCCGCGCAGCGTCACCTTGGTGATGGCGGGCTGTGCGCCCAGTCCGATGCGGAACAGTTCGCCCGGGGTCATATCCACGACCAGCAGGTAGCGGCCGGACGCATCGGCCACGATTCCGTTGAGCAGCTTGGGGCTCGGCGCACCGGCGCCGTTCGCGGTGGTCAGATCGGCGTACTGGGCGAGCGTGGCCCGGCCGCCCTGGGTTGCGGCGTCGGTGAGCTGCTGCGGCGTCACGCGGTAGATCACCGGGCGCACGCTGTCGGTGAGATACATGCTGCCGTCGGCGGTTTCGGCGAGGTCGTTGATGAACGGCTGGTCTTGGGCCGGGGTATCGAATCGGGCGATGAGTTTGCGAGTTCCGGTGTCGTACACCGCGACTCCGGCGGTGTGGTCGGTGACCCACAGTCGCCCGGCCGCATCCACGCGCAGGCCGTTGGCGGTCCGGCGACCGTCCGTGCCGGCGGGCAGGAAGATCTCGGCGCGTTGCTGCCCGGCGGCGGCCCGGTAGACCGCCCCGTCGGTGAAGGAGCCGACGTAGGTGTCGCCGGTGCGGGTGTCGACCGCGATGCCTTCGGGGTAGGCACGTTCTTCGGGGAGTTCGAACGCGGTACTGATCTTCGGCTGGCTGGTGCTCGGCGCGCCGCCGTCCTCGGTATTGCCGCAGGCCGCGAGGGTGAGCACGGTGCCCGCGGCGAGGAGTCCGGCGAGGCGGCGGCGGTTGGCGGTGAACATCTTTCGAACCTCTTCGGTAGGGGCGACATCTTCGAATGATGGCTAACGTAGATTAGAGCTCTAATGATTGTCAACGTACGAACGGTCGAGAGGGTCGAATAGGATGCCGGTCATGACGTCGATGCCTGCCGAAGAGCGCCTGGGTTCCCATATCAAGCGCGTCGAACAGGCCATGCAAGCGACGAAGATGGCGGCGCTCAAACCCGCCGGCGTGACGGTCCCGCAGTACGCGGCGCTACTGGTGCTCAGCGACAACCCGGGCATCTCGGCCGCGGCCCTCGCGCGTCAATGCGGCGTCACCCCGCCCACCATGAACACCGTGCTGGCGAACCTGCGCGACCGCGGCCTGATCGAACGCACCCAGCACGCCTGGCACAAGAACGTGCTGGAAACCCGCCTCACCGATGCGGGCGCGAAGGTTCTGCGCGAGGCCGACCGGGCGGGCGTGCGCGTCGAACGCGCTGTCGCCGCCGAGTTCACCCCGGCGGAATTCGCGACCCTGGTGGAATTGCTGGCGCGGGCGGCCACCGCCTACGAGGCGCAGCGCCCCGACTAGTCGCCGCCCACGGTGGTCTCGAAGTCGGCCACGAATCTGGTGAGCAGTCGCGCGAATTCGCTGCGATCTCGCTCGGTCCACTCCGCCGTGGTGCGGGCGAACACGGCTTGGCGGGTGGCGTGCGCGTGCTCGAGGATCGTGCGCGCCTGCCGGGTCAGATGCAGCAGCACCCGTCTCGCGTCGGCCTGATCGGCCCGGCGTTCGAGCAGCCCGTCCGCGACCGCCTTGGCCACCAGCCGGCTGGCGCGCGGCTGGTCCACACCGAGCGCGATCGCGATATCGGAGACGGTGGCCTCATCGGTTCGCGCTTCGACGGCGTCGAGCACCGCGAACACCGTGGGATCGACCGCCGGCCCGCCGCTCTTGGAGCCGATGCGATTGAGCGCCCGCCGAGTCTGATTGCGGCGCACGGCCACCATGGCGCGTTCGATGGCTTCGATGGCGTTATCGCTCACCCTTGTCATCCTACAATTACTTGCTAAACTACATATACATGTAATTGGACAACTATTGGAGGATGTTGTGGACGCCACCCGTAAACCCTTGGGCTACTGGCTCATGCACATTCACAACGGCCTCGAAGCCAACTTCGCCGCCCTGCTCGAATCGAAGGGCGTGGTGCGCCGCCAGTGGCAGATCATGAATACCCTCGCGCGCGGCCCGCTCACCCCGGCGGGACTCGACGAGGCCCTCGCGCCGTTCCTGAACGAGCAGCACCCGACCGTCGCCGAATTCGTCGAACCACTCGTGCGGCGCGGCTGGCTGACCGCCGATCCGGCCGGGGCGTACACCCTCACCGGCGACGGCCGGACCGAATACCGCTCTCTCGCAGCACGTATCGACGCCGAACGCGCCGCCACCATCGACGGCTTGAGCCCCGGCGACTACAACACCCTGATCGATCAGCTGCGCCGCATCGCGGCCAATGTGGACGCGATCGCCGCGGACCGCATCACTTCTCGGGCTTGAAGACGAACAACTCGCCGATGCGGGTCGTCACCACGACATCGCCGTCCTTGCTGATCGCGGTGCCGACCGTGGTCCCCTCCGCGCCCGGCATGGTGTCGGAATCGACGGTCGCCCCGGAACGGGTGTCGAAGGTGACCAGGGTCAGGCCGTCGCCGATCGGCGCGACCGTGTAGCCGGTATTGCCGCCGGTCTGCACCGGGCGTCCGCGCAGGGTGAGATCCTTGCGCTCCCAGCCGATCTCGGCTTTGTCACCGCGATCGTGGATCGCCATCAGATGCCCGTCGTCGCCGGCCGGGATCAGCATGTCGTCCGAGACCGAGATGGCTCCGCGCGGTGCGAAGTCCAGTTTCTGCACCCATTTCGCGTGGCCGTCGGTGGTGTCCACCGCCACCAGCTGATTGCTGTTGTCGCCGACATACAGGGTGGAGCCGTCCTTGGAGAGCGCGGGGCTGGTGGCGCTGCCGCCGTTGAGCATCGCGGCGCTCCAGTCGCGGCGAATCTCCTTGCCGTTGTAGGTCAGTGCGACCAGCTCGGCGGTGCCTTTGCCGGGCTGCCAGACGGTGGCGTAGAACCGGCCCGACTTCTCGTCCACCGCGGACACATTCGCCACGGGGCACTGCGGGCCGCCGTCGGCGCAATCCTCGAGGCCCTGCCCGTCCGGGGGCCGGTTCAGGCTCGCGTTGGCCAGGAAGTCCGGTTCGCCTAATAGCTGGAAGGTCGACACCTGCCGGTCGCCGGTCTGTCGGCTCAGCACATCCACCTGACCCAGCTGGGTCACCGACAGCACATTGCCGTCACCGGTGAACTGCACCGACACCGGCACGCCGGCCGCCGGGGTGCGCCAGCGCGGCTGCCCGAGCGCGTTGTAGGCGTTCACCCCGCCGTCGTCGCCGACGTAGATGTTGGTGGCCCCGTCCACGGCCGCCCCGCCCTCGATGGCGTTGTAGCCCATCGGGTTACAGAAGCGTTTGCGGCCGGTCGGCATCTGGAAGGAGAAGATATTGCAGGACGCGGTGCGGGTGGTGACGAACAGCTGCCCGTCCGGGCCGATGGTCACCGGCGCGGCCACCGGTCCGCCGATCGGCCGCTGCCAGTTCAACGCCAGCGCCCGCGACCCGGTCACCGGACTCGACCCGCTGTTGCGGGCATCGTGCATGGCGAGCGGCCAGCCGTCCCCGGGTCCCACCCGGATATCGTCGACCGTGGTGCTACCGCAGGCGCTCGCCGCGAACAAGCCCGCCGCCGCGATCGCCAATGCCCGGATACCGCTCCCCATTCGCACTTGCCGATGTCCCTTCTGCCAGTACGGAGTCAGTGGTTTGCTGTCGGGCTGATGCCTGATCGCGCTCCGCCGGACAGGGTGGTCACGCGCAAGCTCGCACAGCCGGGGCACAGCGTCTCTGGTCAGCTTAGCGATCCCATGGAAGACATTTCGTCCGGCATGGGTTGTGCCCATCGGGGCGGGCAGGCATGGGCGTGGAGATGGAATCCCGCGCCGAGTTCCGCTCCGCGTGGCCGGTGTCGGCCGGCAATGGGTGTGCTGATCGTCGTCACGCTCTGGTTCCGGTTGGCTGCGCGGGGCAACCCGGCCCGGTCCGTGGAAACGTGTCCCTCCGGACGCTGGCCTGCACGCCTCGAAAGGCGTGCGGGGGAGGGAACCTCACGTCGCCTGGGCGTGAGGTGGGTGCTTTTCGTCCGCGGCGGCCCGGCCTCGGTCCGGTCCGCCTGGCGGGTCGGTGGGATGGCGGTGATGAATGCCCGGGCTTCCATCGAGTCGGTCACGGTACGGATCACCATGTGGGCGCTGCTGCGGTCGGTGACAGTCATGGATTGGTGGGTCAGGCCGCGCGCGGCGATGCGCTGCCAGGCACCCTGGTCGCGGTCGCCCTGCCACCCGCAGCCGAGGTTGGGGCAAGTTGCCCACTTCCAGCCCGGCGTAACGGGCTTGTCCGGTGCCTTGCGATGCCGCAGGTCGGTCAAACAGCGTGGACAGTGTTTGGACGTGTTGTGTGCTGGCACCGTGACCACGGAGATACCCGCCGCTGCGGCGAGATGCCTTGTGTGGTCCGCGATTCGGCCGCGCACCATCTGCGAGAGGCGAGTGTTGTGGGTGCGGCCCATACCTTTGGCTTCCAACGACCGCAGGTCTTCGAGGTAGATCACCGTGGCTCCGATGGCAACGGCTTGGTCGACGATCCAACGCGCGCCCGCCCAGGCCAGAGCATCATTGAGACGCGATCTCTTGCCGCAGACGCGGAGAATTTCCTGAGCCAACGCATCGGCTTTGCCTTCTAGGGCGGGGTCGTCGAGTCGGGCGTAGTGATCAACCTTGACGTGGAGACGTTCGCTGAGGCGGCGAAGCCGGTCCTGTTTGGCGACGACTCCGGCGGCTCGGAACTGGGCGCCGGTCCCGAGGGCGGTGATCCGGCCGTCATTGTGCAGTTGGGCCGCGCCCGCGCTGAGCAAGGTGTTCAGGCCCCAGTCCACGCCTAGAGCGACGGTATGCCCGTGATGGCGGGACATGGGCACCGCATGGGTGTATGCGAGGTCGGTACGGATCTTCCCTTCGGTGACGCGCACGGTAGGCAGGTAAATCACCGCGGTCGGCGGAACGGTTGTAGGTAGCACGAGAGGGCATGCGACCCACGACCAATCCTTGTAGGCGCGTGGGTCGGGCCGAATGGGAAGTCGCAGTCGCAGTACGACTTTCGCCGGATCGGTTGCCGACCGCTGGATGGTGGCCTGCTGGCTGTCGCATGCGGACAACAGCAGCATCTGGGCAGTGTGCGGGATGGGTTCGAGTTCGAAAAGATCTGACGGGAGATGACCGTGCCGACGTTCGAAGGCGACAACCTGGCGCGTGCGGGAACGAATGACGCTGGACGGCAGGAACTCTCCGGCCGGGATTGCAGCGCGAACCTGCTCCCACTCCTGGGCGGTGCGGTGGGTTGGGTCGCCAGGCCAGGTGGCGAGTATCCCGGCGATCAGCTCGGCCCGCCATCTGACCGACCGAAGGGTGCGACCGGTCTGCTCCTGCGCCATGCGTACGATCCGATCGTTCGTCTTCGCCTCACAGGTCACTGTCCAGGCCAAGCGCCGCAGCGCCATCCATGCATTCGACGGCAGCTTGCGCCCGTTTGCATCCCGGCCGCGAGCCAGCGTGTCTACCCCCGTTTGGTTCCAGTGCTCGCGCAGCAGCCGATTGCTCATCTCTGCCACCAAGCCGGCGCACCATCGCACACGGTCGATCACGGTGGCAGCGGTGAGGAGTTCGCCGGTCCGCTCATCCACACCAGTCCGGATCGACGCCCGTGTACTCGCGGTGCGGGCGGTCTGGCCGCAGGTCAGCGGCAGGTTCCAGCTCATGGGCCGAACGCTAGCCGCCGACTCGAAATTATGTTCGATAGTGGTGCTGAGAGGTCCGGAATCACCCGAATCCACCGGGGCTCCGGCGAGTCGGACATTCGGAGCAAACGAACGACGCCCCGCAAACGCCGTCAACCTACTTTCGTGCCCGGAAGTGAGGACCGATACCCTCGTCTAAATGGCCCGAGGACTGTAGGAGCAAGTTCGTGACGAGCATGTGGGGCGCACCGTTGCGCTCGCGGTGGAAGGGTTCGCGTCGCCGGGATCCCGAGCAGGCCCGCTTCCTGACCCTGGCCTCGCTGAAGTGGGTCCTCGCCAATCGCGCCTACACGCCCTGGTACCTGGTCCGGTACTACCGGCTGTGGAAGTTCAAGATGGCCAATCCGCATATCGTGCTGCGCGGAATGGTGTTCCTCGGCAAGAACGTCGAGGTGCATGCGACGCCGGAGTTCGCGCGGCTGGAGATCGGCCGCTGGGTGCATATCGGCGACGGCAATGCCATCCGGTGCCATGAGGGTTCGCTGCGCATCGGGGACAAGGTGGTGTTCGGCAAGGACAATGTCGTCAACACCTACCTCGATATCGAGATCGGCGAATCCACGCTGGTGGCGGACTGGTGCTACATCTGCGATTTCGACCATGTCACCGATGACATCAATATGCCGATCAAGGATCAGGGCATCGTGAAGTCGCCGGTGCGCATCGGGCCCGATACCTGGATCGCCGCCAAGGTGACCGTGCTGCGCTCGACCCGCGTGGGCCGCGGTTGCGTGCTCGGCGCGCACGCCGTCGTCAAGGGTGATTTCCCGGATTACAGCATTTGCGTGGGTGCGCCCGCGCGCGCGGTGAAGAACCGCAAGGACGCCTGGGACGCCGCCGCCGACAAGCGCGCCGAATACCTTGCCGCCCTGGCGGACATCGAACGCAAGAAGAACGGCGCCGTCGCCTCGTGAACCGCTACGCGGCTTTCCTGCGCGGCATCATGCCCTCGAACCCGAACATGCGCAACGAGAAACTGCGCGCGGTGTTCGAGGGCCTCGGCTTCGAGAACGTGACCACACTGCTCTCCAGCGGCAATGTCACCTTCCACAGCAAGAAATCCGATGCGGCCAGGCTGGAATCGCAGATCCAGCGCGCGCTCAATGCCGAACTCGGAATTCCCGGCGGCACCCTGATCCGCACCTACGAGCAACTCCGCGAACTGGTCGATGCGGACCCGTTCGCGGGCCTGACTCATTGCCGCGAAACCTATCTCACGGTCACCTTCGTACGTGACCCCTCCGCCGGACTGCCCGACGAAGCGGTTGGCAAAATGGACGCGATCCGCCTGGTCGGCTTCGATGCGCCGGCGAGCGCGCTGCTGTCGGTCATCGACAACACCAACCCGAGCACCACCAATTTCATGCAGGTGGTCGAGAAGTTCTACGGCAAGGACAACATCACCACCCGCACCTTCCTCACCGTGCAGAAGGCGCTGAAGAAGCTCGAGTCCTGACGGTCAGTCGCGGCGGAAGCGGGCCAGCCAGCCGGGGACTTCGATGGGCTCCGGCCGGACCGGCATGGCGATGCGGAAGTCGGTCTCGTCCAGGGCTTCCAGGGTCCACCCGTCCGCGAAACCCGCGCGCAGTTCGTCGGCGCGCAGCGAGGGCGCCACATTGCCCCGGTCCGCCGGGACCTCGATATCCGTAGCCCCGAACTTCTCCATCATCTCCGCGATCAGCTGCTCGAAATGCTTGGCCGCCCGATCGCTGAGGGCGAGCACGTGCACGAGAGCACCCGGTTTGCACACTCCGTGCAGCGAGGCCGCGTAGCGCGCGAGTTCTTCACCGTGGAACAGATGCGCGACACCGGAATCGACCACGGTGTCGAAACGGCCCCGATACGCCTCCAGGTCGAAGACGTCGGCGACCGCGAAGGCGGCGGACAGGCCACGCTGTTTCGCCTTGTCGTGGGCGCGCTGAATGGCCGTGGGCGCGAGATCGACGCCGGTCACGTCATACCCCTTGCCGGCCAGATACAGCGCGTTCTCGCCGGTGCCGCAACCGGAATCGAGGACCGCGCCGGTAACCAGACCCGACTCTTCCAAGGCGACGAAGCTCGGCTGCGGCGCGCCGATATCCCAGGGCGCGGGTGCGTCGTCGAAAGGGCCCTCGCCGCGATAGACGGCCTCGAAATCGGGGTTCTCGGGACGGAATTCGGATTCGCTCATATCTCCACCATGTCGCTGTCTTCGGGTGTGCCGCAAGGCTGTGGTCCTGCCGGCCCTTGTTCAGAGTGCTTCGTACACGGCTTCGATGAGCTGGTAGGCGCGGCGGTCGCCGGCGAGCCAGTCGCGGCGCAGGTTGGGCATGAAGGCCAGGGCCACCTGGTTTTCCGGATCGCCGAGGCCGATGGCGCCGCCTGCGCCCGGATGCCCGAAGACGGTGGGTCGGGCCGATTCCGGGACGATCATGTTCTGGGCGGGCAGGGTGTAGCCGAGGGCGTAGGCGGATTCCATGCGCAGCACCTGGTCGATGCCGCGTACTCGTTCGCGGATCGCGTCACGCAGGATCTGTGGTGGGAGTAGTACTCCGGCAACGAGATCGCGGTAGAAGGTCGCCAGGGCGCGTGGGGTGGTGACCAGGCCGACGGCGGGCCAGCCGCCGGTGAGGACCTCCGGTTGGCCGAACGCGGCTCGGGGGTTGGCTGCGGAGCGCCGGATCAGGGAATTCGGGTCCTGGAAAGCCCGGGTCATGTGCGCGACGGTCTCGGCATCGATGGGGGCGGGGTCGCCCTGCCATACCTGCTCTTCGGCGGGTGGAAAGCTCAGTCGCGCAATCTGTTCGAGCATGGGCGCCGGTGCGCCGATATGCAGGTCGGGGGAGAGGTGGCGGCGGGTGTAGTCGCCGACCGTGAGGCCGGTGCGGCGGCGGACGATCTCGCCGGTGAGCCAGCCGTAGGACATCGCGTGGTAGCCGTGCTCGGAACCCGGCTCCCACAGGGGTGATTGCGCGGCAAGGTATTCGGCCATCAGTTCCGGATCGGCGGCCTCGGCGGCGGTGACGGGGCGATCGATGACCGGCAGCCCGGCGCTGTGCGTGAAGAAATCCGCGGTGGTCGTGGATTCCTTTCCCGCGCAGGCGTATTCGGGCCACCACCGGGCGACCGGATCGTCCATCGCGATGCCCGTATCGGCCGCGACTCGCAGCGCCGCGGTGGCGGTCACCGCCTTGGTGCAGGAGAACCCGACGACGGGCGTCTCGCGCTCCCACGCCCGCCCCGTGTGTTTGTCCGCGATCCCGCCCCACAGGTCCACCACGAGCCGCCCGCCGGCGTACACCGCCACGCCCGCGCCCAGGTTCTGCCCGTCCGCGAAGCTCGCCGCGAAGACGTCGCGCACGCCCTGGAACGCCGGATCGGTATGCCCGGAGACCTGTCCCCTCATGCCCCGAATTAGAACACGTTCTATTTCAGGGCAAAAGGGTGTCCCAGGGAAATCTTGCTGGACCCGGCGTGTCGGAGGTCAGTAGGGCTGGTTCGGATCCCGTTCCGGCAGTGGACGTTCCGAGATGACCGGACGCCCCAGCGGGGTACGGACGCGGCGCTTGGCGGACTGGTAGACCAGCGCGGTCTCCTGCGCCACCACATCCCAGGCGAAGTCGGCGGTGAGTCGCTCGCGCGCGGACCAGGCCCGGTCCTGGGCGGTGGCGGGATCGTCGAGCACATCGCAGACGGCCTCGACCACACCGCTCACATCGGCCGGTTCGAACGAGCGCCCGGTGACGCCGTCGGTGACCAGATCACCGAGACCACCGGCGTTCGAGGTGACCAGCGGGGTGCCCGCGGCAGCCGCTTCCAGGGCCACGATGCCGAACGGTTCGTAGCGGCTGGGCAGCACCACCGCGTCGGCGCTGTGCAGCCAGCCGAGCAGATCGGTGTGATCGAGCCGCCCCACGAAATTCACCGCCCGCGCCACCCGATGCACGCGGGCGCGCTCGCGCAGCCAATCGAACTGCGTGCCGATGCCCGCCACGGTCAAAGTCGTTCCGGGATGCGCCTTCCGGATGCGCGGCAGCGCGGCGATGGCGTCCTGGATGCCCTTCTCGTACTCGAGCCGCCCGACATAGAGCAGCCGCGGCGGACCCGAGCGCGGCGCGCGCTCCCGGAACGTCCACGAGCCGACGTCGATGCCGTTGCGGATCACCGTGACCGGCACCCGCTCCGGGCTGTAGAGCCGGGTGACCTCGTCCTTCATCGACTCCGAACAGGTGATGAGCGCATCGGATTCGTGCGTCAGCCACCACTCCACCGAATGCACCTGCCGGTTCACCCGGCCGGAGACCCAGCCGCTGTGCCGCCCGGCTTCGGTGGCGTGAATGGTGGAAACCAAAGGCACGTCGTAATACTCGGCCAGGGTGATGGCGGGGTGCGCGACCAGCCAGTCGTGCGCGTGCACCACATCCGGGGTCCAGCCCTCGCCGATGCCCGGCTTGTCCAGGGCGATCCCGGCGCGCACCATCGCGTGGCCCATGGCCAGCGTCCACGCCAGCATGTCCTCGCCGAAGTCGAAGGCGGGCGGGTCCTCGGCGACGGCGACGACGAGCACGCCCTCCTCGATGAAGGAGTGCGTGGGGTGGGTGGTGGCGTCGGTACCCATCGGCCGGCGCGCGAGCACGACGACTTCGTGCCCGGCACCGGCCAATTCGACGGCCAGGTGGTGCACATGGCGGCCCAATCCGCCGACTACGACGGGTGGGTACTCCCACGACACCATCAAAATCTTCATTAGGGTCCTTCTGGGGCGGGGCCGAGCCTGCGCGCGTCGAGCGCGGGGAAGAGTCCGTCGGCCGCGTTCCATCCTGCCGCCAACTGCCGTGCTTTGGCGAGTTGCCCGCTCGTCAAGGCGGCTGCGAGTTCGCGCACGGCGTGGGCGTGTTCATGGGCGCGGTCACGCGCGTACCCGGCCGCGGAATCCTTCGAGACCATGAAGGCCCAGTCGCTGGAGATCGTCAAGATGGCTTCCCGCAGCAATTGGTCGGCGACCGGATCGCGCAGGCCGTCGGCGTCGACGCGGGCCTTGTCCAGGGTGTCGAGGGTGTGCCGCACGATGTCGGCATTGAGCTCGACCAGATCGGCCACCTGGTCCCCGGCCCACACCCGCCAGTCCTTGCCCGAACCCCAGGAGGAATCGGCCAATTCGACGGGTTCGCCCACGTAGCCGCGGGCTCGGGCATCGGCGAGCGTGCCGACGGTGACCCCGGCTTCGGGGAGCGCGCGCAGCACTTGCTTGAGCCATTGCGGGCCCTCGTGCCACCAGTGGCCGAAGAGTTCGGTGTCGAACGCGGCCACCACCAGCGCGGGGCGCCCGATGCGCTCGGACTCGCTGATGAGCCGTTCCCGCACGGTCGCCACGAAGTCCTCGACATCGCGTGTGACGGCCGCCGCAGCGAGTTCGGGATCGTATGGCGCTTTGTCGGGTCCGGCGACGGTCTTGCCTGTGACCCGCGCGGGCTTGAGCCCGGTGGCGTGATCGTAGTGATGAAAATCACGGTAGTAGGGCTGGCCCGGGTAGCCGGATTTGGGTGACCAGACGCGATAGGAGACCGCCAGATCGCGTCCGAAGGCCACCACATCGGAGTCCCAGACCGGGCGGCCGAGGGTGGTGTCGCCGCGCAGGGCCGGACCGTCGGTCATGAAATGCCCGATGCCCGCGGCCGCGTAATCCTTTTCCATGCCGGGCGTGAACCCGCATTCGGGCGCCCAGATGCCGACCGGGGTGTGCCCCCAGCGGTGCTGCGCGTCGGCGAGACCCTCGCTCAACTGGTAAGCGCGCAGGCGCTGATCCAGCAGCGGCTGGAACGGATGCGCCAGCGGTCCACCGAGCAATTCGATGGCCTCGGCATCGATGAGCGACCGCCACACCGGCGACGCGCCGTGCATCCAGCGCTCTTCGAAATCGGTCAAAGCTTCGGTGGCGAGCCGGTGTTCGTGTGCGCCGAGCGCGGTATTGCCCGCCATGGACGCCTCGTCCGCGCGCAGCTTCCAGTTCCCCAGCCAGTGATGCATGCCGTGCAGCGAATGCGGATCGTCCAGCTGCGCCGCCAGCACCGGCGTGATCCCCAGGCTGAGCAGATGCGAACGCCCTTCGGCGGCAAGGGTTCTCAGCACCTTCGCGACGGGCAGGTAGGAGGACGCCCAGGACTGGTACAGCCATTCCTCACCCACCGGCCAGCGCCCGTGATGGGCCAGCCACGGCAGGTGTGAGTGCAGAACCAGCGTGAACTGGCCCGGGACAGCGTCTTTCGCGGTCACGGCTTCACCGCGATGGCGACCAGATCCAGGCTGGCGTCGATATCGGCGTCCTTGTCGGACAGCAGCTGGAAGTCTTCGGTGCGCACGGCGGCCACGTCGGCGGCCAGGTCGGCGGGCCACGGCTCACCCTTCAGGGCACGCTCGATCTGCGCGTCGATGATCGACCCGCCCCACTTCCGGTCCAGCGCAACGATCTCCGGCCCGTGGAAGATGCCCGCCATCAGCTCGACCTGGAAACCGGCCTCGACAAGCAGCTCGTCCATCTCGGCCGCGTTGAGTTCGCGGGTGTGGAACGGGTTGAGCGGCGTGTCGCGGCCCGGCGAGAAGGTGATCCGGTTGGGCGTGCTGATCAGCAGCTTGCCGCCCGGCTTCAGCACCCGCAGGCATTCGCGCAGGAATTGCGCCTGATCCCAAAGGTGTTCGATGACTTGGAAATTCACCACGATGTCGACGGAGTCGTGCTCCAGGGGCAGGTCCGCGAGGTTGCCCTGGATCATCTCGATCCGCGGGTACTTGGCGCGCACGTGCGCGACCGCGCTGTCGTCGTAGTCCAGGCCGATCACCTTCGCGGCAACGTCGGCAATCATGTTGGCCCCGTAGCCTTCTCCGCTACCGGCCTCCAGGACGACCTTGCCCCGGCACTGCTCCAGCAGTTCGGTGTAGGCGATCTCGTGGCGGCGGAACCAGTAGTTCTCCTCGGGGATGCCGGGCACCGTCCGCTCACCCGTCAAAGGCAGGGGATCGGCAGGGTTTTCGACTGGTGTCACGGCCTCGCTCATGGCTCCGACGTTAGCGGTTAGCCATATCACAGCGACCACCGGATCAGGCCATGGAGAACATCACACGCTAAGTTACCCACGAGTAACTTAACGTAGGGTAATCTCCCGAACGAGCTACATGTGGACGTACGGCCAACCATCGTGCGACCGCCACACCCAGTGCCACCAGAACAGGAGGTCGACGAAGACCAATGCCGAACATCGTCGTACTGATCAAGCAGGTTCCCGATACCTGGTCCGAGCGCAAGCTGACCAGCGGTGACTACACCCTCGACCGCGAGGCTGCCGACGCCATCCTGGACGAGATCAACGAGCGCGCCGTCGAGGAAGCGCTGTTGATCAAGGAGGCGCAGGGCGGCGAGGTCACCGTGCTGGCCGCAGGCCCCGAGCGTGCCACCGAGGCCATCCGCAAGGCGCTGTCCATGGGCGCCGACAAGGCCATCCACATCAAGGATGACGCCATCCACGGCTCCGACGCGGTGCAGACCGCCTACATCCTGGCCGCGGCTCTCGGCCAGATCGAGGGCGTCGAGCTGGTCATCGCCGGCAACGAGGCCACCGACGGTCGCGCCGGTGCGGTGCCGGCCATCGTGGCCGAGTACCTGGGTCTGCCGCAGCTGACCCACCTGCGCAAGCTGACCGTCGACGGCGAGCGCATCGCCGGCGAGCGCGAGACCGACGAGGGCGTCTTCAAGCTCGAGGCCACCCTGCCGGCCATCGTCTCGGTCACCGAGAAGATCAACGAGCCGCGCTTCCCGTCCTTCAAGGGCATCATGGCCGCCAAGAAGAAGGAAGTTCAGACCTTCACCCTGGCCGACCTGGGCGTGGACCCGGAGACCGTGGGCGTTGCGAACGCCGGCACCCAGGTGACCGGTGTGACCCCGAAGCCGGCGCGCACGGCGGGCGAGAAGATCGTCGACGAGGGTGAGGGCGGCCAGCAGATCGCCACCTACCTGGTCGGCCAGAAGATCATCTAAAGCCCCCGAGCCGAACGAATGGGCGCAGTGCTTGCAGCTCGCCCCATAGACGCCGCAGGAGAAAGAACAATGGCAGAAGTACTCGTGCTCGTGGAGCACGCTGAAGGTGCCCCCAAGAAGGTCACCACCGAACTCATCACCGCCGCCCGCACCCTGGGCAGCCCGTCCGCCGTCGTGGTCGCCGCTCCCGGCACCGCCGACAAGCTGGCCGACGCCCTGGCCGCGGCCGGCGCCGAGAAGATCTACGTCGCCGAGTCCGACGACGCCGAGGGCTTCCTGGTGACCCCGAAGGTCGACGTGCTCGCCGGCCTGTCCGAGTCCGCCGCCCCGGCCGCGATCCTGGTCGCCGCCACCGCGGAGGGCAAGGAGGTGTCGGGCCGCCTCGCCGCCCGCATCGGTTCCGGTCTGCTCATCGACGTCATCGCGGTGAACGCCGACGGCTCGGCCCAGCACTCCATCTTCGGTGGCGCGTTCACCGTCGATGCCAAGGCCACCGGCGACGTCCCGGTCATCTCGGTGCGTCCGGGCGCCATCGAGGCGGCCCCGGCCGCCGGCGCCGGCGAGAAGGTCGCCGTCGAGCTCCCCGCCCAGGAAGAGGGCGTCGTCAAGGTCGTCTCCCGTGAGGCGAACGTCGGCGGCGACCGCCCCGAGCTGACCGAGGCCGCGATCGTGGTCTCCGGTGGCCGTGGCGTCGGCTCGGCCGACAACTTCGGCAAGGTCGTCGAGCCCCTGGCCGACGCCCTCGGTGCCGCCGTCGGCGCTTCCCGCGCGGCCGTCGACTCCGGCTACTACCCGGGCCAGTTCCAGGTGGGCCAGACCGGTAAGACGGTCTCCCCCCAGCTGTACATCGCCCTCGGCATCTCCGGCGCCATCCAGCACCGCGCCGGCATGCAGACCTCGAAGACCATCGTGGCCGTCAACAAGGACGAAGAGGCCCCGATCTTCGAGATCAGCGACTACGGCATCGTCGGTGACCTGTTCAACGTCGCCCCGCAGCTGACCGAGGCGGTCAAGGCCCACAAGGGTTGATCCGCAACGCCATACTGTCCCCCGGTCGAATTCGGCCGGGGGACAGTTGTTTTCGGGGCCGGGAAATTGGGGGCATATCGGGTGGAACGTTTCACCCAGATTGTGAAATGTATGCGCTTTAATTTGTGCTGCGGCTGCCGGTCGGGGGAGTCGCAGGCTCACGAAAGGCACTGCGCCATGCGTTCGTTCATCACTTCGATCGGCGTAGCCGGTCTGCTGTTCGCCGGAATCGGACAGGCCGCCGCCGTACCGCTTTCCCCGGCCGAATCCGCTGCGGTGCCGGTGACTGTTCAGGCCGGGAACGGGTCCGTCCAGAACCTGATCGAATCCGGCTCGGTGCAGATTCCGGTGGCCGTCTTCTGGAAGCTGGTGTGCACCTTGAGTTCCTGCGACTTCCCCGGCACTCCGGCCTGAGCGCGGACCCGGCCGGCTGCGCCGGGTGTCGGGATCGGGGGCGGCGATCTAGATTGCCGATATGTCTTCGAATCCCGACTTGGCGGACGTGGTCGCCGCGCTGCACTGGGACCTGGCCGAGTGGCTGGGGTCCGATGCGCTGCCGAAGGTGTTCGATCGGGTGGCGGGGGCGTTGGACGAGCAGTTCACCTCGGTGGTGACCACGGGGCAGGCGGTCGATCGGGAGACGTTGCTGGCCGGGTTGTGGTCGGCGCGGAACGCGCAGCCGGGGTTGGAGATCGAGGTTTCCGAGGTGGCGGAGATCGCGCGGAGCGGGAATTTGATCGTGGCGCGGTTCGCGGCGGAGAACGTGATGGGGGAGGCTCGGGTGAAGCGGTGGGTGACGGCGGTGATCGTGACCGATGGGCGGACGTATCGGTGGCGGACGGTGCACGAGACGAGTGCTCCGGAGGTTGCTGGCTAGGGTGGGCGCATGCCGTATTCGCTGCCTGAGGATGTCGCCGGGAACATCGCCGAGGTTTTTCAGGAGCGGGGGCGGCGGTGGCTCGCGGAGCTGCCGGGGGTGGTCGGGGAGCGGTGTGATGCTTGGGGGTTGGAGGTGGTCGGGGAGGCGTTCGGGGGCGGGACGCATTCGTTCGTGGCGCCGGTGCGGCGGGGCGATGGGTCGGTGGCGGTGCTGAAGATTCCGGTGGTGGATCCGGAGAATCTGGGGGAGGCGGCCGCCCTGCATTGCTATGACGGGGATGGGGCGGTGCGGCTGTTCGAGTTCGACCCGGAAAGCCATGCGATGCTGCTGGAATGGGCTCGGCCGGGGACGGAATTGCTTTATCAGCCGGGGTTTCCGAGCTTGGAGGGGTTGCCGGAGCACATCGGGAAGGTCGAGCGGGCGTGTGCGCTGTACAAGCGGTTGCGGCGTGCGCCCGGGGCGTTTCCGGAGGGCCTGCCGCCGCTGCCGGCCGCCGTGGGGATGGTCGATGAGTGGGTGGAGATGTTCAGCGCGCCCGAACCCGCTGTGGCGCAGGTGATTCCGGAGCGACTGCGGGAACGGGCGCTGGAGCGGTGTGCGGAGCTGGCGACGCCGCAGGGCCCGCTGCTGGTGGTGAACCGGGATACCCATCTGGGGAATATCGTTGCCCCCGAACGGGAACCGTGGCTGTTGATCGATCCGAAGGGTTATCTCGGCGAAGCCGCGTTCGATGCCGGATTCCTGGTCATGATCCAGGTGCAGAGCGCGCCGGAGCCCGCACACGCCGCGGCGGTGGTGGCACGTACGGCGGCCGGGCTGGAGATCGATCCGGACCGGGCGCGCGCATGGGCGTTCCTGCGAGCCATGGAAGAGATCGCGTGGGCGGTGGAGGACGAAGAGCCGGAGGAGCTCCGGCTGCATCTGGCGGTGGCCTCGGCGCTGGCCTAACCGCGCCGATCGCGCTGGGTCACGATGCCGATGGTGGTGGGGATGAGAAGCGCCAGGCCCCAGGGGACTTCGACCCAGAACGGCCAGAAGTAGCCCGCGCCGGTGGCCAGGTAGATGGCCAGGCAGAGCAGGTTCACGAACACCCACGGGATCCACATGATGATCACCCAGGTGGGAATGCCGCCCTTCGTGGCGGGTGCGCCGGGGCGCGAATTGCGCTGGGCGGGTAGGTCGGACAGCACCGGGACCAGTTCGCCGTAGGTTTTGGCGGCGTAGACCTGCTGTAGTCGTTCGTCGAATTCGTGCAGGTTGATCCTGCCCTCGTCCATGGCCGCACGCAGTTTGGTGACGATCTGTTCGCGGTCGGCATCGGAGGCCCGCATGTTCTCCTGGCTCACGACTGTCAGCGTAGGTCGCGGACCGCTGCCGTGCTGCCCCAATTGTCCGGTGCGCTGACGGGAATCTAGGAGCTGTGCAGGGCCGCGAGCAGGGTGTCGAGGATGGGGGAGCGGCGGGCGTCGGCGCGCAGCACCGCGGAGACGGGGACCCGCAACGGGTTTCCGGACAGGCGCAGGGTGGCGATGCCTTCGGTGGGACTGTCGGCGTAGAGGATGGTCCACGCGTCGGGGCGGTTGATCAGCTCCATGGTGGCGGTGTGGTCCAGCGGAATCGGCGGACCGTAGGCGGGTCCGGTCGGTAGGTCGGCGAAGGCGGCCCGCACCACGTTGTGCAGCAGCACCTGATCGGACTCCGGCGGGAGTAGTAGCGGATACGCACTGAGCTCCGAGAGCGTCACGTTGTCGCGCCCGGCGAGCGGGTGCGCGGTCGAGGTCGCGATGACCAAGTCCTCCACCCAGAGCTTCTCCACCGCCAGCCCGGGCTGATCCACGCTGCCCCGGATGAGAGCAAGATCACAGTCGCCGTCCGCCACGGCTTGAATGCGCTGGCGGAAGGGCTTGATGACGAATTCGATCTCCGCGCCGGGATGCGCTTCGCGTGCTCCGGCGATGGCCGAGAGCGATCTTGTTGCGAAGCTCATATTGGCTGCCAGGCGAATCCGTGGTCCGGAAGCGCGTACAGCTGCGCGAATAGCCGATTCCAGGCTCAGCATTTGCTTCGCAAGCGGAAGTAGCCGGGTGGTCGCGTCGGTTGGTACGACCGAGCGGGTGGAGCGTTCGAACAGCGGTATTCCGAGGTCGCGTTCCAGGCGTGCGATCTGATGACTGATCGCCGATTGCGATATGTAGCAGCGATTGGCGGCACGGCTGAAGCTGAGCTCCTCGCAGACCGCTACGAAGTAGGCCAGTTGGCGCAGCTCCACGGCACCTCTCCCATTCATGATCAAGCTAGATAAGAGTCATCTTGATTATGCGCCCTGACCCCTGGAACATTCGCGTTCCGAATCACGGTTACTCATGACAGAAGGGAGCTGTCATGCAACACGTGGATGCGGGAATCGAAGCCGCAGAGGTCGTAATCGTAGGTTCGGGCTTCGGCGGGCTCGCTGCCGCCAAGCAGTTGAACAAGTCGGGGGTCGGGTATGTCCTGATCTCCGCCACCCCCGAGCATCTTTTCCAGCCACTGCTCTATCAAGTTGCGACGGGTGTGCTGGCCTCCCACGAGATCGCCCCTTCGATCGCCAATATCGTCAAGCATCACGAGCACGGTGAGGCCCGCGTGGGCAAGGCCGTCGCCATCGACGCCGAGAACGCGGTGCTGACCTACGAGACCCCCGAGGGCCTGCGCAAGATCCGCTACGGTTCGCTCATCGCGGCCACCGGAGCCAGCCAGTCCTATTTCGGCCGTGACGATTTCGCGGACAAGACCTACTCGCTCAAGACCATCGACGACGCCAAGCGACTACGCGCGCAGATCGATCGGGTCTTCACCGAGGCCAAGACCGCCGACCCGGAAACCCGGCGCCGGCTTTTGAGCTTCGTGGTGGTCGGCGCGGGCGCGACCGGCGTCGAGGTCGCGGGTCAGCTCAAGGAACTGGCCAAGCGCTACTACCACACCGATGACACCGTGACCCTGGTCGAGGGCGCGGGCGTGGTGCTGCCCCCGTTCGGCGGTGGGCTGTCGGAGTACGCGAAGCGCTCGCTCGAGAAGAGCGGCGTGGAGGTCATGGTCGACACCTTCGTCACCGATATCGAGGACGGCAAGGTTACCGTCAAGAGCAAGGACGGCGTGCAGCGCGGTATCGCGGCCGAGACCGTGGTGTGGTCGGCGGGCGTGCAGGCCGGCGGTTTCGCGGCCATCCTGGCCGAGGCCACCGGCTGCGAAACCGACCGTGCCGGAAGGCTGCTCATCAATCCGGACTGCACCGTGGGCGGGCACGCCGATATCTACGCCATCGGCGATATGACCTCGCTGAAGGGCTACCCCGGCCAGTCGCCGGTCGCCATGCAGGAGGGCCGCCACGTCGCCGACATCATTCGCGGCAAGAAGCAGGCGGCCACCGAATTCAAGTACTGGGACAAGGGTTCGATGGCGGTGATCAGCCGTTTCGCCGCGGTCACCAAGCTGAACGACAAGATCACCTTCCGTGGCGCGCTGGCCTGGTTCGTCTGGCTGGCCGTGCACCTGTTCTACCTGGTCGGCTTCCGCAACCGTTTCGCGGCGGTCTTCTCCTGGCTGGTCGCCTTCATCGGCACCGGCCGCCCCGGCTTCGACGAGGTCGAAAAGACCCAGCAGCCAAAGGCTCTCGCGCAACAGCGCGCGGCCTGACCGCTGCCCGCTCCCGAGCCGCCCGGTGTCCACTCCGGGCGGCTCGTGTGTTTCCGGAGGTCGGTGACCCCCGCCCGATTCCCCGATAGCACCGCGTAACCTGCGCATATGGCTGTTCCTACAACGCGATTGCTGGTACTGGCGGTGGTGCGTCTGCTGCAACCGGTGCACGGGTACGACGTCCGCCGCGAGCTGTTGTCGTGGAATGCGCAGGAGTGGGCGAATATCAAGCCCGGCTCGGTGTACGGCGCGTTGAACACCTTGCAGCGCGACGGCCTGATCGCGATGGAGGGCACCGAGCGCGAAGGCGCGCGGCCGGAGCGGCTCACGTACCGCATCACCGCCGAGGGCGAGAAGGAATTCGGTGAGATGCTGCGGACCGCGCTCTTCTCGGCCGAGCAGGTCAAACATCCGTATGTGGTTCCGGTGGCGCTGTTTCCGTCCGCGCCCAAGGAGGACGTGGAGGCGGCGTTGCGCGCCCGGCTGCTGAAGTTCGAGGCCGATCTGGTGTTCCTGGAGCGCGAGCAGCGCCGGATTCTGGCCGGTAGCGGCGATCCGATGGAGATCGAACCGCATCACGTAGCCGATGCCATGCGCCTGCAAGCCGATCATCTGCGCGCGGATCTGGAGTGGACGCGCCGGACCCTGGAGCGCATCGAGGCCGGGCAGCTGGATGTGTGGTCGGGGCGCATGGGCCGATCGCAGGTGCCGCCGCCGGTGCGGTAATCAAGTTTTAATAGTCAAGCTTGACTATTTGAAGCGTCGTTTCTACCGTAGGTCGGGTGGAAACGACCTCTGTCGTGCGCGGTCCGTCCACCGACCCGGTCATCCGGGTTCGTGGACTCGCGCGCACCTTCGCAACCAAAACCGATGCCGTGCAAGCGGTTTCCGGTATCGACTTCGACGTTCACTACGGCGAGATCATCGGTCTGCTCGGCCCCAACGGCGCGGGCAAGACCACCACCCTGCGGATGATCTCCACCCTGTTGCAGCCCACCGCGGGGGAGGCGACCATCGTCGGCGCGGACCTGCGCACCGAGGCGCGGACGGTGCGCTCCCGCATCGGCTACGTGCCGCAGGGCGGATCGACCAACGAGCTGGAGCTGGTCGAAGATGAATTGATCTTGCAGGCCCGGCTTTTCGGGCTGTCCAAGGCCGAGGCGAAGACCAGCTCGGATGACCTGCTGAAGGCGCTCGAGCTGGACGGTCTGGAGCGGCGCAAGTGCGGGCAGCTCTCCGGCGGGCAGCGCCGCCGGGTGGATATCGCGCTCGGGCTGGTGCATCGGCCGACGCTCGTCTACTTGGACGAGCCGACCACCGGATTGGATCCGCAGAGCCGCGCCAATCTGTGGGAGCACATCCGCCGCCTGCGCGACGAGGGCACCACGGTGGTGCTGACCACGCATTATCTGGAGGAGGCGGACGCGCTGTGCGACCGCATCCTGGTGATGGATCACGGCGGCATCGTGGCCACCGGCTCGCCCGACGAGCTCAAGCGGCGTATCTCCGGCGATGTGATCAGCCTCGAAATCGACTCCGCCGGCGCGGATCTCGCCATGGAGGTGGCCGCGGAGGTGCTGGAGGTCCGGCACCGGCTGCTCACCGAAGGGCACGAGAACGGCCATGCCGGGAAGGCGCTCGTGCACCTGACCGTGGAACACGGTGACGCGGCGGTGGTTCCGCTGCTCGCGGCCCTGGGCGAGCGCGGCATCCGGCCGGGCGCGCTCACCGTGAAGCGGCCCAGCCTCGACGATGTGTTCCTCACGCTCACCGGGCGTTCGCTCCGGGAAGGAGACCGGTCATGACATTCCTGCGCGAAACCGGGCTGATCTATTGGTCGCAGCTGCGCGCCAACCTGCGCAATCCGGTGTGGGTGATCATCGGATTGATGCAGCCGGTCCTGTACCTGGTGCTGTTCGGGCCGCTGGTGAAGGGCGTATCCCCGGCGCTGGGTTCGGGCGACTCGTACAAGATCCTCACCCCCGCCCTGGTCATCCAGATCGCGCTGTTCGGTTCGATGTTCGCGGGTTTCGCCATCGTGTCCGAGGCGCGCGCGGGCGTGATCGAACGCCAGCGGGTGACGCCCGCGGCTCGTGGCGCGCTGCTGCTGGGCCGGGTGCTCAAGGACATGACGCTGCTCATCGTGCAGGCGCTGGTGCTGGTCGGCGTGGCCATGGCGGCGTTCGGATTGCGCCCCGATCCGCTCGGCCTGGTGCTGGCCGTGCTGCTCATCTCGATCATGGCGGCCGGGCTGGCGTCGGCGTCCTACGCGCTGGGGCTGTGGGCGAAGGAGGAAGGCACCCTGGCCTCGGTACTGAACTCGGTATCGGTGCCGGTCATGCTGCTGTCGGGGATCCTGCTGCCGATGACGGTGGGGCCGGCCTGGTTGCAGAACATCGCCAAGGCGAACCCGCTCTCGCATACCGTCGATGCGGCGCGGGCGTTCTTCCGGGGCGAGTTCAGCGGCTCCGACGTGTATGTGGGAACGGTCGTCACGCTGGTGCTGGCGCTCGTGCTGATGGTGATAGGAGCGCGCGGGTTCGCTCGCGAGAACGCGTGATTCGCTCCCGGCGAACGACCTTGACCTGAAGTGTGGTTCAGGTTTCACGCTGGAGTCATGACAGCGAAGAGACGAGCCCTGATAACGGGGGCCTCGGCCGGATTGGGGCGGGCGTTCGCGCTCGCCCTTTCGGCCCGCGGCTGGGATTTGATCATTACCGCGCGGGGGAGCGAGCGGCTGGAGAAGGTGCGGGCCGATACCGGCGCGACCGCTGTGGCCGGGGACATCGCCGATCCGCGGCACCGTGCCGAACTCGCCCGGATCATCGGCGGCGGCCGCCTCGACCTCGTGGTGAACAATGCCGGCGGGCTCGGGCCCAGCCCGCTACCCGCGCTGGAGAACTACCCACTGGACGAGCTGCGCGCCGTCTTCGACACCAATGTGATTGCGCCCCTGGCGATTCTGCAAATTACCCTGCCCGCGCTCCGGGGCACCGGCGGCACCGTCGTGAACCTCAGCTCCGATGCCGCGCTCGGCGCATACGAGGGCTGGGGCGGTTACGGGTCATCCAAAGCCGCGCTGGATCAGCTCACCAATGTGCTTGCCGCCGAACAACCGGACCTGCGGATCTACAGCTTCGATCCCGGCGATATGCGCACCGAAATGCATCAGGCGGCCTTCCCCGGCGAGGACATCTCCGATCGCCCCGAACCCGAAACCGTGGTCCCCGCGCTGCTGCACCTGCTCGAAACCCGCCCGCCCAGCGGCCGCTACCTGGCCACGGAACAGCCGGTGGCGTGATGACGGTCGAATTGGAGCGCATCGATTTCGTCCTCCCCGAGGAACTCTCGGCCACCCGGCCGCCGGAAGCGCGCGGGCTGGCGCGCGACGAGGTGCGGCTCATGGTCTGCGCGGGCGGCACGGTGGCCCACGCCCGCTTCCGCGAACTACCCGCCTACCTGCGCCCCGGTGATCTGGTGGTGGTGAACAACTCGGCGATGCTGTCGGCGGCTCTGGACGTTCGCTACCGGGATCGCCCCGCGGTCCTGCACTTCTCGACGCGCCTCGACAACGGTGACTGGGCGGTCGAACTACGCGACCCACACGGCACGCCCTGGGCGGGACCGGCTCCGGAACCCGGTGCGCGAGTACAGCTTCCGGACGGCCGCACCGCTCTCCTGCGCCGGCCTTGGCTGCCCCGCTCGAATCGCCTGTGGGTCGCGGGCATCGAGCCCGGGCCGGCCTCACGCCGGAATGACGAGGTGGGCGCGGAAGCGGTGGAGGTTGCCGAGTTGCTGGCCCGGCACGGTCGGCCGATCACGTATTCCTATGTGCCGGAGCGCTGGTCGGCCTCCTTCTATCGGACGGTCTTCGGGTTGCGGCCGGGCAGCGCCGAGATGCCCAGCGCCGGTCGCCCTTTCACCGAGGCGCTGGTGACCGAGCTGGTGGCGGGCGGGGTGGGGGTCGCGCCGATCACCCTGCATACCGGGGTGTCCTCGCCGGAGGCGGGAGAACCGCCGAGCCCGGAGCGGTTCGAAGTTCCCGATGTCACCGCCCGGCTGGTGAACGCCACCCACGCCGTCGGCGGCCGGGTGATCGCGGTCGGCACCACGGTCACGCGGGCGCTCGAATCCGCCACCGATGCCGATGGTTCCGTGCATCCGGCGGCGGGCTGGACGGAGCTGGTACTGGACGGCTCCCGCCCGGCACGCGCGGTGGACGGCCTCATCACCGGCTGGCACGCGCCCGGGGCCTCCCATCTGCACCTGCTGGAGTCGGTGGCGGGTGCGCAGGTCGTGCGCGCCGCGTACCGGGCCGCGCTCGAGTCCGGATATCTGTGGCACGAGTTCGGCGATACCGCCCTGTTGTTCCGTGACGGACCCGCCGTGGAGGGCTGCGAACCGGTGTTCTAGGCTTGCCTCTTCGCCCGCGCCGGACTGCTCGATTCGATTCCGAAGCTTGCGCGCAGCGCCTCGGTACCCAGCTGGAATACGAGCGTTTGTCCTGGTAGAGAACGTTCGACGGCCTTCGGATGAACTTGCGGTGCGGTCCAGATCGCGTTCACCGGACTGGCATCGAGCCGCCACCTGACGGTTTCCCCGATGCCGTCTGGGACTGGCTTGATCATCGTTATGACCACCACGGCAGTGTCGAGTGCCAGCCTGCTCGCCCCCGCGTCATATGCCGCTCCGGCGGCTCCCCGCACCACCGGGAAGTCCCAGTACTCCCTGGTCGTCTCGTCCGATGCCGAGCATCGCGAGGCCGCGCAGCGCCTGCGCTACCAGGTGTTCGCCAATGAGCCCGGCTTCACCATTCCGGACACTGGAACCGGCTTGGACGCCGACCGTTTCGACGACCACTGCGACCATCTGCTGGTGCGCGACGAGCTCACCGAGCAGTTCGTCGGCTGCTACCGCATGCTGCCGCCGGACAAGGTGACCGCCGCCGGCGGTTACTACACCGCCACCGAATTCGATTTGGCCGGACTGGATCCCACCGGTAACCGGATGGTGGAGATGGGCCGCGCCTGCGTGGTGCCCGAGCACCGCAACGGTTCGGTGCTCACCCTGATGTGGGCGGGCATCCTGCACTACATCCAGCTCACCGGTTACGAGTGGGTGATGGGCTGCGTCTCGGTCCCGATGCAGATGACTCCCGCCGACGCCCCCGGCGTGAACGTGCGCGGGGTGCGTGACCTGCTGCTGGCCAAGCACGCCCTGGACGTGGAACGCCATGTGCGCCCGTACAACCCGGTCGTGGTCGACGGCAGGTCCCTCGACGAGCTGGAGTTCTCCGGCCGCCCCAAGCTGCCCCCGCTGCTCAACGGCTACCTGCGCCTGGGCGCGGAGATCTGCGGCGAGCCCGCCCACGACCCGGAGTTCGCGGTCGCGGATTTCGTGGCGCTGCTGGGCCTTTCGACCATCAACACCCGTTACCTGGAGCGCTTGCAGGGCGCTGCCGCTACCTTCGACGCCCGGTGATGAATCATGATGCCCGCCTTCCTTTCTCCGGACGCGGTCTCGATCCCGTGTCCCCCCGCTGAGACGAGCGCCCACGCCTGGATGCCCGTCAGCCCGTGTGGCTCTTCGTGTGTCGACATCCCCGGCGAAGCCGGGACCGTCCGGGTGGCCGCCCGCGTCCTGGGCGTGGCCGGCACCCTGCTCTCGTTCCCCTTCGCCCGTCTGGCCACCCCGCGCCGCTACCGTGCCGCCATGAACCGCCGCTATGCCCGAACCTTCCTGGGCTGCTTGGGGATCGGCGTCCGCATCATCGACCGGCGCGGTGACGTGACGGTCGAAGGCGGCATTCTGGTCGCCGCCCGCCATGTCGGCTGGACCGATGTGGTGGCCCTCTCCGCCTTCGAATCGATGGGCTTCGTGGCCCGGGCCGACCTGGTCGATTGGCCCATGCTCGGCAATGTCGCCAAGGCCGTCCGGGTGATCCCCATTGCCCGCGAACGCCTGCGCACCCTGCCCGACGTGATCGCCGATATGACCGCCCGCGTCCGGTCGGGCGAACGCATCGCCTTCTTCCCCGAGGGCACCACCTGGTGCGGTCGCGCCCACGGCGGCCTGCGTCCCGCCCTGTTCCAAGCCGCCATCGACACCGGAGCCCCGGTACAGCCGATCCGCGTCCGCTATGTGGATCGTCACGGCGAACTCTCCACGGTCCCGGGCTTCGTCGGCACGGACTCCATGGCCGATTCGATCAGCCGCATCCTCAATTCGCGGGGCGTGGTAGCCGAAATCACCCTGCTGCCACTGGAATTCCCCGCCACCGACCGTCACGAACTGGCGCGCCGCTGCCAGCTGGCCATCGACGGCGACCACACCGCCCGCGCCTTCACCGAGGTGATCGACGGCGCGGACGAAGTGGAGGCCATCGGCTCCGGTGCGGTCCGCCGTGCCACCGCGATCGCCCACCCCGTCCACGTCTGAAGCCACCTGAAAATGTTGTACCCGGCTCCGAAAGGGGCCGGGTACAACTGCTTGTCGGCTAGACGGTGGTCAAGTGGAAGTCGGCGTCGTCGGGTGCGGCGAGCATCTCTTCCATGCCGCGCCGGTCGAAGGGCAGCAGGTCGATATTGCCGCCCTCGGTGAAGTACCAGGAGTTGCAGCCGGTGTTCCACACGGTGGGGCCCAGGGCCGCGGCGACCTGCGCACCGAAGCGGTCGGTGGCGGCCTCGGTCACCTCGACGGTGTCGAATTCGCCTGCGCTCCAACGCTTGATCCAGGCGGTGATGTAGCGGGCGGTGACCTCGGCGGCGTGATGCAGCGGGATGGAGCCGGTGGGGGAGTTGGGGCCCAGGACGGTGAAGAAGTTGGGGAAGCCGGGGATCGCGGTCATGCGGTAGGCGCGGGGACCCTTCATCCAGGCGTCGTCGATCGAAATGCCGTCTCGCCCGGTGAGGTTCATGGGCCGCATGTAATCGTGGGCCCGGAATCCGGTGGCGAAGACGATCAGATCTACCTCGTGGTCGCGGCCGTCGGCGGTGCGGATTCCGGTCGGGGTGATCGTGTCGATGCCCGTGGTGACCAGCTCGGCATTGCGGGCATGCAGGGCGCGATAGTAGCTGCCGGACAACACCTGTCGCTTGCACAGCGGCTGATAGTCCGGGGTCAGCCGCGCACGCAGGTCCGCATCGAGGACCTGGGCGCGCAGGCTCAGCTTCGCGTATTCCTGAACGACGCGGCGACGCCAGCTGGGGCGGGTGACGACGTCGGTGAACAGCCTCGCACCGGTCATACCCGCCTGGTACAGCGCCTGATTCACCTTGGGCAGGCGATCCAGCACCGCGCCGACCAGCGCGGGCTGCGGCAGATTCATCGGGGCCCAGATGACCCACTGCGGGCTGCGGACGAAGTGGGTGATGTGCTCGGCCTTGCGTTGCAGCGCCGAAACCACCTGCACGCCGGTCGATCCGGTGCCGATGACGGCGATACGGCGGCCTTCGGTGCGCAGTGTGTCGTCCCAGCGCGCCGTGTGCACGACATCCCCGCTGAAGGTGTCGAGGCCGGGCAGGTCCGGCCAGGCCGGGTGATGCAGCACGCCGGTGGCGGCGATGACGAAGTCGGCTTCGTGCACGTCACCGGCGGCCGTCTCCACCCGCCACCCCGTACCGGTGAACTCGGTCCGCACCACTTCGGAGTTCACGCGCACCTGCCGCCGCAGGTCGAAGCGGTCGACCACGCCGGCGAGGTACTCCTGGATCTCGGCTCCGGGCGCGAACACCTGCGACCAGTCCGGCTTGGGCGCGAACCCGAACTGATACAGCTGCGAGGGCACATCGCAGGTCAGTCCGGGGTAGCGGTTCCAATGCCACACCCCGCCCACGTCGGATCCCTTCTCCAGGATCACGAAATCGTGGAAACCGTTGCGCCGCAGGGTGACCGCGCTCGCGATGCCGGAAACCCCGGCTCCGATGATCACGATACGCGGAGTGCGCATGCCCGACCTCCTCGTCAGATACCGCCAGTATTCGAAAGCTGACGGTATGCCCGGGGGTCGGGTCTGTCAATCGGCCGTCGCGACGCTCTTGCTGCGCACTTCGCGCCCGACCTTGAGGGTGTAGAGGAGTGCGGCCGCCGCGGTCAGGGCCAGTAGCAGGTAACCGACGGTGTAGTCGCCGCGCGAGCTGTAGACCAGGCCCATGACCAATGGCGGGAAGTAGCCGCCCAGGCCGCCGGCCGCACCGACGAGACCGGTCACCGTACCCACCTTGGCCGGATCGACCAGCTTGGCGATCAGCGCGAACACGCCGCCGGTGCCCAGGCCGAGGAAGAAGGCCATCAGGATGAGGCTCGCCCCGGCCGGGATCTCGGGCGCGGGTTCGAAGCCCAGGACGACGGCCATGACGGCGGTGCCCGCGAAGGCGATGGTCAGCACCCGCACCGGCCCGATCTTGTCGGAGAGAATGCCGCCGAGCGGCCGGGCCAGCACGCCCGCGATGGAGAACCCGGCGGTGCGCAATCCGGCATCGGACTGGGCGAACTCGTAGACGTTCTTCAATACGGTGGGCAGGTAGGTGGAGAAGGCCACGAAGCCGCCGAAGGCCACCGCGTAGAGCAGCGCACCCTGCCAGGTTGCCTTGAGCTGCAACGCATCTCGGATGCGCGGCAGCGCCGGCTCGGTGGCGGGCTGCCAGCTGGGGGCGTTGCGGCTGAACATGAGCATGACCACGCCCATGACGGCCAGCGCCACGGCCATCAGGATGTGGGTCTGGGCGCGGCCCAGATGATCGACCAGGCGCGGGGTCAGCAGCGCCGAGAGGGCGGTGCCGCCCATGCCCGCGCCGAACACGCCGGTGGCGAAGCCGCGCCGGGCGGGCTCGTACCAGCCGTTCACGAAGGGGATGCCGACCGCGAACGAGGTGCCGGCGATGCCGAGGAAGAATCCCCAGAGGATCAGCGCCCCATAGGAATTCGACCATCCGACCAGCAGCGTCGGAATGATCGACAGGAAGCAGATCACGGCGAACATGAGCCGCCCGCCGAACTTGTCGGTGAGCACGCCCGCGGGAATGCGGCCCAGTGAGCCGACCAGGACGGGGGTGGCGACCAGCAGTGAGGTCTGACCGGGGGACAGGTCCAGATCCTTGGTGTAACTACTGGATAGCGGCCCTATCAGATTCCAGGCCCAGAAGGTGAGCGCGAAGGCCGCGGTGGCGAGCGTCAGGTTTTTCGCGTTCATTCGCCTTGTCTAGCAGAACCGCTGGTTAAAAGGTGTGCGTCGGGCGGTTCGGCGCGTCCGGGCGTTTCCCGGTCCGTGTCGCGTACGCGCTGTCTTCCCATGTTTGCCCATACTGAGCCGGTACTTCCGGACGGCTTGTTTTCTCGGCTTGGAGAGGCAGGGTTGATGGCACGCAACGGCTCGAGCGGGCTGGTGGACGGGGAACTGACCGAATCACTCATCCGGGCCCGGAGATTCTTCACTCGCGCCGATGTCTCCCCGGACCTGCGCAGCGAATACCTGCGCGGCGGCCGCCAGGCCGACGACTTCTACCGGGACCGCTGGTCGCACGACAAGGTGGTGCGCTCCACGCACGGGGTGAACTGCACCGGCTCGTGCTCCTGGAAGGTGTACGTCAAGGACGGCATCATCACCTGGGAGACCCAGGCCACCGACTATCCGAGCACCGGCCCGGATCGCCCGGAGTACGAGCCGCGCGGCTGCCCGCGCGGTGCGGCGTTCTCCTGGTACACCTACTCGCCCACCCGGGTGCGCTACCCGTATATCCGCGCCGTGCTCCTCCAGATGTATCGAGAAGCCAAGGCGCGCACCAATGATCCGGTGCTGGCGTGGGCCTCCATCGTTGAGGATCCGGAGCAGGCGCGCAAGTACAAGAGCCTGCGCGGGCGCGGCGGTCTGGTCCGGGCCAGTTGGGAGGAGGCGGTCGAGTTGATCGCCGCCGCGCACGTGCACACCATCAAGACCTACGGCCCGGATCGGGTGGCGGGTTTCTCGCCGATTCCCGCCATGTCCATGGCCTCCTTCGCCGCCGGCTCGCGCTTCATCTCCCTGCTCGGCGGCTGCATGCTCTCCTTCTACGACTTCTACGCCGACCTGCCGGTGGCCTCGCCGCAGGTCTTCGGCGACCAGACCGACGTCCCGGAGTCCGGGGACTGGTGGGACGCCGGGTATCTCATCATGTGGGGCTCGAATGTGCCGGTCACCCGCACCCCGGACGCGCATTGGATGGCCGAGGCGCGCTACCGCGGCCAGAAGGTGGTCTCGATCGCCCCCGACTACGCCGACAATGTGAAGTTCGCCGATGAATGGCTCGCCCCGCATCCGGGCACCGACGGCGCGCTGGCCATGGCGATGGGGCATGTGATCCTCAAAGAGTTCTTCGTGGACCGGCAGGTGCCGTACTTCCAGGAGTACGTGCGCAAATACAGCGACCTGCCGTTCCTGGTGCGACTGGACAAGGCGGACGACGGTTTCCGTCCCGGCAAGTTCCTGACCGCCGCCGATCTGCCCGAGCATGCCGCGCAGCCGAACGCCGAGTTCAAGACGGTGCTGCTGGACCAGCACGGAAATCCGGTGGTGCCCAACGGTTCGCTCGGCTTCCGCTTCGGCGAGGACGGCGCCGGCAAGTGGAATCTGGAACTGGGTGAGCTGGAACCGCTGCTCTCGGTCGATGGCCAGGGCGCGGTGGCGGTGACCATGCCGCGCTTCGATACCGGTGACGGTTCGGCCGCGGAACTGAAGCGCGGCGTCCCGGCCCGCACCATCGGCGGCCAGCTGGTGACCACCGTCTTCGATCTGCTGCTGGCCCAGTACGGTGTGGCCCGCCCGGGCATGCCGGGTGAATGGCCGCTCGGCTACGCCGATTCCAGCCAGCCCGGCACCCCGGCCTGGCAGGAGCTGATCACCGGTGTCCCCGCCGACAAGGCCGCCCGCATCGGCCGCGAATTCGCCGCCAATGCCGAGGAGTCCGGCGGCCGTTCGATGATCCTGCTCGGCGCGGGCACCAACCATTGGTTCCACTCCGACACCATCTACCGCGCCTTCCTGGCCTTGACCACGCTCACCGGCTGCCAGGGCGTGAACGGCGGCGGCTGGGCGCATTACGTCGGCCAGGAGAAGTGCCGCCCGGTCACCGGCTGGGCGCAGGTGGCCAATGCGCTGGACTGGTCGCGCCCGCCGCGCCAGATGATCCAGACCGCCTACTGGTACCTGCACACCGATCAGTTCCGTTACGACCCGTTCTCGGCGGACCAGCTCACCACCACCTACGGTCGGGGCCGGTTCGCGGGCAAGACCACCGCGGACCTGGTGGCGCAATCGGCGCGGATGGGCTGGATGCCGTCCTTCCCCACCTTCGATCGCAATCCCCTCGAGCTCACCGAGGAGGCCCGCGCCCGCGACCTCGAACCCGCGGATTACGTGGTGTCCCAACTGAAATCGGGTGAGCTGCGGTTCGCCTGCGAGGATCCGGACGAGCCGCGCAACTTCCCGCGCCTGCTCACCATCTGGCGCTCCAACCTGCTGGGCTCCTCGGCCAAGGGTGACGAGTACTTCCTCGAACACCTGCTGGGCGCGACCAATTCACTGCGCGCCGAGGAAGCGGGACCGGGGCAGCGACCCAAAGACGTTGTCTGGCACGAGGAAGCGCCCGTGGGCAAGCTCGATCTGCTGCTCACCCTGGACTTCCGCATGACCAGCACCACCATCTTCTCCGATGTGGTGCTGCCCGCGGCGACCTGGTACGAGAAGCACGACCTGTCCTCCACCGATATGCATCCGTACGTGCACTCCTTCAGCCCCGCGATCTCCCCGCCGTGGCAGACCCGCACCGACTGGGATGCCTTCATGACCATCGGCAAGGAGTTCTCGCGGCTGGCGCGCGGGCATCTGGGCGTGCGCCGCGACCTGGTGGCGACCCCGCTGCTGCACGACACCCCCGATGCGATGGCCAACCCGCACGGGGTGGTCCGGGACTGGAAAGCCGGTGAGTGCGAACCGATTCCGGGCAAGACCATGCCGCGCCTGACGGTGGTGGAGCGCGACTACACCGCCGTCTACGCCAAGATGAGCGCGCTGGGCCCGCTGCTGGACACGCTGGGCGCGACCACCAAGGGCATCACCTACCGGGTCGAGAAGGAGATCGACTACCTCGGCCGCAAGAACGGCATCGTGCGCGGCGGCCCGGCCGACGGCCGCCCTTCGCTGGTTCGCGATATCGATGCCTGCGAGGCGATCCTGGCGCTGTCGGGAACCACCAACGGGCACTTGGCGACCCAGGGTTTCCGCACCTTGGAGGAGCGCACCGGCACCCGGCTGGCGGATCTGGCGGCCGAGCACGAGGGCAAGCAGATCACCTTCGCCGACACCCAGGTCGCCCCGGTCCCGGTGATCACCTCCCCGGAATGGTCGGGCTCGGAGACCGGCGGCCGGCGCTACTCCCCGTTCACGGTGAACGTGGAGCGGAACAAGCCGTGGCACACCCTGACCGGCCGCCAGCACTTCTACCTCGACCACGATTGGATGTCGGAGGTCGGCGAACAGCTGCCGATCTACCGTCCGCCGTTGAACATGACCGCCCTCTTCGCCGAACCACCGCTGGGCGAGAACGGTGAGATGGGCCTGACCCTGCGCTATCTCACCCCGCATTCGAAGTGGTCCATCCACTCCGAATACCAGGACAACCTGTTCATGCTGAGCCTCTCGCGCGGCGGCCCGACCATCTGGATGTCCGACCGTGATGCCGCGAAACTCGGTATCTCCGACAATGATTGGATCGAGGCCGTCAATCGCAACGGCGTGGTGGTGGCGCGCGCGGTGGTGTCTTCGCGGATGCCGCAGGGCACGGTGTACATGCATCACGCCCAGGACCGGCTGATCGACGTCCCGCTCTCGGAGACCTCCGGCAAGCGCGGCGGCATCCACAATTCGCTGACCCGGCTGCTCATCAAGCCGACGCATCTGATCGGTGGCTACGCCCAATTGTCCTTCGCCTTCAACTATCTCGGCCCGACCGGCAATCAACGTGACGAAGTGACGGTCATCCGCCGTCGTGGCCAGGAGGTGCGGTACCGATGAAACCCATGGCGCAGCTGGCGATGGTGATGAACCTCGACAAATGCATCGGCTGCCACACCTGCTCGGTCACCTGTAAGCAGACCTGGACCAACCGGGCCGGCGTCGAGTACGTGTGGTTCAACAATGTGGAAACCCGTCCGGGCCAAGGCTATCCGCGCACGTATGAGGATCAGCGGAAGTGGCGCGGCGGCTGGACGCTGGATCGCAAGGGACGGTTGAAGCTGCGCGGCGGCGGGCGCTACAAGAAGCTGTTCACCATCTTCGACAATCCGATCCTGCCCGAGCTGTCCGACTACTACGAGCCGTGGACCTACGACTACGAGACGCTGACCACCGCTCCGGTGCAGCAGAACACCCCGGTCGCGCGCCCGAAGTCATTGATCACCGGCAAGGACACCGCCATCACCTGGTCGGCCAACTGGGACGACAACCTCGGCGGCGCACCGCAACTCGCATCGCAGGACCCTATCGCGAAGAAGCTCGGCGACAAGGTGAAGTTCGAATTCGAGAACACCTTCATGTTCTATCTGCCGCGCATCTGCGAACACTGCCTCAATCCGGCGTGTGCCGCCTCCTGTCCGTCGGGAGCCATCTACAAGCGGTCCGAGGACGGGATCGTGCTGGTGGATCAGGACAAATGCCGGGGCTGGCGAATGTGCGTCTCGGGCTGCCCGTACAAGAAGGTGTTCTTCAATCACCGCACCGGCAAGGCCGAGAAATGCACGTTCTGCTTCCCGCGCCTGGAGGTCGGCCTGCCGACGGTGTGCGCGGAGACCTGTGTCGGGCGGCTGCGCTACATCGGCGTCATGCTCTACGACGCCGACACCGTGGCCGAGGTGGCCGCCACCCCCGATGAGAAGGATCTGTATGCGGCGCAACGGGATGCGTTCCTGGACCCGTTCGATCCGGAGGTGATCGCGGCCTGTGAGCGCGCCGGTATGCCGCGCGATTGGGTGCTGGCCGCCCAGCAGTCCCCGGTGTACGCGCTGATCCGCAAGTACCGGGTGGCGTTGCCGCTGCATCCGGAGTACCGGACCGTGCCGATGGTCTGGTACATCCCGCCGTTGTCGCCGGTGGTGGACGCGCTCCGCGACACCGGCCACGACGCGGAGGATCACGGCAATCTCTTCGCCGCCATCGAAGCCTTGCGAATCCCGGTGGAGTATTTGGCGGAACTCTTCACCGCGGGTGATGTGGCGCCGGTCAACGATGTGCTGCGCAAGCTGGCCGCCATGCGCAGCTATATGCGCGATATCAACCTCGGCCGCGACACCCGCCCCGAGATACCGGAGCGGGTCGGCATGACCGAGGAGGACATCTATGACATGTACCGGCTGCTGGCCATCGCCAAATACGAACAGCGCTATGTGATTCCGGCCGCGCACGAGGAGCAGGCGCACGGGCTGGAGGAGCTCGCCACCGAGTGCAGCCTGGACTATGACGGCGGGCCGGGCATGAACGGCCCCTTCGGTGAGAGCTCCGGGGCGCCGACGCCGGTGGCGGTGGAGAACTTCCGCATGTTGCAGGAGCGGCAGACGGCCGACGCATCGGTGCCGGTGCAGGGCAGCGGCCGGGTGAACCTGCTCAACTGGGACGGTCGCGGTAATCCCGACGGGCTGATGCCGCGCGGTAACGGTGGAAGGCATCGGAAATGAAGGTGAGCGGTGCCGACCGGGCGGCGGCATGGCAGGCGCAATCGCTGCTGCTCGGGTATCCCGACGACGAGATGCGGTCCCAGCTGCCGATGCTGGGGCGGGTGGCGCGGGCGCTGCCGGAGCCGATCGGCGCGCCGCTGGGGTCGGTGGTCACCTATTTGGAGCAGGGCGAATCGCTCACGGTGACAACCGAATACGTGGACACCTTCGACCATCGCAAACGCTTCAGCCCGTACCTGACCTGGTTCCTGTACGGCGATACCCGCAAGCGCGGTATGGCCCTGCTGCGCTTCAAGCAGCTCTACCGCGCCGCCGGCCTGGTGCTCGACGACGGTGAACTCTCCGATCACCTCGCGGTGGTGCTCGAGTTCGCCGCCGCCCACCCGCTGCCCGGCCGGGAACTCCTGGAAGAGCACCGCGCGGGCATCGAGGTGATGCGAATGGCCTTGCGCGAGGCCGAATCCCCGTGGACGGGCGTGCTCGACTCGGTCAGTGCCAGCCTGTCCCCGCTGCGCGGCGAAGAACGTGACGCCGTGGCGAAGCTGATCGCCGCCGGACCGCCCGGCGAGGATGTCGGCCTGGAGCCGTTCGCCCCGCCCACCTACCTGCCGGAATTCATCGGAGGCCGTCGATGACGTTGAGCGCCAAGGACTATCTGCTGTGGGTCGCGGTCCCGTACGTGGCCCTGGCCGTCTGTATCGTCGGCCTGCTCTGGCGCTACCGCTACGACAAGTTCGGCTGGACCACCCGCTCGTCGCAGCTGTACGAGAACCGTCTGCTGCGCCTGGGCAGCCCGCTGTTCCACTACGGCATCGTCTTCGTTTTTCTCGGCCACGTCATCGGCCTGGTGATCCCGGAATCCTGGACCGAGCGGATCGGCATCAGCGAATCCGCTTATCACGCCGCATCTTTCAGTCTCGGCGCGGTCGCCGGGGTGGCGACCGTCGTCGGCTTGATCATCCTCGTCTACCGCCGCCGCACCGTCGGCCCGGTCTTCTCCGCGACCACCCGCAACGACAAGGTCATGTATGTGCTGCTGGGGCTGACCCTGGTGCTCGGGCTCGGGGCGACGTTGTACGGCAACCTGACCGGGCACCCGCACAACTACCGCGAGGACATCGCACCCTGGTTCCGCTCCATCTTCTACTTCCAGCCGAAGCCGGAGCTGATGGTCGAGGCCCCCGTGGGATTCCAGCTGCACGCCCTCGCCGCCTGCGCGCTGTTCGCCTTCTGGCCGTTCAGCCGCCTGGTGCACGTGTTCTCCGCGCCCGTCGGCTACCTCTCCCGGCCGTACGTGGTGTACCGCAGCCGTGACGCGCGTTCCCTGGGCGCGAAGGAACCGCGGCGTGGCTGGGAACGGGTGTGAGGCAGGGCCTTTCGAGCCTGCGCCGCACACCCGTTCCGGGGCTCAATCGATCGCCGGAACGCTGACCTTCCGGTTGAGATCCGACAGCGCGAAGTCGATGGTCACCGGTGCGCCGTCGGCTCCGGGCACCGTCAGCCGCGTACCGACCGGCAGATGCCGTCCCGTCGCCGCGAACCACACGGTGAGCCGGGCATCCTCGCGAATGGTGGGCAGCCACACCTGAGCGTCCGCGCGGGGCACGGTACCGGTGACGCGGAACGCAAGCACCCCGTCGATTGTCTCCCGGACCTCGGTGCGGGCATCGCTGATATTGGCCAGCATCCGGGCCAGCCCGCGCTCGGGATCCAGCAGCGTGGACGGTATCGGCAGTTCGCCTGCCCCCGAGAGTTTCGGCGCGGGATTGAATTTCCCACTCGCCGATTTCGTGTACAGCTGACTGTCCCGCTCGACGAACTCCACGCGCTGGGAACGGTTCGCGCCCAGCACGATATCGGCGGCCCCCACCGACGCGCCCGGCTCGGACTTGTGCGGCGCGCGCACATCGGCCGAGAAGGTCCGCGCCGCCAGCCCCGGCACCGGCGCCGAGGCCGACATCTCGACATGGGCGCTGGTGACGTCTCCGCTCGCGGCCCGCGCGCCGCGCAACAGGAACCCGGCATCGGGCAGCCCGCCGGTACCGTCCCAGCAAGCGGTGGCCCCGGCGAGCACGGCCAGGGCGACAGTGATGCGCCAGATGATCTTCATCGCGCCACCGCCACGGTCTCGATGGTGACCGCCGGCTCGGCGTCCACCCGCGCTTCGACGCACCAATCGTTTTGCGCCGCATCCGGATCCGACCGTACCCACACCTCGATCTCGACCGCGTCGCCGGGAACGATGAAGCGCCGGAAGCGGAATCGGTCCGCAGCGCGCAGCCGCAGCCAGGGATCGTCGGCGGCGATCCGGATCAGCGCCAGCGCGCTCTCCACCAGCAGCACGCCCGGCAGCACCGGATAGCGCGGGAAGTGCGTGGCGAACAACGGCAGCGTGCCGGTCACATTGAGGTAGCCGCGGGCGCGGCGGCCGGGCTCGAGCAGGTCGATACGGTCCAGACGCGGCGCGCCCAGGGTCGCGGGGCCGAGCGCCGGCGTCTCCAGCATGGCTTCTTTCACTGTCGGCTCCAATCCAATGGTCCGCGGCCGAGCAGCGCGTGCGCCAGCCGTTCGGTGTCGGCGGGATCGTCGAGGCGATCGGCGTCGATGAGCGCGCACATCAGGTTGCGGACGACCAGGATCGGGTGCTCGCCCACCGTCACCCGCCCGTGCACGACCGCGGTGCGCCGATGCGCCGAGACCACCTCCGCGCTCATGCGCAGCACATCGCCGGGCGTCGCCTCGCCCAGCACGCTCACCTCGCCGATGCCGAGCAGGGCGGCGCGCTTGCGATGTTCGGAACTCAGCAGCACCAGCCAGGCGCCGGCCTGGCACAGCGCCTCGAGCACCACCCCGAACGGGGCGACCGGCCCGGCGGCGGAGTGCTGCCAGTAGTCCTCGTACACCGAGGTGGCCTTGCGGGCGGTGATGTGCCGCATGGGTTCCCACGACTCCACCCGATCGATCAAATGAAATCGCATGTCGTTCAGTCTTTTCCGAAGCTGTCACGGAGCTGGGTGGCCAGCGGCTCCGAGACCGCGCCGATCAGGCGGTCGAGCGCCGCCGCATCCGCGATACGGGCCGCGGCGCTGTGGATCTGACCGGCGTCGAGCACGGCGACGCAGCGCGCCAGATAGGCGGCGGGCAGGATCTCGATCATTTCTCCGAGCGTGGTCCAATCCTCCAGCTCGGCCAGCGCCCGGGCCGCCGCGATCAACTGTTCGCGCGGCAGGCCCGCGATGATCGGTGCGGAGCGCCGCAGATCGAGATGGGTGGCGACCAGCGCCAGATACCGTGCGGGCAGCCGCTGGGCCACGGCCACCGCCCGCTCGGTATCGAGCACGGAGGCCAGATACGCCGTCCACAGCGGATTGTCGTTGCGGGTGGCGACCTTGGCCGCGATGGGCGGCGGGATGACCTTGGTGACGGCCGCGATCTTGCCGAGGCCCGGGGCCACCGTGTCGTGGAACAGGTCGGCCACCGAATGCCGCAGCGCCGCGATGTCTTCGGCGGGCAGCTGGGTCAGGTACCCGATCCGCTCGAACGGCACCCCGAGCGCGCGCGCCAGCCGGGTGACCTCGATCTCCGCGGGCGCCGGCGAGGTGCTCACCGCCCCACCGCCTTCCGCACCACCGGGCGCAGGAAGCCGGGCACATTGTCCAGGGCGCCCAGTGCGGCGTAGGAAAGTTCTTGGAGCAGGCGCTGATTCGCCTGTTCGATCAGGTCCGCCAGCTCCTCGAGCTGATCGGCGGGCAGCGCCGCGAGACTCTCGGGTGCTCGCGTCCGCAGGACGGCGGTCAGTTTGTCGAAGCCGCCCGGTGCTGCCGCGGCGGAGGTCGCCGGGCCGGAATCAGGTGGAGTCATTTCACACTCTTCACTGGAGAAGCGGTCGCGACGGGGCGTACTCGGCATCGAGTAGTGATCGAGAACCGCAGTGATACAAGGGGATCGGAGAACTCGCGAGTGTGTGGCCGGAGCTTAACACGGCGGATGCCGGATGCGCCGTCGTTGACCGCCCGGAATCCGGGCACCTATGGTGTGCCCCATCGTGGCCGGGCCGCCGTGCCGCCGCGATTCTCCCCTTCCCCAGCTCTGGAGTGAGTGACATGTCCTCGTCATCCCAATTTCCCACTGCCCCGGCCACCCTCGCGCAGGCCGCCGAATTCAATGCGATCGTCGCCCGCATCGACGACCGGACGCTGCGCACCGCCATGGCGGATCCGATGACCCGGGCCGTGGTGCTCGGCGCGGTGTTCGCCGGGATGCCGCAGCGGGTTCGCGGCGACAAGATCGACGGCGTCTCGGCGGTGATCCGCTGGCGCATCGGTGACGAACCCGATTGCTGGACCGTTCTCATCGACGGGGGTGCCTGTGCGGTGAGGTCCGGTATGACAAGCCGGACCCCTACTGTCACCCTGGAATTGGGCACCGTGCCATTTCTGCGCATGATCGCAGGTCAGACCGGCGGCATGGCGCTGGTGCTGAGTGGCAAACTGCGCATCAAGGGCAGTCTCACCATCGCGCGGCACCTGGAGGACTGGTTCGCGCGCGGCTGATCGCCAGGGCCTGCCATGGCAGGTTCTTGTCAACGCGGAGCCGTCCGCGTTCGATTGACTTCACCCGAACCGTTACTTAATGTTCGAAATACCCGCGGCGCTGCCATGTATCCCGCGGATTTGCACAGGCGAGTGTGTGAATGGACGTCTCGGCAACGTGGCCGGACAAATCCCAAATCAGATCGGCCGACGCCGGCCTTCTTTCGTGTCCGCTGTGTGCGCAATTCGATTGTGCGTCATTGTGAAGAGGTTTCCGCACCATGCCCGTTGACATTTCGATCAGGGACGATATCGCGGAGTTTCTGCGAACCCATTACAACCTGGATATCGAGACCATTTCTCCCGATGCCACCATGCAGGACATCGGCCTCGATTCCCTCGGGGTACTGACCATTGCCGATCTCATCGAGACCAATTACGGCATCTCCCTCGACGACGAGCGGATCGCGACGGTGAAAACCTTTGCCGGCCTGCTGGATCTGATCAAGCTCAAGATCGCCGAGGCCGCGCCGGCCGCGGCCGAGCCCGCCGAAGGGGTGTGACCGGTGGAGGCCTACATCACCGCCACCGGCCGTTTCCTACCCGGTGCGCCCGTCGGCAACGACGAAATGGAGGAGTACATCGGCAAGGCCGGGCGCGCCTCCTCCGACCTCAAGGATCAGATCCTCACCAATAACGGGATCAAGACCCGCTACTACGCCATCGACAAGCAGCAGCAGACCGTCGTCTCCAACGCCGCCATGGCGGCGGGCGCGGTGCGGCACGCGGTCGAACGCGCGGGGCTGGCCCCCGACGATGTCGAGATGCTCGCCGCCGCAACGACGTTGCCCGACCTGATGGGCCCGGGCCACGCCAGCATGGTGCACGGCGAGCTCGGCTACCCGCCCATGGAGATCATTACCGCGCACGGCATCTGTAGCTCGGGGATGATGGCGCTCAAGAGCGCCTACCTCCAGGTCAAGGTCGGCGAGAAGGCCACCGCCGTCTCGGTCGCCAGCGAACTGGCCTCGCGCGGGTTCAAGCACACCCGCTACGAGGAGATGAAGGCCATCTCCGAGGACGGCTCGCTGCCCATGGAGGCGGCCTTCCTGCGCTACATGCTCTCCGATGGCGCGGGCGCGGCGGTGGTCGCCAATGCCCCGGCCCCCGGCCGCATCAGCCTGCGGATCGACTGGATTTCGCTGACGTCCTATGCCAATACGCAGAAAGCCTGCATGTTCTTCGGCAGCAAGACGAATTCGGCGGAGAAGACCTGGGGCGACTATCCCACCACCGCCGCGGCCGCACTCGACGGTGCGCTCGCGCCGCGCCAGAAATTGTCGCTGCTGCCGCACCTGGTGCGCATCGGCATCGACGAATACGTGAAACTCGCCGAGGCCGGGAAATTCGACCCGGATGCCGTCACCTGGTTTCCCGCGCATTATTCGAGCGAGCGCATGAAGACCATGCTCATCGGTGAATTGACACGGCGCGGCGTCTCGGCCGGACGGCCCGAAGCCTGGTACAGCAACCTGACCCAGGTCGGAAATATCGGCAGCGCAAGCATTTACGTGATTCTCGACGAAATGCTGAACGAGGGGCTCATCAAAGCGGGCGACACCCTGCTGTGCATGGTGCCGGAATCGGGCCGCTTCGCGATTTCGTTCATGCATCTGACCGCCGTCGCCGGGGCCTCCGATGAGGCCCGGGCATGACGCGGTCCGACGCCGGGCGCGAAAGAGGCCGCCGCGCGGTCGTTTTCGAGTACACCCAGACGGGGCAGCTGAGCGAGGTGGTGGACGCGCTGGTGGCACCGCTGGTGGCCGCGGGCTGGCTGATCCGCCGGGTCGCGGTGCGTCCCGCCACCCCGTTCCCGTTCCCGTGGCCGGTGCTGCGGTTCTTCGGGGTATTCCCGGCCTGCGTGGACCGGGACGCCACCATCGCGCTGGCGGACGACGAGTTCCACACCGCACCCGATGAATTGGTGATATTCGCCTATCAGGTCTGGTATCTCGCACCGTCGCTGCCCGCCCGGTCGCTGCTGGCCGGGCACAGCGAACTCTTCACCGGCCGGGAGGTGCTGAGCGTCGTGGCCTGCCGCAATATGTGGTACACCGCCGCGGCGGAGGTGCAGGGCCGGCTCGCCGATATGGGGGCGCGTCCACTGGGCACGGTGGCCGCCATCGACACCCGGGCACAGGCGATCACGTTCGTCACCACGCTGCGCTGGCTGCTCACCGGGCCGCGAGACGGCGCGGTATTCGGTCGGGCCGGGGTGGGCGCCGACGAACTGGAGCGGATCGGGGTGCTCGGCGCGCGTCTGGCCGAGGCGGACGATCCGGCGGCCGTGCTGCGCAATTCCGGTGCGGCGCCGGTGGTTCCGGTGCTGGCGGCGGCGGATCTGCTGGCGGGCCGGGTCTTCCGGAAGTTCGGTGCGGTCATCCGGCGCGCGGCGGGCCGGGGGCCGCTGGCCTGGGCCGGTGCGATGACCGGTTTCGTCGCCGCGCTCGGCGTCGCCATCGCCACCGGATTGCCCGCACTGGCCGTGGCGCGCCTGCTCTTCGGCGCGCGTTTCGACCGCTGGGTGAGCGCGCGGGTGGCGGCCGCGCTGGACCGGCCCGCCCGACCGGTGGTGCTCGCATGACCGTCTCGAACACCCGCGTCGCCGTCATCGGCGCCGGCCCGGCCGGACTGGCGACCGCACTCTGTCTGGGCCACTGGGGAATTCCGACCGTGCTGCTGGAACGGCGCACCACGCCCTCCGCGCATCCGCAGGCCACCCTGGTGAACACCCGGACCGCCGAGATCCTGCGCGAACTCGGCCTGCTCGAGCAGACCCGAGCCGCCGGCACCACCCTGGAGAACGCCACCCGGGTGCGCTTCCTGCGCACCCAGACCGGCGCCGAATTCGGGCGGCTGGAGCTGGTGGAATCGACCGGGAAGCTGATGCGGGTGCTCACCCAGAGCCCGGTTCAGCCGCTGCTCTGTCCGCAGCAGAAGCTCCAGACGGTGATGGCCGAACAACTCGCCGATCATCCGGCGGTCCGGTTGATCACCGGCGCGCAGGTGACCGACCTGGTCACCACCGTGCACGGCGCCGAAATCGCCTATCGCGCAACGGCCGACGACACCCGCCACACCCTGGCCGCCGAATACGTGGTGCTGGCCGAGGGCGTGCACGGCGCGCTGCGCTCCACGGTCGGCATCGACACGCGGGCCGAACCGCCGCTGGGCACCCTGCTCGACATCCATTTCCGCGCCGATCCGCGGGTGCTGCCGCAGGCCGCCGACAGCGTGCTGTCCTGGATCATGAACGACCGCACCGCCGGCGTGCTGATCACGGTCGCGCCCGAGGACGGTGAGTGGATGCTGGAAGTCCCACTGCCGGAGGCGGATCCGGCGATCACGCCGGAACAGGCGGCGGAGATCCTGGCCGCCGCGCTCGGGCCGGGCGTCGAGGCCCCGATCATCGGCATCCGCACCTGGACCATGGGCTCGAGCCGGGCGCAGCGCTGGCGGGACGCGAGCGGCCGGGTGCTCGTCGTGGGCGATGCCGCGCACGCCTTCCCGCCCACCGGTGGTTTCGGCATGAACACCGGTATTCAGGACGGGCACAATCTGGCCTGGAAACTCGCCGCTGTGCTGGACGGCTGGGCGGCACCGGCGCTGCTGGACAGCTACGAATCCGATCGTGCGCCCGTCGCCGACTTCAACGGCGCGCAGAGCGAGCGCAATGCCCTGGCCATGCGCGAATTCGCGGTAACCGCGGCGGCCCTGCTCGCCGAGGATGCCGATCCGGACCGCGATGAGCGGTTGCGGGCCGGAATCGAGGTGCAGCGACCGCATTTCGATATCTCCGGGCAGGCGCTCGGCTTCCGCTACGGGGCGGCCGAAGTGGTCGAGCAGGTGATCGACTACCTGCCCCGGGTCGAATCCGGCTGCCGCGCACCGCATTTCTGGGTCCGCACCATCGAGGGTGAGCTGATCTCGACCCTCGACCTGCCCGACCGTGGCTTCGCGCTGCTGTTCGGGCCCACGGCGGCCGAGCAGTGGATCGACGCGGTGGGCTACGTCCACCTGATGAACACCGTGCCCGTACACGCGGCGCTGGTGCTCGAACCGGAGTCCGAGGCGACCGAGTTCGCCGGTGCGCGGACGCTGGTCGATCACTCCGGCGAACTCGGCCCCGCCTACGGGCTCACCGGAACCGGCGTCGCCGTACTGGTGCGCCCCGACGGTCACATCGCCGCGGTACTGCCCGGGCACGACCCCTACAACGAACTGATCAAAGCCGTAATCGACGGCACCACAACCGGTTACACGAAATCAGAGGTGTTGGTGTGAGAACCGAGGCGCTCACGGAAGCGATCGCGCTCGCGACGGCGACCGGCAAGGCCACCGCGGCCCAGATCGAGGATCTGCTCTCGGGCGAACGCCCCCGGGTGCGCTCGGTGGTCGAGGTGATGGCCGAATCCGATCTGCGCTGGGCGCTCGGCACCGACCTGGGGGAGCAGGCGCTGCTCAATGCCTTCGAGCTGATGCCCGCCTATTACGTGCCGGGCGAATTCACCGCGCCGGTCATCGTCCGCTACCGGGTGACCCGGGCCCCGGGCGAGCCGGTCGGGCGCGATGTCGTCTTCGGTCCGGACTACTGCCGGGTCGGCCCGGTGGACCCCTCGACCGAACCGGAGCTGAGCGTCTTCGTCGACGCCCTCGGCTTCGTGCGGGTCGCGACGGGCTTGGTCAAGGGCATGGAGCTGCTCATGCGCGGGGAACTGAAGTTGCAGGGCAATGTCCAGGTGGCGATGAAGACCGAATCCTTCTTCGGCTTGAGCACGGCGGCGAAATCATGAGTGCGCCACAGCGTGTCGTCATCACCGGCATCGGACTGGTCACCCCGATCGGGACCGGCGTGGAGGAATTCTGGAAGCGGCTGATCGCGGGCGAGAGCGGGGTGCGCACGATCACCGCTTTCGATCCCTCCTTCAACCGGGTCCGGATCGCCGCCGAGATACCGGATTTCGATCCGGCGCGCTGGCTGGACTACAAGGACGCGCGGCGCTTCGACCGGGTCGGCCACCTGGCCGTCGCGGCCTCCGAACTGACCGTGGCCGACCAGTCCCTGGACGGCCTGGACAAGGACGAGATCGCGTCGGTCGTCGGCTCCGGGCTGGGCGGCACCCAGACCGCGCAGACCGGTATCCGGGACAACCTGAACGGCCGCAACGTCTCTCCGCTGTTCATCCCGATGGCGATGGCCAACTTCGCCGCCTCGACGGTGGCGTTCCGGCAGAAGCTCGGCGGCCCCTGCTACGCGCCGCTGTCGGCCTGCTCGTCCTCGGCGGACGCGGTCGGGCAGGGCTATCGCATGGTGCGCGACGGGCACGCGGTCGCCGCCCTGGTCGGCGGTGCGGAGGCCGCGGTGAATCCGGTGGTGCTGTCCGGCTTCACGAGTATGCGGGCGCTGTCGAAGAACAATGACGATCCGGCGGGGGCCTGCCGTCCGTTCGCCAAGGACCGGGACGGTTTCGTGCTCGGCGAGGGCGCGGGCATGCTGCTGCTCGAGACCCTCGACTCGGCGCGGGCCCGCGGCGCGCACATCTACGCCGAGATCTGCGGCTACGGCCAGGTGGTGGACACCCATCACGTCACCGCGCCGCGCGAGGACGGCGCCTGCGCGGCCCGGGCGATGACCCTGGCCATGCGCGAGGCCGGGGTGGCTCCCGACGAGGTCGGCTACATCAACGCGCACGGCACCGGCACGCTGCTGTCGGATCCGGCCGAAACCAATGCCGTGCACCGGGCTTTCGGCGCGTACGGCCGCCGGGTGCCGATCAGTTCGACCAAGGCGATGACCGGGCACATGCTCGGCGCGACCGGTGCGGTGGAGGCCGCGATCTGCGCGCTCGCCATCGATCGCGGCGAGCTGCCGCCGACCATCAACCACACCGAACCCGATCCGGCGTGCGAGCTCGACTGCGTCCCGAATGTCGCGCGCACCGCGAATGTCGAAGTGGCGCTGTCGAATTCGATCGCGTTCGGCGGGCACAACGTCACCCTCGCCTTCCGGCGAGTCGAGGATCAGTAGGGGAAGCCATGGAACTGACACATATCGGCACCGTCACCGCCAATCTGAAACCGCCCGTCATGATCGGACCGGGTCCCTACGGCGTGCGCATGTTCTTCGAGATCCTGGACGGCGTGCTGGAGGGTGAGCCGGGGGTACCGGAGGTCGCCACCATCACCGGCAAAGTGCTCTCCGGCGGCGGGGACTGGGCGCTGATCGGCCCCGACGGCTGGGTCCGGCTCGATGTGCGGGTGCAGTTCCAGACCCAGGACGGCGGCGCTATCTACGCCTCCTTCCCCGGCCTGATCGAACTGAACGAGCCGGTGCAGCAGGCCATCGCCGCGGGCACCGGCACCGACTTCGACGACCAATACTTCCGGGTGACACCGACTTTGGAGACCGGCGACTCCGATTTCGCGTGGGTCAACCACACCATGTTCCTGGGCGAGGGCCGCTTCATCGATGGATTCGGTCTCCAGTACAAGATGTATCGAGTGGGTTGAGATGAGCGAAGCAGGCGCCGCGGCCATCGCCGTCGCGGATCTCGTCGTCGCCCGGGACGGCACCCCGGTGCTGCGGGGGCTGTCGTTCACCGTCGCGCCCGGCACCGTGACCGGGCTGCTCGGGCCCAGCGGGTGCGGTAAGACCACGCTGATTCGCTCCATCGTCGGCGTGCAGCGCATCCAGGCGGGCAGCGTGCGGGTGCTCGGGCGACCCGCCGGCAGCGCCGCCCTGCGCCCGAAGATCGGCTATGTCACCCAGCAGCCCGCCGTCTACGACGACCTCACCGTCCGGCAGAACGTGCGGTATTTCGGTGCGGTGTACGGGGTTTCACCGGCCGCCGTGGATCGCACCCTGCGCGAGGTCGGGCTCGACGACCGGCCCGGACAGCTGGTGCAGCAGCTCTCGGGCGGGCAGCGGGCCCGGGTGTCGCTGGCCTGTGCCCTGGTCGCCCGGCCCGAGGTGCTGGTGCTGGACGAACCCACGGTCGGGCTGGATCCGGTGCTGCGCCGGGATCTGTGGGATCAGTTCCGGGCGCTGGCCGCGGCCGGCACCACGCTGCTGGTCTCCAGCCACGTGATGGACGAGGCCGAACGCTGTGATCGCCTGCTGCTGATGCGGGAAGGGCGGCTGCTGGCCGACGAGACGCCCGCCGAACTGCGGGCCGCCACCGGCGTGCCGAATCTGGAGGAGGCCTTCCTCGAACTGGTGCTCGCCCAGCAACGGCAGCTCGACCCGACCACGCAGGGAGCCTGACCATGTCGCTTCGACTCACGCTGTGGACCGCGGCCCGGGTGCTGAACCAGCTGCGCCACGACCGCCGCACCATCGGCCTGATCCTGGTGGTGCCGAGTGTGCTGCTGACCCTGCTGCACTTCGTATTCGACCGCCGGCCCGACATTTTCGATCAGATCGGGCTGCTGCTGCTCGGCATCTTCCCGTTCACCTCGATGTTCCTCATCACCAGCGTGGCCATGCTGCGCGAACGGACCACCGGCACGCTCGAGCGGCTGCTCTCCATGCCTTTGAACAAACTGGATCTGCTGCTCGGGTACGGGCTGGCCTTCGCGGCGGTCGCGGTGGTGCAGGCCACGGTGGCGGCGACGGTGGCCTACCGGTTCCTGGGCTTGCAGACCCAGGGGCAGCTGGCGGTGGTGCTGATCATCGTGGTGGCCACCGCGGTGCTCGGCTCCTCGACCGGCCTGTTCACCAGCGCCTTCGCGCGCACCGAATTCCAGGCGCTGCAATTCGCGCCGTCGGTGATCATTCCGCAGCTGCTGCTGTGCGGGCTGATCTGGCCGCGCGAGGAGATGTCGGCCCCGTTGCGGGCGGCCGGCAATGTGGTGCCGCTGCGCTATGCGGCCGAGGCCCTCGGCGAGGTCGGCACCTATCCGGAACCGACCACCGTGCTGTGGCGCGATCTGGCCATCATCCTGGCCTTCGGCGTCACCCTGCTGATGTTGGGCGCGGCCACGCTGCGCCGCCAGTCCCGCTGAATTCCAACGAAATTCGGATTCGAGAGAGAGCCGATGGCAACTCTGCTGACGGTCGCCCGGCATCTGGTGCCGGCGCCGACCATGAACGATATGAAATTCGCCGCCCGGGGCTTCCCGGCCGCGGCGAACGAGGTGAGCCGGCGCTTCGAGGGCGTCTCGCGGGCGGTGCTGGAGGGCTTCGAGTACGGGGCCGATATCGATGATCCCGACGAAGTGGCGCGGCGGCTGGAGTGGGTGGAACCGCGCTATCTCAGCCTCGCCTACGAGGGGGCCATCGCGGCCATGGCGCTGCGGGATCTGCTCGCCGGCGGCCGCACGCACCGGGCCGAGGAGTTCACCCGCACCCATGGCGAACCGCATTCGCTGATGGCCTATGTCGGCTGCGGGCTGGTCATGTCGCGGTTGCCGCGTTTCCTGTGGCAGCGGGCGATGCCACGCTTCGACTCGAATCCGCTGGTCGCCCAATTGGGTTGGCTGGCCGTCGACGGGTACGGCTTCGACCGGGCCTTCTTCGATCCGAAGCGCTGGATCCTCGAACGCCGCCGGGCCCCGCGCTACTCCTGGGCGGGTGCGCCCGACTACTTCCCGCGCGCCTTCGATCAGGGGGTGGGCCGGGCGCTGAGCTTCTACTACGGCGGGGACTGCGCCGCGGTCACCGCGGCGATCGAGGGGTTCGAACCCGATCGCCGGGGCGATCTGTGGAGCGGGGTCGGGGCGGCCGCCACCTATATCGGCGGCCAGTCGCGGGCCGAACTGGAGCGGATGATCGCGCGGGCGGGCGCGCACGTCCCGGATCTGGCGATCGGTGCGGTGATGGCCGTCAAGGCCAGGCATTACGCGGGCTGGGTGCCCGAGAGCGCCGAGCTCGGCGCGGAACTGTTCTGCCGCTCCGATGTCACCGAGATCGCCGAGTTCGCCGAGGCGGCGGCCTTACCGCCGGCCGAACCCGGACCGGTGCCCGATTACGAACAGTGGCGGCTGCGGATCCGGGCCCGGTTCGCCGATCTCGAGGTGCGGTCGTGAGCGCGGAACCATTGCCCCCGCGCACCGTGCGGGAACCGTTGCTGCCGCCCGCCGAATCGTTCGCGGTGCAGCGCCCGGCGCTGGACGCCTTCGGTCCGGCCGAGGCGCTGCGCATGCTGACCATCGCGGGGGTGCTGGGCGGCAGCGTGGCCGGTCGAATCATCAAGCACACCTTCGGATTCGGGAACAGTAAGGCGCGGCGGGCGGCGGCGGCCGAGGGCGTCGTGGACGGGTTCGAGCGGCTCGGCCCGCTCTTCGTGAAGCTCGGGCAGCTCATCGCCTCGTCGAGCGGCGCGTTTCCCGAGGAGCTCTCGGACGCGTGCCTGCGCTGCCTCGACGATGTCCCGCCCTTCACCGCCGCGCAGGTCCGCCGCACGGTCGCCGAGGATCTGGGCCGTCCGATCGAGGAGCTGTTCCTGAGCTTCGACGACGAACCGCTCTCGGCGGCCTCGGTCGCGCAGGTGCACGCCTGCGTACTGGCCGACGGCCGCGAGGCGGTGGTCAAGGTGCAGCGCCCCGGTATCGCGCGCCGCATGATCGTGGATCTGCGGGCGGCGCTGCTGACCGCGCGGCTGCTCGAAAAGCGTTCGGAGGCGGCCCGGATCGCCAATGCCGTCGGTGTGGTGCGGGATCTGTACGAGGTGACGGTCGCGGAGCTGAACTTCCTCGTAGAGGCCGAGCATCAGGCGCGGATCGGCGCGGCCCTCGGAGCCTTCGGCGACAATGCCGAAGTCGTTGTCCCCGAACCCTTCTGGGAGTACTGCGGTCCGCGGGTGCTGTGCATGGAGCGGTTGCGCGGGGTTCCGCTGGATCGTTTCGAGTCGGTGCGTGCCGCGAGCGCGGATCCGGAGCTGCTGATCCGCCGGCTGGTCAAGGTGTGGCTGGAAGGCGTTGCGGTGCACGGGCTCTTCCACGGTGATGTGCACGCGGGCAATCTGTGGCTGCTCGAGGACGGCCGGCTGGCCATGCTCGATTTCGGCATCGTCGGCACCATGACCCCGCCCTGGCAGGCGCTGGTGCGGGCGATGTTCCAGGCCAGCGCCTTCGACGGTGATTTCACGCCGGTGGCGGTCGCGCTGCGCGAGCTGGGCCTGTTCACCGGGCAGAGCACCGACGACACCGCGATCGGGGAGCAACTCGCCATGGTGATGGGGCCGGTGCTCTCCGGTGAACTCGCGGAAATGGATTTGAAGACGGTGACTTCGGCGCTGCTGGATTTCGGCCGGGGCACCGGTGCGGCCGGACCCGAGCAGCTGATTCTGATGGGGAAACAACTCGGCTATTTCGAGCGGTACGCGGTCGCGCTGGCCCCCGGCTGGCGGCTGGGCAAGGACCTGTATCTGCTGCGCAATATCTTTCCCGATAAGGTGGCCGCCGCGGCCGCGGCGCGCGGGTTGGAATTGCCCGCATGATCGATTCGCGCCGAGTGCGGCGGTTGTTCGTAAAGCCTTCTGGGACAGTCGGATTCCAGGCAATTGGTCGGACGATTCCCGGTGGGATCGGTGACTTTTTCGGGTCGATGAAAGTGTGAAACTGATCTAGGATTCCACCGTCCGGATGGTGGGCTATGCCGGGTGCTGGAGAGGGACTAATGCCAGAAATCGGTCAGTGGGGGAATGCTGGATCCGGGGGCGGACGATATCGAATTCCAACACTGATCGGCCGGCAGCCGTCGTCGGCCGAGATACGGCGGCTGATCGGCGATCCCCGGATCCGGCTGCTCACCGTGACCGGGATCGCGGGGGTCGGCAAGAGCAGGCTCGCCGCCGCGGCGCTGGCCGCCGTCGAATTACCGGTGCTGACAGTGGATCTGGCCGAGACGCCCGACCTGCCCGGGGTGTGGAACGCGGTGCTCGGCGACTCGGAGGGGGATCCGCGGGGGTGGCGGTCGGTCGCGGATCACTTCGGGGCCGAGCGCGCGGTGCTGCTGCTGGACAACGGCGATCGCGTGGCGGGGGAGCTGGCGGGCGAACTGCCGGAACTGCTGGCCTGCTGCCCGAATCTGACCGTCGTGGTGACCAGCCGGCGCAGCCTCGCGCTCTATCAGGAGTGCCTGTACCAGGTTCCGCCGCTGCCCACCGCGAGCACGCCGGATCCCGGCGGGCCCAGCCCGGCCGCGCAGCTGCTGCTCAACAGCATCGAGACCCGTTTCCGCAGCGCGTCCGCCGCGATGGAGCCGGCCATCGCCGAGGAGATCGCGGCCGAATTGGGCGGCGTCCCATTGGCTCTGGAGCTGGCCGCGACCGCCGTCGGCCGGATCGGCGCGGAACGGACGCTGCTCCAGATCAGATCCGGGCAGCCGTTGCCGCCGTCGCCCTTCGTCGATATACCGCTGCGCCACCGCACGATTCGCGATTGCGTGGAGTGGGGCATCACCGATCTGAGCCGCGCGGCGACCAACCTGCTGCTCCAGATCTCCAGCTCCGAGGTGCTCGCCGATTTGGAGGAGGTGCTGCAAATCAGCGGCCGGTGGCGCGATGTCGTCACCGAGGGCCTGACCCAGCTGGTCAACCACAGCCTGCTCGATCACGTCGTGGCCGGGAACGGCAAGCAGACCTACACCATCTCCGGCTTCACCCGCACCTATTGCCGCCAGGTGCTGCGCGCGGATACCGGACGCGCGCAATGCGTTCGAGCGGTGCGCGCGGACGGCATCTGCCAGCTCGGCACCGAGATCGCGCGCCTGCTCGCGCAGCCGCACGGCCGTGCCGCCGCCGTGCCGCTGGCCGATCGCTGGCTGCCCGATCTCCTCGCCACCGTGCACTATCTGATCGAAGCGGGCTCGGGCGAGCGCGCGGTGCGGCTGCTGTGGGAGCTGGAGGACGTCTGGATCGAACGCCGCATGCTGATCTATGCCGAGACCCTCCTGGCGGGCCTGCTGTCCGGCGCGGACGCCACGGTGGCCACGGCCTGCCGGGACCTGCTGGGCCGCTGGGCCCTGCGGTCGGGACGGTTTCACGACGCGGTCGGATTGCTGGCGGCGGCGGGCGAGAGCGGCGACCCCGGCCTGGCGCGATGTCTGGCGCTGGCCTACCACGAGATCGGCAAGCCGGAGCTGGCCCGGCCGCTGCTCGCCGCCGCGCCGCTCGACGCGGAACGCCCGGCGGGGGAACGGGAGGTGGGCGAGCTGATCGAGGCGCTGGTCGAACTCGACGGCGCGCAGGGGGACGACGAGGGCTGGCCGGCACTGCGTGATCGGGCAATGGCCTTGCCGCACAGCCGGGATCGGCTCGGCATGCTCGGCGCGCTCGGGCGGACGCTGCTGCGCGCCCAGGCCCCGCAGCACGCCCTCGAGGTGTTCCATCTGGTGCTGCGCGCCCCGGACCCCGAGCAGCACCTGATCGAGCTGGTCACCGCGCTGGAGGGTTGTGCCCGCGCGTATCACGCCGCGGGCCAGGAGTACTCCGAGCAGGTCCATCGAATCTCCGCGGCCGCGCACTGGATTCGCGACACCTACGCGCTGCCGCAGCTCACCGATCACGTCGATGCGGCGAAATCGCCCGCCGACAGCGCGGATCCGGCCATCTCCACCATCGGATCGGTGCTCGACATCGACGAGGCGGTCGCCTACGCGCTGTCGGCCCCGGCCTTGGCCGCCGACGACTGCGACTCGCCCATCTCCCGGCTGACCAAGCGGCAATTGGAGATCGCGCTGCTGGTGGCCGACGGCATGACCAACCGCATGATCGCCAGCCGCTTGGGGATTGCCGAGTGGACGGTGGTCAACCATCTGCGCCAGGTGATGGCGAAGCTGGACTGCCCCTCCCGGCTGCACGTGGCGCTGGTGATCAAACGCGGGGCGCAGCGCACGGCGTGAGGCGGGGCGATCGACCCGAATACTGGTGTCGTGTGGAAGCTTTCATTTTCAGATAGCGTCGGGGGTCCGCAAGCGACACTGGAGAGTTGGTAGATGCCGTTCGTCACGCGCGGGGGCGTGCAGGTCAGTTACAGCGATACCGGGGGCGGGGGACGGGCGATAGTGCTGGGGCACTGCCTGTTCATGGATCAGGAGATGTTCGCGGCGCAGGTGGCGGAGCTGACGCCGGAATACCGGGTGATCACCATCGATTCGCGCGGGCACGGCGCGAGCACCGACGACGGTGGACCGTTCAGCTACTGGGACCTGGCGCGCGACGCCTGGGCGGTGGTGGACGAGCTGGGCTTGGAAAAGGTGGTGGTGGGCGGGGTTTCGCACGGCGCGTTCACCGCCCTGCGAATGGCCCTGCTGGCGCGGCCGCGGGTGGACGGGGTGATCACCATCAGCTCCACCGCGGTCGCCATGGACGCGCAACGCCGGGTGGGCTACACCGAGGTGATCGAGGCCTGGACGGTGGGCACGCCGTTCGCGGCGACCGCGCGCATGGTGGCCTCGCTCATGATCGGCGGCACCGCCGAGGATCAGCAGCCGTGGCGGGACAAATGGCTCGCCGGTAACCGGCACCGGACCCGGATGGCCGCGGAGTGCTCGATCAACCGGGATTCGGTGGTGGAGCTGCTGAGCGAGATCACCTGCCCGGCGCTGGTGATTCGCGGGGACAGCGATCACTCCGCGCGGCCGTTCGAAACCGCGCAGCTGGCGGCGGCCTTCGGCGGACCGGCCCGGACACACACCGTGATCGGCGCCGCCATGACGCCGAACCTCACGCATCCGGCGGAGGTCAACGCCCTGCTGCGCGAATTCCTGGCCGGTCTACCCGGGTGATTCCGCGGGGCCGGTGAGGCCGATGAACAGCTGGTGCGCGGGGCCGGGGGCGGTCCCGCGATAACGCTGCACCCGGACCTCGGAGACCGTCGCGGTGCGCGGATCGCGGAGCGCGAAGTCGGGGTCGGGCCGGCCCAGACGCACATGCCCGGCGGCCCAGAGGCGGCGGAAGTCGGGCTGGCGCTCCAGATCCCGCAGCACCGACTCGACATCGTCGCGGTCGGGTGCGAACGCGGCGTAGGAGCGGAACCGGCCGACCAGCAGCGTGGCCTCGCGCTCCCACTCCTCGACCACGATGCGGGCGCGCGCATCGGTGAACATCCAGCGCAGCACGTGACTGCCCGGGGTCAGGCCGGGCAGGGCCGCGCCGAAAGCGGTGTTGTGGTCGATGATTCGCCAGCCGTGGTCCAGCGCGGCGGCCAGATGCGGTTCCAGCGCGCGCAAGGTGGTGCGGATGGCGCTGTCGGGGGCGCGCAGCGGCGGCACCGGCTCGGGTGGGCGCTGCTGCGCCAGGTGATACAGGTGCACCCGGGCCGCCACATCCAGCTCCAGCACGGTGGCCAGCGAATCCAGGATCGCGGCACTGGGATTGAGCGCCTCGCCCTGTTCGATCTTCGCGATATAGCCGAGGCTGGCGTGCGTGGCCTCGGCGAGTTCCTTGCGGGTGAGCCCGGCGGGATGGCGGCCGGTGGCGCGGGACCGGCGTTCGCGGACGAACTCGGCCAGGGTGGGGGCGCGTAGCGCGGGCGTATTGCCGCCAACGGTGCTGTCTACCAACGGATCTCCCTTCACGCAAGATCATTCGCCAGGATAAGCATCCGTTGTGGTTCTGTCCGGAGGTTCGACACTTCCGAGGGTGTGCGCAATATCGCACCACCACCGCCGGTGGTACCGCCGCGGCCGGATATTCGGCCGGTGGTACCGGGCAGCGGGTGAGGTCATGACTGGGGTATCCGAGCGGTTGCCGTGCGCCACTTCGCATTCGATATTTGCTTGGTGAATTCAACGTGGCCGGAAAGCTCGGGATTGCATTCGCGCATCATTCGAATCGGTGACCGCTCCTTTCCCTACTTTTTCGGGGCCGACTGCGTCGGTGAGATCGCCGACGGGCTGGCCGGGCTCGGGGCCGATCTGCTCGTGGTGGTGACCGATGATCAGGTGTCGGAGTTGTACGCCGGAGTGCTGGCGCGACTGGGCGAGCGGACCCCGTCCGTGGTGCTCACCCAGCCCGCGGGCGAATCCATGAAAACCCTGTCCTGCCTGTCCGGGCACCTCGAGACGGCACTGGCGGCCGGGGCCACCCGGCGCTCGGTGGTGGTGTCCTTCGGCGGCGGGGTGCCGGGCAATCTGGCCGGGCTGATGGCGAGCCTGCTGTTTCGCGGCGTGCGCCTGGTGCATGTGCCCACCACCACCATTGCCGCGATGGATTCGGTGCTTTCGCTGAAACAGGCGATAAACAGTCCGGTCGGCAAGAACAGCCTCGGCACGTATTACGCGCCGACCGCCGTGTATACCGATGTGCGGTTCTTCACCAGCTTGCCGATTCGCGAATTACGTTCGGGACTCTGCGAAATGGCGAAGAATTGCCTGGCCATTCGGCCGGAATCGATCGAGGGACTGCGGGCGGTTATCGCGGGCGGTGACCTGGGTGCGCCACCGGCGCTGGCATGGCTCCTGGAGGCCAGCATCGAGGCCAAATCGGCGGTCACCCAGGACGATACCTTCGAGCGGCGGAGCGGGCTGGTGCTGGAGTACGGGCACACCACCGGGCACGCCATCGAGCTGTGCGACCATCGGGCGCGGGGCGCGGACGGGGTGCCGCACGGGGTGGCCATCGCACTGGGAATGCTGGTGGCGGCGCATATCTCGCACGCGCGCGGCTGGCTGTCCGACGATGCGGTGAGCCGGCACTACGAGATCGTGACCGGGCTGGGCGTGGAACCGTATCTGCCGGGCACCGTGCGCATCGACGAGGTGCTGCGGGTGATCGCCGACGACAACAAGAAGGGGTACCTGGAGCCGCGGGCCGACAGCGTGCCGTTCGTGCTGCTGCGGGCGCTCGGCCGGCCCGCCATGACCGGTGACCTGCCCCTGGTGCCGGTGTCCCGCAGTGAGATTCGCGCGGCACTGGACGTGCTGTCGCGGCGCGCGGCGCCCGTGCTCCCGGCGGTGGGGTAGCGATCATGCTGGCGATAGACGGTGGGAGACCGGTCCGGGCGGCCGCGGCATGGCCGCGCTGGCCCCAGCACGACGAGCACACCGAACGGGCGGTGCTGGCGGCTCTGCGCTCGGATCGCTGGTCGGTCAGCTGGTACAGCCCGCAGGGTGGAAAGTCCCGGGAACGGTTGTTCGGGGCGGCTTTCGCGCGCTACAACGGCGCGGCCCACGGGGTGAGCGTCGATCACGGCTCCAGTGCGCTGGTGATCACGCTGGAAGCGCTCGGCATCGGCCCCGGCGACGAGGTGATCGTCCCGGCACTGACCTGGGTCGCACCCGCCACGGCGGTGCTGCGGGTCGGCGCGGTGCCGGTGCTGGTGGATGTGGACGCCGAATCCGGTTGCGTCACCGGCGAATCGATTCGCGCGGCGGTCACCGCGCGTACCCGGGCCGTGATCGCGGTCCATCTGGCGTGCACGGCCGTCGACCTGGACCAGGTGCTCGCCGCCACGCTCTCCGAAGGCATCCCGCTCATCGAGGACTGCTCCCAAGCGCACGGCACCCGCTGGGCGGGACAGGCGGTGGGCACCTTCGGCAATGCCGGTGTGTTCAGTCTCGGCGCCGCCAAAACCCTGGCCGGCGGGGAGGGCGGGGCGGTGATCACCGACCGGCACCAGCTGTATCAGCGAATGCTGCTGCTGCGCGCCGACTCTCGCGGCTACGCCGAGCACGATCCGATGCCGGGCGAGTACGAACTGGTCGAACGCGGCGACATCATGGGCGCGAACTACTGCATGCCGGAACTGACGGCGGCGGTGCTGTTGGATCAGCTGCCCCGCCTCGACGCCCAGCACGCGCATCGGGAACTGCGCGCCCGGGAGCTGGAAGCCGGACTGGACGCCATCGCGGGCCTGCGGCCGATACCGGTACCGGTAAAGGTCGATCGGCGTGCCGTCTACGAGTACGGAATCCGCTTCGACCCGGGCACTTTCGCGGGCGCGCCCATCGAAGCCGTGGCGGCCGCGCTGACCGCCGAACTCGGCACCAAGGTCTACCCGCCGCGCGTGCCGCTGCATCGCAGCGCCCTGCTGCGCCCGCACACCAAACCGCGCTTCGCCCGCTTCTGGAATCCCGCCGTGCAACGCGCGGCCGGACGCGGGTTCCCCGCCGCCGATCACTACCGCGACCACACCCTGCTGCTGCATCACAGTGTGCTGCTCGGGGCGCGCACCGAGGTCGAGGACATTCTCACGGCCCTGGAAAAGGTGCGCTTCCACGCCGATTCACTCACGACGAAAGGTGTTGGCGTATGACCACCGTGGATCTGATGGCCCGCTGGCAGAGCGTGGACATGGACGGATTGCGCGTCCGCCGGGCACACGAGAACGACTGGGACGCCCTGCACGACGCCTACGACCGGGCGTTCGGGGGTGTGCGGGCCAAGGACCTCGACAGCTGGCGGCGGCAGTTCCGGCTCTCCGATATCGCTGTCGCCGAGGATGTCTCGGATCCGGACGCGCCGTTCCTGGTCGGCAGCCTCGCGGTGTTGCGGATGCGGATCACAGCGCCCGGCGGCGGGCAGTTGCGGGCCGCCGTCTGTGCACAGGGGCTGATCGCGCCGACCCATCAGAAGCGGGGCATCTACGCCCGGTTGCAAGCCGAAACGCTGTATATCGCCAATGAATTCGAGGCGGACGTCTTCGGCGGCGCACCCGGTCCGGGCGCGCACTACGGTTATGCGGGACCCGCCGCGCACACCCGGTCGCTGCGCATCGACCGGCGGCGCGCGAAACTCCTGGCGGGGGAGCCGGATTCGGGCTGGTGCCGGGAATCGCGACCCGGCGCGGCGCGGCCGCTGATCCGTGAGATCTACGAGCGCTGGCAGCGGAGCACGCCCGGAGCGCTGGATCGCGGCGCGCACTTCTGGGCCGCGACCTTCGACGACGAATCGTTCGTCATCGTGCATCCGGACGGGTACGTGCTGTACGACCTGATCGGCGACGTGGTGCGGGTGCGCGACTTCTGCGCGCTCACCGCCGCCGCGCACCGGGAACTGCTGCGGTGCCTGCTGGGGCACACCGAATACGCCGAGATCCACCTCGAAACCGCCGTCGACGACCCGACCCCGCTGCTGTTCGAGGATCCGCGCGTCACCGCCGTCACCGGGGTGGGGGCCGAGCTGCGCATGTTCATTCTCGACGCGCCCAAGGCGTTCGAGCGGCGCTCCTATCGGGCCGACTTCCACGGGGTGATCGAGGTGACCGATCCCTACGGCATGGGCTCGGGGCTGTTCGGCCTCGAGGTCACCGCGGGGCAGGGCCGCTGGGCGCCCGCGCCGGCGGGCACCGCGCCCGATGTGCGGGTCGGGCCGGTCGAACTGGCCAGCGCCTACTTCGGTGCGCACACGCCCCTCGAACTGTGGCGCGCCGGACGCGTCCAGGAACTCACCGCCGGAGCCGTCATCGCGCTCGACAACGCGCTCATGCCGGACCGGCGGCCGGTCAATATCACCGCGGTCTGAGCCGCCTCTACCGATTGGACAAGACATGACAGCACCGCGTCCCGGGCGGCTGACCGCCGCCGCCAAACGCTTCCTGGTCTGGGATGCGAACCCGGCCGTCTTCGGAATCACCATTCCCTGCCCGGTTCCGGTGGCCATGGGCTTGGACGATGCGCGGGTGATGATCAACGCGATCGTCGACGAGCACGAATCCCTGCGCAGCCGATACAGCTACGGGGAACCGCCCGGGTGCCTGATCGAGGCCGCGTCCGGTGGGGTGGTCGACCTCGAGCGGATCGGTGTGCGGGCCATCGATATCGAGGGGCTGGAACCCGACAAGCTGGTGGCGCTGATGGAGGAGGAGTCGGCGAAGAACAATCTGCGCCTGGATCCGGCCGCCGGCAAGATCGTGACCGCCGTACTGTTCACGCGCTCCTACGATGTCGGCATTCTGCTGCTCACCGCCCATCACATCGCCATCGACGGGGTGGCCATGTGGGTGCTGTGGGACGACGTGGCGACCTATACGCGGCAATGGGCTGCGGGCGAACCGATTTCGTTGCAGCCCGAAGTCACCACCGGCTCGGAATGGGCGACCTTCCTCGACGATCTCGCCCCCAGCCGGGCGGGCGAACTCGATTACTGGTTGTCCACCAGCGACAGCGAGCCCAATCTGCCGGTGCGGGCGGCTACTCCGGCGGCGGCGCACGTCGACGGCGTAATCGACGGTGCGCTGGCCGAGCGGCTGCTGACCGCACTGCCGGCCGCCTTCGACGCCAGCTACACCCGAATCCTGCTCATCGCACTGGGTTTGGCCATCGAGGACGTGACCGGGGTGGCGCGGCCCATCCAGGTGCAGAAGCACGGTCGCTACAGCCGGCTGCGGCCCGGTACCGACCTGGCCCGCACCGTGGCTTGGCTCTCCGACGACTATCCCTGGCTGGTACGGCCTTTCGCGGGGGATCTCGCGGCGCGGCTGCGCGATGCCGTCGCCGGATATCCGGAGCACCCGGAGGACTTCACGCTGCTGTGCTGGCATCACCCCGAAAGCTGGCCCGAGTTCGTGAAATTCAACTTCCCGAAGTTCTACTTCAACTTCACCGGCGATGTGGGCGTGTGGATTCCGGACGCGCATTCGCGGGAACAGGCGCGGCTGACCATGTTCGACCTGAGCATGTTCCTCGGGTCGAGCAAGCCGGAAGGCGTAGAGCAGGTGCACTATTCGGTGCATTCGCCCGAGGGCGCGCTGGGCGCGGAGCGGGTGGACGCCATCGTGACGCGCTGGCTGTCCATTCTCGAGACGGTGGAGATCGCGTGAGCAGGCTGATCATCGCCGCCATCGGCAGCCGGGGCGATATCGCGCCGCTGCTGGGGCTGGGCGCGGGGCTGCGCGATGCCGGGCACGACGTGCTGGTGGCCGCGCACGATATGTTCGCGGAGCTGGTGACCGGGACGGGACTCGAATTCCGTTCGATGGCAACCAATCTCGACTTCGATATGACCAGCGCCGACATCACCGACAAACGCAAGATGGAGTGGACCTTCGGTTCGCCCGGCGGGGTTCGGGCGATGGGGGAGGGGATGATCGCGGCGCTGCGCGACGAACCCGCGGACGCGTTGTTGCTGGGCCAGTTGACCGAGCTCGCCGGGTTCCAGCTCGCGGAGGCCAAGGGCATTCCGGCCATCGGCTTGCGGTTCCAGCCCATGTCGGCGACGAGCGCGCATCCGCCCAGCGCCATGGGACCGCGTTCGTTCGGGCCGCTCGGCAATCGGCTCGCCGCGGATATCGGCGGCTGGGCGCTCGACAAGTTCTATGCCGGACCGGTGGCGGCCTTCCGGCGGGAACTGGGCCTGCCCAAGGCATCGAGCCACGAATTGCGACGGCGGCGCACGGCCGCGGAATGGCTGATCCTGCACGGGTTTTCGACCTCGGTGGTGCCGCGCCCCGGCGATTGGCGGCGCGGGCTGGAAGTGACCGGCTACTGGTGGCCGCCGCAGCCGATCGCCTGGGAACCGCCCGGGGAACTGCTGGAGTTCCTCGGCGCCGGGCCGCCGCCGGTATTCATCGGTTTCGGCAGCGTGGTGGAGAGTGCCACGCGCAGCGCCGAGATCTCCGAGCTGGTCGGCCAGGCGCTGCGCCGGGCCGGCGTGCGCGGCATCGTCCAATCCGGCTGGCTGCAACTGGATGTCGACGGTGACGATGTGCTGACCATCGGCGATGTGCCGCACGATTGGCTGTTCCCGCAGACCGCGGCGGTCGTGCACCACTGCGGCGCGGGCACCACCGCCGCCGGACTGCGCGCCGGGGTGCCCGCGATCGGTGTGCCGCTCTACTCCGATCAGCCGTTCTGGGCGCGGCGCCTGCTCGACCTCGGTGTCAGCGCGGCCACGATCCCGCATCCGAAACTCTCGGCGGGCCGGTTGGCATCGGCGATCCAGCGCGCCACCACCGACGAGACCCTGCGGCACCACGCCACCCGGCTCGCCGCCGCCATCGCCGCGGAAGACGGTGTGGGGCAGGCGGTCAAGGTCATCGAAGCACACCTGAGCGGAGAACTCGGATGAGCAGATTCATCATCGCCCCCATCGGAACACGCGGAGATTTCGCGCCGCTGCTGGATGTCGCAGTGCGGCTTCAGGAATCGGGGCACGAGGTCGTGATGGCGGCACACTGCATCTACAAGCAGATGGTCCTCGATGCCGGACTCGACCTGCGGGTGATGGGCGCCGACCTGGAGATCGACCCGGCCGACCCGAACTTCCTGCATCACGAACGCGCCAAGACCCTGGCCCGGCCGAGCGGACAGCGCTTCCTGAACGAGACCGTGATCGAGGCGCTCATCGACGAACCCGCCGACGCGCTGCTCATCACCCCCATGTCGGAGGCGGCCGGGCACGCGCTGGCGGAGGCGAAAGGTATTCCGGCCATCGGCATGCGGCTCTCTCCGCAATCGGCGACCGCGGAGTTCCAGCCCGCGCTGTGCGGTGGGGCACGCTCGCTCGGCGGCTGGGGCAACCGGCGGATCGCCGACCTCGGAGCCGGGCTCTACGACTTCATCTTCCGCAATATCATCGCCGATCTGCGCCGCGATCTGGGCCTGCCCCGGGTGCCGGTGCGGGAGCTGCGGCGGCGGCGCGATGCGGCGGAATGGCTGATCCTGCACGGCTATTCGCCCGCCGTCTCGCCCCGGCCGCACGATTGGCGGCGAGGAGAGGAGGTCGTCGGCTACTGGTGGCCGCCGCGCCCCGCCGACTGGGAACCACCCGCCGAACTGGTGGATTTCCTGGCGGCCGGTCCGGCGCCGGTCTTCATCGGGTTCGGCAGCACCACGGCGCGTTCGGGCAAACGCGAAGAGATGTCGGCGATCGTCAACGCGGCGTTGCGGCGCTTCGGCGGCCGGGCGGTGGTGCAATCGGGCTGGCTGGAACTCGACATCACCGGCGACGAGGTGCTCAATATCGGCAGCGTGCCCTACGACTGGCTGTTCCCGCGGATCTCGGCGGCCATCCATCACGCGGGAGCCGGCACCACCTCGGCGAGCCTGCTGGCCGGGATTCCCGCCGCCGGGGTGCCCGGGCAGGCGGATCAGGGGTTCTGGGCGCAGCGGCTGATCGATCACGGGGTGAGCCCCGGAACGATTTCGCTGCGCAAGATGACCGCCGACCATCTGGTCGGGACGTTGCGCGCCCTCACCGAAAACGATTCGTACCGGGCCAATGCCGCTCGCCTCGGGGCGGCCATCGCCCAGGAGGACGGCGCCGGTGCGGCGGTCAAGGCCATCGAAGCGCATATGGCCGCGCTGGGCAGGGGCTGACCATTGCGACTGATCATCATCGCGGTCGGCACCCACGGCGATGTCGCGCCCCTGGTCGGGCTCGGCGTCGGCTTGCAGGCCGCCGGACACGACGTCGCCTTCGCCGCCCACCCGCTCTTCGAGGACCTGGTCACCGGCTGCGGGCTCGAATACCTCTACATGGCACCCGGTTTCGACTTCGACCCCGACAACCCGCGACAGCACGAAGCGGAACTGTCGGACTGGGTGCACACCCTGCGGGTGCTCAGTCGCGGCGTGATCGACGCGGTCCGCGATCAGCCCGCCGACGCCCTGCTCACCGGAATGGCGGTCGAGCTCGCCAGTTTCTCACTCGCCGAACTCAAATCGATCCCGGTGATCGGCCTGCGGTTCTTCCCCACCGGCGATTTCGGGCACGGCCCCATGGATCCCCGGGCCGCCGCGGCCGGACACGCCGTGCGGGCCGAGCTGGGTCTGCCCGAAATCGGCACCGCGGAGCTGGAATCCCGCTTCCGGGAATCCGAAAAGTTCGTGCTGTACGGCTTCTCGGCCCATGTGATCCAGCTGCCCCCGGACTGGCCGCCGGATCGCCTGGTCGCGGGCTACTGGTGGACGCCCCGCCCGCTCGGTTGGGAGCCGCCCGCCGCCCTCACCGAATTCCTCGCGGCCGGACCGCCCCCGGTCTTCATCGGCTTCGGCAGCACCACCGACGGTGTGGAACACCGTGCGGACCTCTCGGCGATCGTCGCGGCGGCGCTGCGGCGAGCCGGGGTGCGCGGCATCGTCCAATCCGGCTGGCTGCGACTGGATGTCGAGGACGCCGACGTGCTGACCATCGGCAATGTGCCGCACGACTGGCTGTTCCCGCGCATGGCCGCCGTGGTTCACCACTGCGGCGCGGGCACCACGGCCGCGGGTCTGCGCGCGGGCGTACCCGCCGTCGCCATACCCGGCGGCGTCGATCAGCCATACTGGGCGCAGCGCCTGCTCGACCTCGGCGTCAGCCCCCGCACGATCCCACTACGCGACCTGACCGCCGACGCCCTCGCCGACGCCCTGCGCGCCGCCACCACCGATCCCGAGCTGCGCGCCAACGCCGCCCGGCTGGGTGCGCTGATCGATTCGGAGGACGGCATCGGCACTTCGGTCAAGGCCATCGAGGCGCATCTGGCGGCCGATCAAAGCGACTCTGTCGCAAATGTTTTCAGTAGCAACAGTAATGATTCTCGCCGACTGGGTATGTAAGCATCAGCAACTATTCGTAACCGACGCAAAGGATGCCTGATGAAGAAGCTCGTAGCTGTCGCCGCCATCACCGCCGGACTGATGGGATCGGCCGGCGTGGCCTCCGCCGAAACCGTTGCCGCCCCGAGCCACGCGGCCCCCATCGCCACCGGATCGTCCTCGGCCGACATCTTCTGCGCCGTGATCCAGTTCCTCAAGGGCGGCTGGGCGGGCCGCACCACCGACTGCTCCTTCTGAGCGAGGCCGGCCGGCCGGTGCGTCGTCAGCGGCCGGCCTGCTGGTAGATCCCCGCCGCCACCGCCTCATCACTGCGCGCGGACGGGTGAAACGGAATCGCCCCCGGATCCCGCGGGTCCTGATAGTCGTTGATCCACGACTGCTCCGAGCACAACCCGTGCCCCGCCGTCGCCGCTCGCGCATCGAAGAACTCCACCCCCAATACCCGCGCCGCCTCCCGCTGCGCCTGATCCAGCCGGTTCACCGCGTCGATGGCCGCCTGCCCGCGCGGCTGCACGAACCGCAACACGCCGAAGGCGCTGAAGCACACCGCATCCTGACCGGTGCGGAACAGCTCCGGATAGCCGACCAGCACGATGCGGGCATTCGGCGCGTAGTACTTCACATACGTGACCACGTTGCGCAGCCGCTCGGCATACCGCGCCCCGGTGACCTCGCTGGCGTCCATCCCGCGCCCCGCCACCGCGGCGTCCGCCCCGCACCCCCGGACCAAGTCGAGCACGCACTGTTGCAGCGCGTACCACAGGGTCGCCTCGTTCGATCCCCACCGATCGTTCAGTCCGAACTGCAAGGCCACCAGCTTGGTTCGAGGCCCGAACGCCCCCGCCCCATCCGCCTGCTTCGCCTCCCAGCCCGCGGTGTAACTCGGCGGAGTGTCGATGGCGGCCCCCGGACACGAAACATCCAGATAGTCCGCGCTCCCCGCCACCCCCATCGCGTTACTCAATCGCGTCGGCCACGAGGTCGCGCCGTGCCGGCACTCCGATCCTTGCGCCTGCGTCACCCACTCATTGGCGCTGAACGAATCCCCCAGCACCACAAGTTCTTTCCCCTCGGCCGGGGCGGCGGCGACCGTACCGGCCACCCCGCTCACCGAAGCGGCGACCGCCAACGCCATCGCGACCCAAGCCCTCATGGCAACCTCACGCAAAAATCTGAAACGAAAATCTTTCATCCGGTCGTGAGTCTAAGCACCGTCCCCGCGACCCCGAGGGACTCCGCGATGATTTCCCGTCCCCCAATTCCTCGCCCCCCGAATCCAGGGGCGCTACCGGACACCGGTTCGAAGATCCGGGGAATACCGGACGCCGAGCGGGGAGTTGCCCACAGGGCGTGCAGGAACGCACGAAGGCGTGGACGGCGGGGAGATACCCCAAGGTTGCGCAGGTCAACGATGGGATAGGCTTTATCGGTCATGAAGTCGGCTTTCCCGGGTCCGGTCGGTGCCCAGACGGTCTACCTCGATCACGCGGCCACTACACCCATGTTCCCGGTCGCCATCGAGGCGATGACGGCTGTCCTGGGGCATGCGGGGAACGCGTCGTCGTTGCACGGGTCGGGGCGGGCGGCCCGGCGGTCACTGGAGGAATCGCGGGAGTCGATCGCGGCCGGGCTCGGCGCGCGGCCCTCCGAAGTGATCTTCACCAGCGGCGGGACCGAGAGCGACAATCTCGCGGTCAAGGGGATCTTCTGGGCTCGGCGGGATGCCGATCCGAAGCGGAACCGGATTCTGGTGAGCGCGGTCGAGCATCACGCGGTGCTGGATACCGTGGAATGGCTGGAACAGCACGAGGGCGCACAGGTGACCTGGCTGGAGGTGGACGCCGACGGCGTCGTCTCGCCGCGCACGCTGCGCGAAGCCCTGGCCACCTATGCCGAGGACGCGGCGCTGGTCAGCGTCATGTGGGCCAATAACGAGGTCGGGACCATTCAGCCGATCGCCGAATTGGCGGCGGTGGCACAGGAATTCGATGTGCCGATGCACAGCGACGCGGTGCAGGCCGCCGCGCAATTGCCGATCGATTTCGGGCGCAGCGGACTGGCCGCCGCGAGTTTCGCGGGGCACAAGGTCGGCGGGCCGCACGGGGTCGGGGTGCTGCTGCTGGGACGGCAGGTCGGGGCGGTGCCGCTGCTGCACGGCGGCGGGCACGAGCGCGATCTGCGGTCGGGGACCTCGGATGTGCCGGGGGCGGCCGGGCTGGCCGCCGCGATCCGCGAGACCGTCGCGGGACTGCCGGCGCGGACCGCCCAGCTCGAGCGGCTGCGGGATCGGCTGATCGCCGGCGTCCAGGACGCGTTCCCGGACGCGGTGCTCAACGGTGCGACCGGCGACCGCAGGCTGGCGGGCAACGCCCACTTCACCTTCCCCGGCTGCGAAGGCGATTCGCTGCTGATGCTGCTGGACGCCGCCGGGATCGAATGCTCGACCGGATCCGCCTGCAACGCCGGTGTCGCCGGACCTTCCCATGTGCTGCTGGCCATGGGCGTGGAACCGGCGCTGGCGCGCGGATCACTGCGATTTTCATTGGGACACAATTCGACCGACGCCGATATCGATGCCCTGCTGGCCGCGTTGCCGCAGGTGGTGGAGCGGGCGAAGGCGGCCGGACTGGCCGGAGCGAAGGGAGGCTTCTAGATGCGAGTACTTGCCGCGATGAGTGGTGGTGTGGATTCCGCGGTGGCGGCCGCCCGCGCCGTCGATGCCGGACACGAGGTGGTCGGGGTGCACCTGGCGCTGTCGGCGTCCCCGGGCACGCTGCGCACCGGATCGCGCGGCTGCTGCTCCAAGGAGGACGCCGGTGATGCGCGCCGCGCCGCCGATGTGCTCGGAATCCCGTTCTACGTCTGGGATTTCGCGGACCGCTTCAAGGAAGACGTGATCGACGATTTCGTCGCCGCCTATGCCGCGGGCGAGACCCCGAACCCGTGCCTGCGCTGCAACGAGAAGATCAAGTTCTCGGCGCTCGCGGATCGCGCGGTGGCGCTGGGGTTCGATGCCGTCGTCACCGGGCATTACGCGCGACTCGAAGACGGCGTGCTGCGCCGCGCGGTCGACGCCGACAAGGATCAGTCGTACGTGCTCGCGGTGCTCACCGCCGACCAGCTCTCGCGTGCCATGTTCCCGGTCGGCGACACCCCCAAGCCGCAGATCCGGGCCGAGGCCGCCGAGCGCGGGCTGGCCGTGGCCGACAAGCCCGACAGCCACGACATCTGCTTCATCCCCTCCGGTGACACCCGCGCCTTCCTCGGCGCGAAGATCGGTATCCGCCCGGGCGCGGTCGTCGACTCCGACGGCACCAAGCTGGGCGATCACGACGGCGTGCACGGCTTCACCATCGGTCAGCGCAAGGGCCTGGGCCTGCCCGGTCCGGCCGCCGACGGCAAGCCCCGCTACGTCACCGGCATCGACCCCGAATCCGGCACCGTCAGCGTCGGTTCCGTGCAGGACCTCGAGGTCTGGACGGTGCTGGCCGACCGCGCCATCTGGACTTCCGGTGCCACCCCGGACGGTCCGATCGAATGCATCGTGCAGGTGCGCGCGCACGGCGGCACCGCGCCCGCCGTCGCCGAACCCGTCGACGGCGGCCTGGTGGTTCGCCTGCGGGAACCGCTCACCGGTGTTGCCAAGGGCCAGGCCGTGGTGCTCTACCGCCCCGACAGCTCCGGCGACGAAGTGCTCGGCAGCGGAACCATTTCCGGCACCGAACGCGAACCGCAGGCGCGGGCGGCCGAACTGGCGGACAACGCCCGGTGACCGCCGAGCGTTGCCTTCGATCCACGACCACCGACCCTCGACCGCCGCGCACGGGTAACTTGGATGCCGTGGATGTGCGGCGATTCGTCGCACCGGGGATGCGGGTAGCTCTCGCGTCCCGTCTGGTGCGGGCAGCGGATTCTGGTGTGGGAGCAGTGATTCGACGGCGGCCGGGGCGGCCCAAACGGCGGATTCTGCCCGGGAGCGTGACGGACCCGGGCGTGAGCTGCCGGGAAGCGGCGGAGCAGGCGCGAGACCGGCGCGATCAACTGCGGCCGACCGACCCGATCGAAGTGTGGAATCAACTTTCGAACCAATCGAACGACATGCGGAATCAGCTGCCGGAGGAGCTCGATCGCATACGTGATCAGCGGAAACCGGAGCGGCGCGACGAAACGGGGACGCACGAGTGAGTGGCAGCGGCGTGGCGAGTGACGAACAACGAACCACGCCGGGACTGCGCGGCGGGATCGCGACCGGTGTCGGCTCCTGGCCCGGAACCGATCCGCGCGAAGCCGCCGCCACGGTGGTGGGCGAACTCGGCGATCTGCCGCACCTGGTGGAGTTGCCCGCGCGCGGCGTCGGCGCGGACATGATCGGCCGCGTCTCCGGACTGCTGGTGGATATGCGTTTCGACAGCACCACCCGCGGATACCGATTGGCGACCCGCCCCGGCGCGGTCGCCCGCCGCGCCCGCGATCTGCTGCGCACCGACCTCGACGCGCTCGAAGAATCCTGGGAGACAGCCGGTCTCGCGGGCACCGGCCATGCGGTGAAGCTCCAGGTGGCCGGCCCGCTCACGCTGGCGGCCGAAGTCGAACTGCCGCACGGCCATCGCGTCCTCACCGACTCCGGCGCCCTGCGCGATCTCGCCGAATCCCTCGCCGAGGGCCTGCGGAACCATGCCGCCGAGGTATCCAAACGCCTCGGCGCCGATGTTCTCATCCAGCTCGACGAACCCCTCCTGAACGCGGTCCTCGCGGGCTCCCTGCGCGGCCCCAGCGTCATGAACACCATCCGGCCCATGCCCGAACCCGAGGCCCTGCACATCCTGGACGCGCTGATCGACCAGCAGACCCACCCGGTCCTGATCCACTCCTGCGCCGAACCCCCCGCCCTGTCCTTCCTCCGCAAGACCCGCGCGGCCGCAATAGGTTTCGACCTGGCCACCATCGCCACCAAGGACCTGGACGGCATCGGCGAATCCCTGGACGCCGGAAAATACCTCGTCCTCGGCCTCGTCCCCACCACCGCCCCCGCCAAACCCCCCACCTGGAAGGAAATCGCCGAACCCGGCGTCCGCCTGATGGACCGCCTCGGCTTCCCCCGCCGCCGCCTGGCCGACCAAATCCAGGTCTCCCCGGCCTGCGGCCTCGCCACCGCCCCCCTCACCTGGGCCCGCCAAGCCCTCACCCTCGCCGCCGAAACCGCCCACGCCTACGCCGACGAACCCGAAGCCCTCACCTTCGACTGATCTTGGTTGCGTTTGTGTCGTTTGTGCGCGACCATGGACCGATGAGCCGCCATGCGGAGGGATTGGTGTCATGACTGTTTGCCGCGTCGAAGCCGACCTTCCCGTACCCGCCCGCCGGGAATTGCAGGTGGCGTTGGGCGCGCTGCGGGCCGAAAAGGAGCGCAAAACATCGACGATCGTCATCGATGACGTGCCGATGCACGTGCCCCGCAGCGTGCGAGCCGCGGTGACCGCGCTTCTGGAACATCTGAGCGAGGGGCGCGGCGTGGCAATCGCACCGGTGGACACATTGGTCACCACTTCCGCCGCCGCCGACCTGTTGGGCCTTTCCAGGACCTACGTCTGCCGTCTGGTCGACGACGGCACCCTGGCCGCCGAGTACCGCGGTACCCATCGCAGGATCCCCCTACAAACGGTTCTCGACTATCGAGAGCAGCGCCGGCACGACCGCGCCCAGGCGCTGGACGACGTGTCGAGCATCTCTCGGGAAGCCGGTCTGTACGACGACGACTTCTGAGAGGCCGTGCGGTGACGTCCGTGCCTTCCTGGATGCGAATGTTCTGGTCCGGCGCGATTGCGCGACCTACTGCTAACCCTCGCCGAAGCAGGCCTGTACGAAATTTACTGGAGTGCACAGGTTTTGAATGAGGTGGCTAGGCATCTTCCCGCGTCGATGCCTTCCGGGAACCGCGATGCGTTGTTCGAGGCCATGAATCGTGCGTTCCCGGAAGCCCTCGTGGAGTGGCCCGGTGAGTTCGAGGCCACGGTGCCTCGCCTGGTCAACGCGAAGGACCGGCATGTGGTCGCGGCGGCGATATTCGCGCACGCCGAGGTTTTGGTGACCAGCGATCGCCCCCTCATCCATGAGCTCGAAGGCGGAAAGGAAATCATCGAAACGCAGACGCCCGCAGTCTTCATCGCCTACGCGATCGATACCGATGTTCGTCGCGCAGGCCGCGCCTTGGTGGATATGGCACAGCGACGCTGGCTCGAACGTGCGGACCGAGTTGAGGTGACCGAAGTTCGAGATCGGTTGGCAGTCTGGGCTCGAAAAGAGCTCGGCGACGCGGTCGCGGACCTCATCCTTCGGCCCGAGTTCATGCCGAGTATCGAATAAGCCTGGGCGGCTACTGCGGGTTGCGGGGCTGTTTGGTGCCGAAGTAGGGGCGGGCCCCGGGGTGGGCGAGTTGCCAGCGGTCGGGTTTGCCCGCGGGGTAGACGACGGGGATTTGCTCGCCTATGGAGGGCCATTGGCCGGTGTCCCAGGCGAAGCGGCCGTAGACCTCGTGGGCGACGACGGTGGGGCCGGAGATGCTGCCGCTGAGGGTTACGTATTGCTCGCCGGGGGCTTCGGGGCGGGGGCTCACGCCGGTCAGGTGGAGGGTGCCGGATTCGGGGTTCGCCACCGGGGCGCCGCCTTTGCGGGCGCGGAAGTAGTAGGCGAGGGTCGCGCCGAGGGCGCCACCGATCAGCAGTAGGAATACGAACTGCATCAGCATGTCCCCATGCTAGGCGCAGGGCGGGGGAGGGCCGGTGGGGTGGCGGCGCGGGTTATTGGGGGGTGAGTTCGGACATGCCGAATTCGGCGCGGCGCAGTTGCCAGACGGTGGTGCGCTTGGATTGTGAGCGTCCGTTGCCGCGATCGATCAGGGTGCGGTTGGCGGTGGTGAAGACCAGTTGCGCGCCTTGGGTATTGGTTTCCGGGTTCTGGAAGAGCTGGATGAGGCTGTCGGCGGTCTCGGGGGTGAGGTGGGCGTCGATATCGTCGATGGCCAGGACGCCGCCGGCGTCGAGGGCGTCGAGCATCGGCGGGAGCAGGCGCAGCATGGCGAGGGTGGCGCTGGATTCGTCGGTGATGTCGAAGGCGGTCTCGATGCCTTCGTGGGATAGGCCGAGGCCGACGCCGCGGCGGGCGACCATGCGGGAGTAGAGGGCATCGCGCGCGGCGTAGAGGTTGGCGAGTTCACGCTGGAGCAGGGTGATGGTGATGCCGTGTTCGAGGAACATCTCCTCGGCGTAATTGGCCGAGATGGTGCAGTTCTCGACCTCCTTGGTGGTGGCGGCGATATCGGTGTCCAGGTCGCGCAGGTAGTCGGCGTACATGGGGTCGTCGGTAGGCAGCAGCAGATCGGTGATGCCGAGGTCGGCGGCGCGCAGCAGGGTGAGCAGGCGCACGGCGTGGTCGGTGGAGCGGGAGATGTGCGCGCCCACCCGATGCGCGATCTCGGCCGGATCCGGTTGCCCGCACTGCACTTCCAGCAGCGATTGGAACCAGCGGTAGGCGGGCACCAGGGGTTCGGCGTACAACTGCCCGGAGAGGCTGAGCAGCAGCGCATTCGGGCGCACCAGCGGCACCACCGCGCCGAGCCCGTAGCGCGCGGCCTCGAACATGGGCCCGATGCGCACCTCGTCCCCGGAGCGTTCGAACACCACCCGTTTGCGATTGTGCGGATGCGAGTGCAGCCATTCGGCTTTCACATCGGCGTTGTCGAGCTTGAACCCGTAGGTGTACGGGCAGCCCTCGGCCACGAAGTGCGCCACGAATTCCGAAGGGCGATCGGCGAATCCGATATGCGGCGTGCGCACCGGCCCGGAGTAGGGATCCCATCCGGTGACCGAGTTGAGTACGGCATCGCGCATCCGGTCCAGGCCGTCGACCAGGCCGGTCTTGCCCGTGGCGGCGGCCCCGTACACGGCGGTCACCGGCGTGGCGATGGCCCCGCTGCTTCCGCGGGTCAGCCGCAATTCCTGCGGTTCGGCGAGAGATCGATGATTCGTCACCTGAAAACTGCGCAACACAAGCGAAATCATGCCGGTCGGCGCACGGAATTGCGACTCGCCCTTTTCGGTCATGCCCGGCGGAGCGTGGAAACCGGTCGGCAAACCTTGACATGCAACCCTTAGGTTGCCTATTCTCGATTACGCAACCAAAGGGTTGCCTATAGCGATGGTGTGAGGTGCCGGTGGACGAGGTCTTCAAGGCGCTGGCCGACCCGAATCGGCGCAGACTGCTGGACAGCCTCAACGAACGCAATGGTCAGACCCTGCGCGACCTCTGCGCGGAGCTCGACCTGACCCGGCAGGCGGTCAGCAAGCACCTGGCCGTACTGGAGGCCGCCAACCTGGTCACCACCGTGCGCAAGGGCCGCGAGAAGCTGCACTACCTCAATGCCGAACCCGTCAATGCCATCGCCGACCGCTGGATCAATCGATACGACCGCGCGCGGGTGCACGCACTCGCCGACCTGAAATCAGCATTGGAGAGCGCGACCATGAGCGACGAATTCGTCTACACCACCTACATCCGCACCACCCCCGAAAAGCTCTGGCAGGCCCTGACCGACCCGGCCTTCACCAAGCGCTACTGGGGCGCCACCTTCGAATCCGATTGGCGGCCCGGCTCTCCCATGACCTGGGAGCAGCAGGGCTGGGTGAGCAAAGACCCCGAACAGGTCGTCGTCACCGCCGACCCGTACACCACGCTGTCCTACACCTGGCACACCGTCGACCAGGCATTCGCCGACCAATTCGGTTTCAGCGCCGAGGATTTCGAGAAGCTCTCCACCGAATCCCGCTCGGTCGTCACCTTCGAAATCGAGCCCATGGGCGAAACCGTCAAACTCACCGTGGTGCACAACGGCTTCGACCCCGGCAGCGCCATGCTCGAAGGCATCCGCGAAGGCTGGCCCGCCATCCTCTCCAACCTCAAGACCCTCCTGGAGACCGGCGAGGTCCTCCCCGAACCGCAGGAATGATCAGCGCAGCAGGCCGTAGGCCCGGGCCGGCGTGAGACGTACGACGGCCCGGCGGTCGGCCACCATGGCGCGGCGGTAATCGTCCCAATCCGGGTGTTCGCCACTGAGCGCCCGGTAGTAGGCGACCAGTTCGTCCACCGTCGCATCGGCGGGATCCGCTGCCACCGGCGAGATTTCGGCCTCGCCCTCGAGGACGGCATACGACCAGAAATCGTCGCTGCTGATATTCAGCGCCGCCCACGGTTCGCGGCGCAGATTGTGATACTTGGCCCGGTCCGCGGTGATGGAGATGCGGATGATGCCGTCCGCGCCGACCCAGTGCAGCACATTGGACAGCTGCGGACGGGTATCGCGGCGGATGGTCGCGAGCACCGATCGCGGATGGGCACGGGCGAACTCGACGGCCGTCTCGAGGTTCATGTGTGCTGCAACCTTGCCCGTGCGGACGCTGTTCCCGAACCCGCCCCGAGATCGCGGAGACTTCCCCGATTGGTGGCGCGACGTGCGCGAATGTCGCGCAAAGGTGTCGGTGGGCTCGACTAATGTTCAGGGGGTGAGCGAATCGGGCATGGAGATCACCCAGACCGCCGGGGACGGGCACACCGCCGCGAGCGGAGACCAGCGCGTCGAGTGGCAGCGGCTGGCGGAAGAGGTCCGCGACCACCAGTTCCGGTACTACGTACGGGACGCGCCCATCGTCACCGACGGTGAGTTCGACGAGTTGTTCAACCGGCTGGTCGCGCTCGAGGAAGCCCACCCGGACCTACGCACGCCCGATTCGCCGACGCAGGTGGTGGGCGGCGGATTCACCACCGGTTTTCAGCCGGTCGACCATCTGGAGCGGATGTACTCGCTGGACAATGTGTTCAACGAGGACGAGATGCGGCAGTGGATCAGCCGCGTGGAAGCCGAGACCGGCGCCGGCACCCACTACGTGTGCGAGGTGAAGATCGACGGCGTCGCACTGAACCTGGTCTACGAGGACGGGAAGCTGGTGCGCGGGGCCACCCGTGGCGACGGGCGCACCGGTGAGGACGTCACGCTCAATGCGCGCACCATCGAGGACATTCCGCATCAGCTCAGCGCGAGCGACGACTTCCCGGTGCCGAAGCTGCTGGAGGTGCGCGGCGAGGCGTTCATGACGCTGGAGGATTTCGAGGCGCTGAACGCCTCCATCGTCGCGGAAGGCAAACCGCCGTACGCGAATCCGCGCAATACCGCGGCCGGGTCGCTGCGGCAGAAGGATCCGGCGGTGACCGCGCGGCGGCGGCTGCGGATGATCTGCCACGGCTTCGGGCGGCTGGAGGGCTTCGCTCCCGAATCGCAGTACGAGGCGTACCGGGCGCTGGCGGCGTGGGGGCTGCCGGTGTCGGCGCACACCGTGCGCGTGCAGGGCGCGGACGCGGTGGTGGAGCGCGTTGAATATTGGGGCGAGCACCGGCACGATATCGAGCACGAGATCGACGGCCAGGTCATCAAGGTCGACGAATTCTCCTTGCAGCGCCGGCTGGGCGCCACCTCCCGCGCGCCGCGCTGGGCCATCGCGTACAAGTATCCGCCCGAAGAGGCCACCACCAAACTGCTCGACATTCAGGTGAATGTCGGTCGCACGGGCCGGGTTACGCCGTTCGCGGTGATGCAGCCGGTCACCGTCGCGGGCTCCACGGTGGCGATGGCGACCCTGCACAATGCCTCCGAAGTGCAGCGCAAGGGTGTGCTCATCGGCGATACCGTCACCATTCGCAAGGCCGGTGACGTGATCCCCGAGGTGCTCGGCCCGGTGGTGGACGCGCGCACCGGAACCGAGCGGGCCTTCGTCATGCCCACCCACTGCCCGGAGTGCGGCACCGAACTCGCCCCCGCCAAGGAGGGCGACGCCGATATCCGCTGCCCGAACCAGCAGTACTGCCCGGCGCAGTTGCGGGAGCGGGTATTCCACGTCGCCGGGCGTGGCTCGTTCGATATCGAGGCGCTCGGCTACGAGGCCGCCGTCGATCTGCTGAAATCCGGTGCCATCGGTGATGAAGGCGACCTGTTCTTCCTCGACGAGGACAAACTGCTCACTACCGACCTGTTCACCAACCAGAAGGGCGAGTTGACCCAGAACGGCAAACGGCTGCTCCAGAATCTGGAGACCGCCAAGGACCGGCCGCTGTGGCGGGTGCTGGTGGGGTTGTCCATCCGCCATGTCGGGCCCACCGCCGCACGGGCTCTGGCGTCGGCGCTGGGCAGTATGGAGGCCATTCGCGCGGCGTCGGCGGAGGAGCTGGCGGCCGTGGACGGCGTCGGCCCGACCATCGCGGTGTCCTTGACCGAATGGTTCACCGTGCCTTGGCATATCGACATCGTCGACAAGTGGGCGGCGGCGGGCGTGCGCATGGAGGACGAGCGGGACGAATCCATCGAACGCAATCTCGAGGGTCTGTCGATCGTCGTGACGGGTTCGCTGCAAACCTTCACCCGCGACGGCGCCAAGGAAGCCATCCTGATTCGCGGTGGCAAGGCGGCCGGATCCGTCTCCAAGAAAACGGCTTTCGTGGTGATCGGCGATTCGCCCGGGTCCAAGGCGGACAAGGCGGAGGAACTCGGCGTGCCGATCCTGGACGAGGACGGGTTCCGGTTGCTACTGGAGGGCGGCCCGGAGGCGGTCACGCCGGCCGCCGAAGCCGATACCGGGGAATCGGGCGAATAGTCGATTCCCTCCGGATGTGTTGGGGCACAGGCTACTGTGCCCCGCATGTCCCCGGTGCGTGCGCGGCTCGCCGAACTCGGTCTGGTGTTGCCTCCGGTCAGTCCACCCGGAGGCGTGTACGTGCCCGCGGTGCGCAGCGGAGCGCTGGTCCATGTGGCCGGTCAGGTGCCGATGCTCGCGGGTCGGGTGGTGACCACCGGCCGCGTCGGCGCGGAGGTGACGCACGCCGAAGCCGCGGAACTCAGCCGCCGCTGTGCCCTGGCCGCGCTCGCGGCGATGGATGCGGTCGCCGGTCTCGACTCCCTCGCACGGGTGGTCCGGGTTGCCGGATATGTCGCTTCCGCGCCGGGTTTCGACGGTCAGCTGGAAGTGGTGTCGGCCGCCGGTGACCTGTTCGTCGCGCTCCTGGGCGCGGCGGGCCGCGGGGTGTGCACGGCTGTCGGCGTACCGGAACTGCCTTTACAGGCGCCCGTCGAAATAGAGGTCACCCTCGCCCTGTCGAACTGAGTTCTTTCCCGTCGGCATGCCATGGTGGCGGGACTGTCGGATGGGAACGGCCGTGCCGCTGACCGCTACCCCGCCGGGCGCGGGCGGCACCGCCACTTCGATCCGCCCCGGCCGCCCCATATCGGCTCCTTGGAACACGGTCAGGGTGACCGGTGGCTCCACCAGCCCCAATTCCCGCAGATAGCCGCCCAGCGCCGCGGCCGCCGCCCCGGTCGCGGGATCCTCGCGAATACCGCCGGGCGGGAACGGATTGCGGGCGTGGAAGACGTCGTCGCGCTCGCGCCAGACCAGATCCACGGTGGCCCAATCCATTTCCCGCATGAGTTCGCCCAATGCCGCGAAGTCGTAGTCGAGGTCCGCCAGCCGCTCGCGGGTACGGGCGGCGATCACCGGATGCCAGGCTCCGGCGTAGGCGGCGCGCGGCGGCAGCGCGGCGTCGAGATCCGGGTGGTCCCAGCGCAGAGCGGCCAGCAGCCGATCCAGCTCCCCGGCGCCGATATCGCGCGAACGCGGCGGCACCGAAACCAGTGTGGCGGCCAGCTTCCCGGCCGCGTCGCGGCGCGTGGAGACCGGAACCGGACCCGCTTGGGTGCGGAAGACCAGCTCCCCGGGCCCGAACCGCTCCGCGTACGCCACCGCGGTGGCGATGGTGGCGTGCCCGCAGAACGGCACCTCCACCAGCGGACTGAAATACCTGACGTCGAGGGTCTTTTCGTCCTCGCCGGGCGTAGCGAACGCCGTTTCGGAGTATCCGATCTCGGCGGCCGTGGCCAGCATGTCGGCGGCATCCAGTCCGGTCGCATCGAGCACCACCCCGGCCGGATTCCCGCCGGCCGGATCGGAGCTGAACGCCGCGTAGCGCAGAATCCCCATCGCTCGACGGTAGCGCGCGGGCGGATCCAGGTCGTGCGATAGGCGATTATCCCCAAACATGAAGTTCGCCGGAATCGGTCAATCCCACCGCGAATCCCAGCGCAATTCGCCGTGCGCCCGCGCTCGGCAATACCGCATGGAAATTACGCGGATCGAACAACAATGCCTGCCCGACCGAGGGTTGCAATACGAAGGATTCGGCATCCCCCACCACATCCCGGTGATAACCGTACGAAGCGGGCAATCGATACGATTCGTCACCCGGCGCCCAGCGATGCCGCCACACCACCGTTTGACCGCCTTCCTCCGGCACGCTCAAATAAAGGTTGAAGGCGAATTGCGCGACCAGGTGCGCGTCCACCAGTTTGCCGTCGAATTCCCTGATCGAATCGTCGAAGTGCACCTGGAACCCCTGATTCGGTTCCCGCGCCACCCCCGGCCCCAGTTCCCGGTCAGCGCACCGCCCGACGCGCACCGGCCCCGGCCAGTCCCGCCCCAGATTGTCCCGGCACAGCGCGAACGGGTCGTAATCCAGCCGCAGCCGCGCCCACGCCTCCCGGCTGGAATCCAGTGCGGGCCAGTAGGTTTCCCCGAGCTGCCCCGCCACCCGGTGATCGCTCACCCCGACCCCGAACCGGAACACCGGCGGATCCACCCGCTTGGTGTCGTAGGCGTCGAACGGCACTCTCCGCAGTGCCGCGAGTATCTCCGAACAAGTCTGTGCCGGAAGGAAATCCGCCACCTGAATGGCGGCATACCGACCGGCCGCTAATCCGGCGATATGATCGCGCCGGAATCCCGATGCGGTCACGGCCACGAAGAATGGATCACGCGCGCAAACTGACGTCATGTCCCCACCTGCCCTGGGGTTGAATGTGAAATGAGCTGGCACCCAGGCAGGTCGAGGTTCTCACAGTTTCCGCGCGATCAAGCCGGATTAGACCGTATCGAGATGCTCATAACGGTCGCCGGAAGATGGCTGTCAGGAGCCGGTGCTGCTCACCAATGGGCTGGAATCCAGCTCGGGCACATGCCGATCGGCTTCCAGGGTGGCCCGCACGAGCTCGCGCGCGACTTGGCGTAGGAGCTGGGCGTGAGTGGAATAGTTGATCGTCCCGACACCCGGAGGCTGATCATCGAATTCGTTATCGGACCGTATCATTTCGGCCCCTCCCGCCGTGCGGACGATACTGGTTTCGAAGGCCATGCTCTTGTCAACGCAACGATCACCGAAAGTGTTAGCAGCGCCGCGAATTACCGTACATCAGCTTCGTCACACTCGCCGCGTGGTTCCCCAGAATCGGAGTGTTGTCCGGGTAATGGCTGCCGCATGTTTTCCCACAGGGTCATGATTCGTTCGTGCAGTGCGTCGCTGGGGTCGAGCTGTTCACCGGCCTGGCGGCGCAGCGTGTCGACTATTTCGGCGGCTTCGTCCACCCGGCCCTGTCCCAGCAGCGCCATGGCCAGGCTGCGCCGCATGGTCATGGACCACCGCACCACCGGGCTGTCGGTCGAATTCTCAGCGCTGGCAACCAGATTCAGCGCGTCGCGCGCTTCCCGTTCGGCGGTCGCGTAATCCTCCAGCTCCAGCAGGCAGCGGGTGGAGGTGTGCCGAACCCACAGGGTTTCGGGCCGGGTCGGCGGCCACTGCGCCAGGCTCACCGCGAGTATCTCGCGCAGCTGCGGCAGGGCTTGATCCGCCCGCCCCTGGTAGATGAGGGCGCGAGCCAGGCTGCGCCGCACCACCAGCGTGTCCGAGTGGTCGAACCCGCGCACATCGCGTTCCAGCTCCACGATGGTCCGCAGTTCGGCCTCGGCCTCGGCCGCGCGGCCCTCCTGTTCGAGAATGGCGCGGGCGAGTTTGTGCCGGCTGGCCAGGGTATCGGGGTTCCGATCGCCGCCGGGCAGGATGACGGTCCGCCGGGCGAGGATCTCCCGGAACATCCGCTCCGCGGTGACCCGGTCGCCGCGTTCCAGCACGATGCGCGCCCGCTCGTGGCGGATGGCCAGGATCTCCGGATCGTTCACATCGAGCAGGCAATCGGCGCAGCCGTCGATGATCGCCCCCGCCAGTTCGTCCGCCGGGTCGAGAAAGCCGCGCGCCACCAGATAGCGCAGGCTCAGCCGCGCCACATCGACGGCGGCCGTCACGGTGGCGTGCTCACGCAGCGGCGCGGGCCCGACCAGCGCGGCCCGCGCGACGTGAGTGGAGTGCGCCACCAGGCGATTCCAGATCGGCCAGGTGGTGGGGTCGTCCGGATCGTGCGCCGCGGCGATGGCCAGGATCATGTGCACGGCCAGCGTGTAGTACTCGTCGTGCCGCTCCCGCACATCGTCGTCCTCGTTGAGCACGTGATGGATCTCCGGGTGCAGCGACAGCACGTGCTGGATGTCGGCGGGCCCGCTGATCGGCAGCGTATGCAGTTCGACCAAGCCGACATTCGCCAGTTCCTCGAGCGCGTGAATGGCCTGCCCGGTGCTCATCTCGTCGAACAGATGCGAGGTGCCCGGCGGGGTCGCGCGAAAGAGCAGATAGTAGGGGATGGGCGCGATGCTGAAGCAGGACAGCAGCTTCAGCAGCGTCGCCGCGTCGGGTACGCCCCGGCCGGTCACCAGCGACAGCGACAGGGTGATGACCTGGCGGGTCAGGCTCACGCCCAGCACGTCGTCGAGTTCGCTGGTCGCCTCGCCCGGCGACTTCCAGCGGCGTTGCACCGCAAGGCGATAGCCGTCGAAGGTGCGTGCCTCGTCCGGGCCGTGGAAGCCGCGGGCCTTGTTCGCCGATTCGAGGTATTCGGCGGCCTTGCGCAGCCGCAGCGGCAGGCCGCCCAGCTGGGCCGAGAGTTCCCGGGCCTCGATCACGGTGCCGCCGGTGGGGAAGATATCGCGCAGGACCGCGGCGCCCGCGTACACCTCCAGCGGCGGTACCTGATGTACCAGACTCCAAGGCGCCCATTTGGTTTCATTGCCCTGCCGGCTGGTTACCAGCACCCGGCCGTAGTCGCCCTCGGGCTTGCGCAGCCAGCCCGCTCCCTCCGAGACCCGTTCGCCGGGTGCGGCCAGCAGGCGCGGATCGTCGGCATTGTCGAAGACCAGCAGCCAGGGTTTGCGCTGCTCGTTCAGCAATCGCCAGACCAGGTCCGCCGGACCGCTCGGTCCCCTCGAGGCGTAGTCGAGCTGATTCGCGGTCGCGCCCAGCCGGGTCGCGACCTCCCGCATGCACCCGTTGAGCCGGGACATGCGAATCCACAGCACCAGCTGGCCCCGGCGGCGAGCCCGATAGGCGATTTCCAGTGCGAGCCTGGTCTTTCCGACTCCGCCCTCGCCGGTCAGCACCTGCACCCGGGCGTCGGGGTGGTGATCGACGGCGGCCAGCAGTTGATCGCGTCCGCGCAGCGGGCGCTGAAGGTCCGCCGCGGGCGGCTCGACCGACACCGAAAGACCGCTGTCCCGCGCGTTTTCGGGCTGCTGCTCGATGCGTGCGACGGTCGCGACGGACGTCAATGCCTGTTTCAGCACCAGATACGAGGTGGAGTCGGTGCCGGTGGGCCGGATGATCGAGGAATGATCGCCGGGCACCCGGCCGGTATCGATGAACCCCCAGGTCGCCACGTCCGGCGGCACCACGCCGTCCTCCAGCCCGCCGTACGCGGCGATCGGGATCTGGCATTCGGTGGCGCTGCGGCCGCGAGCGAACACCACCTGATCGAGCACGGTGCGATGCGCCGACAGCACCGCCTCGTGGAACGGCCGTAGCCAGCGTTCCTGCGGATTCCGCCAGAACCACACCGACTTGCGTAGTGAGAGAAAGAATTCCGATCCGGTGGTGGGGCAGGCGTACATGACGATCTGGCGGATCCGAGCGAGCTCGTGGGCTCGTTCGCGCAGGCAGGTCTCCGCCAGGAACTGCTGCACCACCAGCCCGCCCTGGCTGTGGGTGACCAGCACGATCTGATCGGTCTCGGTGAACTTCGCCTTCAGATAGGTGCCCAGCGACCCGCCGATATCGCGCACATCCGCGATGCGCTGATCCGGCCGCCGGCGGAACTTCGGGGTGCGGTATTCGAAGTAGTCGAGATGGATTGCGCTGCCCGCCAGTTCGGGATCCGCCTGAATCGCTCTGGTCATGTCCGACCAGGTTTTTCGTGACGAGAACAACCCGTGCACGAATACGACGTGAACCCCCATGGCGAACCTCTTCGTCGAACTTACGTCGAACGACACCTTCCTAACAGATCGGCCCGACAGGGCGAGTGGCTTTCCCATTGCGAAATCCGCACGAATCGGCTGCCCGGTCGTGGTCGATCTCAGGGGAATGGGAATGATGGGGATTCGGTTCTCATGTCGATTGCCGGAATTCGGAGGTTGCTGATGGCCCAGGAGTTCGAGATTCGCGCTGCCCGGCCCGCGGAGTTCGCGGCGATCGGGGAGCTCACCGTCGAGGCGTACGTGGGGGAGGGGCACGTCTCGCCGGAGAGTCCGTACGGGGCCGAGCTCGCCGATACCGCCACCCGGGCGGCAGCGGCGCAGGTGCTGGTGGCGGTGCGGGACGGGGCGGTGCTGGGCTCGCTGACGCTGGCGCGGCCGGGGACGCCGTTCGCGGATATCGCGCGCGACGGCGAGCTGGAGTTCCGCATGCTGGCGGTGGCCAAGCAGGCGCGCGGGCTGGGGGTGGGGACCGCGCTGGTGCGGACCGTGCTCGAGACGGCGCGGGCGGAGGGGTTCGCGGGCGTGGTGCTGACCACCATGCCGACCATGGCCGATGCCCGGCGGATCTATGAGCGGCTGGGCTTCGTCCATGTGCCGGAACGGGATTGGTTCACCATGATGGGGTTGCCGCTGACCGTCATGAGGTACGCGCTCGACGGAGCGGGCGCGCCGCTCAGGTGAGCGTGCCGTCGATGCACAGGCTCGGCGTGCGCCAGGTGGGCGCGGGGCGGTCACCGTCGAAGGCCCACTCCGAGGCCGGCGCCACCGCCTTCCACAGCAGCGTGCCCTCGGGCAGCCGCACCACCTGATAGATGTCGTCGGTGCCGGGAATGAGCTGATTGCCGACGCAGTAGTCGGTGTAGCTGGTGCCGGGTTGTCTTGCGCCCGCGCTGAATCGGCCCGATGGGCCGGTCGCCGCGCCGGGATTGGGCACCGTGTTCGGGCGGTCGGTGCGCTGGCCGCTGAACCAGAAGGGCGCGGCGTCGCGCTCCCCGCAACGGTATTCGGATCCGCCCGCGACGACGGTCTGGCCGGGCGCGTAAGTCGTTCCGTCCCAGAGGCATCCGGCAGCGGGCCGGGGTTTACGGGTCTCGGCCTCGGCCGCGCCCGCGCCGAGCGGGACGCCGACGGCGGCGAGTGCGGCGACGGCCAACGGGGTGACGGCGCGGCGGGTCAGCATGACGCGGCCCGGGGCTTGCAGACGGCCCAGCCGGTGCCGTCCGAGTTCGGGACCGCGGTCCAGGTGCTGCGGGAGCCGTCGCTGCTCATGGCCGCGCCGGGCCGCGATGCCTCCGGTGCGCGCTGCCGGTCACGCCAGTTCTGCGGATGCTGGTTCTGCAATACGGGATTCGAGTCCACGTGCTGGAAGCCGAGCGGGTCGGTGGCGTGGATGCCGGTGGTGTCGCCGCCGTAGGGCTGGTGGCCGTAGTTGCCGCCCGGGTTGCCGAGGGCGCTGCCGCCGGCGCGGGTAGTGCTGTCGCCGCGGGAGAGGCTGCCGCCCGAAAGCGATTCGGCCGCCGCGGGTCCGGCCGCGATCGCACCGGCGAAGGCGGCCCCGGCGAACGCTGCGAGGGTGGTGGGTATCCGGTACATGGGCATCGTCGCCCTCCGTCCATCTACGTAGCTAGATAGTAGTTATCTACTGAGCTCGATAGTAGATGGCGCACGCTGAGAGCAGCCTGTGATTCCGTATCCGGGCAGGTCGAACCATGAAAAGTGGCGGCAGGCACAAAAATTCGGGCCGGTGCGAACGCATCGCACCGGCCCGAAGGAAAGTCGGAAACTAGCCGAGCACCGTGGCCACGATCCCCGCCAGATAACCCAGCCGCGCCACCTCGGACGGCCGGAAGTCGGGTCCGCCCGGACGGCCCAGCAACAGCACCTTGCCGGTATTGCCGAGCGGCGCGGCGGCCAGCTTGGTGTCCATATCGCGCCACAGCTGCGGCACCCAGTCGCTCTCGCCGTCGAGTACGGCGGGCTTCTCCAGCGGCATCCACGGTGCGACCGCGGCCTGCGTGGAGGGTGCGCTCTGCGAACCGACCACGCGATACGCGCCCTGCGGGCCCATGTCGATCACCGTCGACCAGCCCACCCGCAGCACCCGGGGCGCGCCGTCGACCAGCACCTGCAACCGATCGTCGCGCGCGTTGGCGACCTGATCGATGAGCTCCAGCTCGCGGTGCGTATCGAGAATCCCGGAGTAGGGCCGTAGCGAGTCCACCTGTACGTCGTGCAGGGATTCGGCCGCGGTGATCAAGGTGTCGGGTAGCGCCCCCGACGGGACCTCCACCACGATGTCGTCGATGGCGAAACCGTCACCGCGCTCGACCACATCCAGCGAAAGGATGTCCGCGCCGACGGAACCCAATGCCAGCGCCAGGGAGCCGAGGCTGCCCGGTCGATCCGGAAGTTGCACGCGAAGCAGGTATGACACGTGCCTTCCTTTCCTTTGCTGTGCGAGCGAAACTTTCGGACGGGTACCCGAGTCTCGCAATACTTACACCCTCGGCACCCGGTTATCGAATCGAACCGTTTCCTGTGACGCAGGCCACTTACTCCCGGGTTGCTCTATCGATGATGCCAGCTGCCACCGACACCTGTCGCGGGTCGCGCGGGCCGGGTCGCTAGGCTGTCGAAAGTCGAATCACCAAGCTCTCACCATGTCGAAAGGGGTCTCGCGGTGCCCGCCATCTCCAGGGACGAGGTCGCACACCTCGCCCGGTTGTCCCGGCTCGCCCTCACCGATGACGAACTCGATCTGTACGCCGGTCAGCTGGATTCCATCCTGACCCACGTCGCGCAGATCTCCGAGGTCGCCGCCGAAGACGTCCCCGCCACCGCGTCCCCGAATCCGGCGACCAATGTGACGCGTCCGGACGAGGTCCAGCCTTGCCTGAAGCCCGAGGAGGCGCTCGCCATGGCGCCCGCCGTCGAGGACCAGCGGTTCATGGTTCCGCAGATTCTGGGAGAGGGCGAATGAGTACTGCATCGCATCGCGATTCCGTGGGGGGCGGCGGTCGGGCGACGGGCGGGCGCGACCTGACGAAGCTCTCTGCGGCCGAGCTGGCGGGGAAGATCCACGCGCGTGAGGTGTCCTCGGTCGAGGTGACCGAGGCGCACATCCAGCGCATCGCCGAAGTCGATGGCGAGATCAACGCCTTCCTGCACGTCGCCGGTGAGGAGGCCCTGGTGGCCGCCGCCGAGGTCGATCGCGCGGTCGCCGCGGGCACGGTCGCCTCGCCGCTGGCCGGTGTTCCCTTGGCGCTCAAGGACGTTTTCACCACCACGGATATGCCGACCACCTGCGGGTCGAAGATCCTCGAGGGCTGGGTGTCGCCGTACGACGCGACCCTGACCACCAAGCTGCGCGCCGCCGGTATCCCGATTCTCGGCAAGACCAATATGGACGAGTTCGCCATGGGCTCCTCCACCGAGAACTCGGCGTACGGGCCGACCCGCAACCCGTGGGACAAGGACCGGATTCCCGGCGGCTCCGGTGGTGGTTCGGCTGCCGCGCTGGCGTCCTACCAGGCTCCGCTGGCCATCGGCACCGACACCGGCGGCTCGATTCGCCAGCCCGCCGCCGTCACCGCGACCGTCGGCACCAAGCCGACCTACGGCACCGTGTCCCGTTTCGGCCTGGTCGCCTGTGCGTCCTCGCTCGATCAGGGCGGGCCTTGCGGCCGAACGGTTCTCGACACCGCGCTGCTGCACGAGGTGATCGCCGGGTACGACCCGCGCGACTCCACCTCCCGCAACGTGCCGGTCGCGCCCGTGGTCGCCGCGGCTCGCGAAGGCGCCAACGGTGATCTGTCCGGCGTGAAAATCGGTGTGGTGAAGGAACTTCACTCCGACTCCTACCAGCCGGGCGTGCTCGCCTCCTTCGACGCCGCGGTCGATCAGCTCAAGCAGCTGGGCGCGGAGATCGTCGAGGTGTCCTGCCCCAACTTCGTGCACGCGCTCTCCGCGTACTACCTGGTCATGCCGTCGGAGGTGTCGTCCAACCTGGCGCGCTTCGATGCTATGCGCTACGGGCTGCGGGTCGGTGACGACGCCACCCACTCGGCCGACCAGGTCATGTCGCTCAGCCGTGAGGCCGGGTTCGGGCCGGAGGTCAAGCGCCGCATCATGATCGGCACCTACGCGCTGTCGGCCGGCTACTACGACGCCTACTACGGTCAGGCCCTGAAGGTGCGCACCCTCATCGCGCGCGACTTCGACAAGGCGTACGAGACCGTCGACGTGCTGATCTCCCCGACCAGCCCCTTCACCCCGTGGAAGCTGGGCGAGAAGGTCGACGATCCGCTGGCCATGTACCTGTCCGACCTGTGCACCCTGCCCACCAACCTGGCCGGGCACTGCGCCATGTCGGTGCCGTCCGGGCTCAGCGCGGACGACGGCCTGCCGGTGGGTCTCCAGATCATGGCCCCGGCCCTGGCCGACGACCGCCTGTACCGGGTCGGCGCGGCCTACGAGGCGGCGCGCGGCGCTATCGCCTGATCGGCGTACCCGCACAAGCATGTTCGGCCCTCGCCCGGTAACGGGCGGGGGCCGAACCGCTTTCGAGGCGGGTGCCGGTGGTTTTGACGGCCTGACAATGGCTGCGGGCCGCGGGACGCGCCCGGTAGGCTGCACCTGGTTCGGAGTGCCGGAGGGGATCGGGGATGTTGCGTCGCGGGGAGCTGTTCGCCGGATACCGGATCGAACGCGAAGTGGGCCGCGGCGGTATGGGATCGGTGTACGCGGCCAGGCATCCGCGCCTGCCCCGGATGACAGCGCTGAAACTGCTGCATCCGGAGATGTTCGGGGACAACGAGACCCGGATCCGGTTCGAGCGTGAAGCCGATGTGGTCGCGCGCCTGGACCATCCGAACATCATCACCGTGTACGACCGCGGAGCCGAAGGCGACCAGTTGTGGATCGCCATGCAGTACGTGGACGGTGAGGACGGGGCGACCGTGGATTGGCGCGCGCTCAGCCCGGAACGCGCCGTGGAGATCATCATTCAGACCGCGGCCGCGCTGGACTACGCGCACGGCAAGGGCGTCCTGCACCGCGATGTGAAGCCCGCCAATATTCTGCTGTCGCACTCCGCCGGGACCGCCACCGGCTTCAGTGAGCGAGTGCTGTTGAGCGACTTCGGGATCGCCCGGGTGCTCGACGATACCGCGCACCTGACCCGCACGGGGACGCTCAACGCCACCCTGGCCTACGCCTCACCGGAACAGTTGTCGGCCGAACCGCTGGACGCGCGCTCGGATCAATACTCGCTGGCGTGCACGCTGTTCCGATTGCTGACCGGACGCGGGCCCTACGACGCGCCGAGCATCGCGACGGTGCTGCTGGGGCATATTCAGGGCACGCCGCCCTCGGTCGTCTCCTTCCGGCGGGAACTGCCGCCCGAACTGGATCGGGTGCTGGGGCGGGCGCTGGCCAAGGAACCGCGTGAAAGGTTCCCCAGCTGTACCGAATTCGCGCAGGCGGCCTGGGACGCGGTGAATCCGCCCGCCGGGCCGACCGTGGTGACCCGGCGCGAACCCCCGCCCGAGACCGGCAATGGCGCGATGCGGTCGCAGCGCGAGATCGTGCACGGGTGCATGCTCGGCGGGGCCGTCGGTGATGCGCTGGGCGCGCCGGTGGAGATGATGCTGCTGCCGAATATCTTGCAGCGCTACGGCCCTCGCGGCCTGACCGGCAGCGGGGAGACCTACAAGGGCAAGATCACCGACGAGACCCAGCTGGCGCTGTTCACCATGGAGGCGCTGATTCGCAGCTCGGTGCGGGCGCGGGCGCGCGGCATCGGCGGGGCCACGGTCGCCATGATCCAGGAGAATCTGCTCGTTTGGTTACAGGGGCAAGGGGTTTCGGTGCCCGAACAGCCGTTCGCGCTGCGGAGCGGGTTGAGCGTGCATCCGGAGCTGATGAGCTATCGCGGGCCGACGCACGCCACCACCACCGCCATGCAGCGGGCAGCTGAACGCCGGCAGCCCGGATCGCCGCTGGGGACGCGGGATCGGCCCATCAACGATTCCAAGGGGTGCGCGGCGGTGGTGCGGTCGGCGCCCATCGGGTTCCTGCACTCGCTGCCGTCGGCATTCGAATCCGCTTGTGACGCGGCGGCTTTGACACACGGCAATCCGAGCGGGTGGCTACCCGCGGGCACCTTGGCGGCCACCGTGTTCGGGTTGTCGCGCGGGCTGGATCTGCGCACTTCCCTGAATCATGCGGCGAGCGAGCTGGCACGGCACCGGGATCATCAGGAGACGTCGGAGGCGCTGGCCACCGCCATCCGGCTGGCCGATGCGGCGGCCGGGTCCGGCGGGGTCATGCCCGAACCGGAAATCCTGGATCCGCTGGGGTTCGGGGTGATCGGGCCGGACGCGCTCGCCATCGCGGTGTGTGCGGCGCTGTGTGCCGAAACCGTCGGCGGCACACCGGAACAGATCTTCCGCAACGGGGTGCTGCTGTCGGTCAACCACTCCGGTGACAGTGATTCGACGGGGGCCATCTGCGGGAATCTGCTGGGGGCGCGGCTCGGTGTGCAGGCCATCCCGGCCGAATGGCATGCCCGGCTCGATGCCGCCTCGATCATCGAGCGGTTGTCGTCGGATTTCTGCACCGAGTTCGGGGCGAATCCGCCGAGCAATGCCTACGGGGAGCCTTCCGACGAATGGTATGCCCGCTATCCGGGGTGAATCAGCAATCCGGTAGTGCGGTGCCCTGATCGGTGCCGTAGCGGTGGCCGTGCCCCGCCGGGGCGTCCAGCGCGCCCAGTAGATCGGCCGTGGCCTGGACGAAGCTCAGGACCGGAAGCCATTGCGGCAGCGGCGCATCCGGCCGGGCGCCGGTGAGATCCGGTGCGTGCCACAGCAGCGATGGCGACCAATGCACGACGGGATCCGAAGCATTGGCCAAAACCATTGCGCCGGATCGATGCACCGCGTTCGCGGGCGGCCCGGCCCACAACACCGAACACGTCCGCCGATCCTGCTCCGCGTCATCAGCGAAGATCGAATTCCCGCCCAGCGCGCCCAGGCTCTGCCCGTACACGTACAGCTTCGGCCGCTGCGGCAGCCGCGAAATCCGTTGCTCCACCGCCGCGAACAACGCCCGCGCCGACTCCTCCGCCGCACTCCGCCCGAACATGAACGTCACCCAGCTGGGCGCCGCCGAATACTGCAACCCCACCAACGCCACATCCCCGCCGAACCGATCGTTCATGCCCTTCGCGGCATCCGAATCGATCCACCCCGACCCGGTAGGCACCGTCAGCACGATATTCCCCCGCTCGAACCCGCCGGCCCGCTCCAACTCCCGCACCGCCAACTCCACCCGGGCCGCCAATCCGGCAGCCGAATTCAACCCCACGTAAACCCGCACCCCCTGCCCGCCGTCCCCCGCCACGAACCGCCGCCCCTGCGCCCCCAAATTCGCCCAGCTCGCCGCCGACACCGGACTCCCCGACCGCGTCGGCGAAACCGGCTGCACCACACTCGGATCCACGAACGAATCCGCCGCCACATACGCCTCCTTCCGCCACTCCACCACCATCGGCGCCCCCGCGAACTGCACTCCGAGCACCGCCACCAACCCCAGCAGCGCGCTGCGCGCACGCCCCAAACCCCTTACCGCCCAGCGCAATCCGAACCACACCGCGAGCACCACCGCCACAATCGCGGCAGCCACCAGCATCCAGCGCACCCAATACCCGGGCCCGATGCTCGCCACCCCCATCGCCTCCCGCAACCGGTTCTGCCAATCCTGCGCCCGCACCATCGCCACCCCGGCCGCCCCGACACCGAACGCCATCGCAATGCCGCGCATCCCCACCGACTTCTCCCGCGCAGTCCTGAAGCGCCGCACCACAACCCGAACCACACCCGCGACGGTCAAAGCCAGTACCACCAGCAGCGCGGTCAATATCCCCTGCGCCGCCGGCGTCCTGGGCAGCAACCCGGGCGCGAGCGACCCCAATGTCCCGATCGTGACCGCCGCCGTGGTGCCCACCCGGGGAATCCGCGGCGCGATCGATGTCCCCACTCGTGCCATCCACCCGAGCGCCTCGGATCGCTGTGCGTCGCTAGTGTGCCCGGATGCGCGCAGCGCTCTGCCGGCCTGCGGCAGCTCGAAATCGGCGATGGCCGCGTCGACCGGTGGCACGTGGGACTCCTCTGTCGTGAGAACGCCGTTCCCGGCGGATTTCAGCTGGATGGTCATCGCGTCGCCGCCGGCGTGCGGTGCTGCGCGCGGCGGGCGCGTCGACGGCGGGTGACGACCGTGACGGCCGAGGTGATGCCGGCGAGCAGGAAGCCGATGCCGGTGATCTGGAGAATGCGGATGAGCGGAGACGACGCGCCGGGGGCCGCCGCGAACAGGGTCTCGTGAACCGGGACGCCGTAGTCCTGGCGGATGGAATTGAGATCCACGGCGGCGGTGGCGATGCTCGCCATCACCTGGCACCGAGTGCGGGCCAAGCTGTCGGTGCGGGCTTCGCAGGCGGCGTGCATGCGCTGTTCCAGTGCGGCATCGAGGCTTTGGCGCGCCCAGGGACCGAGCGGCTCACCGTGCTCGCCCGCATAGCGGAGCAGGTCGTAGCCGAGGTCGTGGGCCTTGCAGGCCAGATCGAATTCGGCGGGGAGCGGGACAGGGGAGGAGCAGTCACCGGCCGGATTGACCAGCAGCCCATTGCTCACCACGGGTCGGTATCCGGCATCGGTGGCGAAGTCGGCCGGAATGAGAGCCGGATCCTGCTGTCCCACCGTCGATTCCAGCACCGCCAGTCGAGCGCCGGCACTCTCCGGAAGCACGGGTGCGGCCGTCGCGGCGGTCGCGCTCGGTGCGAAGACCACCGCGACCGACGCGACCAACAGTGCTACTCCGGCCAGCAACCCCGCGCGGCGGCCCGAAAATGCGCGCGACTCTGTGGTTTCCACCTCAGCGCAGGTGTGCGCCGCCGCTGCGGAGCCAGCTTCCCCCACGCTGTCGGCATACGTTGCTGCGGAGCTTGCTTCGCAGGCGGTGCCGGCATACCGCGCTGCGGTGCCTGTTTCCCCCACGGTGTCGGCATACCGTGCTGCGGTGCCTGTTTCCCCCACGGTGTCGGCATACCGTGCTGCGGTGCCTGTTTCCCCCACGGTGTCGGCATACCGTGCTGCGGTGCCTGCTTCGCCCACGGTGTCGGCATACGTTGCTGCGGAGCTTGCTTCGCAGGCGGTGCCGGGTAACGCTGCTGCGGTGCGCGGTGCGCCGGTGGCAGCATCGGTGCGTTGGGCCGTGGGCGCGGCAGCGTCGGCAGTGCGCGGGCCGGTCGCATCGCGCGGCTGCGTGTGCTGCGGGCAGGGCGGGTGGACTTCGGGCGAAACGGTGGCAGCGGCGGAATCACGGGGCGTGCGAGCCGGGTTGGACGGGGACGCTCTCATGGGATTAGACGCTAGGAATCTGCGGCCGACCTGGGCCTCACGCCGGCGGACCGTTCCCGGGTGCGCGGGCAGGGGGAGGGTGGGAACGGGCTAGTACCGGGGTACGGGGTGACAGATCATTCGGGGGTATGACGTGACATGGGGGTCGGTTCTCTACCGTCGAAGGCATGGTCGTTGAGGCGGTCGGGCGAGTGCGTCCGAAAAAAGGTCGGATGTGGTTCGACGCGGTCACGGTATTCGTGGCATTGGTGTTCATGGCGGTGGCCTGGCCGACCTTGCAGGTGACGCACAAGGTGCCGCCCGCGGCGATGCCGTTCATCGCCGGATTCGCGGCCTTCCCGGTGCTGATGGTGCGCGTCAATCCGGCGCTCGGCTGGGCGGTATCGGCGGGGTCGGCGCTGCTCATCTCGCTGGCGGTGCCGCACCAGTCCGGGAACACCATCCCCTTCCAAGTGGTGCACATCCTGTCGCTGTTCGTACTGGTGCTGGCGGTCGCGGTGCGCTCACCCATCCGCATCGTGGGCGTGGTCTGGGTCGCGACGTCACTGCTGTTCGCCACCACCATGGCCGCGACCGGCGACAGTTTCGCCGACGCCGGCTTCGGCTGGCCGATCGCCATCACCGGCCTGGTGGTCTTCGGCCTGCTCATCCGCTGGGTGGCGGTGCAGCGGCAAGCCCTGCTGAAGTCCGAGGAAGAGACCGAACTGGAGCGCGCCCGCCGCGCGATCCTCGAGGAGAAGGCCCGTATCGCCCGCGACCTGCACGACGTCGTCGCCCACCACATGTCCATGGTGGTGGTGCAGGCGCAGACCGCCCCGTACCGGATCACCGGATTGTCGGTGGAGGCGCAGGCGGAATTCGAGTCGATCGGCACCGGAGCCAGGGCCGCGCTGAACGAGATCCGCGGATTGCTGGGCGTCCTGCGCAGCGACGGCCAACTCCCGGAGCACGCCCCGCAACCGACAGCCGCCGACATCAAAGGCTTGCTCGAAGGCGCGTTGCGCGCGGGCGTGCCGATCACCTGGAAGACCGACGGCGAACTGGCGGACGTCCCGGACACCACCGGGCTGGCGGCGTATCGCATCGTCCAGGAATCGCTGGCGAACGCGTCTCGCCATGCGGCAGGCGCACCGGTGAAAGTGCACATCACCAAAGGCGCCGGGTTGGTGCTGACCGTTGTCAACGACCGCCCGATCTCGGCAGCGGAACCGTCCGCCACCCCCGGCAGCGGTATCGCCGGCATGCGTTCCCGAGCGGAGGCGGTAGGCGGCACGCTGCACGCCGCCCCGCGCCCGGATGGCGGCTTCGAGGTGCGCGCGGAGTTGCCGCTCGTGGTGCCGGTGGGCGTCCCCGCGCTCTGATCCTCGGAGTTTTGCTCCACTTTCAGCCCGTTCAGTCACTTTTCCGACCGGAACACCCCGAAAGTGGAGCAAAACTCCGGCTGCCGGTGTGCGCGAAGTTGCTCCGCCCACTCGTATCAGCGCTCCGGCGTGGCAAACTCGGTGGCGTGCGTGAGGTGGGACTGTGGCGATAACGGTGTTGATCGCCGACGACCAGGCGATGGTGCGAGCGGGTTTCGGGGCGCTGCTGGGCGCGCAACCCGACATCAGCGTCGTCGGTGACGCTTCGGACGGCAAAATCGCTGTGGCGGAAGCTAAGCGGCTGCGGCCCGATGTGGTGCTGATGGATGTGCGCATGCCGGAGATGAACGGATTGGATGCGGCGCGCGCCATTCTCGGCGCGGCCATGGATCCGCCGGTGCGAGTGCTCATGCTGACCACCTTCGACATCGACGATTACGTCTACGAGGCGTTGACGATCGGTGCGAGCGGGTTCCTGCTGAAAGACGCGCCGGCCGAAGAGTTGGTGCGCGCCGTGCGGGTCGTCGCCGCCGGTGACGCCTTGCTCGCGCCCACCGTGACGCGCCGGTTGATCGAAGACGTCACTCGCCGCCGCACCCGCCGCAATCCCGCGCCCGCGCTGTCGGTGCTCACGCCACGCGAGCGGGAAGTGCTGGAATTGGTGGCGCGCGGCATGTCGAACGCGGAAATCGCCGAGAGTTTGTTCGTGGCGGAACAGACCGTGAAAACGCATGTCTCCAAAGTGTTCGCGAAGCTGAATCTGCGGGACCGGGCGCAAGCCGTGGTGCTGGCCTACGAATCGGGTTTGGTGACGCCGGGCTGACCCGGCTGACCAGTGTGAAAACGAGTAGGCTCACGGACTTGTACGTCACCGGAAGGGGGTCGTCGAAGTGCTGAACAGCGGGGACGTGTTCGCCGGTTTCCGCATCGAACGGCTGCTCGGGCAGGGCGGGATGGGGTCGGTGTATCTGGCCCGGCATCCGCGGCTGGGGAAACTCACCGCGCTCAAACTGCTGAACCGGGAACTGTTCGCCGACAGGGAGATCCGCACGCGCTTCGAACGCGAAGCCGATCTGGTGGCGCAGTTGGATCACCCGAATATCGTCGAGGTGTACGACCGCGGTACCGAGGACGCGCAGCTGTGGATCTCCATGCAGTACGTGGACGGCGTCGATGCCGCCGGCGTGGATGTCACCCAGTTGCCGCCGGAGCGTGCGGTGCAGATCATCGAAGGTGTGGCGTCGGCCCTGGATTACGCGCACAGTCGCGGCGTCCTGCATCGTGATGTCAAGCCCGCCAACATCATTCTGGCGCGTGCGGTCGCCGGTCACGGTGAACGCGTCTTCCTCACCGATTTCGGCATCGCCCGCCTGCGCGAGGACTCCACCCATCTCACCCAGGCCGGAATGTTCACCGCCACGCTGGCGTACGCCTCGCCGGAGCAGATGACGGGCCAGCACCTCGACCACACCACCGACCAGTACTCGCTGGGTTGCGCCCTCTACTGGTTGCTGATCGGCATCGGCCCCTTCGACTCCCCGCACCCCGCCGAACTGATCCGCGGCCACCTGCAACTGCTGCCACCCCCGGTCAGCCTGCGCCGCCCCGGCCTGTCCCCGGCCATGGACGCCGTCATCACCAAGGCGATGGCCAAACGCCCCATCGACCGCTTCCCCTCCTGCACCGATTTCGCCAAGGCGGCCCGCCGCGCCCTCTCCGCCCCCTTGCGGCAAATCCCCACGCCCCCGGTGCAATCGGGCCCCACCCACCGCCCCTACCCCCAGAACCCGGCAGCCCCCCAACCGGCCCCGCCGGGCTACCAGCCCCCGTCTCCCTACCAACCCGTCCCGCCGGGTTACCAGGCCCCGCCCGCCGCACCCCAGCAGCCGTACCCCGCGCCGCCCGCCCCGCAGGGGTATCCGGCGGGCGCAGCGCCCGCCCCGCAGGGTTACCCCGGTGCGCCGAGCCCGGTTCCGGCGGGACAGCAGCCCGGGCAGCAAGCGCCACCGCCCCAGGCCCAGGGCTATCCCGAGTCGGGCGGTGCGGGCGCTCCGCCGGGCTACCCCGTTCCCGCGACTCCGCCCGGCTACCCCGCGCCGACGTATTCACCTCCGCCGCAGGGCTATCCGGCCGCTCCTTCGAACCAGCCGCCTGGGCAAGCTGCTCCGGACTTCGCGAGCAGTCCGCCGCTGAATCAGCCGCTGGGGCATGGTGCTCCTGAGTTCGCGGGCAGTCCGCCGTTGAATCAGCTGCCGGGGCATGGTGCTCCTGAGTTCGCGGGCAGCGCGCCGTTGAATCAGCCGCCGGGTCAAGCTGTCCCGGACTACGCGGGCAGCTCGGCGTCCGGGCCGCCCGCCGCACCTTCGGCAGCGCAGGAGGCGGTTTCCGACGAACTTTCTCGGCAGCGCACGGACTTGCTGCCGCAGCCGGTGACTCCCGTACCGCAGCAGCAGGTTTCAGCTGCGGAGGCCCTGGCTGCCGCGGCCGGCGTCACGCCCGCCGGGGCGCAGTCCGAACGCACCACGATGACCCATACCGTCGCCGCGCCCCCCGGTCTCGGGTCCGCCGAGCCCGGTGCTGCCGCCGAATCCGCAACGCCGCACGGGGATCCGATGGTGTCGCCCGGCGATCGGTCAGCTGCCGCCGGTGGATCGGCGACCGCTGGAGGCCGGTCCGAACGCACACGCAATACCGGCGGGACCGAGCCCGACTCGGCCGCGCCCGAATCGCCGGGTTCGGATTCGGAATCGTCCGCGGCTGACTCCTCGGCGTCGAGCGGATCCGCTTTCGATGCCCTCGCGCGCACCGCGGCCGAGCCCGGCCGGCATCGAGCTTCGTCCGGGGAAAGCTTTGTGGGGGAACGGGTTTCCGGCATGGTGCGGCATCCCGAGTCGGGTGCTTTCATTCCCGAAGGCGAGCGGGCCAAGCGTGACTCGCGGGGCCGGTCCAAACCTGGAACGCCGCCGGTGTCGCCGCTGCGCCCGGTGCAGAACGACCCCGCCGCAACGACATTGCCGGAAGCTCGCACCGTCGATCCGGCCGGTGCATCCGGGGGCGAGGCGAGCCGGTCGGCCGTATCGGCCGGTTCGGGGGGTGCCGACTCGCCGAGCCGTGGGGCGGCCGAAAGTGCCGGACCGGTGTCCACGGAAGCGGCGGACTCTATTGCGGTCGAGGAGCATTCAAGCAGCTCGGCGAAGACCGCAGCGGATGCGTCCACGGATCGGTCCGGCGAGGAAGCCGGTCGAAACCTCGCTACGGCCCCCGGTGACGAGGTAGCCGACCCGTCCGATGCCGGCGCGCAACCCGAGCCGCGCAGGAACGACTCCTCCGGCGCGCTTGACGCCGATCCCGAGTCGCATGGGAAAGACCCCTCCGGCGCGCCCGACTTCATCGGCCCCGGTGCGGACGGAGAGCTGCCGGAAAGTGCCGCGATATCGCCGGCACCGGCTGCGGCCGAGGCCGCCGGTTCTGTTGCGGGACAAGGCGATGCCCAGGGAATGACGGTTTCGCAACAGGTTCGGTTGCCGGCGGAGGCGGTTTTCCCGCAGTATCCCGCGCCGCCGGGCGCTTTCGGTCCGAATACCGGGCAGTTCCCGCCGGTTTCGATGCCGCCGCCACGGCCGGAGCGGTTGGAGCGGTCGCAGGTGGCCGCCTTGGTGGTGCTGGGGGTGGCGCTGATCGCCCTGGTGGTGTTGCTGGCGGTGGTTGTACTGGTGGTCGGCTGATCACGGGTCGGCGCGCTGCCCGAGCACCATCAATCCTTGCTCGACGAGGATCTGCCGGGCGCGGCGGCGGATCAGGCAGTTGTCGACGGTGCAGCATTTGTGGATCTGCATGGCTTCGTGAGCTTGCGAGAGGGTGAGGTCGCGGGGTTCTACGGTGCAGTCGAACAGATACATCATGGTGTCCGCCGGATCAGCGCAGGGGGCTGTGCAGTTGGCGGTCCGGCGCTGGCAGGTCGGCGGGCGGCATGCGTGACGCCGGGCCTGACAGAAAGCGTATCGAGGTTCGCGTGCGCGCACGGCGGTATGGGTTGGCTGCCCTGGATATTCACATATTGCTAACCTGAATTGTCACCGACCGGTTGGCCTGCAATGTCGGAATTCATTCGCGAATGCGGAAATTGGGTGCGCCCGGCTCGGGGACGAGTGGGTCCAGAGGTAGTAGTGCTCCGGCTCTCACCGGGCGCGACTCCAGTCCAGCAGCACCGCGGCGAACCGGCAGCCGAACCCGCGCTGCGCGAAAAACTTTCCGAAACCTCCAGGGCAGCATTCATATTGCATGGGAGCATCGTTCACAGCGACCGAAAACCGCCTTCGTGGGGGAGAGTTCGATGTCCGATCATGGTTCCACCCTGCCGCGCCGCCAACTGGGGCGATATCTGCGCGAGGGCCGTATGCAATGCAATATGACGATCGCCGAAGCGGCGGGCCTGATGGAATGGAGCGAATCGAAACTTCAGCGCCTGGAAACCGGTAATGCGGAAAAGATCCGGGTGCTCGATATCCGGGAACTGTGCCGCATCTACGACTTCGGCGACGAGTTCACCACCGCCCTGGCGGGCCTGGCGCAACAGGCGAGCGTCAAATCCTGGTGGCACGAGTACGAGGATCTGGTGCCCGACGGCTTCAATGTCTATGTCGGCCTGGAGGCTTCGGCCCGCACCCTGATCACCTATCAACCCGACCTGATCCCCGGCCTGATGCAGACCGCCGATTACGCGCGCGTCCTGATCGGCGATTACTGGCCGGATGCCGACCCCGCTGCCCTGGACCGCAGAGTCCAGCTCAAGCTCCGCCGCCAATCCCTCTTGACCCGCAAACGCACCCCCGCCACCTTCGACCTGGTGGTGCACGAAACCGCTCTTCGCAGGCTGGTCGGCAACCCGCGCATCATGGCCGCGCAACTCCGCCGCGTGGCGGACCTGTCCACCGCGCCGACGATCGCTGTTCGTGTACTACCCTTCTCCGCGGGCGTCCCGAGCGGTCACACGGTCGGACCGTTCGTAATCCTGGATTTCGGCCGCGACTCCCTCGGTAAACCGGTCGAACCCACCGTGGTGTACCTCGAAAACTTCCTGGGCGACCTCTATCTCGAAAAACAAGCCTCGGTCGACCGCTACCGCGAGGCATACCAGGCTCTCCAGCGCGCCGCACTGGACGAGTCCGCCAGCAGAGACCTGCTACGACGGGCAGCGAAGGAGTACGCGACGTGAACCTCGAACCGTCCAGCCCCCGATGGTTCAAAAGTACCCGCAGCACCGGCGCCAAGGAATGCGTGGAAATCGCATTCCTTCCCGCCGCCGTAGCCATTCGCGACAGCAAAGATCCCACCGGCCCGTCGCTGCACTTCGCCCCCGCCGAATGGGACCGTTTCACCGCCGCTCTGGCAGCCGGCGCCTTCGACTGTTAATCGGTGATCACGACGGCTTCGGCGTTCACCCCTTCGGGCTGCTTCGGCGCGGCGGGAACCCAGCCTCGCAGCGGCTGCACCACGGCCCCGTAGAACGCGTCGGTCGCGGCTTTGACGCTCGCGACGAAGCTGGCCGCGGTGCCGGATCGCCGATTACCCATCGGGAAGGACTGTTCCAGCGCGAAGGACACGATCTCCCCGGAGCGCCCGGCGGTCAGCAGTTTCGGATCGGTGCGCGCGGTGGCGAGATGCTCGCAGGCTTCGTTGCCGCGTTCGGAGAAGACCACCTCCACGCGCACCTCGCCCGGCGCCTGCTCCAGTTGCTTGAGCAGCCAGGACAATCGGCGTGCCGAGGTGCCCTCGTTCGGCGCTTCCAGGGTGGTGCGGCAGCGAATCGTATTGGTGCGCACATCCGCGACCACGGTCAGATCGCCGGCGGTATCGGGAATCCGCAGTACCGCTTCGAAACTGCCGTCGGCGGCCAGCCGCTCGGCGACCGCGGCATTACGCGCCACCGGGTCGTTGCGGAACTTGCGCGGCAGTACGTGATTCACGGTCACCCCGAGCTCCGCCGTGACCCGCAGCGCGAGATGCCGGGAGAGCGAGACCCAGGTATCGGCCACCGCCAGCGCCTTCTGGTCGCCCGCGCGCAGGGTGCCCGCGGTGACCGCGTCGCGCACGGCGACCCAGTGCCGTCCCATATCGGCGAACTCGGTGGCCCCGGATTTGGGATGGTCGAGATAGCGCAGGAATTCGCTCAATACCCAAGCTTGCAGATCTTCTTCGATGCCACCGTGCGAGAGCAGCATCCGGGCTTCGTGCGCTACCTCCGCCCAGGACAGATGCCGCAGCGCGACTTTGGTGAGTTTGCGCCGATCGACCTCCACCGGTAGTTCACCCGGCCCGGCCGGAATATCGTTCGACAGGCTGACGACCACGTCGTATTTCTTCTTGCGCGCCACATCGAGATAGTTCTCGAGCTGATCCTTGCGCAGTTTGCCGTTCCCGGTCTTGACCTCCAGCAGTCCCGTCCAAACCCGGCTGCCCCGTACCACCTTCAGCACCGCGTCGGGAATGACCTTGGAATCGCCGCGCTCGTACTGCACCTCGACATAGCCCTCGAAAACCCCTGCCGGAGCGCCCATTCGAGCGCACAGCGCGCGAGCGAACGGCTTCACCGCCTGCATGGTGGCGATCAACGCCGAGGTGGCGCGCCGCTCCTGTTCCTCGCCCGCCCCGACCCCGATGACAGAGAACAAACGCGCCGTCTGCCACCCGTCCTGCTCGGCGAACTTGAACTCGATCGGCTTCGCCTTCTTCACCACCCGTTTGGTGGTCCGCACCCCGCGCTGTCGTGCGGCAGGTGCGGGCGCGGCGACCTCTTCCTTCGGCACCGGCGCCACCTCGACGGCCTCCGCGGCGACCGCCGGCGTGTCGTCATCGATCGAGACGCCGAAATCCTTTGCGAGCCCGGCCAGTCCGGTGTCCCAGCCCTGACCGACCGCGCGCACTTTCCATTCGCCGCCCCGGCGATAGACATCACCGAAGTTGAAGGCCGACTCGCTGCCCGCATCGGCGGTCACGTACTCGGCCAGCGACTGCCCGGCACCGTCCACCACCCGGAACGCGATCTTGCCCAGGTCGCCGAACGTCCCGGCGCTCAGACTTCCGACCAGCGCGATGGTGTGCACGTCCGCGGACACCGCCGACAGATCGATGGAGATCCGGGTCTGCGCGCCCTCCTCGGTCGCACTGGTGCCCAGAATCCGTACCGAACCGTCCGCCGATTCCGGCTGGTTGTAGAAGACGAGATCACTGTCGGACCGCACTTTTCGATCCGCGCCCAGTAGTAATGCCGACGCGTCGACCTCGATCTCCGATTCGGTCCACCCCACCACCACGTCGATCCGGTCGACATCTTCCGGCAATGGAATGTTCTGTCCCTTGGACAGGATCGGAGAATTCACGTTCACACCCTTCCGTATCAGCCACACACACCGGCAAATACGGGCACGGATGGTTCCCCCGTGCTGTTCGGCGCCCCCGGTGATGTCGAGTCACAGTACGGCGCAGGGGCTTCTGCGGGCGGGCTCAAGAAGTTTTATGGCACAGAATGTCCTCCAGTTCGGTCAGGAGTTTGGTTTTCGAGCGAGCGCCGACCAGCGTGCGAATGGGCTTGCCGTGCTGGAAGAGGATGAGGGTGGGCATGGAGAGGATTCGGTATTCGGCCGCGGTCAGGGGGTTTCGGTCTACGTCGAGTTTGCGGATGGTGAGGGAATCGGCGTGGTCGCGGGCTATGTCGGCGAGCACCGGGGCGATCATGCGGCACGGGGGGCACCAGGTGGCCCAGAAGTCGACCAGGACGGGGGTGGGGTGGCGGAGGACTTCCTGGGCGAAGGAATCGTCTGTGACGGGGTGGATTTCGGTGTCGCGGGCGGAGATGTCGAGGTGCATGGGTTCGACGGTAAAGATTGTCCTCGGGGGCAAGGCAAGAGATCGGCCCTCGCATTGGGGATGCGAGGGCCGGGGGAGAGGTTGGCGGACGGGGTTTTTCAGCCGAAGAAGGCCGCGGCTTCCCGGTAGCGGTCGGCGGGGACCAGTTTCAGGTGTTTGGTCGCTTCCGAGAGGGGGACGAGGTCCACGTCGTTGCCGTGCAGGGCGACCATCTGGCCGAAGTTGCCGGCGTGCACCGCTTCCGCGGCGTGGACGCCGAAGCGGGTGGCCAGGATCCGGTCGTAGGGGGTGGGGGTGCCGCCGCGCTGGACGTGGCCCAGGACGGTGACGCGGACTTCCTTGCCGATGCGGCGCTCGATCTCGGGGGCGAGTTGCTGGGCTACGCCGGTGAACCGGACGTGGCCGAATTCGTCGATGCCGCCGTCGCGCAGGGTCATCGACTTGGGGTCGGGGTGCGCGCCTTCCGCGACGACGCAGATGAAGTGCGAATCTCCGCGCTGGAAGCGGCGTTTCACCATGGCGCAGACTTCGTCGACGTCGAAGGGGACTTCGGGGACCAGGGTCAGGTGGGCGCCCGAGGCGATGCCCGAGTTGATCGCGATCCAGCCGGCGTGACGGCCCATCACCTCGACCAGCATGACGCGCTGATGGGATTCCGCGGTGGTGTGCAGCCGGTCGATGGCCTCGGTGGCGATGGCGACGGCGGTGTCGTGCCCGAACGTGGTGTCGGTGCAGTCGATGTCGTTGTCGATGGTCTTGGGCACGCCCACCACCGGCACGCCCTCGTCGGCCAGCCAGGAGGCCGCGGTCAGCGTCCCCTCCCCGCCGATCGGAATGAGCGCGTCGATGCCGTTGTCGTCGAGGGTCTGCTTGATCCGGGGCAGTCCGTCGCGCAATACGTCCGGATTGGTGCGCGCGGTCCCGAGCATGGTCCCGCCCTTGGTGAGCAGACGGTCGGTCCGGTCGTTGTTCAGGATCTGGATCTTGCGATCCTCGAGTAGCCCCCGCCACCCGTCCTGGAACCCGACGATCGCATCCCCCCAGCGCCCGTTCGCGGTCCGAACGACGGCCCGAATCACCGCGTTCAGCCCTGGGCAGTCTCCGCCTCCGGTCAAGACTCCGATGCGCATGGCCCCCATCATGCCCGAACCCGTGCGTTCGCGGGTCGCGCCCCCGATCTAGCGGGCGCAGTTGCCGCCGCGGAGTTCTTCCAGGTGCTGATTGATCAGGTTGGCGACCTTGGTGAGCATGGCGGTGCCGTCGTCGAAGGACCCGGAATTGGGCTGGGCGGCAATGGCTATGGCCAGTTCACCGCCTTCGACGGGAATCAGCCCGAACTGCCGGACCAGGTAGTTGCCGGCGAGGTCGGGCCCCCACCCGCCCTTGAATTCCGCATTGTCCAGATTGCCCAGTCCCCAGCGCTGGCCGGAGCTGATCTTGCCCATCAGCGCGGTGACCGCGTCGGAATCAGGCAGGCAGGGTAGTCGGGAGGCGAATTTCAGCTGGTCCGAGAGCGACCAGTCGGCCTGCCCGAAGGCGGAGTAATCGGATCGGGTGCGCACCGCCGGCACCTTGGTGCTGCTGTCCCCGCCTTCCCGCAAAACCGCTTGCACGGTCTGCGCCGCGGTATCGGCGCCGCCGAGCGACTGCCAGAGCGTATCGGCGGCCGTATTGTCCGAATAGGTGATGGCATTGGCCGCCGCCCCCGTATACCCGGAATTGGCGCGCAATGCCGCCAGCGTGAGCGGCACCTTCATGGTCGACCAGGCCGGTCCGTTGGTCCAATCGCCCAGCGCGACTACCCGATCCCCGCCGACCGGCATCAGCGCCAATCCCACCTTGCCGTTCAGCGTCGGCTTCAGGGTATTGACGAAATCCCAGGCCAGCGTGCCGGGTAGGGCCGCGACGACCGGTCCCGCGGTGCCGCTCGGCCCGGCCACCGCGGTGGCGTCCGGCACCAGTACCGGTTTGCTGCTGCACCCGGTCGCCACCCCCGTCAGCAGCGCGACCGCACCGGTCGCGACCAGGCGCGCCCATCTTCGCCGCGCGGTGCGCGCCTGCGATCCGTCCACCCCTGCACCTCCATTTTCCCGGATACCGGTCGGTCCCTGTTCCTAGCGGACACACCAAAACCCGTCAATCGCAAGGGATTGTTCTGGGTTGTGGCGACCGGGTCAAATGCGGTGCGTACGGCCGCTTTTGGGCCTGCGATCAGTTGCCGCAGAGCCCGCCGCGTAGGTCGGTGAGGTGATCGCTGAGCAGCACCGCCATCTTGTCCATCATGTCGGTGGCGTCCTCGAAGCTGCCCGATTCCGGCTCGGCCGCCAGCGCCACCGCGATCGGCCCGGCCAGCGTCGGCACCAGCCCGAACTGCCGCACCGTGTACTTGCCGGTGTCGTCGTCGGGCCCCCAGCCGCCCTTGAACTCCGCGCCGATCAGCCGTCCCAGGCCCCAGCTCTGGCTCGGGGTGATCTCGCTCATCAGCGAGATGACCGAGTTGGCGCGCGGCAGGCACGGCAGCTTGGCCGCGAACTTCACCTGGTCGGTGAGGGACCATTCGGTCGCGCCGAAGGCGAGCAGATCATCGGAATCCAGTGCGGCGAGCCGGGTGTGGCGCGCGGCCACATCGGTGGTGGCGTCCCCGGCTTCGCGCAGGATCGACTCGACCGCTTCGGCGGCCTGATTGCCGGTGCCGAGCGAGTTCCAGAGTTCCTGCGCCGCATCATTGTCCGAATAGGTGATGGCGGCCTCGGCGATGGAGCGCAGCCCGGTCGGATCGTGGCGCAGGGCGGCCAGCGCCAGCGGCACCTTGATGGTGGACCAGGCGATGCCGGAGCTCCAGTTGCCCAGCAGCGTCATATCCCCGCCGCCGACCGGCATTACCGCCAGTCCGATGCGACCGTCCAGCCCGGCTTGCAGGTCCGCGAAATCCGCTGCCAGGCCGATCGATTTCGGCAATCCGAACAGGTCGGGCAGATCGGGCGCGAGCATGGAGAGCCCCGTCGCCGGTTCGGCCGCGGCGACCGGCACCACCGGTACCGGATCGGCCACGGGCGCACCCGAGGTCTTCACCTGCACGCTGCACGCGGTCACGGCGAACAGCGTCGCCACCGCGAAACATCGAGCAATGGCCTTGCGACAGGCCACATTCGGGTCAGTAGACATACACCACCGCGTTCTCGCCACCGATGCACGTGACCAACTTCCCGGCGGCCGTGCAGTTCATCGTGTAGGCCCGGCCGGTGACCGGGCTGACAGCAACCACATTACTTGCCGACCCGCCCTGACCCCCAGTCGCGGCGGCATAGGCCCGGCGCACCTCCTCCGCGAAAGGGCAACTGGTGACCGGGGATCCGGTCGCGGAGGTGGTGAAACCGTTGGTCGAGGGATAGACCGGCGAGCACGGCGACGCCCCCACCGGCAGCTGCACCGTGGTGGCCGCCGGGGTGGTGGTCGTCGTCGTGCCCTTGTTCTGGGACGGCTGTATCACCGTGCCCGGATTCCCTTGTGTCGCAGTCGCATTATTCGATGGTTCGTTGCGGGAGCCATCGAGGACTTGCCAGCCGATCGCACCGGCGACCGCGGCGACCGCGATCGCCAGCACCCCGATGGAGATCGGCACCGCCGCGGACCTGCGCGGCCGGTAGCTCGAGCGTTGCGGCGCGGGATCGACGCGCTGATGCTCCGAGGTCGGGTACAGCGACGGGTCGGGCGCGGGCGCGTAGGGGAATTCCTGCTGCCGATGCCCCCACACCGGCTGCTGCGGCTGGGCGGTGGCGGGCAGCGGCGTGTAGTGGAAATCGCTGACGCGCACCACCGTCGGATCCGCGGGCACGATGACCGGAAGGTCGGATGTGCCGGGATTCTCATCGGTTTCGGCGGCCGGGAAGCTGCCGGTGACGTACGCCCGGAAGGTGCCGGTATTCGGTTGCACCACAGTCGGATCCGTGTTCTGTACCGGCATGGACGGCCCGGTCGCAGGGCCGCCCGCGGGCAAGCGGGTGGTCGGTTGCTGCCCGGTGGGCGCTCCGAAAACCCCGTGCCCCGGCCCGACTGCGGTAGGCGGCAGGGTGCGCCCCTGCGGCAGGATCTCGGTGGGCGGGACGGGAACAGCGGTTCCGGCCAAGGCCATGCGCGCCGCACGAGCGAACTCCCCGGCGGTCAGGAATCGGGCGTTCGGATCCTTGGCGAGCGCCCGCGCCACCACAGAGTCCAGCGCGGTCGGTATCCCCGCCAGCTGGGTACTCGGCCGCGGCGGCGGATCCGAAAGATGCGCCCGGATCAGCACACTCATATTGTCCGCCGGGAAGGGCTTGGTCCCCGTGAGGCATTCGTGCAGCACACACCCGAGCGAGTAGATATCCGCCCGCCCGGTCACCGGCCCCGCGTCGAAGCGCTCGGGCGCCATGTACGCATATGAGCCGACGGCCGTCCCGGTCATGGTGAGGGTGGTGTCCCCCTCCGCCCGCGCGATCCCGAAATCCGCCAGATATGCGAAATCCGCATCAGTGACAAGAATATTGGCCGGTTTCACATCCCGGTGTACCAGACCCGAGTAGTGCGCCGCGTCCAGCGCGGCCGCGATCTGCTCCACGATCCCGACCGCCCGCATCGGCGACATCGGCCCCTGATAGTCGAGCAGCGACCGCAGATCCTGCCCGCGCACCAGCCGCATATCGATGTAGAGCACACCGTCGATCTCGCCCCAGTCGTGGATCGGGATGATGTGCGGTTCGGCCAGCCGCGCCGCAGCCTGCGATTCGCGGCGGAAACGTTCCTGGTAGGAGGGGTCTTTCGCGAGATCCGAGGGCAGCAGTTTGAGGGCTACCACCCGGTCTTTGACCGTGTCGTAGGCCTCGTAGACCTCCCCCATACCGCCCCTGCCCAGCAGCGAGCGCAACTCGTACGGCCCGAAACTGCCGCCGGCCCGCGATGGCGGTGCATCCACCCCGTCCAACCTCCAACTCTCGATCGGGCCGCGACGAAGATGTCCGCGACCCGACCCTATGGAGTGGATTCTCCGGGTGCGACCACTCCGTGGTCAAACGCAAAGACGATCGCCGCGGCCCGGTCCCGTAACCCGAGCTTTCCGAAGATATGTCCCACATGGCTCTTGACTGTTACTTCCGAGATGCCCAATGTCCGCGCGATCTCGGCATTCACCCGTCCGCGGCCGATGAGTTCGAGCACCTCGAGTTCGCGCCCGGTGAGTTCCGCCAGCCGGGACCGGGTAGGGGCCGGTGGGGGTGGTACCGACCGGTACGCGGTGAGCACGCGGGGCGTGACCGACGGATCGAGCCAGGACCCGCCGCCCGCGACCGTGCGCACGGCGCGGATCAGATCCTCGGCGGGGGAGTCCTTGAGAATGAACCCCGCGGCCCCCGCGCGCAGCGCCCCCGAAAGCAGTTGATCGTCATCGAAAGTGGTGAGCACCAGCACCGGCGGCGCATCCTGGAAGGCCCGCAGCGTCCGCGTCGCCTCGATCCCGCCGATGCGTTTCATGCGCAGATCCATCAGCACCACATCCGGCTGGTGCGCGGCGATGGCGGCCGGCACCTCGTCCCCGTCCGCGCATTCGCTCACCACGAAACCGTCACGGCGGCGCAGGATTCGGCGCAGCCCGCCCCGGACCAGCTCCTGATCGTCGACCACCAGTACGTCGACGAGATCCTCGTCCGGACGCTCGGTCACATGCTCTCCTGCGGCTGGCCCGGCACGGCCGGTTCGGTCGATGATTTACGGGTCATGTTGTGCAGCATGGTGCGCAGCGAATCCTCGGCCTGGGTGGCCATACAGGACAGCTGGCCGGGCATCGGAATGCGGGCGAACACCCGCCAGCCGTCGTCCACCGGTCCGGCCTGCAACTCGCCGCCCAGCAGCACGGCGCGCTGCCGCATGCCGTCGATGCCCATGCCGCGGCCGGGGCGCAGGGCCGCGCCGGTCGGCAGGGTATTGCGGATCTCGACGCTGATGTCCTTGGCGCACAGCTGGATTCGCAGCCGCGCCGAAGCGCCCGGCGCGTGTTTGGCGATATTGGCCAGGGATTCCTGGCTGATCCGGTACAGCGCCAGCCCCATGCCCGCCGACACCGCCGAGCTGTCGCCGCTCATCCGGTAGTCGACCTCCATTCCCGCGCGCACGAAATCGGTGACCAGCTCGGCGATATCGTCGAGGCCCGGTTCCGGTTTGTGCAGCGCCGGCCGCTGATCGAGCAGTCCGACCGTGCGACGGATATCGGCCATGGCCTGGCGGCCCAGCCGTTCGGCATCGGTGAGCGCGTCGATCGCCTCATCCACATCCCGATCGGTCTGTAGCGCGTGCCGGGCCGCGGTCACATGCAGCAGCGTGATGCTCAGCGAATGCGCGATCACGTCGTGCACCTCGCGCGCGATCCGGCGGCGCTCCTCATCGGCGGCCGCCGCGGTCCGGACCTCCTGATTCTCCCGCTCCTGATACAGATAGCGGCGCTGGAAATTCATGAACTGCCCGGTCATCCACCCGCACAGCACCGCCACCGCGTACAGCGGCAACCCCTGATCGACATGCCCGATGGACTGGAAATACGCCAACTCCGCGATCATGGCGGCGGCCACCGGCAGGCTGGCGAGCGGAACGGTCAACGCCGCGATCTCACCCACCGCGATGATCAGCACGAAGGGCGCGGCATCGGAGGGCACCGGCTGCGACAGGAAGACCGCGGCCGAGGCCATGTTCAGGACCGTGATGATCAGCGGTTTCGGGAAGATGCCGAAGAAGGCGTACATCGGCCCGGTGATATAGGTCAGCGCCATCGCCAGAATCGGCAGCAGGCTCGGCCAGTAACCGCTCTGATAGCGCTGGATCACCGCGACCGTCGCGATCACCAGCAGCATCACGTCGAAGACCGCGACCACCGGAACCGGATACCCGAAGTGCTCGACATTGTTGCGGAACTCCGCGACCGGGTTACGCGCGAACCGCCGGATGCGTTCGCCGCTGGCCAGCGCCCATTCGTGTAACCGCCGCAACGCGCGCCCGACCGGTTGCGGGGTGGCGTCTGTCACGTCCATCCTGTCAGGCTAGTTGCCGGAAATGCCCGCGTACATCGTGCGAGGGCAGGGGCCCTTCTCCTACCGGGGTAGGAGACCAAGTCGCGTCCGCGGCACGACGACACGGCTGCCGGCCGTCCGTAGCGTTCAGGGCAACGGCATCCGGCACCGAAATCGGATGCGCGACGAAAGGTAGGGGGCCATGTCCTGGGCAGACCTGCACGCTCGCACCGACATCCTGCACACCGTGCTGGACCGGGCGGCGCGAAATCCCGCCGATCCCAAGCTCTTCCACGACCTGCCCGAGCTGGACCGGCTCTTCGGCGGGGTGTCCGGGGTGCTGCTCGCGCTGCGGCACCGCTGGGAGAACCATCTGACCGTGAAACTGGACAACGCACTGGAGCAAGGGAAGTCGGTGGACCAGGTGCGGCGTGAGCTGGCGGCCGAACAGCCGGCGCTGCGAGCGGTGCTGGACGTTTACGACACCGATGCGTTCTACTGGCGCCCGCGCCCGCGCGCACTCGCCAGCTGACAAAACAATCAGGGGAGACCAGCATGCTGGAATTGACCGACGTCACCAAGGAATACCGGGTGGGGGAGCAGACCGTGCGCGCCCTGGACTCGATCAACCTGCGTATCGAGGCGGGGGAGTTCTCGGCCATCATCGGGCCGTCCGGGTCCGGCAAGAGCACGCTGCTGCACCTGCTGGGTGCGCTCGACTCACCCGATTCCGGGTCGATTCGGTTCCGGGACCAGGAGATCGGCGGGCTCAACGACGATCAGCAGTCCGAATTCCGGCGGCATCAGGTCGGTTTCGTCTTCCAGTTCTTCAATCTGCTGCCCACGCTGTCGGCCTGGGAGAACGTGGCCATTCCGAAACTGCTGGACGGCAGCGGATTACGCAAGGCCAAGCCGCGCGCGCTGGAACTGCTCGACCTGGTCGGACTCGCCGACCGGGCCGAGCACCGGCCGGGCGAGCTCTCCGGCGGGCAGATGCAGCGGGTGGCGGTGGCGCGGGCGCTCATCATGGATCCGCCGCTGATCCTGGCCGACGAGCCCACCGGCAATCTCGACTCCAAGACCGGGGCGGCGATCCTGAAGTTGTTGGGGGAGATCACCGAAGCGGGGAATTCGGTCGTGATGGTGACCCACGATATGGGCGCGGTGAACTACTGCGACCGGGTTATCACGTTGCGCGACGGGCAGATCGGCTCCGATGAGCGAGTGGTGCACGAGCCGGACGGCACCTCGCACACCGCGTCCTCGGACGCGGCGGCCGCCGCCGACGCCAAGGCGGTGCGCGCATGATCCGCGCCGCCTGGGATCGGTTGCGGCTGTTCAATATCGGGGAACTGCTCAACCACCGCGGCCGCACCGCCATGTCCATGATGGTGATGGGAGTCTCCGCGGGACTGCTGGTTTCGGTGTTCAGCATCTCCGGATCGATCACCGGGTCGGTGGACAAACTCACCCGATCGCTCGGCGGCAATGCCGTGCTGGAGGTCACCGGGGTCACCGACGCCGGCTTCGAACAGCAACTGCTGCAAGAGATCCGGTCCGTCACCGGCGTGCGGGTCGCGGTGCCCATGCTGCGGCAGTCCATCGGCGCCGATGCCGACCGGGCGCTGCTCGTCGGCGCGGATCAGACCATGTCCGAGCTCGGCAGCGATCTGGACGGCCCGCTGCGCGATCAAGCGGCCAAACTGCTCACCGTGCCCAACGGCGTGCTGGTCGGATCGGCCCTGGGGCGCGCCGAGGGCGAGCAGTTCCAGCTCGGCTCGGTGAACGCCACCGTGGCCGGAGTGCTCGACGACGCCACCGCCCGCGACCTCAACGGCGGCCACATCGTGGTGGCGCTGCTGCCGGTGGCGCAGAAGATCACCGGGCGCGCCGCGCGGCTGGACTCGGTGCAGATTCTCGCCGCCCCCGGCGCGAACGTGGATCAGCTGAGATCCGAACTCACCAAGGTGGTTTCGGGGCGCGCCGTGGTGGCCGACCCGGATCTGCGGGCCGCGCAGGCCGGCGGCGCGATCCAGCTGGTGCGGTATTCGACGCTGGCGTCCTCCGCTGCGGCGCTCATCGTCTCCGCCTTCCTGATCTACAACGCCATGAGTATGGCGGTGGCACAACGCCGTTCGACGCTGTCGCTGCTGCGCGCCATCGGTGGCAGGCGCGGCCCCATGGTGCGCGACCTGATCGCCGAGGCGGCACTGCTCGGCCTGATCGGCGGGCTGATCGGCGCGGTCATCGGAATGTTCATGGGCCGCACCGCCATTACCCGCCTGCCCGCCGCCATGGTGCAGTCGGTGGAGGCGCGAACCGAGTACATGGTGCCCGGCTACGCCATCCCGGTCGCCGTGGCCGCCTGCGTAGTGGCCTCGGTGACCGCCTCCGCGCTGGCCGCCCGGCAGGTCTACAAGGTCGCCCCGATCGAGGCCCTCGCCCCGGTCGGAGTCTCTTCCGCCGATGCGGTGAAGCCGGTATTGCGCTGGGCCGCACTGGTTCTGGGGCTGGCGATGATCGCCGGCGCCATCACGCTGGCCTACTCCGACCTCGGCGCGGTCTCGCTGGCCGCGATCTCGCTGTCGATCGGCGGCGCCGTGGTGCTCTGCTTCGTCGCCACCGGCCCCATCGTCTCCGGTATCTCCGCGGTGTCCCGGCTCTTCGGCGCACCCGGCGCGCTCGGCGCCACCTCCGCCGAGCGCGCGCCCCGGCGGGTCTGGGCCACCGCCATGACCGTCATGATCGGCGTCACCGCCGTGGTGGCCATGGGCAATGCCTCCCGCAACCTGGTCGCCTCGGCCGCGGAGAGCTTCGAATCGCTCGGCACCACCGACGTCTACGTCAGCCCCACCGCCATGGAGCAGTTCCCGACCGGGCCGCTGCTGCCCGCCGACCTGAAGGCCAAGATCCAGGCCATCCCCGGCGTCGGCGGAACCGGTTCCGCCCAAATGGCTTTCGCCACCCTCGGGCGCGGCCGCGTCATGTTGCAATCCTATGAGGGCGGCGTTGCCCGCACCTCGGCCCTGGACGGCACCAGTCAGGCCGACCTGGACCGCATGGCCCGCGGCGAGGGCGTGGTCATCTCCCGCGATGTGGCGCGCTCACTCGACGTCACCGCGGGTTCCACCATCGACCTGCCCACCCCGACCGGCACGCACCGGGTCACCGTGCTGCGCGTGGTGCCCTACTTCTCGGCCATCGCCGGCATCGTCGTGCTGGACTTCGGCGTCATGCAGCAGTGGTATCAGCGGCCGGGCGAGACCATCATCGGCATCGACTTCGCCCCCGGCGCGAATCCCGACCAGGTGATGGCCGCCATCAAGGCCGTCGTCCCCGCCGGCATGCACGTCGACACCGGCAAGGCATCGGTGGACGCCATCTCCAGCAGCGTCCGCCAAGGCACCTCCATCAGCGCCGCCATCCTCTGGATCGTCGTCCTGGTGGCCACCGTCGCCCTGCTCAACACCCTGATGCTCTCAGTCCTGGAGCGCCGCCGCGAACTCGGCGTCCTGCGCGCCATCGGCACCAGCCGCCGCTTCCTGCTCCGTTCGGTCCTCACCGAAGCCGCCGGCATCGGATTGACGGGCGCCGCACTGGGTTTGGCCGTCGGCTCGGCCGTCCACTACCTGGCCACCATCGCCCTCGGCAACGCCACCTCCATCAAGGTCACCTACCAGCCCAGCCCCCTCCTGCTGGTCTACGCGGTCGCCGCCACGGTCCTGGCCCTGCTCGGCTCCATCCCGCCCGCCGTCCGCGCCGCCCGCCTGCCCATCGTGGAGGCCATCGCCGCCGACTGATCGATGGCCTGCGGTGACGGTGGTGTCTTCGGGCGGACCGGCTTTACATAGGATGGTCCGCATGAGCGCAGCTACCGCCGACTTGATGGATTACTCCGACGTCATCGACAGGTACGAGCCGGTGCTGGGTATGGAGGTCCACGTCGAGCTCGGGACCGCGACCAAGATGTTCTGCGGTTGCCCGACCGAATTCGGTGCGGAGCCCAATACCCAGGTGTGCCCGGTGTGCCTGGGCCTGCCCGGGTCGCTGCCGGTGGTGAACGAGAAGGCAGTGGAATCGGCCATTCGGATCGGGCTTGCGCTGAACTGCTCCATCACGCCGTGGGGGCGGTTCGCGCGCAAGAACTACTTCTACCCGGACCAGCCGAAGAACTACCAGATCAGCCAGTACGACGAGCCCATCGCGACCGAGGGCTACCTGGATGTGCTGCTCGACGACGGGTCCACCTTCCGGGTGGATATCGAGCGGGCGCACATGGAGGAGGACACCGGTAAGTCGCTGCACGTGGGCGGCGCGACCGGTCGTATCCACGGCGCGTCGCACTCGCTGCTGGACTACAACCGCGCGGGCGTGCCGCTGATCGAGATCGTCACCAAGCCCATCACGGGTGCGGGGGAGCGGGCGCCCGAGGTGGCGCGCGCCTACGTGACCGCGCTGCGCGAGGTGCTCAAGTCCCTCGACGTCTCCGACGTCAAGATGGAGCAGGGCTCGCTGCGCTGCGACGCCAACGTCTCGCTGATGCCCAAGGGCGCCAAGGTGTTCGGCACCCGCACCGAGACCAAGAACGTGAACTCGCTCAAGAGCGTCGAGGTCGCGGTGCGGTTCGAGATGCGGCGTCAGGGTGCGGTGCTGGCCGCGGGCGGCGAGATCATCCAGGAGACCCGGCACTTCCACGAGTCCGACGGCTCCACCTCCTCGGGGCGCATCAAGGAGACCGCCGAGGACTACCGGTACTTCCCGGAGCCCGATCTCGAGCCCATCGCGCCCGACGCGGCCTGGGTGGAGGAGCTGCGCGGCACCATTCCGGAGTACCCGTGGCTGCGCCGCGCCCGCATCCAGTCCGATTGGGGCCTGTCCGACGAGGTCTTCCGCGACCTGGTGAACGCGGACGCGCTGGATCTGATCATCGCGACCGTCGACGCCGGGGCCTCGGTGGACGCGGCGCGCTCCTGGTGGGTCGCCTACCTGACCGAGAAGGCCAAGGAGCGTGAGGTGTCCCTGGAGGACCTGCCCATCACGCCCAAGCAGGTCGCCGAGGTGGCGGGGCTGATCGAGGCCAAGACCATCAACAACAAGGTGGCCAAGCAGGTCGTCGACTTCGTGCTGGCGGGCGAGGGCGAGCCCGCGCAGATCGTCGAGTCCAAGGGGCTCGGCATGGTCAGCGACGACTCGGCGCTCCAGTCCGAGGTGGAGAAGGCGCTGGCCGCCAGCCCGGATATCGCCGAGAAGATCCGCTCCGGCAAGGTGCAGGCCGCCGGCAAGATCGTCGGCGATGTCATGAAGGCCACCCGCGGCCAGGCCGATGCGGCCCGCGTGCGCGAACTGGTCATGGCCGCCTGCGGTGTGAGCGAATAACCTCCGAATACGCCTGTGGCGCACGGCCGTTGCCGTGCGCCACAGTTGTCTCCGGGGTCAGCGCGGGCTAGTCCGGGCCATTGCCGCCGCCCTGCGGATTCACCGAGATCCGCACCACGCGATCGTCGTATTGATTGGGCTGCCCGTCGGTCTTGTTCACCGTCGACACCCAGACGATGCCGCTGCCCGCCGGAGACGCGCCGTCGAGGCGGCCGTACTTGTCCTGCGCCAGAATCGACGGCGCCGCGGTCACCGCGTGGGTGTTCTTGTCCGCCAAGGCGAGCGCCAGGGCCTTCTGATTGGTCAATGCGATCGCCACCCCGTCGGTGGCGGCCGCGCAGTTCGCCACACCCGGATGGTCCTGCCAGCTCCAGGCTTTGGTGATGGACCCGTCCGGGGCGATGCGCTGCAAACGGTCCTCGGTGGCGGTGCGATCGGTGACCCAGATGCTGTCCACGTGATCCGAGCAGACGCCGCCCGCCACACCGATACCGCTCGCCATCACCTCCGGGGCCGCGCCGGGCGCGGTGTCCACGCCGAGCAGCTTCCCGGCCAGCGAGCCGTTGTCGGCGGCCGCGCCCGGATTGCCCGCGTCACCGGTGAGCACCAGCATGCGGCTGCCGGTGTGGAAGTCGATGGAGCCGCGATTGCCGCTGGGCCCCTTGGGGATTCCGGTCAGCACCGGCTTCGGCGCGCCACCGTTCTCGGTGGAGAGGCGCACCACGCGATTGTCGCTGCCGGTGGTGATGTAAGCGTAGATCAGCCCGTCCTCGGCGTAGCTCGGCGACAGCGCGAGCCCGGTCAGCCCGCCGTCGCTGCTCCCGTCCACCTCCAGCCTGGCGATCTCGACCGGCTCCGGCGGCGCGCCTTCGTCGGTCGCCTCCACCTTCAGGATGCGGCCGGTCAGCCGCTCCGCCACCAGCCCGTGAATGCCGTCCGGCAGCACCAGCACGCCGCCGGTGGTGTCCAGGCACGAGACCACCACTGCCGTATCCGGATCCACGCACGGCAGATCCGGGCGTTTGGCGGAGGTCGGGGGTGCTTTGGAATCCTTGGTCTCGGGTTCGGCGTCCTGCCAGCTCGGCTCGGTGGTGAACGGGCTCGAGGCCCGATCGTCGAAACGCCCGCAGCCGGACAGCAGTACCGCACCGAGCGTCACACCCAGCACGACCCTGCGTGCGCCCACCCCGATCCGGCCCGCGGCAACCAAACTCATGGTTGAGACGTTACGGAAAACCCGCCGCCTCCGCTCGGACGGGGGTGCGCGATCGGCCGGCAAGCCGCAAACACGACATGGACACGCCCGCCGACTGTCGTGTGGATGACGCTCCGAGCACTTAATCTGACCGCGTGACTGAGAAGCCGAACGAGCCGTCCGCCGGTGCGGCGGGCGACGAAACGCCCGCGCCCAAGCCGGTAGGTGAACCGGTCCGCAGTCCTTTCGACTCGCCGACCGAAGTGTTCGCCACGGCATCGGTCAAGGACGAGCCCACCACGCCCGACCTCACCAAGGAGGTCCCGCGCACCGACGAGGAGCTGGGCCTCGACCCCGAAGTCCCGCTCTACTCGGAGCTGAAGAACTCCATCCCCGGCGCGGCCGACAGCAAAGCCACCACCCCCGACCCGGCCGCCCCCACCTACGCCTTCGCCAGCATCCCCCCGGCCCCTACCGCCCCCGCCGACTCCTCCCGCTACCGCCGGGACAGTCGCCGCGGCACCCTGGACCTCGGACTCCTGCTGCTCCGCTTGATAATCGGCGGCACCTTCATCTATCACGGCCTGCAAAAAGCCACCGGCTGGTTCCACGGCCCCGGCCTGGACGGCATCAAAACCGCCATGGAGAACGGCGGCTGGAAACACGTAGACCTCTCCGCGCCCCTGCTCATCGCAGGCGAACTCGGCGGCGGCATCCTGGTGGTCCTCGGCCTGGCCACACCGCTGGCGGCAGGCGCGGTCCTGGCGGTGATCCTCGACGCCTGGATGTGGAAGCAGAGCATGGTCCCCGGCTTCCAATACTCCGCCAAGGGCAACTCCACCGAAATCGAATCCATCCTCGCGGGCATAGCCACGGTCCTGATCCTCACCGGCCCCGGCCGCCTCTCCTTCGACCGCAACCGCGGCTGGGCATCCAGGCCCTACCTCGGCTCCCTGGCCGCCCTGGTGGCCGCCATCGCCGCCGCCATCCTCGCCTACATCTACCTGCACGGCGGCAACCCGTTGACCGGCATCGGCCCCTTCGACTGATCAGCCGCGCCCGACCCTCGCGACAAACGAATCCCACACGCCCACTCCACCACTGCCGAGGAAGGCGACTTCGACACAGTCCTGGCCGCCTGAGCTATGGGTGGACTTGAACCACTTGGCCCGGCTCGGATCATCGGTCACGGTCGTGCTCCCTTGCCGAATGCCTCACGGTACAGATCCACCTCGGTCGGCCGTTCGAAATACATTGCCCCCGCGAAACTTTCAGCGAAGACCACCGTGGGCTCCGTCAACTTCCCTCGGGCGTCCTTCCCGAACTGGAACGTGATGAACGGCGTCAGCGGCATTCCCAGCGGGAACCCAGCTCGAAATGGCAACAGCCGTACTTCGACGTTCTCGCGAGTGCCCAGATCGGCGACGTAGACATCGCAGAGGCCCAGAATGTCTCGGACCCTGACCTTCTCGGTAAGGCCGCGTTCCAGGCGGCTGGGGGTGGACTTGTGCCATTCCATCAACATCGCGCTTGTTCCACGGTGAGCCCGGCTCGGTCGCGGGCCGCGCGCAGCAATCGGCCGAGCTGCCTTCGTGGCAGGGGCGTAGCCGTATCCGCACTCATCGCCATCGCGTACCGGACGGTTTCGTGGGATCGGTCTTTTGCTCCGCCGGTATCGACCGAACTGCCGCCCACCGCGAATGTCCGCGCGTTCCATTGCATTCCGGTCGGCGACCGGCATCGCCGGCGCGGTCGGCATCGCGCGTGAGTCCGGCGGGTATCGGACATTTTTTGCTGTCTTTCGGGCCGTTTGCCTACCTTGGTCGGCATGGCATTGATCGAAATCGAGGACCTGCCCGCGATGACCGCCGATGTCCTGCGCAGACGCGCTCGGGCCGCCGGGCTGCCGCCCCGGGAATACGTGCGCCGGGAACTGATCGAAATGGCCGGGCGGCGGGTGCCGCTGGATGCCGTGGTGGAGTTTCTGGCGCAGGAGCGGCCCAAAGGGCTGGAACCGGAAATCGATCACGGGGCAATGGCATTGATCGATCTCTACGATCTGCCGACGGAGGTGTGCGGAGTCTTCATGGATCGCGCGGCCGCGGCACAGCAGCCTTTGAGCGACTATGTGCGTCAGGAGCTGATCGCGTCCGCGCGGCGGCGCTCCGTCGAAGACGCCATGCTCGAGATCCGCGAGGTGGCGGAGCAGAACCCGGACCTGGCCATCGATATGGAGGCTTTCGAAGCGTCGGTGCGGTACGCCCGCGGGATGTAGGCGAAACAGCAAGCGGCCGGGACGATCCGATGATCGTCCCGGCCGCTGCGTCCGCTCAGCTCACCATTCGGTGGAGTTGAACCGCTGCCACTCGTCGTACGTCTCCTGGTGCAACCGCATCACTTCGTTCGACTTGGTGTCGATCTGCTCGTTCAGCAGTGCGCGATGCGAGGCGATCTGCGCCAGTTCGCCCGGCTCCGCCATGATTTCGGCGGAATCGAGCTGGCGGTTCTGTGCTGCCAATTCCTCGGCCTCGGCCAGCAGCGTCTTCGCCTGTGCGTTGCGCGCATCGCTGCGTTCCAGCATGGCCGTGTACTCGGCAAGCATATTGTCCGCCTTGCCGACGTATTCGATTGTCATTCCCCTGCTCTCTGTCTACGGCACGCGCCGCACTGCACCCTTGTCGGCCGACGTCGCCAGCGCTGCGTACGCGCGCAGCGCGGTGGTAACCGGCCGTTCGCGGTGCGCGGGCTGCCAAGGCCGCTCGGACGCTTCCATTTTGCTGCGTCGCTCGGCGAGCACCTCATCGGGGACCAGCACTTCGAGCGCGCGGGTGTGCACGTCGATGCGGATACGGTCGCCGTTCTCGATCAGGCCGATGGCGCCGCCGCTGGCCGCCTCGGGCGAGATATGCCCGATGGACAGGCCCGAAGTACCGCCGGAGAAGCGGCCGTCGGTGATCAACGCGCAAACCTTGCCCAGGCCCGCGCCCTTCAGGAATGCGGTGGGGTGCAGCATTTCCTGCATGCCCGGACCACCGGAGGGACCCTCGTAGCGGACCACGACCACATCGCCCGGCTGGATCTTCTTGCCGAGGATGAGCGAGACCGCCTCCTCCTGGGATTCGACCACCACGGCCGGACCCTCGAAGGTGAACAGGTCCTCGTCGATGCCCGCGGTCTTGAGGATCGCGCCGTCCGGGGCGATATTGCCGCGCAGCACGCACAGCCCGCCCTCGACGGTGTAGGCGTGCTCGACGGAGCGAATGCAGCCGCCCGCCTGATCGGTGTCGAGCGAGGACCACCGGTTGTCGGTGGAGAACGGCTCGGTGGTGCGCACGCCGCCCGGCGCGGCATGGAACAGCTCGATGGCCTCTTCGGAAGCCTTGCCGGAGCGGATGTCCCAGGTGTCGAGGTACTCCTCGAACGACTTGGTGTGCACCGTGGTCACATCGGTTTCGAGCAGCCCGCCGCGGCGCAGCTCACCGAGGATGGCCGGAATGCCACCGGCCCGGTGCACGTCCTCCATGTGGTAGTCGGAGTTCGGCGACACCTTGGAAAGGCACGGCACCCGGCGCGAGATCTCGTCGATGGACTGGAGATCGAACTCGATCTCACCCTCCTGCGCGGCGGCCAGGGTGTGCAGCACGGTGTTGGTCGACCCGCCCATGGCCACATCCAGGGCCATCGCATTGCGGAAAGCCTTGACGTTGGCCACGTTTCGCGGCAGCACCGACGCGTCGTCGTCCCGGTACCACCGGTTGGCGATATCGACGATGACCCGTCCGGCCTTCTGGAACAGCGCCCGGCGCGCGGCATGGGTGGCCAGCGTGGATCCGTTGCCCGGCAGCGCCAGACCCAGCGCCTCGGTGAGGCAGTTCATGGAGTTGGCGGTGAACATGCCGGAGCACGAACCACAGGTCGGGCACGCCGACCGCTCGACCTCGTCGAGCCCGTCATCGGTGACGGTGGGGGAGGCGGAGGCGGAAATAGCGGTGATGAGGTCGGTCGGCGCCTGCGCCACACCGCCCACCACCACGGCCTTACCGGCCTCCATCGGCCCGCCGGAGACGAACACGGCGGGGATGTTCAAGCGCATCGCGGCATTGAGCATGCCGGGAGTGATCTTGTCGCAGTTGGAGATACACACCAGCGCGTCGGCGGTGTGCGCGTTCGCCATGTACTCCACCGAGTCGGCGATGATCTCGCGCGAGGGCAGCGAGTACAGCATGCCGCCGTGACCCATGGCGATGCCGTCGTCCACCGCGATGGTGTGGAACTCGCGCGGCACGCCACCGGCGGCGCGAACCGCCTCGGCCACGATCTCCCCGACGTCCTTCAGGTGCACGTGTCCCGGTACGAACTGGGTGTACGAGTTCGCGATGGCGACGATCGGCTTCCCGAAGTCGGAGTCGGTGAGGCCGGTCGCGCGCCAGAGGGCGCGAGCGCCCGCGGCATTACGTCCGGCGGTGGTGGTGCGTGAGCGAAGTGGTGGCATGATTCCTCGGGCTCTTTTCAAAGGCGCCGTGTCGCAAGGGGCTGTCTGGCGACCGCGCCGATGTCATTCGGCGCCATTCCACGTTACTCCCGTGCGCACCCGGCGATTACCGCCGGTAGCAACCTCGCGCACCCCGAACTACGGCGTGTCGCCCTCGGGCTCGGTCGCCTCGGCGGTCTCCGCGGCTTCTTCGTCCGCGCCGTCCGCGTCCTCCGGCTCAGCGAACGGATCCGGAATTCGCCCGCCGGATGCTGCGACCAGATCCGAGAGCCGGTCGTATCCGACAGCGGGCAAAGTCACATTCGTGTCATCGCTCAGGTGCAGCTGGAGGAAGCCGCGCTTGGGGATCCGCAGCCCCTTCACCTGTTCCCAATCGACATGCCGCGAGGAGAACATGGACCGCACATCGATGCCCTTCCCGGACACCGTGGTTCGCACCCGCTCGACCCAGACGGCCGCGGCGATCGGGATCGCGAACAGAATCCACAACACCTTCGGCGCCCCGAAGAACGGGAAAGCCACCGAGAAGAGCAGCAGAAACACCCCGAGGTGCGCCAGCCGGGGGAGGCGGATCACGCGACCCGCGTCCGATTCCGGCGCGGCGGTATGGGACGATCGAGCAGGTGGCACGGACTGATGCTGTGAGGACACACCCATATCCTCGCATCATGGTGAACGGACCCGAACAACCGCACTGTCTCACATAATGGGACCCAATTGGTCAGAAGTTTGACTGAACGACCCACGCGCACATACCGTCGAGCGCGTGAATCGATTCGAGTTGCTCGTAATCGGCCGGCGCGTCCAGCGCTAGAGCCGACGACTGTAGGTCTATTACGTCAGCTCGCAGCTGCGACGCGCCACCCTCGAACAGCCCTGGGCTGTCGGGGGCTTTTTTGTGTTCAGGCAAGTCCCATGGACTGGAACGACAAGCAGTAAGGAACCAAGACGGTGAGCGCACCTACCGCCCGGCCCGGGCCCTCGGCCCGCAGGCCAGCGCCTTCGGCCACTCAGCCGACCGCGGCTCCGGCCGCGACCCCGAATCGCCGCCAGGTCCCGCCCGAGCGGGTCACCGGCGCGCAGTCGGTCGTCCGTTCGCTCGAAGAGCTCGGTGTCGACACGGTATTCGGAATTCCGGGCGGTGCGATTCTTCCGGTCTACGACCCGCTTTTCGACTCGACCAAGGTCCGCCACGTGCTGGTGCGGCACGAGCAGGGCGCGGGTCACGCCGCGACCGGCTACGCCCAGGCAACCGGCAAGGTCGGTGTCTGTATGGCCACCTCCGGTCCGGGCGCGACCAACCTGGTGACTCCGATCGCCGACGCCCAGATGGATTCGGTGCCGCTGGTGGCCATCACCGGTCAGGTCGGCCGTTCGCTGATCGGCACCGACGCCTTCCAGGAAGCCGACATCTCGGGCATCACCATGGCGTGCACCAAGCACAACTTCCTGGTGACCGACCCGATCGACATCCCGCGCATGATCGCCGAGGCGTTCCATCTCGCCTCCACCGGTCGCCCGGGCGCCGTGCTGGTCGACATCCCCAAGGACGTCCTCCAGGCGCAGACCACCTTCTCCTGGCCGCCGGAGATGAAGCTCCCCGGCTACCGCCCGGTCACCAAGCCGCACGGCAAGCAGGTGCGCGAAGCCGCCCGCATGATCATGGACGCCAAGTCGCCCGTGCTCTACGTCGGCGGCGGCGTCATCAAGGCCGATGCTTCTGCCGAGCTCCTGGAGCTGGCCGAACTGACCGGCATCCCCGTCGTCACCACCCTGATGGCGCGCGGCGCGTTCCCCGACACGCACACCCTGAACATGGGTATGCCGGGTATGCACGGCACCGTGGGAGCCGTTGCGGCACTTCAGAAGTCGGACCTGCTGATCACCCTCGGCGCGCGTTTCGACGACCGCGTCACCGGTCAGCTGGACTCCTTCGCCACCAACGCCAAGGTCATCCATGCCGATATCGACCCGGCCGAGATCGGCAAGAACCGCCATGCGGACGTGCCGATCGTGGGCGACTGCCGCGAGGTCATCACCGAGCTCATCGAGACCCTGAAGGCCGATCCGGCCGCGCAGGGCAAGAAGCCGCTGCTGGATCTCACCGAATGGTGGGGCTACCTGTCCGGCGTGCGCGACTCCTACCCGCTGGGCTGGAAGACCCCGTCCGACGGTTCGCTGTCGCCGGAGTTCGTCATCGAGAAGCTCGGCCAGCTGGCCGGACCCGACGCCATCTACTGTGCCGGCGTCGGCCAGCACCAGATGTGGGCCGCGCAGTTCATCAAGTACGAGAAGCCGCGCACCTGGCTGAACTCCGGTGGCCTGGGCACCATGGGCTACTCGGTGCCCGCCGCCATGGGCGCCAAGATGGGCATGCCGGACCGCGAGGTCTGGGCCATCGACGGTGACGGCTGCTTCCAGATGACCAATCAGGAACTGGCCACCTGCGCCGTGGAAGGCGTGCCGATCAAGGTCGCGCTGATCAACAACGGCAACCTGGGCATGGTCCGGCAGTGGCAGACGCTCTTCTACGAGAAGCGTTACTCCAACACCGATCTGGGCACCCACACCCTGCGCATCCCCGACTTCGTGAAGCTCGCGGAAGCCCTCGGCTGCCATGGCATTCGCGTGGAGAAGGAAGAGGACGTGGAGGCCGCGATCCGCGAGGCGCAGGCCATCAACGATCGTCCCGTCGTGATCGATTTCATCGTCGGCAAGGACGCCCAGGTGTGGCCGATGGTCGCCGCCGGCACCTCCAACGACGAGATCATGGCCGCCCGTGGCATCCGCCCGCTCTTCGACGACGACGAGTCGATCGCCGAGCCGGCCATCATCCACGAGGCGATGTCGCACGAGCAGGCCCAGAAGGGGACGCAGGCATGAGCACCACCCACACCCTCTCCGTGCTGGTGGAGGACAAGCCGGGCGTGCTGGCGCGCGTGGCATCGCTGTTCTCGCGGCGTGGTTTCAATATCGAGTCCCTGGCGGTCGGCGGCACCGAGATCCCCGAGATCTCGCGCATGACCATCGTGGTCACCGTGGAGGATCTGCCGCTCGAGCAGGTCACCAAGCAGCTCAACAAGCTGGTGAACGTCATCAAGATCGTCGAGCAGGACACCGACTCCTCGGTGGCCCGCGAGCTGATCCTGGTGAAGGTGCGCGCCGACGCCAGCGTCCGCACCCAGGTCATCGAAGCCGTGAACCTGTTCCGCGCCAAGGTGATCGACGTCTCGCCCGATGCGCTGACCATCGAGGCGACCGGCACCCGCTCCAAGCTCGACGCCCTGCTGCGCATGATGGAGCCCTACGGTATCCGTGAGATCGTGCAGTCGGGCGTGGTCGCCGTCGGTCGCGGACCGAAGTCGATCACCGCAACTCGCTAGTAACCGGCCGCCGCGGCGGCCGCATCCCCGCCATCCCGGCATGCTTTCGGCTGGGATCCACCACAGCTTTAAACACAGAATCCAGAAGGAGAACCCAAAGTGGCAGTCGAGATGTTCTACGACGACGACGCTGACCTGTCGATCATCCAGGGCAAGAAGGTCGCGGTCATCGGCTACGGCAGCCAGGGCCACGCGCATTCGCTGAGCCTGCGCGACTCCGGCGTCGACGTTCGTGTCGGTCTCGCCGAGGGTTCGAAGTCCCGCCCGAAGGCCGAAGAGGCCGGTCTGACCGTCGGCACCCCCGCCGAGGTCTCCGCGTGGGCCGACGTGATCATGGTGCTGGCCCCCGACACCGCGCAGGCGTCGATCTTCACCAACGACATCGAGCCCAACCTGAAGGACGGCGACGCGCTGTTCTTCGGCCACGGCCTCAACATCCACTTCGGTCTGATCAAGGCTCCGGCCAACGTCACCGTCGCCATGGTCGCCCCGAAGGGCCCCGGCCACCTGGTGCGCCGCCAGTTCGTCGACGGCAAGGGCGTTCCGGCCCTGATCGCCGTGGACCAGGACCCGACCGGCAACGGCCAGGCCCTCGCGCTGTCCTACGCCAAGGGCATCGGCGGCACCCGCGCCGGCGTCATCAAGACCACCTTCAAGGAAGAGACCGAGACCGACCTCTTCGGTGAGCAGGCCGTGCTCTGCGGCGGCACCGAGGAACTGGTCAAGACCGGTTTCGAGGTCATGGTCGAGGCCGGCTACGCCCCCGAAATGGCGTACTTCGAGGTGCTGCACGAGCTCAAGCTGATCGTCGACCTCATGTACGAGGGCGGCATCGCCCGCATGAACTACTCGGTCTCCGACACCGCCGAGTTCGGTGGCTACCTGTCGGGCCCGCGCGTCATCGACGCCGGCACCAAGGAGCGCATGAAGGCGATCCTGACCGACATCCAGGACGGCACCTTCGTCAAGCGCCTCGTCGCCAACGTCGAGGGCGGCAACAAGGAGCTCGAGGGTCTGCGCAAGGCCAACGCCGAGCACCCCATCGAGGTCACCGGCGCCAAGCTGCGCGGCCTGATGAGCTGGGTCGATCGCCCGATCACCGAAACCGCGTAAGGTTTCGACACGAAAAGGCCCGGCATCCAATGGATGCCGGGCCTTTTCACTTGTTCACCAGCTTCCGGTCCGCGGATACCAGTAGTAGCCGTGATGGTGGTTGCCGTAGTGCGGGCGGGCGGCATCGGTGATCAAGCCGTCGCCGGTGTCGGCCGCGGCGACCGACGGGTCGGGATCGGTGAGTGGAATATCGGCCGAAGCCGGAACCACAACTGCGGTAAGCGGAATCAAGGCAATAGCTCCGACGGCCGCCACTCGTGCGAGCGCCTGCCGGGGAGTCGTGAACTTAGCGGATTTCATGTCCGGTAACTCTTCCGCAGAGTTAGTGCGACTCGCTATGACCTCACGGCGAATTAGGGGATCCAGGGGGCTTCACGAGATCCCGAATGTGCCCTCAGGCACCGTGTTTCGCTATCCTTCGTCACATCGATCGAGGTCATTGTGCTGTCGACGGAGCTGTCGGTCGGTCCGGAAACCGTTGTCCCACTGAGGTCCGCGCCAGGGGCACCCCGATAGCCAGGATGCCGAGATAGGCGAGACCGCCGACGGTGGCGGTGCTGCCCCAGCCATTGGCGGCGTAGAAGTTGGCGGGGGTGTTCCCGAAATAGAGGGACGGGATGAAGAGGGCGTTGATGACCGCGAGGGCGTAGGCGAGGCGGGCGGTCCAGGCGGGGAGCAGGCGGGTTCGGGTGAGGGCGAAACCGAGGGTGGCCCAGAAGAGTGCTTCGAGTATGCGCGAAATGCTGCCGTACAGGATGTAGGTGCCGCTGACGGCGATGGTCGGGTCGATCGGTTCGGGTGACTGGATGGCGGCTCCGGTCTCGAGACCGAGACCTACGAAAGCCATTGCCATCCATAGCGATCCGGCGCTGGTGAGCAGTGATCCGATGAAGTCGAGGGTGGGGTCGGCGCGCTTCACCAGCTGCCCGAAGCCGGTGATGAAGACGACCGTCATCGTCATCCCGGCCATGCCGAATACGGTGCGGGTCAAGATATTCCAGTCCGGGGGCGGGCCGCCGTAGATGAAGTAGAGGGGGAGTACGACGAATGTGCAGGCGGCGGCGATGAGGGCGGCCGTTCCGGTGATCCGGCGGAGGGTGGCTGTGTCCATATCCGCAATAGTATAAGACTTATACTATAAGCGGTATGCTAAAGTTTGCGATCGGTATTACCGCCGATCGGAGGTGGTTTATGGCGGACCGCAAGCGGCCCGATGACCTGGCTCGGCTGTGGCGGGTGAACACCGGCTCGGGTTTGGGCCGGCGGGCCGAGCTGGATGTGGATCGGGTCGTCGCGACGGCGGTGGAGTTGGCCGATCGCGCGGGCCTGACGGGTGCGACCCTGCCCAAAATCGCAGCGGCGCTGGGTGTTACGCCGATGTCCCTGTACCGTCATGTCGGCTCGAAGGACGAACTCGTGGGCCTGATGGCCGATGCCGCCTTCGGCCCCGCGCCCGATCCGGTGGAACAGCCGTGGCGGGACGCGTTGACGGCGTGGACGGCGGCGCAGCGGGCGGTCTACGAACAGCACCCGTGGCTCGCGCAGCTGCCGATCAGCGGACCGCCACGCGGCCCCCATGCCATCGCCTGGATGGACGCCGGCCTGCGCGCCCTGCGCCCCACCGGCCTGGACTGGGCCGCCAAGATCGGCGTGATCACCGTGGTCGGCGGCTACGTCCGGCAGGCGTACGTCATGAACCGTCAGCTGGCAGAGAGCTGGGACGCCGCCGAGGTCGACGAAGCGCAGGCGCTGCGAAACTATGTCGGCGACTTGACCGGTCTCGTGGATTCGGCTCGATTTCCCGATATCGCAGCACTTTTCGATTCGGGTCTGTTCGAATCAATTCCCGCCCAACCGGAATCGGCCGAAGGCGACTTCACCTTCGGCCTGAATCTGATCCTCGAAGGAGTCGCCGCCGAGGTGCAGCGCGCTCAGTAGTGCGTGCCGCCGTCGATGCGGATCTCGGTACCGGTGATGAACTTGCCGTCATCGGAGGCCAGCATGGCCACCACGCTGGCCACGGTGTCCGGCGAAGCGAAGCCCTGCCCGATGCCCGGGGCCAGCTTCATGAACAGCGACAGATCGGCGTCGGCGGGCAGCCCCGGGCCGCGCCCATCGGTCATATCGCTCGAAATCGACCCCGGCGCCACGGCGACCACGCGCAGCCCCTGCTTGGAATACTCGGCGGCGAGCGCGTGCGTCATCGACATGATGCCGCCCTTCGACGCCGCGTACGCCGACATGTACGGGTGCGCGAAGAACGCGGACGTGGAGGTGAAATTGACGATCACACCCTGGTCCGACTCCAGCAGCGCGGGCAGCGTCTCCCGGATCATGAGGAACGTGCCGGTCAGGTTCACCGTGATGATCCGGTTGAAGTCTTCCAGCGGCATCTCGTGGGTGTGCGCCGAGCGCAGGATGCCCGCCGCGTTGATCAGCGCATCCAGCCCGCCGAGCGTCTGAACTGCCTGCGCCACACCATCTTTCACCGACTCTTCATCGCCGATGTTCACCGTCACGGTGCTCAGCCGCTCGGCATTGCCCCGCTCGGCAGCCTGTTTGGCGGTCTCCGCCAGCCCCGCCTCGTTGATATCGGCGGCGACCACCCGCCCGCCCTCGCTCAGAATGCGATGCACGGTAGCCCGCCCGATACCCGAACCCGCGCCGGTGATGAGTACTCGGCGATCGGTGAAACGCTCCATTGCGACCTCTCCTAATTGGTTCTTCAGCCTCTACCTGACACGCTACGCCTACATGGCACGTCGTGCCATAGTGGCATCCCATCGACTAGGATCGTTGTCGAACCCGCAGCTCACAGGAGGCGAAGTGCCCGCAACCCCTACGCCGCGCCTCACCTTGGCCGAGCGTCGCAAGGCCGAAACCCGCCTCGATATCGCCCGCACCGCCGCCCGCCTCTTCGCCGAGAACGGCACCGCCGCGGTCACCGCCGAACAGATCGCCGCGGAATCGGGCATCGGCCTGCGCACCTTCTACCGCTACGCCCGCACCAAAGAGGACGCCGTCGAGCCGATGCTCGCCGCGGGCGCGCAACGCTGGCTCGCGGCCATCGCGGCGGGCCCGCACCGCCTGCCCACCCTCGCCGAACTCGAGACCGCCGCCGTCGCCTCCATGACCGCGGACGGCAACGACGACGACCTCGAGATCACCCGCGGCCTGCTCCGCGCCATGGACGGCGACCCGGCGCTGCGCGACGTCTGGCACCGCATCAATATGGAGGGCGAACGCGAATTGCGAAGCGTCCTGGCCGATCTCACCGGTCCGGACACCGACCCCTTGCGCCTGCGACTGCTGGCGGCAGCCGCCGCCGGTGCCATCCGAATCGCCCTGGAACAGTGGGCCGCCATCGATTCGCCATCCGCCGCCGAACTCCCCGCCGCACTCGTCTCCCGCTGCCTGCACGCCCTGGCCGCCGGAGTCTGATCGGCGTTTTGCCACCGCCCCCACCGGTATCCGGCGCTAAGGTGTCGATCGGTCGCCCGGCGACTTCTCGGCTACCCGTTTCGCACCCGGACCCGGAGGTTGTGTTGCGTCGTATCTGGAGTCGCCTGAGCCTGGCCCTCACGGCGGTCACCGCACTACTGGTCACCGGCGGCACCGCCGCTGCCGAACCCACCCAGCTTCCGGTCAACTACTCGGTACTGCAATGGTTCTCGGACACCAACAACGCCAAGCCGCCCTACAACCCGCCCGGCGGCAACGACTGGTCTTGTCTCCCCGACGCCGCCCACCCCCGCCCCGTCGTCTTGGTGCACGGCATCACCGGCAACGGCGCCGGCTGGCCCGCCATGTCCCCCCTCCTGCACAACTACGGCTACTGCGTCTTCTCCGTCACCTACGGCATCTACCCCGGCCAAGCCGGCCTCATCGCCGGCATGGGCGGCCTGGAACCGGTCCCACAGTCCAGCACCGAATTACGAGACTTCGTAAACCGCGTCCTCGCCACCACCGGAGCCGACAAGGTAGACCTCCTAACCTGGTCCGAAGGCACCCTGGTAGCCGCCAACTACCTCCTCTTCGACGGCGGCAACAAGGCAGTAGCCCAATCCTTCAACCTAGTCCCCATCTGGGCCGGCACCCAAGCCGCCGACCCCCTGATAAACGCCGCCTACGGCCTCGGCGTCCAAGCCCCCGTCTTCGCCGCCCTCCGCCCCATCTGCCAAGGCTGCGTAGACATGCTCCCCACCTCCCCCTTCATCCAAAACCTCCAAGCCGCAGGCGTTTACGCCCCCGAAGTCCACTACACCAACCTGGTAACCCGAGCCGACACCGAAGTAGTCCCCTACACCAGCGGCATCCGCGAAGCCCCCAACGCCACCAACATCGTCCTCCAAGACATCTGCCCCGTAAACCTCGCCGGCCACAACAGCGTCTCGGTAGACCCCACCGTCGCCGCCCTCGTCCTCAACACCTTCACCCCCGACACCATCACCGAAATCCCCTGCGCCCCAAGCCCCACACCGTACATCTGACCCGAAATCGGTCATCGAATCGGTCATTCCGGTCACCCGAGTAACACCACCATCCGAACCGCGAATCATTCGCTAAGGTGCTGACGATTCTCGGATACAGGGGTGGCCATGGCGGAAGAGTGGAAGTTCGACGTCCCGACGGTCGGCAGCAAACACCTTCCACCGGACCCCCGCTACATGGAGGCACTGACCAGCCAGGGCTACGACTTCGAAGCCGCGGTCGCCGACCTCGTCGACAACTCCATCGACGCGGGCGCGAAAGACGTTGTCATCCACTTCCTCCGAGACGGCGACCGGTTGGTCAGCTTGCTCATCATCGACGACGGCGTCGGCATGACCGAGGAAGAACTCGACGTAGCCATGACCGTCGGTGGCCGCCGCAACTATCGGCCCGACGCCCTCGGCATGTTCGGCACCGGCCTCAAGTCGGCGTCGCTCAGCCACGCCAGAGCAGTCACCGTCACCAGCCGCACCCGCACCAGCCGCCCCGCCGGTCGCCGCTGGGACATGGACCACGCCAAATCCGGATTCCAATGCGACATAGTCGATCCCGGCTATGCCCAATCCCTGATCGACCGCTACGCCGGCAACCCGATCACCTGGCAAGGCACCGTGGTGCGCTGGGACGGCGTCAAGGATTTCCCCCGCAACGGCGGCCCCGAGCAGACCGAACGTTACCTTTCCCGCACCATCAGCAAACTGGGCATGCACCTCGGCCTCCAACTACACCGCTTCCTCGCCCGCGGCACCTTCAACATCACCATCGCCGTGGAAGACATAGCCACCGGCATGGTGGTCATGGATTTCGGTGTGCTCCCCGTAGACCCGTTCTCCTACCCCATTTCCGGCAACCCCGGCTACCCGCGCATCTTCAAAGCGGAACTTCCCTCGACCGGCGCCATCCCCCTACAAGCCCACATCTGGCCCCCGAAATCCTCGGTAGCCCAATTCCGCGGCATCGGCTCCCTCCTGGAAACCCAAGGCTTCTACCTCTACCGCAACGACCGCCTCGTCCAAGCCGGCGGCTGGAACAACTTCCGCCAACCAGAACAACACCACTCCCTGGCCCGAGTAGCAGTCGAACTGCCCCCGAACGCCGCCGACACCTTCCGCCTCACCGTCAAAAAAGACGGCGTCGAAATATCCCCGGAATTCATCACAGCCCTCGAACACGCCACCGACGACACCGGCCACACCTTCACCGAATACCTCGCCGCCGCCGACACCACATACCGCGACGCCCGCAAACGCGCAGGCGTAGAACGCAAACCGGTAATACCACCCGGCAAAGGCTTGGACCCCGACATCCGCGAAGTGATCGCAGAAGAACTCCCGCCCCTGCCCGGCGAGGACCCGATCACCTTCAAATGGCAAGCCCTGGAAGGTGATTCCTTCTTCGACCTGGACCGCGAGGAACGTATGATCATCCTCAACCAGAAATACCGCCCCGCCCTGCTCGGCGGCCGTCGAGGCACCCTCAACGACGTACCCATGGTCAAATCCCTCCTCTACCTGACCGTCCACGAACTGTTCCAACGGGAACGCATAGGCCCGCGCGACAAAGACAACCTGCAACTCTGGCAATCGGTACTGCTGGCCGCCGCCCGCGCCGAAATGGATCGTCTCGGCGATCGGGATGGAGAATGACCGTGCAGCCTTCGCATTCCGTTGATGCCGTACCTCGTTTGGCCCTGCACCATGCGGTGCTGTCGGACATGGTGGGCAGTCGCCCCAAGCGGCTCGTCCGAGCGATGGAATACCAGGCCGACGATATTGCCGGCGCGGCGCTGTATGCTACCGAAGCCGATTTCCAGCAGGCGCTGCGCGCCGCAGACTCCGGTGACCAGTTGCTGGAGATGTGGCGAAAGCAGTTGATGCAGTGGGACTTCGCCGAGCACCCGGCCTGGTCGTCCACCGAGCCGCGCACCGAGGAGCGTCGCAACGAGGTGTATCGAGCGCTGGCCATCGCACCTGAAACTGTCAAACTGCTCGACAACGGCTGCCCGCTGTCCCTCGCCGCCGCTCCCGTCGTCATCAGCAAGGTCTTCACGCCCTGGCGTACGAAGGAATCTCGGCACGGGCGCGAATGGTACTGGCCGCACTACAACAAACTGCTGTCGGAAAAGGGCTGGCCGCAGGAGGCCGTCGCGGCACTGGATATTGCCTCCGAGAGCGTGGTGGAGCGCTTGGCCGACCCGACGCGTTCGGATGCCTACCAGTCCAAAGGCTTGGTTGTCGGCTATGTGCAGTCCGGCAAGACCGCGAACTTCACCGGGGTGATCGCCAAGGCCATCGATGCTGGGTATCGGCTGGTCATCGTCCTCGGTGGCACGTTGAACCTGCTCCGTGATCAGACTCAGCGTCGCCTGGACAAGGAACTCGTCGGTCGCGAGAACATCCTCCGCGGTGCCAGCGAATTCGAAGCGGACTACTATGACGATCCCGAATGGATCCAGCGCGAGTTCGTCGAGTTCGGTGCCATGCCATCGGCTTTGGGCGGATTCGATATCGTCCGACTCACCACCCGAGGCAACGACTACAAGGCCCTACTACAAGGCATCGTCGCGCTGGAATTCGAGAAGCAGGAACCGGCGCTACCGCTCTGGGACGCCCGCAACCTGCACCGTTCCTCTGCCCGCCTGATGGTCGTCAAGAAGAACAAGACCGTCCTCGGGAAACTGGTGCGGGATCTCAAGAAGATCCGCACTCCACTCGACGAGATTCCCGTCCTCATCATCGACGACGAGTCCGACGAGGCATCCGTCAATACCTCCCGCCCCAAGCCCGACGTCGAACGCACCGCCATCAACCAGAAGATCTCCGAACTGCTGACGCTGCTCCCACGCGCCCAATACGTCGGCTACACGGCCACGCCGTACGCGAACGTGTTCATCGACCCCAGCGACACCGCCGATATCTTCCCCAAAGACTTCATCATCTCCCTCCCACGCCCCGCGGGATACATGGGTGCAGCCGACTTCCACGACCTGGACGGCGAAGACCCCGACGAAGAACGAACTTTCGCCAACTCGAACGAACTGGCGCATGTGCGCGATGTGATCGTCGAGGACGAAGACGACACCGCGCCCTTGGAACGCGCGATCGACATGTTCGTACTCGCCGGTGCGATGAAGCTGTATCGCCAGCACGTAGATGGCCTGGGCGACAACTACTTCCGCCACCACACGATGCTCATTCACGAATCCAACTGGGTGGAGGTACACCGCGAGCTCAGCGGCCGAGTCAACGAACTGTGGTGGAGGGCTGGCTATTCCAGCTCCCGCGGCCACGAACGACTACGCGCCCTCTTCGACACCGACATCGCCCCGGTATCGGCGAAACGGGCCGGTGACTTCTCCATTCCGCCGTCATACGATGCTCTCCAGAAGTGGGTCGGTGTCGCGGTCCAGAACATCAGCGGCGACCAACGCCCTATCCTCGTCATCAACGGTGACAAGGACCTCAACGACGACGCAGACTTCGACCGTCGCTCCATCTGGAAGATTCTCATCGGCGGCCAGAAGCTGTCCCGCGGCTTCACCGTCGAAGGCCTGACCGTCTCCTATTTCCGCCGCCGCTCCGCCAACGCCTCCGCCCTCATGCAGATGGGCCGCTGGTTCGGCTTCCGCAAGGGCTACCGAGACCTGGTTCGCCTCTACATCGGCCGTGACGAGGACAACGGCAAACAAGGCGTCGACCTCTACAAGGCGTTCGAAGCCGTATGTATGGACGAGGAGAGCTTCCGCAACGAACTCGAACAGTACGCCGTAATGGTCGACGGCGTACCTCAGGTGACCCCCGCCCAGGTACCTCCTCTTGTCTCCCAACACCTTCCGACCCTCAAGCCGACCAGTGCCAACAAGATGTACAACGCCAAGCTGGTCGAAATCCGCTCACCCGGCCTTTGGCGTGAACCCTTCGGCTACCCCAGCCGCCCAGCCGATCTCCGTCACAACACCGCCCTCTGGTCTCCGATATTCGATCAACTCTCCAACGACACAACAGATTTCACCTACAACTTTCCGGGGAAGGACATCCGGCACCGCGTCACAGCCTTGACCGGTCGCCTCACCCCCGAATCCTTCCTGGAAATCGTCGACCGCATGCGCTGGCTGGTGCCCGGCCAGTTCGACCCCCACATCGAATACCTCGCCTCCATCACTCGTGGTCCGAGCCCCCAGGTGGACGACTGGATCGTCCTAGCTCCCCAAACCATGCGTGGCGCAACCAAAGACGTCATCCTCGGCAACTCCGCCCGCCCGTTCACTCGCTGGGAGCGAGTCCGCCGCCGCGACCCCCTCTTCGGTGCAATCTCCACCAGCCGCCATCGCAGCATCGCCATGCGTATCGCGGGCGGCCTGCCCGACTCCGGCGACCCCAACACCGAAAACCTTGTGTCCATCCGCCGCGGCGCCGTCATGATCTACCCGGTGGTCGAACCCCGCTTCAGCGCCGATGTCTCGCCCGAAGGCCACATCGATCCGGGCAAATTGGTCATCGGCTTCGGCTTCGTAGCCCCGGCATCAGCCCGCGGTCACGACGACCGCGTTGTCCGCTTCACGACCATAGATTCGTCGGAGGAAGCCATAGTCGAAGTCCACGACGACGAGGATCAGTCGTCGTGAGGTTTGCCGGGAGGATCGATGGCGAGCGTGTTTGACGTGAGACTTGTTGGGAGCCAATGCATATGGGTCGAGCACCCCTGTCCTGCTGCTTTGCGCGATGAGCTCGGCGCCTCCCACGCCGCGAGTGGAAAGCGTGGTAAATATCGATGTGGTGAAGGTCAACTTGCGTCACGACTAGTGAAGATCCCGGAGTGGCTGCGCAGCCTTACCCCTGCGGGATCCGTACAGCGGAGAAGGAACATGGAGCTGGAAATCCGAGTTGCATCAGACCGGTCTGACGACGACCTGGTCGCCCTGAGTCAGTGGTTACGTCGGGAACGGGGGCTTTCAAGCGCGGTCAACCTAGTGCGGGCGAAGCAGTCCGACGATGCGTTGGGCGGCGCATGGGAGCTTCTCACAGCGGCTGTTGGCTCCGGGGGAACATTTGCGGTTCTTGCAGCGAGCTTGGATGCGTGGCTTCGGACCAGGCGCCGGCCGACAACGATCAGACTCACGCGGGGCGATAACAGCATCGAAATTGATGGAAAAAATGTCGGAGATCTGAAGAAGCTCTTCGAGATGCTCGGTGAGCCGAAGGTTGAAGAGTGAGTGATAAGGGGGGTTGGAGGGCCGTCCTTATCGGCGTCTCCAAGTACGACGATGAGAATTTCAAAGATGTACCCGCTGCTTTGAACAGTGTGCGAGCCGTAAAGGATATCCTTACGGATCCGGATCTCTGCGGGTGGCCAGAGGGTAGTGTTACCGTAATTGAAGATCCGCGGCGGCCGATAGATATCGGGCGGCCCATTCGAGATGCCGCAGACGAGGCAACGGGGGCTTTGCTCGTCTACTTTGTGGGCCACGGCGAATTGAGCGAAACGAACGATCTCTGCTTGGTCGTAGGGGAGACCGAGCAGAAGCATGTGGAACTCACAAGTCTGGAGTACGATAAGATCAGGTCGATCCTGAAGGGGAGCATCGCTGACGTCAAAATCGTAATCCTGGATTGCTGCAACTCGGGCAAGGCGATAGATTCACTCAGTAGCACCGAATCTCAGATCGCGAATACAACTGTAATCTCCGGGGCATACACCTTGAGTGCTGCTGAGCAGGCCGCACACGTCCCCATCGTGCAAGGTGCTGAGACAAAAACCTCCTTCACTAATGCGCTCGTTGATATTATTAGAGTAGGTGTGTCGGGCGGGGGAGAGTTTCTCGATCTCTCAACGATTTACGCTTCACTTATAAAAAAGTTGAGCGCGGACGGCTTGCCAAAACCGAATCAACGCGGAACGGACACAGTCGAGAACTTTACGTTTGCGCGAAACGTATCGTTCGAAATTGGCAATTCGAGTGTGCGGGCGAACGCCAAGCAGATACCGGTAGAACCCACCGAAGTGGCCATGTTGGATGCTATTCGGCAAGGATTCAAGGCGGAGGGTGCGGAGTTCTCTCGATGTGCAATTGCGCTGTGGAAGCTTGTCGCGCCGTCCACGGGAGTATGTGAGGTTGACCGCGCGGTCACGGCCAGGGTGAGCGCAGTTTCTGGAAAGTATGTGCTCGGGCCGGCGGAAGATCCGATCGAACTGGATTTTGTGCTCGACGCCTATTGCACACAAGCTGGGCGGAGCGTAGGCCATGCATCGATGGATCGCCTTATCGCTCGGATAGGTAGCAACCATTTTGGGGTACTACTCACGTTGTCCTACGTCGATGACGATGTATATCGCCATATCCGTGACGACCGTGAGCCTGTAGTCGTCGTCTGTGGGCAGGACATAGTCGACGCACTCAAAATGCATGGGTGTCCAGATGCGGCATCGGTAAGAGAATGGATTGCCGGCCAAGTGTCGTGATACTCGGCATCGATATCTCTGGCCTGACCTGGGAGGAAACTTGCTCGACAAACGCATAATAGTTCCATTTGACGATCTGGACACGGCAGATTTGCATGTGGATCGAATATATGCGGGTAAGACTTTGAATGGTAGGAGTTTAGACCCGCTGAGCAAGATCTTCAAAGTTGGTGTTCAAGGTGGAATCAGGTTCAAAGGCTCGGCGGTCAAGAACTCTGTTCAGCTGGTTGTGCTGTATTCGACCGGTGATGAGCCGGACTGGCGAGACCGGCTGGATATTCAAAAGGGATTACTTGAATATTACGGTGATAACAGGCATCCGGGACGTGCACTACTCGAAACTCACTTGAATGGCAATGTCGCGCTGCGAAACGCCTTTTCCGCCGGTCGGGGGACGCCTGAAGATCGTGCGAAGGTCTCACCCTTCTTTTACTTTGAGCGGGTGAGCAAACAAGGGTCGCTGGTGCGATTCCGGGGGCTAGCTGCTCCTGGCGCAGCTGCGCTGACTGCGGCTGAAGAGCTGGAAGCGCTTTGGTGGAGCAAGGAAGGGCAACGTTTTCAAAACTACTTCGCCCGGTTCACCATCCTGGATGCTGCGGTCATCCCGCATGAATGGATCGACTCTCTATTGGCGGGAGAATCGCCATTAAGTGAAGGGTGTCCTCCGGCTTGGCGTGAATGGGTGGAAAACAGAACCTACAAAGCTCTTTTGGCACCTTCCACAGATTTGTTTCGGAAGTCAGACGCACAGCTTCCGTCGGATCCTGTCGGGAAGGATATTCTCAACACAGTTCGTCGGCACTTTCGTGATGAGCAAAGTTTTCGCGAATTTGCGCTAGCGATCTGGCGGTTCATGGCGCCGGGTACGGGGAGTAATGCGTCGTCTCAAGGGGGAAAATATCGCAGACGGTTCGGGGGGGAGTATTTGATCGGACCTCCTGGTGACAAGATACCTGTAGGCTTTGTGTTGGAAGCTGATCCGGGAGCCGTGGGTCGTCCCATTTCCGACGTAAGTCGCCTATTTTCGAGCCTGCGACATCGTGAGTTCGGTGTGTTTGTGACACTGTCTGTCTTCGGTGAGTCTGTATATCGAGAGATCGCTACGGATCGCCGTCAGATTGCTCTGGTTTGCGGCCGTGATGTAGTGGAAACCTTGCGTCGACAGGGGTTTGCGGACGTAGCATCCGTGCAGGCTTGGCTTGACAGCGTGTTTCCGGTTCCTATCGAAGATTTGCCTGCGTAGTACTGATAGCGGTGTGACGCAGCTTGGACTGGGATAGCGTGGTCTATGGCTGTCGATCAGAGTCCACCCGTGATCGCCGGTGTACGGCAGACGTTTGTCGAAGCTCGGGGAGTCCGGTTCCATGTGACCGAAGCAGGAAGTGGGACGCCGGTTCTCGCGCTGCACGGGTGGCCGCAACATCACTACGCATACCGGGATCTGTTGGCGAACCCGCCGGAGGGATTGCGGATCATTGCGCCGGATCTGCCAGGGTACGGGTGGTCCGGGCCTCCGCCGCATCGGTGGGCGAAAGATGATGTCGCAAGTGACATTCTGGCGTTGATGGATGCGCTCGGGTTGGACGAGAAGGTTGTGTTGGTGGGGCATGACTGGGGTGGGTATATCGGGTATCGGATGGTGTTGCGGGAGCCGGAGCGGTTTCGGGGGTATCTGGTGCTGAATATGGCGCATCCTTGGGTGCCGGCGAAGACGATGGCTCGGCATGCTTGGCGGTTCTTGTTGTATCAGCCGTTGGTGGCCACCTTCGGGGTGCCTTTGCAGCGGCGGACGCGGTATTTGGAGTGGCTGTTCGGGGTTGGGGCGCAGGTGGATCGGGAGACGGTTCGGGTTTACTCGGAGCGGTTTCGGGATCCGGTGGTGGCTCGGGCTGCGACGGATACGTATCGGACGTTCTTGTTGCGGGAGGTGCCGGCGGCGGTGCGGCATCCGGAGCATGGACGGGCGACGGTGCCGGTGCGGGCGTTGTTCGGGGTGGAGGATGGGGCGATTCATGTGTCGTTGGCGGCGGCGGAGACTGCGCGGGCTGATGACTATCGGCTGGAGACGGTGGCGGGGTGTGGGCATTTCATTGCGGATGAGCGGCCGGAGTTGGTGCGGGCGGCGTTGGTGGGGTTGGTGGGGGAGAGGGGGTAGTTGGAGTTTTGCTCCACTTTGGGGGTGATTCAGTCAGGAAACTGATTGGGATGGGGTGAAAGTGGAGCAAAACTCCAAGTTATGGCTTCCAGCGGGCTCGCCTTCGGCGGCGGATGACGGTGGCGGCTTCGTCTGCGCAGGCGGGGAGGGAGTGGAAGATGTCGGCGGCTGCGTAGCGGAGGACCAGGTAGCCGGAGAGGAGGAGGGCGTTTTGGCGGCGGCGGTCTTGGCGGAAGACTGTTGGGGCGCTGTGGAATTCGCGGCCGTCTATTTCGATGATGGTGTGGGACGGTTCGTCGTAGAAGTCGGCGTAGTAGTTGCCGATGGGGTGGTTGGGGAGGGGGTGGAGGCCGCGTTCGTGGAGAGCTCGGGCGAAGAGGCGTTCGGGTTCGGAGGCGAAATTGGTGGCTGCTTCTCGGAGTTGCCTCAGGAGGGTGGGGGAGCCGCGGACATTCGATGTGCAGAGGGTGAGTAGGGATTGGGGGGAGACGACTTGGCCGACGTGATGGTCTATCAGGGCGGCTGCGGCAGGTTTGGGGAGGGGGGGGCGCAGTCCAGCAGGGTCAATGCGGGTGTGGTGAGGGGGATGCCGTCGAGATCGGTTGTCCAGGTGGGGTCGAGGGTGCGGCGGTGGAGGCGGAGCCAGGGTGGGGTGGTGCGGCGCACGTCTTTGGGGACTGTGGCGTGGATCAGGGGCGGTTCGGGGAGCATGCCTTGGAGCCATGCTGCGGTGGTGTGGGAGATGACTGCGGGTGGGAGCCAGGCGATTACGGCTTGGATTTTGGCGAAGTAGGTGGGGGATTCGGTGGTGTATACGCCGGGGAGTAGTGGGGTGTAGTGGCCGCTGGTGCAGCGGGCGTGGATGGTGCTGGAGGGGATGCCGGTGGCGAGCAGTTGTGCGCGGGTATGTATCACCGTTTGAGGGTCGCAGGGCCAATCGGGTACGGGAGCTTGGTGAGCTGGGGTTATGGCTGGGGTGTGGAGACGTCTTCGGTTGTGGAGATCGGGTGGGTCGCAATGAAATCGTCGATGGTGGCGAGGGTGTAGTCGCCGAAGTCGGTGCCCAGGCCCTGGGCTACGTGGGCGGCGGTGGCGGCGCCCAGGCGGACGGCGGCGGGGAGGTCGCGGTGCAGGGAGAGGGCGCGGAGGAAGCCGGCGGAGAAGGCGTCGCCGCAGCCGGTGGTGTCGACCACGATGGTGGGGTAGGCGGGGAATTCTTGGATTTGGTTGGGGGCGAAGAGGAGTGCGCCGTCCGCGCCTCGGGTGATGGCCAGGGCTCCTACTCCTGCGGAGTGGAGGACGTGGCAGGCGGCGATCAGGTCGGTGGTGTTGGTGAAGCCGAGGGCTTGGTCTTCGTTGGGGAGGAGGTAGTCGAGGTGGGGGAGGGCGGGGGCGATGGCTTCCATGCTGCCTAGCGAGCCGGGGGCCAGGAGGTCGGCGGAGGTGGTGAGGCCGGATGCTTTGGCTTGCTGGAGGATTCGCGCCGCATTCGGGGCGCCTAGTAATTCCGGGCCGCCCAGGTGGAGGTGGTCGGCTGTCGCTAACGCATCCCAGTTGATGTCTTCGGGGGTGTAGAAGGGGTTGGCGCCGAGGAGGTGAAGGGTGGGGCGGTCGCCGTTGGGGTGGATGGGGAGGATTGTGGTCGACGTGGGGGCGCCACTTTTGCGGACCACCAGGGATGTGTCGATGCCGTAGCGCTCCAACAGCATCAGCAGCAGGTCGCCGGTGGGGTCGGTGCCGATGGCGCCGGCGGTGCGGACGGTGGCGCCCAGCTTGGCGAGGATTACCGCGGTGCCGGCGGCGGTGCCCGCGGGGGTCATGCGGATGTTTTCGACCAGGGCGGTTTGCTGGCCGGTGGGGAGTTCGGAGACGGGGTGGACGAGGACGTCGAGGACGTGGACGCCCATGCAGATCACGTTCATTGGTGGTCCTTGGCGAGGGATTTGGTGGTGCCGTAGCCGGTTCGGAGGGTTACGTCGATTACGGCTTGCTGTTGGGAGGCGGTGAGGGGGCGGGGGGTTCCCAGAGTGGCGGCGTCGAGGTAGAGGGCGCAGGCCCATTCCAGGAGGAGGGCGTTTTCGACTGCTTGGTTCAGGGACGAGCCGAGGGTTACCGCGCCGTGGTTGGCGAGGAGGGTTGCTTGTTTGCCGGTGGAGAGGGAGGACAGCACGGCTTCGGCTAGCTCGGGGGTGCCGAAGGGGTGGAAGGGGACGACCGGGGTGGCACCGCCCAGCACCAGTTGCTGGTAGTGCAGGACTGGGAGTTCGTCCAGGACGCAGCCGAAGGCGGTGGATTTGGGGGCGTGGGTGTGGACTATCGCACCGGCGGGGAGGGAGCGGTAGATGCCCAGGTGGAGTTGGAGTTCGGAGGTGGGGGCGTAATCGCCGGAGGTCACGGTGCCGTCCAGGTTCACCAAGGTCACCTGGTCGGGGGTGAGTTCGGCGAGGACCGCGCCGGTGGCGGTGACGGCCACCTCGTCGCCTACTCGCATGCTCACGTTGCCCGCGGTGCCGATCAAGAGCCCGGCGGCGGCCAGGCGGTGACAAGCTGCTGCTATCTGGTGGCGGTCGGCGAGCGCGGGGGTGGGCATGGGGCTAATGTACGAAATCTGAATGGGATTCGCATTCTGGTTCGGGAAGTAGGGCGTGGTGGAGACGACGGCGCGGCGGGTGCCGCAGCAGGCGCGGAGTAAAGAGCGGGTGGCTCGGGTGCTGGCGGCGGCGGATCGGATATTGGCCACCGAGGGGGTGGAAGCGCTGCGGATGGTGCGGCTGGCGAGTGCGGCCGGGGTTTCGGTGGGGTCGCTGTATCAGTATCTGCCGGATCGGGATGCGGTGCTGGAGGCTTTGGCGGGGGAGTATCTGGAGCGGATCGAAGGGACTATGGCGGAGCTGATCGATGCTGCGGGGCAACAGCATTGGGATGATCCGATCGATGGGCTGGTGGAGGTTTTCGCCGAGGTGTACCGGCGGGAGCCGGGGTTCCGGGCGCTGTGGTTCGGGCGGCACATGTCGGAGGCGATCCGGGTTGCCGATCGGGAGCACAAGCACAAGATGGCGGACGGGTTGCGGCGGATCATCCTGGCGCAGCACATACTTCCGGATCGGGAATGGCTGCCGCAGGTGAGCGTGGCGGTGCAGTTGATGGCCGATGCGCTCATGCAGGAGGCGTTTCGGCTCGATTCGAACGGTGATCCGGATATCTTGCGCGAGTTGAAGTCCGGGCTGCGGGGCTATCTCGCCGAGCTGAAGCGCCGGACGGATTGAGGGTTCAGCGGACGCAGCCGGGCGGCACCAGTTTGCCGCTGATGATCTCGTCCACCCAGCGGCTCAAGGTCGGGACCATGATGATGCCGACCGTGAAGTGCTCGCCCGGAAAGGTTTGCAGCCGAACGGATCCGCCGTTCGCGCACCAGTTCTCGTAGAGCTGTTCGGCGCCGGCCAGCGGAATCCAGAATTCGTCCAGGCCGTGGTAGAGGAAGACTGGAACGGTGGGTGCCGCCGCGCCGAGCTTGTTCTCCGACACCACTTTTCGGGCGATGGGCGAGGCGAGCGGGTCCGGCGGATCGGTGAAGGTGTCGAGCGTGAGCGGTGCGGCCAGCCCGAGCGCGGCTTGCAGTCCCACGCAGGCGTCGCGGAGCGCGTGCGCCAGCCGCCACCCGTTGTCGTTCAGCAAGGCGAGCAGTTCCGGGTATTCGCGTGCCAAGCCGAGCGTGGCGCCGAGGAAGACACCGGTGGCCGCATTCCCGTCCATGGTGCGCGGCAGCATGTCGTAATCGGCTGGGAGTCCGCCGATCACGACGCCCGCCAGCGGTAGTTCGGGTGCGTAGGCGGGCGCCAGTTGCGCGGCCCAGCCGGTGGCGATCGCGCCGCCGGAGTAGCCGCTCAACACCACGGGACTGCGCGGGCCCAGATCGGTCAGGCTCAGGCGCAGGGCCGCGCGCGCCGCATCGAGTACGGCGTGCCCGCCCATATGCCCGGCCGCGTACGCCTGCCGCGGCCCCTGATGGTCGGGCACGATCACCGCATAACCCCGCGACAGCAGCAATTGGATCGAGACCATGTCGGCCTGGAACCCCCGCTTGAGCTGATACGAAGGCGTGCAAGTGTTTCCGAGCGAAGAGGTCGGAATGTTGTAGGAGACCAGCGGCCGCTCCCCGGGGCCGGTCCATGGCGATCGCGGCAGGTAGACGGTCGCGTTCACCGGTGCCGGCCGCCCGCGCGCATCGGTGGATCGCACCAGCATTTCCAGGGCCCGCACCGGCGTGAGGAACCAGCTCGGTACGGCGCGCACGGTGAGCACCTCGCCGAGCCGGCGCTCCCGCCAACCGCCGGGCGGTACGTAGAACGGATCGTCGAGCGCCGTCGGCAGCACCGCCGCCAGCTCGTGCGGCGGGTCGATCAGCTCACCCAGTGGATCGGCGTGCCCGGCGGCGGGGAACAACGGCGCGGCCATGAGGGCCAGCGTCGCGGCGAGCCGGGCAAGTAGTCGCGGTGCGCTTTTCACATGCTTTCCGCTCTCGACGGCGGCCCTCTCGGGCAGCGGCAATCGCTGGAAAATGCCTGTTCAGATGCCACGGATCCTTACACAGCGGCTGACCGGTTCGCCGCTTTGCCCGAACTCCCGCCGCCACCGCGGTGTGTCGCGCGGTGTCAGCCCGCGTGCCAGGTGACAACCTCACCGAGATCGGCTCGGCTGGTGCGGAACCCATTGGCCGCATGCTCGGAATCGGCGTATCCGAAGGAGATCGCGGCCACCACCTGCCGATGCGCCGGCAGATCGAAGTACTCGCGCAGGAACGGCGAGTACGTCGCCAGCGCCGCCTGCGGTGCGGTGGCCACGCCCAGGCTCTGCGCGCCGAGCAGGAACGAGGTCAGATACAGCCCGCAGTCGACCGCACCGTAGACGCCGAGGTCGGCCTCCGTGGTCAGGATGGCCACGTGCGGTGCGTCGAAGAGCTCGAAGTTGCGCAGCATCTGGCGCATCGACCCGGCCCCGTCGCCGCGCTCCACGCCGACGGCCCGGTACAGCGCCCCGCCGCACTCCCGCCGCCGATCGCGGTACACCCCGTTGTACGCGGCCGGAAACGGAATGTCGGATTGCGGTGTGGCCCCGTTGACGTGCTCCAGCAAAGACTTACGGAACCGCTCGGTCGCCGCCGGATCCTCGGTGACGACCAGCTGCCACGGCTGGGTGTTGCACCAGGACGGCGTGCGCTGGGCCAGCCGCAGAATCGATTCGATGGTCCCCCGGTCGACGGCGTCGGGCCGGAACGCACGGCAGGTGTAGCGCTCGTCGAGCAGCGATTGCAGCGTGGTGTAGCGGTCGGTCACAGCGGTTCCCCTCGTAGTTGGTCTCATTTCGAGACCGGTTGTATTCGGTCTCATATTAAGACCGATTCGGTAGGATCGGAAGATGCGTTATGAGGAGCTGGCCGAGGAGCCGTGTTCGATCACGCGATCGCTGGTGGTCTTCGGCGATCGGTGGACACTGCTGATCCTCAAGGCCGCCTTTTCGGGCGTGCGCCGCTTCAACGGCTTCCAGGCGTATCTCGGAATCTCCAAAGGGCGCTTGCAGGATCGCCTCGACCGGCTGGTGGAGCACGGCATCCTGGTCAAACAGCGCCCGGAGACCGGCGCGCACGAGGAATACCGGCTCACCGCCAAAGGACATGATGTGTACCCGATCCTGATCGCCTTCCGGGATTGGGGCGACGAGCACATGGCTCCGGACGGCAAGCCCGTGCACTACCGGCATCGCGATTGCACGGGCGAAGCACACGCGCGGCTCACCTGCGACGAATGCGGCGCGGAGATGAGCGCGCGGGATGTGATTCCCGAGGCCGGGCCCGGATTCCCCGCGACCACGTCGTGACCGGGGCGGCCGGATAAGGGCATGCACGGCATGCGATCCCTTCGTATAGTCGCGTCGATGTGCGCGATGACAACCCGCCCCGCCGTGGCCGATGACGAGAAATTCCTGTGGGCGATGCTGTTCGAAGCCTCGCACTCCGCGGACCTGGGCCGGACGAGTCCGGACGAACTCCGCGACATCCCCGCCCTGGCCCGGTATGTCGAAGGCTGGGGTGCGCCAGGCGATTTCGGCGTCGTCGCCGATGTGGACGGCAGCCCGGCGGGTGCGGCGTGGGCGCGCCTGTTCACCGCCGATAATGCGGCCTACGGATTCGTGGATGAGCGGACGCCCGAACTCGCGATCGCCGTAGCCCCGGGAACGCGCGGCTCCGGTCTGGGCACGGCGCTGCTGGAAAGCCTCATCGCCGCCGCCCGCGAGCGACATGATGCGCTGAGTTTGAGTGTGCGCCTGAATAATCCGGCCCGCGCGCTGTACCAGCGCCTCGGCTTCCAGGACCTGCCGGGCAGCGACATCACCAACGCCGCAGGCGGTACCAGCGTCACAATGGTACTGCGCTTTTGCTGACGCACGGCCCGGTCGTCCGGGGCGGACTTTTGCTCCACTGTCAGCCGGTTTCTGCGCGAAAAGTGCTGAGGGAGGGCAAAAGTGGAGCAAAAGTCCGGCGTCCACATCGCCGGGCGAACCGGCGAATCAGCCCGCGTCGAACGCCAGCCGCCCGGACGCGAGGTAGTCGCTGGGGTCCAGCAGCATGCGGACCTCCGGCCGATCAGCCGCCGGGATGCGCGCGAGCTCATCGTGGAACGGCGTCCGCATCGCTTCGCCGCGCGCGGTCATCACCGGTAGCCAATTGTCGTGATGGTTGGGCACGAACACCTTCGGCCGCAGCGCCTCGATGTAGGTGCGCGGATCGCGCAGGCCGTTGGTGAACTGGTTGAACCCCTGGATGGCTCCGATGTGCACATCCGAGCGCGGCAGGCCGCGCAGCACATCCAGCACGTGCGGGGCTTTCTCCACCAGTGGTCCGGACGAGTCGTGCCAGGTGAGAGTGAAACTCTCCGTACGGAATTGGTAGAGCAGCACCCCGCCTTCCGGAGCCGAGATATTGCGCGCCAGATGGCCGGCGTCGGCGAGAGTCGGTGGGTGCGTGCGGATGTCGCACAGGCAAGGCGCCGGAATGACGCGCGCTGAGGCGCCCGGCCCGGCAGCGCGGCGGGTGGGGGCCGAGTGAATGTGCCGGATGGCGGTCACCGACAACCCGGGCGCGAGTTCGAAGTCATACCGATCGCCGGGTGACGAATCGGCCGAACCCAGTTCCTTGCAAGGGAATTCGGCGCCGCGCACCTGACCGCGCGCGGTGGCGCAATGCTCCGCCGTCCCGTGCACCACCGCCCCGCTGGCCTGCGCGATCGGCCCGGCATCCGCCGCGTGGTCGAAATGCCCGTGCCCGATGAAGATCGCCACCGGCCGCAGCGCCGCGACCTCCGCGGGCGTGGTCGGCACATATCCGGAGGTCACGCCGCGCGGCACCCAGGCATCACACAGGAACACGGTGCCGCCCATGGCGATCGCGAAGGACGCGCATCCGAACCATGCCACCAGCACCTGATCCGCCCGCACCGCACCGGTCTCCGGGTCCACCGCCGCATCCCCGAAGAACCGCCGCCGCGCCGCGATGGTCGCCGCGAGCGTGGGCGGCTCGATCACCCCCGGAGCGAACCGCCCGCCCAGCTTCGCCATGCCGCGCAATCCGGAAAAACTCGCCACCCGTATGCCCCTCACCTAGATCGGAAGCGGACGAACCGCCGCCCGCATTCTGCCCACACCGACCGCACATTGTCACTGGGCAGCAGGACAATACGAGCAGCGGTCGACGCGGCTTTCGAAGCGTCTGGCACGGAATCATTGTTGTCTCGCACGAGTGGAACGGCCGCCCCGGCATCGATCGGCCTGGCCGCCACCGACCTCACCGGGCGCGCGGAAATGCTGCCGCGGGCCTGGTCTGCGCCACCTTGCTGACGTGGGCGACCGCTGTGCCGGCGCGGGCGGCCCGCCCGGTTAATGCCGCGGGCATTCCGGCGGAGTGGCCGGGTGTGCCCGCCGGCGTCGATTTCAGCGCGCCACGCGTTCGAAGGTGAGGTGGGTGACGGCCGGGGAGCTCTCCAGCTTGGTGCACTCGTAGCCCGGCAGCGTGCCGACATCGTCGAAGAGTCGCTCGCCCGCGCCGAGCAGGATCGGCGCCTGCGCCAGGTGCAGGGAGTCCACCAGGCCCGCCCGCAGGAACTGGCGCACGGTCGACGCGCCGCCGCCGAGCGTCACGTCTTTGCCGTCGGCCGCTTCGTAGGCGCGCTTCAGGACGGCTTCGGGGGTGTCGTTGACGAAGTGGAATACGGTGCCGCCCTCCATTTCCAGGGACGGCCGCGGATGGTGGGTGAGGACGAAGGTGTCGTGGTGGTAGGGCGGGTTCGGTCCCCACCAGCCGGTCCACGAATAGTCCGGCCACTCGCCGCGGATTGGTCCGAACATGTTGCGGCCCATAATGGTTGCCCCGATGCCGACTCCCCACCGAGAGGCGTACTCCTCGTCCAGTCCGCCGACGCCGGTCGGCTCCTCGCCCATCATCGCCCGGCCGAAGTCGGTAGCGAAGATCCATTCGTGCAGGGCTTCGGCTCCCACCCCGAGCGGATGCTCCTCGCTCTGGTTCGGGCCGGCGACGTAGCCGTCCAGGGAGATCGACAGGTTGTGTACGCGGAGTTTCGGCATGATCTGCTCCCTAACTGGTTGTGATTTGCAATCGGTAGTTATGATAGGAGCAAGCGGTTGCGATTTGCAATCGGTTGGTGTGAAAAACTATGGGAGGCACGGATGGAGCCCAGGTCGGGATGTCCGATCAACGCGACCATCGAGGTGATCGGCGACAAGTGGACGCTGCTGGTGCTGCGCGATGTCATGTTCGGCAATCGCCGCCACTTCCGCGAACTGCTCGCCGGGTCCGAGGAGGGCATCGCCTCGAACATCCTGTCCGATCGGCTCAAGCGCCTGGTGGCCGCCGGACTGCTCAGCCGCGACGACGCCAAGCCCGGACAGAAGGCCGAGTACCGTCTCACCGAACCGGCCATCCAGCTGGTGCCCGTCATGGCGGCGCTCGGTTCCTGGGGCCTGCGCCACCGCCCCACCACCGAGCGCCTGCGGGTGCGCGCCGAACTGCTGGAGCAGGGCGGGCCGCAGCTCTGGGCCGAATTCATGGACGAGCTGCGCGAATCCCATTTGGGCACAACGCTTCCGAAGCGGAGCGGCCCGCGCGCCAGCCAACGCCTGGCCGCCGCATACGAAGCCGCGATGGCGAAAAACCGGTGATAGCCGAGACCTTGCGGTTGCATGCGGCAATCCGGCGGTGAATCTCGGAACGGCACCGTTATCAACTGGTCGGCAAACGTTAAGCCCCTTGTTAGAACAAGAGCGTTGCATCGATTTCAGAGGTAGCTGAACGAAGGCTGCCGAGAGGGCAATTGGGGGCCCACCATGTACAAAGGGGTGCATGCGGCCGCGTACGAGTACGAGGACCATCGCTACACGATGCGCATCAGCCGACTGGCTATCGACAAGCTGGGTATCCGGCTCTACGACCGGGTTTCGGCGGTACTGGCCGAGCTCATCGCCAACTCCTACGACGCCGACGCCACCGAGGTCGATGTCACGCTGCCGTGGGGCGTCACGCTCACCGGCAATGTGCGGGCCGCGGACGAACCGCCCTACGAGATAATCGTTTCCGACAACGGCCACGGCATGACCGCGGACGAGGTCAACCGGAACTATCTCATGGTCGGCTCCGACCGGCGGGTGCGCACCGGCTCGGATCTCTCACGCGAGCGGCGGCGACCGGTCATGGGGCGCAAGGGAATCGGGAAACTGGCGGCCTTCGGGATCTGCCGCACCATCGAGGTGATCTCGGCGGGCAGCCGCTCCGAGGACCGCACTCCGCTCGGCTGGCCGGTGGCGCATCTGGTGCTGGATCTCGACGATATGCTCTCCGACACCGAACGCGACTACTACCCGAAACCCGGTGCGCTGGACGGTACTTACGCCGCCGAACGCGGCACCACCGTCATCCTGCGCAACTTCTCCCGCAAGCGCGTCAACTCCGGTTCGGAGCTGAGCCGCCAGCTGGCGGCGCGCTTCGGCATCGAGCGCTCGGACTGGCGGGTGCAGGTGCACAACAGCATCGGCGACGAGTCGTTCACGCTCAGCGACCTGCCCATCGACGTGATGGAGGAGACGCGCCTGGACGTGTCGCGGGTGCCGGTGCGACTGGGGAATCAGTATCTGCCCGTGAGCGGTTGGATCGCCTACTCCAAACAGCCCTACCGTGACGAGGCGATGGCGGGGGTGCGCATCTACGCCCGCGGCAAGATCGTCGCCCAGACCCGCGATTTCGGTATCCGCTCCGGCTTCACCGGCGAGTTCAAGCTGCGCTCGTACCTGGTCGGCGCGGTGCACGTGGACTGGCTCGACGACGAGGAGGACCTGGTCCGCTCCGACCGCCAGGACATCATGTGGGGCTCGCAGCGCGGTGAGGCGCTCGCGCTCTGGGGCCGCGCGCTGATCAAGGAGATCGGCAGGCTCGGTGAGAAATCCATTCGCCGCCGGGTCTGGGAGGAGTTCGTGGAGCGCTCGCGGCTGCACGAGACCCTGGAGGCGATCGCCCCGGGCGACCGCATGTTCCGCGATTCGGTGATCGACGCCGCGCGAATCCTGGTGGCCAACAAGGACCGTGCCTCGCTCGACGATCCCGCGCATATCGAGAACATGCTCCGCCTGGCGCTCTCCCTGGGCCCGCAACGGAGCCTGCTGGAGACGCTCAAGGAGATCGCCGAGGACGAAGCCGATCCCGGATTGGATGTGGTGGTGGCGCTTTTCGAGCGCGCCCGGGTGGCCGAGATCTATTCCCTCGGCCAGATCGCCAGCGAACGCGTCGCCGTCGTGGACCGGCTGCGCGCCCTCATCGACGATCGCCGCTCCCTCGAACGGCCGTTCCAGGAACTCATCGAAAGCGCCCCGTGGCTGCTCGCCCCGGAATGGACGCCGCTGGGCATGAACGAATCGCTCAAACGCGTCCGCGCCAGCTTCGAACGCTGGTACGCGCAGAAATTCGGTGTCGCCCTGCACACCTCGACCATCGGCAGCGAGAAACGCGAACCGGATTTCGTGCTGCTGCACGACTCCGGGGAACTGTGGATCGTCGAGATCAAGCGCATGGACTATCACCTCACCGACAACGAGTACAACCGCGCCGTCAACTACCTCTACGAACTCGATCGCTTTCTGGAGGAGAACCCGCGCATCGGCGCGCAGTTCCCGCGCCGGCGGCTCACCTTCATCGTCGATCACATCGATCGCCTGGGCCCGGCCTCGCTCTCCTCGCTCTCCAGCGACCAGCGAGTGGACCGCCGCACCTGGCGGGAGCTGCTCGACGCCACGCTGCGCGCGCACCGCGATTTCCTCGAACGGGTCTATGCCATGCGTGGTTCCGGGACCGAGTCGCGTGGCGACGAGGACCGCCCCGGTGATGTCCGTGCCGGGTGACCGCACCGCCGATGCGCGCCCATGACACCATGGATCGCGGTCCGCGGGGGTCATCCAGACGTTCGAAAAGGTTCGGTGCATGGTTCACGGCACGGTGAAGTGGTTCGACAGCGAGAAGGGCTTCGGATTCCTGAGCCCCGACGGCGGCGGTCCCGACGTGTTCGTGGAGTACACCGCCGTCGAAGGGGATGGCTTCCGATCCCTCGCCGAGGGTCAGCGCGTGGAATTCGAGGTGCGCCGCACCAAGCCGGGGCCGGAGGCGGTACGCGTGCGCGTGATCACAGCAGGCGGCTTCTGAAGAACGCCGTCGCCAGCGCCTTGGCGCGCTCGCGCTGCTCCGGAGAGTCGGCGGTGAATTCCACTGCGGCTCGTTCGAATTCGGTGCCGATGAATTTCGCGATGGGTTCCGGGACGCTGCCGGAACCCATTTCGCGGGTACGCGATTTGAGCTCGGTCAATTCGGCGACCGCGCGGGTGAAATCCGCGGGCACCTCGCATTCCGCCAGCAGGGTCGGCAAATGCATGGGCGCCACCGACTTCTCCGGATGCTCGTGCAGCCAGCGCAATGCCATGGCCGGGCGCAGCGAATAGAACACCTTCTTCAGCGATCGATTGGAATCGAACAGCTGCCATTGCCGCCGGCCCAGGTGCAGATAGTGCCGGGCCACCCGATTGCGCTCGGCCACCGCATCGGCGAGTTCCCGTAGTTCCGTGCGGAATTCCGCGTCACCGCGATACACGATCGGCGACATCAGCCATTCGATAAGCACCGCATTACCGCTGACGAGCAGCCGCAGCGCCTTCATCAGATCCCAGCCGCTCACATCCAGCAGGCCGATCAGCGGCCGCTCGATGACATCGCGGCCGGGCCACGGCGTCACATAGTCCTCGATCGGCCGGAGGTATACGAAGCGGCAGTCGTAATCGGAGTCGGGGGAGGGGAACCCCCAGGCGCGGCTGCCGCTCTCGATGGCGAGCAGCACCGAAACCCGGTCGTCGCGCTCGATCCGGTCCAGTTCGTGGTCGATCGTGGCGACCACGGCGGGATCCATGGAGGAGGGAATCGAGCGCAGGGTCATGGAGCTCGAGGCTAGCCCGGTGCCCGGCTCCGGTCCACGCGTATGCGGTCCGATGCCCCCGGAATTGGGGGCGTGATCTGCCCGTTATAGACGGGTTATTGGTAAAACTATGGATTAGGTCACATGACCAGTTGCCTATGACGCCCATCACAACGTGCTAATACCCGTAACAGGCCCCGAAATGCTCCCGATACGCTTCATGTCAGAAAGTTCAATTGGTATTCATGAGAGGCTTCAAATGATCCCCGTTATCATCGACACCGGTTCCGCTGCTCTGAACGGCCTGCTCGACACCGGCTCCGCCGCCCTGCACGGCCTGCTGAGCACCCTGTGGACCGGTTCGTTCGGCAAGTGAACTTGCTGACCGTCTGATAATCAGACTTCGAAAGCCCGGCCTTGGGCTCCGCAGCTCCGAGGCCGGGCTTTCGGCTATCTGTGATGCTCCCGTGATAGTCGGTTAGCATGACTAAAATCCGCCTCGCGCGTACATGATTCGCTGAATGTTAGCCGGAAGTCGCTGGCGTACTTTCGTTTCGACAGCGCTCACTCGATGCCCTATGTTGGCCGTTATTCGGACGGTCGTCCAGGGATTCGGCGCAGCTGCTCACGCGGCCGCGCCGTGCCCGGCGGGAACGGTGGAGAGTTGTTGAGTGAGGGATGAACGTCGAGGCATTGCAGTCCAGTTGGCGTCATGTCGAACGGGCCGGTGACGAGGCCGTCCAGTACTTCTACGCGCACCTGTTCCTGGCGCACCCCGAGGTCCGGGAGATGTTCCCGATCCGGATGACCGGGCAGCGCGCCAAATTCTTCGCCGCCCTCGGCCGCATCGTCAGCAACGTGCACACCCTGGCCGAGGACAGCGAATTCGTCGCCCAGCTCGGCCGCGACCATCGGCGCTTCGGCGCGGTGCAGGCGCACTACCCGGCGGCGGGCAGCTCGCTGCTGGCCACCCTCGCGCACGTCCTGGGCAATCGCTGGACCGACGAGCTCGCCCAGACCTGGACCGACGCGTACTTCGCGGTCGCCGACATCATGATCGCCGCCGCGGATCAGGCCGCACAGGACACCCCGGCCTGGTGGGACGCCGAGATCGTGGCCACCGAGAAGCGCAGCATCGACGTCACCGTGCACACCGTGCGGCCGTTGCAGCACTACCACTACGAGGCCGGGCAGTCGCTGGCCATCGAGATCCCGCAGCGGCCGCGGCTGTGGCGCTATTACTCACCCGCCAACGCACCGCGATCCGACGGCACCTTCGATATTCACGTGCAGGTCGTCGACGGCGGCGAGGTCAGCGCGACCTTCGCGCGCCAGGTGCGGCCGGGGGACCGGATCCGCCTGGGTGCGCCCGTCGGCACCGCCTTCGTGATCCCGCCCGATGCCGTGGACAACCTGCTGCTCATCGCCGGCGGCTCCGGGCTCGCGCCGATGCGCGCCGTCGTCGATCGCATCGAACGCGAAGCTCAGCGGGGGAACGTGGTGCCGCGGGTGCAATTGCTGCACGGCGTGCGCACCTCCTGGAACCTCTACGACCACAAGGCGCTGACCGCCCTCACCGAGAATCCCTGGTTCTCCTATACCCCCGTGGTTTCCGAGGATTCCGGATTCCACGGCGTGCAGGGCGCGGTCGGCGCGGTCGCGGCGCGCGGGCGGGAACTCGCCGGCGTCACCGCGCTGGTCTGCGGTTCCCCGGCCATGGTCGCCGCCACCGTATCCGCACTGACCGGAGCCGGAATGCCCAGGCACGCCATCAGATTCGAGACGTTCGGCCAGGCCCCGGCCGCCGAACCGCGCACCGCCGACAAGGTTGCCCAATGGATGTGACACCCGACGAGATTCGAAACGCGAAGTTCAAGGGCTCGCGCCTGGGCCGCCGCGGCTACGACGCCGAGGACGTCGACCTCTACCTGGACAAGGTCAGCGCCGCCATGGCGCGGGTCGCGCGCGAGAACCGGCAGCTCACGCTGACCAGCAACTCCGCCGAACTCTCCCGGCTGCAACGGGAGAACATGCAGCTGGCCGCCAAGAGCGAGGCCATGCAGATGCAGATGCAGACCATGGCTTCGGCCGGTGAGGTCGCCGAACTGCAACAGCAGCTGGCGAACGCGCACTGGGAGATCGCGAGGCTGCAAGGCGAATTGGAGAAGGACGAGCTCGGCATCAGCGATCGCGCCGTGGCGGTGCTCAATCGCGCGCAGCTCTCCGCCGACGCCATTATCGAACAAGCCGAACAACACGCCCGCGACCTGATGACGGTCGCGCGCGGGCAGCAACGCGAAATGTTGCAGCAGGCAAGGGAATCCGCGGGGGCCAACCGGTTCGGCGGATACCTCGACCCGGAATCGGAGGACCAGCGCTACGAGCAGCTGCGCGCCTACTCCGACCTGCTGCGCAGCCAATTGCAGGCGATGATCCAGACTCTCGCGGTCGAGGTCGACAAGCTGGCGTTGCTCCCGCTGCCGGGCACCACGGCCACCGCCGGTGTGCTGTCCGGTGACTCGCTCCGGCCGCCGGGCCTACCGGTCGACGGAGCCGGATACCAGTCACAGAATTGACTCGTCCACGCATGGAACGGAAGTGGGGGACAGCCCTATGAATATCGAAGCGTTGCAATCCAGTTGGAAGAATGTCGAGGCCGTGGGACCGGAGGCGGTGGAGTACTTCTACGACCACCTCTTCGCGGCGCACCCCGAGGTCCGGGGCATGTTCGCCGAGGACCTGACCGAGCAGCGGGCGCGGTTCCTGTCCGGACTGGGCCGGATCCTCACCAATGTGCAGACCCTGGGCGAGGATCCGTCGTTCGTGCAGCAGCTGGGCCGCCGGCACGCGCAGCTGGGTGTGGTGGCCGATCACTACCCGGTTGCCGGTGCTTCGCTACTGGCCACGCTGGAGCATTTCCACGGGGACGCGTGGACCGAGGAACTGGCGCAGACCTGGGCCGCCGCGTACGGCGCGGTCGCCGATCTGATGATCGCCGCCGAGGAACCGGCGGCCTGATCGCCGGGTCGGACGCAGCCGGAAAGCCGGTCGCGGGTTATACCCGTGACCGGCTTTGCTGTGTCGGAGGCCACTTTTCGCAGGTGGTGGCTACCGCCGGTTACTTGCCGAAGGAGCCGCCGCCGGAGCCGCTGGCCACCAGGCAGAGCGGATTGTTCACCATCAGCATCTCGGCGGAACCTGCTGACGAACCGGTGACGCCGGAGTCGATGGCGGGGGTGTTCGGGGGTGTAGCCGAAGAATTGCCCGAGCCGCCCAATCGCATCGAACGGCCGTCGGAGTTGGGATCCGCGGGAGCGCCCAGCAGATCCAGCACGGTCGGGGTGATATCGGCCAGGGTGTAGGCGTTGTCCTTGGCCCCGGCCGCGAAGCCCGCCCCGCGTGCGATCACGAAGCTGGCTGTCTCGTAAGCACTCTGGCCGCCGTGGCCGCCCTCGGGTTTGTGCCCGTGATCGGTGGTGACCAGGATCGTCCAGCTCTCGTTCGAGTGCGCGGCGGCGCGCTCGTCCACCGCCTTGGTGATCTTGCCGACCAGGCCGTCCACCCGGTTGATGGCATCCCGGTACGCCTGCGGCCAGATGCCGCGCAGGGTGTGGCCGGTGATGTCCACCTGATCCAGATGCGTGAAGGTGAAATCGGTGCCGTCGCCGATCGCGGAGACCACCTGTGCCGCGGCATTCGAATCCGCCGTCGTCTCACAGACTCCCGCGCCGGTGGGGTCGATCTGGGTGACGGTTACCTTGTCCGCCTTGGGATTTCCGGTCCGGGCGATCATGCCGATCTTGTCCCAGGTGCCGAGCGAGGCGGTGGACAGGCTCGGCTGCGCGCGCTCCAGCTGGGTGAACACCGTGGGGTAGGTGGCGAAAGGCGCTGCGGTGCAGGTGGAGTCGTTGTCCTGGATGCCGTGTTTGGTGTCCCATACACCGGTCAGCGCGGTGGCCCAGGAGACGCAGGACATGGTGGTGTGCCCGGCGATCGACGTGCGAGCGAGGGTGCCCTGCGCGGCCAGCAGGCCCAGATTGGGGGCGTTGGCAGCCTCGACTTCGCTCCAGAGCGTGCCGTCGATGCCGATCACCACGACCTTGTTCACGGTGGGTGCGGCGGGCGCGGGGGCGGCGGCGGTCAGCGGGAGGGCGGCCAGGGCGGCGGCGGCGACCATTCGATGCGTCCGAGACATGCGCGGGAACTTAACCATGGCCGAGTCACTTTCGCAGGGCAATCGGTCAAATGACCAGAAGTGATTCCGCTGCCCGGGAAAACCCGCACGTCACAGGATTGATGGCATCCGCCTACCAGGCGGTAAGCCGGGCCGAATCCACGCCCATTAAGCTGACGCCCGTAAATCCCGGATCTCTTCCTCAGGAGTACCCCACAGTGAGCCAAGCAGGCCGTCCTGTTGTTCTGATCGCCGACAAGCTCGCCCAGTCGACCGTCGACGCGCTCGGCGACGGCGTCGAGGTGCGCTGGGTCGACGGACCCAACCGCCCCGAGCTGCTGGCCGCCGTGCCCGAGGCCGACGCGCTGCTGGTCCGTTCCGCGACCACCGTCGACGCCGAGGTCCTGGAAGCCGGTAAGAACCTGAAGATCGTCGCCCGCGCCGGCGTCGGCCTCGACAACGTCGACGTGCCCGCGGCCACCGAGCGCGGCGTCATGGTCGTGAACGCCCCGACCTCCAACATTCACACCGCCGCCGAGCATGCCGTCACCCTGCTGCTCGCCGCCGCCCGCCAGATCCCGGCCGCCGATGCCACCCTGCGCGAGAAGACCTGGCAGCGCAGCAAGTTCAATGGTGTCGAGATCTTCGGCAAGACCGTCGGCGTCATCGGCCTGGGCCGCATCGGCCAGCTGTTCGCGCAGCGTCTCGCCGCCTTCGAGACCAAGATCATCGCGTACGACCCCTACACCTCCCCGGCCCGCGCCGCGCAGCTCGGCATCGAGCTGGTCTCCCTGGACGAGGTCCTCGAGCGCGCCGACTTCATCTCCATTCACCTGCCCAAGACTCCTGAGACCAAGGGCATGCTGAACAAGGAGACCCTGGCCAAGACCAAGAAGGGCGTCATCATCGTCAACGCCGCCCGCGGCGGTCTGATCGACGAGCAGGCCCTGGCCGACGCCATCACCTCCGGCCACGTGCGCGGCGCCGGTATCGACGTGTTCGAGACCGAACCCTCCACCGACAGCCCGCTTTTCGACCTGCCGCAGGTCGTCGTCACCCCGCACCTCGGCGCTTCCACCTCGGAGGCCCAGGATCGCGCGGGCACCGATGTCGCCAAGTCCGTGCAGCTCGCCCTCGCCGGTGAGTTCGTGCCCGGCGCGGTCAACGTCACCGGCGGTTCGGTCAACGAGACCGTCGCCCCGTGGCTGGACATCGTCCGCAAGCAGGGCGCGCTGCTGGGCGCCCTCGCCAGCGAGCTCCCGGTCTCCCTCGAGGTCCAGGTGCGCGGCGAGCTCTCCTCCGAAGATGTTGCGGTGCTGGAGCTTTCGGCCCTGCGCGGCGTCTTCTCCGCCCTCATCGAGGACTCGGTCACCTTCGTCAACGCCCCGGCGCTGGCCAAGGACCGCGGCCTGGAGGCCACCGTCACCACCGTGACCGAGAGCCCCTCGCACCGCAGCCTGGTCGATCTGCGCGCCGTGTTCGGCGACGGCCGCACCCTGAACGTGGCCGGCACCCTGACCGAGCCCGCTCAGGTCGAGAAGATCGTCAACATCAACGGCCGCAACTACGACATGCGCGCCGAGGGCCTGAACCTGGCCGTCCTCAACTACGAGGACAAGCCCGGCCAGCTCGGCCGCCTCGCCACCAAGCTCGGCGACGCGGGCATCGACATCCTCGCCGCCCAGCTGACCCAGGACCTCGAAGCGGAGGGTGCCACCGTCATCCTGCGCGTCAACAAGGAGGTCCCGGCCGAGGTGCAGGCCGCGATCGCCGAGGCCGTCGGCGCCGTCAAGGTCGCCCAGGTCAACCTGGACTGAAAGTAACTCCCGCCGCGCCCCTTCCACTCCGGTGGGAGGGGCGCGGTGCTGTCTCGAGACATCCCTCATATCCCAATGGTTGGGAGCGGTTCGCCCTGGTGACAGGGCTGACACGGCTACCGGCTAGGGTTGCCGTCGAAGTGGCGGACGCATATCCGAACGGAGCATTGAACTCATGAAACTCGCTGTCATTCCCGGCGACGGTATCGGTCCCGAGGTCATCGCCGAGGCGCTCAAGGTGCTCGACGTGGTCGTCCCCGGCGTCGAGAAGACCGAATACGACCTGGGTGCCAAGCGGTTCCATGCGACGGGTGAGATCCTGCCCGACAATGTGATTCCGGAACTCAAGGAACACGACGCCATCCTGCTCGGTGCGATCGGCGACCCGTCCGTTCAGTCCGGCGTGCTCGAGCGCGGCCTGCTGCTGCGCACCCGCTTCGAACTGGATCATCACGTGAACCTGCGCCCGTCCAAGCTGTACCCGGGCGTCACCAGCCCGCTCGCCGCCAACCCGGACATCGACTTCGTGGTCGTGCGCGAGGGCACCGAAGGCCCGTACACCGGCACCGGCGGCGCGATCCGCGTGAACACTCCGCACGAGGTCGCCACCGAGGTCTCCACCAACACCCGCTTCGGCGTCGAGCGCGTGGTGCGCTACGCCTTCGAGACCGCGCGTAAGCGTCGTAAGCACCTGACGCTGGTGCACAAGAACAATGTGCTCGCGTTCGCCGGGGCGCTCTGGACCCGCACCGTCGCCGAGGTCGCCACCGAATACCCCGACATCGAAACCGCCTACCAGCACATCGATGCCGCGACCATCCACATGGTGACCGATCCGGGCCGCTTCGACGTGATCGTCACCGACAACCTGTTCGGCGACATCATCACCGACCTGGCCGCCGCCGTCTCCGGCGGCATCGGCCTGGCCGCCTCCGGCAATATCGACGCCTCGGGCACCAACCCGTCGATGTTCGAGCCCGTGCACGGCTCGGCCCCCGATATCGCGGGCCAGTCCAAGGCCGACCCAACCGCCGCCATCCTCTCGGTCGCGTTGCTGCTCAACCACCTCGGCAAGCCCGAGGAAGCCGCCCGCATCGAGGCCGCCATCGCCAAGGACCTCGCCTCCCGCACCGGCGCCGCCTCCACCGTCGAGATCGGTAGCCGGATCGCCGCCGCGATCTAGCTCTACAGCGTCAAGAACCCCTGGGTCCGAAGGCAATTCGGACCCAGGGGTTCCTTGTTTTTTCAAACCTGGTGCGGCCGTGAGCAATATCGCATTCATGCATTCGGATGCGAAAACTTAACGGGCGCAGCCATTCCTGATTTGCGGGAAAGTTAGCTCGGGCGGGACGCGGTGGGGACCAAGGGGACTGCGGCCAGGGCGATCAGGGCGGACAGGGCGTAGACGATCGGGAAGCCGGAGGCGTCGATCAGGGCGCCGAAGACCGGGGCCACCGCGGCCGCGGCCAGGTTCTGGCCGGTGTTCTGGATGCCCAGGCCGCGACCGGACCAGTAGGGGCCCGCGATTTCGGCTACGGCCGTGAAGGCCAATCCGTTGTCGGCGACGGTGATGACCGAAGCGGCCAACATGACCGGAACGGCCAGCCACCACAGGTGCAGCCAGGAGGCGAAGGCCAGGCCGGCCATGGCGACCCCGGCGGCGATGGCGACCGTGCGCAGCGGACGCAGGCGGCTGCCGACGCGATCGGACCACATGCCCGCCCCGATTCGCCCTCCAGCACCCAGGATTTGGGCCACCAGCACCAGCGCTCCGGCCACGCCCAGCGACCAGCCGATGTCGGTGTGCAGCCACAGCAGGGCGAAGGTCCAGATGGTCGCCTGGGGGATGACCAGCAGCACCGAGACGGCGTGAATGCGCCACAGCGTGCGGTCGCCGCGGTACGGATTGGCGGGACGGCCTGTGTCGCTGGTGGATTCGGGGCGCGGCGGATCCACGATGCCGACCAGGCAGCCGATCGCGGCCGCGCCCGCCATCAGCGCGGGGACCAGGACGGCGGCCGAGAAGCCGTGTGCCGCAGCGACAGCGGGGATGCTCAGCGCGCCGATGCCGACCCCCAGCGGCTGCGCGGTCTGCCGGATGCCCATGGCCAGGCCGCGCTGATCCGGCGGGAACCAGCCGACGATGACCCGGCCGGTCGCGCCGTTGGTGGAGCCCGCGCCCATACCGCCGACGAACAGCAGAATGCCCAGTGCCACATAGCCGGTCACGTTCGCCGCGGCCACCCCGGCGGCCAGCATCAGCAGCGGACCGGCCACCAATACCTTGTGCTCGCCGATGCGGTCGACGACATAGCCCCAGGCGATCAGCGTGCAGCACAGCCCGACCAGCGGCATCACTACCAGCAGACCGGCGGTGGGCAGTGGCATGCCGCGCTCCAGCAACGCCGGCAGCAGGAAGGGGGTGCCATTGACGAAGATCGCGCTCGCGGTCTGCGCGAAGACGCCGAGCGCCAGCATGGACCACCGTTTGGTCGAGCTCAGCTCCAGTACGGCGGCCATGACCATCACCTCGTGTCTCACTATGTGGAACCAATATCTTACTTCTTGGAACTCGCACCTTACGGTACACCTGATGCGCAAAGCCGTTTCCGAGGCACGCTGTTTGTTTGCTCACACTTGATAGCCGATCTTGATCAAGGCTCTTGCGGTACCGAGTTGTCTTGCGTATAAGGGCTTTTCACATCTGCGGGACCCCGATGCGGGCGGGCACGCCGGTGCGCCCGCGGCGGTGACGGGCGGTGCGCTGAGCCCGCGCGCCGGGCCCGCCCCACCCCCGCGGTCGGGCGCGTTCGGGCAGGTCGAGGCCGGTCGATAGGATGCTGGCCATGCGCCTAGGTCGAATTGCCAGCCCAGATGGAGTCGCTTTCGTCAGCATCGAAGGCGATGGTTCAGACGCCGTCGCCCGCGAAATCGCCGAACACCCGTTCGGTACACCGACGTTCACCGGTCGGCGCTGGCCGCTGGCCGATGTGCGCCTGCTCGCCCCGATCCTGGCCAGCAAGGTGATCTGCATCGGCAAGAACTACGCGGCGCACGCCGAGGAAATGGGTGGCCCGGCCCCCGCCGACCCGGTTATCTTCATGAAGCCGAACACCTCCATCATCGGCCCGAACCGGGAAATCGTGTTGCCGCCCAGCTCTTCTCAGGTCGATTACGAGGGTGAGCTGGCCGTGGTCATCGGCCAGCCGTGCAAGGACATTCCGGCCGCTCGGGCCCAGGAAGTGATCCTCGGTTACACCGTCGCCAACGATGTCACCGCGCGCGATCAGCAGCGTCACGACGGCCAGTGGACCCGCGCCAAAGGCTACGACACCTTCTGCCCGCTGGGCCCGTGGATCGAGACCTCCCTGGACCCTTCGGATCTGGAGATCGTCACCGAGCTCGACGGCGTGGTGAAGCAGCGCAGCCGCACTTCACTTCTGCTGCACGATATTCCGAAGCTGATCGAATGGGTGACCACCGTGATGACGCTGCTCCCGGGCGATGTCATCCTCACCGGCACCCCGGAGGGCGTCGGCCCCGTCCAGGCCGGTCAGAGCGTGTCGGTGACCGTGTCGGGCATCGGCACCCTCACCAATCCCGTTGCCGCCAAACGCTGATCGAGAGAGAGACATGACTGACGTCCGGGTCCGATTCTGCCCGTCCCCCACCGGCACACCGCATGTCGGGCTGGTCCGCACCGCCCTGTTCAACTGGGCCTTCGCGCGCCACCACGGCGGCACCTTCGTCTTCCGTATCGAAGACACCGATGCCGCACGTGATTCCGAGGAGTCCTACGCCGCGATCCTCGACGCGCTGCGCTGGCTCGGTCTCACCTGGGACGAGGGGCCGGAGGTCGGCGGTCCCTATGCGCCGTACCGGCAGTCGCAGCGGCGTGACCTTCATCTCGAGGTGGTCGCCAAGCTGCTGGCGGCGGGGGAGGCCTACGAATCCTTCTCCACCCCTGAGGAAGTCGAGGCCCGGCACAAGGCCGCCGGCCGCGATCCCAAGCTCGGCTACGACAACTTCGACCGCGACCTGAGCGCCGAGCAGATCGCCGCCTACAAGGCCGAGGGCCGCCCCGCCGTGATCCGCCTGCGGATGCCGGACAAGGACCTGTCCTGGGTCGACCTGGTGCGCGGCGAGACCACCTTCAAGGCGGGCGTGGTGCCCGACTTCGCGCTCACCCGCGGTAATGGCGATCCGCTCTATACCCTGGTCAATCCGGTCGACGATGCGCTCATGAAGATCACCCACGTTTTGCGTGGCGAGGATTTGCTGAGCTCCACGCCGCGGCAGATCGCGCTGTACGAGGCAATGCAGCGGATCGGCGTCGCGGATTTCACTCCGCAGTTCGGGCACTTGCCGTTCGTGATGGGTCAGGGCAACAAGAAGCTGTCCAAGCGCGACCCGGAGTCGAATCTCTTCCTGCATCGCGATCGCGGGTTCATTCCGGAGGGTTTGCTGAATTATCTGGCGCTGCTCGGCTGGAGCATCGCCGATGATCATGATCTCTTCTCCATGACCGAGATGGTCGAGGCGTTCGATATATCGAAAGTTAATTCGAACCCGGCACGTTTCGATCAGAAGAAGGCAGACGCTCTGAACGCCGAACATATTCGGTTGCTGAGCCCCGGTGATTTTGCTCACCGGCTGCGTGAGTACCTCACCTTGCACGGTCATATCGGCGCCGAGATCGACGAGAAGGTGTTCGAAGCGGCGGCCGATCTGGTGCAGACCCGAATCGTCGTTCTGGGCGACGCCTGGGATCTGCTGAAGTTCCTCTTCGCGCCCGCCGACAAGTTCGCTGTCGACGAAGCCGCAAAGGCCAAGAATCTGGGTGCGGATGCCGCACCCGTACTGCGGGCGACCATTTCCGCGCTGGACGGAGTTTCGGAATGGACCGCGTCCGCGCTCGAGGAGGCGCTCAAGCGGGCGCTGATCGAGGAGTTGGAGCTCAAGCCGCGTAAGGCGTTCGGTCCGGTGCGGGTCGCCGTCACCGGTTCGCACATCAGCCCGCCGCTCTACGAGTCTCTGGAGCTGCTGGGTCGTGAAGTGACCATGGAACGGCTGCGGGCGGCCGCCGCGGATCTTGCGTAAAGCGGTACAAAACCGGCTCTGACCAGCCGATTTGGTATATCTGGGCTTCGGCCTGCTAATCTTCTTCTCGGCCGGAAGCGACCGGGAAGCCACTCAGAGCGGCGGACCGAAAGCCCAGGTCAATGGGGTATGGTGTAATTGGCAACACAGCTGATTCTGGTTCAGCCATTCTAGGTTCGAGTCCTGGTACCCCAGCTCCGAGAGCGAAAGCTTTCGAAATTCGGAGAAGCTCCGGCGGTTTCGGCCGCCGTATTTCTCTGTCCTGGTCCCGTCGTCTAGCGGCCTAGGACGCCGCCCTCTCAAGGCGGTAGCGCGGGTTCAAATCCCGTCGGGACTACAAGGCGAAGGCCCCCGACCTGAACAGGTCGGGGGCCTTCGCTTTTCTCTTTGCCGAACTAGTCGGCGGCGGCGATGGTGGATCCGCCCAGCGGCATCGCGGGCAAGCCGAGTTTGCGGTGGTCCCAGCTGCGCACCCGCTCCGGGACGATGCGGATCGCGATGCGCTTGTTCAGCATCTGATCCACGAACGGCTTCATCTCTTCGCTGTACGGGCCGGTATACCGCTCCCAGACGCTGATACCCACCTGGAACAGGGCGTCGGGGTCCTCGACGATTTCCGCCTGGCCCTCGATCGAGACGCCGCGCAGCTGGTCGTAGGTATCGCCGGCCTCCAACAGCACGGTCACCCGCGGATCGCGGCGAATATTGACCGCCTTCTGCGACTTCGCCTTGGTCTCGAACCAGATCTCGCCGTCGATCAGGCCGAACCACATTGCGGTCAGATGCGGCATGCCCGTCGCGCTCAAGGTGGCGAGGTTGGCGATGCGGCTGCGCTCCAGGAACTCGGTGATCTCCTGTTCGGACATCACGATCTGCGCGCGTTGTTTAACTCCCATGGGCCGACTGTAATTTACGGCGTATGGCGGGCGTCACAGTGTGTCCGGTCGGTGCTGCTGTGGCCGCTGTTGCCGCCGGGGACCATGGTCAGGTATCCCCGGCGGCCCGAAAGTCCGTCAGATGCGCTTGTGGAGGGCATCGGCGGCGGCGACCAGGTCGGCGGCCCACCGCGCGCCCGGGCGGCGGCCCATCCGATCGATGGGCCCCGACACCGAGACCGCCGCGATGACCGCGCCGCTCGCGTCGCGCACGGGCGCCGAGACACTGGCCACGCCGGCGGCGCGCTCGGCCGCGCTCTGCGCCCAGCCGCGGCGGCGGACCTCGGCCAGGGCGCGTTCGCCGAATACGGCTTCGGGTAGGACGGTCCGCTGCAATTCGGGATCGGCCCAGGCCAGCAGGACTTTGGCGGCCGAACCGGCGGTGAGTGGAAGGCGCGCGCCGATCGGCACGGTGTCGCGCAGGCCCGCGGCGGGTTCCATGGCGGCCACGCAGACGCGGGCATTGCCGTCGCGCCGGTACAGCTGCACGCTCTCGCCGGTGATTTCCCGCAATTTGGGAAGAATGGTGCCGGCCGCGTCGAGCAGGGGGTCGCTGGCGGTTGTCGCCAGCTCCGACAGAGCCGGGCCGGGTCGCCACAGACCTTGGTTGTCGCGGGCCAGCATGCGATGCGTCTCCAGGCCCACGGCCAGGCGATGCGCGGTGGCGCGAGGCAGGCCGGTGCGGGTGCACAGCTCGTTCAAGCCGCAGGGTTGCTCGGCGACGGCGTGCAGGACCGCCATGGCTTTGTCCAGAACCCCGATGCCGCTATGCTGTCTCATAGAACGATATTAGCGTCTCGCATGTTGGGAAATGCAAACCAGGACCCCGACGCGGACGTGAGCCCGCGGCCAACAGCCCGGTTCGCGGAATTGTCTATCGAGCAACACCGAAGGGTGGAAACAGTCATGGCGCAGGCGCCACGCACTCTGGCGGAGAAGGTCTGGGAACAGCACGTCGTCGTTCGCGGCGAAGGCGAAGGCGAGCACCGCCAGCCCGACCTCATCTACATCGACCTGCACCTGGTGCACGAGGTGACCAGCCCGCAGGCGTTCGACGGCCTGCGCGCGGCCGGTCGCCCGGTGCGCCGCCCGGACCTCACCATCGCCACCGAGGACCACAACGTCCCCACCATCGACATCGACAAGCCGATCGCGGATCCCATCTCGCGGCTACAGGTCGAGACGCTGCGCAAGAACTGCGAGGAATTCGGTGTGCGCCTGCACCCGATGGGCGATCTCGATCAGGGCATCGTGCACGTGGTGGGCCCGCAGCTGGGCCTGACCCAGCCGGGAACCACGGTGGTGTGCGGTGATTCGCACACCTCCACCCACGGTGCGTTCGGCGCGCTGGCGATGGGCATCGGCACCTCGGAAGTGGAACATGTGCTGGCAACGCAGACTTTGTCGCTGCGCCCGTTCAAGACCATGGCCATCAATATCGACGGCAAGTTGCCGCCGGGGGTCACCTCCAAGGACGTGATTCTCGCCGTCATCGCGCAGATCGGCACCGGCGGCGGCCAGGGTTACGTGCTGGAGTACCGCGGCCAGGCGGTCCGTGAGATGTCCATGGAAGCCCGGATGACCATGTGCAACATGTCGATCGAGGCGGGCGCCCGGGCCGGCATGGTGGCCCCGGACGAGATCACCTACGAGTTCCTGAAGGGCCGCCCGCACGCCCCCCAGGGCGCGGATTGGGATGCCGCCGTGGCGGCCTGGGACGCCCTGAAGACCGACGAGGGCGCGAAATTCGATGCCGAGGTGCACCTGGACGCCTCCGCGCTGACCCCCTTCGTCACCTGGGGCACCAACCCGGGACAGGGTGCGCCGCTGGGCGACTCGGTGCCGGATCCGGAGCAGATCGTCGACGAGAACGAGCGCGCGGCCGCCGAGAAGGCGTTGCAGTACATGGACCTGAAGGCGGGCACCCCGCTGCGAGATGTCGCCGTGGACACCGTTTTCGTGGGTTCCTGCACCAATGGCCGGATCGAGGATTTGCGTGCCGTCGCAGAGATTCTGAAGGACCGCAAGGTCGCCGACGGCGTGCGCATGCTGATCGTCCCCGGTTCCATGCGGGTGCGGCTGCAAGCGGAAAACGAGGGCCTGGGCGAGATTTTCGTCGCGGCGGGCGCGGAATGGCGGCAGGCGGGCTGCTCGATGTGCCTGGGAATGAACCCAGATCAGCTTTCTCCCGGTCAGCGCAGTGCTTCCACCTCGAACCGGAACTTCGAAGGGCGACAGGGCAAGGGCGGTCGCACGCACCTGGTCTCACCGCTGGTCGCGGCGGCCACCGCGGTGCGCGGAACCCTGTCCTCACCGGCCGATCTGGACTGAATCAGCGTCCTTTTCGGCAAGTACCTTCGGCCCCAACAGACTCAGGAGAATCACAATGGAAGCCTTCAAGGTTCACAAGGGGATCGGCGTTCCGATGCGCCGATCCAATGTCGACACCGATCAGATCATCCCGGCCGTCTATCTGAAGCGCGTTACCCGAACGGGTTTCGAGGATGGCTTGTTCGCCGGATGGCGGCAGGATCCGCACTTCATTCTGAACACCGAGCCCTACAACCGGGGTAGTGTCCTGGTCGCCGGTCCGGATTTCGGCACCGGATCCTCACGTGAGCACGCTGTTTGGGCGTTGAAGGACTTCGGGTTCCGGGTCGTGATCTCCTCCCGCTTCGCCGACATCTTCCGCGGGAACGCCGGCAAGGACGGTCTGCTGACCGCCAAGATGGCCCAGAGCGATGTGGAATTGCTCTGGAAGTTGCTCGAGGAACAGCCCGGTTTGGAATTGGCGGTGGACCTCGAGGCGCGAACCGTGAGCGCCGGAACGGTCGTGTTGCCGTTTGATATTGACGACTACACGCGCTGGCGGCTGCTCGAAGGGCTGGACGACATCGGTCTCACCCTGCGGCACAGCGACGAGATCGCACAGTTCGAAAACGCAAGGCCGACTTGGAAACCCGCAACCATTCCGGCCCGTATTTCGCAGACGTAATCATTGGGGGGCGTTAGCTGAACGCCCCCAAACGTGGTTGCTGGACATGTGCCGTGCCTCGCTTTTTCGCGCGTCGCTCGTAGACTCTTGCCGCAGAAAGGTTTACCGTGGTACCTAGTCGGTCCGACGACGGGCCAAATAGTCTGCGGAGGATTCAATGAACAAGGCGGAACTGATCGATGTTCTGACCGAGAAGTTGGGTACTGACAGGCGCACCGCTACTGCAGCAGTCGAGCAGATGGTCGACACAATCGTGCGTGCTGTGAACAAAGGTCAGAGCGTCACCATCACCGGATTCGGTGTCTTCGAACAGCGCAAGCGCGCTGCGCGAGTGGCCCGTAACCCGCGTACCGGTGAAACCGTCAAGGTGAAGCCGACTTCGGTGCCGGCATTCCGTCCGGGCGCTCAGTTCAAGGCGATCATCGCCGGCAAGCAGAAGATCGCTTCGAGTGGCCCGGCCGTGAAACGCGGTGTGGCGGCTCCGGTGTCGGGTGGCAAGACCACGGCCAAGAAGGCGGCGAAGAAGACCACCGCCAAGAAGGCCGCCACCAAGGCTCCGGCCAAGACCACGGCGAAGAAGGCCGCTTCGAAGGCGCCCGCCAAGAAGGCCACCGCCAAGAAGACGGTCGCGAAGAAGACGGTCGCGAAGAAGACCCCGGCCAAGGCCGCCGCCAAGAAGACGGTCGCCAAGAAGGCCGCCACCAAGGCCACCGCTTCGAAGGCCACGGCCAAGAAGACGGCCAAGAAGGCTCCGGCCAAGAAGACCGCTGCCAAGCGCACCGCGCGTCGCTGACGGTTTCTTCGCTAGCAGGACAACGTGAAACGGCCCGGCGGATGCCGGGCCGTTTCGCATGTCGGGGGCCGGTTTTCGGCCCCCGAGCCGCTGGTCAGGATTTGAATTCGACGGGGATCAGCAGGCGGTCGAGATGGTCCGCGGCCACCAGGCGCCCGCCGTGCAGCGACAGCACCCAGACGCTGCCCTTGCGATTGCGGGCCGGTGGCAGCGTGATTCCGTCCTCCTCGGCCCATCGGGCCAGCAGATCCGGAATCACCTTGCCCTGACTGCAAATCACCGGCACGACGTCACGGTCGGCCAGGTCGCGGGCGCGTTTGCGGGCCGCATCCGGCGCTGCGCCGTAACCGGATTCGCTCAGCAACGGCTCCAATTCCACCGTCACGCCGAGCTTCTCGGCCAGTGGGGTAACGGTTTGGACACAGCGGGCCGGTGGGGCCGAGTAGATTTCGGCCGCCCCGAAGGCCAGCAGATTCGGCACCAGCCCGCGAGCCTGTGCGCGACCGGCCTTTTCGAGCGGCCGCTCGTCGTCGGGCCCGGCGAAGCGCTCCTTACGGCCCGCCTTGGCGTGCCGGACCACCAGCACGGTCGAGGTGTCGGCCGGTAGACGCAGGAAATTGCGGACGATGGTGCGGTCCATCGGATAGGACAGCGCGTCCATGATGCCGTCCACCCGATGCCACTGGAGCACATCGATTTCGGCATTGGACTCGAAATCGCCGTCCAGCACCCGGGCCGCCCAGTAGTCCACCCGCTTGAGTTTCCGGTGTCCGGTGACCGGATAGGTCACATGGCCGAGATAACGCCCCAGATGCGAATTCAGGCCCGTTTCCTCGGCCACCTCGCGTACGGCCGCCATCACGGCGGTCTCACCGGGATCCAATTTGCCCTTGGGCAGCGACCAGTCGTCGTATTTGGGGCGGTGTACCAGGGCGATCTCGACGGTGCCGTCCGCGGTGGGACGCCACAGCACGGCGCCCGCGGCCAGGATGTTGGGGCTGACCCGGGGGTCTACCAAATCGGCGGCGGGATCGGAGTTCTTCTTGCTCACTGGCGATCCGGCCGTCGCAGTCGCATCAGGTACTCCTGGTGGTCGCGCACCTGCACGCCCGGCGCCTCCGGATCGGGCTGCGCCACCCAGCCGCCGTCGGCTTGCAGCACCCAGCAGCGGGTGGCGGGGTCCAGGGCGGAGTCGAACATCTGGTTCAGCTGCTCGGACAGCCGCGGATCCTTCACCTGCGCCAGCACTTCCACCCGCCGATCCAGATTGCGATGCATCATGTCGGCGCTGCCGATCCAGTACTCGTTCTGCGCCCGGAAGTGCAGCACCCGCGAATGTTCCAGGTAGCGGCCGAGAATCGAGCGCACCTCGATGTTCTCGCTCATCCCCGCGACGCCCGGTCGCAGCCCGCAGATGCCGCGCACCACGATCTCCACCGGCACGCCGGCCTGAGAGGCGCGGTAGAGCGCGTCGATGATCTGCTCGTCGACGATGGCGTTGGCCTTCAGCCGGATTCGCGCCGGTTCGCCCTGCGCCGCCAACTCGGTCTCGCGTTCGATCCGCTCCACGATCCCGGCCCGTACGCCGGTCGGGGCGACCAGCAGGTTGCGGTAGTTGGCTTTTCGCGAATAGCCGGTCAGCGAGTTGAAAAGGTCGGTGAGGTCGGCGCCGATCTCCGGTGCGGCCGTGAGCAATCCGACATCTTCGTACAGGCGTGCGGTCTTCGGATTGTAATTACCGGTGCCGATGTGACAGTAGCGACGGATGGTGGCACCTTCGCGGCGCACCACCAGGCAGGTCTTGCAATGCGTCTTGAGACCGACCAGGCCGTAGACCACGTGCACGCCCGCTTGCTCCAGTGCGCGAGCCCATTTGATGTTCGCCTGTTCGTCGAAGCGGGCCTTGATCTCGACCAGTGCCACGACCTGCTTACCGGCCTCGGCGGCGTCGATGAGCGCGTTCACGATGGGGGAGTCACCGGAGGTGCGGTACAGCGTCTGCTTGATGGCCAGCACCTGCGGGTCGGCGGCGGCCTGCTCGATGAAGCGCTGCACGCTGGTGGAGAACGAATCGTACGGATGGTGCACCAGCACGTCGCCCTCGCGCAGGGCGGCGAAAACGTTTCGGGGCGTTTCCCGTTCGCCGAAGGCCGGGGGCGTGGCCGGCACGTACGGGGCGTCCTTGAGGTTGGGCCGGTCCACGCCGTACACCTGCCACAGGCAGGACAGGTCGAGCAGGCCGGGCACCTGGATCACGTCGGCCGGGTCGACGTCGAGCTCGCGCAGCAGCAGTTCGAGCATGTGCTCGGTCATGTCGTCGGAGACTTCGAGGCGCACCGGGGAGCCGAAGCGGCGGCGGGCGAGTTCGCGTTCCAGGGCCTGGAGCAGGTCCTCGTCGCGGTCCTCCTCGACCTCCAGGTCGGCATTGCGGGTGATGCGGAACGAATGTTGTTCCACCACTTCCATTCCCGGGAACAGCTGATCGAGGTGGGCGGCGATCAGTTCTTCCATCGGGAGGAAGGCGGCCATGCTGGACTGCCCGCCGGCGGAGTCGCGGCCGATGGGTTCGCGGCCGGTGGCGGCGACGGCGGTCTCGCGGCTGCCCAGGGTGCGGCGCACGCGCACGAAGCGATCCACATTGTCGGGCACCTTGACTCGGGCGAAGTGCTCGCCGCCGGTCACCGAATCCTTAACCGTCACGGCGAGATTGAGACTCAGGCCGCTGATGTAGGGGAACGGGTGGGCGGGATCGACGGCCAGGGGGGTCAGCACCGGGAAGACCTGATCCTGGAAATACCCGGACAGGCGCTGCTTTTCGGCGTCGTCGAGCTCGTTCCACCGGATGATGGCGATGCCCTCGGCGGTGAGCGCGGGCAGCACCTGGTCCAGGAAGACCCGGGCATGGCGCTCGGCGATCTCCTGGGTGCGAGCCGCGATCATCTCCAGTTGCTCGGTCGGCGACAACCCGTCCGCGGAGCGCACCGACAGCCCGGTCTCCGCGCGCCGCTTCAGCCCGGCCACCCGCACCATGTAGAACTCGTCCAGATTGGACGCGAAGATGGCGAGGAACTTGGCGCGCTCCAGCAGCGGCTGGGAATGGTCTTCGGCCAAAGCCAGTACGCGGGCATTGAAATCGAGCCAGCTCAATTCCCGGTTCACATACCGGTCCAGCGGCAGCGGCGGGGTCGCGGTGGGCGGTGGGGTTGCCGCGGGCGGCGCCGCGGGTAGTAGCGGCGATTGCTTGACGGTTTCCGTATCGCTCACTCTCACGATCATTCCTTATGTCGTGTGGTGGGTGCCGAACTGACACCGTCCATTGCAGCGCAGATCACGCCCGGTCAACACCGCGAGGAGTCGGTCCGCCGGACTTGTTTCACCGGGCGACACGCCCGCGACACGCCGATTTCACCCAGCAGCGTGCCCGTAGCCGCACCCACCCCCAACGCGGCCGCGCACTCCAGATCCGCCGCGGTGTCCACATCCTGACGCAACCCCGGCCAGTCCCCGAGCAACTCCACCGCCCCCGCCGCGATATGCCGCCGCGCCGAATCCGGCCCGAACAGCGGCTCCAGCCCCGCCCCGCCCCGCACCAGCAACGCCACCGTCCCACTCCCGGCGTGATCGGCGACCACCGAACGCCCCGGCCCGGCGGCGCTGAGCACGTCGGCCAGTTCAGGCGACCGCAGCGCTGGCAGATCCGCTTGCAACGCAAGCAGATCGACCGGGCCGTGCAGTTGTCTGATGGCGGCCGCGCCCGCGGACAACGCGGCGTTCAGGCCGCTCGTCGGCGGCGGCCCCGAGGTGGCGGCTTTGAGGCCACCGAGTGCCGCCGTGGCCCGGGCCCCGGCGGATCGCGGCGCCGTGGCGGGCATCGACTCACTCGGGGAGTAGAGGTTCCGCGCCGACGCGGCGGGGTCGGTCGCGAGGACAACGGGTTCCGGCAGCGCCAGCGCGCCGAGCTCGTGCACCAGGCTGGTCACCGCCGGATCGGGCGTCACCACGGTCACCGAGGCCACACCCGGCGTCGTGAGGGCGGCCGTGACGGTGTCGGCGAGCATGGCGAGCACCAGGCGGGTCCGATCCGGCGGGGGCAGCCGGTCGGCCAGGCGGCTCTTCGCCTGCCCGAGTGTCTTCACCGCGATCACCGCGTGCACGGACGGACGCATGCCCGAATCCTCCCACTCGAAGATGACGGGTGTGTGAGCGGCGTCGAATCGCGGGGTGCGGACACGCGCAGGGTTGGGCGGGCCGTGCGGACGCGCGGGGGCGGGGCGGGTGTGGTCATGCCGGGGGCAACGCGCGCGGCGGGCATTCCTATTCACCGTAGGTCGATAGGGACCCCAGGGTCGGTCGCCGCGGGTCGGGCGGTGCGCGGTCGGTCAGCGGTGTGCGCGGGTGGGCGGTGCCGAGTCGTTGTGCGGTGCTCGGCATGGCTTTTTCACAATCCGCCTATATTGAGCAGATGGCTAGGGCAGCGGTGCTGGGAGCGGGGTCTTGGGGGACCGCGTTCGCGAAGGTGTTGGCGGAGGCGGGGACTGAGGTCACGATGTGGGCTCGGCGGCCCGAGGTGGCGAAGGTGCTCGCCACCGAGCATCGGAATCCGTGGTATCTGCCGGATTTCGAGCTGCCGCCGATCGCGGCCACCGACGATCATCGGATCGCGTTGGCCGGTGCGGACATCGTGGTGCTCGCGGTGCCGTCGCAGTCGCTGCGTTCCAATCTGGCCGCCTGGAAGGAGCACATTCCCGGCGATGCCACGCTGTTGAGTCTCGCCAAGGGCATCGAGACCGGGACGCTGTTGCGGATGAGCGAGGTGATCGCCGAAGTCAGCGGCGCGGATCCGAGCCGGGTCGCGGTGCTGTCGGGGCCGAACCTGGCCAAGGAGATCGCGGCGCGGCAGCCGGCGGCGACCGTGGTGGCCTGCACCGACACCCTGCGCGCGGAGGCGGTGCAGCATGCCAGCGCCACCGGATACTTCCGGCCGTACACCAATTCGGATGTGATCGGCTGCGAGATCGGCGGTGCGTGCAAGAACGTGATCGCGCTGGCCTGCGGTATCGCCTCGGGAATGGGGTTGGGCGACAACTCGATTGCCAGCCTCATCACCCGCGGCCTGGCCGAGATCATCCGCCTGGGGGTGGCGGTCGGCGCGGAGCCGGTCACCTTCGCGGGCCTGGCGGGCGTCGGCGACCTGGTCGCCACCTGTACCTCTCCGCTGTCGCGCAATCGCTCCTTCGGACATGTGCTGGGCGTGGGCGGCAGCATGGAGACCGCGCAGGCGGCCACTCATGGCCAGGTCGCCGAGGGTGTGAAGTCGTGCACATCGGTGCGCGCGCTGGCCGAACGGCACGGGGTGGAGATGCCGCTCGCCAATGCCGTGCACCAGGTCTGCCACGGTGGCCTGTCCGCCGCCGAAGCGGTCGACCAGCTCCTGGGCCGCCGACTCAAGTCGGAGTGACCGGCCGGTTCGCACCTTCGTCCTGCCGCGTCCCCTGAACATGACCGGCCCGACCACGTAACACTGCCGCCATATTCGACCAGGTACGGTTCTGCCCATGACCAACAGGATCAAGGTGGCGGTGGTGTTCGGCGGGCGCAGCAACGAGCACGGAATCTCGTGCCGCTCGGCCCGTACGGTGCTGAGCGCCCTCGATCCCGAACGGTACGAGGCGGTTCCGATCGGGATCACACAGGACGGCACCTGGGTGCTCGGCACCGGGGACATGCAGACCCTTGCCCCGCAGGGCCGTGCGCTACCCGCGGTGGACGCCCAGGGCGGCACCGCGATGACCCTGTCCCTCGATCCGTCCCGCGCGGGCGGCTTGGTCGCGGCTGACGGCGCGGATGCCGCGCTCGGCAGCGTCGACGTGGTCTTCCCGGTGCTGCACGGCGCTTTCGGCGAGGACGGCACCTTGCAGGGGCTGCTGGAGCTGGCCGGTATCCCGTACGTGGGCGCGGGCGTGCTCGCCAGCGCGGCCGGCATGGACAAGGAGTTCACCAAGAAACTCCTTGCCGCCGAAGGACTTCCGATCGGCGACCAGGTGGTGCTGCGCCCCGGCGTCGCCACCCTGTCCGAGGCCGACCGCGACCGCCTGGGCCTGCCGGTGTTCGTGAAGCCCTCCCGCGGTGGGTCTTCCATCGGAATCACCAAGGTGGATTCCTGGGATGAGCTCGACAAGGCGATTTCGCTTGCGCGCGAGCATGATCCGAAGGTCATCGTGGAAGCCGGGATCGTGGGCCGCGAAGTCGAGTGCGGCGTACTGGAATTCCCGGACGGCCGGGTGGAAGCCAGTGTGGTGGCGGAGATCCGGATGCCCGAGCCGGACAATACCGACGGACCGGAGTTCTACGACTTCGACACCAAATACCTCGACGACGTCTGCGAATTCGACGTGCCCGCCAAGCTGGACGACGATGTGGCGCAAGAGGTTCGTGAGATGGCGGTGCGGGCCTTCCGGGCGCTGGACTGCCAGGGCCTGGCGCGCGTCGACTTCTTCGTGACCGCGGACGGCCCGGTCATCAACGAGATCAACACCATGCCCGGCTTCACCTCCATCTCGCTCTACCCGCGCATGTGGGACGCGGCCGGAGTGGACAACCGGACCCTGGTCGACACCCTCATCTCCACCGCGCTGGCCCGCGGCACCGGACTGCGCTGATCGAGGCGGCGCCGTCGGGAAACCCGCTGACTCAGTTGGGCAGCGGGTTCGGGTCGAGGGGCTGCTCGGGCATCGCCTTCTTGATGGCGTCCGAAACCTCTTGCAGCGGGGTCGGTCCGGCATTGTCCGGCTGGGTCAGGGCGACATACGTACCCCGGTCCACCGCCCACCAGGTGCCGGAGGTGACGCCGGTGGTCTGATCCCGGATCTCGAACCAGTTGACGCCGTTCACCACTTGCAAGGGTGAGGCGCGATTGAATTCGAGCGGCCGGTCCAGTCCACAGCGCAGCACGATCGGCTCACCGCCGTCGGGCAGCTGCCACGCCTTGGTGCCCTCCGGAGCGGGGGCGCGCAGTTCGGCAAGGGTGTAGTCGCCGATCTTCTCCGGCAGCGCGGGCAGCAGCGCACCGCACGCCGGACCGGTGGCGGCGGGGGCGGGAATCGAGCCCAGCGCCAGCGGTTCCCGCGCCGGGTTCCGGTTCGCCAGCACACCCATCACGAGCACACCCACCACCAGCGCCACCGGCAGCGCGATCGCCGTCGCGATGAGCGCCGGGGAACGGCCGGGGGAGTACTCGGCCTCCTCGGCCGGCTTCGCAGCGGCGGCATCGGTCTGGGCCGCGTCCGCCTTGCTCAGCGTCACCGATTCTTCGGCCGTCTCGGCGGCGTCCGGCGTGGCTTCCGGTTCGCTGTCGCGGGTGTCGTTGCTCATCCGGTCGTCGATCCCCGATCGTGCCGTGCGGGGCGCGGCGCGTCCCGGCTGGTGGTCGTCGTTTGCGGGTTCGAGGGTACCGTCGATGAGTTCGCCGCCCGAACCAGCTCACCGCGAAGGAGACCGTCATCACCGCCAGCAGCAGGCCCCACGCGCAGACGCCCGGAACCGGGCCGGTGGCGGGTGGTGCCCACGACCCCGTGGCCTCCGATCACGGTGCGGGCGACCGAGGTGCGGATGCCCGGGTGGTGGCCGGCGCGGACCCGCGAACGGTGGCCGAGGTGGGGGAATTCGCGCTCATCGCCCGGATCAATGCGGGGCGGCCGCAGTCGCCGGGTGTCTTGCTCGGGCCCGGCGATGATGCCGCGGTGGTGGCCGCGCCGACCGGACGGTTCGTGGTGACCACCGACATGCTGGTGCAGGACCGGCATTTCCGGCTGGACTGGTCGAGCCCGGTGGATATCGGCCGCAAGGCGATCGCGCAGAACGCCGCCGACGTGGTCGCCATGGGTGCGCGGCCGAGCGCGTTCGTGGTGGCGCTGGGGTGCCCCTCCGACACCCGGGTGGATTTCGTCGAAGGACTTGCGGACGGCATGTGGGCCGAGATCGCGCGGGCGGGCGGCTCCATCGCGGGCGGCGATATGGTGCGCAGTCCCTATCTGACGATTTCGGTGACCGCGTTCGGAGACCCGTATCGCGAACCCGTTCTGCGATCGGGCGCGCGGCCGGGCGATGTGGTCGCGGTGGCCGGGCGGCTCGGCTGGTCGGGGGCGGGGCTGGCGGTGCTGTCGGCGGGGCTCGAGTCCCCGGCGCTCGCGGCGGTCGATGCCGGGCTGATCGCGGAAGCGCTTGCCACGCACCGGGTTCCACGGCCCCCGTACGACGCCGTGCTGGAGTTGCCCGCGGACGCGCCGATCACCGCGCTCACCGATGTCTCCGACGGCCTGCTCGCCGATCTCGGGCATATCGCCGAGTCTTCGCGGGTGGCCGTCGATCTCGACGCGGCCGCGCTGCACGACCGCGCGCTGCAACCCCTCGCGACGGCGCTCGGCGCGGACCCCCTGGATTGGATTCTGGCCGGCGGTGAGGACCACGCCTTCGCCGCCACCTTCGCCGGTTCCGGTGCGCTGCCAGCGGGTTGGGTACCCATCGGACGGGTGGTCGAGGGCGCGGGCGTGACCCTGGACGGAACCCCCCGAATCGGACCTACCGGTTGGGAATCCTTCGCTTAGGAGACCCCGCTTCCGTCCTGAAAACCGGGACGATAGTTTATCCCGACATGGGTGCCAAACCACTGTCGGAAGTCATCGATTCGGGCTGGGCCGAAGCCCTCGAACCCGTGGCCGACCGCATTGCGCAAATGGGGGAATTCCTCCGAACCGAAAACGCCGAGGGCCGTGGCTATCTCCCCAAGGGTGAGAACGTGCTGCGGGCCTTCCAGCGCCCCTTCGACAAGGTGCGCGTCCTGATCGTCGGTCAGGATCCGTACCCGACGCCGGGCCACGCCATGGGCCTGAGTTTCTCTGTGGAACCGGATGTTTCGCCGGTGCCGCGCAGTCTGAGCAATATCTTCTCCGAGTACACCAAGGATCTCGGCCACCCCACCCCGTCCAATGGCGATTTGTCGCCTTGGTCCGATCAGGGCGTGCTCATGCTGAACCGAGTTCTCACCGTCGCGCCCGGCCAGGCCGCCTCGCATCGCGGCAAGGGCTGGGAAGCCGTGACCGAGCAGGCGATTCGCGCGCTGGTCGCCCGTGACCAGCCCCTCGTCGCGATTCTCTGGGGCCGCGACGCCTCCACCCTCAAGCCGATGCTGGGCGCTACGCCGTACATCGAATCCGCCCATCCCTCACCGTTGTCCGCCTCGCGCGGATTCTTCGGTTCCCGGCCTTTCTCCCGAACCAACGAGTTGCTGGGTACATTAGGGGCCGCGCCGGTGGACTGGCGTCTGCCGTAACGCGAATCCGTTGAACCGATTCAGGAGCCTGTGCATGCAGAACAAGACTGCCCGTGGTGTTTTCGTCGCTCTCGCCGCGGGGGCGGCCCTCGCCACCGCCCCCGTCGCGAATGCGGCGCCGGTAGAGCTGGAGCCCTACACCGCCCCCGCCGCCACCCCGACGACGGAGAACGCCACGCTGGTGGCCAGCCTGTTCGATACCAACAGCTTCTCCGGAATCTCCTCGCAGGTGACCTCGCGTATCGCCTGCCTGCCGATGACGATCAGCCAGAACCTGGACTGCTTCACCGGCGACCGCTGACGCGGCGCACCATTCGCACTTCGATTGCCGGAGTGAAGGCTTCGACTCGGCGGGCGCCGTCGAGTTCGAAGCCGTATTTCGTGTAGAAGGCCCGGGCGCGCGGATTCTCCTCGAATACCCAGAGGGAAGTGTCGGCGTGCTCGGGCAGTACGGCGCGCATGAGATCGTGCGCCACGCCAGTGCCGTACCAGGCGGAGCGCACGTACATGGCGTTGAGTTGCTGCTCCGCCGTGGGGGATTCGTCCCGGTCCGGGCCGCTGCTCGCGAAACCGATCACCGTGCCGTCCAAGACGGCGACCTTCGTCGCGTCGGGATGCTGGACCCGGCGGCGTTCCCAGGCCGCGGCGCGCTGTTCGAGATCGAAGGCGGCCAGCAGATGCGCGGGCACCAGATCCTCATACGCCTCGCGCCAGCATTCGATATGGCATTCGGCCAGGCTCCGGACATGCTCCGGTCCCAGCGGGACTACCTGCCACTCGGCCACCCGGCACCCCCTTCGAACACAGCAAAAGCCCCGGACCACCCGTTGCGGGTGCCGGGGCCGATGCCGAAAAGCGAATTAACCGCGGGCGACCTTGCCGGCCTTCAGGCAGGAGGTGCACACGTTCATGCGGCGGGTGTTGCCGGGGGCAACCTGCGCGCGCACGGTCTGGATGTTCGGGTTCCAGCGACGGTTGGTGCGCCGGTGCGAGTGCGAAACCGACTTACCGAAGCCGGGGCCCTTGGCGCAAACGTCGCAGACGGCAGCCATAGTCGCGAGCTCCTTCATGTCATGTAGAGACTCGCCGCGTTGAAAACAGCGAGTCCGGAAACTTTGATGTCTTGGACGTGCCTACCGGTGAGACACCGGCGAACGCGTTCCGATACCTGGGAGTACAGGATCGTGCCTGCGTCGGGCAACCGGACAAGAGTAACCGCCCCCTTCCGGGCGTGTCCAATCGCCCCCCGTTCACCGCGATATCCGCAGCTGCCGAACGGCGGCTGACCGCGCGCTGTCGGTCGGCCCGACTAGGCTGGCGACCGGGGTTTCCGAGGACAACTTGGTGGCCGGGCCGGTGGCGGCGCGGTATGTGGCGGAAGGACGGTGACGGTGCCCGGGGTAGGGGACGCGCTCGACGGTACTGCGCTGCTGCGCTGGGGTCAGCTCAGCCTGGCTGGACTCGAGCGCCATCGTGACGAGATCAACGCCTTGAACGTCTTCCCGGTCCCGGACTCGGACACCGGAACCAACCTATTGGCGACCATGCGCGCGGCGGTCCGCAGTGCGGAGACCGACAGCAACCGGATGTCCGCCCGTGAGGTCGCCGGTGTGATGGCGCGCGCGGCGACGCTCGGTGCGCGCGGGAATTCCGGGATCATCCTGTCGCAGGTATTGCGCGGAGTGGCCGATGTCGTACGGGACGGGCCGCTGACCGAGGCGACGTTGCGGCTGGCCCTGCGGCGCGCGGCCCGGCTGGTGCGAGAAGCACTGAGCTCGCCGGTCGAGGGGACCATGCTGACCGTCTTGGATCGCGCGGCCGAGAGCGCCGCCGCCTGCCCGGAGCGCACCTTGCCCGCGGTGGCGCTGGCGGCCGCGGACGGAGCGGCGAAGGCGCTCGGCGAGACTCCGGCCCAGTTGGGCGTGCTGCGCGAAGCCGGGGTCGTCGACGCGGGCGCGCGCGGGCTGTTGGTATTGCTCGACGAATTGGTCGTTGTCGCGGGTGGACCGGCGCCGCGCCGGCCGGCCTATGTGCGCAGCGGCGCCGAATCCGGTCGGCCGGTGGCTTCGGGGGCCCGGTCCGTGGTGGCTGAATCGGGTCGGGGGGCGGCGAGTCCGAGGCGATGGCAGGCCGTGGACGATCACGGCACCGGGGTTCCGGCCGGGGGTCGAGACGCGGATTCGGTCGACGGTGCGCATGCGCATGCCGCCTCGGTGTCGAATACTGTTGACTCGGAGCGGAATTCACGGTTGTCGCGGGGCGGTCCGCCGCTCGCGCACGAGGTTCCGGCGGCGGGTGGGGACAGCGCCGTGCAGTACGAAGTCATGTACGTGCTGGATGGATCCGACGATGCGCGGATCATCGAACTGCGGGATCGGCTTGCGGGGCTGGGGGATTCGGTCGTCGTGGTGGGGGACGGGGCCGGGAGCTGGTCGGCGCATGTGCATTGCGCGGATGCCGGGGCCGCCGTGGAGGCCGGGCTGGCGGCGGGGCGGCTGAGTGGGATTCGGATCGAGACCCTCGCCGCCTCGGCGCATGCTCCGGGCGGGGATGGGCGCGGGATTCTGGCGGTGGCTTCCGGTGCGGGGGCGGTGCGCTTGTTCGAGGATGCGGGGGCCGCGGTGCTGGAGGGGGAGGTGACGGCGGAGGCGCTGCTGGAAGGGATTCGGCGGCTGCCGCACCGGGAGGTGCTGGTGTTGCCGAACGGGGCGCTGCCCGCGCACGAGCTGGTGGCGGTGAGTGTGGCGGCGCGCGACGGGCAACGCGAGGTGCTGATGCTGCCGTGCGGGTCGATGGTGCAGGGGCTGGCGGCCCTGTCCATGCACGACGGCGGGCGGATCGCGGTGGACGATGCCTTCGCCATGTCGGAGGCGGCGGCCGGAACCCGTTGGGGCGCGCTGCGGATCGCGGCCGAACGCGCCTTGACGATCGTCGGGACTTGCGAGGCGGGCGACGGGCTCGGGCTGGTCGGCCACGATGTGGTCGTCATCGACGCCGATGTGCGCCAGGCGGGCCGCACCCTGCTGGACCGGATGCTCGGTCTCGGTGGGGAATTGGTCACCATGCTGCTGGGCGCGGATGCGCCCGAAGGACTTTCGGAGGAGTTGAGCGCGCATGTGCTCGCCGGCTTCCCCGGTGTGGAAGTGGTCGTGTACCCCGGCGGTCAGGCCGGGGATCTGGTGCAGATCGGGGTGGAATAGCAATGGCGACACTGGCCGATCGGCTCGACCATGTGCTGGGTGTGAAGGCGGCCGAACCGCTGCTCGAGCACTTCGACATGCAGACCGTCGAGGACCTGCTGCGGCATTACCCGCTGCGCTATGCCACCCAGGGGCAGCCGCTCACCGAGGAGGCCCCGGAGGAGGGGCAGCACATCACCGTCATGGGGCGGGTGAGCAAAACCGAGTTGCGGCCCATGAAGAACCGCAAGGGCAGCTTGCTGAAGGTGAACCTGGACACCGGCGGCCCGCGGCCCATCGAGGTCACCTTCTTCAACGGCGACAAGGTGCGCTACCTGGTGAAGGAAGGCGTCCGCGCCATGATGTCGGGCACCGTGCACTGGTGGCGGCCCGACCGCTGGAACCTCTCGCACCCCGACTACCTGATCCTGCCCGATAAGGAGGACGGGTCGATCGAGAACCTCACCAGCGTGCGCGGCGGCGGCGCGCTGCGCGGTCTGGCGCAGAGCGCGAAAGGCGCGGGCGGCGTGGACGTCTCGTTCTTCGAACGTGAATTCATTCCGGTGTATCCCTCCACCGCGAAGGTGCAGAGCTGGGATCTGCTGCGCTGCGTGCGCCAGGTGCTCGACCAGCTCGACCCCATCGACGACCCGCTCCCGGAGAGCCTGCGCACCGAGCATTCCCTGCTACCCGTCTCGGACGCCCTGCGCCTGATCCATCTCCCGGAGAGCAAGTCCGATATCGAAGAGGCCAGGGGCCGGCTGCGTTTCGACGAAGCCCTGGCCCTGCAACTGGTGCTGGCCGAACGCCGCCATCAAACCGAGGGCCGCCGCGCGGAACCGAACCCGCCCCGGACCGACGGCATCGCAGCGGCTTTCGACAAGCGCCTGCCCTTCGAACTGACCGAGGGCCAGCGTGCCGTCATCGGCGAGATCTCCGCCGACCTGTCCCGCGCGCACCCCATGCACCGCCTGCTCCAGGGCGAGGTGGGTTCCGGCAAGACCATCGTCTCCCTGCTCACCATGCTCCAGGTGGTCGACAACGGCCGCCAGTGCGCCCTGCTCGCCCCCACCGAAGTCCTTGCCGCCCAGCACTATCGATCGCTGAAGAAGATGCTCGGCGACCTCGGCAACGCGGGCGAACTCGGTGCCGCCGACAACGCCACCAAGGTCGTCCTGGTGACCGGTTCCATGTCCGCGGGCCAGAAGAAGGCCGCCCTCCTGGACGCCGTCACCGGTGAGGCGGGCCTGATCATCGGCACGCACGCCCTCATCCAGGACAATGTCGAATTCTTCGACCTCGGCATGGTCGTGGTCGACGAACAGCACCGCTTCGGCGTCGAACAGCGAGATGCCTTGCGCGCCAAGGCGAAGAAGGGCGTCAGCCCGCACCTGCTGGTCATGACCGCCACCCCCATCCCGCGCACCATCGCCATGACCACCCTCGGCGACCTGGAGACCTCCACCCTCACCCAGCTCCCCAGCGGCCGCTCACCGATCACCTCGAAGGTGGTGCCCGCCAAGGTGAAACCGGCCTGGGTGGATCGCGCCTGGGAACGCATTCACGAGGAAGTCCAGGCCGGCCGCCAGGCCTATGTCGTCTGCTCCCGCATCGGCGACGAGGAGGAGAACGGCAAAAAAGGCAAGAAGAAGGAAGAGGAGAAGGAAGGCCCTACCACCCACTCGGCCGTCGACATGTTCGAACTGCTGAGCACCGGCCCCTTGAAAGACCTCCGCGTCGGCCTCCTGCACGGCCGCCTCCCCTCGGACGAAAAAGACCGCGTCATGCAGGCTTTCAACGCAGCCGACATCGACGTCCTGGTCTGCACCACCGTTGTCGAGGTCGGTGTGGACGTCCCCAACGCCACCGTCATGGCCATCGTCGACGCCGACCGCTTCGGTGTCAGCCAGCTCCACCAGCTCCGCGGTCGCGTCGGCCGAGGCAAGCATCCGGGCCTCTGCCTCCTCATCACCGAAACCAACCCGGTCGGCACCGCCATGTCCCGCCTGGAAGCGGTAGCCGCCACCACCGACGGCTTCGAACTGGCCGTCCTCGATCTCCGCCAACGCCGCGAAGGCGATGTCCTCGGCTCGGCCCAGTCCGGTACGGCCCGCTCGCTGCGCCTGCTCTCCCTGCTGGACGACCTCGAAGTCATCACCGCCGCACAGCAATTGGCCCGCGAGGTGGTCGAGTCCGATCCCGGATTGACGAATCATCCCGGCCTGGCCCGGATGATGCACGCCGCGGTCGACGGCGAACGCCTCGAGTACCTCGCCAAGTCCTGACGCGCGGGCTCTCAGCGGGGGAGTCGGGGGTAGGGGAGGTCGGTGCTGGTCGTCTCGGTGATGGCGAGGGGGCGGCCGATTTGAGGGAAGGCGCGCTGGGCGCAGTTGGGGCGCTCACAGACCTTGCAGCCCGCGCCGATGGGGGTCGCGGCGGCGGGATCGTCGAGTTGCAGGCCCTTGGAGTAGACCAGGCGGTCGGCGTATTCGATATCGCAGCCGAGGCCGATGGCGAATTCTTTTCCGGCGGTGCCGAAACCGGTGGCGGAGGGGGTGGTGGTGCGGGATATCCAGAGGTAGCGGCGGCCGTCGGGCATGGACGCTATCTGGGTGAGCATGCGGCCGGGGTGGGCGAAGGCTTCGTGGACCACCCAGAGTGGGCAGCTGCCGCCGACGCGGGAGAAGTGGAAGGCGGTGGCGGATTGGCGTTTGGAGATATTGCCAGCGCGGTCGGTGCGGATCAGGAAGAAGGGCACGCCGCGCTGGCCCTGGCGTTGCAGGGTGGAGAGGCGATGGCAGACGGTTTCGAAGCCGACCTCGAAACGCAGTGCGAGCAGGTCGATGTCGTAGCGGAGTTCCTCGGCGGAGCGTAAGAACTTGCTGTAGGGCAGGATCAGCGCGCCCGCGAAGTAGTTGGCCAGGCCGATGCGGGCCAGGGTGCGGGATTCGCCGTTGAGCGAGGGGGTTTCGTCGAGCACCTCGTCGAGCAGGGCGCCGTGCAGCAGGAAGGCCAGGGTGGTGGCGATCTGGAAGGCGCGCTGGCCGGGGCGCAGGCGGCGGGCCAGGGTGAGGGTGCGGGTCTCCGGTTCGTAATGGCGCTTGGGCACATTCGGATCGGCGCCGTCGCCGCGCACCAGGACGGTGACACCGGCGCGTTCCTCGGCGACCCGCGCGAGCTGGCGGTCCAGCGAGCCGACGGTCAAGCCGCAGTCCTCGAAGAGCCGCTCGGCGGCCAGGTCGAGCTGGGCGATGTGGTTGTGGTGATCGTAGAAGAAGTCGCGCACGTCCTCGTAGGGCATGGGCACCCCGGGCGCACCGGTGGGGGTGGCCACCTTGGAGGACAAGAGATCCAACTGGTCGGTCGCGGCCCGTAGTCGGCGGTGCATGGCCACAACGATTTTCGCGACCTCCGGCATGCGGGTGGCCAGGTCCTCGACCTCCGCGACCGGCGCCGCATTACCGCCGGCGGCCTCGACCAAGATCTCGTGTAGATCGGAGACGAGCCGGGCATCGGAGTCGGCCGCGAAGAACTGCACATCCAGGTCGAACGTCGAGTTCAGTTTCAGCAGCACGGGAATGGTGAGCGGGCGTTGATCCCGTTCCAGCTGGTTGAGGTAGCTGGGTGACAGATCCAGGGATTTGGCCAAGGCCGCCTGGGTCATCCGCCGTTCCTCGCGCAACCGCCGTAGTCGGGCACCCGCATACATCTTGCGCACAGTGCGAGATGGTACCGACTCGGCTTCGCAAACATTGCAATATGGATTGAACTGCCCGCTATTTCGGTGATTCTGCAAGCGCTTTCGCTGCGGAGCGGCGGCTGCGTAAAGTGCGAATTCGACACCTCGGGCGGGTTCCGCGCGGCACCCCATCGTACTCATACCCCATCGGTGACGTGCCGAAACCGCACACCGGAAGTTTGCCGGAAGCCGGGTGTGTCAGCCCAGCAGGAGATGAACTTGAAGTTCGCCGACCAGGAATCCCAGCACCGCGCCGATGGCGACCAGCTTCCACTCGTCCTGTTTGAACGCGGGGCGCAGCAGGCCCTCGTATTCGTCGTCGGTCAGCTGCGCGGTCTTCTCGATCACCAGGGACCGCACGTCGAGGGCCTCGATGGCGTGCCGGTCGAATCCGTCCAAACCCGCTGCGGCGGCGCGAATGTGGTCCAGCACCAGGCTGACGGCGTCACGCTCCAGGGTGGTCAGGCTGTCGCTCCCGGCGACCAGCAGGACCAGCGGCTTGGCGGGCCCGGTCTGGGTGTTCAGGAATTCCCCGACGTGATGGCTGAGCAGAGAAGCCAACCGGTCGGCTCGCTCCCCGTTCAGCACCGCCTCCAGAATGCGTGCGGGCGTGAGGATCTCGGTGGCGATCAGATCGCCGTAATCGGTGCACACCTGTTCGCGCCGCTTGTGGAACAGTCCCTGCCATTTCAACGGCCCGATACCCACCGGCCGGATCGGCCGGAAGATCATCTGCAAAGCCAGCCAGTCGGTCACCAATCCGGTGAAACCACCGAAAGCGGGCATGAGCAAAGGATTGTGGGTCAGCGCCCAGGTGAACATCTGCACCACGCCCAGCACCGTGCCGAAGATCAACCCCGACCGCACGATGAACCGCAGCTCGTTGCGCCCCACCCGGTGCACCATGGTCACCAGCAGCGACTTGTCCTGCACCAGTGCGTCGATGGCCATCCCGCGCAGATCCATCACCTGATCGAGGTTGGTGCGCAGATCGAACACGATGTCCTCGATCAGCCCCGGCAGATCCCGCTGCACCCGCTCGATCACCGCGCGCTGGGCCGCCGCCGGCATGTTCACCCACAGCCGCGGCTGGTGCCGCATCATCATCTCGCGCACCATGTAGTCCACACCCGCGTCCATGGGTTCGCGCAGCCGCGTGGTCAATTCGGCGATATCGATGCGCGCGATGATGTCCTGCGGATCGATGAGCTTGCCGAACATCAGATCCACCGCGATGGTCGCCATGCGCGGCGCCGAGCGCGGGATCACGCCCTGCCAGCCCAGCCACGGCGGAATGCCGACGAATTCCAGTGGGCGCATGAGCATCTGCACCGCGACGATCTTGGTCACCCAGCCGATGAGCGCGGCGATGAGCGGAATGGAGAGGTACAGCATCCAGTGCTCGGTGAAATCGGCGATCACGACGCGGAGATCTCCGATACTGCCCTGGTTGCCATGCCCGCTCCTCGGTGCGATTATTCGTACAGAACGATTTGTTTATTCGTATCGTCGCTCAGGCTAGGAGACCCGCGTGCCCGGTGGCAAGACCACGGACCCGTCCCCGCCGACACAGCGCGTGATGGCCATCGTCGAGCTGCTGGCGGCGCAACACGGATCGCTCACCTCGGCCGAGATCGCCGACTCCCTGGACCTCAATCGCTCCACGGCGGGCGCGATTCTGGCGGCCCTCGCCGAACGGGATTGGGTGCGGCGGCGGCCGGATCTCAGCTATGAACTCGGTCCCGCCTTGGCTGCCATCGGTGCGCACGCCGCCGAAGCGGCCGGGGACCGCAGTTGGCTCGATGCCGAACTCGCCCGGCTCGCGGATCGGGTGGATTGCGGTGCCGCCCTGAGCGCTGTCAGTGGCGACTTCTTCGAATTCGTGGCCGTCACCGAGGACCGGTACACCGCCGGAATCGAAGCCGGAGCGCGCATTCCACTGATGGCCCCCGCCGGCGCCGCGATCATCGCGCACGCCGGTCCCGGCCGCCAGCAGGATTGGCTCGACACCCGTGGCCCCGAACGCCGCGAGGAATTCCGTGCCGTCCTGAACACCCTGCGCGCCACCGGATTCTGCGTCTGGCGGCTCGAACCCGACAGCCTGCCCACCGCCCGCGTGCTCTCGGAGGTGGCCAGCCATCTCGCCGAACTGCCCGCCAGCAAGGAACTGCGCGGCCGCGTGCTCGCGCAATTGGCCACCGTCGTCGGCAGCGCCTACGACCAGCAGACCCTGGACCGGGATGTGCCGCTGCCGCTGAGCTATCTGACCGCCCCGGTCTTCGACAGCGCCGGGCACGCGGTCATGGAATTGCAGATCGGCCCGCTGCGCGCGGATGTCACGCGCGCCGAACGCCGCCGCTACCTGGCGGAGGTCGCCACGGCCGCGCGCCGCATCGGCGACGGTATAGAGAGGAATCCCCATGTCCGACCCTGATGCGCTGGTGCGCGAAATGTGCGCCGCGTGGGCGCAGCCCGATCCCGACCATATTGCCTCGTTCTTCACCGAAGACGCTGTGTACCACAATATTCCGATGGAACCGGTGGTCGGCCGGCAGGCGATTCGCGACTTCATCGCCGGTTTCGCCGGGGCCCTCGACGGCATCGATTTCGCCATTCACCGGCAGGTGACCGCCGGTGATCTGGTCATGAACGAGCGCACCGACACCTTGCGCGGCGGCGGTAAGGAGACTCCGCTGCCGGTCATGGGCACGTTCGAGATTCGCGAGGGCTTGATCGCCGCGTGGCGCGACTACTTCGACGTGGCGGCCATCACCCGGGCGCTCGGCGGCTGATTCCCCACGCGTCCGCGCGGCTCGGTGCGCCGCTGTCGCGCCCCATGGTGTCGCGTCCGGTCGAGGGCCCCGAATCGCGGCGGGTCGCTTCGCATCGGGTGGTGCGGTGACGGGCTGTTCGAGCCGGTACTCGCGTCGGGCGCCTCGGCACGCCTTCGCCGACTTCGCTGATCGGACCGTATTCGCTCGCCGAAATACGCTGTAGCGAGCTATTTTCCGCCCTGATCTCGGTTGCGTAGCGTGCGAAGTATGAAGACATACAGCGTTCGAGCCCGCACCGCGGCGGAGGCGTTTCCGCGTTCGGAACACCTGGCGACGCGGATCGCGGAGGTGGCCGTGGATCCGGTCGAGGTGCCCGCGGACGTCAGCGAGATGATCGTGAACCGGATCATCGACAATGCGGCGGTCGCGGCGGCGTCGGTACTGCGGCGGCCGGTGACCTCCGCGCGGCGGCAAGCGGTGGCGCATCCGTACGCGCCCGGCGCGACCGTGTTCGGTCTGCCTGCCGTGCAACGCTTCTCGCCGGAGTGGGCGGCCTGGGCCAACGGGGTCGCGGTGCGCGAACTCGACTTCCACGACACCTTCCTGGCGGCCGAGTACTCGCATCCGGGCGACAATATCCCGCCGATCCTGGCGGTGGCTCAGCATGCCGGGCGCAGCGGCGCGGAACTGATCCGAGGGCTGGCGACCGGGTACGAGATCCAGATCGATCTGGTGCGCGGAATCTGCCTGCACGAGCACAAGATCGACCATGTGGCACACCTCGGGTCGTCGGCGGCGGCAGGCATCGGGACGCTGCTGGGGCTGGACGCCGACACCGTCTATCAGGCGGTCGGGCAGGCGCTGCACACCACGACCGCGACCCGGCAGTCACGTAAGGGCGAGATCTCCAGCTGGAAGGCGTACGCGCCCGCTTTCGCCGGGAAGATGGCGATCGAGGCGGTGGATCGCGCCATGCGCGGCGAGGGTGCGCCCGCGCCGATCTGGGAGGGTGCGGACGGCGTGATCGCACGGCTGCTCGGGGGGCTCGACGCTGAATACCTGGTGCCGTTGCCCGGCCCGGGCGAGGCCAAGCGGGCAATTCTCGACAGCTACACCAAGGAGCATTCGGCCGAATACCAGAGCCAGGCGCCGATCGACCTGGCTCGCCGGATGCGTTCCCGCATAGGCGATCTCGGCCGGATCGCCACCATCGTGCTACACACCAGCCATCACACGCACGTGGTGATCGGCAGCGGTTCGGGGGATCCGCAGAAGTACGATCCGCAGGCCAGCCGCGAAACCCTGGACCATTCGGTGCCCTATATCTTCGCGGTCGCATTGCAGGACGGCACCTGGCATCACGAGCGCTCCTACGCGCCCGAACGCGCCCAGCGACCCGACACGGTCGCCCTCTGGAAGAAGATCACCACCGTCGAGGATCCGGAGTGGACTCGGCGCTACCACTCCACCGATCCTGCCGAGAAGGCGTTCGGCTGCCGGGCCGTGATCACCCTCGCCGATGGCGAAACCATCGTCGACGAACTGGCCGTCGCCGACGCGCATCCGCTGGGCGCGCGGCCGTTCGCGCGGGCACAGTACCTCGAAAAGTTCCGCACCCTGGCCGAGGGCGTGCTCGACCCGGCCGAACAGGACCGCTTCCTCGACGCCGCCCAGCGCGTCCCGGAACTCGGTGCGGGCGAACTGGATCAGCTGACCTTCACCGTCGCGCCCGAGGTGCTCGACCGCGCCCCGCGAACCCGTGAGGGGATCTTCCGATGAGCCGCGACGATCTCGCCGGCGCCCCGTCAGGGGCGATGCGGGCCACCGTCGCGCAGCTCCCCGCCCCACACCAGGGCCTGGGCCGCGATGACCGAGCTGCCGTTGTAGGTGACCGACGGCGACCCGTACAGCTGATAGCCCTCATCGAGCAGTCCGCTGATGCGCTCACAGAAGGTGGCGTCGTCGGGTCCGGTGATCAGGCGGTAGCGCAGGCGCGGCTGGGTCATTGCATCAGCGTAGGACGGTGGGCGGCATGAGCGGGCTGATGGTGTCGGCCGCCACGGCGGGGGAGAAGCGCGCGGCGTTCCGGGCGGGCCTGAGCAGCGGGCGGATCCAGCGGCTGCCGGGTGCGTTCAATCCCTTGGTGGCCAAGCTCATTCAGGAACTCGGGTTCGAAGGGGCGTATGTCTCCGGGGCGGTGGTGTCGGCGGAGCTGGCGCTGCCGGATATCGGGCTGACCACGCTCACCGAGGTGGTGGAGCGCGGGCGGCAGATCGCGCGGGTGACCGACCTGCCGGTGCTCATCGACGCCGATACCGGATTCGGGGAACCGATGAGCGCGGCGCGCACGGTGACCATGCTCGAGGACGCCGGGCTGGCCGGATGTCATATCGAGGATCAGGTGAACCCCAAGCGGTGCGGGCATCTGGACGGGAAATCCGTGGTGCCGGTGGCGGATATGGTGCGGCGCATCCGGGCCGCGGTATCGGCTCGGCGCGACGCCGGCTTCACCATCTGCGCGCGGACCGACGCGCGGGGCACGGAGGGTTTGGGCGCGGCGATCGACCGGGCCAAGGTGTACGTCGACGCGGGAGCCGACCTCGTGTTCACCGAGGCGCTCGCGGACGCTGGCGAGTTCGCGAAATTCCGTGCCGCCGTGGATGTCCCGCTGCTGGCGAATATGACCGAGTTCGGCAAGTCCGATCTCATCTCCGCCCCCGAGCTGGAGGCGCTCGGCTACAACGCCGTCATCTATCCGGTCACCACGCTGCGCCTGGCCATGTTCGCCGTCGAAGCCGGATTGCGCGAAATCGCCGCCACCGGAACCCAATCCGCGCTCGTGGACCGCATGCAGCATCGCGCTCGGCTCTACGAACTGCTCGAGTACCCCCGCTACAACGAATTCGATTCCGATATCTTCAATTTCACCGTGAGCGAGTGATTCTCATGACCGAGATCAAGAAGGGCCTCGCCGGCGTGGTGGTCGACACCACCGCCATCTCCAAGGTGGTGTCCGAGACCAGCACCCTCACCTATCGCGGTTACGCGGTGCAGGAGCTGGCCCGGCAATGCCGGTTCGAGGAGGTCGCCTATCTGCTGTGGTTCGGCGAACTGCCGAATCGCGAGCAACTGCAACAGCTCGGTCAGCGTGAGCGCGCGCTGCGCCGAGCCGACCGCTCGCTGCTGGCGCTCGTCGCGCGGCTGCCCGAAACCTGTCATCCGATGGACGTGGTGCGCACCGTGGTCAGCTACCTGGGCGCGGAGGATCCCCTGGAGGACCGCGGCCGCAGTCGGAAAGCGCTGCTGGACAAGGCATTACGAATGACGGCGGTGCTGCCCACCGTCATCGCCGCCGATATGCGCCGCCGTCGTGGGCTGGACCCCATCGCCCCGGATCCGGCGCGCGGGTTCGCGGAGAACTTCCTCTACATGTGCTTCGGTGCACCCGATGCCACCGCGCGGCACCTGGACGAGCGCCTGGTCCGCGCGTTCGAGGCATCGCTGATCCTGTACGCCGAACACAGCTTCAACGCCTCCACCTTCGCCGCCCGCGTGGTCACCTCCACCGAATCCGATATGTACAGCGCGGTCACGGCGGCCATCGGCGCGCTCAAGGGTCCGCTGCACGGCGGCGCGAACGAGGCCGTCATGCGGATGATGCTGGAGATCGGCGACCCCGAGCGGGCCCGGGACTGGCTGCGGGACAGGCTTTCCCGCAAACAGAAGGTGATGGGCTTCGGTCATCGCGTCTACCGCGCCGGCGACTCCCGGGTCCCCACCATGCGCGCCGCGCTCGAGGACGTCGCGGACCTCACCGGTGGTCACACCTGGCTGAAGATGTACACCGAGCTGGAGTCCGCGATGGCCGAGGCCACCGGCATCGAACCGAACCTCGATTTCCCCGCCGGTCCGGCCTACTACCTCATGGGCTTCGACATCGACATGTTCACACCGATTTTCGTGATGAGCCGTATCACCGGCTGGACCGCGCACATCATCGAGCAATCGCAATCCAATGCCCTCATCCGCCCGCTCTCCGAATACACCGGCCCACCACCGCGCCCCCTGCGCCCGGTGGCGTGAACCGGTGAAGGCCCGCGATCGAACGATCGCGGGCCTTCTTCGTCAGCGCAGCGCGGCTGCCGCGGCGACCATGTTGCGCAGGGCGGCCTCCACCTCCACCGGGCCACGGGTCTTCAGACCGCAGTCCGGGTTCACCCAGAGCCGTTCGGCCGGAACGGCTTTCAAGGCTTCACCGAGCGAGGCGCCGATCTCCTCGGTGCTGGGCACGCGCGGCGAGTGGATGTCGTAGACGCCCGGCCCGACCCCCAGATGGAAGCCCGCCGCATTGAGGTCGTCGACCACCTCCATGTGCGAACGGGCCGCCTCGATCGACGTCACGTCCGCGTCCAGGGCGGCGATGGCGTCGATCACCTCACCGAACTCCGAATAGCAGAGGTGGGTGTGGATCTGGGTGGCGTCCGCGACCCCGGCGGTGGCCAGCCGGAACGCGCCGACCGCCCAATCCAGGTAGCGCGCTTTGGCTTCGGTGCGCAGCGGGAGGAGTTCGCGCAGCGCGGGTTCGTCCACCTGCACGATGCGGATGCCCGCCGCTTGCAGATCCAGGGTCTCGTCGCGGATGGCGAGGGCGACCTGGCGAGCGGTGTCCTCGATGGGCTGATCATCGCGGACGAAGGACCACGCCAGAATGGTGACCGGGCCGGTGAGCATGCCCTTGACCGGCTTGCCGGTGAGCGACTGCGCGTACGCGATCCACTCCACCGTCATCGGATTCGGGCGCGCCACATCGCCGTACAGGATGGGCGGGCGCACACAGCGGGTGCCGTAGGACTGCACCCAGCCGTTGGCGGTGGCGAAGAAGCCGTCGAGCTGTTCGGCGAAGTACTGCACCATGTCATTGCGTTCGGGTTCACCGTGCACCAGCACGTCCAGGCCCAGCTTCTCTTGCAGCGCAATCACATCGGCGATCTCGGCGCGCATGCGCTCGCGGTACTGCTCGGGGGTGATCTCGCCCTTGACCAGTGCGGCGCGGTCCTTACGGATCGACGGGGTCTGCGGATACGAGCCGATGGTGGTGGTCGGCAGCAGCGGCAGGTCCAGGTGTTCCCGTTGCAGCGCAAGACGTTCCGCGGCGGGGGTGCGCCTGGTGGCCTCCGGGCCGAGCGCGGCCAGCCGGGCGCGGACGGTGTCATTGCGCAACCGGGGATCGCTGGTGCGGGTGGCGAGCGCGGCACGAGCGGCGGTCAGTTCCTCGGTGACGGCGCCGGTGCCCTGGTGCAGGGCGGTCGCCAGCGTCCGCACCTCGATCACCTTCTCCGCACCGAAGGCCAGCCAGGACCGCAGCGTGGCATCGGCTCCCGATTCGGGGTCCAGCGAATACGGCACGTGCAGCAGCGAACTGGAGGTCGAGACCACCAGTGCGCCGGTACTGCCCAGCAGTGTCCCCAAGGTGGCCAGCGCCCGGTCCAGGTCGGTGCGCCACACATTGCGGCCGTCGACCACACCCGCCACCACCAGCTTGCCCGTCAATGCCGGAACCGCCGCGACATCCTCGACGGTGCTCGCGGTGCCGGGAGTGGTACCGGAGGTGAAATCCAGTGCCACACCCTCGATTCCGGTGGCGGCGAGCATCGGCAGCGCCGCGCCCGGTCGCCCGAAATAGGTGGCGACCAGGATCGCGGGCCGATCGTCGGTGGCGGACAGGTCCCGGTAAACGCGCTCGACCAGCGCCAGTTCGTCGCGGGTGAGATCGGTGACCAGCACCGGTTCGTCGATCTGCACCCAGTGCGCGCCCGCATCGGCCAACCGGCGCAACAGCTCCCGATACAGCGGCAACAGCGCGTCGATCCGCCGCAACGGATCACCCTCGCCATCCTTGGCCAGTTTCAGAAAGGTCAGCGGCCCGATCACCACCGGCCGGGCCGCCACACCCAGCGCCATGGCCTCGCGCAGCTCATCGAGCAGTTGCTCCGGATGCAGCGAAAACTCCGTGTGCGCACCGAGTTCCGGCACCAGGTAGTGGTAATTGGTATCGAACCACTTGGTCATCTCCAGCGGCTCGACCGTATCGGTGCCGCGCGCGGCCGCGAAATAGCGGTCCAGCGGATCGGCGATCCCGGCCACCCGCGGCGGCAGCGCCCCGAACATGGCGGCGGTATCGAGCATCTGGTCGTAGTAGGAGAAGGTGCCCACCGGCACCGAATCCAGTCCCGCCGCGGTCACGGCCAGCAGCTGCTCGGTGCGCAACGTCCGGCCGGCCGCACGCAGTTCCTCCGCGCCGATCCGCCCCGCCCAATAGGACTCGATCGCGCGCTTCAACTCCCGCTTCGGCCCGATCCGGGGCAACCCCAGAACCGTCGCGGTGAAAGGCGAAGTGTTGGTCACAGGTATCTCCATGTGTTCCAAGGCCACGGGTCACCGCCATAGGCGTGCACGAACCCGGGTACCCCGAAGACACCGGTTCACACCGGTCCGAGGGAACACCACCGGTCCGTCCACCCGATCCACGAGGCGGAGACCGCCGAATACGGCGTATCCGGCACATTCGGCAGGTATTCGGACTCGCGGGCACCGGCCTCGAATGGCCGACCTAATGGCCGTCGCTTCCCAGGTGGGCTCACCCAGTGCGTATGACGGCGGTCGTTCCTGCATACCGCTGCGGGACAGTTCCGGATTCTCACCGGATTCCCTCTTCACCGGTTCGAACCGCTTGGCGGGGAACCGGTTTCGACGCCGGGCGCGCCGGGCGGAGGCTTCCGCGGCCGCGCCGGGCGAACCGACTGCGCTGACAAGCATAGAGCCATGCGCGACTCGCTCGCGCCACGCACGCGGCTCGCGCCGATGCGGTGCGCGGGAATCCAGCGGTGGCGTGGGGATTCCGGCCCGGCCGTGCTTAACAGGGTGGCGAATCCAGGGGTGTATCGAGCGCAGTGCTCACCGGCAGGCATGTGTCCGGGTGATTAACACAAATTCGCAAATGGCCGGGGTGTGACTGTGAAGATTGCTGCGAACGGGACTTCGATGCCCGAACGAGATGCGGGGGCAGGTACCTTAGGCGAATGTTCTCCAAAGTCCTGGTCGCCAACCGCAGTGAAATCGCCATTCGCGCATTTCGTGCAGCCTACGAACTCGGCATCGGAACGGTGGCGGTCTTCCCGTACGAGGATCGCAACTCCGTGCACCGGCTCAAGGCCGACGAGGCGTATCAGATCGGAACGCCCGGGCATCCCGTCCGGGCGTACCTGTCCATCGAGGAGATCATCAACGCGGCCAAGTCGGCCGGCGCGGATGCCGTCTACCCCGGTTACGGTTTTCTTTCCGAGAACCCGGACCTGGCCGCCGCCTGTGCGCGCGAGGGCATCACCTTCATCGGGCCGTCGGCCGAGGTACTGGAGCTGACCGGCAACAAGGCGCGCGCCATCGCCGCCGCCAAGGCCGCCGGGCTGCCGGTGCTGAAGTCCAGTGAACCGTCCGCGAACGTGGACGAGCTGGTGACCGCCGCCGAACAGATGGAGTTCCCGGTCTTCGTGAAGGCCGTCGCCGGTGGCGGCGGGCGCGGAATGCGCCGGGTCGCCGATCGGGCGCAGCTGCGCGAGGCCATCGAAGCCGCCGCGCGCGAGGCCGAATCGGCGTTCGGTGACGCCACCGTGTTCCTGGAGCAGGCGGTGATCAACCCCCGCCATATCGAGGTGCAGATCCTCGCGGACCAGCAGGGCAATGTCATCCACCTGTACGAGCGCGACTGTTCGTTGCAGCGCCGCCATCAGAAGGTGATCGAGCTCGCGCCCGCGCCGAACCTGGATCCCGCACTGCGCGACCGGATTTGCGCCGATGCCGTGGCGTTCGCCAAGCAGATCGGGTACTCGTGCGCGGGCACCGTGGAGTTCCTGCTCGACGAGCGCGGCAATCACGTGTTCATCGAGATGAACCCGCGCATCCAGGTCGAGCACACGGTGACCGAGGAGATCACCGATGTCGACCTGGTGCAGTCGCAGATGCGGATCGCGGGCGGCGAAACCCTCGAAGACCTCGGGCTGAGCCAGGATTCGATCCACATCCGCGGCGCGGCCTTGCAATGCCGCATCACCACCGAGGATCCGGCCAACGGGTTCCGGCCCGACACCGGCCGCATCACCGGCTACCGGTCGCCGGGCGGCGCGGGCGTGCGGCTCGACGGCGGCGCGAACGTCGGCGCGGAGGTCGGGGCCTACTTCGACTCCATGCTGGTCAAGCTCACCTGCCGCGGACGGGACTTCTCGACCGCCATCGCGCGCGCTCGCCGGGCCGTCGCCGAATTCCGTATTCGTGGCGTGACGACCAATATTCCGTTCCTGATGGCGGTGCTGGACGATCCGGACTTCCGGGCGGGCAAGGTCACCACCTCGTTCATCGACGAGCGACCGCAACTGCTCACCTTGAAGAGCTCCGCCGACCGGGGCACCAAGATCCTGCAATACCTGGCCGATGTCACCGTCAACAAGCCGCACGGCACCCGGCCGACCAAGGTGTACCCGCACGACAAGCTGCCCGCGCTCGATATGACCCAGCCGCCGCCGGCCGGATCGCGGCAGACCTTGCTGGAGCTGGGGCCGGAAGGGTTCGCGCGCTGGCTGCGCGATCGCAAGGGGGTGGCCGTCACCGACACCACCTTCCGTGACGCGCACCAGTCGCTGCTCGCCACCCGGGTGCGCACCAACGGCCTGCTCGATGTGGCGGGACATGTGGCGCGGATGACGCCGGAGCTGCTGTCCATCGAATGCTGGGGCGGCGCAACCTATGACGTGGCGCTGCGCTTCCTGTACGAGGATCCGTGGGAGCGGCTGGCCGCGCTGCGCGAAGCCGTGCCGAACATCAACTTGCAGATGCTGCTGCGCGGCCGCAACACCGTCGGTTACACGCCGTACCCCGAAAAGGTCACGCGCGCTTTCGTTTCCGAGGCCACCGCGACCGGCATCGACATCTTCCGCATCTTCGACGCCCTCAACAATGTCGACCAGATGCGGCCCGCCATCGACGCCGTGCGCGAAACCGGTACGGCGGTAGCGGAAGTCGCCATGAGCTACACCGGCGACCTGTCGAACCCGAACGAGAACCTCTACACCCTCGACTACTACCTCAAGCTCGCCGAGCAGATCGTCGAGGCCGGGGCGCACGTCATCGGCATCAAGGACATGGCCGGTCTGCTGCGGGCTCCGGCCGCGCACACGCTGGTCACCGCGCTGCGCAGCGAATTCGATCTGCCGGTGCACGTGCACACCCACGACACCCCCGGCGGTCAGCTGGCCACCTATCTGGCGGCCTGGCAGGCCGGTGCGGATGCCGTGGACGGTGCGTCGGCGCCCATGGCGGGCACCACTTCTCAGCCCGCGCTCTCGGCAATCGTCGCGGCGGCGGCCAATTCGCCGCACGACACCGGGTTGAACCTCCAGAACGTCTGCGATCTGGAGCCGTACTGGGAGGCGCTGCGGAAGGTCTACGGGCCCTTCGAATCCGGCCTGCCCGGCCCGACGGGTCGCGTCTACCACCACGAGATTCCGGGTGGCCAGCTGTCGAACCTGCGCCAGCAGGCCATCGCGCTGGGTCTCGGTGACCAGTTCGAAGAGGTCGAGTCCAAATACGCTGCGGCGGACCGTCTCCTGGGCCGCCTGGTCAAGGTCACCCCGTCCTCCAAGGTCGTCGGCGACCTCGCCCTGGCGCTGGTCGGCAGCGGCGTCGACGTCGAGGACTTCGCGAGCGATCCCGGCCGCTACGACATCCCCGACTCCGTAATCGGTTTCCTGCGAGGCGAACTCGGCACCCCCGCCGGCGGCTGGCCCGAACCGTTCCGCAGCCGCGCCCTCGCCGGTCGCGGCCCCGCCAAGCCGGAAACCCAGCTCACCGCCGCCGACGAAGCGGGCCTGAACGGCAGCTCGGCCGACCGCCGCGCCACCCTCAACCGCCTGCTGTTCCCCGGCCCCACCGCCGAATTCCTCGCCCACCGCGAGAAGTTCGGCGACACCACCGGCCTGTCGGCCAACCAGTTCTTCTACGGTCTGCGCCACGACGAGGAACACCGCGTCCAGCTGGAGAAGGGCGTCACCCTCCTCATCGGCCTCGAAGCCATCTCCGAGCCCGACGAACGCGGCATGCGCACCGTCATGTGCATTCTCAACGGCCAGCTCCGCCCGATCACCGTCCGCGACCGCTCCATCGCCAGCGAGGTCCCGGTCGCCGAGAAGGCCGACAAGACCAATGCCGGCCACATCGCCGCCCCCTTCGCCGGCGTGGTCACCCTCGCTGTCTCCGAAGGCGATTCGGTCTCCGCCGGCGACACCATCGGCACCATCGAAGCCATGAAAATGGAGGCCGCCATCACCGCTCCTCGCGCCGGTACCGTCCGCCGCGTAGCGATCAGCAAGGTCCAGCAGGTGGAAGGCGGCGACCTCCTGGTCGAGGTCAGCCTCACCGAGGCCGCCGCGGAATGACCCGCATCGTGGCCGGCACCGCCGGCGGGCGACGACTCCGTGTCCCGCCCGCCGGCACCCGCCCCACCTCCGACCGAGTCCGCGAGGCCCTCTTCAGCCTCCTGCACGCCCGCATGGACTTCGAGAACATCCGCGCCCTCGACCTCTACGCGGGCTCCGGCGCCCTGGCCCTGGAAGCCCTGTCCCGCGGCGCATCCCACGCCCTGATGATCGAATCCGACCGCAAGGCCGCCGCCGTCATCAAGTCCAACATCACCGACCTGTCCCTCTCCGGCGCCGAACTCCGCCTGGCCCCGGTCTCGGCCGTCCTGGCTGCGAAACCCCCCAGCGCCCCCTACGACCTGGTCTTCTCCGACCCGCCCTACGCCCTCGAAGCCGAGGCCGTCCACGCCGATCTCCAAGCCCTCGCCGACAACGGCTGGCTCCACGACGAAGCCCTCGTAGTAGTCGAACGCTCCACCCGCTCCCCGGCAATCGACTGGCCGAAGGCCTTCACCCCCTTGAAGTCCCGCGACTACGGCGAGACCCGCATCGACCTCGCCGAATACGAAGCGGCCAGCTGACTAACCGCAGTGATTGCGCGATCGCGACGATATCACCGTCGTCGAAGTAAAGGCCGCGGCTACGGCGGATCTCCGCAAGGCGTTGTCCGCGGACCTCGGACAGGAGTTCCTGCTTTCCAGCAGCTACGACTTCCTTTCCACCGGGATCTCGCCGCCGTCGGTGACCAGCGCGGTATGCGGTAGCGTTCGGCCATGGCTGGAGCACTGTGCCCGGGGTCGTTCGACCCGGTGACCAATGGACATCTCGATGTGATCGCGCGGGCGGCCGCGCAGTTCGATGAGGTGGTGGTGACGGTGGTGGTCAATCCGAACAAGCAGGGGATGTTCACGATTGACGAGCGGATGGAGATGATTCGGGAGGTCACGGCTCATTTGCCCAATGTGCGGGTGGAGTCCTGGCGGGGGTTGCTGGTGGACTTCGCGAAGCGGGAGGGGATCACGGCGATTGTGAAGGGGCTGCGGGATGCTACCGATTTCGGGTACGAGCTTCAGATGGCTCAGATGAATCGGAAGCTGACGGGGGTGGATACGTTCTTCATCGCTACCAATCCGCATTATGGTTTCGTGTCCAGTTCGCTGGTGAAGGAAGTTGCGGCTTATGGCGGGGATATCGCCGATCTGCTGCCGGCCGCAGTGCACAAGCGGTTGCTGGAGCGGATCGCGGAGCGGCAGAAGTGAGATAGCCGGTGGGCGCGTGGGGGAGTGCGCCCACCGGTCGAACTGGGGGTGAAATCACAAGGGGTGGATGGGGATTGGTCGGGGTTCGGGGGCGACGGCGGGGATGATGCGGCCGTCGGGGCGACGGCGGCCGGCGCGGGCCAGGGCGGCGGCCAGGCGGGTGCCGGCGGTGGGGGCGAGCAGGTCTTTCCAGGTCCAGCGGACCACCTCGAAACCCAGTGCGCGCAGATAGGTTTCGCGGATCTGTTCGCGGCGGATGAGTTCGGCGGGGTCGAGGCCGGGGCGGATGAGTCTGCCGTACCGGGTGGCGCCGTCGAATTCGCAGAGGACACCGGCGTTTTCGTAGTAGAAGTCGACCTGGGCCACGAAACGGCCGTCGGGGGTCAGGACATTGCCCTGGGTGCGTGGGGTGGGCAGGCCGAGGCGGTGAATCATGATGCGGCTCAGGGATTCACCGAGGCTCTGGCTGCGCCCGTCCAGCAGGCTCGTCACCTTCCGGGCTTTGGCTATGCCGTGGCGGCATCTGGCCCGTTCGACCTCCTCGGCGAGGGATTCGGGGGTCAGGGCGAACATGCCGACCAGGGCGTCACCGGCGACCACGGCCGCGTCGAACGGAAGCGAAAGCGCCAGATCGACGACGGTGCGGGCGGGGGTGGTGACGAGCAGGCCGTCCACCTCGGCGGCCGAATCGACCGGCGAGCCATGGACTTTGGTGAAGGGGCGGACTCGCCCGCCGCCCCGGCGATTGCGGGTGAGGCAGACGCGTTCCAGCGGCGCGTGCCAGAGCGCGGTGCCGTACACCACCGCCGCCGATTGATGGCTGACGATGGATTGGCCCGGCATTTCCGGTAGCACCGCGTCGATCAGCAGGCGATGCCGCTCCCGGCGGCTGTGAATCGTCGGGGTCTGACAGCCCTCGGTGAGCTTGCGGGTCAGCATCTTCGATGCGCAACCGGTCATTCGGCCGCCTCACCCGAGCGGCCCGGTCGCCGGCCGTGCCGCGGCATCGTCGCGCAGCCGCGGCGGGCCGGGCGTTGCGGTCTGGGCCCGGCCGTATCTCGCCGTCCCCCAAGGCATCCGCGTCCTCGCACCATCGGAACTCCTCTCCTGGATCGGATCCGTTGAGAGTTTGGACGCGGCACGCCCGCGAACGGTTCCGGTGAATCGGAAGAGGAGTTCCGGTGGATCAGGAGGGAATCAGAAGACCCAGAGCCGCAGGGTCAGGAAGCGCAGGGTGCCGACCGCCGCCGTCACCGCGAGCACCGCCGCGGCCTGCGCCAGATCGGTGAGCCCGGGCGCGGTGGTCTCCAGTACCGCCAAAGCTCCCGCCGTGATGGCCAATCCGGCCAGCGCCAGTCCGCCGCCCTCGAGCTGCGCGGTGAACCACCGCACCCGCCCGGCCGCGTGGAAGGTCAGCCGCCGGTGCAGTTCATTGGCGACCGCGGTGGAGACGATGGACCCGGCCAGGTTGGCCAGCTGCGGCCCGCCGCCGTAGAAGGCGAAGAACAGCAGCAGGTAGCCGATATTCGACAACCCGCCGACCAGGGCGAAACGAATGAGCTGGGCGAACGCGGCCTCGCCGCGCAGCCAGGCGCCGAGCTGTCCGCTCCAGCGTGCCCCGGCGACGCGTGCGGCCTCGATGCCGTACGCGTAGGTGTGAGCCAGGGTGGGGACCGGCATTACGGCCCGCTGCGGGATGTCCAGGACAGCCATCGTCATTTCCCATCGAACACGTCGGGCGGTAGCCCGGCAGAGCGTTCCACTTCCTTCTGCTTGTTCAGCATTGACTGAACAAAACGAACTGTCAACCGCGGGAGGCTTCGCTGCCTCGGTCCAGCACTTAGTTACTTCTAAGAATTTAACACTAACTGGAGGCGTTTCCTCCAGTTGTTTTTGTGGTCTGTGAAACAGCTCTCCGACACGCCGGATAGGACCGGGCGTCAACGCCCGAAGCGGGGCAGACTGGCGACAAGGCGAGCGGCTCGCCGCACACAGCACTGGCGGCAGGGTCGCAGTACCGGCAGGAGAGTGGGGAAGCAGCATGTACCGGGTATTCGAAGCGCTCGACGAACTCGTGGCCATCATCGAAGAGGCGCGGGGCATTCCGCCGACTCGTAATTGCATCGTGCCGCGCGGTGAGGTGCTCGAACTGCTCGACGACGTCCGTGAAGCGCTGCCCGGCGAGCTGGATGACGCCCAGGACGTCCTCGACCATCGCGACAAGATCGTCACCGATGCCCGCACCGCCGCCGACACCACGGTGAGCAGCGCCAACGCGCAGGCCCACGACACCGTGACGGGCGCCCGTGACGAGGCCGACCGCATTCTGGCCGACGCCAAGGCGCACGCCGATCGCATGGTCGCCGAGGCCCGCGCGCACGCCGAACACCTGGTGAGCTCCGCCGAGGCCGAGGCCGAGCGGGTCGTCGCCGACGGCAACAAGGAGTACGAGGACGTCACCGGCCGCGCCCGCATCGAGGCCGATCGCATGATCGCCTCCGGCCAGGCCAGCTACGACCGCTCGGTCGCGGAAGGCAAGGCCGAACAGGAACGCCTGGTCTCGCAGACCGAAGTGGTCCGCGCCGCGCACACCGAATCCGCCCGGCTCATCGACGCCGCCCAGGCCGACTCCGACCGCCTGCGCGCCGAATGCGACGACTACGTGGACGGCAAACTCGCCGACTTCGAGGAGACCTTGCAGAGCACGCTGCGCGTCATCGGCCGCGGCCGGCACCAGGTGCGATCCGGTACGACCGTGCCGGATTACGCCGCCGACTTCCGCCGCTAGCCGCCGCGCCCCCTCGGAACCCCTTGCCCCACAGCCCGGCCCAGGCCGAGCTGTGGGCGGTTTGAGTGCGGCCGGACCGCTTCGGTATTGTTGAGTGGTTGCCCATTCCACCCTTTACCCCGAGGTGAATTCGTAGATGCCCGCTGATTCCGGTTCCGGTTCGCGTCGTCGCCATATCCCGGCCGACGTGGGCTTCGTGCTGGACGTGCGCAGTCTCGGCCGAGCCCCGGGTTCGCGGAAAGATCTGCACCGCACCGTCACCACCGAAGAGAAGATCGGCCTGGATCTGGTCGCGATTCCCGTCGGTGCGCAGGTCGAACTGGATCTGACGTTGCAGTCGGTATCCGAGGGTGTACTCGTCACCGGCACCGTGACCGCGCCCATCGCGGGCGAGTGCACGCGCTGCCTGGAGCCTTTCACCGACGAGATCGAGTTGCAGCTCACCGAGCTTTTCGCCTACCCGGACAGCGCTACCGAGCAGACCACCGAGGAAGACGAGATCCCGCGCCTGATCGAGGACACCGTCGATCTGGAACCGGTGATCATCGACGCCGTCGGTATGGAACTGCCTTTGCAGCCGCTGTGCGAAGACGACTGCGAGGGACTGTGCCCGGAATGCGGCATACGGATGGCGATTGCGGAATCCGGCCATACCCATGAGATACTTGACCCTCGCTGGGCCGGGCTCGCGAATTTCGCGGTCGAATCCCCTGGTACGGGTGCCAATGGCACGCTGCCAAAACAGTCAGCCGAAACAGATTCAGAGGAGAACTAGTCGTGGCCGTTCCGAAGCGCCGGATGTCTCGTGCCAACACCCACGCACGGCGTAGCCAGTGGAAGGCCGCCGCGCCGACCCTGATCACCTGCCCGAACCGCGCCTGCGGCCAGCAGACCCTCCCGCACATCGCGTGCCCGTCCTGCGGCACCTACAAGGGCCGTCAGGTCACCGCGGCGGTCTGATCCGCCCGATCATCACCGACGTGACCGCCAGCAAGGACGCTGCCGAAGTCCCCGCCGTGGGTGACGCAGCAGACCACGCCAGCCTGCTCGAGGCGCTCGGCGTAGACGTGCAACCGGATCTTCTGCGCCTGGCGCTGACGCACCGGTCGTACGCCTACGAGAACGGTGGGCTGCCCACCAACGAGCGCCTGGAGTTCCTGGGCGATTCGGTGCTCGGCTTGAGCATCACCGAACGCCTCTACCTGGAGCATCCCGACAAATCCGAGGGTGAGCTGGCGAAGCTGCGCGCGAGCGTGGTCAATATGCACGCGCTCGCCGAAGTGGCGCGCGGGCTGGGCGAGGGCGGTCTCGGCCGTCACCTGCTGCTCGGTAAGGGCGAAGAGCTCACCGGCGGCCGGGACAAGCCGAGCATCCTCGCCGACGGCATGGAGTCGCTGCTGGGTGCCGTGCATTTGCAGCACGGCATCGAAGTGGCGCGAAATGTCGTGCTGCGTCTGTTCGCCGCATTGCTCGAGCGCGGACCCCGTATGGGTGCCGGGCTCGATTGGAAGACCAGTCTCCAGGAGTTGACCGCCGAGCGTGGCATCGGCGTGCCGGCCTACGAGATCACCTCCACCGGACCCGATCACGACAAGGAGTTCACCGCCACGGCGGTGATCGGCGGGAAGGGTTACGGCCAGGGGGTGGGCCGCTCCAAGAAGGAAGCGGAACAGAAGGCCGCGGGCGCTGCCTATCAGGCGTTGATCGCCGAGAACACGCCCGAGGGTTCGGATTCGGCCAAGAGCTAGCGCCGGATGCCGGAACTTCCCGAAGTCGAAGTCGTGCGGCGCGGGCTCGCCGAGCATGTGGTGGGCCGCGTCGTCGATTCGGTTGCCGTCAAGCACGAGCGGTCGGTGCGGCGGCATATCCTCGGCGGGGACGATCTCGCCGCCCGATTGACCGGTTTGCGTGTGGAGTCCGCGAACCGGCGGGGCAAATTCCTGTGGCTCACCTTCGACGAGCCCGATACCTCACTCGTCGTGCATCTGGGCATGAGCGGGCAGATGCTGGTGCAGCCCGCCGGCGCGCCCGTGGAGAAGCACGCGCACATCATCGCCCGGCTGGATAACGGCAGCGAACTGCGGTTCGTGGATCAGCGCACCTTCGGCGGGTGGATGCTGTCGGATCTGGTGCAGGTCGACGGGACCTGGGTGCCCGAGTCCGCGGCGCATATCGCGCGCGACCCGCTGGATCCGCTCTTCGATGCCGATCGCGTGGTGAAAACCTTGCGCGGCAAGCAATCCGAGATCAAGCGGCTGCTGCTGGATCAGACCGTGGTCTCCGGCGTCGGCAATATCTACGCCGACGAGGCGCTGTGGCGTGCCCAGATCCACGGCGAGCGCCCGGCCGCCAAGCTGACCAAGCCCGCGCTGCACAAACTGCTGGTCGAGACCCAGCAGGTGATGGCGGAGGCGCTGCTGGCCGGCGGCACCTCCTTCGACGCCCTGTACGTCAACGTCAACGGTCAATCCGGCTACTTCGAGCGCTCCCTCAACGCCTACGGCCGCGAGCACGAACCGTGCCGCCGCTGCGGGGCGCCCATGGTGCGCGAGAAGTTCATGAACCGCTCGTCGTTCTCCTGCCCGCGCTGCCAGCCGCGCCCGCGCAACTGACCCGGTCAGCGGTATGGTCCGGGCGGAGCCTCCCTACTGAAGGGCTTGACGCGCTACCGTTTTCACAGCGGCATCGGGTGATGCCGGCCGGAGGAAACTGATGCGCAAACTGACCTACTACGTCGCGGCGACGATCGACGGGTTCATAGCCACCGATGAGGGATCGGTGGACTTCTTTCCCGTCGGGGGTGATCACGGGCCGGCGATCATCGCGCAGTATCCCGAGACGCTGCCGACCAAGGTGCGCGAGGCGCTCGGGGTAGACAAGCCCAGCCACAATTTCGACACCGTGATCATGGGCCGCAAGACACACGATTTCGGGGTGCGGACGGGGACCTCGAGCCCCTATTCGCACCTGCGGCAGTTCGTGGTCTCCACAACACTTCCCGAGGCTCCCGCGTCGGATGTGGAGCTCATTTCCGGTGATCCGCTCGCGCGGGTGCGAGAACTCAAGCGGGAGAAGGGACTCGGCATCTGGTTGTGCGGCGGCGGTGAGCTGGCGCGGGAGCTGCTGCCCGAGATCGATCAGGTCTTCCTGAAGCTCTACCCGATCGTGCTTGGCAAGGGGCGGCCGCTCTTCGGCGAATGCGCCCGCCTGCCCGATGCCGCCCGCTTCCGCGTGCTGACCAGCCGCGTATTCGAGGACGGCGTGGCGTTCATCAAGTACAGCCGGATCCGCTAGACCCTCGTCATCCCGGCATGCTCTAAGCCGGGATCCACAACCTGGCGAACCGTGTGGATTCCGGCTTAAAGCGTGCCGGAATGACGGGGGTCAGAGAATCGCGACGGCTACGACCAGACCGAGGGCGAAGTGCGCGGCGGCGACGACCAGCGCCTCGGTGGTGAATTCGGGCTTCTTCAGCACCTCACCGATATTGATGCCGAAGGCGAGCTCCAGCACGCGCACCGACACCACCTGCGCCACGATGCCGACCAGGCCGTAGATGGCGGCGGCGATGAGCCCCTCGCCGAGCTTGCCGGCCGAGGAGTAGATGGCCAGCACCACGATGAACGCCATCGACAGCATGCCCGCCGCGCTCACGACGACCGCGTTCGGCAGCCCCTGCGCCACCATGGCGCGCAGGCTGCCGGGCGTGGTCAGGTCGACGGCGTAGAAGCCGACGAGCATGAGCACCAGGCCGACCAGCGCGTAGAGGAGGATCGCGCCTACGCCACGGCCGAGCGAACTCCAGTACCCCGCTTCGAGCGCGAGAGTGGTGGTCATTCTTGGTCCTCCAGGGTGGTGGGTCGAACTGGTAGTGGGGTCAGGACTGCGGGATGCGATGCGGGACGAAGGCCGCGCCGTCGTCGGTGATCAAACCGGCGGTTTCGCGGATGCCCAGCCCGGCGGAGGTGTCGCCGACGATCCAGGCGCCCAGCACGGGCCGCATCCCGTCGAATTCCGGTAGCGGGTCCAGCAATTGGTAGACGTAGCCTTCGGCGCCGTACACGCCGCCGGTGGCGGTCTCCAGGCCCGCGCCCACGATGGTCATGTTCGCGCCCTCGCGGCCCAGCTTCGGTTTGCGAATGTACTCGGTCAGCTCGTGCGGATCGTCGAGGTAGGTGGGGAGCAGGTTGGGGTGTCCCGGGTACATCTCCCACATGACCGCGAGCAGGGCCTTGTTGGACAGCAGCGTCTTCCACAGCGGTTCCAGCCACATGGACTGCGGCAGCGATTGCACGACCCGCTTGCCGAAGTCGTCGTCGAGGACCCATTCCCACGGGTAGAGCTTGAAGATCGAATCGACGGGCGCTTCGGCCAGATCCACGAAACGTTCGAGCTCGGTATCGAATCCGAGCTCCTCGATGGGCAGCGCGATGGTGTCGAAGCCGGCTTCGGCGGCGGTCTCCTGCATGTACGCGGTGGTGACATTGTCCTCACCGGAGGCGTCGGCGCCGGACCAGGTGAAGTGCAGTTCGGCGGTCGGCAGCAGCTCGCGCACCTCGCCCCAGCGTTCGACCAGCTTCTCGTGCAACGAATTCCATTGATCGTCGTCCGGGTGCGTGTCGGTCAGCCAGTGCCACTGCACGATCGCCGCCTCCAGCAGGGAGGTGGGCGTATCGGCGTTGTACTCCAGCAGCTTCGCCGGTCCGCGCCCGTCGTAGCGCAGATCGAAGCGGCCGTAGATGTGCGGATCGGAGCGCTTCCAGGAGTTGGCGATGTGTTCCCAACTCCATTGCGGCAGACCGAAATCGGCGAAGCGTTCGGTGAGCACGATCTGTTCGACGGCGTGCAGGCACATGGTGTGCAGCACCTCGACCTGGGCTTCCAGCGCCAGGATCTCGGCCATGTCGAACTCGTAATGCACCGATTCGTCCCAGTACGGGCGCGGCTGCCCGGAGGCGTCGCGGCCGGGCGAACCGTAAACCAGCCCTTGGCTTTCGATGATCTGCTGCCAGCCCGGACGGGGCGTGCCGCGTACCCGCCGCATTACGAGCCGCCGCCGCTCGACTTGGAGCCGAGCCCGCCGCGCTGGATGGTGGTGCCGCTCTTGGTGGTGATGCTCGCGCCCTTCGGTTTCACCGTGGTGCCGCCGCTGGGCGCCTTGCCGATGGTGTTGTTGCCGCCGCCGTAGTAGTAGCGGTACTGGCCGCCGTTGAAGATGTAGATGCCGCCGCCGTGATAGGTGCCGGAAGTGCCGGAGGCGGTGGCCTTCTGGCAGCTGTCGTCGGGCACCACGATCTCCTGATCGTCGTGGTCGGCGGTGATGGTCTGCCCGTTGCCCAGATCGACCACCTGCCCCTTCTGGGCGACGATGGTGCAGTAGGCGGTGACGTCGGGCCCGGTGAGCGCGCTGTAGGCGAGATAGCCGCCGCCGACCAGGCCGGCCACGCCGACCACCGCGATGCCGCCGATCAGCAGCTTCTTGCGCTTCTTCCGCTTGTTCTCGGCCGCGTCGGCCTCCGCGCGCTGCTGCTCCTCGGCGCGCTTGCGCGCCTTGTCCCGGGCGCGCGCCTCGGCCACCGACGGCGGGCGCGGCTGGGTGACCCCGGCCTCCTGCCGCGACATGCTGCCGCGCTTGGGGGCGGGGGGAACCGCGGGGACCGGCGCGCCCGGCACGGGCATACCGGGAATCGGCGCGGCCTGGGTGCCCGGCGCGGGCGCGGTGGGCGGGTACGGATACGGCGTGGTGGGCGCGTCCGGAGCTGGGCCCGGCGCGTCCGGAATCGCCTCGTTGGGGAGTTTGTGGGTGGTCTCGGTCGGCCCGGTGTCGGATGCCGTCAGCCGCGAATCATCCTCGGCGGGACCGTTTTCGGAGGGGCGATCCGGATCGTCCGGTTTGCCGCCGAAGCGTTCAACGGCCAACGATCGACTCCTTGAACTCTCCGCGCACTAACGCTCCTCGAATCCGCTCATACCGCCCTGTGGGGTGCCCCAGTCTTCCACAACCAGGTCCACCCGCCCCGGAGTATTCCCGGAACGTAGCAGGGTGAGCAAGGATTCGCAGTCGGCCCGCGCGCCTTCGGCGATCACGTGCACCCGGCCGTCGCGATGGTTGCGCGCGTACCCGGTGAGCCCGAGCTCGAGTGCCCGCGACCGTGTCCACCAGCGGAATCCGACCCCTTGGACGGTTCCGTGCACCCAGGCGCTGAGCCGCACCGGGCCGCCCGTCATTCGTCGATCTTGAAGGTCAGATTGACCGTGGTCCCGGCCTTCAGGGTCCGGCCCACCGTGCACACCCGGTCGATGGAGCGCTGCGCCGCGACCAGCAAACGCTCGCGGGTGGCCTCGTCCAGCTCGCTGAGATCCAGTTCCAGGACCTCGTTCAGCTCCGGGTACACCTCGTTCTCCCGATCGGCGTCCCCCGAAACCCGCACCGTGGCATCGAAGCTCTCGCCCAGCTTGCGCGAGAGCGTGAAGTCGGCGCTCAACCCGGTGCACCCCGCGAGCGCGATCTTCAGCAGCTCACCCGGCGTGAACGCGCCCGGCACGCCCTGCGAGGCGATCAGCACCTCGCCGCCGCGGTTGTTGCGGCCGGTGTAGGCGCGCGGCCCGGTGCGCTCGGCCCACAGCTCTACCGGCTCGGCGGTGGTAGCTGGGGCGACGGTCTGCGGTGCGGCGGTCTGCTCGGACATAGCCACGATCCTCCCATTAGCTCGGCGCGCCCGGTGCGAGGGTCATCCGCGCATACCGGACATCGCCCGCGTGTGCCTCCGTGGCGGGCGCTACTCGTCCGCCGCAGAGTCGGAAACACCCGCGCCCGCACGCGAATTCCGCCGTGGTGACGCAGGTCGCGCCGGGCTGCGAACCGTTCCGGCTGACCGGTGAGATCCGGCCAGAGCAGGCCAGGCTACGAGGGGTGTGGCGTGCCACGTGGGGCGGCGTACGGGACGCGCTCGAGCCGGCCGGGAGATCCCGCGCCCGATCTACCCGCGGTGCTCATGGCGTAGGGGCGTACCGCGGTGCGCGGCCGGGCTCGTCAGCTGATGAGGGCGTTGATCAGTTCGGGGGTGAGTTCATTCAAGCCGGTGTCCGCGGTGTAGGCGGCCAACGCCATGGCATCTGGGGCCGGGGGATAGCGGTGGTGCGGGACGGCGATAACCGTCATACCCGCGGCGGCGGCCGAGCGGAGGCCGTTGCTGGAGTCCTCGATCGCCACGCAGAGCTCCGGGGCGATGCCGAGCCCGGCGGCCGCGGCGAGATAGCCGTCGGGGGCGGGCTTGCCACGTTCGACCTCCTCGGTGGAGACGGTGGTGTGGAACAGGTCTCGCACACCCATGTGCCCGAGCACCACGTCGATCAGGCGGCGGGGTGAGGAACTGGCGAGTCCGAGTGGGTAGTCCGCGCCCAGTCGCCGCACGGTGTCCACGGCGTCGGGCAGCAGCGGGAGATGGTCGGCGTAGCGGTCGGCCATCCAGGTGATGACGTCGTCGGCGACCTGGTCCGGGGTGCGTTTGCCGTCGAGGAGATCGGTGCTGAGGTAGTTCGCCCATTCGGCGGTGCTCATGCCCATCAGCCGGTCCTGGGTGCCGGGCAGCCAGCGGCCGTGCAGCTCGTCGATATAGCCGCGGCGCACCTCTTCCCAGATCGGTTCGGTGTCGATGAGTACGCCGTCCATATCGAAGACGATGGCTGCTGCTGGCATGCGTCCCATCGTCGCTGATCGCCCACTCGATGGTCCGCGCGCCCCGCCGCCCCGGCCGGCGCCGTCGACTCCACCCCGCCGGGCGTCGCCGGCGCCGGCCATGCGCGGGCTAGCCTCGAGGTGGTGGGGCGTCGGATCCGGCGGGTGCGGGTTGGAGCCGGGCGCGCAGGATCTCCACGCCCGGACCGGATACTTGCGCGAATCCGGCTGGGCGGCAGGTGATCAGGAGCAGCAGCGCGAGCATCGGCCCGCGAATCTCTGCGCCGCTGCCGTGACTCCAGCCGGTGTCGGTGGCGACGAGGCGCAGTCCGTCCAGCCGATGCTTGTCCCACACCGGTCGCCCGACCTGCACGGCCCGGTCGGCCGCGGCGGCCGCGGCCTCGGGCGCCACCGGCAGGGTGCGGCCCAGTGGGATGGCGATGTCCTGTCCGTGCACGATGCTGTCGAAGAGGATATTGCGATAGTTGGTGAGCTTCGGCAGTTTCCGCGAGGCCGCGTGCGCGCGCAGCAGGGCGACCGGCTCGAAGTCCGGGTCCTGCGCGAAATGCCGGGTCAGCATGTCGACCATGCGGTTGTAGTCGCCTCGGGCGCGGAAGGCGAAGGGCAGCAGTTTGATCAGCGGCGGAGCCACCGGGGTTGCGGCCACGTGCAGGGCGACCGTCCGCACGCTCCAGCCGGTGCAGAGCGATGGCGTGCGCAGTTCTTCCGGGGAGAGCTGTTCCACCAGGTCGGCGATGGCCAGCCGCTGCTGTTCGATTACCTGCCAACTGGATTCGCGATCCATGACGGTCACCTCACTGGGATTCAATGGAAGTCGAGGACCGGACGCCGAGTTCGCTTGAGCTCGAAGAAGTCCGGGTAGGCGGCGAGCGCTTGCACTGATTCGAACAGTGCTACCGCGTGCGCACCGCGCGGGACCGAGGCCAGTACCGGGCCGAAGCAGGCGTGGCCGTCGATGCGCAGCACCGGGGTGCCGACATCTGCCCCGACGGTGGCGATGGCCTCGTCGTGGCTGGCGTACAGCGTCGCGTCGTAGCGGTCGGTGCGGCCGGCCGCGGCGAGCGCGGCGGGTAGCCCGGCTTCGAAAAGTCCTGCGGCGATGGCTTTTTCGAGCAGTTCGGACCAGGGGCGGGGATCGCGGCGGCCGCGCAGCACCACGTCGGTGTGCTCGGGGGCGAACAGGAATCCGGCTGCGGCGGAGTAGAAGTCGCGTAGCGACTGCTCGCCGTAGAGCTGCTGGACGGCGGCGGCCACCCGGGTCATATCGGTGGCGCGCCGGATCTGGCGGCGCTGGTCGGGGGCCAGGCGCTGCCCGGCGTTGAGGCGAGCCAGGCTCATCAATCGCAGATGTAGTTCGAGGGGTTGCCGGCGGGCGACCTCGCCGAGCCAGCGATAGGCGATCCAGGTGTAGGGGCAGGGCGGATCGACGAAGAGTTCGACGTATGGGGTGGGTGCCGACATCGGGTGCCTCCCGTAGTATTAGTCAGCGTGTCTGACTAATATAGTCAGAGAGTCTGACTATCGTCAAGGAGTGGAATGGCCGCCGACGAGCTGAATGTGGGCCTGTTGATGATGATCGCCCACCGCTCCATGGAGAGCCGGATCTTCGATGCCCTGGCCGAATCCGGGCACGGCGACATCACGGTGGCGCAGGGCCGGCTGGCCGCGCAGATCGACCCGGAGGGCACCCGGCTGACCGTGCTCGCCGAACGCGCACAGATCACCAAGCAGACCGCCGGCTTCCTGATCGATCAGATGGAGCGGACCGGCTACGTGGAACGGGTGCCGGACCCCACCGACGGCCGGGCCCGGCTGATCAAGCTGAGTGCGCGCGGGCAGGCCATGGCCGATTTCTCGAACCGTATCGCCACCTCGATCCAGGACGAATGGGCCGCGCATCTGGGCCCGAAGCGCATGGGGCAGTTGCGCGATGCCCTCACGAGACTGCGCGAGATCGCCGACCCCTACCTATGACCCTGTCCGTGCTGTCTATTCACTGACGCGGTGTCCATTCAGTGAGACGGCCCCCGGGAACCGCCGTGCGAATCACCACCGCTCGCTAGCGTCGGGCGTGGAAGCCGAACACTCGCAAGTGAATACCGAGGTGGGCCGTGAGCACGGTCGAGGACATCTACGATCCGCAGCTGTACGTGGACGGGCCGATCCACGAGATCTTCGCCGAACTGCGCCGCACGCAGCCCGTGTACTGGCAGGACATGCCCGGTGAACCCGGCTACTGGGCCGTCCTCAAACACGCGGACGTCGCCCACGTGGCCCGTAACCCGCTGCTGTTCTCCGCCGAACGCGAGGGCGTGATCCTGGAGAACCAGCCCCCCGAACGACTCGAGCAAACCCGCAACATGCTCCTGATGATGGACCCGCCCCGCCATACCGAATACCGCAAACCCCTCGCCGAACACTTCAAATCCCGTGTGATCGGCGACCTGGCCGACCGCATCCGCGAATTGACCCGCGCCCTGCTGGAAAACGTGGACGGCGAAGTCGAATTCGTCCACGACGTAGCCGGAGTCCTGCCCAGCCAAGTGGTGGGCGGCCTCTTCGGCATCCCCGCCGAAGACTGGCCCAGCCTCCGCCGGTGGGCCGAACAATCGGTCAGCCAACAGGATCCGGACCTGGTGGGCGATTTCGACGCCACCGCCGAGGTCACCAAAATGGCCATCTACGCCATCCAATTCTCCATGCGCCGCCGCACCGAACCTCCCGCCGCCGACCTCACCTCCCTGATCCTCGCCGGCAATTTCGGCGGAAACCCCATGTCCGACCTGGAATTCGGCAGCTTCTTCACCCAGTTGGTGACAGCAGGCAACGACACCACCAAAACCATGCTCTCCTCGGGCCTGCAACTGCTGCTCCAGCACCCCGCCCAGCTTCAGGCCCTACGCGACAACCCGTCCCTCATCCCCGGCGCGGTGGAGGAGATCCTCCGCTACGCCAACCCCCTGCACTACTTCCGCCGTACCGCCACCGCCGACACCGAAATCAACGGCACCCCGATCAAATCCGGCGACAAGGTAGCCATGTGGTACACCTCCGCCAACCGCGACGAAGACGTCTTCGCGAACCCTCAAACCTTCGACATCCGCCGAAACCCCAACCCCCACCTCTCCTTCGGCCTGGCCCAGCACTTCTGCCTCGGCGTCCACCTGGCCCGCCTGGAAGGCCGCATCTTCTTCGAAGAACTCCTCACGACCTTCCCCGCCATCGAACAGACAGGTGACGCCAAGCGCATCCGCTCCAACCTCAACAACGGCCTGAAGTCCCTGCCCCTGCGCCTGTCCCGTTGAGCGCCTTCACAACTGGAAGCGGTAGCCCATGCCGGCTTCGGTGAGTAGGTGCTTGGGGTTCGAGGGGTCGTCTTCGAGTTTGCGCCGCAATTGAGCGAGATACACGCGGAGGTAGTGGGTTTCGGTGGCGTAGGCGGGGCCCCAGACTTCGCGCAGGAGTTCGCGGCGGCCGACCAGCTTGCCGCGGTTGCGGACGAGCATTTCCAGGACGCCCCATTCGGTGGGGGTGAGGTGGACGGTCTTGCCGTGGCGGATTACCTGTTTGGCGGCGAGATCCACTGTGAAGGAGGGGGTTTCGATGACCGGTTCGGCGGGTTCGGTGGTGGAGGCGGAGCGGCGGACGGCGGCGCGGAGGCGGGCCAGCAGTTCGTCCATGCCGAAGGGTTTGGTGACGTAGTCGTCGGCTCCGGCGTCGAGGGCTTCGACCTTGTCGGAGGAGTCGGTGCGGGCGGAGAGGACGATGACGGGGGTGGAGGTCCAGCCGCGCAGGCCGGCCAGGACTTCGATGCCGTCCATGTCGGGGAGGCCGAGGTCCAGGACGACTACGTCGGGGTGTTTCTCGGCGGCCGCGCGCAGGGCCGCCGCGCCGTTGGCGGCGGTGGTGACCTCGTAGCCGCGGACGGACAGATTGATACGCAGGGCGCGCAGGATCTGTGGTTCGTCATCGACGACCAGGACTTTGATCGGCGCGGCGGCCGGGTTGCTCACTGAGGCTCCTGTTCGTTGCCGGCGGGGAGGTCGATGACCATTGTCAGGCCGCCGCCGGGGGTGGGTTCGGCGTGCACGGTGCCGCCCATGGCGTCCACGAAGCCGCGCACGACCGAGAGGCCGAGGCCGACGCCGGTGGAGTTGTCGCGGTCGCCGAGGCGCTGGAAGGGTTCGAAGAGCTGGTCTTCCAGGCCGGTGGGGACGCCGGGGCCGGAGTCGACGACGGTGACGGCGACGCGTTCGCCGGTGCGTTCGGCGGCCACCTGGATCGGGGAGTCGCCGGGGGAGTAGCGGACCGCATTGTCGATGAGGTTGGCCAGGACCCGTTCCAGCAGACCGGCATCCGCGGTCACCGAGATGGCGTCGACATTCACCTTCACCCGGTCGCGGGCGGTGCGGCGCAGGCCGCGGGTGCCCATGCTCATCAGGGCGTGATGCACCACCTCGTCGAGGTACACCTCGCGCATCTGCGGCTGGATCACGCCGACCGCCAGGCGGGAGGAGTCGAGAAGGTTGCCGACCAGCGTGGTCAGCTGATCCACGGATTCCTCGATGGTTTCCAGTAATTCGGCGGTGTCCTCGGGCGAGAACTCGACATCGTCGCTGCGCAGGCTGGAGACCGCCGCCTTGGCCGCGGCGAGCGGGGTGCGCAGATCGTGGCTGACCGCCGACAGCAGGGCGCGGCGCAGTTTGTCGGCCTCCAGCACCGCCTGCGCGGCACTGGCCTCCTCGCGCAATCGCTTCTGATGTACCAGTCCCGCGGCCTGATTCGCGACCGCCCCCAGCACCATGCGGTCGGCGGCGGAGAGCGAGTTGCCGCACAGCAGCAGCCAGTGCATATCGTCGCCGGCTTCGAGTGCGGTCTCGGCGTCGCACACCTTGGTCGCGGGATCGGCACCGACGGAAGCGATCACCTCCTGATCGGTGATCAAACTGACCGAGTTCTGGTTGAAGGTTTCGCGCGCCCGCTCCAGCAGCGCGGGCAGATCCGCCCCGTGCAGCACCGCGCCCGCGAACAGCGTCAGCAGCTCGGCCTGCCGGGATGCCTTGCGCGCCTCGCGAGTTCGCTTGGCCGCCACATCCACCAGCGCCGCTACCGCCACCGCGACCACCAGCAGCACCACGATGGTGAGGAAATTGTCGAGCTCGGCGATGGTGAGGCTGTAGCGCGGCTCGGTGAAGAACCAGTTCAGCAGAATCCCGGAGAGCAAGGCGGACAGGGCCGCCGGGGCGACGCCGCCGAGCAGTGACACCGCGATGACGCCGATGAAGAACAGCGCGCTCTCGCCGCCCAGATCCAGCCATTGATCCAGCCACAGCAGGATGCCGCAGATCGCCGACGGCACCACCAGCGCGGCCAGCCACGAACCGAGCAGTCGTTCGCGCGGGGCGAGCGAGGACCAGCGGAACCCGGGATTGGCTTCCTCGTGGGTGACCATATGCACGTCGATCTTCCCCGACTCCTGCACTACCGATGCGCCGATGCCCTCGTCGAGCATGCGCGCCCAGCGGGAGCGCCGCGAGGTACCGAGCACCAGCTGGGTGGCGTTCACCTGACGCGCGAATTCCAGTAGCGCCGTGGGCACGTCCTCGCCGGTGACGGTGTGCAGGCCGGCGTCGAGTCCGGTGGCCAGATCACGCAGCCGGTTCAGCCGCTGCGTCGACACCCCGGCCAGCCCGTCCCCGCGCACCACGTGCACCACGATGAGTTCGGCACTGGATTTGGCCGCGATCCGGCTGGCCCGCCGCACGATGGTCTCCGATTCCGGGCCGCCGGTCACCGCCACCACGACCCGCTCCCGCGCCTCCCAGGTGTCGGTGATCTTGTGGTCTTCCCGGTATTTGGCGAGCGCCGCATCGACCTGATCGGCCAGCCACAACAGCGCCAGCTCACGCAGCGCCGTCAGATTCCCGGGCCGGAAGTAATTGCGCAGCGCCGCGTCCGCCCGATCGGCGGCATACACGTTCCCGTGGGAAAGCCTGCGCCGCAACGCTTCCGGCGTGATGTCCACCAGCTCGACCTGATCGGCCTGGCGAACCACCCAGTCCGGCACGGTTTCCCGCTGCACCACCCCGGTGATCTGCTGCACCACGTCATTGAGGCTCTCGAGATGCTGCACGTTCACCGTGGAGATCACATCGATCCCCGCGTCCAGGATCTCGTGCACATCCTGCCACCGCTTCTCGTGCTTGCCGCCGGGCACATTGGTGTGCGCGAGCTCATCCACCAGCACCACCGCCGGCCGCCGCCGCAGCACCGCCTCCACATCCAGTTCCGGCATGCTCGTCCCGCGATACTCGATCAGCTTCGGCGGAATCCGCTCGATCCCGGCCAGCAACTCCGCGGTCTTGGCCCGCCCGTGCGTCTCGACCACGGCCGCGACCAGATCGCGTCCGCGTTCGAGCCGCCGGTGTGCCTCCGAAAGCATCGAGAACGTCTTGCCCACACCGGGGGCAGCGCCCAGATAGATGCGTAGTTGACCGCGTTTCACTCGTCCATCATCGCGGGTAGGCCGCGCGGACTCGGACGGGCCGCGCGGGTGCGGTCACGATTCGCCTCGGCGGCGGCCAGGGTGCGCAGCAACATCGCGGCAGCCACGAAGCCCAGAATCACCATCAATGTGACCGCTAAATCCGGCACGGCCTGCTCCTTGTTCTCGTGGGTGGGGTGGGCGCGGATGCGCATGGGGTGCGCACCCGGGCGTGTCCGTTCTACCGCCGGCACACCGGAATCGCCTGGTCCTGACGGTTTCTTTACGGGTACCGGACGGTCCTTGACGAGATCGCGACGACACACCGGGAAATCCGTATGTGGAACGTCAAGGCGACGCTTCGCGGCGCTAAGAACCCGTAAAGGACCTCGGAATCGCCCCTATCGAACGCTTGACTCGCTCCGGCGCACCTTGCGGTGCGTCATCGACGTAGAGAGGTTTCGATACATGTCCGTCGTGGTGTTCACGGTGCTGACGGTGGCGTTGTTCGCCCTGCTCGGCCTGATCCAGCGCGGGGTGGAACGGCTGTGACGCAGAACGTTATCGGTCTGATTCTGGCCGTCGGCATCGCCGTCTATCTGATCGCGGCGCTGTTGTTCCCGGAGAGGTTCTAAGTGAGCACGACTTCAGCGGGGATCGTCTTCGCGGCGGCCCTGATCCTCGCGCTGGCCGTGGTGCATGTGCCGCTGGGCGATTACATGTACCGGGTGTACAGCGGCGAGAAGCATTCGCGCGCAGAGCGTTTCATCTACCGGCTGATCGGCGTGCAGCCGGGCGTGGAGATGACGTGGGCGGTGTACGCGCGTAGCGTGCTGGCCTTCTCGGCGGTCAGCATTCTGTTCCTGTTCTTCTTCCAGCTGATTCAGGGCAAACTGCCTTTGCACCTGAACGATCCGGCGACCGAGATGACCCCGGCGCTGGCCTGGAACACCGCGGTCAGTTTCGTGACGAACACGAACTGGCAGAACTACTCCGGCGAATCGACCCAGGGGCACCTGGTGCAGATGGCCGGGCTGGCGGTGCAGAACTTCGTCTCCTCGGCGGTGGGCATCGCCGTCGCGGTGGCGCTGGTGCGGGCCTTCGCGCGCAAGCACACCGGCGATCTCGGCAACTTCTGGGTGGATCTGGTGAGGGGATCCATCCGCATTCTGCTGCCGCTCGCCTTCGTGGCCGCCATCGTGCTGGTCGCCGGTGGCGCCGTACAGAACTTCCACCTGCACGATCAGGTGGCGCAGACGGTCGCCGGTGCGCAGCAGACGATTCCGGGCGGCCCGGTGGCCAGCCAGGAGGTCATCAAGGAACTGGGCACCAACGGCGGCGGCTTCTACAACGCCAATTCCGCGCACCCGTTCGAGAACCCGACAACCTGGACCAACTGGATCGAGATCTTCCTGCTGCTGGTGATCTCGTTCTCGCTGCCGCGCACCTTCGGCCGCATGGTCGGCTCGAAGAAGCAGGGCTACGCCATCGTGGCGGTCATGGGCACGCTCGCCATCCTGAGCCTGACCCTGACCAACGCGTTCCAGTTGCAGCATCACGGCACCGTGCCGACCGCGATCGGCGCGTCCATGGAGGGCGTGGAAACCCGCTTCGGCGTGAGCGATTCGGCGACCTTCGCCACCGCGACCACACTCACCTCGACCGGTGCGGTGGACTCGTTCCACGATTCGTACACCAGCCTCGGCGGCCTGATGACCATGTTCAATATGCAACTGGGCGAGGTCGCGCCGGGCGGCACCGGCTCGGGCCTGTACGGCATGCTGATCCTCGCGGTCATCACCGTCTTCATCGCGGGCCTGATGGTGGGCCGCACCCCGGAGTACCTGGGCAAGAAGATCACCCCGCGCGAGATCAAGCTGGCCGCGGCCTATTTCCTGATCTCGCCGCTGGTGGTGCTGATCGGCACCGCCGTCGCCATGGCCATGCCGGGCCAGCGCGCCGGAATGCTCAACAGCGGCCCGCACGGATTGTCTGAAGTGTTGTACGCCTTCACTTCCGCGGCCAACAACAACGGCTCCGCCTTCGCCGGCCTGACCGGCAATACCGAGTGGTTCAACACCGCCCTCGGCCTGGCCATGCTGTTCGGCCGCTTCCTGCCGATCATCTTCGTGCTCGCCCTGGCCGGTTCCCTCGCCCAGCAGGGCCACACCCCGGAATCGATCGGCACCCTGCCGACCCATCGCCCGCAGTTCGTCGGCATGGTCGTCGGCGTGACCGTCATCCTGGTCGCCCTCACCTTCCTGCCCGCGCTGGCGCTCGGGCCGCTCGCCGAAGGAATTCACTGACTTGGCCTCCCTCCTATCGAATGGACAGGAAGTCTTGGGCCTTGCGGGCCAAGGTTTTCTGCTTCATCGACGACTGCCCGTCCGGAATTCTCCGAAGAGGTCTTACACCGTCTCCACAGACTGTCACCGCCGACCCGGCGGCCAGAATGTTCCTCGCGGCATTCACATCTCGATCGTGTTTGCTGCCGCAGGATCCGCAAGTCCAAGTGCGAATTTGCAATGGAATGGACTCGGCAGTGTTCCCGCAATTCGAGCACAGCTTCGACGACGGGTACCAGCGGTCGACGACGACAACGGTGCGACCGTACCAACTTGCTTTGTACTCCAGCATGGTTCGGAATTCTCGCCAGCTCGCATCGGAGATCGCGCGGGCAACGTTGTGATTCTTGACCATGTTACTGACCCGAAGATCCTCGATCGCGAGCGTTTGGTTTTCACGCACGAGTCGGGTGGTCAGTTTGTGCAGGAAGTCTCGTCGACGATCTGCGATTCGAGCATGGATGCGCGCCACCTTCCCGCGAGCCTTGTTTCGGTTGTTCGATCCAACGGCCTTACGGTGCAGTGTCCGCTGAGCTTTCGCGAGTCGAGCGCGATCGCGCTCCTCGTATCTAGGATTAGCGATCTTCTCGCCGGTGGACAGCGTAACCAGCGAGTTCAATCCCGCGTCGATTCCAATCGCCGAATCGACTTGTGGGAGAAATCGTATGCCCGGATCGTCACATCGCATCGAAACGAACCAGCGACCTGCTCTGTCCTTGGACACGGTGACTGTGGATGGTTCCATGCCTTCCGGGAGGGGACGAGACCAGACGATGTCGAGCGGCCCGGTAATCTTCATGAGAGTGAGTTGACCGCTCCTCCAGCGGAATCCGCTGCGTGTGTATTCTGCGCTAGCTCGAGAATTCTTGCGAGTCTTGAATCGGGGAAAGCGTGCACGTTTTTCCCAGAATGCGGTGAATGCAGATTGAAGGTGGCGGAGCGCCTGTTGCATCGGAACTGCTGCGACATCGTTGAGGAAGGCGAGTTCCTCGGTCTGTTTCCACAACGTCAACATGGCCGACGTGTCGTTAAAAGTAACCCGCTGTCGATCCTGCTGCCACGCTTGCGAGCGTATCTCCAACGCAAGGTTGTAGACCTTCCGAACGCATCCAAAGGTGCGTGCCAGTTCGGCCTCTTGCGTTGGTGTCGGATAGAAGCGGAATCGGAAGCCCCGCTTCACAACAGCGGTAGACATAACCCACAAGATAGCACGTATGTTCGAAGCCCCGATGGGGTTTGCCGAAACAAGTCTTCGTCTCGGGTGAAGTTGTGGATGTCCACGGAGGAAATTTGATGTCTGCTCCCACTGTCGAACACACTGCGGAGGGTGAAACCTCGCGTCAGGGGCGGGTATCGAGCGGCCTGTTCGACCCGCAGATGTTGCTGAGGTCGTTGCCGGACGCCGTCAAGAAGCTGGACCCGCGCACGCTGTGGCGTAATCCCGTCATGCTGATCGTGGAGATCGGGGCGGTGTGGTCGACCATGCTGGCCATTGCCGATCCGAGCTTCTTCGGCTGGGCGATCGTCGTATGGCTGTGGGCTACTGTGCTTTTCGCGAATCTGGCCGAAGCTGTGGCCGAGGGGCGCGGCAAGGCGCAGGCGGATACGCTGCGAAAGGCCAAGACCGACACCGTTGCTCGTCGTCTGGCGAACTGGTCGCCGGGGGCGCGGATCGTCGAGGAGCGGGTGGCCGCGCCGGAGCTACGGCGCGGGGACTACGTGGTGGTCGAGGCCGGTCAGGTCGTTCCGGGTGACGGCGATGTGGTGGAAGGCATTGCGTCGGTGGACGAGTCGGCCATCACCGGGGAATCCGCGCCGGTGATCCGGGAATCCGGCGGGGACCGTTCCGCGGTCACCGGGGGCACCACGGTGCTCTCCGACCGGATCGTCGTGAAGATCACCCAGGAGCCGGGCGGTTCGTTCATCGACAAGATGATCGCGCTCGTGGAGGGCGCGTCGCGGCAGAAGACGCCGAACGAGATCGCGCTGAACATCCTGCTCGCCGCGCTGACCATCATCTTCGTGTTCGCGGTGGTGACCTTGCAGCCGCTGGCCATCTACTCCAAGATCAGCCTGCCGGGTGTGCCGGACAGTATTTCGCTGACCGGGGACGGCATCAGCGGCATCGTGATGGTGTCGCTGCTGGTCTGCCTGATCCCGACCACCATCGGCGCACTGCTCTCGGCCATCGGCATCGCCGGGATGGACCGCCTGGTGCAGCGCAATGTGCTGGCCATGTCGGGCCGCGCGGTCGAGGCCGCCGGTGATGTGAACACGCTGCTGCTGGACAAGACCGGCACCATCACCCTGGGTAATCGCCAAGCCGCGGACTTCGTGCCCATGCCGGGCGTCACCCACGACGAGATCGCCGATGCCGCACAGCTTTCCAGCCTCGCCGACGAAACCCCGGAGGGGCGCTCCATCGTGGTGTACGCCAAGCAGGCGTACCACAAGCGCGAGCGCACGCCCGGTGAGCTGACCGGGGCCACCTGGGTGGAGTTCACCGCCCAGACCCGCATGTCGGGTGTGGACCTGTCAGGCGGGCACCAGCTGCGCAAGGGTGCGGCCAGCGCGGTCGTCGAATGGGTGCGCGGTCACGACGGCGTGGTGCCGGAGGAGATCGGCGTCACCGTGGACGGCATCTCCGCTTCCGGCGGAACGCCTTTGGTGGTCGCGGAGATCAAGGACGGCAAGGCGCGGCTGCTCGGCGTCATCCATCTCAAGGATGTGGTGAAGCAGGGCATGCGGGAACGCTTCGACGAGATGCGCCGCATGGGCATTCGCACCGTCATGATCACCGGCGATAATCCGTTGACCGCCAAGGCCATTGCCGATGAGGCGGGCGTCGACGACTTCCTCGCCGAGGCCACGCCCGAGGACAAGCTGGAGCTGATCAAGAAGGAGCAGGCCGGTGGCCGCCTGGTCGCCATGACCGGTGACGGCACCAATGACGCGCCCGCGCTCGCGCAGGCCGATGTCGGCGTGGCCATGAACACCGGCACGTCCGCCGCCAAGGAGGCGGGCAATATGGTGGACCTGGATTCGGATCCGACCAAGCTGATCGAGATCGTCGAGATCGGCAAGCAGTTGCTGATCACCCGCGGCGCATTGACCACGTTCTCCATCGCCAACGACATCGCCAAGTACTTCGCCATCATTCCGGCGCTGTTCGTGGCCCTGTACCCCGGCCTGGACCTGCTCAACATCATGCGCCTGGCCACCCCGCAGTCGGCCATCCTGTCCGCGGTCATCTTCAATGCCCTGGTCATCGTGGCGTTGATTCCGCTGGCCCTGCGCGGCGTCGCCTACAAACCCGCCGCGGCCTCGAAGTTGTTGAGCCGCAACCTGTCCGTGTACGGCGTGGGCGGCATCATCGCCCCGTTCATCGGCATCAAGCTGATCGACCTCGTCGTCCAATTCCTCCCCGGGATGTCCTGAAATGCGCATGTCAACTTGGATTCGGCAACATCTGGCCGCCCTGCGCGCGCTGCTGGTGCTCACCGTCATCACCGGAATCGTCTATCCGGTGGCGGTTTTCGCGGTCGCCCAACTGCCCGGGCTGAAGGACAAGGCCGACGGGTCGCTCATCGAGCGGGACGGGAAGGTGGTGGGCTCCAGCCTGATCGGGCAGTCGTTCACCGATGCCGGCGGGAAGGTGCTGGTGCAGTACTTCCAGAGCCGGCCGTCGGCGGCGGGCAGCAGCGGCTACGACCCGACCGCTTCCGGGGCGAGCAATCTCGGACCGGAGTCGATGGTGGACAGTGCGCCGGACAAGCCCGCGTTGCTGACCACGGTGTGCGCTCGCAGCAAGGCCATCGGCGAACTCGAGGGCGTGGACGGCAGCCGGCCGTTCTGCACGCCCGGCGGGGTCGGCGCGGTGCTGTCGGTGATCGGACCGCGCGCGGCCGATGGTGAGGTCGAGCAGCCGGCGAAGGTGGTGAGCGTCAACGAGTTCTGCGCGGTGACCCAGCGGCCGTTCCTGGCCACCTACCTGGGTGTGCGGGTGGAGTGCGCCGCAGCGGGCGAGGACTACTCGCTCGGCCGCATGGTCCCGATCCGTGGTGACGCGCCCGCGCGGCCGGCCGTACCCGCTGACGCCGTCACCGCCGGCGGCAGCGGCCTCGACCCGAATATCTCGCCGCAGTACGCGGACCTCCAGATCGCGCGGGTCGCCGAGGCGCGCAAGGTGTCTCCCGATCAGATCAAGGCCGTGGTCGAGGCGCACAGCTACGGTCGCGATCTCGGATTCTTCGGTGAACCTCGCGTGAACGTGGTCGAACTCAACCTCGACCTGGACGGCAAGTACCCGGTCAGGGGCTGAGTCACCTACCGGGTGTGCACGAGGTCGGGTCGGACAGCTCGCCGCACGGAGTGTTCCCGTACGAGCGCAGCACGTCCTTCCCGGCCTTGTCGGTCAGATAGCGCAGGAAAGCGGCGGCCAGGGAGTCGGCGGGCAGTTCGTCGTAGCTGTAGGCGTATTCGACGCTCCAGAACGGGTAGTTGCGCGCGAGCACCTCTTCCCGGGTGGCGGCATGACCGTCGATGGTGATCGCCTTGACTCCGGAAGCCTTTGCCGCGTCGGAGTATTCGCTGTACCCGATGGCTCCGGGCAGCTCCGCGACGGCTTTGAGCATGTCCTTGGTGACGGGCACCTCGCAGAAGGCCGGACCGGATGCGGTCATGACGGTGCGGCAAACGGTGGCGGGCGGCGCAGGGGGCTGCTCGTCGCCGAGGATCCGCGTGCGGAAGGCGTCACGGCTGCCCGACCCGACCGGCCGATTCACCACGCGCACAGCCTGATCCGGGCCGCCGAGCTGCGACCAGTTGGCCACCCGGCCCGCGTACAGATCGCGAATCTGCTGGATGGTCAGGTTCGGAACCGTGACGGCCGGGTGCACGATCATGGTGAACGCCGACAGCGCCAGCGTGCGCGGCATCAGGTTGGGGAAGCCTGCGCCCTTGCTGCCGTCGGTGACCGCGAGCAGACCCGGATTGCCTTTCCCCTCTTCGTCCACCCGGCTGAGACCGCGTTCGCTGCCGTCGAATTCGAAGGTGAAGTGCGCCTTCTCGCAGTGCTTGCCGTAGGCGGCGGCGGCCTCGCGCACGGCCGGCTCGAAAGCGGTCGAACCGACCAAGGTGAGATCGCCTGCCACGCAATCGGAATCGGCGGAGGTCGCCTCGGTGTGCAAAGCCATCACGAACTGAACCGTGACCACGGCCGCCAGGAAGACGATGAGCGCCAGCACCCGTCGCGAAAGTCCGGTATTGCTACTGGTTTCGGCGACCCGCCCGCCTTTGATCTTGACCCGGACCGCCGGCGGCGGGGCCTCGCCGGTGCCGCCGGTGCGCTGCAAGATGGCGAGAATCTTGTAGTGGTCCTTGCGATTCAACGGCACCTTCGGCAGATCGATGATGCCGACCCGGTGCGCGGTGTCCTCCCGCGCCCCGATCCCGCTGCCCGGCCGCAGGCTGTCCCCGAGCGCGTCGTCGCTGAGCTCGTTGACCGCCATCCCGATGACCCGCCGGTCCGGGAAATGAATGTGCAGCCCGACCGGATCATGTTCCGGCGCGGAGTAATCGGTGGCATCGATATCGGAGCGCCCGCTGTTCTCGATGCGCACCAGCACCACCGACAGATCGTGCAGGTCCGGTGCGGAAGCTGTTCCGTCCGGCCGCAATTGCGGCAGCACCCCCGGGAACACCGACTCGATCTCACCGGTGACCGGCGTGTCCATCTGCACCCGATACCCGAGCCGCTTACGCCCCACCAGCAGGAATTCCCAGAAGAACGCCATCAGCGACACCGCGATGGCCGCGACTCCCAAGACGTTGTCCAGCGGAAAGTCCTGCACTGTACCGCCTCTCCGGGGCTTCAGCGCCCGGCTCGTGTGCCGTCGGAGTTGGCAACGCGTACCGGCGGTCGAGTGCCGACCCGATTCCGGGCGTCCCCCCGGAGTTACCCCCGGCGCACGATATCAGTTGTCGCGTAGGCCATTACGCCTCACCACCAACCGAGGATCGGTTGCAGCTGCCGCGCCATCTGCGGGGCGAGCGAACGCGAATAGCTCGCGGTCAGGTGGTGTTCGTCGTGATACACGAGAATATTGCCCTCGACCACCGCGCAGGCGTCCGGTTCGCAAACACCGTTGTTCAAATCGATGACATGCACGTGCGGGAACGAAGCCGCCGGGGCCAGTGCGGGATTCACGGGGGAGAGGGCTTCGGAGCGCTTCAGCCCGCAGCTCAGGCGGTCGCCGCCCGAGGCCAGGCAGTCGATGGCGCGGTAGCGAATGCCGTTGCGGCGCAACCACGGGGTATCCCGGATGGCGATCACGTTCAGGTTCTCGTCCGAAAGCGCCTGCCAGACATCGAGATAATCCTGCGGGGTTTCGTCGCCGCCGCTGTCGGCCGGGCGGGTGCCGGTGGTGAAGACGAAATCGGGGCGGTCGCTGCCGAGCCGGTCGATCACCTCGCGCGACCAGTCGCGGCAGTCCGGATTCTGCTGGCCCTTGTACATCGGTTCCTCGGCCACGGTCAGCGGGCAGCCCATCTTCAGATAGACGACGATCTTGAAGCGGTACTGCTCGCCGAGCAGCTGTAGCGCCGGGAGCCAGTGCTCGGCATGGGAATTGCCGGCCACCGCCAGGGTCCGGTGCGCGTTCTTGTCACCGTATTCGCAGGTGATCACCGAGCGGGTGTCGAAGTCGGCGATGCAGCCGTCGCGGGTCGGATAGGCGATATCGGCCGGGGCCTCCTCGATGGTGGGCCGCATCACCGCGCGCGGCACCAGCGCGGCATCGGTGAGGGCCGCCGCGCCAGGGTATTTGGCGGGATCGAGTTCGCCGACGGCGTGCGCCTTGGCGCTGTTGCTCCACTGCCAGCCCACGGCGGAGGCGAACACCAGCACCCCGACGGTCGAGACCGCGACACCGGTCAGCAGGCGGGTGCGGGCGGGCACGGTGGGCCGGGTGCGCAGGCGCAGCGGCTCTTCCACGAAGCGATGGGTGAGGTAGGCCAGCCCCAGCGATACCGCGATGATGATCAGCCCACCCAGCGCACCGGCTTGGCGTTCATGCCGTTCACCCAGGTAGAAGATGAGAATCGGCCAGTGCCACAGGTAGAGCGCGTAGGCGAAGCCGCCCAGCGAGACCACCGGGGCGGCCGCCAGGAAGCGGTTCACGGCCGGCTGTGCGGCGGTCCGCAGGCCCGCGCCCGAGAGGATGAGCGCCGCCGTCGCGCCGACCGGGATGAGCGCGGCCGGGCCGGGAAAAACCATCGCGCCGTGCACCAGCCAGCCGCAGGCGACAATGGCGGCGATGCCGATCCAGGCCAGGGCTTCTCGCGCGAGCACCGGCAGCCGCAGGTGCGGGGCGGCCAGCGCCAGCAGCGCCCCGGCGAGAGGTTCCCAAGCACGCGCGAAGGTGTCGTAGTAGTTCCAGCCCTGCTGGGTCGAAACCCCTTCGGCCGCATACCAGAACGAGGTGAGCGCGAGCACGCCGAAGAGCACGCCCAGCAGCCGGCGGATCATGCCGAGCGTGCCGGTCTGCCGCCAGACCCGGTACACCCGCGGATTGCGCCAGGCTCCGGTACGTCCGGCGCGGCGGCCCAGCCAGGTGACGCCCGCGATGATCAGCAGCAGCGCGAGGTACATCTGGCCCTGCACCGACATCGACCAGAGGTGTTGCAGCGGACTGACGGACGGGTCGGCGGCCAGATAATCCGACCAGGACAGCGCCAGATACCAGTTTTGGTAATAGAAGAGCGAGGCCACGGTCTGCCCGGCGACATCGGACCAGCGAGTGTGCGGGAGCAGCACGACGGTTGCGATCACGACGGCGGCCAGCACCACCACCATGGCGGGCAGCAGCCGGCGCAGCGTGCGCCGGATGGTCGCCGCGACGCCGACCGGACCGTGCTCCGCGCGGCGCAGCAGCATGCCGGTGAAGAAGAATCCGGACAGCACCAGGAACACGTCCACGCCGCCGGATACCCGCCCGAACCAGATGTGGAAAGCCACCACGAGCGCGATGGCGACGCCCCGCAAACCGTCCAGATCCAGTCGATAGGCGGCCGGTCGAGCCGATTCGGACGCCGGTGCGTCGGCGGGGACGGCATCGGGTGTCGGCGGCGAGGGCTGCGCGGTGCTGGATATGAACATGGCGGCGACCATTCTCGTATCGGTAGCTCGAAATTTCCCAATCCACGCCTGGATCTTGACCGTAATGTGGCCTTTGTCGCGGTCAGCGCAGGTTTTCGGAGTGGTCAGGCGAGCACGAAATAGCGTAGCCAGAGATACGGTGCGGCCACCGCGATGGTCACCGCGGTCACGATGATGCCCTTGCGGGTGAATTCCCAGAACGAGATCGGATAGTCCGAGCGGCGCGCGATCCCGAGCATCACCACATTCGCGCTCGCGCCCACCGCGGTCAGGTTGCCGCCGAAATCCGCGCCCAGCGCCAGCGCCCACCACAGTGCGTCGCCCCGGGCCGGATTGTCGAGGGAGGTCACCAGATCGGCCACCAGCGGGCTCATGGTCGCCACATACGGGATGTTGTCGATGACGCCGGACAGGATCGCCGACACCACCAGGATGAGCATGGTGGCCACCAGGGCGTCGCCGCCGGTCAGTTCGGTGGCCCCGCGCGCGAGCCGTTCGATCACACCGGTTTTCACCAGCGCGCCGATCATCACGAACAGGCCCGCGAAGAACAGCAGCGTCTCCCACTCCACCGAGGAGAGGTATTCGCTCTGCGGCAGGCGCGAGATCAGCACCAGCACGCCCGCGCCGAGCAGTGCCACCACGGCGGGTTCCAGTCCGAAAGCCGAGTGCCCGAAGAAGAATCCGGCGAACACCGCCGCCAGCACGATCCCGCACTTGATCAGCAGCTTCGGATCCCGGATGGCCTCACTTTCGTCGAGACGCAGCACCGCGGCGGCGCGTTCGGGATCGACCTCGAACGAGCCGCGGAACAGCCGCGGCAGCAGCAGGGTGAAGACGAGCAGTTCCAGTACCACGATCGGGGACATGTTCAGCACGAAGTCGTTGAAGGACAGGCCGCCCCGGCTGCCGATGATGATGTTGGGCGGATCGCCGATCAGGGTGGCCGCACCGCCGATATTGGAGGCCAGCACCTCGGCGATCAAAAACGGCGCGGGCGCCACCTCCAGGCGCTCGCACACCAGCATGGTCACCGGGGCGATGAGCAGCACCGTGGTCACATTGTCGAGGAAGCCGGACGCCACCGCGGTGATGAGGGTGAGCAGGATCATCACCCGCAGCGCGGAACCCTTGGCGCGCTTGGCCGCCCAGATCGCGACGTACTCGAAGATGCCGGTCTGGCGCAGCACCCCGACGATGATCATCATGCCGAACAGCAGCAGGATGACATCCCAGTCGACGCCGGTGTCCTGCGAGAAGAACGCGTCCTCGGAACCTTCGATGCCGAGCAGCAGGATGATGCCGCCGCCGCAGAGCGCAGCGGTGGTCTTGTGCACGCGTTCGGTGGCGATCAGCAGGTAGGCGACGGCGAACACCACCACCGCGATGGTGGCGGTGGTCATGCCGGACGCCCCGGCGGGCTCAGTTGTTCAGCGCCACTTCGAGCAATCGCGACGAGGTGATCACGCCGAGCAGGGTGTCGCCGTCGCGCACCGCGACCAGGGGCGACTTGTACTTGGCCATCAGCGCGGCCACCTCGACCATATTGTCGTCGGCGTTCGCGGCCGGAATATGGTTCAGCCGCTCCGGGATCACGTCGCGGACCTTCTTGCCGCGTAATCGATTCGCCACCTGGCCGCACATGGTCTCGTCGAGCACCCCGGCCAGCGAAGGATCGTCCTGCACATATTTCGGGACGATGAAGAGCACCACCTGCGAGGCGGGCAGCACCGCCTGCGGGGAGCCGTCGGCGCCGGTGACCAGGATGCCGGGCAGCCGGTGCTCGGCCAGCAGTCTGGCCGCGTCCATCGCATCGGAATCCAGGTCGATCACCGGATACTCCTCGGCTATCTGATCTGCACGCATAGGTGCAGGATACGACGCGGCGGCGGGGTATCACGCGAAGAGAATACGTCAAGATCGAATACTGCCGCGGCATCGGAACTCCCAGGTCGGACCATACGATTCGAGGTTTCGAATCGGCCGACCAGACTTCCCGGCACACCACAAGAGACGAGTGCGTAAATAGTATCCGAGGCGCGGGCGGCACGGTCAGGGTGTCAGCTCGTACACCCGGTAGAGGACGCCGATCACGTGATACGAAACATTGCGTACCGCAACACCTCCGGGGGTGCGCCCGAACTCGGTGCCGTTGTGGGCGTGACCGTGCACCGCGAACGCCGCCCCGCCCGCGTCGATGGCCTGCGCCAACTCCTGGCAACCCAGGCCCGGATAGATCTTCACCGGCTCACCCAGCAAGGTGTCCACCACCGGCGCGAAATGCGTTAGCGCGATCCGCATGTCGCAGTCGAGGGTGTCGAGCGCGGCCTGTAACCGGAGCGCGTCGGCCGGTCCGCGCCGCAGCCGCTCGCGGTGCTCCAGCGTGCCCGCGTCGGGATCGCCCGGGTGTCCGGGGAATCCGCCGCCGCCACCCATCACACCGGCGATGCCGAATCGAATTCCGCTGTGGTCCAGCGTGATCGCGGTGCCGTCGAGCATGCGCACCCCGATCTCGCCGAGCAGCACCGAGATTCGATATCCGAGCCGATGGTCGTGGTCGTGGTTGCCCAGCACCCCGACCACCGGCACCGGCAGCCCGCGCACCTCGTCGCAGAGCAGATGCGCTTCCCGCAGCGTGCCGCTGTTGGTCAGATCACCCGCCAGCAGCAGCACATCCGCGTGTTCGTCCAATCCCAGGAACGCATCCCGGAACCGTCCCCGCAGGGCTTCCCGCATGTGCAGATCCCCGACCGCCGCCACCCGCATACCCGTCAGCCAGCCACACCGCGGCCGGGGTGTCAACGAAATTGCGGGGGCCGTCAGTGCGGCAGCGGTTCCATCCGCAGCGGCACGCCCAGCCGGTTCCACATATTGATCTGCGCGGTGACGGCGACCAGGCCGCCCCGCTGACCTTCGTCGAAGTGCTTCTCGACGCCCTCCCACGCCTCGTCGCTCACCCCGTGCGGACCCAATTCGGTGGCCTGTTCGGCGTATTCGAGCGCGGCCCGTTCGGCCGCGGTGAACAGCGCCGATTCCCGCCACGCGTTCAGGTGGTAGATCCGCTGCTCGGTCTCGCCCTCCTTGCGCGCCTCGGTGGTGTGCATGTCGATGCAGAACAGGCATCCGTTGAGCTGCGAGACCCGGATCTTCACCAGTTCCCGCACCGTGGCGTCCAGGGGCCCACGCCGGATGGCGACCTCCGCCGCCATCCACGCCTTGTACACCTCGGGCGCGACCTCGGCCAGATTCATGCGTGCCATGAGTTTCGTCCTTCCGCTCTCGTTGTGCTGATACCCCTTGGACGAGACAGCCCATCCGGGCGTGATGGGCCGGAGACTGTGGGCTCGGTCACAGCCGCCCGGCCCCATCATCGCAAGCCGTCCTACGATCGAGAGATGTCCACCGCCCGATTGGGTGCGCGACTGCTCCGCACCCGCTGGTTCGTCCGCGCCCCCATCGGCCTGTTCCGGGTCCGTCTGGGCTTCCTCTTCGCCGGCCGGCTGCTCCTGCTCGAACACCTCGGCCGGAAATCCGGCCGTCCGCGCTATGTGGTGCTCGAAACCGTCGCCCGGCCCACGCCCGAAACCGTCATCGTCGCTTCGGGTTTCGGCCCGAACGCCCAGTGGTATCGCAATCTCCGCGCGCATCCGGCGTGCCGGGTCAGCATCGGTTTCCGGCACCGCGTCCCGGCTGCCGCTCGCACCTTGACTCCCGGCGAGGCCGAACCCGTGCTGGCCGAATACCGCCGAAGCCATCCCGCCGCCTACAAGGAACTGAGCGGTGTGATCGAACAAGCCACCGGTATCGGCATCGCCGAGGTTCCGTTGCTGGAACTGACGCTCGACCACTGATGCCTACCGGGCGCGGGCGAATCGGCCGATTGCCGCAATTGTGCGAAAGCGGGCGCAGGGGACCATAATCCGGGCGTGGGAGCTGTGGTTTTGATTGCGCTGGGCGTGCTGTGCTTCGTGATGGGGCCCGCGTTGGTGCTGGTCCTGGTGCTGGCGGTGCGGAAGTCGGCGCGAGAGGCCGAGCTCGACCGGGTGGCCGGGCGGGGGAGTGCTGGGCGGGTGCCGGTCCGGAGCGGGGGACGACATCACCGCTGAACGCGGGATGGCCGGGTGCCGCCGGATCCTGGTGGGATCGGGCGGCACCCGGCCGGTTCACTGCCCCCGGTGGGGTTTCGGGGCTACGGGCGGGTGAGGGCCGCGTAGCGGGTGAGGTGCTGGTCGGTGGTGCCGAATTCGTACTGCACGGCCGTGAGGCGCTTGAAGAAGTGGCCGATGGCGAGTTCCTCGGTCATGCCCATCGCGCCGTGCAACTGCACCGATTCCTGGCCGATCCTGCGGGCGGCGCGGCCGATGGTGGCCTTGGCGGCGGAAGCGGCGCGGGCGCGGTCGGCCGGGGCGGCGTCCAGCTTCAGCGTGATCAGATACGTTGCCGCCACCGCTTGTTCGAGCTCCAGCAGCATGTCCACCATGCGGTGCTGAAGGGCCTGGAAACTGGCGATGGGGACGCCGAACTGCTGGCGCTGCTTGGTGTATTCGACGGTGTCGGCGAGCACCTTGCGCATGGCGCCGACGGCTTCGGCGCAGACCGCGGCGATGGCCTCGTCGAGGGTCGCGGCGATGGCCTCGTCGGCGTCCTCCAGCAGCAGGGCATCGGCGGGCAGGCGGATCGCGGTGAAGGTCAGGTCGGCGGCCTGCCGTTCGTCGATGGTGCGGAACGGGTTCGCGGTCAATCCGGCCGGCGGGGCGGCGGCATCGAAGTCGACGACGAAAAGCGCGGTGCCGCCGGTGTTCTCGATCCGCGCCGTGACCAGTAGCTGGGTGGCGAGCGGGGCCGAGGTGACCACCGTCTTGGCCCCGTCCAGGATCCAGTCGTCGCCGTCGCGGCGCGCGGTGGTGGTCACATTGCGGAAGTCGTAGCCGGACTGGGCTTCCAGGGCGGCGAACGCGGTGATCACCTCACCGGCGGCGATACCCGCCAGCAGATCCTCGGCCCGCTTGCCGGTCGCGCGCCGCAACAGCCCGCCGCCGACCACCACGGTGTCCACGTACGGTTCCACCACCAGCGCGCCCCCCAGCGCCTCGGCGATGATCATCGTCTCGACCGGTCCGCCCCCGATGCCGCCCGCCGATTCCGGCAGTGCCGCACCGAGAATGCCGACCTCCTCGGCCAGCGCCCGCCAGAACTCCGGCTGCCAGCCCGCCCCGACCCGCGCCGCGTTGCGGCTGGCCTCCAGGTCGTAGCGGGCCGCGAGGAACTCGGTGACGGTATCGCGGAGTAGTTCCTGCTCCGCGGTGAAAGTGAAGTCCATGGCTACAGTCCCAGGGTGGCTTTGGCGATGATATTGCGCTGAATTTCGTTGCTGCCGGCGTAGATCGAGCCGGCGCGGTCGTTGAAGTACCGCAGTGGCGCGACGGCCTGCCACTCCGCACCCGAGACGAAACCGTCGGCGGGGACCGTGTAGTCGGCGATGGGACCGCCGGGCATGGTGGCGTGCGGCTGGTAGGCGCGGCCGCGTGGACCGGCGGCCTCCAGGGCCAGTTCGGTGAGGGCCTGGCTCAGCTCGGTGCCGAGGATCTTGATGGTGGAGGCCGCCGGGCCCGGGTCCTTGCCGCTGGAAACCAGTGCGAGGGTGCGGTATTCGAGGATCTCCAGTACATCGGCGCGGACGCGGGTATCGGCGAGTTTGGCGGCGAAGGCCGGATCGTCGATGAGCACACCGCCGTTCGGTCCCGGCTGCGTCTCGGCGACCTGCGCCAGCTCCTCGGCCATCACCTGGAGGGCCGGGGCCGCCGCGCCGCCGCCGCGCTCGAAGTTGAGCAGGTACTTGGCGACGGTCCAGCCGTCGTCGATCTGCCCCAGCACATTGGCCTTGGGCACCCGGACCTGGTCGAAGAAGACCTGGTTCTGCACCTGTTCGCCGGAGGTCATCACCAGCGGCCGGATCTCGATGCCGGGGGTGCGCATATCGATGAGCAGGAAGGTGATGCCCTGCTGCTTCTTGGCCTGCTTGGAGGTGCGCACCAGCGCGAAGATCCAGTTGGCTTCGGTGGCGTGGGTGGTCCAGATCTTCGAACCGGTGACGATCAGATCCTCACCGTCGGCGACCGCGGCCATGTTCAGCGACGCCAGATCCGAGCCCGCCTCCGGCTCCGAATAGCCCTGGCAGAAGAACACCTCACCGGTCAGGATGCCGGGCAGGAAGAAGTTCTTCTGCTCCTCGGTGCCGAACGCCATGATCGCGTGCGAAACCATCCGGATACCCATGGGCGACAGGTTCGGCGCGCCCGCGAGGGTGCACTCCCGGCTGAAGATGTAGTGCTGGGTGAGGCTCCACTTGCACCCCCCGTACTTCACCGGCCAGGCCGGTGCGGCCCAGCCGCGCTCGCGCAGGATGTGCTGCCACTCCATGCTGGCTTCGTGATCCGGATAGACGCTTGTCGCCAATCGTCCGGCCCGGCGCAGATCCGGGGTTAACTTTTCGTCGAGAAAGGCGCGCACCTCATCCCGAAACGCCAGATCGTCCGGTGACCAGTCCAGATCCACGATGACTCCTTGTACGAGAACCGACCCTAACCATCTCACCGTATCGCCCCTGCTGGCAAATGTGCTGGCACCCGCCCTCACTTGCCCTTCCGGGTCCAGCTATTGACATTCCACAATGGAAGTACGACACTTGATTCACACGTTCCACAATGGAATATCTCCGAGGAGGAGATCGACATGGACATCGCCACCGGCACCCGCGCCTCCGACGCCGAACGCGCCCAGGTCGCCGACCTGCTCGGCCGCCACCTCACCGACGGCCGCCTCGACCTCACCGAATACAACGAGCGCGTCGCCCAGGTCTACAACACCCCCACCCGCGAAGACCTGAACCTGGTCCTGAAGGACCTCCCCAAGCTCGCCAAAACCCCTGCGTCGCCCGGCAAACCGGCCCGCTTCCCCATCTGGCAGCAAATCGAAGGCTCCGCCTGGGTCGGCGTCGGCCTGCTCTGCCTCTTCATCTGGGCCGCGATCTCCGTCGCCGCAGGCGAATTCACCTACCCCTGGCCGCTGTGGGTAATCGGCCCGTGGGGCGCGGTCCTGGTGTTCCGAGTCGTCATGGGCTGGGAATCCAACGCCTACAAGCGGTACCGCACCCGCTGACCACTCCGCACCTCGCCGAGGCGAACCATGTACCCCGCCCTGCTGACCGCGCACATCCTGACCGGGACCGCCGGCCTATTGCTGGGCCCGGTCCTGGCCTGGTTCGACTTCCATCGCCCCGACAAGACCCACCTGGGCGCGTGGTACCTGGGAATCGTTGCGGCAGTGGCACTTACCGCCACGGCGCTGGTCGTCGTGCGCCGCACCGACCTCTGGTGGCTGGTTCCGGTATCCGTGCTCACCGTCGCCCTCGCCGTCCTGGGTCGGATCGCCGTCGGCCGCCCAGGCCCCTGGACCCACGCCTACGTCCACGGCCTCGGCGGCTCCTACCTCGCCCTCGTAACCGCCACGGTCGTAGTGAGTTTCGCCCTCGACGGCCCACTGCGCGGCCCGGCGGAACTCATCGCGTGGCTGGGCCCCACCATCATCGGCGTACCGCTGTTGGAAGTTTGGCGGCGTCGTCTCATGCCCTCGAATTCGGTTGATTCGGCTTGGCGGCAGCCGGACGGGCGGCGCGGCGAATCGCCGGGGAGCGCTGGTCTTTTCCCGGGGTGATTGAACTCGCGTCCAGTACTGCCGAGACTGAATTCTCGACGTTTGCTGGAGGCTATGGTGATGGGCTGGCGGGCAGTCTTGGGAGTTGCCGGTGCGCTGATCGTGGGTGTCTGCGCGCCAGTTGAAGCTGGTGGTTCACCGCCGGCGGCGGAATCCGGCACGTACAGCGAGGAGTTCGCCAATCCTGTGCTGGCGGCGGGCGCCGATCCGAGCATCGCCTATTACCAGGGGCGATTTCATTTGGTGCAGGGGGACTTCTACAACGACGACAATATTGTGATCCGGAGTTCGGCCACATTGGGCGGGCTGGGGGATGCCGAGGCCAAGGTGGTGTGGGAGCACGGGGCGTGCCCAGGGCCTGCCTGCACGAAGATCTGGGCTCCGGAATTGCAGCGGATCGGGGATCGGTGGTGGATCTACTTCGCGGGCCAGGAGGATGACCGCAACGAGAGCCATCGGATGTATGCGTTGCGATCCACGGGGGACGATCCGGCCGGGCCCTATGAATATCTCGGGCGGATGGAGTTGCCGGGCGGGTGGGCCATCGACGGCGTTCATATGCAATACGCGGGGGAGGGCTACTACCTCTGGTCTTGCCTCAAAGATCCCGAAGACACACGGGTGCAAGACATTTGCATCGTGAAGATGTCGGATCCGATGACGCCGGCGGGGGAGCCGGTTCATATCGCGACGCCGACGGCGGCTTGGGAGACGGTGCCCAATGACGTAGGGCTGTTGATCAACGAAGGGCCCGAGCCTCTGGTCGCACCCGACGGAAGGTTGTTCGTCAGCTTCTCCGCCAATGCCAGCTTCGACGACACCTACCGGATCGGCATGCTGGAGCTGGCGCGCGGCGGCAACCCCATGGACCCGGCGGCCTGGACCAAATCGGGCGGACCGGTGCTGCCGGGCGGACCGGGCGCGATCGCGCCGGGGCACAACGGGTTCCTGACCGTGGACGGCCGGCCGTGGATCACCTATCACGCCCGCCTCGAACCGAATACCGGCTGGGCGGGGCGCAGCGTGCGGGTGCAGCCCATGTATTTCGGCCCGGACGGCCGCCCGCAACTGGGTATGGCCTTCGGCCCGGACGCTCCCATCGTCGTCGGCGATCCGAAGACCGGGGGACGCGAACCCCGGCATACCTTCGGCAATCCGGGCTGACCGGGTAACCTGGCCGACTGTGCACCTGAAGAGTCTGACGCTGAAGGGGTTCAAGTCCTTCGCGTCCGCGACGACCCTGCGGCTCGAACCGGGCATCACCTGCGTGGTCGGTCCCAATGGGTCGGGTAAATCGAATGTGGTCGACGCGCTCACCTGGGTGATGGGTGAGCAGGGCGCCAAAGCGCTGCGGGGCGGGAAGATGCAGGACGTCATCTTCGCCGGCACCGCCGGTCGTGCTGCGCTGGGCCGGGCCGAGGTGACCCTGACCATCGATAATTCCGACGGTGCGCTGCCCATCGACTACGCCGAGGTGTCCATCACCCGCCGCATGTTCCGCGACGGCGCCGGCGAATACGAGATCAACGGCAACTCCTGCCGCCTGATGGATGTGCAGGAGTTGTTGAGCGACTCCGGCATCGGCCGCGAAATGCACGTCATCGTCGGCCAGGGCCAGCTCTCGGCCATTCTCGAATCGCGTCCCGAGGACCGCCGCGCCTTCATCGAAGAGGCCGCGGGCGTGCTCAAGCACCGGCGGCGCAAGGAGAAGGCGGTCCGCAAGCTGGACGCCATGCAGGCGAACCTGGCCCGCCTGACCGACCTCACCACCGAATTGCGCAGGCAGCTCAAACCACTCGGGCGGCAGGCCGAAGTGGCGCGGCGGGCGGCGACCGTGCAGTCCGAACTGCGCGATGCGCGCCTGCGGCTGGCCGCCGACGATCTGGTGTCGCGTCGCCGCGAGCTGGAGAGCCAGCAGAGCAAAGAGGCGTACGCCCGCGAGCAGCAGGTCACCGTGCAGGCCGAGCTGGATGCCGCGAATGCGGCGCTGGCACAGCAGGAATTCGAATTGTCGCGATTGACGCCCAGCGCGGAGGCGGCGGCGCAGACCTGGTTCCAATTGTCCGCGCTGACCGAACGCGTCAACGCCACCATCCGGATCGCCAAGGACCGCGCCCGCAACCTCACCATCGAGCAGCCCGCCGGCCTGGGCCGCGATCCGGAACAGCTGGAACGCGAAGCCGATCGGGTCGAGGCCGAAGAGGAAGAGCTGCTCGCCGCCGTCGAGATCGCCACCGAGACCCTGGAATCCGCGCGCGAAGCCCTGCACGAACGCGAACAGGCCGCCAAGGCCGCCGAACAGGCCCACCTCGCCGCCGTGCGCGCCATCGCCGACCGCCGCGAGGGCCTGGCCCGCCTCTCCGGCCAGGTCGACAGCCTGCGCATTCGCGCCCAGTCCGTGGACGGCGAGATCGCCCGTATCACCACCTCCATCGCCGAGGCCCGCGGCCGGGGCGAGGCCGCCGACGCCGAATTCGAGTCCGTGCAAAGCGAATTGGGGGAATTGGACGCGGGCGAGGAAGGGCTCGACCACCAATACGAGCACGCCGCCCAAGCCCTCGAACTGGCCGACCAGCGCGTCACCGAACTCCGTGAGAAGGACCGCGAAGCCAGCAAACGCGTCGCCTCGCTGACCGCCCGCATCGAAGCCCTCTCCATGAACCTGGCCCGCCGCGACGGCGCCGCCTGGCTGCTCGAACACCGCGCCGACGGCCTGCTCGGCCCCCTCTCCGGATTGATCCGCGTGCACGGCGGTTTCGAAGCCGCCGTCGCCGCCGCCCTCGGCCCCCTCGCCGACGCCGTCGCCGCCGACACCGGCCCCTCCGCCCACGCCGCCGTCCGCGCCCTCAAGGAAGCCGATGGCGGGCGGGTCGCCCTCGTCTACGCGGGCGCACCCGACCCGAACGGCGCTGCGGCCCAAGCGGACCCGGGCCGCATACACGTCGATTCGGCAGGTCTTTCCGGTGGCGGTGCCGCTGCCGTCGGCAGTTCTGCGAGTGCGGCTGACGTAACCGGCGCCGGTGCGGCCGAAGCGAATCCGACCGGTGGTCTTTCCGGCGCGCGCGCCGTGGACCCACGTCCGGGCGGAGCCCTGCCCGGGGGTGCGCGGTGGCTGGCGGAAGTGGTCGAGTGCCCGGCGAATATGCGCGGCGCGATCGCGGCACTGACGGCCGGGATCGCGGTGGCTGACGATCTGGCCGCGGCCGCTCAGGTCATCGCGGCGCGGCCGGAGCTCCGCGTCGTCACCCGCGAAGGTGATGTCACCGGCAGCGGATGGGTGCTCGGCGGGTCCGATCGTGCGCCCAGCCAGCTCGAGGTGCAGGCCGAGATCGATTCCGCCAAGAGCGAATTGGCTTCCTGGCAGCGGACCGCCGAAGAGCTCGAGGCGGCGCTGTCGGGGGCGCTGGCCGAGCAGACCGATCGCAAGGAAGCCGTCGATCACGCGCTGCTGGCGCTGCACGAATCCGATCAGGCGCTGGTCGCCATCTACGACCGGCTGGGGCGGCTCGGGCAGACGGCGCGCAATGCGCAGCGTGAATGCGATCGGCTGATCGCGCAGCGCGAGCAGACCGAAGCGGGGCGCGGGGAGACGCTCGCGAAGCTGGCCGAGCTCGAAGAGCGGCTGCGGCGCGTGGAACTCGAAGAGGCCGGGGGAGACCAGGAATCGGCGGGCACCGAGGCCGCCGCGCTCATGCGCGAGGATGCCGCGGCCGCGCTGGCCGAGGCCCGCACCATGGAGGTCGAGGCCCGGCTGGCGGTGCGCACCGCCGAGGAGCGCGCGGAATCGGTGCGCGGCAAGGCGGATTCACTGCGCCGGGCCGCGCGGGCCGAACGGGAGACGCGGGCGCGGGCCGAACGCGCGATGGCGGCGCGGAAGCAGGCATCCGAGGTCGCCGCGGTGGTGGCGCGCTCGGCGGAGCAGGTCGCCGAGCAGCTGGAGCAGGTGGTCGCCCAGGCGGCCGCCCGCCGTGACGAATTGGTCCGGCGCCGCACCGAATTCGCGGCGCAGGTGGATCAGACCAAGGAACGCGCCCGGCTGCTCACCGCCCAGCTCAACCAGTTCACCGAGGCCGTGCATCGCGACGAGGTGGCACGCGCGCAGGCGGCACTGCGCATCGAGCAGATCGAGACCACCATCGCCGAAACCTTCGGTGTGGCATTGGAAGACCTGATCGCCGAATACGGTCCGGACGTGCCCATGCCGCCGACCGCGCTGGAGATGATCGAATACGAGCAGGCGCGCGAACGCGGCGAGGACGTCCGCGAACCGCAGCCCATGCCCTACGACCGCACCACCCAGGAGCGGCGCGCCAAACGCGCCGAGAAGGACCTCACCACGCTCGGCAAGGTGAATCCGCTGGCGCTGGAGGAGTTCGCGGCCCTCGAGGAGCGCTACAACTTCCTCGCCACCCAGCTCGAGGATGTCAAGAAGGCCCGGCAGGACCTGCTGGACGTGGTAGCCGAGGTGGATGCCCGCATCCTCCAGGTCTTCACCGATGCCTACGAGGATGTGGAGCGCGAATTCGTCGGCGTCTTCGGCAAACTCTTCCCCGGCGGTGAAGGCCGGCTGCTGCTGACCAACCCGTCCGACATGCTGACCACCGGCGTGGAAGTCGAGGCCCGCCCGCCGGGCAAGAAGGTCAAGCGCCTGTCGCTGCTCTCCGGCGGTGAGAAGTCGCTGACCGCGGTCGCCCTGCTGGTCAGCATCTTCCGCGCCCGCCCCTCACCGTTCTATGTGATGGACGAGGTCGAAGCCGCGCTGGACGACACCAACCTGCGCCGGCTCATCGGCCTGTTCGAGCAGCTGCGCGAGAAGAGCCAGCTGATCGTGATCACCCACCAGAAACCCACCATGGAGATCGCCGACGCGCTGTACGGCGTCAGCATGCGCGGTGACGGCATCACCCAGGTGATCTCGCAGCGCATGCGGGGCGAGAACCTGGTGGGGGCGCCCGCGTAGGGCAAATCGGTTCCCGCTCAACGGGAAATATCTGAAACATGATCACGTAAGAGCAGCTCGGCGGATAGCGTCCCGGAGTCATGAGACGCTCTATCGCAGGTGTTGCCCTCGGAATCACCGTCGCCCTCGCCGTGCCGGCCACCGCCCTCGCCGACAGCGGATCCTCCTCGCTGTCCGGCGGCACCGGATCCGCCTCCGGCTCCGGCGGTTCGGGCTCCTCTTCGCTGTCCGGCGGCGGCAGCAAGCCCGCCTACAGCCAGTGGATCGCCGACGTCACCACGGTCGTCAACGAGGCCAAGGCGTACCTGTCCACCCGGCTGCCCGCCAGTGGTAAGCCCGCCATCGTGCTGGATATCGACAACACCTCGCTGGAGACCAGCTACAACCCGGCCCCGATCACACCCGCCATCGCACCCGTGCTGGCGCTCACCCAGTGGGCCAAGAGCCAGGGCGCGGCAATCATTTTCGTGACCGGGCGGCCGTCGCTGATGAACGTCTACACCCAGATCAACCTGACCTCGGTCGGCTACACCGTCGACAAGCTGTACGGCGGCGGGCTCACCACCGGGTCCGCGGGCGCCACCGCGCTGGAGACCTACAAGACCGGCGCGCGCACCGAGATCGAGAGCCTGGGCTACACGATCGTCGCCAATATCGGCAACAGCGCTTCGGATCTCGCGGGCGGGCACGCCGAACGCGGCTTCAAACTGCCCGATTACGACGGTGCGCTGAACTGACGGTCGCAGCTGTCTCTTGAATGTTTTTTCGAGACATCGGGAACCCGGGTCTCAGTCACCGCCCGGCGCGGTGAGATGGCGGTACAGCGTGGCGCGGGAGACGCCGAGTTCGGCGGCGATCTCCGCCATGGTGTAGTCCCCCGAATCTCGCATGCGCCGGGCGGTTTCGGCCATTTCGGGGGATACGGCGGCGGGCCGGCCGCGGCCGGCAGGGGGCGCCGGGTCGGCCGCGACCGTTCGATGACGGGGCAGGTCAGGGGCGGGCGAGCCCAGTAATCGCCGCACGCCGTCCAGGATCGCCGCCCGCAGTTCGGCGGGCGGGTGGTCGGCGAAGATGGTGACGGGATCGCTGAGCGCCGCATAGACCTGGGCTGCGCGCACCCGATCGGTGAAATCGGCTCCGGGACCGGCGATCAGGTCCTGGGCGGCCAGTGCGAAATCGCGTAGCCGCAGGTAAGTGGTGTTGTCGGAGGACAATGCTTCGTCCTGCATGTGCATGCGGAGCAATTGGCTGTGGGTGAACCAGACGTCGAGCAGCCCGCTCACCAGACCCCAGCGCCGCGCCTCGGCCGAGGGGAGTTCCCGCACCGATGCGAGCAGCGCTTCGGAGTCGGCCAGCAGCGGTTCCGCCAGGGCGGCGACGATATCGGTCTTGCTCGGGAAATGGTAGAGCACGGCGGTTTTCGTCAAGCCCACGTCCGCGGCGATCTCGCGCACCGAGACGGCGTGGAAGCCGCGCTCGGCGAAAAGGTCCAGCGCGGTCGCCAGGATGCGGGCACGCGAGTCGTCGGTCACAGCATCCGATGCTACCCCCTTGACTGACCGGCGGTCAGTGACTTACCTTCAAATCACTGACCAGGGGTCAGTAATTATGAGACACGGGGAGTGGTCATGAAGAACGAACGGATTCTCATCGCCGGCGCCGGCATAGCCGGACTGACCCTGGCGTACTGGCTCGCCCGGCACGGGTTCCGGCCCACCGTCGTCGAGCGGGCGACGCGGTTGCGCACCGGCGGACAGGGCGTGGACATCCGCGCCGAGGCCATCGAGATCGTCGAGCGGATGGGTCTGCTGGATGAGATACGCGCGGCGGCAACCGATGTCACCGGCATGCGGTTCGTCGACGCGGCCGGCGGCGAACTCGCTCGCATCGACATGCGCGCCACCAGGGACCGGTCCGGCAGCGCGGAAGTGGAGATCATGCGCGGCGACCTGGTGCGTATGCTGCACGACGCCGCCTCCGGCACAGTCGAATTCCGCTTCGGTGACTCGATCACCGCCCTCGCGCAGGATGCCGACGGCGTCACCGTCACCTTCGAACACGGCGAACCGCAGCGCTTCGACCTGGTCGTCGGCGCCGAAGGGTTGCACTCGGCGGTCCGGCGGCTCGCCTTCGGGCCCGAATCCGAATTCGTGCAATACCGTGGGCATTACTTCGCCTTCGGCAATGCCGACGCCGCACTCGGGCCGGATCGGTGGGTGACCATGCACAACCCGGAACCCGGCCGGATGGTCGGCGTCTATCGATCCGGAAACCACCCGCAAGCCAAGGCGTACTTCATGTTCCGGAGCCCGGAGCTCGATTACGACTATCGCGACCCGGAATCCGCGCGCCGACTGCTGCGCGCACACTTCGCCGCTGAAAACGGCTGGCAGGCAACGCAATTGCTGGCGGACGCCATGGCGGATCCCGAACTGTACTTCGATGCCCTCGCCCAGGTGCGAATGGATACCTGGTCGACGGGCCGCGTGGCGCTGGTAGGCGACGCCGCCTACTGTGCCTCCCCGGTCTCCGGCGCCGGCGCGGAGCTCGCCATAGTCGGCGCATATCGCCTCGCGACCGAATTGGCCTCGGCGGCAGGCGATTTCCGCACCGCCTTCCCGCGGTACCGGCAGGCGCACCACCCGCTCGTCGTCCGCAAACACAAAGTCGGGGCGAACTTGCGGTTGATGGTGCCGGTGTCGCGGTGGGGTATGTGGGCGCGGAACGTGGTGCTCCGGGTCACCGGATTTCTCCTCCACTTTCAACCCCCGTTCGTCGGAATAGTGACCGAGGAGGCCGAAAGTGGAGCAAAACTCCGGTGACTACTTCAGCACCTCCTTGATCCGTGCCGCACCCGACTCCGCCAGCCACTCGTCGAAGGTGCGCAGACCCGGCAGCAGTTCGCGCAGCGCGGGAATGTCGGCGTGCCAGCCCTCGTCGGCTCGCGACATCTTCCAGACCTGGTGCATCTGCTCGCCGAGGGCGATCGCGTCCGCCTCGGCGAGCTCCCGGTAGTGAATCCGCCGGCCGACGGCGGCGCTGATGGCGGCGGCCGCCGCGACCGGGGTCGGGTCGTCGCCGGCCAATTCCAGCACGCGGCCATGGAATTTCGCCGGCTCTTCGAAGGCGGCGACGGCGAAGGCGGCGACGTCGCCGACCGCGATCACCTGCAACGGCCGGTCGCCCGGGAAGACGTGCAGGTGCACATCGCCGTCGCGAATGCCGTCCACCGGAGTGCCTTGGAAGAGGTAGTTCTCCATGAATCGCACCGGACGCAGGATCGTCCACTGCGATCCGCCGGCCCGCACCGCGTCTTCGATGCGGCGCTTGCCGTGCACGCCCCAGACCCCTTCGCGCTTGAACGAGGCAATCCCGGTGAAGACGATGGTCTTCACTCCGGCTGCCTTGGCGGCGGCCACCATTCGTTCGCCGCGCTCGGCCTCCAGCTCGGCATCCCAGCCGGTCGGCCCGTAAGTGGCGGGCGGGACCAGGAACAGCGCCCCGGCCCCGGCCACCGCCGCCTCGACCGACGCCGCGTCGTCGAAGTCGCCCACCGCCAACTCGGCCCCGGCGGCCCGCAACTCCTGCGCGGCAACCGCTTCCGGATCACGAACCAGCACGCGCACCCGCCGCCCCGCCGCCAGCAACTGCCGGGCGGTCGCACCACCCTGCTTGCCGGTGGCGCCGGTGACCAGTACGAGATCGCTCTGTACAGACATGTTCGCCCTGTCCTTCGGTAGTATTCGGGTCGGTCGACCCGTATCCGGACGCTATGCCGCGCCGAACCGGGCGGCCAGCGCCGGAAAAGGAAGCCGTAACGAAATGACCGCACCCGCACCGCGATCCAGCACTCCGCGCATCCCCGGCGCACCGTCCGGATCGAACCGCACCGCATCGACGGTGGCCGGGCCGAGCTCATTTGCCGCCGCGCATCGGGTGGAAACGCCCGCCGGGACATCGCGCGCGCCAGCCGCATCGACTGCCGTTGGGCGGCCGGAAATCTCGGGCGGGGGACCGCACGGGAACACCACGCCGGCAGCGCCTTCCGCCGGTGGGGCGCGGGTGGACGCGCGGCGGAATCGGGCGCTGGTGCTGGCGGCGGCGCAGCGGGCGCTGGCGGAGGAGGGCACGGGGGTTTCGCTGGCGGAGATCGCGCGGCGAGCCGGGGTCGGGGCGGGGACGGTGCATCGGCATTTCCCCAGTAAGACAGCGCTGCTCGAAGCCGTCATGCAGCAGCGGCTGGATCGGTTGACCGCGTTGGCCGTCGGGTATCGGGGGGCGCCGGATGCCGGGGTGGCGTTCTTCGCGTTCTGCACCGAGGTGGTGGCGTCTACGCCGCGCAATCAGGCGTTGTGCGACATTCTCGAAAAAGACGGCTGGCCAAGGGAATTGATGCGGGAGGCGGGGGAGCGGTTTCATCTGGCGCTGGTGGACCTGCTGGCGGCGGCACAGGCGCAGGGGGCGGTGCGCGCGGATGTCACCATCGCCGATGTGCTGGCGTTGTTCACCGGATGCGTTGCCATTCAACGGTTGCCGGGGAGCGGGCCCGGATTGGCGCGCGGAGTGACCCTGGTGCTCGATGCGCTGCGGGCCGCACCGGTGAACGCCGGCGTTACGAAACCCGGAACTTCCGTTGTATGGCGTGACGAAACCGGGGGTGGTTCCGTTACGGCCGATGCGCACTGCCCGGTCTGCGCGACGCTGATCCGGCACAGCGGGACCGGTCGGCCCGCTCGCTACTGCTCGCCCGCCTGCCGTCAGAAAGCACACCGCCGCCGCCACTCTCCGGCGGCCGTGATCGAAAACTGCTGACAGAGAGATGAACTCGTGACCCGCGATGGGGGCGGGAAACCGAGGGGTGCGGCGTTAGGCTCCCAGCGTGGTGTGGGTTTCGGCGGTGGCTTTCGGTGTGGCTTGGTGGCTCGGTTTGTATCTGTTGGCGCGAGATACGCGAAAACCGGTGCTGTGCAGAGCCGGAGCCGGACTGCTGGCCTATGCGGCAGCGGTGATCGCGGATGCTCTGGCCGCCGATACCGCCTGGTTCGACGGCGTGCGGATCGTGCTGGTCTGCGTGCCCGCGCTGGCCTGGAGCGGCGTGCTCATCCGATTGCTACCCGAGCGCTGGGCAGATCGAGTGGACCGGCTGTGGCGGCTGGTGCTGATTCCGGTATTCGTGGCATTGGCCATGCCGGCGGCGGCCGGGCTGATGCCGGTCGCGTATCTGCTCGGCACGCTGATGATTCTGGTGCTGCTCGGTTCGCTGCTGGCCATCCTCGGGCAGCACTCCGAATGGGCCGATGACGCCAGGCGATCGGTGGCGGGACTGCTCACGGTCGGGGCGCTCATGTTCGGGCTCAGCGCGGCGCTGATCCTGCTCGGGTTCAACGTGCTGCCGCGCACCGCGATGCTCTCCGGCGTCGCGGTGGATCTGGTGCTGCTCGGCATCGGCATCGCGGTGCTGGACGCCTTCGACGAAGGCGAAGCGCTGCGCGCGGATATGACGCGCTCACTGCTGGTGTCGGCGGCGACGGCGACCGTGTTCGGCGGGCAGGCGGCCGTCGCCATCGTGTTGACGGGGGAGCGAACCGCCCTGGTGGCCTTGCTGTTCGGCGCGGTCGGGGCGGCCATCGCCCTACAGGTGCTGAACGCGCCCTTGCAGGCGGGCGTGGATCGGCTGGCCTTCGCCTCCGCCCCCGAACTGCGGGAGGCGCGCACCGAGCTGCGGGAGGCCGCGGACGCGCTGCCGCGCAAGGACACCGAGACCGGGCTGGCGGCGCTCGGCGAGGAGGAATTCGCGCGGCTCACCCGGCGCGCGCTCAGCCATTACGCCGATCTGGGCAAGCTGGTCTCCAATCCGCTGGTCGATCTGCCCGTCATCGACTCCCGGCTGCGCGGCCGGGACCCGGTCGGCCCGCTGGATCGCGCGACCGAACTCAAAGCGCTGCTGAGCGAGAGCATCACCGCCTTGAAACCGCGCACCGGCGCGGACTTCGGCACCAGCGAGGAGTGGCGGCACTACAACTCGGTCTACTTCTATTACGTGGCCGGCATCCGCCCGTACAGCGTCCGCACCAAGCGCACCGACCTGGATCCGGTCTCGCGCAAAGCGCTGACCTGGTTCGTCGATCAGGTTCCCGAACGCACCCTGCACAACTGGCAGAACGCGGCAGCCAAGCTCATTGCCGCGCAACTGCGTTCGAGCCTCGACAGCGTGCCGACCAGCATCCGGAAAGTGTCCTGACCAGCGGCCGGCAGTAGTTTGCAGGCATTGGCGTGGTCATGGCAGCGCCCGCCGGGCCACCTTCGGAGCAGCACGAATCACCGAAGGAAGGACCTGATTCCGATGACCACCGCCACCGCTCCCACCGCCCGCCGCATCGCCGGCCTGACCCCCCTGCGCCTGGCCTACGAGGCCGACGGCATCGCCACCCTGCTCTCCGGCGTCGCGATCACCGCCCTTGCCGCCGTGCTGGATTCGCCCCTCGGCCTCTCCGTCGAGGTGCTGCTGGCCACCGGCGTCTTCTTCATCGCCTACGCGGTCTGCGTGCTCGTAGTGGCCACTCGCCGCGTCATCCCGCGTCGCCCAGCCGCGATCATCGCCGGGGTCAACATCTTCTGGACCGTCGACAGCCTGGTCACCCTGGCCGCCGGCTGGCTGCATCCGACCGCCCTCGGCACCGCGGGCATTCTCTTCATCGCCGCCTTCACCGCCGCGATGGCCGCCGCGCAGCTCTGGACCCTGCGCACCGAGCGCTGACCCGCTCGGCCCGACGCCGCCCGGCATTGCCGCCGGGCGGCGTTTCGCGTCGGACGAACCGCGACCGAGTCCGCTGTCCCGGGTCGCGACCCGGCCCCCAACGCTATTCGTGGGTCGCCGCCCGCTGCCCGGGCGGCCTCAGGCCGTCCAGGACGATGCGCAGTACCCGGGCGGCGGCTGCCGGGTCCGGGTCGCCCGGGCCGGTGTAGACCTGGAGGGTCATCAGCAGCTTGACGTCGTCGGCGGGGATGTCGGCGCGCAGATCGCCTGCGGCGCGGGCTTGTTCGATCATTCGATCGATCCGGTCGGTGAGCCGGTCGCGGACCTCGTGCAGGTCGGCGTGGACCTTGATGGCGCGGTGCAGGGTGGGCTCGATAGCGGAAGCCAATGCGCCCAAACGTAGTTCGAGACATTCGCCCAGAAAGCGGGTGAGCGCGGCCCAGGCCGTGGGTTCCGCGTCGGACGCCGCGGTCGCCAGGTCGGCGAGCCGGGACAGGTGGGCGTGTGAGACGCCGACGATCAGCGCGTCCCGGTCCGGGAAGCGGCGGTAGAGGGTGCCGACTCCGACGCCGGCGCGGTCGGCGATCTCCTTCATCGGCACCTCGGTGCCGTGATCCCGGAACGCGTCGAGGGCGGCGTTCAGGATCTGATCCCGATTACCGCGGGCGTCGGCGCGCAGTTGCTCGGCCGTGGTCCTCACCTCCGAAGAATAAGTGGACGAAATTCTTCCGTTTAGCGTAGCATCGAGCTAAGCGGACGGAATTCGTCCACTTATGAGCCGAGGTGGTAGTCATGAGCGCATCCGTACTGATCTCAGGAGCCGGTATCGGGGGCTCGACGCTGGCGTACTGGCTGGGGCGCAACGGGTTCGACGTGACCGTGGTCGAACGCGCCGCCGGGCAGCGCTCCAGCGGGAACCCGATCGATGTGCGCGGAGCGGCGTGGCGGGTGGTCGAGGAGATGGGCGTGCTGCCCGAATTGCGTGCGGCGGCAACCCATGTCGACCGGCTGACCTTCGTCGATGCCGCCGGGCGGCGAAAGGCGTCGATGCGCACCGCGGGCGGGCGCGGAGCGGCGAGCGGCGAAGTCGAGCTGGCGCGTGCGGAATTGGCGGCTATCCTGCTGGAATCGGCCGAGGGGCAGGCCCGGATGTTCTGGGGTGACAGCATTTCCGGCCTCGAGCAGGACGAATCCGGGGTCGATGTCACCTTCGAGCATGCCGCGCCCGCCCGCTTCGACTACGTGGTCGGCGCGGACGGACTGCACTCCACCGTGCGCCGCCTGGTCTTCGGAGCGGAGCGGGATTTCGTGCGGCACATGGGAATGTACGTGGCCACGCTGCCGGTGGACCGGACCTTCGGCGGCGACCGCGAGGTCGTCATGTACAACGAGCCCGGCCGGTCGGTCTCGGTGCATCCGGCGGGCGGAAAGCCCCTCGCCGCCTTCATGTTCCGTGCCGCCGCCGTGCCGGACTACGACTATCGCGACACCGCCCAGCACAAGCGGCTGGTGCTCGATGCCTTCGACGGCCGCACCGGAATCTTCGGCGACCTGCTCGATCAGGTCCGCGCCGCCGGGGACCTCTACTTCGATTCCGTCAGCCGAGTCTCCTTGCCGCGCTGGACGGCAGGGCGTGTCACCCTGCTCGGTGACGCCGGCTCCAGCCTGTCCCTGTTCGGCGACGGCTCCAGCCTCGCCATCGCGGGCGCGCACACCCTCGCCGCGGAGCTGACCCGGACGCCCGGTGACCCCGGCGCGGCGCTGTACCGCTACGAACAGCGGCAACGCGAACTGTCCAAGCCCGCGCTGCGGGGCTTCCGGACCGCGGGCGCGCTCATTGTCCCCGCCTCACGTGTCGCGATCGCCTTGCGCGACACGGCGATCCGCGTCCTGCCTCAGCGGTGAGCCGATATCGGCGCGGCGTTCACCACCGATTCGGTCGACCGTGATCCGTGGTGTGCCCCCGCAGCTGTGACCGGCTACAGCAGGTCGCTGACGTCGTCCGGGACGTCGACCGCGTACTTGCGCAGCGTCTCCATCGGCACCACCTCGAGGGCGTTCTCGTGGGTGGCGGCCAGCACCACCGGCGCCGCCACCCCGTCCTCGTGGGCGTGCAGCCAGCGCACCGCCACCACGCACCAGCGGTCGCCCGGCTGTAGTCCGGGGAAGTTGTTCTCCGGGCGCGCGGTGATCAGGTCGTTGCCGATCGATTTCTGATGCTCCAGGAATTCCGCGGTTACAACGGTGCAGACGGTGTGGCTGCCAAGATCTTCGGGGCCGGTGCTACAGCATCCGTCCCGGTAAAAGCCGGTGAGAGGATCGGTGCCACACTCCTCCAGCGGTCCCCCAAGCACATTTCGATCGGTCACGTCGCCGATCCTATTGTCTCGGTGTCGCATTCGCCGCTCCTTCCGCACTGTGGTGCGATGTTGAGCAAACCGGTCGGTCGTTGTCCCGATTGGGCCGGCTTGCTCCGGCGTGTCCATAGCCGATGCGTACCCGATGTGTGTTAGACGACACTGCTCCGAAACCCGTCGGTAGGTGTGTGAATCCGGCAACTCGGAGGGTTCTGAAAGGATGGGACACGTGACTGCACAAGCTTGGATCCTCATCGCCGCGATCGCCGCGGTGCTGCTCGTGGCGTTCGTATCCGGATTCGTCCTCTACAAGCGCCGCCGCATCTCGCTCACCCCGGCGGCTCGCGAGCAGCAGGAGCTGCCCGACCGGTCGGGTGGATACACGGCTGGCGGCGGATTCAGCTTCAGCGAAGGCGGCGGCGCGGCCACCCTGCCCAAACCCAAGCCGAAGCCGGAACCGGTACCGCTGCCCGTCGAGCGCACCGACGACGAGGGCCAGCCGCACATCGGCGACGACGCGGCCGTCCCGCGCGACTCCGGCAAACGCAGCATTCACGACGTTCGCCTCCCTGAACCCGAGCTCGGCCCCGAGCGCCCGGCGGCCGAGGAGGACGCGGCACCCGCAGTCACGCCCGAGGTAGCCGCCGAAACCCCCGCCGTCGTCGAGGTCACGGTCGAGGAAGTGGTCGTCGAGACCCCGGCCGGTACGGAGATCGTCGAGGAGATCGTGGTCGAGGCGGAAGCCCCGGCCGCACCTGCCGAACCGACCGCTCCGTCCGAGTCGAGTGGAACCGCCGCTCCGGCCGCGACTTCCGCGCCCACGGCACCGGCCGAGACCGGTCCCTCCGCCGCGGCTGCTGCCGCCGCTGCGGCGGTTGCGCCGAGTGAAGCCGCTCCGGCCCCGGCCGAAACCGCCGTGCCGCCCACGAGTGCCCCCACCCCCGTGGTCCCGGAGATCGACCCCACCACCGGTCGCCTCACCCGCCTGCGCGGCCGCCTGTCCCGCTCGCAGAACGCCGTCGGCAAGTCCCTGCTGGGCCTGCTCGGCGGTGGCGATCTGGACGAGGACTCGTGGGAGGAGATCGAGGACACCCTCGTCATGGCCGATCTCGGCACCGCCTCCACCGCCGCGGTGGTCGAGCGCCTGCGTGAGGAGATGGCCTCCCGCAGCGTCCGCACCGCCGCCGAGGCGCGGGAAGTGCTGCGCGACGTGCTGATCGAGGCGCTGCGCCCGGAGCTGGACCGCTCGATCCGGGTACTGCCGCACGACAATCGCCCGTCGGTGACCCTGGTCGTCGGCGTCAACGGCACCGGAAAGACCACCACCACCGGCAAATTGGCGCGCGTGCTCGTCGCCGACGGCCGCCGCGTCCTGCTCGGCGCCGCCGACACCTTCCGCGCCGCCGCCGCCGATCAGCTCCAGACCTGGGGCGAGCGGGTCGGCGCGGAGACCGTGCGCGGCAAGGAGGGCGCCGACCCGGCCGCCGTGGCGTTCGACGCGGTGAGCGCGGGCATCGATCGCGGTGTGGACGTGGTGCTGGTGGATACCGCCGGCCGCCTGCACACCAAGACCGGCCTGATGGACGAGCTCGGCAAGGTCAAGCGCGTCGTGGAGAAGAAGGCTCCGGTCGACGAGGTCATCCTGGTGCTCGACGCCACGGTCGGGCAGAACGGTCTGATGCAGGCCAAAGTCTTCGCCGATGTCGTCGATATCACCGGGGTTGCCCTGACGAAGCTGGACGGTACTGCCAAGGGCGGCATCGTGTTTCAGGTGCAGGAACAACTCGGCGTTCCAGTAAAACTGGTCGGTTTGGGTGAGGGCGCGGATGACCTAGCTCCCTTCGAGCCCGGCGCGTTTGTCGACGCCCTCCTCGGATAACCACCTCTCACCTGCTTAGATACGGGTGAACAAGATCTACCTCACAACATGGTCGAAACATCGGTGCGGGTTCGGAAACGTGACTGCAACAGTGCAATCTCATCCGTTCACCTAGGTGAAACGCCGCAGGCTCACGGATGAAACACCAACTGAGGAACCTCATTGCAGGCTCGTTCTCGCCGTTGAGGCGGAGCCCGAGATGAGGAGGAAATTCAGGTGGCGTTCCCCGTAATCGGCGCACCCGACGCCGGAGACACGGCATGGATGCTGGCCAGTTCAGCGCTCGTGCTTTTGATGACACCCGGTCTGGCATTTTTCTACGGCGGCATGGTCCGCTCGAAGAACGTGCTGAACATGATCATGATGAGCATCAGCGCAATGGGCGTGGTCACCGTCCTGTGGGTGCTCTACGGATACTCGATGGCGTTCGGCGACGACAAGTCGAACCTGTTCGGTGATCCGGCCCAGTACTTCGGGCTCAAGAGCCTGATCGGCGGCACCTACCTGACCAGCGCAGCCGACGCTTCGGTCAAGGTCGGAATCCCGCTCGCCGGAACCATTCCCGCCACGGTCTTCGTGGCCTTCCAGCTCATGTTCGCGATCATCACGGTCGCCCTCATCTCGGGTGCGGTCGCCGACCGCCTGAAGTTCGGCTCCTGGCTGCTCTTCGCCGCCGTCTGGTCGACCGTCGTCTACTTCCCGGTCTCGCACTGGGTCTTCGCCTTCGACGGCGTCACCGGTGAGCACGGCGGCTGGATCGCCAACAAGCTCAAGGCCATCGACTTCGCCGGCGGCACCGCGGTCCACATCAACGCCGGTATCGCCGGCCTGGTGCTGGCCATCGTCCTCGGCAAGCGCAAGGGCTGGCCGCAGACCCCGATGCGCCCGCACAACCTGCCGTTCGTGATGCTCGGCGCGGGCCTGCTGTGGTTCGGCTGGTACGGCTTCAACGCCGGTTCCGCGGTGGGCGCCAACGGCATCGCCGGTGCGACCTTCATCACCACCACCGTCGCCACCGGTGCGGCCATGCTCGCCTGGCTGCTGGTGGAGAAGGTCCGTGACGGACACGCCACCTCGCTCGGCGCCGCCTCCGGTGTGGTCGCCGGTCTGGTCGCCATCACCCCCTCCTGCTCCTCGGTCAACGTCGTCGGCGCGCTCGCCATCGGCGTCGTCGCCGGTGCGCTCTGCGCCCTGGCCGTCGGCCTGAAGTTCCGCTTCGGCTTCGACGATTCCCTGGATGTGGTCGGTGTGCACCTGGTCGGCGGTATCGCCGGCACCCTGATGGTCGGCCTGGTCGCCGCCCCCGAGGCCCCGGCCGCGGTCAAGGGTCTGTTCTACGGCGGCGGCTTCGATCAGCTGATCAAGCAGGCCGTGGGAGCCGGTGCGGTACTTGCCTTCTCGGGCATCGCGACGCTGATCATCGCGCTCGCCATCAAGTTCACCATCGGCCTCCGCGCGGACGACGAAGCGGAGTTCGTGGGCATGGACGAGTCCGAGCACGCGGAATCGGCATACGATTTCGCTGCTGTGGGTGGTGCGGCGCGCACCGCCGCCGTCAAGGAGGCATGACGCATGAAACTGGTTACTGCAATCGTCAAACCGTTCACGCTCGAGGACGTCAAGTCCGGGCTGGAGCAGGCGGGCGTGCTCGGCATGACCGTCAGCGAGGTCCAGGGTTACGGCCGCCAGAAGGGCCACACCGAGGTCTATCGCGGCGCCGAGTACTCGGTCGACTTCGTTCCCAAGGTCCGGGTCGAGGTGGTCGTGGACGACGCCTCCGTCGAGAAGGTCGTCGAGGTGATCGTCGAGGCGGCGCGCACCGGCAAGATCGGTGACGGCAAGGTCTGGGTCACCCCGGTCGAGGGCGTGATCCGGGTTCGCACCGGCGAACGTGGGTCCGACGCCCTCTAAAGAGGATCGATCGAGCGGCGGCCCCGCTCCCGCCGGACACGTCAGGACCGGTTGGGAGGGGGCCGCTTTCGATTCACCGATAAGTGCACATCGAAGGCAGAGGTGGGTTGTGGGTTTCCAGCAGGCGCGCGATGACAATGTCGCAAACGGCGCGAAAGTCTCCAACGGAGCTTCGGACCTGGTCCGGGCCCGCAACCAACTGCTCGAAGAGGCGGGTGGCATCGGCGGGAACGGGCGCGGCGCGCGCCTGGATACCGAAGCCTTACGACAGGCCATGGTGGATCTCTACGAATTGTGGCTCACCACCAAGGGGCACGAGGTCGGCATCACCGCCGACAGCGGCCTGGCCATCGTGGCGGTCGGCGGTCTGGGCCGCCGGGAAATGCTGCCCTACTCCGATCTGGATCTGGTGCTGCTCTACGACGACGTCGATCCGAAACGGGTCGCCGAGGTCGCCGATCAGCTCTGGTATCCGCTGTGGGACGCCCACATCAAGCTCGACCACAGTGTGCGCACGGTGCCACAGGCGCTGCGCGTCGCCGCGGACGATCTGACCGCCGCGCTGGGCATGCTCGAAGCCCGGCACATCGTGGGCGACGAAGGACTCAGCAATCTGCTGATCAGCGGGGTTCGGCGGGATTGGCGCACCGGGATCCGCTCCCGCTTCGACGCCCTGATCGCCCAGACCGAAACCCGGTGGCGGCGTAGCGGAGACGTCGCGCACCGCGCCGAACCCGATCTCAAGAACGGGCGCGGCGGACTGCGCGACATCCAGCTGTTGGATGCCCTCGCCATCGCACAACTGACCGACGCCATGCCGGGGCTCGGTCCGGATGTGCCCGGCGGCGGGCTGAAACTGGCGCATCGCCGCCTGCTGGATGTGCGCACCGAATCGCATCGGGTCGCGGGCCGGGCCCGGGACCAGTTGCGGGCACAGGACGCCGACGAGATCGGTGCCGCCCTGCGCCTCGGAGATCGGTTCGACCTGGCGCGCACGCTCAGCGACGCGGCGCGCACGGTCAGCTACTCCACCGACGTCGGTCTGCGGACCGCCGCCAACGCGCTGCCGCGGCGCGGGCTCGCGCGCTTGCGCCGCATGCCGGTACGCCGACCACTCGATGAGGGGGTGGTCGAGCACGCCGGTGAAGTGGTGCTCGCACGGGATGCCCGCCCGCAGCGCGACCCGGGGCTGATCCTGCGGGTGGCCGCGGCCTCGGCGCAGACCGGATTGCCCATGTCGGCAACGACTTTGAACCGGCTCTCCGAGGACGCGCCCGAGCTACGCGAGCCGTGGCCCAAGGACGCCCTCAACGACCTGCTGGTCCTGCTGGGCGCGGGCCGCGGCACCATCGACGCCATCGAAGCGCTGGACCGTACGGGGCTGTGGGGGCGGCTGTTCCCGGAATGGGGTGTGGTGCGCGATCTTCCGCCGCGCGACGCGATGCACACCTGGACCGTGGATCGCCATCTCATGGAGACCGTGGCGCAGGCCAGCGCCCTGTCCACCCGGGTTTCGCGCCCGGATCTGCTGCTGCTGGGCGCGCTGCTGCACGATATCGGCAAGGGGCGCACCGAGGATCACAGTGTGGTCGGGGCGGAGCTGGCCGTCTCCATCGGCAAACGGCTCGGGCTCTGGCCCTCGGATGTGCGGACCCTGTCGATGATGGTCCGCCAGCACCTGCTGCTGCCCGACACCGCGACGCGCCGCGATATCGCCGATAACGACACCGTGAAAATGGTGGTGGAGGCCCTCGACGGCGATCCGCAATTGCTCGAACTGCTGCACGCGCTCGCCGAAGCCGATTCCCTCGCCACCGGGCCCGGTGTCTGGAACGATTGGAAGGCCTCGCTCATCGGAGATCTGGTGCGGCGCTGCCGGATCACCATGGCGGGCGACGAATTGCCCGAACCCGAACCGATTCCGGAGGATTTGCGCAAGCGCGCGGAAAACGGTGGCGTGCACGTGGAGTTGAAACCGGGGGAGGGGCGCTACAACCACGTGGTCACCATTGTCGCGCCGGACAATCCGGGTCTGCTCTCCGATGCGGCCGGCGTGCTGGCGCTGCATTCGCTGCGCGTGCTCTCGGCGGATCTGGCGAGCGTGGGCGAATCCGCCATCGACACCTTCGTGGTCGCGCCGCGTTTCGGAAATCCGCCCGATCCGGGGCTGTTGCGCCAGGAATTGATCCGGGCCATCAATGGCGATCTGGATCTGGTTTCGGTGCTGGCGCGCAAGGAACGCGAACAGGGCGGCACCCAGCCCAGCCCGTTCGCGCAGGCCCAGCCGCGGGTGATCTGGTCCGAAACCACCGAACCCGGCCGGGTTTTGCTGGAATTGCGCGCCGAGGACCGGATCGGATTGCTGTCCCGGCTGGCCGCCGCGCTCGCCGAATCCGGCGCGAATGTGTGCTGGGCGAAAGTGGTCACGCTCGGCACGGCCGTCATGGACACTTTCTGCCTCGATCTCGGGGCCGCCGACACGCCGGAAAGGCGAGCGGAAATCGCGGCGGCGGTGTTGGCGGTGGTGCCTCCGCAACAACCGAAGAAAACGCCCGAATCGGACACCGAAAACGGATAGACCTCGGTTTTCTGAATGGTCGCCATGATGCTGGATTGGCTGGCAAACCGCACGTTTGCCAGTTAATCCGATCGTTGCGAGCAATTTGCTGAAATACCGGTCGAGTGATCGGAGTCACACCCTAGTATTCGCGTTTGGGCCTGCACGGCCTGAAAAAACACCTGAGTTGTCGCGAGCACGAGGGGAGCAGTCGGTGGCAATCGAAGTCGTATCCGCGTCCATGATGACGAGCGATCTGACCCAGCACATCGCCCGCTGCGTCGGCGGCGACCGCTGGGTGGTGTCCTGGCTGCCCGGCCGCACCCTTTCCGGGCAGCAGGCGGTGACCGCCATGACCATCGCATCGAACGTCGCGGGCGCGCCGCCGACCGACATCGAATGGGCCGTATTGGACGGCCTGGCCCTCGAACTCGGGCTCACCGGACGGGAAGCCGTGTGGATGGTGCAGACCGAGCAACACGATCTCCGCCGCCCGGCCCCGCGGCCCGGTCCCCGCCTGGAATGAGCGCGCCGAGCCGCTGGTGACGGTGGTCGGCGTCCCATCGGCTCGCGCGGCCCACTACCCTGGTATCTCGAGTGACGTCCCTCGAGATACAGGAGCATCGGTGTTCGAATCCCTTTCCGACCGGTTGGCCGGTGCCCTCAAGGATCTGCGCGGCAAGGGACGCCTGTCACCGGCGGATATCGATGCCACCGCCCGTGAGATCCGGCTCGCCCTGCTCGAAGCCGACGTGGCGCTGCCGGTGGTGCGCAGCTTCATCGCCCGCGTCAAGGAACGTGCCAAGGGCGCCGAGGTCTCCCAGGCGCTGAATCCGGCGCAGCAGGTCGTCAAGATCGTCAACGACGAACTGGTCACGATTCTCGGTGGCGAGACCCGGCGTCTGCGGTACGCCAAGAACCCGCCGACCGTCATCATGCTGGCCGGTCTCCAGGGTGCCGGTAAGACCACCCTCGCGGGCAAGCTCGCCAAATGGCTGAAGGGGCAAGGGCATACGCCCTTGCTCGTCGCCTGCGACCTCCAGCGGCCCGGCGCGGTCACCCAGCTCCAGGTGGTCGGTGAGCGCGCGGGCGTGCCCGTATTCGCCCCGCACCCCGGCACTTCCATCGGCGGCGGCGACAATCCGCTCGGCATCACCGCTTCCGATCCGGTCGACGTGGCGCGCTCGGGTATCGAAGAGGCCAAGCAGAAGCAGTACGACGTGGTCATCGTCGACACCGCCGGCCGCCTCGGCATCGACGCCGAACTGATGGCGCAGGCCGCGGGCATCCGCGATGCCGTCAACCCCGACGAGACCCTGTTCGTCCTCGACGCCATGATCGGCCAGGACGCGGTCTCCACCGCCGAAGCCTTCCGCGACGGCGTCGGCTTCACCGGTGTCGTGCTCACCAAGCTCGACGGCGACGCCCGCGGTGGTGCCGCGCTGTCGGTGCGTGAGATCACCGGCCAGCCCATCCTTTTCGCCTCCACCGGCGAGAAGCTGGAGGACTTCGACGTCTTCCACCCCGACCGTATGGCCTCGCGCATCCTGGGCATGGGCGACCTGCTCACCCTGATCGAGCAGGCCGAACAGGTCTACGACGCCAAGCAGGCCGAGGAGGCCGCCCGCAAGATCGGCTCCGGTGAGCTGACCCTGGAGGACTTCCTCGAGCAGATGCTGGCCATCCGCAAGATGGGCCCGATCGGCAACCTGCTCGGCATGCTGCCGGGCGCGGGGCAGATGAAGGACGTGCTCGCCCAGGTCGACGACAAGCAGCTGGACCGGGTACAGGCCATCATTCGCGGTATGACCCCGGCCGAGCGCGACAACCCGAAGATCATCAACGCGTCTCGCCGCCTGCGCATCGCCAATGGTTCCGGCGTCAGCGTCTCCGACGTCAACCAGCTGGTGGACCGCTTCTTCGAGGCCAAGAAGATGATGGGCATGATGAGCCGCCAGTTCGGCATGCCGGGCGCGCGCGCCAACAAGGGCAAGGGCAAAGGCAAGAAGGGCAAGAAGGGCGGACGCGGTCCGACCCAGCCGAAGCTGCGCGGTGGTTTCCCGGGAATGCCCGGCCTGCCCGGTGGGATGCCCGCCGGTATGCCCGACATCTCCAACCTGCCCGCGGGCCTCAACGAACTGCCGCCGGGGCTGGAAGGTTTCGACCTCTCGAAGCTGAAGTTCCCCAAGCAGTAACGGATTTCGCGGTATCAGGGGCGGCTCACGTGGTGAGGCGCCCCTGATTCATTGCGGGCCAAGCGGATTCCCATCGCTGTGTGGGCGCAACGGGGTGTAGACGACCATCCCCTTCGCGGGGCGAGCGGCACGCCGACTTCCTGGTCGGCTCCGCCATCCCGTGCGCATCACCCGGTAGGCCGCCACCGACCGCGCTGCGGCGCGGACCCGCTGTTCATCCGGTGTCGCCGCCGGGCCGTTCGCCGAGCCGCCGGGCACGGACCGACCTCACGGTCCTCGGACGATGCCTCCGCCGCCGCCCCGGAACGGATCCCGCACGCGGCGGCGCGGAGTGCAATCATGGGGTTGTGGATGCGGCGCGGTCGGACGATCAGAGCGAGGGTGCCCCGGCGCCTCTCGAGCAGCGGATCGAGGAGCTGCGGCGGCGCGAGGTGGCGCTGACCCGCCGTGAGACCGCCGCCGACACTCGCGAACACTCCGCCGACCGCCGTGACGCCGACGCCGCCGCCCGCGAACGATCCGTCGACCGACGCGAAGCCTTCACCGACTCCCGGGAACAATTCGCCGATCGCCGGGAGGCGGCGGCCGATGAGCGGGAGATAGATTTCGAAGTGCGCGAGACCTCCGCCGCCGCCCGCGAGCAGGTGGCCGACCGGCGGGAAGTGGCCGCCGACAGCCGTGAGCAGCTTGCCGATCGGCGGGAAGTGGCCGCTGACAGCCGCGAACAGCTCGCCGATCAGCGGGAAGACGATGCCGACGATCGCGAGGAACAGCTGGACGTGTGGGAGCGTTCCCTCGATCGAGGTGCCGGTCCGGAGGATCGCAGCACGCCGGCGTTCGAACAGGGCTCACCGGAATCGAAGGATTCGGCCCGCTCCACCGCAGCCGGCGCCGCCCGCCTCGACCGCAGCGCGGCCGCCCGCGCCCGCACCGCCGCGCGAAATCAGCGGCAGCAGAGCGAGATCGACCGCGCCGGTGCGGAAACCCTGCGGCACATTTCCCGCACCACTCCGCTGCCGGATTGATCGGGTGGCGCGCCCCGATTCCAGGTGATGACGCCGACGCTCGGAACGCGAGCTACTCGCCTGTCGTCCGGTGCCGGCGGTGAAACCCGCTGCCCATCGAGAACACGGCCGCGGGCATCGCCTGGTGAGTTTCCCTCGAACAGCGGATAGGCTGGGCCGCAGACGAATTCGTGTCGTCGCACCTCGAGTCCGTTGGATGAGAACAGCTTTCGGTGCTGTCGCGGTGTGATTCAGGCCGGGTTGGGGCGGCGGCGCCGCCTGCCCTTGGCGATGGTCTCCGGGTCGAAATCGGGGGTGGACCAGGATTCGGCCAGGGCGATGCTGATTTCGCGGCCGGCGGTGACGTGGGCGAAGGCGCTCGCGGCGGCGTCTTCGGATCGGCCGGTGGCGATCAGTTCGTACATGGTCTCGTGTTCGGAGCGTTGCTCGGCGGCATCACGAGCATTGGTGAGGTGGAACAGCCATTCGGTCAGTGCGTCCAGTGGGCGCATCTGAGCGCTGAGCAGCGGATTGCCGGCCAGCTCGACGATGGCGGCGTGGAACGCGGCATTGGCGGTGGCGATGCGTCGCAGATCGCCGGAGGCGGTGGCCGCGCGGGCGGCTTCCAGGGCGGTTCGCAACAGCGGCAGGGTTTCGGGTCCGGCTTTGGCGGCCGCCAGCCGGGCGGCCAGGGGTTCCAGGGCTTCGCGGACGTCGAACAGATCGCGGACGTCGGTGGGGGTGAAGGGGGCGACCAGCGCGCCCTTGCCGGGCACCAGCAGCACCAGGCGTTCGGCGGCCAGCATGCGGAGCGCTTCGCGTAACGGGATGCGGGAAACCTCCAGCTCGGCCGCGAGATCGCGTTCCACCAGGCGCTGGCCGGGACGCAGTTCGACGCCGACGATGCGCTGCTTGATGGTCGTGTAGGCGTGATTGCGGAGGGACCCGGGTACCGGCACAAGGATTCACAGTATCGCTCCACGCCAGCGGTTTTCCGGAACCGGAATATGCGCTGTCGCGCTGATCTTGCCGCGCCGGGGGCAGTAGCTTGGTGGGGGAACGCGGTGACGGCGTACGTGGCGAGGAGGCCGGATATGCGTCTGCATTTTCGCGGAGTGGTGTTGCCCGGGGACGAAGTGCGGGATCTGTGGGTGCACGACGGGTTGATCTCGTTCGAGCCCATCGCGGATGCGGAGACCGTGCACGCCGCGGGGTGGATCGTGCCGGGATTGGTGGACGCGCACTGCCACGTCGGCATCAAATACGGTGGGGGAGACGAGGATCGGGACGGGGCCGTCGCGCAGGCGGAGGTGGAGCGCGATGCGGGGGCGCTGCTGCTGCGCGACGCCGGATCGCCCATCGACACCCGGTTCATCGACGACCGCGAGGACCTGCCCGAGATCATTCGCGCGGGCCGGCACATCGCGCGCCCGCGCCGGTACATCCGCGAGCTCGGCATCGAGCTGGACGACGAGCGCGACCTGCCGGAGATCGTGGCCGAGCAGGCGCGGCGCGGCGACGGCTGGGTCAAGATCGTCGGCGATTGGATCGACCGGTCGGCCGGAGACCTCGCGCCGCTGTGGTCGGACGCGATTCTCAAGGAGGCCATCGACGCGGCGCACCGGGAAGGCGCGCGGGTCACCGCGCACGTCTTCGGCGAGGACGCGCTCTACGGGCTGCTCGGCGCGGGCATCGACTGCATCGAGCACGGCACCGGGCTCACCGACGACACCATCGAGATGATGGCGCGCAACGGCACCGCCCTGGTCCCGACCTTAATCAATATCGACACCTTCCCCGAAATCGCCGACAGCGCAGGCAAATTCCCCATCTACGCCGCCCACATGCGCGACCTGCACCGCCGCTCCCGCGAGACCGTGGCCAAGGCGCACGCGGCGGGCATCCAGATCTACACCGGAACCGATGCGGGCGGCTCCATTCCGCACGGCCGGATCGCCGACGAGATCGCCGCGCTGGCCGGTGCCGGGCTCTCGGCGCACGACGCCCTCGGCGCATCGGCCTGGAACGCCCGCTCCTGGCTCGGCCGCCCGAACATCGAGCACGGCGCTCGCGCGGATTTCGTGGTCTACCAGCAGGATCCGCGCGTCGACCTGGCCGCGATCGCCAGTCCGGCCTGGGTGGTGCTGCGCGGCCGCGTCTACGACCGGCGTGACCCCGTCACCGGTCATCGCTGAGGCGGCCGATGAATCGGGCCGGCTCGGGAAGTCCTTTCCGGGGAGGCATATTTCTCCGAGCGAAAGGATGATCATGCGCGATCTGGTTGTCACTCAGAACATCACGCTCGACGGCGTGATCGACGCGAGCGAGGGCTGGTTCACCGTCGGCGACGACGCGGTGGATCAGTCGGATGTGCTGGCGGAGTTGATGAAACACACGGCGCGCTGCGACGCGGTGCTCTACGGCCGGGTGACATTCGAGCAGTTCCGGAGCTATTGGCCCGCGCAGACCAACGACCGCACCGGCATCACCGCCGAGCTGAATCGCATGACCAAGTACGCGGTATCGCGCACCATGGGCGATCCGGGGTGGGTGAACTCGGTGGTGCTGCGCGATCTGGACGCGGTGGCCGCACTCAAGGAGCTGCCCGGCCGCGACATCGTGACCACGGGCAGCATCCAGCTGGTGCATCAATTGATCGCCGCCGGGCTCGTCGACGAATACCGGCTGTTCGTCTACCCGGTGGTGCTCGGCGGCGGCGCGCGGCTGTTCGAGGAGGGCAGCAAGGTCCCGCCGCTGCGGCAGGTCGAGGCCAAGACGTTCCGCTCGGGTGTGGTGCTGCTGCGCTATCGCACCGACTAACCTCGTTTCCACCTCCTCAGGCAAGTGAATCAGTCATGCTTCACATGTTTGTTTCGTTGACCTGATGAGGAGACCGTTGTGGGTTCCGTCGAAAGCTTGCTCACCGCCGTGCTGGCCGGCCTGATCGTGAAGTTCCTGACTTCCGGCAGCGGGCACTGAGCGGTAAGTGACGCAGCCCACCGGAATCGGCTCCCGAATCCGGTGGGCTGACGCATGCCACGGGCCGATTTCCGGCCGCGGGCATCGATCTGGCAAAATGAACGACCGTCCTCATCGAGGACAGTGTCAGCCCGTCTCCGGTTACGTACCGCGCGGCGGTCACAGCACTTGACGCAAAACCGGGCCCGCCTCGTGCGGGTCGCTGAATTGCGACGTGACCAACCTTCGAAAGGAAGCAGTCTCATGGCTGTTCGTATCAAGCTGACCCGTCTGGGCAAGATCCGCAACCCCCAGTACCGCATCGTCGTGGCGGATGCCCGCACCCGTCGTGACGGCCGTGCCATCGAGGCCATCGGCGTGTACCAGCCCAAGGAAGAGCCCTCGCTGATCGAGGTCAACTCCGAGCGTGCGCAGTACTGGCTGGGCGTGGGCGCGCAGCCGACCGAGGCCGTGCAGCGGCTGTTGGAGATCACCGGCGACTGGCAGAAGTTCAAGGGCCTGCCGGGCGCCGAGGGCACCCTCAAGGTGAAGGCTCCCAAGCCGTCCAAGCTGGACCTGTTCAACGCCGCGCTGGCCGCCGCCGACAACGAGCCCGTTGCCGAGGCCGTCACCCCGAAGAAGACCAAGGCCGCCAAGAAGGAAGAGGCCGCCGAGGCCGAAGCCGCCACCGAAGCCGCCGAGTAATGACCGCCGTGGTTGCCGATGCCGTCGAGCACCTGGTGCGCGGCATCGTCGCCAATCCCGACGACGTTCACGTCGAGCTGATCACCAGCCGTCGTGGCCGGACCGTCGAGGTGCATGTGCACCCGGAGGATCTGGGCAAGGTGATCGGCCGCGGTGGACGTACCGCGACCGCACTGCGCACCCTGGTCGCCGGGATCGGCGGTAAGGGCATTCGCGTCGACGTGGTCGACACGGACCAGTAATCGAATGGAACTGGTCGTCGGGCGGGTCGCCAAATCGCACGGTGTGCGTGGCGAACTCGTCGTAGAAGTCCGCACCGACGAGCCGGAACTGCGTTTCGCGCCCGGCACCGCCCTCTCCGGGCGGCTGCCGAAGGCGAAGCAGACGCAGCAGTACGTAGTGGAGTCGGCCCGGGAACACTCGGGCCGGCTTCTGCTGCGTCTGGACGGCATCGAGGACCGGACCGCCGCGGATGCGTTGCGCGGCTTGCTCTTTCTCGTCGATACACAGGATCTGCCGCCGTCGGAGGACCCGGACGAGTACTACGATCACGAGCTCGAAGGGCTCACCGTGCAGCTCGGCGACGGCACCGTGGTCGGCACCGTCAAGGAAGTCCTGCATTCCGCTGCGGGAGAACTGCTTTCGATCAAGGCGTCCGAGGCGTTCCCGCCGGCCGGGCGAGAGATCCTGGTGCCCTTCGTGAATGCGATGGTGCCCACGGTGTCCATCGCCGATCGGCTGATCGTCATCGACCCGCCCGAAGGTCTGCTGGACCCGGAGTGAACGCGATGCGGATCGACGTCGTCACCATTTTCCCCGAATACCTGGAGCCGATGCGAACGGCCTTGCTGGGCAAGGCCATCGACAAAGGCATTCTCGAGGTCGGGGTGCACGATCTGCGCGACTGGACGCACGACGTGCACAAGGCCGTGGACGATTCGCCGTACGGCGGCGGGCCCGGCATGGTCATGAAGCCCACCATCTGGGGCGATGCCCTGGACCAGGTGTGCCCCGACGATGCCCTGCTCGTCGTCCCCACCCCCGCGGGCGTGCCGTTCACCCAGCGCACCGCCGAAAGATGGTCCGCCGAAAAGCATCTGGTGTTCGCGTGCGGACGCTACGAGGGCATCGACCAACGCGTGTTCGACGATGCCGCCCGCCGCGTGCGCGTCGAAGAGGTCAGCATCGGCGATTACGTACTGATCGGCGGCGAGGCAGCGGTGCTCGTCATGACCGAAGCCGTGGTACGCCTGATCCCCGGCGTACTCGGCAATCAGCAATCGCACGAACAGGATTCGTTCTCCGACGGCCTCCTGGAAGGCCCCTCCTACACCCGCCCGGCCTCCTGGCGCGGCCTGGACGTCCCCGACGTGCTTCTCTCCGGCAATCACGCCAAAATGGACGCCTGGCGCCGTGAACAGTCCATTCAGCGCACTAGAGAACGCCGCCCCGAACTACTTCCCCCCGAGTAATCCTCCCGCTATCGTTCTCGCTCAGCCGCACCCCGCGGTCTGCTCGAGTTCGGTTCGGACGAGGAAAGGCAGGCGTGGAAGTGTTCCGAAAGCTCTTTGTCGCATTCGCCGTAAGTGTCGCGATCGCCGGTCCCAGTCAGGCTGTAGCCCAAGCCTTCACACCCCAAGACGAGCTCCGCTTCCTGCTCATGGACGACATGAACCAAAGCGATGAATTCAAAGCCGCCTCGGTATCCCTGGGCCACAAGACATGCGTCGAGATCGAGCGTGCGCCCGGCCGCAAGGCGCAATTGATCGCCTTCGATCGCCGCAACCCCGGCACCAATGTGGGCGTGAACGGAATGACGGCCACCGAAATCGACATCATGGCGTACTGCCCAGCGAAAATGCTCCAGCCCTGAACGCGCGAATTGGCTGTCCACCGGCGCGATTTCCCGGGCGCACAGCCTCCGCCGACGGTGCCCGGGAAAATCCAGGGCCGAGTCCGTCGCCATCCAGTCGGGGCACGCCGGTAGTGTCTGCGGGCGTGACGACAGCCTCCGAAACCGTCAACGCAGAAACCACCGGTGCCGAGAGCACTGTCCGCCTGGGAAGCGTGAGCCGGCGTATCGCCGACGAGCTGAGCGTGGGCGAGGGACAGGTGCGCGCCGCCGTCGAATTGTTGGACGCCGGGTCGACCGTGCCGTTCATCGCCCGCTACCGCAAGGAAGTGACCGGCGGGCTCGACGACGCGCAGCTACGCACGCTCGATGAGCGGCTGCATTATCTGCGCGAAATGGACGAACGGCGCGGGTCGATCATCGAATCCGTTCGGGGACAGGGCAAGCTGACCCCCGAACTGCACGCGCAGATCATGCTGGCCGACACCAAGGCCCGCTTGGAAGACATCTACCTGCCGTACAAGCCGAAGCGGCGCACCAAGGCGCAGATCGCGCGTGAGGCCGGGCACGAGCCGGTGGCCGACGCGCTGATCGGGGACCCGAACACCGATCCCGCGCAGTACAGCGCCGAACAGCTCGACGGTGCGCGCGCCATCCTGGTCGAGCGTTTCGCCGAAGACGCAGACCTGGTCGGTGAATTGCGTGAACTGATGTGGAACCGCGGGCAGATCACCTCGACGGTGCGCGCGGGCAAGGAAGAAGCGGGCGCGAAGTTCTCGGACTACTTCGATTTCTCCGAGCCGTTCGTCAAGCTGCCCTCGCATCGCATCCTGGCGCTGCTGCGCGGTGAGAAGGAAGAGGTGCTGACCCTGCACCTCGAAGCCGACACCGAAGAGCCCGAAGAGGGCGCGCGCACCATCTACGAGGGCCGCATCGCCTACAAGTTCGGCATCGCCGATCAGGGCCGCCCCGCCGACACCTGGCTGCTCGACACCGTCCGCTGGGCCTGGCGCACCAAACTTCAGGTCAGCCTCGGCATCGACACCCGGATGCGCCTGCGCCAGTCCGCCGAACGCGACGCCGTCGACGTCTTCGCCGCCAACCTGCGCGACCTGCTGCTCGCCGCCCCGGCCGGCACCCGCACCACCATGGGCCTGGACCCGGGCTACCGCACGGGCGTCAAGGTCGCCGTCGTGGACTCGACCGGCAAGGCCGTCGCCACCGAGGTCATCTACCCGCACAAGCCGCAGGGGCAGACCGAGAAGTCGCTGGCGGTGCTGGGTGCGCTCGTCGCCCGCTTCAATGTGGAGCTCATCGCCATCGGCAACGGCACCGCCTCCCGCGAAACCGATGCCCTTGCCGCCGAACTGATCTCCCGCATCCCCGAGAACAAGCCCACCAAGATCGTGGTCTCGGAAGCGGGCGCCTCGGTCTACTCGGCCTCGGCCTACGCCTCCGCCGAACTCCCCGACATGGATGTGTCGTTGCGTGGCGCGGTCTCCATCGCCCGCCGCCTCCAGGACCCCCTGGCCGAGCTGGTGAAGATCGACCCCAAGTCCATCGGCGTCGGCCAGTACCAGCACGACATCTCCGAAACCCTCCTCGCCCGCTCCCTGGGCGCGGTCGTCGAGGACGCCGTGAACGCGGTCGGCGTCGACGTCAACACCGCCTCGGTCCCGCTGCTGTCCCGCGTCTCCGGCGTCTCCAACTCCATCGCGGAAAGCATTGTGGCGCACCGCGACCAGAACGGTCCCTTCCGCAGCCGCAGCGGCCTGAAGGACGTTCCGCGCCTGGGCCCCAAGGCTTTCGAACAGTGCGCCGGCTTCCTCCGCATCCGCGAAGGCGACGACCCGCTCGACAGCTCCGCCGTCCACCCCGAGGCCTACCCCGTCGTCCGCCGCATCCTGGACGCCAGCGGTCGCGGTGTCGCCGAACTGATCGGCAACACCACGGTCCTGCGCTCCCTGAAGCCCGCCGACTTCACCGATGAGAAGTTCGGTGTCCCCACGGTCACCGACATCATCTCCGAACTCGAGAAGCCCGGCCGCGACCCCCGCCCCGAATTCAAGACCGCCGAATTCGCCGCGGGCATCGAGAAAGTCGCCGACCTCCAGCCCGGCATGGTCCTCGAAGGCGTCGTCACCAACGTCGCCGCCTTCGGTGCCTTCGTCGACATCGGCGTCCACCAGGACGGCCTCGTCCACGTCTCCGCCATGTCCCACAACTTCGTCAAGGACCCCCGCGAGGTCGTCAAATCCGGCGATGTGGTCAAGGTCAAGGTGCTCGAAGTGGACGTCCAGCGTCAGCGCATCGGCCTCTCCCTGCGCCTCGACGACGAGCCCGGCACCACCAAACCCGAACGCGGCCAGGGTGGTTCGCGCGGCGGCCAGCAGCGCGGCGGCGGAGCTCCGCGTCAGGGTGGTCAGGGTGGTGGACGCCAAGGCGGTGGCCAGGGCGGCAACCGTCAGGGTGGTCAGGGCGGGCAAGGTGGCCAGGGAGGTCGCCAGCAGGACCGCCGCAACCAGTCCGCCCCCAACGGCTCCATGGCGGATGCCCTCCGCCGCGCCGGTTTCGGTAAGTAGCCCGCGAAACCGGGAACTGGCTGCGGCGACACGCCGTGAAGCCCTCAGCCAGTTCCTGGTTTCGGCCCTGGCTGGACTTTGCCCACGGTTCGAGTTGGCCCGCAGCTGGGATTTGCCCCGTGAGCGCTTTGGGGAGCGGTGACGGTCTCCGCCACAGCGGAAACGAAATTAGTGTGGCCACTTCGTGTGCCGTCCCCGACTGTGGTCCCCCCGCCGTCTGCCGTTACCTCGCCTTCCAGCGTCGGCGGGGCCGTTGTCGACTTTTCGAGCGTGAAGAATCGGCACATTTCGGGCGCTCGGTAGCAGACCCGTCGGTCAGTGGGAACTGGTTGCGGCGACACGCCGTGAAACCCCGCAACCATTTCCCAGTGACCGATGAGTCTGTTTCTTGTTCGTTTTCTCTTGTTCGAGAAGGTGACAACGGCCCCGACGACGCCGGGAGGCGAGGTAACGGCAGTCGGCGGGGGGACCAACGTCGGGGACGGTAGGCGAAGTGGCCACACTATTTCGTTTCCGCCATAGGCGGCCTGTCACCGATCAGCCGAAAGCCTCCACAAGGAAGTAACTTCGGCAGCACGAGCGGCATGAAGCGAATCGCGACTGTCCCGAACACGCGAGTGCCGCGGCCGAGTATCCAGCCGATCGACAACCCGAAGCCCCGCGGAATCAAAGGCCGACAACAGCTCTCGCCGAGTGCGCAGCCCAAGATGCTCGGCCAGATCGGAAATCACGAGCCAACCTTCACCATCAGCACTGAGATGCTTGCCCAGCCGATCCAAGAATGCCCGCAGCATCCGGCTACCCGGATCGTAGATCGCGAAATCCATTGTTGTGCGTGGCTTACCGGGTATCCAAGGCGGATTGCAGACGACGAGCGGCGCCCGGCCCGGTGGATAGAGGTCGGTCTCGACCAGCTCGACGCGGTCGCTATATCCGAGCCGTCCCAAATTGCTTCGAGCACAAGCCAGTGCGCGAGCGCTGGCATCGGTCGCCACGATCGACCGGACCCCGCGCCGCGCGAGCACCGCCGCGAGAACCCCCGTGCCGGTACCGATATCGAAGGCCAGCCGGTCCGATGGCAGCGGTGCGCGCGCGACCAGGTCCACGTATTCGCCACGAACGGGCGCGAAGACGCCATAGTGCGGGTGGATCCGCGCCTGCAACGCGGGCACCTCGACACCTCTGCGCCGCCATTCGGAAGCCCCTGCCACGCCTTGCAATTCGCGCAGCGATACCACTGCGGCTGCGGTGTCGTCGCCGTACGCTTCACGGCAGGCGGTGGTGAGATCGGGTGCGCGGCGGAGGGTCAGTCGATGGCCCGCGTCGAGTTCCACCAGGAGCATGCCCAGTATTCGGGCGCGCCGGGACCGCAGGTTGCGATAAGCCGTGAAGTCGGCGGAAGGTGTCGAATCGAGGCGGGTGGCCAGGGATTTCAACAGCTGGCTCGCATTGTGGAAGTCGCCTCGCCACAGCATCGCGGTGCCGCTGTTCGCGAGCCGGAGGGCCGCTGCGGCGGAGAGGCGATCGTCGACCACCTCGATGCGGGCGGGCGGTGGTGAACCGTTCTCGGAACGCCAGCGCGCATGGCATCGGCGTCCGTTCTCGGTCCAGTGAATCGAATCGGAGTTGTTCATGGAGCTCGTTCCTCGAAGACGTCCGGGAACGCACGGTCGGCCGTTGGATTCGCGCCGAGGGCGCGCAAGGATGGAGTATCCGAGAACGAAAGAAGTACCGGCCGATACCGGGCACGACAGGACTGCGGTTCGGACACAGCCGCGGGATGCGGCTGGAACTACGTCAGACCTGTTGTCAGAAGAGGACTGCCGCGTGCACCGGTGTTGTCACGCACTCGACGCTATCGGCAGCCGGTGCAGACCGCAAATGTCGCACCCGGCGCGGACGCCCTGGGCGGGGGGTTCGGGTGCTGGTCCTGACGGTTACGAGAGTTGGTTCGAGCGCAGGATGGAGCTCGGTGCGGGTTCAACCGGTGTTGGGCGCGCGCAGGTAGCGTGGTGGCTCGGTAGCTGATTCGTGGCGGTGTCGATCGTGGGAACGGCGGGAGCATGGGTTTTCGGCGGTGGTGGGAAGACGTGATCATCGAGAACGGTCGCCTGCCGCTGGCCTGCCTGCTACTCGGGTTCATCGTCGGGTTTCTGCTGATTCGAATCAGTGTGCGGCTCATCCGGAAACAAGTGCGGTGGTGGCCCGGCAATGTGCGGGCCGGGGATGTGCACATTCACCACATGGTGTTCGGGGTGATCCTGGTGCTCAGTTCGGGAGTCGGTCTGATCACCCTGTACGACAGCAGTGTGGGGGTGATCGGGGCGCTGGCCGCGTCGTTCGGGCTGGGCGCGGCGCTGGTGCTCGACGAGTTCGCGCTCATCTACTACCTGCGCGATGTGTACTGGGAGGAGCAGGGGCGTACCTCGGTGGACGCCGTCTTCGTCGCGGTCGCGGTGACCGGATTGTTGCTGCTGGGCTTTCATCCGCTCTGGCTGTTGGATATCAACGACTTCCGCAGCGACCCGAACCCTTATGAGCGCGTGGTCGTGGTGGCGTTCGCGTTCGTGAACCTGGTGCTGGCGGCCATCGTCATCGCCAAGGGAAAGATCTGGACCGGGCTGTTCGGAATGTTCTTCCTGCCGCTGCTGGTGGTCGGCGCGCTGCGGCTGTCGCGACCCGGCGCACCCTGGGCACGCTGGCGATACGGCACCCGGCGCGGCCTCATGCGGCGGGCGATCGTGCGGGAACGGCGGTATCGGCGGCCGGTGATCCGGGCCAAGATCTTCGTGCAGGATCTGCTCGCCGGGAAACCCGATGTGATCCATGTCCGGCGCGCGGCCGAAGAGGAATTGGTGCGCACCGTGGTGCCCGCCCCGCCGGCGCCACTCCCGACACCCGGTTCTGTAGCTGATCGGTTGCTGACTCATGGCCGGGGTGACAAGGTAGGTCCATGAGCTATGTCGTCGGCGATTACCTGCTCGATCGGCTCCATGAACTCGGCGTCACCGAAATATTCGGCGTGCCAGGCGATTTCAACCTCCAGTTCCTCGACCACATCGTCGCTCATCCGAATATCGAATGGGTCGGCAGCGCGAACGAACTGAACGCCGGATACGCCGCCGACGGCTACGCCCGGCTACGCGGCATCGGCGCGGTCGTCACCACCTACGGCGTCGGTGAGCTCAGCGCGGCCAACGCCATCGCGGGCAGTTACGCCGAGCACGTGCCGGTGGTGCACATCGTCGGCGTCCCGGCCAAGGACATCCAGGCCAACCATCGCGTCATCCATCACACGCTCGGCGACGGCGACTTCCATCACTTCCGCCGCATCGCCGCCGAGATCACCTGTGCGCAAGCCGACCTGGGCGCGGCCGACGCCTGCCAGGAGATCGACCGGGTGCTGAATTCGGTTCGGGTGCACCGGCGTCCGGGCTACCTCATGCTGGCCACCGACACCGCGCGGCTGGAGGTCGCCCCGCCGGCCACCCCGCTGGCCCCGCCCGCAGACTTCAGCAGTGCCGGGGCGCGTGTCGCGTTCGCGCAGGCCGCGCGGGAATTCCTGAGCGGGCGGCAGGTGGCGGTACTCGCGGACGTGTTCGTGGACCGTGTCGGCGCGACCGGCGAACTCCGCGCCCTGGTCCGTGATCTCCCACACGCCACTCTGGCCTGGGGCAAGACCGTCGTCGACGAATCCGCCCCGAACTTCGTCGGCGTCTACACCGGCGCGGCCTCACCCGAGAGCGTGCGCGCCGCGGTCGAGGACGCGGAGCGGCTGGTCACCGTCGGCGTGCAGTACACCGACAGCATCACCGCCGGTTTCAGTCACCGCATCGATCCGAAGCGGACCATCGATATCGGCCCGGAGCGCACGGTCATCGGCGGCGTCGATGCCTTCGCCCCGCTCTCGATCCGCGCCGCCCTCGACATCCTCACCGCCCTCACCGCCGAATTCGCCGCCCCCGGCCCGGTCGTCCACGCCGAGGACGAGGCCCGTCCGGTCACCGTGCCGCCCGACACCCCGCTGAGCCAAGCCTTGCTCTGGCCCGCCGTCGCGGCCGCGCTGGGCAATAACAATCTCGTTGTCGCGGACCAGGGTTCGGCGTTCTTCGGCCTGGCCACCCTGCGTATGCCGACCGGCATCACCTTTCTCGGACAGCCGCTGTGGGGCTCCATCGGATACGCGCTGCCCGCCGCGCTGGGTGCGGGCCTGGCCTGCCGCGACCGGCGCACGGTGCTGGTGATCGGCGATGGTGCGGCCCAGCTCACCATCCAGGAGCTCGGCACTTGGATCCGCGAGCGCCTGACCGGCGTCATCATTCTGGTGGACAACAGCGGCTACGCCATCGAACGGGCGATTCACGGTCCGGAAGCCCCGTACAACGACATCGCTTCCTGGCGCTGGATCTTCCTGCCCCATGCCTTCGGCGGCGATGACAAATCCGTGCTGACCTTGCGCGCGACCACGTTCGGCGAACTGCAAGACTGTCTGAAGGCCGCCACCGCCGAGCAGAACCGACTGGTCTTCCTCCAGGTGGTGACCGGAAAAACCGATTACCCGCCCCTCGTCTCCGATATCGCGGCCGCCCTCACCCGAGCCAACTCCCGCTCGTAGACCCCCGATTACCAGCGGCGTCGAGCGTTCTGGCACACTATTCGGGTTGCCCTGGGTGAACTCTGCCCGGGCACCGCCCAATTATCCGGAGCATGAACCGGTCGAGCGCCTCACGGCCAGCCGCCAGGTTCCTCTGTTCGCGCGAAAACACATAAGGACGGAAATGAACACCCTCGACTTCGTCGACGAAAAGTCGCTGCGCAGCGACGTCCCGGACTTCCGCCCGGGTGACACCGTGAACGTTCACGTGAAGGTTATCGAAGGCAACAAGGAGCGCGTCCAGGTCTTCAAGGGCGTCGTCATCCGTCGCCAGAACGGCGGCGTGCGCGAGACCTTCACCGTGCGCAAGGTGTCGTTCGGTGTGGGCGTGGAGCGCACCTTCCCGGTGCACAGCCCCAACCTCGACAAGATCGAGGTCGTGACCCGCGGTGACGTGCGTCGCGCCAAGCTGTACTACCTGCGCGATCTGCGCGGCAAGGCCGCCAAGATCAAGGAAAAGCGCTGAGCTAGCCCAGCATCCAGGATCGCCGAGTAGCCCGGCACCGCATGATTGTTCGCGGTGCCGGGCTACTCTGTTCCGGTGGCAGATGAGAGCGAGGCGGTGGCGGTGTCGGGATCCGACGGCGACGGACGTGCACCGGCCCCCAAGCCGAAGAAGAAGCAGCGACCGTTCTGGCAGGAACTGCCCATGCTGGTCGGTTTCGCGGCGATCATCGTGGCGCTGCTGGTGACATTCATCGGCCGTCCGTACGTGATTCCCTCGCAGTCGATGGAGCCCACCCTGCACGGCTGCGCGGGCTGCACCGGCGACCGCATCTACGTGCAGAAACTGAGCTACTACTTCGGTGATCCGAAGCCGGGTGACGTGGTGGTGTTCGTCGGCCCGACCGACGACTGGAACAAGCACTACAAGTCGATCCGCTCCTCCAACACCCTGGTGCGCGGTCTCCAGAACGGTCTCTCCTTCTTCGGCCTGGTGCCGCCGGACGAGAACGATCTCGTCAAGCGCGTCATCGCGACCGGCGGTCAGAAGGTCGAATGCTGTGACGCCCAGGGCCGAATCCTGGTGGACGGCAAGCCACTCGACGAGCCGTACGTGGTGCACAACAATCCGTTCGATCCCGCGCGGCCGGATGTGCCGTTCAATGCGGGCGGGCGGGCGTTCGGTCCGATCACGGTGCCGGACGGCAATTTGTGGGTGATGGGTGACAATCGCGCCGAATCGGCCGACTCGCGCTACCACATGAAAGACGAACTCCAGGGCACGGTTCCGGTGGACGATGTCCGCGGCAAGGCCGTCTTCAAGATCTGGCCACCCGGACGAATCGGACCGGTGCGGTCGGTGGACCCACAGACGAACTGAGTCCTACGGGATAATCGACCGGTGGGGAAGATGGCGAAGAGCACCCCGAAACAGCGGGGCGGCAAGAAGATCGAGCCGATCGAACGCGGTGACTGGCCGCCGCGCGTCGTCATGCGGCGCGCGGGCGGGCTACGCACGCTCGAATCCGCGCTGATCCGCAGCGGGCTGGGTCCGGTGGCGGGCGTGGACGAGGCGGGGCGCGGTCCGTCGGCCGGGCCGCTGGTGGTGGCCGCTTGTTTGCTCGCACCCAAGGCGTACACCTCGCTGTCGGGTCTCGACGACTCCAAGAAACTCACCGAATCGACCCGTGAAGAGCTGTTCCCGGTCATCAAACGGCTGGCGCTGGCCTGGTCGGTGATCGTCGTCCCGGCCTGGGAGATCGACGCCATCGGCATTCACGTGGCCAATATCGAAGGCATGCGGCGGGCGGTCGCCAGCCTGGATCCGGTGCCCGGCTATGTCCTCACCGACGGCTTCCGGGTGCCGGGCGTTCCGGTGCCATCGCTGCCGGTCATCGGGGGTGACGCGGCCGCCGCCTGCATCGCCGCCGCCAGTGTGCTGGCCAAGGTCACCCGCGACCGCATGATGGTCGAACTGGACGCCCAGTACCCCGGCTACGGATTCGCCGCCCACAAGGGCTACAACACCCCAGAGCACACCGAGGCCATCCAGAGGTTGGGCATCACCCCCGAGCACCGTCGGTCCTGGCGAAACGTCCGGGAGACCGGCCGGGTGGCTACCGCTACCGTGCATGCGGGATGATGTCTCTACTACACCCAGTGTGGCGATAAGGAGGACGTTCCACCCGATGAGCGCCGAGGATCTCGAGAAATACGAAACCGAGATGGAACTATCCCTGTACCGCGAGTACAAGGACATCGTCGGCCAGTTCTCGTACGTGGTGGAGACCGAGCGCCGCTTCTACCTCGCCAATTCCGTCGAGCTGCGACCGCAGAACGCCGACGGCGAGGTGTACTTCGAGGTGCGCATGTCCGATGCATGGGTTTGGGACATGTACCGGCCGGCGCGCTTCGTGAAGCACGTTCGCGTCATCACCTTCAAAGATGTGAATATCGAAGAGCTGGAGAAGCCTGACCTGCGGCTTCCGGAGTAATTCCACAGCTTCCGGGTATCCACAGGTTTTCTGTTTTCCCAGGTCGGCATGGCCGGGTCCGTTCGCGGGCCCGGCCATGCTGGCTTTCATGGCACACAATCTCGCGCTGGGAGCGCACGGGGAGGAACTGGCGGCCGCGTTTCTGCGTGACGCCGGAATGGAGATCGTGGCCCGCAACTGGCGCTGCCGGTACGGGGAACTCGACCTGATCGCGCGGTCCGGGGACGGGCTGACGGTGTTCGTGGAGGTGAAGACGCGCAGCGGGCTGGGGTTCGGGCAGCCCGCCGAGGCGGTCACCTTTCTCAAGCAGCAGCGCATCCGCCGGTTGGCGGTGCTGTGGCTGAACGAACAGGACGGACCGTGGCTGCGAATCCGGTTCGATGTGGTGTCGGTGCTGGTGCGGCCGGTCGGGGAGCCCGAGATCAAACATCTCCAGGGGGCGTTCTGATGCCGTTGGGGCGAGCGTTCTCGGTGGCCGTCAACGGGGTGGACGGGCAGCTGGTCGAGATCGAGGCGGATATCGGTCAGGGGCTGCCGTCGGTGCACCTGGTGGGGCGGCCGGACACCACCTTGCAGGAATCGCGGGACCGGGTACGGGCGGCGGTGACGAACACCGGCGAGAAGTGGCCGGACGGCCGGGTGATCCTGGCCTTGTCCCCGGCCACCCTGCCCAAGGTGGGCAGCGTGTACGACTTGGCTTTGGCCGCAGCGGTATTGGATGCGGCGGGAGTGATCCCGGGCCGCCGGTTGAGCGATGCCGTGCTGCTCGGCGAACTGGCCTTGGATGGGCGGATTCGCCGCGTGCGTGGCATCCTGCCCGCCGTACTCGCCGCCCGCACCGCCGGTCGGAGCACCGTCGTGGTCCCGACCGCGGCACTGACCGAGGCCGGTCTGGTGGACGGCGTCCAGGTGCTGGGTGCGTCCACGCTCGGCGAACTGGTGGACTGGTTGCGCGGCGGCACGGAACTGCAACCGCCCGAGCCCATGGAGGTTCCGGCACCACCGACCATCGGGGATCTGAGCGAGGTGGTCGGCCAGGACCAAGCCCGCTGGGCACTCGAAGTGGCCGCCGCCGGCGGTCATCACCTGCTGCTCACCGGGCCACCCGGCATCGGCAAAACCATGCTGGCGCAACGCCTCCCGAGCCTGCTGCCGCCGCTTCGGGAACGAGAGTCGCTGGAGGTCACCGCTATCCACTCGGTGGCCGGCACCCTCTCCGACGATCACCCCCTCATCACCGCCCCACCTTTCGTTGCCCCGCACCATTCGTCCTCGGTTGCCGCCATGATCGGCGGCGGTTCCGGCTCCGCCCGTCCGGGCGCCGCCAGCTGCGCCCACCGAGGTGTCCTGTTCCTCGACGAATGCGCGGAGATATCGACCAAAGTCCTCGAAGCCCTGCGAACTCCATTGGAAGAGGGCGAAGTACGAATCGCCCGCCGCGACGGAGTGGCGCGCTACCCGGCCCGCTTTCAGCTCGTTCTCGCTGCGAACCCCTGCCCGTGCGCGCCCGCACGCGACATCGACTGTATCTGTGCGCCTTTGGCCAGGCGGCGATATCTGGGAAAGTTGTCCGGCCCCTTGATGGACCGCATAGACCTCGCCGTCCAAATGCACGCCCAAGCCGCCGGCGCCTTCAGCGGCGACGAAGTCGAGAGCAGCGAAGCCGTCCGCACCCGTGTCACGGCCGCCCGCGAAGCCGCCGCGAAACGCTGGGCCGCACTACAACTCGTCACCAACGCCGAAGTCCCCGGCCACGTCCTGCGTCAACGCTTCCGCCTCCCCCGGGAGGCCCTCGCTCCGGTCGAACACGCGCTACGCCACGGCCGCATGTCCGCCCGCGGCGCCGACCGCGCAATCCGCGTCGCCTGGACCGTCTGCGACCTGCGCGGCGGCGACCTCCCCACCGCGCAAGACGTCCTGCAAGCAATCAACTTCCGTCAACGAGGTGTCTCATGACCAACGCCCAACGTCCCACTCCGGATTCGCAAGCTGCCGCCAGGCAAAGCGTCGTCAACGATCGGTGTCCCACCGATGGGCGAAGCGCCTCCAGCGACCAGCGTCGCGCCGACAGGCAGAGTGCCGCAAACCGCACGTGTGCCGGCAACGGCCAGGCGGTCGCGCACCCCTGCGGCACCAATAGGCCGGGAGCCGCGAACGACCTGTGTGCTGCCGACCGACAAGATGCCGCTGGTGACCCGTGCGCTGTCAGTGATTCGCGTGATGTTCATGATTCGTGCGGTCGTGATGAATTGCGGCACGCCTGCGAACCGAGCGGCATCCGTGCCGAGTGCCTCAGCTGCTCCGCCGCAGATCTTGAAATGGGCGGTGCCTTGGGAGCATTCAGCGGTCTACACGGTTGTGGCGGTTATGACGAAGACGGCCGGCGGTGCCCATGCGGTGATGACGGTGGATGCGCGGAGAGCGGCGAGTGCTGTGCGTGTCTCGAACCCGGAGGGGGCGAGGTCGGCGACGGTGCGCTCCGGCTGCCGCTGATCGCGCCGCCCACGCCGAGCAGCGCCGGCGGCCCCGGTTCGATGGAGAGCGAGGAGAGTCGGGATGCTCGTCGCGGGAGGCACTGCACAAGTCGGCGCGTGCTTTCGAGTGGGGGAAAGCATGGATAGCGACCGGGAGACGTTCACGGAGACCTACGAGACGAATCGAGAGGTGAATCGCGAGGCGAGTCCCGAGGTGAGCTGGGATGTGAGTCATGAGCCGAACCGGTCGGCCTGTCCGGAGGCGACTGGGGGAGTGCCTCACGAGTCGACGGAAAGTGCTGAGGAGGGCGAGCTTTCGGCCGGCCCCTCCTGTGCCGCCTCCTGGGTTGCCGGTCCGGCAAGCGAAGTCGGTTCGCCGGGCGCAGTGGGTGGTGAATTCGTCTCGGATGAAAGACGTTTGGCATGGGTGTATCTGTCGCGGGTGGTACAGGGACCGTGTGCTGCGCTGTCGTCGTTGATCGAATCGGTTGGAGTGTTGGAGGCGGCTCGGGCGGTTCGGGAGTGTGCGTTACCCGAGGCGTTGCGGGGGCCGACCGAGCTGCGGCGTGGAATCAACTGTGCCGAAAGGGATTTGGCGGTGATGGAGCGGCTGGGTGGTCGGGTGGTGACACCGGAGGACGCCGAGTGGCCCGCGTGGCGGATGCTCGGGCTGCGGCAATTGGATCCGGAACGCGACGAAGCAGGGGCGGCGCCACTGGTGTTGTGGGTGCGTGGGGCGCGGTCGCTGTCGGAGTGCACCGAACAGGCTGTGGCGGTGGTGGGGTCGCGGTGCAGTACCGGGTACGGGAATCATGCGACGGGAGAGATCGCAGGGGAGTTGGCGGCTCGGGGCTGGACGGTGGTTTCGGGAGCAGCCTTCGGTATCGACGGGATGGCACATCGCGCCGCGCTCGCTGTCGGCGGGACGACCGTCGCGGTACTCGCATGCGGCGCCGATCGGCCCTACCCGGTGCAGCACGACCGGCTGCTCGCCGAAATCGCCGACACCGGGCTGGTGGTCAGTGAGTACCCGCCGGGAACGTCCGCCCGTAAACACCATTTCCTGGCCCGCAACCGGCTCATCGCCGCGCTGGCGGACGGCGTGGTGGTCGTGGAAGCCGGGATGCGAAGCGGCGCGCGCAATACCGTCAAATGGTCACGCCGGCTCGGCCGCCCAGCTATGGCAGTGCCGGGTCCCATCACCTCGGCCGCCTCGACGGGCTGCCACCGCATGATCCGAGACGGCGAAGCATTCATCGTCACCAGCGCCGAACAGGTACTGGACGAGGCCGGCCCCCTGCGCCTCTCCCTCCCGGGAGCCGTCCCACCGAATCCCGAGGACCACCTCTCCGACGAAGAAGCCCTGCTCTACGCCGCCCTGCCGGTCGCGGGCACGCGTTCCCCACGAGCCCTCGTCGCCGACACCGGTCTCGCACTACCAGCGATCCGTGCGACGCTGTCCGCCCTGGAACTCGCCGGGCTCGTCGGCTGCGACGGCGACGGCTGGTACCGCCTCGCCCCCTCGAATCGCTCAGCCGCAGAGGAGGTCTCAGCCACCCACGACCGCCACCGCTGAGATACGCCGTCACGGGCCCGCCGTCGCGCGGACTCGACAGGCGCCGCTCTTCAGGTGGTGGGCGGGAGGTTGAGTGGCACATCAGGGTGGCGAATCCAGGCGGATCCGACGGTGGTGTGCCACTCAACCGTGGGGTCTTCGGCGGGGGCGCTTGCGGTGGGGGCGGATTGGGGTCAGCGTGGGGGGATGGGTGGATTGCCGGAGGATTTGGAAGCGTTGCTGGTGGAGTACGGGCGGCATTTGCGGTTGGGGCGGAATCGGTCGGCGCATACCGAGCGGGCCTATGTGGGGGATGCGCGGTCGTTGTTGGAGCATTTGCTGGCGCGGTCGGCGGATTCGGGGGTGGGGGAGGTGGATCTGGCTTTGCTGCGGTCCTGGCTGGCGGAACAGGCGGCGAGTGGGGCGGCGCGGACGACCATGGCGCGAAGGTCGTCTTCAGCTCGGACGTTTACGGGGTGGCTGGCGCATACGGGGCGGTTGAAGGTGGATCCGGGGCCGCGGCTGGGGTCGCCGCGGGCCCATCGGGTGTTGCCGGCGGTGCTCGGGAAGGAGCAGGCGAAGGCGGCGATGACGGCGGCGGAATCGGGGGCGGCGCAGCATGATCCGATGGCGTTGCGGGATCGGTTGATCGTGGAGATGTTGTATGCCACCGGGGTTCGGGTGAGTGAGCTGTGCGGGCTGGATATCGAGGATGTGGATCGGGAGCGGCGGCTGGTGCGGGTGCTGGGGAAGGGGAACAAGGAGCGTTCGGTTCCGTTCGGGGCGCCGGCCGATCGGGCTTTGGAGTTGTGGTTGCGGCATGGGCGGTCGGCCTTCGCAACGCCGGATTCGGGGCGGGCGCTGTTGCTCGGCCGCCGGGGTAAGCGCATCGATCCGCGTCAGGCGAGAACGGTTGTGCACGAAGTGATTTCCGCTATCCCGGGCGCACCCGATATGGGCCCGCACGGCTTCCGGCACACCGCCGCCACCCACCTGTTGGAAGGTGGCGCCGACCTGCGGGTGGTGCAGGAGATCCTCGGTCACACCAGCCTCGCCACCACCCAGCTCTACACCCACGTCTCCATCGACCGCCTGAAGAAGGTCCACGACCAGGCCCACCCCCGTGCCTGATTCGTTCGAACTCGTTGCGGGACACCCGGACTCGCCGATCATCCTCCACGTCCCCCACTCGTCCCGGGTCATCCCATCCGAAGTCCGCGCGGCCACTCTGCTCGACGACCTCGCCCTGGAACTCGAACTCGACCACCTCACCGATGCCCACACCGAACACCTCGCCGCCACCGCCGCCGATCGCGCCCGAATCCGTCCCTGGCAGTTCGTGAACCGGATGTCCCGCCTGGTCGTCGATCCCGAGCGTTTCCCGGACGACCGCGAGGAGATGCTCGCGGTAGGCATGGGCGCGGTCTACACCCGAACAACCACCGGCACCCCACTGCGCCCCGCCGATTTCGACGCGAAACCCTTGCTGGACAGCTATTTCCATCCCTATGCCGAGGCCATGACCGCCCTTGTCGCCGATCGCCTGGCCGCCGCCGGGCGCGCCGTGATCCTCGATGTGCACTCGTATCCGACCCACCCGCTGCCGTACGAACTGCACGGCGACGGCCCCCGACCGCCGATCTGCCTGGGCACCGACGTATTTCACACCCCATCCGCGGTGCTTGCCCGCGCCACCGAGATCTTCGGCGTCATCGGTAAGACCGACATCGACACTCCATTCGCGGGCACCTACGTTCCCCTGGCCCACTACGGCACCGACGCCCGCGTCGCCGCGCTCATGATCGAGATTCGCCGCGATACCTACATGCTCGAGCCCGGCGGTCCACCCACTCCCGAGTTCGCCCGGGTCGCAGCAGCTCTGGCCGCATTGGTAGATGAGCTCGCCTGACCGGCCCTGGATCGCATGGATGCGACCGAAACCCGCGAGGCAGCGGGCACGCCGGAATCAATCCGCGCGGTATGCGGTTGACCAAGCAGATTGCGGTCTTCATCGGAGCGCCGGCGGGTGGTACGTGCTGGTCAGAGCTTTATGTCTGACGGGTGCATGTGGGCTGCCGACCATTATCACACCGGCGCACTATCGCGACTGTATCGACGAGCTATCGGAAGTCGTGCTAGGTTTACTTAGGTAATCCTAATTTATGGAGGTATTGGTTGTGGCTCGCTCGCGTACGACCTTCGTAGTGCAGAACACGGTCCGGCTCTCCGACCATCTGATTCGTGTCCGGCTCGGCGGCCCCGGGTTCGCCGCCTTCCAGCCGAACGCCTTCACCGATGCCTACGTCAAGCTCGTGTTCCCGGGCGCCGACGGTGAGACCGTGCGGACCTACACCGTGCGCGAGGTCGACGCCGCCGCGGAGGAGATCGTCATCGACTTCGTCTACCACGGTGACGAGGGTGTGGCCGGGCCCTGGGCGGCGACCGCCGAACCCGGCGACACCATCGAGCTGATGGGTCCCGGCGGGGCCTACGCTCCGCGCCCGGACGCGGACTGGCACCTGTTCGCGGGCGACGAGAGCGCCCTGCCCGCGATCGCCGCCGCCTGTGCCGCGCTGCCGTCCGACGCCGTCGGTTCGGTCTTCCTGGAGATCGCCGGTCCCGCCGACGAAGTCTTCTTCCCCTATCCGGAAGGCGTGCAGCGCACCTGGATTCACCGCGGCGATGCCGAGCCCGGTGCGCTGCTCGCGGCGGCGGTCAAGGCCGCCCCGTGGCGGGACGGCCAGGTCCAGGTCTTCATCCACGGTGAAGCCCAGGCGGTCATGCACGAGCTGCGTCCCTACATCCGCAAGGAGCGTGGGGTGTCCGCCGAGTGGGCGTCCTCCATTTCCGGGTATTGGCGGCGCGGCCGCACCGAAGAGGGCTTCCGCACCTGGAAGTCCGAACTGGCGGAGCGGGAGAAGGCCGCCACCGCCGGCGTCTGAGCCGTTGTGCCCCGGGCGATGTGGTGGTCACCGAACCGCCGCATCGGCTCGCGGTGGATCGCGAACCACGGCGGTAGCCCGGAATGTGCTCGACGCGACCGGATTTCGACCGTACCGTGCGATTCATGACCGCCGACCGCTCCACCGCGACCCAGCCCCTGCGTGACCGCCTGCGTGCCGCCCTCCCCGTGGCGATGAAGGCCCGCGACCGCACCGCGACGGCCGCCATCCGTTCGGCCCTGGGCGCGATCGACAATGCAGAGGCAGTGGACGGTTCCGACGTGAAAGCGGGCGCGATCGAAGACAGCGCGGTCGGCCCCGGCACCGCCGAACGCGATCGCCGTATCCTCACCGAAGCCGACATCGAAGCCATCGTGCGCGCCGAGATCACCGACCGGCTCACTGCCGCAACCGAATACGAGGGCCTGAACGGCGGCGTCGATCGCGCCGCCTCCTTGCGCGCCGAAGCCGCCGCCCTCACATCTCTCCTCGAAGCCTGACGAAGAACACGGCGGGGAGGACCACGCATCGGCGTGGTCTGGAGATCGCGGGTGGATCAGTGCGGGGGAGCGAGGGTGCGGATGTAGCGTGCGGCGAACCATCGTTGGATGAGCCGCACCACCGGCCCGCCTGCCCGCACATACCAGGTTGCGGGCCGTGAGAATGCCGCGACCACTCCGTACACCGACCCGTCGGCGGGGTCGTATTCGACCGTGAACACCTCCTCGCCGCTCTCCGGATGGCCGGGCAAGGTGCCGTAGGCGAACCCTCGCCGGTCGGGTTCGTCCAGTACGTACACCACCCGGCACGGCGCGATGATCCCGATCGGCCCGAGGCCCAGTCGAACCGTCAGTTCGGTACCGGGCTCGGCGGTGGGCGTACTTGCCTCTCGGAAGATATTGGTGCCCCGCTGCATTCGATACGCGAGGATCTGCTCACCCGCGCTGTCGAACAACTCCCGCCCCGAGCCGATTCGCAACCGCAGCCGGAAATGGTCGTACCCCGCCGGAAACTCACCTGCCGTCGCGCCGACATCCGGATAGGTGAACGCAACCGTGCCCGACCGCTTCGTCATACCCCCATCCTGAACTCGCGCAGACAGTCTGAACAGGGCTGTCGCTCGTGAACCGCGTCTCGCTACGGCGTGGCGACGCTGCTTCGAATCGTTCGCCCCTATGGAGGACGTGCAGGCTCGATTGCTGCGCCGCAATCGGTTTCAGGCGAATCGGGATCGCGCGCAGGAGGCCGAGGGGATCGAGGTAGTCGTCGTCGCGTCGTAATCCCCAATGCAGGCAGGCCACGACCGGGCACCCTTCGTGCCCGGCTGCCAGCGTCCCGATCGTTTCGCCGTGAAGCACCCGGCGCCCCACCGCGACCGATGCGGTGACCGGTTCGTACGTGGTGCGCAGCCCACCGGCGTGATCGACCGAGACCACCGGCTTGCCCGCAACCGTCCCCGCGAACACCACGATGCCGTCGCCCGCGGCGCGCACCGGATCTCCCGGGCTGCCGGCCAAGTCCACGCCACGATGGCCGGGCAGCCAGTTCTGCGCGGGTTTGTCGAACGCCCGCACCACCGCCGGCTTCGGCCGTAGCGGCCATTCGAACCGTTCGCCCGGGGCTGCCGCACACATCGGCGCGGCGAGCGACGACACCAGCCACAACAGCGGGAGGAGGCCGAAGGCAATCCATTTCGGGCGCATGTGACAAGGCTCCGCCCCACGGCATCGAAGGGAACACGATCCTCGGCGAGTGTGGACGACACGTACGTTTGTGAATACCCGCCTGGTCGGACTCATCGACCCCGCAACCGGCACGTTCGCGCTGGCCGAGGGCCCGATTTCGCCTCTCCGTAACCCCTGCGTAGACTGGTCCAGCGGTTTGCGTTGCGTGCAGACCGACTTCGCGCGCCTACATCGAAGGCCGTCGGCTGGTCCCCTGAAATCTTTCGGAGGGTTCCGGTGGCTGTGGGCGCCAGGGCAGGGATCGCCGATTCCTGTGTCAACCAGCAAAAAAGGAGTAACGGGAGCTATGGCTGTCGTAACTATGAAGCAGCTGCTCGACAGCGGCGCGCACTTCGGGCATCAGACCCGCCGTTGGAACCCGAAGATGAAGCGGTTCATCTTCACCGACCGCAACGGCATCTACATCATCGATTTGCAGCAGACGCTGACCTACATCGACAAGGCCTACGAGTTCGTCAAGGAGACCGTTGCCCACGGCGGCACCGTCCTCTTCGTCGGCACCAAGAAGCAGGCCCAGGAGTCGATCGCCGCTGAGGCGACCCGCGTCGGCATGCCCTACGTGAACCAGCGCTGGCTGGGCGGCATGCTCACCAACTTCTCGACCGTCCACAAGCGCTTGCAGCGCCTGAAGGAGCTCGAGGCCATGGAGCAGACCGGTGGCTTCGAAGGTCGCACCAAGAAGGAAATCCTCATGCTGACGCGTGAGAAGACCAAGCTGGAGCGCACCCTCGGCGGCATCCGGGACATGGCCAAGGTGCCTTCGGCCATCTGGGTGGTCGACACCAACAAGGAGCACATCGCCGTCGGTGAGGCTCGCAAGCTGAACATCCCGGTCATCGCGATCCTGGACACCAACTGCGATCCCGACCTGGTCGACTACCCGATCCCGGGTAACGACGACGCGATCCGTTCCGCCGCGCTGCTGACCAAGGTCGTGGCTTCCGCGGTCGCCGAGGGTGTGCAGGCTCGTGCCTCGCGCGCCGGTGGCGATTCGAAGCCCGAGGCCGGCGCCGGCGAGCCGCTCGCCGAGTGGGAGCAGGAGCTGCTGTCGCAGGCCGCCCCCGCCGCCGACGCTGCCCCGGCCGTCGAGACCGCCGCCGAGGCGGAGCTGAAGGAAGATCCGGCCACCAAGACCCCGGCCGACTTCTGATCCACGCCTACAAGGCATCTGTTCACCTTGCCGACCGCTGACGTTAGGTCGCGGTCGGCAAGGTGTGACACCCACAGACTTTCACTCACAAAGGGAGGCTCGCCCGAGATGGCGAACTACACCGCCGCCGATGTGAAGCGGCTCCGCGAGCTCACCGGCTCCGGCATGATGGACTGCAAGAAGGCGCTCGAGGAGAACGGCGGCGACTTCGACAAGGCCGTCGAGTTCCTGCGCATCAAGGGCGCCAAGGACGTTGGCAAGCGTGCCGAGCGCTCCACCGCCGAGGGCCTGGTCACCGCGCAGGACGGCGTCCTCGTGGAGATCAACTCCGAGACCGACTTCGTCGCCAAGAACGCGGAGTTCCAGGAGCTGGCGAACGCCATCGTCGCGGCTGCCGCCAAGGCTCGCCCGGCTGACCTGGACGCCCTGAAGGCTGTCGAGCTGGACAACGGCAAGACCGCCGACGCCGCCCTCCAGGAGCTGGCCGCCAAGATCGGTGAGAAGCTCGAGCTGCGCCGCGTCGCCACCTTCGACGGCAACACCACCGTCTACCTGCACAAGCGCGCCACCGACCTGCCCCCCGCCGTGGGTGTGCTGGTCGAGTTCACCGGCGAAGGCGATGCCGCCGCCGAGGTCGCTCGTGCCGCCGCGATGCAGGTCGCCGCGCTCAAGGCCAAGTACGTCACCCGCGATGAGGTTCCGGCCGACCTGGTCGAGAAGGAGCGCTCCATCGCCGAGGCGACCGCCCGCGAAGAGGGCAAGCCCGAAGCCGCCCTGCCGAAGATCACCGAGGGTCGCGTCAACGGCTTCTACAAGGACGTCGTCCTGCTGGAGCAGGCGTCCGTCACCGACTCCAAGAAGACCGTCAAGGCTCTTCTCGACGAGGCCGGCGTGACCATCACCCGCTTCGCTCGTTTCGAGGTCGGCCAGGCGTAATCGCCTGACAAGCCCGAAAAGGCCCTCCGCGCATCGTTTTCCGATGCCCGGAGGGCCTTTTCTTTGTCGGCCTATCCTAGGGCTGAGGTCTGGACGCAGGCGTTGGATCCGAGCGCGCAGCCGATGTCGAACACGACCGCGAGGATGCGCATGAAGGGGTAGGCCGCCGACCATGCGAGTTGGGCGCTCTGGGAGCTGCTGCCGGTCGAGGGCACGGTGGTATCCGCTGCCGACGTTCCGGTGGCGGCGACGAGCGCGGCGCTGATGGCGATGCCGGCGATTCCGGCGCGCAAGGTGCCGCGGGATTTGCTCATCGAGATCATCCGATCGGCGTGACGTGGGTGGTTCATGCCGAGGAAAATATCCGAAGCATTAGTGTTTCACAGTGTTTCGGCACCCCGGGAGCCGCGGCACCCCAAACTGTGTCGCCCGGTCGATCAGGCGACCGGGCGATTCTGCAAGGCCGTCAGCTGGTGGATGTCGTGCTTCAAACGCAGTTCTCCGATCAAGTCCGGGGTGGCTTCGCCGGAGAGCAGGAGTTCGCTCAGTTCGGCCAGGTACTTCTCGTGCCCGGACGGCGTGACCATGAAAAGCATTTTGGCCGTGCTGGTTCCGGGGTTGTAGAAGGCGTGCGGGCACCCGGCGGGCACATACATGAAAGCGCCCGGGCCGCCGCGGAACACGGTCGTCCCATCCGCTGCCTCCCAGGTGGTCCAGTCGCCGATCGCCTCGGCGGCGGGATGAAAGGCGAGCAACTCCAGCTCACCCTCGACCACGTAGAAGATCTCCTCGGCATGCCCGTGCCAGTGCGCGCCGACGTCGAAACCCGGTGGGACTTCGGCTTCGAAGGCGGACCAGGCGTCGGAGCTCTCGGCGCCGACCTTGAGGGTCATGGTGGGCTGGACTTTTTCGCCCGCGCCGGGCGGCAGGAGAAGGCCGTTACTGGCCAGCAATCCATCGGTCACGGCGGGCTCCTCAGAGTTTCCAGTCGGTGGCGCTGATCCACGCCTCGAGGGTTTGCAGTTCGGGCAGGGCCGCGCGCAGCGGCGTCACGTCGATCGATTCGGGGTGTTCGTTGAAGTAGGCGAACATCTTTCCCACCTGCGGGTCGAAGGCGCTGATCGCCGCGATCGGCACCGTCACCGTCTTGGATGGCAATCCAGCCGCGTGGCCGAAGGTTTCGGCGATCTGCCGGGGCGTCAGCACATCACCGGCAAGTCCGATGGCCTGTCCGATGTACTGCGCCGGCCGCTCGAACGCCAGCGCCGCGAACCGCCCGATATCGTCGATCGCGATGAGCGGCATGGGTGTATCCGGCCCGACCGCCAGCGACAGCACCAGCTCGTCGCCGACCCGCGCGGGCTTGCTGTAGGTGGCGAAATTGTCCATGAACGACACCGGCCGCAGCATGGTCGCGGGCAATCCGAGCGCGCGAATGTGCTCCTCGATGTGCTTCTTGGCGTCGTAGTACTCGATCCCGGACCCGGAATCGACCCCGTTGAGCGAGCTGTACACCAGGTGCGTGATCCCGGCTTTGGCCGCCAGCTCGGCGACCCTCTTCCCGTGCCGTTCCTCCTCCGCGACCGCCTCCAGGCTGATGTTGTGCCCGCGCATCATGGTCAGCATCAGGAAGATTCCGTAGGCCCCGTCCATGGCGGCGCGCAGCGAATCCTCGTCGTCGAGATCGCCCCGGAAAAGCTCCGCCCCCGCCGCCGCCAGTGCCCGCGCCGCATCCGATTCCGGGTTGCGTACGAATGCTCTTACCGCCCAGCCTTTTTCGAGCAGTGCCCGCGCGGTCGCCCCGCCTTGCCGCCCGGTTGCGCCGATGACCAGCACCGGTCCCTTGTCGTTCGTCATGTCTTGCTCCCGCCGTTTCCGATCTGATGATCACGGTAGGAACCCGCGCGCCGACCTGTCCTGGTGGCGATACTGCTACCCAAACGATCAGTACGGGGGAGGTCGAAATGGTAAGCGGCAACGGCAATCCCGCCACCGGCACCGAACGGCACGTCGAGCTCGGCCGGTTCCTGCGCGCGCAGCGGGAACGGCTGCAACCCGCCGATGTCGGGATCACGCCGTACGGCGACCCGGCCCGCCGCCGCACCCCCGGACTGCGCCGCGAGGAGGTCGCCGAACTCTCCGGTGTCGGACTGACCTGGTACACCTGGCTGGAACAGGGTCGCGAGGTGGAGGCCAGCCGTCAGGTCATCGACGCGCTGGCCCGCACCCTGCGCCTGGATCCGGATCAGCATCGCTATCTGCGGCTGCTGGCGGGGCTGGCCGCGCCCTACGAGGAGTACTCGGCGGCCGACCGGGCCCGGCTGCAATGGCTGGTGGATTCGATGCTGCCGAGCATCGCCGCCATCTACGATCCGGTCTTCGATTTCCTGGTCTGGAACCGCGCCTACGCCGTGGCCCGCCGCGACCCCCTTGAGATGCCCGCCGGCCGCCGCAATCTGCTCTGGATGATGTTCACCGACAGCGTGAATCGCGCCATGATGCCGCATTGGGAGCATGCGGCCCAGGCGGTGATCGCGCAGCTGCGTGAGACGCTGGGCCGCCGCCCGGCGGATCCGCGGCTGGCCGCGCTGGTCGCCGGTCTGAGCGAGGCGAGTCCGGAATTCCGGGAGTGGTGGTCGGATTACCGCGTCCGCAGATTCCGTCCGGCCGGTATCCGCATCGACCATCCGCGCGCCGGGACAATCGAACTGGAGGTATTCCAAATGCGCCCGGTCGAGGATCCCAATCTGCTGCTGGTGACCCAGATACCCGCCACGCCGGAAGCCGAGCAGCGTCTCGTCGCACTGCTGGCGACTCCCGAAACCGGGCCGTGATCGCGCGAATTCCCGCCTGGAACGAGGGTCGCCTCACCAACTCGCCCACTCGTGAGGCAGGATAGACAAAGCTTGTTGCCGTCCCGTGCGATTCGCTTGCGCCGGGATGGTCTTTTCATGTGCGTGCACCACGCGCGTCTGCCGAGGATAAGGAGACCGATGACGGACCCGGATACGGCGCCCGACCGCAAGGGCTATCGCCGAGTGCTCCTCAAGCTGGGTGGAGAGATGTTCGGCGGTGGCGGGGTCGGCCTCGATCCCGATGTGGTTCAGACGGTCGCCGAACAGATCGCGGAAGTTGTCGAGGACGGTGTACAGGTCGCGGTCGTGATCGGCGGCGGCAATTTCTTCCGCGGCGCCGAGCTCGAGGAGCGCGGCATGGAACGCGCCCGCTCGGACTACATGGGCATGCTCGGCACGGTCATGAATTCCCTTGCGTTGCAGGACTTCCTGCAAAAGCAGGGCATCGACACCCGGGTGCAGACCGCCATCACGATGGGCCAGGTCGCCGAACCGTACCTGCCGCTGCGGGCCAAGCGGCACCTGGAGAAGGGCCGCGTGGTCATCTTCGGCGCCGGCATGGGCATGCCCTACTTCTCCACCGACACCACCGCCGCCCAGCGCGCGCTGGAAATCGGCGCGGAAGTGGTGTTGATGGCCAAGGCGGTCGACGGCGTGTTCTCCGCGGACCCCCGCGAGGACCCGGACGCCACCATGTTCACCGAGATCACCCATAAGGAAGTCCTGGAACAGGGTCTGAAGGTGGCCGACGCCACCGCGTTCAGCCTGTGCATGGACAACCAGATGCCGATGCTGGTGTTCAATCTTCTGACCAAGGGAAATATCGCCCGTGCGGTCGCCGGTGAGAAAATCGGCACGCTGGTCCGTTCGTGACCGCAAAAGACACGTTGACGCTGTGGAGGAATCGCCGTGATTGAAGAAGCGCTCTTCGACGCCGAAGAAAAGATGGAGAAAGCCGTCTCGGTGGCGAGGGACGATCTGGGTTCCATCCGGACCGGGCGGGCGAATCCGGGCATGTTCTCCCGGATCGTCATCGACTACTACGGCTCGCCGACCCCCATCACCCAGATGTCGTCGATCACCGTGCCCGAGCCGCGCATGCTCGTCATCAAGCCGTACGAGCAGGCGCAGCTGCGTGAGATCGAGACCGCCATCCGCAATTCGGATCTGGGGGTGAACCCGACCAACGACGGCCACATCATTCGCGTGCAGGTGCCGCAGCTGACCGAGGAACGCCGCCGCGAAATGGTCAAGCAGGCCAAGTCCAAGGGCGAGGACGCCAAGGTCGCGATCCGCAATGTGCGCCGCAAGACCATGGACGAGCTGGGTCGCATCCAGAAGGACGGCGAGGCCGGCGAGGACGAGGTCGGGCGCGCCGAGAAGGAACTCGACAAGACCACTCAGAAGTACGTCGCGAGCATCGACGAGCTGGTGAAGCACAAGGAAGCCGAACTGCTCGAGGTCTAGACGGCCGGAGGATCCGGCCGGGGGTAGGGACGAACGGACGACAAGTGAGCGACGGGACAATCGTGGCCGAAGATACTGCCGCCACCGACGCGGCGACCCCGCGGGACGAGGGGGCTGCCGAGGCGACTCCGGCGCCCGCGGCCGAATCCACTCCGGCGCCCAAGTCCAAGGCCGGACGTAATCTGCCGGCGGCGCTGGCGGTCGGGCTCGGACTGGGGTTGTCTCTCATCGCGATCCTGCTGTGGGCGCCCAAGGTGCTCGTCGGCGTGATCGCGGTGGCGATGGCGGTGGCGACCTGGGAGGTCGCCAAGCGGCTGCGCGAGGCCGATGTGCTGGTGCCGCGGATTCCGCTGTTGCTGGGCGGGCAGGCGATCATCTGGCTGGCCTGGCCGGCCGGTCCGCAGGGCGTGCTGGGCGCGTTCGGGGCCACGGCATTGACGATGATGGTGTGGCGGTTGTTCGACCACGGGCTGACCGCTACGCCCCGAAACTATCTGCGCGACACCGCGATCAGTGTTTTCGTGCTGGCCTGGGTGCCGCTTCTGGCGTCGTTCGCGGTGCTGCTGCTGGATCAGCACGACGGCAATCTGCGGGTGCTGACCTTCATGATCCTGGTGGTGTGCTCGGATGTCGGCGGGTACGTGGCGGGGGTGCTGTTCGGCAAGCATCCGATGGTGCCGCACATCAGCCCCAAAAAGTCCTGGGAGGGTTTCGCCGGGTCGCTGGTGTTCAGCGTCATCGGCGGGCTGCTGACGGTAACGCTGCTGCTGCAAGCCAATTCGATGATCGGCGTGCTGCTGGGTGTCGGGCTGGTGCTGGTGGCGACCAGCGGTGATCTGATCGAATCGCAGATCAAGCGGGAGCTGGGCATCAAGGACATGGGCACGCTGCTGCCCGGCCACGGCGGCATCATGGATCGACTGGATTCGATGCTGCCGTCGGCCTTCGTGGCCTGGCTGGTGCTGACCGCGCTGCTCTAGCGCCTTTTCTTCGAAAGGGGGCCCGGGGATTTCGCCCCGGGCCCCCTTTCGATTCACGGGATCGCGCTACTTCGTGGCCTTCTTGGCAGCCCTGCGTAGCTGGAGAATCCGGTAGCCGCCGACCAGCGCGGTGCCGAGCGCACCGACGATGACGGCGAGCAGCACCAGCACTCCGATGGGCAGGTTCCAGGTCCACATGAAGAGTTCGACCCGGGCCTGTTCCAGGTTCTGGAGGATGAATACCAGTACCACGATGCCCAGGATCGCGGCGAGTACCAGCCCGACCCAGGCGTAACCGGCGCGAGTCTTCAGCACGCCCTGGCCTTTTTGCTTCGAGGATCCCTTGCTCGGCGTCGGCTCTGCGCCCGAGGTGGGCATATCGGCGGTGGTCATGGCTTGATCATTGCTGATCGCTATGACCGGTGCACGCATATCGCCCCTTATCTCCGGTATGTCGCTTCAGCTGCGCGTTTGCCTCGAATGTGACGAGCGGCTCGCACCCCGCCGCCCCGCGACTCGCTTCCGGATGGAAAACTGGAGGGGTTATGACTGCCACCCCCTTGCCCCTCGTTTTCGATGCCCCCCGCCGTGGTCTGCCGCCCCGGCATCTAGCCGACCTCGATTCGGCCGAACGACGCAAGGTGGTCGAGGAGCTCGGCCTGCCCAAGTTCCGCGCCGACCAGATCGCCCGGCAGTACTACGCCCGCCTGGTCGCCGACCCGGATCAGATGACCGACCTCCCCGAAGCGATGCGCTCGAAGGTCGCCGAAGCGCTGTTCCCGAAGCTGCTCACCGAAGTCCGCCACGTGGTCTGCGACGACGGCACCACCCGCAAAACCCTCTGGAAAGCCAACGACGGCACGCTCCTCGAGAGCGTCCTCATGCGCTACACCGACCGCAACACCCTGTGCATCTCCAGCCAGGCCGGCTGCGGCATGGCCTGCCCGTTCTGCGCCACCGGCCAAGCGGGCCTGAACCGCAACCTCTCCACCGCCGAAATCGTCGACCAGGTCCGCGCGGCAGCCGCGTCCCTGCGCGACGGCGAAGTCTCCGGTGGACCCGGCCGCCTCTCCAACATCGTCTTCATGGGCATGGGTGAGCCGCTCGCCAACTACAAGCGAGTGGTGAACGCCGTCCGCCGCATCACCTCTCCCGCCCCCGACGGTCTCGGCATCTCCCAGCGCAACGTCGTGGTCTCGACCGTCGGCCTGGCCCCCGCCATTCGCAAACTGGCCGACGAAGACCTCTCGGTCACCCTCGCCGTCTCCCTCCACACCCCCGACGACGAACTCCGCGACACCCTGGTCCCGGTCAACAACCGCTGGCCGGTCGCCGAAGTCCTCGACGCCGCAAGGTATTACGCCGACAAGTCCGGCCGCCGAGTCTCCATCGAATACGCCCTGATCCGCGACATCAACGATCAGCCCTGGCGCGCCGACATGCTCGGCAAGAAACTCCACAAAGCCCTCGGTTCCCGAGTCCACGTAAACCTCATCCCCCTCAACCCCACCCCCGGCAGCAAATGGGACGCCTCCCCGAAACCCGTCGAACGCGAATTCGTCCGCCGCGTCGAGGCCCAAGGCGTCCCCTGCACCGTCCGCGATACCCGAGGCCAGGAAATCGCCGCCGCCTGCGGCCAGCTCGCCGCCGAAGGCTGATTCCCGCATCCGGCGTCGATTCTCGATGTCGTATGTGTCCCATAGGCTTTCGGCTGTGTCTCATATCCTGCACGTGTATCTCGTCGATCTGGCCGAGCTCGAGTCGGTGATCGGCTCGAAAGACGAGAAGTTCCTGAACCGGCTGCTTGCCGAAGTGTCCCAACATGATCCGGAAGACGGCTGCTGCGAGCGGTGCGATGTGCCCGATTGCCAGGATCCGGAGTGTGAGGAATGCGAGCTCTGTGAGGATGCTCGTTATCCGCAGGCTTTGCGCGCTGTGTTCGAAGGCGGGCCGTTCGATGAAAACAATGCCGAAGCTTATGTGGACGCACTGGAATCAATCTGCGACGAGCTGGGCCCCTCCATCGGCGACGTGAATTTCTGGTTCGGTTACGAGGGACTTCCGGACGAGATCCTGGATCTGGCCGGCGGCATGAACGGCGAGGGCCCGCTTCCGTGCACCGAATGGAACGGGTGGGGTCATATCGACAAGGAGAGCTGCGCGCGAGGGCTGGCCGAATGGGAGGCCATCGCCGCGGGGCCCGATGATCGTGGCGGCTATGCGGGGCCGATCGCCGAGTGGTTCCGCGCCGCCAAAGAAGCCGACAAGGATCTCATCGGCTTCTGGGCGGGCTAGCCGGGGGTCAGACCGGGATGATGGTGGCTTCGATGGTCTGGATCAAACCCTCCCGGATGACGAAGGTTTCGGTGATCTCGACGGTCATCAATTTGACGCCCGCGAAACCGGAGTCGAGTAGGTAGCGGGTGCTGACCAGGTCGCCGGATTCCGACATTTGCAGGTCGCGGATGTTTTGGATGACGGAGTACTGCACTCCGTGCTCGAGGTCGGAGGCCAGTTGGGGGCCGGAATGGCCGGTTTTGAGGCCGGCTTCGACGCGGGTGGCATCGGGGGCGAAGGGGACGGCGGAGGCGTCGTGGGTGACGAGGGCGTCGATGTAGGCGCGGGCGATGGCCGTGCGCGGGGTGTCCGCCGGGGTCGGGGCCGCCGTGGCGGTCGCCGAGCCGAGGCCGATCGCCGCGGCCGATGCTGCCGCGACGATTACGGCTTGTTCGATTCTCATGGGGTGAATATTCGCGTGAACGGGGCTGGCGCGCAGCGGAATCCGGTAGCGGGTGGTGCTGGACGGGTGCGGGGCGGGGGTTGCGGTTACAGTGAACGCCGCAGTTGGCGGGCTAGGCAGGGATTTACGGGTGTGACGGAACCTCTTCACGAGGCGCATGAGCGGGCCAGTTGGGCCGAGTTGTTCTTCGATCTGGTGCTGGTTTTCGCGGTGACGCAGGCGGCGCATCTGCCGGTGTCGCACGAGGGGTGGGGTGCGGTCGGGCAGACGGTGTTGTTGCTGGCCATCATGTGGTGGTCGTGGGTGGGGACCACGCTGGCGGTGCACGGGGTGGAGGATTCGAATCGGCAGCGGATATTTCTGTTCGCTTGCGGATTGTGCATGTTCGTTATGGCGATTACGGCGGCGCATGCTTTCGCGGGGCTGGGGCAGCCTTTGATCTTCGCGGTGGCGCATTTGGTTTTACGGACCCTGCTGTGGGGCGAGATGATGCGGAAGCGGGCGTTCGCGGAGGCGGGGACGTTCGGTAGCTGGGTCAACCCGTTCACGGTGACACTGGTGGCCGCGGTGCTGTTGGTCGGCGCCGCGCTGGGGCCCGAGGGCGTGGTGCGTCATGGGCTCTGGATGGTCGCGGTGTTCTTGGCTTTCGGTGGTCCGGCTCTGCTGGCGCCGCGGCTGCGCAGCGTGCAGTTCGGTGCGACGCATCTGCCGGAGCGGTTCGCGTTGTTCGTGATCATCGCGCTGGGGGAGATGGTGGCATCGGTCGGATCCGAGGCTGCCGCGGCGCATCTGGGGGTGCTGTCCTGGATCGCTGTCGCCCTGATCTTCACGCTGGGCTGCGGGTTGTGGTGGCTGTACTTCGCCTTCGGCTTCTCGGCCATCGAGCATTCGTTGCGCACCAACCAGGTTCGCGGCGCGGTGGTCCGGGATGTGCTGAGCTACGGCCATTTCCTGCTGGTGGTCGGGCTGGTGCTGGTCGCGGTCGGTGCGCGCAGCCTGGTCGAGCATCCGGCCGAGGTCCCGCACGGCGTCAACGGCTACCTCCTGCCGATGGGCGCCGCGCTGTTCGTCTCGGCCTTCTGCTTCACGCGCTGGCGCATGTTCGGCGCCCCCACGGTCGGCCGTCTCACGGGAGCCTCGGTGCTGGCGGTCTCGATTCTCTTCGCGCCGCACATTCCAGCGATCGCGATGCTGACGCTGGTGGCCGCCATTCTCATCGCCCTGAACGGCTACGAACACTGGTCGGTCTCGACGGGCCGGCCGCTGCTGCTGGTCCGCCTGCCGTCCCGCGCCTGAAATTCGGATCTGGCCCGAACGGTGATCAGGTACGTACTGTACGTTCGGTGCCCGCTACCGGGGCGTGGTCGATTTCGGGGGTTGTGATGGCTGTTTCGTCGTGGAGCCGGCTGGGAGCCGTTGCGGCGCTGACCATGTTGGGCGTACTGGCACCGGCCGGTGCCGGAGCCGAAGCCGCCGGGTGTTCGCAGGCGACGGTCGAAACGGTGGCCGGAGCGCGCGTGCCGCTGCTGGATTGGGCGGAGAACGCCGCGTTCGATGGCACCGGCGCGCTGTGGGTCTCGCGTACCGCGCGGGGTGTGGTGGAGCGCTACGACCGTTCCGGCGTTTCGACCGCGTCGGTACCGGTCGCCCTGCCCGGTGCGATCCGGTTGGGGCCCGACGGTCTGCTCTATGTCACGACCGGTGATTTCCCGACCAGTGCGCTGCTGGGCAACGGTGGCGTGGTTCGCTTCGATCCCGCTGCCGCGCAACCGATTCCGGAGACCTTCGTCGGCGGCCTGGGAATGGCCAACGGGGCGGATTTCGATGCGGAAGGAAACCTCTACGTCGGGGTGACCTATGCGGGGCCGATGCGGGTGCGCCCGGATGGCAGCGTCGACACCGCGTGGACGGCGGCGGTGCGCGGCGCTTTGGCTTTCGACAATCTCGGCGCGAACGGCGTTGTCGTGCACGGGGATTCGGTGTACGTGACCTTGTTGCAGAGTCTCACCGGGCGGATCATGCGGATTCCGCTGAATGATCCGGCGCATCCGGTGGTGGCGGCGGATCTGTCGCCCGCCCTGTTCGCCGCGCCCGCACTGCCCGACGATCTGGCGGTGGGCCCGGACGGCCGGTTGTACGTCGGGACCGTCACCGGCCAGCTGGTTCGAGTCGATCCCGGCACCGGTGTCGGTTGCACGGTGCTGACCGGAGAACCGATCACCAGCGTGACATTTGCTCCGGGATCGCCGAATGAGCTCTATTTGACCTCCGAGGTGGGCGATCTGCGCCGCGTGCACCTGGGCTGACCAGCTGCCGGTGGTGCCCGGCTTCCTTCCGAGTTGCCCGGCGGGTAACTTCGCAAGAGTCATACGTCCCACGCATACACAGTGTGCTGTGCGACATTTACCGGCCGGTAAGTGAGATGCGCTATGAATAGGCATTCTTAGCTACCATTCAGTAACGCCTTTGCTGGACACTTGACTAGGGCGCTTGAGAAGCCTCCCACTCTGATCCCCGGAGTGCCCTCACGGAACAGCAAAGAAGTAGCTATGAAGTTGAAGAAGGCTGCCGCGACCTCGGCTTTGGTCATCGCGGCTCTCGGAATCGCCAGCGGCACCGCTCACGCCCAGCCGGCCCCCGCGCCCGCTCCGGCTCCCGGTGTCATCCCCTCGCTGCTCGACGGCGTCAATCAGGGTGTCGGCCAGGTGCTGCCGAGCATTCACTGGAATGTCGCCCAGGAAGGCGACTCGGTCGTGGTCACCACCGACCATGGTTCGATGACCACCGATGACGGGCTGCTTCAGGTGCGCGACGATGCGGGCAATGTGCTCGTCGGCTTCCCGCTCAGCTACTCGCTCGGGGATCTCGAGTACCCGATCCAGGCCGGTGTGCAGGGTCTGCGCGCGGTACTGACCCCGAGCACCAATCAGGCCGATGCGCGCCCGACCGATGCCTTCCGGCACGACGTGGTGCGCCAGGACGCGTTCGATGACGCGGTCTCCGCCGCGGCCACCCAGTTCGGCATCATCACCGCCATCGGCACGCTGGTCGGCACGATTGTCGGCGCGGGTGCGGGGTGCGTGCTCGGCATCATCGGCGGTGCGACGCTGAGCCTGCCGGTGCTCGAGGCGGCCGGTCTCGGTCCGATTCTGGGTTGCTTGGCCGGTGCGGGTATCGGCATCCCGCTGGGTGCTGCCGCAGGTCTGATCCTGACCGGCATCCCGGCCGCGATCATCGTCGGCATCGGTTTCGCCCAGCGGATCAACGCGCCCGAGAACCAGTAGGCCGCGCGCGTTCGCAAGGTCAGTGCCCGCTTCCGGTCGCCGGAAGCGGGCTCTTGCGGTTCAATAGACATGAACCAAAAGTTTGCTTTGATCGATTGAAACAGACTTCAAGAACATGAACTGTAACGAAATCATGCTTGATGACTCGTTTTGGCTATAAATTGGCAACACTTCGGCAACATCCGCTGGCGACTCTTGTCTCGGGTGCTCGATGAGGACCTGCGATCCCCGCAGAGGACGCATCCGCTGAAGAAAGCGACGAGAAGTCATGCGTATCAAGAAGTTCGCCGCCACCTCGGCCCTGGTCATCGCGGCGCTGGGCATCTCCACCGCCACGGTCAACGCGGCCCCGGCCGCCCCCGCCGAGTCGTCGGGCATCCACTGGAACACCGAACTGGCGGGCAATTCCGTCGTGCTGCACACCGATGCCGGTTCGCTCACCACCGAGGGCGATCAGTTCCAGGTGCGTGACGGCCAGGGCAATGTGCTCACCGCGTTCCCGCTGAATTTCGTCAAGTCCGATGGCATGGCGGTGCCGGTCGCGGCGCAGATCGACGGCAATACCGCGACCCTGACCCCGAACCTGGATCCGGCCGCCGCGCGCCCCACCGCGCTGCTGCACGATGTGGTGCGCCAGGACGCCTTCGATGACGCGGTCTCCGCCGCGGCCACCCAGTTCGGCATCATCACTTCGATCGGCACGCTGGTCGGCACCATCGTCGGCGCGGGTGCGGGCTGCGTGCTCGGCATCATCGGCGGTGCGACGCTGAGCCTGCCGGTGCTCGAGGCGGCCGGTCTGGGCCCGATCTTGGGTTGCTTGGCCGGTGCGGGTATCGGCATCCCGCTGGGTGCTGCCGCGGGTCTGATCCTGACCGGTGTCCCGGCCGCGATCGTGGTCGCGATCGGCTTCGCCAACCGCATCAACCTGCCCGAGAACCAGTAGCCGGAAACAACAAATCGGGCCAGGTCAGCGGAGGTGACCTGGCCCGATTCTCGTTGTCTCGGAGCTACATCCGGACTAGCGCGGCTTGCGCTGGAGGATGGAGTCGCGGATCAGGATGAGCGCCAGGCCCGCCGCGAAGAGGATCAGGAAGACGTAGCCGACATTGCCCGAACCGGACGAGCTGCCCTGCTGGTTCTCGAAGAGCATGGCGAGCAGGATGACGACGACGACCCAGCCGGCGGTACGGGCGGTACGACGGGATTCACCGCTCCACCCCCAAGCGGCGGACGGAACCTCGGCAGTGTCGACCTTGGTGACGACGTCCGCGGGGTGTGCGGGTTCCAGTTCCGTGGCGGCCACTTTCGCTCCTTGATGGCTCGATTCGATTACTGGACCATATCGTGGCATACGACTGCCTGTCGTAGCCAGCAGGGGCACGCCCAACTCTCGGGTGCTCTCAGGGGCAAGCCCCTGAAACCCCGACCGGAACGGAGCCCGAACTCGACTGGCTAAACCCCGCTGGCAATCCCGGGCGGCCGCGCAGGAGAGAATGAATTCGTGTCCGACGTTGTGAAAGTTCTGCTGCTGGGCAGCACCGGTTCCATTGGCACCCAGGCGCTCGAGGTGATCGCCGCGAATCCGGATCGTTTCGAGGTGGTCGGGCTGGCCGCGCGGGGCGGGAATACCGAGCTACTCGCGCAGCAGATCGCGGCGACCGGGACGAGCAACGTGGCTGTCGCGGATCCGGCTGCGGCCGCGAAACTGGGTGTGGCGCTTGCCGGTCCGGATGCGGCTACCGAATTGGTGCGGCGGACCGATGCGGATGTGGTGTTGAACGCGCTGGTCGGCAGTCTCGGATTGGAGCCGACGCTCGCGACGCTGGAATCGGGGCGGCGACTTGCGCTGGCCAACAAGGAATCTCTGGTGGCGGGCGGCTCGCTGGTCACCCGGGCGGCCAAGCCGGGGCAGATCGTCCCGGTCGATTCCGAGCATTCGGCGCTGGCGCAGTGCCTGCGGGGTGGGCGCGCCGAGGAGGTCGACAAGCTGGTGCTGACCGCGTCGGGTGGACCGTTCCGGGGGTGGACCGCGGAGATGCTGGAATCGGTGAATCCGGCTGAGGCCAAGGCACATCCGACCTGGTCGATGGGTTTGATGAACACCCTGAATTCGGCCTCGCTGGTGAACAAGGGCCTGGAGTTGATCGAGACGCATCTGCTGTTCGGGGTGCCCTACGACCGCATCGACGTGACGGTGCATCCGCAGTCCATCGTGCATTCCATGGTCACCTTCACCGACGGCTCCACCCTGGCCCAAGCCAGTCCGCCGGATATGAAGCTCCCGATCGCGCTCGCGCTGGGCTGGCCGGACCGGGTGCCGGGCGCGGCGGCGGCCTGCGATTTCTCGACCGCCTCCACCTGGACCTTCGAACCGGTCGACAACAAGGTGTTCCCGGCGGTGGAGCTGGCGCGCCGGGCCGGTAAGGCGGGCGGTTGCGTGACCGCGGTCTACAACGCCGCGAATGAGATCGCGGTGCAGGCGTTTCTCGACGGGATCATCAAGTTCCCCGATATCGTGCGCACCGTGACCCGGGTGGTGGAGTCAGCCGACCGCTGGACCGCCGAACCCGGTAGCTTGGACGAGGTGCTCGCGGCCGATGCGTGGGCGCGCGAGACCGCCGCCACGATCGTGCGCGGCTGATTCCAGGAGGGTTCGTAACCGGCATGGTGTACGCGATCGGTTTCATCCTGTTCGCCCTCGGCATCACGTTCTCGGTGGCTCTGCACGAATGCGGCCATATGTGGACGGCCCAGGCGACCGGCATGAAGGTGCGGCGTTACTTCATCGGCTTCGGCCCGAAGGTGTTCTCGTGGACGCGCGGTGAGACCGAATACGGGTTGAAGGCGCTGCCGCTGGGCGGTTTCTGCGATATCGCGGGCATGACCGCGCTCGACGAACTCGACCCCGAGGACATCGATCGCGCCATGTACCGGCAGGCCACCTGGAAGCGCATGCTGGTCATGTCCGGCGGCATCCTGATGAACTTCGTGCTCGGCTTCATCCTCATCATGATTCTGGCGGTGGCGTGGGGGCTGCCGCGTTTCGATCAGCCGCCGGAGACCCAGCTGAGCGCGCCGACCTGCGTGTCGGATCAGGGTCCGGACCTGAAGGGAATCCCGTGCACCGGTGAGGGACCCGCCGCCAAGGCGGGCCTGAAGCGCGGTGACATCGTGACCGCGGTCAACGGCACCAAGATCACCACCTGGGCGCAGTTCCGTGAGCAGACCGAGAAGCAGACCGGCACCTTCACCTACACCGTCGATCGCGACGGCCAGACCCTCACCGTTCCGGTCACCCCGCAGCAGGCGACGGTCTACACCGAGAAGAACGGCACCCCCAAGACCGTCTCCAAAGTCGGTGTCGGACATGACGTCTACGGCCCGGTGCAGTACAACGTACTGGCCGCCATCCCGGCCTCGGCCGCCTTCACCGGCGATATCGCGGTCCGCACCGTGCAGTCCCTGGCCCAGATGCCCGCCAAGGTCGCCGACCTGTGGCACGCCATCACCGGCGGCGAGCGCGACCCGGAGACCCCCGTCTCGGTCTACGGCGCCAGCCGCATCGGCGGCGAGACCGCCGAGCACGGCGCCTGGCCGATCTTCATCCTGACCCTGGCCAGCCTGAACTTCTTCCTCGGCGCCTTCAACCTGCTGCCGCTGCTGCCCCTGGACGGCGGGCACATGGCGGTGGTGATGTACGAGAAGATCCGCAACACCCTGCGCGGGCGCAAGGGCCTGCCGCCGGGCGCACCGGTCGACTACCTCAAGCTGCTGCCCGCCACCTACGTGGTGGTGGTACTCGGCGGCGCGTACATGGTGCTGACCCTCGTCGCCGATATCGTCAACCCCGTCAAACTCTTCCCCTGAAATCCCGGATCCGACAAACCGAACCGCGTTGACCGACAATGCGTGCCGCGATCGAACCGGGGCTCGCTGAGTGTCGGTGCCGCTGGGTAATGTGCCTCGCACGGGGGCGTTGCTCGGCGCGGGTGGGGATTTCGGATCCAATGTTCCTGGCGCGGTGGCGCTCTCACGATCACTCGCGTGAGAAGGAACGGTGTTTGCGTCGTGGAATTGACGCGGGGCGCGAACGCGCCGGTAGCGGCTTCGGCAGTGTCGTTGGTGGTGGAGTGGGAATCGGGGCGGGAGGTCGACCCGCAGGCGCTGCTGCTGGCTGAGACGGGGAAGATCCGGTCCAACGACGATTTCGTGTTCTTCAATGCGCCCCGGCATCCTTCGGGCGCGGTGCAATTGGAGGACGCCGGGAGCGGGCGGGCCACGATTCGCCTGGGGCTCAACGCAATCGAGACCGGCGTCGACCGCGTGGTCATCGCCGGATCGGTCGAGACGGGCTCCTTCCGCGATGTGCCTGGGCTGACCGTCTCGGTGCGCGACGGCAGCCGGGAATTGCTCCGCTACGTGGTGCAGCGCTCCGAAGCCGTGACGGCCATGGTGCTGGGCGAGTTCTACCGGCGCGGCGTGGAGTGGAAGTTCCGCGCCGTCGGACAGGGCTGGGACAGCGGATTGCGCGGCCTGGCAGAGGAATTCGGCGTCGAAGTGGATGACGAGCCGGATGCGCCCCACCCGCTGCCCGAACCGGGCCGGACTCCGCCGCCTGTCGGTTCGCCGGTGCCGGCCCCGGATGTCACCGTCAGCTCGCCCGCTCGCGGCTCGCATCTCGATCCGCCCGCCACGCCGGTCCAGCCCGCGGGGTGGTATCCCGCCCCGGCCGATCCGGCCCGCCTGCGGTGGTGGAGCGGGACCGGCTGGTCCGACGACTATCGAAAGGCGTTCCCCGCCGACGATCCCGCCCACTGCGCGCGCTGCGGCCGCCCGAAGAGCGTGCCTCGTTTCGGGGGTTTCGGCGCGGCGCACGCCTGCCGCTGGTGCGAGAACGAAGTCGCCGAACTGCTGGAGACCTGGCGGCAGCAAGCCTGGCAGGTGCTGGGCAGCACCGGTCCGGACGGCCCGCGCTGGGACGAGCTGTGGGTCATGCTGCGGTTCCACATGATCAGTGAATCCACCGGGCGGGAAGCGTTGCAGTCCTTGGCCGTTTCCCACCTGGAACGGGTCGTGGCCTTCGCCTTCGCCGACGGCGAGATCGAACAGCAGGAGCTGGATCACTTCGAGCGCACCGTCGCGGCCTTGGGTGCGGCGACCGACTTGTCGGCGGCCGACCGGCATATCGACGGTCTGCGCCGGCGCATGCTGCGTGGTCGCGCGCTGACCCAGGTGAAGGTCGGCGACCTACCTCGGATCGACCGTCCGGACCTGCACCTGGAGGCGGACGAACTGCTCTACGTGGACGTCAACTCGACCCAGATCAGGTATCTGGCCAGCGGCCCCAAGCACACCGGCGGCCGATTGATCGGCAGCAGCAAGAAGCTGCGCTTCGTCGGCACCGGCGCGGGCACCGAACTGACCTGGACGAAGATCGTCTCGGTCCGCCACGAGTACGACACCGTCGTCATCTCCGCCACCACCGCCCGGGGCGGCGGCACCTATCGGGTGCCCGACGCCGAATACGTCGCCGCCGTACTGGAAGGCGCGCTCCGAGTGGCCAAACGCCTGGTCCTCGCCCCTGGTCAACGGGATTCCCGGGCGATTCCCCAGGATGTGAAATCGCAGGTGTGGCAGCGTGACGGCGGCAAGTGCACCCAGTGCGGGGCCGCGGAGTACCTGGAGTTCGATCACATCATCCCCTGGAGCCGCGGCGGCGCCACCAGCGTCGACAATCTCCAGATCCTGTGCCGCCGTTGCAATCTGGAGAAGGGCGCGCGGATCTGAAACCTAGACCGCGAGTTCCTCGAGCAGTTGCCGGCACAGCCGATCCGCCCGCCGCGTGGTCTCCGGCTGCCGGAACTCCGGCGTCAGCGAAAGCACCTGGGCGCATGCGGTTTCCAGATCGATGAGATGCCCCACCGACACGAACACCGGTTTGACCCCGGTGCGGGTGCGCAGTGCGCGCCCCACCGGATCGCCGTCGATGGTGATCTCCGAATACGACCCGCGCTCCGCGCCCGGCATCTCGAACCGCCCCCACGCGTTCTTCGCCACCCCCAGCGTCGGCGTCTCGGTGACGAGCCCGAAGTGACAGGCGAACCCGAACCGCCGCGGATGCGCCAGCCCCTGGCTGTCGCAGATGAACAGATCGGGTGTGACAGTGAGCTTTTCGAGCGCCTTGATCGTCGTCGGCAGTTCCCGGAAGCTCAGCAGGCCCGGTACGTAAGGGAAATCGGTATGCCCCCGCGCGGTGGCGGTCTCGACGGTCTCCAGGGTCTCGGTATCGAGCACCACGATGGCCGCCACCACATTGCCGTCGTCGTCGTACGCGGAGTCAAGCCCCGCTACCGTGCGGAAGCTCGGCGGCCGCGGGTTCGCGGTGACCACCTGCGAGCGGAGCCGATCCTGTAGCGCGATAGCCTGCTCGGGGCTGTCCGGCCACGGATCGGGATTCGCTACCTTCACATTTCGCTCCGTATACCTTCGCGCCATCTGCAACGAATAAGAACTGTAGGCCCCGGCCGGTTCGGGGCTGAACACCCAGCACGGGTACCCTTGTCGCCGCCGTCACAGGGCGACCGGGATACGAGCGTCGGTAAGCTCGGGACCGGATGGGTGAGGACTCGATGAAAGAAGGCAACCGATCGTGAGCAGTGCCATCACATTGGGCATGCCGTCCGCACCGGCGGCTGTGCTCGCCCCGCGTCGTAAGACCCGTCAGCTGATGGTGGGCAATGTGGGCGTGGGTAGTGATTTCCCGGTGTCGGTGCAGTCGATGACGACCACCAAGACCCATGACGTGAACGCGACCTTGCAGCAGATCGCCGAGCTGACCGCCTCCGGCTGCGATATCGTCCGGGTGGCCTGCCCGCGGCAGGAGGACGCGGACGCGCTGCCGATCATTGCCAAGAAGTCCGGTATCCCGGTCATCGCCGATATCCACTTCCAGCCCCGCTACATTTTCGCGGCCATCGACGCGGGATGCGCTGCGGTGCGGGTGAATCCGGGCAATATCAAGGAATTCGACGGCCGCGTCAAAGAGGTCGCCAAGGCGGCCGGCGCGGCGGGCATCCCGATCCGCATCGGCGTGAACGCGGGTTCGCTCGACAAGCGCATGATGGAGAAGTACGGCAAGGCCACCCCGGAGGCCCTCGTCGAGTCGGCGCTGTGGGAGGCGAGCCTGTTCGAGGAGCACGGCTTCGGCGATATCAAGATCTCGGTCAAGCACAACGACCCGGTGATCATGGTCGAGGCGTACCGGCAGCTGGCCGCGAAGTGCGATTACCCGCTGCACCTGGGCGTGACCGAGGCCGGTCCCGCCTTCCAGGGCACCATCAAGTCCGCGACCGCCTTCGGCGCGCTGCTATCGCAGGGCATCGGCGACACCATTCGCGTCTCGCTCTCCGCGCCTCCGGCCGAGGAGGTCAAGGTCGGCGGTCAGATCCTGCAATCGCTGAACCTGCGCCCGCGCAAGCTCGAGATCGTCTCCTGCCCGTCCTGCGGTCGCGCCCAGGTGGACGTCTACACCCTGGCCAACGAGGTCACCGCCGGTCTGGAAGGCATGGAAGTGCCGTTGCGGGTGGCCGTGATGGGCTGCGTCGTGAACGGCCCCGGCGAGGCCCGCGAGGCCGATCTGGGTGTGGCTTCCGGCAACGGCAAGGGCCAGATCTTCGTCAAGGGCGAGGTCATCAAGACCGTCCCCGAGCACCTGATCGTGGAGACCCTGATCGAGGAGGCCATGCGCCTCGCCGAGGAGATGGGCGAGGAGGCCGGCAGCGGCGCTCCCGTCGTCACCGCGAGTTAGAAATCCGGATCGGCGTGCGGTCCGGTGCAATAGTGCGGCGCGTTTTCACACTTTCTGGCAGGCTGTGAACGTGCGGAGTGTGCTGGAGCCGACTCGCCGGGCCAAGCAGTCCGGAGCCCGTCAGCTCGCGAACCGCGATCTGACACAGGTTTTGCGCGTGCTCGACACCGATCCGGTGGCGAGCTGCATGGTGTCCGCGCGCCTCCAGGAGTACGGGCTGGACGCGCGCGGAGTCTACGGTGAGCTGTGGAGCCGGGGTGGTCCGGAGGATTCGCTCTGCTTCTCCGGCGCGAATCTGGTGCCGCTGCGCGGCGGTCCGGAAGATCTGCGCGCCTTCGCCGATCGGGCCGTGCGCGGCGCCCGGGTGTGCTCCTCGGTGGTGGGCCGCCGTGAACTCGCGCTGCCGCTGTGGGAATTGCTGAGCGAGCATTGGGGTCAGCCGCGCGAGCTACGCGACGATCAACCGCTGCTGGCGTTGGAGAAGACCGCGGCCATCGCACCCGATCTGAAGGTGCGCCGGGTGCGGCCGGAGGAGATCGACCGCTATCTGGTGGCGGCCATCGCCATGTTCACCGAGGAGATCGGCGTCGATCCGCGCGCGGGGGACGGCGGTCGCAGCTACCGTCGCCGCGTCTCCAGCCTGATCGAATCCGGCCGGGCCTGGGCGCGTTTCGAAGACGGCGAAGTGGTGTTCAAGGCCGAGGTCGGCGCGCTGTCGCGGCGGACCGGCCAGATCCAGGGCGTGTGGGTGCATCCGGAATTCCGCGGCCGGGGCTACGGCACGGCGGGCACGGCGGCCGTCGCGAACGTGGTGGTGGCCTCGGGCCGCACGGCCAGTCTCTATGTGAACTGCTACAACGAAGTCGCCCGCCGCGCTTACGACAAAGTCGGGTTCCAGCAGGTGGCGACCTTCGCGACCGTGCTGCTGGACTGACGCTCGTCTGTGAGATCGCCGTGAAATCCGTTACGGCACAGTGTGTCGCCGGGGTTTGCCCATAGTTGGCTCTACCATGTGTGCCGATGTCCACACGGGGTATGACCTTGCTGATCGCCGTCGCGGTCACGATAGCCGCAGCCGGATGCGCCTCCGGCCCACAGGGCCCGGCGCAGGCCGCCGACGCCTTCGTCACCGCCTTCGCCGACCATGACGCGCAGGCCGCCGCCGACTTCACCAATCAGCCCGAAAAGGCCGCTCCCGCATTGAGTTCCGCCTGGGAGAACCTGCAAGCCGAGAAGCTCGTCGCGCACACCGGCGACGCCCGCGTCACCGGCGACACCGCCATCGTCGACTACAGCTACGAATGGCATCTGCCCAAGGAGCGGGTGTGGAACTACAAGGGTCAATTGCAGATGGGCCGCACTGACGGCAAGTGGACGGTGCGCTGGAACTCGGCGAATATCCATCCGCAGCTGGGTAATACGCAGACCCTGCAATTGCGCTCCAATCCCGCCCCGCGCGCCCGCGTGAACGAGCGCTCCGGCAGTGATGTGCTGGTGCCGGGACCCATGTACCGGGTGACCTTCAAACGCGTCGCAGGGGCCGATACCGGCGCGGTGGCGCGGGCGCTGTCGGCGGCGCTGCAACCCATCGACGAGAAGCTCACCGCGGATGCCATCTGGTCCGCGGTCCGCCAGGCCGACGGCCCGGTCACCGTCGTCCAGCTCTCGGAATGGGAGTTCGAACAGGTCGGCTCGGACCTGGTGGGGCTGGCCGGGGTCAGTTACAACAAGGAATGGGACATGGTCCCCACCGATCGCCACTTCGCGCCCGACCTGCTCACCCAGGTTCGCAAGACGGTGATCGACGAGGTCGACGGCAAGGCCGGCTGGAGCGTGGTCACCGTCAACTCCAACGGCGCCGATACCGACGTGCTGAAAGAGGTTGAGCCGCAGGCGTCCCCGTCGTTCTCGCTGAGCATCGACCGCTTCGTGCAGAATGCCGCGCAGCGGGCCGTGGACCTGCGCCAGGAGCAGGCCATGATGGTGGTGATCCAGCCGTCCACCGGCGCCATCCTGGCCATCGCGCAGAACTCGGAGGCGGACAGGGACGGTCCGGTGGCGGCCTCGGGCATGTACCCGCCAGGCTCGACCTTCAAGACCGTCACCGCCGCGGCCGCCATGGCCAATGGCGTGGCCACGCCCGACACCGTGGTGCCGTGCCCCAGCCGGATCGTGGTGGGGGAGCGCACGATTCCCAACTACAACCTCTTCTCCGTCGGCGATGTGCCGATGGCGACCGCCTACGAGCGGTCCTGCAATACCGCCTTCGCCAAGATCGCCTCGGAACTGGGCGGGGAGGATCTGCGCAAGACCGCGGCGGCGCTGGGCATCGGCCCGGATTACACCATCGTGGGCCTGCCGACGGTGTCGGGATCGGTGCCGGAGGACGACGATCTGGTGCAGCGCGCCGAGGACGGAATCGGTCAGGGCAAGGTGCTGGTGAGCCCGTTCGGGCTGGCGATGGTGGCCGCGACCGTCGCCAATGGCGCTGTGCCGGTGCCGTATCTGATCTCGGGCCACCCCACCAAGGTCGACGGCGATCATCCGGCGCTCGCCCCGGATGTGGTGAACGGCCTGCGTCTGATGATGCGCAAGGTGGTGCTGGGCGGCACCGCCGAACGCATCGCCGATCAGGGCGAGGTGTACGGCAAGACGGGGGAGGCCGAGGTGGACGGCGGCTCGCACTCGTGGTTCGTGGGTTACCGCGGCGATATGGCCTGGGCGACTTTGGTGGTGCGCGGCGGGAGTTCCGACAACGCGGTGGCGGTGACGCGGGATATGGTCACGGCGTTACCGCCGGGGTACTGAAGTCCTGGGTCAGCGGTCGGCGGGAAACTGCGGGACGCCGGTCGATTCGCGTACGCAGGCCGCGGGATGGATACCGCCGGTGAGGGCTTCGGGGACGTATCGCTGCTGGGCCAGGGTTCGGGCGGGCGGTCCGGCGGTGGAGGCGTCTCCCAGGATCTCGGTGACTCCCGCACCCGCGAGGATCATGCCGGCTGTGGTGAGTAGCAGTAGGGCCGAACGCTTCATATCCTGCTCCCTTGTTCGGGGATGACTCAGGAGACCCGAAAGGTCTGTTTCGGAGAACCGTGTGCGCTTGGGGTTGGCTGACTGTTTGCCGCCGGAAACAAACGGTAATCCGGGCCCATATGCGCAGGCAAGACCCGAGTGTGATCCTGCACACTCGCTCGACGAGAGTGGTGCAGGTCACGGCGAAATTCGCGCCCGAAAAAAAGAAACCGATCAGTTTGAGCGATGCAGGGTGGCGGCCAAGTGATGCTGCAAAGGCTGCTCCACCGCGGCCATGCGCAGCGTGTACCCGAGCGTGTCGCCGGACAGGTCGAAGGTGCGGCCCAGTGCCGTAACCGATTTCGCGGTGGAGCTGCGGCCGATCGAGGTCGAGTCCAGCTCCAGGCGCAAGCCGTCGTCATCGGAGACCAGACGGCCCTCGCAGATCTCGGTGATGCCGGTCGGATGCGCCAGGATCAGTTCGATCCGGTCCCCGCCGATGGCCCGCAGATACCCGGTCTCGCTGTGCATGGGCCGGCTGCCGTCGGCGGCGCGGGTGCGCTGCCGGTAGGTCAGGAAGGGCCGGCCGACATGACCGAAGTGCACTTCCTCCAGGTATTCGAAGGAATCGATGGTCGGGTATTCACCCTGCCCGCGCCCCTTCCAGGTGCCCAGCAGCGGGGCCAGATGGGCGATATCCGGATGGGGTGCGACAGCGGTTTCGGGTTCGAGCACGGCGGCCAGCATAGTTCGCCCCCCGAGTTCCGGCGGTCGGACGACGCGCCCTTGTCCCGGTATTTCCGGAAAGGGGGCTGGATCGGGGGTTTGTGATCGAAAGTCGGGGGCAAAACGGCGGTCCGATGGTCAGCGGCGGCTTGCCCGGCGGTAGCCGTAGGCGGCGGGCAGGGCGAAAAGAATGATCGCGCCGACCGACCAGGCCACCGTCTGCAATAGCGGCCCGGCCAATGGTCCGCCCTCGGCGAGCGCGCGCATGGTGTCGACCGCCACCGACATGGGCTGATTGCGGACCACCGGCTGAATCCAGTCCGGATACGCGCCCAGCGGCACGAATCCGGTGCTGAAGAACATGAGCAGCGAGGTCAGGATGGCGATCGCCTCGACCAGCGTGGATTTGGCGGTGAAGACGGCGATGGCGGTGACGATGGTCGCGAAGGCCAGCCCGAACAGCACCGGCAGCCAGAGGAAGGCGAACGCGGCGAGGGGCCCCTGCCGGAAGCGGAAGCCGAGCGCCGTCCCGAAGGCGACGATGATCAGCGTTCCGGCGAATATCCGGCAACCCTCGGCGAAGATGCGGGCGGCCAATCCGGAGCCGCGATGCACCGGCAGCACCCAGAACCGGGCGAGCAATCCGGCATCCCGTTCCCGGCCCAGCATGACCCCGCTGGCGACGGTCCCCGACAGCGCGCCGACCAGGGTGACCATCGGGACCGAACCGTAGAGGGCGCTGTGATGGGAGAACTTCTCGATCTGATTGCCCACCACGATGTCCAGCATGAGCAGCAGCAGGCACGGGACGATCAGCGTCTCCAGCAGCGTGATGGGATCGCGGCCCCAGCGCAGCAGCAGCCGCTGGGTCTGAATCCAGGTGTGCCGCAGCAGCGCCGGCGCGGACGCTTCGGGAACGCTGATGGTGTCGTCGGGTGCGGTGGCGTCGAGGGTGGCCATGTCACGACCTCTTCATGTTCAGCCGGACGGTGAAGTACAGCGACAGCGCGATGATGGCGGCGCACCACAGCAGCGGCGGGGTCAGCACCGCGTCGGTGACCACGGTGAAGCGCGGTGGTTTGTCGCCGCCGAGCGCTCGCAACCCGTACGCGAACTGCGAGACCGGCTGATTGCGCACGAAAGCCTGGACCCAGTGCGGGAATTGGGTGGCGGGAGCCAGGCCGGTGGAGAGCATACCGAGGATGAGTGGCGGCAGCACCAGCATCTGGGTGGTGGCCTCGGGGCTCTTGGTGACGGTGCCGATGACATCCGCGCCCAGACAGAAAGCGATGCCGATGAGCATGCCCAGCGCCACGAAACCGATGGTGTGCGACCAGGGTCCGTAGAACCGGAAGCCGATGACGTGCACGCAGATCAGCGCGGTGATCATGGCCACGGTGAGCCGGAAGACGTTGGCGGCCATCCGCGCCGCGGTCGGGATCAGCGGATGCATGGGCATGGCGTCGAAGCGGCGATCCAGGCCCGAGACCATATCGGTGGCCGCGCGGAAGGCCGCGGAGATGGCGGTGAAGGCGGCGGCTTGCAGGATCACGATGGGCGCCATGAACTGGGCGTAGCTGCTGAATCCGGTGCCGGAGAACGACATCACGCGATTGAGCGGAATGTAGAAGCTCACGGTGAAGGAGGCGGGCGCGAGGATCGAGGTGAGGATCTCGCCGGTGGTGACGGCCGGGACGATGAGCCGCAGCGTCAGCACCCACCACTGCTGCAAGGTCCCCGGGGTGGCGCGGGCGGCGGTCAGCCACGCGCTCGGGGCGGCGGTGGCGGTCACGAGTCCGCTCCCTCGAGTGGATCTCTGTCGGTCGGATAGCCGGTGAGCGTGAGGAATACGTCGTCGAGGGAGGGGCGGCGCAGCGCGATGTCGACCAGTTCCAGTCCGGCGCTGTCGAGTCGGCGCAGCGCCTCGGCGAGGGTCTTCGCGCCCTCCGGCGCCGGGATGGCGAGCCGGTCCGAATCCCCGGACAGCGCTTCCCGGTTGGCGGCGGGCAGCAGATCGCCGAGTGCGCGGACGATCTCCGGCAGCTCCTCCAGCCGCAAGGGCACCACCTCGCAATAGCTGCCGCCGGTGCGCGCCTTGAGTTCGTCGGCGGTGCCGTCGGCGATCACCACGCCGTGGTCGATGACGATGATCCGGTCGCACAACGCGTCTGCCTCCTCCAGGTACTGGGTGGTCAGCAGCGTGGTGATGCCGTGCTTGCGGAATCCGCCCACCAGATCCCAAACCCCTTGGCGGCTACGGGGATCCAAACCGGTGGTGGGTTCGTCCAGGAACACCACCTCCGGCCGCACCACCAGCCCGCAGGCGATATCGATGCGCCGCCGCATACCGCCGGAGTAGGTGCCGACCCGTCGCCCGGCCGCCGCGTCCAGATCGAATTCGGCGATCAGTTCGTCGGCGCGGACCTTGGCGGCACGCTTGCGCAGACCCATCAGCCGCCCGAACATGACCAGGTTCTCGTAACCGCTCAAAGCATCGTCCAGCGCGGCGAACTGACCGGTCAGCATGATGCTGCGCCGCACCGCCGCCGCATCGCCGGTGACGTCGTGCCCGGCCACCAGTGCGCGCCCGGCATCGGGGGAGATGAGGGTGGACAGAATATTGACGGTGGTGGTCTTGCCCGCGCCGTTGGGTCCGAGAATGCCGAGCACCTCGCCGGGTGCGGCCTTGAAGGTGATGCCGCGCAACGCTCGCACCGCACCGAAGGATTTCTCGACGCCTTCGACGACCACGCCGTCCACGCCGCTGCCGGGTTTCACTGGGTTCCTCCGAGATATTCGTCGAGGAGTGCGGCGATGGCCGCCAGCGCATCCGGCGCGGTGAGTTCCTCGTGGGTGGCCTCGATGTCGTGGCTGGTGATCTCGCCCGTGATCCAGGGATGCCAGCCCTGCGGTCCGAAGATCTCCTGACGGTCCACGGTGGCGCTGAAATACAGTGCGTCACCGTGATATACCGGCCGCTGATAGCCGGTACGGGTGCGGGCGGACGCGTTGTAGGAGGCGGCCATGCGCTCCAAAGTCGTTGCGTCCACCAGGGATACGCCGCCCATGCGATCGCGGATCAGGTCCGCGGCCTCCTGCGCGGTGGCGTCGGCGGGCATATCGGTGATGCCGAAGACCGATCCGAAGGCGGCGACGAACGAACCGGCGGTGAGCTTTTCGATGCTGTGGCCGTCGATATCGGTGCTGTCGGCGTCCAGTAGCACCAGTGCGCCCATCTCGGCGCCCTGCTCCTTCAGCTGCACCGCGACCGCGTGCGCGATCAGCCCGCCGAAGGACCAGCCGAGCACGTGGTAGGGGCCTTCGGGTTGCAGGCGGCGGATTTCGCGGGCGTAACGCTCGGCGAAGTCCTCGATGCTGTCGGCGTGGGCGTCGCCGGACAGGTCGGGGGCTTGCAGGCCGTAGATGGGACGGCCGGGCGCCAGCTGCTCGGCGAAACCGAGGTAGGTCCAGGCGATTCCGGAGGAGGGGTGGATGCAGAACAGGGCGGGGCGTTCGCCGCCGAGGCGAATCGGCAGCACCACGTCGAGGCCGAGGCCGGGCGACGAATCCGCCTGTGCGGCGGCGAGTTCGGCTTCGGCCGCGGCTCGCGCCCGGTCGGTCATGAACCGCACTTCTGCGGCGGCGGCTTCCTGCGCGGCGGGTGAGGCGGCGAAATCGGCTGCCGCAGTCAGGGTTTCCACCCACAGCCAGGCCAGCGCCGCCACATCGCCGCGCCCCAGCAGCGTGCCCGGATAGGTGAAGGTGGCCTGCATGCGGTCACCGACCACCACGGCATTGATCTCGACCTCGGCGGTCACCGGGACGTCCGGGCTCTCGGGGGCGTGCAGGTCGCCGAGTTCGTCGGTCGGCAGCCAGCCCAGCCCTTCCAGTCCGGCCGGGATATCGGCGGCGGCGTAGCGGCCCAGATAGTTGAACCCGATCCGCCCGGGTACCCGCCGCGGCAGCTGCGATCCGGTTTCGTCGTTCAGATAGCGCAGCAGCCCGTACCCGATGCCCTTGTCCGGGACATCGAGCAGCTGATGCTTGACCGCGCGGATCACCTCACCCATTCCCGGGCCGCCGGTGCGCGCCGCCTCGAGATCGATGCCCGGCAGGTCCAGCCGGACCGGGTACACGGTGGTGAACCAGCCGATGGTGCGGGACAGGTCCGCGCCCGGAACGATCTCCTGCTGTCGTCCATGTCCTTCCATACGGATCAGCACCGAATCGGGTTCGTTTCCGTTCGATCCGCGCCAGCGCTGCACGGCCAGCGCCAGGGCCGCGAGCAGGGCATCCTCGACGGTGCCGTCGAACAGGCCCGGCAAGGTGGTGAGCAGCGCGGTGGTGACCTCCTCGGGCACCGTGATGTCGATGGCCCGCACCCGCGCGGCGGTGTCGATGCCCGGATCGAGTTCGCGCGGGCCGATGGCCGGGTCGGCGGTGGCGGCGACAGCGCGCCAGTACTCGAGTTCGGCGGTGCGGGACGGGCGCCGCGCCTCCTCGTGCAGGGCGTGCGCCCAGCGCCGCACCGAGGTCCCGGGTTCGGCGAGCACCGGATCGGCGCCGCCGGAGAGCTGCGCCCAGGCCGCGATCAGATCGGGCACCAGGATGCGCCAGGAGACGCCGTCGATGACCAGGTGATGGGCCACCAGAATGAGGCGGCCGGCGTGCTGGGGGTCGACCGGATCCAGCCACACCAGTTGCAGCATGACGCCCTCGGCGGGATCGAGGCGCTCGAACGCGGAATCCAATTCGGTGGCGGCGTATTCGCGCAGCTCCACGGCGCTGGCGGTGCTGAATTCGATGCGATGCAGCACCTTGTCCACCTCGACCGTGCCGGGTTCGCCGGTGCTCAGCCGCCACTGCCCGTCCTGCTGCCGCAACCGGGCCCGCAGCATGTCGTGCCGATCGACCACGGCGGTGACGGTGGCGACGATCTGCTCGCGGGTGATGCCGCGCGGCATCTCCAGTACGGCGGTCTGGGCGAAGCGGCCGAAGTCGCCGCCGCGCTCCAGCATCCAGGACACGATGGGCGTCAACGGGATGTCGCCGACCCCGCCGCCCGGCAGCTCCTCCAGCACGATGGCCTCGCCGGCCTCCTCGGCGAGGGCGGCCAGCGCGGCGACGGTGCGATGCTCGAACACCTGCAAGGGGCTCAGTTCGAGGCCGTGCAGCCGTGCCCGCGACACCAGCTGGATGGCCAGGATGCTGTCGCCGCCGAGCGCGAAGAACGAATCGTGCACCCCGACGCGATCGCGCCCGAGCAGTTCGGCGACAATGGCGGCCAGGGCCTTCTCGGTCGCCGTGGACGGGGCCCGGTACTCGGTTTCGGCTTCGAAAACCGGTTCCGGCAAGGCTTTCCGATCCAGTTTGCCCACCGCGTTGAGTGGGACCGCATCGAGCACGACGAACGCCGACGGGACCATATACCCCGGCAGGCTGTCGGCGGCATGCGCGCGGATCGCCGTGAGATCCAGCTCGCGGCCGCCCTCCGGCAGCAGGTAGGCCGCCAGCGCGGTCGCCCCGCCGGGCCCGGAAACGCCCAGGGTGACAGCGAATTCCACGCCCTCGGCGCGCGCCAGCACCGCGTCGATCTCACCGAGTTCGATGCGCTGACCACGCACCTTCACCTGGAAGTCGGTGCGCCCCAGGTACTCCAGCGTCGGCAGGTGCAGATCGCCGGTCCAGCGCACCAGGTCGCCGGTGCGATACATCCGCGCACCGGGGCCGCCGTAGGGATTGGTGACGAAGCGGCCCGCCGTCAGCGCGGGCCGTGCGTGATACCCGCGTGCCAAGGCCGGACCGGCGAGGTACAGCTCCCCGGCCACCCCCATCGGCACCGGACGCAGCCGATCATCGAGCACCAGTGTCTCGGCGCCCCGGATCGGCCGCCCGATGGTGACCGGCTGCCCAGGGCGCAAAGGCGTGGAAGCCGTTGCCCAGATGGTGAATTCGGTCGGTCCGTACAGGTTGACCAGCATCCGGCCGGGAGCCCACTTCTCCACCAGCTCCGGCCCGATCGCCTCACCGGCCACCGCGAGCACCCGCACGCTGGTGACCACCGCCGGATCCATGGTCGCCAGCGCCGACGGGGTGATCACCAAGTGTGTGACCTGATGCGCGGCAATGAGATCCGACAGGGCCTCGCCACCGAACACATCCGGCGGCGAGATCACCGCCGTGCCCCCGGCCCCGAACGCCATCAGCGCCTCGAACGCGGAGGCGTCGAAACTCGGCGACGCGACCTGCAATACCCGCGAATTCTCGTCCAGCCCCAGCAATTCCCGCTGCGCCGCAACCAGATCCGCGATTCCGCCGTGCGATACCGAAACGCCCTTCGGCATGCCGGTGGATCCGGAGGTGTAGATCAGCCATGCCGGATGATCAGCCGACGCCGTCGGTGGCCGCAGTCGCGAACCACCGGGCCGGATCGCCGATTGCCCGGTGCGCGCGAAGAACTGCGGCGGCCGCGCGCCGCCCTGAGCCCGCGGCGCCGCCTGCGGCGGGCGCGGACCCGACTGCGGTACGCGCGGTCCGCCCGGCGCCGAACGCGGCTCGGGCTGTGCCCAGCGGAATCCCCGTTGTCCGGCGCGCGGTTCGAAATGCGGTGGCCGTGCACCGGACCCCGAGGGGCGGAGTCCGGGGCGCGGCGCTCCCGGGTGCGGCCGCATCGGCCGCGGTTCGGGGTCCGTGGATTCCCGCTGCTGCGCCCGGAGCGCCGGCGCGGGGGTGAGCGATTGCCTGTCGTCGAGGACGAGCCAGGTGACGGTGTCCGGCAGCACCTCGCGGTGGGCGGAGATCGTCAGGCCCAGCAGGGCGCCGGAATCGGAGAGCATGTGTTCGATGCGGTCGAGCGGATACCGGGGGTCGACGGGGACGAAGGCCGCGCCGACCTTGGCGGTGGCCCAGATGGCGGTGAGCAGTTCCACGCCGCGCGAGAGCGCCAGGGCGACAACCGTTTCCGGTCCCGCACCGGCCGCGGTGAGGTGCCTGGCCAGCCGTGCGGAGTCGGCATCCAAACGCCGGTAGGACAGGCTGCGGCCCGCGGCGATGACGGCGGTGTGATCCGGACGCGTCGCGGCGGCGTCCTGCAATACCTCGGCGAGGGTGCGGGTGCCGGTGGTGCGCGGTCCGCGGCGGGGCACCAGCGCGGCGCGTTCTGAGTCGTCGAGCAGGTCGATATCGGAGATCCGGATATCCGGGTCGGCGGTGATCGCGTCGAGCACGCGCCGCCAGCGGGTGAGCAGCAGTGCGGCCGTGGCCTCGTCGAACAGATCCACGGCGTAGGTGAGCGTGCCGTCCAGTCCGGTCGTCGCGCCGGGGGCGGGTTCACGCAGGTCGAAGGTGAGATCGAACTGCGAGGCGTCGCGGACGATCGGCTCGACTTCCACTCGCAGACCGGGGAATTCGAGCACCGGGGCGGTGAAGTTCTGCAAGGACAGCGACACCTGGAACAACGGATGATGCGCGGTCGATCGCGCCGGATCCAGCACCTGCACCAGCCGCTCGAACGGCACGTCCGCATTGGCGAACGCATCCAGATCGGCCGTCCGCACCTGGGCCAGGAACTCCCGGAACCCCAGGCTCGGATCGACCGGCGTCCGCAAGGCGAGCGTATTGACGAACATCCCGACCATATCGTCGAGCGCCGCCTCACCCCGCCCGGACATGGCGGTGCCCACCAGCACATCCGGCGTCCCCGCCAGCCGCGACAGCAGCACGGCCAGCGCGGCATGCACGACCATGAACAAACTGCTCTCGGTCCGTGCCGCCAATTCCCCCAGCGCCCCGTGCATCTCGCTCTCGATGCCGAACGCCAGATCCGCGCTCCGCATACTCTGCACCGCCGGCCGCGGCCGGTCCGTCGGCAACTCCAGTACATCCGGAGTCCCCGCCAGCCGCTCACTCCAGTACCGAACCTGCTGAGCCGCAACGGATTCCGGATCCCGATCGTCGCCCAGCAATTCCCGTTGCCACAACGAGTAATCGGAGTACTGCACCCGCAACTCCGGTCGCACGTCCTCCGCCCCGGCGCACCGCGCCAGATACGCGCCCACCAGATCCGCGGCCAACGGGGCCATGGACGCGCCGTCCGCACTGATGTGATGCACGACCAGCACCACGACGTGCACATCATCGCTTCGCGAATCCGCGCCCACGGCCGTGGGACTCGGCCCGCGCTCCCCGGACTCGGCGGAAATCACCGGATCGGTCGTCGCGCCGCCCGCACCTGGCCGGGCCGGATCGCCCGGCACAGATGCTGCCCGGCTACTGGTTTCGGCGGCCGGCCCTGCCGACTCGGTTGTCGTCGGTCGCCTTGTCGCCGCCGTCCCCGGAGTTGCGGGACGCTGCTCGTGCTGCCGGTACCGGCCGAAGTCGGCCGCGTCGGCGGGCACGGCGGTGTGTTCCGCGGATGCCGGTGCCGACTTGCCGAATCGCCCGGCGTTCGCTCGATCCGGCGCGGCCGTCGTCTCGTCGGGATCGGTTCGCCGGCCGGACCGGGGCGCGCCCGCCCGTTCCAGTTCGGTGCGTGCGAACGACGCCGTCGCGGCGGCGCGATCCGCCTCGCTGAGCGCCAGCTTCACGGTGGACGACTCGGTCACGGTGAGCGGGCGGACCTGGCCGCCCGGTGTCTCCTGCGGAGCGGCCGGGCTTTCGCCGGGGCCGGGCGGGGGCGGCGGGACCTGCGCGCGCGCCGCCGAATCCGCGTCCAGGAAGTACCCGGGCTGCAAGGTTTCGTCGGGGTCCGCTGTCGAAACATCCGGCGCGGCAGCATCGGCCGCTTCGACGATCCGGAGCAGGCCGACGCGGAGGGGGGATTCGCGGGTGAGGTCGAAGCCGGCGCCGGTGAGCTCGTCGATGCGATCGCGCAGGGGCGCGCCGTCTTCGGTGTCGACGACCAGCAGTTCGGGGGTGGCGGCTTCGGCGTTCACCACGATCTGGCGCGGGCCCTCGGTATCGGCAGGGTAGATCGTGCGCAGCGTCTCGTGCCGCGCCACCACATCGGCGATCGCGAGGCGGAGGGCATCGAGATCCAGTGCGCCGGTGAGCCGTAGCGCCGCGGTGATGTTGTACGCCGCCGAGCTGGGATCCATGCGGTTGAGCACCCACATGCGCTGCTGGGCGGGGGAGAGGGGGACGCGATCCGGCCGGATGCGCGGGGCCAGGGCGGGACGGCCGATGAACCCGCCGAAGGGCAGCTCGCCCGCGGGAGTGATGCGGGCGGACAGCTGCGCGACGGTCGGTGCGTCGAACAGGTCGCGCAGCGCGATCGTCGCACCGAGAGCGGCGTTCACGCGAGCGACGACCCGGGTGGCGCTGAGTGAATTGCCGCCGAGTTCGAAGAAAGAGCGGTCGATGCTGACCTGGTCGGTGCCGAGGATTTCGGCGAAGACCTTCGAGACAGCGGTCTCCACCGCGCTCCGGGGCGCGAGATAGCGTTCTTGCAGACTGGTGAAGTCCGGTGGGGTGAGGGCGTTTCGATCGAGTTTGCCGACCGGTGTCAAAGGGACGTCGTCGAGTTCGATGATGTAACTGGGCACCATGTAGCCGGGCAGCGCACCGGCCACGCGGGTGCGCAAGAGTTCGGTGTCGAGGCGTTCGCCTTCGACGGGAACCACGTAGGACACCAGCACGGTCTGCCCGCCCGGCCCCGGACAGCCCAGCGTTGCCGCGTATTCGACTTGATCGTCGGCGGACAGCACCGCGTCGATCTCCCCGAGTTCGATGCGCAGGCCGCGGATCTTGACCTGGAAGTCGCTGCGCCCCTGGTATTCCAGTTCCAGCCGGGTTTCGTCGGCGCTCTTGGCCTCGACCCAGCGCACCATATCGCCGGTGCGATACATGCGGGTGCCGGGTGCGCCGTACGGGTTCGTCACGAAACGCGCTGCGGTGAGCGCGAACCGGTTGAAGTACCCGCGCGCCAAGGCCGGTCCGGCCAGGTACAGCTCACCGGTGATGCCCACCGGCACCGGCCGCAGCCAGGTGTCGAGCACCATGGCCTGCGCGCCGCGAATCGGTTCGCCGATGGTGATCGGCTCACCTGGTCGCAGCTCACCCGGACCGGTCGCCCAGATGCTGAATTCCGTTGGCCCGTACAGGTTCACCATCCGCCGCCCGGGCGACCAGGCCGCGACCAGCTCCGGCCCGGCCGCCTCGCCCGCGACCGCCAGGTTTTGCAGATGCGTGAGCCCGGCCGGGTTCATGGTGGCCAGCACCGACGGCGTGATCACCGCGTGCGTCACCCGCTGCTCCCGCAGCAGCGCCTCGAGTTCGCTGCCGCCGTACACATCCGGTGGCGAGATGACCAGCCGCCCGCCCATGGCATGCGCCATCAGCAGCTCGTGCACGGAGGCGTCGAAGCTGGGCGAGGCCACCTGCAAGGGGCTGGAGGTCTCGTTCAGGTCGAGCGCGGTCTCCTGCTGGGCGATGAGATTGGCGATGCCGCGATGGCTGAGCAGGACGGCCTTGGGTTTGCCGGTGGATCCGGAGGTGTAGATGAGATACGCGGTCTGGCTCAGATCGATCGGCCCGCCGCGTTCGGCGTCGGTGATCGGTGCGTCCGACACGGTCATCACGCGCCGGATGGTGTTGAGGTCGTCCAGCAGCAGCCAGTCGATGGTGCCCGGCAGCGATTCGCCGACCGCGCACACCGTCACCCCGATCGGGGCCTGCGAATCGGTGAGAATGTGCTCGATTCGCTCCACCGGATAGTTGGGGTCCAGGGGCAGGAACGCCGCACCGGTCTTGGCCAGCGCCCACACCGCCACCACCGACTCCACCGACCGGGTCAGCGCCAGCACCACGAACACCTCGCGGCCGACCCCGCGGCTCAGCAGCAGCCGGGCGAAGCGGTTGGACCAGGTGTCGAGATCGCGATAGCTCATGCTGTGCGCGCCGGAGCTGATCGCGATGGCATCCGGGTTCACGCTCGCGCCGGCGGCCAGGATCTGCGGCAGGGTGCGCATCGGCATCGGTTCGCCGCCGCGCACCGGCAGCAGCGAGCGCCGTTCGGAGGGTTCGCAGTGCTGTAGTTGCGCGACCCGGCGATTCGGGTGTTCGGCGATCTGGTCGAGCAGCAGGACGAACCGTTCCAGCAGCCGCCGCGCCGCCGCTTCGGGCAGCTGGTCGGCCATGAATTTGACGGTGATCTGGAGGCTCTCGGCCCCGTCGGCGTCGCGTTGCGGGATCACCATCAGGTTCAGCGGGTACGGCGTGGCATCGGTGCCGCTCACATCCAGGATCCGCATGCCCGCGATATCCATTGCCCGCGAGAGGGTTTCGCGGTCGATCGGATACGACTCGAAGACGGTCAGGGTGTCGAACAGTTCGGGCAACCCCACCGCCTGGTGGATGGCGGCCAGCCCGACATGCTGATGATCCAGCAGCCGCGCCTGCTCACCCTGCACCCGCGCCAGCAGTGCGGCCACCCGCTCACCGGGATCCAGCCGCACCCGCACCGGCAGGGTGTTGATGAACAGGCCGACCATCTCCTCGACGCCGGTCAGCTGGGGCGGGCGGCCGGAGACGGTGCCGCCGAAGATGACATCGGTGCGTCCGGTGAGCATGGTCAGCAGCAGTGCCCACGCGGCCTGTACGCCGGTGTTCACCGTGGCGCCCGCCGCGCGGACGGCGGCCTCCAGTCGCGTCAGGTGCGCGGTGCTGAAATCGACTGTCACCATGCCGGATTCGGTGGAGGTGAGCCCGGCGAGGGTGGGAATCGCGCGGGTTGGCGCATCGACTCCGGCGAGGGCCTCGCGCCACGCGGCGATCGATGCGGCATCGTCCTGCTCGTCCAGCCAGGCCAGGAATTCGCGATACGAATGCGCGGGCGCGCCGCCGATCTCGTGCCCGGTGACGGCGGACAGATACCCGGACAGCAGTTCCCGCACCACCAGCGGCGTGGACCAACCATCAAGCACCAGATGGTGATTCGTCATCAGCAGCGTGTAGGTCTCGGCGCCCGTGCGAATCAAGGTGAACCGCAGCAGCGGCGGCCGCGCCAGATCGAACCTGGTCCCGCCATCCACCGCGACCAGTCGCTCCAGCTCCCGTTGCCGTTCGGCCGCCTCCGGGATATGGCTCAAATCCACCTCCTGCCAAGGGATCTCGGCGGCGTCGACCACCAGCTGCCGGGGCCCGTCCGAGGTCTCGGTGAACGCGACCCGCAGCACCTCGTGCCGGTCCAGCAATGCCTGGGCGGCGGCCCGCAAACGCGGCGCTTCCACCCGCCCGGCCAGCGACAAGCGGGTCTGCACGGTGTACCCGTCGGCGGTGTCGTTGTCGTACTTGGCATGGAACAGCAGTCCGTACTGCAATGGCGACAGCGGCCAGACGTCGGTGAGCCCGGGGTAAGCCTGTTCCCAGTCGTCGATCTGCGACTGACGCACCGCGACCAGCGGGAAGTCGGAGGGCGTATGCCCGCCCGCCTCGACCTGCCGGGCATGAGTGGTGAGCGCGGTGAGCGCCTGCGCCCACAGCGCGGCGAACTCCCGCACGCGCGCCTCGGTGAACAGTCGCGAGGCGTACGCCCAGGTGACCTCGAGGCCGGCGTCGGTGAGGAAGGCATTGATGTCGACGGCCGCGGCGAGTGGCGCGCGGTCATCGTTGGTGGCGGTGAATCGTGCGGGCAGCCAAGGTGTTTCGACGCCCTCGCCGCCGGTACCGGTGCGGCCCAGATAGTTGAAGCTCAGCTGTGGAACCGGCGCATGACCCAGTCCGGCATCAGCATCGAGATACCGCAGCATCCCGTACCCGACACCCTTGTCCGGTATCGCGCGCAACTGTTCCTTGACGGCCTTCAACGCCGCCCCCGCCGCCGCTCCACCCCGGAACGCATCCTCGAGATCGATGCCGGTGAGGTCCAAGGCCACCGGATACACACTGGTGAACCAGCCGGCGGTACGCGAGACATCGGCCCCGGGCAGCAAAGCTTCCTCACGCCCATGTCCTTCCAGCGTGAGCAGGGTGCGCGGGGTGGTCCGTACCCGCGCCGCTGCCATGGCGAGCGCGGTCAGCAGCGCGTCATCCACGCCGCAGTGGAAACGCTCCGGAACGAGTTCCAATGCCGCCGAAGCGATCTCGGCGTCGACCACGGTCCGCGTCTGCCCCATGGTGGCGACGGTGTCCCTGCGCGGATCGAACGCGTGCGTATCCAGCGGCGGATCCGGCGTCTCCAGAACCCGCTGCCACAAAGCTGTTTCGCCTCGCCGCAGCTCCACCTGCTCCAACTGCCCGTGCGCCCACCGCCGGAACGAAGTCCCCACCGGTTGCAGCTCACCCCCGGCCCAAGCGGTCGCCAGATCCGGCAGCAGCACCCGCCAGGTGATCCCATCCGTCACCAGATGATGCAGCACCACCCACAACAGCGGCCCCGCCCCACCCCGCTCGATCAATACGAACCGCGCCATCACCCGCCCCGCCGGATCCAGCCGATCCGCGGCCCACTGCAATTCCGCCTCCACATCGGAATCACCGCCCGCCCGTACGACATCGACCAGATCCTCGGCCCGCACCGACCCCACCGCCCCGACGGTCCATTCCCATTCCCGGTCCGAGTCGAAACCCGCCTCTGCGCTCTCGGACCGCGGGCGTCGGCTGGAATCTCCGGTACCCGAGGCTCGGACCAGCTTGCTGCGCAAGACATCGTGCCGGTCGAGCAGCGCCTGCACCGCCGGAACCAACCGGTCGCGATCCACTTCCTGCGGCAGCGGGATCAACGCGGCCTGTGCGTACCGCCGCCAGGTCGGCCCGTGCTCCAGCATCGCGTGCACGACCGGTGTCAGCGGAATCGGCCCGATCCCGCCCCCGGGCAGCTCGTGCACCTGCGGTGCGGTCGCATCCGTCGCCACTGCCGCCAGGGCCGCAACAGTCTTGTGCTCGAACACATCCCGGGCCCGCAAGCCGAGCCCGGCCGACTTGGCGCGCGCCACCAGCTGAATCGCGACGATGCTGTCTCCGCCGAGTGCGAAGAAGTTGTCATCCGCGCCGACCGACTCCACGCCCAGCACCGCGGCGAACACGCCCGCCAGCACCTGTTCCCGCTCCGTCACCGGCGCCCGCCCGGCCGTAGCGCGGGTGGTGAAGTCGGGCTCGGGCAGCGCCCGCCGGTCGACCTTTCCCGCAGGGGTCAACGGCAGCGCATCCAGCACCATGACGACAGCGGGCACCATATGTGCCGGAAGCTGCTGTGCCACGGTTGCTTTCACTGCTTCGGGGTCGACGGTGACCGCCGCCGAAGGCTCGACGGAGTCCGCCGCGCGTTCCGGTGAAACCGGAGCGGCCGAGACCCGCATGACATCGGCATCGCCGGTCGGGGCCGGTCCGGGCAGCACGTAAGTCACCAGGGCCGTCGCGCCACCCGGCGTGGTCGCGCCGACGGTGATCGCCACCTGCACCCCCGGATGCCGCGCGACCGCCGCATCGATCTCGCCGAGTTCGATGCGGAAGCCGCGCACCTTGACCTGGGTGTCGCTGCGGCCGCCGAACTCCAGCTCCCATTGGCCTTTGCGACGTACCCAGCGCACCAGGTCGCCGGTGCGGTAGAGCCGTTCACCTGCCGCGAAAGGGTTCGCGACGAAGCGTTCGGCGGTGAATCCGATGCGCTGGTGGTATCCGCGCGCCAGGCCGTCGCCGCCGAGGTACAGCTCACCGGTGACGCCGTGCGGGACCGGGCGGAGCCAGGGGTCGAGGACGACCGCCCGCGCGCCGCGTGACGGTCCGCCGATGGTGATCGCGTCACCGGGGGCGAGCGGGGCGCTGAGGGTGGCGGTGACCGTGGTTTCGGTGGGGCCGTAGCCGTTGAGCACGGTGCGGCCGGCCCAGCGGACGGGGAGTTCGGGTGGGCAGGCGTCGCCGCCGACCACGACGGTGCGCAGGCGGGGCAGGGTGTCGGGGTCGAGGGAACCCGCTACGGCAGGCGTCACGTTCAAATGCGTGACTTCGAGGGCGCGGAGCACGCGCGCCAGGTCGTCGCCCGCGTAGGCGGCGGGCGGGACCACGGCGACGGTCGCGCCGACCGCGAAGGCGATCAGCAGTTCTTCCACCGAGATGTCGAAGCTCGGGGAGACCGCGTGCGCCACGACCGCATCGGCGGCGACGCCGAAGGCCGCACCGGATCCGCTCGCCAGGTTCGCCAGGCCGCGATGGGTGACGCCGACGCCCTTGGGCAGACCGGTGGAGCCGGAGGTGTAGATGAGATAGGCGAGCTGGTCGAGGTGGACCGGGGTGCTGCGGTCGGCATCGGTGATCGGCGCGGAGCTGGCCGACTCGAGCTGCCGCTCGGTTTCGGGATCGTCGAGTACCAGCCACCGCACCCGGTCCGGCAGCGCCGTGCGCGCGGCCGCGACCGTCACGCCCGCCACCACCCCGCTGTCGGTGACCATGTGCTCGATCCGGTCCTTCGGATACCCCGGATCGATCGGCACGAAGGCCGCGCCGGTCTGCGCCACCGCCCAGGTCGCCAGCACCGACTCCGCCGAACGCGGGATCGAAATCGCCACCGGCCGTTCGGGTCCCGCTCCCGCCGCGATCAGCACTCGCGCGAGCCGCGCGCAGTACTCGCTCAATTCCTGGTACGTGTAAGCCGACCCGTCCACCCGCATGGCGATGGCCGAGGGCGCGTGATGCGCTCCGGCCGTGAGGATTTCGGGCAGCGTACGAGGCTGCGCCGGCGTTCGGCCGTAGGCGGGGACGAGCTCTGCCCGCTCGCGCTCCGAAACCGCCGCGACCCCGGTCAGCGGTCCGTCGAGCCCGGCCGCGAGGAAGCGGTGCAGGAAGTCGAGGAATCGCGCGTGCAGTCCGGTCAGCTCGGCGTCCCCGTACCGGTTCGGGTTGGCCTGGAAGTCGATGTGCGTGCGTTCCCCGCCGGTCCCGGGATACACATTGACGAACAGATCGTCGATCAGCCCCGAGGTCAGCACATGCAGCCGCCCGGTCACCCCGCTCAGGCGGATGCGGGTATCGGCCAGCATGAGGTTGACGGTCGGCCCGAAGCCGGCCATCTCGTCCATCGCCCAGCCGAGATCGCGGATGATGTCTTCCTGCCGGTACCGCTGCCGGCGCAGCGCCGCGGTCAGCTCGTTCTGGGTGGCCCGGATCAGCATGCCGACGGTGGCGGTGGGCATGGGGTGCAGCCGCAACGGCACCACATTGGCCACCATTCCGCCGGAGCGGCGCAGGTGGGCGGTGGTGCGCCCGGACACCGGCAGGCTGAGCACGATCTCGCCGCTGCCGGTCATCGCGCCGACGAACGCGGCGAACGCGGCCACGACGATCGGGGCGGCGCTGGTGGAGAGTTCGGCGGCGACGGCGTCCAGCAGGGTGGCGGTCGCGTCGGGCAGCGCGCCCGACAGCAGCCGGGGGTGCGCGTCCACGGCGCCGGTGCGCCGGCCCAGGAAGGCGGGCTCGGCCATCCCCGTCAGATGCTCTCGCCAGTACTGCCGGTCCGCCGCCAGCTTGTCCGAATCCCGGTATGCCGCATCGGCTTCCACAATGTGCTGAAGCGGCTGCGCCTTGCCTTCCGGGATCTGCTCACCCCGGGCGGCCGCGTTGTAGATCTCCCCGGTGCGCTGCAACATGGTCAGCGCGCCCACCCCGTCGAGCAGGATGTGGTGGAACCGCGAATACCACCACCACCGGTCCTCGGCCAGCCGCAGCATGGCGACCTTGCACAACCGGTCCCGCGTCATATCCAGCGGCGCGGTGTACTCGGCCCGCATCCAGGCCCGCGCGGCCGCCGCCGGATCCGCCTCGTCCCGGAAGTCCACGGTGTCGATGCGATCGTCGAGGCTGGTGTCGACGAGTTGCCAAGGCAGCTCGTCGATTTCGAGCAGCCGCAGATATCCGGTCCCGAACTCGCGTCCGGCCTGCCGGGCGGCGTCGGCGAGCAGCTCGATATCCACCGCCCCGTCGAATTCGACGTATTGGGCGATGGAGATCGGGGTGTCACCGGCCAGATGCTGTGCGAACCAGATGCCGCGCTGGGCCGCGGACAGGGCGAAGGGCGACGTGGGGGAGCTGGAAGCCATTTAACGTCCTGCGTGCTGAGTATCTCGGGCGGGTCAGGAGGCCTTCCGCGCCGTATGGAGCTCCGCGTCGGTGAGCGGTGCGTCGGAGCCGGTGAGGTACTGCAACAGGGTGGAGCGCTCGTCCAGCACCAGCCAGCGGCTCGCATCGTCCAACCGGTCCCGGCCCGCTTTGGTGGTGATACCGAAATCGACTCGCGCGGAGATGGTTTCGGTCAGCAACTGCACGGGGGTGGCGCCGGTCTTGGTGATCGCCAGCCGGGAGACGACGGTCTCCAGTTGGGGCGTTTCGGCGATCGCGACACGGGTGCCGGGGCGGGCTCCGAGCGTCAGCAGCATGCGGGCCAGGCGGTTGCTCCAGCGGTCGAGTTCGGCGTAGGTCAGTTCGCAGCCCGCGGCGGTCGCCGCCACGTCGGCCGGGTCGGTCTGTGCGGCGGGCATCGCGCCCCGCATGGGAACCAGGGTGGCGACGGTGGAAGTAACCGGCTTGCACATCGAACATCATCCTCTCGGAACTGCGGCTATGTGGTGCTGTTCGGGATGTATTCCACTGTCGCCGCATTCGGTTCACGCTGACAGCAACCTCAGTGCTGCCGATCTCCGATCCGAGGGTGAGGTTTTGCCCACCTAGGGTGACTGGTTGATCATTTGTCCAGATCGATCATGGTCGCGTCGATCATGTTGAGCGAGTCGCGGGGGCTGAGCGCCATGGCGCGGAGTTGATCGAACATGACGCCGTATCGGCGGACCTCGGGGTGGCCCTCGATGAGTTCGTCGTTGGCGATGCCTTCGACATAGACCAGTTCCGGGTCGGCGGGGTCGGGGAAGTCGAGCAGAGTGAAGGAGCCCAGCATGCCCGGGTGCGCGCCGGCGTCGAAGGGCAGGATCTGCAAGATCACGTTCCGCTTGTCGGTCTCGTCGCGCAATCGCTGCAACTGTTCTCGCATGATCTCTCTGCCGCCCACCAGTCTTCGGATGACGGCCTCGTCGAGCACCACCCACAGCTCCAGGGCGTCCTCCTTGGTGAGCACCTTGGCGCGCTGCACGCGGGCCTGAATCCGTTGCTCGCGAACCTGTTCCGAGATTTTGGGCATGGTGGTCTCGTAGACCGCGTTGGCGTACGCCTCGGTCTGTAGCAGGCCGGGGATGAAGGTGGACTGGAAGAATCGCGCCGAGAGCGCTTCGGCTTCGAAGTTGATGTACGCGCCGTAGACCTCCGACACGGCGTCCTCGAAGGAGCGCGCCATGCCGGGGCGGAGCGCATCCACCAGCAACTGCAAGGCATCTGAACGTTGCGGCTCGCCGATGCCGTAGAGATCCAGCATGGCGGTGAGGGTTCGGCGTTGTGGCCTGGCCTGGGCCGTCTCGATGCGGTACAGCGTGGTGACGTTGATGCCGGTCTTCGCGCTGACCACCTCTTTGCTGAGGTTGGCGCTTTCCCGCATCTCGTGCAGCATCGCCGCGAGGCGGCGCAAACGGACGGTGAGCACGGTGCGCTTGCCTGCCATGACAACCCTTTCGCTTGGCGCACTTGCTAGAACGCAGTATTGCGTTCTTGCATTTGTAAGAGCATGATCCAGCTAGCCTATTCGTGTTGAACCGATCCATAGAGCGGTATAGCTGAATCCGGAGACCAATCATGTTGGTGCGATTAGTGATGCTGTCGGGTGCGTTTGGGGAGTCGCGATGACCATGTCGATCGCCGGCGTGCTGCCGACCGCTCCGCAATTGCTCTGCGCCTTCCAGGGACGTCGATTTCAAGATCGAGTTTTACTGCGCTCGGCACATGCGCTGGCGGAGTTGCACGAACGCCGGGGGCAGGTCCGCGATCCGATGTTGATCACCGAGATCGATTGCCGCCGCGACGAACTCGTTGACGATATCAACGACTGGGTGGAACAGGAACTGCCACAACACCGCAACGGCGCTGCGCTACACACCGAAAGTCTGGGGGCCGTGGTCGACCGCATGGCCCGGAGCTGGGTGGAAGCGAATCAGGTGATAGATCATGAAGGTGCGGCCAGCGATAATACCCATAAACACTGGTACCATCTGGCCGAACTAGTTGACGGCTACACTGATCTCGTAATCGACGTGGCCGGAGGCCGCCGCCGTTTACCGGAACAATGATTCGAAATGCATTGACACAATTGATGCATTGCTACAGTGTCATTGTCGCCAGCGGTGACGTCATTCGTAGCGCGGCTATCGGACCAGTAGCCCGCCCGAACCGCAGGACGTCGCCCGCCACAAGACGGCGGGCGCAACGGGGCGCCCCGCCCGGCGTGCCGCGTGGTCGACTGGCGCGGCACGCCCGCCCCTGATCTCCCGCTGCGTTCGCCCGATCACCCTTTCGCGAAATTGCACGCGTAAAACAGCATTTCACAATCCGACGATGGAGCGCTGTCCATGACCTCGGCCCCCGGCCTGTACGACCAAGCCCGTTCCGGCACCTTCCGCATGGACCCCGAGGCCGCCCGCAAGTGCGCCGCAACCTACCTGCGATTCGCGGACTCCCTAGCCCCCCAAATCCACCACAGCACAACAACTCACGCCCTCTCCGGCTTCGGCGGCTTCGACTCGGCCCACCAACTCCGAACCGGCTTCGAGCGCAAAGGCCACCACCTGACCGCCACCCTCACCGCCCTCCAACGCGCCGCCCTCGACCTGGCCGCCGCCCACCTCCTGGCCGCCGGCCTCATCGAAGCCACCGACGACTCAACCTCCCGCCTGATCCTCTCCGCCGCCACCCAAGACTCTCCGAGCTGATCCCTCCTCGGAGAAACCAGTTGGGCCGCTACCCACCCGGGTACCGGCCCAACTGTCATTTCGTCATGCCGCAGCTCAGCGGAGGGCGGCTTTGCCTCGGAGGCGGCCGAGGATTACCAGGGCTATGAGGGTTACCAGGACGAGGAGGGTGGTGCTGGCGGCGGCGTCGAAGACTTCGCCGCGGTCGGTGGCGGCGAAGATGCTGACGGGCAGGGTTTTCCAGGTGGCGGGGTAGACCATGATGGTGGCGCCCAGTTCGCCCATGGAGAGGGCGATTGCGAGGCCTGCGGCTGCGCCCAGGGCGGGGAGTAGGAGGGGGAGGGTTATGCGGGTGAGGACTCGGAGGGGGCTTGCACCCAGGGATTCGGCGGCTTGCTGGTAGCCGGGGTCCAGGCGGTCCAGGGCTGCGGAGACGCCGGAGAAGGCGTAGGCGAGGACCAGGACGGTGTGGGCCAGGATGACTATCCACTTGGTGCCGCCCAGGAGTAGGGGGCGTTCGTTGAAGGTGATGAGGATGCCCAGGCCGATGGCTACCGAGGGGACGGCTACCGGGATGTGGAAGAGGGCGTCGGTGGTGCGGCGGAGCCAGGTGGGGGTTTCTCGGGAGGCCAGGGCTGCCCAGGTTCCCAGGAGGAGAGCGATCAGGCCGGCCAGCAGGGCGGTTTGGAGGCTCACCGAGAGGCTGGCGGATTGTTCGCCGGAGAGGGCGTGGTCGAAGTTGGTGAAGCCCAGGTCGGAGGGGAGGGGGCCGGTCCAGCGGCCGGCCAGGGCCGCCGCGATCACGGTGGCGAGGGGAGCTATGAAGACGACCGCTACTACCAGGGCGAAGACGGAGAGGACGGCCAGGCGGCCGCGGCGGGTCCAGATCAGCATGGTCAGGACTCCTCGCGGGTGCTGGTGAGGCGGGCGAACAGCAGGCGGTAGGCGAGGTAGAGGGTGAGGGAGAGCAGGACCTGGATGGAGGCCAGGACGGCGGCTCCGGGGAGGTCGAAGGTGACGATGCCGCGGGTGTAGATGAGGGCGGGGAGGGTGATCACGCCCTTGGCGCCGGTGAACAGCACGATGCCGAATTCGTTGAGCGTCAGCAGGAGTACGAGGCTGCCGCCCGCCGCCAAGGCCGGCCCGGCTTCGGGAAGGACCACCTGGCGCAGGACACGCCAGGGCGACGCGCCGAGACTCGAAGCCACGTCGAGTTGTTCGCGGGGGAGTTGGGCGAAGGCGGCCAGGAGGGGGCGGACGACGAAGGGGGTGAAGAAGGTGATTTCGGCGAGGATCACGCCCCACGGGGTGGAGAGGAAGTTCAGGGCCGGCTCTTTGTCGCCGGTGAGCTGGGTGATGAAAGCGTTTACCGCGCCCGCGGTTCCGTAGAGGAAGGTGAAGGCGAGGGTCACCAGGAAGGACGGCAGCGTCAGAATGGTGTCGATGAGACGGCCGACCAGCTGGGATCCGGGGAAGGGGATGAAGGCCAGCACGATCGCCAGGAACGTACCCAGGACCAGGCAGCCGACGGTGGAACTGACGGCGATGGTGATGGTGCGCCACAGGGCATTTCGGAACGATTCCTCGGCGAGCACCTTGGTCCAGGTGCCGGCGCCGCGCCCGGATTTGGTCTCGGTGGACTCCAGCAGCACCCGCACGATCGGATAGACGGCGATGAGCAGGACCACCAGGACCGGCGGCAAGGTCCAGAGCACGGGACGCAGGCGGCGGCCGGGCGCGGGCGGCGCGGGGGCGGCCCCCTCGGCGGGTGATTCGAGCAGAGCGGTCACGCGCGCACCTCGGAATCATCTGCGGCGGAGTCGGTTCCGGGAGCGGGCGGAATCAGCACGCCGGCCGGATCGGGGAATCGCACCCCGATGTTATCGCCGGTGACGAGCTCACTGTGACCGGGCACATCGGCGGTGAATTCGCCGGGAATCCCGGCCACGGTGAGATGCAGGCGCGTGGAAGCGCCCTTCCACACCGCGGTAACCACGCTGCCGCGCAGCACATCCCGGTCGGTGAGCGCCGCGATCTGAATGGTGTGCGGCCGAACCACCAGCTGCGCTTCGGCATTCACGGCCCATTCGGGACGCCCCACCCCGGGCCGGGGCGCCTCCGCGCGCAGCGTGTGCTCGCCGACGCTGACCAGCGCGGTGGTCCCCGAAACCCGATTCACCTTGCAGGGCAACAGGTTCGCCCCACCCAGGAACGACGCCGTGAAATCGGTGGACGGCTGCTGCCACAACTGCCGGGCGGTATCGATATCCACCAGCCGCGCATCCCGCATCACCGCGATCCGATCCGCCAGCGCCAGCGCCTCGGACTGATCATGCGTCACATACAGCATCGCCGTGTCCGGCAACGCCTTCCGCAACTGCTGCAACTCCCCGAGCATGTTCTGCCGCAACTGCGCGTCCAGCGCGGCCAGCGGCTCGTCGAGCAACAGCACCTTGGGCCGGATGGCCAGCGCCCGCGCGATCGCGACACGCTGCTGCTGCCCGCCGGACAATTCCCGGGGCAGCCGCTTGGCATATGCCCCCATGCCGACCATCTCCAGCGCCTCGGTGACCCGATCCCCGATCTCGTTGCGCGGCACCCGATGCGCCTTCAACCCGAACGCCACATTGTCGAACACCCGCATGTGCGGGAAGAGCGCATAGGACTGCACCACCACCCCGATCCCGCGCTTGGCGGGCGACAGGTGCGTGACATCCTTCCCGGCCAGCCGCACCGTCCCCGAGGTCGGCTGCACGAATCCGGCCAGAGCCTTGAGCGCGGTGGACTTGCCGGACCCGCTGGGTCCCAGGAGCGCGACCGTTTCCCCCGCGGCGACCCGCAGATTGAAATCGGCCAGGGCCACGGTGGTCTTACGGCCGCGGCCGTAGGTGACACCGACCCGGTCGAACACGATGGCCGGTTCGGTGGTGGCGGGTTCCGCCACCGTGTTCGTCGTCAACGCGGAAGACATGGTTGCTGCTCCTGGGATCGGTGAAGGATTACGCCGTGAACTAGCTGCCGGTGGCCTTGTTGTAGGCGGCCACATCGGCGTCCAGCTCGTCGAGCACCTTGTTCCAGTCGGGATGCACGATCTCGACGTTCTTGATCAGCGCGGCCGGGGACACCGACCCGGCCGCGGCGGGCGCACCCGCGAGGTCGGTGCGAGCCGGCACGGCCATGGACTCGGGCAGCGTCTTCTGCGCCTCGGCCGAGAGCAGGAAGGTCATCAGCTTCTTACCGGCGTCGGAGTGCGGCGCGCCCTTGGCCAGGCCCATCAGGTACGGCAGCGCCACGGTCGACTGCTTGCCGTCGTTGCCGGCGGGGAAGAAGACGCTGAACTTGGACCCCTTCTCCTTGATATTGGCCAGGTTCATCTGGATATCGCCATTGGCGATGACGATCTCGCCCTTGTCGACCTTGGCCTGGAGCTTGCCGGTGGAGGAGGACGGGCCGACATTGTTGGCCTGCAACTTGGTCAGGTAGTCGAGCGCACCCTGCTTGCCGTACAGCGACTGGAGCAGGATCAGCACGGCGGTGCCGTCACCGGCCTGGCCGGGGGTCGAGTACTGAAGCTTGCTCTTGTACTCCGGCTTCAGCATGTCGTCCCAGGTCAGCTTGGTGGCATCGACCGACGGGTTGGCGATGAAGCACAGGTAGTTGCCGGCCAGGGTCACCCAGTTGCCCTTCGCGTCCTTGTCCGCGGCGGCGACGGCGCCGAAATCGACTCCGCTGGACTGCAACAGGCCCTGCTTGTCGGCCTTCTGCATGAACGGCGGCAGCGTGACGATCACGTCGGCCTGCGCGTTGGACTGTTCCTTGTCGACGCGGTTGACCACCTCGGCGGAGCCGGCCTCGACCAGGTTGACCGAAATCCCGGTCTGGTCCTTGAATTTCGCGAACTGGGTCTTGTACCACTCGCCGACCCCGTCGGCGGAGTAGACGGTGACCGTTTTGCCGTCGGCGGAATCGCTGCCGGTGCCGCCGCACGCGGTCAGGCTGAACGCGACCGCGGTGGCGGAGGTGAGGATCAAGGCGGTGCGGGCGATGGTGCGTGCGAGGCGGTTGTTCGGATTACGCACGGTGCAAGCAACTTTCAGTTCGTAGGACGTGTCGTCGAAGGGATGGGGGATCCGCCGGCCCGGCAGTGGGCCGGTCCGGCGGAATTCTCTAGGCGCGCTCGGCCAGCAGCAGTCGCGCGAACTCGGTGACGGTCGGCACCACGTGGGTGGCCCCGGCGGCGCGCAGCTGTTCTTCGTCGTGCGCGCCGGTCAGGGTTCCGGCCACGATGCGTGCGCCCGCGGCGAGCCCGGTGCCGATATCGCTGGCCGTATCACCCAGCACGGCAACGCGATCCACGGCATCGATGCCCAGCCGCAGCACGGCGGCCAGGACCATGTCCGGGTAGGGCCGGCCGCGCCCGGCGTCGGACGGGGCCAGGGTCAGATCGGCGATCTCGTTCCAGCCCAGCGCGTTCAGCAACTTGTCCTGGGTCTCGCGGCTGAATCCGGTGGTCAGCGCCACCTTGATGCCGGCCGCGCGCAGCGCCGTAATGGCTTCGGCGGCACCGGGAATCGGCGTCACCCCGGCATCGGCGAATTCGGCGTAGGCGGCCTCGAACGCGGCATTGCCGGCTACGGCGCGCTCCTCGTCCCCACCGGTCAACGCGCGGAAGACGACGATCTTGGACTGCCCCATGGTGTCGATGACGTACTGCCGGGCCGCGTCGCGCTCCGGCCCTTCGGCGGGCATCCCGGCGGCGGTGGCGGCCACCTCGAAGGCTTTCAGGACGAGCCCGTCGTCGGCGACGGTGGTACCGGCCATATCGAGGACGGCGAGGTCGATCTGCTTGTCGGACACTGCGTTTCCTTCTCGGTCGGTCGGATCAGAGGTTGAGCAGATCGGCGGTCTCCGCGCCGATCGCGGGGCCCAGGGTCATGCCGCGCCCACCCGGCCCGGTGATCACCCAGACGTTCTCCGATGCCTGTGCGCGGGTCACGATCGTCCCCGGATCGATGCTCTGGCTGTATACGCCCGCCCAGCGCCGCACCACCGGCGGCAGCTTGCGCCCGAGCAGCTCCTCCATCACCCCGACCAGGTGCTCGTACGGCGCCTCGTCCACGTCGAAGTTGAACGGCTCGTCGTATTCGTGGGTGTCGCCGATGGTCAGCCCGCCGTGCAGACGCTGCACCGCGAGCAGCTGCATCTTGTGCTGGGCGGCCGTGAACGGTTGCGCCTCTTCGGCATTCAGCCGGTCCAGCTCGGGTCCGGCGAAGTTCGGGTAGTAGCGGAAGCTGTCGCCGTCGGCGATGGCGGTGGTGAGCGGCTCGCCCAGCGGGGCGGTCTGCATCATCTGCAACCGCACCCGGCGCACCGGAATATCGCCGACGAGTTCCCGAGTCAGACCGCTGTGCGCGGCGCCCGGGCAGAACAGCACCAGATCGCCTTCGTGGCGGCGGCCGCGATCATCGACGACGGTGGAACCGGTGATGGTGCGCGCCTCGGTGCCGCCGAAGAAGGAGTAGCGCCCGCTGGCCTCCAGGTATCGCCGCAGCGCGGGCAGCGCCTGCCGCGACTCCACCGCCGCATCGGTCGAACAGTGCAGTCCGGCAAGGAATTTGCCGCGCAGCGCCGGGTTGACCTCCCGTACCCGGTCGGCGTCGAGCAGTTCGAAGCCCCGCGCGGCATCGGCGTCGCGGACGGCGGCTTCAGCCACGGCGAGCTCGTTCTCGGTGCGCACCAGGGTGATCGATCCGGCGGGCCGGAAGCCGACGCCCGGCACCTTGCCGCCGATCTCCTCCCACAGTTGCCGCGATTTCAGGGTCAGGTCGAGTTCATTGGCGCTGCGGCCCGATACCCACACCAGCCCGAAATTGCGGACGGTCGCGCCGCGCGCCTCCACCTCGCGTTCCAGGTGGACTACTTCGTGTCCGCGTCCGATGGCGGCCAGGGCGTGGGCGGTGCCCAGGATGCCGCCTCCAATGATGACCAATCGCATGTCCAACATGGTGGCCAATGGTCTAGACCTACGAGTGTTTCGTACGCTAACGCTAGGTTAACAATTGGTATAGACCAATCTTGTGTACATTGGGGGCATGGACACAACGGACGTTGCCGGGGTGGGAACCCGGCGCGAGGGGGATGCCGGGCTGGACGAAATGTCCGGCGCCGGAACGGATCCCGCTCGGATGCCCAAGTCTTACCGGGTGCGCACGGAACTGGAGTCGCTGCTCGGCGAATTGTCGGAGGGCGATCCGCTGCCCTCCGAGCGCGACCTCGCGCTGCGCTGCGGGGTGGCGCGCGAAACCGTGCGGCAAGCCATGCGCGAGCTGTTGGTGGAGGGCCGCATCCGGCGGCAGGGGCGCGGAACGGTGGTCTCGCGCCCGAAGATGGTGCAGCCCATGACTTTACGGTCCTACACCGAGGGCGCGCTCAAGTTCGGCCGGGTGCCGGGGCGGCTGCTGGTGCGCTGGCCCGACGAGTCGGCCGACCCGGACACCGCACGCGATCTCGGTGTCCAGCCGGGCACGCCGGTCATGCATCTGGAGCGCATCCTGCTGGCGGACGGCGAAAGGATCGGCCTGGAAAGCACTTTCATGCCCTTGCCGCGCTTCGCCGCCCTGCGTGCGACCTACAATCCCGAGACCTCGCTGTACGCGGCGACCCGCGCCATGGGTGTGGTCTACGCGAACGCCACCGAACGCGTCGAAACCGTGCTCGCCTCGCCGCGTGAGGCCGCACTGCTGGAATGCACCACGGCCCTTCCGATGCTGCTGTTGCATCGCCGCAGTGTCGGGCCGGACGGCGTTCCCATCGAACGCGTCCGATCCCTCTACCGCGGCGATCGCATCGCTTTCCAGGCGACGCTGCACGACTGATCCACCACTCGTCATTCCGGCGTGTTCTTAGCCGGAATCCACACGCCCACCATAGATCCCGGCTGAAAGCATGCCGGGATGACAAGGTGAGGTCAGCGGACCTGCGGGGCCACCTTCTCACCCAGCAGTTCGATATTGCGCAGCACCTTCTCGTGCGGCAGCGTGCCCACGCTGGTGTGCAGCATGAACCGGTCCAGGCCGAGGGTGTCGCGAATATCGGCGATCTTGCCCGCCACGTAATCGGGTGTGCCGACGAACAGCGATCCGCTCTGCGAGCGCAACGCGTCGAACTGCTCACGCGTCATCGGACCCCAGCCGCGCTCACGCCCGATGCCGGACATGGCCGCCGCGTACGGCTGGTAGAAGTCGTTCACGGCCTGTGAATCCGTCTCGGCCACATAGCCGTGCGCGTGCACCGCCACCGGCTGCGGGTCGTGCCCGCCCTGTTCCAGCGCGCGGTGGTACAGGTCCACCAGCGGCTTGAACCGAGCCGGCTGCCCGCCGATGATCGCGATGGCCAGGGGCAGGCCGAGCAGCCCCGCGCGCACCACCGACTCCGGCGATCCGCCCACCGCGATCCACACCGGCAGCGGCCGGTGCTCGGTGCGCGGGTAGACGATCGCGTCCTGAAGCGGCGCCCGGAACTTCCCGGACCAGGTCACCGGCTCGTCCTCGCGCAGCTTCAGCAGCAGCGCCAGCTTCTCCTCGAACAGTTCGTCGTAATCGGCGAGGTCGTACCCGAACAGCGGGAACGATTCGATGAACGATCCGCGCCCGGCCATGAGTTCGGCACGGCCGCCGGACAATCCGTCGAGGGTCGCGAAGTCCTGGTACGCCCGCACCGGATCGGCCGAGCTCAGTACGGTGACCGCGCTGGTCAGCTGGATGCGCTCGGTGCGCGAGGCGATGGCCGCCAGCACCACGGCGGGAGAGGAGGCCGCGAAGTCCTTGCGGTGATGCTCGCCCACGCCGTACACGTCCAGCCCGGCCTGCTCGGTCGTCACGGCTTCCTCGACCACCTGCCGCAGGCGTTCACCGGCCGTCGGCACCGGCCCGTCGCCGCCGACGGGATGCGTCTCGGCGAATGTCGTCAGTCCCAGTTCCACGGCTCGCGCCCCTTCTTCCACGTTGTTTCCAAGTCAACTACACGGCTAAACGGACCGTGGTCCGGAAACATTCCCTGCGATCCGGCCCCCTGTCCGGGGGCTGCGGGGGTCTGTCCTTACACCCTTCTCTGTCGATGGTTCGGGGGCGAAGCCCCCGAGAGCGCGAAGCCCATCGCACGGGCGGATAGTCTTGTTCGCATGTCAGTGCGCACCCGCAAACCCCTCGTTCCCGGCACGCAGTCGCCCATCCGTGAGGTGCCGAAATCCATCGAGCGGCCCGAATACGCGTGGAAGAAGACCGCCAACGAGGGCCACGAGCCGTGGGTGCAGACCCCGGAGACCATCGAGAAGATGCGGTTGGCGAGCAAGCTCGCGGCGCAGGCGATGGAAGAGGCGGGCAAGGCGGTCGTGCCCGGCAATACGACCGATCAGCTCGACGCGATCGTGCACGAGTACCTGATCGACAACGGCGCGTACCCGTCGACGCTGGGCTACAAGGGGTTCCCGAAATCCTGCTGCACCTCGATGAACGAGGTCATCTGCCACGGCATCCCGGACTCGACGGTGATCGAGGACGGGGACATCGTGAATATCGACGTGACCGCGTACATCAATGGCGTGCACGGGGATACGAACAAGACGTATCTCGCGGGCGATGTCGATGAAGAGGTCAAGCTGCTGGTCGAGCGCACGCACGAGGCGACCATGCGGTCCATCAAGGCCGTGAAGCCGGGCCGGGCGCTGAATGTCATCGGCCGCGTGATCGAGTCCTACGCCAACCGCTTCGGGTACGGCGTGGTGCGCGACTTCACCGGGCACGGTGTCGGCCCGACCTTCCACAGCGGCTTGGTCATCCTGCATTACGACAACCCCGCCGTGGAGTCGGTGATCGAGCCGGGCATGACCTTCACCATCGAGCCGATGATCAACCTCGGCGGCATCGACTACGAGATCTGGGACGACGGCTGGACGGTTGTCACCAAGGACAAGAAGTGGACCGCCCAGTTCGAACACACCCTGGTGGTTACCGAAGACGGCGCGGAAATCCTCACGCTTCCGTGAAACCTCACCCCGTCATTCCGGCGTGCTTGTGGCCGGAATCTACCGGTGGATCCCGGCCACAAGCACGGCGGGATGACGAGGGGTGGTCCCGATGAAGGGCGCGCTGCTCGTCGCCGGAACTACCTCCGATGCGGGCAAAAGCGTTGTCGTAGCCGGGCTCTGCCGGCTGCTGGCGCGACGCGGGGTCCGCGTCGCGCCGTTCAAGGCGCAGAACATGTCCAACAACTCCGTGGTCACCCTCGACGGCGGGGAGATCGGGCGTGCGCAGGCACTGCAAGCGCGGGCGGCGGGACTCGAACCCAGCGTGCGATTCAATCCCATCTTGCTCAAGCCCGGCAGCGACCGCCGCTCGCAGCTGGTCGTACGCGGCAAAGCCATCGATACGGTCGGGGCCAAGGACTACTTCCGGCACCGGCAGCAGCTGCGCGGCATCGTCGCCGAGGAATTGGCCTCGCTGCGTGCGGAATTCGATGTGGTGATCTGCGAAGGTGCCGGATCACCCGCCGAAATCAACCTGCGCGCAACCGATCTAGCGAATATGGGCTTGGCCCGGGAGGCCGACCTGCCGGTCGTCGTGGTCGGTGACATCGATCGCGGCGGCGTGCTGGCCCACCTGTTCGGCACCGTCGCCATTCTGGAACCCGAAGACCAGCAACTGATCTCGGGCTTCATCATCAACAAGTTCCGTGGCGATGTGGACCTGCTGAAGCCCGGCCTCGACCAGCTGACCGCGCTCACCGGCCGCCCTACCCTCGGCGTGATCCCCTTCGCCGAGGAGCTCTGGATCGATGCCGAGGATTCCCTGGGCACCGTCGCCGACGCCCCTGTCGGTCGCCCGCAACCCCCGCGCGGCACCGAATGGCTGACCGTCGCCGCCATCCGCCTGCCCCGCATCTCCAACTCGACCGACGTCGAAGCCCTCGCCTGCGAACCCGGTGTTTCGGTGCGCTGGGTGCGCGACCCGTCCCGCCTCACCGGCGCTGACCTGGTCGTCGTCCCGGGCAGTAAATCCACCGTCAGCGATCTGGAATGGCTGCGCCGCACCGGAATCGCCGACGCCCTCACCGCCCGCGCGGCCGACGGCGGCCCCATCCTGGCCATCTGCGGCGGCTACCAGATGCTCGCCCGCACCATCACCGATCGCATCGAATCCACCGCGGGCACCGTCCCCGGTCTCGGCCTGCTCGATCTCGATATCGAATTCGCCGACCCGAAGGTCCTGCGCCGCTCGTCGGGTCACGCCGGCCCCGTCCCCGTGCACGGCTACGAGATTCATCACGGCCGCGTCACCCGTAATTCCGATCACTCCTGGCTGGAGCTGGACGGCGTCCCGGAAGGCAGTGTGCGCGGCGCGATCTGGGGCACGCATCTGCACGGCGCGCTGGAATCCGACGAATTCCGCCGGACCTGGCTGCGGGAGGTCGCGATTCGCGCCGGGCGCGCCGGATTCCATGTCGCCGAGGATGTTTCGGTCGCCGAGGTCCGCGCCGCCCAACTGGATCTGCTCGCCGACCTGCTGGAGAAGCACCTCGACACAGACGCCCTGGAGCGCCTAATCAACGGCGGCGCTCCGGGAAATCTCCCGGTCCTGTCCGTGAACGCCCGATGAACAGTGAACTCGCGGTGAACAAGTGACCCTTGTCACAGCAATCTGACCGAGACCCAGCCGGGAGTTTCCAGCGCCCTGTAGCGTGATCGCTATGGAATCTCGGCGGATCACGGTCGGTGACCGCGTGTGGACCGTGCGAGTCGGAGGACCCGAATCGCGACACCACGTGCTCCTACTCCCAGACGCGGGCGATCCGGCCGACGTATACGACCAGGTCTGCACCCGTTTGCAGACCTCTGACCTGCACACCATCGTCATCGAACCCGGCGACGGGCTCGACAGCGCGACGGTGCTGGCCATCCTCGACGAACTCAAAGTGCCGTGGGCCAACCTGGTCGGCTGCGGCAGCGGCGCGCAACTGGCCTGGCAGCTGGCCGCGCGCGGGTTCGGCCGCTTCATGAGCCTGATCGCCGCGGGCCACGGCCACCCGGCCGCCGCGGGCGTCGACGGCCAGGTCGCGGACGCGGGCTGCCCGCCGGTGGAGATCCCCACCACCCTGCTGGCCACCAAGAACCTGCCGCGCGCCGTCGCGGAGGGTTCGGGCCGGTTCGTCTACGGCGAATTCCGCCTGGTCCCGGTGGATGTCGCGGACGTGGCCGGGGAAGCCGGCCACGAACTCGCCACGGAAGTAGTGCTACGCACCAGCTTCTGGTGAACCGGCCGCCGCCAGCCACTTCAACCAGGAATCGAGCTCGGAGAACGCCTGTGCGCGAGGCGTTTCCGAGGACAGGAAGACATCGTGGCGGGCGCCTGAGATGGGCACGATATTGGTGCGATCGCCCAGGGAGCCCGCCCACTTCTGAATCTGCCGCACATCCAGCACCAGATCCGCCACGTCGGCGGCCGGGCCGTATTCGCGCATGAACTTGGTGACCTTGGAGCGCAGGATGAGCGCGGGCACACCGATATCCAGGCCCTTGTGCAGCTGGAAATGCCCGCGCCGGACCGCCCGGATCCAACCCGCGTGCACCGGGAAACCGGTCAGCGGCTTCCAATCCAGGTTGTAATCCCATTCGCCGGAAACGGTGCGGTGCAGGCTGTCTCCGTAGGCGGTGGAGACACCCATCGGGAGCTTCGCGAAGGCGCGCAGCCGGCCCAGGCCCTCCAGCAGCGGGGTGCCGATCGAGCGGTAGTAGGCGGGGCCTTGCAGGTCGAACCACGGGCTGTTGAGGATCAGGCCGGTAATGCCCTGGGTGGCGGCGCCTCCCGCGGCATTGACCCGATGCAGCCACAGCGCGGTGACCAGACCGCCGGTGGAGTGCGCCATCACCAGAACGGGAAGACCGGTCTCCTCCCGGATGATCTCCAGCGCGCGATTCAATTCCGCGTCGTAGAGCGCCAGATCGCTCACGTAGTGCGGGGTCTGCCCGGCCCGCGTGGAACGGCCGCACTTGCGCAGGTCCAAGGCGAAGAAGGCGTACCCCTGCGCGGCCATGTGCTCGGCCACGTGCTCCTGGAAGAAGTAGTCGGTGAACCCGTGCACGTACAGCACCGCGTGCGTCGCGGCGGGGGCCTCGGCCGGCTGGTAGCGGACCAGCGTGCCCACCACCTCGCCTTCGCCGTCCGGGTCCGGGCCGAGCGGGAGGGTCAACTGCTGATAGTCGGCCCCGAGCACATCGGGCTGCCAGGTCCCGACGGCCGGATTCGAGGTGGGTGAGACGGCTGCGGATGACGTATCAGAGGTCACATGCTCAATCTAAACGCCGCCACCGTGCTTGGAAACCGGGAGGCATCTCTCACATTCGGGCTTTTCGTTGCGGAGAATCGGCGTGTCCAGGGGCACAATCGGATCTAGGTGAACGACGGGTAACCTAACCGCTGCTGGGTTGCCATACATAGACAAGGAAGTCGATCAACGCCGTGTCGAATGCTGCCACGATTGAAAAGACCGATGTAGTCCTCATCGGAGCCGGCATCATGAGCGCCACGCTCGGTGCCCTGCTGCGTCAGGTGCAGCCGGATTGGTCGATCACTGTCTTCGAGCGGCTCGAGGCCGCCGCCGCCGAATCCTCCGACCCGTGGAACAACGCCGGTACCGGCCATTCCGCGCTGTGCGAGCTCAACTACACGCCGCAGAACGCCGACGGTTCGGTGGAGATCACCAAGGCCGTCGACATCAACGAGCGCTTCCAGGTGTCGCGCCAGTTCTGGTCGTACGCGGTCGAGAACGGCGTGCTGGCCGCGCCCTCGAACTTCATCAACCCGATCCCGCACGTGAGCTTCACGCACGGTGCGAACGGCGTCGACTACCTGCGCAAGCGCCATGCGGCGTTGTCGCGGCACCCGCTGTTCGAGGGCATGGAGTTCATCGACGATCCGGCCGAGTTCGAGCGGCGACTACCGCTGATGGCCAAGGGCCGCGACTTCTCCGATCCGGTCGCCCTGAACTGGACCGACTACGGCACCGATATCGACTTCGGTGAGCTCACCAAGGAACTCCTGGCCTACCTGGGCGCCACCGGTGCGGATATCGCCTTCGGTCACCAGGTGCTGAACCTGACCAAGCAGTCCGACGGCTCCTGGCTGGTGAAGGTCCGCAACCTGCGCACCCGCAAGGTTCGCGTGATCAACGCCAAGTTCGTCTTCGTCGGCGCGGGCGGCGGGGCGCTGCCGCTGCTCCAGAAGTCGGGCATCAAGGAGATCGCCGGATTCGGCGGCTTCCCGGTGTCGGGCCTGTTCCTGCGCGCCACCAACCCGGAGCTGATCGCCCAGCACGAGGCCAAGGTCTACGGCCAGGCTTCGGTCGGCGCGCCGCCGATGTCGGTGCCGCACTTGGACACTCGCGTCATCGACGGCGAGCGCGGCCTGCTGTTCGGCCCGTACGCCGGCTGGACGCCGAAGTTCCTCAAGGACGGCAAGTACAGCGACCTGCTCAAGTCGGTGAAGCCGAACAATGTGTTCTCCATGCTCGGCGTGGGCGTCACCGAGATGGGCCTGGTCAAGTACCTGGTCGAGGAGCTGCTCAAGTCGCAGGCCGGGCGCGTGGACTCCATGGAGGAGTTCATTCCGCGTGCCGACGGCAAGGATTGGGAGCTGATCATCGCCGGCCAGCGCGTGCAGATCATCCGCCGCAAGGGCGCGGGTGGCGTGCTCGAGCTGGGCACCGCGGTCATCGCGGCCGAGGACGGTTCGATCGCCGGTCTGCTCGGCGCCTCCCCGGGCGCCTCGACCTGTGTGAGCGCCATGGTCGATGTGATGCAGCGCTGCTTCCCGCGCGAATTCGCTTCCTGGGAGCCGAAACTCAAGGAGATGGTGCCCTCGCTCGGCGTCAAGCTCTCCGAGAACCAGGCCCTGTTCAAGGAGGTCTGGGACTGGTCGCAGCAGGCCCTCCGGCTCGACGACGTCAACACGCCGAAGCATTCGGGGGTCGCTTCTCACGCCTAGGTGTGATAGCAAGACTCGATGATGTCAACGGTTGCTCTCAAACGGTCGTGGGCCGAGGATCTCGATACCGCGACGCTGTACAAGCTGTTGAAACTTCGTGTCGAGGTGTTCGTCGTCGAACAGAAGTGCGCATACCCCGAGCTCGACGGTCTCGACCTGCTCCCGGAAACCCGGCACTTCTGGCTCGACGACGAGGGTGAGGTGATCTGCACCCTGCGTCTGCTGGAAGAGCACAACGACGGCGTGAAGTCCTTCCGTATCGGTCGGCTCTGCACGGCTCCGGAGGCGCGCGGGCATGGCTACACCACCCGCTTGCTCCAGGCGGCGCTGGCCGAAGCCGGTTCGGCCACAGTGCGTTTGAACGCTCAGACGTATCTGGTCGATATGTACACCAAGCACGGCTTCAAGTTGGATGGGCCCGAGTACATCGAGGACGGGATTCCGCACATCCCGATGCGCCGCGGCTGAAAACTGTTGTCCCGCAGCCCCCGCGAGATTCGCGGGGGCTGCGTTGTGTTCGCGGGCTTCGTTTGCCCCGCCGGGGGCCGCCTGTGCTCGCCGGGGGCCGATCCCGGGGTCCGGGAGGGCGAGCCTAGAGTTGGGGCGTGTCCGTTTCCTCTGCGACTGCGTATTCCGAATCCGCACAGCTGGCCGGTTCCTCGGGGGAGGAGGCCGGGTTTCCGTTCTCGGCTGTTGTCGGGCAGGAGCGATTGCAGCTGGCCCTGGTGCTGAGCGCGGTGCATCCCGGGATCGGCGGGGTGCTGGTGCGCGGCGAGAAGGGGACCGCCAAGTCGACCGTGGTGCGCGCACTGGCTCAGTTGCTGCCGCCCGTGGTCGATGAGAGTGGGGCTCGGCCTGCCCGATTGGTCGAGCTGCCGGTGGGGGCCACCGAAGACCGGGTAGTCGGGTCGCTGGACTTGGAGCGGGTGCTACGCGATGGCGAGCAGGCGTTCAAGCCGGGGCTGCTGGCCGCCGCGCATCACGGGGTGCTTTACGTCGACGAAGTGAACTTGCTGCACGACCATTTGGTGGATGTGCTGCTCGATGCGGCCGCTATGGGCCGGGTGCATATCGAGCGGGACGGGGTATCGCATTCGCATCCGGCGCGATTCGTGCTCGTGGGCACCATGAATCCGGAGGAAGGGGAGTTGCGGCCGCAGTTGCTGGACCGGTTCGGGCTCACCGTGGATGTGGTGGCTTCGCGGAATGTGGATGTGCGGATGGCGGTGGTGCGGCGCCGGCTCGACTACGAAGCCGATCCCGCCGCCTTCGCCGCCGAGTACGCGGCGGCGGATCGTGAAGTCGCCGAACGGATTCTCACCGCGCGCGACCGGCTGCCCGACGTCGCGCTCGACAATGTCGAGTTGCGCCGGATCGCCGCTCTCTGTGCGGCTTTCGACGTGGACGGCATGCGCGCCGATCTGGTGGTGGCGCGCACCGCGACCGCGCACGCCGCTTGGCGTGGGGCGACAGCGGTGACCGAGGACGATGTGCGGATCGCCGCGGAACTCGCCCTGCCGCATCGGCGGCGACGTGATCCGTTCGATGAACCCGGCATCAGCCAGGAACAGCTGGACGACGCCATGGCTCAGGCCGACGAGCAGGCGCGCCAGGGTGGTGACGACTCGGGAAAAGGTGATGCGGTTCCGCAGGACGAGACTGCGGGACCGCTGAACGAGACCGAGGACGGCGACGACGATCCTGACGGCGGGCCGGATTCGCCTGGCGGAGGCCAGGATTCCGCCGCGCCGCAGGAGTCCGGTGATGCGGGCACGGCCGACCGGCAGGACGGCCCCACGGGACCGGATTTCCCCGATCTCGAGGCCGCACCGGAGGCCTCCGATCCCGGTGCGGATCCCCTCGACCCGAAACGAGACCAGGACCTGCTGTGTGGATCGCAGCGGGAGTCCTCGGGCCCCGAGGACGGCCGAGGCGCAGCCCGCGAAAGCCGAGCCGCGGCACCGGCCGGCATCCTGCCCAAACCCCCACGCTGGGAAGTTCCCGGCGTCGGCGAGGGCGCACCCGGCCGCCGTTCGCGCGCCCGCACCCGCCAGGGCCGCGTGGTCCGCGCGACCGACGACACCGGCACCGGCCTGCACCTGCTCGGCACCATCTTCGCCGCCGCCCCGCACCAGTTCGCCCGCGGCCGCCTCACCGGCCCACTCGCCTTCGAACCGGACGACCTGCGCGGCGCGTATCGCGAAGGCCGCGAAGGCAATCTGATCGTCTTCGTCGTCGACGCCTCCGGCTCCATGGCCGCCCGAGACCGGCTCTCCGCCGTCACCGGCGCGATCACCGCCCTCCTCCGCGACGCCTACCAGCGCCGCGACAAGGTAGCCGTCATCACCATGCGAGGCGCGGAAGCCACCCTGGCCCTCCCGCCCACCAACTCCATCGACATCGCCGTCCGCCGCCTCACCGATCTGCGCACCGGCGGCAAAACCCCACTGGCGCAAGGACTTCTGAAGGCGCGCGAGATCATCCAGCGTGAGCACGTGCGCGACCCCCACCGCCGCCCGATGGTCGTCCTGCTCACCGACGGCCGCGCCACCGGCGGCACCGATCCGGTCCCGCGCGCCCGCGCCGCCGCCCGCCTCCTGGCCCGCGACTCCGTCACCTCCATGGTCGTCGACTGCGAACGCGGCATGATCCGCCTCGGCCTCGCCCGCGACATCGCCCGCGAATTACGCGGCGGCTACCTGCAACTCGGCGAACTCACCGGGGAATCGGTCGCGGGCGTGGTGCGCGCGGGAGTTCGCGCCGCCTAGCCGGCCGCGCGGCCCAGCCAGTCCGTCGGTCGAGCGAGCACGGTCCGTGATGCGGTCGGGCGGATGTGTTCATGACGTGGCCGGCCGGCATGTCTGCGGAACCGGGCGTGCCGCACGGTCGTTGAGGGCGTATGGGGATATTTCGTCGTAAGAAGTCCGGGCGTCGTGGCGGTGATCCGAGTCTCGCCGCGGAGGCCGGTACCGAAGCCGCCACCGAGGGCGTGCTGTGGCTGATTTTCGGTGGGGCGCGGAAGGTGATCTCGGCGGTGGCGCACGCGTTGACGTGAGTGGTCCTCGCTGAGTCGTGCCCGGCTTCGGGGCCGGTGGGGGCGTGTGGCACCGTGGGGCGGACGGCTGATCGGCCGGGTGTGAAAGGAGCTCATCGATGCCTCAGGGTGTTCCGTTGCCGGAGAGTATTCCGGACGACGGGTTGACTACTCGGCAGCGGCGGAATCAGCCGGTGCTGGCGGTGCACACCGGGCCGGGTAAAGGGAAGTCGACCGCGGCGTTCGGGATGGCTTTGCGGGCCTGGAATCAGGGGTTCGATGTGGCGGTGTTCCAGTTCGTGAAGAGCGCCAAATGGAAGGTGGGGGAGGAGGCCGCTTTCCGTACGCTCGGTGCGTTGCACGAGGAGAAGGGGCTGGGGGGTGCCGTCGAATGGCACAAGATGGGGGAAGGGTGGTCGTGGACCCGTAAGCAGGGGAGCGATGAGGATCATGCCGCCGCTGCGCTCGCCGGCTGGCAGGAGATCTCGCGCCGGCTCGCCGCCGAACAGCATCGCTTCTATGTGCTGGACGAATTCACCTACCCGCTGAAATGGGGTTGGGTCGACGTCGACGAGGTCGTCGACACCCTGCGCAACCGCCCCGGCAACCAGCACGTGGTGATCACCGGCCGCGACGCCCCGCAGGCTTTGATCGACGCCGCCGACCTGGTCACCGAAATGACCAAGCTGAAGCATCCCATGGACGCCGGCCGCAAGGGCCAGCGCGGCATCGAATGGTGACCACCCCCGCCGTGGTGATCGCCGCTCCCGCCTCGGGCAGCGGAAAGACCACTGTCGCAACCGGTTTGATCGGCGCGCTGCGTCGCGCCGGTCACCGCGTGGCCCCCTTCAAGGTCGGCCCCGACTACATCGACCCCGGCTACCACGGTCTCGCCGCCGGTCGCCCCGGCCGCAACCTCGACCCCGTCCTGGTCGGCGCCGAACGTGTGGTGCCGCTCTTCCACCACGGCAGCCGCGGCTGCGACCTCGCCGTGGTCGAAGGCGTAATGGGCCTGTTCGACGGCCGCATCGACGAACACAACACCGCCCCCGTGGCCGAAGGCTCCACCGCCCAGATCGCCGCGATGCTGGGCGCACCGGTCATCCTCGTCGTGGACGCCCGAGGCCACAGCCAGTCCCTGGCCGCCCTGCTGCACGGTTTCGCCACCTTCGACACCGGAATCCGTTTGGGCGGAGTGATTCTCAACCGAGTCGGCAGCGAACGCCACGAGCAGGTCCTCCGCGCCGCCTGCGCCCGAGTGGGCCTGCCCGTCCTGGGAGCCCTGCCCCGCCTGGCCGAACTGGAGGTCCCCTCCCGTCACCTCGGCCTCATCCCCGCGGTCGAACACGGCTCCGCCGCCCACGCCGCCGTGGACGCCATGACCGACCTGGCCGCCGCCCACATCGACCTGGCCGCCGTCGCCGCCCTAGCCGCCCCGAGCACCGCCGCCGCCCCCTGGGACCCACTCGCCGAGATCGCCCGACCCGGTGTCACGGACCTCCGTCGTGGCCAATCGCCTGCTGCCGGAGGGGGTTCCGGCCTGCCGGACAATTCCGGCGCGACCATCCTCGCGGGCGACGGCCCGGTAGTCGCGATGGCGGGCGGTGCTGCCTTCACCTTCGGCTATGCCGAGCATCGCGAACTCCTCGAAGCCGCCGGAGCTCAGGTGGCCGTCTTCGACCCGCTCCGTGACGAACTCCCCACGGGCACAGCCGCTCTGGTGCTGCCCGGCGGATTCCCCGAGGAGCATGCCGCCGCCCTGGCCGCCAACACCGCCCTCCTGCGTGCGATCGCAGAACACGCGGATCGAGGTCTGCCCATCCACGCCGAATGCGCGGGCTTGCTCTACCTCACCCGCTCCCTCGACGGCCACCGTATGGCCGGAGTGATCGACGCGGAAGCCGAATTCGGCCCCCGCCTCACCCTCGGCTACCGAGACGCGGTGGCCCTCACCGATTCCCCGCTGTGGTCGACAGGCGAACGGGTACGCGGCCACGAATTCCACCGGACGCGTCTCACCGTCCAGGGATCCTCCCCCCACGCCTGGGCTTGGCGCTCCCCGTCGGGTGAAACGGTCCGCGAAGGCGCGATCACCCGCCGCGTCCACGCTTCCTACCTCCACACCCACCCCGCCGGAAACCCCGCCGCCATCGCTCGCTTCATCACCGCCGCAGCAGATTTCAGCCGCGACCACGCCCCCGCATGACCCCCGATCCGCGCGCCCGCACAGCCGGACTGGCTGTCGGCGTCGGCCTGCGCCCCGGGACTCCCGCGGACGCCATCGAGGCCGCCGTCCGGGAGCTGGTGGGCGAGAGCGTGATCCGCTGCCTCGCAACGGTCGATCGCCGTGCTGACGAGCCCGGATTGCGGACCGCTGCCGCGCGCCTCGGAGTGCCCGTGCGCGTCTTCACCGCCGAGCAACTCGCGGACGTGGCGGTGCCCAACCCCTCGATGCGCACCGCCACGGCACTGGGAACCCCGAGCGTCGCGGAAGCGGCGGCCCTCCTGGCCGCCGAAAGCGCCGACCTCACCCTCCCGAAGCAGATCGCGCGCGGAATAACCATCGCCGCAGCATCATTCGCGCACCCGCCGTCGTAACGGTGGTCGAACGAGGACACCGCACCCGGCCACTGGTTGGGGTGTGGCCGGGTGCGGTGCAGGCGGGTCTCCGGTGCGTGGGTTGGAGATCCGCTGGATCAGGGGGCTACCGAGCCCCAGTCGGCGAAGCCGGTGGGGTCGTGGCGGCCGAGGGAGCCGTGTTCGAAGAGGCCCCAGCCGAGGGCGTCGCCGCAGCGGGCTTTGCCCACGTGGTCGATTACGCCGAAGGGGATGCGGCCGGCGATGGCGGGGTCGGTGAGGTCGTAGAGTTTGCTCTCCGACCAGTTGCGGCCCTTCCATTGGCCGTGCAGCCAGTCGGGGTCGCCGCCGTAGCCGCAGCCTACGTTCAGGGCTATGCAGGTGCCGGCTTCTACTTCCAGTTCCAGGGGCTTGCCGTCGGGGGTGGTGAGTTCCACGCGCACGGCGGTGGGGATGCGGGTGCCGGATTTGTAGGTGAAATGGGCTCGGGGCCAACCCAATTGTTCGATGCGGCCGTCGTTCCAGATGCGGGTCGCGTCGTTCAGGGTGCGGTAGCCGTTGGGCTCTTCCTGGAGGATGACGATGATGGAGTAGTCGTCGAACTTCAGCGGGAGGTAGAGCCACCAGAAGCCTTCGGAGGGCTCGTCGGCCACGCGGCCGGCCGGGTCGCCGTCGCCGACGGGCCGGATGCCCCAGGAGCGGTCGCGGGTGCCGCACCAGGTGGCGGGATCGACGGTGAAGTCGGTGCCGTCGACATGCAGTGTGCCCGACCAGGTTCCGACCTGGGCGAAGCGCTGCGCGTCGATGAGCGCCTTCTTCATGCCGGTGATGATGGTGTGCGGTTCCTCCTCGACGACGGGGAAGGAGCCCTCCCAGGTCATGTCGAAGGACAGGTCCGGGTGCTCGCAGATCACGCGCAGCTTCTGGAGCGGTTCGACGACCTCGATGCGGTAGCCGCCGACCGCCAGGTCCAGGGTGCGCTGTTCGAGGGCGTCCGAGAAGTGCACGGCGCGTTGGGTATCGCCGCGGCGCACGGTGGCGAAGGCATCGGTGACGCCCAGGTTCGGGTACACGCCGAAGCCGGTGATGAGCATCAGCTCACCGGTGGTGTCGATGGCATTGAAGTAGCTGCGGTCGTAGAAGTTCTTGTCGCTGTGCACGACCCGGTTCACCGGCAGCGGGGCCTGGTGGATGGGGTATTCGTCCAGCGGTCCGATAAGCGAGTTCATATCTCTCAATCCCAAGCGTAGGTGCCGTCGAGCAGGGCCTCGAGGAGCTTGCGGTGCATCACGTAGTCGTCGCGGTCCTCGGCGTCGGTGGCCTCGCCGAAGTGGATCATGCGGCGGCGGATGCGGGCCATCACGATGCCGTGGCGCAGCGCCGCGTAGATCAGATACCAGTCCAGGTCGCGCACGGCGTGCCCGGTGGCTTCCTCGTACAGCTTCTCGACGTCGCTGCGGCGCAGGAAGTCCGGCAGTCCGGCCTGGTCGAAGGTGGTGGCGATGTCCTGGAAGAACCGGTGGATCAGGATCGGCCAGGCCACATCCATCTCGCGCGGGCCGAGCGCGGCCATCTCCCAGTCCAGTACGGCCGCGGGCTTGCCGTCCTCGAACATGATGTTGCCGGGGCGGGCGTCACCCCAGTTGAGCACGTCGGGCCCGGAATCGGCGGGCCAGTTCTGCTCCAGGTACTCGAAGGTGCGCTCCAGCAGGGGAATCCGGAATCCGTCGCGCGCCAGTGCCCAGTCGTACCAGTCCTTCTGCGCCTGGAAATGCCGGCGCAGCCCCGGCCCTTCCCCGTCCAGCATGGGGAAACGCTCGGCCGGCTTGTCGATCCCGTGCACCTTGGCGATGGCGTCCACGGTGTGCCGGGTGATCTCCAGCCGCTGCTCGGGCGTGGCGTCGAACACCCAGCCGAAGAACACGTACGGCGGATTGTCCTCGCAGACGATGCCGTTCACCCGCCGCATGACGATGAACGGCGCGCCCAGCACGGACGCGTCCTCCTCCAGCCAGCACAGCGGCGGCACCGGCAGATCGGTGTGTTCGGCGACGCCCGCCATGATCGCGTATTGCGTTGCCAGATCGTACTTTTCGAAGACCGGGAAGGAGCTCTCGGTCGGTGGCATGCGCGCCACGAACGAGCCGCCCGCGGGCTCCCCGTTCTCGGTCCATTCGGCGTCGAAGAGCAGGGTGGTGCTGGACATGCCCCCGGTCTGCGGTTTGGTCAGCGAGGTGACCCGCGGCGGGGTATCGGCGTCGACCCGGCCCGCCAGCCATCCGGCGAGTTTGGTCGCCAGCTCGTCGTCGTCGCCGTCGGAGACGGTGAGTTCCCATCTCTGGTTGGGGTCGTCGGCCGACATCTCGATTGCCTCCTGCGCGCTGATGAGTCGAGCGTGTAGCGGCGAGGGCACAGCCGCGTCGGACCGGCTCGGCCCACTGTGACCCCGGTTACACGGGTTCCAGAAATGTAACTTGTTGCAATTCGAATGTGCAGTGAATCGGACTTTCAGTACCGGTGACCGAGACGTGGTTTTTTCCGGGGTATGTCGAATAGGAACAGCACCGGGGTAGTGCTGCCACGTAGTCCTGCGGAGGTATATCGCGCCGGAAAAACCAGGGCCACGGCCTGATGTGCCGCGCGGGCCCGCTCCCTAGCCTCGGAACAGCGAATCGGTTGGCGAGAGGATGTGGATGAGTACACAGGTGATCACTGATCCGGGCGGCGCCGTCGGCGTACCGGAGGCCGAACCGGCCCGTGACTGGAATCCGCTGGCACGCATCGGGTTCCGCTTCGTCGTCGCCTATCTGACCTTGTTCTGCGTCATCTACCCGCAGCCGATCTTCGCCTTCCTCGGCATCTTCGGCCAATGGCTGCCCGACGATTTCAAACTGAGGTTGGTGAGCTGGCCGCACGCCCTGGTGGAATGGGTGGGCCGCACCGTATTCGACGCCGACGCCACCCTGCGCTGGGATTCCGGCAGTGGCGATCAGACCTACCTGTGGGTGCTGTGCTTCTGCATTCTGCTCGCCGCCGTATCCATCACCGTGGTGTGGACCGCACTCGATCGGCGGCGCACCGAATACCGTCGACTGTCCGCCTGGTTCCTGCTGTTCATCCGGTTCGTCCTGGCCGGGCAAATGCTGGGTTACGGCTTCGCCAAACTGATTCCGTTGCAGATGCCGGAACCGGCGTTGAACACGCTGCTCACCCCGTACGGCGACTTGACCCATATGGCGGTGCTGTGGAATCAGGTCGGCACCTCGCCGGTGTACGAGATCCTGCTCGGCGCGGCCGAAGTCCTGGGCGGCCTGCTGTTGTTGCTGCCGCGTACCGCGCTCGCGGGCGTGTTGCTGAGCTTGGTGAGCATGGCGCAGGTGTGGGTGCTGAACATGACCTTCGATGTGCCGGTGAAGCTGCTGTCGTTCCATCTGCTGCTGCTGTGCCTGGTGCTGCTGGCTCCGGATGCGCGGCGACTGTTCACCATGCTCGCCGGGCGGGCGACCGGTCCGTCCACCGCGCCGGAGGTGGGCCGCACCCCGCGCGGGAAGCGGATGGTGGCGATCGCCGGGGTGGCCCTGGCGGTGTGGTTCGTGATCGCCCAGGCGGCCGAATGCTGGGAAGGCTGGCACAAGTGGGGCCCGGGCCGGGAGAAGTCCGAGCTGTACGGGATCTGGGCGGTCGGCGAATTCACCCGCGACGGCCAGCCGGTGCCGCCGCTGCTCACCGATGAGACCCGTTGGCAGCGGCTGGTGTTCGACGATGCGAAGTACGCCACCTATCAGCGGATGGACGGCGCCCTGGTGCCGGTGCTCGCTGAAATCGACGGCAGTGCGCACCGCATCACCTTGAAATCGCCGCCGGAGGGCCGGGAAACCTTGGGCGCGTTCACCTTCGAGCAGCCGTCGGAGGATCGGCTGATCCTCACCGGTGAGCTGGAGGGGCACCCGGTGGCCATCACCATGACCGCGGTCGATATCGGCAAGATGCCGGTGCGGCAGGGCGGACTGCACCTCGTCCAGGATTATCCGCGCGGAGTGAGCTAGCCGAATCGCGGCGGGTCAGCCGAGCGAACCGATCTGGTTGACCCACTGCGGATTCGGCGCATAGAACTCCCCGCCCGGTTCGAAGGCTTGCCGGGCGTCGGCCGCATCCAGCAGCCGCGCCGCCAGCCAGGCGGTGGGATAGCCGAGGTATCCGTAGACCCCGGTGGTGCACGGGAACGACGCTCGCGCACAATCCGGCTGCCCTTGCACGTCATTGTGATTCGGCCCGACCAGCGTGCCCCACACCTTCGGTATCCCCGCCGGAATCGCCTCGTAATACGCCCGCACCGACTGCAATCCGACGACCTGCGCCGGCAACCCCTGCTCGGAGGGTGAGATGAACACATCCTCGGAACCGTTGATCAGGAACACCGATCCGGCGGTGAGGCGGCCGGTGTCCGGGCACCACGACCCGGTCCCGCACAACACCTGCATCGGCAACTCGATCGGCACCACCGTGCTGATCCGGCTGCCCGGCCGCAGCATGGCATTGAGCGCGCCGCTCGCACCCTGCGAATGCCCCACCGCGCCAACCTTTTCCGCATCCAGCCTGCCGTGGAACACGCTCCCCGGATCGGCGGCCAGTGCCACCAGCCTCTCCACCGCCCCCACGATGTCCGCCCCGGATCCGGTCTGGCTGCTCTCGGTCGCGATCACCACGAATCCCCACGACGCCAGCTGCCGGAGCAGATAGTCGTACTGCTCCGGATGCGCGTTGGTCCCGTCACCCCAGCTGATGATCGGATGCCGGAACCCGCCCGCGCCCAGCTCCGCCGGATACCAGATGTCGAAGGCCGCGCCCGTCGAATCGCAGCAGGTGAAGGCGTGCTGCGCGGTGACGGTCCACGGTCCCGGCCGCGCATACTTCGACTCCACCCCGGCCGCCGCGAGATAGGACTCGGCGTGCGCCGCCGGTGTCACGGTGATCGAGAGCAGCATCGCGAAGACAACGGCGAGCAGGACGGCGACACGGCGGGCCATAGCCGAGAAGCATAAGAAGTCGCGGCCGGTATGTCCGGTAACCCGCGCCCGCACGGCGAGAACCCGCGCGCGACCGCCACTCCCGTGTTTCCGGCCGTGCGCAGCGGCCCGCACGCGACCGTGAGCTGGATATCGGTTGCTGAACGGACGCCGGTCGATTGCAGCGCACGCGAGCGCACGCCGTAGTGTCGAACCTTGTGCAGCACACGTCAGTCCCCTCCGAGGAACAGCCCGCCGGCGACCCGAACTACCTGGTCGGCCTGGATCTGAACGGCCGTCGCGTCGTCGTGGTAGGCGGCGGTACCGTCGCCCAGCGGCGGCTCGGACTGCTCATCTCCTCCGGTGCTGATGTCCATGTGATCGCCCGCGAGGCCACCCCCGCCGTCGAGGGCATGGCCACCTCCGGGCAGCTCACCCTGGAATTGCGGGACTACGCCGACGGTGATCTGGACGGCGCCTGGTACGCCATGGCCTGCACCGACGAACCCGCCACCAACGAGGCCGTGGTCGCCGAGGCCACCCGTCGCCGCGTGTTCTGCGTGCGCGCCGATACCGCCCGCCTCGGCACCGCCGTCACCCCCGCCACCGCCCGCTACGACGGCATGAGCCTGGGCGTGCTGGCGGGCGGCCAGCACCGGCGGTCCGCGGCGGTGCGCAACGCACTGCTGGAGGCGCTGCAATCCGGTGTGGTGACCGATGATTCGGCCCCTGTGACCCCCGGCGTGGCGCTGGTCGGCGGCGGCCCCGGCGATCCGGATCTGATCACCGTGCGCGGCCGCCGCCTGCTGGCCCGGGCGAATCTCGTTGTCGCCGACCGGCTCGCCCCGCCGGAGCTGCTCGCCGAACTCGGCCCGGATGTCGAGGTCGTCGACGCCGCCAAGATCCCGTACGGCCGCGCCATGGCCCAGGAGCACATCAACGCCGCGCTCATCGAGGGCGCGAAGGCGGGCAAGTTCGTGGTCCGCCTCAAGGGCGGCGACAACTACGTGTTCGGCCGCGGCTACGAAGAACTGGAAGCCTGCGTCGACGCGGGCATCCCCGTGACCGTCGTCCCCGGCGTCACCAGCGCCATCTCGGTGCCCGCCCTGGCGGGCATCCCGGTCACCCATCGCGGCGTCACCCACGAATTCGTGGTGGTCAGCGGCCATGTGGCCCCCGACCACCCGGACTCCCTCGTCGACTGGCCCGCCCTGGCCAAGCTGCGCGGCACGATCGTGCTGCTGATGGCGGTCGAGCGGATCGAGAAGTTCGCCGACGCGCTGATGGCCGGCGGCCGCTCGGCCGATACCCCCGCCACCGTCATCCAGGAGGGCAGCCTGCGCACCCAGCGCATCCTGCGCGCCGACCTGGCCACCATCGCCGAGCGCGTGCGCACCGAAGGCATCCGCCCGCCCGCGATCATCGTCATCGGCCCCACCGCCGGATTCACCGCCGGCGCCCCCGATCTCTCCTGACCGAGTGGTAACCGGGAAACGGCTGCGGCATCGCGTGAGTGCGTGCCGCAGCCGGTTCCCGCTTTCGCCGACAGGGGGTTCGGCGGGGGGATCTATTACAGTGGCGGGGTGCTCGAGAACCCCGCTGCGACGATGCAGTATCCGGTGACCAAGCGGGCGTTCGGGCTCGCGATTCTCGTTTTGAGCGGGTTGCAGTTGATGGTGGTGCTGGACGGCACCGTCATGATTCTGGCTCTGCCGCGATTGCAGGAGCAGCTGGGACTCTCCAGTGCGGGCAGTGCGTGGACGGTGACGGCCTACGGGCTGCCGTTCGCGGGGCTCATGCTGCTGGGTGGGCGGCTCGGTGACTCGTTCGGCCGTAAGAAGATGCTGATCTACGGTGTCGGGCTGTTCACGCTCGCGTCCGCGTTCTGCGGGACCGCGCAGAACGAAGCCTGGCTGATCGCGGCGCGCGCGTTGCAGGGGACGGGGGCGGCGATCGCCGCACCGACCGCATTCGCTTTGGTGGCAAGCACTTACGCGCCCGGGCCCGCCCGCAATCAGGCGGTCGCGATCTTCGGGTCGATGGTCGGCGTGGGATCGGTCGGCGGTCTGGTGCTCGGCGGCGCGCTCACCGAGGTGGATTGGCGCTGGATCTTCTGGATCAATGTGCCGATCGGCATTCTCATCGTCCTCGGGGCGATCTACCAGCTGCGCGATACCGAACACCACCGCATCAGCCTCGATATCCGCGGCGCGGTACTGGGCACGCTCGCGTGCGTGGCCATCGTGTTCGGCGCCACCGAGGGCCCCGAAATGGGTTGGGACAACCCGATCATTCTCGGTTCGGTGATCGGCGGCCTGGTGCTGCTGGTGGTGTTCGTCTTCGCCGAGCGCGATGTGGAGAATCCGCTGCTGCCGTGGTCGCTGTTCGACAGCCGGGACCGGGTGATCACCTTCGCGGCGATCTTCCTGCTATCGGGCGTGCTGGGCGCGACCACCTTCTTCGTCGCGCAGTTCCTCCAGAACGTGCTCGGCTACAGCCCGCTGTCGGCGGGTCTGGCCAGCATTCCGTTCACGCTCGGCGCGGGCGTGGGCACGGCGGTGGCGTCCAAGCTGGCCATGTTCGTGAAGGCGCGCTGGCTGCTGCTCGGTGCGGCGCTGCTGCTGGCGGGCGGCCTGTTCTTCGGCTCCACGCTGGACAGTTCGGCCGAGTACTTCCCGACCCTGCTCATCCTGCTGTCGCTGGTCGGCTTCGCGGTGGGCGTCGGCATCTGCATTTTGCCGCTGTGCGTGCTGGTCGGGGTGGACATGGCGCATATCGGTCCGCTGTCGGCGGTCGGCCAGATGTTCATGAGCATGGGCACGCCGTTCGCGGTCGGCCTGCTCAGCCCCGTCGCGGCCTCGCGGACGCTGGCGGTCGGCGGCAGCACCAAGGTGACCGATATGTCGCCGCTCCAGATCGATGCCCTGAGCAACGGCTACACCCTGGTGCTGTTCGTCTGCGCGATCGGCACCGCCGTCATGGGCTTGATCGCGCTCACCCTGCGCTACACGCCCGCACAGCTGGCCCAGGCCCAGCATGCGCAGGACGAGGCGCAGAAGTCCTAGGGCACGCGGGTGACCGCGATCGCGGATTCGCTGATGCTGCCCAGATACAGGACGCCTTCGTGTTCGGCGGCCGCGGTCACCATGGCGTAGTCGGTGCCCTCGCGTTGCAGGTCGTGGACGAGGTTGCCGTCGAAATCGAAGGCCATGGCCCAGACGGTGCGCTCCGGTTTCGGTTGCAGCGCTTCGGGAATCGACCAGACGAGTTTGCGCAGCAGGCCGGGGAGCGGAAGCAGGCTGTCCAGCAACGGGTTTCGCGGCGAGGTGAGGGAGACCCAGATCAGCCCGTCACTGCCGAGATACATATTGTCGGGGAAGCCGGGAAGGTTCTCGGTGAGGCGGTCGTGAGTGCCCGCCCCGTCGCCGGTCAGCCGGTATCTGGTGATGCGATAGCCGCCGGTCTCGGCGACCAGCACACTCGACCCGTCGGGCGCGAGCACCACACCGTTCGCGAAATCCAGTCCGTCCAAGAGGATTTCGACCTCACCGCCGGTGGTCACCCGCATCAGCCGGCCGGTACCCGAATGTTCGAGGATGTCGCCCATCCACGCTTCCAGCGGCCAGCGGCGTGACGATTCGGTGAAGTAGATCGTCCCGTCGGCGGCTCGCACCACATTGCTCGGGAAGTTCAGCGGCTCCCCGTCCACCTTGTGCACCAGCGTTTCCAACTGCCCGCCGGGCCGTTCGAGGCGCAGCAGCCCGCCGACGGTGTCGCAGATCAGTACGGAGCCATCGGGATTCGCGTGCAGGCCCAAGGGGCGTCCGGGCGTGCGCGCGATCGTTTCCATGGTGCCCAGTCGCGGGTCGATCGCCAGGATCACACCGTCGTCGATGCCGGTCAGCACGCGTCCGTCGGCCGCCACCACCACATCCTCGGGCCCCTGCCCGGGCAGTTCGATCCGCCGCAACTCCGGCATCACCGGGGCACTGCGCTTTCGGCGTGCGCGCGGGGTGGCGGGTGGCGGCTTCCACCGACGAGGCTGCATCGACATGGATGCACAGTATCCTGCCTGGATGGGGAGAAATACCGCCGCGGAACTGCTGGACCGCTGGATCGAATTGGCCGGCCCGTCCGCTCGCGAGGTGGGGGAGGACCTGATCCATCGGTATCAGGAACCGCATCGTCGCTATCACACGGTCGACCATCTGGCGTACATGCTGACCGTCATCGACGATCTGGCCGCCGACGCGAAGGATCCGGCCGCGGTGCGCTACGCCGCGTTCTTCCACGATGCCGTGTACGCGGTGGATCGCGGTGAGAACGAGGAGCGCAGTGCGCAATTGGCCGAAACCGTGCTGCCCGGGCTGGGTGTGGATGCGGAGACGGTGGCCGAGGTGGCCCGGCTGGTGCGGCTGACCGCGGGGCATCATCCCGATCCGGCCGACGCGAACGGCGCGGTGCTGTGCGATGCGGATCTGGCTGTTCTCGCCGCGGACGAACCGATCTACGCCGCCTACACCGCGGCGGTCCGGGCCGAATACGCGCACGTGCCCGACGAGTTCTTCCGCCCCGGCCGCGCGGCGGTGCTGGAGGGGCTCGCGGCACAGGAGCACCTGTTCCGCACCCCGGCCGCCCGCGCCCGCTACGAAGCGGCGGCGCGCGTCAATCTCGCCGCCGAACTGGCCGATCTCCAGGACCCGGTCGACTGATCCGAATCCCGCACCCGCCGAACAGCACTCAGCGCGTACCCCACCTGTAGGTCTGCTTGCGCAGCTTCAGATACACCATGATCTCCGCGTGCCGCACGCCCGCGAGCGCACGGATCCGGGTGGAGACCAGCTCCAGCAGCGCTTCGTCGTCCGGGCAGACGGCCTCGCACAGCACGTCGTACCGCCCGGCCGCCACCACCACGTAATTGATCTCCTCGATGGCGGCGAGCGCATCGGCCACCGGCTGCACCGGCCCGTCCACCGTGATCGCGATCATGGCCTGCCGGAACAGGCCGACTTGCAGCGGATCGGTCACGGCCACAATCTGAATCACCCCGGCATCGGAGAGCTTCTGCACCCGCTGCCGTACCGCGGCCTCCGACAAACCCACCGCCTTCCCGATGGTCGCGTAGGCCCGCCGCCCGTCCTCCTGCAACTGCGCGATGATCCGCTTGGAGATGTCGTCGAGCACCGGGCCGCCCCGGCCGGAAGTCACGTCGGTCACGCGGCCATCCTTCCCGACCCGTCGCGCTCCGGCCAACCGGACGTGCCGGGCGGGGCAGGCGTGTCGTCATCGAGTGGATCGGCCGAGGTATGCGATCGACCGGGGGCCGCCGCGACGCGTGCTGTGTCGCGATTGTCCGGACCATCCGGAACTAGCGGGCCCGTCCCGGCGTTGCACCCGTAGTCCGCGTGCCTTCGGGTGCGTTTCGCCGCGCCGGTCACCGCTGTCGCGCACCCCCGAAGGATCGATTCGTGAATCGTGTACCCCGCCTGGTGTTCTTCCTGGCCGTCCCCGCCCTGCTGTTCGGCCTGCCCTGGTGGCTGCTGGTCTACACCGCCCTCGACGGCCCGGCGTTCTGGCTCGGGACGGCGGCGTTCCTGATCGGTTATGCCGCGCTCCCGGCGGGGATGCTGCTGGGTCACGGCCCCCGGCAGTCGGATGCGGCGTCGATCGTCGGTGACACCCTGCTGGGCGTGCTGTGGGTGCTGTTCACCTGGTCTGCCATCGGCACCGTGGCGCGTGCGGCGCTGGGTATCGCGGGCGTCGATGATCCGGCGCGTTCGCGCATCGTGGCCGCGAGCGTGCTGGCCGTCACCGCCGTCCTGGTGGCGTGGGCGGTCTTCGAAGCCCGCCGCCTGCCGCGAGTCCGCACGCGCGAGGTGACCATCCCCGGTCTGGGCCGCGGCTTGGACGGACTACGCCTGGTGGTGGTCACCGACACCCACTTCGCGGCCCTGGACCGGCAGCGCTGGTCGGAGCGCGTGGTGGACCTGGTGAACGCCCAGCAGCCCGATATCGCCTGTCACGCGGGCGATCTCGCCGACGGCTCGGTCGCCGCCCGCTCCGCCCAGGTCGATCCGCTGGGCAAGGTGGACGCCCCGCTCGGCCGCTTCTACATCACCGGCAACCACGAATACTTCGGCGACGCACCCGGCTGGATCGGCCACATGTCCGGCCTGGGCTGGCAGACGCTGCGCAATCAGCACGAGGTCGTCACCCGCAACGGCGACAGCCTCGTCATCGCCGGCATCGACGACCCCACCGGCATCGCCCTCCCCGGCCACGGCCCCGACTTGCCCGCCGCCCTCACCGGCGCCGACCCCGCCCACCCCATCGTGCTGCTGGCCCACCAGCCCCGCCAGGTCGAAGACGCCGTGAAAGCCGGTGTGGCCCTTCAGATCTCGGGCCACACCCACGGCGGCCAGATCTGGCCCTTCCACTACCTGGTCCGCCTGGAACAACCGGTGGTCGCGGGCCTGAGCCGCCACGGCGACCGCACCCAGCTCTACGCCAGCCGCGGCACCGGCTTCTGGGGCCCGCAACTGCGCCTCTTCGCACCCAGCGAGATCACCGTCCTGATCCTCCGCACGCCGTAGGAGGAAGCAGTCCTGACGAAGGGCGGCGAGTCTCTCAGTCGATGTCGATGCCCAGTTTGCCCAAGGTCCCGGCGGTGAAATCGGCCACCGCCCGGGGCGTTTCGGCGAGCGGGTAGCGGGCCGCGATCGGAACGACGAGCAGACCTTCGGCCACCTGGCCCGCGAGCCGGGTCAGCGTGTCGCGGCTCGGATCCGACATGATCACGGTCGCCTTGATATCGCGTTCCGCCGCATCGTCCGGGGCGAAATGCACGGTCGAGGCGAATCTGCCTCCGGCCCGGACCGTTTCGGCCACCGCCGCACCGTCACCGGCGAAGTGCAGTGCGGCGTGCACGCCGTCCGGGGCGATCGCGCGAACCTGCGCGTCCAATCCCGCCGTGCGATCGACCACATGTGTCGCGCCCAACCGGGTCACGAATTCGGCCTCCGCTCCGGGCCGCGCGGTGGCGAGGACCGTCGCACCCCGGGCCGCGGCCAGTTGCACGGCGATGGCGCCCACGCCGCCGGTCGCCCCCGAGATCAGCACCGTCTCACCGGGCAGCACCGCGACCGCGTCGACGGAGTTCAGCGCGGCCGTACCCGCCAGCCCCAGCGCTCCCGCGGTGGCGTGATCCACGCCGACCGGCAGTGCCGCCACCCCGTATCCGGCCGGTACCGCCACGTATTCGGACCATCCGCCCTGCCCGAGCGTCGGCCGCATCACCACGCCGAACACCTCGTCACCGACGCCGAACCCCTCGGCCCCGGGCCCGATCGCGGCGATGGTGCCCGCGAAATCCTTGCCCGGCACCACCGGGAACTCGTATTCGTAGACGCCCCGCAGATACCCGCCGAGCGCCCCCAGATCGAACCCGTTGACCGAGGAGTTCCGCACCCGCACCAGCACCTCACCCGGACCGGCCTCGGGCACGGGCAGGTCGAGGGCTGCCGGCTCGGCGCCGAACGCATCGAACGCGATTGCACGCATGAGAGATGTACTTCTTTCTGTCGGAAGGGATTTCAGTTACCGGCGGCCTGCGCCCACGAAGCCCGCAGCACGGTCTGCGCCACCGCCAGTCGGCCGTATCGCGCGGTGCGTAGAACATGACGATGCCCCGTCCGGCCACTCCGGCCGCCGGCTGATCGGGGCGCCGGTCCGCACCGGCAGCACGATCGCATCGACTTCCATTGCTGCACCGCACTTTCTGTTCGTTGGGTACTTCTTGTGCGTGTACCGAGTTTCGAACAGGATGGGGGCATGACGGAAGAAGGCACTTCGACCCGCGTACCGAACACCGATGTGCGTTACCAGGTGGGGGCGGGTCACGCGGTCTGCCAATTGCGAGATGTGCTCGACCGGGTGGGGGACAAATGGAGCGTGCTCGTCATGTCCCTGCTGACCGACGGCTCCAAGCGCTATTCGGAATTGCAGCGCGCCATCGACGGGATCTCACAGCGCATGCTGACCCTCACCCTGCGCAGCCTGGAACGCGACGGATTGATCGAGCGCACCGTCACCCCGACCTCGCCGCCGCGCGTCGACTATCGCCTGACCGCCGTCGGCGCAACGCTTTCCGGCCAGGTCAATGCGCTCATCGACTGGGCCGAGGGGCATCGGGAGTACATCGCGGTCGCCCGCCGGGCGTATGACGAGGCGCAGGCCGGTAACTGACTCGCCCGCGCGTGCCGGAGCACGCGCGGGCGGTCGCGGTCAGCTGTCGAAGCCGAGACCTGTTGCGTCCATTGCCTTCAGCCAGAGGTTGCGGCGGCCCTGGTGGCTGTCGGCGCGGGCCAGGGACCATCGGGTCAGCTGGATGCCGGCCGAGCGCAGCGGCTCCGGGGGCAGCGGCAGCGGGCGGGAGCGGACCAGGCGCAGGCGGGTGCGCTCGGTGTCCAGGCCGAAGAGCTGGTCCAGCATCACCTCGGCGCCGAAACGTGTTGCGCCGACACCTAATCCGGTATAGCCGGCGGCGTAGACCAGGCGGCCTTTGTAGGCGGAGCCGAAGAAGGCGCAGAATCGGCCGCAGGTGTCGATGATGCCGCCCCAGCGGTGGGTGAAGCGCAGGCCGTCCAATTGCGGGAAGGTCTGGAAGAAGTGCTGGCACAGGGTTTCGAAGGTGGCTTCGTTGTACTCCAGACTCGGAGAGACCCGGCCGCCGAAGTGGTAGATCGCGTCGTACCCGCCGAAGAGGATGCGGTTGTCGCCGGTCAGCCGGTAGTAGTGGAAGCGGTACGAGGCGTCGCCCAAGCCCATGCGATGGCGACCCCAGCCGATCGAGTCGAGCTGCTCGGGGGTGAGCGGTTCGGTCATCAGCGCGTAGTCGTAGACGGGGACCACGTGCCGGGCCACTTTGGCGAGGGGACCTTGGAAAGCGCTGGTGCACAGGGCGACCCGGGGCGCGCGGACCTCACCGTGCGGGGTGTGCAGGGTGAGCCCACCGCCCGACTTCGAGATGCGCTGCACCGGAGTGCCTTCGAAGATCCGCACCCCCAGCTCCAGGCAGGCCCGCCGTAATCCCCAGGCCAGCCGGGCGGGGTCGAGCATCGCCACGCCGTCGCGATCCCACCAGCCGCCCAGATAGGTGGGCGAGTGCACCAGGTTCTGCACCTGCGCGGCATCGAACAGCTCACTGCGATAGCCGAGTTCGGCCGCCTCATCATGGCTCTCCCGCAACCATTCGAGCTCGTGCGGCGCGGTGGCGACCTCCATCTCACCGGTCAGCTCGAAATCGCAGTCGATGCCGTAGCGGCGGATCGCGGCCTCGATGGCGTCGAGGTTGTCCCGGCCCATGCGTTCGAGCTGGGCGATCTCGTCCGGGAACCGTTCCATGCCGTTGGACAGGCCGTGGGTGAGGCTGGCGGCGCAGAAACCGCCGTTGCGCCCCGAGGCCGCGTGCCCGCACAGGGCCGATTCGACCAGCACCACATCGGTTCCGGGATTGCGTTCCTTGGCCAGCAGCGCCGTCCAGAGTCCGCTGTAGCCGCCGCCGATGACGGCGAGGTCGGCCTGGGTGGCGGTGGTCAAGGGGTCGGTGGGGGCCGGCCGCTCCGGCCGGTCGGTCCAGAAAGGCGTCGGCGCTGCGTCATTCAGGGCCGACGCCCACAGTTTGCTTCCTTTAGCCTGCATGGCCGATCTCCTCCTTCTCTCTTGCCGCCCGGTCCCGCCGGACGGCCCAACTACTGATGCGTTGGTATATGGGTGCGCGGATACGCGAAAGCCCCGAATGGGAATGCCGAAAAACCGCCGGTCGATCCGCGCATGGGGCGACGACCGGCGGTTACGGGCAGAGTCAGCTGGTGGCGGCGCGGTCGTCGGAGCGGCGGCGCATGCGCAGCTGTCCGGCGATGACGAAGACCAGCGAGATGAGGAAGGTCGCGGCGGCGACCGCGTTCACCTGCGGCGGGATACCGCGCAGATTGATGCCCCAGACGTACATGGGGAAGGTCTGCGCCTGGCCGGCGGTGAAATTGGTGACCACGAAATCATCGAAGGACAGCGAGAACGCGAGCAGCGCCGCGGCCATGATGCCGGGCCGGACCAGGGGGAGCACAACGGACCGGAACGCCTGGAACGGCGTGGCGTAGAGGTCCATCGCGGCCTCCTGGAGCCGGGGGTCGAGTCCTGCCAGCCGGGCCTTGACGGTCACGACCACGAACGAGAGGCAGAACATCACGTGTGCGATGAGGATAGCCCAGAAACCGAGCGGGATACCGAATCCGATGAAGAGTGTCAGCAGGGACGAACCCATCACGATCTCGGGGGTGGCCATGGGCAGGAAGATCAGCGCCTGCACGGTGGAGCGGCCGCGGAAGCGATAACGTGCCAGCGCGAAGGCGATTCCGGTGCCGAGGACGGTGGCGATCAGGGCGGCGAGCGCGCCGATGAGCAGGCTCATGCCGAGGGCGTCGCGCAGACCGGCCGGGCCGAACATATCGGTCCAGTTGTGCCAGGTGAAGTGGAAGTCGTCGAAATCCAGGACGTAGGTGGTGTTGCGGCTGCCGGGTTGGTTGAAGGACAGCAGCAGTACCACGGCGATCGGCGCGAGCATGTAGGCCAGCACGAGGTAGCCCAGCAGCAGCACCCAATTGGTGCGCAACCACCGAACAATCCGCGGTTGGGGTTTCCGGGGCGAGGCCCCCGAGCGTCCCGAGAGTCGGTCCATCTCAGACCACCTCGTCCGTATCGGTCTTGCGCAGGTAAAGCAGGACCAGAATCAGGATGGCCGCCATCAGCACCACGGAAAGCGCCGACCCGGTGGGGATGTCCTTCACGACCAGCAGCCGGGACTGAATCACATTGCCGATCATGGTCGTATTGGTGTTGCCCAAGAGTTGTGCGTTGACGTAATCGCCGGTCGCGGGCACGAAAGTGAGCAGTGTTCCGGCCACGATGCCGGGCAGGGTGAGCGGCAATGTCACTCGCAGGAACGTGCGCACCGGCCCGTGCGCCAGATCCGCCGAAGCCTCCAGCAACCGCGGATCCAACTTGTCCAGGCTGGTGAACAACGGCAGCACCATGAACGGCAGGAAGTTGTAGACCAATCCCGCGATCACCGCGAACGGCGTAGCCAGCAAACGCCCGTCCGGTCCGAGCAGATGGATGGCGCGCAAGAACCCCACCAGCTCACCGGAATCGGCCAGAATCGCTTTCCACGCGAAGGTCCGCACCAGGAAACTGGTGAAGAACGGCGCGATCACCGCCACCAGCATCAGGTTCTTCCACCGCCCGCCCTTCAATGCGATGGCGTAGGCGAGCGGATACCCGATCAGCACGCACAGCACGGTGCAGATCAGCGAATACCCCAGCGACCGCAGAATCTGCGGATGATAGGTCTCCCACGCGTAGCCGAAGTTGTCCAGCGAAAAGGCCTGGGAATACCCGCTTTCGATGGATCCGCCGCGGTCGTACATGCTGGCCGCCAGCAATTGCACGGTCGGCACCGCGAAGAACACCAGCAGGAACAGCATGCCGGGCGCGAGCAGCAGGTACGGGGCGAGGCCGCGTGCGCGGCCCGGTTCGGCGGCCGGCGCGCCGGTGGCGGCGGCCGGTAGGAGCGCGGGCATCACGACCTCCCGAGCAGGAAGGCGTGGTCGGGATTCCAGTGCAGCGCGACCTGCGAACCCGGGCTGATGATTTCGCTGTGCCCGGCATTGGGTACGTGCGCCGTCAACTCCTGGCCCCAGGCGGCCTGCACCAGGTACTGGGTGGAGACGCCCAGGAAGATGGCGTCGGTGACCACCCCGCTCACACTCGGCCGCCCGTCCGGCACCTGTTCGGAATCGCTTGCGATGCCCAGTTTTTCGGGCCGGATGCCGAGCAGCGCCGCACCCTCGGTGACCCGGCACCGGTGCGCGGGCAGCGCCAGCCGGTGTCCCTGCGCCTCGATGCTCACCAATTCCCCGCCGCCGGTGACGGTGGCTTCGATCAGGTTCGTCTGCCCGAGGAAGTTCGCCACGAACGCACTGGCCGGAAAGTCGTAGATGTCCTGTGGCGCACCGGATTGCTCCAGCTTGCCCCCGTTCATCACCGCCACGGTGTCGGCCATGCTCATGGCCTCCTCCTGATCGTGGGTGATGTGCACGAAGGTGATGCCGACCTCGGTCTGCAAACGCTTGAGCTCCAACTGCATCTGCCGCCGCAGCTTGAGATCCAGTGCGCCCAAAGGCTCGTCGAGCAGCAGCACCTCGGGATGGTTCACCAGCGCGCGGGCCAGCGCCACCCGCTGCTGCTGGCCGCCGGAGAGCTGTGCGGGCTTGCGTTCGCCGAACCCCTCCAGCTGCACCAGCTTCAGCATGTGCGTGGCTTGCGCGCGGGCGTCGTTCTTGCCGATTCCCTTGCGCCGCAATCCGTATCCCACATTGTCCGCGACGGTCAGATGCGGGAACAGCGCGTAACTCTGGAACACCGTATTGATCGGCCGCCGATACGGCCGCAGATGCGTGATGTCCTTGTCGCCGAGCATGATCCGCCCGCCGGTCGGCTCGTCCAATCCGGCGATCATGCGCAGGGTGGTGGTCTTCCCGCAGCCGGAGGCGCCGAGCACGGCGAAGAAGGATCCGTCGGGAATGGTCAATTCGAGGTCGTCGACCGCGGTGAACGCACCGAAACTCTTGGTCACGCCTTCCAGGCGCAAGTCCTGTGCCGACATATCACGCCCCCGTCAGGGCCTGGAACTTGCTCTGGTAATCCTTCTCCTGGGCCTCGGTCAGCGACATGAAGATCTCGAGTTTCTTCTGCATCTCGGCGGTCGGGAAGATGAGCGGGTTCTGGGCGAGCCGCGGATCGAACTTCGCCATTTCCTCCTGGGCGCCGGCGACCGGGCACACATAGTTGACGAAGGCGGCCAGCTTGGCGGCGACGGCGGGATCGTAGTAATAGTCCAGCAGCGCCATGGCATTGGTGGCTTTGGCGGAGGTCACCGGAATCATGGCATTGTCGGAGTAGAGCACCGCGCCCTCGGCCGGGCTGATGAACTTGATCTTCGGATTCTCGTTGGTCAACTGGATGACATCGCCGGACCACGCCATACAGGCGGCGATATCGCCCTTGGCCAGATCCTGCACGTAGTCGTTGCCGGTGAATTTGCGAACATGCCCGGAGGAGACCGCTTTCCGCAGTTTCTCCATGGCGGTGTCGAATTCGTCGTCGGTGAACTTGGCGGCGCTCTTGCCGGTGGCGTGCAGCATCAGCCCCATGGTGTCGGGCATCTCGGTCAGGCAGGTGACCTTGCCTTTCAGATCGGCGCGGGTGAGCAATTCGTCGATACTGCGCACCTCGCCGGTGACCTCGGTATTCACCCCGATGCCGACCAGGCCCGACTGCCACGGCACCATGTGGTCGTTGGCGGGGTCGATATCGCTGCCGCGCAACATGGGATGCAGGTTCTTCACGAAGTTCGGCATCTCGGCCACATCCAATTTCTGGAAGTAGCCCTGCCGGAAGATCCGCACCGCGGTGGAGTCGGAGAAGACGGTGATATCGCGGTCGATGCTCTTGCAGGAGCTCAGCTGCGCGCCGACCTTGCCCCAGAATTCGTTGTTGTCGTTGATATCCGCGACATAGTCGACCTTGATGCCGGTCTTGGCGGTGAATGCGGCCATGGTCGGATGCAGTTCGGCATTGCCGGGCGCTTCGTCGAGATAGCCGGGCCAGTTGGAGAAGTTCAGCGTCTTGTCGGTGGCCGAGATGTCGGCCGGGACACTGCAAGCCGGCTCACCGGACTTGGTGGAGCCTTTGGTGCCGCAGGCGGCCAGCGCGCCGCCGAGGGCGAGCACCGCGCCGGCTCTGAGGAAGCCGCGGCGGCTGGAAGTCGGGGTGGGTAGAGCGGGGGGAGGCATGCACCGATATTCCCACAAACTTCTTTTCGGGCAAGGGATTCCATTGAAAAATCCGTGTTACGCGACGGATTTAGTTGTTTCACAAGCGGGATCGGTAAATGGGCATGCCGAAGCGGGCGAATGCCGGTGGCATCCGCCCGCACGGGACGATCGACTACTGCGCTCGGAAGATCACGTCGTGCCACGGCTTGTGCGCGGCGGCGGTGATATCGAACATGACGTGCTTGACGTTGGTGTACTCGTCGAATGCGTAGGTGGACATGTCCTTTCCGAATCCGGAGGCTTTATAGCCGCCGTGCGGCATTTCGCTGATGATCGGAATGTGGTCGTTGATCCACACGCAACCGGCCTGGATTTCGCGGCTGGCGCGGCCGGTCCGGTACACGTCGCGGGACCAGGCCGAGGCGGCCAGGCCGTACGCGGTGTCATTGGCCAGGATGATGGCCTCGTCGTCGGTGTCGAAGGGCAGCGCCACCAGGACGGGTCCGAAGACCTCCTGCTGCACGATCTCCGAATCCTGGGCCGCGCCGATGACGAGCGTCGGCTCGAAGTACGCGCCGCCGGGGTGGGTGTGCGCCGGAACGCGGCCGCCGCGAACGATTTTCGCGCCGCCATCGCGGGCCCGGTCGACCATATTGGCGACCTTGTCGCGATGGTGCAGGGAGATCAGCGGGCCCATATCGGTCTCCGGGTCTTCCACCGGGCCGAGCGTGACCTGATCCATGAGATCGGCCACCCGGCCGACGAATTCGTCGAAGAGCGGGCGCTGCACGTAGGCGCGGGTGGCGGCGGTGCAATCCTGTCCGGCATTGATCAGCGCACCGGCCACGGCACCGCGCGCGGCGGCTTCGAGATCGGCGTCGTCGAAGACCACGAACGGCGCTTTGCCGCCCAGCTCCAGGTGCACCCGTTTCACCGAACCCGCTGCGGTGGCGGCGACTCGGCGGCCGACCACCGTGGACCCGGTGAACGACACCATCGCCACATCCGGATGCTCGACCAGCGCCTGACCCGCCTCCGCGCCCACTCCGGTGAGCACATTGATCACCCCCGCCGGCACCCCGGCTTCGGTGGCGGTCTCGGCGAACAGCAGCGAGCTGAGCGGCGTGAGCTCGGAAGGCTTGATTACCACGGTGTTTCCGGCCGCCACGGCGGGCAGGATCTTCCACGCCGCCATCTGCAAGGGATAGTTCCACGGCGCGATGGATCCGATGACGCCGAGCGGCTCCCGGCGAATCGAGGAGGTGTGATCGCCGGAGTACTCCGCCGCCGCCTTGCCCTCCAGGTTCCGGGCCGCGCCGGCGAAGAACGCGGTGTTGTCGATGGTGCCCGGCACGTCGAAATCACTGGCGAGCCGAATCGGCTTGCCCGCGTTGAGGCTTTCGACGGCCGCGAACTCCTCGGCCCGTTCCCGCAGCAGCTGCGCCCAGCGGTGCATGATGTCCGATCGCGCACCCGGCGTCATACCCGCCCACTCCGGGAAGGCCGCCCGGGCCGCGGCCACGGCGGTCGCCACATCGGCGGCATTCGCCCCCGCTCCGGCGGCGATCACCTCCCCGGTCGCGGGGGCGACGATCTCCAGCGGGTCACCGGACCCGCCGCGCCGTTCGCCCCCGATGAATTGCAGATCCTCGAAACTCACAACGCTCCGTCCGCCACGGTCAGCGCCTGATCCAGAATGGCCAGGCCCTCCTTCGCCTCGGCCTCGCTGATCGTGCACGGTGGAACGACATGCAGCCGATTGAAATTGACGAACAGTAGCAATCCGGCGGCCTTGGCGGCAGCCACGGTCTCGATCATCGCCGGACTGGTCCCGCCGTACGGGGCGAGGGGTTCCCGGGTGGCGCGATCCTTGACCAGCTCCACCGCCCAGAAGACGCCCAGCCCGCGCACCTCACCGATGCTGGGATGGTGGTCGGCCAGTTCCCGCAGGCCCGGACCGATCACCTTCGCGCCGATTTCGGCCGCGTTCTCGACGATGCCTTCCTCGGCCATCGCGTTGATGGTCGCGACCGCGGCGGCCGTGGCCAGGGGATGCCCGGAGTAGGTGAGCCCGCCCGGGTAGGCGCGGTCATCGAAAGTGGCGGCGATATGGGGCGCGATGGCGACGCCGCCCAGGGGCACATACCCGGAGTTCACGCCCTTGGCGAAGGTGATGAGATCGGGCACCACCCCGAAATTGTCGATGGCGAACCACTTTCCGGTCCGCCCGAACCCGGCCATCACCTCGTCGGCGATGAACACGATCCCGTACTTGTCGCACAGCTCCCGCACCCCGGCCAGGTATCCCGGCGGCGGCACCATGATTCCGGCGGTGCCCGGCACCGATTCCAGGATGACGGCCGCGATGGTGCTCGGCCCCTCGAACTGGATCGTCTGCTCGAGATGCTCCAGGGCGCGCTGGGATTCCTGCTCTTCGTTCTCGGCATAGAACCGCGACCGGTACAGGAACGGCCCGAAGAAGTGCACGATCCCCGCATTGCCGTGGTCGTTCGGCCAGCGCCGGGGATCACCGGTCAGATTGACCGCGGTCTCGGTGCCGCCGTGATACGACCGGTACCGCGACAGCACCTTGTACCGCCCGGTGTGCAGCCGCGCCATCCGCACCGCGTGCTCGACGGCGTCCGCGCCGCCATTGGTGAAGAAGATCTTGTCCAGCTCACCGGGCGTGCGCTCGGCGATCAGCCGCGCCGCCTCCGACCGCGCGTCATTGGCGTGCGGGGGAGCGACGGTGCACAACTTGGCGGCCTGCGCCTGAATGGCGGCCACCACCTTCGGATGCTGGTGTCCGATATTGGTGTTCACCATCTGCGAGGAGAAGTCCAGCAGCCGGTTGCCGTCCCCGTCCCACAGGTACGAGCCCTGCGCGGCGGTCACCACCATCGGTTTCAATGCCGCCTGGGCGGACCAGGAGTGGAAGACGTGTTTGCGATCCAGTTCGTAGGCGCGGGCCGCTTCGTCGCGCGCCACCTCGGGGGTCAAACCATTGGGCAGGGTCATCACCGCTCCGATCAGTTGTTCTGCGGGAAGCCGAGATTCAGGCCGCCGTGGCTGGGGTCGAGCCAGCGGGTGGTGACGGCCTTGGTGCGGGTGAAGAAGTGCACGCCGTCCATGCCGTGCGCGTGTGAATCGCCGAACAGCGAGTTCTTCCAGCCGCCGAAACTGTAGTAGGCCATGGGTACCGGGATCGGCACATTGATGCCGACCATGCCGACCTCGACCTCGTTGTGGAAGCGCCGGGCCGCGCCGCCGTCATTGGTGAACAGCGCGGTGCCGTTGCCGTACTGGTTGGAGTTGATGAGTGCGAGGGCGTCGTCGTAGGTCTCCACGCGCACCACCGAGAGCACCGGGCCGAAGATCTCGTCGGTGTAGACGGTCATATCGGTGGTGACGTGATCGAGAATGGTGGGGCCGAGCCAGAATCCGTCCGCCGCCCCGTCGGCGTCCACGGTGCGCCCGTCGAGCACCACGCTCGCGCCCGCCGCCTCGCCCGCGTCGATGTAGGACGCCACCTTGTCGCGATGCTGCTTGGTGACCAGGGGTCCCATATCGGTGCCCTTGGTGCCGTCGCCGGTGCGAATGGTCTTGGCGCGCTCGGCGATTCGCGCCACCAGGTCGTCGGCGACGGTGCCGACCGCGACCAGCGCGCTGATCGCCATGCAGCGTTCGCCCGCCGAGCCGAAGCCCGCGTTCACCGCCGCGTCGGCGGCCAGATCCAGGTCGGCGTCCGGGAGCACCACCATATGGTTCTTGGCCCCGCCGAGGGCCTGCACGCGCTTGCCGTGCTTGGTGCCGTTCTCGTACACGTACTTGGCGATCGGCGTGGACCCGACGAACGAGACCGACTTGATGGCCGGGTTCTCCAGCAGTTCGTCGACCGCGACCTTGTCGCCCTGCACCACATTGAAGACGCCGTCCGGCAGTCCGGCCTCGGCCCACAGTTCGGCGATCCACAGCGACGCCGACGGGTCCTTCTCACTCGGCTTGAGCACCACCGTGTTTCCCGAGGCGATGGCCACCGGGAAGAACCACATGGGCACCATGGCCGGGAAATTGAACGGCGAGATGATCGCGACCGGTCCCAATGGCTGTCGCACCGAGAAGATGTCCACCTTGGTGGAGGCGTTCTCGGTGTACCCGCCCTTGAGCAGATGCGGTATGCCGCACGCGAATTCGACGACCTCCAGCCCGCGCGTCACCTCGCCGAGGGCATCGGCGAGCACCTTGCCGTGCTCGGCGGTGATGATCGCGGCCAGCTCCTGTTTGCGCTCGTTGAGCAGCTCGCGGAACTTGAACAGCACCTGGGTGCGCTTGGCGAGCGAGGCGTCCCGCCAGGCCGGGAAGGCCGCGGCGGCCGCCTCGACGACCGTTCGCACGTCGGCCACGTTCGCGAGCGCGACCTGACCGGTCACCTCACCCGTGGCCGGATTGGTGACGGGCGCGGTGGCCGCGCTGGAACCGGCGAAGGACTTGCCGTCGAGCCAGTGTGCAATTGTCCGCATTTGTCCTCGATTCGATGGATGGGTGGGTGCCGCGGATTCATTTGTCCAGCACCGGATTCGTAGCCGAGCCGCCCGGTGGTTCCACGCATACGCCGAGTGGGTCCGCCCCTTCGCCGGCACGAAGGGGACGGACCCTGGAGGGCGTGGTGCGGAACCCGTCCGGCGGCATCGGATCACGGCGCCGGGACCGATCGCGGCAACGAGGGCGGCGGTCGGGACCGGGGTGGCCGGTGCTATCGGGGTCGCGGGCGGGACTGCGGTGGCCCGGCTACTACTCTGCACCCTTCAAGTCTGTTCGCATCCCGACGATCTGTACGCGATTCCGGATTTCGTATTACGATTCGTCGGTGATCCTGTCCGTCGCCGAAATCCTGGCGATGCCCGTGGTGCGCGCCGGGCAGCCGGAAGTCGTCGGCGGCGGATCCTTGGATCGGCCGGTGCGGTGGGTGCACGTGAGCGAGCTGGCGGACGTCGCGAAACTGCTGGTCGGTAGGGAATTGATCCTCACCACCGGGCAGGCGTTGTCCTTCGAGTCCGACGCGACCGTCGAGTATCTGGAATCGCTGGCCGTCGCCGGGGTCTCCGGGCTGGTCGTCGAATTGGGCACCTATGTCCGGGAACTGCCGCCCGTGGTGGGCCAGACCGCCGACCGGCTCGGGTTGCCGGTGATCGCGCTGCATCGCGTGGTGCGGTTCGTCGAGGTGACCGAGGCCGTGCACCGGGTCATCGTGGCCGACCAGTACGCCGAGCTCGAGTTCGCGCGGACCGTGCACGAAACCTTCACCGCGCTCAGTGTGCGCCGCGCCTCGCTCGCCGAAATCGTGAAGACCGCCGCGGGCATGCTCGACGCCTCGGTGGTGCTGGAGGACCTCACCCACCGCGTACTGGCCTCCACCGCCCGGCACACCGCCACCTCCACCCTGCTCGAACACTGGGAGCACACCTCCCGCCTGCTCGCCGATCACGACGCGAATGTCGTTCCGGTGGGCCCGCATACGCAACGCTGGGGCCGGCTCATCCTGCGCTCCAGCCGCGTCCCGAACGCGCGCGCCCGCATGGTGCTCGAACGCGCCGCCCAAACCCTGACCCTGCACCGCATGATCGAACGCGACCGCTTCGGCCTGCACCGCCAAGCCCAGACCGGCCTCATCGACGACATGATCACCGGCCGCCTCACCGACGAACGCGACGCGGTCGCCCTCGCCGCCACCCTCGGCCTGGCCCGCCGCTCCCGCTACATCCCATTGGCGATCGATGTGCGCGCCCCCATCGAATCCGATCCGGTTGCCCACCAACGCCGTACCGCCGCCATCCTCGACGCCGCCATGCACGGTGTGAACCTGGCCCGCGTCACCGCGCTGGCCGCCCCCGATCATGGCAACCGCGTCAACCTCATCCTCGCCGTCTCTCGCACCGGTGAGGTGGACGAGACCCTGGCCGTCGTCTGCACCGCCATGCTCGGTGAAATCCGCCGCGTCGCCGGCGTGGACCGCGCCGTCATCGGTGTCGGCGCGGACTCGGACTCGCTGCTGGACACCGCCCGTGAGCTCGCCCAAGCCGCCCACGTCGCGGAAGTCGCTCTCGCGCTGGGCACTTCCTACCCCCGCCCCTTCTACCGCAGCGGCGACGTCCGCCTGCGCGGGCTGCTCGCCCTGATCCGCGACGAGCCCGGCGTCCAGCGCTTCGCGGAAACCGAACTGAGCGCCCTGCTCCGCCACGACATCCGCCAGGCCGCCGACCTGACCCGCACCCTGCGCCAATTCCTGGACCTGGCGGGCAACAAAACCGAACTCGCCAAACGGTTGAACATCAGCCGCCCCACGCTCTACGACCGCCTCGCCCGCATCGAACGCATCCTCGATGTGGACCTCGACGACGGCGAAACCCGCACCTCCCTGCACACCGCCCTGCTCATCCGCGACCTCACCGTCCCCGCCGACCTCTGACCCGGTGAGCGCATGGTGAGTGCGCGGTGAGCGCACCGGGCCAGAGTGGTTCTCGTTCGCAAGATCCCACTCGGCAAAGGCATTCATCATGGCGCTCACCGGCAAGAACGCACTCGTCACCGGCTCCTCCCGCGGCATCGGCCGGGCCATCGCGCAACGGCTGGCCGCCGACGGCGCGACCGTGGCCGTGCATTACGGCAGCAATGCGGAGGCCGCGGACCGGACCGTCGCGGAGATCCGCGCCCGGGGCGGCCGGGCTTTCGCGGTCGGCGCCGAACTCGGCACCGCCGCCGGAATCGACGCTCTCTTCGAAGGTCTCGCGGCGGAGCTGCCGGACGGGCGGCTCGACATCCTGGTCAACAATGCGGGCGGCGGCGGCAACGGCGGTGCGATCGGCGATTTGCTGCCCGCCGACGTGGATCGCCTGTTCGCGGTGAACGTCTCCGCGCCGCTGTTCATCACCCAGCGCGCCATCCCGCTGCTGCGCGACGGCGGGCGCGTCGTCAATATCTCCTCCTGCGCGCCCCGGGTCGCCGCTCCTTCGCAGATCGCGTACGCCATGACCAAGGGTGCGATCGATGTCCTCACCAAAACCCTTGCGGTGGAGCTCGGTCCGCGCGCCATCACCGTCAATGCGGTAGCGCCCGGCACCACCGAGACCGAAGGCATGGCCGCTTTCCTCGACAGCAATCCGCAGATGCGTGCCGCCATGAGCGCCATGAGCGCGCTCGGGCGGGTGGGGCAGCCCGCCGACGTCGCGGATGTGGTCGCGTTCCTCGCGGCCGATGACGCGCGCTGGATCACCGCCAACGTGATCGATGTCAGCGGCGGCACCGCCATCAGCCCCGCGATCGGCGGGTGACCGGTCCGGCCCGGCATACTGGCCGACGTGCGATTCGGGATCCTCGGGCCAATCCAGCTGGAGCGCGCCGACGGGACCCCGGTGCCGATCGGCGGCCCGCAGGTGCGCGCCCTGCTCGCCTTGCTGCTGCTGGATGCCGGGCGGATCGTCAGCCGGGATCGCTTGATCGACGGGCTCTGGGGTGCGGAGCCGCCCGCCGACGCGGGCCACGCGCTGCAATCGCAGGTATCGCGTCTGCGTCGTGCGCTCCGCGCCGCCCAGAACGGGAACGGCGTTGCGGCAGAGTCGAAGTCGGCCGTCGATGATCGTTCCGGGCCACCGGTGTCCGCCCCGGGTGAGCTGATCGAATCGACCGCCGCGGGATACCGGCTGCTGGTCGACCCGGAATCGTTGGACGTGCACAAGTTCGCGGCGGCGGCGGAGTCGGGCCGCAAAGCGTTGCGGGACAGGGATCCCGGGGCGGCGGCCGTGCTGCTGGACCAGGCGATCGGGTGGTGGCGCGGGGCGGCCCTGGCCGATGTGCTGGACGCACCGTTCGCGGGGGCGCAGGCGGATCGGCTCGACGCGGCCCGGCTCGCGGTCGAGGAGGATCGGGCCGAGGCGGCGCTGGCGCTGGGGGAGCAGCACGCCGTGGTCACCCGTTTGACGGAAATTGTTGCGGCGCACCCGCTTCGGGAGCGAGCACGGGCCCTGCTGATGCGCGGGCTGTACGCGGTGGGGCGGCAGGCCGAGGCATTGGAAACCTTCGAGCAGGGGCGGCGACTGCTTGCCGATGAGCTGGGAGCGGATCCGTCGGCGGAGTTGCTCGACGCGCACCTGGCGATCCTGCGCGCGGACGAGGTCGCGGGGCAGCCGGACCGGCGATTGCCGACACCGTTCACCACGTTCGTCGGGCGGGAAGACGAGTTGGCGGGCTTGCTGCCGCTGCTCGCGCAATCGCGGCTGGTGACCCTGGCGGGCCCGGGCGGGACCGGGAAGACGCGGCTGGCGCTGGAGGCGGCCGCGCGTTCGCGTGGCGCGGTGTGTTTCGTGGATCTTGCCCCGCTCGTCGACGGCACGCAGGTGGCGGCGGCGGTCGCGAGCGCACTCGGCGGCCGGGAGCCCGCCGCGCACAACGGATCCCGCGATACCGAAGCCCGCGTGCTGGCCATGCTCGGCGATCGGCCGATGCTGCTGGTCCTGGACAATTGCGAACAGGTGATCCTGGACGTGGCCCGCCTGACCCATCGGCTGCTCGTCGCCTGTCCCGGATTGCGGGTACTCGCGACCAGCCGGGAAGCCTTGCGCATCACCGGAGAAACCGTGTTCCCGGTCGGCCGCCTACCGCTCGCCGCACCCGAAGCGCCGCTGCCCGAACAACTCTCCGCCCCCGCGATCCGCCTCTTCAGTGACCGGGCGGCCGCCGTGCGGCCCGGATTCACGGTCGACGCCGGGAATATCACTGTCCTCCAGCGTATTTGCGAACGCCTCGACGGTCTCCCCCTCGCCATCGAACTCGCCGCGGCCCGCCTGCGCACCCTGAACCCCGACCAGATCGACCACCGTCTCGGCGACCGCTTCCGCCTGCTCGCGCGCGGCGACCGCACCGCCGAACCCCGCCACCGCACCCTGGAAGCCGTCGTCGCCTGGAGCTGGGACCTCCTCGACCACGCCGAACAGCGACTGGCACAACGCTTCACCGTCTTCGCGGGCGGCGCCACCGAGGACGACGTCCGCCAGGTCTGCGATATCCCCGACGCCGACGACCTGCTCGCCGAGCTGGCCGACAAATCCCTGGTGGAAGTAGCCGGCGGCCGCTACCGGATGCTCGAAACCATCCGCGAGTTCGCCCGCCACCGCGCCATCGAAGCCGGGGAATACGACGAGCTGGCCCGCGCCCACGCCGAATACTTCACCGCCCTGGCCGAACGAGCCGACCCCGAACTCCGCGGCCGGAATCAACTCGACTGGCTGGCCCGCCTCGCCGCCCACCACGACAACCTCCAGGCCGCCCTGCATTGGGCGACCCGCAACGACCCGGCCGTGGCAATCCGACTGATTGCCGCCCAAGCCTGGTACTGGTGGCTCAGCGGTCGTCCAGGCGACGCCGCCGAGCTCGCGAAACATATTGTCGCCCAATGGAAATGCGAGGAATCGGGCAGCGCGGCACAGCTCGTTCGCCCCGGAGACCCGCCGCTTGCGGACCGGAGCGGCCCGAACCGGAACGTGGTCGAGGATTACGCGCTGTGCGTGGCGGTGGCCGGTCGCGGGCGTCCCGAGTTCGCGGCCGAGGAGGCGCGCGCCGGGGCGGCGGTGGCCGGGCTGGGCAGGCCGCTGGCAAGACCGCAATTGGTGTTCCTGCTGGCGTTGGCGGGCGGGCTGTTGCCGGGTGAGCCGGCGGCGCTGCGGGTGCTGTTCGAGGGGGACGCGTGGTCGCGGGCATTCGCACGGCTGGGGGAGGGATTGCGGCTGTTCATGACCGGCGAACCCGGCGATGCCGAGCCGGAACTCACTGCGGCACTCGGTGACTTCCGGCGCATCGGCGATCGCTGGGCGATCGCGACAACCCTGGACAAGCTCGCGGCGCTCGCGGAGCGGCGGGGTGATCGCGCGGCGGGGGCCACCCTCATCGACGAGGCGATCGAACTCGATACCGCGCTGGGCGCGCTGCCCGATATCGCGGATCTGCTCATCCGGCGCGGTGATATCCGCTCCGGCGGAGCGGAACCCGACCTCGAGGCCGCGCGAGCGGATTACCGGCGTGCCGCCGAGATATCACGCTCGCTCGGTTTGAAGGATCTGTGCGCCAACGCATTACGCGGGCTGGGTGATCTCGCGGTAGCGGCCGACACCGGCACCGCGCGAGCGCATTACGCGGAGGCCCTCGAGCTGGCATCGGACGCGGCGATCGGTGCGGTCGAAGCGCGCAGCCGGGTGTTGCTCGGCCTCGGCCGTCTCGCCCTCTCGGAAGGCAATCCGGCAGCGGCGGTTTCGTGGTACCGGTCGGCCCTGGGAGTGGCCCGGAGCAGCGGATTGCAGCCCGTCGCGGCGCAGGCCGAAGAGGGTCTGAACCGGGCGGAAGAGGCTGATGGTGCCCAGGCCCAACCTGATCGGTGAGCGGCGGTGAGCTGGCGGTGAGGGCTTGGTGAGCCCCTCCGCCGATGCTCTTCCCATGACTTCGGCACAGCAGTTCACCAACAAGACCGTCCTGATCTCCGGCGCGAGCGTGGCCGGTCCGGCCCTCGCCTATTGGCTGCACCGGTACGGCTTCTCCGTCACCGTCGTGGAGCAGGCCCCGGCGCTGCGCGAAGGCGGCTACAAGGTCGATATTCGCGGCGTGGCAATGGAAGTCGTCGAGCGCATGGGTCTGCTGCCGCGGATCCGGGAAGCCTCCACCGCTATGCGCGGCGGCGCGTGGGTCGACGAATCGGGCAAGGCGCTCGCCACCCTCGGCCCGGACCTGATCGGCTTGCGTTCCCCCGGCGACGACGAGGTATTGCGCGGTGATCTGGCGCGAATCCTGTTCGACGCCACCAAATCCGGGGTGGAGTACCGGTTCGGTGATTCGATCACCGAGGCCCGCCGGCACCCGGACGGCGTCGAGGTGCACTTCCAGCATGCCGCGCCGCGCATCTTCGACCTGGTGATCGGAGCCGACGGCATGCATTCCACCGTGCGCCGCACCGTCTTCGGACCGGAGGAGCAGTTCGCCCGGCACACCGGCATGGCGGCCTGCGTGATCACCGTCCCGAACGATCTGGGCCTGGATCACTGGGAGCTCGTGCACCCCACCCCGGGCAAGGTGGTGCAGCTGTACAGCACCGAAAGCTCCGCCGCCAAAGCCCAGTTCATCTTCCCGGTCCCGGCGGAGCTGCCCGATCGCCGTGACCGCGCCGCCCAGCAGCGCCTGGTCGCGGCGGCCTTCGCCGGCGGCGGCTGGGAGACCGCGAACCTGTTGCGCGCCATGCCGCAGTCTCCGGACTTCTACTTCGACACCGTCAGCCAGATCCACCTCGACCACTGGTCCTCGGGCCGGGTCGCCCTGGTCGGCGATGCCGCGTACTGCCCGTCACCGCTCTCCGGCCAGGGCACCAGCATGGCGCTGGTCGGTGCGTATCTGCTCGCCGGTGAACTGCTCGCCGCCGCGGGCGATCACACCGTCGCCTTCCCGAATTACCAGGCCCGCCTGCGCGAGTACGTCGAGCTGAACCTCAGCCTCGGCTGGTCCAATGCCACCCGGATGGTGGCCACCGGCAACCGCGCCATCCGCATGCAGACCACCATGCTGAAGCTGCTGCGGTATCTGCCGTGGCGGGGCCTGGCGCTGCGTCCGATCATCAAGCCGCTGGCGCAGGCCGCCAATGCGATCGAACTGCCGGAGTACGAAGTCCCCGCCCGATCTTGACGAATTTCACACGGACCTTGTCCAAAGTCACTCCCGACCGGCGGGGTAGGGAAACTACTCTATGTAGTAATCAGTTCGGCGGCGAGCGATCGGCTCACCGCCGATTCCCGTCGAGAAGAGGCTGGCGATGAACGACTTCGAACGCGAGGTCCGGCTGTCCGCCGTGCATGTGCACTGGTCCGATCTGGATGGCGCCTTCGTCGCGCGCTCCGAGCAATATCCCGGCGTCGTGCACCACGATCATTGGTCTTCGCTCGGAGCGGTGAACGGGCTCATCGACCGGATTCGCGAGGGCTTGTTCGCCGGACAGCCGCAGACCGCCTGACCGGCCTTACTCCTCGTAGCGGATGTCGTACTTCGCCGCGATCGGGTTGATCTTGGCCGGATCCAGTGCGCCGCCGGTGAGCACGGTCGGCCCGGCCTCGAACAGATCCTCCAGATAGCACTCCCAGCCGCCCGGCGAGGAGATCTGCAAGACCCGGGGCGGCGGGGTGGAGGCGCAGCGCAGGGCGTGCGGAATGCCTTGGGGGAGTAGGACGAACATGCCCGCCGTGGCCTGCTCGATCCGATCGTCGAACTCGACCTCGAGGGTGCCGTCGAGCACGTAGACGCATTCGTCGGCCACCTGGTGGGTGTGGCGCGGGATGTCGCGGGCGAGGGTCACCTCGAGCACGGAGAAGCGGCCGTCGGTATCGGCGGTGGTGGCTTTGACGGCGAAAGCGGGCGGCAGCGGGATGCGGCCGGGGCGGACTTCGCCGGGGGAGAGGAACAGGAAGCGATCGTGGGTCATCGCTGATATCCTTTCGAAAGAAACGGAACCGGAATCCGACTCCGTTTAGAGTGTAGGACGAAAGGTGATCGCAGTGTCAAGCCCGGATCCGGCGCCCCGCAGGGCGCGCGCCGACGCCTCCCGTAACCGGGACCGCATTCTCGAGGCGGCGCGAATTCTCTTCGCGGAGAGGGGAAGTCAGGTGCAGTTGCCGGAGGTGGCCCGGGCCGCCGGGGTCGGCATCGGCACCGTGTACCGGCACTTTCCGGCACAGTCCGATCTCATCGAGGCCGCCGCCGAACAGCGGTTCGCCGAGATCGAGAGCTTCGCGCGCGGCGACTGCCTGCGGGCCGCGCCCGGCCAGGCGGTGCTCACCTATCTCGCCCATGTCGGTGAACTCCTGTCCGCCGATCGCGGACTCTCCGCCGCCATCGAAGCCGTCCGCGATTCGACCTCCAGCGCGCCGCGTGGCGCATCCCTGTCCCGGCTCACCGATGCCATCGCCGAGCTGATCGAATCCGACCGTGCCGCAGGGGCTCTCCGTCCCGATCTCACACCGGGTGATGTCTACATGCTGGTCGGCGCCATCTCGGCAACCGTCCGCACCGGCAGCGGGGACTGGCGGCGGCTGCTCGAGCTCGTCCGTACCGGTGTGAGCGGCCCGCAGCGGGGCGACGAATCGTAAAGGTGGACAGCCGGTTCGATGGCGATTGTAAGAATAGTGACTTGAGTCACAATTCAAACTTCCGCTGGTAACCCCGTTTCATATCCAGGCAACAAATCGAACCGCACAATCCCTCACAGGTCATTGGACCGAGATGAGGAGTTGCATATGGAACCGGGTACGTCGACGGTAGTTTCAGGGGGATCCCAGCCTGCGGGGCACGAAGTCTCGCGACTCAAACCCAATGTCATCGGCTTGCTCGGTGTGGTTTTCATGGCCGTCGCCACGGCCGCCCCGATCACCGCCATGACCGGGAACGTGCCGTTCATGATGTCCTCGGGCAGCGGAATCGGCACGCCCGCGGCGTTTTTGATCGCCATGGTGGTACTGGCCATCTTCTCGGTCGGCTTCACCACCATGTCCAAGCACATCACCGCCACCGGCGCGTTCTACGGGTTCATCTCGTTCGGGCTCGGCCGCACCGCGGGCCTGGCGGCCGGACTGCTGGCGGCCTTCGCGTACATGGTGTTCGAGCCGTCGCTGATCGGCATCTTCTCCAGCTTCGCGCACAATACGATCTCCGATCAGCTCGGAATCGACGTGCCCTGGTGGCTTTTCGCCATTCTGATGCTGGTGATCAACGGACTGGGCACCTGGTTCGGCGTGGCCGTCGCCGAACGACTGCTGGTGGCGCTGCTGGCCACCGAGGTCACCGTGCTGTTCATCATGGCGGTGTCGGTGCTGTTCCACGGCGGCGGACCCGAGGGCATCTCGCTCGCGCCGATCAACCCGGTCAACGCCTTCCACGGCGCCTCCGCCGGGCTCGGGCTGTTCTTCGCCTTCTGGTCCTGGGTCGGCTTCGAATCGACCGCCATGTACGGCGAGGAATCCAAGGATCCCAAGCGAATCATCCCGCGCGCCACCATGATCGCGGTACTCGGCGTGGGTGTGTTCTACCTGTTCGTCTCGTGGATGGCCATCTCCGGCAGCGGGGAGGACAAGGCCCTCGAATACGCCGGCTCGGCCAATCCGATGGACGTGTTCTTCGCGCCCACCGAAACCTATGTCGGGCACTGGGCGGTCAGCACCATGCAGTGGCTGATGATCACCGGATCCCTCGCCTGCGGCATGGCCTTCCACAACTGCGCCGCCCGCTACCTGTACGCGCTCGGACGGGAAGGCGTGGTGCCGGCGCTGCAACGCACCATCGGCCGGACGCACCCCAAGAACGGCTCCCCGCACATCGCGGGCCTGGTGCAGACCGGTGTGGCGGCGGTGCTGGTGCTGGCCTTCGCGCTCGCGGGCAAGGACCCCTACGCCGGGCTGTACACGCTGCTGGCGGTGCTCGGCACCATGGCGATCCTGGTGGTGCAGGCCGTCACCTCGTTCGCGGTGATGAACTACTTCCGCCATAACCACCCCGAATCCCGGCACTGGTTCAAAACCTTCCTGGCGCCGCTGATCGGCGGCGTCGCCATGCTGGGCGTGGTGCTGCTGCTGGTCGTGAACATGGATACCGCGGCCGGAACCGAAGCCGGATCGCTGGTCCTCAAGGCCACCCCGTGGCTGGTGGCCGCGGTTGCCTTGGCCGGATTGGGGTATGCGACATATCTGAAGAAGACTGACCCGTCTCGTTACGCCTTGCTCGGCCGCACGGTCCTGGAAGAAACCCACGAGCGCTGAGGCGAATATCCGAGAGGCGGTGCCAGCATGATCACCATGATCACTGCGGAGGACATGCTGACCATCGCCTACGAGGAGGCCCAGCTGGGCCTCGCCGAAGGCGGCATCCCCATCGGCGCGGCCCTGTTCGACAGCGACGGCAACCTGCTCGGCCGCGGGCACAACCGCCGCGTGCAGGCCGGTGACCCCAGCCTGCACGCGGAGACCGACGCCTTCCGCAATGCCGGCCGCCGCCGCGACTATCGCGACACCATCATGGTGACCACCCTGTCCCCGTGCTGGTATTGCAGCGGGCTGGTGCGCCAGTTCGGGATCGGCACGGTCCTGGTGGGCGAGGCGCGCACCTTCCAAGGTGGCCACGAATGGCTTGCCGCGCACGGTGTTTCGATCACCGTGCTCGACAACCAAAAGTGCGTGGCGATGATGACGAAGTTCATCGCCGAACGCCCGGAGCTGTGGAACGAGGACATCGGGGTGCCGGAGTAGACCAACTGGCGGGTTCCCGCGGCCGTCGATCAACCGGCGGTCGCGGGGACGAACTCACGACTCGGGTTCCGCCCGGTCCGGTAGCTGATCGTCAGCAGCGCCAGCGACAAGGCCGCCGCGCCCGCACCGATCCAGCCCAGAGCGCCGGATCCCCACTGCCGCAACCCGATTCCGCCGATCGCACCGCCCAATCCGATGCCCAGGTACTGCGCCGAGGCATTGAGCCCCAGGAGCAGCGGAGACCCCTGCGGCGCCAGCTCCATCAACCGATGTTGTTGCGCCACAGCCCAAACCCAGCCCGGGAAGCCGAACGCGGCCGCCCACACCAGTGCGGTCCCGAACGACTGGCCCGCGAGCTGTACCAGCGCCAGGATCGCGATCACCGCGACCAGCGTCGCGGGAATGATGCGCCGCGAGCCCAGCCGGTCCACCAGCTGCCCGCCCGTCGTGCTCGCCACCAACGCAATCAAGCCGTACACCCACAGCAGCACCGCCAGCCGCCCGGAACTGCCGCCGGTCGCCGGTTCGAGCACCGAGGCCAGGTAGGTGTAGACGGTGAAAGTGCCGGCGAACAGGGCCACCGCGTGCAGCAGAGTGGTCGCCACCACCGGATCACGCAGTGGCAGTAGGCGTTCCCGCAAACCCGACGGCGCGGGCAGGCGCACTTCGGGGATCATCGCGGCGACGCCCGCGAGCGCCGTCAGTCCGAGCGCCACCACCAGCCACAGCGTGGCCCGCCAGCTCAGCGCCCCACCGATCCACGACCCGATCGGCACACCCAAAGCCGTTGCGGCGGTGAGCCCGCCGATCACCACCGCGATCGCCCGGCCTCGTCGTTCGGGCGCGGAGAGGGCGGCCGCGACCGCCGTGGCGTTCGGGGTGTACATGGAGGCGCCGGCCGCCGCGATCACCCGCGAGGCCAGCACCAGTGCGAAGGTTCCGGCCAGCGCGGTCACCGCATTGCCGAGCACGAACAACGTCAGCGCCGCGAGCAGCACCGTCCGGCGGGAGAAACGTGCGGTCACCGTCGCCAGCAGTGGTGAGAGCACTGCGTACGAGAACGCGAAGACGGTGACCAGCTGCCCGGCCGCCGCGGTCGAGACGTGCAGGTCGGTAGCTATCGGAGCGACCAGACCCGCGGTGACGAACGCGTCGATGCCGATGGCGAACGTCCCCAGCGCCAAAGTGAGGAGGCGTGTATTCACGCGATGCTCCTAGGGAGAGTGCGGGATTCCGCAATGGTTGGACGTTCGTCATACTATGAAGATGGTTTGATAGATGTCAAACAATCGAACTGTTGTAGGCTCGGCTCATGCGGAACCTGCCCCAGCCCGCCGTGGACGACATCGAATTCGTATCCGTCATGCACGCGCTCTCCGATCAAGCGCGCCTGCGCCTGCTCGCGGCGCTGGCGGATGACGGCGAACATTCGTGCAGTGCGGCGGCCGAAGGCATCGAGGTGCACAAATCGACCATGTCGCACCACTTTCGGGTGCTGCGCGAAGCGGGGTTGATCTCCACTCGGCAGGACGGCCGGCACCGGTTCGTCAGGCTGCGGCGCGCGGAGCTGGACCAGCGCTTCCCGGGGGTGCTGGACGCGGCGCTGGCCGCCGGGGAACATTCGCGCTGAAACCGCTGTTCGACTCTCGCATGACAACGCTCGGATTGATCGGTGCCGGAAACATCGGCGGCACGCTGGCTCGTCTCGCGGTGGCCGCCGGGCTGGATGTGGTGGTCAGCAACTCGCGCGGTCCGGAAACCCTGGCAGAGCTGGTGAAAGAACTGGGCGACAAGGCGCGGGCGGGCACGCCGGAAGAGGCGGCTGCCGCCGGGGACCTCGTGGTGGTGACGGTGCCGATGAAGGCGTATCAGCAGGTGCCCGGGGATGCGCTGGTCGGCAAGGTCGTCATCGACACCAACAACTACTATCCGGAACGCGATGGCGCGTTCGCCGATCTCGATGCCGGGGTGGCGACCAGCAGTGAACTGCTGCAACGCCATCTGCCGCGCTCGCGAGTGGTCAAGGCGTTCAACAACATTCTGTTCAAACACCTCGGGGTGCTGAATCGCCCTGCGGGAGCTACGGATCGGACCGCGCTGCCCATCGCCGGTGACGACACCGACGCGAAAACCGCTGTGGCGCAATTGCTCGATCAGCTCGGCTACGACATCGTCGATATCGGGCCGCTCGCCGAGAGCTGGCGCACCCAGCCCGGCACCCCCGTCTACGGCACGCCATACGCCGCCGAACAGCCCTTCTGGGACCATCCGGCGACGCCGGCCGACAGCGAAACCATCCGCAAGGCAGTCGATTCCGCCGAGCGGTGACGGTCAGCTCTGCTGCACCGCGCGCTCGGCCCAGCGGTTCGCGGTCAGGGTGAAGCCGGGGAGGGCATCGGTGCCCATCACGGCCTCGAAAATGCGCTCGTAACCGGTGCTCGCGATGCGCCAGACACCGTTCTCGCGGCGATAGGTGTCGTTGTAGTAGGCCGCCCCGCGGATCACCCGGTGGTAGTCGGGAATCATCACCGTGTCCTCCAGCAGCCAGCTGCCGGTCGCGGTATCGCCGTCCACCTCGATCTCGGGATGGTTGGCGACGTGCACGGTGATGATGTTGCCGCTCAAGGCGTTTCGCATGTACTCGGCGACCGCCTCGCGGCCCTCGAATCGGGCGGGCAGATCACCCGAGGGCGATCCGTACTCCGCGACCACATCCGCGGTCAGCGTGTCCGCGAACTCCTCCCACCGCTTCAAATCGAGGGAGCGCAGGTAGCGGTGCTTGAGTGCGCGGATCTGTTCTGATGCAACGACGTCCATACCGATGAATTGGACCACAGCCCGGAATAATCCGGAATCACATCCACCGCTCAGCGGCCACACTGTGGGGATGTTCAGAAAATTGCTGGCAGCCGTCGGGGTGGGCGGGGCCGAGGTCGACACCGAACTTCACACGCCGGGCGTGCAGCCCGGCGGCACGGTGCACGGTGTGATCCGGCTGCGCGGCGGCGACGTGCCGCAGGACATCTCCCGCGTGGCCCTCGAGTTCGTGACCCGGGTCGAGTTCGAGCACACCGAGGACGAGTATCAGCGCGACCGCGGCTTCTACTTCACCGAGCTTCACGGACCGTTCCAATTGCCCGCGCAGGCCCGGTACGACATTCCGTTCGCGCTGTACACGCCGCTGGAAGCGCCGATCACTTTCTACAATGGGCGGCAGCTGCCCGGCATGCATGTCGCCATTCGCACGGTGGTCGAGATCGCGGGCGCGGTCGACGCCGGGGACAGCGATCCGCTCGGCATCGGCGCGCTGCCGGCCCAGCACGTGATCCTGGCGGCCATGGAGGAGCTCGGTTTCCCGCTGCACGCCGCGGATTGCGAATGGGGCAAGTTGCGCGGCATCGAGCACGAGCTGCCGTTCTATCAGGAGATCGAGTTCGGGCGTTCCCGCATCTATCCGCAATTCGATTCCGTCGAGATCACTTTTGTCGCGCACGCGCAGGGCGTGGAGGTGCTGCTCGAGATCGACAAGAAGCGGGGGAGCGACGCCTACCAGGTGCTGACCGTCGGACACGGCGACGTGGATCAGGTCGACTGGGTCGACGTGCTGCATCGAACGCTGCTGGGTTTGCTCCCGCACTGACGCTGGAACGGTGTCTGGGCGAGTATCCGAATCTCGCCCGAAACCTACCAAGCACTTGCTACCCTCCGGCCATGATTTCCACCGTGGTGTGGGGTACCGGCAATGTCGGCCGGGCCGCCATCCGTGCCGTCGCGGCTCATCCCGGGCTCGAACTCACCGGCGTCCTGGTCAGCAATCCCGCCAAGGTCGGCCGCGACGCCGGTGAACTGGCCGGGCTCGACACCGCGCTCGGGGTGGCGGCGACCAGCGATATCGACGCCGTCCTCGCCGCCGGACCCGGCGCCGTGATGTACGCGGCCTCCGGTGACATCCGGCCCGACGACGCGCTCGCCGATATCGTGCGCGCCGTCGGTGCGGGCGCGGTCGTGGTGACGCCCGCGCTCTACCCGCTCTACGACCAGCGCAACGCCCCCGCCGAAATGCGTGATCCGGTGCTGAAAGCCATTGCGGCGGGCCAGGGTTCGCTCTTCGTGTCCGGCGTCGACCCGGGCTGGGGCAATGATGTGCTGCCGCTGCTGCTGACCGGGCTGGGCAGCACCGTCGACGTGGTGCGCTGCCAGGAGATCTTCGACTACACCACCTACGATCAGCCCGATTCGGTGCGCTGGCTGGTCGGCATGGGCCAGCCCATGGACTACGAGCCGCCCATGCTCGCACCCGGCATCCCAACCATGGTGTGGGGCGGGCAGATTCGGCTCATCGCGCGCGGCCTCGGCGTCGAGGTCGACGAGATTCGCGAAGTGGTGGAACGCCGCCCCCTGGAATCCACCGTCGAAACCGAGCTCATGGGCAAATTCGAAGCCGGTGGCCAAGGCGCGATCCGCTTCGAAGTGCAGGGCATCATCGGCGGCCGCCCCCGCATTGTCATCGAACACGTCACCCGCATCCACGCCTCCTGCGCCACCGACTGGCCCCTCCCGCACTCCGGCGCCGGGGCACACCGCGTCATCATCGAAGGCTCCCCGCGCATCGAGGTCACCATCCAAGCCACCGCGGAGGACGGCAACCACTCCGCGGGTGGAAACGCCACCGCCGTAGGCAGATTGGTCGGCGCGATCCCCTGGCTCACCACCGCCACCCCGGGCCTCTACGACGCCCTGGACATCCCCTTGCCCTTCGGCACCCTCGACTAGGAGTCCCCATGATCATCGACATCCCCGAAGGCAAAGACCCCATCGGCTACGTCTGGGCCGAAATGGTCCCCGGCATAGGCACCGCAGCAGCCGGCTTCTCCCTGGCCGTCTACGAACACACCACCCTCGGCCTCCGCGAATTCGAAGCCGCCCGCCTCCGCATAGCCCAAATAAACGGCTGCCTCTTCTGCCTCGACTGGCGCACCGACCGCAACGGCGAAAAGGTAGAAGAATCCTTCGAACAAGACGTAACCAACTGGCGCACAACCGAAAACTTCGACGCCCGCACCCGCCTGGCCGCCGAATACGCCGAGCTCTACGCCACCGACCACCATTCCCTCGACGACGTCTTCTTCGAGCGCATGTTCGCGCACTACTCGCAGGCTGAAGTAGTAGAACTCTCCATGTGCCTAGGCTCCTGGCTGGCCTTCGGCCGCCTCAACCACGTCCTCGGCCTGGACGCCGTCTGCGTCCTACCCAGCCACGCCGCCGGAAAGTAACCAGCTACTCGCCGAACAGCTCCTCGGCGCTGGTCACGGTCAGCGCCCGCGCAACCCATCCTTCGATCAGTTCGAGGTCGGTACAGGCTGCGATTCGATCGCGCACGGCGTCCGGTACCGCAATGCCCCGTTGCCGCAGGATGATGAAGATGGCCTTGGTCTCACCGACGGCTTCGCCTTCGGCCCTGCCCACGGCTTCGCCTTCGGCGTAGTAACCCTTGGCGAAGTCGGTTTGGTAGCGGTACACACTCGTTGTCAACTTCGTCCTCCAAAGTTCTTTGGCGGGGCCGGTCAATGCATCGAGCACCCCGTCCGCGTACTCGCGGGCCCGATGCTGGTCTTCCATGGCCGCGAGCGCTGCCAGCAGCGCTTCCATTGTCTCATCAGAGCTGTGGTCGTGGTCTTTGATGTCGCCGAGTGTAGCGAGTGCGAGCAATTCAGGAATGCCTTCGGCGTCGTGATAATTGACAGCCAGTTCTCGTGGAGTTGTGACCAATGGGAGCCAAGTGCAGTTGGGCTGCCCGGTGTTTATCGGCGTCCGGCACCACCGTGCCATCGCATCATCCGGACAGACAACCAACAGCGTGGTCGGGCACCGATGCCGATGCCGTATCCGTGCGTGATAGAGCGGCCACACCCACGGCTTGTCAGGATCTCGGCCCCGTTGCACTTCCACGATGACCGCCCAAACCGGCGGCCGATCTACCTGCGCGTGCAGGTAGATGATCACCACATCGCTCTTGCACACCTGCGGTTGGCGTGCGACTTCGGTGGCGTCCTCCGAAGCGGCAAGTGCCACAGCGTATTCCGGTACCGCTACGTTCAGATACCGGCGCAGTACGGTGGCCGCCAGATCCGGATTGCACCGGAATAGGTGGATCAGGAATTCGTGTTTGAGGGTGTTGGCCACGGCGGTCAGGCTAGGACCGCGATTTTTGCGACACGCAGATAATCACTGAAAAGCTGCGTGTCCCAAGGCGTCCGGTTGGCTTTGTTGCTGCGCTACTTCTGGAAGAGTTTCAGGTACTTGGTTTGGCCGAACATTTCGGCGGCGTCGCGGGCGGAGGGGCTGCCGGCGTCGGGGTCGGCGCCTGCGGCGAGGAGGGCGTTGACGATGTCGTCTTCGCCCTTGAAGACGGCGCCGGACAAGGGGGTTTGGCCCTTGTCGTTGCCGAAGTTGGGGTCGGCTTGGTGCTCGAGGAGCACGGTTACGGCTGCGGGGTGGGCGTAGTAGGCGGCGAGCATGAGGAGGGTGTCGCCGTTTTCGTTGGTCAGGTTCACCGGGACGCCGGCGTCGAGGTACTGGGCCAGGGTGACGGCGTCACCGCTGCGGGCCAGGTCGAAGATCTTGCTCGCCAGCTCGATCAGTTCAGGATCCATGGGTTCCACGGTTCACTTCTACCAGGCTCAGGTGAGGATGAGGAGCTCGGTGGGGGAAGCGATCTCGGTGCGGAGGCCGGATTTTTCGGCGAGCTTGGCCAGGCCCTTGATGTCGGAGGGCTCGGAGCGGGAGAGGACCAGGGCGCGGGCCAGCAGGCCCTTGTGGTGTTTGTTGAAGTGGCTCACCACGGTTCGTGAACCGTCGGGACGTTCGGTGAGGACGGTCGCGGTGACCGCGCCGGGGATGCGGCCCAGATTCTGGTAGGTGCCGGAGCGCAGGTCGACGGTCAACTCGTCGCCGGATTCGACTTTCAGCGCGTCGGGGAGGACTTCCTTCCAGACCGCTTGCAGGGTGGGCAGACCCGGCAGTTTGGATCCGCCGGACAGGCGGTAGGCCGGGATCGGGTCACCGGCGCGGACCACACCGAACAGGGCCGAGCCGATGCCGAGGCGGGCTTCGGCCTTGGCGCGCTGCGCCTTCGTGAACGATGCCGCGTCGAGGGCGTCGTAGAGGACGCCGGTATATCGGTCCAGTGCGGGCCGGGTGGGGGAGGAGCGCAGCGCGGCATTGCGCGCGATCTCCGCGTCAGCCCCCTTGCCCAGACCCAGCGCGGCGCGCGAGGCATCCGGATCGGCGGCGAGTTTCGTCAACTGCGTGACGAGTCTCTCGCGCACCGCCGTGAGCTGCGGCATCGCGAGGGAATCCAGATCCAGGGGACCGCCCGAGCCACCGTCGGACTTGGTTTCGGAAGGAGGCAGCAGCACCAGCACGAGGCGAAACAGTAATGCCTTTCGGATATGCCGCGAACAGCGGCTACGCTGTTCAGCCGTGATCACCCGTCTCTCGCACCTGTTCCTGCGCACCCTGCGTGACGACCCCGCAGACGCCGAGGTGCCCAGCCACAAGCTGCTCGTTCGCGCCGGTTATGTCCGCCGTATCGCCCCGGGTGTGTACTCGTGGCTGCCGCTCGGCCTGCGCACGCTGCGCAAGGTCGAGGACGTCGTTCGCGCCGAGATGAACGCCATCGGCGCGCAGGAGATCTCGCTGCCGGCGCTGCTGCCGCGCGAACCGTACGAGTCCACCAACCGCTGGACCGAATACGGCGACGCGCTGTTCCGCCTCAAGGACCGCAAGGGCCAGGACTACCTGCTCGGCCCCACCCACGAGGAGCTGTTCGCGCTCACCGTGAAGGGTGAATACAACTCGTACAAGGACCTGCCGGTCACCCTGTACCAGATCCAGACCAAGTACCGCGACGAAGGCCGTCCGCGCGCGGGCATCCTGCGCGGGCGCGAATTCGTCATGAAGGACTCCTACTCCTTCGATCTCGACGAAGACGGCCTGAAGAAGAGCTACAACGCGCACCGCGAGGCGTACCAGAAGATCTTCGATCGCCTGGGCGTCAAGTACGTGATCGTGGCCGCCACCTCCGGCGCCATGGGCGGTTCGGCTTCCGAGGAGTTCCTGGCCGACAGCCCCGTCGGCGAGGACACCTACGTGATCTGCCGCGAATCCGGTTACGCCGCGAACGTGGAGGCCGTGGTCACCGCCGCGCCGCCGGAGATCCCCATCGAGGGTCAGGCCGACGCCGTCGCCCACGACACCCCGAACACCCCCACCATCGCCACCCTCGTCGAATGGGCCAATGGCGCGGGCGTACTGGGCCGCGAGGTCACCGCCGCCGACACCCTCAAGAACGTGATGGTCAAGCTGCGCCACCCCGACGGCAAGACCGAGATCCTCGGCGTCGGCATCCCCGGTGACCGCGAGGTCGACGACAAGCGCCTCGGCGCCTCCGTCGAACCCGCCGAGGTCGAACTCCTCGACGAAGCCGACTTCAAGGCCAACCCGTTCCTGGTGAAGGGCTACATCGGCCCGAAGGCATTGCAGGCCAACGGCATCCGCTACCTGGTCGACCCGCGCGTGGTCACCGGCTCCGCCTGGATCACCGGCGCCGACGAGCCCGGCAAGCATTACGTCGGCCTGGTCGCCGGCCGCGACTTCACCCCCGACGGCACCATCGAAGCCGCCGAGGTCCGCGACGGCGATCCCTCGCCCGACGGCCGCGGCGTCCTGGAAGCCGCCCGCGGCATCGAGATCGGGCACATCTTCCAGCTCGGCCAGAAGTACACCGACGCCTTCGAGGTGGACGTGCTCGGCGAGAACGGCAAGCCGGTCCGCCTCACCATGGGCTCCTACGGCGTCGGCGTCTCCCGTATGGTCGCCGTCCTCGCCGAGCAGATGCACGACGAGAAGGGCCTGCGCTGGCCCCGCGAGGTCGCCCCCTTCGACGTGCACGTCGTCATCGCCAACAAGGACGAGGGCGCGCGCGCCGGCGCCGAACAGGTTGCCGCCGAACTGGATGCGATGGGCCTCGAGGTCCTCCTCGACGACCGCACCGCCTCCCCGGGCGTCAAGTTCAAGGACGCCGAACTGCTCGGCATGCCCTACGTCGTGGTCGTCGGCCGCGGCTGGGCCGACGGCAAGATCGAACTCCGCGACCGCTTCGCCGGCACCGCCGAGGAACTTCCCGCCGAAACCGCCGTAGCCGACGTGGTAGCCAAGATCCGCGGCTAGGCATCGAACCCCGGACGGGCCGGTCACCATTGGGTGACCGGCCCGTCCGCGTCCTGCTCTCGTCATTCCGGCGCGCTTTTGGCCGGAATCTCACTCCTATAGGTGAGATCCCGGCCAAAAGCATGCCGGGATGACGGGGTATGTGGCATGCCGGGATGACCGGGTGCGGAGTGTGCCGGGATGACGGGGAAGGAAGTTTCGCTGCCTCCGATGAATCGCGGTGGGGTCGCCGGTAAGTACTCGCGACACCACTTCGGAGGAGGACTTCCGACATGACCATGACCGCTATGCAGCGCTGGGTATTGGCGCTGACTTCAGTCGCCGGATTGATGATCGTGCTCGACGCACTGGTCGTCACCACGGCTACGCACGCTATTCAAGTCGATCTGCACGCCTCGCTCGGCGCGCTGGAATGGACCGTCAACGCCTACAACCTGAGTTTCGCGGTGCTGCTGATGGCGGGCGCCGCGCTCGGGGATCGGTATGGGCGCAGGCGAACACTGGCTGCCGGATTGACCTTGTTCGCGCTCGCTTCGGCGGGTTGTGCGCTGGCGCCGAGCTTGGGCTGGCTGATTACCGCGCGGGCAGTGCAGGGCGTGGGTGCGGCCGCGGTGATGCCGGTGGCCGTGGCCGTGCTTTCGGCGGCGTTCCCGCCGGAGCAGCGGGCGCGGGCGCTCGGCATCTTCGCGGCCATCACCGGATTGGCCACCCTGGGTGGGCCGTTGGTGGGCGGGGCGATCACGCAGGGGCTGGCTTGGCAGTGGATCTTCTGGTTGAACGTGCCGATCGGGGCGGTGCTGGTGCCGTTGGTGCTGACGCGGCTCGGGGAAAGCTTCGGTGAGGCAAGGCGATTGGACTATGCCGGGATCGGTCTGGTCAGCCTCGCGGCGTTCGGCGTGGTGTGGGGGCTGATTCGCGGGAACGAATCCGGCTGGGGGAGTGCGGAAGTCGTACTCGCCTTCGCCCTCGGCGCGGTGGCGTTGCTCGGCTTCGTGCGCTGGGAACTGCGCACTCGCACACCGCTGATCCCCATGCGATTCTTCGCCTCCCGCGCCTTCTCGGCGGGCAATGCGGCCGGATTCCTGCTCGCCGCATCCATTTTCGCGGGCGCGTTCTTCTTCGCCCAGTACCTCCAGACGGTGCTGGGCTACGGCCCACTCGGCACCGGCCTCTGCCTGGCCCCGTGGACAGTGACGCTGTTCCTGGTCGCCCCCATCGCGGGCAAGCAGCTCAACCGTTTCGGCGAACGCCCGGTCGTGGTGACCGGCCTGCTCATGCACGCGATCGGTTACGGCTGGATCGCGCTCATCGCCCGGCCCGACCTGCCCTATCCGGCGCTCATCGCCCCCTTCGTGGTCTCCGGCATCGGTGTCTCCATGGCTATCCCGGCGGCCCAGAGCGCGGTCCTGCGCGCGGTCCCCATGCCCGCCGTGGGAGCCGCGTCCGGTACCTACAATGCCCTCCGCCAGCTCGGCGGCGCCTTCGGAATCGCGGTCCCCGCAGCGGTTTTCGCGGCCGTCGGCGGAATGACCACCCCCGCGGAATTCACCGACGGATTCACCGCGGCCGTCACCACAGCCGCCCTGCTCGCACTCGCGGGCGCGCTGATCGGCGCACTGATTCCCGCCGGCGCACCGGTTTCGGCGGCACCGGAGCCGTCCGCGACCGCCTTCGTTCCGCAGGAGACGATCGCATGACCGCCGGCGAATACGCCTCGGACCGCCCCGCCCGCCCCGATCACGATGCCCATCGCACCGAGCAGTCGGTAAATTGGCGAACCATGACCGCTGGTACCGAGTTCGCGGCCCGCACAGCGGACTATCGCCCCGAGCTGCTCGCGCACTGCTATCGCATGCTCGGGTCGATTCACGATGCCGAGGATCTGGTCCAGGAGACCATGGTGCGCGCCTGGCGCGCCGCCGACCGCTACGACGAGAGCCGCGCGTCGCTGCGCACCTGGCTCTACCGCATCGCCACCAATGCCTGCCTGACCGCGCTCGAACAGCGCGGCAGGCGGGCACTGCCCACCGGATTGGTGGGACCGAGCGAAACCATGGTGGAGAGCCCGCAGAAGCATCCGGAGATCTCCTGGCTGCAACCGATTCCCGATGCGCTGCTGGGCAATTCGGCCGATCCGGCGGCGGTGGTGGCGGCGCGCAGCGGCGTGCGGCTCGCCTTCGTGGCCGCGCTGCAACTGCTCCCGGCCCGCCAGCGCGCGGTGCTCATCCTGCGCGATGTGCTCGCCTGGTCGGCCGCCGAGGTCGCCGACCTCCTGGAAACCACACCCGCCGCCGTGAACAGCGCCCTGCAACGCGCGCACGCGCAACTCGACAAGGCGGCGCCGATGCTCGACCGCATGACCGAAACCCTGAGCCCGGCCGAGCGGACGGTCGTCGACCGCTACATGGACGTCTTCGGCAAGGCCGATATGGACGAGCTCGCCGCCCTGCTCCGCGATGACGCCGTGCTCGAAATGCCGCCCGCCCTGATCTGGTTCGCGGGCCGCGACGATGTGCTGGCCTTCTTCGCCGCCAAGATCTGCTTCGATCCCGACCGCTGGCGCAGTGTGCCGACGGCCGCGAATACCCAACCGGCCGTGGCCTTCTACCTGCGGGGTGAGGACGGCGTGCATCGCCCGCACTCCATCCACGTGCTGACGCTCGACGGCTCCGCCATCGACAAGGTCACGGTGTTCCTCGGCGGCCCGGACCTGTTCCGCCCCTTCGGTTTACCGCCGGTCTTCTGACCCCGCGCAGGCCGCCGCGATACCGGTCATCCAGGAGCGGACGGCGGCCTGCTGCTCGGGCGTCAGATCGGCCTCCAGTTCGGCTTCGCGGCGCGCCACCGACACCTGCGCCGCCGCGAAGCGCTGGCGGCCCGCATCGGTGAGATGGATCTGATGGCTGCGCTTGTCGGTGGGGTTGGGCCGCCGCTCGATCAGCCCCTCCGCCTCCAGGCCGCCGAGCATCTCGTTGGCCGCCTGCCGGGTGCTGCCCACCTCGCGCGCGATCTCCGAGACCGACATGCCCGGGTGCTTGGTCACCATCATCAGGGTGGCGAATTGTGAGGTGGAGAGCCCGAATTCGGTGAGCGACTCCGCGATCGACGCGCGCATCCCCAACCAGACACTGCGGACCAGGAAGGTCAGCGAACCGATCTCGCCGCCGTAGGACCCCAACGCGCACACCCCTCTCCGAGATTGACAGGTTCCTGACAATCACCCATTCTGTTGATTGTCAGGTTCTTACCAATCTTAGTCGAAGGTTGTTCATGACTTCGCCCGCGACGCTGCCCAAGTCCCGGCAGCAGCTCATTCTCGCCGTGCTCCTGCTCTCCTCGCTGCTCATCTGGCTCGACAACACCATCCTCGGCACCGCCCTGGAAACCCTCGCCGACCCGGCCCGCGGACTCGGCGCCGATCCCGCCCAATTGCAATGGGCGACAGGCTCATACACGCTGGTCTTCGCCGCGCTCATGTTCACGGCGGGCGCACTGGGCGACCGCTTCGGCCATCGCACCGTGCTCGTCACCGGTCTGATCGTCTTCGCCGTGGCCTCGGTATGGGCCGCCTACTCGGCTGATCCGGGGCAATTGATCGCCGCCCGCGCGGTGATGGGCGCGGGCAGCGCGCTCATCATGCCGCCCACCATGGCCATCCTCACCTGGACCTTCACCGGTCCGGCGCGGGCCACCGCCATCGGGCTCTTCTCCACTTCCGCCGGTGTCGGGCTGGCCGCCGGGCCGCTGCTGGCCGGTGTGCTGCTCGACCATTTCTGGTGGGGCTCGGTGTTTCTGGTGAACATCCCGGTGGTCGCGGTCGCGCTGGCCGGTATCGCCGCACTGGTGCCGAACTTCCGCAGCCCGATCCGGCGACCCCTGGATCCGGCCGGACTGGCGCTGTCCATCACCGGCCTCGGCGCGCTGGCCTACGGTCTGATCCGGGCCGGACAGGTGGCGGCCTGGGGGCGTACCGATGTCTGGGCGCCGATTTTCGCCGGACTGATCCTGCTGGGTGCGTTCGTGATCGTCGAACTGCGCAGCGCCCAGCCGAGTTTCGACCCGCGCCTGCTCGCCGGGCGGATCTTCGGCGGCGGCAGCGCGGCCCTCGGGCTGCTGTTCCTGGCGATGACCGCCGTCGGGTTCTACGGCGCGTTCTATTTCCAGGGCGCACGCGGATTCTCGGCCCTGCAAGCCGGACTCGCCAGCTCCCCGGCCGCTCTCGGCGTGCTGGTGGCCGGGCCGCTCGGCATCCGGCTGGTGCGCCGCTACTCGCTCCGCTCGGTCACCGCGACCGCGCTCACCGTGGCGGCGCTGGCCATGGGCAGCTTCAGCCTCTTCGGCCTGCACACCCCGCTGGTCTGGATCGAGATCACCATGTCGGTGCAGGGTTCGGCGGTCGGCATGGTGATCGGCTCGCTCATGGCCGCGCTGATGGGCACCCTCCCGCTCGAACGCGCGGGTGCGGGCTCGGCGGTCACCAACACCGTGCGGCAGACCGGCAGCGTGCTCGGCATCGCGATCGGCGGCACCGTCATGTCGATCGTCTACCGCCGCGCCATCGAACCGGCGCTGCCCGAACTGCCGCCCGCCATCCGCGATCAGGCCGCGACCTCCGCGGAACTGGCCCGGCACGCGGCCGCGACCGGCAACCGGCCCGACCTGATCGACACCGCCAACACCGCCTTCATCCACGCCATGCACGTCGGCGCGATCTGGACCATGTCCTTCGCACTCGCCGGTGCGGCCGTGCTCGCCGTGGCGCTGCGCCCCGAACGAGTCACCGCCGCACCGGAATCCGAACTGCAACCGGTCAGTTGAACGCCTTCGCCACCCCGTCCAGGAGATGCTCGAGGGTGTCGTAGTTCGGCGCGTCCACCACGTCGATCAGATTCGGCACCACCGGCACCTGCGCCTGGGTGGCGACCTTGGTGAACAGGCTCGCGTCGTTCGGGCGGAACCCGTGCTCGGCGGCCAGCCGTTGCAGATCCGCATCGGTGGCCAGCAGCTTGCCGATGCGATCACCCTTGTCGTTCAACGGCACCACCGTGTGCTGCGACAGCACGGTCGGCGACGGATACATGAGCACCATGTCCGGCTTCAGCTGACCGTGCGCCGCGGCATCCACGTACTGCGCCTCGTAGATCCACACCATCGGCGTCGGGCCCATGCCGTTGGCCAGGTACTCCTTGAACGGGCCGTCGGTGCTGTTCTCGGTGTAGCCCTGGCGGGTGAACAGCCGCGAAACGCGGGCTATCGCATGGTCTTCCGCGGCCGTACCACGCACCATGGCATTGTCATTGGCGACATACGCCGCCACCGCCAGATACATGGCGGCCGAGTTGGAAGTGCGCGGATCGGTGGTGGAGACCAGCACGTTCTTCTTCACCGGATAGCTGGCATTGCCCTCCAGCTGATCCCACTGCACGCCCTTCTCCGCCAGCGCCAGATACTTCTCGACGTCCAGAGTCGGTGTCGCGCCGGGCTTCACCACACCCGCCGCCGTCAGCAGCTCCACGATCGGCTTGAAGGTGGCGATGGCCATCGGTGAGGAGAACGGCGTGTACTTGCCGCTCACATTGCGCTGCCGCTGAATCCGCTCCGCGGCCGACGCACTCGACGGAAACGCGAAGTCGTACTTGCCCAGATCCACGGTGGTGGCGATCTGCCGCGATCCCGCCGGCTCCACCTCCACCTTCACCCCGTGCTCGGCCAGCGCCTCGCTCACCTTCGGATCGCTGAAGAAGGCCATCTTCTCCGACCCCACCACCCCCTTGACAGTGGTCAGCGCCGCCGGCCCGGCAACCGGAACCGGTGTCGAATCCGACCCGCCGCTCGCGATCACCACGCCCGCCACCACCAGCACCACGACCCCCGCCGCCAGTGCCGGTAACGCCCACTTCCGCCCGGTCAGCGCCTCCGGAAGATACTGCCGCGCAGCCAACCCCACCCGCCCGAAGGTTGCGCCCAGGTGACCGGAATCCGAATTCTTATTATCTCCCGATGAAACTGTCGCCGAATTACCGGAATTCGCCACCGTCACATCGTTATCCGTACCGCTCGGTTCGAGTTCCCGGCGCACGATCCGCTCCACCAGAATCGGAATGAATTCCCGAATCTTGTGTCCCTCGAACTGCTTCCGAGCCGCCCCGAAAACGGCCTCCACCTGCTCCGCCGTATGTTCCTCCGCATAGGCCCCCACCAGGCGTTCCTTCGCCTGTGACAGCGCTTTTTCCTCCCGGGCCGCATCGACAGCCACCAGCATCTCCTCGACTCACACCGGAATTGATTGCCCGACAGCAGAATAGGGCTGCCGACATTTCGACAACCCTACCGGTATTCAAGTGATCGGGAGATGTGACTTCGGCGAACTATGCCTTGCCGGGAAATGTGACCGTAGCCGGATTCGTGCCGAGGGCGGATTGCCAAGTAGCCAGGCGGACAGCGCATTCGGTGAGGGCTTCGACGGCGGTGCGGCGAAGGTCGGAGGAGCCGGCGCGCTCGAGGACCGAATGCCAGGCGACGGCGGTATCGGATTCGACGACGGCGGCGAGTTTGGCGGCGGGGATGGACTCGTCGATGACGAACGGGGTGGTGTAGGCGGCGGCCGGAGCCGGGACGGGGGCGCCGAGGGCTTTGAGGGCGTCGATGGTGGCGTCGCGGCGGGCGCGGTGAGCCGCGGTGTATTCGGCTACCAGTTGGTCGCGGCTGTGGTTGGCGTAGGCGGCGATCACGCCGTAGGCGTAGACCGCGGAGTACTCGGCGCTCAACGCGTCGGTGAGCGCCTGCTGATCGGTATCGGTCATGCGAGCAGGACCCCCGCGTGGGTGGCGCACGCGGCGCTGATCGAACCGAGCAGGCCGGCGCGGTAGCCGGAGAGCTGGGTGGACAGGTCGGCGGCCGAGCGCTGGGCGTTGGTCAGGCGGGTGCGCAGATCGGGGACCGACGGGGGCGCGGAGATCACCGGGGTGGTGGGGGCCACGCGATAGCTGGGCGTGGTGCCGTCACCGTAAACGCCGATGGCGCGGTCGATTTCGGTGCGCAGCGCATCGGCGTGCGCGGTGCGCTGAGTCGCGATGGTCTGCAACGCGCCCGCCCGGTCCGGGGTGGCGGCGATGGCGGCGGCTGCTGCGGCGGCGTCGTAACGGGCCGACTCCTCTTGCGCGAGCAGCGGATCCGGCGTGCTGGGCGTGTGGTCCTCGGAGCAGGCGGCGAGCGTTCCGGCCGCCGCCACCGCGAGCGCGCCGGTGCCCGCCAGCCGGAACATGCCGCGGCGATCGACCGTGCGAGAAGTGATTTCGGCCATCCGCGCACCGCCGCGGGCATGATCGGCGGCCCGCCCGCCGACCCGGGTTACGCCACGATCCACGGTGAGCGTCCCGCCCACCCCTGTTCGGTCCCCGGGGACCCCGATTCCGGCGCGACGGCCGCTCTGAACGCTGGACACGGCTACATCGTGCCAGCCGCCGCGACCGGTTCGCCGCGTCAGGGCCGTCCGATACGCTGTGATCTCGGTCGATGCACCCGGCTCTGGGCGCGTCGCCACCGGACACGCCGCCGGGGCCACCGGGCCGACCATGCCGAACTCGAGCGGGTTGGCTGGTCCTTTACACTCTTTCAGCGCGTTACGCTAGACCTTCGGGACGGTATTTCGCCGATGGCACTCGACAGCGAGTGCCCGCCGGCCCGCCGACCGTGCCCCACCAGGAACGCGACACCGACAACTCAACCCGTCACAACTGAACCAGGAGCCGCCCCACATGCCGATGCCGACCGAGGAAAGGGTGAGCCAGCTAGTTGCTGAGCTCGTCGAACGCCGAGGATTCGACCTCGAAGGCGTCGCGATTTCGGCTGCGGGGACCGAGCATGCCAAGGTGAAGGTGACGGTCGACAGCGATGGCTCCTCGAGTCTGGACGCCGTCGCCGATCTGAGTTCGGACATCTCCGAAGCCCTCGACGAGGCCGGTGATTTCGGTGAGACCGCCTACCTCCTGGAGGTCACCACCCCCGGCATCGATCGACCCCTCACCCTGCCCCGGCACTGGCTACGCGCCCAGGGCCGCAAGGTGAAGATCGTCCTACGCCCCGGCGCCGAATCACCGGAGGAGAAGGGCAAATCCACCTTCGAGGCCCGGGTGGGCGTCCTCTCCGAGACGGAGGTGGCGCTGGTCCTGGGCGGCAAGCGGAAGCCACACCGGGTGACGGTGCCGCTGGCCGATATCCAGTCCGCGGTGGTGCAGGTGGAGTTCAATCCCGCCGGCGCCGCCGAACTGGAACTGGCGGGGGGAGTAGCACCGGGCCGGCCCCAGCCGGGTGCTCAGGAGGTTTCCGCAGAAGAAGAAGAAGCGTCCGATTCACCGACCGAAGGGATCGTGGAATGAACATCGAAATCGAAGCCCTGCGCGCGATCGTCGCCGACAAGGGGATCTCGATGGAGACCGTGATCTCCGCGATCGAGTCCGCCCTGTTGACCGCGTACCGGCACACCGAGGGGCATCAGCCCAACGCGCGCATCGACATCAACCAGAAGACCGGCACCGTGCGCGTGATGGCCCGCGAGGTCGACGCCGACGGCAATGTCATCTCCGAATGGGACGACACCCCTGAGGGTTTCGGCCGCATCGCCGCCACCACCGCCCGCCAGGTCGTGCTCCAGCGGCTGCGGGACGCGGAGAACGAGAAGAGCTTCGGCGAATTCGCCACCCACGAGGGCGATATCGTCGGCGGCGTCATCCAGCGCGATGCCCGGATGAACGCCCGCGGCACCATCGTGGTCCGCATCGGCTCGGAGGCCAACGGCACCGAAGGCGTCATCCCGCCCGCCGAACAGGTGCCGGGTGAGACCTACGAGCACGGCGATCGCATCAAGTGCTACGTCGTCGGGGTCAGTCGCGGTCCGCGCGGCCCGCAGATCACCCTCTCGCGCACGCACCCCAACCTGGTGCGCCGGCTGTTCGCGCTGGAGGTCCCCGAGATCGCCGACGGTTCGGTCGAGATCGTGGCGGTGGCGCGCGAGGCCGGGCACCGCTCCAAGATCGCGGTGCGCTCCACGGTGCCGGGCGTGAACGCCAAGGGCGCCTGCATCGGCCCGATGGGGCAGCGCGTGCGCAACGTGATGAGCGAACTCGCCGGCGAGAAGATCGACATCATCGATTACGCCGAGGATCCGGCCGCCTTCGTCGGGAATGCGCTGTCCCCGTCGAAAGTTGTATCGGTCACGATCGTCGACCCCGAGGCGCGCGCCGCGCGCGTCGTGGTGCCGGACTTCCAGCTCTCGCTGGCGATCGGCAAGGAAGGGCAGAACGCCCGGCTGGCGGCCCGGCTCACGGGCTGGCGAATCGACATTCGCAGTGATGCGGCCCCCGATGTGGCGGGTTCGGTGCGTACCGAAGCGCATCGCAGCTGATACCGCGATCCGGGGCTGAACCTGCCGAAAAGGTCCGCCCCGGTCGGTCCCGAAATTTGTGAAACAGACCCTTCGGATGACAGCTTGGTAACTTCCAATGGGTACGGATGCGGAGATCGGGACGTGAGAGCGGTAGAGTGGACGCAGGCTCAGCGCGAGTCTCCGGATTCTCTGCGCTCCGAACGGGTGAAAACAAGATCAGAACCCGTCCGGACCTGCATAGGATGTCGGAAACGCGAGCTGACCGCCGATCTGATGCGGGTCGTGGCGCAAGGTGAAGCCGAAGGGCAGAGCATTGCGGTCGTTCCGGATCCGCGGCACAGACTTCCCGGAAGGGGTGCCTGGTTGCACCCCACTTCGTCTTGTCTGAGCCAAGCAGTTCGGCGCCGAGCATTCGGCAGAGCACTACGAGTGTCCGGACATCTGGATATCTCAGCCCTGGAGCATTACGTAGAGAACAGGCACGAGCACTCATGAGCAAACCGTGAAGTCCAAGCGATGATCGGCCATCGGAATTAGTCGAGGTCGTGCGGGTAACCCTTCCTCAGGGGCTGCCACGCTCGACCTCTGAGTGAGGAGAGCAGTGGCAGGCAAGGCCCGCGTGCACGAGTTGGCAAAAGAACTCGGTGTTACGAGCAAGGAACTACTCGCAAGGCTCAAGGAGCAGGGCGAGTTCGTGAAGTCGGCGAGCTCGACGGTGGAAGCACCCGTCGCGCGTCGTCTGCGGGAGTCGCTCGCACCCAAGAGCGCCCCGAGTGGTGCCGGCAAGCCGGCAACCCCCAAGCCCAGCGGTGACAGCACCCCCCGTCCGGCCGCCAAGCCGGCGACCCCGGGTGCCGGTCCGCGTCCGGGCCCCCGTCCGGCGGCTCCGGCCCCGGCCCCCGCGCCGCAGGCTCCGGCCGCGGCTACCCCGGCTCCGGCCCCGCAGGCGGCTCCGGCCGCTCGCACCGAAGTCCCTTCCAGCCCCGCGTCCGCAGCTCGCCCCGGCCCCGCGCCGAAGCCCGCTGTCGCTCGCGAAACCGCCGCTCCCGCAGCGGCTTCCGCTCCGGCGGCCCCGTCCACCCCGGCTCCGGCCCCGCGTCCCGACGCTCCGCGTCCGGGTTCGCAGGCCCCGCGTCCGGCGGCTGCACAGGGTGGCGCTCCGGCCCAGGGCGGCGCTCCCGCTCAGGGCGCTGCGCGTCCGGGTGGCCCGAAGCCGGGTCCGAAGCCGCCGCGTGTCGGCAACAACCCCTTCTCGTCGGCTCCGGAGCGCCCCGCTCCGCGTCCGGCTCCCCGTCCCGGCCAGCAGCAGGGCGGTCCCCGTCCGGCTCCCGGCCAGGGTGGTCCGCGTCCGGGTCCGCAGGGCGGTCCCCGTCCCGGCGGTGACCGTGGTCCGCGTCCGGCTCCCGGCCAGGGCGGTCCGCGTCCCGGCCCGGGCCAGGGTGGTCCGCGTCCGGCAGCCGCCGGTCAGGGCGGTCCCCGTCCCGGTGGCCCGCGTCCCAGCCCCGGCTCCATGCCGCCTCGTCCCAACCCGGGTGCCATGCCCGCGCGCGCTCAGCGTCCGGCCGGTCCGGGTGGCGCAGGCCGTCCGGCGCGTCCGGGTGGTCCGGGCGCCGGTGGCGGCGGTCGTCCCGGCGGCGGTGGCGGTGGCTACCGCGGTGGCGGTGCTCCCGGTGGCGCTCCCGGCGCCGGTGCGGGTGCAGGCGCCGGTGCCGGTGCTCCCGGTGGTTTCCGCGGTCGTCCCGGTGGCGGCGGTGGCGGTCGTCCGGGTTCGGGTGGCGGTCGCGGCGGTGCCGCGGGTGCCTTCGGACGTCCGGGTGGCGCTCCCCGTAAGGGTCGTAAGTCGAAGCGGGCGAAGCGCGCCGAGTACGAGAACCAGCAGGCTCCGATCGCCGGTGGCATCCGCCTGCCGCGCGGTAACGGCGAGGTCGTTCGCCTCGCCCGTGGCGCCTCGCTGTCCGACTTCGCCGAGAAGATCGGCGCCAACCCGGCCTCGCTGGTCCAGGCGCTGTTCAACCTCGGTGAGATGGTCACCGCCACCCAGTCGGTGAACGAGGAGACCCTCGAGCTGCTGGGCCAGGAGATGAACTACGTCGTGAACGTGGTCTCTCCGGAGGACGAGGACCGCGAGCTGCTGGCCAACTTCGACCTCACCTACGGCGAGGACGAGGGCGGCGAGGACGATCTCCAGATCCGTCCGCCGGTCGTGACCGTCATGGGTCACGTCGACCACGGTAAGACCCGACTGCTGGACACCATCCGTAAGGCGAACGTCCGTGAGGGCGAGGCCGGCGGCATCACCCAGCACATCGGCGCCTACCAGGTGCTCTCGCACGTGAACGAGGAAGACCGCCTCATCACCTTCATCGACACCCCGGGTCACGAGGCGTTCACCGCCATGCGTGCCCGTGGTGCCAAGGCCACCGATATCGCGATCCTCGTGGTCGCGGCCGACGACGGCGTCATGCCGCAGACGGTGGAGGCCATCAACCACGCGCAGGCCGCTGACGTGCCGATCGTGGTGGCGGTCAACAAGATCGATAAGGAAGGCGCGAATCCGCAGAAGATTCGCCAGCAGCTGACCGAATACGGTCTGGTGGCCGAGGAATACGGTGGCGACACCATGTTCGTCGACATCTCCGCGAAGCAGGGCACCAACATCGAGTCGCTGCTCGAGGCTGTCGTCCTGACCGCGGACGCCTCGCTGGATCTGCGGGCGAACCCGGACATGGACGCGCAGGGTGTGGCCATCGAAGCCCACCTCGACCGCGGTCGTGGTCCGGTCGCCACCGTGCTCATCCAGCGCGGCACCCTGCGGGTCGGCGACTCGATCGTGGCGGGTGACGCCTACGGCCGCGTCCGCCGCATGGTCGACGAGCACGGCGACGACGTCGAGGCGGCGCTGCCGTCGCGGCCCGTCCAGGTCATCGGTTTCACCTCGGTGCCGGGTGCAGGCGACAACCTGCTCGTGGTCGAGGAAGACCGGATCGCGCGTCAGATCGCGGACCGTCGTAACGCTCGCAAGCGCAACGCCCTGGCCGCGCGCAGCCGCAAGCGGATCTCCCTGGAAGATCTGGATGCCGCCCTGAAGGAGACTTCGGAGCTGAACCTGATCCTCAAGGGCGACAACTCCGGTACCGTCGAGGCCCTCGAAGAGGCGCTGCTCGGTATCGATGTCGGCGACGAGGTGCGTCTGCGCGTCATCGACCGAGGTGTCGGTGGCGTCACCGAGACCAACGTCAACCTGGCGTCGGCCTCCAACGCGATCATCATCGGCTTCAACGTCCGTGCGGAGGGCAAGGCCACCGAGCTGGCCAACCGCGAGGGCGTCGACATCCGGTACTACTCGGTCATCTACCAGGCGATCGACGAGATCGAGAAGGCCCTCAAGGGTCTGCTCAAGCCGATCTACGAAGAGCACGAGCTGGGCCGCGCGGAGATCCGTCAGATCTTCCGTTCGTCCAAGTTCGGCAATATCGCGGGTTGCTGGGTGCTCTCGGGCTCGGTCAAGCGCAACGCCAAGGCGCGCTTGATCCGCGACAATGTCGTGATCGCCGAGACCATGACCATCGCGTCGCTGCGGCGCGAGAAGGATGACGCCACCGAGGTGCGTGAAGGGTACGAGTGCGGTATGACCGTCACCTTCAACGACATCAAGGAAGGCGACATCGTCGAGGCCTACGAGCTGCGCGAGAAGCCGCGCGACTAGTAGTCCCGTAGTACGCACGACCTGCCGGGTCCGGGGTGACTCGGACCCGGCAATGGTCGTGTGGCCCAATCCCATCCGGGTAACAGACGCGCATTTCCCGGGGCGCGTTCATATGACTGAAAAGATGTTCTTCGGAGCGCTCGAATTCGATATCTTGCTGGGCGACGTTCATTCGCTCAAGGAGAAGCGCTCCGTCATCCGTCCCGTCATCGCCGAACTCCAGCGGTTCGGCGTGTGTGCTGTAGAAGGCGGGGAACAGGACCGTTACCGGCGTACGTTGCTCGGTGTGGCAGCGGTCAGTTCCGGTATGGGGCATTTGACACAGGTGCTCGACAAGTGTGAACGGCACGTCGCGGCACGTCCGGAGTTAGAGTTGCTGGCGGTACGCCGTCGCGTCTTCGGACCGGAAGACTGAATTCGATAAGTGAGGAGGGCAGGGCAATGGTCGATCAAGCCCGAGCACGCCGACTCGCCAAGCGCATCTCGTCGATCGTGGCAACCGCCATCGAATACGAGATCAAGGATCCGCGACTGCGGTTCGTCACCATCACCGATGCCAAGGTGACCGGCGACCTACGCGAGGCGACCGTCTATTACACCGTCATGGGTGAAACCATCGACGCCGAACCCGATTACGCGGAGGCCGCGGCCGGACTGAAGAAGGCCGCCGGCATTCTGCGCTCCAAGGTCGGCGCGGGCACCGGGGTGAAGTTCACCCCGACCCTGGCCTTCGTGCTCGATACCGTTCCGACCGCCGCGAAGGAGATGGAGGAGCTGCTGGCCAAGGCCCGCGCCTCCGACGCCCGGGTGGCGCAGGTGTCGGTCGGCGCCAACTACGCCGGCGACGCCGATCCGTACAAGTCGGACGAAGACGAAGACGAAGACGACTGAAATACCGTGACCACCGAGCACCGGCGGGCGGAACCCGAGCACGAAGGGGGCTCGGTGACGCCTGCCGGGACTCAGGTCGACGTCACCCCCGCGGTCGAGATTCTCGACGCCGCGCGGTCGGTGACGATTCTCTGCCATGTCCAGCCCGACGCCGACACCATCGGCAGCGGGCTGGCTTTGGCTCAGGTGCTGCACCGGCGCGGGGTGCCGGTGACGGTGTCCTTCGCCGAACCGGCCGAACTGCCGGTTTCGATGCGCGCGCTGCCGGGGACCGAATTCCTGGTGCCCGCGGATCGGGTGCCCGCCGAAGTGGATGTACTGGTGGCCGTGGACTGCGGCAGCGCCGGGCGGCTCGGCGGGCTGCGCGGCCGATTGGCCGGTGCGCGAATCAGTTTGGTGCTCGACCATCATCGCTCCAATACCCGGTTCGGGGTGGTGAACGTGGTCGACGAGAACTCCGACTCCACCGCGGCCTTGGTCGCCCGGGTGCTGGACGCCTGGGGTGAGCCGCTGGATCGCGGTGTGGCGCACTGTCTTTACGCCGGGCTGGTGACCGATACCGGTTCGTTCAAATGGGCCCGGCCCGGTTCGCACGCGCTGGCCGAGCGGCTGCTGGCCACCGGGATCGACGGCGCGGGCATCACCCGCATGCTGATGGACACCCACCCGTTCGCCTGGCTGCCCATGCTTTCGCGGGTATTGGGTTCGGCGCGACTGGATCCGGCGGCGGCCGGCGGCGCGGGCCTGGTGCACGTCTTCGTGCGGCAGGAGGATCTGGCCCGGGTGCGTTCGGAGGAGGTCGAGAGCGTGATCGATCTGATCCGCACCACCGCCGAGGCGCAGGTGGCGGCCGTCTTCAAGGAATCCCGCTACCAGCCCGGCCACTGGACGGTCTCACTGCGCTCGCACGACAATGCCGACGGCACGCCCGGCGTGGATGTGGCGCGGGTGGCGATGGCGCTGGGCGGCGGCGGACACCGTTATGCCGCAGGCTATTCCACCACCGGCACCCCCGAACAACTCGTCGCCGCCCTGACCGCCGAGCTCGCCCGCTCTTGAGCCGTCGCTACGCGGAGTAGCGGGTCATCGGCCGGCGGTAGCGCCGGATGACGACCTTCGCCGGGCGCAGCGACAGCGCCCCCACGGTGAGCCCCGGCTGAATGACCGAACCCACGGTGCGATCGGCCTCCGGATCGTCGGTGTCGGAGAGCTCGACGGCCTGCATGGTCTCCGGATCGAAAGGCGCGCCGCGGAACGGCGTGACCAGCTGCCCGCCGCGATCGGTCAGCATGCGCTCCACCCGCCGCGTGATGGCCTCGAAACCCGGCCGGTCGGCATCGGATTCGGTTGTGGTGACGAAGGTCTGGGCCAGCGCGTGCAGCGCGAACAGGTCCCGGATGAGTGGTTCGTCCGGATCGTCGGTGGGTGCGGCGGCGAGGTTCGCGGCCGCCGCGGCCGACCCGAGGGGTGTCACGCTCGGCGTGCCTTCGGTGGCCGATGACAGCCCGGCGGTGGCGGTCGCCGTTCGCGGTTCGAGCAGCGTTGCGGGCGTGGCGTTTTCACCGGGTGCGGCGGCTTCCGCCCTGGTGAGGTAAGCCTCGGCGAGGCGTTCGACGGTGGCGGCCTGGCGGGATAGCAGACGCGTGAGATCGTCGATGCGCTCGCTCATCCGGTCCACTGCCGCACTGAGCACCGCGGGATCGTCGGGTGCGCGCTCAGCGGGTTGCTCGACGGTGGGAGATTCGGTCATGGATGAAACCATAGATCCCGGTCGGCACCCGAGTCGCCGCTATCGCCGCTCGCGATTGCTGGATCGCCGCGCAATGCCGCGGACCTGGGAACGTTCTGTTCGCCGGACCACACCTCACAACCCGACTGGTCGGGACTGAATGTCCGAACAGTCTGCCCAGTCGGGATTGCCGAACTCGAACTGTGCGGCTTCGCCCCAGCCGCCGTCATTCCGGCGTGCTTTCGGCCGGAAGCCACACGGTGCGTTGGCCCTACCGCCGCCATGTCTCGTTGAGCATTACCGGGAATGTCGGGCGCGTGTGCGATCGTGGGCGGATGGTCAACGGTTCGGCGGTGGGAACGGTCGAGGATCCGGCGGCGGCGGGGCCGCGGCGGATTCTGGGGATCGCGGTGCCGACGTTGGGGGTGCTGGTCGCGGAGCCGATCTATCTGCTGTTCGATATGGCCGTCGTGGGGCGGTTGGGGGCGCTGGCGCTGGCCGGGCTCGCGGTGGGCGGATTGATGCTGGCGCAGGTGAGTACGCAGTTGACGTTCTTGAGTTACGGGACGACGGCGCGGGCGGCCCGGCGGCACGGCGCGGGGGATGAGCGCGGGGCCATCGGGGAAGGGGTGCAGGCGAGTTGGATCGCGATCGGGATCGGGCTGGCCATCGTGGCGGTGGTGCAAGCCTGTGCGGGGCCGATCGTGCGAGCCATTTCCGGCGGAGCCGATATCGCGGATGCGGCGGAGTCGTGGGTGCGGATCGCGCTGTTCGGGGTGCCGTTGATCCTGTTGTCGATGGCCGGCAACGGGTGGATGCGCGGGGTGCAGCAGACTCGGCGACCGCTGCTGTATGTGGTTGCGGGGCTGCTGGTTTCGGGCGCGATCTGCCCGGTTCTGGTTCATGGGCTGCTGGGTGCGCCGCGCTTGGAGCTGGAGGGCTCGGCGATCGCCAACCTGGTGGGGCAGTCGCTGACGGGCATGTTGTTTCTCGGTGCACTGGTGCGCGCGCGGGTGCCGCTGGCGCCGCACGTGGAGATCATGAAGGCGCAGTTGGTGCTGGGCCGGGACTTGATCGTGCGCAGCTTCGCTTTCCAGGCGTGCTTCGTATCGGCGGCCGCGGTAGCCGCCCGGTTCGGGGCCGCGTCGGTGGCGGCGCATCAGCTGGTGCTCCAGCTGTGGAATTTCCTCACCCTGGCGCTGGATGCCCTCGCGATCGCCGCGCAGACCCTGGTGGGCGCGGCACTCGGAGCCGGGAACGCCCGGGGCGCAGCGGGACTGGCGCGGCGCATCACCGCCTGGTCGACCGCGTTCTCGGTGGTCTTGGCGGCGGTCTTCGCGGCCGGCTACTCGGTGATTCCGCGCCTGTTCACCGATGACCCGGCGGTGCTGGATCGCACCCACGTGGTGTGGTGGTTCTTCATCGCCATCATTCCCATCGGCGGTGTGGTGTTCGCGCTCGACGGAGTGCTGCTCGGCGCGGGCGATGCCGCATTCCTGCGCAATGCCACGCTCGGTTCGGCCCTGCTCGGCTTCCTGCCGATGATCTGGCTGTCGCTGGCCAACGACTGGGGTATCGGCGGCATCTGGACCGGCTTGGTCGCCTTCCTGGTGCTGCGCCTGATCGCCGTCTGCTGGCGCGCCCTGTCCGGGCGGTGGGCCACGGTCGGCGCGGAGGTGCCCCGCCGCGCCGCCTGACCCGGCGCTCAGGCCGTCTCGGAATCCCGTGCCGCCGCCTGCTTTTCGAGGTTGGCCGCCACCTCCGCCTGCCAGTTCTCGTTGGCGTGCGTGGTATCGACCTCGAATTCGAAGCGCCGCGTCATATCCGGGGTGATGTCGGCGACGTCCACATAGAACTGCTCGTACCACCGCCGGTGCTGATACACCGGCCCGTCTTCCTGGGTGAGCAGCGGATTGTCGATGCGCGTCTTGTGCTTCCAGATCTCCACGTCTTGCAGGAACCCGACCCCGAAGCTCTTGCCGAACGCCGCCGCCAGCTTGGCCGACTTCTCCGGCGGGAGCCCGGGAATGCGCTGCACGCTCACGCCCCACTGCAACATGAACGAGTTGTGTGTGACCGGGTAGTGGCAGTTGATCAGCGCCACCTCGACCGTGTGCTCACCGAAGTCGTTGTGCAGGTAGTTGATCATGTAGGACGGCCCGAAATACGAAGCCTCCGAACGCAACAGCTGCATCTCGGTCGAGTAGTTGGACTTGGTGTGCACGTCCGGCCGCCCCTTGGAGTGCAGGAACTGGGTCGCCACATGCCCTTCGAAGACGTTCTTGAAGTACACCGGGTACGCGAAGTGAATGTAGAAGAAGTGCGCCATATCGACGTTGTTGTCGATGATCTCGCGGCAGTGCGCGCCCTCGATGAGCAGCGAGTTCCAGTTCCACTCGCTCCACTCGTCGGTCTCGATGCCCTCGATGTGCGGGATGGCGACCTCCGGCGGCGGCGGATTGCCCTCCGGATCGTTCCAGACGAAGAACTGACCGTTCTCCTCGCAGGTGATCCAGGACCGGGTCCGCGCCAGCGGCGGTACCCGTTTGGCGTAAGGGATTGCCGCGCAACGCCCGTCGCCGCGCCAGCGCCAATCGTGGAAGGGGCAGGCGATATTGTCGTCCTTGACGCTGCCGTAGGACAGGTCCGCGCCCATGTGCCGGCAATACCCGTCCAGGGCGTGCAGTTCGCCCGCGCTGTCGGACCAGATCACCAGCTTGGTGCCGAAGGCCTGGATGGAGTGCGGCTCCCCGTCCCGGAACGATTCCGCGAGACCGAGGCAGTGCCAGCCCCGCGCGAACCGCGTCATCGGTTCGCCGACATCGATGGTCCGGATCTGCTGACTCATTTGCGTCCTCCACGATTGCTGATCGGAGCCATCCCATTCGGCACGATGACCGTCATGCCCGAGATTAAGCATTGACGCTTAAGTCGACAAGCGTTTGTTCTTATTCGTCGGATTTCGGGGCCGGTTTGTGGCGGTGCACCACGACCTTGGCGGGGCGCACCGACCGGTCGGCAATGGTGAGGCCGGACTGAACGACGCTGTGCACGGTGCGGTCCGCCGCCGGATCGCCGGTGGGCAGGACGTCGGCGGCCTCCATGGTGATCGCGTCGAAGGCGCTGCCCGGCTTCGGCTCGACCAGCTGTCCGCCCCGGCCGACCAGGAGGCGTTCCAGCCGGTTCGCGAAGGTCTCGAAAGCCGCGCGCTCGGTATCGGATCCGGCGGTCGCGGCCAGCGTGCGGGCCTCGTCGAAGAGTGCGAACAGTTCCACGACCAGGGGCACATCCGCTCCGGCGCGTTCGCGTTGCGCGCGGGCCTTGGCATCGTCGGCGAGGCGCTCGATGGTGGCGGCCTGGCGGGCGATCACCCGCGCCAGATCGTCGATACGCTCGGTGATGGGGTCGAAATTCCCGGTGGCCGCGGCTGGTTCGGTCATGCTCCGAACCATAGTCCCGGGTGTCGGTTCCGGCTGCTACGATCGCCGCCATGGGGGTCTACGGAATCGACCTGGGCACAACGAATTCGGCTATCGCGCGGATCGACGCGGACGGCCGCCCGGAAGTATTGGTCGGTATGAACGGTGAACCGACGGTGCCGTCGGTGGTGCTGTTCGCCTCCGCTGATGATCATGTGGTCGGGGAGGGTGCGCGGCGGCAGGCCCGGCTCGACCCGGAACACGTGTGTGCGCTGGTGAAACGCCGGATGGGTGACGCGGAGTGGCGCTTCGGCGCGCACGGACAGCGCTGGTCGGCGCCCGCGGTCTCGTCCTTGATCTTGAAGAGCTTGGCCGCCGACGCGGAGTTCGGCGGCGGCGGGACGGTGCGGCGGGTCGTCATCACCGTGCCCGCGTACTTCGGCGACGAGGAACGCCGGGCCACCATCCAAGCCGGAACCTATGCCGGGTTCGATGTGGCGGGCGTGCTGTCCGAACCCATCGCGGCGGCGCTGTCCTACGGGTTCGGGCGGCTCGACGGCAGCATCGAGATCGGTAAGGGCGGCGCGCGGGAGACCGTGCTCGTCTACGACCTCGGCGGCGGCACCTTCGACGCCACCGTCATCGAACTCTCGGATCGGCGCATCGCGGTGCTCTCGGTCGAAGGCGACCATCAGCTGGGCGGCGCGGACTGGGACGAGCGCATCGCACTGCATCTCTCGCAGCAGTTCTGCGCGGCCAACCCGGACGCCGAAGACCCCCTGGACGACTCCGCCGGCTCGCAGATGCTGGTGCTCGCCGCCGAACGCGCCAAGCGGGAACTCAGCGAGGCCGAGAGCGCCGAAGTGGTTGTCGCGCACGACGGTGCGCGCGCCGTCGTCACGCTCACCCGGGCCGAACTGGAGGCCATGACGGCCTCGCTCATGCGCCGCACCATCGACCTGACCAAGTCGTGCCTGGCCGCGGCGGGGGAGCGCGGCGTGCATCAGGTGGATCGGGTACTGCTGGTCGGCGGGTCCTCCCGGATGCCGATGGTGGCGCGGGAACTGCATCGGGAACTGGGCCTCACCGGGGAGCTGCGCGACCCGGACCTGTCGGTGGCGCGCGGGGCCGCGCTCTACGGCGAGAAGCTGGAAATGGAGCGCCTGGTCGTCGCCGACCTGGTGACCCGCGGTCGCCTGCGCGACGGCGCCGACCTGAAGGAAGCCGATCCGCGGGAACTGGAACAGTCCCTGGCGCGGGTGGCGGCCTCGTTCGGGCAGCCGGTCGGCCTGGTGCGGCGGATGCTGGAGATCCAGGTGGACACCGTGGTGTCGCGCGGGTTCGGGGTGCTGGCGCTGGATCCGTACAACGGGCTGGCGGCGAGCTGGCTGGTGCATCGCAATCAGACGCTGCCGATCAAGGTGCGACGGTCCTACGGGACGGTGCGCGCCGATCAGGATCAGATCGAGCTGACCATCGTCGAACAGCAGGGGCAGGCCGCCTCGACCCGGCCCGAGGATACGAAAGTCCTGGTGGAAGGGAAGATTCGGGATATTCCGCCAGGCTATGCGGCGGGCAGTGAAGTGCGGGTGACCTTCGAAATGGGATTCGACGGCGTGCTGCACGTGACCGCCTACCACGTGGACGCCGATATTCCGCTGACCTTGTCGGTGCAGACCGGGGCCACCCTGTCTCAGGCCGATGTGGCGCGGGAGCTGGATCAATTGCAGCGCACGCGCCGCCGGTCCGCCTGAGTCGCCGCGAGAACCCATGCGCGCCTTCGACCCCAACGACTATCGCAAGCGGGTGCTCGCCGCCGTCGAGAAGCGGGGCGGTATCGAACATTCGGATGCGTTCGAGCTGTACGACATTCCCCTGGAAGAGGCCGAACGGGTCGCCGATGGTGAGGTCCGCACTCGCGTGGACGAGGTGTGGGCGTTCTGGCAGAAGCAGCGCGACCACCCCAAATACCGGGTACTGGTCGGCCTGCTGGTAGACGAACACGACGACCTGTCCGCGCCGCTGCTGCACGCCTCGTCGCGGCGTATCGAGGCCGAACGCGTGAAACAGCTACGCGCCCGGCGTGATTCGGAACGCTTCGAAATGCTGGACACCGCCATCGAGCGCCTCGTCGCCCGCTACGGCGGGGTACCGGCCGGCAAGCTTCCCGGCCTCGAGGACATCGGCAAGATGAGCGGCCTGAGCCCCGCCGATATCGCCGCCCGCGTCCGCCGCCACCGCATCCTCGACGAGCCCGCGGCGTCCGAGGCCGCTCCCGTCCCCGAGGGCGTGAGTCCGCAACGCCGCCAGCAGATCCGCAAACTCCTGGCCGAATACGAGCGCCTGATCCCCGGCGACCCGGTCCCCACCCTCCTGGTCCTGCTCGGCCTCGACTACACCAAGGCCCACCAGACCAGCGAAATCCGCCTCCGCGCCGACGCTCTGCGCGCCCGCACCCGCGAACTCCCACCCGGCCGCATCCGAGTGGTCCTCGACGAACTGCTCGTCCACATCAGCGACCTCCTCGAATCCGGCGGCGCAACCGTCGACGACTACCGGCAAGCCGTCATCGACGACGCCACCGACCTGCTCCGACCCCAGCTCCGCGCCGCCGTCCTCGTCGAAGACCGCCTGGTAGCACCAGATTTCGACTTCCTGATCGGCGAAGGCATTGCCGCCGGCCTGGACCGCACCACCGTCGAAGCGATCATCATCAACCTCGCCAACGAACTCGGCACCACCGTCGAAGGCCGCGAACACCTGGCGGGCCCACCGGTTCCCGTGCGCGCGACGGGCGGATCCGGTTGGGGCGCAGGCACTTCGCCGGGCGGCTTCGGACCGTCCAGCGGAACGAATCGGGCCGCCGGCGGATCGACCGGCGGCGCACCGGGCCGAACCGGCGGTGGTTCGAGAGCCGGCGCCGCAGGTGAATCAGGATGGGGTGCGAACACTTCGCAGGGTGGTCGCGGACCATCCGGTGGATCGAGTCGGGGCCCCGGCGCGTCCAGTGGTGGGTCATCGGGTCACGGTGGTCCGAGTACCCACGGCGGTCCGGGGTCCGGCGGCTCGGCCCGCGAATGGGAAGAACCCCTGAAAGCCGCGCGCGCGGCGTTGCGTCGCGGCCGCCCCAACGAGGCCGCCCAGCACGTGGATCGCGCCCAGCGAAACCTCTACGGCGACAGCGCCGGCCTGACCTCGGTCCGCTCGGTCTCCGACCAAGTCGACCAGGTCCTGAAGGATGCCGCCCTCCGCTGGCGCACCGCCACCGCGGCCTGCGCGGGCAAGCGCTACATGGAGGCCATCGAAGCCCTGGAACATCTCCAGCGCACCGCCTCCGACGTCCCCAACCCCGCCACCCACGGCCCGACCCTGGACCAGCTCCTGGCCGAGGCCCGCGCCGCCCTCACCGAAGCCGACCGCCAACTGGCCGCCGCCCCGCCCACCCCACCGGCTGTCCGCATGCGCGCGCTGCTCGCGGTCCTCGAAATCTGCGCCGACCACGCCGGTACCGCAGCTGCCCTGTCCACCCTCGCGGTAGACCCGCCGGGCCGCGTCACCGCCAGCCGCAAACCCGACGGCACAGTCGTGATCACCTGGACCCCGTCCGCCACCGAAGCCCCCGAATACCGGGTAACCCGCCTCCAACCCGACGGCTCCTGGCGAGTCGTAGGCCGCACCAGAGGCACCGCCCTCGAAGACGGTGGCGCCACCACCGGCCCCCTCCCCGTCTACGGCGTAGTCGCCTCGGTCTCCGGCCGCGCCTCGGAAGTCAGCCGCTCGGACGCGCCCGCCCCGAACCCCTCCGGCTACACGCATCCCGGCCGCACGACCACCGGCTCCGGCCGCCCGCCCAGCGACAGCGCCACGAGCCCTTCACCGCGCACGTCCGGCCCGGCCCCGACCGGGGCGCACAGCGCACCCACCTCACCTACCAGCGCATACGCCCCGGCCGGCGCAGACCGATCCGGACCCGCTGCCGGCCACCCCACCGACACCTCCGAACCCAGCGGCATGCCGACAATCCGCAACCTGGTCGAACGCGCCGGCCTCCTTACCTTCGAATGGCCCACCGGCATAACCGAAGTCATGGTCGTAGCCCGCCCCGACGCCCCTCCCATCGATCCGAAAGACTCCCAGGCCCGCAGCTGGAAAGTCACCAACACCCGCTACCAAATCGACGGCGGCGTAAAACTCCCCGCCGACCTCCCCCACCCCTGCCACGTGGCGATCGCCTCCTGCCGCCGCGACCCCTCCGGAACCCTCACCGTCGCAGCCGGTTTCGCCCCCTCCGCCCGCATCCGCTGCCTCGGCTGACGCCCCACCCCGGCCGCTGCCGCCCAATTTTCATGATCAGTGGCACATGGTGGAGGCGACCCGCCGATAGTCCCCTCCGCCATGTGCCACTGACCACTGGGTCTGTTCGAAGACTCGGCGAATTGGTTCGATTTTTCGCTTTGCCCTAGGAATCTCGTCCTCCGGAAGGAGGCTGAAAAGCTGCTGGTGGGGAAGAGGAAGAACGGGGTGGTGGGAACACCGGGAATCCGGCGTGGGAATCTGGGAGCGGCCGGGCCTGTTGGTGCGTAGTCCGGGGCTCGAGTAGGAAGGCGGAGCTGGGTGGTAGCGAAACTGGTGGCGGTGAGCGACATTCATGTCGGGCATCAGGGCAATAAACCGGTGGTGGAGGCCATTCGTGCGGATTCGCCGGAGGACTGGCTGATTCTGGCCGGAGACGTCGGGGAGAAGACCGACGACTTCCGCTGGGCGCTGGAGACCTTGCGCGGACGGTTCGCGAAGGTCATCTGGGTACCGGGAAACCACGAGTTGTGGACTACCGCAAAGGATCCCGTGCAGATGTTCGGGGCCGCCCGGTACGACTACCTGGTGTCGATCTGCCGAGACCTGGATGTGCTGACGCCGGAGGACCCGTTTCCGGTGTGGACGGGCGCTGGATCCGAGGCGTTCGGCGGGGCGGTGACCTTGGTGCCGATGTTCACGCTGTACGACTACTCGTGGCTGCCCGAGGGAGCGCGGACCAAGGCCGAAGGCCTGGCGATCGCGAAGGATCGCAATGTGGTCGCTACCGACGAATTCCTGCTGTCGGCGGACCCCTATGCGACCCGGGATGCCTGGTGTCACGCGCGGGTGCAGTACACGCAGCGCCGGTTGGATGCGCTCGCCCCGGAGACGCCGGTGGTGCTGATCAATCATTGGCCGCTGGTACGCAAGCCGGTCGACATGATGTGGTATCCGGAATTCTCGCTGTGGTGCGGGACCGATCTGACTTCGGATTGGCACACCAGCTACAACGTGGTCTGCATGGTTTACGGGCACCTGCATATCCCGCGCACCACCTGGTATGACGGGGTGCGGTTCGAGGAGGTGTCGCTCGGCTATCCGCGCGAGTGGCAGCGGCGCGGGCTGCCGGAGCAGTTGCTGCGGCAGATCCTCCCGGTGCCGGATTACGGTGATGAGCTGAACGAGTGGGGCGGGCACTTCAAGATCACGCCGGAGATGGCGGAGGCGGCCGCGCAGATGAAGGCGCAGATTCAGAAGCGGCGCGGGGTCGAGTAACGCGGCTGATTGCTGCCAGATTGCCAAACTGGCGCGAAACGTGCATATCGGGCACCGACCTGTGATCATGGGGTCGTGCGTGATGTGCTGCCGCAGCTGATCGATCGGGTCCGGCGGGGCCCGGTCGCGCTGGCGCGCATTGTCGCGGTGAGCGGGGCCGGACCTCGCGAGGTGGGCGCGGCCATGGTGGTCACCGCGGCACACGAGGTCATCGGATCGCTGTCCGGCGGATGCGTCGAATCGGCCGTGGTCGATGCCGCGACGACCGTGCTGACCACCGGCGAGGCCGTGCTCGAGCATTACGGCATCGCCGACCCGGACGGCCTGGCGATCGGCTTGACCTGCGGCGGTGAGCTGGAGGTCTTCATCGAGCGGGTGGATCACGCGCGGCTGCCCGAGCTCGAAGCGCTCGCACACGATATCGCCGCCGCGCGCCCGACCGCCCTGATCACGACGCTGGCCGCCGCGCCGGAATGGCGGTTGGTCGACCGGACGCAGTCCGAATCCCTTGTAGCGAAACAGGTTCCGGCTGTCAGCAGGGACGCGGAGCATATGGCTCGCGCCGGCCGCAGCGGCCTCATCGGCTCCGACGAGTGCGAGGCCACCGCCTTCCCGGCACGGGCGTTCGTGCAGAGTTTCGGACCGCCCGCTCGGATGATCCTCGCGGGTGCGAACGACTTCGTGCGGGCGCTGAGCCGTCTGGGCGCGCAGCTCGGCTACCACGTCACGGTGGTCGATGCCCGCGAAACCTTCACCACCGCAGCGCGTTTCCCAGCCGCCGACCAGGTGGTGGTGGATTGGCCGGACCGCTATCTGCGCAACGAACACGAGGCGGGCCGGGTCGATGCTCGCACGGTGGTGTGCGTGCTCACCCACGACACCAAGTTCGATGTGCCCACCCTGGCGGTGGCGCTGAGTATCGAGGAGATCGGCTTCGTCGGTGCGATGGGCTCCCGCCGCACCGATGCCGATCGCCGAGAACGGTTGCGCGCGAGCGGAATCGGTCCGGAGCAGCTGCGGCGACTGCGCAGCCCGGTGGGTTTGGACCTGAACGCTTCGACGCCGGACGAGACCGCGGTTTCCATTGCGGCACAGATCATCGCGGAGTCCGGGCAGGCTTCGGGCCGCCCACTCGACGCCACGGACGGCCCGATCCATCGCTGAAACGCTCAGAGCAGGTGTTCGATCCGCACCGGAATCTCCCGCAGCGTCTTACCGGTGGCATGGCGGATGGCATTGATGATCGCCGCCGCCGCACCCACCATCCCGAGTTCGCCGAGTCCCTTGACGCCCAAGGGATTGACCACCGGATCGTCGACTTCGACGAAGGAGATGTCCACGGCGGGCGCATCCGCGTTGACCGGCAGCAGGTACTCCAGCAGTGAGGCATTCGACCACCGCCCGTCCCGCGGATCGGCAATGGTCCCTTCCATCAATGCCTGCGACAGGCCCCAATTCAACCCGCCCAGCACCTGACTGCGCGCCAGCTTGGCATTGAGCACCCGTCCCGGCGCGAACGCGCCGACCATCCGCCGCACCCGCACGATCCCGAGATCGGCGTCGACCGCGACCTCCGCGAACTGCGCTCCGAAACTCATGCGCCCGTACGGTATATCCTGCGCCGGCGGCTGCCAGGCCCCGATGGCCTCCAGATCGGTGAGGTGATTCCGGCGCAACAGCTCCGAATACTCCTCGCTCACAAAGGGTTCGACCCGCGACCGCAACGCCCCGTTCACCGCTTCGATCCGGCCGGCGGGGCGATTGTGCAGCGGCGACCCGGAGTCGGTGACCGCCAGCCCGATCAGCTGATCGCGCAGATCAGTGCAGGCGATCTGTACCGCGGCACTGATGATGCCCGCTCCCATGGACCCGACGGCCGCAGCGATATTCGGGTAATCGGTGTCCCCGATATCCACCCGGATCCGATCGAACGGTATCCCCAGCGCATCCCCGGCCACCTGCGCCATGGTGGTCGCCACCCCGGTCCCGAAATCCTGGGTGCCCGCCTGCACGATCAGCGACCCGTCGGCCAGTAGCCGCACATGCGCCCGCTGCGGCTGCCCGGGCTGGTACACCGGATATCCGGCCGTCCCCATACCCCACCCGATCAGCCAGTTCCCGGAGCGCCCGGGCCCGGCCCGCCGCTGTTCGGCCGACCATCCGAACCGCTGCGCCGCCTGCCGCACACATTCGGCGTACCCGTCCGAACTCCACGGATGCCCGCTCTCCGGATCGATGGCAGCATGATTGCGCAGCCGCAACTCGACCGGATCGATGCCGAGTTCGTCGGCCATCTCCTCGACCGCGCACTCCATCGCCACCATGCCGGATGCCTCGCCCGGCCCGCGCATGAAGGTCGGCGTCATGGTGTTACCCCGGATCAGCCGATACCGACCGTCCCAGCTGGGAATCGCGTACGCCTGCCCGGCGACGCTCAGCGACAGCTCCGCCCAATCGTCGAAAGGTGAAGTGACCGAGAGCTTGTGGTGCCGCAGCCCGGTGAACGTCCCGGCGCTGTCCGCGACGAGGGTGACCCGCTGCTCCTGTTCCTCGCGTAATCCGGTGCCGTAGAACATCTGTTCCCGATTCAGCACCACCTTCACCGGCCGTCCGAGCTCCCGCGCCAGCATGGGTGCGAGGGTGACGTGCGGCCACATCATGGCCTTGCCGCCGAACCCGCCGCCCACGAAATTCGCTACCACCCGCACCTGGCTGGGCGACATGCCCAGGCAGGCGGCCACGGTGGCCTGGGTGGCGGTGACGCCCTGGGTGGCGTCGTACACGGCGACGGTGTCCCCGTTCCACTCGGCCGCCGTGGCCGAGCATTCGATCGGATTGTGGTGGTTGGCCGCGAAATGGAAAGTGGCGTCGACGGTGTGGGCCGCCGCCCGCGCCGCCGCCTCGAAATCGCCACGCGATTGCACCGCCGGAACCAGGCCGCAGAACACCGTTTCGGGCTGGTATTGCGCGTCCCGGCCGTCGTCCAGCCGAATCAGCGCGTCCTTCCGATCGTATTGTGCGGTGACCAGCTCGGCCGCCTGCTGAGCCGCTTCGAAGGTGTCGGCGAGGACCACCGCGATCGGCTGCCCGTAGTAGTGAACGACGTTGTCCTGCATGGGGAAGAAGGTCTGGCCCGGCGCCGGTCCGCCGTACGCGGAGGGCAGCGTCGGCGGCAGGTTCGCGAGCCGGGGCAGGTTCTCGTGGGTGTACACCGCGACCGCCCCGGCTGCCAGTGCCGCATCGGCATCGATGGAACGCACTGTCCCGCTGCCGATCCGGGCGCCGACCAGTACCGCGTGCGCGATGCCCTGCAATGGCACCTCCGCCGTGTACCGCGCCGCCCCGGTGATCTTCGCTCGTCCGTCGACCCGATCGAATCCCCGCCCGACCAGCGGTCCGGAAGCGGTGGCGGTCATTGCGCACCTCCGAGCGGATTCACCTGCGGCCGAACGCTTTCCAAGGCCCGCACCAGCGTGCGCTGGGCCAGCACCACCTTGAAGGCGTTCATCGGATGCGATGCGTCGGCAGCCGCCATTTCGGCCGCCGCGGCCGCGGCGAAGTTCGCCGCGGTGGCGGCCTTGCCGATGAGCTGACCCTCGGCGGTCCGTGCCCGCCACGGCTTGGTGCCGACCCCGCCGAGCCCGATTCGCACATCCACCACCGTGCCGTCGGCGACATTCAATGCCACCGCCGCCGAAGTCAACGCGAACTCGTACGATTCACGATCCCGCACCTTCAGGTAGTGCGAATTCTTGGCGAACGGCAAGGCGGGCACATCGATTCGCGTGATCAGCTCGTCCTCGGCGATCGGATGCTCGAGCTGCGGAGTGTTCCCCGGCAGCAGGAAGAACTCGTCGAAGGGAATGGTCCGTTCCCCGCGCGGCCCCCAGACGGTTACCGTGGCGTCCAGCGCCACCAGTGGAATCGCCACATCGGAGGGGTGGGTGGCGAAGCAGTCCGGACCGGTGCCGAGAATCGCGTGCCCCCGGTGCATTCCGTCCACCGCCGCGCACCCGGATCCCGGATCGCGCTTGTTGCAAGCGTTTCCGGGTTCCCGGAAGTACGCGCACCGCACCCGCTGCATGAGGTTGCCGCCCATGGTCGCCATATTCCGCAATTGCGGGGATGCGCCCTTCTCGAGCGCGACCGCCAGGAACGGATACCGTTCCCGCACACCGGCTTCCGCCGCCACCTCGCTCATGGTGGCCAGCGCGCCGATCCGCAATCCGCCACCGGGCGTATGTTCCAGCCCGCCCAGCGGCAGCCAGGTGATGTCCACGACATTGTCCGGTTCCATCGCCCCGGTCCGCAGCATGTCCACCAGCGTCGTCCCGCCGGCCAGGAAAACCGTTCGCGGCCTGGCGGTCACGGTGCGTACGGCCTGTTCGACGGTGTGCGGCCGGGCATAGGAGATGGGTTTCACGACCGCTCACCGTCCTTGCGCGCCATGGCATCCCGGCCGTTGCGGACCGCGTCGCGAATGTTCTGATACGCCGCGCACCGGCAGATATTGCCGCTCATCCACTCCGCGATCTCCGCCTCCGACCCCGCGTGCCCCTCCTCGACGCATTTGATGGCCGACATGATCTGCCCGGGCGTGCAGTACCCGCACTGGAATCCGTCCGCCGCCAAGAACTCTCGCTGCACCGGATGCAGTTCGTCCCCGTCCGCCACGCCTTCGATGGTGGTGACCTCGCGCCCCTCCGCGGACAGCGCCAAGGTGAGGCAGGACAGCACCCGCCGATTGTCGACCCACACCGTGCACGCCCCGCATCCGCCTTGATCGCACCCCTTCTTGGTGCCGGTCAGGTGCAGGTGTTCGCGTAGTGCGTCCAGCAGGCTGGTGCGTGGTTCCAGCACCGTGAAATGGTCGTGGCCGTTGACCCGCAGGGTGGCCATGATCTTCGACGGCCCGATGAAATCGGCGGGTGGCGCACTGCCGCGTCCCGTCGAGCGTTCGACTGTCATACCTCGCCTCCTGCCTCGCTGACCCGCGCTGGGCCGCGATATGTGTGCTGGACTGCGTTCGGATATGAACCAGCAAAAGACTAGCAACCATGGCGGGGGTGCGCGCGGCGAGAGCCGGACCCGAACGCACCGGCGAACCGGCCCGCGCCCGGCCGGTAGGCTCGTTCCGGCAAGTGGCGGTGCGATCAGGAGGCGGTCATCGAGGAGCGGGCAGTCGCGGCGACGGAGTCGGCGCGCATGATCGGCAGAATTCTTCCCGAGGGTGTGGCCGCGGCCGAACTGGTCGCCTACCCGGAGGAGTTGAAGCCGCACCCGGGTGAAGCGCATCTGATCGAACGCGCGGTGGAGAAGCGGCGGCGCGATTTCATCGGCGCGCGGCATTGCGCCCGGCAGGCCCTGGCCCAGCTGGGGGAGCCGCCGGTCGCCATCGGCAAGGGCGGCACCGGGGAGCCGTTGTTCCCGCGCGGCATCGTCGGCAGCCTCACCCATACCGCCGGCTATCAGGCCGCGGTGCTCGGGCATCGGCTGCGGTTCCGGTCCATCGGCATCGATGCCGAACCGCACGAAGCGCTGCCCAACGAGGGCGTGCTGGAAGCGACCAGCCTGCCGGAGGAGCGCGACTGGCTGGCCGCGGTCCTTCCCGAAACCGGCCTGCACCTGGACAAACTGCTGTTCTGCGCCAAAGAGGCCACCTACAAGACCTGGTTCCCGCTGACCGGTCGCTGGCTGGGTTTCGAGGAAGCGCACATCACCTTCACCGTGGACGAGGAGTCCGGTGCGAACGGCTCGGGCACCTTCCACAGCCGGTTGCTGGTGCCCGGCCACACCACCGACGGCGGCCCCGCGCTGACCTCGTTCGACGGCCGCTGGGTGATCACCGACGGCATCATCCTGACCGCGATCGTGGAGGCGTGATGCGCGAGAAGCGAACCCCGCTGGTCGATGCGCTCGGCGGTCTGCTGATCGTCGACAAGGACGGCGGCTGGACCAGCCACGATGTGGTGGCCAAATGCCGGGGCATCGTGCGCACCAAGAAGATCGGCCACGCGGGCACCCTCGACCCGATGGCGACCGGCGTGCTCGTGCTGGGCGTGGAGCGCGCCACCAAGATGCTCGGGCAGCTGATCCTCACCACCAAGGCGTACTCGGCGACCATCCGGCTCGGGCAGGCCACCATCACCGATGACGCCGAGGGCGAGGTCACCGCGACCACGGCCGCCGGGCATCTGACCGATGCCGAAATCGCTTCGCGGGTAGCCGAATTGACCGGCGACATCATGCAGGTGCCCGCCACGGTCAGCGCTATCAAGATCAACGGTGAACGCGCCTACGCCCGCGCCCGCGCCGGGGAAGAGGTGGAACTCGCCGCCCGGCCCGTCACCGTGAGCCGCTTCGATATCCTGGCGCGGCGCGATATCGACACCGGCGCAACCACTTTCGTCGATCTCGATGTCGAGGTGGAGTGCTCCTCCGGCACCTACATCCGCGCGCTGGCTCGCGATCTCGGCGAAAAGCTCGGCGTCGGCGGGCATCTCACGGCGTTGCGCCGTACCGCGGTCGGCCCGTTCACCCTCGAGCATGCCCGTACCCTCGAGCAGCTGAGCAAGGCCGCCGAGTCCGGTGACCCGCTGCTCAGCCTGGATATCGACGAGGCCGCCCGGGCCGCTTTCCCGACCCGCGACATCACCGATCAGCAGGCCGAGGATCTGCGCAACGGCCGCTGGCTGGATCCCGTCGGCATCAAGGGCGTCTATGCCGCAATCGATTCCGAGGGGCACACCATCGCGTTGCTTCAGGAGAGCGGCAAGCGCGCCGCTTCGGTCATGGTGGTTCGCCCCGCCAACCTCTGAACCCCGGACGCGCGACTCCGGATCGAAATATGCGCCTTTCAAATACGATCGAGTGACCGCGGCCGCCGACCCGCCTACAGTTCGAGAGTGGAATTGCGGCAGTTGCGGTACTTCGTGGCGGTGGCGGAAGAGTTGCACTTCCGGCGCGCCGCGGAACGCTTGTTCATCTCGACGCCGACGCTGAGCCAGCAGATCCGGGCCGTCGAACGCGAAGTGGGCGGGCCGCTGCTCATCCGCGGCACCCAGGGGGTCGAATTGACCGCTGCCGGTGAGGTTCTGCTGAAGAACGCGCGCACGGTGCTCGACGCCGCGGACACCGCCCTGCGCGAGACCCGCGCCATCGCGCAACCGGGCCGGGCCGTGTTCCGGCTCGGCGTGGTGAACGGTGCGCCGTCCTGGCTGCCCGCGCGCATCGAAGCCCTGCTGAAGTCCCGGCAGCCCGGCGCGCGCGTGATCCTCACCGGCGGGCCGAGCGCCGACCAGGTGCGGCTGCTCGACCGCGAGGACGTGGACCTCGCCGTGCTCCGCATGCCGGTGCGCCTGCCCGACCACCTCACCCACGCGCCGGTGGCGGAAGAGGAACTCGGCGTGGTGATGTCCCGCGAACACGACCTCGCCGCCCTCGAAGCGATCACCCCCGCGCACCTGAAGGGCCGCGAACTCATCATGTTCGCCCGCGATGCCGCCCCCGACCTCCACGACTCGCTGCTCACCCAGCTGCGCGACCGCGGCGCGGCGATCTCGTTGAGCGACAGCGCCATGAGCCACGCCCAAATGCTCTCGCTCCTCCCGCTCCGCCCCGCCGCCATCGGCCTCGGCTCGGCCCGCACCGCCACCGCCCCAGGACTGGTTTGGCGGCCCCTGCTTCCCGCTCCACTGCTTGTCACCTATATCGCCGCCTGGCGCGCCACCGCCCGCAACCCGATCCTGCGCGCGGTCGTTCAAGTACTGGAGGGATAGCGACTCCCGGACTCTCAGGGGCAAGCCCCTGAAACCCCGACGAGGGGAAGCTTGGGGCCAGGAGTGTTAGGTGTGGGCACATGCGGGTTAGGCGGCGCGTCGTGGACGGGGCGCGGGTCCGGCGGTTGGCTGAAAGGCATGACGGACAACGGAATTCAGGACGGCATCGGTCGCGCGGTGGTGGTGGGCGGGGGCTCGGGGATGGGGCAGGCCATTGCCGATGCACTGCTGGCGGCTGGTGCGGAGGTGACGATCGTGGGGCGCTCGCAGGAGCGGCTCGCGGACGCGGTGCGGGAGCTGGGTGACGGCAAGCTGAGCGCCATGGCCGCCGATGTGAGTGATGAGCAGCAGGTGGTTCGATTGTTCGAGACGGTGGGGGAGGTCGATCACGTGATCACCACCGCCGCTGCTCTCGACGGCGCTTACGGGCTGGTCAGGGACCTCGACTTCACCACGGGGAGAGGGTTTCTCGAGACCAAGCTGGTCGGCTCCATGCTGCTGGCCAAACATGCCCGGCTCACGGCACACGGATCGCTCACCTTCACCTCCGGCATCGCCGCGTACCGCCCCGCGGCGGGCGGCGCGATGGTGGCCTCGATCAATGCCGCGCTGGAGGGCCTGGCTCGCGCGCTGGCGATCGAGCTCGCGCCGCAGCGGGTCAATGCGGTTTCACCGGGCTGGGTGCGCACCGGCGTCTGGGATCAGATGCCCTGGGCGGACAAGGACGAGCGGTTGCGGCAGATGGGTGAAAAGCTTCCGGCGGGCCGCCTCGGCAATCCGGAAGATATTGCCGCGGCGGTGCTTTCGCTGGTGCGCAATCCCTTCATCACCGGCACCGTCCTGCACGTGGACGGCGGGCACCGCCTGGTCTAGACGTCGGTGAGCCAGATCGCCTCGGCGGCAATGCTGCCGAGGTCCACGGTTCGCTCGTCGAGCCGAATCGCGATGGTGCCGGCGAAGTCCCGCCGCTCCTCCACCGTGATCGGCGTATCGAGTGCGATGCCGAGCGAATCGAAGTACCGCAGCATGGCCGGATCCGAATCGGAGATCCGTGCCACCCGGCCGGTCTGGCCGTCGTTGAAATCGCTGAGCTGCTTGGCCGGGGGAGTGGGCACCGCGCCGTCCACCGACGGGATCGGATCGCCGTGCGGATCCCGGTCCGGGTAGCCGAGTTTGGCGTCGATGCGCGCCATCAACGTCTCGGAGACGGCGTGTTCGAGGACTTCCGCTTCGTCGTGCACCTCGTCCCAGCCGTAACCGAGCTCGTTGACGAGGAAGGTCTCGATGAGCCGATGCCGGCGCACCATGGCGACGGCGGCGCGGCGGCCGTCCGCGGTGAGCGTGATGGACCCGTACCGGGCGTGCTCGACCAGACCCTGGTCGGCGAGCTTGCGAACCGCCTCGGACACCGTGGAGGCCGAGACGCCGATCTTCTCGGCGAGCAGCTTGGTGGACACCTTCTCCGGTGACCATTCCTGTGCGGTCCAGATCACCTTCAGGTAGTCCTGGGCCACCGAGGACAGCACCGGCGCCATGCTCACACCGTCGGTCGCGGAGTCTCCGCCGGGTGCGGAAGCGGCGGACGGATCGGCCAGCTCGCGGCGCGTGGCGATGTCTCGTTTTCCGGGCACATACCCGAGCTTAGGCACACCCGAGCCGGTTTCCCACATCGGCGCGCTCGCTGGTGGGGGCAGGTGAACAAGGGGTGTCGGGTGTGCTTCTTCTGCGCAAGATCCGCACCGCCGAATATTGTGTGTGACGCGCTTTGCGTAGGCTTCCCACTGTGCAGAGATGGCGAAGTCTCGATGAGATGCCCGCGGAGTGGGGCCGGTGTGTGCTCACCATCGGCGTGTTCGATGGCGTACACCGCGGTCACGCGCAGCTCATCAGCCGTGCGGTGAAATCCGCTGCGGTGCGGGGCGTTCCGTCGGTGCTCATGACATTCGATCCGCATCCCCTGGATGTGGTGCGGCCGGGCTCGCATCCGGCGCAGCTGTCCACCCTGGACCGGCGCGCGGAACTGGTCGAAGAGCTCGGCATCGACGTGTTCGTGGTGATGCCGTTCACCCGCGACTTCATGAAGCTGACGCCGCAGGAGTACGTCGAAGAGCTGCTGGTGAACCGGCTGCATGTGGCCGAGGTCGTGGTGGGGGACAACTTCACCTTCGGCAAGCAGGCCGCGGGCACCCTGGACACCATGCGCGAGCTGGGCCAGGAGTTCGGCTTCGAGGTCGATGGCGTGCAGCTGCTCGGCGAGCACGCGGTCACCTTCTCCTCCAGCTACATTCGCCGCTGCCTGGCCGACGGGGATATCGCCGCCGCGGCCGAGGCGCTCGGGCGGCCGCATCGCCTGGAGGGCGTGGTCGTGCACGGCGACGGGCGCGGCAAGGGCCTCGGCTTCCCCACCGCGAACGTGGCCCCGACCATGCACGCGGCCATCCCGGCCGACGGCGTCTACGCGGGCTGGTTCACCGTCCTGGACGCGGACGACCCGCTGCGCGGCCGGCAGTTCATGGCCGCCATCTCGGTCGGCACCAACCCCACCTTCGACGGCCGCAACCGCACCGTCGAACCGCATTTGCTCGACTTCGACGCCGACCTCTACGGCAAGCGGGTGGCGGTCGACTTCGTCGACCAGTTGCGCGGCATGCGCAAGTTCGAATCCATCGACGAGCTGGTGCAAGCCATCGCCCGGGACGTCGATCAGGCCCGGAAAGTTCTCGCGCCGGACGACGTGTAAGCTGGCTCCTCGGGTTTGCTGCGGTCCGCGGCGGCGCCCACCTCCGGGATTCTCCCGGTTCCTCGAGCGCGGACTGAAAAACAGGAGATATCTGTGGCTCTCACCACTGAGCAGAAGAAGGCGATCCTCGCCGAGTACGGCCTGCACGAGACGGACACCGGTTCCCCGGAGGCCCAGATCGCGATGCTGTCGAAGCGGATCGCCGACATCACCGAGCACCTCAAGAAGCACAAGCACGACCACCACACCCGCCACGGTCTGATGGCGCTGATCGGTCGTCGCAAGCGCCTCTCGAAGTACCTCCAGGCCAACGACATCGCGCGTTACCGTTCGCTCATCGAGCGTCTGGGCCTGCGTCGCTGATCGCGGCGACACACACCGACTGCCATAGGTAGTTGACGAACCAGCCAACGAGGAGGCTTAGAATCTCCCCGTTGGCTTTTTCGCGTATCCGGCCGCAAGCCCCTATCGAGGGGGTTTCGCCAGGTACGCGGCAACGAACAAGCCGTATGCACCCGCCGCGTGGCGTCGGTCTTCGGTAGTGGCTTTTCGGCGAGCGCGCAGTAAAGAGGATGTTTGCGCTGCCGGAGGGCTTCGATCGATGACCGCCTCCTCGTCGCCGTATCCAAGGGGATATGGCCGGGTGTGCTGACAGCGACCACGAGGGTCGCCGTTCGCCCATGCCGGGTACGGCTTGACGAGCCGGGAAGCGCGCACGGTACGTGCGCATCCGGCGAAGACGAGAGGTTGAGAAGAGAAAAATGTCTGACACAGTGACGTCGGCCATCGAGGTCGAACCCGGCGTTTTCGAGTCCGTGGCCCTGATCGACAACGGCAGCTACGGCACCCGCACCATCCGTTTCGAGACCGGCCGGCTGGCCAAGCAGGCCGCGGGTTCCGTGGTCGCCTACCTCGACGACGAGACCATGCTGCTGTCGGCGACCACCGCCGGCAAGCACCCCAAGGACCAGTTCGATTTCTTCCCGCTGACGGTGGATGTCGAAGAGCGCATGTACGCCGCGGGCCGCATCCCGGGCTCGTTCTTCCGTCGTGAGGGCCGCCCCTCCACCGACGCGATCCTGACCTGCCGCCTGATCGACCGGCCGCTGCGCCCGTCCTTCGTCGACGGCCTGCGCAACGAGATCCAGGTCGTGGTGACCGTCATGTCGCTGGATCCGAAGGATCTGTACGACGTGGTCGCCATCAACGCGGCGTCGGCCTCCACCCAGATCGCGGGCCTGCCGTTCTCCGGCCCGGTCGGCGGCGTGCGCGTCGCCCTGATCGAGGGCCAGTGGGTCGCCTTCCCGACCGTCGAGCAGCTGGAAGGCGCCGTGTTCGACATGGTCGTCGCCGGCCGCGTGGTCGAGGGTGACGTCGCCATCATGATGGTCGAGGCCGAGGCCACCGACAATGTGCTGGCGCTGATCGCCGACGGCGCCACCGCGCCGACGGAAGCCGTTGTGGCCGAGGGCCTCGAGGCCGCCAAGCCGTTCATCGCCCGCCTGTGCAAGGCGCAGTCGGATCTGGCCGCCCTGGCGTCCAAGCCGACCGAGGAGTTCCCGGTCTTCCTGCCCTACCAGCCCGACGCGTTCGAGGCCGTCGAGGGCACCGCGAAGGCGGAGCTGAACGAGGCGCTGTCCATCGCGGGCAAGCACGAGCGCGAAGAGCGCATCGACGAGATCAAGCTGTCGGTGCTGTCCGCGCTCGCCGAGTCCTTCGAAGGCCGCGAGAAGGAACTGGGCGCGGCTTTCCGTTCGCTCACCAAGAAGCTTGTGCGCCAGCGCATCCTGACCGACAGCTTCCGCATCGACGGCCGTGGCCTGGCGGACATCCGCGCGCTCTCGGCCGAGGTCGCGGTCGTCCCGCGCGCCCACGGTTCGGCGCTGTTCGAGCGTGGCGAGACCCAGATCCTGGGCGTCACCACCCTCGATATGGTCAAGATGGCGCAGCAGGTCGACTCGCTCGGCCCGGAAACCTCCAAGCGCTACATGCACCACTACAACTTCCCGCCCTACTCCACCGGTGAGACCGGCCGCGTGGGCTCGCCCAAGCGTCGCGAGATCGGCCACGGCGCCCTCGCCGAGCGCGCCCTGATGCCGGTGCTGCCGTCGCAGGAAGAGTTCCCGTACGCCATCCGTCAGGTGTCGGAAGCGTTGTCCTCCAACGGTTCCACCTCGATGGGCTCGGTCTGCGCCTCGACCCTGTCGCTGCTGAACGCCGGTGTGCCGCTGAAGGCCCCCGTCGCCGGTATCGCCATGGGCCTGGTGTCCGACACCGTGAAGAACGACAAGGGTGAGGACGAGGTCCGCTACGTGGCCCTCACCGACATCCTGGGCGCCGAGGATGCCTTCGGCGACATGGACTTCAAGGTCGCCGGCACCCGCGAGTTCGTGACCGCGCTCCAGCTCGACACCAAGCTCGACGGCATCCCGTCGCAGGTCCTGGCAGGTGCGCTGAACCAGGCCAAGGATGCCCGCTACACCATCCTGGATGTGATGGCCGAGGCCATCAACACCCCGGACGAGATGAGCCCGTACGCTCCGCGCGTCACCGCCATCAAGATCCCGGTCGACAAGATCGGCGAGGTGATCGGGCCCAAGGGCAAGGTGATCAACCAGATCACCGAGGACACCGGCGCCAACATCTCCATCGAAGATGACGGCACCGTGTTCGTCGGTGCGACCGACGGCCCGTCCGCGCAGGCGGCCATCGATCTGATCAACGCCATCGCCAACCCGCAGCTGCCGAAGGTCGGCGAGCGCTTCCTGGGCACGGTCGTCAAGACCACCGCCTTCGGCGCGTTCGTGTCCCTGCTGCCGGGACGCGATGGCCTGGTGCACATCTCGAAGCTGGGCAACGGCAAGCGCGTCGCCAAGGTCGAGGATGTGGTCAACGTGGGTGACAAGCTCCGCGTCGAGATCGCCGATATCGACAACCGCGGCAAGATCTCCCTCGTCCCCGTCGACGACGATGCGGACAACTCCGACGCCGCAGCTGCGGTCGAGGCCGCTGCCGAGTAGAAACTGTCTGTGTGACGAAGAAGAAGTCGGAATCCCCCTCGCTCCGCGCTGTGGAGCAGGGGGGTTCCTCTCTTGTCCAGCATTCCGCCGACCTCCCGTCCGCCGACACCGGCGTGCGGAAAACCGTGCTACCCGGCGGACTACGGGTAGTGACCGAACATGTGCCGGGCGTGCGCTCGGCCTCCGTCGGCGTGTGGGTGGGCGTCGGCTCGCGCGACGAAGGCCCGACCGTGGCCGGGGCCGCGCACTTCCTGGAACACCTGTTGTTCAAGGCGACGCCGACCCGATCCGCGCTCGACATCGCCGAAGCCATGGATGCCGTGGGCGGCGAACTGAACGCTTTCACGGCCAAGGAACAGACCTGCTACTACGCCCACGTCATCGACGAGGACCTGCCCTTGGCGGTGGACCTGGTCTCGGATGTGGTGCTGCGCGGGCTGTGCCGGGCCGAGGACGTGTCGGTGGAGCGTCAGGTGGTGCTGGAGGAGATCTCCATGCGCGACGACGACGCCGAGGACATGGTCGGGGACGCGTTCCTGACCGCGCTCTTCGGTGACCATCCGATCGGGCGTCCGGTGATCGGCAGCGTCGAGACCATCGAATCGATGCAGGCGCACCAGCTGCGCTCGTTCCATCTGCGCCGCTACCGCCCCGACCGGATGGTGGTCGCGGTGGCGGGCAATATCGAACACGATCATGTGGTCGAGCTGGTGTACCGGGCCTTCGCCGATCGCCTGGAGGCCGGGCAGGAACCGGCGCCCCGGCGCGAGGGCAAGTTCCGCCCGCGCGGCAATCCGGAACTGCTGCGCATCCATCGCGACAGTGAACAGGCGCACCTGGTGTTCGGCACCCGTGCCTTCGGCCGTCACGAAGGCGAGAAGCGCTGGCCGCTGTCGGTGCTCAACACCGTGCTCGGCGGTGGGCTGAGTTCACGGTTGTTCCAGCGCATTCGGGAAGAACGCGGCCTGGCGTACTCGGTGTACTCCAGCGTCGACACCTTCGCCGATACCGGCGCGTTCTCGGTCTACATCGGCTGCCAGCCCGAAAACCTCGGGCGGGTGGCGACTTTGGCGCGCGGCGTGCTGGAAGAGGTGGCGGCCGACGGCATCACCGATGCCGAATGCGCACGTGCCAAGGGCTCGTTGCGTGGCGGGCTGGTGCTCGGGCTCGAGGATTCCGGTTCGCGGATGAACCGGATCGGGCGCAGCGAACTCAGCTACGGCAACCATCGCAGCGTCTCCGAAACCCTGGCCCGGATAGACGAGGTCACCACCGCGGAGGTCTCGAAGATCGCGGCCTCGCTGCTTTCCCGCCCCTACGGGGTGGCGGTCGCCGGACCGTACCGGCGCACGCGTGACCTGCCCGCAGCGGTTCGACATCTGGTGGATTGAGCGCACACTCGTGTGCTGACCGCCACCCTCCGGCCGGTCATGGCTATGATCGCCGTGGCCGGTTGTTGGAGGGGATGTGCTCGAACCAGGTGCGAAGTTCGCCGGGTATGTGATCGAACGCGAGTTGGGTCGTGGCGGGATGGGTGCGGTCTACCTCGCCCGTCACCCGCGACTACCGCGTTGGATCGCATTGAAGCTGCTCAACGCGGAATTCCACGGAGACAGCGAGACTCACGCGCGCTTCGAACGCGAAGCGGATCTCGCCGCGCGCCTGAACCACCCCGGCATCGTGACCGTCTACGACCGCGGCGTCGAGAACGGGCGCCTGTGGATCGCCATGCAGTACGTGGATGGTGTTGAGGCCGAATCGGTTCCGGTGGAGGAGTTGCCGCCGGCGCGGGCCGTGGAGATCGTCACCGCCACCGCCGAAGCCCTCGATTACGCGCACCGGGTGGGCGTACTGCACCGAGATGTGAAGCCCGCCAATATCCTGCTCGCCCGCGAGACCCGGGAACAACAGCCCGGGGTGCTGCTCACCGACTTCGGCATCGCCCGCCTGCAAGAGGACAATGCCCAGCTGACCGACTCCGGCGCGGTGATGGCGACCCTCTCCTACGCCTCACCCGAACAGCTGTCGAACCTGCCGGTCGATCATCGATCCGACCAATACGCCTTGGCGTGCACGCTGTTCCGGTTGCTGACCGGATATATGCCCTTCCCGGCCACCGATCCGGCGGCGATCGTCAAAGCGCACCTGTACGACAGTCCGCTGCCGATAGCCAGCCTGCGCCCGGGGCTGCCCATGGGGTTGGATCCGGTGCTGGCGCGCGGTCTGGCGAAAAAGCCCGAGGAGCGGTATCGGTCCTGCGCGGAGTTCGCGGCCGCCGCGTGGCGCGCCATGGAGGAGGCCGCCGGGGTAGCCCGCCCGCCGCAACGCCCCGCCGAAACCGCTTCCCGCTCCGGCGGTTCCGGGAGCGAACGGCGGGCCGAACCGGCTCGGCAGCGATCCGGCGGCACGGGCGCGGAACGGCGTGCGGACGCGGCCCGGCCCCGATCCGCCGGAACCGGTGCGTTGCGCAGCGGTGCGACCGCGGCCGCCGGTCTCCCGGCCCAGCGGGAAAGGCGCGGAACCGATCCCGGCACCGGGCCTCGGCACGGCGGCGGGCCGAGTGGCCGCACCGTCACCGGCTCCGACAGCCAGGCGCAGCGAAGACCCGGCCGGGCCACCGGTCCGGGCCGGCACGGCAGCGACTCGGGCGCCGACAACCGGCGGCGGGCCGAGACCGCCGAACGCGTCGGCGCGGCGAACGGTGCGCGGCGGCGATCGTCCTCCGGCCGCCCCGGCATGGTGAATATCGCGCAGCTGTTCGCGCCGCGCACCGGCCGGCACCTGAAAACGACAGTCGCGGAACCGGAACGGGCCCGGCGGGCCCGCATGTGGGCCATCGGTGTCGCCGTCGCCTGCCTGGCCGCGGTGCTGGGGCTCACCATCCTGCTGACCTCGCCGTCCAGCCAGTCGGCCAAGACGAAGAGCGCGCCCCCGGAGATAGCCGAGATCAGCGCCGCCTTCAAGAACGTGGTGCCGCGCGACGGTACCGCCGGCACCGGCTTCTCGGGCGCCACCTGCCGCGTCGTGGACCCCGAAACCACCGATTTCCAAGCGCGCGTCGCCTTCGACGGCTGGATCTCCGCCTGGCAGTGCACCTACACCGCGGGGCACGACGTCCAGGAGTACGCCCTGTTCGCCTACCGCAATGTCGCCGCCGCCCAATGGGCCGCCAGCCAGGCCCGCCTCACCTCCTCCACCGTCGACGAGCCCACCTTCACCGAAATCAACGGCGGCAAGTCCTACACCAACCGCCGCTTCGACCGCTCCCAGGACAAACCCTCCACCGTCTTCGTCACCTCCTTCTTCGACGACCCCAAACGCGAGAAGTTCCTCCTCTTCACCCGCGGCGACCCGGCCACCCCCAGCGGCGTCATCGACTGGTGGAAAACCTTGCCCCTCACCACCGGATAGGCCCCGCCGTAGTCCGCCGGGTTGCCCCGAAGTGCGGCAGACTGGCACCCGTGAACCTGAGCAAGGGTGCCAATGTGCCAGTCGCCGCCTCCGCCGTCCGGGCGGTGCTCGCGTGGTCCGGGGGTCCCGGCGTACCCGCGATCGATGCCTCCGCGCTGCTGCTGACCGCCTCCGGCAAGGTCCGATCGGATACCGACTTCGTGTTCTACAACCAGCCCGCGCATCCCAGCGGGGCGGTTCGGTACGCGGGCAAACAGGGCGCAGCCGATGCCCTGGACGTGAATCTGGCTGCCCTGGAAGCGGATATCGACCGCGTCGCCCTGTGTGCGTCGGCCGACGGCGGCACCTTCGGTCAGGTCCCCGGCTTGCATCTGCTGCTGCTCGATGCGGCCGGGACGCAACTGGCCCGCTTCGATATCGCCGCCGGCCCGGAAACCGCCATGCTGGGCGGCGAACTCTACCGCCGCGCCGGCGCCTGGAAGTTCCGTGCCGTCGGCCAAGGCTGGTCGAGCGGATTGGCGGGCCTGGCAACAGATTTCGGCATCACCGTCGACGACGCGCCCCCGCCCGTCACACCGCAGCAGCCGTTCGCTCCCTCCAGCCACAGCGCTCCGCCTCCGGCGTACAGCCCGCCGTCTCCCGCGTACAGCCCGCCGCCTCTGGGACAGCCTGCGCAGCAGTACGCACCGCCGCCCTCGGCGCCATCCACCCCGGCTTCCGCGCCCGGCGGCAATATCCGCCTCACCAAGGGTGAAGAGCGCCTGCCCATCGATATGCGAAAGCGGTTGTCGCTGCGCAAGGAACAGGTCGCGGTCAGTCTGGCCAAGCACGGGGCGCAGGGGCTGAGTGCTCGGGTGATCCTGGTGCTCGATGCATCCGGGTCGATGACGATGCTGTACGAGAAGGGCGTCATCCATCGGGTGGTGGAGCGGATGGCCGCTGTCGCCGCTCAGCTGGACGAGAACGGTGCCATGCCGGCGTGGACCTTCGCCAGCAATCCGGCTCGGCTACCGGATCTCACCATTGCCGAACTGCCGCAATGGATGCAGCTGCATGTGCGCTGCGGTCAGTTGAAGCTGCTGCCGGGGCGCGGGGCGCGGAATCTGCAACCGGGGCAGGTGGATATGCGCAAGGTGGGCATCCAGAACGAGGAGCAGAAGGTGATCGCGGAGGTGCGCGGGTATGTGCACGCGACTCCGCAGCGGGTGCCGACGCTCGTGCTGTTCTTCTCCGATGGGGGCGTTTACAAGAACCGCGAGATCGAACAGCAGTTGCGGGGCGCTGTGGAGGAACCCATCTTCTGGCAGTTCATCGGCCTCGGCAGCCGCAACGGGTACGGCGTGCTGGAGCAGCTCGACACCATGGCGGGCCGCCGTGTCGACAATGTCGGCTTCTTCGCCGTCGACGATGTGGACACGGTCAGCGATGCCGAGCTCTACGACCGCTTGCTCTCGGAGTTCCCGTCCTACGTCACCGCCGCCACGCGGGCGGGCATCCTGCGCTGACTCACAGCTCGCGCCGCATGGCGATCCGCGGCCAGCGATCCAATCCGAGTTCGCCCTCGTGCACGCGGATCTTGTGCAGGTCCGGGGTGAGTTCGTCGTCGGCCAGCCGCCGGAAGCCCAGGCGCGTGTAATACGGTGCGTTCCAAGGCACTTCGAGGAACGTGGTGAGCGAGAGCGCGGGCACTCCGGCCGCGCGGGCCTGGGCGGCGAGATGCTCGATCAGTCCCCGGCCCAGTCCGCGATGGGCGGCCGCGGGGTGCACCGAAACCTGTGCGATGTGTTCGGTGTCGTCGGCCGGTTCGCTCACCAGATACGCCACGGGCGTGTCGTTCTCGTCGACGCTGACCCACGCCCGGCCGGCGCGACGGTACTCTTCGAGCCGTTCCAGCGTGGGTGGTTCGTCGTCGGCGATCTCGATCATGCCGATGGCCCGGAACGGTTCGCCGGCGGCATCCTCGATGTCTTGCAGAACGGGCAGATCGTCGATGGTGGCAGCACGAATGCGCATGTGGTGACGGTAGCGCGCATCCGCCCGTCGTCGCTGCCTATTTTGCCGCGCGATTCGCCTCAGCCGGTGTGGGCGCGGTTGGCGGCCTCGAGCACGGCGTCGAGCAGGCCCGGCAGTGCCCGGCGCATATCGTCGGCGCGCAGCGACACATAGGTATTGCCGTCGGTGGTGTCGCGCGCGGTGATCCCGGCCTCGCGCAGGATCTTGAAGTGATGCGCGGCCGTCGACTTGCTCACCGAGTCGTAGAGCAGCGAGCAGCGCTGCGGTCCGTCGGCGGCGCCGAGCCTGCGCACCATTTCCAGCCGGACGGGGTCCTGCAAGGCGGCCAGGACGGCGGGCAGGGGAGCGACTTCGGGTAGGGCATCCCCGGTGGCGACCTGGGTGGCGGCCGTATCGGTCATGACTTACCTCACTCGGATAGTGGTTTGACGACCATCGAACCTGGCGTAGGGTCAGGTTCGACAACAGTCAAACTTACCTGATGGAGGATGGGATGGCAGCGACCGTGACGGTTGCGACTCGATCCGAGCCGGGCACCCAGAGCTGGGCGTACGCGCTGGTCCTGGTCGCCAGCGGCGTGGCGCTGGGCGTCTCGGGCGCGCCCGCTCCGCTCTACGGGCTCTATCAGCAGGCGTGGCACTTCTCACCGCTCACCACGACTTTCGTCTTCGCCGTCTATGCGGTGGCGGCGCTGGGCGCGGTGCTGGTCTCCGGCCGCATCTCCGATGTGGTGGGCCGAAAGCCGGTGCTGCTCGGCGCTTTCGCGATCATGATCGCCGGGCTGATCGTCTTCCTGTTCGCCGACAATGTCGCCATGCTGCTGCTGGCTCGCGCACTGCACGGCGCGGCGGTCGGCGCGATCGTGGTCTCCGGTGCGGCCGCGCTGCTGGACCTGCGCCCGCAGCACGGCGCGCGCTCCGGCCAGCTCTCGGGCGTGGCCTTCAATATCGGTATGGCCGTGGCGATTCTGGGCTCGGCGGTGCTGGCGCAGTACGCGCCGCATCCGCTGCGCACGCCGTACCTGGTGATCACCATCGCCTGCCTGGCCATCGCCGCCGGGGTGCTGCTGCTGCGCGAACCGCACACCGCCCGCGTCGAGCGCCGCATCACCATCGCCAAACCGGCGGTGCCGCAGGAGATCCGCAGCGACTTCTGGTTCGCGGCGCTGGGCGTGATGGCGGCCTGGTCGGTACTGGGCGTGCTGCTGTCGCTGTACCCGTCGCTGGCCCAGCAGGAGACCGGCATCCACAACCTGGTCTTCGGCGGCGCCGTGGTGGCCTCGACCGCGACCGCCGGTGCGCTCTCGCAAGCCTTCGCCGGCGGCATCCCGGCCCGCCGCGCCGCCATCATCGGCGATATCGGCATGGCCGCCGCCCTGGTGCTGACCCTGCCCGCCCTCGCCACCGGCAACTGGGTCGTGGTGCTCGCCGCCGGCCTGTTCCTGGGCGCGACCTTCGGCCTCGGCTTCGGCGGCTCCATCCGCCACCTGTCCAACGTTGTCCCGCAACACAAGCGCGGCGAAACCATGTCGGCCTACTACCTGCTCGCCTACACGGCCTTGGCCCTGCCCACCGTCGTCGCGGGCTGGGCGGCGACCACCTGGGGCCTCACCACGGTCTTCCCCTGGTTCGTGGTCGCAGTCGCCCTGGCCTGCCTCGTCGCGGCCGGACTGGGCCTGCGCCGCAACGCCGCCGCGTAGCGCGCGAGCCGACGCCGCCCGGTGATCACACCGGGCGGACGTTCTCATCTTCCGGCGTCATTTCGGCGTGCCGACCGGCGAGTTGCAGTGAAAGTCCTTGTCCGCAGGGAAAGTACGCGCATGCGGTGCGGTGCGGCCGCACTGTCGCTATCCTTCCGCTATGCGGTTGGGGAGGTTCGGCTCGACGCTGAACCGTAGGCTCGAGCGGTCGGCGCTGTTGCTTTCGGTGGTGGCGGCGGTGCTCGGTGGATTGGTTGTCGGGGCGCTCACCTGGTGGGGGTTGTGGCGGCTGCTGGGGGCGCGGGCGGAGACGCCGAATCAACTGGACCTCACCAAGATCGCGCTGTGGGTGACCGCCGGTATCGGCGGCGCGGTGGCGCTGGTGGTGGCGTATCGGCGGCAGCGCGATGCCGAGCGCGGGCGGTTCGCCGAACTGTTCGGCGCGGCCGCCCGGCAGCTGGGCGACCCGGATGTGGCGGTGCGCGTGGCCGGGGTCTACGCCATGGCCGGTGTGGCGGACGAGTTCTCCGTTCGTGCGCGCCGCCAGCAGTGCGTGGACGTGCTCTGCGGTTACCTGCGCCTGCCCTACCTACCCGAGGAGGGCGCCAGTCACCTGGCCTCCAAATCGCAGCGGGTGGAGGACTCCGGCACCGCCGTCGAACGCATCTACCACTACCGGCAGAACGACCGGCAGGTACGCGACACCATCGTGCGGGTGATCGCGAGCCGCTTGCGTCCCGCCGCCGAAATACCGTGGTCCGATTGCGATTTCGACTTCTCCGACGTGCTGTTCGAAGACGCCGACTTCCGCGAAGCCGTCTTCACCGGCCACGACACTCGCTTCACCAACGCCCAGTTCATCGGCGCACGCGGCACCGGTTTCGAACGGACCCGCTTCCTGGGCGAACGGATCAGCTTCCAGGGCGCGATATTCCGCAATACCGTCACCTTCGAGGCCGCCGAGTTCGCGGGCGCCCGCACCGAATTCCTGCGCACCGTCTTCACCGGCGAACGCACCACCTTCGCCAATGCCAGACTCACCGCCGACCTGACCTCCTTCGAAGGCGCGTGCTTCGACGGTGCGCGCGTCACCTTCACCGGCGCCGAATTCCTGGGCATCCGAATCACCTTCACCGGTTCCCGCTTCCACGCCGGCTCCAGCTCCTTCGACTGCGCGCACCTGGGCGCGCCCGCCCGCTGGCGTGCGGGCCGCACCCTGGAGGCCAACTTCTCCCGCGCCGAATACCACGGCCGGGTCTCCTTCGCCGACGTCGTCTTCAGCGGCCGTTCGGTGAGCTTCACCGGCAGCGACTTCTTCGGCGACATCTCCTTCCGCCGCGCGTCCTTCGACGCCCGCACGGTCAGCTTCGAACGCCCGCGCTCCTGGGTGGGCATCCAATTCGACTGGGACGGTTCGCCTTCCACCAAGCCCGCCAATATCGAGCCCACCGCCTGGCCGCCCGCCCCCGCCGAATCCGCCCCCGAACTGACCGGCTGAATCGACGGCTGGGATTCGCCCCGTGGTCGTCTTCGGCGGTTAATGTGCGTGCGATAGCTTGCGAAGGTAACGAGGTAGGGGTTCGTCGGTGGGGTGGCAGTACGTGCACTGGGGCGTCGTCGGGGTGGCGATCGCATTGCTCATCTCGGCCGTGCTGGCGGCGGGCGGAGCCGTGCTGCGCAAACAGCGGATCTGGACCGTGCTGGTGGCCGTTCTCGCCGTCCCGGGCTGGCTCGGATTGGCCGGTGGGCTGCTGCCGGCGGTGGAGGGCATCGCGGGCGACACCATTGCCGGTACCGCGGTCCCGCCCGCACCCGGCCTGGTCAAAGCCGGTCTGCCGGTCACTTCGACCAGCGCCAAACCCGCTCCGCCCGACCCGCTGTCGCTATTGCAGGTGGGTGACTGCGTATCGGTCCCGATGGAGCGCACCACCGACGCCACCGGTGCCCCCACCTGGAAAGCCGGCACCCCCGAACCCGCCGATTGCGATGCCCTGGAAGCCAATTACCGCATCGAACAGACCGGCCCCGCCGCCTGCACCGGCAACCTGTACAAACTGGAATCCAGCCGCAAGGACCGCAGCGGCAAGCTCGTCTATCACCTGTGCATGGCCTTCGATTGGCGCGTCGGCGTCTGCTACGACACCACGCACATGGACGAACCCTCCAAGGTCGACTGCGCCACCCCCGGCGCCCACCATGTTCAGGCGACCGCGGTCCTGCTCGACACCGTCGATGGCAGCCGCTGCCCGCGCGACGGCCGCGGCGCGGTCTGGGTGGTCTGGGATAAACGCCGTATGACCGTGTGTTTCCGTGGCGGCGACGATCCGGGCCGCTGACCGGTACCGAGCCCGCCCCCGGGTCGATGGAGTAGCGTCGGGCGCATGAGGATTCGTGGTGCTGTCCTGGAACGAATCGGGGCCGAAACCCCCTTCGCGACGTCGAAGCCGATCACGGTGAGCGAACTGGATCTGGGTGATCCCGGCCCCGGCGAACTGCTCGTCCGGATCGAAGCCGCCGGACTCTGCCATTCGGATCTGTCCGTGGTGGACGGCAATCGGGTGCGCCCGGTGCCCATGCTGCTCGGTCACGAGGCGGCCGGCATCGTCGAAGCGGTGGGGGAGAGCGACAGCGAAGCCGACAACGAGATCGCCGTCGGCCAGCGCGTGGTGATGACGTTCCTGCCGCGCTGCGGCGAATGCGCCGGTTGTATGAGCGAGGGCCGCACCCCCTGCCTGCCCGGCAGCCTGGCCAACAATGCGGGCGAATTGCTCAGCGGCGGTAGGCGATTGCTGCGCGACGGCTCGGAAGTGCACCATCATCTCGGCGTCTCCGGCTTCGCCACGCACGCCGTGGTGGACCGTCGTTCGGTGGTGCCGGTGGACTCCGACGTACCGCCCGATGTGGCCGCCGTGCTGGGCTGCGCGGTGCTGACCGGCGGTGGCGCACTGCTGAATTCGGCGAAGCCCGGCCCCGCCGATCGCATCATGGTGGTCGGTCTCGGCGGCGTCGGCATGGCGGCCGTCCTGGTGGCGGCGGCGCTGCGCGCGGGCACCGGCCGCGAGGTGATCGCCGTCGACACCGTCCCCGAAAAGATCAAAGCCGCCCTCGAACTGGGCGCGACCTCCGCCTACACCCCCGCCGAAGTCGCCGAACAGGGCATTCTCGCCGAAGTAGTGATCGAAGCCGCCGGCAATGTCCGCGCCTTCGAAACCGCCGTGGCCGCAACCGCTCCCGGCGGTACCACGGTCACCGTCGGCCTGCCCGCCCCCGACGCCCGCGCCAGCATCTCTCCGCTGGGCTTGGTGGCGCAGGGCCGTTCCATCGTCGGCAGCTACCTGGGTTCGGCGGTCCCCGCCCGCGATATTCCGCAGTACGTGGAGATGTGGCGTGAGGGCCGCCTGCCCGTGGAGCGGCTGGTGTCCTCGCGAATTCGCCTGGAGGACATCAATACCGCCATGGATGAACTGGCCGCAGGTCATGCCCTGCGGCAGGTCATCATGTTCGACTGACTACTTCACCTGCAACGAGACGGTCTTGGTGGCCGTCTTCGCGGGCAGCTTGGTGGTGTCGACGACCAGGATCTCCCCGGAGTCCTGGACGCCGTTCGGCAGCGTCTTGGCCTTGAGGGTGAACGGCGGCTGATCGCCGTTCGCGCCCTCGAGCCCGAAGTCGGAGTCGTTGGAGATGTACAGCGTCTTGCCGCCGTCCACCGTCGCCACGCCCTCGACCTTGTCGTGCCCGAAGAACTTGCCGTCCGGGTTCAGGCTCGTAACCAGTGCGCCCAGATCGAGATCGGACTTCTTGGCGACCGGCGTGATCCCGGCCTTCTTCAACGCGGCGATGCCGTCGGCGGTCGGCACGGTGCCCACGAACGCTTCGACCGGCTTGCCGTCGATCAGCAGACCCTTGTCCGCGTCATAGGCGGCACCCGGGACCTGCGCCTGCGGCCCGATATCGGTCGCGCCCGAGATATCGATGGTCCACAGCTTCTTGTTCGCCTTCGGCGCCTTGTTGCCGTCGCGCTCATCGACCACGAAGGTGGTGTTGCTCAACGCCGTGATCTCGGAGACCGCAAGCTTCTCCTTCGGATTTTCGAGCGGGTAAACGAATTCCTGCACCGCGCGGGTCTTCAGATCCACGGTCACGATGCGAGTCATCGGCACTTCGCGCGCCGAGCTGACCCCCGGCAGATTCAGCCCGCTCTGCACGACCCCGACCAGCGTGCTCCCGTCCGGCGTGACGGTCAGCCCCTCCATGCCCTGGTTCGGGGTGCGAGCGCCGAGCTCCTTCGGCAGTCCCCGCCCCGGCGCGAGCCGCTCCAGTTCGGTGCCCTTGGCATCGAAATGCACCAGGAACGGCCCGTATTCGTCCGACACCCAGAACGAGCCGTCCGCCAGCGCGACCAGCCCTTCACTGTCGATGCCGTGATCGGTCGGCGGCAGCACCTTGCCGTCGAGACCCTTGATGGTCTCACCGGTCGGCGCGGAGCTGTCGACCAGACCGTTGAACGGCTGCCCCGCCGGATTCTTCAGCGTGATGGTCGATTCCACCACCGCCTTATTGCCCACGATCTTGAACTTGGCGATGGCCGGCGTGAAATCCGGTACGACGGCGAGCTTCTCGTTCTTGCCCTTGCCGTCCACGTTCGGACCGCGATCGGTCGTCCCGTAGAACTCGTCCTTGCTACCCGGCACCGCCGTGAACGCCGACCCGAACGCACTGCCCTGCACGGTGACTCCACCGAACTCACCCAGCGGTTCGATATCGGTGGTGACCAGCCGCACCGCGTCGGTGGTGGTGACGGTGATGCTGTCGGAGCCGCTGTATCCGGCCGCCGGGGTGTAGACCACGGAGCCGTCGGTGCGCCGGGTGATGCTGCCGTGCCGCGGATCGGCGATGGCCACCGCCGCACTGCCGCCCGTCTTGGCCAGCAGCTCGTCCAGCGAGATCACCAGCGGCTGGTCCTTGGTCGCGGTGAAATCGGCGGCAGGGTCGGAAGAGCAGGCGGACAGGACCGCAGCGCACGCGGCGGCGACGGCGAGTGCGCAGGTGGTGGTACGACGAATTCTCACCAGCGATGCCTACCGCCCCGATCCGTCGCTCAGTTGTCCGGCAGCTGAACAATCGCGCGCCACACTATGAACCAGCTCACCCGGGTTTGCCGAGGCCAGGTCAGCGGGCTCGAACGGGGCTCCGGGCCGACCGGATAGGCTCTGCTGGTATCCGTGACGAAGTAGGTGAGGAGACCAGGTGACCACGAACCGGATCCGGGTGGGTGTGCTCGGAGCGCGCGGCAAGGTCGGGCAGGCGATCTGCGCGGGTGTCGAAGCCGCGCCGGATCTCGAACTGGTGGCCCAGGTCGACAAGGGTGACGCGCTGGACGCCTTCACCGAGGCCGGTGCCGAGGTCGTAGTCGACTTCACCCACCCCGATGTCGTCATGCCGAACCTGAAGTGGCTGGTGGAGAACGGCATTCACGCCGTCGTCGGCACCACCGGCTTCGACGCCGAACGCCTGGACCAAGTCCGCGGCTGGCTCGCCGCGTCGCCTTCGACCGGCGTCCTGATCGCCCCCAACTTCGCCATCGGCGCGGTGCTGTCCATGCGCTTCGCCGAGCAGGCCGCCCGCTGGTTCGAATCCGTCGAGGTCATCGAGCTGCACCACCCCAACAAGGCCGACGCCCCCTCCGGCACCGCCTACCGCACCGCGGGGATCATCGCCGCCGCCCGTGACAAGGCCGGAGTCGGCCGCAGCCCCGACGCCACCACCACCGAACTCGAAGGCGCGCGCGGTGCCGACGTCGACGGCGTCCGCGTGCACTCGGTTCGCCTGGCCGGTCTGGTCGCCCACCAGGAAGTCCTGTTCGGCACCCAGGGTGAAACGCTCACCATCCGCCATGACTCCATCGACCGCACCTCGTTCGTCCCCGGTGTGGTCCTCGGCGTCCGTAAGACCCCCCATCGCCCCGGCCTCACGGTCGGCATCGACGCGCTTCTGGACCTGTGAGCACGCCCGCCGAGAACAACGGCCGCGAGGTAGCGAAACGAGTAGCCTTCATCGCGGCCCTGGTGGTCGTTCTGGGCTTCTATTTCGTAATCCTCGGCCGCATGGCCTTCAGCCTCATCGCTGACGGCTCCATCCCCGCCGTTGTCCTCGGCATCGGCATCCTGATTTTGCCGCTGGTGGGTGTTTGGGTGGTGTACAGCAGCCTTCGCGCCGCGTTCGCTCATCAGCATCTCGCTCGGCGTATGCATGAGGAGGGGCTGGAGCTCGACATCTCGGATTTGCCGCGGCGTCCTTCCGGGCGGATCGAAAAGGCTGCTGCGGATGAGCTTTTCGAGAAGGTGAAGCTGGAGTTCGAGGCTGATCCGGAGAATTGGCGGTCTTCGTATCGGGCTGCTCGGGCGTACGACTATGCGGGTGATCGCACCCGTGCGCGCGAAATGATGAAGCGGGCAGTGGAATTGGAGCGTCGGGAGCGGGGGTGACGCTCTGGAGGTTTCAAAGATCAAAAGATTAAA
>NZ_BDBK01000017.1 GCF_001612945.1 Nocardia inohanensis NBRC 100128
CATTCGCGAAACCCCCTGACTTCGGTCAGGGGGTTTCTGCGTTTTCAAGGCAGCTCTGCGTAGTCCTACGCTGTTGCCGCGCAGCCGATCCCGCGAAGCTCTTCCCATGAAGCAATACTGGGGGCTTTTCTGGGCCGGCGCGGTGATGGTGATAGCGGTTGTGGCTCTTACGGTTTGGGCGGATCTCGACACGCACACTGTCGTCGCAGTCAGCCTCGGCCTCGTGGCCTTCTTCTGGCTCCTGGTCATCCTCACTGTCCCGTGGAATCTCTATTACGCCGCCCGGCAGGCCGCTCATCGCATGAGTTCGGCTCAGCGCCAGGAGATCCCGGTCCCACCGACCAACACCGCCGAACTCTTCGCTCTCACCAAACGCCTCCTGGCCATGGCCGTCGGCTCCCACATCATCTCGGCGCTGATCGCCGTCATCATCTCGATCGCCTTCGGCTACATCCTCGGCTACTACTTCGCCGCCTTCTTCCTGCTGAGCGTCGTATTCCGCCCGGTGGCAGCGTATTTCGCCTACGTCCGCGCCCGCATCGCCGCGATCTCCTACGAGGCCGACTACCCGCCCGACACGGTCCTGGCTCTCCGCTCCGAGGTCCAGGAGCTCGCCCATCGAATGGACGAACTGCAAGCCTCGGTCCGCACCTGGCAGTCCACCGCCGACTCCGCCCTGCTGGATCAGCGCGAGATAGTGGCCGGTCTACGCGCCGTGGCGCGCCTGCTGCGCACCGGTTCGGATCCGGCGCCGGGCACTCACTAGAGTGGACCGGTGCGCCTCGTGATTGCTCGTTGCCAAGTCGACTACGTTGGCCGTCTCACCGCCCATCTGCCGATGGCCCGTCGCCTCATCATGGTGAAGGCCGACGGCTCGGTGCTCGTCCACTCCGACGGCGGTTCGTACAAGCCGCTCAACTGGATGAGCCCGCCCTGCTGGCTGGAGGAGCGCGAAAGCGATTCGGAGACAGCGAAAGCCCTGTGGGTGGTGACCAACAAGGCCGGCGAGGAACTCCGCATCACCCTGGAGGAGATCGAGCACGACTCCTCGCACGAGTTCGGCATCGACCCCGGTCTCCAGAAGGACGGCGTCGAAGCCCATCTCCAGGAGCTGCTGGCCGAGCACATCGAAACCCTCGGCGCGGGTTACACACTCATCCGCCGCGAGTACATGACCGCCATCGGACCGGTGGACATCCTCTGCCGCGACGCCGACGGCGCGACGGTCGCGGTCGAGATCAAGCGCCGCGGTGAGATCGACGGCGTCGAACAGCTCACCCGCTACCTGGAGCTCCTCAACCGCGACCCCCTGCTCGCCCCGGTGGCCGGCGTCTTCGCCGCCCAGCAGATCAAGCCGCAGGCGAAGACTCTCGCCACCGATCGCGGCATCCGCTGCGTCACCCTCGACTACGACGCGCTACGTGGCACCGAGAGCGACGTTTTCCGGCTGTTCTAACCTCGATTACATGCCCCGCCGGAAACCTCGGCCCAATCCCGCCGCGGCGCGGTTCCAACAGGAGCCGCGCCCGATCTCCGATTCCTTCGGGCGGACGGAGGAGGGCCCCGACGGTGAGACCTATCAGGTCCGCAATATCGCCGGCTCCCGCGCGACCAAGACCTACCGCTGCCCGGGCTGCGATCACGAAATCATGCCCGGCGTACCCCATCTCGTAGCCTGGCCCGCCTACGGCGGCGAGGACGACCGCCGCCACTGGCACACCGGTTGCTGGAACGGCCGCCGCACCCGCACCATCACCCGTAAGTGGTCATGAACCGAAAGTAACTGTCCGGCTGGGCAACTCGTCTGGATGCTGCGCGTAATGCGCCGATCCGGTGCGGCCGGAGACATAAGGAAGGCCGCCTCCTGGAAAGGAAGCGGCCTTCGAACGGTGGGTGTCGCCCGGGCGGGTGGAATTAGCTGGAGATGTCGGCGTTTTCGCGCTCTTCGTCGACGATCTCGTCGTCCCGAACATCGGAGATGGCCTTGCGGCCCTTGTTGGCCAGGGAGCGCTGTTCCGGTGCGCCGTCGAGCAGTTCGCTCTCGCGGTTGACGGCGGCGAGCATGGCCGGGACCGAGTCGAGCTGGCCGCGGATGCCGAGCAGCTGGGCCAGGACGCGGCCGCGCAGCACGCGCATCTCCTCGGCGAGCTCCTTGGCGTGCGCGATCTTGCGATCGGCGGTGTTGGTCGCCGAGGTGATGAGGCGGTTGGCCTCGTCGGTGGCGTCCTTGATGCGCTGGGCGGCCTCGGCGCGCGAGGTGGCCTCCAGCTCCTCCATGGCGCGGGTCAGCTTGGTGCGACGCTCGGCCATGGTGACCTCGAAGTCCTGCTGCGTGGCCTTGCGCTTGGCCTCGGACTCCTTGGTGAGGCGGTCGGCCTCGGCATTGGCGGCTTCGACGATCTTCGCGGACTCGGAACGCGCGTTGGCGAGGGTCTGCTCGAATTCGATCTCGAGCGCTTCGCGCTTTTCCTTGGTCTCGGAGAGGAGCGATTCGTACTTACCCCGCATTTCGGTCGCCTGCTGTTCGGCGATCGAAATCATTTCGGCGGCCTCGGCCTGGGCCTGCGCGCGCACCTCGGAAGCCTCGTCGGAGGCCAGGCGCAGCATGCGCGAGATGCGATCGGACATGCCCTCGGCGGTGGTCGGCGGCACGGACAGCCGGTCGACTTCCTTACGGAGCTCGTCGATCTCGTCGCGGGCGTCCTCCAGCTGGGCCGCCAGGTTGCGGGCCTGGGCTGCGGCGGCATCGCGATCGGTCGCGGTGACCCTTAGCTCGGCATCGAAACGGTCGAAGTAGTTACGCACCTCGTCACGGTCATAGCCCTTCCGCACAACGGTAAAGGGCAGTGCAACGAAGCGATTACGATCGGGCTCAGTGGACGACATGCCCCACAAACTACAGCCTGCCGACCACTGATGGTGACCCGACCGCGAATGTTGTTACAGCCTCTTTAGGGAGCTGAACTCCGGTACTAGTGAGTAGTTTTCGCGGCCGGTTCGACGAGTTCGACCAGCACACCACCAGCATCCTTGGGGTGGATGAAATTGATGCGGGAACCTGCGGTTCCGGCGCGCGGGGCGTCGTACAGCAAACGCAAGCCCCGTTCACGAAGTTGCTGCGAAACAGCCTCCACATCGGTGACCCGATAGGCCAGCTGTTGCAGGCCAGGCCCGTTTCGGTCGATGAACTTGGCGATCGTGGACTCATCGTTGAGCGGGGACAGCAACTGAAGCGCAACCGAACCGGCGGGAGCGCCCGCGACGGACAGCATGGCCTCGTGCACGCCCTGCGCCTCATTGATCTCGCGATGCGTCTCGACCATGCCGAGATTGTCTCGGTACCAGGCCACCGCGGAATCGAGATCGGGCACCGCGATACCGACGTGATCGACAGCGGTGACGTATTCCGTGGGGATGAATTCGGTGTTCTCGGTGTTGCTCACATCATCGACCGTAGCGCGCACCCTCGGAAGGTTGCGGACGTGCCGCACGTTACCTTTGAGTAAAGGCTCCGATGGTTGGCGGGGCCGACTCATCTGACGTAAGCGAGGCCCCCATCGTGACCACCACCTCCGTCATCGTCTCCGGTGCGCGTACCCCCGTCGGGCGACTGCTCGGTTCGCTCAAGGACTTCAGCGGCTCGGATCTCGGCGGCATCGCCATCAAGGGTGCGCTGGAGAAGGGCGGCGTCGCGCCCGAGCTGGTCGATTACGTGATCATGGGTCAGGTGCTGACCGCCGGCGCGGGGCAGATCCCGGCTCGGCAGGCGGCCGCGGCCGCGGGCATCTCCATGGATGTTCCGGCGCTCACCATCAACAAGGTGTGTTTGTCCGGTATCAACGCAATCGCCTTGGCGGATCAGCTGATTCGCGCCGGTGAGTACGAAGTCGTCGTCGCGGGTGGCATGGAGTCCATGACCAATGCCCCGCACCTGCTGGAGAAGTCCCGCGAGGGCTTCAAGTACGGCGACGTGACCCTGCGCGACCACATGGCCTACGACGGCCTGCACGACATCTTCACCGATCAGGCGATGGGCTTGCTCACCGAGCAGCGCAACGACGCCGACGTGATCAGCCGCGCGGACCAGGACGCGTTCGCCGCCGCCTCGCATCAGAAGGCCGCCGCCGCGTGGAAGAACGGCGTCTTCACCGACGAGGTCGTGCCGGTCTCCATCCCGCAGCGCAAGGGTGACCCGATCCAGTTCGCCGAGGACGAGGGCATCCGTGCCGACACCACCGCCGAATCGCTCGGCAAGCTGCGCCCCGCCTTCCGCAAGGACGGCACCATCACCGCCGGCTCCGCCTCCCAGATCTCCGACGGCGCGGCCGCGGTCATCGTCATGAGCAAGGCCAAGGCCGAATCCCTCGGCCTGTCCTGGATCGCCGAGATCGGCGCCGCGGGCGTCGTCGCCGGCCCCGACTCCACCCTCCAGGACCAGCCCGCCAACGCGATCGCCAAAGCCTGTGCCAAGGAAGGCATTTCGCCCGCCGACCTCGACCTCGTCGAGATCAACGAAGCCTTCGCCGCGGTCGGCATCGCCTCCACCCGCAAGCTCGGCATCGACCCCGAGAAGGTCAACGTCAACGGCGGCGCCATCTCCATCGGCCACCCCCTCGGCATGTCCGGCGCCCGCATCGTCCTGCACCTCGCCCTCGAACTGAAGCGCCGCGGCGGTGGCGTGGGCGCCGCCGCCCTCTGCGGCGGCGGCGGCCAGGGCGACGCCCTCATCGTCCGCGTCTAACCCCCACCTTCAGCGACCGCTGCGGCCAAGGCCGCAGCGGTCGCTGCGTTAAAGGGGAGCGGGGGCAAAGCCCCCGGACCCCCTTGGGCTGACGCCCGACCCTGTCGGTGGGCTGGCGCCCGATGTCGTTGGTGGGCTGGCGCCCGATGTCGTTGGTGGGCTGGCGCCCGATGTCGTTGGTGGGCTGGCGCCCGGCGTCGTTCGTGGGCTGGCGCCCGGCGTCGTCGGTGGGCTGGCCGCATCCCACCTTGGGGGTTCGGGGGCTTGCCCCCGAGGAACCTTCTTCTGCCCGCGTAAGCGGGCTGTGACGGGCTCCACTACGAGTCGTCGTAGCTATTCCGGCACAATGGGGGCCGTGGAAATCTTCGATCTGAGCACTGTTGCCAAGCGGGTCCGGTTCTTCGGGATTGTGGAGGCTCCCTCGTGGGCGCTGCTACTGCTCGGGTCGGTGTTGAAGCGTGCTGACACCTTCGGGATCGCGGATGCGCCCATCAAGTGGCCGGTGATGGTGTTCGGGCTGCTGCACGGGATCGTGTTCGTGTTCTATGCGATCAGCGTGCTGCTGGCTTCGCGCGAGTTCGAGTGGCCGGGCAAGGTCACGTTGATCGGGTTGGCCTCCAGCGTGATTCCGTTCTCCTCGGTCTTCTTCGAGCGGTGGGCGATCAACTCCGGACATCTGGGTGAGCTGAGCCAAGCCGCGAACCCCGCCGCCGCGCGTTCGTGACAGACTGGAGGGCGTGACTCGACCTGCACGCCGTCCTTCCGCCGCAGTTGCCGCCGCTATGTCGGGCGCGGTGGATTTGTCCGCTCTGAAGCAGCCCGCTGCCGCCGCCGCGGATGTCCCCGGAGGCCATGCCGTCACCGAGGCCAATTTCGAAGACCAGGTGCTGCGCCGTTCGGCACAGGTGCCCGTCGTGGTGGCCCTGTACTCGCAGCGCAGCCCCGGCAGCGTCGAACTGGTGCGCCTGCTGGAGAAGCTGGTCGCGAACAGCGGCGGCGACTGGGATCTGGCCACGGTCGAGGCCGAGGCGAACATGCGCATCGCGCAGGCCTTCCAGGTGCAGGGCATTCCGACCGTGGTGGCCGTCGCCGCGGGCCAGCCGTTGGCCGACTTCACCGGTAATCAGCCGGAGGAGCAGGTCACCCAGTGGCTGGCCGCCGTTGTGGACGCGGTGCGCGGCAAGCTCCCCGGTGTGGGTGCGGGCGGCGCGGAGGCCGAGCCCGAGGTGCCGGAGGATCCGCGTTTCGTGGCCGCCGAGGAAGCCTTGGAGCAGGGCGACTTCGACAGCGCCATCGCCATCTATCAGGACATCCTGAACGCCGAACCGAACAATGCCGACGCCAAGGCCGCGCTGCGCCAGGTGCAGTTCATCGCCCGCGTGCAGCAGGTGGACCCGGATGCGCTCGCCAAGGCCGACGCCGACCCGGCCGACCTGGATGCCGCGCTGGCCGCCGCCGATCTCGAAATGTTCAACCAGCAGCCCGAAGCCTCCTTCGATCGCCTGATCGCGCAGGTCAAGCGCACCGCCGGGGATGACCGCACCCGGGTGCGCACGCATCTGCTGGAGCTGTTCGAGCTCTTCGATCCGGCCGAGCCGATCGTGATGGCGGCGCGCCGCAAGCTCGCCGCCGCGCTGTACTGACCCGCGCCGCAAGACATCTCGTGGTCCCCTCCCGGTTCGGGAGGGAACCACGAGTATTCCCGGGCGCGCGGCGAAATCTCTCACAGGCGGTTCGGGAGGCAGATCGCGAGCCACGAAAATAGGCTCGTGCCATGACGTCTCGCACCTACGAAGCTCTATTGGCCGACGGCCCCGCACTGGTCGCCTTGAACGCACGCGCGGTCCGCACCAGCATCGACGTCGTGTCCGGGCTGACCACCGACGACCTGGACGCCCCCACCCCCTGCGCCGGCTGGGTGCTGCGGGATCTGCTGGAACACATGATCATTCAGCATCACGGGTTCGCGGCGGCCGCCCGCGGTGGTGCGGAGGACCTGGCGTTCTGGAAGCCCCGCCCGCTCGGGCCGGATCCGATCGCCGAATACCGCGCCGCCGCCGAGCAAGTGCTCGCGGCCTTCGCCGAGGACGGCGTGCTGGAGCGCCGCTTCCCGTTGCCGGAGGTGCGCGATGGTGCGAAGCTGCCCGCCCCGCTGGCGATCAGCTTCCATTTCGTGGATTACGTCGTCCACTCCTGGGACGTGGCAAAGACTTTGGGTACGACCGTGAGTTTCGATCCGGAGATCCTGGGGGCCGCGCTGCTGGTCGCCCGCGCCGTCCCGGGCGGCGATTCCCGGACCGCGCCGGGTGCCGCGTTCGCGCCGGAGGTGAAGACCGGCGACGACGCACCCGACCTGGATCAGGTGGTGGCGGTGCTCGGCCGTACACCCGGCTGGCCGCACTGACCGGGCGGTTCCCCACCGATGGGGAGGGTGGGGAACCGGGCTCGGCTACTTGGTGGTGCCGGAGCTCAGGGAGGGGAGCAGCTTGGCGATCTCGGTCACGATGGACGAGGAGCCGGTGCCGCTCGGATCCGGCTCACCAACCGCCACGACGGGCTCCAGCTTGACGGCGTCGGCCGAGGCCAGCCCCGCACCGGCGGTGACGAGCGCGAAAGTACCCAACTTCTTCATGCGAATTTCATTCCTGTTCAAGAGAATTGAGTGGAAGGGGTGACACCCCTTCCGGCCCCTTTGGCGGGGTTCGGGGGCATAGCCCCCTGAGTTGCGGCCGCGTCTCAGTCCTATCACGATCGGAAGCCCGACCGTTCGACATCGATTCTGTTGCCCACCGATCTGGGGGCGGCAAGTCGCGGGAATCGGACCGAATCTTGCAGATCACTCCGGCAGCAGCCAGATCCCGCTGTTGGGCGGCAAGGTGATCAGCGCCGAGGCGGGCCGTCCGTGCGCCGGTTCGTTCGTCGCGTCGACAGCCCCGAGATTCCCGATCCCGTTGCCGCCGTAGGTAATCGCATCGGTATTGAGGATCTCCCGCCAGCGCCCCGCGACGGGCAGCCCGACCCGATGATCGCGATGCTCCGACCCCGAGAAGTTGTAGATGCACGCGATGATCGACCCGTCGGTCCCGTACCGCAGGAACGACAGCACATTGTGATCCCGGTCGTCGGCATCGATCCAGGCGTACCCGCCCGGCGAGGTGTCCTGACTCCACAGCGCGGGCTGCGCGGCATACAGCCCGTTCAGATCCCGCACCAGCGTCTGAATCCCTTGGTGCAGCGGGTTTTCCAGCTCGTACCAGTCCAGCCCGCGATCGTGGTCCCACTCCCGGAACTGCCCGAACTCCTGCCCCATGAACAGCAGCTGCTTCCCCGGATGCGCCCACATGTACGCCAGCAGCGCCCGCACCCCGCCCGCCTTGGCGAAATCGTCGCCGGGCATGCGCGTCCACAGCGTCCCCTTGCCGTGCACCACCTCGTCGTGGCTGATGGGCAGTACGTAGTTCTCGCTCCACGCATAGGTCAGCGAGAAGGTGATCTCGTTGTGGTGCCAGGCGCGATGCACCGGATCGTGCGCCAGATATCCGAGCGTGTCGTGCATCCAGCCCATATTCCATTTCATGGTGAATCCCAGCCCGCCGACCTCGGTGGAGCGGGTGACTCCCGGCCAGGTGGTGGATTCCTCGGCGATGGTGAGCACGCCCGGATGGTGCTTGTGCACGGTCGCGTTCATCTCTTGAAGGAACGCCATCGCCTCCAGATTCTCGCGTCCCCCATGGATATTGGGCTCCCAGTCGGGCCGTGAGTAGTCGAGATAGAGCATCGAGGCGACCGCGTCCACGCGCAGCCCGTCGATATGGAACTCCTCGATCCAGTAGCGGGCATTGGCGACCAGGAAGTTGCGCACCTCGTGCCGGCCGAAATTGAAAACGTAGGTGCCCCAGTCGAGTTGCTCGCCGCGGCGCGGGTCGGCGTGTTCGTAGAGGGCGGTCCCGTCGAAGCGTGCGAGGGCCCATTCGTCGCGCGGGAAGTGCGCGGGCACCCAGTCCAGGATGACCCCGATGCCATTGCGGTGCAGGTGATCCACCAGGAAACGGAAGTCGTCGGGTGAGCCGAACCGGGCGGTGGGCGCGTAGTACGAGGTGACCTGATAACCCCAGGAACCGCCGAACGGATGCTCGGCCACCGGAAGCAGCTCGACATGGGTGAAGCCTTGGGCCAGTACGTATTCGGCCAGCTGCGCGGCCATCTCCCGGTACCCGAGCCCGGGCCGCCAGGACCCCAGATGCACTTCGTAGATGCTGACCGGTGCGCGATTGGGATCGGTCGCCGCCCGCCCGCGCAGCCACTCCTCGTCGTCCCAGGCGAATTCGCTGGTCGTGATCACCGAGGCGGTCGCGGGCGGCACTTCGGTCGCGAAGGCGAACGGGTCGGCGTGATCGACGATGCGCCCGTCCGCGCCGTGCACCCGGTACTTGTATTTGTCGCCGACCCCGATTCCGGGCAGGAACACTTCCCACACCCCGGAACCGCCGAGTTTCCGCATGGGCGCGGTGTTTCCGCTCCAGCCGTCGAAGTCCCCGGTGACGGCGACCCCGCGGGCATTGGGCGCCCACACCGCGAACGCGGTCCCGGTCACCTCGCCGTCCATGGTCTCGTAACGTTCGGGATGCGCCCCCAGCACTTCCCAGAGCCGCTCGTGCCGTCCCTCGCCCAGCAGATGCAGATCGAATTCGCCCAACGTGGGCAGGAATCGGTACCCGTCGGCGTCGATGACGGTGCGCCCGTGCGGATACGTGGTGACGATCCGGTAATCCCACAGCTCCGCGAACGGCACGACACCCTCGAAAACCCCGTGCCCCAACGGTTCCAGCGGATGATCGACCTCGCCGATCCGCGCGACCGCGGTTTCGCCGTGCGGCCGCAGCACCCGGATGACGGTCCCCTCCGGATGTGAGTGCGCGCCGAGCACCGTATGCGGATCCGGATGGGTGCCCGCCGCCAGCAGCAGCAGATCGCGCCGGTTCATCGGAACGATCGTCTATAGGCGAGGTCGTTGCGCGCGGCGGCGGGCACGGGCGGCAGGGCGAGGATGTGCGCGGCCGCGCGCGCGGGATCCAGGCGCACGTAATTGCTTTGGCCCCAGTGGTATTCCTCGCCGCTGATCTCGTCGACGACCACCGGCCGGTCATGCCATTCGCGGCCGATGGCGGGCAGATCCAGCGACACCATGGCGTGCTCGGTGCCGAACGGATTCAGGTTCACCACCACGAGCACCGCGTCCCCGGTGGTCGGATCGAACTTCGAAAAGGCCAGTACCGCATCGTTGTCCACGTGATGGAAGTGGATGCAGCGCAGCTGTTGCAGCGCCGGATGCGCCCGCCGGATCTCGTTGAGCCGAGTGATCAACGGCTCCAGCGATTCTCCGCGCGCGGCCGCCTCCGCGAACCGGCGCGGCCGCAGCTGATACTTCTCCGAGTCGAGGTACTCCTCGCTGCCCGGCCGCACCGCCTGATGTTCGTAGAGCTCGAATCCCGAGTACACACCCCAGGTCGGCCCCAGCGTCGCCGCCAGCACCGCCCGGATCGCGAACATGCCCGGCCCGCCGTGTTGCAGTGATTCGTGCAGGATGTCGGGCGTATTCACGAACAGGTTGGGCCGCGCCTCATCGGCCTTGGCCGCCAATTCCATTCCGAACTCGGCGATCTCGTGTTTGTGCACCCGCCAGGTGAAGTAGGTGTACGACTGGCTGAACCCGCGCCGCGCCAGCCCGTAGAGCCGGGCCGGGCGGGTGAACGCCTCGGACAGGAATACGATCTCCGGATGGTCGCGATGCACCTGCGCGATCAGCCATTCCCAGAAGTCGGCCGGTTTGGTGTGCGGGTTGTCGACCCGGAAGATGGTGACGCCCAACCCGATCCAATGCCGCACCACCCGCAGGATCTCGGCGTACAGGCCGTCGGGATCATTGTCGAAGTTGATCGGGTAGATGTCCTGGTACTTCTTGGGCGGGTTCTCCGCGTAGGCGATGGTGCCGTCCGGCAGGGTGGTGAACCACTGCGGATGCTGTTTCACCCACGGATGGTCGGGCGCGCACTGCAAGGCCAGGTCGATGGCGACCTCCATGCCCAATTCCCGTGCGGCCTCGACGAATTCGGTGAAGTCGGCCTCGGTCCCCAGCGCCGGATGGATGGCGTCGTGCCCGCCCTCGTCCGATCCGATGGCCCACGGCGAACCCACATCCTCGGGTCCGGCGGTCAGCGAGTTGTTGGGCCCCTTGCGATTCACCTTGCCGATGGGATGCACCGGCGGGAGATACACCACGTCGAACCCCATGGCGGCGATACGAGGCAGCTCCTTCGCGGCGGTCGCGAAGGTCCCGTGCACCGGCTTGCCGTCGGCATCCCAGCCGCCGGTGGAGCGGGGAAAGAATTCGTACCAGGACCCGAACAGCGCCCGCTGCCGCTCGACCAGCACCGTCTGCTGCGGACCGTGAGTCACCAACTCCCGCAAGGGCGTAGCTCGCAGGATCTCGCCCACCTCGGCGCTGAACGCCGGCGCGACCCGCGCGGGCAATTGCGCGTCGCTGCGCAAAGCCGCTGCCGCCGACCGCAATACCTCCCACTGCTTCTTCGGCACCGCCTGCGCGGCCCGCTCCAGCAGCTGCGCCCCGATCTCCAGATCATTGGCCAGATCGACCGCGCTCTGCCCGACCGCGAGCTTGGCCTCCACGCCCGAGCGCCAGGTGGTGAGCGGATCGCTCCAGCCTTCGATGCGATACGTCCACGTGCCCGGCTTCCCGGGCGTGAACACCGCATTGAACACATCGGGCTGATACTCCGGCGTCATCCGGATCCGCTGGGTGCGTGACGAACCGGGCGCGCGCACCGCCAGGGTGGCGGCCACCGCTTCGTGCCCCTCCCGCCACACCACGGCGCGCACCGGGAAGACCTCGCCGACCACGGCTTTCGCCGGACGGCCCCCGGGGATTGCCGGGGCGATGTCATCGATTGCGATGCGGCCGGTCACCCGTTCGAACTTACCGGGTGACCGCGCGGGACGGCGTTCCGGACCTGCGAGCGCTCCGGCCGAACGGTTTACTGCTGGCCGGGCTTGAGGAGAACGAAGAGGCCGTTGGCCTCCGCGCACAGCCGGTCGCCGTCGTGCAGGGTGGCGCGGACGAAGATCTTGCGGCCTTCCTGGCGCTCCACCCAGCCGTGCACCTTCAGCTCCTTGTTCAGGGGCGTGATGGAGCGGTAGTCGACGTGCAGGTAGGCGGTGCGGGTGGCGTTGCCGGAGTAGACGGCCGCGGTCATGCCGAGCAGGTCGTCGAAGCCGAGGGCGATGTGGCCGCCGTGGGCCGCCGCATTGCCGCCCAGGTGGAAGGTGCGGAAGGTGATGCGGGCGTGCACACCCTCCTTGCTCACCTTGTCGACCAGGAACGGCGGCAGCGTGATGTTGCCGCGGGAGGGCAGGTCGGTGCGGTGCCAGGTGGGGGCGGACCATTCGTCCACCACGGCCGCCTCGAGCTTGGCGTTGAGCTCCTTCAGCATGGCGATGGCGTCGAGCGCCAGGTCGTCGTCGGGGCTGACCAGGCGGGCGTTGTCCATCAGGGTGCGGACCTGGTCGATCAGCTCCCCGTAGTGGGGGCCGCCGACGCTGTTGTCGCGCGCCAGGTCCCGGATCGGCCGGAACCCGCCCTCGTGATGCTCCTGGGTGGGGTCTGCCTCGACCGCCTGAACCTGCTGCTCGCTCATATGAAACACGTTATCGGTTGCTTGCCGGATGCTCATGTCCGGGATGCCGGATCGCCGACACCGCGTGGACCAGCAAGTTCGCGGCCCGGCTCGGTCTGGACCGAGTGGAGCGGAGGAGCGAAGCGGGGGAGTGGAGGGAGGGAAGAACGAGACTTTGGGGCCGCGAACCCGCCCGGAGCGAAGCGGAGGGCAGAATAAGCACCGTGAAGGCACTGCGTCGTTTCACCGTCCGCGCTCATTTGCCCGAGCGACTCTCCGCGCTGACCGAGTTGGCGACCAATCTGAGGTGGTCGTGGCACGGGCCGACGCAGGACCTGTTCGCGGAGCTGGATCCGCACCTGTGGTCGGAGGTCGCGCACGATCCGGTGCGGATGCTGGGGGAGGTGCCGGCCGAGCGGCTCGACGAGCTGGCGGCGGACGCGGCGTACACCCGGCGGGTCGATGCCGCCGCGGCGGATCTGGCCGACTATCTCGCACGTCCGCGCTGGTTCCAGAAGCAGGTGAGCGGGCCGCGGGGAATCGCGTACTTCTCCATGGAGTTCGGCGTCACCGAGGTGTTGCCGAACTACTCCGGCGGGCTCGGAATTCTGGCGGGCGACCATCTCAAGGCCGCCTCGGATCTGGGTTTGCCGCTCATCGGTGTCGGATTGCTTTACCGCTCAGGGTATTTCCGGCAGTCGCTGACCGCCGACGGCTGGCAGGCCGAACGGTATCCCGCGCTGGATCCGCAGGGGCTGCCGTTGCGGCTGCTCACCGAGGGCGGCGCGCCGGTGCTCATTCACGTGGCCATGCCGGAGGGGCGGGTGCTGCGGGCGCGGGTGTGGATCGCGCAGGTGGGGCGGATTCCGTTGCTGCTCTTGGACTCCGATATCGCCGAGAACGATCCGGAGCTGCGCGCGGTCACCGACCGGCTGTACGGCGGTGATCAGGATCATCGCATCAAACAGGAGATTCTGGCCGGTATCGGCGGGACTCGCGCGGTGCGCGCATACACCCGCGCCAACGGCCTGCCCGATCCCGATGTGTTCCATATGAACGAGGGTCATGCCGGGTTCCTCGGCATCGAGCGGATTCGTGAATTCATGTCCGCCGGAATGGATTTCGACGCCGCCCTGGCCGCCGTCCGTGCCGGGACGGTGTTCACCACCCACACCCCGGTGCCCGCCGGTATCGACCGCTTCGCCAGTGCGCTGGTGCGCCGCTACTTCGGTGGGGCGCACGGTGAGCGCGAATCCCCGGTGCTGCCGGGTGTTTCGGTGGATCGCATCCTGGCCTTGGGTCGCGAGGCCGACCCCTCGGTGTTCAATATGGCCCACCTGGGTCTGCGACTCGCCCAGCGCGCCAACGGTGTTTCGAAGCTGCACGGCGAGGTCAGCCGCGATATGTTCGCCCCGCTGTGGCCGGGCTTCGATATCGCGGAGGTGCCGATCGGTTCGGTCACCAATGGCGTGCACGCCCCGACCTGGGCCGCGCGCGAATGGATCGACAAGGCCCGCGAGCTCATCGGCGACGAGCTGGTGGAGGAGGCGCGGGGCTGGGAACGGCTCTGCGATGTGGATCTGGGTGAACTGTGGTCCACCCGGAATGCCTTGCGCGCCATCCTGGTCGGCGAGGTCCGCCGCCGGCTGCGCAATTCCTGGCTGGAGCGCGGCGCGGCGCCGGCGGAGCTGGGCTGGGTGGACGAGGTCTTCGATCCGCGGGTGCTGACCGTCGGGTTCGCGCGGCGCGTCCCCACCTACAAGCGGCTCACCCTCATGCTGCGCGACCCGGATCGCCTGCGCGCCATGCTGCTCGATCCCGAGCATCCGGTGCAGCTGGTGGTGGCGGGCAAATCGCATCCGGCCGATGACGGCGGCAAGGCGCTGATCCAGCAGATCGTGCGCTTCGCCGACGATCCGGCGGTCCGGCATCGCATCGTCTTCCTGCCCGACTACGACATGTCCATGGCCCGCTACCTGTACTGGGGATGCGATGTCTGGCTGAACAATCCGCTGCGCCCGCTGGAAGCCTGCGGCACCTCCGGCATGAAGTCGGCCCTCAACGGCGGCCTCAATCTCTCCATCCGCGACGGCTGGTGGGACGAGATGTACGACGGCGAGAACGGCTGGGCCATCCCCACCGCCGACGGCGTCCGCGACGAACACCGCCGCGACGACCTCGAGGCGTCGGCCCTCTACGAACTGCTCGAACGTGCGGTGCTGCCGCGCTTCTACGATCGCGACCACGACGACGTGCCGGTGCGCTGGATGGAAATGGTCCGCCACACCCTGCGAACCCTGGGCCCGAAGGTGTTGGCGTCCAGGATGGTTCGCGACTATGCCGTCGACTACTACGCTCCGACCGCGGCCGGTTACGCCGCGGTCGCCGCCGACGATTTCAAGGGCGCCCGCGAGCTCGCCGAGTACCGCCGCCGCATCGAATCCGCTTGGCCGGCGGTGAAAGTCGTGCAGGTCGACAGCTCCGGCCTGCCCGACACCCCGGTCATCGGCGCGAACCTGGCCCTGCGCGCCCGCATCGATCTGGGCGGTCTCGCGCCCTCCGACGTCTCCGTACAGGCCGCCCTGGGCCGTGTCACCCCGAGCGACGACCTCACCGACGTCCACACCATCGAGATGACACCCAGCGGAACCGATTCCGGCACCGACGTTTTCACCGTCGAAACCCCGGTCCCGGTCTCGGGTGCGGTCGGCTACACCATCCGCATCCTGCCGCACCATCCGCTGCTGGCCGGTGACGCGGAGTTCGGCCTGATCGCCACCCCCAGCCCGTAGCGGCTCAGGTCGGCAGGATCAGGGTGCGCTTGAGGATCTTGCCGGTGGCGTTGCGCGGCAGCGATTCCAGGAAGGTGACGTCGCGGGGCACCGAGAACCGGCTGACCCGGTGCCGGATGTAATTGCGCACCATCTCCGAGTCCAGGCCGGAGCCGGGGCGTTTGACCACGAAAGCCGCCAGCCGCTGGCCGAACTCGCGGTCCGGCACCCCCACCACGGCCACCTCGCTGACCTGCGGCAGATGCGACAGGGCCTCTTCGACGGCGCGCGGGAAGACGTTCTCGCCGCCCGAGATGATCATCTCGTCGTCGCGGCCGGAGACGAACATCTTGCCGGTGGCGTCCAGATAGCCGATATCGCCGGTGTCGAGCATGCCGTCCGCCTCGTCCGGGGGCGTGGCATCGGTGTAGCCGTCGAAGAGCATGTGATTGCCGACGAAGATCCGCCCGATCGCGCCGATCGGCAGCGGCCGCCGATCCGGGCCCAGCACCGCGATTCTGGTGCCCAGCGGCGGCCGCCCGGCGGTGGTGGGGGACAGGCGCAGATCGGCCGGGTCGGCGATGGACGCCCACGACACCTCGGTGGAGCCGTACACGTTGTAGAGGATGTCGCCGAAGGTCTCCAGGAATTTCAGCACCACCGCACCGGCCAGCGGCGCACCGCAACTGGCCACCACCTTCAGGCTCGACAGGTCGTAGCGTTCGCGCACCTGCACGGGCAGGTCGAGGATGCGATTCACCATGACCGGCACCACGATCAGCGCCGTGATGCGCTGCTCGGCGATGCGCCGCAGGCACTCCTCGGCATCGAAGCGATCGGCCAGCACCACGGTGGCGCGGATGGCGGTGGAGATCTGCAAGGCGGCCAGGCCCCAGGTGTGGAACAGCGGGGCCGGAATCAGCATGGTTTCGTTGACGCCGAACGGGATTCGCGACAGCAGCGCCGCCACCGTCCCGAAGCCTTTGGGATGCGGGCGGCGCGCGCCCTTCGGCGTGCCGCTGGTGCCGGAGGTGAGCACCACCAGCCGCCCCGGGCGCGGGGCTTTGCGCGGCGGCTCCTGCCGCATGGCGATCAGCTCTTCGAGGGTGGTGCGCCCGGGTTCGGGCGCGGTGTCGTCGGCGGTGAAACGCGGCAGGTCCGAGGGCAGGTATCGCACCAGATGCTCGAACTCGTTGTCCACGAACAGCGCCGAGAGCTGATGCCGCTGCACGATCTCCTCGATCTGCCGCGCCGGCAGCCCGGTATTGAGCAGCACCGCGTCCGCGCCCGACTTGCCCGCCGCCACCATGCATTCCACCATCCCGGTGTGATTGCGGCACAGCAGCCCGATGGAGGTCCCCGCTCCGAAACCGAGCGCGGCGAACGCCCCGGCGAGGGCATTGCTGCGCGCGTGCAGCTGCTCGAAAGTGCTGCTGTAGCGGTCGTCGACCACGGCCGGGCGCTGCGGGGAGTGCGCGGCCGCGGCGGCGTATCCGCCCGCCAGGCTGAAGCCCCATTTGGCCAGGCTGCCGATCTGCCGCAGCCCCACATCCGGCCGGAAGGTGCGCACGACTCCGGACGCCACCATCTGTTTGGCAACGCCCGCTTGCAGTTTCATCGGCGAGTCCTCGCCGTTGACGATCACCGCGGTGGGCGCGCCCGTGATCAGTTCCGCGACCCGCCGCAGCCCCTGCTGCACCCAGGCCGTCACCGCCGAATTGGGCAGTTCGGTCAGCAGCGGATGTACGTGGCTCGCCTTGAAGCAGGTGACCAGCACCCGGGTCTGCGCACCGGTCTCACTCAGCCGGATGGCGGCGAAGCTGCCGTAGTCGGGGCAGTGCAGTTCCAAGCTCTCCTGATGCCGCGCGATCCGCAGCAGGACGCGCAGGGTCCGGATCTCGATGCCGTGGCCGCCGATCCGCAGATTCAGCGTCTGATGTTCTTCGGCGGTATCGGGTGTTTCACACGCGCCGATTCCGGGAAATAGCCGGGGGTAGGTCTGTGGCTCGACGAGCACATCCCAGATTGCTTTACGGGCGATCGGGAATTCGGCGATCGCATCGATGACGTCGGTAACCACGGGCTTGCATACTCTCGTCGGCCGGTTCCCCTGTTGTCCGGCGATAACGCATTTGTAACGTCCCAGACAGTTTAGGTCAAGACTCAATAATTACCGGTCGGTAATCAGTTAAATTGCGGGGTAATTGCGCAGCTGGTCACGTGAATTCAAGGGTGTGGCAGTCGCGATTGCCAACGGTTCGCCGGGTCGGGTGCAGACCGGATGAACAGGACAAGTACGGTGCCCAGGGCATCCTTCTACCTCCTGCCGACTGGAGACAGCACACTCATGAGCACCGGCGTCCTCACGCGCACCAAGGGGCGCGTCGACGAGTACTTCGGCATCAGCCAGCACGGATCGACCGTCAAACGTGAGCTCATGGCCGGGACCATCACGTTCCTGGCCATGTCGTACGTGCTGGCCGTGAACCCGTCCATCCTCGGCGACGGCCCCAACGGCGCGCTCGGCGACAAGGGCATGCCGGTGCAGGCGGTCTTCACCGCCACCGCCGTCGCCGCCGTCTTCGGCACCCTGGTCATGGGCCTGTGGGCCAAGTACCCGGTGGCGCTCGCGCCCGGCATGGGCCTCAACGCCTTCTTCGCCTACAGCGTCGTGCTCGGCATGGGAATCCCCTGGCAGGAAGCGCTTTCGGGCACCTTGCTCTCGGGCATCATCTTCTTCGTGCTCGCCGTCACCAAGGTGCGCGAGAAGATCATCGACGCCATCCCCATGCAGATGAAGCTGGCCGTCGGCGCGGGCATCGGCATGTTCGTGGCCTTCCTGGGCTTGAAGAACTCCGGCATCGTGGTGGCCAGCGACGCCACCTTCGTGCACCTGGGCAACTTCCACCACGGCACCACCCTGCTGGCGGTGTTCGGCCTGGTCGTCACCGTCGTGTTCCTGGTGCTGGGCTGGCACGGCGCGGTGCTCTACGGCATCCTGTCCACCACCCTGCTCGGCATCGTCTGCGGTCTGGTGGAGCTGCCGAATTCCCTTGCCGCACTGCCGCACGGGCTGGACAAGACCTTCGGCCAGGCGGTCATCCACCTGCCCGACGCCTTCACTCAGCAGATGATCATCGTCGTGCTGACCATGCTGTTCGTCGACTTCTTCGACGCCTCCGGCACTTTGATCGGGGTGGCCAATCAGGCCGGGCTGCTCACCAAGGACGGCAAGCTGGATCGCGCGGGCCAGGCCCTGGCCGCCGACTCGGTCGGCACCGCCGCGGGCGCCATCATCGGCACCTCCACCACCACCGCGTACGTCGAATCCACGGCGGGTGTTTCGGCGGGCGGGCGCACCGGTCTGACCGCGGTCTCCACGGCCTTCTGGTTCCTGATCGCCATGTTCTTCTTCCCGCTCTTCGCGGTGGTCGCGGGCGTGCCGGCGGTGACCGCGCCGGCCTTGATCGTGGTCGGCGTGCTGATGGCGCGGGCCCTGGGCGAAATCGAGTGGGCCAAGCTGGAGTACGCGGTCCCGGCCTTCCTGACCGTGATCATGATGCCGCTGACCTACTCCATCGCCAACGGCATCGCCATGGGCCTGCTGTTCTATCCGGTGGTCATGGTCGCCAAGAAACGCTGGCGGGAAGTGCATCCGGTGATGTGGGTGCTCGCCCTGATCTTCCTGTCCTACTTCTGGTTCCTCGCGGAGTAATCCGGCAGCGGTGACCCAGGTCACCGCCGCGGCGGGGCGGCAGCGGAATAGGCTGCCGCCGAGGTCGGTTGAGTCTCACCGTCGGCAGCGATACGGACCATGGTCCGTTTTCAGATCGCGGCCGGGACGCAGACCGACCGACGAGGAACGAGCACGCCATGACCACCTTCGAGACGACAGTCGAGAACGCCATGACCACTCAGAACGCCCCCGCCACCACCACTTCCGTCGCCGCGAGCGATATCGGCCTGCTGATCGCCCGGGTGGGCTTCGGCGGCCTGCTGGCCGTACACGGCTCCCAGAAACTCTTCGGCTGGTTCAACGGCTACGGCTGGGACGCCACCACCCAATCCTTCGACGGCATGGGCTACAACCCCGGCAAGTTCTTCGGCACCCTGGCCGGGCTCACCGAATTCGGCGGCGGGCTGCTCCTGCTGCTGGGCCTGCTCACGCCGCTGGCGGCCGCCGCCGCGCTGGGCACCATGATCAATGCCGCCAACGCGGTGTGGAGCGGCGGCTTCGCCATGTGGGAGATGCCGGTGCTCTTCGGAATCGCGGCTACCGCATTGGCTTTCACCGGACCGGGCCGCTTCTCGCTCGATCACGGCCGGCCGTGGCAGCGGCAGGGTGTGGTGTGGGGCGCGGGAGCCGTGGCGCTGGCCGTCGTGGCCGCGATCATCACGCTCGTCCTGAAGTCGGCGCTGTAACAAAAAGTTTCGTGTCCCCGCGCCGCGTGCAGGGCTTGGCGCGGGGACGGACGACACATCCGATGTGGGAATTGGGGGGTCACCGGAGTATCGACAGCCAATTTACTTCTGATCGGAAGCATGGGCCACCCCTGTGAGTGTTCTCACAGACGTTCTTGCATTTGTCAGCTCGTTTTAGTAAGTCGCGCTAAGGCTTTCACCACAACTTGGGGATCGGATGTTTCCCAATACGGCGGCAGTGAGGCGCGAAGATATCCGCCATAGCGCGCGGTAGCCAGTCGAGAATCCAGAATTGCGATAACTCCGCGATCGTCCACACTGCGCAACAAGCGCCCCGTCCCCTGGGCGAGCAGCAGCGCCGCGTGATTGGCCGCGACCGAGAGAAAACCGTTGCCGCCCCGCGATTCCACCGCGCGCTGGCGAGCCACCAGCAGCGGATCGTCCGGGCGCGGGAACGGAATCCGGTCCAGGATCACCAGACTCAGCGACGGGCCCGGCACATCCACGCCCTGCCACAGCGAAAGCGTGCCGAACAGTGAGGTTTCCGGGTCGTCGGCGAACTTGCGGACCAGCGCGCCGGTGGCATCGTCACCCTGGCACAGGATCGGGGTGTCGAGGCGCTCGCGCAGCAGCTCGGTGGCGGCCTTGGCGGCGCGCATGGAGGAGAACAGGCCCAGGGTGCGGCCGCCCGCGGCGGTGATCAGGCGCTCGATCTCGTCCAGGTACGGCTGCGGCAGGCCGTCGCGGCCCGGGGCCGGAAGATGCTTGGCCACGTACAGGATTCCGGATTTGGCATGGTCGAACGGGGAACCCACATCGACCGATTCCCAGCGCAGCTTCTTCTCGTCCGACGGCGCCTCCTTGCCGGTGGCCAGCGCCGGATCCACCTGATTGGCGGATTTGGGCGGCAGGCCCCAGGTGACGGCCAGATTGTCGAAGGAGCCGCCGATCTGGAGGGTCGCGGAGGTCAAAATCACGGTGGCCTCGGCGAACAGGCGGCTGCGCAGCAGCCCGCCGACCGAGAGCGGGGCCATGTGCAGGGTGCGGCGGGCGACGCCGCGCAATTCGTCGGAGGCCAGCCAGACCACATCGCGATGGGCCGCCGGATCGGGTTCCTCGAAGGTCTCCAGCACCCGCACCACCGCGTCGTGCACCTCCTCCACGGCGGCCAGGGCCTGATTGCGGGCGGCCGCGCCCTCCGGATCCCCTTGCGGCGCACTGGAACCCTGCGGATTCAAGGCGGTCCGGCAGTTCCAGGCGGCATCGCGGACCAGCGCCAGTACCGGCGCCGCGCCGTCGGGCAGGCGATCCCAGCGGCCCGGGTTCAGGTCGTCGAGCAGGGTGTGCCAGGCCTCGGCCGCGCCTTCGAGGCGATCGACCTCCTGCTCGTCGATGAGCTTGGTGCAGCGCTTGGCGGCCGCCGTTATCGAAGCCGTGGACAGTTCGGCGGTGGCCACCCCGGTCACCCGGTCCACCAGCTCGTGCGCCTCGTCGATCACCACCACATCGTGCTCGGGCAGCACCTGGATCCCGCTGATGGCGTCGATGGCCAGCAGCGCGTGATTGGTCACCACCACATCGGCGTTCCCGGCCTCGGCGCGCGCCTTCTCCGCGAAGCAGTCCTGCCCGAACGAGCAGCGCGACTTGCCGAGGCATTCACGGGAACTCACGCTCACCTGCCGCCAGGCGCGGTCGCTCACCCCCGGCGTCAGCTCGTCCCGGTCCCCGGTCTCGGTATCGGAAACCCATTCGTTGAGCCGCTGCACCTCCCGCCCCAGCCGTGAGATGGCGAAGGCATCGAACAGCTCGGCCTCGGCGGGTTCGTCCGGAATCGCGCTGTTGACCTTGTTCAGGCACAGATAGTTGTTGCGCCCCTTGAGAATCGCGAACTGCGCCACCCGCCCGAGCGGCTCCGCGAGGGCCTCCGACAGCCGCGGCAGATCCCGATCCACCAGCTGCCGCTGCAAAGCGATGGTCGCGGTCGAGACGACGACCGTCCGCCCGGTCCGCACCGCGTGCCGCAGACTCGGCACCAGATACGCGAGCGACTTACCGGTGCCGGTCCCGGCCTGAACCGCGAGATGCTCCCCGGTATCGATGGCATGCGCGACGGCCGCGGACATGGTCTGCTGACCCTTGCGTTCCTTCCCTCCCAGCGCCTGTACTGCGGTGGCCAAGAGCTTCGGTACGGGAGGGATTTCGGGCACGGCGGCCAGATTACTGCGCTCCGCCGACAACCTCACGCAAACCTCCGCGAACGGGGGTTTCGGGTGGTCAGCCCTCCAGCGTCCCGGCGAGTTCGACGCCCGCGGCCCGCAGCTTGTCCAGGGCGGTGTCCACCGTCGCGGGGGAGACGGCGGCGGTGAGGCCGAGCAGGACGCGGGTGTCGAAGCCGGCGGCGCGGGCGTCCAGGGCGGTGGCGCGGACGCAGTGGTCGGTGGCGATGCCGCAGACGTCGACCGCGTCGATGCCGTGCTCGCGGAGCCAATCGGCGAGGGTGGTGGCGCCGTCGGTGGCGGTGCCCTCGAAGCCCGAATAGGCCGCCGTATAGGCCCCTTTGGAGAAGATCTCCTCGATCGGGGCGAGGTTCAGGCCGGGGTGGAACTCGGCGCCCGCGGTTCCGGCGCGGCAGTGCGGGGGCCAGCTGTCGACGTAGTCCGGGGTGGCGGAGAAGTGCGCGCCCGGGTCGATGTGGAAGTCGCGGGTGGCCACCACGGCGCTGTAATCGGACACCCCGAGGTATTCGCTGATGCGCTCGGCGACCGCCGCACCGCCGGTGACGGCCAGCGATCCACCCTCACAGAAATCGTTCTGCACGTCGACGACGATCAAGGCCCGGCTCATGGGCTTTCCTCCCGATGTCAGCGGCTGAACCCGGGCGGTCCGGCTCTCGTATTGCATTGTGCCGCCCGGCTCCCGGCCGGTCCACGCGGCGTCATCGGCCCTTGCCCGGGAGGAACGACATGACGGCGAAGCAATACGGCTGGATCCTGCGTGCCGCGTTGGTGGGCGTGTTCGCGTACACCTTCGGCACCATCGGCGGGACGGTGTACTTCGGCGACGCTCCGGGCGCTGCCGCCGGATGGGCCGGGCTGATCACGCGGTCACTGCTCGGCGGCGTCGCCTACGCACTGATCATGATCATTGCGGTGTATGTCGTGGTGACGGTGCGGGCCAAGCTGCGGGCACGCCGTGCGGTCAGTTCAGAAACGTCGTCGGAATAGCCGGGTCGCCGTCCGAGAGTTTCAGGCCCTCCCACGGGAGACTCACCAGGCCGCGCGCCACCAGCTCCCGGCTCTCGTGCAGTGTCGGCTGATCCGGCAGGACCTCGCCGCCGCGCACCAGCGGGGTTTGCAGTTCGCGGATCTGGTAGCCGTTGGGCGCGGGCTGGGGCGCGGCGGCCGGATAGACGATCTCCTCGACGATGGTGCCGGTCTGGCGTGACAGTCGCACGGCCTTCTTGGTTCCGCCGCGAGACTCCTTGTGCGAGCTGCGTTTCGCCACCGGCACGCCCTCGACCTCGACCAGCTTGTAGACCATGCCGGCGGTCGGCGCACCGGATCCGGTGACCAGCGAGGTGCCCACGCCGTAGACGTCGACCGGTTCGGCGCGCAGGGCGGCCATCGCGTACTCGTCCAGGTCGCCGGAGACCACGATGCGGGTGCGGGTCGCGCCCAGGCCGTCGAGCTGTTCGCGGACCTGCCGCGCCAGTACCCCGAGATCACCGGAATCGATTCGCACGCCACCCAATTCGGGTCCGGCCACCTCGATGGCGGTGGCCACGCCCTTGGTGATGTCGAAGGTGTCGACCAGCAGCGTGGTCCCGACGCCGAGCGCCGCCACCTGACTGCGGAACGCCTCGGCCTCGTGCGCGCCGTCGGATCCGCTGTGCAGCAGGGTGAACGCGTGTGCACTGGTGCCCGCGCTGGGCACGCCGAAGGTGCGGGCCGCCTCCAGATTGGAGGTGGCGTCGAACCCGGCCAGATAGGCGGCGCGAGCGCTGGCGGGGGCGGCGAATTCGTGGGTGCGCCGCGAACCCATTTCGATGGTGCGGCGGCCGGCGGCGGCGCTGATCATGCGTGCCGCCGCGGCGGCGATGGCGCTGTCGTGGTTGTAGATCGACAAGATCAAAGTCTCGAGCAGGACGCATTCGGCGAAGGTGCCGCGCACGGTCAGGATCGGCGAGCCCGGAAAATACAGCTCGCCCTCCCGATACCCGTCGATATCGCCCGAGAACCGGTACGTACGCAGCCATTCCAGCGTGCGCTCGTCGAGGAATTTCGAGACCACCGCGAGTTCGTCCGGCCCGAAACGGAATTCGGTCAGCGCCGCCAGCAACCGCCCGGTCCCCGCGACCACGCCGTAACGCCGGCCGTGCGGCAAGCGCCGGGCGAATACCTCGAAGGTGCACTGCCTTTGCGCCGAACCATCGGACAAGGCCGCCGCGAGCATGGTCAGCTCGTACTGGTCCGTCAGAAGCGCGGTACTGGTGACCCCGTCAGCGATCTTCACAGTGCCTATCTTGCCCTCCGCTTCGCTCCTCCGCTCCACTCGGTTCAGAACGAGCCGGGCCGCGAACCAGGGGGTTTTGAGGGGCACCGGCGGAGACACGCTGCTCTTCCAACTCGGCGCTCCGGCGTGTCGCGGACTGTTGTTTCTCAGTGGTCGAGTCGTACCCTGGACGTTATGGGTCTGTGTACAGATGACACTGTCCGGGTCGCCGCCGGTCCGGCCGGTGGGAACGTGACACTGTCGGCGGCACAGGCGACCCCCGAGGCGATCGAGTACGCGGAAATCCTGGAGGCCGAGGATCGGCCCTGGGTAACGGTCGTTTGGGACGATCCGGTCAACCTCATGCACTACGTGACGTACATCTTCCAGAAGCTGTTCGGTTACAGCAAAGGCAAGGCAACCGAGCTGATGCTGAAGGTGCACAACGAGGGCAAGGCCGTGGTGTCCTCGGGCTCGCGCGACAAGATGGAACACGACGTCCAACGCCTGCACGCGGCCGGACTGTGGGCGACCATGCAGCGTGACGACTGAACCGGGCGACTACGGTGAACCCGTGCGGAAGTGGAGCAGAAAGAACTCCCTGGGCGGGTTGAAACTGCGTTCGGAAATGGACGGCCACGAAGCGGAGGTGCTGCGTTCGCTCGTCGGGGCGGTCACCGGACTGCTCACCGACCGGGCCCGCTCGGCCCCCGAGGACGATCTGGCCGCCCTCACCGGGCTACAGCTCGGCAACAACACCCCGCCCGACGACCCCCGATTGCGCAGGCTGCTGCCCGATTTCCATCGCAGCGAACCCGGATCCCCCGACGCCGAACGCGCCGATATGAACAGCGCGCTGCGCAGCCTGCACGAACCGGAGATCATCGACGCCAAGGTCTCGGCCGGGCTGGTGGTGCTGGAGACGCTGCCCCCGCAGGGCGGCAAGGTGGTGCTCACCCCCGAACAGGCGGATGCCTGGCTGAACGCGCTCAACGACGTCCGGCTGGCGCTGGGCACCGCGCTCGACATCGATGCCGACACCCCCGAGCAGCTGGATCCCGAAGACCCGCGCGCGCCCAGCCTCGAGGTCTACCACTGGCTCACCTGGATGCAGGACTCCCTGCTGCAAGCCCTCGCGCCGTAACGCCCCGGACAGGAGAACCGCGTGAACAGTGTTGCCGGACCACGCAATTCGATCACCGATGTGGCGGGTGTGCTGGTGGGGCACCATCACGCGCTGGATGCGAACGCGACCATCGGCTCGGGCGCGGCCACCGGCTGCACGGTGGTGCGGGTGCCCGGCGGCGCGGTGGCCTCGGTGGATGTGCGCGGCGGCGGGCCCGGAACCCGGGAGACCGACCTGCTGGATCCGGGAAACACTGTGCGGCAGGTGAATGCGATCCTGCTGACCGGCGGCAGCGCCTATGGACTGGCCGCCGCCGACGGCGTGATGCGCTGGTGCGAGGAGCACAAGGAGGGCATCCCGATGGATCCCGCCGATCCGGCCCGCGTGGTGCCGATCGTCCCGAGCGCCGTCATCTTCGATCTGCCGGTGGGCGCGTGGAACATTCGCCCCGACGCCGACTTCGGTTTCATGGCAGCCGATTCCGCGAGCCCGGACTTCGCGCGCGGTTCGGTCGGCGCGGGCGTCGGTGCGCGGGCGGGTTCCATCAAGGGCGGAATCGGCACGGCCAGTGTGAAATTCACCGACGGACCGGCGGCGGGCGTCACGGTCGGCGCGGTGATGGTCGCCAACCCGGTCGGCTCGGTCTTCGATCCGCGCACCGGATTGCCGTGGGGCAGCGGCACCGACGGCCCCGAGCATTTCGCCCTGCACCCCGCCACCGCCGAACAGCTCACCGTCGCCAATGCCCTGGCCGTGAAGGGCACCGTGCTGAACACCACCATCGGCGTGGTCGCCACCGACGCCGCCCTGGACAAGGCGGCCTGCCGCCGCTTGGCGGCCACCGGTCAGGACGGTATCGCCCGCGCGGTCCGCCCGGCGCACTCCCCGCTGGACGGCGACACCATCTTCGCGCTGGGCACCGGGCAGGCGCAGCAGCAGCCGAATTACCCACTGCCCCCGGCCTTCCCCGCCGATCTGCTGCTGCTCGACCAGCTCTGTACCGCCGCCGCGGTCTGCGTGGAGCGCGCCATCGTGGACGCCATCCTGTCCGCCACCTCGGTCGCGGGCATACCCGCCTACGGCGACCTGTTCGGGGCCTGACCATGGGGTGTGACCGGGCCCGCCGGGAATACCCGAATATTCTCACCTGTTGACGACAGCGTTTGGCCGCCACGGCCGGGCCGCGTCGTGAGCGGAAGGATGCGACAGTGCTGGTGATCAGGGCAGACCTGGTGGACGCCATGGTGGCGCACGCCCGCGCGGACCATCCCGACGAGGCGTGCGGCGTCATCGCCGGGCCGGAGGGATCCGATCGGCCCGAACGCTTCATCCCCATGATCAATGCGGCGCGTTCGCCGACCTTCTACGAGTTCGACTCCGGCGAACAGCTGAAACTCTGGCGCGAGATGGATGCCGCCGACGAGGAGCCGGTGGTCATCTACCACTCGCACACCGCGACCGAGGCGTACCCGAGCCGCACCGATATCTCCTTCGCCGCCGAACCCAACGCCCACTACGTGCTCATCTCCACCCGCGATCCGGAGCGGCACGAGCTGCGCAGTTACCGCATTCTCGACGGCCAGGTCCACGAAGAGCCCGTCGAGATCGTCACCACCTGAGAGCAAGGAGTCCCAGTCATGCCGGTCACCGTGTCGATTCCGACCATCATGCGCCCGATCACCAAGGGCGAGAAGCGAGTTCAGGGCGAGGGCGCGACCCTCGCCGCGCTCATCGACGATCTGGAAACCAACTACCCGGGGCTGAAGGAGCGGCTGCTCTCCGACGGCAAGCTCAACCGGTACGTCAATATCTACATCGACGACGAGGACGTGCGCTTCTCCGGCGGGCTGGATGCCGAGGTCACCGACGGCGGCACCGTGACCATCCTGCCGGCGGTCGCCGGCGGCTCGCGCTAACCGTGGCCCGCTACGAATCGCTGATCGCGACGCTCGGCGACACCCCGCTGGTCGGGCTGAAGAACCTGTCCCCGCAATGGGACGGCGAGCAGCATGTGCGGTTGTGGGCCAAGCTCGAGGACCGCAATCCGACCGGCTCGATCAAGGACCGCCCGGCGTTGCGCATGATCGAGCAGGCCGAGGCCGACGGCCGGCTCACCCCGGGCTGCACGATTCTGGAACCGACCAGCGGCAATACCGGCATCTCACTGGCGATGGCCGCCAAGCTCAAGGGCTACCGCCTGATCTGCGTGATGCCGGAGAACACCTCGGTGGAGCGGCGCCAGCTGCTCACCATGTTCGGCGCGGAGATCATCGATTCTCCGGCGGCCGGCGGCTCGAATCAGGCTGTGGCCCTGGCCAAGCAGATCGCCGCCGAGCATCCGGACTGGGTGATGCTCTACCAGTACGGCAATCCGGCCAACGCGCTCGCGCACTACGAGACCACCGGCCCGGAGATTCTCGCGGATCTGCCCGAGATCACGCATTTCGTGGCGGGGCTCGGCACCACCGGAACCCTGATGGGCACCGGCCGTTTCCTGCGCGAGAAAGTGCCCGGCATCGAGATCGTGGCCGCCGAACCGCGCTACGGCGAGCTGGTCTACGGTCTGCGCAATCTCGACGAGGGCTTCGTGCCCGAACTCTACGACGAATCGGTGCTGACCTCGCGGTTCTCGGTCGGCCCCTACGACGCGGTGCAGCGCACCCGGGAATTGGTGCTGGAGGAAGGCATTTTCGCGGGCGTCTCCACCGGGGCCATCCTGCACGCCGCCCTCGGTGTCGCCAAGAAAGCCCAGAAAGCGGGCAGGACCGCCGATATCGCGTTCGTGGTCGCCGACGGCGGCTGGAAATACCTCTCCACCGGCGCCTACGACGGCACCCTCGAGGAAGCCGAGGAGCGCCTCGACGGGCAACTCTGGGCTTGATCACGGCTTGCGGCCGGGGAACGTCGGTACGCTCGGGGGCAAGCCGAGGAGGTGCTTGCGATGAGCGGCGGCATGGGAGCTTCGTTCGATCCGGACCGGATCGCGCGGCTGCGCGGGCAATCGGAGAACAAGCCCGGCGCGGGGCCGCGCGCCACCGGTGCGGTGAAGCTGTTGTGGCAGCGCGCCATTGTGATCATTCTCGGGTTTACCGGTCTGCTGTACGGGGTAGAGACCGTCGATCAGCTCAGCGGTGACCGCCTGCAATACGACGGCGGGGTGGCCCCGCGCGAACTCGACGGACTCGACGGCATCCTGTTCGCGCCTGTGCTGCACGGCGATTGGGGACACCTGATCGGCAATACCCTCCCGGTCCTGGTGCTGGGACTGCTCACCCTGCTCAGCGGTATCGGCCGCGGGCTGGCCGCGACCGCCATCATCTGGGTGATCGCCGGGGTAGGGGTGTGGCTGGTCGGGCCGGCCGGATCCGTGCACGTGGGCGCCTCGGTGCTGGTCTTCGGCTGGTTCACCTATCTGCTGTGCTGGGGCTGGCTGGCGCGGAACTGGGCCTTCGTCGGCGTCAGCGTGGTGGTGGGGTTGCTGTACGGCTCGATCCTGTGGGGAGTGCTGCCCGGACAGCCCGGAATCTCTTGGCAAGGGCATCTTTTCGGGGCGGTGGGTGGTCTGGTTGCCGGATGGGTACTCTCTGGGAATGAACGTCGTCATCGTCGCGGGGCCAACGCCGGCCGCCCTGTTACGTCGGGGTGACGCTGGACCCGGTCGGCGATTTGGGGGATCCCTCCTTTGAGCGAGACAGCAGCGTGGCAGCATGGGGGAATGCGCCTCACCGTCATCGGGTGCTCGGGCAGTGTGTCCGGCCCGGATTCCCCGGCGTCGGGATACCTGCTCACCGGCCCGGACATGACTCCCACCGTGATCGATTTCGGCCCCGGAGTGCTGGGCGCGTTGCAGCGCTATCTGGATCCCGGTGAGGTCGATATCTTCCTGACCCACCTGCACGCCGATCACTGCCTGGACCTGCCGGGCCTGCTGGTGTGGCGGCGCTACCACCCGAATCCGCCGACCGGGAAGGCCATCGTCTACGGGCCCTCCGATACCTCGCTGCGGATCGGCAATGCCTCGGCCGAGATCGGCGGCGAGACCGACGACTGGTCCGACGTCATCGACATGCGCCAATGGGTGACCGACGCGCCCATCGGCTTCGGGCCCGGTCACACCATCGAAGCGCGCCGCATGTTCCATCCCCCGGAGTCCTACGGCCTGCGCATCAACACCGCCAATGGCCGCACCCTGGTCTACACCGGTGACACCGCGCTCTGCGACGAGGTCTTCGCGCTCGCCCAGGGCGCCGACGTGCTGCTCGCCGAGGCTTCCTGGACGCACGATCCGGCCAATCGCCCGCCCGGCATTCACCTCTCGGGCCACGAAGCCGGTTTGATCGCCGCCCAGGCCGGCGTCGGTGAACTGCTGCTCACCCACATCCCGCCGTGGACTTCGCGCGAGGACGTCATCGCCGAGGCCAAGGCCGTGTACTCCGGTCCGGTGCATGCCGTCTCGCCCGGCGAGGTCTTCGACATCTGAGGCCGGGGGCGGGCCTTTGTTCACTTGTCCCGGCCCGCCGCTAGGCTACGTTCGTGTCGAAACGAGCCGATGGACGTGCGGATGACGAACTCCGCGAGGTAAAGATCACCCGTGGGTTCACCACGCATCCGGCGGGTTCGGTGCTGGTGGAGTTCGGGCAGACCCGGGTGATGTGCACCGCCAGCGTCACCAATGGCGTGCCGCCGTGGCGTCGTGATTCCGGATTGGGCTGGCTGACCGCCGAATACGCCATGCTGCCCGCCGCCACCCACACCCGCTCCGGTCGGGAATCGGTGAAGGGCAAGGTCGGTGGCCGCACCCAGGAGATCTCCCGGCTGATCGGGCGTTCGCTGCGCGCCTGCATCGATCTGTCGACCATCGGCGAGAACACCATCGCCATCGACTGCGATGTGCTCCAGGCCGACGGCGGCACCCGGACCGCCGCCATTACCGGTGCGTACGTTGCGCTTTCGGATGCCGTCACCTATCTGGCGGCCGCCGGTCAGCTCACCGACCCGCAGCCCATCTCCTGCGCCATCGCCGCGGTCAGTGTCGGCGTGGTGGACGGCCGGGTCCGCCTGGACCTGCCGTACGAGGAGGATTCGCGCGCCGAGGTCGATATGAACGTGGTCGCGACCGATACCGGGACGCTGGTGGAGATCCAGGGCACCGGTGAGGGCGCCACCTTCCCGCGCTCCACCCTGGACAAGCTGCTCGATTCCGCGCTCGCGGGGTGTGAGCGGATCTTCGCGATCCAGAAGGAAGCCCTCGCCCTCCCGTACCCCGGCACCCTGCCGGAGCCGGAAGAAGCGAAGAAGCGGTAATGCCGCGCCGGGTGCTGGTGGCCAGCCGAAATGCCAAGAAGCTCAACGAATTGCGCCGCATTCTCGATGAGGCCGGGATCGCCGGGATCGAGATCATCGGCCTGAACGACGTGCCGCCCTACGAGGAGGCGCCCGAGATCGGCGCGACCTTCGAGGAGAACGCCCTGGCCAAGGCTCGCGATGGTTTCGCCGCTACCGGATTGGCCTGTGTCGCAGACGATTCCGGTATCGCGGTGGATGCCCTGAACGGCATGCCGGGCGTGCTCTCGGCGCGCTGGTCGGGGACGCACGGCGACGACGAGGCCAACAACACGCTGCTGCTCGCGCAGCTCGGCGATGTCCCGGACGAGCGCCGCGGTGCGCAGTTCGTCTCGGCCTGCGCGCTGGTGGCCGCGGGCGTCGAGGAAGTGGTGCGCGGTGAATGGCCGGGCGTGATCGCCCGGAAACCGGTGGGCGACGGCGGTTTCGGCTACGACCCGCTCTTCGTCCCCGAAGGCGGCGAGGTCTCCTCGGCGCAGCTCACCCCCGCCGAGAAGGATGCGGCCTCCCATCGCGGCCGGGCGTTGCGTCAGCTGCTGCCCGCGCTCGCCGCGCTGGCGCAGGACTGAATTTCGAAGATGCGCCCCCGTCATCCCGGCATGTTCTCAGCCCCCGTCATCCCGGCATGTCCTTAGCCGGGATCCACACGGCGACAGTGGATTCCGGCCGAAAGCACGCCGGAATGACGGGGCTGGCGCAGTCCTACAGCCCGAACGAACCCTTCACTTCCTGAGTCCGCTTGTGCTCGAACACGAACGACAGGAACGGCACGGTGCCGGCCAGGCAGGTGAGCAGCGTGGTCACCGGCTTCCAGCGCGCCTTGATGCCCAGGTCGATGGTCATCACCAGGTACAGCATGTAGAACAGCCCGTGCACCTGGCCGATGTAGAAGAACCAGTGCGGAGCCGTGCTGCGGTCCTCCAGCAGCAGATACTTGTAGATGATCTCGCCGGTCAGCACCAGCAGCCAGATACCGGTGATCCAGGCCAGGATCCGGTAGCGCAGCAGCGCGCCGCGGATCTTCTCGGTCGCGGCGGCGCCGATCGGCCGGGGCGCGACGGTGGATTCAGTCGAATTGTCGCTGGTGGTCAACCGGCGTTCCTCTCGGTATTGCGCAGCCCCGCGTCCTGGATCCGCTGATCCATATCGTGGGCGTGCAGATCGGCCAGGTATCGGTTGTACTCGGCGAGCTCCGGATCGTCGTCCTTGACCGCCTTGGGGCGTTCGGGCAGCAGTCCCTCGGGAATCTCGCGCGGTGCGACCGGCTTCACGCGCTTGGGGCGCGGGGCGGTCTCGTCGGGCGCCTGCGGGGTTTGCTCCGCTTCCGCATCGCGCTCCAATCGCACGAAACGGAAGTACGCCCAGATGACGAAGCCGGCGAAGAGCGGCCACTGCAAGGCGTAGCCGAGATTCTGGGCGGTGCCCGTGCCGGATTCGAAGCGCCCCCACTGCCAGTAACCCAGCCCCAGGCACGCCGCTGCTGCCACGACCACGAACAGGATCAAGGCCGGGCGGCGTTGGGGAGCGGACACGCCCCCCACGGTACCTGCCTACTACGCGCCGCGTAGTAGGAGGTCCGGCTCACCCGGGACCGACGCCGCGCTCAGAACTTGTACGTGACCCCGGTCAAACGCTCGGACTCGGCCCACAGCCGCTGCCAGAGTTCGCGATTCTGCGACAGGCGGCTCGACGAGCACGGCTCGACCGGGCCCTGGGTGCCGCGGAAGCGGTTCGGACCCCAGTAGACGGTGGGATCGGCGTCGGGCTCGGTCGCCGCGAAGAGCGAGGAGTGCGCGGCCCGCGCGGGGGAGTGCCCGACCAGCCGGACGAACGGCTTGGAGATCTTGTCCAGGGGCGTTTCGGTGCGTGCGAAGAGATCGGTGGCCGAGACACCCGGGTGCACCCCATAGGAGCGCTTGGCCGACCCGGCCTCGGTCAGCCGGCGCTGGAACTCGCGCGCGTACATGAGATTCGACAGCTTGGACTGCGCGTACGCGAGATTGCGCTGGTAGCGCCGGTTCTCGTAGTTCAGGTCATCGATCCACAGCTTGGGGGTCTGCCGATGCGCGATGGAGGCGAGGGTGACCACCCGGTCCCGGATCTTGTCCAGCAGCAGCCCCGCGAGCGCGTAGTGGCCCAGATGGTTGACGCCCCACTGGGTTTCGAACCCGTCCTGGGTGCGCGAGAACGGAATGTTCATCAGCCCGGCGTTATTGATGAGCACATCGATCTCACCGCTCTTCTCGGCGAACTCCCGCACCGAGTCCAGCGAAGCCAGATCCAGCGCCGCGACCCGCACATCGCCGTCGATCTTGTCCGCTACTTCCTGCGCCTTCGCGACATTGCGGCAGGCCATCACGACCGTCGCACCCTTGCTCGCGAGCACCTTGCTGGTCTGCTCACCGATACCGCCGTTCGCGCCGGTGATCACGAAGGTGCGCCCGGACTGATCCGAGATTTGGCTGGGCTTCCATGCCATGGCTGATGACCTCACAGGTTCGGCGTTCGATGTGCACCGTCGCACTCGCTCCGCCCTACCTTACTCCAGAGTAAGTTCCCGGGGAAGGTCCGGCCCGCCGCGCGGACTGGACCGTCTGGGCCGGATCAGCTCAACAGATCCGCCAACCCCTTGGTGCGGGACGGCTGGCGCAGCTTCCGCATGGCCTTGGCCTCGATCTGGCGGATGCGCTCCCGGGAGACGCCGAATACGCGGCCGACCTCTTCCAGGGTGCGCGGCTCCGCGCCATCCAGACCGTAGCGCAGGCTGATCACCTGCGCTTCGCGTTCGGGCAGGGTGGCGAGGGCGCGCTTCAGCTGGCCGTGCGCGGCGGCATCGGTGACGGTCACCGAGGGGTCCGGCGCATTGTCGGGAATGAGCGCGCCGAGCTCGGTGGCATCCTCCTCACCGATCGGCAGGTGCAGCGAAAGCGGTTCGCGGTCAAGGCGAATCAGCTCGCGGACCCGTTCGACCGGCAGCCCCACCTCGGCCGCCACATCCTCGGCGGTGACGGCCCGGCCGAGCTTCGTGGCCAGGGCGCGCTCGGTACGCCTGACCTTGTTGAGCACCTCGACCACGTGCCCGGGCAGCCGGATGGCGCGGCTCTGCTCGGAGAGCGCGCGGCCGATGGACTGCCGGACCCACCAGGTGGCGTAGGTGGAGAACTTCAGGCCGCGCCGATGCTCGAACTTCTGCGCGGCGCGGATGAGCCCGAAGGTTCCCTCCTGGGTCAGGTCCAGCAGGGACATGCCGGTGGGTGTGGAGTAGTGCTTGGCGATGGAGACCACCAGGCGCAGGTTGGCGCGGACCATATGGTCCTGGGCGCGCCGGCCGTCGGCGGCGGTATGAGTCAGCGTGCGGCGCTCCTCGTCGGTGAGTTCTGTTGCGGTGGTGCCGGATTCGTCGAGCCGCGCCTGGGCGAGCAGGCCCGCTTCGATGCGTTCGCCGAGTGCGTACTCCTCGGCGGCGGTCAGCAGGGCGGTGTGCCCGATCTGCCGCAGGTAGTCCTTGATTGCGTCTTCACTCACGGTTGCGATAGCCATCGCGAACAAACTTAGAGCAGACATAAAAATATGTCAAATATGAACTTGGGCCAGATTTAGTTATAGTTGTCAATATGAGCGCGCCAACCGCCGAGACCGGCACCCGCCCGCTGGGCCTGCGTGAGCGAAAAAAGCAGCAGACCAGGCAGAACATCTCCCATACCGCCACCCGGCTGTTCCTGGAGCGCGGCTACGACACCGTCACCATCGCCGAGATCGCCGAGGCGGCCGACGTCGCCAAGATGACGGTCACCAACTACTTCCCGCGCAAGGAAGACCTGGTGCTCGATGTGCACGACGTGTTCGTCGAGAGCCTGGCGCAGACCGTGCGTGAACGCGGGGCGGGGGAGTCGGCGCTCGCGGCGCTGCGCCGGGCCTACCTGCGCGCGGCGGCCGACCGGGACGCGATCATCGCGGGCTTCTCCGGCCCGGAGTTCGCCCGGCTGCTCACCGGCAGTCCGGCCCTGGTGGCGCGTTTACGCGAATTCCACGAAGAGCGGGAAAGGTTGCTGGCCGAGACGCTGGCGGCCGAAACCGATGCCGCGCCGGACGATCTCACGCCGCGCATCGCCGCCACCCTGCTGGCCGGTCTGCATCGCGCCCTCTTCGAGGAGACCCTGCGCCGGACCGTCGCCGGAGAGTCCGACGACGCCATTGCCGCGGTATTGACGACGCAGATCGCCACCGCTTTCGATCTGCTGGAGCCCGCGCTCGGCGACTACGCGGTGCGCGCTTCCTGACCCGCCACGCCAAGTTAGCCGTGTCGTTGCCGGATCAGGGCTGGTGAGCGCCACATACTGGGCCGATGACGGGTGCCAGCGCCACCGCCGATGTCCCTGCCGCACCTGCTCAGCTCGGCCGCGGCCGCCGCGACATCATCTTCGCCACCGTGGCGCTCGGCATGCTCATGTCGGCGCTCGACTCCACCATCGTGGCCACCGCGCTGCCCACCATCGTGGCGGATCTGGGCGGGGCCGGGCATATGGCCTGGGTGGTCACCGCCTACCTGGTGGCCGAGGCCATCGCGACGGCGCTCTCCGGCAAGTTCGGCGATCTCTTCGGCCGCAAACTGGTCTTCCAGCTCAGCGCCACCATCTTCATCGTCGGCTCGATCATCGCCGGCTTCTCGCACGATATGACGCTGCTGATCATCGCGCGCGCCGTGCAGGGGCTTGGCGCGGGCGGGCTGATGGTCACCTCCATGGCGCTCATCGCCGATGTCATCCCGCTGCGCGAGCGCGGCAAGTACCAGGGCGCGCTGGGCGCGGTCTTCGGCATCACCACCGTCATCGGCCCGACCCTGGGCGGTCTGTTCACCGATCATCTGAGCTGGCGGTGGTGCTTCTACGTGAACGTGCCGCTGGCCATCGTGATGATCGTGGTGGCGGCGCGCACCATCCCGATGACCCGGGCGGCCACCAAACCGATCATCGACTACCTCGGCATCGCGCTCATCTCCATCGGCGTCACCTGCCTGATCCTCGGATTGGATTGGGGCGGAAACGAATACGCCTGGGGCTCGGGGATGATCATCGGCCTGTTCGCCACCGCGGCGGTGATGACGGTGCTGTTCGTGATCACCGAATTCCGGGCTGCCGAACCCATGCTGCCCATGCACCTGTTCCGCAGCAATGTCTTCACCGTCTGCTCGATCCTGAGCTTCATCGTCGGTTTCGCGCTGCTCGGTGCGATGACCTATCTGCCCGCGTATCTGCAATACGTGGACGGGGTTTCGGCCACCGCGTCCGGCATCCGCACGCTGCCGCTGGTGGTCGGGTTGTTCGGCACCTCCATCCTGTCCGGTGTGATCGTCGGGAAGACCGGGCACTACAAGGCGTTCCCGATCATCGGCACCGCGATCATGGCGGTCGGGCTGTACCTGATGTCCACCATGGGCGCGGGCACGCCGTTCTGGCAGCAGGGCCTGTACATGCTGATCCTGGGGCTGGGTATCGGCCTGGCCATGCAGGTGCTCACCATCGCGGTGCAGAACAGCGTGCCCTACGCGGACCTGGGCACCGCCACTTCGGGGGTGACGTTCTTCCGCACTATCGGATCCGCTTTCGGTACAACGGTTTTCGGCACCCTCTATGTCAATCAGATCACGCCGAAGCTCGGTGCGGCGGTGATGGCGGCCAAGGTGCCGCCGGAGGTCGCGTCGAATCCCGAACTGTTGCGGCAGCTTCCGGCCGAGCAGGCCGCGCCGATCATCACCGCCTACGCCGACTCCATCGACTATGTGTTCCGCTGGGTGGTGCCGGTGGCCGTGCTCGGCTTCATCGTGGCGTGGTTCCTGAAGCAGGTGAAGCTGCGCGACAGCGCGCGGGCCGAGGCCACCGATGTGGGCGAGGGCTTTTCGATGCCGGACTCCCCGGACCGAGTGGTGCAACTGGAGCGGGCGGTCGGGCGGGTGCTGCGCAAACTGCGCGACAATCAGCTGCCGGATCCGGAAATCCTCAGTGCCGCAGGCAGTTCGCTGACCCGCGATGAGGCGTGGGCGCTCGGCCAGATACGCATGTTCGACAAGGTGCGCGGCGCGGCGACGGTGAACGAAGTGGCGCACACCTACTGGGTGCCCAAGGAGGTCGTGGCCCCGGTCTACGAGAAGGCCGAACGCGACGGCTTCATCCGCAACGACGGCGGCACACTGACTCTCACCGACAAGGGCGTGCAGGAATTGGACCGGGTCCGGGGTGCCTGGCGGCGCTGGCTGGAATCGCAGATCGATGACTGGGATGTCGCCAATCCGAGGGATCGGGATCTGCTGGAACAGGCCATGGACAATATCGCCGCCAAGCTGCTGGACGAGGCCGACAGCCCGGACTCCCTCACCGCCCACCATTAGCGGGCGGTGGGGGAGCGCCGCTCATACGAGCGTGCGGACCGGCTGAACCGTTGCGTCCCAATCGATCCGGAAGCGCTGTTCGGGGCCGAACGCCTTCTCCGGATTCATCGCCTTGAACATCAACGGCATCACCAGGCCCATGGCCGCCCGGACCACCGGCCCCGCGGCCTTGGTCTGATTCATCCGGGCCACCCGTGCCGCGACCCCCTCCACCCGTGGCCGCCGCAGCGCCTCGTAGGTGGGGAAAGCCGTTTCCGGATCCGGGATGTCGCGCAGGCAGCGGGCCAGTTCGATGGCGCTCTCGATGGCCAGCGACGCGCCCTGCCCCGAGGTATTGCTCGGCGCGTGAATGGCGTCCCCGGTCAGCACCATCCGCCCGCGATACCAGTGCGGCACCGACGGCATGATGTGCAAGGCTCCCGTCGTCATCAACTGCTCCGGCGTCGTATTGCGGGCGAGCCGCTCACCGGGTTCGTCCCCGGCATAGGTTTCCCGCAGGATCTTCAGCCATTGCTCGGCGGGTACGGTGCGCGCCTCGGTGAGCGAAAGGTATTGCTGGTGCGGCAGATTCGCGCCCCAGGCGATGCGCCCGTCGGGCATGGCCCAGTACAGATAGTAGGCCCGCTTGCCGAACGCGAACACCATGCTCTGCTCGGGCAGATCCAGCCCCGGCACGTCGGTGTAGGCGCCGAAGCCCAGCATGCGCAGATAGGTCGGCCCGGGCGCTTTCGGATCCACCAGCGTGCGCACCGCGGACCGGATGCCGTCCGCACCGATCAGCACATCCGCGGTGGCGGTGCTGCCGTCGGCGAAGATCGCGGTCACGCCGTCGGCCCGCTCCTCGACGTCCACGAGGCGCCGGTTGTATTCGAACGGCACCCCGGATTCGACGGCATGGTCGTGCAGCACCCGGTGCAGGTCCGGCCGGTCGACCAGTTGCAGCGGTTCGACATCGGCCAGCATGGGCGCACTGATCATCTTCTTGCCGACGGACATCGACTGATGTGCGAGCGGAGCGGCCACGGCGCGCACCGCGTCGGCGACCCCGATCAGTTCCAGCGCGGCCATTCCGTTGGGCGCCAGGGCCAAATTGGATCCGATGCCGTAGGCGGGCCCCGGATACGCCTCGTAGACCCGGGCGTCGATTCCGGCGCGGCGCAGTGCGGTGGCCGCCACCGGACCGGAGATGCCGCCGCCGATGACGATGGCGGAACGAATGGTGGACATGGTTGTCTCCCTGAAGGTTCGAAGTATTACCCCGAACCGGGACGCGTGCGGAGAACCCAGTTATCCTGTAGTTGCCAAACTCGGTGCCGAGTTCGCCTGCACGGACGCGGTTCGAGACGGTATATGACCGGGCTTCGGCGGTGGTGTTGCAGCACCGGCGCCGGGGTCCGGTTTCTCGTCGGATTTCAGCTTCGGTGGATCAGTCCTGCCGGGCCGACTGCTCCGGCTCGCCCCCTTCCAGTAGTGCGGCGAACTCCGCGGGCATGACGCCGTCGCGGTGGAACGCGCGCCAGGCCTCGAGGTCGGGGAAGGTGCCGTCCCGCAGTTCCGCCCGCAGTGCGGTGGACCAGCGCAGTTCGGCCTCCAGCAGGGCCAGCTCGTAATCGTCTTCGATGGTGAACAGGCGCGGCAATGTGCCTGCCAGCGCGGCTGATTGGGCCCGGTGCGCGGCAATGGCGGTCTCGAGCTTGCCGATTCGCGCGGTGAGCAGTTCGGCGACCTCTTCGGGCGGCAGCACCGACAGCACCGACAGGCCGGCTCGGAAGGGGCGCTGCTCGGGGACCGGTTCGGCGATGAGTTCGCGGGTCCAGTCGGAGAGTTCGGCGCGCCCGGCCTCGGTGATGCGATAGATGGTGCGCTCGGGCCGTGCGCCGTCGCGTTCGCTGCCGGCGACCTCCAGGAACCCGTGCTTGGTGAGGTTCTCCACGACGGTGTACAGCGAGCCCCATTTGACACCCATATCGGTGTCCTTGCCCCACTGCCGCAAACGACTGGCGATCTCGTAGCGATGCCCGGGTTGCACGCCCAGGGTGGAGAGCACGGCCAGGCCCATGAGGTTGCCGACCTTGCGTTTGCGAGCCATCTCGAACACCTCCAATACTCGTAGACAAATATACGTCTACGAGTATTCGGCGACAAGTATTCGTTCGAGGTGGAGCGTCAGGCGTCGGCGAACCGCGCCCGGAGGATGTCGGCTGTCGCCTGGTCGGCGGGCAGGAACGCTTCCAGATGCAGTTCCGAGAGGGTGATATCGGTGGCGGTGGCGAAGGAGGTGAGCGTGGTGATCAGACGCAGCTCGCCCTCCTCGCTCCGAAGCCGCAGGGGCACAGCGAATCCCACATGATTCGGGCCCGGATCCACCGGCGGCAGATATCCCTCCAACTCCACGATGAACTCGCTCAGCAGCGGATCCGGGCTGCGCGCGGCCCGATTGCGCAGGCTGTCGACGATGTGGCGGCCCCATTCCGGCAGGTTCAGCACCCGCCGCGCCAAGCCGTCCGGGTGCAGGGCCAGGCGCAGCACATTGACCGGGGATTCCAGCAGCTCCGGCGCGCAGCCGTCGGTGAGCAGCTCGAAGGCGGGATTGGCGGCGACCAGCACGCCGAACGGGCGGGTGACCACGGCGGGATAGGGGAGATGCCCTTGCAGGATGGTCTCCAGCGCGTGCCGTACCGCACCGAGTTCCGGTGCGTCCAAGGTGGATTCGGGAAACGCGGGCGCGTATCCGGCCGCCAGCAGCAGGCTGTTGCGCTCACGCAGGGACAACCCGAGCGATTCCGCCAGCCGCACCACCATGGTCCGGCCCGGATGCGATCGCCCCTGCTCCAGGAAACTCAGATACCGCTGGCTGGTCTCGGCCTGAATCGCCAAGTCCAGCTGGCTGATTCGCCGCAGCCCGCGCCAATGCCGCAACTGCTGCGCGAACGGGGTCGCCTCCACTACCGCCATGGTCGTCATGCCTCCACTCTCCGGGTCCGCCCGCCGCTCCGCGATTCCCCGGAGGGTATGAGGGAAGACGCTCGCGTCCGGCCGATCATTCCCTGCGGGGAATCGCACAGCCTCCGTTCGGCGGACAAACTTCTCGGCATGAGCAACCGACTGGATGAAAAAGCCCTGATCAACCTCACCGAGCAGTACGTGGCGCTGTGGAACGAGGCCGACCCGCAGGCCCGCCGCAAGCGGATCGCCGAACTGTGGGCGGCCGGCGGCACCCAGGTGCTGACCGACCCGCCGCAGGAGATCCGCGACGCGGCGGCCGCGCTGAACTTCCCGGTGCCCTACCTGGAGGTGCGCGGGCACGACGCCCTCGACGCCCGGGTCACCCGCGCCTACGAAATGTTCATCGCACCAGGTGAATACGTCTTCCAGGCCCGGGGGCACGCGACGCGGCTGGCCGAGAACCTGGTCGGGCTCGGCTGGGCGATGGTCGCCACCGCCGACGGTTCCGAAGGCGGCGCGGGCTACGACGTGCTCGTCCTGGACGAGGACGGCCGCATCCGCAGCGATCACCAGTACATCGGCCCCGCGTAATACCAGCTTCCAGTTTCAGGAGAACGAATCATGAATGCCTTTGCCTACCATGCGGAATCGCTGCGCGGACTCGACGGGCTGAGCCGCCGGGCACAGCCGGTTCCGGCGCCCGGACCGCACCAGGTGGTGGTCCGGGTGCGGGCCACCTCGCTGAACCGCCGCGACATCATGCTGCTGGAAGGCACCTACCCGCTGCCGTTGACGGCGGACATCGTGCCGCTGGTCGACGGCGTCGGCGAGGTGATCGCCCTGGGCGACGGGGTGACGCGCGCCGCCCTCGGTGACCGGGTGGCCGGCACCTACTTCGTCGGCTGGGTGGACGGCCCGCAGACCCTGGCTCTCGCCGCCCGGCAGTACGGCGCGAACCAGGACGGCTGGCTGGCCGAATACATTGTGCTGGAGGAGAAGTCGGTGGTGCACGTGCCCGCGCACCTCACCGACGAGGAGGCCGCCGCCCTCACCTGCGCCGGCCTGGTGGCGTGGTCCGGCGTGGCCAAGCCGATCCCGGCCGGGCCGGGCGACACCGTGCTGACCGTCGGCACCGGCGTGGTCGGGCTCTTCGCCGTCCAGCACGCGAAAATGCTGGGCGCACGGGTCATCTCGATCACCTCGACCACCGACAAGGCCGATCGGCTGCGCAAGCTCGGGGCCGACGAAGTGGTGGACCGGGCGACGACGCCGGACTGGGAGCATGCGGTACAGGAGCTGACCGACGGCCTCGGCGCGGATCATGTGGTGGACGCGGTCGGCCCGCTCACCCTCCCGAAATCCGTTGCGGCAGCGGCCTATGACGCCCGGGTCACGCTGATCGGCGCGTTCCCGGCCCCCGCCGACGCCCCGCAGACCGACGTGTTCGGCGGCAAATACCTCTCCATCCGGCGCGTCGCGGTCGGCAGCCGCCGCGACTACGAGGCCATGAACGCCACCATCGCCGCGCACGGTATGCGCCCGGTGATCGACAGTGTCTTCCCCTTCGACCGCGCCGCGGACGCCTACCGCCACTTCGTCGAGGGCGACCCCTTCGGCAAGGTCGTCATCACGATCCCGTGAGGCTCATCGGCACCGCACCCCGCGCTCGTCGGTTCCGGGTTTGCGCAGCCCATCAGCGATCTTTCGGCAATCGTTATCTATAGATACTGAGCTGGAACAATTCCGTACCGTGTAGTCCGTTCTGCATCTCGGCAAACCTGTGTACCGTCCGTGAAGAACGAGCTTTTCTGATCGGCGTCGGTACGCGCTTCGAGCTGAAGGGGTTCGCGTTGGCACTCGGTGCGGTGCGGGAGAAGCCCGCCGCGGGTACGACCGGCGACACTCCCGGTGTCACGGCGCCGGGTGAAATGTCGCCGCGCGTGCTCGTAGTCCTGCTCGTACTGTCGATGGCCCTGGTGGTCACCCTGATCGGTGGCACCCTGAAGGCCGGTTTCCACCGCCCGGCCGGCGAAACCGCCGAGGTCACCCCCGTCACCCCCACCACGGCCCGATCCAGCTCGGCGACCCAGCCGGTCAATGCCGCGCCCCCGCCGCCCCCGGCCGCCCCGCCGCCGCCCGCGCCTGCCGAACCGGTGCAGGCCCCCGCGCCCGCTTACACCCCGCCATCCCAGCCGGTCGATATCGCCCCGGCGCCGGCCGCGCCCGAACCCGCACCCCAGGCCCCGGCACCGGCACCGGCCGCGCCGCCGCCGGCGCCCATCCCGGATATCCTCGCGCCCCTGATTCCGTTCCTGATTCCACCTCCGCCCCCTCCGCCCCCGGCCCCTTGACCGGCACGGCCCGGAATCCGAAGGAGCACAACGATGCTCGGTAGCGTCGAACCCGAACGGCCTTCCGGCACCGGCGATATCGATCCGCGCAGCCTGGGCGTGGTGGTGCTGGTCTCCGGCCTCATGGTGCTGGCCGTCGGCGGCGGCATGCTGCTCACCGCCTCCGGTGACGAGGGGCGGCCCGCGAGCCCACCCGCAGGTTCGGAATCCATTGACGAACAACGGGTTCCGGCTTCCCGGCTACCGGCAGGGGCGGCGGATCCGGCCAGTGTGCCGACCGGTGCGGTCGTTCCGCGCTCGCCCAACGGACCGGTGGGCGCGGCCCCCGTCCCGACGAGTCCGCCACCGATCCCGGCGCCGACGCCGGCCGTACCCCATCCCGTCGAGCGGCCGGTGGTGATCGGGGCGCAGCGGCTCGCCGTACTACTGCCGGTGATCGCTCCGGTGAACGCCGCCGTCCCGGTCGGCGGCCCGGGCTGTACGCAAGCCGCCCTGCTGCTTCCGGTAACCCTCCCCAACGGCGGTTGGGTCTGCACCGACCCGATACCCGCCGCCGAACAGCCCCGTCTCGGCGCGCCTTGTCTCACGAACAGCCCTGCCGCGCATTGGGATCTGCTGCCCGTCGCCCGCTGGGTGTGCGTGCCGCAGTCGGTGGCTCAGATCCCGGAAACGTCTGCCAGCTGGCCGATTCCGTAGGTGACGGCCATGGCGAGCGCGCCGCCGATCACCACGCGCAGCACCGCGCGTCGGGGGTCGCTGCCGCCGAGTCGTGAACTGACCGAACCGGTTAGGGCCAATGCCACCAGCACGGCGACGAAGGTGACGGGGATCCGCCACGGCACCGGCGGCAACAGGATCGCCAGCAGGGGGAGCAGGGCGCCGAGAGTGAAGGAGCCGGCGGAGGAGATCGCCGCGTGCCACGGGTTGGTGAGATCGTTCGGGTCGAGCTTCAATTCGGCCTCCGCATGCGCGGCGAAGGCGTCGTGGGCGGTGAGCTCCTCCGCGACCTGCCGGGCGGTCGCATCGGAAAGCCCCTTGTCGCGGTAGATCTGGGTGAGCTCGGCGAGTTCGAACTCCGGTTCCTCGGCCAGCTCCCGCCGCTCCTTGGACAGCAGCGCCCGCTCGGTATCGCGCTGCGTGCTGACCGAGACGTACTCTCCGGCCGCCATCGAGATGGCACCGGCCGTGAGCCCCGCGATACCCGCCGTGAGGATCGACGAGGTCTCGGTGGTCACCGCGGCCACCCCGACCACCAGCCCGGCCGTGGACACGATCCCGTCATTGGCGCCCAGCACGCCCGCCCGCAACCAGTTCAGCCGCGCGGCCAGACTCTCGTCGTGCGGTTCGTGCGGATGGGGTAGCGCGGTCTCCGGTTCCGAGCCGCCGTCTTTCGTCTCGTCCACCCCAGCAGCCTATGCCAGCCGCGTCCCGGTATCCGGCACCACAGATCCGGTACTTCCGATACCCGGCGGTCGTGCGCCGTCAGGACGAGATCGCGGCCGGGCGGGAGGCGGGCTGGAACTTGAAGGAGATCGCCTCCATGATCGGCTTGTGCCGGGTCTTCTGCACGGCCGCGATGCGCCACTGGTCGTCGGTATCGCGAATCACGGTGTAGGTGGCCAGTTTTCCGAGCTTCTTCGGGTTGCCCTTCGAGGATTCGCCGCGGGTGACCACGATCGCGGTATCCCGGCCGTAGCGACGGATCTCCAGAATCTCGACGGTCAGCCGGGTGCCTTTGAGGAAGCTGTCGAACAGCGCCTGGTGCGCGCCGCCGATCTCGTCCCCGCCGCGGTAGAGGGTCCCGACATAGGTGACATCGGTGGCGTCGCTGGTGAAGCAGGCCCCGTAGGCGGTGCCGTCACCGCGGTTCCAGGCGTCCTGGCTGCGCTCGATCAGGGCGCGAATGGCGGTGGTGTCGGCGTCGGTGGTGTGCATGGCGGTGTTCCTTTTTTGCTAGTCTTCTGCGTTGGAGATGTTTCTTCTTTGGAGAAGTATCTTCGTTGAGGAAGAGATTACGAGACTGGAGCGAGCCTTGTCAACGCCTGCCGCGGGAAATCCGCACGAGGTCTTCCGCCGCTATCTGAGTGCTGTGGTGCTGCACGCCCAGGCGGGCGCGCGAGCGGTCGGATTGGGTGCGACGGATCTGTACGCGCTCAACATCCTGGAGCTGTGCGGGGCCATGACCCCGGGCGAGCTCGGCACCCGCGCTGGGCTGACGACCGGACCGACCACCCGGCTCATCGATCGTCTGGAGCAGGCCGGTTATGTGCGCCGCGCCCCCGATCCGGGGGATCGCCGCAAGGTGATCGTGGAACCGGCCGGGCACTCCGCCGAGCTGGATGAGGTGTTGGCTCCGGCGCGCCGGGCCATCGGCGAGATCATCGCCGGTTATACCCCTGAACAGCGGGAATTGCTCTTCGACTACTTCGGCCGCGCCGCAGTCGCTTTCGAGCAGGCGGCCCGCGCCATCGAATGATGCGGCGCGGCGCGCGGGGAGGGATGGCTCTCGTTTCGGTGTGGGTGCGACCGATTTGCTGGAACGATGAAGATCATGGTCGGTCTTCTCTCGCGCTACTGGTCTGTCGTCGTACCGCTCCTGGCCGCGGTTGTGCTGGCCGTTTCCTGGGGGCGCGAACCCGGCCCCGTCGCCGCCGCCCTGATCGGTGTGGCCCTGATCGGCGCGGTGCTGTCGGCGGTCAGTCACGCCGAAGTGGTGGCGCATCGGGTCGGCGAACCCTTCGGCTCGCTCATTCTGGCCGTCGCGGTGACCATCATCGAGGTCGGACTGATCGTCACGCTCATGCTCTCCAGCGGTGACAAGGCCGCCTCCTACGCCCGCGATACCGTCTTCGCTGCCGTCATGATCACCTGCAACGGCATTTTCGGTCTGTCGCTGCTGGTCGGTGCGGTGCGCCGCCGGGTGGCCGTCTTCAATGCCGAGGGCACCGGCGGCGCGCTCGCGACGGTCGCGACCCTGGCCACGCTGAGCCTGGTGCTGCCGACCTTCACCACCACCGAGCCCGGCCCGGTCTTCTCCGGTGCGCAATTGGCCTTCGCCGCCGTCGCGTCCCTGGTGCTCTACGGCGTGTTCGTCATGGTGCAGACCGTCCGTCACCCCGACGACTTCATGCCGGTGGAGGAGACCGGCGACGACGACGAACTCGGGCACATGCCGACCAAGAAGCAGGCGTTGCTCAGCCTCGGTCTGCTGCTGGTGGCCTTGATCGGCGTGGTCGGGCTGGCCAAGACGGTGTCGCCGTCCATCGAATCCGGTATCGCCGCAGCGGGTTTGCCGGCCTCCGCGGTCGGTGTGGTGATCGCATTGCTGGTGCTGTTGCCGGAGACCATCGCGGCGGTGCGGGCCGCGCGCGGCGGCCGGGTGCAGATCAGCCTGAATCTGGCGCTGGGATCGGCGATGGCGAGCATCGGCCTGACCATTCCGGCGATCGCGCTGGCTTCGATCTTCATCGAGGGCCCGCTCATGCTCGGCCTCGGCGCGACCCAAATGGTCTTGCTGGCCTTGACCGTCGTGGTCGGCGCGCTCACCGTGGTGCCGGGCCGCGCCACCCTGTTGCAGGGCTGTGTGCACCTGGTGCTGTTCTCGGGCTTCCTGTTCCTGGCGGTAAGTCCTTAGCGCGCTGGGCGTTCCAGCGCTGGATTCGGCGCAATCGGTTGAATAGCTGACAGTTCACTCTCGAGGGCCGTCAGGTATGGCTCACCCCGTTGAATGCCCTCGGCTGGAGGTTCGCGGACCCGGTGCGAGAAGTCATAGCCATGCCGATCCACTCTGATAACACGTTACAGATTGCCTGGTCAAGCTGGTGATATAGGCCATGGCCAGCCCTGTTTCCCGGTGTACCGGACAGTTGCGGAGAGGTCTGTGTCACACCTGGAGCGGATTTGTTGTAACTCGGCGTAACCATTAGCTTTGATGGCAGGCAGTGTTGCCGATCACGGAGAAGAAATTTTGAAGCTCGTCACCAAACAAGAGAGTGCTGTCCGCATCGTGCGCGACAACTTCTCCGGCACCGTGGTGGCCTCGCTGCGCACCTTCGGGCGTGCCGCCGGTATCGCACAGGAATCGGTGGCGGGCACGTTCTCCGATCTCGCACGCGGGCAGTTCCAGTGGAAAGAGGCCGTCCTCCAGGCGTGGCGGCTGATCACGGTCACCGCGATTCCGGCCATCCTGATGGCGATCCCGTTCGGCGTCATCGTCTCGGTGCAGGTCGGCAACCTCATTCACACCCTGGGCGCGGATTCGCTGCTCGGCGCGACCGGCGGCCTGGGCGTCATCAAGCAGGGCGCGCCCCTGGCCACCGGCTTCCTGCTGGGCGGCGCGGGCGCGGCGGCACTGGCCGCAGATCTGGGTGCGCGCACCATTCGCGAGGAGATCGACGCGCTGAACACCATGGGCATCAGCCCGATTCACCGCTTGGTCATCCCGCGCATGGTCGCCATGATCTTCGTGGCCCCGCTGCTGAACGTGCTGATCATCTTCGTCGGCGTGCTCGCGGGCTATCTGGTCGCCATCGGCGGTCAGGGCGTCACGCCCGGTTCCTATTGGGCCACTTTCGGTTCCTTCACCACCACCGCCGATGTCTGGGTGTCGCTGCTGAAGGCGGTCATCTTCGGCTTCCTGGTGGTGGTGATCGCCTGTCAGCGCGGGCTCGAGGCGAAGGGCGGACCGCGGGGTGTCGCCGATGCCGTGAACGCCGCCGTCGTGCTGTCGGTGGTGTCGATCGTGACCGTCAATCTGGTCGCCACCCAGATCACCACCATGTTCCTGCCCACGAGGCTGGCCTGATGTCGGCTACCTATGTGCCCAAGGGTTTGGGCTGGGCCGCTCGCGCCTATCGCCGCCGCGGCTTGATCCTGCGCCGGGTCGAGAACCTGGGCTTCACGCTGGCTTTCGTCTGGCAGGTGCTGTCGTCGATTCCGTTGACGCTCAAGCGCTATCGCGACGAGACCATGCGCGCTATCACCAATATGACCTGGGGCCGCGGGTCCATCATCGTGGGCGGCGGCACCGTGCCGATGATGATCGTGCTCGGCCTGGTCATGGGTGCGTCGGTGGCGGTGGAATCCTTCGCGACGCTGGACATGCTGGGTATGGGCCCGGTCACCGGGCTGGTGTCGGCGTACGCCACCACGCGTGAGCTCGCGCCGATCGCCGCGGCCATCGGTTTCGCCGCGCAGGCGGGCTGCCGAATGACCGCCGAGATCGGTTCCATGCGCATCTCCGAGGAGATCGACGCCATCGAATCGCTGGGCCTGCGCTCGGTGCCGTTCGTGGTCACCACCCGCGTGCTGGCCGGTGCGGTCGCTATCATCCCGACCTTCCTGATCGCGCTGATCCTGTCCTATGCGGCCTGCCGCGGGCTGATCACGCTGGTGCACGGGTCGGCGGCCGGTGTGTACGACCACTACTTCTTCCAATTCGTCTCCGGCTTCGATGTGATCGCAGCCGTGGTGAAGGTGGCCATCTTCGCGGTGGTCGTCATCCTGATCCACTGCTACTACGGCTTTTTCGCCACCGGCGGTCCGGAGGGTGTGGGTATCGCCTCCGGTAAAGCGGTGCGCGCCTCGTCGGTGGCGATCATCGCCATGGACATGGTGCTCTCGCTGGCGCTGTGGGGCTTCAACTCGGCGATCACGTTCACGGGGTAGGGGAATGGCGAACTACGGAATGCCGGGTGTGGCCGTCAACCGCAAGCAGGCGATGACGGTCGGGGCGGTCGCGCTGGCGATCGTCCTGGTCGTGACCGCGGTGTGGACGGCGTACCGGTCGCAGAAAACCGAACCGGGCCTGCCCATTTCACTGCGGACCGAGCAGATCGGCGACGGCGTGCTGGTCGGCACCGAGGTGCGGGCCAATGGCGTGGTGGTCGGCAAGGTCACCGCCATCGATCCGGATCAGCAAGGCACCCAGCGGATTTCGCTGCGCCTGGATGATTCCCGCATGTTCGGGCTGGACGACAGCCTGCTGGTGGATTACGCGCCCGCCAACCTGTTCGGCATCAGCGAGGTCGAATTGCGTAAGGGGCCGGGCGGTTCGCCGCTGCGCTCGGGAACGGTCATCGACCTGACCGGGCGCAAGGCGGCCGACGTGTACGACGCCACCATGGGATCGATTCTGCGCAGCATGTCGCAGATGGGCGGCTCGGTGCTGACCCCGCAGATGGCCTCGGTCATCGCGCAGGCCGCCGCCGACACCCAGGCGCTGACGCCGCTGGCGCAGGCGCTGATCACCGCGCAGCGCACCATCGCCGACAACCAGAAGATGCCGCTCTCCCAGCTGATGGGTGAGCTCGGCCCGGCCTTCGACGGCGGCGGCCGGTTCGCGGGCGCGACCGTGCAGGTGATCGACCTGATCCGCAGTATGCAACGGCTGCAACAGAATCGCGCCGAATACGACCAGGGCGTGGCCATCGTGACCGGGCAGCTGTTGCCGATCCTGGCGAAGACTTTGGGCACGGCCGGAACTCAGCTGTCGGGGACCACCGATGCCTTGGTGCCGCTGCTGACCGCGCTCGCCCAGATGGTGCCCGCCCCGCAGCAGTCCTCGGCCGAATTGCGCACGCTGCTGGAGCGTTTGCGCGCGGCCATGCCGGACAACGGACAGGGACCGGTGCTCAATGTGGAGGTCGAACTGAAGAGCGTGCCCGCGGTCATCGCGCCACTGCTGGGAGGTATGCGATGAGCGTGAAAGGCGCGGCCTGGCGGCTGGCGTTGTTCGCGGGCGTGATCGTGGTGGTGCTCATGCTGGTGCTGACCGCCATCCAGCGGCCGGTATCGGGTGAAACCAACTCGCACGACGCCCTTTTCACCGATGCCAACGGCTTGAAGGTCGGCGACGACGTGCGCATGTACGGCGTGCAGGTCGGCAAGGTCAAGGGCATCGCGCTGGAGGGGAATCAGGCCAAGGTCAGCTTGACCGTCAAGACCGACGCACCCGTCTACGACAACTCCAAGCTGGCGATTCGCTATCAGAACCTGACCGGGCAGCGCTATATCGATCTGCAACAGCAGCCGCAGCCGGGCAAGGCCATCGCGTCGGGCGCACGCATCGGCACCGATCGCACCGTGCCGTCCTTCGATGTGACCAGCCTGTTCAACGGCCTGAAGCCGGTGTTGCAGACCATCTCTCCGGAGGCCATCAACCAATTCAGCGCCAGCATGGTCGCTGTGATCGAGGGTGATGGCAATGGCGTCGGCCCGGCCATGGACGCCATCGGCAAGCTGGCCGCGCATGTGGACAACCGGCAGCAGGTGATCGGCACGCTGATCCGCAATATGTCGGATCTGTCGGATCGGCTGAGCGGCCGCGTGCACTACCTGGTGCCGCTGCTGGCCCAGCTCAGCAATATCTTCGAGGCATTGCAGCAGAACATCGGCGGCCTGGCGCAGTTCGCGGCGACCGCGCCGTCGGTGCTGCGGCCCATCGACGCGCTGCTGCGCACCATCGGCATCAACAGCGGTCAGGATGTGGACAGCCTGATCCGCCAGATCTTCCCCGATGGCAAGCAGGCGGTGGAGCTGCTCGGCCGCCTGCCCGCCGTGCTCGCGGCCGCGGACGCCTCGCTGCCGTCCGGCCCGACCGGCTGGAAACCGGTGTGCAGCAAGGGGAATGCCGAACTGCCCGGCATGCTCAAGGTGTTGATCGGCGGACAGCAGGTGACACTGTGCAACGGATGAGACTGCCCCGCTTGCGCTTCGGCGACGATCGGGTCATCGACGAGCCCACCCGGGCGAAACGGGAACTGCGGCGCGGCATTATCGGCGCGGTGCTGCTGACGGTGGCGCTGCTGGCCGCCGGTGCGCTGTATGTGCTGCCGCTCGGTAAGCACACCTACACCGCGGAACTCTCCGAGGCGCAGTCGGTGAAGGCCGGCGACGACGTGCGGGTGGCGGGCATCTCCGTCGGCGAGGTGAAATCCCTGGAGCTGAAACCGGACAAGGTGATCATGAAGTTCACCGTGGACTCCGACGTCTTCATGGGTGACCAGACCTCCCTCGACATCCGCATGCTGACCATCGTCGGCGGCCACTACGTCGCGGTGTTCCCGGCCGGTTCACAAGCCTTGGGGGACAAGGCGATTCCGGCCGATCGCGTCCGGCTGCCCTACAGCCTGTCGCAGACCTTCCAGGACGCGGCGACCCCGCTGGCCAAGCTGGACGGCAACAGCCTCAATCGCAATCTGGCCGCGCTCGGCGATTCCTTGCAGAACGCCCCGGACAGCCTGCGCACCACGCTGACGACCGTCTCCAACTATGTGGACGCGCTCGACCGCCAGCGCTCCCAGGTCTCCAATGCCGTCGCGGTGGCGGACGAGTACGTGCGCATGTACGACGGCGCGAAATCCGATCTGGGCCGCCTGATGGACAGCGCCAACCTGCTGGTCACCGTGCTGGAGGCCAAGCACACCGAAATGGCCGAGGCGCTGCGGCTGCTCAGCGACGTGGTCGGGCGACTGGCCGGCGCCGCGCCCACCTGGGACGAATCGCTGAAGCCGAAGCTGAACGCGGCCATCGAACAGCTCGAGCAGCTGGGTGAGAAGTTCGCGCCCACCCTCACCGCCGCGCACAGCCTGCAAACCAAGCTGTCCGAGCTGGTGATTCCCGAGGGCGGCGTCACCGTCGACCAGTCGGCGCAGACGGTTCCGCTGCCGCCGATCTGCATCCCGGCGCCCGGGAAGGAGTGCTGATGCTCAAGCGAATGCTCGGCTCGCAGGCGTTCATGTCGGTCGCCGGTGCGGTCCTGGTGGTGGTGCTGGCGGTGGTCGGCTACTTCATCTACTTCGATCCGATGAAGAAGACCCAGGCGTACTGCGCGCTCATGCCCGACGCCGTTGGCCTGTACGTGGGCAACAAGGTCACCATGCGCGGCATCCCGGTGGGTTCGGTGACATCCATCGAATCCGAGGGCGCGAAGGTCGCGGTCGAGTTCGAGGTGGATGCGAAGTACCCGATCTATGCCGATGCCGCCGCCACCACGGTCGCGGATTCCATTGTGGCGGACCGGAATCTGGCGGTGCTGTTCAGCGGTAAGAACCCCGCGCGCTGGAATCCCGGCGAGTGCATCACCAAGACGCTGACGCCCAAGAGCATCACCGAGACGCTGACCGCGCTGGCCGATCTCTCCTCGCAATTGCAGGCGGCCTCGGCCCCGGACGCGCTGGAACGTGGTCTGGGAGCGTTGGATTCGGCGACCGCCGGCGCCGGGCCGGAGATCAACGCCATCGTCAAGAAGCTCGGTTCGTCGCTGTCCGCCCCGGACGCCGACATCGGCCATCTGGCAGGCATTTTCGATGCCTTCGCCTCGGTCGGCCAGAAGGTCGAAGCACACTGGGGCGACCTGCGCTCCATGCTGCTCCGACTGGCTCCCGCTCTGAACAACGCCAGCACCGAATTGATCGGCCCCGGTGCGGAATTGATCGATCGGCTGGGTCAGGCACTGCCCATGCTCAACGACCTGGTGACCATCGCCGGTGATCCGATCATGCGTGCCCTGAGCGACACCCTGCCGTTGATGCGCCTGCTGCGCGCCAATGTCGGCTCCATGTCCGAGATCATGCAGAAGCTCCCGGTGCTGACCAGCGCCGCCGAGCACATGATGGGCTCCGGCATCACCTACGGCTCCCCACGAGTCGCCCTGTCCCAGGAGCAATCCGAGCAGACCTGCGCGGCGCTCAACGCCTTGCAGCCGGGCCGCTGCGCCAAGCCTTCGGACATCGATATCCCACTGGTCCCGCTGGTGGTCGGAATGGCAGGTGCGCGATGAGAACCATCACCCTCCGGTTTCCCGCGATGGTCTCCCTCCGTCATCCCGGCATGCTTTTAGCCGGGATCCGAAGTGGGCGTGTGGATTCCGGCCAAAAGCACGCCGGAATGACAGGGCGGGGCGCCGGAACGACGAGGCGGGCGGTCGGCGCGGTCGCGGTGGCTGCGGCTCTGACCGCTGGTGGCTGTGCCTTCGATCCGTCGTCGGTCCCGGTGCCGGGCACCTCGGTGTCCGGCCCGACCTACGACATCCACATCGAGTTCGGCAATGTGCTGAACCTGCCCGCGCGCGCCAAGGTGATCGCCAATGGCGCGCAGGTGGGCACGGTTACCGGTGTGCGCGTGGTGGATTCGGCGCACTCCGGTGGTAAGGGCGGCTACGTGGTGGTCGACGCCGAGATCTCCAGCAAGGTGCAGCTGCCCACCAAGACGGTGGCCGAACTGCGGCAGAACACCGTGCTCGGTGACATCCACCTGGCGCTCACCACGCCGCCCGGCGGGTTCGATTCGCTGTTGCGCGACGGCGGCACCATCGGGCAGGAGTACACCCGCCCGCCGGTGCAGCTCGAGGACACCATGGCCGCGCTGGCCGCCTTCACCCAGGGCGGTGCGATCAATCAGTTGCAGGACATCATCAATCGCTTCAACGCCGTGCTGCCCGCCGATCCGGCCGAGACCCGCCGTATCGCCGAGAACGCGGGCGGCAACTTCCAGGATCTGGCCGCGAACCTGGACGCGGTGGACTCGCTGCTCAACGGCCTGGGCACCAATGCCCAAGTGCTGCACGACGGTGTGGACTATCTGGATCACCAGCTGAGCCAGGAATCGGTGGACGCCATGACCGGTGTCACCAATTCGATCAGCGGCGTGGCCGGGCTCTTCACCGCGCTCGGTCAGCTCGGCTCCTCGCTGACCTGGCTGGCTCCGCTCGCCACCTCCGGCAATGCCGCCGCGCAAGCCTTTGTGCCGCTGGCGCTTTCGGGGCAGGGCCTGGATCTGTCCAAGCCCTCGAACCTGTCGCTGCTCATCGCCCTGCTGCGGGACAAGCTGATTCCCTTCGTGGAGCAGGGCCCGAAGGTGAATGTCACCGGGGTGCAGGCGGATTCGGTATCCAAGGACGACAAGGTGAACGCGATTCTTTCCGGCCTGCGCGTGATCGGAGCGGTGCGATGAAGTGGGGACCCATCGCCTCGCTGGGCGGTATCGCCGCGGTCACCGTGCTGGGCGCGAGCTATCTGACCTTCGGTGTGGTGCGGGCGGATCCGTTCGCCGAATACACCCGCGCCTCGATGGTGCTGTCGAATTCCGGTGGGCTGAGCGTCGGTTCGCCGATTCTGCTCACCGGTATGAAGGTCGGCAAGGTGACCTCCATCGACGGCACCGCCGCCGGTATCGAGGTCGGTTTCCGGGTGGACGCGGATCGCAAGGTCCCCACCGACAGCGTGATCAGCATCGAACAGCTCTCGGCGCTGGGCGAACCGTACGTGGAGATCCGCCCCAAGACCGGCGGCGGCCCCTACCTGCGTGACGGGCAGCGCCTGGACACCGCGACCGTGAAATCGCCGCTCTCGATTCCCGAGGTGTCGCGGCTGGTCAACAAGGTCATGAACCAGCTCGATCCCAAGGTGGCCGCCTCGCTGGCGAGCACCCTGGGCGCGGCCTTCCACGACACCGAATCGTCGATGCCGTCGCTGACCCGTGCGGGCGACCTGCTGGCCGCGGCGATCATGAGCCGCGAGCCCAAGATCGCGCAGCTGCTGAACAGCTTTCAGGCCGCGGCCGCCGATATGGACGGCATGGGCGCGGCCACCGCCGCCGCGGCCCCGGCCTTCGTGCGCTTCGAGAAGTCCCTGGAAGACCTGGTCGACGCGGTCGGTAGACTGGTGGACCGCGCGCCGGGCCCGCAGGTCTATCTCGAAGACAACGGCCTGGTGCCGTTCCTGTCCAAGCTGAGCGACTGGCTCCAGCAGGCGGGACCCGAATTGCAGATCCTCGCGCCGCAGCTCCGCCCGCTGGTGGACTCCACTCGCGCCGCGGGATCGCAGATCAATATCAGCGGCCTGATCACGCAGGCGCTGGCCAATACCGGTGACCACGCCGTGCGCGTGCAGGTCGACGTCAAATAATGAAGGAAGGTACGCGGATGTCCGAGGACACCGAACCGAAACGGGCGGTCGACGCGGAGTCCGCCGCCGAGACCGAGCCGAAGGCCGCCGAATCGAAGGCCGCCGGGCCGAAAACGGCCGAGCCCGGGGGCAAGACCATTCAGCTGAAGGTCTCGACGCTGGCCCTGACCGCGGCGGCCGTGGTGCTGATCGGCGCGCTGGTCACCATGACGGTGCTGTGGTCCTCGGCCCGCGGCGAACTGCGTGACCGCGACGCCCAGGCCGCCGACGACAAGCACGCCGAGCAGGTCGCCACCGATTACGCGGTCGGCGTCTCCACGGTCAACTACACCGACTTCAACGCCTGGATCGCGCGCCTGCAAAAGAACACCACCCCGAAGCTGGGCGCGGCCTTCGACGCCGGCAAGGGTGAGTTGCAGCGCTTCATGGTGCCGCTGCAATGGATCTCCAGCCCGACCCCGCTGGGCGCGCAGATCGTGAACCGCGACAACGGCGCGTACAAGGTGAACGTCTACCTCAACGTCAACACCAGCAATACCGAACGCCCCGACGGCTTCCTCGCCACCGTGTACTACACGGTCAGCGTCGACCCGAAGGAAGACTGGAAGGTCACCGAGGTCAGCAGCATCGACCTCCCGCTGCCCAAGCAGTAGCGAGCCGCGAACGGCCCCCGCCCGCACATCCGGTACGGGCGGGGGTTTTCTCGCTTCAGCTCTGCCGCAGCTTGTCCGCCAAGCGAACCGCGAGCGCCACGATCGTCAACGTCGGATTGGCGTGCCCGTTGGTCGGGAACACCGAACTGCCCGCGATCCACAGGTTCTCCATGCCGTGCACCCGGCAGTCGGCATCCACCACCCCGGCGCGGGGATCGGCCGACATCCGGGTGGCCCCGGTGGGATGCGCCCAGTCGGTGAGCCGCACGGGCAGCGAACTGTCTTCGCGCACCCAATCATCCAGCTCCGGCGGCGTGAAGCCCAGTCGCGCGAACTCTCCGGCCAGCAACTCCGCGGCCCGGCGCACGGTCCGGTCCTCCTGCGCGCTCAGCCGCCAATTCACCCGCGGCAGCGGCATCCCGAACCGATCCACCCTGTCGCTCAGGGTGATCCGGCTCTCCGGGTCCGGCGCCTGCTCCACCATGCAGCGCAACTCCACCAGTTCCAGTTTGCGCGGCAGCCCCGTGTGATCGATGAGCCGTCGTTTCGCTCCCGACAGCAGCAGTCCGGGATTGCTCGCCACCGCCCGCGCGTCGTGCAGGTTCATATGCCCGCGCAGCAGGTTCTTCACCGATTCCCACGGATCGTCCTCGGCGGGCACCTCCTGAATCCACAAGGCGCAGTTGAGCAATCCCTCCTCGGCCTGGATTTCCGGCGACAATGCCACGCCGTGCAGGAAGGTGTGTTTTCCGCCGCGCGTTTTCACGACGTATTTGCCGAATCGGTCGCGCGCGGCCGCGGAACTCAGCGGATCGAGGGTGCCGACCACCCCGCAGCGATGATCGAGCAGGTATCTCCCGACCATATCGTGCCGATTCCCGACACCGGCCGGAAGTTCGCGATTGGAGGCGAGCAATAACCTGGCATTCTCGATTCCCCCGGCCGCCAGGACAATTCGCTGCGCGTGCACGCTGCGCGGTTTTCCGTCGGCATCGCGCACCCGCAATCCGACTACCTGTCGGCCGACCGGATCGGTATCGATATGGACGACGGTGGCATTCAACGCGATTCGTACATTCCCGGCCGGAATATCGGCCAGGTGGGCCCCGAACCGCTTGCTGTCGAAGGGATCCGCCGGGTCCTTGCTGATCTGCCAGAAGAACGGTCGCAGCCGGCTGCGGTCCAGCTGCCGGGCGGGTGGTGTGCGGTCGGCGAGCTCCCAGAACCGGTCGTCGGTGAACCGGCCGCCGGGGCCCAGGCCCAGGTGAGCGGCGGCCCGATCCAGATACGGTTCCACCTGGTCGGTTCCGATCGGCCAGCCGGAGCCGGGCACCCACGGCCGCGCCGCGTAGTCCAGCGGGTCCAGCGGGGCGCAACGCCCGCTCCAGGTATGCGAGCTACCGCCCAGAATTCTATTGCGCGCGTTGCGATATGGTGTCGCGCGCACCGCCCCGACATTCTCCATATCGTTGAGTTCGTCGGATTCGGGCGAGAGTTCGAAACCCCCGCTTTCCAAAATTAGTACGCGCAGCGCGCAGCCCGCGAGTTCGGCGGCGAGGGTCGACCCGGCCGGGCCCGATCCGATTACACACACATCCGCGGTGAGTTCGCTGTCCCGGATCGAACGCAAGTCGTCGATACGCACCGGAAATCCTTCCGCACCCCGCATCCACCCCCGAGACGGACGCACTCGACTGGTCCGCGCTCATCGTAACCGTTCAATTGCGTGGCCGGGCCACAACTTTCGATCAACAACCGGCCTGTGCGAATGCGCGCACATATCCCGCCGACTGCCGTACATACATCCAGGCCCAGAACGCCGCACCCGAATCACTGGGGCTCGCCACCATGGTGATCTCCCCGTCGAAACACTTCTGCACGATGTAGCGCGCCCGCGACACGTGCGGGGTGTAGGTGATCACGATGATGTGCTTCCAGCCGTTGAGTTCCGCGCGCCGCCGGATCTCGCGCGCCTCGCCCTGGGTGGTCCACGGATCGGGCACGAAGCAGTGCACCGTGAAATCGAAATCGCCTGCGCAGTAACGGTTCATGGCCGGATCGTCGGCGCCGGTGGAGCGGGAGATGAGCAGTTCGGGGGCGAGTCCGCGGCGCGCCAGGTCCAGGCCCAGGTCGAAGCGTTCGTAGGCGGTGCCGCCCAGCACCACGATGGCGTCGGCCGGGCGCAGCGGGTCCAGTTGCGGGTGCACGTAGACCGGTATCCCGGCATAGACGATCCCGGTGAGGAGAGCGACCAGGGTGACGATGGTGGCCGCGACGCGTCGGTACCCAGGCACAGGATCGACGATACGGCCGGTCGCGCGGGTAACTGTGACCGGTCGTTGCGATCCAGGTCACGTTCGTGGCATAGTCCTCACATTATGTGAGACGAAGTGGTCTCACATACCGCGTGGAGGGCAATACGTTGTTGATCGAGACGAGGATGGCGCGCCGCAATGGCATGTCGCGGGTGCTGATCGCCGCAGCGGCGCTGGCGCTGACCGCGACGGGGACCGCGAACGCCGAACCGGCCGACCAGGTTCCGGTGGCGCCGGCCGTGACCGTTCCCGCACCGCCGGAACTGGATCCGGGCTTCTACCGCCCGGCCGCGGCGCTCTACGCGGACAAGGCCCCGGGCGAGATCATCGCCGCCAAGCAGATCAATGCCGCGAATCTCGGCCTGATCCCGCTCAATGTGGATGCCTGGCAGGTCTCCTACCGCTCCACCAATACCCGCGACGAGCCGATCGCCGCGGTCGCCACCGTGCTGAAGCCGCGTGGATCCGCACCCGACAAGCTGGTGTCGATGCAGATCGCGCAGGACTCGCTGGGCGGATACTGCGCCCCGTCCTACGCGGTGCAGCAGTGGTCGGCCAGCGCCCTCGTCGGGCAGATCGTCGCGCCCGCCGAATTCGCCATCTCGCAGGGCGCGTTGCAGCAGGGCTGGGCGGTGGTGATCCCGGACCATCAGGGACCCGACAATGCCTATGCCGCCGGACCTTTGGCCGGGCGCATCACCCTGGACGGCATTCGCGCCACCCGCGACTTCGCGCCCATGCGGCTCACCGAGAATGCCCGCATCGGCATGTACGGCTACTCCGGCGGGGCCATCGCCACCGGGCACGCCGCCGAGCTGAAGCAGTCCTACGCGCCGGAGTTGAATATCGTCGGCGCGGCCGAGGGCGGCGTGCCGTCCGATCTCGGGGTAACGCTGGACGTGGCCCACGGCCAGGCGACCTCGGGTCTGGTGTTCCACGCGGTGCTGGGCCTGAGCCGCGAATACCCGGATTTCAAGCGGTTCCTGGACGACAATCTGGATCTGCTCGGCAAGGGTCTGGCCTTCGTGCACCAGGGGCTGTGCGTGCAGTACGCCTCCGAACTGCTGCCGTTCCTGAACCTGAAGGGGATGATGCGCACTGCGGGCGACCCGATGCAGGACCCGGCGGTGATCGACGTGGTGAACAAGACCCGCATGGGCAAGGCGGTGCCGGATATGCCGATGTACATGTGGCAGGCCAACCCGGACGAGGTGATCCCGGTCGGTCAGGTCAACACCCTGGTGGACAGCTACTGCCGAAACCCTTCCGCCGATGTGAAATACACGCGCGAGCACTTCGGTGAGCACGTGGCCACCGAGATCTCCGGCGTCGGGCCCGCGCTGCTGTGGATGAAGGACCGTCTCGATGGCATTCCGGCGCAATCGGGTTGCTCCACCACCGATGTCGGCTGGCTGGCGCTCGATCCGGCCGGCACCCAGCTGCTGGCCTCGGCCTTCGGCGAGGTCTTCGCCTCGTTCTTCGGGAAGCCGATCGGCGTCAAGTAGGTGCGGTCGGCGGGCGCCGGCCGGTATCATCGCGCGCGCTTGCTCACCACCTGGAGGACCCGTGCCCGCGAAACCCACTGCCGCCGAACTGCTGGCGACCGTCGAAGCCTCGCCGAAGGCCGTCGGCGCCCACGACAAGGCCGCCTGGGTGGGCTTGTTCGCCGGCGACGGCAGAGTGGAGGATCCGGTCGGTTCGCGGCCGCACGTCGGCCGCGCGGCCATCGACCGGTTCTACGAAACCTTCATCGCGCCCAACGGCATCGCCTTCGACGTGACCAATGACGTGGTGTGCGGGATGACGGTCTTCCGTGACCTGACCATCGCCACCACCATGTCCACCGGCGTCACCCTGCACGTGCCCATGCACCTGCGCTACGACCTCGCCGAGGTGGACGGCGCGCTGAGAATCGCTGTGCTGCGGGCGCATTGGGAGCTGCCCGGCATGATCGGGCAACTCATGGGCTCGGGCACGCAGGGGCTGCTGGCCGGAGCCAAGCTGGGGCCGCAGCTGCTCGGCAACCAAGGCATCGGCGGCGCACTGGGTTTCATGCGCGGTATGCGGAGCGTGGGCGCGAACGGCAAACGGGCCGCCGGACAGCTCCTCGACGCGTTCGCGCGCGGTGAGGTCCCGGCCGCGCGCCCGGTGCTGGCCCCGGTGCCGAAACTGGTCTGGTCCGATGGCGACGCGATGTCCCTGGAGGACTTCACCACTCGCGCCAAGGGGCTGCGCTGGAGCAAGCCGATCGCCGCCGGCCGCCACGTCACCACCACGGTGGAGACCCGCGCCGGCCGCGGCATCGCCCAGCTGGACTTCACCGATCGCGGCAATCGCGTCGAGGCCGTCCGAATCTTCGTGTAGCGCTGCTCAGTCCCGGGTTCCGACGATCGCGGTCAGCGGATCGGTTTTGCTGAAGGTGGTGCCGCCGGCCGCGCCGACCACCTTCCCGTGCACGCTGATCAGCCACTGGCCGCACACGCACCGCAGGTATTGCACCGAGCGGTGGGAGGACACAGCCGTGGGGGAGGGCCAAGCGCAGGAAGGGCATTCGGCTATCACCTCTCCCATCCTGCGCGGCCGAGCGCTCGCTGAGCATGATCGACACGCGGCGCGCCGCAAACTCGTTGCGAATAGCTCAGTTCGGAGCCGGTCCGCCGCGCCGGACCGCGGTCGGCGTTGCGCCCCACCAGCGTTGGCAGCAGCGAGTGAAAGTCGATTGTTCCGAAAGTCCCAGCAGCGAGGCGATCTGGCTCATCGGGATATCGGTGGTGGTCAGGTACCGGCGAGCCTCGCTGCGCCGCACCTCGTCGAGCAGCGCGGCGAACGATGTCCCCTCGGCGGTCAGGCGGCGTTGCAGCGTGCGCGGATGCACGGTCAGAAGCCGTGCCACAGCGCCGATTTCGGGTGCGGCGGTGCCCAGCAACTTCTGTAGCGCGATGCGAACCTTCGGCGCGAGCGCGGTCGCCGCGCCTCCGGCCTGCTGCGCCAGGAAGGCCATCGCCAGTCGATGCAGGTTCTCGTCCCCGCCGGAGAGCGGACGATTGGCCAGGGCGCTGGGCACCCGCAGCAGCGCCGCCGGACGTTCGGTTCGCACTGGCGCACCGAAGAATTCCTCGTACACCCGCACCGGCGCGATCGGACGATAGGGCAGCTCCACCGACCGGAGCCCGTACCGTTCCCCGGTGAGGCGCGCGATCGCGTGGTGTACGAAGGCCAGTCCCACATCGGTGCCCTGCACCGGGGTCGGCGCACCGGGTGTGGTCACGCCGTAGCGCAGCGCGATGACTCCGCGATCACCGTACGGATCGGGCTCCATGGTCAAGCTCAGCGAGCGCGCGTGCACGAACAGATACCGCGAGGTGCATTCGAGCACATCGGCGAGGGTGGGCGAATTGCGGATGGCGAGCGCCAGCGGCCCGAGCATCTCCAGGTCCTGCCGCCGCGACATGCGCAGCCCCAGATCCGGGCAATCCAGGCGATGTGCCGCCAGCTCCATGGCCGCCGCCACCGCCTGATCCGGCACCAGCAGCTCGTCGGTATCGAGGGCCTCCAGGGGCAGTCCGCACAGCGTCGCGAACTCCTCGGCATCCCCGCCCAGCTCGGCCACGGTGGCGCGGAAGCCGCGCAGCCCCGCGGACCTGATCACCGACATGTCGTCCAGGATCAAATACTTGTCGCGCAGAGTCAAGAAAGTGGGTGCGGCCGCCAACACACTGGTAGGCATGAGCGCTGTGGACACCCTCGCCGAACACCTCGATGTCGTGATCGTCGGAGCCGGCCTGTCCGGTATCGGCGCGGCCTACCGCCTGCAATCGGAGCATCCGGGCCGCAGCTATGCCGTGCTGGAGGCGCGCGACAGCCTCGGCGGGACCTGGGACCTGTTCCGCTACCCCGGCATCCGCTCGGACTCGGATATGTTCACCCTCGGCTATCCGTTCAAGCCGTGGCGCGATGCCAAGTCGATCGCCGACGGGCCGTCCATCCTGCGCTACATCACCGAGACCGCCACCGAGAACGGTATCGACAAGCACATTCGCTTCGGCGCGAAAGTCGTTGCCGCGGAATGGGACAGCGCCACCTCCCGCTGGACGCTGACCATCGCGCAGCGCACCGCCGCCGGTACCGAGAACCGCACGCTCACCTGTAACTTCCTGTACTCCTGCGCGGGTTACTACGACTACGACCGCGGTCACGAACCGGTGTTCCCGGGCATCGAGGAGTTCGCCGGGACCGTCGTGCATCCCCAATTCTGGCCGGAGGACCTGGATTACGCGGACAAGAAGGTGGTGGTCATCGGCAGCGGCGCGACCGCCGTCACCCTCGTTCCGGCCATGGCCGAGCAGGCCGAACTGGTCACCATGTTGCAGCGCAGCCCCACGTGGATCTCCGCGGTGCCCGGCCGGGACAAGCAGGCCGACAAGATTCGTGAACTGCTGCCGCCGGAGCTGGCGCACCGGGTCATCCGCACCAAGAACATCCTGTTCAATATCGGCTTCTACCAGTACTGCCGCCGGCGGCCGGAAGCGGCGCGCAAGCTGCTCACCGGGCTCACCACCCGCATCCTGAAGGACCGGGATCTGGTGGCCGAGCATTTCACCCCCGAGTACAACCCGTGGGATCAGCGCCTGTGCGCGGTGCCGGACGCGGACTTCTTCAAGGCCATGCGCAAGGGTAAGGCCGAGGTGATCACCGATCACATCGAAACCTTTGTGCCCGAAGGCATCCGGTTGCAGTCGGGGCGCGTGGTCGAAGCCGATGTGGTGGTCACCGCGACCGGCCTGCAACTGCTCGCCTTCGGCGGGGTGCAGCTACGCGTGGACGGTGCGCCGGTGCAGCTCTCCGACGAATTCGTCTGGCAGGGCACCATGATCAGCGGCGTGCCGAATTTCGCGGTCTGCATCGGCTACACCAATGCCTCGTGGACCCTGCGCGCCGACATCACCTCGCGGTTGGTCTGCAAGATCCTGGGCTACATGGACCGCAACGGCTATCCGGCCGTCGCTCCGCAGCCGCAGGGCACGCTGAACCAGCGCCCGCTGCTGGACTTGGCCTCCGGTTACATCCAGCGCTCGATCGGTGCGTTCCCGCGTCAGGGCGACAAGCATCCGTGGACGGTGCGCCAGAACTACCTGCTCGATTCGGTGACCACCTTCCGCACCGATCTGCGCAAGACCCTGAAACCGGTCTCGATGGACAAGACCCTGCAACGCGCGTGAAGCGGCGGTGGGCGAGAATCCGCGTATGAGGCTTACCCGCAAGGTGTTCGTGGCGGCCGCGGCCGTCGCCGTCCTCGCCCCGCTGCCGGTCGCCGTCGCCGCGCCCGGCTCGGGCGGCGGACAGGCCGGAAGTGGTTCCGGCGCATCGGTTTCCGCCGCCACCGGCTCCGGCGAGGTGCCCACCGCCGCCGCGAGCAGCGCGACGCTGATCCTGGCCTACTCCTTCGGGAACCGCATGCCCGCCGGCGCGGATCCGGATCGCACCATCGGCGAACCGGGTCCGGTGAACGAGGAATTGGCGGCGGCCGTCATGGCCACGCGCGGGGACCGCGGCACCCCGGTCTACGCGCAGACCGAGATCGCCCAGGTGCTGCGCACCCGCTACGGGCTGACCGATGTGGTCGCCATCGACCCGAGCCGCGACGCCGACGGCAAGCTGATCTATCTCTCCACCGACGGGGTCGCCGCCGCGGTCGCCGGATTGCGCGGCGGCGCGGTCGCCACCGACCGGGTCGCCGTGGTGGCTTTCCAGGATCACCTGTGGCGCGCCACCGCCACCACCGCCCAGCGCGGCTTCACCGCTTTCGCCCCCGCAGGCGTGACCATGCCGAGCACCTACGACCCGCAGTCCGGTCAGCTCTGGACCACCAGCCCGCTGCTCTACATCCCGACGGACCTGCTGGGCCGCCTGGCTCTGCTGAAGTAGCCATCCGCCCGGGAAATCCGTTGCCGCCGCGACTCGCCCGTCGCGGGTCGCGCGAGACCGGGCGATGCGTGCGCGCGAATATTCCCGCCTGCCATGCTGGCGCGGTGACCATCGAGGATCGCCCGTTGTACGTCGCTCCGGTATCGGAATCGCGGCCGGGACTGTGCGAGGCGCTGCCCTCCCGAGCCCGGCGGCGCACGCAATCGTCGTGCCGGAATCCGGTGCTGCGAAAGGGTTTCTCGCAGCGCTCTCCGAGTGCGCTGGGGCGGCGGCATTTACGGCCTTCGCAGGGTGGCGAAAGTCCGTCGGCCGGTGAAGAGGTTTCGGGGGCAAGACAATTCGCGGTGGCGGTGCTACGGGTGGCTTTGGAGGTACTCGACGGGCGGCGTCCGGTGCCGCAGTTGACCGTGCTTGCCGACCGCACGGTCTTGGCGGCGATTCACACCCTGCACACGGCCGCCGAGGTGCCCGGCCGGGAGCTCGGGTCCGCCTGCCTCAGCAGCGTGAATGTGATCATGTCGGACCCCCGGGCGGCGGAAGTTTTCGCCGGATACGATCGCGGAACTCGGCATTTCGCACTGGCCGCCCGCATTGTCCGCGGTCGTTCCGGGTGGCGGTTGACCGCATTCCGAGTGTGCTGAAGACCGTGCGGTCTCTCCGGTAATAGCAGAATTGCCTGATCTCGGGGAATTCCAATCGCGCCTGGTTTGAAACCTCACTCCCGCGGCATTAGCATTTCGGCGAATAGCGGCACCTCTACGTGGAAGGGCAGTCCATGGCGAAGAAAGTCACCGTAACTCTGGTTGACGACTACGACGGCGAATCGAAGGCCGACGAAACCGTCTTTTTCTCGATCGACGGGAACGAGTACGAGATCGATCTGTCGATCAAGAACGCCGGCAAGCTGCGGGAGTCTCTCGAACCCTGGACCGAGAAGGCCCGCAAGGTAGGCCGTTCCACCAAGCGCAAGGCGGGGCTGGCCGCCGGCCGCACCCGTCCCGCCGTGGACCGCGAGGAGAGCACCGCGATCCGCGAATGGGCGCGCGCCCAGGGCCACCAGGTTTCCTCGCGCGGCCGTATCCCGGCCGAGATCGTCGACGCCTACCAGCGCACCAAGAAATAACCCGCCGCATTCCCCGGAGGGGCAGCGGAAATTTCGGGCGTGGGCGACCATCGGTCGCCCGCGCCCGGTTTTTTCGCCCGAAATTGTCCGGTCGCACCCCATCGGACCAGCACATTCACATCGAGCGACGGTAGCCTCGGCCGGCCGATTTGTACGGATCGGGCCTGAACTATTCGCGAATACCGCGGCACGGCTTTCCCGGCGGCGGGTCAGGCCACCCTGGGCAGCGGCGCGCCCCGCGGCGGCAGTTCGGCCCGGATGTGCTCGAGCAACCGGCGCGCCCGGGTGCGGTGCGTATCGGCGGCTGTGCCGTCGCCCAACGCGTCGGCGAGTTCGGCGAGCACGGCGTCCATGGGACCGAAGACCGCCATCCCGGTCTCGATGCCGACGATGGTGCCGGTATGCGGTGAAAGGTAGTGGTACAGCTCGCGGATCGTGGCGGCGTCACCGAGGGTCAGCGCCGCTCGCGCCCGCAGCGCCGAGGCCAGTATCGGATAGAGCCCCGTCCCGATCGGATCGGAGGCGTCGAACACCGCGCGTGCCCGCTCCGGTTCACCCGCGTGCAACAGCGCCAGCGCGTACGCCTGGGTCACCGCATTGGGCAGCACCGGATAGGTCTCCGCGATGGCTCCCGCCAGCCCTGCCAGATCGCCGCGCGCCCATCCGACCGCGATGGCGCAGAACAGCTGGGACTCCCGATCGTTCATGGTCTGCGCCTTGCTGATCCGCTCCCCGTACTGCGCGTACAGCCGCTCGGCCGCATCGATATCCCCGCGCAGCAGCTCGGTGGTGGCCGCGAAGCAGCTCACCCGATCCAGCAACGGCTGCAACTGTCCTTCGTCGGCGAACTCCACCGCCAGCGCCGCCTGCCGCCCCGCCGCCCGCAGATCGGCCCGGGCCGCCGCGGCCCGATACCCCAGATCGTGTGCCACCGCCCGGTACTCGGCCAGCCCCGCCGCGGTGGCCAATCGCTCCAGTTCGTCCGCCAGCGCCGAAAACTCCGGCCCGCAATCGAATTCCAGATAGGTCACCGCATTGATGGCCGCGCAGATCTGTTCCGCTTCGCCCAGCTTCCGCGCCACCGCCAAGGCCGCGCGCGCCAGCCGCTGCCGTAATTCGTACTCGTAGACCCCCGTCTCGAAGGTCGCCGCGATCAACAGCCGGATCAAGGTCCGGGTGGACCCCGGCGTCGCATCCCGCGCGATGATCGCCTCGAGCGTGTCGCCCGCTCGCCGCTCGGCCCGTCCGGGCGGCGCAACCGGCGGTGGTTCGGGCAGGCGGTCGACCGGGTCGGGGCCGGTGGGCAGGGCGCTGCGGGGCAGGCCGTAGCGGGCGAGGGCGCTGGAGAGGGCGCGGCGAATGCGGTTGTCGGGGCGCTTCCATTCTCGGATCGGCCAGATCACCGGGGCTCGCCAGCTGGTGAGGGCCTGGGCGGACAGGCTCGGGTCGCCCAGGCGTTCGGCGAGGTCGAGGGCGCGACCGCGTTCGGCGCGGGCCTCGCGGTGACGATTGTCGTAGGCCAGGGCGGAGACCAGGGTGCAACGCGCGTCGAGCAGGGCGTGCCGGTCGGCGCGGTCGGCGTGCTCGCTATCGTGACCGGCGAGCTGATGGAGTTCGACGGCCGCCCGGGCCAGGGGCACCGTCTCGTGCCGCATCCGGCGGCGCATCCGGCGCCGGGCGGCGGCGGTGACGTATTCGATTGCGTGCCTCGCGGTTTCGGAGCTGGCCCCGAGCATCGCATGGCGGGCCAGGACGTCGGGATCGCGGGCCAGGGCGGGGTAGGCGTGGGCATTGGCCTCGAGCAGTTCCAGTGCGGCCCAATGCATCCGGCCGCGACGCAGGGCGGGAATGCCGAGGTAAACGGTATCGCGCAGCAGGCTGTGTTCGAAGGTGATGCTGCCGTTGCGGCGGGTTCCGACCAACCCCGCATCCTCGGCGGCCGCGACCAGGTCGATCAACTCCGCTTCGCGCAGCCCCGTGTCCAGGCTCAGTATCCCGAGCTCGACGCCCGGCCCCCAGATCGAAATATGTTGCAGCACCTCGGCCACCCCGGCGGGCAGCCGCGCGATCCGGGTATTCACGATCTCCCGGATGGAATCCGGAACTTGATCCATATTCCCCTGCGCCGCAACGAGTTTGGCCAGCTCACGGACAAACAGCGGATTCCCGCCCGCCCGGTGATGCAATTGCGCCAGCAACTCCTCGCCGACCGGCCCCAGCCCGGCCGCCGCCACCGCGCTCCGGGTCGCCGCCAGATCCAGCCCGCTCAGCTCCGCCCAGGTGGCGGTATGCGGCGCGAGCGCCGCCGCCGTGGTGTGTACCCCCGGACCGGCCTCCGACCGCCGCAGCGTCAGCAGCACGAAGACCGGTTCGTCCCGCAGCCAGCTCACCACCTGCCGCAGTACCTGCAAGGTCGCGGTATCGGCGCGCTGCACATCCTCCAGCAGCAGGGTCACCGGCCCGGAAGCCGCAGCGCGCCTGCATCGTTCGGCGATGGTGCGGGAAAGGGTGAACGGGTCATCGGTACCGATCGCCTCGGCCTCGGCGGTCCAGGCGTCCAGGCCGGCCAGGATCTCCGACCAGGCCCAGGCCGGGGGCGCGCCCTCTATCTCCGGGCAACCGCCGGCCGCCACCGTCCATCCCGCGCCGGTGAGCCCGCCGGCCACGTTCTCGGCCAGCGTCGTCTTCCCGATCCCGGTCTCGCCGGTGATCCACGCCAGCCGCAAGCGCCCGCCGCCCGCGGGCCGGACCCCGCCGCCCACCCCCTCGGCGATCCCGAGGATCTCGGCGAGTTCGGCCGCGTAACCGGGCACTGCGCCGGGCTCGGCCATCGCATTCGGAACGCCGCCGTTCGAAGACGCATCCGGCGGCGGTCCGGGGGTGGTGATAGTCGCGCCCGAATGCCCCTGCGCCACTGCGATTCCGGCGCCGCGCATCCACGGCTCCGGATCCACGGCCTGATTGAGTATCGCGATCTCCAACTGCCGCAACGCGATTCCGGGATCGATTCCGTACTCCTCGTTGAGGAATTCGCGCGCCCGGCGAATCGTGGTGAGCGCCTCCAGCTGCTGCCCGAGCCGATACTGCGCCGCCGCCAGCAGCCGGGTGACCTCCTCCCGCCCCGGATGCGCCTCGAACAGCGGTCGCAGCGTCAGCGCCACCTCCCCGGCGCGGCCCAGTTCGAGTTTCGCCTGTGCTTCGAGTTCGACGGCGGTGAGATGCAGTTCGGTGAGCCGATCGGCCTCGGGCGCAGCCCATTCCGAATCGGCGAAGGCTTCCAACGCGGGCCCGTGCCATTGGGCGAGCACGTTCTCCAGCAGCCCGCTGCGCACCGCCGGATCCGGAATTCCCCGATGATTGCCGATGATTTCCTGATAGTTGCGCAGCTGTTCTTCGAAAGCCCAGGCATCGACGGCCCGTTCGGCCATTTTCAAGGCGTACCCGGATGATTCGGACACGATGTAGCGGGCGGGCGCCCGCCGCGGGCGATCCGGTTCGAAGAGTCGCCGCAGATTGTGAATATGCACCTGGAGCACCGACGCGGCCTTGGCCGGCGGCTGTCCGTCCCAGAGATCGTCGATCAGGCGCTCGGTCGATACGACCTGACCTCGGGCGACGATGAGCCGTCCGAGCACGGCGCGCTGCATGGGCGTACCGAGGGGAACGGCCCGCCCGCCGACCGACAGCAGCAGGGGCCCGAGTACCCGCAGTTCCGCTCCGGTCATTCGCGCCCTCCTACGCCCCGAAAGCAAACTGGACGTTCGCCGCAAGAAGAGCACTATCCCGCAAAAACCTGAAGATGCCAAAAGGTTGCTAAACAGTTGTCGAATAGTTACTGGAGGGCCTGTCGACCTGCGTAAACCCGTGCTAAGAAATCCATTCGCGTTGCTAAGTAATGGAGATGGTTTCACAACTCGGCTGGAAGTCAACCGGAAGAGCCGTGCCCGATACTTCCGGGTGGAAGCAAGCAGAGCGAAGGGCGGTTGGCATGTCCCAGCAATCGGATTTCCCCCGCGGATTCGGTGAAACCGGAATCGAGCCGGATCACGTCGGCTTCTATGTGGACCGCGACGGCGACATCTGGGAAAAACAGCCGCACGGCTGGCGCTTGGTGCTGCAACGCGGCGTCGCCGTCGATCCGCTGTCGCTGTGGGATTGGACCGACGGCCACGTCCGCGATTACGCGCCCTTCGCCCCGGTGGGGGCGGGCATCTGACCTTCCTTGCCGCGCAGCCTATTTCGGGCTGAGTGCACCGTCGAGGTGGTCGAACGCCACCTGGCTGTGCAGCCGCACCCCGGTGATCAGGGTGTCGTCATCGGCGTAGAAGTGCGGATTGTGGTTCATGAACAACCCGCGCCCGCCCGGAATCGGCACCGGCAGGCCGTCGTCGTTCAACTCCGCGTCCTGCACCCCGAGCGTCACGTACAACCCGCCGTACTTGTTCACGAACTCGGACACGTCGTCGTAGCCGAGCGTCGCTCCCGTCCGGACCACCCGGTCCTCGCCCGCCACCCGCCGGAACGTGGGCAGTCCGGCCTCCACCCACGCCGCCTCGTTGTGCACCGCGGGCACATCCTGGAGGAACTCCACGGTGGCCGAGGAGTTGTATGCCTGCGCGGAGTTGGCGGCGAGGGTTCGCACCCGCCGCTGCACCTCGCCCATATCGGCCTCCACCGAGCATCGAACGGTGCCCCACAGCGTGACCGTTTGCCCGATGATGTTGAACCGCCCCACATCCTCGACGTGCCCGATGCTGACGGTGACCGGGTCGAAAGCGCTGACCTGCCGGTAGATCTGCCCGATGCCGGTGAGGATCGCGCCCGCCGCGGGCATCGGATCGATGCCCATCCACGGGGTGGAGCCGTGCACCTGCTGCCCGGTGATGACGATCTTGATCAGGCAGGACGCGCCGAACTGATTGCCGACCCGATAACCGATGTACCCCTTGGGATACGGCGTCACATGGAACCCGAACGCCATCGTCGGCGCCGGATGATCCAGCGCCCCTTCCGCGAGCATCTCACGCGCCCCGCCCTTTTCGCCGACCGGCGGCCCCTCCTCGGCCGGCTGGAACACGAAAAGCACTGTGCCCGGCAGCTTCTCGCGCACCCCGGCGAGCACCGTGGCCGCGCCCATCAGCATGGCGGTATGGCAGTCGTGCCCGCAGGCGTGCGAAACCGGGAACGGCCCGCCCGGATAGTTCTCGTCCACCACGTGCGAGGCGAACGGCACGCCGCACAGGTCGGGCACCGGCAGCGCGTCGATATCGCCGCGCAGGGCGATGACCCGATCCCCGGGCAGCCCGCCCTTCAGTACGCCCACCACTCCGTGCCCGGCGATGCCGGTGCGCACTTCGTCCAGCGAGAGCGAGTTCAGATGGTCGGCGATCAACGCGGCGGTATCGACTTCCCGATTGGACAGCTCCGGATGCTGGTGCAGGTGACGCCGCCACCGGACGACCTGATCGGCCACCGCTTTCGCCCCGGAATCCAACTCGTCGTGGATGGCGCTCATCTGGCTCCGATCGGTCGGTCCGGTATCCGAACACAAACTCGTCACAGCGTCTTGCCGTCACCGGCGAGGCTACTACTGTGGGAGCCGAGTTCGCCATCCGTTAGCTGACGCGTCGGCACGCTCCGGCTGGATCCGAGTGCGCCACCGCGCCACCCGATGCCACGAGGTGATCATGACTCAGGGTTGGCCAGGTTCGATGGGATCGTTCGACTCGTTCGACTCGTTCGACGACATCTTCAACCGCTTCTTCAGCTCCGGGATGTCCCGGCAGCCGCCGGTGCAGCGAATCGACCTGAGTCGTTTGCTGAGCGAAAGCTCTAAGCAGGTGGTGGCGGGTGCGCGGCAGGCCGCACACGATTGGGGGAGCGCCGAGATCACCCCCGAGCACCTGCTCTACGCGGCCGCCGAGATCGAACCGGCAGCGAGCATCATCGCCGAGATCGGCCGGGACCCGAAGCAGTTGCGCGCCACCATGCGGGAGGCCGCGGGCAGCGGTGTCGGCGCGCACGGCGGCGATCACGCCCTGGCCCTGAGCCCCGCCGCCAAACTGGCCCTGCGCAATTCACAGCGCAGCGCGGCCGAGGCGGGCAGCAGCTACATCGGTCCCGAGCACATTCTGCTGGGTATCGCCGCCACCGACAGCCCCGCCGCACAGGCGCTCGCCGGGGCCAAGATGCCCGCGAGCACCGCGCCGAACGCACCGAAACCGCCGAGCGAGACCCCGACCCTGGACGAATACGGCCGCGATCTGACCGCCGAGGCGCGCGCGGGCCGGGTGGATCCGGTGGTGGGCCGGGCCGAGGAGATCGAGCAGACCATCGAGATCCTGTCGCGGCGGCGCAAGAACAATCCGGTGCTGATCGGCGACCCGGGCGTGGGCAAGACCGCGATCGTGGAGGGGCTGGCGCAGCGCATCGTGAACGGCGATGTCCCCGCCACCCTCACCGATCGCCGGGTGATAGCCCTGGATGTCAGCTCGATGGTCGCGGGCAGCAAGTATCGCGGTGAGTTCGAGGAGCGACTCACCAAGGTGCTCGACGAAGTGCGCGCGCACTCCGACGAATTGGTGGTCTTCATCGACGAACTGCACACCATCGTCGGCGCGGGCGGCGGCGGTGAGGGCTCGATGGATGCCGGAAATATGCTCAAGCCCGCTCTGGCTCGCGGCGAACTGCATGCCATCGGCGCCACCACCATCGACGAGTACCGCAAGTACATCGAGAAGGACGCCGCGCTGGAGCGCCGCTTCCAGCCGGTCATGGTGAGCGAGCCGTCGGTGGCCGACACCATCGAGATCCTGCGCGGGCTGGTGGATGTGTACGAGGAACACCATCAGGTGCGCTACCTCGACGAGGCGCTGATCGCCGCGGCCGAACTCTCCGACCGCTACCTCACCGACCGGTTCATGCCGGACAAGGCCATCGACCTGGTGGATCAGGCGGGTGCGCGGGTCCGATTGCGCACGCGCACACCGGATCCCAAGGTGCGCGAGCTGGACGAGGAGCTGCGCCGGCTCAATCGCGAGAAGGACGCCGCGGTCGCGGGCGAGGACTACGGGAAGGCCAACAAGCTCAAAACGCAGATCGCCGAACTCGAGCAGCAGACCGAAGACGAAGTCGATCGCACCTCCATTCCGACCGTGGAGATCACCGATATCGCCGAGGTGGTGTCGCGGCAGACCGGCATCCCGGTCGCCGACCTCACCACCGAGGAACGCCAGAAGTTACTGAAACTCGAAGAGGCGCTGCACAAACGGGTGATCGGCCAGGACGAGGCGATCGTCGCGGTCTCCGAAGCGGTGCGCCGGGCCCGCGCCGGCATGAAGGATCCGAACCGTCCCATCGGCTCGTTCCTGTTCCTCGGTCCCACCGGCGTCGGCAAAACCGAACTCGCGAAAGCCTTGGCGGAGCAGGTATTCGGTGACGAAGACCGGTTGATCCGCTTCGACATGAGCGAATTCCAGGAGAAGCACACGGTGTCCCGCCTGGTCGGCGCGCCACCCGGATACGTCGGCTACGACGATGCCGCCCAGCTCACCGACAAGGTGCGCCGCCAGCCCTACTCGGTGATCCTCTTCGACGAGGTCGAGAAGGCCCACCCCGACGTCTTCAACGTCCTGCTGCAACTCCTGGACGACGGCCGCGTCACCGACTCCAAAGGCCGCACAGTCGATTTCAAGAACACCATCGTGATCCTGACCAGCAATATCGGTTCGGACCTCATTCTGTCCGCCAAGGACGGCGACCTGGATTCCATCACCCCGCAACTGGAAGAGCGCCTGCGCCGGCACTTCCGCCCGGAATTCCTGAACCGCCTCGACGAACAGATCATCTTCCACCGCCTGGATCAGGCGCAGCTGCGCAATATCGTCGGCCTGGTGCTGGACGGCACCCGGCGTCGGCTGCACGCCCAGGATATCGACCTGGACGTCTCCGACAAGGCGATGGACTGGCTCGCAGAGAACGGCTACCAGCCGGAATTCGGCGCCCGCCCCCTGAAGCGCACGGTACAGAAGCAACTGGACAACGCCCTGTCCAAGCAGCTGCTGGACGGCGCCCTCGCCCCCGGTGACACGGTCCGCATCGACGCCGACGACAACGGCCTCGAGATCGAGGCGATCCACCACACCGGCGGCAAGAAGGCCGACGCCAAGCTCGAAGAAGAGTCGATCCTGAGCGTCGGGAAGTCCGGAAAAGGCTCTAAGTCCGAGCACGCCAACGGAAATGGCAAAAGCGCCTCGAAGAACCCCAGCAAGGGCAAGGCGGCCTCTAGTAAGAACTGACCCGAAACCCCCGCGAGCGCCGCATCGGAGCAATCCGATGCGGCGCTCGCCATTCCTCACGACCGCTGCGCCGTCGCGATCAACTGCCCGTACCCGATGATGTGACTGTTCATGGTGAAGGTGGCCACGGCGGGCGGCGTATTCGCAGGCAGTCCCAAGCTCGGCGTATCCAGCGCGACCACGGTGATCACGTAATCGTGCGCCTTGTCCCCGGCCGGCGGGCACGGCCCCAGATAGCCGGTGCCCCCGGCATCGTTGGTGCCCGCGACTCCTGCTGCGCCAGTGCCGAATTCGCTCGCCTGCGCCGGAATATCCCAGTTCAGCCAATGCCAGAAGCCGCTGCCGGTAGGGGCATCCGGATCGAACATGGTGATCGCGAAGCTCCGCGCGCCGGCAGGCGCTCCCGACCACGTCACCTGCGGCGCCTTACCGGCCTCCGTGCAACCGAAAGAATTCGCCCACTGCGGACGCGGAATCGACTGCCCGGCAGCGATATCCGGACTGGTGACATCGAAACGAGCGGCACTGGACGGTATTGCGGACCGAACGCTGACGCCGGGCTTCATGGATTCGGTACCGCTGTCGTCGGTGCCACACGCACTGGCTCCGGCGGCAGCGGCCGCGGCGATAGTGACGGCGGCGATGGTGCCCAAGGTGCGCTTCATGACGACCTCCAGATGATCTCGTGCGTACTGCGTTGCGCTCATTGAAGCAGTCAGGTTCCAAACTATGAAACTCAATTCCCAATATTTGAGATAGCGCCCAGATGTGCCTGCTCCTACGACCTCTTGTCGTCAGAACTGAATCTGGGTTAACTTTCTCGTATGGAACAAGAACGCGCCCCCAAGCCGCTCCCCCTGGGTGACCGCCTCGCCGAGGGCCCGTTCCCACCCCATCACTCCGGCTGCTTCGGTTGCGGCCCCGCCAACCCCGCCTCTCCCCGCATCACCTTCGAACGCCGAGGCGACCTGGTAGTAGGCACCTTCACCATGGACGACCGCCACCAGGGCGCCCCCGGCGTAGCCCACGGCGGCATAGTCGCAGCCGCCCTCGACGAAGCCTCCGGCTCCCTCCTGATGCCCCTCCAAATCCCCGCCGTAACCGTCAAACTAGACGTAACCTTCACCGCCCCCGCCCGCCTCCACCGAGAACTGACCCTCACTTCCCGCCTAACCGCCCGAGAAGGCCGCAAGCTCTACATAGACACCGCCCTAACCGACGCCGACACCCCGATAGCCACCTCCCGGGCCATCTTCGTAGAGGTGGGCCCCGAACACTTCCACCAGTTCGGCGCCACCCCCGGCGAACTATCCAGCGTCGGCGCCTAACCCCGCCCAAGGTTGCGTGGGCGGTTGAGTGGCACACCAGTGTGGGTGAATCGGGCAAATCCCCGCACTGGTGTGCCACTCGATCGGTTAGAGGAAGAGTTGGGCGGCTAGGCCGGCTAGGGCGCCGCCCAGGAGGGGGCCCAGGACTGGGACCCAGGCATAGCCCCAGTCGGCGGTTTTGCGCGCCGGAGTCGCGTGCGCGGGGAGTTGTTCGGGGATGCGCTGGGCGGAGCCGCCGGCGCTGATGTCGGCGGGGACGCGGTCGGGGAGGACGTTCGCGGCGCGGCCGGTCGGGAGGAGGGCGTAGGCGATGCGGGGGGCCAGGTCTCGGGCCGGGTTGATGGCGTAGCCGGTGGGGCCGCCCAGGGAGGCGCCGATGCCTACGACCAGGAGGGCGGCGGCCAGGGGGCCGAGGCCGCTGGGGGTGTGACCGAAGGCGAGGATTACGTAGACGAGGGCGAAGGTGGCGATTACTTCGGTGAGGAAGTTCCAGCGGTAGGAGCGGATGGCGGGCCCGGTGGAGAAGACGGCCAGCTTCTTGGATTCGTCGGGTTCGGCGTCGAAGTGCTGCTTGTAGGCGAGGAAGGCCAGGCAGGCGCCGATGAAGGCGCCGGCCAGCTGGCCCGAGATGTAGGCGACCGTATTGGTGAAGTTGACGGCGACGCCGGGCGCGTATTCGTCGGCGCCGGCGAAGAGGTTGCCGATCGTCACGGCGGGGTTCAGGTGGCCGCCGGTTTTGTAGGCGACATAGACGCCGCCGAAGACGCCCAGGCCCCAACCGAAGGTGATCAGCAGCCAGCCGCCGTCCAGCCCTTTGGATTTGGTGAGCAATGCATTGGCTACCACGCCTGCGCCGAGCAGGATGAGCACTCCCGTGCCCAGTGCCTCGCTGAGGAAAATCGAGCTGAAGTCCATAATTGCGCCTCCCGATCGGCGGTCGCTGCGATGCCGAATCAGACTCTACGGTCTTTCGTCTGGCAAATCTCTAGGAACACGCTAGGGCCTCGGGGGCCTGGAGACAAACTCCGATATAGCGCCGGAAAGCGCCGCAACGACCACTAGCGCTGTGCCGGAAATCCTTCCGGCACAGCGCTTTCGGTCTATCCGTGGAGAGGTGCTGAGATCAGCTCACCGCGACCAGGCGTGCCGCGTTGGCCGCCTCGTCGTCGTTCGCCTCGTTGGCCGCGAGCTCGGCGTGCACACGGTCGTAGTAGCGGTTGATCTCGGCATTCGTGCGGTCGTCGTCCCAGCCCAGATGGGGCGCGATCAGGCGGGCGATCTCGGGGGCCGCCTTCAGGCCGCGGTCCGGAACCTCGATGGAGATGCGGGTGCGGCGGGTCAGCAGGTCGTCCAGGTGCAGCGCGCCCTCATGGGTGACGGCGTAGACGGCCTCGGCGGCGATGTACTCCTCGGCGCCCGGAATCGGCTGTGCCAGTTCGGGAACCGCGGCGATGAGATCGAAGATCTCGTTGGCCAGCGAACCGTAACGACCCAGCAGGTGCTCGACCACCGCGACCGGAACCTCGGCCCGCTCGGCGACACCGGCGATATCGTCCAGCATGTCCTGGTAGCCGACCGCGCCCAGGATCGGCAGGTTCGCGGTGACCGACGGGGCGACATCGCTGCCGAGACGTTCGGCGGCGGCATCGATCACGTCCGAGGCCATCACCCGGTAGGTGGTGTACTTGCCGCCCGCGATGACGAACAGCCCGGGAGCCGGTTCGGCGACCGCGTGCTCACGCGACAGCTTCGAGGTCTCCTTGGACGCGCCGGTCATCAGCGGACGCAGACCCGCGTAGGTGCCGACGATATCGGCGCGCGTAAGCGGTTCGCGCAGTAGCGAATTGACGTGATCGAGGATGTACTGCACATCGGCCGCGCTGGCGGTCGGGTGGTTCTTGTCCAGCGTCCAGTCGGTGTCGGTGGTGCCGATGATCCAGTGCTCGGCCCACGGGATCACGAACAGCACCGACTTCTCGGTCTTCATGGCCAGGCCGGTGTCCATGTTCAGCCGATCGCGCGGCACCATGATGTGCACGCCCTTGGACATGCGCACGTGGAACGGGAAGTCCACGCCGGTCATCCGGATCATGTCGTCGGTCCAGACGCCGGTCGCCGAGATCACGGTCTTGGCCCGGATGCTGTGCTCCAGACCGGTTTCCAGATCCTTCACCTTCGCGCCGACGACCCGCTCACCCTCGCGCAGCAGGCCGGTGACCTTGGTGCGGGTCAGCACGGTCGCGCCGTGCTGGGCGGCGGTGCGGGCGACCATCATGGTGTGGCGGGCGTCGTCGACCTGCGCGTCGTAGTAGCGGATCGCGCCGGTCATGGCGTCTTCCTTCAGCGCGGGCGCCAAATCCAGTGCGCTGGAACGGCTCAGGTGCCGGTGCATCGGCACCGAACGCGCGCCGCCCATGGTGTCGTAGAGGGCGATGCCCGCGCCGATGTAGAAGCGCTCGTAATGCTTTTGCAGCGGGAACAGGAACGACACCGGGTGCACCAGGTGCGGGGCCAGCTTGTTGAGCAGCAGGCCGCGTTCCTTCAAAGCCTCACGCACCAGCGCGAAGTCGTACTGCTCCAGGTAGCGCAGGCCACCGTGAATCAGCTTCGAGGACCGGCTCGAGGTGCCGGCGGCGAAGTCGCGGGCCTCGACGAGGGTGACGGACAGGCCACGCGAGGCGGCGTCCAGCGCGGCGCCGGCGCCCGTCACACCTCCGCCGATGACGAGGACGTCGATCTCGGTGTCACCCAGCGAATCGATCGCGCGGGCGCGGTAGGCGGGATCCAGATGTGCGGACACGACATGCTCCTTAGTTGTCGTCGGTGCGGTAAGTCATTGCGGGTCAGTCCATCTCGTCGTCGTCGAGATCGACCCAGTCGAGCGTGCGCGACACGGCCTTGAGCCAGCGCGCGTAACCGCGCTGCCGCTGCTCCTCGCTCCAGGTGGGCTGCCAGTTCTTGTCCTCGTGCCAGTTGGCGACGAGTTCGTCGGTGTTCTTCCAGAACCCGACCGCCAGCCCGGCCGCGTAGGCCGCGCCGAGGGCGGTGGTCTCGGAGACGACCGGCCGCGAGACCGGGACACCGAGGAAGTCGGCCTGGATCTGCATGGCCAGTTCGTTGGTGGTGACGCCGCCGTCCACCCGCAGGGTATCGAGCTTCACCCCGGAATCCTGCTGCATGGCCTCGACCACGTCGCGAGTCTGGTAGCAGATGGATTCCAATGTGGCCCGGGCCAGATGGGCATTGTTCGAGAAGCGCGACAGGCCGACGATCACGCCGCGCGCGTCCGCCCGCCAGTACGGGGCGAACAGGCCGGAGAAGGCGGGTACGAAGTACACGCCGCCGGTGTTCGGCACCTGGCGCGCCAGGTTCTCGATATACGCTGCGCCGGAGATGATTCCGAGCTGATCACGCAGCCACTGCACGGCCGAACCGGTGACGGCGATGGACCCTTCCAGTGCGTAAACCGGCTTCTCGTCGCCGAATTGGTAGGCGACGGTGGTGAGCAAGCCGTGCTTGGAGTGCACAATCTCTGTACCGGTATTGAGCATCAGGAAATTCCCTGTGCCGTAAGTGTTCTTGGCCTCACCGGGGCGGAAGCACACCTGCCCGACCGTCGCGGCCTGCTGATCGCCCAGTACACCGGCGATTTTCACCGCACCCTTGAACGGGCCGTCCGGATTGGTGGTGCCGAAGGTCTCGGGGTTCGCGGACGGCGCGATCCGCGGCAGCATCGCTCGCGGCACCCCGAACACGGCGAGCAATTCGTCGTCCCAGTCCAGGGTTTCGAGATCCATCAGCATGGTGCGCGAGGCATTGGTGGGATCGGTGACGTGCACGCCGCCGTGCATGCCGCCGGTGAGATTCCAGATGATCCAGGTATCGGGGGTGCCGAAGAGGGCATCACCCTGTTCGGCGGCTTCCCGCACGCCCGGGACATTGTCGAGGATCCACTTGAGCTTGCCGCCGGAGAAGTACGGGGCGGGCGGCAGACCGGCGCGCTCGCGGATCAGCTCGGTGTGCCCGGCCTTGTCGATCTCGGAGATGATGCGATCGGTCCGGGTGTCCTGCCAGACGATGGCGTTGTAAAAGGGTCGGCCGGTCTTGCGGTTCCACACGATGGTGGTCTCCCGCTGATTGGTGACGCCGACCGCGGCCAGGTCCCGGTAGGTGAGGTTCGCCCCCGCGAGCGCGCTCTTGATGACGGTGCGGGTGCGCTCCCAGATCTCGTCGGGATTGTGCTCCACCCAGCCGGCCTGCGGCAGGATCTGCTCATGCTCGAGCTGGTGGCGGGCAACCACATTGCCACCGTGATCGAAAACCATGAAACGGGTGCTGGTGGTGCCCTGATCAATGGCTCCGACGTACTGCGTCATCGTGGTCCTTCCCGGAAACTCGTCATTGAGTCACTACGCCCGACGTCCACGTTAGGAAGTGATCGTGATGTCGCACAGGGTTGCCGTTCGACAATGCCGAACGGTTTGCTGATAGGTTTCCGATATGCCCGGACCGATCCAATCGATCGAACGCGCGGCCGCCGTCCTGCGGCTGCTCGCGCGCGGATCCGGGCGCATGCCGGTGGGTGAGATCGCGGCGGCGCTCGGCCTGGCGAAACCGACCGCGCACGGGATCTTGCGGACACTGCAAGGCGTCGGGTTCGTGGATCAGGATCCGATCAGCGGCAAGTATCAGCTGGGGGCGGCGCTTCAGGAATTGGGTGCGGGCGTACTGGATGCCAATGAGTTGCGGTCGCGTGCCATCAACCGGGCGGACGCGCTCGCGGCGCGCAGCGGGGAGTCGGTTCGGATCGCCGCGCTGATGAACGGCTCGGTCTCGGTCGTGCACCACGTGTTCCGGCCGGACAACAGCGAGCAGGCCCTGGAAGTCGGTGAGGTACTGCCGCCGCACGCCACCGCGCTCGGGAAAGTGCTGCTGGCCTACGACTCTCAGCTGGCCGCCGCGGTACGGGAAGCCGAGCTGCCCGCGCTCACCCATCGGACGATTACCGATCGGGCCGTGCTCGGGCGGGCGCTGACCGAGGTCCGGCGCACCGGGTGGGCCGGGGAGATCGGTGAGTACCGGTCCCGGGAAGCGGGTATCGCCGCGCCGATTCGCGGACGGGGCGGGCTGGTGGTGGGGGCCATCGGTATCACCGGGCCGATCGATCATCTCTGTGACGGGCAATTGCGCTTCCGGTCGCCACTGGTTGTTCAGGTACGCGATGCCGCATCGGCCGTCTCCCGTGATCTCGGTGGCGCACAATGACTTTCGCCGAAGACAGGAGTGCGCGCCGATGACGCAACGGTATGTGCTGGCCATCGACCAGGGCACCACCTCCACCCGGTGCATCCTGTTCGATCAGCGCGCGCGGCTGGCCGGGGTGGCGCAGCGCGAACAGCGGCAGTACTACCCGCGCCCCGGGTGGGTGGAGCAGGACGCGCTGGAGATCTGGCGGAACGTGGAGCGCATCGTGCCTGCGGCGCTGCGGGATTCGGGGATCACGGTCGATCAGGTGGCGGCGGTGGGGATCGCCAATCAGCGCGAGACGACCGTGGTGTGGGATCGCAATACCGGGACGCCGATCGGGCGGGCCATCATCTGGCAGGACGTGCGCACCGAGGAGCTGGTCAACGAATTCCGGGAAAGGCCGGGGGCGGAACGGATTCGGGAACTGTGCGGGTTGCCGTTGGCGACCTACTTCGCCGCGCCCCGGCTGCGCTGGCTGCTGGATTCCGTGCCCGGGCTGAGCGGGCGGGCCGAACGGGGCGAAGTGCTGTTCGGGACCATGGAGACCTGGCTGATCTGGAACCTCACCGGCGGGGCCGACCACGGGGTGCACGTCACCGATGTCACCAATGCCGGGCGCACGCTGCTGATGAATCTCGAAACCCTGGACTGGGACGATGAATTGCTGCGGTTCTTCGATATTCCGAAGGCGATGCTGCCGCGTATCGAACCCTCCACCGGTGATTTCGGGATCGCGCGCAAGGTGGTGCCCGGGGTGCGGATCGCGGCGGCGCTCGGCGATCAGCACGCGGCGCTGTTCGGGCAGACCTGTTTCGCGCCCGGCGAGACCGAATGCACCTACGGCACAGGCGGATTCCTGCTCATGAATACCGGGCGGGAGCTGGTGCGGTCCAAACACGGGCTGCTCACCACCATCGGATATCAGGTGGGGTCGGAGCCGGTGTACGCGCTGGAGGGGCCGATCGCGGTCACCGGGTCGCTGGTGCAGTGGCTGCGGGACAACATCGGGCTGATCGCGAGCGCCCCCGAGATCGAAACCCTTGCGGGCACAGTCGAAGACAACGGCGGCTGCTATCTGGTGCCCGCCTTCTCCGGTCTCTACGCCCCGCATTGGCGCAGTGACGCACGCGGCCTGCTGATCGGGCTCACCTCGTATATCACCAAGGGGCACATCGCCCGAGCGGTATTGGAGGCCACCGCCTGGCAGACCCGCGACGTGGTCGAGGCCATGAACGCCGACTCCGGACTGCACGCCGCGGCCCTGCGGGTAGCGGGCGGCATGACCTCCGACAACCTGCTCATGCAGATCGTCGCCGACGTTCTCGACATCCCGGTCATGCGGCCGATCGTCGCCGAAACCGTTTCCCTCGGTGCGGCTTACGCGGCCGGGCTGGCCGTCGGGTACTGGCCGGATCTGGAAGGGCTGCGCCATAACTGGCGCGTCGCCGCGCAATGGACCCCGCGCATGGATCCGACGCTGCGTGCCGAGGAGTACGACAATTGGCGCCGAGCCGTGGAGCTTACCTTCGGTTGGCTGCGGCCCAAGAAGCCCTTGACCTAACGTGGCAGGTATGCGGTTGCACGTGGGATGCGCGATGTGGACACACCCGGCATGGCAGCAGCAGCCGCTTCCCCCGGCCGAACGGCTCCGCACCTACTCCTCCTGGTGCAATGCCGTCGAGGGCAACACCACCTTCTACGCCATCCCGCAGCGCCGCACCGTCGAATCCTGGTCCCGCCAAACCGATCCCGACTTCCGCTTCGTGATGAAGCTGCCGCGCACCGTCACCCACGACCGCCGCCTCACCGGCATCGACAACGACATGAACAGCTTTCTCGATGCGATAGCCCCGCTCGGCCGCCGCCTGCACGCGCTCTGGATCCAGCTCCCCGCCTCCTTCACCGACCTGCGCGCCCTGTCGAACCTGCTGGAGGGTTTGCCCTCCCACTACCGCGCCGCCGTGGAAGTCCGCCACCCCGCCTTCTTCGAAAACCCTCGCGCCATAACCCAACTGGAATCCCTCCTGGAACGCACCGGCGCCGAATGGATCCCCTTCGACACCACCACCCTCTTCGCCACCCCACCGGTCAGCCCCGCCGAACAAGAAGCATGCGCGAAGAAACCCCGAGTGCCCCGCCGCATGAAAGCCCTCACCGAATACCCGATAGTCCGCTACCACGGCCGGGACGACCCCGCCGTCACCATCGCCGGCTGGCAGCCCTGGGTCCACACCGTCGCCGCCTGGCTACACGAGGGCCGCTCTCCCACGGTCTTCATCCACACCCCCGACAACGCCCGCTCCCGCGCCCTCTCCCGCCGCTTCCACGACGAAGTCCGGGCACTGGTCCCCGCCCTGGACCCCCTCCCCACCCCCATCCCCACCGACCCCATGACGCTGTTCTGACCAGCGGCGACGGGTATTCGCCGCAGCCGCCATATCAAACATATTTGTGACGCATTTCACATAACTATTTGGAAACACCGGCGAACGGGTAACCCGTCATGGTCCGAGTTCATTCGAATAGAGGAAATCGGAGATGAGCACTGATATGGCCACTGTTTCCGAAGTACCCGAAAATGCCCGTGCGGGACGTGATCCCTACGACGACATCGAGCCCGCGCTCGCCGAGCTGGCCGCGCTGGACGCGGACGATCCCGAACGGCACGTGATGCGGGAGGAGATCATCCAGCGGTGCCTGCCGCTGGCCGAGCACATCGCGCGGCGGTTCTCGGGGCGGGGCGAGGCGTTCGAGGATCTGTTGCAGATCGCCCGGGTGGGCCTGGTGCTCGCCGTGGACCGGTTCGACGTCGGCCGTGGCACCACGTTCCTGTCCTATGCCGTGCCCACCATCATGGGTGAGGTGCGCCGCCACTTCCGCGACACCAGTTGGTCGGTGCGGGTCCCGCGCCGGCTCAAGGAGCTGCACCTGCGGATCACCGCGGTCACCCCGGCGCTCGCGCAACGGCTGAACCGCATGCCGAACGCGGGCGATCTGGCCGCCGAACTGGATACCGATCGCGAGGAGATCGCGCAGGCCATGGTCGCCGCCAACGGCTACAGTCATGATTCCCTGGATGCGGAGCTCGAAACCGACAGCACCGCAAAGGTTTCCCGCCTGCACTCGCTGGGCGTCGAGGAACCGGCCTATGAACTGGTCGAGGAGACCCTCACCGTCGAGCCGCTGCTGAACACCCTCTCCGACCGGGAGCGGACGGTGCTGGAACTCAGCTTCTTCCAGTCGCGCACCCAGTCTCAGATCGGCGCCGAGCTGGGCGTTTCGCAGATGCAGGTCTCCCGAATCCTGTCCCGCACCCTGCGTACCCTGCGTGAACGCGCACTCGCCGCGTAAGGGCCGGGCGCGCTGCCGCCCTCCCGTCTCCGATCTTCCCGGTGCCGCCACCATCGGGGACCGCCCGGTGAGCCGATCGCTCGGCTCGTTCCGTAGTCGGTCCCCGGTGGCGGCGGTGTGCGGGTCAGCTGATGAGCATTGATTCCTTTTCTCCGCGTTGGGCTTCGCGGGCCAGGGCGCGGTCGCGTTGTTCCTCGAAGCGGATCACGTCGCGGCCGAGCTTTTCGAGGTAGTCGCCCAGGTTGTTGCGGATTTCGTCGCCGCGCGGGCCGAAGTCGCTGCGCTCGAAGACATTCCACTTCTTCAGGACCGGCGTGATGACCTCTTCGAGGTGCTGGCGCAGATCGTAGATGCCGTGTTTGGCCATGAGGACGCCGTTGCGGCGGAAATTGGGCATGCCGGCGCCGGGCATCTGGAAAGTCATGATGATGTTGGAGATGGCTTCGATGGCCTGGTCGGGGGACAGGTCCAGGGCCGCGCCGCAGAGATTGCGGTAGAAGATCATGTGCAGGTTTTCGTCGGCGGCGATGCGCTGCAACATTTTGTCCGCTAGGGGGTCATTGCACACTTTGCCGGTATTGCGATGGGAAACGCGAGTGGCCAATTCCTGGAAAGTGACATAAGCGACGGAATACATGAATCCGGTAGCGTTTTGGGCCGCCGCGGTGCCGGCGTAGTTCTTGATCAGGCTGGCCGAGTGGTAGCCATTGGTCATATGGATCATGCGCGCGTTCTCCAGCGCCACCGGATCCACGCCGCGCGTCACCACCAGATAGTCGCGAATGACGATGCCGTGCCGGTTCTCCTCGGCGGTCCAACGCCCCACCCAGGTGCCCCACGCGCCGTCCTGGGAGAAGTTCTCGGCGATCTCCCGGTGGTAGCTGGGCAGGTTGTCCTCGGTCAGCAGGTTGGTGATCATCGCGGCCTTGGCGACCTCGCTGAGGTGGGATTGCTCGGGGTCCCAATCGATCCCGCCCATTGCTGCGAAGTTGCGACCCTCCGCCCACGGCACATAGTCGTGCGGATGCCAATCCTTGGCCATGGCTAGATGCCTGTTCACATTCTGCTCCGCGATCGGCTCCAGCTCGATGAGCAACTCGAGCTGCGTGAGATTCCTGGCCACGGTCGTGCGCCTCCCTTGAAATGGCTCGTCGCTGCGGAATGATGGTGTAGATCAACGCCTGCCGATCCGGAACGGACGGCAGTGGAACGCGAGGATTTCAGGCGATCGCCGCGTCGGTCGCGGGGGAGTATCCGAGGGAATCCGGGATGCCCGCGTGTCCATGAGGAGACTGGTCGGCTTCGCCTCGGATAATCTAGCCCAGTTCGCCGGAGATTGGCTTCATCCCCCGCCGAAGTTGCCCGTGGCGGGTTCGTTCGCTAGTTGCAAAACAGTCCTTGACAGCCCACGCGGATCGAGTCCTGGTTCGCCGGAGCATTGCTACGGAGAGTGAACAATGCAGACGCCCAACCGAAGGAAATTCCCCGATGTCGTGGTGACCTCGCTCGCGGCGACCACCTCGATCGCTGGTGACGTCGACTCGACCTGGAAGGGACTACTCAACGGCGAGAGCGGAATCGACGTTCTGGAGGACACCTTCCTCGACGATTTCGATCTGCCGGTCCGCATCGGTGGCCACCTCAAAGTCGAACCGGGAACGGCGCTCACCCGCGCGGAGACCCGGCGCTGGTCCTACGTGGAGCAGATGGCCGCGGTGCTGGGCCGCGAGGTCTGGCGCAATGCCGGCAGCCCGGAGGTGGACGGCGACCGGCTGGGCGTGGCGATCGGCACCGGACTGGGCGGCGCGGAAGTGCTCATGTCGGCGCGCGACAAGTTGCAGGCCGGCGGCTATCGCAAGGTGTCGCCGATGACCGTGCAGGCCATCATGCCCAATGGCCCGGCGGCGGTGGTGAGTTGCGAGCTGGGCGCGAGAGCCGGTGTGACAACGCCGGTTTCGGCCTGTTCGTCCGGTTCGGAGGCGATCGCGAATGCCTGGCGGATGATCGTCATGGGCGATGCCGACATGGTGGTCACCGGCGGCGTCGAGGGCTCCATCCAGGCCCTGCCGATCGCCGGCTTCTCCATGATGCGGGCGATGAGCACGCGCAATCACGATCCCAAGGGCGCCAGCCGGCCCTTCGACGCCGACCGCGACGGCTTCGTCTTCGGTGAGGCGGGCGCGCTCATGATCATCGAGACCGAGGCGCACGCCAAGGCGCGCGGCGCGAAGATCCACGCCCGCATCATGGGCGCGGGGATCACTTCCGACGGTTTCCATCTCGTCGCCCCCGACCCGGACGGCAGCGGCGCCGCCCGCGCCATGTCCCGCGCCATGGAACACGCCGGGATCACCAAAGCCGATGTGTCCCATATCAATGCGCACGCCACCGCCACCCCGATCGGTGATTACGCGGAGGCCAACGCGATCAAGCAAGCGGTCGGCAATCACGCCGCGGTGTACGCGCCGAAGTCCGCGCTGGGGCACTCCATCGGCGCTGTCGGAGCCCTCGAATCGGTGATCACGGTGCTCAGCGTGCGGGACGGAATCGTCCCGGCCACGCTGAATTTGGAGAATCAGGACCCGCAGATCGACCTCGACGTGGTCAAGGGCACTGCGCGTACCGGTCAGTACGACTACGCGCTCAACAACTCCTTCGGTTTCGGCGGCCACAATGTCGCCATCGCCTTCGGCCGGTACTGAGTGACGGCGGAATCGACACCCTGTTAGAGTTCTCCAGCCCCAGCTACTTCCGGGCCTTCGTGTCGATCTTTGTTCGGTGTCACTGCACAGCCTCTCGGCTGTGAGTTGAAAAAGGATAGGGAATGATCGGCGAGACTTTCGATGACTATCTGGACGAGCACGGCAATATCCGGATCCCGGCCAACCAGACCATGATCGAATTGGTCGACAAGCACACGGTGGCCGCCGGGGACGAGCTCGCCTACCGCTTCGTTGACTATTCGCGCGAACGGGACGGCGAGCGTTCCGAACTCACCTGGAACCAGTTCGGCGTCCGGCTGCGGGCGGTGGCCGCGCGATTACAGCAGGTCACCCAGCCCGGGGATCGAGTGGCCATTCTGGCCCCGCAGGGCCTGGAGTACGTCGTGGCCATGTATGCCGCGGTGTACGCGGGCAATATCGCGGTGCCACTCTTCGATCCGGACGAACAGGGCCATTCCGACCGGTTGCACGCGGTGCTCGCGGACTGCACGCCGGCGGCCATCCTGACCGTCGGCTCCGCGGCGGCCGGGGTGCGCGAACTGTTCAAGAACCTGCCCGCGCCCCGGCGCCCGCGAATCATTGCGGTGGAGGCGATTCCGGACAGCGTCGGCGTGGCCTGGGTGCGGCCGGACATCAATGTGGACTCGGTGGCCTACTTGCAGTACACCTCCGGGTCCACCCGCACGCCCGCCGGCGTGGAGATCACGCACCGCGCGGTCGGCACCAACCTGCTGCAAATGGTGAACGCCATCGGTATCACCGAGAAGGCGCGAGGCGTCACCTGGCTGCCGCTCTTCCACGACATGGGGCTGCTCACGGTGATCCTGCCGACCATCGGCGGCAAGTTCATCACCATCATGTCGCCGAGCGCCTTCGTGCGCCGGCCCTACCGCTGGATCAAGGAGCTCGCGGCGCAGGAGGACGGGGCCGAGATCTTCGCGGCCGCACCGAATTTCGCCTTCGAGCACGCGGCGGCGCGCGGTAAGCCCAAACCGGGCGAGGAGCTCGACCTGTCCCGGGTGATCGGCCTGATCAACGGCAGCGAGCCGGTCTCGGTGAGCTCCATGCAGAAGTTCAACGATGCCTTCGCGCCGTACGGCCTGCCCAAGACCGCCATCAAGCCCTGCTACGGCATGGCCGAGGCGACGCTGTTCGTCTCGGCGACCCGGCGCGAGGACGCGGCGCGGGTGGTCTACGTCGACCGCGCCGAGCTCAATGCCGGGCGCATGACCGAGGTGACCCCGGATGCGCCGAACGCGGTGTCCCAGGTCTCCTGCGGCTATGTGGCGCTGTCGCAGTGGGCGGTGATCGTGGATCCCGAGACCGGCGCGGAGAAGCCGGACGGCGAGGTCGGCGAGATCTGGTTGCACGGCAAGAATATGGGCATCGGCTACTGGGGCAGGCCCGAGGAGACCCAGGCCACCTTCAAGAACCGTCTCGTCACCCGGCAGCCGACGGGCTCACACGCCGAAGGCGCCGAGCCGGACGCCATCTGGATGCGCACCGGCGATTTCGGTTCGTATCTCGACGGCGAGCTCTACATCACCGGCCGGGTCAAGGATCTGGTGATCGTGGACGGGCGCAATCACTATCCGCAGGATCTGGAGTACTCCGCGCAGGAGTCCAGCACCGCGCTGCGGCCGGGATTCGTTGCGGCCTTCTCGGTTTCGGCGAACGAGCTACCCGTCGAGGTGATCACCACCAAGGGCGCGGCGGCACAGCCGGATCCGGGCAATGCCGCCGAGGCGCTGGTGATCGTGGCCGAACGCGGTACGGGCGCAGCCAAATTGGATCCCGAGCCGATCCAGGAGACGGTGCGGGCGGCCATCGCCAAGCGGCACGGCGTGACGGTGCGTGACCTGCTGCTGGTGCCCGCGGGCTCGATTCCGCGCACCTCCAGCGGCAAGATCGCCCGGCGGGCCTGCCGGACGGCGTATCTGGAGGGCACGCTGCGCGGCGGCTATCAGCAGCGGGACTTCCCGGACGCGGCCGACTGAAACAGGCGGGGCAGTGTTCAGGGTGCGGGTTGATCAACGAGATCAGCCCGCACCCGTTCGATATCTCCCATCGGATCCGGCTCGCCTGGCCGCGGTTGGCGAGACCGGTCGGTACACTTCACGCCCGTGTGGAAATCCGCCCGCATCGGGCTCCTCGTCGCGCTGACCGCCGCTGCGGCCCTGGTCTCGGTTCCGGCGGCCGGGGCGCAGCCGGTCGCCGCCACCGTTCCCGACACCTTCTGTGGCACCCCGCTCGCGACCGGCGAGCTGGAGACCATTGCGCGACTGTCGGATACCACCGATCTGTCCGGAGATGCGCTGGCGCGGTTGGAGACCGCGGTGGCCCGCAATCACGAGATCACCGAAATCCTGATCGCGCACCGGGATCGGCGCGGATTGTTCGGCATCGGCCTGGACGGCGTCGAGCAGGCCGCGGTGATGCCTTTGCAGCGCGACCCGGCGGCCTTCCAGGATCGCGAGTACGCGCATGCCATCAGCCTGGAACTGCTGAGCCGCTACCTGGACAATGTGCACGCCGCCTTCACCGGCGGCGCGGTGCAGCCGCACTGGGCGCGCTATCTCGAATTGGCCGGGGACTGCACGGTTTCCGGGGCGCAGGCGGCGATGGCGGGGTACAACGCCCACCTCGTCGTCGATCTCGCCTACTCGGTCGCCGCGGTGCACACCAAGCCGGAGAACGCGCCCGACTACTTCAAGATCGTGGCGGCCATCGCGGGCGCGGGCGATGTGATCGTGGACCGCACCAACCTCGTCTATCAGGCCGATCTCGGCCCGCTCTGGCGCTTCTACTTCCTCGGCGAGGGCTTGGACCTGCTGGTCGGCCGCGGTGTCGCCACCAAGCCGCTATTGGTCGCGGCCGATCTCGGCGCGAACGTGGTGATCTTCGGAAACGGTCTGGCCCTTCAGGATCCGGCGCTGCACGATGTCACCGCCGGTGAAATCCAGGCCCTGTACGGCGCGCTCGACGTGGCCTTCCAGGTGCTCGCTGCGGTGCACGCGCTCTGAGTCAGGGCGCGGCCCGCGACGGCCCGCGCCCGATCGCCTTGGCCAGATACATCTCGTAGTCGGCGGCTTGCAGCAGATCGTCGGCGGTGGTGTCGCCTGCCCGATCCGCCGCGATGCCCACGCTCGCGGTCACCGTCAGCCGCCGCCGCGTCACCTCGAACGGCCGGGCGAACTCCCGCCGCACCGCGCGCGCGATATCCTCCACCGCCCCAGCGGATTCCGGCTCGGTCACCCCGGATTCCGGTATCAGAATCACGAATTCGTCGCCGCCCATGCGCGCCACCAGCTGGCCGGGCCCGGTGGCGCAGGCGGTGAGCCGCTGCGCGGCCTGCGCCAGCACCTCGTCGCCGGCCGCGTGCCCGAAGGTGTCGTTGATCGCCTTGAAGCGGTCGAGATCCACGTAGCAGAGCCCGATCCGGGCCTCCGGATCGGTGAAGGCGGCATTGAGCGCGTCGAAGAAGCGTGAGCGATTGGCCAGCCCGGTGAGCTGGTCGTGGTGGGCGCGATAGCGCAGTCGTTCGGCCAGCACCCGCTGTTCGGAGATGTCCTCCACCAGGATCAGCGTGTACTGCGGCAGCCCCTGATCATCCCGGATCAGCGAGACATTGATCTTCGTCCAGACCGTGTGCCCGTCCTTGTGCGGGTACGCCTTCTCCATGTGCACGTTGTCCACGTCGCCGCGCAGCACCGAGGCGTACAGCCCCCACATGCCGGGATCGTCCTCGGGGTGGCCGAGATCGGTCACCGACAGCGCGCACATCTCGGCCGAGGTGTAGCCGAGCATGTCCCCGAACGCGGTATTGACCTCGATGATGCGCCCGGTCATATCCGAGAGCCCGGTGCCGATCCCGGCCTGTGCGAACACCGCCCGGAACCGAGCTTCGCTGGCGCGCAACTGTTCCTGCACCCGCTGCCGGGCCGCGAGTTCGGCCATCCGGACGCTCTCCTGTTCGGCCAGCAGCCATTCCCGGAAGGCCCGCAGGTAGCCGGTGGTGAACGCGCCGATCAGCTCCGCGGCTCGCGCGGCCGGAATCGCCTGCTGCCCAGCCAGATACGAGGTCAATACGCGAATGCTGCGGCCCAGCACCTCATCCCCGACGAAGTGCGCCCGCGCCAGTTCCGCGCCGAGTTCGCCGACCTTGGCCGCGGATTCGGCGCTGCGTGCCAGGGTGTCGAAATCGCGGGCGATGCGGCGCAGCAACGCGCGGGCTTCGGAACGGCTCATGGGCACCACGTGATCGCGGGCTCCGCGTTCCAACGCGGCTACCCACTCCTCGACCACTGCGGCGTGCGGGCCACCCTGCTCCGGCCCCACCCCGGGATCCGACGCCATGGGGATCGATGGTAGCCCGACCGGTCGGTGCCCGCTGCTCCTGCCCTCCCGGCGAATATTGGGATACCATTGCGGCGCTTCAGAATTGGCAGAGACCACTTGCTGTTCCAGCGGGAAGACGGGGAACCGATGACCAGACCGAGTTGGGCGCCCGAAGGCATCGATCTGGACCGCCCCAGCGCGTCACGGGTCTACGACTACTTCGTGGGCGGCATGCACAATTTCGAGATCGATCGCCAGCTGGCGCGCATGATCGAGCAGTTCACCCCGAACGTCGCCGAGACCATGCGCGCCAATCGGGACCTGCTGCGCCGCTGCGTCCGGTTCCTCACCGACGCCGGAATCGATCAGTTCCTGGATCTGGGGTCCGGCATCCCGACCGTCGGCAATGTGCACGAGGTCGCCCAGGCCCGCAATCCCGAGGCCAAGGTCGTGTACGTGGATATCGACCCGGTCGCGGTGGCGCACAGCCAGGCCATCCTGGCCGACAATCCGCTGGCCGAGGTGGTGCACGCCGACGTGGCCGATCCGGCGGCCATTCTCGCCGATCCCGCCGTCGCGAAGCTCATCGACTTCGATCGCCCGGTGGCGGTGCTGCTGCTCGGCGTCCTGCACTTCGTGCCCGACGAGGCCGATCCGGTCGCCGCGGTGGCCCGCCTGCTCGAGGTCTGCGCCCCCGGCAGCTACGTGGCCATCACCCATGCCACCGCCGACGGCCAGCCGCAGGAGGTCCTGGACGCCCAGAAGCTGTCCGGGCGCACCTCCACCGAGATCGTGCTGCGCAGCCGTGCGGAGATCGCCGCGTACTTCCTGGACTGGAAGCTGGTCGAGCCCGGCCTGGTGCACCTGCCGCTGTGGCGTCCGGACAATGCCGCCGATGTGGGCGAGACCCCCGAGCGCTCGGGCGCTTACGGGGGTCTGGCCTACAAGGGCTGAGACAACTCATCGGGTGCGGCGGCGGAAGGTCACCGTCGCCAGCACCGCGGCCACCGCGGCGATGATCGCGGCCGTGCGGAAGGCGGCGGCGAAACCACCGGTCAGTTCGCTGACATCACCGAGGTGCTGGGCGCCGGCCGCCGCGGCGATGGCGGTGACGACGGCCAGGCCCAGCGCCGAGCCGATCTGGTAGCCGGTATTGACGATGCCCGAGGCCAGGCCGCCCTCTTCCGGCGGCGCGGCCGAGATGGCCGTTTGCAGCGAGGGCACGAAGGCCAGGGACATGCCCAGCGCGGCGACCAGCGAACCGGGCAGCACGTCGATCCAGAAATTGCCGTCGGCGCGAATGAACGACAGCCAGACCAGACCGGCGGCCAGGATCAGCAGTCCGGCGATGACCATGGTGCGAGCGCCGAAGCGGGCGAACAGTTTCGGGGACAGTGCGATCATTCCGGCCATGATGAGCGCCGTCATGGGCAGCAGCGCCGCGCCCGACGGGAAGGCCGAGTAGCCGAGCACCTGCTGTAGGTAGAGGTTCAGGAAGAACCACATCGGCACCCACGCCGCACCCAGCAGCACCTGCGCGAGATTCGCCGCGCCGAGATCGGGAGCGCGGAAGATGGCCAATGGCATCAACGGTTCCCGCCGGCGCTGCTGAATGATCACGAAGGCGGCCAGCAGTACGACCGCGAGTGCGAACACGCTCAGGGTGGAGACCGACAGCCAGCCACTCTCGGGTGCCCGGACCACCGCGAACACGGTCGCGCCGAGACCCAGCGTGGCGGTCAGGCCGCCGAGGATGTCCACCGAACCGTGCGGTGCGAGCGCGCCGTCCGGCAGCAGCGCGGGCGCGGCCAGCAGGGCGAGCAGCGCGATCGGGATATTGATATAGAAAACCCAAGGCCACGAGGCGTATTCGGTGATCAGCCCGCCCAGGAAGACGCCCGCGGTACCACCGGCGGGAGCGGCCGCGCCGTAGACGGCGAAGGCTTTGGTCAACTCACCCGGGTTGGACCCGAACAACATCATGAGCAGGGTCAGCGCGGAGGGTGCGATGAGCGCCGCGCCCGCACCCTGGACGCCGCGCCCGGCGAGTTCCAGGGCGGCGGAACCGGCGAGACCGGCGACCAGGGACCCGGCTCCGAGGACGGCCCAGCCGAGCTGGAACACCTTGCGTGCGCCCAGGATGTCGGAGAGCTTGCCGCCGAGCAGCAGCAGGCCGCCGAAGACCACCACGTAGGCATTGAAGACCCAGGACAGGTTCTCCTGCGAAAAGCCCAGGGACGACTGCATTTCCGGCAGGGCCACGCCGATGATCGAGGTGTCCATGATGACCATGAACTGGGCCAGGGCGATGAGGGACAGGGCGATCCACCGTCGGGTTGACGGTGGCGCCGAAGTGCTGGTGGACATGGGATCACTCCTCGGAGGCGGCGGCACAGGCGCTGTGCCGCTGGGCAACTCGGACCCCCCATGTATACCCATGGGGGGTACCAGAGCTGAAGACCTCCGGTACGTGATTGATTTCATACCCCTAGGGGGTATCTAAACCGCCCGGAGATGTGCGATGAGTGCGTCCAGGGCGGCCGAAAGCCGTTCGCGAGCAGCGGGATCGGCGACCGATCCGTCCGCGTCGAGGATGTCGCTCAATACCGTGATGCGACCGCTGGCGGCTTCGACCAGCTCCGCACCGACGTAGCCGAGCACCGTGCGCAGCGTCGTCACCGCCTCGTTGCCCCGGCCCTCGAACGCGACATTCACATAGGCGACCGGCTTTTCGTGCAGATCGGCTGCGCCGACCGTCCATTCCAGGAGGTTCTTGAGGCTGCCGGGGATCATGCCCGCGTACTCGGGGCTGCAAATAAGCACCGCGTCGGCCGCGGCCAGCTCCTTGTGCAATGCCTCGACGACGGGCGGTTCCGGCTCCGCGCCCGGCACGAACTGCGGCAGGTCGCGCAGTCCCGCGTACAGCGGGGCTTCGACCCCCTCCGGGGCCAGCTGCGAGATGGTCCGCAGCGCGGCCGTATTGGTGGATCGATCGCGGGTGCTGCCGGAGATCAGCAGAATACGCAGGGGAGTGGTCACCATCCGCGCAACGTATGCACCTCACCCGCTATTTCGGCGCCCCGGTCCCAATGTGTGGGAGTGGCTGCGGCATAACCTGTCACACTCTCTCATTTTCGGTATCGTGGCTACATGTCCCGCTGTCCGAGACAGTGATTACGTCTCGGATTCGATTGCGCGACAAGTACATAGCGAATGTTTGTGCTGGAAGGGCAGGCAACGATGACTGCGACCAACGATCCGGGCCGACTGCTGTCGGCGAAGCCGATGTCGGCGAAACTGCTCCCCGGATTGCGCCTTCCGGCCCGCGCCTGGCGCATCGAGTACAACTCCACCGACGCGCACGGCGAACCGAACCGGGTGACCGGGACCGTGCTGGTGCCGCGCGATCCGTGGCGGGGTGAGGGCCCGCGGCCGCTGATCGGCTATGCCGTCGGCACCCAGGGCATCGCGCACAAGTTCGCCGCCGCGTCCTGGCAGTTCCGCTGGGGTGTGGAGTACGAGTCGTTGTTCATTCGCGCCGCACTGCGCCGGGGGTGGGCGCTGGTCGTCACCGACTATCCGGGACTCGGGAACCCGGGGACCCATCCGTACGCCATGGGCCGGGCGCTCGGACCGGCCGTGCTGGACAGCATTCGCGCGGCGCGGCAGCTGAACGCGGCCCGGCTGGACCCGAACGGCCCGCTCGGCATCTACGGCTACTCCGAGGGCGGTTGCGCCGCCGGGTGGGCGCTACAGCTCCAGCCCGGCTACGCGCCCGAACTCTCCATCGCCGGTGGCGCGGTCGGCTCCGCCCCGGCGGATATGGCGGACATGATCGCGTTCCTCGACGACAGCCCGTATGCCTTCCTGCTCTTCTACGGCGTGCTCGGACTCGACGCCGCCTACCCGGAACTCGATGTCCTGCAATACCTCAAGCCGTCCGGCCGGGCCCTGGCCGCGCTCTTCCGCCGCACCCATATCGCTCCCGCCGCACTCCTGGGCGTGGGCGTCGGCGCGGTGCTGCCCAAGAAGGTCGCCACCTACTGCCATCGCCTGCCGTTCGAGGTGCCCGCGGTGAAACGCAAGCTGCGCGAGAACACCCTGGGTGCGATGGCCCCCGCCGCGCCGGTCCTGGTCGCGGGCGGCACCGCCGAGCAGGTCATTCCCTATCCGCAGGCGGTCAAGCTCGCCGAGGACTGGAAGGCGCTCGGCGTGGATGTCACCATGCTGACCATGAAGGGCCGCGAACACATCACGGGCGCACTGTCTTTCGCCGGTCCCGCCATGCGCTTCCTGGCCGAGTCCTTCGAGCAGTCGAAGGCGGTCGCGCTGCCCAGGGGCGCGTAGGCGATCAGCTCCGGCGGTGTGCGCGACGGTATGCCGCCGGGGTCGTCGCCGTCCAGCGCTTGAAGGCGTGGATGAACGGGGTGGCTTCGGCGTAGCCGAGGCGAATCGCGATGTCGTCCACCGAGAGCGGGGTGGCGGTGAGCATCTCCTCGGCCAGGGCTTGGCGGACTTCGTCGAGCAGGGCGCGATAGGAGGTGCCCGCCGCTTCCAGATGCCGGCGCAGCGTGCGCTGGCTGAGGTTGAGTTCGCGCGCCACCGCCTCGAAGGTCGGCGGTGCGACGAAACCCGTTGCGCCGGAACCGGGTAGCAGCCGGTCGCGGACCTCTGCGGCGATGCCGGTGCGGGCGCTGCGCCGGTGCAGCAGATCCCGGCACTGCGCCACGCACACCGCCCAGGTGGGCTGATTGGCCTGGGGGAGCGGCTGGGTGAGCAGATCCGGATCGATGCCGAACATGGTGTGGGCGCGCTCGAAGCGCGGGCGCACCCCGAACAGTGATTCCAGCCGCTCGGCCTGATCTGTTGCCGCGTAACCGAATTCGGCGCGGGTGAGATCGACGCGCGCGCCCAGCAGATCGCTCATCACCCGGTGCATGGCCACGATGTCGCGCTCCACCAGGAACTGCTGCACGTCGGCGGGCACGGTGTCGTGGTGGATCCAGGTCACCACCTCGCGCGGCCGGGACTCCACTATCGGTGTGCAGAAGGCGAAGCCGAGCCGGTAGTAGCGCAGTGCCAGCGAAATCGCCTCTCGCAGCGTCGGACTGGTGACGCAGGCGTAACCGAAAATGCCGAAGGTGCTGATCCGGTAGCGCCGCCCCACCTCCACCCCCAGTGCGGGCACCCCGGCCAGCTCGCGCACCAGATTGCGCACCACCGTCAATTCGGTCTCGGCCGCGATCTGGGCGTCGGGATCCGCGAGTATCGCCGCGTTCAACCCGGTCCCCGCGAGCACCCGCTCGGCGGCCACCCCGTGCTCGGCCGCGAACTCGGCCATCACCGCCGCGCTGGCGGTGCCGCGCGGGAAATGCCAGGTCCGGACATCCGGTTCCTCGACCGTGCTCATGGGTCGATTATGGCCGAAACTGTGGATTTAATGGCCGTCTCGCTTTCACGGCCGGGTTCGCGCAGGTCGTAGCGTCGTTCGCAACCACAGCGCAGTGAGGAGACGACCATGAGCGGCACCGGTTCCGGCCCGTCGATCATCATCATCGGCACCGGGTTCGGCGGCATCGGCATGGCCATGGAGCTGACCCGGGCCGGCTTCCACGACTTCGTGCTGCTCGAACGCGGGGACGATGTCGGCGGGGTGTGGCGGGAGAACACCTATCCGGGCGCGGAGTGCGATGTGCCGTCGCCGCTGTACTCGTTCTCCTACGAGCCGAATCCGGACTGGTCCAAGCGCTGTGCGCCGCAGGCCGAGATCCAGCGCTATCTGCGCGGGCTCACCGAGAAGTACGGGCTGCTGGACCGGATCCGGTTCGGGGCCGAGGTCACCGCTGCCGAATACGACGACGCCGCGGGCACGTGGACGGTACGTCTCGCCGGGGGAGACGTACTGACCGCGGCGGTGCTGGTGTCGGCGGTGGGACAGCTGTCGCGCCCGGCGGTGCCGAGTATCCCGGGCAGCGAGAGCTTCACCGGCACGGCCTTCCACTCCGCCGCATGGGATCACTCGGTGGAGCTGACCGGTAAGCGCGTGGCCGTCATCGGAACCGGCGCCAGCGCAATCCAATTCGTCCCCGCGATCCAGCCCCGGGTGGCGAGCCTGACCCTGTTCCAGCGCTCGGCGACCTGGATCCTGCCCAAGCCCGACACCGACTACGACGCCACCCGCCGGGCGCTGTTCCGCCGCGTCCCGCCGGTGCTGCTCGCCGAACGCCTGGCCTGGTGGGCGCTGTGCGAGACCGTGTCGTTGAGCATCGTCGATATTCCGGCGATCCGCCCGCTGGTGAGCGGCATCAGCGCCCGGCACTTGAAGCGGCAGGTGGCCGATCCGGCTCTGCGCGCCAAGCTGACTCCGGACGCGCCGCCCGGATGCAAGCGCGGGCTCTTCTCCAACGACTACTTCCCGGCCCTGACCCAGCCCAACGCGCAGGTGGTGACCGGCGGGATCGGCGAGATCACGCCGACCGGCATCCGCACCGACGACGGGACGCTGCACGAGGTGGACGTGATCATCTACGGCACCGGGTTCAAGGGCACCGAATTCCTCTGGCCGATGGCGGTCACCGGCGCGCAGGGGCGCAAGCTGCACGACGAATGGTCGGGCGGCGCAAAGGCTTTCAAGGGCATCACGGTCTCCGGGTTCCCCAACATGTTCCTGCTCTACGGCCCGAACACCAATCTGGGCGCGGGCTCGATCGTGCACATCATCGAATCCCAGACCCGCTACATCCGCCAGGCCGTCGAACTGCTGGCCCGGCGGCCCGGCCATGTGCTCGAGGTGCGCCCCGAAGCGGAAGCGGCCTACGACAGCAGGATTCAGGAACGCCTGGGCCGCTCGGTGTGGAACTTCTGCACCAGCTGGTATCGCAATGCGGCCGGGCGCATCACCAACAACTGGCCGGGCACCGTCACCGGCTACCGGCTTCAGACGCGGCGGCTGGATCCGGCCGACTATCGCGTGGCGCGGGTCGGCTGAGCGGCAACGGGTTTCGAGGAGAGCACATGCGTTTCGATTACGACGTCATCGTCATCGGGTCCGGGTTCGGCGGCAGCGTGAGCGCGCTGCGGCTGACCGAAAAAGGTTACCGGGTGGGCGTATTGGAGGCCGGACGCCGATTCGCCGACCACGAATTCGCCCGGACCTCGTGGCGCGCCCGGCAGTTCCTGTGGGCGCCGGCCCTGGGCTGCTTCGGCATTCAGCGGCTGACGCTGTTGAAGGACACCTTCGTCATGAGCGGCGCGGGCGTGGGCGGCGGTTCGCTGGTGTACGCCAACACCCTTTACGAGCCGCCGGAGAAGTTCTACGCCGACAAACAGTGGGGGCACATCACCGACTGGCGGGACGAGCTGGCCCCGCACTACGACCAGGCCAAGCGCATGCTGGGCGTGACCGTGAATCCGGCGACCACGCCGTCGGATCGGGTGCTGCGCGAGGTCGCCGAGGAGCTGGGCGTGGGCGACACCTATCGGCGCACCCCGGTCGGAGTGTTCTTCGGCGGGCCCGGCCGGCGGCCCGGCGAGGATGTGCCCGATCCGTACTTCGGTGGCGTCGGCCCGGATCGGCGCGCTTGCACGCACTGCGGTGAGTGCATGACCGGATGCCGGCACAATGCCAAGAACACCTTGGCCAAGAACTATCTCTACCTGGCCGAGAAAGCCGGGGCCACAGTGCATCCGCTCACCACCGTGGTGAATGTGCGGCCGCTGAACGGCGGCGGCTACGCGGTCGAGACGGTCCGCACCGGGCGCTGGATTCGTAAGCAGCGCAGGGAATTCACGGCGCAGCAGGTGGTCTTCGCGGCCGCTTCGCTGGGCACCCAGCGACTTCTGCACAGCCTGCGCGATCGGGGGTCGTTGCCGCACATCTCCGACCGCCTCGGCTACCTCTCTCGCACCAATAGCGAAGAGCTGCTGGCGGTGCGCAGCCGCGCCGGCGGGCACGACTTCACCAAGGGCGTGGCCATCACCTCCTCGATCCACCCGGATCCGGACACCCATATCGAACCGGTGCGCTACGGCAAGGGCAGCAACGCGCTCGCCGCCATGACCACGGTGATGGTCGGCGGTGCGCCGCCGCGCGGCCGCCGCTGGCTGCGGGAACTGGTGCGCAACCGGCGGGATGTGGTGCGCATGCACAATCCGCGGCACTGGTCGGAGCAGATGATCGGGCTGCTGGTCATGCAGTCGGTGGACAACTCCATCACCACCTACACCAAGCGTGGCGTGTTCGGCCGCAAGCTGACCACCCGGCAGGGCGAGGGCGAGCCGAACCCGACCTGGATTCCCGCCGGGCACGAGGTGGCGCGCAAGGTCGCCGACAAGATCGACGGGATGCCCACCGGGAGCGCCACCAGCAGCATCTTCGACATTCCCATGACCGGTCACTTCCTGGGCGGCTGCGCCATCGGCGATTCACCCGAGACCGGTGTGGTCGATCCGTACCACCGGCTCTACGGCTATCCCGGCCTGCACGTGATCGACGGCTCGACCATCTCCGCCAATCTCGGGGTGAACCCGTCGCTGACCATTACCGCCCAGGCCGAACGGGCGATCTCGCTGTGGCCCAACCGGGGTGAGGTCGATGCCCGGCCCGCCCCGGGCCTCGCCTACCGCCGGATCGCCCCGATCGCGCCGCGGCATCCCGTGGTGCCGCCGACCGCTCCGGCGGCGCTGCGCCTGCCGATCGTGGATATCACCTGACGGCTCACTCCGTTTCGGGCGCGCGATGCCGCCCCCGGTTCGGCAACTCCGCCGGACCGGGGAGCTCCAGGGTGGGCGGGTCGGCGGGGTCGGCACGGAGCCGGGCACAGAACGCCTCGAGGCTGCCGTACCGATGCAGTATCTCGGCGAGCAGACGCTGAGTGGTCGTCACCATCGTCGGTTCGTCGCGGGCGGATGCACGGATGTGACCGGGAGTGCACGGATTGCGACCGGGCGTGCCAAATGCCAAGGCGGGCAGTTGGTTTGCTGGATCGACTCTACTGATCGAAGACAATATGGACATCCTCGGATTCGGGCAAAGTCTGACAGGCCAGGGTGAGCCCCATGGCGATCTCCTCGTCGATCAGCGCTTCGTTCAGGAGCATGCGTGTCCGCCCCTGCCGCACGCTGCACACGCAGGTCCCGCAGGCGGATTCCCGGCACACGTACGGTGCGTCGATACCGTTGTCCAGCAACACATCCAGCAGTTTCCGGGTGCGCGGCCAGGGCAGGGTGTGGGTCGCGCCGTCGATCTCCACGCGCACGGTCGCCGTCCCATTCGGCATCCCGGCACGCTCGGCCCCCGTCATCCCGGCATGTTCCAGGCCGGGATCTCCCTGTGGTGGTGAGATTCCGGCCGAAAGCATGCCGGAATGACCGGGAGGAGGCTCGAACGGATTGTCGGCCAGTGACCGGTACTCCTCGCGATGGATCGTGCGTGCGGACACCCGCAGTTGAGCCAGCGCCCGCGTCGTCACCGCCGCGAATCCCTCGGGCCCACACAGGAATATCTCGAACCGACGATACGGCCGCAGCAGACCCGCCAAGGCTTGCGTACCGGGCAATCCACGCTCGGATTCCAGCCAGTGCAGCACCACCAGCCGCCGTGGATAGCGCCGGTTCAGCTCGCGCAGCTGCCGCTCGAAGATGATCGAGGCCCGATCCCGGTTCGCGTACAGCACGACCACCTGCCCGCGCCCGGCGGCCAAGGCCGATTTGGCGATCGACATGATCGGCGTGATGCCGCTGCCCGCCGCGCACAGCAGGAAATCACGATCCAGTGAGCGCGGGGAGAAGTTCCCCGCCGGTTCCAGCACGGTGAGAACGGACCCGGCGGAAACGTTGTCGCAGAGCCAGTTCGAGGCATATCCGCCCGCCGTGCGCTTCACCGTGACCGCCGGCCGGTCTTCGCAGTGCGGGCTGCTGGAGAGCGAATAGCAGCGCGCCACCGATCCGGTGCGCTCACTGGGCACCCGCACGGTCAGGAATTGCCCTGGCGCGTAGGCGAATCTGCCGGCCGAGTCGGCGGGCACATCGAAGATCAGCGAGACCGCGTCGGCGGTCTCGCTGACTACTTCGCGCACCTTGATCCGGTGGGCGCGTGCGCTCATCCGGCCCCTCCCCGGCCGAGCAGCAGTTCACCCACGGCCTGGAGGCGATCCATCGAAAGCGGTTGTGTCATCCGGCGATTGATCCCCGGCGCGAGGCGCAGCATGAAGTACCCCAGCCAGGCCTCGGTGCGCACCGGCACCACCGCGAGATCGAAGCGGATGGCCCGCTCCACCGCCCGCGCCACCAGGTCGGGGCTCATGGGTGCGAAGGGCAGCCGGTCGGCCAGCTCCTGTACCTGGGCGGCGATCCACTTGCCGCGTTCGAGCAGCGCCGGATCCACGCCCACCGCGATCGCGTGCTGGGCGATATCGGTGTTGATCACGCCTGGGCAGATCGCGCTCACCCCAACGCCTTTCGGCGCGAGCTCCAGCCGCAGGCATTCGGTGAGCATCTTCACCCCCGCCTTGGACACCGAGTACGCCGACATCACCGGGGTGGGCGTGAAAGCCGCCGCCGAGGCGATATTCACGATGTGCCCGCGCTGGTTCGCCTCGATCATCTGCCGCCCGAAGGTCCGGCAGCCGTAGACCACGCCGAGCAGGTTGACGCTCAGCTGCCGGTCCCAATCCTCCGGTTCCAGATCGAGAAAGGCTCCGCTGACCAGCATTCCGGCATTGTTGACCAGCACATCGGCCACCCCGTAGTCGGCGCAGACGTCCCGGGCGAAGATCTCCCAGGCCGCCGGATCGGTGACATCGAGCTGCATGGCCACCGCCCGCTGCCCGGCGCCGGTGATCCGGGCGGCGGTGGCCACGGCCGCCGCCTTGTCGATATCGGAGACGATGACCTGCGCGCCGCCCCGGGCGAACCGCTCGGCCACGGCCCGCCCGATGCCGCTGCCGGCGCCGGTGACCACGACCAGTTCCGGGTCGATATTGTTGAGCTTCAACGGATTCCCTCTCAGCCGATCCGGTCCAGCAGTTCGCCGTCCGCGCCGAACAGCTCCTGCCGCCACTGCTCGAGCAGCTCGTCGGTGTCGATGTCGTCGGGGTGGAAGCCGGGCCGCATATACGGCCGCATCTCCTTCAACAGCCCCCGCACGATCGGGCCGCGCACCAGCGCGACGGACTGCCGCGCCACCTTGAAGGGGCGCCAGCTGCGTGGATCGCTCAGAATGGAGGCGACAATTCCCAGGGAGACAGCGGGAATGGTGAGGTAGTACATGCCCGCCATCACGCCGATCCGGACGGCCTCCGGCCCGCCGCGGTCCCGGAACACGTCGAAGGCCACCGACTTGTGCTCGAGCTCCTCGAAAGCGTGCCAGTTCAACAGATTCCACACTTCGGGATCACCGGGGATGTCCTGGATCTCCTGGGTCCCCAGTACCCGCTTGGCCAGCGTCGCGGTGTAGTGCTCGGCGGCGGCGGTGAAGGCCAGGTGCACCTGGCGTGGCACCAGGTTCTCCACCATGATCACGCCCTTCTCCCGCAGCGCGCCCGGCCCGAAGGTGAACAGCCGGACAATGGGAAAACCGTTGTGGATCAACTGATCGTTGAGCGCCCGGTGCTGCTGTCCGTGCACGGCTTCCTGTCCGATGAACCCGGCCACCCGCTTCTTGAGCACCGGGTCGGTGATCTCGCCGGAGAACTTGCGCACCGAGCGGATGAACGATTCCTCGCCCGGCGGGAAAACGCCCGAGAGCACTGCGATCAGGTGGGTGAGCGGAATATCGTCCTGGACGAAATGGTGCGCCATCGGTTCGGGCTGCCCGAACCGGAATCGCATGCGCCGCACCTTCGGATACGGGTCCAGGGTGGTGCCGGCATTGTTGCGACCGATCGCCATTGGCCGGTCCTTTCTCTTTGGAGTTGTAGCTATTTCAGGTGATCGTTGAGGACGCCGTCCGCGCCGAAAAGCTCACGCTGCCAATGGGAGAGCAGCGCGGAGGTGTCGATATCGTCGGGGTGGAAACCGGGCCGCAGATACTTGGCCAGCTCCGGCATGAGCCCCCGGAACAGCGGGCCGGTGAAGAGCCGGTACCCCTCGCGCGCCACCCGCACCGGCTGCCGCCGGGCATTCGGATCGCGGGCCAGCGCCACCGCCAGGCTCACATAGGTCAGCGGCAGGGTGAGCGCGTACATGGCGGCCATGACGCCGATCCGGGTGCGTTCGTCGCCGCCCGCCGCGCGGAAGACGTCGAAGGCCACCGATTTGTGCTCGAGTTCCTCCAGCGCATGCCAATTCAGCAGATTCCAGACCTCCGGATCGCCCGGAATGGACTGGAGTTCGTCGCTGGCGAGCACCCGCTGCGCCAGCACCGCGGTGTAGTGCTCGGCGGCGGCCGTCATGGCCAGGTGCACGTGCGCGGGCAGCCGGTCCTCGAGCCGCGCCGCGCGCTCTTTGGCGCGCTCGGAATCCAGCCATGCGATGGGATAACCCAATTCGACGAGTTTGTCGTTGAGCCGCCGGTGTTCCTGGCCGTGCATGGCTTCCTGGCCGACGAAGCCGGTGACGCGTTTCTTCAGCACCGGATCGGTGATCAGCGCGGCGACCCGGCGGACCGAGCGGATGAAGGATTCCTCGCCGGCCGGGAAAGCGCCGGACATGCCGGCGACGAAGTGACTGAACACCATGTCGCCGTCGACGAAGTACTTGTCGTGTGAATGCTGTTCGCCGAAGCGGAAAGTGATGCGCCGGGCCTTGGGATATCCGGTCGCGGGCAGAGTATTGACCATCTGGACCATCCTTGGTGCAACACCGAGTACCTAGTACTGGGTGTTCGATGTGAGCCCAGTGTAGGATTGTCCCAGACAGTTCACAAGGGGGTTGGCCATAACGGATCGAATTACAATCTGGCGCATGGCCTCTCATTCACCCGACGGGCGTCCGGGCGAGCTCAAAGGTGATGCCAGGCATGACCGCTGGCACTCGCACCGGGCCACGGTGCGAGCCGAACTCATCGAGGCCACCATTCGCGCCATCGACGCGCACGGGCCCGAGCTCTCCATCGACGATGTGGTGAAAACCGCTGGTATACCGCGTCCCAAGCTGTATCGGTTCTTCGGTGACAAGGTGGAATTGCTGGCCGCGGTGAGCGGCCGGGTGCAGCAGCTGATCGTCGAACGCGTCACTCCGCACCTGGATCCGGCCGGTCCGGTGCGCGAAGGCATCCGGACCGCGCTCGTCGCCTATATCGAACTTGTCGCCGAGCGCCCCAACCTGTTTCGGTTCATCGTCAGCTCACAGGTGGTCACCGCGTTCGGCGCGACGCGCCTGATCGAGGAGGGCCGTCCACTTTCCGATACCGTCGCGGCGTTCTTCTCCGGGCTGCTCCGGCTCCGGGGCGCGAACGGCGATCACACCCAATACGCCGTCGATGCCATGCTCGGCGCGGTCGGGCTGGGCGTACTGCGCTGGCTCGAGGAACCCGTCATCACGGCCAAGGAACTCGCCGAGGAGCTGACCGCCTTCGCCTGGGGCGCGCTCAGCGCCACCGCCGAATCCCGCGGTCTCACCCTGCATCCCGACGAACCGCTGACCGGACGGCCCGCGCTCAGCGAATCGACCGATCGCTAGCCGATCATCTCGCGCTGCACGGTGCCGGTGATCTCGCCGGCGGTCAGGATCATGGCGCACATGAAATCGATCAGCTGGGCGCGTTCGATCTCGAGATCGCCGCGCAGCCACTCGGTCAGTATCTCCAGCCCGCCGAAAGACACTGTGCGCGCGGCGAGTTCGGCGTACAGGCCGGAAGCCGCCGTCTCGCCCAGCAGTTCCCGGCCCTGATCCAGCATGACCGCGGCGGCGGTGTTCACCAGTTCGCTGCGGCGGCAACGCAATTCGGCGGTGGTCTGCAATTCGAGGAACAGTCGCCGGCGCAGCGGATTGTCGGCGACGATGGCGACCACGGTCTCCATCACCGCGCGCACGCGCAGGCGGGTGTCGGACGGGGTGGCGGCCAGCGGTTCGAGCATCTCGGCGGTGATGGCGGCCAGCTGCTCGTCGAGCAGTTCGCGCAGCAATTGATCGGTATCGCCGAAGCTCTCGTAGAAGTAGCGGTCGTTCAAGCCTGCCCGGGCGCACAGAACCCGCACCTTGAGCCCGGCCGGCCCCTGCTCGGCGATGAGTTCCCCGGCGGCCTCCAGGAGTCTGCGCCGGCGTTCCCGTCGCCGCTCGTCGGCGCTGAGCCCGGCGTATCGACCAGTGGCTGCCGTCACATCTCCGCCTCGTCCGTTGCCCGCCCCGACACTCTGGTGAAGACTATCACCAAATTTTCGTTCACCACCGCAGCAAGGACCGATCCATGACACTGCCGTCCATCCTGTCCGAGCGCCTGCGGCTGCCCGCCGTCGCCTCGCCCATGTTCATCGTCTCCGGGCCGGAACTGGTGATCGCGCAATGTCAGGCGGGGATCGTCGGATCCTTCCCGTCGCTGAACGCGCGGCCGCAGTCGCAGTTCCGGGAGTGGCTGCTGCGGATCAACGAGGAGCTGGCCAAATGGGATGCCGACAACCCGGATCGGCCCTCGGCCCCGTACGCGGTGAACCTCATCGTGCACAAGAGCAACGACCGGCTCGAGGAAGACCTCGCCACCGTCGTCGAATTCCAGGTGCCGATCGTCATCACCTCGCTGGGCGCGCGGCCCGATGTGAACGAGGCGGTGCACTCCTACGGCGGCATCGTGCTGCACGACGTGATCAACGACTTCTTCGCGCGCAAGGCCGTCGAGCGCGGGGCCGACGGGCTCATCGCGGTGGCGGCGGGCGCGGGCGGGCATGCCGGAGCGCAGTCGCCCTTCGCGCTCGTGCAGGAGATCCGGGCCTGGTTCGACGGGCCGCTGCTGCTGTCGGGATCCATCGCGCACGGCCGGTCGATTCTGGCCGCGCAGGCCGCCGGGGCCGACTTGGCTTACATCGGTTCGGCTTTCATCGCCACCGACGAGGCCAATGCGGTGCCGGGCTACAAGCAGATGATCGTGGACTCGGCGGCGGGGGACATCGTGTACTCCAACCTGTTCACCGGGGTGCACGGGAACTATCTGCGCGGCAGCATCACCGCCGCCGGTATGGATCCGGACAACCTCGGCGAGTCCGACCCTTCCGCAATGGATTTCGGAACCGGCGAATCCACCACGCCGGGCGCCAAGCCCTGGAAAGATATCTGGGGTTCGGGTCAGGGCATCGGCGCGGTGGACGCGGTCGTGCCCACCGCCGAGATCGTCGCCCGCTTGAGCCGCGAATACGCCGCGGCCAAGCAGCGGCTGGCGAACCTGTAGCCATAGCGCGGCGGGAAGATTCGTTTCGGACCCCCGTTCCGGCAAGATCGGTGTAATACTATCGGTCGGCATCGAAAGCGATTGCACGGCAATTCTTTCCGATGCCGACCGTTTGTGTACGCCGGTAGGGGGTGTGCGAGAACAGAAGATAAGCACTTCATCGAAGACGTCGTAGCGCAGGGGCAATTCGTCGATACGGTGTGGGTGTTTGCGGCCCGGATGCGCTGCGGGTCATTCACGCGCGGATGACGCCGCCGGAGTCGTCGTGCGCGATGTGGTGGCCACTGTTGATTCCGCAGATTTGAATGCTGCTCGCACATAAGGAATCTCGCGTGTACGACCCGTTTCCCGATCACCCCGCCGAGCTTTCCGCCACCCCGACCGACCTCTCGCTGCTGCTCCGCCCGGCCCCGCCCGGCACGCCCACCGACCGGATCCGGCTACACGGCGGCAAGGGCTACATGCTCTGGGCCGATGTCCCCCCGGCCCTGGTGCTGGGCTCCTCCGGCGGCTCCGGAGCAACCACCACCGCACTCGGAATCGCCGCCGCCGCATACGAATCCGGCGGCCATTCGCCGATCGTGGTGGACGCCACCGCCACCGGCGGCGACCTGGCCCGCCGCGGCTGCGACACCGTCGATCCGGCCGGCACCGTCCAATCCTGGCTCAATATGTCCCACCGCAACCTGGTCTCCACCGTCCTGGACAGCTGCGGCGAGAACACCGCCAACGTCGGCGTCCTCCCCCGCGGACCCGAAGCCCTCCCGCGCCGCGAAAGCTACGCCTCCGTGCACCGCGACCTCAGCGGCGCCGGCTGCCTCCCCGTATACGACGGCGGCGCCCCCATCACCAACCGCGCCGTAGCCCCCCTGCTCTGCGACCCCCGCATCGCCCTGGTGATCACCATCGCCGCCCGCCCCGACGCGGTGAACCGCCTCAAACCGGCCCTCATCTGGCTCGACGACAACTACAGCCAATACCACCTGGCCGACGCGGTGATCGTCGTAACCAGACAACACCCCAAAGACGGCCCCCTCATCGCCGAACACACCCGCACCTACCTGGGCGAAGTGGTCCGCGGCGTAACCGAAATCCCCTACGACCCCCACCTCGCCTCCGGCGGCCCGATCAGCTGGAAAAAACTCGCACCCCCCACCCGAGCCGCCTACCGCCAGGTGGTGAGCCTGCTGAGATAGTCCGCGCGACGCGCCCCCACGTGCCATGCGCAGGTGTAGATCGCGAGAGCGACCGCACCCCAGCGAATCGCACCCACGAGCGCGGCGCGCACGAGATCGTAGCCACTGGGCTGGACGTACGCGGTGAGGGCATGCGTCACCCCGAAGGCCACGAAAACCGTTGTCCCGGTGAGCACCCACGCGCGCGGCGTCCGCGCGAGCCCGGGTCGCGCCGCACCCGGCGGCGTCCGGCGGTACCAGCCCGCCGTGGCGAGCGCGAGCGCCAGCATGCCGCCGACCGAGGACACATACCCGAGCACGTTGTACACCCGGTGCGGTTCGATCACGGTCCCGCGCAGCCACGCCCAATGCGTGACCATCGCGCCATCGCGTTGAACGAAGCTGTCCCACAGCACATGTGTGCCCGCACCGGCGACCACGGAGAGCACCGCTCGCGGCAACTGCCGGAACCGCCACTCGAGTTCTCCGGTTCTCCGCCGCCAGCCCTCGGGAGCCAGGGCCGTCAACGGCTCCGCGACGAACCGCAGCAGCGCCAGCAGCAGCAAGCCGATCACCGGATCGGAGGTCATCGTGCCCGCGAGCGAATGTGTCGGCACCGGTATCGAAACCGGCACATAGTAGAGGACGTCGGGGGCCAGGGCTCCCGCGACCAGTGCCGGCAGCCACAGGTATCGGCGCAGGGGCAGTACAGCTGCGGGGTGGGCGAGGGTGAACGGCACCGTGCGATTCTCGCGGTGTTCCAGCCGAATTCACACCGGGAAATTTCGGACCGTTCGAAAAGGCTCTGACATGGGATGATTCGCGGGAGAGGGGGGATTGCGGGCCGGGTTCGGGGGTTGCGGATCGTTCGCATGAGTAACGCCGCGGGGGTGAGTTGCGACGTGCTCCGTGACAAACGACAGGCGTCGGGGCCCTGTCCGTCCACTTCCGGTTTCTTTTTCGAATGGGGTTCTGGGCATGGCTTTCGGCGAGTTCGTAGCTAGACAACGCGCCTTGCTGGCAAAAAACAAGAAGATCACCGCGTCGGCTTCGGCGTTGGGGGTGCTGGGTATCGCTACCGTGGTGGCGGCTTCGTGGTCGCTGACCGCTTCGCATACCGAGACCGCGTCCCCGCAATTGCGTGCCTCGGTGACGGAATGCCATGACATGGTGACCATTTCGGTCGCCGGTCGTGGTGACACTCCGGTCGCGGGCACTACGAAACTGCTGGTCGACGCGAACGGGAACGAGTTGCCCGCCGCGGTTTCGGGTGATCACAACAGCCAGTGGCTCGATCCGGTGGTGAACGCTCCGAAGGATGGGACCGACGGGGATTCCTACCAGGCCGTTTATATCGCGTACCCGGCGAACATGGCCTCCTACGAGGACGCGGTCAACACCGGTGTCGCCAATACCCAGCAGGTCATGCGGGATATCGCGGTGGCCTGCCCGGACACCAAGTTCTCCATCGTGGGCTACTCCGAGGGCGCGGACGTGGTGCGCCGGGTGGCCATGAAGATCGGCAACGGCGAGCCGGACGCGAACGGGCGCTACGAGACGGTCAATCCCGACGACGTGGTGGGTGTGGTCATCCTCGCCGACTCGGGCCGTACGGCGGGGGAGGGCACCTTCATCGGCGCCAAGGACCCGAACGGCAGCCCGGACAACTTCGATCAGAAGTACGGCGGCGGGTCGGCCGGTGGCGAAGGCGCGCTGAAGGGCAATCAGGGCGGCTTCGGCAAACTGGGCGGCAAGATCGCGTCCTTCTGCTCCGACGGCGACCTCACCTGCGCCGCGCCCAAGAACATCTCGCTGCTGAACCTGGTGGTCAATGTGGGCCGCCAGATCAACGCCGACCAGCTGGAGCGGGAAGGGCTGAACGCCACCACCGGTCAGGACGTGGCCGTCACCCTCGCCAATATCGCCATGAAGGCGTTCGCCGACATCCAGTCCCAGAAGAACTGGATGGCCTCCGACGAGACCTTCCTCTCGGTGCTGCTGCGCGTCTCGGACCCGAACTACAAGCCGGGCGAGTCCAAGCCGGCCACCACGCAGGCGGATTCCATTGCGGCCGAGAACATGTCGCCGCTGGCCTACCTGCCGCAGAAGGTCTTCAACGAGATCATCGGGCTGATCACCACCAACCAGAACACCATCCCGGTCATCCTGAGCGATCCCTACAACCTCACCCTGGGCCCCAACGGCACCGGCCACCACTTCGACTACTGGCGCGATGCGAAGCCCGAGGAAGGCAAGCAGCTGACCTCCGCCGAATACGCCGCCGCCTGGCTGACCGAACTGGCCAAGAAGGCGCAGGCCGGTGAATTGAAGACCACCACCACGACCAAGCCGGCCGAGAAGGCCGCACTGGCCGCCGCGCCCACCTCGTCGGGCCAGCCGGGCACCACCACCCCGAAGCCGAGCACGACCACCACGACGCCGGGCAGCACGACCTCGGGCACCACCCCGGGCACCACGACCACGGCGCCGACCACCACCACGGCCCCGACCACCACGGCCCCGGCCATCGCGCCGACGACCACGGTCGAAGCCGCGGCCCCGGCCACCACCTCGCCGGAGGCGGCCAAGCCGACCACCACCGCACCGACGACCACGGTGCCGGCGACCACCACGCCCGCCACCACGACGGCCGCGAAGTAGTAACCGCCACAACGGCCTTCCGTCCCCCGCACCGGGGTGACGGAAGGCCGTTTCGCGTGCTCAGGCCAGCATCTGCTTGGGCCGCCGATCGGTGGGTTTGCGCGGTTTGCGCCCGGCGGTCGCGGCCCGGAACGCCTCGGCGGTCTGCGGCACCAGCAGCGCCGCGACAATGCTCAGCACCGGGCCGACCGTCATGCTCTCGAAAGCGGCCGTATAGGAAGCATGATCGGTGACCACACCGAACAGCAGCGGGCTCAGCACCCCCGCGAGCTGACCGCCGAAAATGATCACCCCGGTCGCCGCGCCGATATAACTGCTGGGCAGGGCGCGCAGCGGCACCGCGAACGCGGGCATGAACGCCAGCCCCGCCAGGAACGTCATCACCGATCCGGTCAGCACGAACAGCGGGAAGAACTCGATGCGCGGCAACACGAACAGCAGCACCGAGGTCGCGACCATGGCCGGCACCACCAGCATTCGCGGCTGCCCGCCCAGCCGATCCGACAGCCGCGCGCCCAGCACCACCCCGACCGCCGCCGCCAAGGTGGAGGGCACCGCGGCGATCGCGACGACCGTGATGGACAGGCCGCGATCCTCGTGCAGGAAGGTCGGCAGCCACGCGGTCACCCCCCACACCAGCACGTCGTAGCCGAAGAAGATAACCGCGAACCCCAGCAGCGCCGGCGACAGCAGCACCCGGCGCGGCGCGGTCGAGCCCGCCGGCTGCTGAATCCCGTCCTGCGCCAAGGGCTCCGGCATCCAGCGCCGCCAGGCCAGGATCACCGCCACCCCCAGCACCGAGATGATCGCGAACATCGCCCGCCACCCGACGGTCGGCAGCAGGATGCTCGCCACGACCGCCGCCAGCAGAATCCCCACCGCGTTCGAGGCATTGGTCCAGCCGGTGGCGGTGGTGCGCTGTTCGGGGGTGCTGCGCTCGGCCAGCGCCTTGATGGCCGCCGCCGGGAACACGCCCTGCACCAGCCCGAACAGGAATCGCATGACCAGCAGCGCCAGGAACGACCAGGCCACCGCGGTCAATCCGGTGAAGACCGACCACGCCACCAGCCCCACCACCCCGATCCGCAGCGCGCCGTAGCGATCGGCGAGCAAGCCGCCGGGCACCTGCGCGGCGGCGTAGGCGATGAAGAACACCGAGACCAGCAGCCCCTGCTGGGTGTGATCGAGGTGCAGGTCCTGGCCGATGTAGGGCAGCGCGAAGTTGATGACCGTCCGGTCGATGTAGTCGACGACCCAGGCCGCGAACAGCAGCACGATGGTCACCCGGGTGGTGCGTGGCATCGGAGCCCCTTCATCGAACGCGAGGCAACGTGTCCTCTGTGCGGCCCCGCCGTGCGGGTCCTTCAGAATCCGCAGATTACCTACCGGCGGATCACGAAGCCTGCCCTCAAACGTATGGGCCGGAGATCACCGGCGCACCGATCGCACCGCTCAGGCGGGCGGCACCTGTTCGCCGCCGTGGGCCGCCAGCGCCTGCGCCACGATCTCGTCGAGCCGCGCGTGATGGGCTCCCTTCCAATAGGTTTGGCCGCAATCGGCACAGCGGGCGAAGCTGTCGTAGGTGCGGCCGGTGCTGTCGGGCAGCAGTGCGCGCACCGACTCCTTGTCCGCCGGGCGCAGCACGCCGTTGCAGGAGGTGCAGCGGGTCCACGGCAGCAGCGGCGGGGCGAAACGCGACAGCACATCCTCCAGCTGTTCGGCCGGGCGGTGACTGTAAACGTATGCGCCGCAGAAGATTTCGCGGCGACGCAGCAGACCCCGGTCGCGGGAGAGCAGTACCCGCTGCTCGGCGGCCGAGCGTGCGGCCAGGGCGGCGTCGCCGATATCCGGATTCTCGTAGGCGGCGTCGACCCCGAGCAGGCGCAGCCGCCGGGCCAGCGTGCCCAGGTGGATGTCCAGCAGGAAACGCGGCGGCTGCGGCAATTCCTGCGGCCGCGCCACCGCGAGCACCCCGGCCGACTCCCCGTCACCGGGCACGTGGGCCGGTCCGACGGTGCGGCCGTCGATGCGCAGCTCACCCACCTCGGTGAGCGGCACCCCCAAGGATTCGACCACGTGCCCCAGGGTGGAGACGCCGTCCACGCGCACCGCTCCGGCCGCGCGCTGACCGACGAAGACTTGCAACTCCGGCGCGACGGTAACTCGGATCTCCCCTGCGTTCACCCCGTCAGCATGCCAAAAGTCCAGGCCCGGCGGGCAACTCGTTTTCCCGGCGATTAGTCCGCGCCGGTCCGGGTAGAGCCAGGAAAGGGTCGACTTCGCGGCCCACGGCAACAATCAGCTACTGCGAAAGGATTGACGGCTATGCCCAATCCCAAGAACCCCGGACAGTTCGGCAACCGTTCCGACACCGCGGAGCAGGCCAGCAAGGGCGGCAAGGCCAGCAGCGGAAGTTTCGGCAGCGCGCGCGGCGCCGATCCGCGTGAGGCGGGCAGGAAGGGCGCCGCCGCCCAGCCGACCGCGGCCAAGCAGAAGGGCGGGCAGCACAGCCACTCTCGCTCGGACTCGTAATCCGCGCCCGGACGTGGGAGGGATCGCCGCTCGGCGATCCCTCCCACGGGCATTTTCCGGACATTTGTGAATTACCGTCAAATTTCATGTGTGCAGTGGCGTGGCGCACATTGAAGACGCGCCGAACATTTCGTTAACCATTTGTTTGCGAGCCTGTGAGTTGCGGGGATCTGACTTTGGTGTTTTTCTAGTTGCGCAGGTCGAATCGACCCACCGACGGAGTTGGAGTTGCAAAACCCGTCGAGTGCCTTTTTCCGGCAGCGTCGCCAGCCGCACTCTTCCTCGGCCTGCCCGCCAGAACAGCAAGTCGCCGTCCTCCGGCGCACTTCCCTGATGCAGGTTCGAAAGGACTCAGGTCGTGAACGCACCCTTCTTCACCCGTGCCGCAACGGTTCTCACCGGAATCGCGATCGGTCTCGCGGCCCCCGGCCTGGCTACCGCCGCACCGGTGGGCGACGCCGCCGCGTCGCCCGCCGATGCGGGTGGTTCGCAGCTGTTGCCGCAGCTCGGCAGCGGTAGCGCCGCACTCGGCACCGGCAGCTCCACCGCGGGCGGCGTCGCCGGGGCGCTGGGTACCGGCAGTGCCGCCGCCGGATCGGTGGGCTCGCTGATTCCCGGGCCGGGCTCGGTGCTGGGCCTGCTCGGCACCGGCAGCGGCGCGGCCAGCGGATCCGCGCAGGCCGGCGGCACCCTCGCCGCGGCCCTCGGAACCGGCAGTGCCGCCGCGGGATCGGGCTCCGCGGGCGCGAAGTAACGCCCGAAAGCCGGATGGGTTTCCGGCGCGTCATGCGTCGATCGGCAATTAACTTCCAATTCGCCAGAACGGTTTCCGGGCGCTAGCGCCAGTCTTTTGCGCACGCTGATTTCTTTACGAAATTCTAACGCCCACCCGTAGGCATGAAATTCGATGAGGACCGTCGAGATGGAATACACCCACCTGTCCGAATTCGCCGTCCGCCCGGGAGTATTGACCCTGTGGCGCCCGGAACTCGTCCCCGGCCACGATTGGACCCCGGACGATCGCCCGCTCACCAGCGTCCACGTGCGGCATTGCCAGGCCGTCGACGCCGCCGATCCGCGACCCGGGCGCGGGCGCTGGATCGGCACCATCTTCGAAATGGACGCGCCCTTCCATCCCGAACAGTGGCGAGAGACCGTGCGGCTGTGGCACGTTCGCCACGAAGGGCTGCGCACCACCCTCGCGCACCGGATCGACGGGGAACCCGGACGCCTGGTATGCGACGGGGCCGCCGTGACCGTCGGCGACGAGCCGGTGCCCGGCGTCACCGCGCCGGAGGCCATCACCGAATACCTCACCGACGCACTGGAACTGCGCCTGTCCGCCCTGCGCTGGCCGCACTGCCTGCTCGCCACCGTCGAGCACCCCGGCACCGCCGATTTCACCGTGCTGGTCGCCGCCGACCACTCGGTCATGGACGCGTACTCGCAGGCCATCGTGATTCTGGAACTGCGCTCGCTCTACCGGTCGGTGGCCGCCGGCGAACCGGCGCGGGAGTCCGTGACTTTCGGCAGCGCCGCGGATTTCGCCGCCTACGAGCGGGCGGCCGCGGCCGCGCTCACCCCGTCCTGCGCGGGCGTGCAGGTGTGGCGCCGCTTCCTCGACGGTTCGGGCGGCATGCTGCCCCGCTTCGAACCCGCCATCACCCGCGGCAGTGACGCACTGTCGGCGGCCCCGCAGACCAGCACCTCCCGGCGACTGCTGTCGCTCGCCGAACTCGAGCGGGTCGAGGACGCGGTCACGGCGCGCGGGCATCGGCTCTCCGTGGCGGTCTTCACCGCCCTGGCGATCGCCTACCGGCGCAGCTTCGGCTATCTGTCCATGCGCGCCATCATGCCGATCGCCACCCGCCCGGACCTGAAATGGCTGGAATCCATGGGCTGGTTCGTCAATGTGGTGCCGTTGGACATCACCCTGGCCCCCGACCTGGATCCGGACGCCTCCCTCGAAACCACCCGTACCGCGCTGCGTCGCTCCCGCGCCGCCAACGACACCACCTGGACCCGCGCCCTGGAACTGCTGGGCTGCACCGACAGCCCCCGGTTCGGCATCTCCTTCCTGGACATCCGCGTGCTGCCCGACTACGAGCTGGTGGAATCCCTGCGCGGCCACACCCTGCGCGCCGAGTGCTACTCCGGCGACGAGGTCTTCCTCTGGATAGTCCGCGCCGCCGACGGCCTGCGCCTGTCCACCCGGTTCCCGGCCGCTTTCCCGGCCCCGGAAATGGATCGCTTCCTCGCCGAATTCGCCCGCGCCATGCGGGAATTCACCCACGACCTGGCGCCGGCCGAAACCGCCGCGCAGACGGCGGACCCAACCCCCGCATCCCCGGTGGATACCCCCGCCGGCCAGATTCCGGCCGCGCTGTGCCCGCCCGCCGCGACCCTGCTCGGTCTCGAGGAGGCGCCGCCGGCCGAGACGAATCCCCCGGTGCCACCGCCGGTATCGAACGGCGCTCCGGTCTTCGCCGGTGACCCGCGACCCGCCGTGCCCCCTGCCGCGGCGCGGCTGGTCCCGTCGCCGAGCCGAGGCTGAGCCATGCGGGTCCTGCTGGCTTTCGCGGGCAGCCGCGGCGACGCCCAACCGGGAATCCTGCTGGCGCAGGAGCTGACCCGCCGCGGCCACCGGGTAACCCTCGCGGTCTCCCCGAACCTGGTCGCGCTGGCGACCAGCCACGGCGTCCAGGCCGAACCCTTCGGCCTGGACAGCGCCGAACTGCTCCGGGCGCAACGCGATGACGCGCGCTTCACCGCCCGCAACCCGCTCCAGCGCCTCCGGGCGATCCTGGATCTGCAACGACGCGGATTCGCCGAGGCGGCCCTGGATCTGCTCGGCATCGCCGGCCCCGCCGATGTGCTCGTCACCGGCATGGCCTGCGAGGAAGCCGCTGCCGAGGTCGCACGACATCGCGGCATACCGTTGGCGGCCTTGCACTTCTTCCCGATCCGCCCCAATGGCGTCGTGCCGGTGGTACCCGCGGGGTGGGGAGCGCGGCTTCCCAAGACGGCCAACCGGCTCGGCTGGCACCTGCTCACCAAGGCGCGAGCCGCCGCCCTCGCGCCCGAGATCGCCGCGCTGCGTGCAGCGATCACTCCGGGCTTTTCCGGCGGGTGGCAGTTGGGGCGTACTCCGGGCGCGGGATCGAATGCGGCCTATCCGCGTACGGTGCTGCACGGGTATGACGTCGAGTTGTTTCCGGGACTGATCGATGAGATCGGCGACGGAAGGGTAACCGGGTTTCCGGTTCCCGTGCCGAGCGCCGACGGCATCGATCCGGCGTTGACGGAGTGGTTGGCGGCGGGGAGTGCGCCGGTGTACGCCGGGTTCGGGTCCATGCCGGTCGCGGATCCGGCGGCTACCGCGCGGATGGTGCGGGAGGTCTGTGCGCGGCGCGGAATGCGATTGCTGTTGGCGGGCGGGGTGTTTCGCGGCGGGATCGACGGCGATGTCGCGGTGGTGGAGCAGGTCGATCATCGGGCGGTGTTGCCGAGGTGCGCGGTCGCGGTCCATCACGGCGGGGCGGGAACCACGGCGGCGGCTCTGCGGGCCGGGGTGCCTTCGGTGATCTGCGCGGTGCAGGCCGATCAGCCGTATTGGGGGCGGCAGGTCGAAAAGCTCGGGCTCGGTGTGGCTTTGCCGTTCGCTCGATTGACCGGGCCGCGGCTGGAAGCGGCTTTGCGGCGGGCGAGCGAGCCGGAGACGGTGCTGCGGGCCGCGGCTTACGGAATGCGGTTCCGGGACGACGGGGTGGCCCGGGCCGCCGATGTCGTCGAATCGCTGGTATCGGCGGGTAATTCGCCACGACTGATGGAGGTTCGTGATGACGGGTGAGATCGCCATCGAAACGTGGGGGATCGGAAAGACCTACGGGAGCACCACCGCGGTGGACGGGGTCGATCTGAAGATCGAGGCCGGGACCGTGTTCGGGCTCTTGGGGCCGAACGGAGCGGGGAAGACGACGACCGTGCGCATGCTGGCCACGCTGGTGCGGCCGGATACGGGGCGGGCCGGTGTGTTCGGGTACGACGTGGTGCGTGACGCCACCGCGGTGCGGTCGATGATCGGGCTGACGGGGCAGTACGCCGCGGTGGACGAGAACCTCACCGCGGTGGAGAACCTGCGGCTGTTCGGGCAGCTGCTGGGGCTCACCCGGCGGGCCGCGAATCGGCGGGCGGGGGAGCTGCTGGAGGAGTTCGAGCTCACCGGGGCGGCGCGGCGGCGGGTGGCCACCTTCTCCGGTGGGATGCGACGGCGGCTGGATCTGGCGGCGACGCTGATCACCCTGCCGCCGTTGATCTTCCTGGACGAGCCGACCACGGGACTGGATCCGCATACCCGCGAGCGCATGTGGTCGGTGATCCGCCGGCTGGTGGATCGCGGGGCGACGATCCTGCTGACGACGCAGTACCTGGAGGAGGCCGACGCGCTGGCCGACCGGATCGCCGTCATCGATCACGGGCGGGTGGTGGCCGAGGGTACGGCGAGCGAGCTGAAATCCTCGGTGGGGGAGGAGATGCTGCGCATCGACCTCGCCGATCCGGGACAGCGAGCGCTCGCCGATGCCGCCGTGGAGCGGATCACCGGAACCACGCCACTGCACGGGGATACCCCGGCGACCCTCGCGGTTCCCTTGCGCGACACCGATATCGCCGCCGAAGTGGTGGCTGCCTGCCGCACCAGCGGGATCCGGCTGCGCGGCTTCGCCGTCGACCGGCCGGACCTCAACTCGGTATTCCTCACCCTCACCCAGCACGCCGGCCGGAGGCTGTCATGACCACGCTCGTCGAGGGGCCCGCGACGGTCCCTCCGGAACCGCGAATCGAGCGCCGCCCCACCGTGATTCACGTGGGCCCGCGCGCCGCCCTGCGCCAATCGCTGATCATGGCCAAGCGCGGCATGCTCACCTTCCGGCACAGCCCGCAATTGCTCTACGACGCCGTGCTGCTGCCCGTTATCGGCCCGCTGCTGTTCGGCAATGTCTTCGGCACCGCCATCGCCGGCAGCCTGCACGCCTACCTGCCGACCCTGGTCCCCGGCGTCCTGGTGCAGATCGTGCTCACCTCCTCGGTCGCCACCGGCGTGCAGCTCTCCGAGGACATCCGCTCGGGCGTCTTCGACCGTTTCACCTCCATGCCGATCGCCCGATCCGCCTCGGTGACAGGCGCTTTGGCGGCCGGCGCGACCAGATACGTGATAGCCGCCGTCATGGTCCTACTGGTCGGCTTCGGCATGGGTTACCGCCCCGACCATCCCTTCGGCCTGTTCGCCGGCGCCCTGCTGGTGGTGCTCGCCACCACCGCCATGAGCTGGATCTTCGCCTTCATCGGCGTCACGATCGCGAAACCCGCCGCCGTACAGGGCATGTCGATGCTGGTCCTGACCTTCCTGTCCTTCGCCTCCAATGCCCTGGTCCCGGTCGCGGCGATGCCCACCTGGCTGCGCCACGTCTCCGACTACAACCCGGTATCCCACCTGGTGGCGGCCGTGCGCACGCTGGCCGACCACGGCACCCTCGGCTCCGACTTCGGCTGGTCGGTGCTGGCGGCGCTGCTCATCGCGATCGTCTTCGCCCCCTTGACCGTCCGCACCCTGCGCGCCCGCTGATCGGAGCACCCGCATGGCCATCAATCGCCTCACCGCCGACGACGACCTGTTCCTCAAACTGCACGCGCTCTACGGCAATGCCGTGGTCAACCAGCTCGCCTGGCGCTTCGCCGAACCCGTGGACGAGGAGACCCTGCAACGCTTCCACGCCCACCTGGCGCACGGCTTCCTGTCCCGTCGCGTCGAACACACCGCGATCCCGATCGCGCGCCCCTGGTGGGTCTGGTCGGAGAAGTCGAATCCACTGTTCTACCAAGACATTCCGGTAGCGGAGGACGGTGTGCTGGACTGGTTCCTGACCCAGACCGAGGGCGACTTCGACCCCGCCACCGGCCGGGTCTGGCGACTCGCCGCCGCCCCGACCACCACCGGCGGCACCCTGCTGTCCCTGGTCACCTCGCATGTCGGCGCGGACGGCGGCGCGGTCCTGTTCGCGGTGGGAGACGCACTGCGCCAACTGGATTCCGGCGCGGAGCCCAGCGTGGCGGGCAGCTCGGGCAGCCTGATCGGGACGGGTCCGCTGGGCCGTTATCGTGAACACCTGCGGGACGCGTACGGCCAACTGCTGGCCGCCGGCAAGGGCATTCGCGCCGCCGTCGCCGCCCGCGATGTCGCGGAACCCGCCCGCAACCCGCGCCCCGCCGACCCGGTCCTGCCCTTGGGCCCCGAACACACCCCCGCCGATCTGGTGGTGGAAGTTCCCTTGTCCGAATGGAATTCGGTGGCCGCAGCCCACGACGGCACCGCCAACGGCCTCATGGTCGGCGTCGCGGTCGGCTTGCTCGGCCGCAGCGAACGCGTCCCCGACGGCGCGCACGTGCGCGTCGACATCCCGCACTCGATGCGTGTCGAGCACGATCCGCGCGGCAATGCCACCACCGGCCTGCCCATCGCCGTCGAGTACCGCAAGGGCGACCGCACCGACCTGCGCCAGGTCCGCGCTGCCGTCAAAGCCGCCGCCACCGCCTACCGCGACCCGGCCACCACCCCGGCCCTGCAACACCTCCAGCCGGTGCAGATGATGCTGCCCCGCCCGGTGCTGGCCTGGTTCTCCCGTACTGCCAAGGCCCCTGAATGCCTGTGCACCAATCTCGGCGAGACCGGTCAGGGCGTGGCCACCATCGGCGGGGTGAAGGCGAGCTCGGTCCTGATGCGCCCGGTCGTGCGGACCGGCCCTACCGAGACCTTCCGCCGGGTCGAGATCGGCCTGAACCTCTCCTGGTCCAGCGATGGCGAGACCGTCACCCTGGCCGTCACCGCCGCCGACCCGGACCGCTTCCCGACCCGGAAGGCGCTGCGCGAGTTGGTCACCGCCGAATTCGATGCCTGGGGTTTGCGCCCGGCCTTCTGGACCTAGGGCTGTTGACGCCGCGCCAATTTAGGTGTAACCATGAGGTACAGTAACCTTCGCCACACCTGAGGAGGGTCTGACAATGGTGTCAGCATCCGTGACAACAGATCCCGTGGTCGCGCTCGCGCGGCAGTATGCCGACAAGCTCATGCTGCTGTCCCAGGGCTCGGTCGACAAGCACTTCGACCCGTTCACCGATATCGATTGGGATCACCCCGATTTCGCGGTGCGCGCCGACGACCCGCGCTGGATTCTCCCCGAATCCGGCGATATGTTCGCCCGTCATCCCTGGTATCAGGCGCAGTCGCAGGCCCGCAAGATCGCCATCGGGCTCTGGCGGCAGGCCAATATCGCCAAGGTGGGGCTGCAATTCGAGACCCTGCTGATCGGCGGCATGGTGCAGCACACCTTCAAGCTGCCCAATGGCGACGCCGAATTCCGGTACTGCACCCACGAGGTCATCGAGGAGTGCAATCACACCCTGATGTTCCAGGAGATGGTGAACCGCATCGGCATCGACGTGCCGGGCATGGGGCCGATCCTCAAGCAGCTCACCTATATCGTGCCGCCGCTGGCCGCGCTGTTCCCGAATCTGTTCTTCACCGCCGTGCTCTCCGGCGAGGAGCCGATCGATCACGTGCAGAAGGCGATTCTGCGGGCGCAGGAGGATATTCACCCGATCATGCGCGGCGTCATGGCGATTCATATCGCCGAGGAGGCGCGGCACATCTCGTTCGCCCACGAATTCCTGGAACACCATGTGCCGCAGTCGGATCCGCTGAGCAAGTTCGTGCTGTCGCTGGCCTTCCCGATCGTCATGTGGATCGGCGGCCGGGCCATCGTGATTCCGCCGCGCTCCTTCTTCCGGGAGTTCGGCATCCCGCGCGAGGTGCGCAAGGAGGTCTTCTTCGGGGCTCCCGAGTCCAAGGAGGCGTTCGCGGGCTTCTACGGCGATGTGCGCGCGCTGGCCAAGCGGATCGGCCTGATGAACCCGGTCTCCAAGCGGGTGTGGAAGGTGCTCGGCATCGACGGCCCGACCACTCGTTACCGCTCGGAACCGGACCGTCCGGGCCAGGTGCGTGCCGCCTGACCTGGCCATCGGCCGGGTGATGTAGACGTAACTGCAAATCACATGTAATCTTGGCGCGTCCGGACGCCGGTGTCCGGGCGCGCGACCAGTGAAGCGAGTAACCCCAATGACGCGGCATGTCGACGTACTGATCATCGGCGCGGGCCTGTCCGGAATCGGCATGGCCTGCCATCTGACCCGGGAACAGACCGGACGCAGCTACCTCATCCTGGAGCGTCGCACCGCCATCGGCGGGACCTGGGATCTCTTCAAATACCCCGGCATTCGCTCCGACTCCGACATGTACACCTTCGGCTACGGCTTCCGGCCGTGGATCGGCACCAAGGTGCTCGCCGACGGGCCGCACATCCGGCAGTACATCGAGGACACCGCCGCGGAGTACGGCGTCACCGACCACATTCGCTTCGGCCGCAAGGTCGTGAAGGCCGCCTGGTCCAGTGAACAGAACCTGTGGACGGTCGAGGCGTTCGACGAGCGCACCGGCAAGGCCGAGACCTACACCGCGAACTTCCTGGTCGGCTGCACCGGCTACTACGACTACGACAAGGGCTACCGGCCGCAATTCCCCGGCGAGGAGCGGTTCCAGGGCCGGATCGTGCATCCGCAGCACTGGCCCGAGGATCTCGACTACACCGGTAAGCGGGTGGTGGTCATCGGCTCCGGCGCCACCGCCATCACGCTGATTCCGTCCATGAGCAAGGACGCCGCGCATGTGACCATGTTGCAGCGCTCGCCCACCTACATCGCCGCGCTGCCCGCCGACGATCCGGTCGCGGTCGGCTTCAAGTTCGCCAAGGTGCCGGCCTCCATCGCCTACAAGGCCGGGCGGGCGCGCAATATCGCCCTCCAGCGCGCGAGTTACCAACTCTCGCGGACCAATCCGAAGCTCTCGGCCAAGCTGATGCTGGCGGCGGTGCGGGCGCAGGTCGGCCCCAAGATCGATATGCGGCACTTCACGCCCAAGTACAACCCGTGGGATCAGCGACTGTGCGTGGTGCCCAACGGTGACCTGTTCAAGGTGCTGCGCAGCGGTAAGGCGTCCATCGCCACCGACACCATCGAGACCTTCACCGAGCACGGGATCCGGCTCTCCTCGGGCGAGGAGTTGCAGGCCGATATCGTGATCAGCGCGACCGGTCTCACCGTGCAGATGCTCGGCGGGGCCGAGCTCGAGGTGGACGGCGAAACCGTCGCCACCCGGGATCTGGTGGCGTACAAGGGTTCACTGCTCGGCAACGTCCCCAATGCGATGATCATCCTCGGCTACACCAACGCCTCCTGGACGTTGAAGGCCGACCTGTCCGCCGAGTACTTCTGCCGCATCCTCAATCTCATGCGGGACAAGGGATACACGAAGGTGGTCGCGGTGCCCGAAGAGGGTGACCGGTCCGAAGCCTCGCTGATGGGCGGCGCGCTGACCTCGGGTTACATCCAGCGCGGTGACAGCGTGATGCCGCGCCAGGGCACCCGCGGGCCGTGGCTCGTGATCAACAACTACTTCCGCGATCGCGCCATGCTCCGCAAGGAAGCGATCGAGGACGGCATCCTCCGGTTCGGCCGCGTCGCGCGGAGCGCGGCCCCGGTGGAAGCCGAATCACGCTCCGCCTGAGCGGCTTTCGGCACCCCTCAGCCCCCGGCGACTCCGGTCGCCGGGGGCTGAGCGGTAAACAGGCCACCGGTCCCGCCGCTGGCTCTTTCCCGGGCGCGGTGCGGCGCGCAGCATGGGGTGATGACTGTCGAATCGCTACCGACTCCGCTCCCGGCTCATGTGCGCGCGGCGTTCGGCCCCACGGTGACGTATCTGAATGCCGCGAGCTGTGGATTGCTGCCCATCGAGGCGGCGCAGGTATTGGAGCGGGCCGACCGGCAGCGCGTGACCGGTGAATTCGTGATCCCCGACGTCGATCCGATCATCGCGGATTGCCGGGCCGCGATCGGCCGGTTGACCGGGTTCGAGGCGCGGCAGATCGCCATCGGATCGCAGGTGTCGCAGCTGGTCGGGGTGGTGGCGGACAGCCTGCCGCCCGGTGCGAGAGTGCTGCTGCCCGAAGGGGAATTCGCCTCCGTGGTCTGGCCTTTCCTGGCGCGCCCGGACCTGGAGGTGCGGACCGTGCCACTGGCCGGACTGGCCGCCGCGGTCCGATCCGATGATGCCCTGGTGGCCGCCGCCGTGGTGCAATCCGCCGACGGTGCGATCGTCGATATGCCCGCCGTGGTCGCGGCCGCCCGCGCCGCCGGTGCGCGGGTGCTGTTCGATCTCAGCCAGGCGACCGGCTGGTACCCGGTGCACGCGACGGGGGCCGACTGGGTGGTCGGCGTCGGCTACAAATGGCTGCTCGCGCCGAAAGGCAGTGCGTTCCTGGCCGGTACCGATGCCGCGCTCGATACGCTGCGTCCGGTCGCGGCGGGCTGGTACGCCGGTTACAACCCGTGGGAGACCTGCTACGACGCGCCGCTGCGGCTGGCCGCGGATGCCCGGCGCTTCGATGTGTCACCGGCCTGGTCGGCGTGGATCGGTTTGCGGGTCGGACTGCGCACCATCGAATCGGTCGGCATCGGCAATATCCAGCGTCACGATGTGGCCTTGGCGAACCGCCTGCGCGAGGGACTCGGCCTGCCCGAAGGGAATTCGGCGATCGTGTCCGTCGAAGTCGCGCCCGAAACACTCGAGCGGCTGCGGACCGCACGGGTGATCGGCTCCATGCGGGCGGGCCGGTTGCGGCTGGCCTGCCACCTCTACAACACCGAGGACGAGATCGACCACGTCTTGGATGTGCTCGCCGGATAAGGCTTTCCGGTTCAGATCGGCTGGAACCCCGACCCGATGCCCTGGCTCGCGTCGACGGCCCCGCGCACCGCGTCGAAGGCGATGCCGATGACGGGGGAGTGGAACGGGTTGTACGGATCGGTGCAGCTGAAGCGGAAAGCCCTGGTGTCGTTGATGAGTGGCGCGGAGACCATCCCGATCAGGCGATCGCCGACGGTCAGCGGACCACCGGAATCGCCGTAGCTGGAGCACGCCTGCTCGATGACGCCGACCGGGCTGGAACCCAATACGGTGCCGCAGGCGTGCCCGCTGGTGCGACCGTTCTGGCACACCACATCCCAGGTATCGGGGGTCGGAGCGGTGCCGGCGATGGTGGTGCCGCCCACCGTGCGGAGCGGGTCGACCCGGTTCGGATCGAATTCGATGACGGCGTAGTCGAGTTGCTCGTCGGCGGTGCGGACGACGCCGACCACCCCGGCGTCCCGGAACTGCTCACCCGCGACCGGCGTACCGGCCTCGGCGCAGTGCCCGGCGGTGAAGCCGACCAGTCGCCCCGCGCCGTCGTGGCCGATGGTGGTCAGGCTGCACTTGGTGTTGCCGCCGAGCACGATGCCCGAGCCGCCGCCGAGCGGGACCTTCGCAGCCGGGTCGGCCTGCGCCGACGGTGCGGAGAACCCCAGTGCGGCGACCACCGCCGCCGGCACGATCCAGCGGTGCGATTCGAGCATGCCCAACCACCCATCCGTCTAGACAACGTTTAACTACACGGTAGCTTTCCGGCTCAGCGCAGCCAGATCGGCCGCTGCGCGGCAAACGGATCGGACTGGACGCTCGGTACCTCGGCCCAGATCATGGCCTCGCGCCGGTCGAGAGTGTAGCGAGGCCAGGCGGCTCCCGGGTCCCCGTCGGCGATGAACGACACCCAGGATTTGTGGATGGCGTCGGCCAGCGACTGCGGTGGATGGTCGCCGGCCACCGCGGTCACGCCCTTTGCCTTCAGCAGATCGAAGGCGAACGGGACATCGAGGCAGTGGAAGGACATGCCGCGATACTCCGGGGCCTGCGACCGCCAGGCGAATTCGTAGAGCCAGGTCGGTTGATTGTGCGCGGCGCGGGCCTCGGCGACCCGATACGCCGGTGCGCGCAGCACGGCATCGCTCTGCGCCTGGCCGGACAGCTGCTCCGCGCTCTGGCCCGGATAGGCGGTTTTGAAGCCGTCGGTGGTGGCGGGGTCGAAGCCGAGCGCGGCCAGGGCCGTCGGCAGGGTGGCGTCGGTGACCGGCGGGGTATCCCCGCCGAACTTGGCTCCGTTGAACTCCTGCGTGGTGAAGCCGAGCAGCAGCGGAATATCCATGGCCGCACCGTTTTTCGTCATATCGGCGCTGGTTCGCGATCAGCGTGCCGTCCGCCCACGGTGCGAGCCCGAGCAGCAGGGCCGGTAAACTGTCCGGGCCCGTCGCGCGCAGCTTGTCCTCCAGGGCTTGAATCTGGTCTCGCCCCAGGTCTTTCATGGCGGCGGCGGTGGCCGGGAGCCCGGTGCGCTTGGTGGACAGCGCCGACATGGCCAGGGCCGTGGTGCGGTCGTTGGGCTGCGTCAGCGCGCCCGACTCCGAAATGCCCGCGCGGAACAAACCTTTCGCGGCGGGCGCCCCCATCAGCGCCCATACCGCGCCGCCGCCCGCGGACTGCTCGGCCACGGTGACCCGCTCCGGATCCCCGCCGAACGAGGAGATATTGTCCCGCACCCACTTCAGCGCGGCGATCCAGTCCAGGACGCCACGATTGTCCGGCGCGTCCTCCAGGTGCAGGAACCCTTCGATCCCCAGCCGGTACCCGATGGACACCACGACCACGCCGTCCCGATTGAACGCGGCCCCGTCGTACCAGGGGCTGGCCGAGCAGCCCGCCACGAACCCGCCGCCGTGAATCCACACCAGCACGGGCAGTTTCGAGTCCCGTCCGGTCTCGGGCGTGAACACATTGAGATTCAGGATCCCGTCGCCCTGAATCGTCGGCTCGGGAATGGCGGTCACCTCCGCCATCTGCTTCCGCTGCGCCGTTGGTCCGTATTGCAGACAATCCAGGGTTTCCCGCCACGGAGTCGGCGGAACCGGAGCCGCGAACCGCAACTCGCCGATCGGCGGCGCGGCATACGGAATCCCGAGGAAGGCGAACCCGCTCTCCCGCCGCTCGCCTCGAACCGGCCCATAGGTGGTGGGGACCACATCCGCCGCCGTCTTGGCTTCCGATCGATTGGAGCAGGCCGAGGCGGCCAAGACCAGGGCCCCCGCTCCAAGCAGCAACGAACGACGTCCGAACTTGTCAGCAGGCATCTCGACCTCGGTGTCCATATATGTCAACAGTTGAAAAAATTCTTCGCCAGCCTAATGTCTACCCCGTGCCCCAACAACCCGCCGTCCCACCCGGCGATCCCGCCGCGTCCGGCCCGGCCGTGCCTGCCGGGCCGGCCGCGGCCGCTGGCCCGGTCGTACCCGCTGGCCCGGTCGTACCCGCTGGCCCGGTCGTACCCGCTGGCTCGGCCGTACCCGCTGGCTCGGCCGTACCCGCCGAGCCGGTCATACCTGCCGAGCTGGCCTCGCCTGCCGAGCTGGCCTCGCCTGCCGAGCTGGCCTCGCCCGCCGCGCCGGTCTCGCCTGCCGAGCCGGGCGTGGCGTCGATCCCGGCCGATACCGGCACCTCGCACCGTGCGTCCGCTAGTTCCGGCGTCGCCGCGTTCGGCGTCGCCGCGTTCGGCGTCGCCGCGTTCGGCGGCGCGGCGTTCGACGGTGCCGCGCCCGCCGTGACCGCGCCCAGCGATGCCGCCGCTGTCCGCCGTCGCAATCTCGGCCTGGTCCTGCGTCACATCGCCGATCACGGTCCGTGTGCCCGCACCGAAATAGCCGCCGCCACCGGCCTCGCCCACGGCTCCGTCACCGCCCTGGTCTCGGATCTCCTCGAACGCGGCCTGATCACCGAGGACGCCGTCCAGCGCAGTGGCACCCGTGGCCGTCCTGGCCGCCCGGTTCGGCTGGCCCCCACCCGAGCGCTCATCCTCACCGTCCAGATCGGCGCCGACCGGATCCGGGTCCGTACCGCGGACTTGTCCGGTGCGACGGTCCGGGAGACCACCGCACCCGTCCGCACACCGATCGCGCCCGATCGGATGGCCGACACGGTTGCCGCCCTGCTTCAGCGAGCGGTGGCCGCCACCGTCGGAGCGTCGGAGTGGCCGCGCTCGGCATCCGGTGCTCCTTCGACCGGATTGCCTTTCCCGGCCGCCGTGGATGAGCCTTCGCCGCCGCACCCGGTGGTTGCCGGGGCCGGCGAGTTCGGCGGTGCCGCAACGGGTGTCACGGCGATGCCGGGGCGGGCTCGGTCGGACTCGGACGGCGCCGGCGCGGCGCACCCGGGATCGGTCGCACCAGCCGGCGATCGGTGGGATGCCGCGGTGGTACGGGTCGTAGTGGCCATGGCGGGGCCGGTGCGGGATGACGCGGCGCGGACCGTGGTGGTGGCGCCGGATTTCGGGTGGCTGGGCCCGGTTCGGCTGGGAGAGTTGATCGCAGCGCGAATGCCGGGGCTGGGGTGTGCGGTGGAGGTGGTCAACGACGGGAACGCGGCGGCGTTGGCGGAGTTTCATGCGCGGGGGCGGCGGGATCGGGTGGTGCTGATCGAGGCCGGGACAGGGATCGGCGGTGGCGTCGTCGTCGATGGGCGCATCGAGACCGGTAGTCACGGTGTCGCGGGGGAGCCGGGACATATGCCGGTCGGCTGGGACGGGCCCGAATGTGCTTGCGGGGCACGGGGTTGTCTCGTTGTATACGCCGGGCCGGAGGCGGTGCTGGGTGCGGCCGGATTGCGGGACATGTTGCGGGACCAGGGGGTGTGCGCCGCCTCCGCCGAATTGGTGACCCGCCTCCGGGCGGGCGACGGCCCGGCGCTCACGGCGGTCGAGGTGGCCGGGCGGGCCATCGGGGCGGCGGTGCAATCGATCACGGCCTTGCTGGATGTGGATGCGGTGGTGCTGGGCGGGACGCTGGCGCAATGGTTTCCGTGGCTCGCGCCCGGCGTGGAGTCCGCTCTGGCGGGACGGCGCGCGTTGCTGCCGGGGCTGGCCCTCGAAGTGGTTCCGGCGGTGCTCGGGCAGGACGCCATCCTGCTGGGCGCCGTCGAATTCGCGCGGCGCGCAGTGCTTTCCGATCCGGCGGTGGTGCCGCCGCTGCGGGCCGGATGAGCGGTCCGCGGGCGGCGTGGATCAGTTCATCGGGGTGGCGAGCAGGAGGGCGACCAGCACCAGGCAGGTGGCGGCGGTCAGCCAGGCCATGGCCCAGCGGCTGATGTGGCGGTTGCCGGTGCGGATATTGGTGAGGGTGAGGGCGCGGAATTCCCGGTCGGCGGTCTGCCGCCCCTCGGCGAAGGCCGGGTCGCCGGGGTGCAGATCCTCGGTGAGCCAGGGCAGGAAGTGCAGGGTCCAGAGCGTTCCGGCGTCATCGGTGATATGCAGGCGCAGACCGGTTCTGGAGCGGATGGGGGCCAAGCGTATGGCGAGCGCGGTGAGCGGATGTGGTCCCAGGCGGGCGGCGAGATGGACGAGCATGGCGGTGACGGCCACCCCTCCCGCCGTCACCGCCATAATCGCCCGCGACAGCGGCGGGATGCCCTCGAGCACCAGTGCCGCCGCCGCGAAGAGGAACCAGAAGGGTTGCAGGACAGGCATTTCCAGCTGCGCCCGGGCGTCGGTTACGGTGCCGGTGAGACTGGAACGGCGCGGGTCCATGAGATCGACCTCCCGGATCTCGGAACATGCTGCCGGGTAACGGAGCACCGGGCTTCAGGAGCAGGGCACCGTCACGGTGCAGCGTTCGCAGTGCTGGGTGCGGCGACGCGACCGCCGCCGGGCCGCTCCCGCCCGCCGCCGGTCGCGCTGCTCGACCCGGACAGCCAGGCGCACAACGACTTCCCGCAGCTCCATGCCGAGCTCGGCGGCACGGATCTCGGCCAGTTCCAGGGCGGGCCCGGGGTCGGTGAGGGTTGGGTCGCTGAGGATTTCGTCCAGGACCATGCCGCTGACGGCCTGCTCGTAGCTGAGCACCCGTGCGGGTAGCCAGCTCAGGATCCACCCGTCGCCGGAAGTGGGTGTGCAGACGGCGAATTCGGGTGAGACGTCGCTCGTGATGGACCAGGGAGTGGTGTGCAGGGCCATTGGGCGTACACCTCCTCGAGGGAAGCCAGGGACCACGCGACGGTGGTCTGTGACATCAATGCTAGGTCATGGCTCACATGTAGAGAAGCGATAGTTTGTGTCCTGTAAGGCATTTGAATAATCGAGAAATGCCACAAATATGTCAGTAAGCACATCATGTGTCGAAGAAGTGCCCGGATTGAGGCGAGATTGCTTGGAGTGCAGGCTGAAACCACTCTGGAAGTGGCAGCAATGCTCGCCTCGAGGTATCAAGATTTTCGCTGGTAGGTTCGCGAAACCCGCCCCGGCCCAGCGCAAAACTGAAAATCAGAAAACCCACTCCAGGTGCCTGGCATACATGACACATCGTGCTTAGGATGGGGCACGCACGACACGTTCTGGGCGCAGCAATGCAGAACATGATGGGAGACACGGCATGTCTCGCTCGACCTCGGAGGGCGAGCCGGTCGGCACACTGGTGCGCCGACTCCGCAAGGAACGCGACCTCACACAGGCGCAATTGGCCACGCGGGTCGGCTGCTCACGCAGCCTGGTCCAGCAGATCGAAAACAACACGCGCATACCGCCTCTCGCGCTGCGCGAACGGTTGAGCTCGGTGCTGGGCGAACGCCTGCCCACCGGCGTCGAGGAATCCGACGGCGACATCGCCACCAGCGAACTCCGCATGCGCTTCAATATCCTGCTCGGCAAGGACCCCGACGTGGTGTCCCGGGTGCTGGCGGTGGCGCAGAGCCTGGTGGACGCGGCCGGCGCGCGCGGCGAGGTGGAGCCGCTGCGCTCGATCGCCGAACGGCAGCTGGAGCGCGCGGAAGAGGTCTTGACGCAAATCCCTTCCGGCAGCGCCACGGTCTGGGAATGGAACACCATCAACGACTGGCTTACCGTGCTGGGCCGCGCCGAGACCGCCATCTGCGCCATTCACACCGCCGACCTGGGCACCATCGGCGGCGACGTGGGCGATGAATACCACCAGGAGATCCTGCGCCTGGCCGGCGCCGGCGTCTCGGTGCGCCGGCTGTACGTGGTGGACGCCATCGATGACGTGGTCCCGTACGAGGACAAACTCTGGCAGCAGGTCCGGGCCGGGGTGGAGACGGTGCTGATCAATCGCGCTTTCGCCAGCAACGCGCAGAGCATGCTGATCGTCGACGAGAGTTATGTGGCGACCGGGGAATACGATATGGGCCGCCGGGAACGGGTGGCCACCCGCTTCTCGGCGCTGAAGCACGACGTGCAATTCTCCCAGCGCAGATTCAACAAACTCTACGAACTCAGGAGTGCCGGAATGGCTCTCGTGGTCAACGATGTCGCGGCGCGACCGGAACTGGCCCGTTATCAGCGTCTCGCGCAGGACGACTGCCGCGCCCTGTTCCGTGCCGGGTTGCGGCGCGCCTGGGGCGAGACCAATGGGGAGTCGCCGGTCGAAGGCCCCGCCCGGTGAGCGAACCGACCGCACTGTGGTCCCGCGCCAAGCGGGTCAGCCTGGCGAATCGTTCCGACGAGCGCAAGAAGACCGCACGCGCCTTCCTGGGCGAGCATCCGGTCTTTCGCGGGACGCACGGCCGGGTGTACCAGGGCGTCATCGACGCCTATCACGGGGAGACCGAGCTGCCGATGGATCCGGCCGCCGCGGCCGCCCTGGACGTGGCTTGGCGCGAGCTGATGACGGGCGCGCAGCCGGCGGAGTATTGGAACGGCTGGCTGTACGACAAGCGCCAGCCCTCGATGCTCCGGAAGCTGGCCGCCGAGCGGCTGTTTCAGCGCCTGCACCGGCCGGTCGCGACGGTGCCGGGCGTCCGGGTCGCGCCGGAGGAGGTCCTGGTCTGCCCCTACTCGAGCACCATCCTGCTGGAGGAGGCGGTGGCCACCATCGCCCGTCCGGGCGGCGTGCTGGTCAGCCCGGAGGGCTACTACAAGAGCGCCGAGGAGCACATCGTCAAGTTCGGGCTGACGCTGGTCACCAGTCCCGCCACCCCCGACCGCTCCTTCAAGATCGACCCCCGCGCCCTGGCCCGCACTCTGGAACAGCATGCGCGCCAAGGTGATCTGTGCGGCGTCATGCTCACCCTGCCCGGCAATCCGGTGGTCGGCGACTACACCGTCGCCGAACTCACCGAGATCGCCCGCGTCCTGATCGCCGCCGACACCCCGATCATCTGCGATATGTCCTTCGACCTCCTGGTCGACGACCACCTGCCCCTGGCCGCCCTGACCGTCGACACTCCCGCGGGCCCGGTCCGCCTCTACGACCGCATGGTCAGCATCACCGGAAACTCGAAGGCGTTCAACGCTTTCGGCCCCTGCAAGGTGGGCGCGGTCTGCTCCGGCGACCCGAATTGGCTCGCCGCCATCCGCGAACGCCTGCGCGTCTCGTTCCAACGCGAGACCACCCACCTGGTCCGCGCCACCATCGAGCACACCACCGAGCCCTACCTGGCCGCCAACCGCCGCTACCTACGCGACCAGGTCGAGACCGCCTACCGCCTGCTGGAGGACATCAACACCCGTTGCGGCGCAGTGCTACTCCGCCCCCTCGGCAGCCGCCAGGGCATGTTCATGACCGTCGAATTCGACGCCGACCTCATGGCGAGCGCGGGAGTCCGCGAGCCCTACGAACTCGAAGACCTTCTGCTCACCGTCGCCGGCATCGATTCGGTCGCCCTGGACCGCACCGGTTCCCGCCGCCTCGGCGTCCGCCTCAACGTCGCCGCCCCCCGCCGCCACCAGGACGCCGAACCGGGTGACCTGCTCGGCGAGCTCTTCGACCGTCTGGAGCTCCTGCTGCAACGCCTGCGTTCGGGCGTGTCCTACCCGGATGCGTTGGGCGAGTTGCGAATTCCCGCCATCGCGGTCGCCTCGTGATCGTCGGCGTGCCGCGCGAGACCGCCGACGGTGAGCGGCGGGTGGCCCTGACCCCCGCCGATGTGAGACAGCTCGCGGAGCGGGGCATCCAGGTGCTCGTCGAGCAGGGTGCAGGCTGGCGAGCCGACTTCACCGATGCCGGGTACCGCATGGCCGGAGCGGTGCTGATGTCGGACCCGGAGTCGGTATTCGTGGCGGCGGACGTGGTCGCCTGGGTGAAACCGCCTGCCCGCGGACTGGATTCGCTACCGCTGCGGCCGGGGCAGGTGCTGATGGGGTTCCAGGATCCGATCCACCGGCGCGCCCGCCTCGCCGAGCTGACCGCGCGCGGGGTGAAATCGATTGCCTTCGAGCTACTTTCACACCGCAGCACCGACGGCCCCCCGGATCCGCTTTCGGCCATGAGCCGCATCGCCGGCGCCGTGGCCTATCGGGAAGCCCGCGCCCTGCTCTCCGGCGAACCGGGGCCGCACCCGGTATCGGCGTCGCCTGTCGCAGTCGGGCAAGTCGTTCCGGCCGGTCGCGTCCCCGCTCCCGGAGTGCCCGCGCTGCCGCCTGCGCCGACCCGGCAGCGTGGGGTGCGCGCCTTGGTCATAGGCGCGGGCCAGGCGGGGCTCGCGGCCGTCGCGGCGGCCGTGGCGGCGGGTGATGAGCCGCCCACCGTGGTCGGCAACCGCCCGGCGCAGCGCACCGCCGCCCTCGAGGCCGGTGCCGGCGACTTCCGCGTCGCGGGGACCGCCGACGCGGTGGCGGATGTAGTCCGGAGATGTACCCCCGATCTGGTCCTGTGCGCCGCTGGGCAGCGTGGAAACGTCGCCCCGGTTCTGCTGGATCACGCCGGGCTGGAGGCACTTCCGGCCGGCGCGATAGTCGTCGACCTGACCGCCAAAGCCGGCGGCAACTGCATCGCGACCGTCGCCAATACGACCGTTCGCCTCCCCTCCGGCGTCCTCGTCATGCACCGCTCCAACTACCCCGCCGCCCGCCCGAACCTGGCCAGCCGGGCCTACGGCGCTGCCACCGCCACCGAGATCCTCGGTCTCGCCGCCGCCCGCAAAGCCGTTCCGTAGACATGGCCGGAGATTCGCTGAATCCGGGCTATCGGGTGGTTCGATGTGGCAATGGATCTGCGGACGGACCTTCCCGGCACCATTGATGCGCTGCTGCCCGACCTGACGGGCCTGCTCGAGCAGCTGGTTTCGATACCATCCATCGCGTTTCCGGATTATCCCAAGGAGGATGTCCAGCGCGCGCACGACTTGGTTGCCGATGAATTGCGCAAGTCGGGGGTCGACGACATTCGGGTGCTGAACCTGCCCGACACCTCACCGGTGATCTACGGGCGGATTCCCGCGCCGGAGGGCGCGCCGACCGTGTTGCTCTACGGCCACTACGACGTCCAGCCATCCGGCGACGAATCACGATGGAACACACCGCCGTTCCAGGCCGTCGAGAAGGACGGTGCGATCTATGGGCGGGGGTCGGCCGATTGCAAGGCGAATGTGGTGGCGCATATCGGTGCGCTGCGGGCCTGGGGTGGTAAGCCGCCGGTGGGCGTCACCATTGTGATCGAGGGGCAGGAGGAGTACGGGTCGGGGTTCGACGACTATCCGGCCGAGCATCCGGAGTTGTTCCAGGCCGACGCATTGCTCATCTGCGATGCGGGCAATATTCGCGCCGGGACGCCGACGCTGGTCACCGCCTTGCGCGGGGTCGCGGATGTGTTCGTGGAGGTCCGCACCTTGGCCGCGCCCGTGCACTCGGGGCAGTTCGGTGGCGCGGCGCCGGACGCGTTGCTGGCGCTCATGGCGGGGCTGGCCACCCTGCACGATGCCGACGGGAATGTGGCGGTCGAGGGGCTGCGCCGGGACGAGTGGACCGGAATGAATTACACCGACCGGGAATTCGCGGAAGTCACCGGCATGGAGCCGGGGATGCCGTTGCTCGGAACAGGTCCGATCGGTGAGCGGATCTGGTACGGCCCGGCCATCACGGTGATCGGCCTGGACGCCCCGCCGACGAAAACCGCTGCCTCGGCGGTGGTTCCGTACGCCAAGGCGTATTTGAACGTGCGCGTGCACCCGGAGCAGGATCCGGCCGAGGGGCAGCGCGCGGTGATCGAGCACCTGAAGAAGGTCAAGCCGTTCGGCATCGAACTCCAGGTCACCGCCGGGGATGTCGGGGCCGGATTCGCCGCCGGCACAAGCGGTCCCGCCTATCAGGCCATGAGCCGGGCCATGAAGCAGGCGTGGGGTACCGACGCGGTCGACTCCGCCATGGGCGGCTCCATTCCGCTCACCAATTCGATGGCCGCCGCCAATCCCGGCTCCGAGGTGCTCATGCTCGGCGTCGAGGATTCCAAATGCAATATGCACGGCTTCAACGAGCGAGTCCTGTTGAGCGAGTTCAGGAATACCGCGCTCGCCGAGGCCGAATTCTTCCAACTCTTCGCGGACAGGATGCGCAAGTGACCGAAGCGGCGGTAGACACCGCTCCACAGCCCGGGCAACACCGCAAGAAGCGCGGATTCCCCTCCACCTACACGATTCTGGCGGGCGTCACGGTCGCGGTGTGGCTGCTGGCCTTCGTGATCCCGCCCGGCGTCTACGAGATGGACGACAAGGGCCATCCGATCGCCGGCTCCTATCACCGCATCGACTCGGCCAAGAGTTTCGTGGAACGGCTGCGGGACCTGTTCCTGGCTCCGATCAACGGGCTCTACGGCATTCAGGACAAGACCGGGCAGGTCGGCCCGGATCTCTCCGGTGACCTCTACGGCGCGGCCGCGGTCTTCATGTTCGTGCTGGCGGTGGGCGCGTTCATCACCGTCGCCTTCGCCACCGGTGCGCTGGACAGCGGTATCGGCCGCCTCGCCTACAAACTGCGCGACCGTTCCTTCCTGCTGATCGTCGGCATCATGGTGGTGTTCGCGGTGGCGGGCACGGTCGAAGGCTTCGCGGAGGAGACGCTGGGCTTCTACGCGCTGCTGGTGCCTTTGATGCTGGCGCTGGGCTACGACCGCATGACGGCGGTCGGCGCGATCATCTCCGGCGCGGGCATCGGCGTGTTGTGCTCCACCGTCAACCCTTTCGCCACCGGCACCGCCTCCTCGGCGGCGGGCATCGCCATCGGTGACGGCATCGTGCTGCGCGTGGCCATGCTCGTCGTGCTCACCGCGGTGACCGTCGCCTACGTGCTCTGGTACGCCCGCCGGGTGAAATCCGATCCGGACAAGTCGTGGTCGGGCTGGCTGCCCGGCGACCGCGATGTGAAAGCCGAGGAGCACGAACCGGATCCGATGACCAAGCGCCAGGTCGCGGTGGTGTGGCTGGTCGGCCTGACCTTCGCCTTCATGATCTTCTCGATCATCCCGTGGGGCACCGTCGTCAAAGGCCCGGACGCCCAGAAGTATCCGTGGGAGCTGGACTGGTTCTTCCCGGAGCTGACCGCCCTGTTCCTGGTCGGCGCGGTGGTGGTGGGCCTGGTCGGCGGGCTCGGCGAGGCCAGGATGTCCGAGCAGATCGGTAAGGGCTTCGGCGATTTCGTGGGTGCGGGCATCGTGATCGTGCTGGCCCGCGGCGTCACCGTGATCATGAACAACACCCAGATCACCTCGACGGTGCTGCACGCCCTCGAAGGCGTGGTGACCGGCACTTCCTCGGCGGTCTTCGCGGTGGCGGTCTTCCTGGTGAACGTGCCCCTGGCGTTCCTCATCCCCTCCACCTCCGGCCACGCCACCCTGGCCATGCCGATCATGGCCCCGCTCGCCGATTTCGCGAATGTGCCGCGCTCCCTGGTGGTTACGGCCTGGCAGTCCGCCTCGGGCTGGGCGAATCTGGTCACCCCGACCACGGCCGTGGTGACCGGTGGCATCGCTCTGGCCAAGGTGCGCTACGACCGCTACGTCAAGTTCATCGCCCCGCTGATGGGCATCCTGTTCGTGCTGATCTGCGCGTTCCTGGCGGTCGCGGCTCTGATCGGCTAACTCTCGGTGAAACGCTCCCAGGCCAGGCGCAGATGCGCGGTCATATCGATGCTCTCGTCGATCAGCCAGCGCGACTGCAAACCGTCGGTGAGCGCCAGGAAAACCGTTGCCATGGCCTCGATATCGACGTGCTCGGGTAGCCGGCCGGACTCCCGCATACCGCGCAGCACCGCGATCATCCCCGCGGTGCTGCGCCGGTAGTGCTCGCGCATGTACTCGTGCGCGGGATGACGCGGGTCGGCCGCGGCCGCCTGCATATGGGTGAAAAGCTCGACCAGGCCCGGCACCTCGATATTGCGTCGGATGATCTTTATGAGGTCTTCGGGATTCTCGTAGTGGGCGGCCATGGCGGCCCCGTCGATCTCGTCGCGCTTGCGCAGCACCGCGACGAACAGCTCCTCCTTGGACCCGAAGTAGTGCAGCAATCCGCTCTGGCTCAGCCCGACCGCCTCGGCCAGCTCCGCCACCGAGGTCGCGAGGAACCCGCGCTCGGCGATGGTCGCCAGCGCGGCCTCGAGAATCTGCTCTCGTCGTTCGATGCCCTTGCCGTAGGGCCCGCGTTTCGCCACCGCCCGAGTGTATGCGCTGCTGGTGGGCTGCCTTGCGAGCCAAAACCGAGCACTGTACGGTTTTCGATATGCGATTCCGCCGCCGCAATCTCGCCCTCGTCGTCCTCGCCGCCTCGGCCGCGCTCACCCAGACCGCGGCCCCGGCCTTCGCGCGCCCCGAACCGCCCGCGCGGGTCGAGCCGTTGGGCGCGGACTTCATGTGGGGCGTGGCGGCCTCCGGCTTTCAGTCGGAAGGGCATGCGCCGGACAGCAATTGGTCGCGCTATGTGGCCGGCGGCAAGGTCTCCGATCGGTACCGCGATTCGATCGACTTCTTCACCCGCTACAAGTCCGACATCCAGCTGGCGAAGGACTTGGGTGTGAAGGTCTATCGCATCGGCATCGAATGGGCGCGCGTGCAGCCGCAGCCCGGGGTGTGGGACGAGAACGCCCTGCGCTTCTACGACGATGTCATCGCCACCATCCGCGCCGCCGGGATGCGCCCGATGCTCACCATCGACCACTGGGTGTACCCGGGCTGGGAGGTGGATCGCGGCGGCTGGAGCAATCCCGGCATCGTCGAGGACTGGCTGGCCAATGCCCGCGTGGTGGTCGATCGGTTCGCGAGCGCCGACCCGCTGTGGGTGACGTTCAACGAACCCATCGCCAATGTGGCGCTGGAGATCGGCTACGGCGGCATGCCCGCGACCTCGTTCACCGCCATGCAGGACAAGCTGGCCCGGGCGCACAACGGCATCTACGACTACATCCACGCCGAGCAGCCCGGGGCGCTGGTCACCAGCAACGTCGCCTATATGCCGGGTTTCGAGGAGGGGGCCAACGGCCGTTTCGTCGACAGTATCGCCGCCAAGCTCGATTACGTGGGCATCGACTACTACTACGGCCTCTCGCCGGACACTATCGCCTCGCAGGCGGCGGTCAAGGACATGTGGACCAAGCCGCTCCAGCCGGAGGGCATCTACTATGCGCTGCAACACTATTCGCGCAAGTTCCCCGGCAAGCCGCTCTACATCGTGGAGAACGGCATGCCCACCGAGGACGGCAAGCCGCGCGCCGACGGTTACACCCGCGCCGACAACCTCCGCGACAATATCTACTGGATCCAGCGCGCCAAGGCCGACGGCATGAACGTGATCGGCTACAACTACTGGAGCCTCACCGACAACTACGAATGGGGCTCCTACACACCGCGTTTCGGTCTGTACACGGTCGACGTGCTGACCGACCCGAGCCTCACCCGCAAGCCCACCGACGCGGTCCCGGCCTACACCGAGATCACCCGCGCCGGCGGCGTTCCCGCGGACTACCGGCCCACCCGGAACCCGCAGCCGTGCTCGCTGGTCGATCCGCTGGACAGCTGCACCGATCCGGTGACCGTCCCGCGCTAGCCGGTGGCGGCAGCGCGCACCAGCGCGGTGGAGCGGGCCGGCGCCTCGGCGGCCGGGGAGTCGTCTATCGCGTTCAGCCCCATGTCATTTCACCCTTCGCGACCTTGGTGCCGAGGTTCGCGGCGATCTTCAGCCCCGCATCGGGGTATGCCTCGAGCAGTGTGGATTCGGCGGTGGCGGCATCGGGGGAGTCGGCGATGACCTTCTCGAAGAACCACAGGTAGTCGCCGGTCTGGCGGATGGCGGTCTGATCGGTGGGCGTGCCCGCCGCACGGTGGCCGGCGACCACGAAGGTGGGGTCCAGGGCGAGTAGATCGTCCAGAGCGCCGCGCCAGGCGGCCCGCTGCTCCGGCGTGGCGGTGTCGGCGGTCCAGACGTGCAGGCCCTCGAACAGCAGCACGCCGCCGAGCAGGGCCCGGGCCACGGGCTCGTAGACATACCAGGCGCGATCGCCCAGGGCGTCGGTGGCGCGGCGGATCTCCAGCGCGGTGCCGTCCACGGTGACGGTGTCCGTGGTGAGCGGGTCGATATTCACCAGGCGGGTGGGCAGATTCGCGCCCAGGTGCGCCCACGCCTGGAGTTTGCCCGCGTAGCTCTCCCGAATGTGCTCGATGACGTCGGCGGGAGCGAGGAACTTCGCCTCGGGGAAGGCGTCGGCGATCACCTCCGCGCCGAAGTAGAAGTCGGGATCACCGGCGGTGATCAGCACCGTGCCGAGCCGCTTGCCCGAGTCCAGCACCTCGGCCACGATGCGGTGGCCGTCGGCGCGGGTGAACCCGGCATCCACCACGAGGGCCTCGGTCGCACCCGTCACCAGCACGCTGGTCTTGTTCAACGAGGCGTCCGCGGAGTCGAAGATCCGGTATTCGAGGCTGGTCATAGCTGCTTGCCTTCCTGGTCATCTCGATTGGCTATGACCGGAAGCCTATGGGGATGAACTGGCCTTCCACGGGATTCGAGCGGGCCAGGTGCACCAGTGGGGCGCGATCGCCGCGATCGACGGCCCGGTCGCCCTGTTCACGCCCGCGGTGATCGACGCCGATACGCGCGAGCGGATCCGCGCCGCCCTCTGCGCCACCGCTCCCGCGCAGCCGCGGATCGACGCGCCGGACCTCCCGGCGGGCAACGGTATTCGGGATGCCGCGCGGGTGCGGCTGCTGGCGGGGGCGCTGCTGCTGCTCGCGCTGGCCGCGGCCACGGGCGCGAATCGAGATCCGCTCAGCGCAATGCCGGAATGACCTCGCTTTCGAACAGCTCCACGCCGGAGCGGTCGTAGGCGGTCTCCGGGAAGTAGTGGATGGCGTAGGCGAGGCCGAGATCGCGCACCTGCGCGAGCTTTTCGATGATCTGCTCCGGCGTGCCGACGGCGGGGGAGGTGCGGAACAGGTCCTTGACGTGCTGCTGCGCCCCTTCCGCACCGGTGTACGGGGTCAGCCGCGCCACCAGCGCCGCCAGACGCTCCTCCACCTCGGCCTCGGTCGCGCCGACCAGGGTGTTGAAATTGGAGCTGCGGGTGATGGCGTCGAAATCGGTTCCGACATCGGCGCAGTGGGCGCGCAGCAGTTCGGACTTCTGGGTGAAGGTCTCCGGATCGCCCGCGAAGTTGGTGTAGGAGGCGTACTTCGCGGCGATGCGCAGCGTCTTCTTCTCCCCGCCGCCCGCGACCCAGATCGGAATCCCGCCTTCCTGCAAAGGAAGCGGCCGCACGATGGCCTCGTTCACCTGGTAGTGCTTGCCGTCCAGGGTGGCCTTGCCGGTGGTCCAGGCCTGCTTGAAGATCTGCACGCCTTCGTCCAGGCGCGCCAGTCGCTCACCGGCGGACGGGAATCCGTAACCGTAGGCCCGCCATTCGTGCTCGTACCAGCCCGCGCCGATACCCATCTCCAGCCGCCCGCCCGAGATCAGATCCACGGTGGCCGCGACCTTGGCCAGGTAGGCCGGATTGCGGTAGCTGATGGCGGTACACATCTGCCCCAGCCGCACCCGCGAGGTGCTCGCCGCGAAGGCGGACATCAGCGTCCACGCCTCGTGGGTGGCCTCTTCGGTCGGGACCGGGACGGTGTGGAAGTGGTCGTAGACCCAGATGGATTCCCAGGCGTCGGTGGCATCGGCGCGTTGCGCCAGGTCTCGCATCACCCCCCACTGTGCCGCCGGGTCGATACCGACCAGGTCGAGTCGCCAGCCCTGTGGGACGAAGAGGCCGAAGCGCACGTGAATCTCCCTTCGAGTGTTCCGAGCAACCACTGTCTCGGCTGAGCCGGGACATCCGCAATGATTCCGCGCCCCGTGCGCCGAAAAGCAAATTGTCCCAGACGGGTTAGCATGGAGCGGCAGCGGCCACTGGGGGACCGCCACACAGGGAAGGCGCTCGACGATGAGCACTATCGAACTGACCACACCCGACGGCACCATCGATGCCCTGCTGGAGCGGCCCGCGGGCCCCGGCCCCCGGCCCGGCGTGGTGGTCCTGCACGACGGGCTCGGCATGACCGTCGACACCCAGCGTACGGTGCGCCGGCTCAGCAACAACGGCTATCTCACCATCGCGCCGAACCTGTTCGCGCGCGGTCGCGTTCGCTGCGTGCCCACCCTGCTGCGTGAGGTCATGACCGGCGTGGCCGGCGTCGGCACCCGCGACATCCTCGCCGCCCGCGCACTCCTGGCCGCCGACCCGGACTGCACCGGCAAGATCGCCGTAGTCGGCTTCTGTCTCGGCGGCGGCTTCGCACTCCTGGTGTCCCCCAAAGGTTTCGACGCCGCCGCGCCGTTCTACCCCTCCGGCAGCGGCAAATACGCCGACTTCCTGCGCGGCGCGTGCCCGGTGGTGGCCAGCTACGCCCGCAACGACCCGATGAACCCCGGCCGCGGTCCCAAGCTCGAGAAGGTGCTGACCGATTACGGCGTCGAGCACGACGTCAAAACCTATCCGGGCGTAACCCACTCCTTCGCCAACGAGACCCCGGCCGAACCACTGTTGAAGGTCACCGGACTCGGCTACAACCACGAGGCCACCGAGGACGCGTGGCGCCGCATCTTCGCCTTCTTCGACAAGCACCTGGCCTGAGTCAGTCCCGCCCGCGGGTGAGCAGCGTCAGCGCCCCCGCGGCGAGTACGGCCAACGCGCCCAGCATGATCGGGTAACCGAGACCGAAGCTGTCGTGCAGCAGCGCCATCACCACGGGAACGCCGAAACCGAGGTAACTGACCGCGTAGAACACCGCGGTCAGTCCGGCCAGATCGTCGGGCCGGGCAATGCGTTCGATCTCCAGCAAGCCGGCGACCAGCCCGATGCCGAAGCCCATGCCGAGCAGGATCGCGGTCAGCACCGCCAGCCACAGTTGCATCAGGCCGGAACCGACTGCGGCCGCGACCATTCCGCCGATGATCAGCGTCAGCGCCAGCGCGGGCAGCCGCAGCGTGCCGGGCTGGTCGATCCGGCGCGCCACCGATTGAATGCCGAATCCGCAGCCCAGGGTGATGACAGTGATGAGCGCGGAGAACGCGATCGGCGCACCGTGCACCTCGGGCATCATGAGCGTCGGCATGATGGCGTAAGCCGTTGCCGACGAAGTGAACAGGAACAGCGAGACCGGCAGCGCGATCCACACGAATCGGCGATGACCGGCGGCGGGCACCTTCAGATCGTCGATCAAACGGGCCTTGTCCGGCTGCGGCACAGCGGTTTCCGGCGTTCGCCAGATCAGTGCGGCGGCGCACACGCACAGCAGCACGTTGATCAGATACGCGAGGGTGTCCGGCCAGGGGGCCCACTGCGCGAGCACACCGGCCACGCCCGCACCGACACCGAATCCGCCGGTGAGGCTCATGGCCGAACGTCGTGCCCCGGTGCCCGGTGCGGTCTGCGGCGCGTACGGCGGCTGCGAGAGTTCCTTGAGCCAGCTGCTGCCGACGGCCATGGCCAGGCCCAATGCCACCCCGCACAGCACCCGCCCGGCGGAGAGCATCGGCACCGCATCGGCGCCGAACGCCAGCAGCAGCGATCCGGTGGCGGCGATCAGCGGCGCGGGGCGCATGAGCGGGCGCCGCCCGTAGCGATCCGAGAGCGGTCCGCCGATGAGCAGCGCCGGCACGATTCCCAGTACGTATTCGAACAGCAGCAGATCCACCGTGGTGACCGGCAGCCCGTCACGCTTGTACATGACCAGCAGCGGCGTGAATTCGTTTCCGCCCCAGGCGATCGCGAAGATGGCGAGGGCCACGCCCAGCCAAGCCTTGGTCGAGACGCGGGTTGGCGGGGCGCCGACGGGGGTCAGCGTGGCCATTACTGTCCTCTCAATTCCACTCGATGCACATCCGTCAGGTGCTTCGCCAGCGCCGCGGCGAATCCCGTCGGGTCCCCGGCTTCGATGAGATCGGCCAGGCGAGTGTGTTGTTCGATGATCAGGTCGGTGTCGGTCTCGCCGTGTCGCAGCGCGACGCTGTTCATGCGGCGCTGGCGTTCGCGCAGCGAGTCGTAGAAGGCGGTCAGCAGCGGGTTGTCCGCGGCGACCACGTATTCGCGATGGAAATCGGCGTCCACGACGGCGAATTCGTCGAGATCGCCCGCGGCGGCGAGCGCGCGCTGGTGTTCGAGCGAGGCGCGCAGACGGGGCATGAGGGTGGTGCGGCCGGTGGCCGTGAGCGCGCGTACCGCGCCGGTTTCGACCACGTAGCGAGCGTGGATCACATGCTCGGCTTCGTGGGAGGGAACGGGTACGACCAGGGCGCCGCGTTTGGGGTAGAGCCGCATCCAGCCCTCGGTCTCGAGGCGCAGGAAGGCTTCGCGTACGGGTGTCCGCGAGGTGCCGAGCAGGGTGGCGATCTCGCCTTCGCTGATCAGCTCGCCGCCGGGCAGTTCACCGGTGAGGATGCGTTCCTTGACCTCACGGTAGGCGCGCTCGGCGGATGAATACGTCTTAGACACAAGTCGCAGCCTAGGCGACCAACCGGTTGGATTTGCTGGCCTGTGGCTGGCATCACCCGGGCGACCTGCCCCGGTTGAAGAGCATGCGGGTGCCCTCACTTGCGCGGGAGGCATCCGGGCGGGGATGATTCGCGTGTTGGCATGTTGCCAGTAGGAGACAGGGAGGTCTGCAATGGCGAACGACGCCACCACGCCGCTGAAGGACGTCGTCAACGGCGCACTGGAATTCACCATTCCGATCGCGCACAAGATGGGCGTCGAGGCACTCGAGGTGCGGCCCGGATACGCGGCCAACCGGGTGCCGATCGAAGGCAACGGCAATCACTTCGGCGTCATGTACGCGGGCGTGCTGTTCACCGTGGCGGAGATCCTCGGCGGCGGCATCGCCATCGCCACCTTCGACACCGCCAAGTACTTCCCGCTGGTGAAGGACCTCCAGATCTTCTTCCGCAAGCCCGCCAAGACCGATGTGACCGCGGTGGCCGAACTGTCGGACGAGGAGATCGCGCGCATCGCCGCCGAGGCCGACGAGAAGGGCAAGGCCGACTTCGAGCTGAAGGCCACCGTCACCGACGCCGACGGCGTGGTCGTCGCCGAGACCGTGGGCCTGTACCAGCTGCGCACGCACGGCAAGTAGCACAGCCGAAAAGGCGGGCGGCCCGGAAACTTTCGGGCCGCCCGCCTTTCGGGTGCATCAGGCGATGATGATGTAGCCCTCACAGCCGGTGCCCGCGCTGCCCGGCCACTCCGAACCGCTCACCTTGAACGGAATCGCACCCGGTCCCGGCGTGCCCAGATCGACCTGGGTGGTGACCGGCTTGTAGGTGTCGGGCAGGTTGACGCGATTGCCCTGCATCTCGATGCGCGCGTCATCGGTGAAATTGTCGGAGGTGTTGATCTCCAGCGTGGTCGGCACCCCCGGCCGCGCCATGATGGTGGTCTGCCCGCACTTGCCCTTCGAATAGTCGAGGGTGATCTTCTGCGGCTGCGGTGCGTCGGCGAACGACGACACCGGTGCGAGGAACAGACCCGCGGCGCCGAGCACGGCGAGCAGGGTGACGCGGCGGAGGTAACGCTGGGACACGGTATTCACGAGCAAACCTCTCTCCAGTAGTCACGAACGATGGGTCCCCCGGAACGAACGCCGCAGATCATGCCAGATCAGCGCGCGTGCGGCGGTGAGATTCGCGCAGGCGGCCCAGGTTCGCTCAGGAGCAGGCGTTGTCCCGCAGGCAGGCGAGCAGCAACAGCGTCACATCCGCCTTGGGCGGAGCGGTCGAGCGCGGTTGCGCCGCCAGCGGAATGCGCTCGAAATCGGCCGCGTTGGTCGCCCCGAGCTGGGTGGCGGACCGGAAACCATACTTCTTCCAGGCGATTTGCTGGATCTTCGAATCCTGGAGCGCGGTAATGAGTTTGCGCGCGTCGGCGGTGAGTGTGAGCACCGGGTTGCTGTTGAAGATGGTCGGATCCGGGTACAGCATGCGGGTGCCCGCCAGCAGCGCGTCGGCGGCCGCGGCATTGTCGCGATAGGCGACCAGCTGTTGCAGCACCTGGTTCTCGTAGCCGGCGTACAGCGAGGCCGCGCCCTGGATCAGCCATTCCCGGAAGCCGCCGTCCGAACTGTCGGATTGCAGGCCCTGCGCGTCGTAGAGTCCCCGCACGGTGGGCAGTCCGGCCTTGGCCTCGGTGAGTGTCGGTGGCTGGTACACCTCACCGGAGGCGACCACGGTGAGTTCCAGTTGCATGAGCGTGAATCCGGAGTTTGAGGTCTTCGGGTCGGTGCTGGTGATACGGATCGGACCGGCCAGGTTCCGGGCGCCGATGCTCTCCCATTTCTGTTTGGGCAGCACATATTCCAGCAGTAGCCGTTTGAGATCCATGATGTAGTAGGAGTTCTCGCGCACGGCCACGATGCCCGCACGCACCAGCGCGTCGGTGGCGGCCGGTCCGGCGTAGATCACCTCGGGCGATTCCAGCACCGATTCCGCTCGATACTCCGGGAAGTCGCTCATGGTGTGCTTCTGCTCGAAGACGCTGCGCGCGCTCGCCGAGGACGGCCACAGGCAGCCGATGCCCTGCGCACGCAGCTGATCGGTGGGCACCTGGGCCAGCTCGTAGGAGCCGCGCTTGTCGAAGCGCACCTCGAGGCCGTAGTCGTCGCGCAGGATGCGCACCACCTCCGGGTCGGCCATGAGCGCCGACTTCTCGGACCCGCCGAGACAATTCAGCTTGGTGACCGCGGCCGGGGTCTGCTGGGAGCCGCGGATCAGCACGACGCCGGCCACGATCACCACCACGGCGAACACGACGGCGATCAGCACCGGTAGACGAGACTTGTTCATCGCTCCTCGCTCGGGGGCAACTGGGTGGGGAAGATCAGTTCGAGGTGCGCGAGATCGGTGAAGAAGCCGGTCAGATCCGCCGCGCCGACCTGTTCGGCGGCGTGCGTGGTGAAGCCCTCGAAGCCGCGCAGCGCCTCGCGGCCGCGCCGTAGCAGGGTCGCGGCATCGGGGTAGGTGTCCGGATGCGCCTGGATCTCGAGATAGCGTTCCAGCGCCGATTCCACCCCGGTGAGCCCGCCCAGCAGCTGCTCGGAGATGGTGGAAAGGCTGTCGGGGTCCAGCTTTTCGGTGCGCTCCAGGACCCGTGGCACGGCGTCGCAACCGCGCAGCACAGCACCCCGCGTATCGGTGTCGGTGACCCGCCCGGCCAGCGCCGCCACCCGCACGGTGGCGCGCCGTACCCGCTGTGCCAGCTGTTTCCGCTCGCGCGCGGCCGCGATCTGTTGTCCCGCGAGCACTGTCAGCACCGCGATCCCGACCGCGACCAGCGCGGCCCCGCCGACCGAACCCAGCATCGCGTAGATCCCGAGGAAAGCCGCGACCAGCACCGCCAGTGCCGTGATCAGAACCGTATTGCCCGGCAATCGAACTCCTTACCGGTAGCCGGTGGCCTGGCGCAGCGCCGCCACCATATCGTCGGAGGCCAGGAAGGATCCGCCGGTGCGCTGCGCGATTTCCCGGAGCGCCTTGGTATTGGTGCCCGTGCCGAATCCGATGGCCACCACCGGGATTCCGGCCTTGGCGATCTCGGCCAGGCCGTTGCCGCCCTGGGTGTCGTCACCGTCGGTCATCAGGATGACCAGCCGCTTGCGCTTCGGATCGGCGGCGGCGTCGAACTGCCGGGCGGCGCTGGACAGGCAGCCGTAGATGCCGGTGCCGCCATCGGGTTTACGCTTGCGCACGGCGTCGTGCAGCGCGTTCAGGCCCGGAAGACCGTTGCCGTCAACCCATTTCATGCCGTCGGTCGCGGAGCTGAAGACCAGCACCGCGGTGCGATCCTTGGGCCCGGTCTGCAACAGATACTTCTTGGATTCGACCGGGTCGAACAGCAGGTTCGCGGCCTGCTGCACGCCGTCCCAGCCGCCGTTGTCGGCCATACTGCCGGAGGCGTCGATGCAGTACACCAGGTCGGTGGGGGTGCGGTACACGGTCTGGTAGTTCTCCAGCGCCGCTTCGATGACCGCGCTCGCCGGATAGGTGATGGGCTGCTGCGTCAGCGTCGCCTGGATGCCCCAGGCGGGGTCGAAGACGTCCTTCGGCGCGTCCGGCAGGGAGAGCCCGATACTGGTGATCGGCCGCCGGCCGAGGCTTGTCAGGCGTTTCTGCGTAGCCGCCGTCAGCAGGAAGTCCTGTAGGCGGTGGAAGTTCTGCTGCTTCGCGGTATTGCCCCCGTGCGGCAGGAAGCCCAGCGGCGCGTCCGAAATCGCCAGCACGCCTTTGGGATACACCACATGCAGCGGTTCCTGTCCCTGCTTCACCAGCTCCCTGTTGCGCTCGATCACCAGGTCCTCGTAGGTGAACAGCGTCTTGCACTGCTGCGGGGCGGCCAGGCATTCGTCCATGAGCAGTCCGGTCGAGGGCGGCGTCTTGGCGAAAGCCCTTGCGAAGCGCGTGATTCCGGTGCGCACCGGTTCGGAGTCGAGCTGCTCCTTGGTGAGCGCCACCCCGGGTCCGTTGCCCGCGAAGTAGTTCAAAAAGCCCAGCAGCACCGTCGCACCCGAATTCGATTGCGTCGGATTGGTCATCCACGCGGTCGTCTTCTCGGCCTCGACCGCCGACAGGATCTCCTCGATCCCCACCTCGCGATCGGTGAATCCGAGCGCGTCCAGTTCGGCCTTGCGTCCCGCGTACACCAGCGGTGTGCTGAACATCGGCTGCACCTGCGTCAGCCGATGGGTCGCGTCGCCCAGCTGCTGAAACACGCTGGAGGCGAACCAGAACGCGTCATAGGGCGGGGTGTCCCCGGATTGCAGCAGCCGCGCCTGATCCACCGAACCCAGCTTGGTCATGGTGCAGGTGAGCTGCTGATCGCGGCACCACGGCTGCACGATCTGCTGGAACACCGCCTCGTGCTCGGAGCCGGCGACGATATTGAGCACCTCGGCATCGTCGTCATAGGTGGTGACGGAACCGTTCCCCGGCTTGTCGGCTCCGCATCCGGCCAGCAGCCCACACACGGTGAGCAGCGCCGTGACAAGCACTTTCGTGCGCCGGTCTCGCAATTGGCGCATCCTTCCCCTCGGTTACGAGAGCTTAAGCAGCCGCTACCGAGGGGAAGGTGAACTGCCGATGTCGCGTCAGCGAAACCCTGGGGCGAAATGCGCCAGGGGGCAAGAGCTCTCGGGTGCCGGCTCAGACGGGGAGGCCGTCGACCGGCAACGGGAACGGGCGCTTGGCGACCCGATGGTCTCCGGAGGAGCGGCCCTGCACCCGGTTCATCGCCCACGGCACGAGTGCGACGCCCGCCCATTGGACCTCGGCGGCGATGGCCTGCAAGACGTTCCGCTCCGGCAGCGCGGGCATGATCGGCCGGGTCCAGGTGTCATCGCTGCCGGGCAGCCCGAGCGCCTCGGCGAGTGCGTCCGCGATGCGCTGATGCCCGAGCGGGCTGGCGTGCAGCCGATCGGGACTCCACAGCCGGGGATCGGCGACCACCGCGTGCTGCGCCGCCTCGGCCACGATCACGCCGTACCGCGCGGCCGCAGCCCGCACTCGTTCGTTCACGGCGGCGACTCGCCCGCGCACCGCCCGGGCCATCGGAATCAGCCGTCCCACATCGGGAAACGTCAACGTGGCCACCACGGCCCCGGTCCCTGCGAAGGCGGCGAACATGGCCTCCACATGCCCGACCACCTCGTCGGGATCGAACCGAGGACGCAGCAGATCGTTCATGCCCGCGAGCACGGTCACCAGGTCCGGTTCCAGCGCCAGCGCAGCGTCCAACTGCTGCGCCCGGATCTGCCACGCCAGCTTGCCGCGCACCGCGAGATTCGCATACTGCAATCCGGGATTCACCAGCGCGATCTGCGCGGCCAGCCGATCGGCCCAGCCGCGCAGCCCGGTTACATCATCGCCGTCTCCGACGCCCTCGGTCTGACTGTCGCCCAAGGCTACGTATCGCGTGAAGCTGCCAACAGTCATGACGGACTGTTCCGCCTCTCCGAGTATTCAGCGGCGGCTGAGCGCCGTGCGGAGTTATCGACCCGAGCCTACTTCGAGCGCCCATCCGATTTTGGGCGTCCCCCAGGAGTTATCCCGAATTTCACGAAATCAGTTATCACCTTTACCTAAGCGAGGAGTTCCGCGGCGATTGGTGAGCCACGGTGCGCGCCGGGCGGGATGGCGAAGAACGCGCTACCGGTGTGCTGGATGACGGCATCGAGGCGATCGGTGGCGGCCAGAGCCGTCTGCGCCTTGATGAACTGCTCGGGGGGATTGTTCATGTAGGCGCTGAACAACAGTCCGGCGTCGAGCTTGTCGTGACCGCTGTGCGTGTGCTCGGGGGTGCCCGGCGCGTGCGTGTGCTCGGCTTCGCCGGTGGCGGCCCCGGGCGCGGTGGAGAGCAGGGTGCCGTAGTCGTAGCTGTATCCGCGCCGCAGCATGGTGATGCCGTTGACGAGGCGGATGTGGGCGTCGGCCGGGATGGCGAGTTCGCCGTTGGCCAGGCGCTTGGTGAGATCCACCGGATCTGCTTCCCGCTCACCGCTCAATGGCGCGCCGTCACTGCGGCGGCGGCCGATGATGTTGTTCTGCTCGGCGAGCGCGAGCATGTCCCAGTCCGCGGTCTTCATCCGGATCTTGCGGAAGACCAGGTAGCTGCCCCGGTGGAACCACTCCGGTTCATCGGCGGCCTCGACCCAGACGGCCTGGTCGAACTCGGCGGTGCCGCGCTTAGGATTGGCGGTGCCGTCCTTGTGCCCGAACATGTTTCGCGAAGTGCCGCCGTCGGCGGGCCGGCTCAGGAAGCCGTGCTGGGTCCAGCGGATGTTCCCGAGCCCGGGCATTCTGGCGCGCAGGGCGCGGAAGGCATGGCTGACGACCTGGTTGTCGTCGGCGCAGATCTGCACCAGCACATCACCGCCGGACCAGGCGGATTGCAAAGCGTCCCCGGCGAATTCGGGCAGCGCCTTCAGATGCTTGGGCCGCCGCGCGGCGAGCCCGAAGCGTTCGTCGAACACCGCCGGACCCAGCCCGAAGGTGAGAGTCAGCCGCGCCGGATCCAGTCCGGTGGCGAAGTCGGTGCGCACACTGAACCCCGGTGCGTCGGCGGGATTCTCGGGCGCCTCCACGCCGGCGGTGAGGGCCGCGGCGGTTTCGGTCCAGACGGTGAGCAGTTCACGCAGCACCCCGCGGTCGGCCTTGGCGATATCCACGGACAGGAACATGGCGTGGGCCTGCTGCGGGGTGGCGATGCCCGCCTGGTGATCGCCGTAGAAGTCCTCGGCCCGTGCTGCTTTCGCGGTCTCGGACGCGGTGCCGCGCCCGATCGCCACACCCGCCGCCGCGACTCCGGCGGCGGCCAGGCCCGACCCGAACAGGGCGCGCCGCGATACCCGCCCGCCTGTACTACCCGTTGTAGTATTTTCGCTCACTCGCGCCAGGGTAGCCACGTTCCGGCTACCCCGGTGAGTGCTCTACGTCACGTAATCAGCTGTGCGACAGCCGAACCAGCATCTTGCCGGTGTTCGCACCGTTCATCATGGCGGTGAAGGCGTCGAACGCGGAGTCGATGCCGTCGTACACGGTCTCCTCGGCGCGCAGCGTGCCGTCGGCCAGCCAGCCCGCGGCCTTGCCGATCCACTCCGGAAGCTGGTGGTAGTGGTCGCTGACGTTCATCCCGCGCAGGTTGATGCGCTTGCCGATGGCCAGCGGCAGATGCGCGGGACCGGCCGGCAATTCCACGTCGTTGTACATGGAAATGGCGCCGCACAGCGCGATCCGGCCGCGCAGGTTCATATTCATGATGGCCGCGTCGAGATGATCCCCGCCGACATTGTCGAAGTACACGTCGATACCGTCCGGCGCGGCCTCGGCCAGCTGGATCGGCAGATTGCCCTCGCGATAATCGATGGCGGCGTCGAAACCGAAGTCGGACAACAGCCGCGCGGCCTTCTCCGGCCCGCCGGCCGAACCGATGACCTTGCTCGCGCCCAGTTGCTTGGCGATCTGCCCCGCGATCGAACCGACCGCGCCCGCCGCACCGGAGATGAACACGACATCGCCCGGCTGGATCGGCGCGACCTCGGTCAGCCCGGCGTAGGCGGTCAGCCCGGTGGTGCCGAGCACGCCCAGATACGCCTGCGGGGGAGCGAGTTTCGGATCCACGACCTGCACGGCGGCGGCGTCGACCAGCGCGTACTCGCGCCAGCCGGCGAAGTGGCTGACGGTCGCCCCGACCGGAACCGCGTCGGCGCCGGAAGCCACCACGGTGCCGACCGCGCTGCCGGTCATGGCCGCACCGAGCACGAAGGGCGGAATATAGGACTCGACATCGTTCATCCGCCCGCGCATGTACGGGTCCACCGACAGCCAGTCGTTGCGGACCAGCACCTGGCCCGGACCGGGATCGGCGAGGGTGGTGGTGGCGAATTCGAAGTCGCTGAACTTCGGTTCGCCGACGGGGCGGGCGCTCAAACGCCATTCACGGCTGGTCACGGTCATCGGATTGTCTCCTGGGGGTTGAGGTTTCGTTGGGGGAGCGTGCCGTCGAAGACGGCGTCCACCGCACGGCGCAAGAGCTCCGGGCGGCCGGTGGCGATCAGGCCGACGGTCAGCGCGAGGAAGATGTGCGCGGCATCGGCGGGATCGGGGGTGTCCGCGCCGGCGAGCACGCGGGTGAGCAGGGTGTGCAGTTCGGCGGTGAAGCCGCGGCAGATATCGCCGCTGAGCCGGGCTTGCTCATCGAAAATCTCGGTGGCATGCGGTGATTCGGCGAACGGCCCGGCCGCCAGTTCGATCTTCGCGGCCAGGATGCCGTACACCCGGTCGGTGAGCGCGGCCTCCGATTCGGCGGCCGCGCGCGCGTGACGCAGGGCTTCGTCGTGCAGCCGTTCGGCCACGCGCCGCACGGCATCGTCCTTGTTGCGCACGTATTGATAGACGGCCGACCGGGAAACGCCGGTCTCCGCGGCGATATCGTCCATGGTGGTGCGCCGCGCCCCGTAGCGCAGCAGGCAGCGCAGGGTGGCGTCGAGCACGTCCGCGGTCCGGTCGGCCATCGGAATCAGAGCGCCTTCAACAGCTCCGCGGCCAGCGGGGCGGAGGAGGCGGGATTCTGTCCGGTGTAGAGATTGCGATCCACCTCGACGTGCGGGGCCCACGGCTCGCCCTCGCGGTAGTCGACGCCCAGTGCGACCAGGCGATCCTGTAGCAGCCACTCCGCCTTGTCCGCCAGCCCGGCCTGGGTCTCCTCGGCATTGCTGAAGCCCGTGAGCCGGTATCCGGCGAACGGCGACTTGCCCTGCGCGTCGGCGGTGGCCAGCAGTGCGGCGGGCGCGTGGCACACCACACCCAGCGGCTTGCCCGATGCCAGCGCGGCCGTGAGCAGCTTGCCGGAATCGGCATCGACCGCGAGGTCTTCCATCGGCCCGTGCCCGCCGGGGTAGTACACCGCGTCGAAATCGGCGAGGTCTACCTCCTCCAGCTTGACCGGCGCGTTCAATTCCTTTGCCCCGGCGAGGATTTCGGCGACCTTGTCCGCGCCCTCCGCTCCGCCGTTGACCTCGGCCACGAGGCTGCCGCGATCGACGGCCGGAATCACCCCGCCCGGCGTGGCCACCACGATCTCGTGCCCGGCGGCGATGAACGCCTCGTACGGCGCGGCGAACTCCTCGGCCCAGTACCCGGTCGGGTGCCGGGTGCCGTCGGCGAGCGTCCAGTAATCGACCCCGGTCATGACGAACAGGATTTTCGCCATTGCGTGCTCCTTTGTGTGGAACGGTCTGTTTACCGACGATCTGACACTCTGTACTCGATCTGTCAGCTCGTCACTGTCCTCAAGGTAGGCGCGCAAATATCATCTGACCAATAGACTCGCCAATATGAGGCATAGACAGACCGATGGTTCCCTGGACCTCACCCAGCTGCGCACCTTCCTGGCCGTCTACCGGGCCGGATCCATCACCGCAGGTGCCGGTCGCGTCGGCCTGTCCCAGCCCACCGTCACCACCCAACTCCAAGCCCTGGAGCGTCAGCTCGGCGGGCCGTTGTTCGAACGCCTCCCGCGCGGTGTGACGCCCACCCCGGCCGCCCACGACCTGGCCGCCCGGGTGGCCGCCCCACTCGACTCCCTGGAGTCGGTCACCGGCGGCGCCGCGGCCGACGTCCCCACTCCCGAACCCCCTGTCCTGCTCGGCGGCCCGGCCGAACTCCTGGCCACCCTGGTCCTGCCCCGAGTGGCCCCGCTCATCCAGGACGGCGTCCGCTTGATCGTCTCCACCGGCCTGGCCGACGACCTGCTCGCCGACCTCCGCGTCGGCAAACTGGACATCGTCCTCTCCACCATCCGCCCCCGCGGCCGCACCGTCCTCTCCGAGCCCCTCGCCGACGAGGAATTCGTCCTGGTGGCCGCCCCCGGCCTGGCCGCCCGCATCGACCCGGACCGCCTGCGCGCCAACGACCTGACCGGCGCCCCCTTGATCAGCTACGCCCCGGATCTCCCCATCCTGCGCCGCTACTGGCGCCACGTCTTCGAGACCCGCCTGGAAGCCGAACCCGCCCCGCCGATTCCCCGATCAACACCGTCTACCTCGCCCGCCGCGTCGGCGGCCCGGCCCGCCCCCACGCCGACCTCGTCCACACCCGCCTGCTGGAAGCGGCCGAGGTCTGGCGGGACTGCGTCGATTAATTGCCTTGTAGGGCAGGGTATTCGCCGCTCAGTATGCCGCCCGCTTTACGACAACTGAAACTTGTTCTAATTTTGTGCGATGAAGGGGATTTCGGGCGACAAGTTCGTACTGCGGGATGTTCGGGTTTTCGACGGGGACGGGATCGGAGAGCCGGCGTCGATCGTGATCGATGGCGGGGTGATCAGCGAAGATCCCGTGGGCGCGGAGGTCATCGACGGCGACGGCGCGGTGCTGATGCCGGGGTTCATCGACGCGCATGTGCATCTCGAGCGGGTGGAAATGCTGGATCTCTATGCGGCGCACGGCGTTACGACCGTACTTGATATGGGCATAATGCAGGCAGGGGTGTTGGCGGAGCTGCGAGCGTCGGGCCGCTCGGCCGATCTGCGCAGTGCCGGGTGGCCGATCATGGCCTCGCACGGTGTGCATGCACCGATCGCAGGTATCACCGATATCGAGATCATCAGCGGCCCGGAGGATGCCGAGGCGATGGTGGCCGAGCGGATCGCCGGAGGATCGGACTACATCAAAGTCATCATGGAAGCCCCGGGGCAGGGCGGGCTCGACGCGGCGACCGCGAAAGCTGTTGTCGCGGCCGCGCATGCGCGCCAAGTGAAGGTTGTCGCACACGCCACTTCGCAGGGTGCGTACGCGATGTCGGCAGCGGCGGGTGTCGACTTCCTCACGCATGTTCCATTGCCCGACCGCTTCAGTGCCGTCGAGGTGGAGCGGATCGCAGCTGCGGGATGCGCGGTCGTGCCGACGCTGACCGCTATGGAGGAGGCATCCGAGAAGTTCGATGTCACAGCGCTGTTCGAGAATTCCCTGGCGAATGTGCTGGCCATGCACGAGGCGGGCGTCCTGGTGCTGGCCGGCACCGATGCCAACGAGATACCCGGTGTACCGGTGCATCCACGACACGGTGCCGGCCTGCACCGGGAACTCGAACTACTGGTCCGGGCCGGGCTTTCGACGCTGGAAGCATTGAACGCTGCCACGATTCACCCGGCGCGGGCCTTCGGTCTTTCGGATCGTGGCACCATCGCACCCGGTATGCGTGCCGACCTCGTCCTGATAGACGGCGATCCGCTCGCCGACATCAGCGCGACCCGAAGAATCCGCCGCGTCTGGTGTGGCGGAGTCGAACACACGCCTGCTGGAAGCAGCCGGAGCCTGGGGGCCGAGTAGGCTAATTGCCTTGCCGGGCACGGAATTCGGTGACCGGTAGACCACCGACGCCCCAATCCTCGAGCTCGACTTCGTCGATGACCACGAAGGTGGTGCGCGGGTCTTTGTGCAGGACGTCGACGAGTACGTCGGTCATGCGAGCGATGATCTCGGCCTTCTGGCCGGGGGTGACGCCCTCGCGGGTGACTTTTACGTTCACGTAAGGCATTTCGAGGGTCCTTCGGGTCAGGCGCGGGCGGTGACGAAGCCGCCGTCGGCCTCGATGACGGCGCCGGTGACGAAGCCGGCGTCGGCGAGATACAGGACGGCGTCCGCGATTTCGGCCGGTTCGGCCACCCGGTTCAGGACGGCGAGCGGGCCGAGCGCATCGACGTCGCCGGCCGCATGCAGGGGCGTGCGCACGATGCCGGGCGCCACCTCGTTCACGCGGATGCCGTGCGCGGCGAGTTCGGCGGAGAGGGAGACGGTGAGCGCGTGCACGCCGCCCTTGGAGACGATCGGCGCACTGCACGGGAATCCGCCGATGGCGTGCGAGATCAGCACCGTGGTGATGTTCACGATCGAGCCGCCATCGCCCTGCTCGATCATGCGCCGCACCACCGCCTGCGTGATCAGGTACGTGCCTCGGAGATTGCCGTTCAGGAAGTGATCGAGCTCGGCGGCTTCGACGTCGACGAACGGGACCGCGGAGAAGGTTCCGGCATTGTTGACGAGAATGTCCACCCCGCCGAAGGATTCGACGGCCGTGCGGACCAGGGTGGGTCCGGCGGCCGGGTCGGTGAGGTCGGCGACGTTGTAGCGCAGGCGATCTCCCGCGTCGAGGGTCTTGGCGGCGGCGGCCAGCTTGGCTTCGTCCCGCCCGCTGATCACCACATTGTCCCCGCGCTCGAGCAGTGCGGCCGCCACGGCGAAGCCGATGCCGCTGGATCCGCCGGTGACGATCGCGGTACGTGAGTTCTTTGTCATGCATCGAGCTTCGATCGTCCAGCTATATAAGTCCACGACACATTCGTATGGGTATTACTAGACTCAGCTTATGGATCTGGATGTGCGCGATCTCGAACTGCTGGACGCACTGGCCACCGGTGGCACCCTGCAACAGGCCGCCGATCGGCTGTTCGTGAGCCAACCGGCACTGAGTCAGCGTTTGCTGCGGATGGAGGAGCGGCTCGGGACGCCCATTTTCGATCGAGTCGGGCGGCGGCTCGTGCCGAATCCGGCGGGCGCACGTCTGCTGCCCCGCGCCTCACGCATTCTGGCCGACCTGGCGGCGGCCGAACGCGAGGTGCGGGAGGTGGCGCGCAGCGGCGACCGCCAGGTCCGGCTCTCCACCCAGTGCTCCACCACCGTCTCCTGGTTGACACCGGTCATGCGCGAGATGCGAAAAGCCAGTCCGGACACCGCGATCCAAGTGGTCGGCGCCGTGGACGACGATCTGGCCGATGCGCTGCTGGCCCAGCGCATCGACGTCGCCATCCTGACCAAACTGACCCCGGCCGCCGAACAGGTCCGGCTCACCCACCTCATGGACGACGAGATGTTCGCGGTCGTCGCCACCGAACACCCTTGGGCGACGCGAAAACACGTGACCGCCCGCGATTTCGGCACCGAGAACCTGATCTTGTACGAAGGCTACGACCAGAGTCGCCCCAACGCCCTACCGCTGCCGATCCCGCCCGGTGCGCGCCCCGACCGCGTCACCATCGTCCCGATGCTCACCGAACTCGTGGTCGAACTGGTCGCGGCGGGCGAGGGCGTCGGCGTCCTGCCCTCCTGGGTGATCGCCCCGTACCTGTCCCGCGGCGAGGTCGCCACCGTGCGGATCGGCCAGCGCGGCGAAACCCGAGCCTGGTACGCGGCAACGAGAACCGACGACGAGCGGCTCCAGGTCCGTGACTTCGTCACCCGGCTCACGGCACACTTCACGGCCCAGCCGGTGGGTTAGAACCCGTACGAGGTGCAGACGGCTACGGATCAGCGCGGAAGGCCGGTCGGGCGCGCGCTGCGCGAACCGACCGGCCTGGCCGAACGTTTGGTGGAAGCCCTTATGGATGAGCGTTTTTCGTGCTCCGGGCGGCCCTAGTTCGGTCTGGTGGCGACCCCGAGTTGCGTGGCGAGCGCGACGGCGGTCGCCGGGAACCTGCCGAGCAACTCGGCGACCGTGGTGTCTGCGGCCGGGGCCGCCGCTTGCCAACTGCCCTCGATGCCGAGCAGTCCGGCGAGCGCGTCGCAGGTGGCCGGGTGCGCCGCCAGCAATTCGGCGACCGGTCCGCTCGCCGCCGCTGCGACGGCTGTTGTGGCCGTGACTGTTTCGGCCGACCACGGCGGGACGAACGCGTCCACGGCGGGGAGTGCGCCGGGGAAGGTGCGGCCCGCTTCGCGAACGAGGGCTGGGATCAGATCGCCCGCCTGGTCCTTCAGCGTGGTGATGAGCTTCGGGAGCCACGGCAGCAGGACGGTGTCGGGCAGCCTGCCGAACGCCTTCGACAACAGCTCCACGACAAAGGGTTTCAAGCCGGGAGCCGGATCGATGGCCTGCACGAAACCGCTGACGTACTGCGGAACCGTCGGCAGCACCAGGGGATTGGCCAGCATCCCGTCACACCGCTCGCGCAGTTCGGCCATGGTGAGCAGGCCGAGCTGGAAGCGGGCCGCCCAGAGCAGCGCCACCTTCGACGGCGCTTCCGGATGTGATTGCAGCACCGCCAGTTCCAGCTGGGTGTGGTCGCAGCCCAGGGACAGCGCCAGGTTCTCCATGCCGAACAGGAAGCCGAGCATGGCCGCTACCTGTGCGGAACCGGTTTCGTCGTCGGCGAAGGCGGTCGGGAGCAGGGTGCAGTAGTGCGCGTACCCGGCTGTCACGAACCTGCCGCACCAGGACGGCAGGCCGCCTTCGGTGGAGCGGTAGTAGTTGAGCAGCACGCGGATTCGGCGCAGCACGGCGGGCGCGCCGTCCACGGTGCGCTCGGCGGCGAGGAGTTCGATCGCGCGATTGCCGAGTTCGTCGGCGAGCCGTGCCGAACCCAGATACACGAGCGCGTCCTCGACGGCTTCCAGGGCGATGGCGGCCGTCGCGGTCGGTGCGGCTACCGAGCGGCGCAGACGCTGCTCGAGCACCTGTTCCACCGATACGCCCTCATAGCCCAACTCGACCAGCGAGCGCTGATACTTGCCGAGACCGATGTCCCAGCTCTCCTGGATCGAACTCTCACCCAGGCCCCGCGAACCCATGATCGGGCGAAGGGCGTCCTGCGGCAGCAGCTTTCGCAGCAGCCACAGCAGATCCGAACAGGGTCGCAGGTCCGGATTCGATTTCAGGTCCAGCAGGGCGCGTTGCAGGTTTCGCTTGGACAGGTCCAGGCCGAGCGGCTGCAATCGGTCGAGTACATCGCGGGCCAGGGGCGGAAGCGCCTCGTAACCGACCTGGCCGATGCGGTCGCCGCCGAGCAGGATTTCGCAGAGTCGCCGCACGTCGCGGCGGCCGGGTACCTTGTCCTTCTCGATGCAGGTGACCGCGGCGTCCTGGAAGTCGTACGGGGTGGGCCGGGCGCGATTGCGCATACCCGCCAGCAGGATCGAGGTCTCGAAGACGGAGATGGCGTCGGCGGTGCTGGCCAGGTAGCCGTTGCGCCGGGCCAGCCGGACGATATCGACCGACCATTCCAGGAGTTCGGCCTCGTCCAGGGCGTCGAGAGCCGGTGGACGGGAGAGAAATCCCGAGAGCTGGTCCGTGACAACCGATTCCGGCTTGGCAGTGCCCAGCGTCTGCTTGGCCCGCGTCTTGCCGCCCTGCTGCCCGGCCAGCCGGAACGGCTGCAACTTGCCGCGCCGCACGCCTTTCGACCAGGTGGCGGCCGCGATCGAGACCGCACCGCCGGCCAGCCCGAACTGCGCTTCGATGGCCGAATGGCTGGATGGGATGAGCCCGTAATGCCATTTGGTCGCCGACCGCGGGGTGATCTCGAACGGCACATCGTTGGCCAGGCCGAACTGTTCGACCCGGCTGGCGGCGTGCGCGGCGCCGCAGATGTACAGCGCCCGTTCGGGATCGGTGCCGGTGGCGGCCAGGTGTTCGCGCATGCGCGTCCACATGTACCGCTCGCGGTCCTCGTCCTCGGTGGTGCTGCCGCGCCGCAAGCGCCGGAACAGGCTGCCGATCATCACCATGACCTGGCGGTAGGTGTCGTAGTCGGCATCCGCGAGGGGCTGTTCGACGTACTGATCCCACCATTCCGACCAGTGCCGGACCTTGCCGTGGTGCAGCAGGTACTCTTCGAGCTCGGCGAAACGCGGTCGCAGATCGCCGATTTCGATGCCGACCGCCTCACCGTGCAGCCCGTCGCCGGGCTCGGTCTCGCTCTCGGTCTTGTCTTCCCGCGGCGCCCACTGGAATACGTGATCCGTGGAGCGATCCACCAGCACCAGCTCCACACCCGGCGTATCGAGCGCGTAGGCGATGGCCTGGTATTCGGCCGAGGATTCGGTGATCGGCGCGACGATGGACAGCGGAGCCCATTCGATCGGGAAATCCGCGGTCTCGGTCGCGAACGCCTGCAACGCCACCGGCAACCGGCAGTTGCGCAGTTCGTCCAGCAGCGGTCGCAGATCCTCGCAGAGCTCCAAATAGATGACGCTGGGCTGTTTTTCACGCAATCGGCGCACCATCGCCAGCCCGGAGGCGGGCGAATGATGGCAGACCGGAAAGATCTCCAGCTGTTCGGAGAGCGCGCGATCGACATCGTCGACGATGCCCGCCAGGATGTCGCCGGCCGCGCCGGGCGCGCCCGCGAAGGTCGCGGCCGCATCCACCAGCTGATCCCGCAGCGCCGCGAAGGTATCGGGCGCGGATCGAATATCGGAGACGGTCACGCCAGTCTCGCGATCGCCGCCCGGCCACCCTCGAGGAACTCGGCCCATTCGCCGCCCTTGTTGTCCTTGGTGCGCGGCTCCACCACACCGTGCAGGTACTTGTTCAGAATGGCGAGGTCTTCGGGCTGCCGCCGCACCAGCGAACCGACCAGCGACCCGGCCAGGGTTTCGGCCTTCAACGCGCGTTCGCCGAAGAACTGGCTGTGCAGGATGGCATCCTCGAGCACGCCGATCTGCTCGGCCGTGGACAGTGCCGACTCCAGCTTGTCGTCGTCATTGGTGGAGGCCGCCGCGGCGGCCCGCAGATCGGCGAAGGAATCGAGCAGGATGTCGAGCAGCGTCGGCGGCAGCTCCAGTTCGATCTGATGGCGGCGCAACAGTTCCGCGGTCCGGAAGCGCACGATCTCGGCTTCGCTCTTCTTGTTGGACACCACCGGAATCCGCACGAAGTTGAAGCGCCGTTTGAGCGCGGAGGACAGATCGTTCACGCCACGGTCGCGGCTGTTCGCGGTCGCGATGATCGAGAATCCCGGCTGCGCGAACACCACATTGTCATCGTCGAGTTCGGGAATCGACACGTACTTCTCGGACAGGATGGAGATCAGCGCATCCTGCACATCGCTGGTCGAACGGGTCAGTTCCTCGAACCGCCCGATCACGCCCTGCTCCATGGCGGTCATGATGGGGGAGGGGATCATCGATTCCCGCGACTGCCCCTTGGCGATCACCATCGAGATATTCCACGAGTACTTGATGTGATCCTCGGTGGTGCCGGCCGTACCCTGCACCACCAGCGTCGAATTGCGGCTGATGGCCGCCGACAGCAGCTCGGCCAGCCAGCTCTTACCGGTGCCCGGATCGCCGATCAGCAGCAGCCCGCGATCCGATGCGAGGGTCACGATGCTGCGCTCGACGAAACTGCGGTCACCGAACCACTTCTGCTCGACCACCCGGTCCAGCCCGTCGGCGCGTTCGGAGCCGAGAATGAACAGCCGCACCATCTTCGGGCTCAACCGCCACGCGAAGGGCTTCACCCCGTCGTCGATGGACTCCAGCCAGTCGAGCTCCTCGGCGTACTTGGTCTCGGCGGGTGCGCGCAATACGTCGTTCATGGTGTTCTCCTAGTCGATGAAGTTCTTGAGCTCGTGCACGAGCTTCTGGATGCGGCCCGAAAGGACCGGGGTGCCGAGCTGTTTGAAGCGCTCGCGGAACCACGGGTTCACGCTCTGATGGCCGGAGCTGTTGACCGAGCCGACCGGGATGAACTTCACCCCGGAGCGATGGACGGCCTCCATCGACTCGTACAGCTCCTGGCACTCCCATTCGTAGAAGTCGGAGATCCACACCATGACGGTGTTGGCCGGGTCTTCGATCTTGGGCTGGGCCAGGGTCATGGCGACGCGGCCGTCGGTGCCGCCGCCGAGCTGGGTGCGCAGCAGCACCTCGAACGGATCGTGCACCCAGGGACTGAGATCCAGGGCGTTGGTGTCGTAGGCGACCAGGTGCACATCCACCTTGGGCAGGCCCGCGAAGATCGAGGCCAGGATGGTGCAGTTCACCATGGCATCCACCATCGACCCGGACTGATCGACGACCACGATCATCTTGGCCGGGATGGTGCGTTTGGCGGTGTGCTTGTAGAACAGGCGATCGACGTAGAGGCGCTCGTCGTTCGGGTTCCAGTTGGGCAGGTTCTTCCAGATGGTCTTGTCGATATCCAGATTCCGCAGGATGCGCTTGGGCGGCACCGAGCGGTCGACGGTGCCGACAGTGGTCTGCGCGACCTGGGTGCGCAGCACCTCGGCGACCTCGTCGACGAAGCGTTTGATGAGGGCTTTGGCATTGGCCAGGGCGACGCCGGACAGATTGTGCTTGTCGCGCAACAGTTGTTCGACCAGGGACATGCTCGGGGTGAGCTGACTGGCCAACTGCGGGTCGGCCAGCACCTCGCGCAGGCGCATGCGGTTGACCAGGTCGGCTTCCAGGTCGGCCAGCACCCCGCGCACGGATCCGGCCTGTTCGTCGCCGAGGCAGTGCTTCAACCATTTGGCATCGGATTGCCAGCCGGCCAGCTGGCCCGCGCTGACCGCGCCCGCGCCGGTGGCGAAGACGTTCAGCAGCAGCTTGGAAACCAGTGCGGCGGTGCGCACATCGTTCGCGCCGATGCTCGTCTCGTCTTCGGTCGCTTCGGTTTCCGGCTTGTCCTCGGTGAAGTCGAGCTTTTCGAACTCGCCTCGCATCTCCGGGAAACGCTGCACCACGGTGTCGATGGACACGCCGGGATCGAGCACTGCCAGCGGCAGTCCCAGATCTTCGACGATGCCCGCGCTCGCGGACTCCAGGTTGGGCTGTTGATCGCCGCTGAAGACACCGGCCAGTAGCCGCCAGTACAGGATCTGGCGGCGCGTTTCATGATTCGTCATTTGCGCAGCAACCGTCCCGCGCGCTCGCGCAGCACCGCCACGGCATCGCCCGACTTGGCCTGTGCCTTGGCTATTTTCGGATCGGTGGGTCCGAGCGCCCAGTCGCCACCGTGGATACCGGTGATCGCGCCCTTGACCTTGCGCTGCACGGCGAGCGGCCGCACCGACCAGCCGGCGGCGTCCCAGCGCAGCAGGGCGATCATGGCGCTGGAGTTGGTGACGGCGACCCGGGTGAGCGGGCCGCTGGACGGCAGTGCGTCGAGTTCGACGGGCAGCAGGTGACCGTCCAATTCCATTGCGCCGTCACGGAACCGGTACCCCTCGAGCAGAACCGGTTCGGCGATGTGCACGGGATCACGGTCCAGCGGCGCGGTCGCCGGGGCCTGCGCCTGGTGCAACAGCACGGTCGCGGTGACGAACGGGTCGGCGGCCTCCCCGGCCTTCGCCCGTGCGTCGTGCCAGACCAGATCGCCGGTCGCGGCGAGCGGCATATCGGTGAGCTCCAGGGCCCGGTGCTCCGCCAGTGCGGAGAGCAACTGCGGATGGGCGCTCAGCAGCTGCCAGATCGCCGGTCCGACAATGGTGTCCACCTTGGCGGCGCTCACCGATGCCCGTACCCGGCGCGCGGGTGCGTTCGCGCTCTCAAGCACGCCGTACACCTGTGCCTGTACGGCGGTGCCGTGCTCGTGCACGTCCACGCCGAGCGGCAGCAGTCGGCCGGAAACGGTCTCTGGCGCAGTGGATTCCGGGCCCCGCCAGGACAGCAGCAGGGCACGGGTCCACAGGTCCGCCCAGCGGCGGGCCGGAATCCGGTCCATGGTGGCGATGGGCGAGGAAGCGCCGAGCTCGGCGGTGAAACCGTCCATCAGGACCGCGAGGCGGCGCAGCGCGGGTTCGTTGAGCAGGGCCTCCACGGTTTGATCCGCGGCGGCCACCAGGTCGTGGTCCACGCCGCGCCAGCCGGCGATGGCGAGCTCGCCCAGCCAGGCGCGGGAGCCTACGGCGAGCGGGCTCGGTGCGAGGTCGGCCGAACTGCTCGCCCACTCGGATCGATTGCGGCCCAACGCCGTATCCACCTGGGCTACCAGAGCGTCGTGCACCGCGCCGAGCAGGGCGGCGCGGGCGGCAGCCAGCGCGGAGAGCTGGTCCGCACCGATCGCACCGGTACCCAGCTTCGCCGCCGCTTCGGCGACGGGCGCCGCCAGCGGCGAACCCGCCACGGATCCCGCCAGCGCGGTCAGCGCCGCGGTCTGCCGTTCGGAGACCCGGGCGAAACCGTCCACCAGCGCATTGTCGAAGCCGTTCACCACATCGAGCGTCTCCGTGACGCCCTCCGGTGAATTATCAAGCAGCGCGGTCAATTGCACGCCTCGCATCAGCGTCCCACCCCCGCCGGAAACCATTGCAATTCCGGAATCGCGGTCTCGCTGCCCGGCAGCTCCAAATACGCCAGATGCCGCAGGAACCGGCTGAACACAGCCGCGGCCGGAGCCGGATCGCGAGATCCCTTCAGGCACTGCGCAAGCCGCGCGCCCTCGGGCACTTCGACGCGCAGGAAACGCGCCACCCGATCCTGGCCGTACTGCAACACCGCTTCTTCGATCAGCGAATCCAGATGCTTGCAGGCCCAGCCCTGGTTCAACCCGCCGCACGGCCGATTGTTGTTGGTGCTGCAACTGAGCCCGTGCGTCCCCGCCGTCACCGACGCCACGTAGACCCGTGAGATATCGGAACCGCTCGACACCACGCCCTGGAGCCGTCCGTCGGCCAATTCGACGAAGGGCACCTTGTTCAGCTTACGCGGGGCTACCGTCGGCGATACCCGCACTACAGAAGTACTTTCCCACTCCGGTGCATCCGGTGTGGCGCTCGGATTCGAGACCATCGTTCTCCCTCCCGGTCGATCACGATGGCCATAAGGTATGCGACGGCACCGACAAGTGCCGCCGCGACCCCGAATCCGCTGGTAGTAGCCTTGGAATCCGCTGTGGCGGAAGGCTATTGCAGCGCCTTGTCCGCCCCGCGATGCAGCTCCACGGGCGCGGTATTGCGCGCGCCGGCCCGGTCGATCCCCTTGGCCGCCGGGTTGGCCAGCTCCAGCTGCGCCTTGCGATCGAAGAGCACCTTCGTCAGCACGCAGGCCAGGTTCGCGTCCAGGTTTTCGTGCACCAGCAACAGATTGGGCACCACTATGGTTCGCACGTCGGCGGCGAGCCCGTAGGTGGCCGCCGGGATGATGCCCTGCTCGTACACCGGGTTCACGGTGCGCATCTTGTCCAGCACATCCACGATATCCAGGAACTTCACCTTGTCCTTGGCGGTGGTGAACAGGTCGGTGATGCCCGGCGTGGGCAGGCCGCCCGACCAGAACAGGGCATCGATGGAGCCGTCCTTGATGCCGTCCACCGTCTTGGCCAGGTCCAGGCGCTGGGCCGAGATATCGGTCTCCGGGTCCAGACCGGCGGCCTTCAGCAATCGCTGTGCGATCACCTCGGTGCCGGATTTGGGTGAACCGGTGGAGACGCGTTTGCCGCGCAGATCGGCCAGGGAATTGATACCCGCGCCGTCGCGGACCACCACCTGCGTGTAATTGGTGTAGATCCGCGAAATCGCTCGTACCGGTTGCTTTTCGGTGAAGCTGCCGGTGCCCATGGCCGCGTCGGCGGCGGAATCGGCGAGCGAGAACGCGAGTTGATAGGTGCCGGAGACGAGTTGCTGAATGTTCTGTACCGATGCGCCCGTTTCGGAGGCGGTGGCCTTCACCTTCCCGCCGGTGGCATCGGAAATCTGTTCGGCATAGGCGTTTCCGAGCGCGAAGTACACGCCGGTCGCATTGCCGGTGGCGATGCCGATCCGCGTCTCCTGACTCACTTCGCAGGTGACCGCGCCGCCTTTGTCGGCCGCCGGCGCGTCCCGCCGGCCGCCGCAGCCCGTGAGCAAACCGGCTGAAACCAGCACGGCCACACCGATAGTCGCGTACTTCCGCATATCATTTCTCCTGTTCCACCGGCACCCCCGCCGGACGAGTTTCCGGTCGCTCCGCCGCTGCGTCCGGACCCGGTCGGCCGAACCGGGTGAGCGCGGCCGCGCCGGCGAGCAATGCGATGCCGATGCCGAGTGTGATCGGTGAGGGGTACAGCAGTGCGATACCCGCCGCGCCGGCCAATACCCGCGCCGTCGTATGCGCTTGCCCCACACCGAGAATCCAGCCGCCGGTGGCCATGGCGAGGGCGGCGACGCCGAGTGAGACCAGCGCGGTGACGGCCACGATGTCGAATGCCGATCCGCGTCCCAGCAATCGGTCGCCGGATTCGGTGAGGACGAATACCAGCGGTACGAGGAATGCGGGCAGGGCATAGCGCAGCGTCTGCCACATGGTGGCCATCGGTCGGGCTCCGGTCACCGCCGCCGCACCCACCGCCGCGAGCGCTGTCGGCGGGGTGACTTCGGAGAGCACCGAGAAGTAGAAGACGAACATCGCCGTGGCAGGGGCGGATACGCCGAGGGTGAGCAGTGCGGGACCGATGATCGCCCACCCGATCACGAACGACGCGGTCACCGGAATGGCCAGCCCCAGCAAAGCCAACGCGACAGCGGCGAATACGACCGTGAACGCCAGCACCACGGTGGCATTGTCGGAAATCGCCGACGCGGCGCGCACCAGCAATGCGGCCAGCTGTGCGCCCAGCCCCGTCTTGGTGGTCATCGCCGTGATGATCCCGGCGGCCGCGCACACCGCCACCACGGGCAGTGCCGCGCGAATACCCATCGACAGCGCCGTGAACGTACCCGTCGCGAACTCCCGAAGGGTTCCGCGCTCCGGCGAATTACGCTGCCTCGCAAGTCGATCGACAATAGCGAGCAGGAACGTGAGCACGGTCGCGTACACCACCGCCCGAGTGGCGCTGACCCCCATGACCAACAGCACCACGATGGCGATCAGTGACAGGAAGTGATATCCGAACCGTCCCAGCAATTTCCAGGCGGAGACTCGCTGGCCGATCTCGTCCCCGGGTTCGACCGCACGATGCGGGAACCGCCGCGCGTCGATCTCCACCGCCAGCAGAATCCCGAGGTAATACAGCAGCGTCGGAATGGTCGCCCACACCAGCACGCGCAGATACGAAACATCAAGGTACTCGGCAACAATGAACGCCGCCGCACCCAAAGTGGGCGGCGACAGAATCGCACCCACCCCGGCTGCGGCGAGCATCCCGCCGGCCTGCTCCGGCCGATATCCCGCCCGTCGCAGAATCGGCCAGGTCACCACCCCCGTACTCACCGCCGTAGCGGTCCCCGACCCCGAAACCGTCCCCAGCAGAAACCCGGACGTGACCGCGGTCCGCCCCGCCGCACTCCGGGACTTCCGGAACAAAGCCACCGACAGGTCTACGAAAAACTTTGCCGCACCCGAGAAGTCGAGCACCGCCCCATAAATAGTGAACAGCACGATATAGCTGGCAGCAACATCCAGTGGGGTTCCATAAAAGCCGCTACCCGAGTTGTACAACGCATCCACGATCTGATCGAAATCAAGCCCCGCATGCGCGATAGACCAATGCTGCGGCAACAACCCGCCGTAATACCCATAAGCCAAGAAAGCCAAGCACACCACCGGCAACACCCACCCGGTGGTTCTGCGACACGCTTCCAGGACAAGCAGCAACATGACCGCACCCATCGCCACGTCAACCGGATCGAGCAACCCCTGCCGATCCAGGAACGCGTTGTACCCACCCCCACCGGTGCCGATCGTGAAGGGCCACACCGGATATAGACACACCCCCACCGCCACAACGGCCAACACCCAATCGATGGCAGCCGGACCATCCATCCGATCCAGCCACCGCACCCCCACCCCCGAGCTGTAACTCAAGAACACCAGCGGCAGCGCACACCCCAGAAAGATGACCAGAAAGTACTGGCTCCCCTGTGCCAACGGCCGAAACACCTGCCACAGCACCAGCACCGCGACAGCGAACGCGCAAACCGCTATCAGCCGCCCGGCCCACCCGGCCAACTGCCTGGCAGGCCGTTCCTCATCGTCGACCACCAGCTCGGCGGGCACCGCCGAATCCGGTCTCTCACCCTGCATCCCGGACATGCGCGAAACATACCGCCGTCCCGGATTCCACACTCCGGTATTCGATCAACGCCGAATAAACGCCTACCCCCGCGCCCCGGTCTCGGGCACCTCATCAACCCAACCCCACCCCGCCGCCACCGCGATCCCCATCAACTGCGCCCGCGCCCCACAAGCCGAGCTCGTAGTCCCTTGCCCCGCAATACAGTTACGATGCGGGAACATCAACGCCTGCACAGACCGCGAGAACGCCAGCGCCTGCGAATCCTCCGGCAATCGCTCGTGCCGAACCCGAGAAACCGTATAGGTCATCGTGATTCACCCGGCTCGATGCTGGGCATGATGCCGTCGTCCGGATCCGCTGCCGTCTGCCCGGATATAGATATATCCGCCTCCAGTGAGGGCGAGTCGGAGAAATCGGGCATCACCGTCCGACCGGTTGTTTAAATAGTCCCCGGCAAATCCCCAAATTGCAATGATGGCGCAAGCTGCCGCCAGTGCAACGAGTGTGATTGTCTCCCAAGACATTACAGCCTCCTGTCGATGTCGATTCGAGCGCTCGTCAGCTCAGTAGACACCTGCGGCAGCAGTTTTGGGACTTTCAGCTGGCAATTGATGTGGAATATCATGGACTTCCAGCCTGGACTACTCCAGATAGGCGATTCCCAGATAGTGAGGCTAATGAAATGCCTGCTACATCGCTTCCCAGAAGAACGCTCGGACCGCTGCTTCGTGAATATCGAATACGGGCAAAGAAGGGTCAGTTATCGGCGAGTCTGCACATCGAGATCTCGCCCCAGGGGATCAGCCGTCTGGAGGACGGCCACAAGATCAAGATCGCGACCTCCCAACTGAAGGACCTTCTGGACCTCTACCAGGTGACGGAGGGAGAGCGTGAGCTGGTTCTCGGTTTGTGGGATGAAATCAAGCGTCAGGAGCAGATCGCGAAACGGTCTGGCACCGCGAAGGGTTGGTGGCGCGCTTACGAAGACCAGTTGTTGCCCAACTTCGACTACTACCTCTCCTTGGAGTCGGCGACAGACCACATGACGACGCATCAGCTCGTGCTTGTGCCCGGATTGCTCCAAACTCCCGACTATCGTCGTGCTCTCATCAAGGGCTACGAGCCCGACCTGTCAGCGGTCGATGTGGAGCGCCGACTTGAACTCGCGACCCGCCGCCAGGCGAAACTCCAGGACGAATCGTTCCGGCTGGATGTCCTGATTTCCGAAGCGGTACTTCGTCACGAAGCAGGTGGGCCCGCGGTGATGGCCGCGCAACTCCGTCGCCTCGTCGAGCCTGCCGATCGCGCGACCGTCTCTGTGCGCGTGGTGCCCTTCCAGACCGGCGCGCACCCCGGTCTCGTTGTCCTCTCCTTCAGCCTGCTCGAATTCCCGCCGCTCACAAGCCGATTGGTGCAACCACCGGTCATCTACACCGAGGGCGCAGAAGGCGGTCTCTATTTGGAGCGGGAGGATGTGATCGGGCGATATCGCCGGGCGATCGGTGGGATCGAAGCGGTAGCGTTGAACGAGGAAGACACCAGAGACCTGGTGCTGGCCATCGCAAAGGAGTATGCGGCGTGACCGTGAATCCGCCCACCGCAGAGTGGTTCAAGTCCAGCAAGTCACCCCAGGGCAGCGAGTGCTTCGAAGCCCGCTTCGATGCCGACCGAGTCGGCATCCGCGACTCGAAGGACCACGGCCGAGGCCCCGAACTGTGGTTCACGCCCGCCCAGTGGGACACCTTCCTGCGCAGCAATATCTGGAATCGCTGACCGGCCGGTCAGCAGGTAGCCTTTTGCTCCACTATCCGGTCCTGATGTGCGTTTTCTGCCGAAATCGCGTGAAAGTGGAGCAAGAGACTACCGATGGCAGACTTCTATCCACCTGCCTCGCAGCGTATTCGGCCCTCACTATGGTGGATCGGGCTCGGGGTGCTGGCGATACTGGCGGGCGTTATCGGGGCGATCGTGGTGGGGGCCGGCGAGATCACCGGCTGGCGGGACCAGGTGCAGGGCTTCGAGCGGGTTGCGGTGCCCGGGTCGGGGGAGCTGCATTTGGCGGCGGATCACGATTACACGGGGTATTTCGAGTTCGGTGGGGCGAGTGAGTTCGAATTGTCGGACGAGGTTTCGGTGACCATCACCGATCCGGGCGGGCGGCAGGTCGCGTTGCGCGATTACGGGACGAGCGAGTCCTATCAGATCAATGAGCTGGAAGGGCGGGCCGAGTTCACCTTTCACGCGGAGCAGGCCGGAAGCTACCGGCTCACAGCGACCGGGAGCCGTGGCGTGACCGTGGCAGTCGGATCGAAGATGGCGACTTCGCTCGGGTGGAGCATTCTGCTGCCGTTCCTGATCGGCGGCGGTGGGTTAGTTGTCGGCGCGGCGGTTGTGGTGGGCGTGATCGTGCTTCGCGAACGGTCGCGGCGGCGGAGCGGGCACGGTGGCGGACCGTTCTTTCCGCCCGGTCACTGGATGTGACGGGCACGGTACGGTCGGGGGACGGAGCTTGCACGGACGGGAGCCGCCGGGTGCCCGCCCCCGGGCGAAACCGCTTCGGCTACCACGCAACCGGACCCAGGCGGTCGATGAAGATCCCGCTCGGGCCGTCGGCGTCGAGGGTGGCGAGGCGGAGGATCGAGTCGGTGCCCTCGGTGACGGTCAGTGTGCCGGTGTTGTTGTTCATGTCGGTGGCGGCGAACTTCTTGTTCACGATCTCGCCGGGGGTGGCCACGTTGAACTTGATGTTCGGCAGGGCCTGGGCGTAGCGGACGGTCACCATGTTCAGGGCCGCCTTGGACGAGCTGTAGCCCAGCTCGTGCATTTTCGAGACCGCCTGCCCGGGGTCGGTGACGACGCTGAAGGCGCCGCCCCCGCTGGAGACCATCACCACGCGCGGGTTCTGCGCGGCCTGGAGGAGCGGCAGGAAGGCGTTGGTGACGCGGATCGGGCCGTACACATTGGTGTTGAAGACGGAGTGGATTTCGTCGATCGTCACCAGGGCCGGGTTGGTGCCTTTGCCGGGCGCGCCGGCATTGTTGATCAGGACGTCCAGGCGGTCGGTGTGGGTGCGGACCAGTTCCGCTGCCGCCGTGACGGATTCGTCGGAGGCGACATCCAGGGGCACCAGCACCACGTCCATGCCCGCGGCGGTCAGTTCGTCGACGGCGGCCCGGCCGCGCTGCTCGTCCCGCGAGCCGAGGAAGATCGTCCAGCCCATGGCTCCGAGCCGCCGCGCGGCTTCCAGGCCGAGGCCCTTGTTGGCGCCGGTGACGAGTGCGTAGGTCTTGTTCGTGTTAGTCATGCCCACAAGACGTACGACCCCGGCCACGCGTGACAACCTGTGACCGGCGTCACTATCGGGGTCAGTGCACCGTCAGCGCAACCTCGGATTCGAGGCGGGTGAGCTTCTGCGGATTGCGCACGAAATACATGCCGCTGATGCGGCCGTTCGCGACGTCGACGCCCAGCACGCCGTCGAGTTCGCCGTCCAGGCGGAAGCGCAGCGCCGGATTGCCGTTGACCACAATGGGTTCGATGGTGATCTCGGCCCCGGTCTTGGCGATGCCGCCCCGCAGGAAGCGAACCACGTTCTCCGCGCCCACGATCGGCCGCAGGGCCGCCTGCTTGATGCCCCCGCCGTCGCTCATCGAGACCACGTCCGGGGCGAGCACATCGAGCATGCTCTGCAAATCCCCGGTTTCGATCGCGCGCTGGAACGATTCCAGCACCGCCCGTGTCTGACTCGCCGAAACCACCGCCCGCGACCGCCGGGCATCGACATGCTGCCGTGCCCGGTGCGCGATCTGGCGCACGGTCGCCGTCGTCTTGTCCACCGCCGCCGCGATCTCCTCGTACTCCACGTCGAAGACTTCCCGCAGCACGAACACCGCCCGCTCGGTAGGCGTCAGCGTCTCCAGCATCAAAAGCATTGCCGTGGACAGGCTCTCCGCCAACTCGACGTTCTCGGCCACATCCGGACCGGTGAGCAGCGGCTCCGGCAGCCAGGGCCCGACATACGTCTCCTTGCGCCGCCCGAGCGCGCGCAGCCGATCCAGCGCCTGCCGCGTGGTGATGCGCACCAGATAGGCGCGATGATCCCGCACCCCGTCGAGATCGACCGCAGCCCAGCGCATCCAGGTCTCCTGCACGACATCCTCCGCATCGGCCGCCGACCCGAGCATCTCGTAAGCGACCGTGAACAGCAGATTCCGATGAGCCGAGAACGCCGTCACCGCGATATCCCCGGCACGCTCCGCCACCATCGACACTCCTTCACCTCACTCGGGAACCGCTCGCAGGATAACGTCGCCGGGAATGCGAGTACGTCGCCGCCATGTTCGACAAGTTCCCGCGGCCGGATCGCTAGAACGCCGGGTTCGCTGACGTCCGAGTGGTGGTGGAGCCGCCGGCCGATGGGCGGGGCGTGGCGGTGGCGGAGCCGCTCGTGGACGGCCGGACGCTGGTGGTGGTGGCCGCGGTGCAGGTGTAGTTGATGCCGTACTGGCCGGACGTGGTCTTCTTCAAGCAGCCGAACGCCTCCGCCCCTTCCGAGCTGAGCCGCAGCGCCGAGCCCGCGCCGCGGTTACCGCACCACAGGCCGGTCTGGTCCATCCGGCAGTCGTAGTCGCCGAACGAGAGCCGGGTGTCGTAGTCGAAAGTGGGCCCGTTGCCGAGCAGGAATTGCCCCGGATCACCCGCCAGCCGCCCGATACCCGCGGTCGCGCCCGGGAAGTCGACCCAACCGCCCTTCCAATTGCCGCTCGGACTCGAGGACGGCCGCGCCGGCGGATCGTCGAAAGCGACCAGGCATGCCAGGCCCCCGCTCTCGGCGGTCGCCGAGGCCGTCATGCATTGGATCTTCTGCGACGGACTCCGGAAGGCGACCGCGGTACCCAGGTCGTTGACCTTCCCCTCCGAGGTGGTGGCGGTATGGAACTTCGCCACCTCGGCGGTCTTGGCCTCTTGGATCCAGGCGAACACCTCGGCCAGGCTCGCTCCGCTCGGCGGCGCGTTCTGGGCGGGCGGCTTGGAGGTGGTGGGCGCGACGGTCGTCGGCGCCACCGTCACCGACGATGGAAGTGCCGTCGTGCTACCGGATTTCGTGAAGGCGCGCGCCCCGAAGAACCCGCCGACGGCCAGCAACGCCACCACGACGACCGCACCCGCGGTGAGCGCATTGCGCCCGGTGCGGGTCTGCCACCAACGGCTTCGCGCCGGGGGCCGCGCGGGCTGATACCCGTCCACGATGGGCTCGAACACATCCGTGTCCTGCGACCACAGCTCATCATCTTGACGGGGGAATCCCGGCGGCATCGACGTACCTCATTCTGCTCACGGACGCGCCGGTCCGCCCGACCCATCCGTGCGGCAGCATACGATCCGCGTCGGCGCACCGCGACCCCGGCCGATTCCGCTGGGGCGCAGGGGTATCGGGTGTGCGCCTCAAGCCCGCGCGGCGGCTCGGGCTTGGGCGTATTCGATGACGTCCGCGGCGTATTCGGGGGTGTCGGCGCAGCTGCGCAGGAGCTGGTCCACGGCCTGGTCGAGCTCCGGCCCCGGGCCCTGGTCGGCGAGCAGCACGACGATGGCTTCCCAGGTGCCGGTCTGCGGGTCGGGGAGGGCCTGGAGTTCTGCGAGGTACTGGCCGGGCTCGAGCAGGCGGAGAGCGCGGCGGGCGTAGGCGTGCACGCGGCGGGGTAGTTCGGCGCGAATGGCTTCGATATCGCTGGGGCGGACGTGGCCCTGCTGGACGGCGTCGAGGCGGATCGACCACCATTCGGTGGTCTCGGGCGGGAGCGCGTCGGGGAGCAGGCCGGGGCCGGTGGCGGATTCGATGGGGGTCGGCGATAGCGAGAGCTGGTCGTTGCGCCAATTGCAGTACTCCCACCAGGCGGTGGGGGTGGCGTTCAACTCCAGGCCGAAGCGGAGCAGCTGCTGCCCGCCGGTCCAGGTGCGCAGCGTGCGGGTGCGGCCGACCGTCGCGACGCCCTCGGGCTCGACCCGGACCCAGGTCGGGCCGTCGCCGTCAAACCCGTACGGCTCCAGCAGCTTTCCGGTGTCTCGCAGCAGACGGCGCAGGGCGGATTCGGGTCGGACCATGTCGGCAGATTAGCCGGGCGGGGCGACAGAATCGGGTAACACAAGATCGCCAGGCGTGCCGGGGCGAGCGGTGGGCGAGGCTCGGCGGACCGAGCCTCGCACCGGGCTACTTCTTGTCGCCGATCACGCCGTATTCGGTGAGCAGTTCACCGATCTCGGTGGCGTCGAGCCGGTTCAGCATCTTGCGGCGCAGGAACTCCGGGCCGGGGATGTGGACCGGGTCGCCGTCGCGCAGCCGGGTGGCGGCCGCCAGCAGGCTGCGGACGTCGTAGGTGGAGGCGAACACCTCCGGGACGCCGCGCTCGATATCGAGCAGCTGGTAGGCCGCCTCCATACCGGTGCGCACCGAGTACTCGGTGGTGAAGATGCAGTCGCGGGTGGTCTCGGCGAACTGGCCGATGAAGGCGAAGTTCACCGCGCCCTCCGGCACCACCTGCGGCCGGTCACCGGCCTTGCGCGGCATGAAGAAGGACGTGACGTACGGCATCATGACCGGCACGCACTTGGCGGCGTTTGCGGCCAGCTCCGGAATGTCATCGACCGGAACGCCCAGGTGGTACAGCCATTCCTGGGTGATCTCCTCGCCGGTGCACTCCTGCATGGTCTTCTTCACGTAGTCGCCCGGCTTGTCGACGAACAGCGAGTACACCCACACCACCAGCTGATCCTTGGGCTGCTGCTTGAAGTGCGGCTGCCGGTTGACCGTCCAGCTCATCAGCCAGCTGGAATCGGTGACGGTGACGATGCCGCCGGTAACCACCTTGCCGCTGAACGGATCTCGCTTACAGATCTTCCGAATGTATTCGGGGATACGCTGATCCAGCGTGGTGACGGTGGCCGACTCCCACTTGGTCTTGGCGATGTCCCCGGCGAACACCTCGGGGCGGCCGAATGCCGGATCCTTGGCGGCGATGGTGCGCCACAGATCCCATGCGGGCGCGGGACCTTCGTTCAGCTTGGCGGGCGTGTGCTGGTCGCCTTCGTCGGAATTCTCGGTCAGCGAGCCGATGGTCATGAGCAGCAGATCGTTCGGCCCGAGATCCGCCCCGCCCGCGACGCCTTCGGAGACCCAGTGAATCCTGGTGGCCTGCTTGCGATCTCCGCTGAGATCGAAGTCCACGTCGGTCACCGTGGTGTCGAACTTGAAGGTCACGCCCTGATCCAGCAACCACTTGTACAGCGTCCTTGTTGAGCCAGTAGAACTCGTCCAGCACGCTCGCCCCGTCGATCTCCATCGACGGGATGCTGCGGTACAGGTCCCACAGACACTCGAAATGGTTCTCCATCTCGCGCCCGCCGCGAATCACGAAGCCCTTCTTGGGTTCCTTGATGCCGTCGAGCGCACCGCCGGGAAGCTTCAACTCCTCCAGGATGGTGATCTTGCTGCCCGGCAGCTGCCCGTCCCGGATGAGGAAGGCTGCCCCGGAGAGCGAGGCCAGACCGGATCCCACGAACCACGCCGTCTTGTCGTCCACTCCGGCCGGCTTGCGGGGCCGGGCGAACGCTTCGTAATTGCCGTTGCTGTAGTACATGAGACTCCTATCCGTCGATTGGTTCGAAGTGCCTGTGACGCAACCGGTTTCAGTACTTGTAGAAGCCTTCGCCGCTGGCGATGCCGAGCTTGCCCTTATCGATGTAGTTGGACTTCAACCACGCCGCGAGCTGCTCGGCGCCCGCCTCGGTGCTGTTGGACAGGATGTTGTACGGGGTGTTGAGCCCGACGATGTCGAGGATCTGGAACGGCCCCACCGGTGCGCCGGTGCCGATCCGCCAGGTCTTGTCGACGTCCTCGGGATCCGCGTAACCGCCTGCGGCCAAAGCCATTCCGGCATTCAGCAAGGGCACCAGCAGCGAGTTGAGGACGTAACCCGCCTTCTCCTTGTGCAATTCGATCGGCACCATGCCGATGGCCTTCGCGAACTCCACCACCGCCTGGTACACGGCCGGATCGGTGTCCTCGGTGCCCATCACCTCGGCGGTATTGAACTTCCACACCAGGTTCGCGAAGTGCAGCGCCAGGAACTTGTCCGGCCGCCCGGTGGCATCCTTCATGGCGCTGGGCAGCAGCGTGGAGGAGTTGGTGGCGAAAATCGTGCGCTCCGGGGCGAGTTCGCCGAGCTTGCGATAGGTGTCCTGCTTGAGGCTCAGCACCTCCGGCACCGCCTCGATCACCAGATCGGCGTCCGCGACCGCCTGCCCGAGATCGGTGGTGAGGGCGATCCCCGCCGCCGTCGCATCGGCCTTGTCGTCCGCGCCCGGCATCTTGTCGTTCTTGTAGGCCGCGGCCAAGCCCTCGAAGCGCTTGCGCGCCGCGCTCAACGCCTCGTCATTGATGTCGTATGAAGTGACCTCGAACCCGTGAAACGCTGTCTGATAAGCGATCTGGGAACCCAGCACGCCGGTGCCGAGTACGGTCACCTTCCGGATGTCGATGCTCATGCCTGACCTTCCTTTCCTGAAGCAGCGTGGTAACCGAGTTCCGCACAGAACCCGGTGACGATCTGAAGTACCTGTGCGCAAAGGTCTTTCACGGCGTCCTGTCCCGGATGCGCCCCGGTGGCCGGCCGCGCCAGCGTCAGATGCAGGACCGCGAAGGCGCTGCGCCCCGCCAGCTGCGCGCGATACCCGAGATCCGGCGGATCCGCGCCGTGCGCCCGGGCATCCTCGATCAGCCGGTTCGCGATCATCGCCTCCAGCTGCGCGACCAGCGCGAGCCCTTCGGCGCGATAGGTGTCGGCCGGCGAGCCGAAAAGCAGCTCCCGCTGATACGCGACGGCGTTCTCGACATTGTCCTGAGCGGCCTCCAGGATCGGCCGCAGCATGGTGAGCACCGCCTGCGCCGGATCGCTCTCCGAGCGGGACTCCCGATCGCCCCGTTCCAGGGCGGTGCGGAACTGCTCGTTGTAGACCATCAGCAGCAGTTCGCCTTTGGTGGCCGCGTACCGGAACAGCGTCCCCGCCGCGATATCGGCGCGATCGGAGATCTGCTGGGTGGTTGCTCGCTCGTAGCCTATCTCGGCGAACAGGGCGGATGCGGCGGTAAAGATCCGAGCACGTTTGTCCTCCACCTTCTGTGCACGCCGTCCGACCTGGCCGGGATGCCTGGAAATCGCCATACCCACCTCCGAACCTGAGCTCGTTTCTGAGTGGACTCATTTCTGAGCATACTCGCGGCTACCGCATGCGCAACCCCTGGCGGCTCAGGCCGCCGCCAGCACCTCGTCGCGGGAGAGCAGATCGGCGTAGAAGCCGTTGCGGGCCAGCAGTTCTTGATGGGTGCCGCGTTCCACGACGCGGCCCTTGTCGAGCACCACGATCTGATCGGCGTCGCGGATGGTGGAGAGCCGGTGCGCGATGGTGATGGTGGTGCGTCCCGCGGCGAGCGCGTCGATGGCCGCCTGCACCTCACGTTCGGTGCGGGTGTCCAGGGCGCTGGTGGCCTCGTCGAGGATCATGATCGGCGGATTGCGCAGGATGGCACGGGCTACGGCCAGACGCTGCTTCTCGCCGCCGGAGAACCGGTAACCGCGTTCGCCGACCATGGTGTCGTACCCTTCGGGCAGCGACACGATGTGGTCGTGGATCTGTGCGGCGCGCGCCGCGTCGTGCAATTCCGCTTCCGTCGCATCGGGTTTGGCGAAACGCAGGTTGTCCGCGACCGAGGCGTGGAAGAGGTACGTCTCCTGGGAGACGACGCCGACCGCCGCCGCGAGATCCGCGAAGGACAGCTCGCGGATATCGATGCCGTCGAGCGTGACCCGCCCGGCGGTGGGGTCGTACAGCCGCGCCGCGAGATATCCGAGAGTGGTTTTGCCGGAACCGGTTTCGCCGACGATGGCGAGGCTGGTGCCCGCCGGAACGATCAGGTCGACATCGTCGAGGGTCTGCCGATCCGCCGGATCGTAGGCGAACCCGATGTGCTCGAACCGCACCTCGCCGCCGACGGTGGCGGGCAAGGCCACCGGCCGCGCCGGTTCCTCGATATCGGGCCGCAGATCCAGGTATTCGAAGATGCGCCCGAAAAGTGCCATGGAGCTTTGGATTTCGACCCCGGTGGAGAGCAGCATGACGGCGGGGCGCAGCAATCCGGCCTGCAAGGTCGTGAACGCGACCAGCGTGCCGATGGAGACCAGCGGATGTCCCGAGGCCGAGGTCAGCCCGGCCGCCCAGTAGATGATCGCGGGCATGGCCGCCATCACGATGCCGATGGTGGACTGCCGCCAGCGTCCGGCCATCGAGGAGCGGATCTCCAGGTCGACCAAGCCCCGCGATTCCCGGGTGAAGTCGTCGATCAGGGCGGGGGAGCGGCCCATGGTGCGGGCCAGCAGAATGCCGCTCACCGACAGCGACTCCTCCACGATGGCGGACATGGACGCCAGCTGCTTCTGCCGCTGCGAGGTGATGCGCCGCCGTTCGGACCCGACGCGGCGGCTGATCCACACGAACACCGGCAGCATGACCAGCGAGACCAGCGTGAGCCGCCATTCCAGTGCGAACATGGCGATGACGGCCGCGATCACCGAGGTGGCATTGGAGACCAGCGAGGTGGCGGTGGAGGTGACGGTCGACTGCATGCCGCCGATGTCGTTGGCGATGCGCGACTGCACCTCTCCGGTGCGCGTCGCGGTGAAGAACGAGAGCGGCATGGATTGCAGCCGGGCGTAGACCGCCGAACGCAGATCGTGCATGACGTCCTGCCCGACCGCGGTCGAGATATAGGTCTGGAGCACGCCGAACACACTGGTCAGGGCGGCGACCACGATCATGCCGGCGGCGAGGGCGGTGAGCAGGCCGGTGCGCCCGTGCGGCAGGGCATCGTCGATGATGCCGCGCAACAGGAACGGCGAGGCCAGCCCGGCCAGCGAGGACAGGCCCACGAGAGCGGCCACCAGGGCGAGGCGGCCGCGATACGGATGGAAGAGCCGGACGATCCGGCGAAGCTGTGGTTGCGAGGCCATAGGCGCCTCCTTTCGAAGGAACTACGCGCTATAACTGAGCTTGACTCATAATTCTTCCCGAAACAATGATCTATGCTCAGAATCATGGCGAACGCCCCGGAACCCGACCTCCCCGATCTCTTCCTGCGCACCTCCAAGCGCATCCGGCGCAATCAGATGGCCCGGCTCGCGCCGCTCGGCCTGACCCCCTCGCAGGGGCGGGCGCTGCGCATTCTCGGCCACGCCGACGGCCCGCTCACCATGTCCGCGCTGGCGGGCCATCTCGGCATCGTGCCGCGCTCGGCCACCACGGTCGTCGACGGCCTGGCCGCCGCCGGACTGGTCGACCGCGCACCGGATCCGGCCAACCGCCGCTCGACCCTGGTCACCCCGACTACCGCGGGCCGGAAAACCGTGGAACAGATGTCCGCGGCTCGCCGGGCCGCCGCGGCGGAGATCTTCGCGCCGCTCTCCCGGGAGCAGCGAGAAACCCTGCGCGACTTGCTCGCTGCCTTGAACGTGGATTGATCGAGCGGGCGCGAACGCCGCGGCTCATCTGCGACAGCGCATCGCGCGTAGGTGGCGCAGGCCACGTCTTGCTTCCCGATGTGGCGCAAGTTACTGTCCAGTCAGTTTGGGGAACGTAGGGGTTCCCCACAATTCGACTCGGGGCATCGAATGCGATTGATGAAGGTCGGCCGCCGCGCGGCCGGAGCGCTGGCGGCCTGCGCGGCCGCCGCCGTCGTGGGCGGACTGCTCAGCCCGGTCACCGCGGCCACGGAACCGGATGCGGGCGGGCCGGGCGCGGCCTGGACCGCCACCCAGGACGCCGCGCCGCAGTATCCGGGCGTGCACATCGACTGGGACGTGCCGATCACCATGAGTGACGGAACCGTATTGAAGGCCAACGTCTATCGGCCGATGGACGGCGCGGGCAATATCGTCGACGCCCCGTTGCCGACCATCGTCAACCTCACGCCGTACACGAAACTCATGTCCATGATCGCGGATTCGGCGCTGTCGATCCCCGGTCTGGAGAGCGTGCTCAATGGCTTCCTCTCCGGATTCGACCTGTCCGCCTACGGTTTGGGCGGGCTCACCGAACTCACCAAGGCGCTGCCCGGCGGCGCCGCGCGGCTCTTCACCGCCGACCGCAAACTGGTGCAGAGCGGTTACACCCAGGTCGTGGTGGATGTGCGCGGAACCGGCTTCTCCGAAGGGGTTTGGCAGGTCTTCCAGGAGCGCGAACAGCTCGACAGCGTCGAGGTGATCGACTGGGCGAGCAAGCAGTCGTGGTCGGACGGCAAGATCGGCATGAGCGGCATCTCGTACTCCGCCATCAACCAGGTGCACGCCGCCGAACACCAGCCCGCGGCCTTGAAGGCCATCTTCCCGGTCGAGCCGGGCAGCGATCTGGTGCGCGATGTGCTGGCCACCGGCGGCGCGCTCGGATTCGGCTTCATTCCGCCGTGGCTGCTCGGCGTGAACAGCCTGAAATGGATCCCGGATCTGACCGCGATCTTCTCCGGTCAGTTCGACTGGCAGTGGCTGGCCGACCGGCTCCAGAGCCCGATGACCTTCTTCGACTACGTGATTCAGGCGCTGACCATCAATTCGGTGCCGGAGATCCCGGACAATCTGAAGCAGCTGCTGGAGACCGACAGCTCGCTGCGCACCGCCTGGCTCGGGCATCCGGACCGGGTGCGGGTGCCCACCTTCGTGGTCGGCGGCTGGCACGACATCTTCACCTACTCCGAACCGCGCATCTACAACGCGATCGATCTGCCGCCCGGGCAGAAGCAGCTGATCATGGGCGACACCTACCACGTCAATCCGGGTAGCGGCTTCGGCTCGCCCGGTCTGCCGCCGCGCCTGGATGTATTGCAGCGCGCGTGGTTCGACAAGTGGCTCAAGGGCATCGACAACGGTATCGACGGGTACGGCCCCGTCACGCTGTACCAGCAGGGCGGCGGCTGGACCAGCGGCGGCGAATTCCCGCGCGCCGACGTGGATTACCGGCGCATGTACCTCTCGGCCGCACCCAGCGGCACCACCTCGACCAGCCTGCACGACGGCAGCCTGAGCGCGGAACCCGGTGCGGCGGAGCGGCTTACGGTGAGCCCGGGCATCGTGAGCCTGTGCTCGCGGGACAGCGCGCAGATCACCGCGGGCGTGACGGCGCTGCTGGATGCCTGCGCCAAGGACGCGCGGCCGATGGAGCTGAACGGGCTCACCTTCACCAGTGCGCCGGTGAGCGAGGCGACCCTGATCTCCGGCGCGGTGAACCTGCACCTGAACACGGTGCTGGACGCCACCGACGGCTACTGGACCGCCACCCTCAATGATGTTGCGCCGGACGGCAAGTCGACCGTGCTCACCTCGGGCCAGCTGACCGCGTCGCTACGCAAGGTGGACGAGTCCCGGGCAACTCGCTCGGCGAACGGCGACTACACCGACCCCTACCCGTACCTGACCCTCGACGATCGCGAGCCGCTGGTCCCAGGTCAGCCGACCCAGCTCGATCTCGGCCTGACCGCGACCGACGCCGTCCTGCAACCGGGCCACCGGCTGCGGGTGGACGTGTTCGCCTTCAACTTCCCGCGCGGCTTGCCGCTGCGCCCGCTGTTGAACGAGAGCGGACTGCGGCCACAGCACATCGAACTCGATCCGAACGCGCCGAGCTGGGTCAACGTTCCGATCAGTCGCGAGTTGTAAGCGGTAAGGCGGTGGGGGAGAGCACTTTTCGCAGTGCCGCACCCACCGCATCCAGTTCGGCGTCGTCGAGACCGCCGGCGAACCGGTTTTGGATTCCGGCCAGATAGTGCGGGGCGGCTGCGCGAAAGCGTTGCCGCCCTTCGGCTGTGATGGCGACGAACGCCGAACGGCCGTCCTCCGGGTTGGATTCGCGCCGCACCAGCCCGTGCGATTCCATCTCGGTCACCAAGCGGCTCACCCGCGTCCGGCTGAGCACTACGCGCTCGCCGAGATCGCTCATCCGCAATCGCGTCGGGCCGTCGAGTTCCAGAAGTACGTCGTACCAGCTCAGTGGTAGTCCGGTGGCGCGGCGCAACTCGGCGTCGAGTTCGGGCACCAACTTGGCATGCACCTGGAGGAGCGCGGCCCAGGCGCCGAGGGCCGGGTGGCGGCGGTCGGGGGAGTTCGGCACCGGATCAGCCTAACCCATTGCGTGCGCGCGCACATAAGTAGTAGCGTGCACACGCACATAAAATTCACCGGAAGGGAAAACCCATGACCGCGTTGATCACTCGTGAGGAACTCGCCAAGGAGATCGAGGCCGGGACCGTGATCGTGCTCGATGCCCTGGGCGGCGAGTACTACGCCAAGGCGCACCTGCCGGGCGCGCTGCCGCTGGTCGAAGCCGACGTGGACGCGCAGGCGCCGACCCTGCTGCCCGACCTCGACGCCGCCATCGTCACCTACTGCTCCGATGTCTCCTGCCCGAACAGCCAGCAGGTGGCCGGCCGGCTGGAACGGCTGGGCTACACCAACGTTCGCAAGTACCGGGAGGGCATCCGGGACTGGTCCGAGGCGGGGCTGCCGATCGAGCCCTGATCAGGCGAGTGCGGGGAACGGGCGGGCGCGCTCCAGTTGGGCGGCGACCGGGAGGATGGTGGTTTCGCCGTTCGCCGGGGCGATCAGTTGTACCGACAGGGGGAGGCCGTCCGTGCCCAGGCCGGCGGGGATCGAGGCGGCGGGCTGGCCGGTGACGTTCCAGAAGCTGGTGTAGGCGATCATCGGCATGGAGGCCCGCAGGGCGCGGACGGTGCCGGCGCCGTCGAGCACGCCCAGGCGGGGCGGGCGGATGGCGATGGTCGGGGTGAGCAGTAGGTCGAAGTCGCGGAAGATGTCATCGGCGGTGCGCGCCAAGGCTTCCCCGCGCTCGATGGCCCATTCGATCACCGGTTGCCGCGCCCACGCGCCGAGGCGGACGGTTTCGCGGGTGCGGCGTTCCAGCAACGCCGGATCGTCGACCGCGGCCGCCTCGGCGCGCACGCCGCCGAAGAACTGCGGGAGGAAGGCCGGGGTGGATTCGGGGAACTTCGGGTCCACCTCGAAGACCGTATGGCCGAGGCCGGCAAGCAATTGCGCGGTCTCGCGCACCGCGCGGGCGTGTTCGGGATGCGGTTTGATCAGTGGCGCTTGCGGTTTCACGGTGTAGCCGATGCGCAGCGGGCCCGGCTCGCGGGCGGCCGCCGCGGTGAAGGACATGACCGGGTCCGGGGCCCGGAACCGATCCGCCGGATCGTCGCCGCGGATCGCGTCGTAGACGAGGGCGGAATCGCGCACATTGCGGGTCAGCGGGCCGGCGACGCCCAGCGCCCACCACAGATGGGTATTGGGGGCCACCGGCACCCGCCCGCGCTGCGGCTTCAACCCGAACAATCCACAGCAGGCCGCCGGAATCCGGATGGACCCGCCGCCGTCCCCGCCCAGCGCGGCCGGCACCAGCCCGGCCGCCACCGCCGCGGCCGAACCGCCACTGGATCCACCGGTGCTGAACTCCCGATTCCACGGATTCCGTGTCACCCCGAAGGTGCTCGACTCCGTGTACGGCCACTGCCCGAACTCCGGCATGGCCGTCTTCCCCACGATCACCGCCCCCGCCGCGCGCAGTCGCCGCACCACTTCCGCATCCGCCGCCACCGGCCTCCGATTGGCCCGCGTCCCGAAGCTGGTGACCTCCCCGCCCACATCGATCTCGTCCTTGACCGCGATCGGAATCCCGTGCAGCGGGCCGAGTTCCGCCCCCGCCGCCCGCTCCTTGTCCCGCTCGGCGGCCTCGGCCCGGGCCCGCTCGTGCAGCACCCGCGTGAAGGCCCCGAGGTCCGCCCGCTCCTCGATCCGCGTCAGCGTCGCCTCGATCAGCTCCGAAACCGAGACGGCCCCGCTGTCGAGCGCTTCCAGCTGCTGCGTGATGTCGGCGGACGTGACTTCGTTAGTGCCCATACTTCCGAATTCTGGCAGCAACCGGCTCCCATGTCGCCACACCCTTCGGTGCTGAAAACGCCCCCTCGTTGCCTACTGTGGGTGGATGAGTTCCGCAGCGGCCGATCGGCCGAGTTTCGCCAGCGCACGAGCCATTCCCGGATTGCTGCGGTTGATGCGGGTCAATCGGAAATATCTGCACGCGGAGCCGGCGCGGGAACATCTGCGGGAGCGGAGTCTGCGGCCGCTGGCGTACGGTCCGCCCCGGCGACTGCGGTCGGATGTCGAGATCGAGGTGCGGAGGCGCGCGGGGTGGCCGATCTATACGCTCACGCCGAAGCGCGGGCGGGTGCGCGGTGCGGTGGTGTACACGCACGGCGGCGGCTGGGTGAACGAGATCTCCAAGCAGCACTGGGGAGTGTGCGCGGATATCGCGGCGGAGGCGGGGCTGGCGGTGACGGTGCCGATCTATCCGCTGGTGCCGTTCGCCACCGCATCGCAGGTGGTGCCGGTGGTCGCCGAGATCGCGCTCGAGCAGCGGACGGAGTACGGAAACGTCTGTCTGGCAGGTGATTCCGCCGGTGGTCAGATCGCGCTGTCGGCGGCGGTGCTGCTGCGCGACCAGTACGGGGTGACGCTGCCGCGCACGGTGTTGATCGCGCCCGCGCTGGATCTGTCGATGAACAATCCGGAGATCGATATCGTGCTGCCCACCGATCCGTGGTTGGGGCGCAAGGGGATTCAGGTTTTCATCGAGTACTGGCGCGGTGAGCTGCCGCTCGACGATCCGCGGGTGAGCCCGTTGTGCGCGGAGTTGGGCGGGCTCGGCCCGTTGACGATCTTCTGCGGGTCGCGGGACATCGTCTATCCCGACACCAAGCTGCTGGTGGAGAAGGCGCGCGGGGCGGGGGTCGAGGTGGAATTCCATGACGGCGTGGGTTTGGTGCACGTGTACCCACTGACGCCGACTCCGGAGGGGAAAGCCGCACGGAAGGTTATTTTCGCGCGCCTGGCCAGCGCGTTCAATCAATGATTGAAATACTGTTTGAAACCTGTTTCACTACTCGGCATGGTCGAGAAGGTCGCCGCGGGCACCCGCGAACGGTTGCTGGCCGCCGCTGAGCGCTTACTGCTCACCGAGCCGTACGACGAGGTGTCGGTGCGCGGCATCTGCACCGCGGCCGGGGCGAATCCGGCTGCCGTGCACTACCACTTCGGGTCCAAGGAGGCCCTGGTCGGCGCGCTCATCGAGGACCGGCTGGGCCCGCTGTGGGCCGACCGGCTCACCGCTGTGACCGCCGCGCACGCCGACTCGCCGGCCGCCGTGCCCGCCGTGGTGGACGCGGTACTCGCGCCGTTCGTGGAGCTGGCCGCGGATCCGGTCGGCCGCCTGCATCTGCGGCTGCTGGCCCGCTTCGTCATGCGGCGGCAGCTCACCGCATGGAAGCTGCCCTGGTTCCGGATGGATTCCTGGGTCGGCCTACTGCCCGAGCTGGCCGAGCTGGAGGCACGCCGCCGCTGGATGCTGGCCTTCGACCTGATCATCACGCAGTTCGGCAGCACCGGGGACCGGGAGCTGTCCGAACGAGCGGTGGCCACCCTGCGGAATTTCGTGGTGGCCGGATTGACCGCGCCGACAGGAGAACCACAGTGACCGACGTCTTCGCCCCCGCCCAGCTGGGGCCGATCACCTTGCGCAACCGGGTGATCAAGGCCGCCACCTTCGAAGGCCGCACGCCCGACGCGCTCGTCACCGACGAGCTCGTCGAATTCCATCGCGAGGTCGCGGCGGGCGGGGTCGGCATGACCACGGTCGCCTACTGCGCCGTGGCCCCCGGCGGCCGCACCGACCGACATCAGATCTGGATGCGGCCGGAAGCCGTTGCGGGACTGCGTCGATTGACCGATGCGGTGCATGCCGAAGGCGCCGCGGTGAGTGCGCAGATCGGCCACGCCGGACCGGTCGCCAACGCCGCCTCCAACCGGGTGCCCGCGCTGGCGCCGAGCCCCATGTTCAGCCCGCTCGGCATGCGTTTCATGAAGGTGCCCGCCGAGTCCGAGATTCCGGAGCTGATCGCCGCGCATGTGAACGCGGCGCGGCTGGCCGAGCAATCCGGCTTCGATGCCGTCGAAATCCATTTCGGCCACAACTACCTGGTGAGCTCGTTCCTGAGCCCGCTGCTCAATCGTCGCAAGGATCGCTACGGCGGCTCCACCGAGAACCGTGCCCGGCTGGCCCGCGAAATCGCCCGCGCCGTGCAGGAAGCCGTCGGCGACCGGCTCGCGGTAACCGCCAAACTGAACATGGAGGACGGCCGCCCCGGTGGGCTGACCCTCCCGGAGTCCCTTCAGATCGCCGCCTGGCTGGAGGCCGACGGCGCGCTCGATGCCCTCGAATTGACCGCGGGCAGCTCGCTGCTCAATCCCATGCTGCTCTTCCACGGCGACGCCCCGCGCCGCTCCTTCGCCAAAACCCTTCCGGGACCGGCTCGTTGGGGGTTCCGGCTGCTGGGCCGCGCCTTCTTGAAGGAGTACCCCTACCAGGAGGCGTACCTCCTGGAACGCGCCCGCCAATTCCGCCGCGAGCTGTCCATGCCGCTGATCCTGCTGGGCGGCATCACCAACCACGACACCATGTCGACCGCCATGGCGGAGGGTTTCGACTTCGTCGCGATGGGCCGCGCGCTGCTGCGGGAGCCGAATCTGTTGCAGCGCATCCAATCCGACCTCGCGACTCGCTCGGCCTGCGTGCACTGCAACGAATGCATGCCCACCATCTACACCGGCACCCGCTGCGTACTGCGCCCCGTGCGCTGACCGATCGTCAGCGATCGCCCTGCGCCAGATGGGTTCTGGCCTCGTCGTACCCGGCCGCGGCGGGAGCCTCGGCCGGGCCGTAGATCGCGTGGACGACCCCGGACGGGAAAGGCGTGGCCGACAGCAGCCGCAGCGGGATCGACTGCCCGTCCTCGAACAGGCGCGCACCCTTGCCCACCGTGAGCGGATGCACCAGCAGGTGCAGTTCGTCGATCAGACCCGCCGCCAGCAGCTGCCGCACCACCGACGGTGAACCGCTGATGGCGATACCGGTCTCGCCCGGCTCCCGCTTGAGCGCGTCCACGGCTTCGACCAGATCGCCCCGCAACTTCTCGGAATTGCGCCAGGTGAAATCCGGATCCTGGTGCGTCACGACGATTTTGCGGGCATCGCCGAGTGCCTTCGCCATCCCGGCATCGTCGCCGCCGGCGTTCTCACGCTCCGGCCAAGCGCCCGCGAAGCTGTCATAGGTGACCCGGCCGAGGAGCAGGGTGTCGGCTCCGCCGAGCTGGGCGGTCACGGCTTCGCCCATGGCGTCGTCGAAGTAGGGGAAATGCCAGTCCTGCGGGTCGGCGACGACGCCGTCGAGGGAGATGAAGAAGCCGGCGGTGAGTTTGCGCATGACGATGTTCCTGACCTGGGTTGGGTGGATGAATTTCGGTGCGACCACTCGCGTGGTGCGTTCGTAGGTGCAGACGGGAAAGGGTGTGGGAACTCATCGGCGGCCCCGGAATCAATTCCGGGTCAGAGCGTTGGGGGTGAGTATGACCTCGCCACTACAGGCTGTGCGCTTCTCCATCCTGGACCGTTCGCGGACCCGGGCCGGGCAGAGCCATCCGGAGGCATTGCGCGAGACCGTGGAGTTCGCGCGGCTGGCCGAGGAATGGGGATATCACCGGTTCTGGGTGTCGGAGCATCACAGTGTGCCGGGAGTGGCGGGGTCCGCGCCGACCGTGCTGGCCGCGGCGGTGGCGGGGGCTACCGCGCGGATTCGGGTCGGGACCGGTGGGGTGATGCTGCCCAATCATCAGCCGTTGGTGGTGGCCGAGCAGTTCGGGGTGCTGGAGTCGGTGTATCCGGGGCGGATCGATATGGGGTTGGGGCGGTCGGTGGGGTTCACCGACGGCGTGCGGCGGGCGCTCGGGCACGGCAAGCAGGATGCCGACGATTTCGACGAGCGGCTGACCGAGCTGCTCGAGTACTTCGAGAGCGGGCGGTACGGGGTGCATGCTTGGCCGGGGGAGGGGTTGCGGGTTCCGGCGTTCCTGCTGGCGACCGCCTCCGGGGCGGATCGGGCGGCGCGGTTCGGGCTGCCGTTGGTGATCGCCGGTATTTCGGGCGAGGATGCCATGGTCGCGGCAATTGCGCGCTACCGCAACGACTTCCGGCCGAGTGCGTGGGGTGTGGAGCCCTACGTGATGGTGTCCGCGTCGGCGGTCATCGCCGACAGCCCGGAGGCCGCACACCGGCTACTGCTGCCCGAGGCGTGGGCGGCCGCGTATTCGCGCACCCGCGGCGAGTTCCCGCCATTGATCGCGCCCGAACAGGTGGAACGCGAGCCCATGACCGAACGGCAGCGCAAGATCTTCGAGGAGTCGCTGCGCGGGCATATTCACGGCACCGAAGAGACGGTGCTGCCCGCGTTGGAGGACCTGGTGGCGCGCACCGGTGCGGACGAAATCCTCGTCCACACCAGCACTTACGATCGCGCCGCCAAGCTGGAGTCACACCGCCGGCTGCTCACCGCAGTGCGGCGCGCGCCCCGGCGGCTTCCAGTTTGACCCGGGCCGTTTCGGCGACATCCTTGTCGACCTTCTCGAGCACCGCCTTGGGTGCGGCCTCGACCAGGTCCTTGGCCTCCTTCAAGCCCAGCCCGGGAATGATCTCGCGCATGGCCTTGATGACCTGAATCTTCTTGTCCCCGAACGATTCCAGCACCAGATCGAATTCGCTCTGCTCGTCCGCGGCCTCCGCCGCCGGAGCATCCTGGGCGCTGGGCGCCGCGACGGGGGCGGCGGCGCTCACCCCGAACTCCTGCTCGAAAGCCTTCAGAAATTCCGAAAGCTCCAGCAGCGTCATACCTTTGAACACGTCGAGCAACGCTTCGGTGGTCATCTTGGCCATGAGAATTTTCCTTCGAACGCCGACCAGGCGGTGCCTCCCATGATAGGTCAACGCAGGTCATCGCCGCCGAAGATATTTGCTGACGGTTCACATCGTCATCAGGCCGGTGAGCGTCGCCAGCTCGGTGGTGCGGGAGCCACCCGCGAAATCGAGTGTGGAGTAGGCGCGTTCGGCGGCCGCGGGGTGGCCGGCTCCGCAGGCGTCGGTCACCATGATCGGGAAGTAGCCGAGGTCGGTGGCATGGCGGACGGTCGGTTCGATACCTACCTCGAGTGCGATACCGGCGATCGCGAAACTGTCGATGCCCAAGTCGCGCAGGGCGATATCGAGGGGGGTGCCCGCGAACGCCGACATGGTGATCTTGTCGAACACCACCTCGTCCGGGCCGGGGGTCAGTTCCGGGATCAGTTGATACTGCGGTGAGCCCTGCGGAAAAGCCGTCCCGAGGTCCGCCGGATCGTCCACGCGCTGCCACTCCATGGCCGTGCGCAATTGCGCGACTCCCGCCGCGGCCGGCGGAATCGACATGTGGCGGGTGTAGAAGACACGAAAACCGTTGGCGCGGGCGGTATCCCGCAGCTCCAAGCAGGCCTTGGCGATCCGCTCGCCGTCCGGAATCTGGCTCACGATGCCGACCTGCATGTCGTAGACGATCACCGCCATCCGCCCCGGATCGCAGGCATCCTCGACGGTCTGCGGAATGGTCAGGCCGAATGCGCTCCGCACGGGGGCCTCACGCGGTCCGGTCGTAGGGTTCGGCCACATCCACCTCGGGAGACATCAACGCCTCCAACGGCAATGGGGCGGTTACGGGTACATAGGTCCACTCCAGGAAGCCCTTCTTGGTGAGCGGGAAATCCTCGATGTAGCGTTTGGCTTCTTCCACGCTGTCGACCTCGAACACGATCACCACGCCGGGTTCGTCGGCGCGGGCGTAGTTCTCCCGCACGATCCCGGCCTTCCACAACCGCCAGACGTTGGCGACCTCCTCGGGCAGGAACGGGGTGATGGTCTCCAGCGTGACGCCGGGCTTGAATCGATCGAATGTAATCACCTTCATGAGAACCCATGGAAGCGTGATGATTACAGTGTTACAAGAACGCACTTTTCGGTAAGTACCGGAGGCGAGGATGCCACCCAAGCGCTACTACTGCCCCGTCGAGGTGACCGTCGACCTGATCGGGGGCAAATGGAAACCGGTGATTCTCGCGCATCTCAAGGAAGGCGTGCGGCGGTACGGCGAACTGCGGCGGCTGATGCCGGGCACCAGTGAGAAGATGCTGGTCCAGCAATTGCGGGAACTGGAGGCGGACGGCTTGGTGCGCCGCACCGTGTATCCCACTGTGCCGCCGCAGGTGGAGTACGACCTGACCGAGGAAGGCTGGAGCCTGGTCCCGGTGCTGACCGCCCTCTACGAATGGGGCGAGAAGCGGTGTGCGCGAACGGGAGTCGAGATCGAAGAACCGTGACTCCCGCTCGGGTGGGCGATTACGCGGCCTTGTCGCCGCGATCGAGATGCTCGTCCCGCAACCGGCGGTGCATGGCGCACCGGTGCACCGGTCCGGGCTTCACGAATGCGGGATCCAGGCGTTGAGCGAAGGTGAGGTTGTCGCGACGCCAGCAATCCATGCAGACCGGCTCATCCATGTCGTCCTCCTCGGGGTTCTCCGCGTTGAAAGCCTCGCAGCGGTGGAGTTCCCCTTTTTCATGGAATCAGCCGGTCGTGTCCATCACCTCACCGGATTGTTACGAGCGGCGTCAGGAGGCGGCGGTGAGGGTATCGGCGGACAGGCCCGTCAGATACTCGCGCTCGGCGGGAGTGAGCGGACGGGACGCGCCGTCGCCGATGGCCACCAGGGTCGAGGTGGCGGTGAGGTAGACGTTCGCCTCGTCCCGGATCTCGTGCGCCAGGGTGAAGGAGGAGGTGCCGATGCGGGCGACGGTGGTCGCCACCGTGACCGGGGTGCGGCGGAACACCAGCGGGGTGCGGTAGGTGAGGCGCTGGTTGGCGACCACGACATGCCAAGCGGCGTCCGGGGATTCGTGCGCGGCCAGCAGATCGGCGCGGGCCTCGTCCAGGTATTGGGCGAACACCACGTTGTTGAGGTGCTGGAGCGCGTCCATATCGGTGCGGCGCAATTGGATCTGGTAGGTGTGCATCAGGCTTTCAGCTCCTCGAGCATCGCGCGCTCGGTATCCGGGATCGGCCGGGACTTCTGGGTGGCCTGGTCGAACGCGACCATGACGCACACGGCCTTCGAATACACCACGTCGTCGTCGCGGATCTCCTGCTCGAGGGTGAACGAGGAACCGCCGACCCGGGTCACCCAGGACTCCACGCGCACCGGGCGATCGCGATAGCGCAGCGGGACCAAATAGTCGATATCCATCTGGGCTACCACGCTGGAACCGGAGAACTCACGCGACCGGAACAGGTCGATCCGGGTTTCCTCCAGGTAGCGCAGGTGTTCGGCATTGTGCACGTGCCCGTCGGCGTCCATATCGGACCACCGCAGGGGGCAGAGGAAGAGGTGTCGAGCCACCCGGCATTCATACCAAGCGGGAGGTACGGGCTTACGCACCGCTACCCCGTGCGGGGCTCCGCGAGCAATCGCAGAAAGTGTTCGACCTCGGCCTGAACGGCATCCCGACCGGGGCCGAGATACCGGCGTGGATCACTGAGCGCGGGATCGCCGGCCAGTGTCGCCCGCACCGCCTCGGCCAGCGCCACATTCAACCGGGTCGCGATATTCACCTTCGCCATCCCCGCCCGCACGGCCGATCGCAATCCGGCGTCCGGCACCCCCGACGAGCCGTGCAACACCAGCGGCACCGTCAGCTTGGTGGCCAGCCGTGCGATCAAATCGTCGTCGAGCCGCGCGTCCCGGCTGTGCATGGCATGGGAGGACCCCACCGCCACGGCGAGTGCGTCGACCCCCGTGGCCGCCACGAACGCCACCGCCTCATCCGGATCGGTCCGCACGCCCGGCGCATGCGCCCCGTCCTTGCCCCCGACCTCCCCGAGTTCCGCCTCCACGTGCACCCCGCGTTCATGGCACCATTGGGCGATCCGCGCGGTTCGCGCCAGATTCTCCGCGTAGTCCAGCGTCGAGCCGTCGAACATCACCGAGGTGATCCCCAATCGGACTGCCTCCCGGATCAATTCCTCCGAAGTGGCGTGGTCCAGATGTACCGCCAGCGCCGCCCGGCTGGCACCGGCAATCTCCAGGCAAGCGCGGGCCAGCGGCCGCAACCCGCCGTGATAGCGCACCGTATTCTCCGAAATCTGCAATACCGCGGCTTGTTTCGTAGCCTCCGCCGCGGCCGCGATGGCCTCGGCATGCTCGAGCGCGATCACATTGAAGGCTCCCAGCCCGCCCGGGCGAGCCGCCACGATCAGATCGAATACGGGTAGCAACGGCATACGAACCTCCGGAACGGAATGAGCGGGTTCACGAGCGCGCCTGTGTGGCGGTCGTACCCGGGTCGGTGACCAGCACGGTCGGCAACAGTCGCTCGCGCATCTCCGCATCGATCGCCCCCGCGATCGGAACCACCACGGCCGCAGCCGATGTCGCCACCGCATCGCGCAGTATCGCGGGCCAGTCGGGGGTGCCCGGTGCAGCAAGACCCGCGATCACGGCCGCCGCCGCGGCATCACCCGCCCCCGTCGGATTGCCCGACAACGCTTCGGGCAGCGCGGCGGACCAGCTACCGCTAGCCGTCGCCGCGACCATCCCGGCCGCACCGCGCGTCGCGATCACCGCGCGCACGCCGCTGTCCACCAGCGGACGCAACCTGGTTGCCAGCGCGCTGAACTCGACCGCATCCGCGGAGGCGGTGGACTCGTCGGCCGCGCAGGCATTTCGCGCTGCCGGTACCACCGGCCCGGCTCCGTCGGCGCCCACGGACCCGGCGTCCGAATATCCGATCAGGCGCGCGAGCTCCTCGCTGTTGGGCATCAGCACCACGCCGGGCACGGTGGCGGCGAGCAGCAGCGCGTGTCCGTCGACATCGCAGATGGCCGGGACCCCGGCGGCGAGCGCCGCTCGCGCCAAGTCGGCCGGAACCGAATCGGCAACGCCCGCAGGCAAAGAACCGGACACCACGAGCCCGTGCAGCTCCGGCAGGAGTGCACCCACCCGATCCAGCAGCCGGTCCACCGATTCCCGTGGATCGTTCACCCGTGCCCCCGGCTCCCAGAACCCGGTCGCCGTTCCATCCGCCGATTCACTGACCACCAAGGTCCGCCGCACCCACGGCAGCGCGGGAACGAAGTCCGCCCGCAGCTCACGCCCCACGGCGGCCGCGAACTCCAGATCCGCGAATCCCGTGGCGCGCACCGGCTTCCCGAGTTGCGCCAGCACTCGCGCCACATTGATGCCCTTCCCGCCCAGCCGCTGCTCGACCGACATCACCCGCTGCGCCCGCCCTCGATCCAGACACTTGACCCGATAGGTGATGTCGTACGCGGGATTCATCGTGACGGTGAGGATCATGCGCACCATCCGGTCCCGTGGCCGCCGCGGCGATCCAGCCGCACCGACCGTCGGGACGTACGATTCGTAATCGGCCGGGATCGCTTGTGCCGCAGCGAGGTTCCGGTCTCGAGCAGCCCGGACCGGTGAACAGTGGAGTGCGAACCGGGTGGGCTGCATACGAGCTGGGGGATACGGCGGGATCGGGTATCGACGGGCTGTGATGCGTTGGCGGTCAAACTATCCACCGCCCCCGGCGCAGTACTCGGAGCGGTCGCAGGTTGTCGTCGACGATCAGGGCGTCGGCGTACATGCCGGGGCGGAGGTCGCCGACATCGGGGAGGACGGTGGCCGCGGCGGGGGTGGCGGTGGCGGCGGCTACCGCGTCGATGAGGGGGACGGCGCAGTGGGTGGCGGCCCAGCGGAGGCATTGCAGGAGGGTGGCGGTGCCGCCTGCGATGGAGCCGGAAGGGACTCGGGCGGTGCCGTTTTCGACGTGCACGGTTTGGGAGCCGAGTCGGTAGGTGCCGTCGGGCATGCCTGCCGCCTGCATGGCGTCGGTGATCAGGGCGACGCGGCGTGGGGCGGTGGCGAAGGCCAGGGCGGCGAAGCCGGGGTCGAGGTGGACGCCGTCGCCGATCAATTCGATGGTGGCCTGGTGGGCGGCGGCGGCGACCAGGGCGGCGGCGATGGGGCCGGGGTCGCGATGGTGCAGGGGGCGCATGCCGTTGGCCAGATGGGTGATGAGGGTGGCGGGGCCCGCGGGCGGGAGGGCGGTGCGGAAAGCCGGGTAGGCGGCGTCGCTGTGGCCGAGGGCTACCACTACGTCGTTGTCGGTGAGGAGTTTCGCGGCGGCGGCGAAGCCGGGCAGTTCGGGGGCGAGGGTCATTACCCGGAGAGCGCCGTCGGCCGCTTTCAGGAGGCGGTCGATGAGGTGGGGGTCGGGGTGCAGGAGCAGGCCGGGGTCGTGTGCGCCGCAGCGTTTCTCGGACAGGAAGGGGCCTTCGATGTGGATACCGGCGAGGGTGCCATCGGTCACCAGGTCGCGGAGGGCGGTCACCTGGGCGACCAGGTCGTCGGGTGCGGCGGTGACGATGCTGGCCAGCAGGGTGGTGGTGCCGGCGCGATGGTGGAAGGCGGCGGCCGCGGCGGCTTCGGCGGGGTCCGTGGTGTCGAAGCGGTGGCCGTGACCGCCGTGATTGTGGATGTCGACCAGGCCCGGGAGGATGGTGCCGAGCGATCGGGGCGGCATTCGACCCTGTGCCGCGACCCATTCCGATACCGGCGTCACCGCGGCGATCCGTGCGCCGCGCACGGCTACGACAGCGTCGGAAAGCAGGCCCGCGGCGGTCAGCACCCGGCCGCGCAACTCCACTTCGCCGCCGGCCGCGACAGCGCCGCTCGGCTCGCATTCCGCGCCGGGCGTCATGGCATCGCCTTGCCGGTGCACGCCCCGGAAGCGGCCGGGATTCGCCCGGACAGCCGCACCCGGATCGTCATGTCAGCGATCCGGCGCGGGCCAGTCGGGCCGCGCCGACCAGCCCGGCGCGGATACCGAACGCGCCCAGGGCGACCCGAGGCACGGGGGTCACGCGCAGCAGGGCGGAGAGGCGGGCGTGCAGGGAATCGGTGAGGATGGGCCCCGCGCCCGCCAAGCCGCCGCCCAGCACGATCAGTTCGGGGCAGGTGGCGTGGATGACGCCGAGCAGGGCCTCGGCGATCGCGTCGATGGCGTCGTCGACTACGGCGCGGGCGTCCTGGTCGCTGCCGAGGGCGGCGAAAACCGCTTCGGCTCCGGAGATTCCGCGACCGGTGCGGCGGGAGTAGGCGCGGGCGATATTGGGGCCGGAGGCGACGGTTTCGACGCAGCCGGTATTGCCGCAGGGGCAGGGGAGGCCGTCGCGGTGGCGGACGGGGATGTGGCCGAATTCGCCGGCTTGCCCGGCCGCGCCGCGCACCAGGCGGCCGCCGACCGAGAGCATGCCGCTGATGCCGGTGCCGACTATCAGCACGCAGACGTCGTCGGTGCCGCGGCCCGCGCCGTACCGCCATTCGGCCCAGCCGGCGACGATGACATCGTGGTCGATGAGCACCGGCATCCGCCAGCGATCGCCGAATCGGTCGCCCACCTTCACATCTCGCCAGCCGACATTGCTGCTGAACACCGCGACGGCGCGCTCGGGATCCACGATGCCGGGCAGGATGACGGCGGCGCGGGTGACGTGGGCACGGCGGGCGGCGGGAAGCTCGCCCAGCAGGCGGGTGCCGAGATCCTCCATGGCATCGAAGGCCGCGACGCCGCGCGGGGTGTCGACGGTCGCGGTGCTGATGACAGTGCCCGCGGCATCGGTGATCTCGCCTTTGATGGTGGTGCCACCCACATCGATGCCGAGCACCAGATCCTCGGCAGCGACTTCGTTCACAGCCCTCACCTCAACCCACCGAGATCATCGCAGCACCACCGAACGGCTCAGACCGCGCGGATGATCGGGATCCAATCCCAGTTCCGCCGAGCGGAGCAGGCACAGCCGGTGCACGCGAACCAGCTCGGCCATCGGATCGATATCGCGATGCTCGAAATTCGCTCCGGTGCGGGCGATCTCGTCGGCGAGCCCGGCCGGGAGCGGGCCCAAGCCCCACACCGCCCGGCCCGGGGCGGCAATGCTGATCGGGCCGTGCCGGTATTCGGCGGCCTGATACGACTCGACCCAGGACTGGCAGGACTCCCGCAGTTTGAGCGCGGCCTCCTCGGCGAGCGCGGCGGCGAAACCCACTCCCACGAAGCTGATCTGGGCGGTCCCGGCGACCCCGCCGAGTGCGGTTGCCGTATCTTCGCTGAGCACCGCGCGCGCCTGTGCGATCGCCGGATTCAGATCCTCGCCCAGATGCCGGCGCAGCAGTGCGAGGGTGGTGGTCGCGAACCGCGTCTGCACCACCGAGCGCTCGTCCACCCAGTCGATGAGCACCGGGTCGGCCGAATCCAGCACGGGGGTACCGGGACTCGAGCAGATCACCGTGCGCGGCACGCCGGCGGGCAGCGCACGCAAAGCCTCGATCACCTCGGTGGTCGTCCCGGACCGGCAGATCACCAGGTACCTGTCGTATTCGCGACCGCGCACCTCGCTGGCGGGCCAGGCATCGGTGAGCCCCTGGCCGGCGGTCTCCCGCAGCGCGGCGAACGCCCGCGCCATGAACAGTGAAGTCCCGCAGCCGATCACCGCCACCCGCTCGCCGGCGGCGGGCAGCAACCCCCGATACTCGGCCGCGACGGCCGCGGCCCGCAGCCAATCGTCGGGCTGCGTGGCCACCTCTGCGGCCAAATGGGTTTCGGGAATCCGGTCGGTGGAGCTCGGCACCCACCCAGGATCAACCCGGTGATCGTTCATGTCAATTTTACGTTCCAAACGAGCACATTCGAGCATGAACAGCGCTAGATTCAGGCCACTCGACTGGTTCGCTCCTCATCCGTGGTTCGTAGCGTCGGGTGTGAACTTGAAAGGTCCCGATCGTGAAACGTCCACTGCGCGGCGCGCTTTCCTCCATGGCGTTGCTCACCGGCCTGGTCCTGACGGTATCGTCCTGCGGGTTCGGAGGGAACAAAACGGACGACTCGGACCCGAACCATCTGACCTTCCTGGCGCCCGTCTACAGCGACGGCACCAAGGGGGCGTGGGACTCGATCATCGCCGACTTCCAGCAGGCGAATCCGGATGTCCACGTGGAATTGCAGATGGAGTCCTGGGATTCGATCAATGAGGTGGTGCGGACGAAACTCCAGTCCAAATCCACCACGCCGGACATCCTGAACATCGACGCCTACTCCACTTTCGCCACCGACGGACAGCTGTACCCGGCCACCGAGATCGTGGACGCCGCGGTCATCTCCGATATCCAGCCGGGGTTCGCGCGCAATGCCTCCATCAACGGAACCCAGTGGGCGCTACCGCTTTTCGCCTCCACCCGCACGCTGTATTACAACACCGAGCTCTTCGCCAAGGCCGGTATCGCGAGCGCGCCCAAGACCTGGGCCGAGCTGACCGACGACGCCAAGAAGATCCAGGCGCTCGGCGGCGGGGTCTCCGGGTACGGGCTGCCGCTCGGCAGCGAGGAGGCCCAGGGCGAGACCTCCATCTGGACCTTCGGCGCGGGCGGCAACTGGTCCGAGGGCGATAAGGTCACCGTGGACACGCCGTCGAACCTGGAGGGCGTGAAGGCCATGAAGACGCTCGCCGAATCCGGTGCGACGCAGGCCAATCCGGGCGCCACCAACCGCGCCGATGTGATCAATGCCTTCATCCAGGGCAAGATCGGCATGATCGAGGGCCTGCCGCCGACCATCAGCCAGATCGCGACCAAGAACCCGAGCCTGAAGTACGCGACCGCGCCGACGCCGACCAAGACCGGTGAGGCGGTGACGCTGGGCGTGGCCGATCACCTGATGTCGTTCAAGAAGGACGGGGCCAAGGCCGCCGCCGTCAAGAAGTTCCTCACCTACTTCTACTCGGCCCCCGTGTACTCGAAATTCGTCTCCGGCGAACACTTCATCGCGGTCACCGACAGCGGGGCCAAGGCGCTCGCCGACGATCCGGTGACCAAGGCCTTCGCGGCGACCCTGCCGGTGGCCAAGTTCTACCCCAGCAACAACCCGAAATGGGGTGCGGTGCAGGGCGCGATCAAACAGCAGATGGGCACCATCGCGCAGGGCAGTGATCCGGCCTCGGTGCTCTCGAAGATCCAGCAGGCGGCGAATTGAGCAGTGGCCGGGGCCGATTCGCGGCAACGCTGCGCGCGCTGCCGTGGATCGGCCCGGTGCTGGTGCTCATCGCGGGGGTGGTGGCCTTCCCCGCCGGATACATGGCGTGGACCTCCACCCGTGACCTGAACGCGTACGGGCAGGATCGCGGATCGGCCGGATTCGACAACTTCCGAAGGCTTTTCGACATCGAGGAGCTGGGCAGCGTGCTGGCGCACACCCTCGTCTGGGTGGTCGCGGTGGTGGTCATCACGCTGGTGCTGTCGGCCGGGCTGGCGCAGTTCCTGAACAAAGATTTTCCGGGCCGCACGGCGGTGCGGCTGGCCATTCTGGTGCCGTGGGCGGCCTCGGTGGTGATGACCACCGGCATCTTCGCCTACATGCTGGATCCGGATGTGGGCATCGCGAACCGCTTCCTGGTGGATACCGGATTGCTGGACAAGGGTTTCGGGTTCACCAAACAACCCGGCCCGGCGTTCGTGGTGGCTATCGGCGTGGCGATGTTCGTCTCCATCCCGTTCACCACCTACACGATTCTGGCCGGGCTGCAATCGATTCCGGGCGATATCGACGAGGCGGGCCGGGTGGACGGGGCGGGGGCCTGGCAGCGGTATCGCTATCTCACCCTGCCGCAGCTGCGCCCGGCCATGGCGGTGGCCACGGTCATCAACATCATCAACGCCTTCAACTCGCTGCCCATCCTGCAAGTGCTGACCGGCAGCATCGCCGGCTTCTCCGCGGACACCACAACCACCTTGACCTTCAAGCTGATTCGGCAGAACCAGCAGGTCGACACCGCGGCGGCGATGAGCGTACTGAACTTCGTGCTGATCATGACGATCATCGCGATCTATGTGCGGGTGATCCGCCCGGCGGGGGAGGAGACGCGATGATCCGGCGGCGCTGGGGATTGACGGCGATCGGCGCGCTGCTGGCGGCGCTGTTCCTGCTGCCGTACCTGGTGATGGTGTTCGGCTCGCTGAAACCGCGCTCGGAGATCCTGCGCATTCCGCCGACGTATCTGCCCCAGGAATGGCGCCCGGACAATTACGTGAAGGTGTGGAGCGCCAACGAGACTCCGCTGCCGTTCAACCTGATCAGCACGCTGGTCATCTCGATCGCGGCGACGCTGCTGGTGCTGGCGGTGGCCGTCCCGGCCGCGTATTACACCGCGCGGCGGCGGTTTCCGGGCAAGGCGATCTTCCTCGGCCTGGTGCTGATCACCCAGATGCTGCAACCGGTGGTGCTGGTCACCGGTTTGATCCGGGAGTTCTTCGCGCTCGGCATCAATGACACCTGGGTGGCCATGATCCTGGTCAATGCCGCGTTCAACCTCTCCTTCGCGGTGTGGATTCTGCACAGCTTCTTCGCCGGGGTGCCGGTGGAGGTCGAGGAGGCCGCGCAACTCGACGGGTTGAACCGCTGGCAGATCCTCACCCGGGTGAGCCTGCCGCTGGTGTGGCCGGGCATCGTCACCGCCACCGTGTTCGCGTTCGTGTCCTGCTGGAACGAATTCGCCGCCAGCCTGGTCATCCTCACCACACCGGAGAATCAGCCGCTGTCGGTGGCGCTGACCAAGTTCTTCGGGCAGTACGACACGGCTTGGCAATATGTCTTCACCATCTCTACCGTCGGCATCGTGCCCGTTGTCATCCTCTTCGCGCTCATCGAGAAGCGCCTGGTCGCCGGCCTCACCGCCGGCAGTGTCAAATGACCGCACCCGCCGATCGGTCCCAGCGCTGGAATCGGCTGCTGGAACTGCTCGCCGAAGGGGGACGGCTGTCGGTGGAGGAGGCCGCCGAACGCCTCGCCGTCTCTCCGGCCACCATCCGCCGTGACTTCACCGCGCTGGCCGATCAGCAATTGGCGACGCGCACGCACGGCGGGATCGTGGCCACCGCCGTCGCCTACGATCTGCCCGCGCGGTATCGGGGCGCGGGCGGGGAAGCCAAGCAGCGGGTCGCCGAATTCGCGGCCGGGCTGGTGCGCCGGGCCGAAGTGGTGGGGCTCAACGGCGGCACCACCACCACGGCCGTGGCCCGCGCGCTGGCCGGACGCCCCGATCTGACCGGCCCCGACGAACTCACCATCGTCACCAACGCGCTGAACATCGCGGGCGAAATGGTGCTGCGCCCGCATCTGCGCACCATCTGCCTGGGCGGGATGGCGCGCCGCGAATCCTATGAACTGCACGGCCCGCTCGCCGAGCTGGCGCTGGCCGAATTGCGTTTGGACACCGTGATTCTCGGCGTCGGAGCCATCTCCGCGACGGCCGGAGCCCAATGCCGCCACCTCGACGAAGCCGGGGTCAACGCCGAGATGGTGCGCCGCGCCGACCGGGTGATCGCGGTGGCCACCGCCGACAAACTCGACCGCACGCTGCTGGCCCGCATCTGCCCAATCGAGGCCATTGACACTCTGGTCATGGACGCCGCCGCCGATCCGGTCGCCGCCGCCGCCATCCGGGAAGCCGGGGTCGAGGTCCACCTCGTCTGATTCGCCGGCCCGGGCGGCTACCGTGGATGCGGACCGTCGAGAAAGGGGCTGCACGTGCGGGAACTTCAAGTTGCGGTGGTTGGTTTCGGGCTGGCCGGGTCGGTGTTCCACGCGCCGCTGATCGCCGCCGAACCGCGGATGCGGGTGGCGGGCGTGGTCACCGGGTCGGCCGAGCGCGCCGCTCAGGCCCGGCGGGAACATCCGGGCGTGCGGGTGCTGGGCGCCGCCGACGAACTGTTCGCGGCCGCAGCCGATTTCGATCTGGCGGTGATCGCCACCCCGAACCGCACCCACGCGCCGCTGGCCGTCCGGGCCTTGGAGAGCGGCCTGCCCGTGGTGGTGGACAAGCCGTTCGCGGTGACGGTCGCCGAGGCCGAGCAGGTGCTCGCGACCGCCGAACGCACCGGCCTGGCGCTCTCGGTTTTCCAGAACCGGCGCTGGGACAACGACTTCCGCACCATCCAGGCGCTGCTGGCCGCTGGGCGGCTGGGCGAGGTGCGCCGCTTCGAATCCCGTTTCGAACGCTGGCGTCCGGTCACCAAGGGCGGCTGGCGTGAAACCGGCTCCGCCGAGGACGGCGCGGGCATCCTCTACGACCTCGGCAGCCATCTCGTGGACCAGGCGCTCACGCTCTTCGGTCCGGTCACCGAGGTCTACCGCGAACGCGATCGCCGCCGCCCCGGCATCCGGACCGACGACGACGCCTTTCTCGCCCTCACCCACGCCTCCGGCGTTCGCTCCCACCTGTGGATGAGTGCCGTTGCGCCGCAACTGGGCCCGCGTTTCCGGGTGCTCGGTTCGGAGAACGCCTATGTCAGCTACGGCCTCGACCCGCAGGAAGCGGACCTGCGCGCCGGACGCCGACCCGACGACGGAAAGCCCTGGGGCGTCGTGGAATCCGATCGCTGGGGCCGATTCGGCACCCCGGACGACACCCACCCGATCCCCACCGAGCCGGGCGACTATCCGGCCTTCTACCGGGCCATGGCCGAAACCCTCGACCACGGCGCCCCGGTCCCGGTCGATCCCCGCGATGCCCTCGAAACGCTGAAGATCCTGGAAAGCGCGCTGCGCGACTGAGAATCAGTTGATCCGGAAGCGATTGCGGTACTCGGTGGGGGTGGTGTCCAGGGTCCGGCGGAAGGCGCGGGTCAGCGTGTCGGTGGTATTGAAACCGCAGGCGGTGGCGATGCGTTCGAGAGTGTGGTCGGTCGTCTCCAGCTGATTGCGCGCCACCTCCACCCGGGCCGATTCGAGGTAGGCGGCGGGGGTCGTGCCCAGCTCGGTCTTGAAGATGCGGGTGAGCTGACGGTCGCTGACGTGTGCGTGCGCCGCCAGATCGGCGACGGTGATCGGCTCGGCCAGATGCCCGGTGATGTACTGGCGCAAGGCTTCTACGCGGCGGGTGGTGGAGACCGGCTCCAGATTGACGCTGAACTGGTTCTGGCCGCTGGGGCGTTTGAGGTACATGACGAGCTGGCGCGCCACCCGCAAGGCGGCCTCCTCGCCGAAGTCGTCGGCCACCAGCGCGAGCGAAAGATCCAGGCAGGCGGTCAATCCCGCGCCCGTCCAGACGCCCTGATCACGGATGAAGATGGGGTCGGCATCGACCTGGATCGCCGGATGATCGGCGGCCAGCTGCTGTGCGGTGGACCAGTGCGTGGTGGCGCGCTTGCCGTCCAGCAGCCCGGCATCGGCGAGAATATGCGCCCCCACGCACACCGACGCCACCCGGCGGGTATGGGCGGCAAGGCGTTTCACCCGATCCACCACGACCGGATCACTGATCGCCCGGACTCGCCGGTCGCTGTCCACCTCGACCGCGCCCGGCACCAGCAGGGTGTCGATGGCGCGCCCGGAGATCTCCTCGAAGGTCACATCGGGCAGCACCCGCACTCCGGCGGCCGTGGTCACCGGGTCCAGGGTTTCGGCGGCCAGCACCACCCGGTACCCGGTCGGCTCGTCCATCTCGCGCTGCAAGAGCGCGAACACCTCGGGCGGTCCGGTCACATCCAGCAGGTCGACGCGGTCGAACAGCACCACGACGATCAGCCGTTCCAGTGCGCCCACACTGCTCTCCGTTCGATCACGCGATGTCGGTATCTGCATGTTGCATGACATTGCCGACATATGCGAATCGCCCATAGCGTCGTAGCCGAGCCACCACACGGTGGCCGAGCACATTCGAGAAGGGCTTCACATGGCAACCACCCTGCGCGATCTCAACGGCTTCGACCGGAGTCCGGCCACGCTCGCCGATTCGACGCTGATCCTGGTCGACTATCAGAACACCTACACGCGCGGCGTCATGGAGCTCACCGGCTGGGAGCCCGCCCTCGCAGCCGCCGCGCAGTTGCTGGAGCGGGCGCGCAAGGCGGGCGCGCGGATCGTTCACGTGGTCAATGACGGCGGCGTCGGCACGCCCTACGACATCACCGCCGAGATCGGGCAGATCCATCCCGCCGTCGCGCCGATCGCGGGTGAACCCGTGGTGGTGAAGACCGTGCCCAACGGCTTCGTCGACACCGAACTCGGCGAACTCGTCGATGCCGCGGGCAACAAGCAGGTCGTCATCGCGGGCTTCATGACCCACATGTGCGTGACCTTCACGACCGAAGGCGCGTTCCTGCGCGGCAATCTGCCCACCGTCGTCGCCGACGCCTGCGCCACCCGCCCGCTGGTTACCGCGGTCGCCGAGGTCTCCGCCGAGCAGCTGCACAACTCCGCACTCGCCACCATCGGCGACCTCTACGGCGTGGTCGTCCCCTCGGCCGCCGCGCTCGGCTAACCGAGCAGACCGCCCAGCATGCCGCCGCTCTGCCCGGCCTCCTGACCGCCGCCGGTGCCGCCGATCAACCCGCCCGGCGGCAGCTCGGACGGCTGCACGATGACGAACCCGCGCCCGGAGAACGACAGCGTCAGGCCCTCCCCGGTGGAGCGGCCGATGAGCCGGCTGAAGCCGAAGGAGTCGTTGCGCTTGATGCCGGTCTGCAAACTGGACGACCAGGCCACGGCCGCTTGCGGATCCGCGTAGGTGGGCTGGTCCACATTGAGCACCACGGGCGAACCGTGCGTGGTGATGGCGATCCGCCCGCGCCCGGTGAACACGCAGTTGAACAGGCCGGCATTGCTGGCGTAACCGGCTGCGCCCTGCACCCTTTGGATGTTGTAGGACAGGCTGGTGTCGAAGGCGAGGACGTTCGCGCCGTTGATGGTCAGGCCGTCGGATCCGTCGAGATCCACCGTGTGGACATCGGCGGCCGCATTGGCGAGGAACAGATCGCCGTGACCGGAGACGCGCATGAGGGGTACGCCCTCGCCGGTCAGCCGCTGCTGGATGGCCCGGCCGATACCGCCGGAGCCGAGCGCCTTGAACTCCAGATTGCCCTGATAGGCGACCATCGATCCGGCCCGGGCCAGGGTTTCGCCGTTGACGGCGACGCGAATCATCTTGCCGCCCTGCTTCTGAATGCCGGGACCGTTGACCTCGGCGTGGCTGGGGTTGAACAGGTCGCTCTGCATCGGCGGCATTCCTTGCTGGGCTGGGGGCGACGGGACCGGGGGCGGCGGTGAGTACTGCTGCGGCTGGAATTGCGGCGGCGGCGCGTACTGCTGCCGCGGTGGCTGATTCGACGGGGGAAGCGGTGCCGCCGGGCGGGGCGGCGGTGCGGGCTGCGGGGCCGGCTCGGGTTCGTCGTCGATATTGACGCCGAAGGCCGCGGCGATCCCCGCCAAGCCGTCGTCGTAGCCCTGCCCGACCGCGCGCACCTTCCAGCCGTCACCGCGCCGGTAGATCTCCACGCACACCACGCCCGATTCGGTGGTGAGCCCGGTCATCTCGAAATTCAGTGTGCCCGAATCGGATCCGATGGTGGCCAGCAACGATCCGGCGGCCGCGAAGGTGCGCGGTCCACTGCCGTCGAGGCTGGCGGTGATGGCGACCTTGTCCACATCCGCGGGGAGCGCGGAGGTCTGCACATCCACCATGTCCCCGGCACCGCGCCCGTGCCGGTACACCACACCGGGGCCGACCGGCTGGTTGAAGAACACGAAGTCGGCGTCCGATCGCACCCGCCCGTTCGCCCCGAGTAGCAGCGCCGACACATCCACCCCGGCGGTCGAGCGCACCGTCACCGTCATCCGGTCCCCGGGCGCGGGCCGATTCTCACCGCGGGCCAGCCCCGTCACCGCGCACCGCCCCGTCTCGACTGCTGTTGCACGCCCTCCAGTCTGTCCTGTGCGCGCCGCCGGTGCCAGCAGCCCGGCGTGGCGCGGTCAGTCCAATGGCACTGTCGGCCCGAAGAACCCGACAATCCTGCCGATTCGCCCGTCGTCGGTGAGCTCGACCAGATCCAGCCCCTCCGGCAGCGCCGTCCCGTCCGGCTGCACCACCCGCCACGCGAACCGCCCGAGGTCGTGGTGGAAGTCGACCCGGCTGGTGCGCACCACCCGGGCCCCGGGCCGCCGCGCGATCATGGTCTCGATATGCGCCAGCAGCTCTTCCGGGCCGACGGTCTGGATCCGCGGATCGGTGTAGGTGGCATCGACATCCCACACCTCGCCGAGGAGTTTGCGCCGCCGCGCCGGATCGGGATCACTCCACGCCCGGCAGTAGGTGTCGATCAGCCGCTCGAGGGTGGTATCGAATTCGCCCATGCCGCATCCTTTTCGCCGTCCTCAGCGCACCACTTCGATGATGTCGCCCGGCCACAGGTAGTTGTAGAAGGTCTCCGCGCCCTCGGGCGTCATCCGGATGCAGCCGTGCGACTGCTCCTCGGTCGGCCCGATGTGGGTGGCGATATCGCCGTCGAAGAACACCGCCCACTTCATCGGCACGTTGTGCAGCGTGCTCCAGTGGTCCTCGCGTTTGAAGTCGACGTCGAAGACCCCGACATTGGTCTCGTACCCGGGCCGCCCGTGCGAGATGACGGTCGGCCCGTAGACCACCTTGCCGTTGTCCATCAGCCAGGCTTCGTTGGTGGACAGGCGCATACAGCCGCGCGCCCCGTTGGCCGTGCAGGGCGCGACGACCGGTGCCGGCGGGCTGGGAATCAATGGCGCCACACCGGGAATGTCGGGTCCGCCGGGCCAGAGCGGGTCGGCGTGCGCGGGTGTCGCGAGCGCCAATCCGGCGGCGGTGATGGCGGCGAATGCCAGGGAATGGGTTGCCGAGCGGAGAAAACGGTTGTCACTCATGGAGATCCGACCTCTCTGTACCTGCCTGGCTCCTCATTGTGAACCCGCACGGTGGGTCGTCGTGGTAGAACGCGCCCGACCGGTTTGTAGACCGGTAGCAGCGAACTATCAGTAACCGTTTCGCCGACAGGGTTTGTGGTATTCCGTAAACTGGGCGCTCTCGAGCGGTATGGAGCAGGAGTTTGAACGGGGTGGAGAGCACGGCGCAGGTCGACCGCATCGAACTGCGGAGCGGGGGCGAGCCCGGCTCCGAGCCGGAATGTCTCGAACAATGGGAGGCGCTGCTCAGCGAAACCTACGTCCCGCTGGCCTTCGATCCGCTGCCCGCCCCGGCCTTTCACGGCCGCGTCGTCTCCGGACGCTACGGCGATATGCATCTCTCCACCATCGGCTCGTCCGCGCAGATCGTGAGCCGCACCCGCGGGCTGCTGGCCGCCGCCGGCGACGAGTACCTGCTCACCACCATCCAGACCCGCGGCCGGGCCCGCCTACAGCAGGACGGCCGGGTCGCGGAGGTGGTGCCCGGTTCGGTGGTCTGCTACGACAGCACCCGCGAATACCGTTGGGAGGGCCCGGCGGACTGGGAGATGCTCGTCGTGCAGATCCCGCTGCGCGCGCTGCGGGCGCGACCGGACTTCAGCGACGACGAGATCCGCACCGCGGTTCCGCTGCCGCACACCGGACCCACCGCGGTGGTGTCCCGCTTCTTCCGGGACCTGGCCGAACTCCAGGCCGAGGACCCGGTCGGCGCGGCCGTGCTGGCCGAACCGGCCATCGATCTGCTGGCCGCGGTGCTGCCCCTGACCGCCGACGGCCGCCCGTCCGAGCCGGCCCGTGAAGCCCTGGAACGGCAGCGGGTACTCGACTACATGCGCCGGCACTGCGCCGATCCGGGGCTGACCGTCGACCGGATCGCCGACGGCTGCCGGATGTCGCGCCGCTCGCTGTATCGCGTCTTCGACGAATTCGAGGACGGTCCCGCCACGGTGCTGCGGCGCATGCGCGTGGATCACGCCTGCGATCTGCTCGCCGAGCAACCGACCCTGCCGATCTCGGTGATCGCCTACTCCTCCGGATTCCTCGGCGAGCGGCAGTTCTACCGCGCCTTCCGCGAGGAGCGCGGCATCACGCCGTCGCTTTTCCGTGCGGGAGGCGTGGTGCGGCAGCAGAACTGACCGTCGCGTGGGCTCCGGCCCGCCGGCCGCTGAACACGCAATCGGCCAGCGACAGCCCGCTCACATACGAATTCGAGCAGACGCCGACCGCCGCGCGCCCCGCCGCGAACAGGCCGGGCACGATGCCGCCGTCGGTGGTGCGCACCGCGCCGGTCTCCTCGTCCACCAGCAGCCCGCCGAGGGTGAGCATGGGCGTCGGATAGGTGAGCCGCTCCTTGAACGAAATGTCCAGCAGCGCGAAGGGTCCGGTGCGGATCGGCCGCCGGATCTCGTCGGGCTTGCCCATCGGATCGGGGAGCCCCGCCTCGATGGCCCGGTTGTGCGCCTCCACCGTCTCGCGCAGCGCCGCCGGTTCGATGCCCGCCCGCGCCGCCACATCCTCGATGGTGTTCCCGGTGATCCGCGCGACCCGCAGCAGCCGCTCGGTCTGCATGCGCTGGAACCACACCGACTGCCCGGCGATCTGCGCGCGCGATTCGGCGGCGAGGTCGGCATCGAGCAACAGCCAGGCCCGGTTGCCGGGACTGGTCGCGATGGCCGCGCCCAGCGCCGCCCCGTACCGGGATTCGTCGACCATGCGCCGGCCGTTCGCGTCCACCGCGATCGACCCGAAGAACGCGCTCGGCGGCGCGATGAACCGCCATGTCGAAATGGCGTCCATCTTGCCGGTGGCCGCACCGATGGCCTCGGCCATGCGAATTCCGCTGCCGTCGTCACCGGCGGTGCCCAGCGGCAGGCCCTCGGCCCAGGGGTAGCCCGGCGCGTGCCTGGCGACCATCGCGCCGTTCGCGATGAATCCGCCGGTGGTCAGCACCACCCCCGTCCGCGCCTGAATCCGCACCGGGACGCTGTACTTCCGCTCGATGCGATCCAGCAGTGCCTGCACGGCCCGGCGCAGACCTTGGTGGTACACACCGGGTTTCGCCGAGATCCGGGACAGCGCCGCGAATCGCCGCCGCACCCCGGCGGGCGCACCGCTCAGCGTCGTCGCCTCCACGCCCACGACCCGGCCCGCTTCGATCACGAGTCGCGTTGCCCGCGTGCCGGTTTGCACCCGCACCCCGTGTTGCGCGGCCGAAATGGCAAGGGGGCCGAACAACTTCTTGCCCGAGACCCCGGGCCCGTGCGCGCGATGCCCGCGTTGCGCCGGTTTCGCCAATTCCCGGAAACCGCCGGAGTTTTCGCTACCCGAGTAGTACAGGTAGTGATCGTCGGTCGGGTACGAGGTCTTGTACGGGCACAGCGACGGCTGGAACGGCACCCCGTGCCCGCTCAGCCAATCGATCATGCCCGCGGAGTCCTCGCAGAACCGCCGCAGCGTCGCTTCGCCGACCGCGTCGCCGACCTCGGCGCGCAGGTACGCGAGCATGTTCTCGACATCGTCGGTGACCCCCGCGGCGCGTTGTACCCAGGTCCCGCCGCCGGCGTACACGATGCCGCCCGAGAGCGCGGTCGCCCCGCCGCCGAGGAAGCGGTCCAGCGCCAGCACATCGGCCCCGGATTCGCGGGCCGCCAAGGCCGTCGCGACGCCCGCGCCGCCGTATCCGACGACCACCACATCGGCCGAACTGTCCCAGGTCCGCGCCATTGCGACCACCTTCCCCAACGGATTTGCCAGGCGCCCATGCCAAGCGGAGTGAACTATAACGGGTTCTAGTTCACCGTGTCGCGCACGGACCCGCCGGCAACCCCGCACCACACCCGCCGGGGTGCGGCAAACGCGCTGTGGCCGTGACGAATCGGAATGCAAGCACGGATCGATGCCCGGAATGTCGCTTATTCTGCAACAGAAACTCTAGAACGGATCCGATCGCTGATGAACGAACACGATTTGCGGCAACTGGAGATCCCCCTGCCGTTCCAGCCGGAACGCAACTCGCAGACCCACCAGGCCCAGCGCAGCGCCCGGGTCTGGGCGAGCCGCTTCGAACTGATCCGCGACGAGTCGGCGGCGGGCAAGTTCGACGCGCTCGGCTACGGCCGCTTCGCCTCCTACTGGTGCCCGACCGCGAGCTTCCCCGACCTGGTGCTCATGGTCGAATGGATCACGCTCTACTTCGTTTTCGACGATCTCCAGGACCGGGCCGCCCAGACCGGCCGCTTCGACGAATACGACCGGCTGCGGCACGCCGCCCTGGACGTGGTGCACAGCCGCGGCCTGTCCGAACCCGGCGAACCGGTACTGGCCGCGCTCTCCGATCTGTGCCGGCGCTCCTTCGCCCGCAACTCCCCGGCCTGGGCGCGCAGGTTCGAACTCAACCTGGATGTCTGGCTGATCGGGCACGCCCGCGAGAACAGCTTCCGGCAGGCGGGCACCACCCCCAGCCTGGAGGAGTTCGTGCGGTTGCGCCGCGATGCCAGCACCGTGCTGCCCACCTTCGACCTCGCGGAGATCGTGGAGCACATCGAGATTCCCGACCGGCTGTACTTCGGCCCGAGCTATCAGCAGATCATCGCCAGCACCACCGATCTCATGTGCTGGATCAACGACCTGCATTCGCTGGCCGTCGAGGTCGAGACCGACGACCCCATCAACCTGGTCACCGTGCTGCGCCGGCACGCGGGCATGGACCTGGCGCGCGCCGTCGCCGAGGTGCGCCGGTTGATCGAGGGCCGGATCGCCGACCATCAGGCCGCCGTCGCCGGAATCGCCGCGGAGATGGACGATCTCGCGCTGCCGCCGAACCTGCGCAACGGCATCCGGCGCTGCCTGCGCGACGCCCGCTCCGCGATCGCGGGGATGGAGCTCTGGGATCGCACCGACACGGTGCGGTTCGCCGCCTCCGATCATGCGCGACAGCAGCGGGATATCGACTACGGCAACGATTACCTGCCCACTTCCTGAAGCGGGCGTGCGGGTTTCACCGTCCGGCGGCGCGCACCTGGTCGCGGAACTGGCCCGGGGTCAACCCGGTCTCCTCGCGGAAGGCCCGGAAGAAGTGCCGGTCGGTGGCGAAACCCGAAGCGGCGGCGATGGCCGCCATGGAACGCGTCGGATCGGCCCGGATCAGGCGGCGCGCGTGCTCGATGCGCATGCGCCGCATGATCGTTCCCGGTTCCCCGAAGCCCTCGCACACCCGGTACAGAGTGCGACGGGAGATGAGGCAGGCGCGCGCGATCTCGTCCACGGTCAGGTTCGGCTCGGTGAAATGGCCGCGAATGTAGCTCAGCACCTGGCGGCGGGTGTACAGCGAATCCGACGGTGCGGGAGAGGGATTCCCGGTGGCCAGCATGACCGCCGAGGAGAGCATCATGGCCGCGTCGCCGCGGAAGGCGGTGACCGCGCGGTTCACCTCCTCGGGCGGCAGCTCGCCCAGGCCGCGGAAGAAACCGGCGACCAGGCCGAGCGCGCCGTTCGCGGGCATGGCGGTGGCGAGCGGCAAGGAGTCGCGGGTCAGGCCGGCGTGGTCGAGCACCAATTGCAGTGGCGCGCGGACCAATGTGGAGACCGCCTGGTCGGTACAGCGGCTCTCGAACGGCAGACCGCTGTCGAAGAAGGCGATGGTCCCGGGCTTGGAGACGGCCGTGCGGCCGCTCTGCTCGGTCCAGTTCGTGCCCTCCAGCACGATATTCACCAGCAGGAACTCGCCGCTGGACTGCGCGATCATGCGCTTGTTGCGCAGCGCGCGCTGGGCGCCGGCGCGCATCTGCGAGACGGCGAAACCGTCGAACTGGGTGGTGACCACCCGCCCCTGCCAATGTCCGTGCGACAGCGGCTCGATCGTCGAGGGCGCCACCGCGTCCGCCATCAGCGCTTCCCACTGCTCGAAGGCTTGACGTGGCGAAACGGTCGAGGACGACGAGACCTCGACAGCGCCGACCACGGCTTGCTCCACGTTGGCTATCTTCCCACGTTCCGCCTGCTGTGGGATTGCGTTTTGGCGGCCGCGTCCAAGAGTGCGCCGAGCGCGCCGGCGCTTTCGCCGGGATGATGAGCAGCGGCGGGTCTTCCAGGAATCGAAACGGAGTGTCGATGCAGATCGAACAGGTATCCGATGCGGTGCACGTGGTCACCGGAACGAACGTCAACTGGGCGCTGGTCAGTGACGATTCCGGGGTCACGCTCATCGATGCCGGGTATCCCGCCGACGCTGCCGATGTGCGGGCTTCGATCCGGGAGATCGGGCACGAGCTCGCCGATCTCGCCGCGGTACTCGTCACCCACGCGCACCTGGATCACATCGGCGGCATCCCGCCCCTGGTCGAGCAGCTCGGGGTGCCCGTGTACACCGGCTCCGACGAAGTGCCGCATCTGAAGCGCGAATACCTTCAGCAGATCACGCCGCTGGAGGTGGCGGCCCAGCTCTTCGTCCCCGGCGGACTCACCTGGGTATTGCAGACCGCGCGTGCCATCGATCCGCTCAAAGGCGGTCTGGGAACCAAGGTTCCGTCGGCCACCGCCGCCGAGCCCGAGGTCCTCGCCGAGCTGCCCGGCGGCCTGGTCGCCATCGCGACGCCGGGGCACACCACCGGGCACACCGCCTATCTCATGCCCGCGGAAGGCGTGATCTTCACCGGGGACGCGCTCGTCACCGGTCACCGGATCGCACGGCGGGAAGGCCCGCAGCTCATCCCGTCGGTGTTCCAGCACGATGAGGCGCAGGCCCTGGTCTCGGCTCGCGCCCTGGCCGGCTATGACGCGGGCGTGCTGGTGCCCGGTCACGGCAAGCCGATGCGGGAACGGATTTCGGTACTGGTCGCCGAGCTCTGACGCCCGCGGGAAATCACGTCGCGACCGGGCACGAAATGCCGGACATAATGCGGCATGGGAGTTTTCAGTCCGCGGTGCCCGGTGGGGGAGCTGGAGCGGCTGTGGATCGAGGAGATGCTGAGCTGGTGCGCGGGGCAATTCGGCGAGCGGACGCTGCGCACACCGGTCATCCTGCCCACCTCCGATTTCTTTCCCGGTGACTATTCGGGCACCGAACCGCAGGTGCGTTCGCTGGTCGAGCGGGTGGGCGGATACATGGGCGTGGAGCGGGATCGCATTGTGGTCGAGGTGCATCCGTACAGCCCGACGCTGCCGGAGGTGCTCGGATTCGCCGAAGGGTCCACGCACGGGGAGGCCGGGCACTATCGGCTCGAGCACGGCCGGGCGGTGGTATCGCTGGAGATGTCGCAGCTGCGATCGCCGGTGACGCTGGTGGCGACCGTGGCGCACGAGCTGGCGCACGAACGGCTGCTGGGCGAGCGGCGCATCGATCCGGATCGGCACGACGGTGAGCAGCTCACCGATCTGCTGACGGTCTTCCTGGGATTGGGCGTCTTCAACGCCAATGCCGCGTTCCAGTTCTCGCAGAGCAATCGAGGCTGGCAATCCCAGCGCCTCGGGTACCTGCCGCAGCCCATGTACGGATACGCGCTGGCCTGCTGGGCTTTCATGCGCGGCGATCCGAAACCGGTGTGGGCCAAGCACCTCGACACCAACCCGCGCGTCTATATGAAACAGGGCCTCAAGTACCTGCGGGCGAATGCCGACGCGCTGCCCGAATGGCGCGACCGGAGCAACTGACCCGGTGTCGCGCCGCGCGTGCGGACCGAATGGCCGTTATGGTCGGACGGGTGGCCAGTAAGTCGGTGCCACCGGCAGTCGAATTGACCGTCGGTGAGCACACGGTGCGGGTATCGAATCCGGATCGGGTGTACTTCCCCGAGACCGGAGCGACCAAACTCGACCTGGCGCAGTACTACCTGAGCGTCGGCGACGGCATCGTCAATGCGCTGCGCGAGCGGCCGTGCATGCTGCATCGGTTCCCGAAGGGCCTGTCCGGCGGCAAGGTGCACCAGAAACGGCTGCCCGCAGGCGCGCCGGACTGGATTCCGACCGTGCAGCTCTACTTTCCGCGCTACGGGCGCACCGCCGACGAACTCTGCGTCGAGAAGCTCGCCGATGTGATCTGGGCGGTGCAGATGTCGACGGTCGAGTTCCATCCCTGGAATTCCCGGCGGCTCGATCCGGAGCTGCCCGACGAGTGGCGCATCGATCTGGACCCCATGCCGGATTGCCCGTGGACGCGGGTGCAGCGGGTGGCCGGGGTGGTGCACGAGGTGCTGGACGAGCTGGGCGCGGTGGGGTGGCCGAAGACCTCCGGCGGCAAGGGTTTACACATCTACGTGCGCATCGCGCCCGAGTTCGGCTTCCAGGACGTGCGCCGGGCGGCGCTGGCCTTCGCCCGCGAAGTCGAGCGGCGCGCGCCCGGCGACGTCACCACCACCTGGTGGCGCAAGGATCGCGATCCGCGGCTGGTGTTCGTCGACTACAACCAGAACGCGCGCGACCACACCATCGCGGCCGCGTACTCGGTGCGCGGAGTGCCCGAGGCCACCGTCTCCACGCCGGTGCGCTGGAACGAGATCCCCGAGGTGGATCCGCGCGAGTTCACCATGACCACGGTCCCCGCCCGCTACGCCGAACTCGGTGATCTGCACGCCGGCATCGACGAAGCGGTATTCGATATCTCGCCACTGCTGGAATGGTCCGACCGCGATCCGGTCGATCTCGACAGCGGTGACGACTGAACCGCCCGGCGTTCGGGAGCCGCGGCGAATACCCGCCGCGTGAGCGCCCGCTGCGCGACAGGAGATCGAAACCTCCTGTTCGCTGCCGGGTGGCACGCTCGCCGCGGCCGGATTCGGCCGTCGGTTGGCGTCGCGGTGAGATCGCGGCGCGGGAGAAGCGGGTTTCGAAGGTGCGGGTTCGGTCGGTCAGGCGTGGTGCGGCGATACTGGTGGCCGCGGGCGTGTTCGCGGCGGCCATCTCGGCGCCGCCGTGGCTGCCCGGGGCCGCTGCCGAACCCGAACCGAACGTGAATGGCGCGCAACGGAGTTCGCTCGTCGCGCCGGACGGATCGCGAATCGTGGACAGCCACGCCGACGGCCGCCATCTCTCGCTCACCGTCTACTCCGCCGCGATGAACAGCGAGTTCACCGTGCACGTGCAGCGCGCGGCCGACACCTCCGCGCCGCGGCCGGTGCTATATCTGCTCAGCGGCGGCAGCGGCGGGAAGGGGCCCGGCTCGTGGGATCAGCAGACCCGCGCCGGTGAATTCCTGGCGCAGAAGAACGTGCACGTGGTGCAGCCGATCGGCGGGGCGGCCTCCTATTACACCGACTGGCGATCACCGGATCCGCGGCTGGGCACCGTGAAATGGAAGACCTACCTGACCGAGGAACTCCCGCCGCTCATCGACGCCGCGCTCGGCACCGACGGCGTCAATGCCATTGCGGGGGTGTCGATGTCGGGCACCTCGGTGCTGCAACTGGCGATCGCGAAACCCGGGCTGTACCGGGCGGTGGCGGCGTACAGCGGTTGCGCGCGGATCTCCGACCCGATCGGCCAGGCGTATGTGCGGCTGACCACGGCCTACAGCGGCGGGGACGCCGGCAATATGTACGGCCCGCCCGGCGACCCGATGTGGGCCGCGAACGATCCCTACCTGAACGCCGAAGGGCTGCGCGGGCTCGAGCTCTATCTCTCCAGCGGCAACGGGATTCCCGGCCCCTACGATCGCACCGGCGACCATCGCCTGGCGGGCGGTGGCGCGGTGGCCCTGGCCAATCAGGTGCTGGTCGGCGGGATCATCGAAGCCGCGACCGAACAGTGCACCCGGGGCATGGCGGATCGCTTGGCGGAGTTGAAGATTCCCGCCACCGTCGTGCTGCGCGACTACGGCACGCACTCCTGGGGCTACTGGGAGGACGAGCTGGCCGAATCCTGGCCGGTGCTCGCGCGCGGCCTCGGACTGTGACCGGCGCAAGGTTTCTGTCAGAATCTTGAAAGTCCAGGCCCGTAAACATATGGGCGTACGGCCTGGAAGGCATACCCGCCCAGCAGCATCCGCATCACCGCGCCGGTGATGCAGAGGGGGAACATCATGAAGTCGTCAGTCGCTGCCCGCGTCGGCCTGGTCTGCGCCGCCGTCGCCGCACCCGTCCTGCTCGCCGCGCCCGCGCACGCCGAGCCGCACCCGAACGCCTGCCTGGTGATCGAGAACAACACCCCGAACGTCGCCACCATCACCCTGCACAACCGCTCGTTCCAGGGCTCGCGCTGGGATGTGAAGCCTTGGGACAACACCATTCTGACCAGCGACGGCCGCGCCATCGCGACCTCCGACGGCGACTGGAACCTGAACGGTCCCGCCGGTGACTGGCGCTACGAGCCGGACCTCAACAACGCCCGCTGGGGTTGCAGCGGTTCCTGGGTCTTCACCACTCGCTGACGGGCGCGGCGCTCAACGCTTCTTCCCGGTCGTGTTGAGCGCCACCGCTTCCCGGATCAAATCCCGCAGCGCCGGCTCGTCGATGACATCCTGCTCGCCGATGTCGATCGCCCGCCGGGTATTGCCCTCCAGGCTCGAATTGAACAGCCCCGCCGGATCTTTCAGCGAAGCGCCCTTCATGAAGGTCAGCTTGACCACGCTCTTGTAGACCTCGCCGGTGCAGATGATGCCGCCGTGCGACCACACGGGCGTGCCGGGATTACTGGCCTTCACCCACTTCCACTCCTCGACCACATCCGGATCGGCCCGGTGGATGATCTCGCGCACCTGCGCCAGGGTCTGCCCGCGCCAATCGTCGAGCTCCCGGATCCGCTGATCCAGCTTCTTCGAAGCGTCGTCGTCCGTCATCCGTATCTCCTTCGGCGAGTGAGATAGAGCGCGCGTCCGGAATCGACAATACGGGCGTACCGCTCGGGCCCGCGCACCGCCACGCCCGCTCCCGGTAGGGTCGGCGCGGTGAACGAGGCGATCCGGGGACTGCGCTCGGTACGGCATTTCCGGCCGGACCCGGTGCCGCAGGCCACCATCGAGCAGATCATCGAGGTGGCGCGGTGGACCGGGTCGGCGCGCAACCGCCAGCCGTGGCGGTTCGTCGCGGTCGGCAGTGCCGAGATCCGGCGGGAGCTGGCCGGGCTCGGCGGGTACGCGGTGCATCTCGCGCACGCACCCCTGGTCCTGGTGCTCGCGGCGCACGACAACGGCTTCAGCGACACCGAATTCGATATGGGACGGGTCGCGCAGTCGGTGTGCCTGGCCGCCGCCGAATACGGGCTGGGCAGCTGCTTGACGACCTTCCATCCCGCCGGGAACGTCACCCGGGCGGCCGAGGTGGTCGGTCTCGCATCCGAATGGCTACCGCGCCATGCCATCGCGATGGGCTATCCGGACCCGGCGAAACCCACTGCGCCGAACGCGATTCCACGGGGTCGCCGGGCGGTCGCCGAGCTGCTGACCTGGCTGCCGTAGCCGCGGCTACTTCGGGATCGGCGGGCCCGGATCCAGGCCCATGGCCTCCCGGGCCTTGCGGATGAAATACAGCCCGCCGCGCGCGGTTTCGCGGGCGACCCGGACCTGGCCCAGGGTGGTCGCGGCGGCCAATTGGGTGCGGGCGATGTTCATTCGGTCGGCGGCCTCGCCGAGGGCGTCCAGGGCCGCGGTGCTGTCCGGATCGAGCAGGACCAGTTCGCTGCCCATGCGGTCGAGGTAGCCGCGGACCTCGGTCTTGGCGTCGGCGACCCGCTCCACATCGCCGGTCCACTCCCGCGAGATCCACCAGGCGGCCAGGGCCAGCGCGGCCAGGACGAGGACGAGGAACAGTAGGCGACCCACGCCTCCAGCTTACGGCGAGCGGGCCCGGTATCCGGGCGGCGGCGGATCGCGATTTGGGCAGTGTGCTGCGGTGGCCGCGGTGTTTTTCATGCGATGTCACCTGTTCGTGATGGGGGTTCGCTGGCAGCGTGCAATGCATGAACAGGGTGGTTCGGGCGGGGCGGGCTTCCGGCCGCACGGGTGGGACGAAAAAGGTTGCGCGGATGCGTAATTCGGCGGCTCGGCTGGTGATCGCCGTGGCGGCCGCGACGATCGCGCAGAGCGGGGTGGCGGCCGCCGAGCCCGAACCGGTGAGCGCGGCGAGCGATCGACGGGAGGAGGCGCTGTCGGTGCGGGACGGGATCGCGGTCTCCTATGTGAGTCTCGCGCTGCCGCTACCGGCCGACGCGCCCGCGCATCCGGCGAGCTGCGATCGGGTCGGGTTCCTGCGCTATCGGGCCGCGGACGGCCCGGCCGAAGCCGCGGACGCCGATCGGGTCGTCGTCCAGCAGCAGGGATTGCACGGCGGTTCGGTCAACTCCGACAGCGTCGCCTTCAATACCGTGCATTCGGCGCTGGCGATGGGACAGCATGTCGAGTACTGGGCGCTGGCGCGGCGCAGCACCTGCCTGGACGAGACCCTGGGCTTCGATCAGGCGCTGCGCACCGGCAACTACCTCGACGCCGTCGACTACTACTTCAACGGCCTGCCCATCGACGGGGTGCGGTTCCCCGGCTTCAAGTCCTCGGCGGAGCTGCCGGTGCTGGACTACATGGGTTTGGAGCGCGTGGTGCGCGACCAGTACGAGGTCATGCTGCACGAGATTCCCGAGCAGGCCGTCCGTCAGCGCAAGTTCGTCTGCACCGGAATTTCGCTGGGCGGCTTGGTGACCGGGTTCTTCTCCGATTGGGACTTCGACGGGCGACCCGGCGCGGACCAGTGCGCCGCCTTCGCCGCCCAGGACTCGATGGTCTCCTCGGACCCGGTCGCCCTCCAGAACACCCCGTTCCTCAGCGCGGTCACCAATGCCATTGTCGGACCGCTGGATTCGCTGCTCCAGACCGGCTTCCGGGCGAACGTGCTGCCCCGCACCTTCGGCCCCGCGCCCGCGCTCGGCACCCGCGCCTTCGTGCTGCTGCGCCTGGCCGGGCTCGCCGCCCACCTGGACCCCGACGGGGAAAGCCGACTGCTGGCGCATCTTCCGCGCGACGCCGATATCGAGGGCACCCTCAACACCCTGTTCGCCCCGACCTGGGCGGCCTGGGCCACCAACGGCGCGGACGGCTCCGGCACCATCCGCGATTTCCGCTTCACCAATACCGCGCTGCTCGGCGTCCTCATCGATAACAATTCATCGAATTTCTCGCTGTTCCAGCAGGGCCTGGGTGCGCTCGCGGGCGGTCCGGTGCAGGACAAGTCCTTCCCCAATCCGGGTGAGCTGACCCAGCTTCCGCTGCTGGGCAATTTCCTACGCATCACCGCGGGCCCGCAGCGCCGGGTCGCCCCCACCGACCGCACCGCCCTCTACACCTGGCGCAACTACGACGACGTGGCCGGCGTCCCCTACACCTCGCCCAACCACGAGGTCGCCGATATCCACGATGTCGCAAGGCAATTGGGAACCGGCTACCCCAGCGCCTACTGGGAGACCTACTTCCCGCTCCGCCTGGTGATCGATATCGGCGCCGGCTACGGCGGCACCCGCAGCGGCGACCTGGCCGCGCTGCGCTATCACGGCATGAGCCGCGTGAAGCCGAACTTCGTGGCCTGGGCGGGCGACAGCCCCGTACCCGCCGCCACCGCCACCTTCTTCCCCGCCCCCGCCCTGGCCCGGGTGGTCAGCCTGCCCGGCTACAACCACATCGACACCATCGGCGCGGCCGCCACCCAGAACGACGGCCAGCCCGATGCCAGCGGGTGGCAGCTCGCGTTGTTCCTGCGCAGCCTGGGCTGAAAGCGCCTATCCGACAGTCGCCAAGGGCTTCGCCTCGGCTTCGATCGGCTCCTCGTTCGGGGGAGGAGCCGGTTCGGCGGCGCGCGGCCGGCGGTAGGCCCACTGGAGCAACCCGAGTCCGAGCAGGCCCAGCAGCGCGGCCGGCAGGCTGATCCACCAGCCGGGTGGCCGCCAGCTCAGCACCAGCTCGGCATTGCCGGTGCCGCCCGGAATATCCAGGGCGACAAAGGTGCCCGCGACCGTGTGGACCGGGATATCGCGGCCGTCGAGGGTGGCGCGGTAGCCCGGCCAGGCCAGCCGTGCCAGCACCACACGGCCGCCCGTAGCCGAGCTCACCCGGATCCGGCTGGTCACGCTGTCGCGCGCCAGCGAGGTGGCGGTGGCGTGCTCGGCGGCGGCGATCAAGCCGTTGCGCTGGGAGATCGGGCCGCCGTCGCGCTCCAGCACCCAGATGTAGCGCTCGTGCCCGGGACAGTCGGTCCAGTGCCAGCCGGCGGGCGCCGGATGGTTCGGCGCGTCCGGATATTGTGTGCGCTGCAACACGATCCGGTCGACCTTCATCAGATCGACCGGCGCCAGACCGGTGGTGGTCTCGGGCGTGAAGACGCGCCGGAAGGCATCCGGGCAGGTGCTGCCGTCCCAGCCCATGCACAGCATGGCGCTGAACGCCGCATGGCCGATGGGCGTGTAGGCATTGACGTAATCCAGGCCCAGGTTCTTGGCGTAATTGCCGAAAGACAATGAGCCCCAGGCATTGCGGAGGTTCATCTCCTCCGGCCGGACCAGCGCGCGATCGGCCAATTGCAGGGTGACGCCGGGGAAGTCGGGGAAGGCGGCCGTCATCTCCGAGCGGCGTTCGGGGAAGTTGTAGGAGAGCGGGGTCGGTGGCGCGCCCAGCACCTGGAGGTAGGCGATCGGGAACATGGTGCCGATGACGAACGCGCACGCCGCGGCAATTCCCTTGCGGCGCACCAGCCATACGGCCGCGGCGCCGAGCAGCGTCACCGCCGATACCGCCAGCAGGTGCCATCCGGTCGAATCGGGTGCGGCCGAGCAGGATCGGATGAACAGCAGGCCGAGCAGCGCGGCGGCGGCCAGGACCCGCCGGCGCGAGGAGGCGAAAACGCCGTGGCGGCTGAGCAATACGCAGACCAGTACCAGCAGCGCCAGTGCGAGCATCGGCAGCACCCGCGCGGGCCAGCGCAGCGGGCCGATGCGCCCGGGGCCGGCGGTCCACATCAGCATGGCCGTCGCGAACAGCGCCACCCCGCTCAGCTCGCGCGCCGAACTCCGCGCCGCGCGCCAATCGATGAAAGCCAGCGCGGGGATGAGGAACCAGGCGATATAGACCATCGGCAGCGGTTGGATGTACCCCCACCAGCCGGTGAACGCCGGAACAGTACTGGGCAGGCTGGCATTCAGCGACTCCGACCAGGGCACGGTCAGGAACTGGTCATTCAGAATGCGTTCGTTGCCGCGCCAGGTGACGGGGGAGGAGAGCATGCTCGGCAGGTAGGTCGCCAGGCCCGCGAGCACCGCGCATCCCGCGGTGAGGGCGAGTCGCCACACGGGCGTCCAGCGGCGCTGGTAGACGAACTCGCCCACCATGACCGCGGCGATCATCAAACCGGATTCCACTGCGGGAAAGACGTATTGGACCGAGATGGCCAGGTACAGGAACACGAACACCGGGATCGGCCCGCCCCGGCCGCGCGCGTATCGCACCGCCGCCGCCCAGGCATGCAGCATCCAGGCCGTGCCGGTGAGGGAGGTGGCCCAGCTGGCCTCGTCGAAGAACAGGAACCAGCCCGAGAGCGGGAACGCGACCCCGGCGACCGCCGCCCAGGACGGCCGCGATCCGTAGGCCAGGCAGATCCGGAATACGCCCAGCCCGGCGATGATCGAGAAGATCAGCTTCACCACGGTGACGTAGGCGGCGAGGTTGTCGATCGAGGGCGCGATGAAATCCACCAGCAGCTGCGGTGGGTTGTAGATCCCGGCCTCCTCCATGGAGTAGTTGCCCGACATCCACTCCCAGGGCACCAGTGCCGGAAACCGCCCCTCCCGCAGCCGGCGGCCCAGCATCACCCACATCGGCCCGTACTGGGCTTCGGTGTCATCGGTGTAGAAGTGCCTGGGGTTGGCGAGCAGCACCGCCGCATACCCCGCGACCACCCCGGCAGCGCTGATCCCACCCCAGGTGAACCGTTCCCGACGCGATTCGTAGCTTGCGCTGATCACCACGAGATCGGAACCTACCCGATTGAAGCACTATGCAACAGTTGCTATCTGCATTCCTTTCGGAAGGGGAAGCGGCCGGGGCGTGTTGGGGTGCGGATGTCCGAAACGGCAGGATGGTGGGGATGAAGGGGGCGGACCGCACACGATGACGGAGGATTGATCATGGCGCGTCGAAACTCGGCTGCGGCCGGCGAATCCGTCGATTCCATTACCGACGCGCTGCTGACCGCCTCACGGCTGCTGGTCGCGCTCTCCGCCCGCTCCCTCGCCCACGCGGACGAATCCCTCACCATCCCGCAGTTCCGGACGCTGATGATCCTGTCCACCCGGGGGCCCGCCAAGATCGCCACGCTGGCCGGGCTCTTGAACGTGCAGCCCTCGACCGCGACCCGCATGGTCGATCGGCTGGTCACCGCGGGACTCATCGACCGGCAGCCCAATCCGCAGTCGCGGCGCGAACTCATCGTCGGGCTGACCGAACGTGGACGCGACACCGTCGAAGCGGTGACCTCCCGCCGCCGCCAGGAGATCGCGGCCGTGGTGGAGCGGATGCCGCCGGCCGATCGGTCCGGGCTGGTGAGCGCCCTGAACGCCTTCAGTGCGGCGGGTGGGGAGCTCACCGCGGAGACGCATATCGAGGGCTATCAGCTGTGAGACCGGATCAGGCGGCGTGGCCGATGTAGTTCACCGAACCGCCGATGGCCCCTTGGTTTTTCGGGCCGATCAAGGTGTCGATGAACTCGTGCTGGGCGCGCAGGCCCGACCGCGCCTGCCGGGCCCGCCAGCCGGGGAGCAGTATGCCCGCGCTCGAACGGGCCAGGTTGACCGGGAATTTGGCCACCGGGTACCAGGGCGGCATGTAGTCGGGCAGGCCCAGCTGACGCATGCGGCCGCGGCCGAGAAACGCGGTGCTGATCGAAAGATGCTGTGCCCAGGCGATTCTGCGGCGCAGACCGGTCAGGTGCTCGTAGTGCCAGGTGAGCGGGTCGTCGGCCATCGGGCGGGCCAGTTGGGCGCTGGTCTCGTCGGGGGCGGTGAGGGCGGCCAGGTAGTGGTAGAGCTGCCGGGTGGCGTCGATGAAGCCGTTCGGCAGGTAGCGCTCCTCGACGCCCATCACCCAGCCGACGTAGCGGGTCAGGTGGGCGATGGCGTCGAGCTCCTTGGGGGTGAACAGGTTTCCCATCATCATGCCGGTGAGCGCGGGGGCGAAGAGCGCGCCCAGCATGGTGACGGCCATATCGGTCTGGTTGACCGGGACGCCCCATTCCTCGGCGCGCCATTCGGGGCTCTTCGCGACGTGGCGGCGGACGAAGGTGTGGATCAGGCGGACGTGCAGGGTGGACCGGAAACCCTTGCCGCCCGGCCGCATTCCGCCGCCGTCGATGACATCCAGGGCCCAGCGCAGGGTTTCGGCGAAGCGCTGGCCGCCGCCGGTGGCGCCGCTCTTGCCGGTATTGGTGAGCAGCAGGGTCCGATTGATGCCGGAGGCCACGAAGCCGCCCAGGAACGGCACGTCGCGCGCCAGGTAGACCCCGTCCAGGCCGGCCGATTGGAAAGTCCGCTCACCCAGCGCGATTCGATCCCAGTCGACCCAGTCCGGCGGGGTCTCCATCCGGATGAAGAACTCGCGCAACGGTTGCGGGGCGTCCGGGACGCTGTCGATGCCGTGTGCCAGCGCCTGATCGAACAGCGGCCGCACCTTCCCCATGCCGGCCGTGTACATCCAGTCGACCAGGGCATCCATCGGCTCGTCGCCGACCGTCAGGGCGGTCCCGATGGACTCCCACTCGGCGTCGGTCGGCGCTTTGATGCCGAGCAGTTTGACCGCCGGTCCGAGAACCGGGACCTGCGCCCGTTCCCGGGGATGGCGGGTCGGAATGGAGTGGGTGCGCGTCATCGAGCAGCTCCTTTGCCACTCTGGTGAATCTCATCACCAGATATCTGGCAATAGTCTCTACCAGAATCCGGGGCGTGACAAGACCCGACTGAAAATCTCTCACTCACTCACGGGAGCGGATGGCCAACTGCGGATCGGTGGTCCGGGTGACGTCGTAACCCAGCAGCCGTTCGGCCTCCTCGATACCGCCTTGCAGATCGCCGACCGCGTTCATCTTCGACAGATCCAGGCCGATGGTGACCAGGGTGAGCGCGATCTCCGAAGACAGGCCGGTGATGATGACGCTCGCGCCCATCAGCCCGGACGCGTCGACGGTCTGCACCAGATGGTTGGCCACCGTCGAATCGATGGCGGGCACACCGGTGATATCGATGACCACCACCTTGGCGCGATTGGCGCGGATCGCCGAGAGCAGCTGCTCGGTGAGCTGCCGGGCGCGCTGACCGTCGAGCACGCCGATGATCGGCAGGATGAGCAGCTGCTCGCGCACCTGCAAGACCGGTGTGGAGAGTTCGCGAATGGCGTCCTGCTGCTGTCTGATGATGCGTTCGCGCTCCTCCACGAACGACACGCCCACCGTGTTCGCGATCCGGTTGGCCGCCGGTTCGTACACGTCCAGCACCTGGTTCAGCAGCTCGAAGTCGGTCTGATACTTCTCGAACAGGCTGCGCGCCAGTACATCTCGCAGCAACAGCACGATGCCGAGCACTTCGTCGGTCTCGACGCCCCGGGGAATGATGCGCTCGGACAGGTTGCGCGCGTAGTTCTGCAACGCCTCCACCGAACCGGTCTCCAGCACCTCGACGTAGTTGTCGTACACCGAGGTCGCCTCGGAGAAGATCTCGTCGTCGGTCATGGCCGTCAGCAACTTCGCATCGGTGATGCGCAGCGCCCACTTCTCCCGCAGCCCCGTCCGGTTCTGGCGTAGGTGATCGACGAGTTCGGCGAGCAATCCGGCTCGCACGGTTATCCCCCCGGCCTCGCGGAGTACATCGATGGAAGGCGGCATTTCCGACACGTCCGACATGGGGGTTCGTCTCTCTTCGGCGTCGCTCGCGATTTCACGACTGCGGTGGCATCGCCGAGCCACAGGGCTGCGCTCGGCGGAGAAGCACAGCACTGTGCTCGCAAAGTTGATTGTCGGCCACCGGCGCTCTGTGCTGAACGCAGGCCGCTCTCGGATCCCGGAGCAAATTCCTGGTCAGCGGCGGACAGTTGTGGATCGTAGTCCGGACCGCCCGCATCCGCCCAGGTTTCGATCGTGTCGCATTCCTCGCGTGTCGTGGACGCGGATCAGTGGAAGGAGTCCGGGTCGGCGGCGGTCCAGTCGGCGCGCCAGGTGGGTGGCGGATCTTCGAGCAGACGGCCCGGGGTCAGCCATTCGTAGAGTTCGGCATAGGACTTCATGACGGTGGGGGAGAGCTTCTTGCGCAGCAGGTGCGGGCCGAGGCCGGCGGGGTCGCGGACGCCCAGGGACGCCATCAGCTGGACCGCCTGCGCGACCGTCGCCTCTTGAAAACGCTGTGCGCGTAGGGCTTTGTCGGCGACGTCGAGGGCGCGGGTGCGGCGGGGGTCCTGGGTGGCCACGCCCACCGGGCATTTGTTGGTGTGGCAGCGCTGGGCTTGGATGCAGCCGATCGCCATCATCATGGCGCGGGCGGAATTGGTGTAGTCGGCGCCCTGGATCAGGCGTTTGACTATGTCGGTGCCGGTGGCGATCTTGCCGCTGGCGCCGATCCGGATCCGATCGCGCAGGCCGGTGGCGACCAGGGCGTTGTGCAGGGTCATCAGGCCGTCGGTGAGGGGAAGGCCGACATTGTCCTCGTATTCCAGTGGGGCGGCGGCGGTTCCGCCCTCGGCGCCGTCGACGATGATGAAATCCGGAGCGGTGCCTTCGGCGAGCATGGCCTTGCAGATGGCGAGCAATTCGACCCGGGAGCCGACGCAGAGTTTGAACCCGACCGGCTTGCCGTCGGACAACTCACGCAGCCGGCTCACGAATCCGATCAGCTCACGCGGGGTGCGGAAGGCCGAATGCGCCGATGGGCTGACGCATTTCGCGTCCATCGGCACGCCGCGATAGTCGGCGATCTCCCGGCTCACCTTCGCGGCCGGGAGTACCCCGCCCAGACCGGGTTTCGCGCCCTGGCTGAGTTTGATCGAGATGGCCTTGACCTGATCGTGAGCCGCCTTGTCCGCGAACTGATCCGGATCGAACGCGCCGTCCCCGGTCCGGGTGCCGAAATAGCCGGACCCGATCTCCCACACCACATCCGCCCCGCCCTCGAGGTGATAGGGCGTGAGCCCGCCCTCCCCGGTGTCGTGCGCGAACCCGCCCGCGGCCGCCCCGCGATTCAACGCCCGCAGCGCATTGCCCGACAGCGCCCCGAAACTCATCGACGAAATATTCAGCAGCGACATCGAATACGGCCGCGTGCAATCCGGGCCGCCGATGAGCACCCGCGGCGGCTGCTCGGGTTCGGCGACCGGCGCGACCGAATGCACCAGGTACTCGTACCCCACCCCGTCCAGGTCACGTTCGGTCCCGAACGACAGCTCCCCGTGAATCCCCTTGGCGCGCTCATAGATCATGGTCCGCACATCCCGGTCGAACGGCCGCCCGTCATAGTTTCGCTCGATGAAGTACTGCTGCAATTCCGGCCGCAGACTCTCCAGCAGATACCGCATATGCCCCAGCACCGGATAGTTCCGCAACACCGCGTGCTTGCGCTGCACCAGGTCGTACACCCCCACGCCCAGCAATGCGGCGATCAGCGCGATGGGTATCCACCACGCCCACGACCCGATCGCGGCGACCACCCCGAGCAACACCAATGCCACCGCGAGAAACCCGACGATGAAGAACCTGGACATTGCCGCGACCTCCCTCGGACCGAGCCTGACGGCTCCATGGTCCTACTCGATCGCGACTCACGGTGGGATGCTCCGAACCCCTTTTCATTTCGAGAGCACTGCTCTTGACTCAGTCCGCCGCTCATGAAACGCTGAGCGCAAATAGAGAGCACTGATCTCGGAGTAGTCATGATCATCGAAATCTGGCACGGCGCGAACCTCGCGCTGGCGTTCCTGCTGGAACTGGCCGCCTTCACCGCGCTGGGACTGTGGGGCGCGACCCAGGGTCGCCGCCCGGCAGCGAAAGTCCTGCTCGGCCTCACCGCGGCGCTGGCCGCCATGCTGCTCTGGGGTCTTTTCGCCGCCCCCGAAGCGACTTTCGCCGTCCCCGCCCTGGCGGTCCTCACCAAGCTCGCAGTCTTCGGGGGCGCGGCCCGGGCGCTGCATCGGTTCGGTCATGAGCGAGCCGCCGTGGCCTATCCGCTGCTGGTCCTGGCCAACCTCGCCATCATCCACTTCGCCTGGTAATGCCCGGCTTTCCCGTGCAAAACGGTGTTGAAGCGAAGATGTTTCACTAGTGTTCGCCTCGGTGGGGCGTCCGGCCCCCGAGAGGAAGTGAAGATCTCCATGGCAAAGCGTTCGATCGGCGCCGCTGCCGCAGTCGGTTTCGTGGCCCTGGCCGCACCGATGCTGCTGGCCGCCCCCGCCTCCGCGAGTGTCAGCGGTATCAAGGTCGAAGGGGCCACCGCGGGCTCCGACTGCCCGGTGGCGGGCACCTGCCGGATCAGCGTGCAGCTGTCCGGGTCCGATGCCGCCTCGCCGATCACCGTCAAGGTCGACGGCGTCACCATCGTGGACGCGCTGACCCCGGCGGGCAGCACGGCCACCATCGAATGGCAGCCGCCGGCCAAGGCCAAATACACGATCACCGTCACGCAGGGCGGCAAGACCGCTTCGCTCGAGGTCGGCGTGCCCGGGCGGGCGGAGTCCAATACCGGAGTTCCTTCCGGCATCACGGATTTGATCAAGCTGCTCACCGGTTCGGCGGGCTGACCGGCAAGGCGGGGGTACTCCGGTTCCGGATGTGCCCCCGCCGTGCTCGCCGGGGCGCACCCGCCCTGGGATCATGGCGGGATGGGCAACTGGCCGGAAACGCTCGGCGACGATGACAGCGCACGACCGCCGTTCCAGCCGGTGGCGGGGATGCGCGAGGTGCGGTTCGGCATCGCCGAGCTGAGCGCCGACGAGGAACGGCCGGGCGGCTGGTCGCTGCGGGTGAACGGCATCGCGCAGTCCTACGTCGACCTGGACGATCCCACCTTTCTGGAGCTGGAATACCTGCGCTACCTGGGCTACGTCGTCGATTCGATGGAACCGGCCACCGCGCCCCTGGACGTGGTGCACATCGGCGGTGGCGGCGGCACCTTCCCGCGCTATCTCTCCGCGGTGCGGCCCGGCTCCCGGCATCTGGTCATCGAGGCCGATGAGCGTTTGGCCGAATTCGTCGACGAGCGTCTGGGTTTGCGCTCGGTGCCGGGCGTCGAACTGCGCATCGGCGACGGCCTGATCGAGATCGTCACCCTGCCCGCCGCCTGCGCGGACCTGGTAGTTGCGGATGCGTTCGAAGGGCTTCAGATGGCGGCCGGCATCACCGGAGCCGATTTCACCGCCGAGGTGGCGCGGGTACTCCGCACCGAGGGCATCTATCTGCTGAACCTGGTCGGCACCCGGCACCATCTGGACGAGATCCACGCGGTCTTCCCGCACACCGCGCTGCTCGACGGCGACGTGTTCGCCGGCTACCGCGGCAACCAGGTCCTGGCCGCGAGCCGTTCACCCCTCCCACTCGAAGCGCTCGATCGGCAAGCGGCGCAAGCCGTCCCGCCATTTCGGGTTGCGGCCGGCCCGCAGATTCCGCGCGGCGACGAATTTCGGCGGGTTCGGGGGTCTTAATCAATCGAAGGCGCATTGCGCTCATCGGCAGTGACCCCCGCGAGGAGCAAGCTCATGAATCCGACCGCCACGCTCGCCGGTTCGTCGCTGGAACAGGCACTGACCGAGCTGCGCCGACCGCTGCTGGCCTACTGCTATCGAATGCTCGGGTCGCCGCTCGAAGCCGAGGACGCCGTGCAGGAGACGATGATGCGGGCCTGGCGTTCGGCGGGCGGGCTGGCCGACCCGGCGGGCTTGCGGCCGTGGATATATCGCATCGCCACCAATGTCTGCATCGACGCGACCACCGATCGGCGGCGGCGCGCCCTGCCCATGGACCTGGTCGCCGCCGCCGATCCGCGCGGCGAGCTGGGCGCGCCGCTGCCGGAATCGACCTGGGTGCAACCGTTTCCGAGCGCCATCGCGGCAACCGATCCCTCCGAGCAGGCGGTGGCGCGGGAATCGGTGCGGCTCGCCTTCGTCGCCGCCCTCCAGCATCTGCCGCCCCGCCAGCGCGCGGTGCTCATCCTGCGTGATGTGTTGTGCTGGCGCGCGGCCGAAGTCGCCGAACTGCTCGACACCAGCGCCGATGCCGTGAACAGCAGGCTGCGCCGGGCGCGCGCGGTGCTGGTGCAGGCGCGGCGGCGGAGCGGCGGCGCGGTCGATCCGATCGATACCGAGCTGCTCGGCCGCTATGTCTCCGCCTTCGAGCGCTTCGATATCGACGGCATCGTGGCACTGCTGCGGGCGGACGCGATCGTCGATATGCCGCCGGTGACGTTCTGGCTGCGGGGCCGGGAGGCGTTCCGGCACTGGCTCACGGTGTCCGACGCCGGACACCGGCGCAAACGTCTGATCCCGATCGAGGCGAACGGCTGCCCGGCCGCGGCGATCTACCGGGAGGCGGACGACGGCGAACTGCGCGCCTTCGCGATTCAGGTGCTGGTGTGCTCGGGCGGGCAGATCGAGCACCTGCACACCTTCCTGAATCCCGGATTGTTTCCCGTGTTCGGGCTGCCCGGGACGGTCGGCCCCCGGTAGTCCGGGAGCTCGAGCACCGCGGCGGCCGACCCGAAAGCCGGTGCGCAGCAGCGCGAATCGCGCGTGCCGACGAGTTTCCGCGGCGCGGCCGGTTGTGAATAGGCATGGTCAATCGAACACTCTCCCCGGCCGGCTCCTCCGGAGCGGCGGTGCGGAAACCCGGGGCGATTCTCGCGCTCATGTGCGGCGTCCAATTCATCATCACGCTCGACATCGCGATCGTGAACGTCGCGCTGCCATCCATCCAGGCCGATCTCGGGCTCGCCTCCGGCGACCTGCAATGGGTGGTCATCACCTATGTCCTGCTGCTCGGCGGCCTGCTGCTGCTCGGCGGGCGCGCCGGTGACCTGCTCGGCCGCCGCCGCATGCTGCTGACCGGGCTGGCGCTGTTCGCGACCGCCTCGCTCACCGCCGGACTCGCCGCTTCCTTCGCCCCGCTCGTCGCCTCCCGCGCGGTGCAGGGCATCGGCGCCGCGCTCGCCGCCCCGGCCGCCCTGGCCGTACTGGTCGCGACCTTCCCCGAGGGGGCGGCTCGCAACAAGGCGCTCGGCGTGTTCGGTGCGGCCGGCGGTAGCGCGGCATCGGTCGGCGTGGTGGTCAGTGGCGCGCTGACGGCGGGACCCGGCTGGCGGTGGATCTTCTTCATCAACGTCCCGATCGTGGTCGCCATGCTCGCCCTGATCGCGAAATACGTTCCCGCCGACCGCAAGACCCGGCGCGCGCCCTTCGATCTCACCGGCGCGCTCACCGTCACCGCGGGGCTCACCGCCCTCGTCTATGCCATCAGCAAGAGCGTCGACCGTGGCTGGACCGCACCCACCACGCTCGGCTTCCTGACCGCCGCGGCCGCCCTGCTGGCCATCTTCGTTCTGGTCGAGAACCGTTCGCCCGCACCGTTGGTCCCGTTGTCGATGTTCCGCCGCCCCACCCTCAATGCCGCGAATCTCGTTGCCGCACTGGTCTATGCGGCGTTCTTCGCCACCATCTTCCAAGCCTCGCTGCTCATGCAGCAGGTACTCGGCTACTCCGCCCTGCGCACCGGCGTCGCCTACCTCGCCATCGCCGCCACCGCCGTGGTCACCGCCGCCGGGGTCGCTCCGGTGCTGCTCGCCCGCTTGGGCGCGGGCTGGTGCCTGGTGCTGGCCCAGACCACCGCCGCGGCCGGACTCTGCTGGCTCGCGCGCATCCCGGCCCACGCCGCCTACTGGCCGGACCTGTTCCCGGGCTTCCTCGCGGTGGGGATAGGCGTCGGCCTGTCGCTGGTGTCGATCCAGGTCGCCGCCTTCATCGGAATCCCCGAAGACGTCAGCGGGCTCGCGGGTGGCATGGTCGAAACCGCCCGGGAGATCGGCGGCGCGCTGGGCACCGCCATTGTCGCGGCGGTCGCCATCGCGGTGGCCCGGGATTCCACCGGCGCCGCGGACATCGCGCGTACCGACGGCTTCCGGGCCGGATCCCTGGTCGCCGCGAGCTTCAGCGTGGTGGCCGCGCTCACCGCGCTGATCGTGGTCCGCCGGGCCGAAAGGTCTTCCCGGACAGCGGAGGTAGCTCGGTGATAACCGCGCTGCTCGGGGAGTAGCTCGCACGCCTGGAAAACAGAAATCCCGGCTCCGCCTGTCTGGGGGGATTGCCGGGATTTTCGTTGTGCGCGAGGCGGGACTTGAACCCGCACGTCCGAGGACACCAGAACCTAAATCTGGCGCGTATGCCAATTTCGCCACTCGCGCTGGTGGTACGACCGTCCAAACTTTACCGGGTCTAACGGGGATCGCGAAGCATCGGGCAGGCGTGGCGTACTGGTCGGTAACCCTACCAGCGATTATAACGATTTGATAAACCGCAATATGAGGGACCCTCACATTTCCTACAGCGGTGTAACCGCGCTCACCAGCGGGATCGAACATGAGGGAGGGTCATGTTTCGGAGGGTTCTGGTACTACCGTCCAGGAATACCCAGGGGTAGGTCACGAGGGGCGGACCAAACATGAGGAGATCCTCATGATTTTGTGGAATCCTCGCCATCTACCAGGGCCAGATGGCCGGAGGAACACCTGCGCACCGTGAGCGCGGCCCAGTCCTGAGGGGGCGGGCCGCCAGGAGAAGGAAGTCGAACGTCTTGACGATCAACGAGAGCACTGGAACCGGACCGAAGGCCAAGGTGGCGCGGAAGAGCCGGGAGAGTGGGGCCAGGTCGTCGCTGCTGGACCGGTTGCTGGGGGGTGCGCCGTACGCCCTCGCCTTCGGTGGACAGGGGGCGCAGTGGCTGACCGAGCTGGAGGAGATCGGGCGGGATTCCGCGCTGGAGCCGGAGCTGACCGCACTGGTCAACGAAGCCGCCCAGAAGCTGGAACCCGTTGCGTCGCAACTACTCGTGGTGCGTCCCGTCGGGTTCGACCCGATCGCCTGGATGCTCGAGGAAGAGATCGCCGACCCGGAGCAGGGGGAGGTGTCGGGAGCGCCGTCAGCGCAGGTGTTGCGCTCCGCGGCCGTCTCCATGCCCGGCGTGTTCCTGACCCAGGCCGCCGCGCTGCGCGCACTGCGCCTGCAAGGGCTGGACACCGCGGCGCACGCGCCCACCGCCGTCATCGGACATTCGCAGGGCCGGATCGCCGCCACCGCCGCCGAGGTGCACGGACAGCGTGATGCGGAGCTGCTGGCCATCGCCCAGCTCATCGGCGCCTCCGCCGGGCTCGTCGCCCGGCGTCGCGGGCTCATGCCGGTGGGGGAGAAGTCGCCCATGGTGGCGGTCTCCAATGTCGATCCCGAGCAGTTGCGCGAGGTCGTCGAGGCGGTCATGACCGGCGTCGCGCCGGAGAAGGCCGCCGTCGTCTCCATCCGCAACGGCCGCCGGCGCGCGGTGCTGAGCGGCCCGGTGGCCCAGCTCGATCGGGTCCGCCAGCGCTGCGCCGAGATCAATGCCGAGCAGGCCGCGGAACGCGACGCCAAGCAGCGCGGCGGTGCGGTCTTCGCGCCGGTATTCGAGGACATCCCGGTCGAGGTCGCCTTCCACCACCCGGCGCTGGCCGAGACCGTCGAACTGGTCAAGGGCTGGGCGCAGCAGTGCGGCCTGGACGCCGAACTGGCCGCGAGCCTCACCCAGGAAGTGCTCGTCGATCCGATCGACTGGGTCGCCATCGTGGATCGGACGGTTTCCGAAGGCGCGCAGTGGATTCTGGACCTCGGCCCCGGTGATCTGCTCTCCCGCCTCACCTCCGGTTCGCTCAAGGGCACCGGCGTCGGCGTGCTCGCCGCCTCCACCCGCAGCGGCCAGCGCAGCCTGTTCACCCCGGGCGCGGCCCCCGAAGTCGCCCCCGCCTGGTCCGAATTCGCGCCCAAGCCGGTGCGCCTGCCCAACGGCCGCGTCGTCGTCGAGACCACCTTCACCAAGCTCACCGGCCGGTCCCCGATCCTGCTCGCCGGCATGACCCCCACCACCGTCGACGCGAAAATCGTTGCGGCCGCGGCCAATGCGGGCCACTGGGCCGAACTCGCCGGCGGCGGCCAGGTCACCGAGCAGATCTTCGCCGATCGCGTGGAAGAGCTGAAGAAGCTGCTGCACCCGGGTCGCGCCGTGCAGTTCAACTCGCTCTTCCTGGACCCGTACCTGTGGAAGCTTCAGCTCGGCGGCAAGCGCCTGGTGCAGAAGTCCCGTTCCGCCGGTGCGCCTTTCGACGGCGTCATCGTCACCGCCGGCATCCCGGAGCTCGAGGAAGCCGTCGCGCTCATCGAGGAGCTGACCGAGGTCGGCATCACCCACGTCGCCTTCAAGCCCGGCACCGTCGCCCAGATCCGGGCCGTGCTGCGCATCGCCGACGCGGTCCCCGGCTACCCGGTGATCATGCACATCGAGGGCGGTCGCGCCGGCGGGCACCACTCCTGGGAAGACCTGGACGACCTGCTGCTGGACACCTACGCCGAACTGCGCGGCCGCGACAATGTGATCGTCTGCGTCGGCGGCGGCATCGGCACGCCCGAGCGCGCCACCGAATACCTCACCGGCACTTGGTCGCAGCGGCACGGCTACCCGGTCATGCCCCTGGACGGCGTCCTGGTCGGCACCGCCGCCATGGCCACCCTGGAGGCCACCACCGCGCCCGAGGTCAAGCAGCTGCTGGTGGACACCCCCGGCACCCCGGACTGGGTCGGTGCGGGCACCGCGTCCGGCGGAATGGCCTCCGGCCGTTCGCAGCTGGGCGCCGACATCCACGAGATCGACAATGCCGCTTCCCGCACCGGCCGACTGCTGGACGAGGTCGCCGGTGACGCCGATGCCGTGGCCGAGCGCCGCGACGAGATCATCGAAGCCCTCAACGGCACCGCCAAGCCGTACTTCGGCGATGTCGCCACCATGACCTACCTGGAGTGGCTGGAGCGCTACGTCGAGCTGGCCGTGGGCCTGGACCGCCGCAAGGACTTCGACTGCGGCGGCGACTTCTCCGATGCCATCGCCGACGCCACCAAGTCGGTGTGGCTGGACATCACCTGGCGCGACCGGTTCGCGGAGATGGTGCGGCGCACCGAATCCCGCCTCAACCCGGCCGACCGCGGCGAGATCCCGACGCTGTTCGCCGAGGATGCCGCGTTCGAGACCCCGGTCAAGGCCATCTGCACGCTGAAGGAGCAGTACCCGGCCATCGCGTCCGCCGTGCTGCACCCGGCCGATGTGCCGTTCTTCGTGTCGCTGTGCAAGATTCCGGGCAAGCCGGTCAATTTCGTGCCCGTGGTGGATCAGGACGTGCGCCGCTGGTGGCGTTCGGATTCGCTGTGGCAGGCCCACGATCCGCGCTACACCGCCGATCAGGTGTGCATCATTCCGGGCACCGTGGCCGTCGCCGGCATCACCCGGGTGGACGAACCGGTCGGTGAACTCCTCGACCGCTTCGAACAGGACACCGCCTACTCCCTGGTCCGCGCGGGCGTCGTCCCGGCCGCCGTCGACGGTCGCCGCCGCGCCGCCGTCGCGAACGGCCTGCTGGACATCGTGCTCGCCGCACCGGATGTGAACTGGGCCGGGCGCACCACCGTCAACCCGATCCATCGCCTGGGCGACCTCGGCGAATGGATCATGAACGGCAAGGGCGCGATTCACCCGCCCACTGGCGCCACGCTCGCCGCCACCGAAGGCCCCGAGACCGACCACGCCTACGTGGAATTGACCGTCCCGCTGCTGGGCAAGGACGCGGTCCGCATCCGCATCACCGTGCCCGTCTCGGTGTACAACGGCGGCGCGCCGGTCATCACCGAAGGCGATGCCGAAGCCGCCATGACCGCGCTGCTGGCCGTCGCGGCCGGACAGTCGCTGCCCGAGGTCAAGACCATCGACGGCACCCAGGTCGCGCACGTGAACCTGGCGTGGAACCCGGACCTGGTCGCCGACCACGCCGGCGTCACCGGCTCCGGCCTGCCCGACAACCTCAGCACCAACGGCCGCACCGTGCCGGACGTGCTCGTGGGCGCTTGCTGGCCCGCCGTTTTCGCGGTGCTGGGCGCTACCCGCACCGCCGACTCGGGCAGCGTCATCGAGGGCATGCTCGACCTGGTGCACCTCGATCACCAGATCCAGCTGCTGGGTGAGCTGCCGAGCGCGCACGCCGTGCTCGCGGTGCGCGCCGAAGCCGCCGGGGTCACCGACACCGATCTGGGCCGCGTCGTCGAGGTCAAGGTCACCGTCGGCGTCATGCGCGACCACGGGCTGAACACCCCGGCCGTGGCAACCCTGGTGGAGCGCTTCGCGATTCGCGGCCGCACCGGCACCGGTGAGCTCACCGATCCGCCGCGCGCCGCCGGATCGCTGTCGGCGCAGGCCACCGACACCCCGCGTCGCCGGCGCCGGGACGTCACCATCCAAGCCCCGCGCGCCATGGCCGCGTTCGCGCAGGTGTCGGGTGACTTCAACCCGATCCACACCTCCGACAACGCCGCCAAGCTGGCCGGGCTGGGCAGCCCGATCGTGCACGGCATGTGGCTCTCCGCCGCTGCGCAGCACGCGGTTTCGGCCATCGATCTGAGCGACAAGGTGCCGCCGCGCACCGTCACCGCCTGGACCACCCGCTTCCTCGGCATGGTGCGCCTGGGCGCGCAGATCGATGTGCGGGTGGAGCGGGTCGCGGTCGACGCGGGCACCGAGATCATCGAGGTCTCCTGCCGCATCGACGGCGATCTGGTGATGACCGGCACCGGGCGCATCGCCGCGCCGAAGACCGTCTACGCCTTCCCGGGGCAGGGCATTCAGGCCAAGGGGATGGGCCTGGACGCACGCACCCGCTCCAAGGCCGCCAAGCAGGTCTGGGACGAGGCCGACAAGCACACCCGCGAGGCCCTCGGCTTCTCGATTCTCGCTGTGGTGCGCGACAATCCGACCTACCTCAAGGCGCGCGGCGTCGAATACCGGCACCCGCAGGGCGTGCTGCACCTGACCCAGTTCACCCAGGTCGCGATGGCCACCCTCGGGGTGGCGCAGGTCGCCGAACTGCGGGAGGCCGGTGCGTTCATCGAAGGCGCGATGCTGGCGGGCCACTCGGTCGGTGAGTACAACGCGCTGTCGGCCGTCGCGGGCGTGCTGCCGCTGCACGCGGTGCTCGAGGTCGTGTTCCAGCGCGGCTCCGCCATGCACGAGCTGGTGCCCCGGGATGCCCAGGGCCGCAGCGACTATCGCATGGCCGCCATCCGGCCCTCGCAGATCGGCATCGCCGACGACGAGGTGATCGGCTGGGTCAAGGGCATCGGCGACGCGGCCGGGGAGTTCCTGGAGGTCGTCAACCTCAACCTGCGCGGCGCGCAGTACGCCATCGCGGGCACCGTGAAGGGTCTCGAGGCGCTCGAGGTCGAGATCGAGCGGCTGCGGGCGCAGACCGGCGGCAAGCGGGCCTTCGTGGTCATCCCGGGCATCGACGTGCCGTTCCACTCCACCGTGCTGCGGGCGGGCGTGCCGGACTTCCGGGACAAGCTCAAGGGTCTGCTGCCCGACGATCTGCACCCGGAAGTGCTTGTCGGACGCTACATTCCGAACCTGGTGCCGCGCCTGTTCAACCTGGAGCGCGACTTCATCCAGGAGATCGCCGACCTGGTGCCGTCCGAGCCCCTCGCAGAGGTGCTCGCGAACTTCGACGAGTGGGCCGCCAAGCCGGTCGAGCTGTGCCGCGTGGTGCTCGTCGAGCTGCTGGCCTGGCAGTTCGCCAGCCCGGTGCGCTGGATCGAGACCCAGGATCTGCTGTTCACCGATGTCGAGCACGGCGGGCTGGGGGTGGAGCGGTTCGTCGAAATCGGTTTGGCCGCAACGCCTACCGTCGCTAACCTGGCGTCGAACACGCTGAAGCTGCCGCAGTTCTCGAACACGGTGGTCGAGGTGCTGAACATCGAGCGTGAGTCCGGCATCGTGTACGCCACCGATACCGATCCCGCGCCGGTGGAGGAGCCGGAGGAGACTCCTGCCGAAACCCCCGGTGCCGCAGCGGCTCCCGCTGCTGCCGCCGCCCCGGTTGCCGTGGCGACCGGTGGGCCGGCCCCCGACGACATCGCCTTCGCCGCCGCCGACGCCACCCGCGTGCTCATCGCGCTCTGGACCAAGCTGCGGATGGATCAGATCGGCCCGGTGGACACCATCGAGGGCCTCTGCGACGGCGTCTCCTCGCGGCGGAACCAGCTGCTCGTCGACCTCGGTGCGGAGCTCTCGCTCGGCGCCATCGACGGTGCGGCCGACGCCGATATGGGTGCGCTGTCCAATACGGTCGATCGCCTGGCCCGCACCTACAAGCCGTTCGGGTCGGTGCTCTCCGATGCCATCGGCGATCACCTGCGCAAGGTGTTTGGCCCGTCCGGTAAGCGGCCCGGCGCCATCGCCGATCGGGTCAAGAAGGTCTGGGGTCTGGGCGACGGCTGGGCCAGCCACGTCACCGCCGAGGTCTCGCTCGGCACCCGCGAAGGCGCTTCCGTCCGCGGCGGCGACCTGGGTGGCCTGGTCTCCGGTGGCCTGAACGACGGTGCGGCCGTCGACAATGCGATCGACGCGGCCGTGCAGGCCGTCGCCGCTCGCCGGGGCATCGCGGTCTCCATGCCGTCCGCCGGTGGCGGTGGCGGCGCGACCGTCGACGCCGCGGCGCTGGGCGAGTTCACCGAGCAGATCACCGGCCGCGACGGCGTGCTGGCGCAGGCCGCCCGGGTGATCCTGGAATCGCTGGGCCACGCCGAGCAACTCTCCGCGCCGGAGGCCACCGACAACTCGCTCATCGATCTGGTCTCGGCCGAATTGGGTTCGGACTGGCCGCGTCTCGTCGCGCCCGCCTTCGACGCCCGCAAGGCCGTGCTCATCGACGACCGGTGGGCCTCGGCCCGCGAGGATCTGGCCCGGCTGTGGCTGGGCGAGGACACCGCGCTCGCCGACTTCGCGGTCGACGGCTTCACCGGAGCCGGGGAAGCCGTTGCCACGCAGGCGAACTGGTGGCGCGAGCGCGCCAAGAGCGAAGCCCGCTCGGTACTGGCCGGGGTCTACGGCAGCATCGCCGAGGCCGCCCTGTCGGCCGCGGAGCCGGGTGCCTGGTCCTCCGATATCGCCGTGATCACCGGCGCCAGTAAGGGTTCCATCGCGGCGGCGGCCACCGGGCGACTGCTCGGCGGCGGCGCGACCGTCATCGTCACCACCTCCAAGCTCGACGATGCCCGCCTGAGCTTCTACAAGAAGCTGTACCGCGAGAACGCCCGCAACGGCGCCGCGCTGTGGGTGGTGCCCGCGAACATGGCCTCCTACAGCGATATCGACGCCCTCATCGAATGGGTCGGCAACGAACAGGTCGACAATGCCGGTGGCGCGAAGGTGCTCGTCAAGGAGGCGATGACCCCCACGCTGCTGATGCCGTTCGCCGCGCCCCGCGTGGCCGGTGACCTCGCCGACGCCGGCGCCCGCGCCGAAATGGAGATGCGGGTCCTGCTGTGGTCGGTGGAACGGCTCATCGGCGGGCTCTCCGTCCTGGGCGCGGACCACGACGTGGACGCCAAACTGCATGTGGTGCTGCCGGGTTCGCCCAACCGCGGACTCTTCGGCGGTGACGGCGCGTACGGCGAGTCCAAGGCCGCGCTCGACGCCGTGGTCGCCAAGTGGCGCGCCGAGAAGTCCTGGGCGCAGCGGGTCACCCTGGTGCACGCGCTGATCGGCTGGGTGCGCGGCACCGGGCTGATGGGCCACAACGATCCGCTGGTCGAGGCCGTCGAGGCGGCCGGGGTGCAGACCTGGTCCACCCAGCAGATGGCCGACGAGCTGCTCAAGTGGTGCACCTCGCGGGCTCGCGTGGTGACCGCTTCGGGTCCGCAGCAGATCGACCTGACCGGTGGATTGGCCAATGCCAAGCTGGATCTCGCCGCGCTCGCCAAGGGTGCGCACGCCGAGGCCGAGGAAGCGGAGGCCGCGAAGGTCGAGAGCGACGTCGCCACCATCGCGGCGCTGCCGGCCCCGCCGACCCTCTCCTCCAAGCTGCCCACCCCCGAATGGGGTTCGGTCACCGCCGATCTCGACGATATGGTCGTCATCGTCGGCGCGGGCGAGCTCGGCCCCTACGGTTCGGCGCGCACCCGCTTCGAGGTCGAGGTCTCCGATGAGCTCTCCGCCGCGGGCGTGCTGGAACTCGCGTGGAGCACCGGCCTGGTCACCTGGGAGAACGAGCCCAAGCCGGGCTGGTACGACACCGAATCCGGTGAGTACGTGGACGAATCGGAGCTGGCCGAGCGCTACCACGACACCGTGGTCGAACGCTGCGGCGTGCGGCGCTACGGCGACGACGGCGCGATGATCGACAATGCGATTCCGCTGCTGACTTCGGTGTTCCTCGACAAGGACCTGTCCTTCGTGGTGAACAGCGAGGCCGAGGCCCGCGCGTTCTACGCCTCCAACCCGGAGCAGACCGTCATCACGCCGGTCGAGGGTGCGGGCGACTGGCAGGTGACGCGTAAGGCGGGCACCGAGATTCGGGTGCCGCGCAAGACCAAGCTGTCGCGCTTCGTGGGCGGCCAGATCCCCACCGGCTGGGATCCCACCAAGTGGGGCATCTCCGCCGATATGGCCTCCTCGGTGGATCGGGTGGCGCTGTGGAACATCGTCTGCACCGTGGACGCGTTCCTGTCCTCCGGTTTCAGCCCCGCCGAGCTGATGAGCTGGGTGCACCCGGCCATGGTCGCCAACACCCAGGGCACCGGTATGGGCGGCATGTCCTCGATGCGCTCGCTCTACATCGACAACCTGCTCGGTGAACCGCGCGCCAACGACATCCTCCAGGAGGCGCTGCCCAACGTCGCTCTGGCGCATGTGGTTCAGAGCTACGTCGGCTCCTACGGCGGCATGATCCACCCGGTCGCCGCCTGCGCGACCGCGGCGGTCTCCGTCGAAGAGGGCGTGGACAAGATCAAGCTGGGCAAGGCCGATCTGGTGGTGGCCGGTGGCTACGACGATCTCGGCATCGAAGGCATCGTCGGCTTCGGCGATATGTCCGCGACCGCCGACTCCGCCGTCATGGCGGGCAAGGGCATCAGCGACCGCTACTTCTCCCGCGCCAACGATCGCCGCCGCGGCGGCTTCGTCGAATCGCAGGGCGGCGGAACGGTTCTCCTGGCCCGCGGCTCGGTGGCCCTCGAAATGGGCCTGCCGGTCCTGGGTGTCGTCGCCTACGCCCAGTCCTTCGCCGACGGCGTGCACACCTCGATTCCGGCTCCGGGCCTCGGCGCCCTGGGCGCGGGTCGCGGCGGCCCGGAGTCGCGTCTGGCCAAGGAACTCGCCAAGCTCGGCGTCACCCCGGACGAGATCGCCGTGGTCTCCAAGCACGACACCTCCACGGCGGCAAACGATCCCAACGAATCCGAGCTGCACGAACGCCTGGCCACCGCCATCGGCCGCTCGGAAGGCGCACCCCTGTTCGTCATCTCGCAGAAGACCCTCACCGGTCACGCGAAGGGCGGCGCGGCAGCCTTCCAGATGATCGGCCTCTGCCAGGTCCTCGAACAGGGCGTCATCCCGCCGAACCGCAGCCTCGACTGCGTCGACGAGAAGATGCGGGCCTACCCCCACCTGGTCTGGCTCCGCGAATCCCTGAAGGTAGGAGACCGCTTCCCCCTCAAAGCCGGCCTCGTCACCTCCCTCGGCTTCGGCCACGTCTCCGGCCTGGTAGCCATCGTGCACCCCCAGGCCTTCGTGGAAGCCATCACCGACGCCGAACAGCGCGAGACCTACCAGCGCCGTGCCGAAGAGCGCCAGCTCGCCGGCCGCCAGCGCCTCACCGAAGCCATGTGCGGCGGCGCCCCGATGTACGAACGCCCCGCCGACCGCCGCCTCGGCGGCGACGGCACCCCGGCCGAGAAGTCCCGCCAGCTCGAGGCCGATGTCCTGCTCAGCCAGGCCGCCCGCCTGGGTACCGGCGCGACCTACGTGTCGGTTCCCAAGGGCCCGGCCTGCCAGTAGGTCGAAGTAGCTGGGCGGGCCCGCGTGTCAACGCGGGCCCGCCCCTTCTTTTCCCGGGGCGAAGTCCCGGTATAGCCCTGCGGCGCAACGCAACTTACGCCGGCGGAGCCTACGGAACCGTAGGCTCCGCTGGTATGTTGCGGCCTAACGACAGCACACAAGAAGAATCGAGGAGTCCCTCACCGTGACGATCCTTGGTATCGGCTTGGACTTGGTCACCATCTCCGAGTTCGCCGAACAACTGGAACGCACCGGAACCACCATGATCCGGGAGAGTTTCACCGCGGGAGAACGCCGCTACTGCCAGAGCAAGGGCACCGATCCCGCGCGTAGTTACGCCACCCGGTGGGCTGCCAAGGAGGCGGTCATCAAGGCTTGGGCTTCCTCTCGCTTCGCGCGCAGCCCCCAAATCGGCGACAACCCTTACCCGTTGATCGAGGTTGTCAATGACGCCTGGGGACGGCCGAGCATCAAGCTGCACGGGCTCGCGGCGGAATTCCTGCCCCGGGCGCGGGTGCACCTGTCGCTGACCCATGACGGGGATACGGCGGCGGCCATGGTGGTGCTGGAGGATCCGGGCGAACTAGCGGACTTGATCAACGGTTAGTTCATGTCGGGCTCGACCGGCGTGCGCTGGCCGCCGGTTCGGGACTCCTTCTCGGCAATCAGCAAGTAGGCGACCATGAGTCGCTTCAGTTCGGCTACGGCGTCTTCGTGGCTGAGGCCGTCCTGGACCGAGAAGTTGAGCATCGAATAGACGACGTGCACCAGCACCTGGGCCATCATCGAGCGGCGGCCGCGGGGAGTGCGCGGCATCAGTGGGCGGAGCATCTGGGCTACCGCTTCGGCGAATTCCTTCTCGTGGATCGCGCCGGTCGCCCGGGTCGAGGGCGTGGATTGCATTGCCAGCCAGACTTCGCGGCGGGACGGGTCGGTCATCCACAGGTCGGCCAGGTGATCCACCAGGGCGTTCATATGGCGGAGCCAGTCCATCGACGGGATCTCGCCGTGGAATTCGGAGAGCTCCTGGGAAACCGCCACCAGGTCTTGGCGATTCAGCTCGCAGACGATGACGTATTTGTTGGCGAAGAACTGGTAGAGGGTGCCGATCGGGACCTCGGCGCGGGCCGCGACTTCCTCACAGGTGAAGGATTCGAAGCCGACTTCGACCAGGAGTTCTCTCGAAGACTGGAGCAGGGCGTCGAACTTGCGCTTGGACCGTTCCTGCGTCGGGCGGCGACGCGGCATCAGCTCCTGCGGGTCGTCCTGCAACTCCAACGCGGGGTCCGGTCGCCGCGTCGACCTGGTTCCCGTGCGTGCTTCCACGTTCAACAGCCTAGAGGTAGCGACACGCGGATGACACGCTGCGGTACTTCGTGTGTCCCTATCTCGTCGTGGCTTCACACCAATCCACACCCGGGAACGGTTCCGAACAACCATCGCAGCTGCTTCCCAGCTGCCCCTCAGCAAACGAAAGGGGGCCGCGGCCCCGCCAACCCCGAAAGCATCGGGGGTCCGGGGGCTTGCCCTCGGAAACCACCAGAGTTTCGTTGCATCGTCACAACGTTGGAAGGCTGATCTGTGGTTGCTTCTGCTGTTGTTCGTTCCGCGGTGACCATCGGGGTTGCTACCGAGCGCGGCATTGTGCGCGCGGTGGCGCTCGCCGACGGTGACAAACTGACCGAGCGCGTGGTGGACGAGCGCGTGGAAAAGATTGCCGGCGACACCAAAGCCGATCTCGCCGCCGCGGTGGAGACGGTGCTGGAGGAGCTGGCGGACAAGCTGGGACCGGATCGCGAAGTGGTGGGCGCGGCGGTCGCGTACCGGGACGCCGCCGAACGCCGGGCCATCGTCACGCGGCTCGCGTCCGGGCCCTGGCACGAGGCGTCGCTGGTGTCGGCCAAGGCCGCGCATCTGGCCGTGGCGCGCGCCATGAGCTGGGTGGACGAGTTCGAGGACCTGGCCATCTGCGAGGTGGTGCCGGGGTTCCAGGCCTTCTCGCTGATCGATCCGGACCGCAGCCGGGTGCTGGCGGCGGTCACGCTGAACGGCGGAGCCACCACCGAGGAGCCCATGCGCGCGGCCGTCACCGCCGCTTGGGACCAGTTCGATGCGGCCGGCGTGAAACCGGATGCGGTGGTGCTGATCGGTTCGGCCGCAAGCGAACCCACCGTGGTCGCGGCGCTGGAGTCCGGTTTCGGCGCGCCCGTCATTCCGTGCTCGGTGGCCGCCAACGCACCCGCCATCGGTGCCGCGCTGGCCGCGCTGCCCGAGACCGAGTTCGCCGGGGAGGCCGCGGAACGCATCAAGCGGGCGCGGGGTACCGCCGCGTTGTTCGCGGCCGCCAGCGTGCTGGCCGGTGGACTGGTGGTCGGCGGGGTCTACACCGCGAGCAACAACTCCAAGATCGTGCCCGAACCCAAGCTCATCGACGCCCGCGTCTCGGCCGATGCCCCGCACACCCACGGCGTCCAGCAGCCGATCGGGGAACCGGGACTCGACAGCGGTTCCGCCGGCGACGTCGTCGACGGCCTGCCCGGTCAGCCGACCGAGGCGGGCGCGCCGCTCACCGAGCAGACGAGCCCGCAACTCCAGCCCGAACCCGAGATCGTCACCGTCGATCCGGCCACCCTCAACTGGGGTCCGGATTCACGCACCGAGCGCCCGTCGAAACCGCTGATCAAAGCCCAGCCCGAAGGCGAGAAGTCCAGCGCGACCGACTCGATCATCCCCGCCCCCACCCACACCGTCGGCTCACCCGCCGATGGCGGCCTGTTCCCGGGCGAACTCGCCCCGCCTCCGGTCGGTACCCCCGAATTTTCCAAATGGTGGGACAACCACTGGCACATGATGGTTCAGTGGGCGGCACAGCTGCTGCCACGCGTCTGAGACGAAGACCGGTTCGAACTGCGGTAGCGGTGAGACGGGCAGTGCCCGCGCATGCACGAAGCGGGCACTGATCTCGACGTGAGCAGGGGCGATGTCGAGGCCCGAGTCCCGGCCCGGACCGCGGACGCGAGCGCGTGGCGTCCTGCGGTGCGGGCCGGGGCTTTTCGTTTCTCTCAGACCGACAGTTCGCGGCGCAGCTTGGCCACGTGTCCGGTGGCGCGCACGTTGTATTGGGCGACTTCGATCTTGCCCTGCTCGTCCACCAGGAAGGTGGAGCGGATGACGCCGGTGACGGTCTTGCCGTACATGGTCTTCTCGCCGAAGGCGCCGTACGCCTGGAGGACTTCCTTCTCCGGGTCGGACAGCAGCGGGAAGGTGAGTCCTTCGTTGTCGCGGAACTTGGCGAGCTTGGCGGGCTTGTCGGGGGAGATGCCGATGACATCCAGCCCGGCCTCGTTCAATTCGCCCAGGCTGTCGCGGAAATCGCAGGCCTGCTTGGTGCAGCCCGGGGTGCTCGCGGCCGGATAGAAGTACACGATCACCTTGCGTCCGCGATAGTCCGACAGCGAAACCTCTTTGCCGTCGGCATCGGGCAGGGTGAAGGCGGGCGCGGCATCGCCGGGACTGAGTCGGTGGTTCTCGGTCATGCCTGCACGGTAGTAGACGGGCCGGACCGCTTGTGAGCGATACACTCCAGGGCAGGTCAACAGCGCCGTCCGGGGTGGCGGCTTTCAGACAGGAGTGTGACGTGGCGAGAGACACCGAGGCGATCGAGCGGGAGATCGAGGCCGCGCGTAACCGGCTCGCGAGCACCCTCGACGAACTCGCGGTGCGGGCCGATCCGCAGCGGCTGGCCGACAATGCCAAGCAGTCGTTCGTGGCCAAGGTGAACGAGCCGAAGATCAAGTACAGCCTGATCGGCGCCGGGGCCCTGGTCGCCACGCTGGTGCTGGTGCGGATCTTCCGCCGCTGAGCGGCGAATAGCCTTGCGGTGAACCGGGCCCCGGATCCCTGACGGATCCGGGGCCCGCCGCATCGGGAGGAAACAGTCACATCGCCCCGCGACCCGGGCTCGGGCGTGCGGCCCAGCCGCGCCGACGTCGAAGCATCCCGACGTGGCCGCCGCCAGCGGGGTCGAACGCACAGGACGCCGTGCCCGCGCCGCGGTCACGGCGGCCTCCCGAGCCTGAGCGGTCCGGTCGCTCGACCGTCCAATACTTCGAAGCACCCGGTGCCCACACGGCGCCGGGTGCTTTTACTTCGTATGCCACGGCCCCGATCCGCTCCGGATCGGGGCCGTGAAGTTTGTCGCGGGATCAACCCGCGGGTGCCCGAACTAGACGGTCGGGCAGGCGAATCCGTCGCCGTCGGGGTCGAGGTGGGGGCCGTAGCCCGGTTCACCGCGGAAGAGGGGGGCGTGGCCCGCGGCGCGGGCTTCGTCGCAGTTCTTGTAGGAACCGCCGGCGGAGCCGGTTTGGGTGAGATTCGCCGAACCGGTCGCGCCGGAGCCGGTATCGATGGTGGAGGAGCCGGTGCCGGACGACCCGGTGGGGACGTCGGCGGTGGCGGCGGCGAGCGGGGCGAGAGACGTCAGGCTCGCAACGCTGGCGGTGACGAGTAGCCGGCGAACGTTCATGTATTCCTCAATGTCGGCGCAATAGGTTTGGTAGCGGCCCGGTTCGGCGCGGTTACGCCACCGCTGCGGGGTTGTGGCACGGTGGCCGGTCCGGTCCGGCGTCTACTGTTCTGGCGCAACGTTGCATTGTCAACCGGATGGGCTATCTATCGAGGTAAAACCCCTTCGCAGCCTTCGCGGCCGGGACCTGTTCCGGCAGAACATGTCCCAATAGTCCTGTTGCGCCGATTATGTATCGCCTTCGCGGGCATTATGTTTCGCAAAGCTCAAAAATTATGTCCGATTCACGAAGTTCGAGAATTGCCGGGGCGGCTCGCGTCGGGCCGCCGTTGGTGTCCGTGTCAACTACGCGTCGCTAGGATGGACCCCATGACCCGCTGGCTGAGCGACGAGGAACAGGCGACCTGGCAGTCCTATATCCGGCTGCGGCAGCGACTGGACGCGGCCATCGCCGCCGGGCTCGCCCGCGACGGCCTCTCCACCTCGGACTACGAGGTGCTGGTCGCCCTCGCCGCGGCGGGCGGCACCCTGCGCGCCAAGGAACTGGGCGCGGAGATCTGCTGGGACAAGAGCCGCCTCTCCAAACACCTCTCGCGGATGGCCGCCCGCGGACTGGTCGGCCGCTGCCAAGCCGTCGACGATGCCCGCGGCCGCGAGGTCATGCTCACGGAGGCGGGCCGCACGGCCTTGGAGGCCGCCGCGCCCAATCACGTGGACCTGGTGCGGCGACTGTTCATCGACGAGCTGACCGCCGGCGAGGCGGCGGCCATGCGCTCGCTCTCGGCCAAGGTGGTCGCCGAAGCCGAGCGTACGGACCTGCCCGAGTCCGCTAGCTAACTTCCGGCCGCGTCGTCGGCGGGCTGCTCGGGCTTGCCGAACTGCCCGCGCCAATCCCCGAACGGCTCGTCGCGTTCCCGCACCGCCTCCCGGAAACCGGCTGTGGCGGCGCGCAATTGGAAGGCGTAACCCTCCCTGGTGTGCCGCGAGATGCCATCGAAAACCGTGCTGATCATGCCCGAATTCAGCACGCCCTGATTCAGCAGCGCACTGTTGAGTGCCAGCTTCGCCATCACCAGCTGATTGATCGGCACCCGCGAAATCCGTTGCAGCAGCTCCTCGGTGCGCTCGTCCAGCTCATCGGCGGGCGGCGCTTCGATCGCCAGCCCCCACTCGAGCGCCTGTTTGCCGGTGAGGCTGTCCCCGGTGAACAGCAACCGCTTGGCGCGCTGGTCGCCGACCCGGTGCGCCCACATCCCCGCCGCCGGGATCCCCCAGGTCCGGGTGGGCGGATACCCGAACCGGGCGTCCTCGGCGCAGATGATCTGATCGGCGTAGAGCGCGATATCGGTCCCGCCCGCGACGGCGAACCCGTGCACCTTGGCCACCGTCGGCTTGTTGGCGTGCAGCAGGCTGGCGAAGCCCCGGTTGAACCGCGACATCATGGCGTAATCGACCATGGGATCCCAAGTGCCCCAAGGGTTGTGGTTGCGCGCCTGCACCGCCGGATCCAGCACGGTGCCCTCGGTCGGCTGCGCCCCCTGCGCCGGCGCGAAGCTGTTCTCGGCGAAGATCGACAGGTCGTACCCGCCGCAGAACCCCTTCCCGCGCCCGCTCACCACGATCACGTGCACGCGCGGATCCAGATCGGCGCGCTCGACCGCGGCCGCCAGCTCGATCGGCGTATCGGAGGTGATGGCGTTCCCGTGCTCCGGGCGATCGAAGGTGATCCGGGCGATCCGCCCCGTCACCTCGTAGGTCAATGTGCGCCCGGTGAATCCGCTCTCGGGTTCCGGACGCCCCTCGAACAGCGAATCGTCGCCGCCGGTCAGCTCGTCGCGCCAGGCGGCCGGCCGCGTCCCGGCATGGTTCTCGTAATCGGGTGACACGCAAGCAGTGAACCCCGGTTCATTTCTTGCTGTCAAGGGGCGGGGCCCTCACTCCCAGGGCTTGACCGGTGGTTTCACCCAGAGAATCTTCTCGTCCGCGAACTCCCGCCGCGCCGAGGGATGCCCGGGATTGCGCTCGGCCCAGGCGTCCTTCTCGTCGAGCATGCGCGCCACCACCTGCCAGGTCTCATCGGTGCTCGGCGGGTTGGCGTCCGCGGCGCGCGCGAGTTTGCGCCGCTGCGGCATCGGCAGCTCCAATAATTCGCCGCCGGTGATCCCGCGCGACCAGATATAGGCGGCCAGCCGCCGGGCCTTCTCCTCCCGGCTGCGGCTGGCGTGATCGGAGTGCGCGTAGTCGGCCATCTCTCGCAACCCCGCAGGTAGGGAACACTGTCGAGGCGACCCTACCGCAGCCCGGTGACAGGTACCGTGGACGCATGCCGGAGGCCGCAGCCGGGCCAGATGCCCTGATCGTCACCCCCGCAACCCGTGAGCAATGGTCGGTCGTCACCGACTGGGCGGCCGCCGAAGGCTGGAATCCAGGGGAGCGGGACACCGCGGCGTTCTTCGCCCAGGACCCCGAGGGGTTCCTGCTCGGACACCTGGACGGGGAACCGGTCTCCGCTGTCTCGGTGGTCAACTACAGCTCCGACTACGCCTTCCTCGGTTTCTATCTGGTCCGCCCCGACCTGCGCGGTCGCGGGCTCGGAATGGCGACCTGGAAGGCCGGTCTGGCGCATGCGGGCGATCGCGTCATCGGCCTGGACGGGGTTCCGGGCCAGCAGCGCAACTATCGCCGCAGCGGCTTCGAATTCGCCTACGGCAGTGCGCGATTCACCGGGGTGCCCCAGCCGGCGCCGTCCGATGGTTCGGTGCGCGCCCTGGAGCCCGCGGACCTGCCCGCCGTGCACGCCTACGACTCCGCCTGTCTCCCGGCCGATCGCGAGCCGTTCCTCACCACCTGGCTGGCCGACCCCGGAAACCGGACCCTGGTGCGCTTCGCCGGCGGCGAGCTCACCGGCTACGCCGCCGTCCGCCCGGCCCGCGATTGCCTGCGCGTCGGCCCGCTCTTCGCCGACGATGCCCGCAGCGCCCGCGAACTGCTCGCCGCCCTCGCCGAACTCGCCGGCGGCGCCGCCATCGCACTGGATGTCCCCCTGTGCAACGACTCCGCCGTCCGCCTGGCCGAAGAATCCGGTCTCACACCGAGTTTCGAGACCGCCCGCATGTACACCGGCCCGGTCCGCGACCACCACCGCGAACGCGTCTTCGGCGCGACCACCCTCGAACTGGGCTGACGGCCGTCCTGTCGAACCCCTATGGAAACTGTCCCAGACGATTTAGGCTGAGGGTTCGATACCGACGTCGTGAGGACTCGTGATGAGCGAACTCTTGTCCACAGCCGAATCATCCGTGGTGGTTCCGGACACCCGCTTCGATATCGGCCCGGTGCGGTATCCGAAGTTGTTCGCGCGCAATACGGTTCCGATCCGGATGTCGGACGGGGTGATGCTCTCGGCCGATATCCTGCGGCCGGGCGACGCGGACGGAGCGACAGATGAGCCGCTGCCCGCCATCGTGAACTTCACGCCCTACAACAAGATGTTCAATCGCCATGGGATGCGGGCGAATTCGACGCTGCGACGGCTGGCGGGACGGGTGCGGGCCTCGGATCGCAGCCGGATGACCGCGCGGGATGTACTGCGGACCCCCGCGGGCGGCGTGCTGGAGCCGTTCGCCATCAACCGGACGGCCGTCGCACGCGGCTACGTCGGGCTGATGGTGGATGTGCGAGGCACCGGAAGCTCCACCGGCGCTTGGGATTTCTTCAGCCCGCGCGAGCAGCAGGACTATGTGGAGGTACTGCGCTGGGTGCGCGAACAGCCCTGGTGCAATGGGGATCTGGCGGTGACCGGCCTGTCCTACGGGGCGATCGCGGCCCTGCACAGCGCGGCGCAGCGGCCCGCGGGCCTGCGGGCGGTCTTCGCCGTCGAGGCGGGTGAGGACCCGCCGCGCGAGCTGGGGCTGACCGGTGGCGTGCCGACGCCGGGCCTGCTGCTGTGGATTCTGGGAGTCGATGGCGGCAAATGGTTTCCGGCCTGGCCGGGCCTGCTGCGCGAGGGCTTGGCCGGTGAGTTCCTGCGCGAGCGCCTGACCAAGCGGTCGGGGTGGGCGCGGCGGGCGGTGCGGCTGGCGTTCAACGACCACCCGGACGCCTACCTCAATCAAATGTGGGCCGAGAAGCTGCCCCGGCTGGAAGACATCGAGACGCCCACCTGGATCCACGGCGGCTGGCACGACGTCTACAACCGCTCCAATTTCCGTATGTACGACCGTATTCCGGTGCCCGGCGGCCCGAAGCAGGTGCTGGTCGACGACTCCTATCACCTCACCCCGGGCGCCGGCTTCGGTGATCCGGGCAATCCGCAGGCCATCGACGAACTCCAGTGCGCGTTCTTCGACCGCTGGGTCAAGGGCATCGACAACGGCATCGACCGCTACGGCCCGATCACGGTGCGCCGTCAGGGCGACGGCCGCTGGATTCAGCGCGACCGTTACCCCGATGCCGCCGGTGCGGTCCGCAGGCTGTACCTGACCGGCGACCGCACGGGCACCGCCCCGCACGCCGCCGTCGACGCGGGCCTGTCCCCGCGGGCCGACGAGGTGGAGACCCGCCTACCGGTGCCCGGCGGCCGCGTCAGTGCCGCCTCGAACAACAGCGCAGTGATGAGCATGGGCGTGACGCTATTGCTCGGCCGCGCGCACGGCAATGACGAACGCCGCAGCGAGGCAACGGCTGTCACGTTCACCTCCGAACCCTTCGAAGGCGGCCTGACCCTCACCGGCCCGATGAACCTGCACCTGCACGCCGTGGCCGACGGCACCGACGCCTTCTGGTCGGTGACGGTCTGCGATGTCCACCCCGATGGCACCTCGGTCGCCCTGACCCGCGGTGCGCTGCTCTCCTCGCACCGTTACACCGAGGAGGAGACCAGCTACCGCGTGGGCGGCGAACTCCTGTTCCCGATCCATCCGCTCACCGCGGACACCATCGAGCCGGTGATCCCCGGCGAACCCTTCGATCTGGATATCGAGATCAACCCCACCGAGGCCCGGCTCCGCACCGGTCATCGTCTGCGAATCGCGGTGAGCCGCACCAGCTTCCCGCGCCATATGATCCCGCGCTGGAAGAAGCGCGAGATCACCGGTCAGGCCATCCTCATCGACCCGGAGCACCCGGCCTACCTCAGTTTCCAAGCCGTCGTATCGGCCGATTGAGGCCCTCTCACCTTCGAGATACGGCAACCGCTTCCGCGTACCGGGTGCTGACCTCTATCGTCGGTGGGAACGAATCCGTCTATCGCCGTTGGACACCGGAAGGTATGGGTGACAGGTGAATATCGACGCCATGCGCGCTCGGCAATCGCGGCCGAGCGTTGCTCGTACGTACAGCTACATCCTCGGCGGCCGCGACAATTACGGCCCCGACAAGGATCTCGGCGATTCCTTCAAAGCGGATCTGCCCGGTTCCGAACAGCTGGCGATCACGAACCGGGCGGCCGTACTGCGGGCCGTGCGGACCGCCACGGCGGCGGGAGTGCGGCAGGTGATCGATATGGGCTGTGGATTGCCCGCCGAGCCGAATGTGCACGAGATCGCGCGGCGGCAGCAACCCGACGCGCGGATCGTCTACGTCGACAACGATCCGTTCGTGGCCCCGCACGGCCGCGCCCTGCTGGCGGTCGACGACGGGATCGCCATGCTGGAAGCCGATGTGCGGGAGCCGCGGCGGATCTTCGATCATCCGGATGTGCAGCGCCTCATCGACTTCGACCAACCGGTCGCCTTGCTCTTCAGCGCGGTGCTGAGCTTCGTGGAGGACGAGCACGATCCGGTGGGCGTGGTGCGCTTCTGGACGGATCGGATCGCCTCCGGCAGCTTCGTCTACCTCTCGCACTTCCGGCCCGGGCAAACCCGGGAGGCCGCCGCGACCGAGCGAAAGATCTTGGACGCCTTCGGCGGTCGCTTCCGCTCCGACGCGGCCATCCTCGCCCTCTTCGACGGCCTGGAGTTGCTCGACGACGGCCTGCTGCCCTGCCGGCAATGGCACCCCGACGCCGATATGCCCACCCTCGAACAGAAGGAACTGACCAGCTGGGAGGAGCTGATCGTCGCGGCGATGGCCCGCAAAGCCTGACGCTACTTGTAGCAGGCCCAATTCTCGTCGACCTTGCGCGGTTGCACGTCACGCAACTGGTACTGCCAGATGCACGCGATCCGCATATCGATCGGGGCTTGGCAGACCCAGGTCTTCTTGTCCCCGAGGTTGACCACCGCCGGCCGCACCTCGTTACTCGTCGGAAAGCTCTCCCGGCAGTAACCCGGCATATCTTTGATCCCGCCGACGGGCTCGTTCTCCGATTTGTAGCAAACGCCGCTGTAGGGATCGTCCCGTGAGAACCGCAGCTGCATCCCGGTCTGCTTGTACTGCCAGTTGCACGCCTGATCGAGGTTGATCTCGGATATGCACAACAACCCGTTCACCCCGGTGAACCCGTACGAAATACAGTGCTGCGCAAGATCGAGCCCGCCGACATAGGTCGAGGCGACCGGCTTCTCCGCCCGCTCGTCATACCGCTGCCCACCCACGAACCCGATGATCAACAGCACCACGGTCGCCGCAACGGATCCGATGATTATCCAAGCCCGCTTCGGAATCTTCTTCAGCAACGGAACGACATGGGTGGATATCGGGTCGATGAATGGCGACAAGAAGCTGAGATCTGGCATCGCGCCCCCGGCTCGAAAACCCCAGAATATCAACGAAACTCGCCGCCGACCTGGGTTTCCGGCACTGCCGCGGCGGTCGCGGGATGACCGGCTCACCGCGACCGGCGGTAGCCTGGATGGGGAATACCGTGCCGCGCCTCGATCTCGACAGCGATGAATCCATCGGTCGGAAGGAGTATGCGATGACGGCGGCGGATTATGTCCCGGAGGGGGCGGACCTGGCCGAATTACGGCAGGCCGCGTGCGGATGCCATGGGTGCGAGTTGTATCGGCATGCCACGCAGACCGTTTTCGGGGAGGGGCCCGAGGACGCACGGCTGGTGCTGGTCGGGGAGCAGCCGGGGGATCGGGAGGATGTGGCGGGGCATCCGTTCGTGGGGCCGTCGGGGCGGTTGCTGGATCGGGCGCTCGCGGATGCCGGTATCGAGCGGGACAGCGTGTACATCACCAATGCGGTGAAGCACTTCAAGTTCAGCGAGCGGGGGAAACGGCGCATTCACCAGAAGCCGGGGCGGACCGAAATCGTCGCCTGCACACCGTGGTTGACGGCCGAACTGGACGATATCCATCCGGAGGTGGTGGTCTGCCTGGGTGCGGTGGCCGCACAATCCCTGCTGGGCAAGGACTTCCGCATCACCCGTCAGCGCGGGACGGTGCTGGAGCTGCCCGATTTCCGGGCCGTCGCGACCGTGCATCCCTCGGCGGTCCTGCGCGACCCCGATCGCGACGCGGCATACCGCGGGTTCGTGGCCGATCTGCGCGTCGTGTCGGGGCTGCTGCGGGACTGACCGAGCCGCATCGAAAAGCCTGAGCGGGAACCGCTAGGGAGCGGCGGGACCCTGCGGCCCGACGACGAAGGTCGCGTTGCCCGTCGCGTCCAGGCCGGTGTCGAGGATCTTGTCCTCGAAGAAGGCGGCCGATTCCGGGTCGAGGAAGATCCGCGCCCCCTCGGCGGTGAACACATCGTCCTGCTCGGCCGGCCCGGTGGTGACCGCGAGCTGGAAGGTCTGGGCCTTGTCCTCGGTCGAGATTCGCAAGCCGCAATCGTCCGGCACGCCTTCGCCGGAGGTGATGTCGCGGACCGCCTCGGCGGCGGTGGGAGTGAGCATCATCATGAGTCTGGACCTCTTCCGCTGTCGGTGACACCGGCGCGACGCACCGGCCGTCACCCGAGTAGCCAGCGAAAGTGGCCTGAAACAAGGCAGGCGAATCCGGCACGTCAGCGCGCCGCGCCGCGGCGGCACGCGAAAGGCCCCGGCAGTCGAACCGCCGGGGCCTTCATACTGTGCGCCATCAGGGACTCGAACCCCGAACCCGCTGATTAAGAGTCAGCTGCTCTGCCAATTGAGCTAATGGCGCTGGGTGGTGCTTCGCGGGCGGCGGTGGGGCTGCCCGCGATGGACAAACGCCCCGGCGATGCTCTGCCGAGGCGTTCGTTTTGTGCGCCATCAGGGACTCGAACCCCGAACCCGCTGATTAAGAGTCAGCTGCTCTGCCAATTGAGCTAATGGCGCGTGATGCTTCGCCGGCCGCCGTATCGTCGGTCTGCGGTGCGGAAGAAAGATTAACAGGCGGGGACGAGGAAAGTGAAATCGGCTGGTTGGGGGGTGTTTTGCCGGGATGGACGGAATTCGTTGACGGTGTTAACGCGGGCGGGGGCGCGAGGGATGTAGGGGTGAGCCCTGCGGGGGCGGACGCTTGGTCGTTGGTCGGGGCTTGGTCCTGGCAGAATGTTCCGAGCGTGGTCTCGACCGATTCCGCAGGCGTGGCTGGTCGAGCAGGCGTGGTCGGGGCCGGGTCCCGGAGGCCGACTGCGCACCGAGACGTGAAGTGGGGTTGCAAATGATCGAAGGTCAGGGCCGGCGCCGGTCGAGGAAGTTGCTCGCGGCCGTGGCGGTGTTGTCCGTATCAATGCTGGCGGTGGCCGGTTGCTCGGGGGGATCGTCGAAGGATTCCTCCGCTGTCGCAATCGATTCCAATCCGCTCAGCGAATTGGTGAAGCCGAAGCTGGTGGCTCCGGTCAAGGATGGCCAGAAGGGCGTCTCGCCCGGCGATCCGCTGGTGTTGAAGGTGGAGGACGGCAAGCTCACCAATGTGACGCTGACCAATCCCGAGGGCAAGCCGGTGGCGGGGGAGCTCGCGCCGGACGGCCTGTCGTGGAAGTTGACCGAGCAGTTGGGGTTTGCGCGCACCTACAAGCTGGCGGTGGACGCCATCGGGCTGGGCGGCGCGGCGAACACCACTATGAGCTTCAGCACTATTTCGCCGAACAATCGCACCCACCCGTACCTGCTGCCGGGTGAGAACGAGACGGTCGGCATCGGTCAGCCGGTGGCCGTCCAGTTCGACGAGGCGATTCCGGATCGCAAGGCGGCCCAGGCGGCCATCAAGATCACCACCACACCCGCGGTCGAGGGCGCGTTCTACTGGGTGAACAATCGCGAAGTCCGTTGGCGGCCCGAGCATTTCTGGGCCCCGGGCACCAAGGTCGATGTGGCCGTGGGCGTCTACGGCAAGGATCTGGGCAACGGCCTGGTCGGCGACAGCGACATCCACTCCACCTTCACCATCGGCGACGCCACCGTCTTCACCGCCGACGACAACACCAAAATGGTGACCGTGGAGAAGAACGGCCAGGTCATCCGCACCATGCCGACCTCGATGGGCAAGAACAACACCCCCACCGACAATGGCATCTACATCGTCAGCGACCGCTTCGACAAGATCGTCATGGACTCCTCGACCTACGGCGTCCCGGTGAACTCGCCCGACGGTTACAAGACCCCGATCGACTGGGCGACCCGAATCTCCTACTCCGGCATCTTCTTCCACTCCGCACCGTGGTCGGTCGGCGCACAGGGTTCGACCAATACCAGCCACGGCTGCCTGAACCTGAGCCCCGAGAACGCGCGCTGGGTGTACGAGAACGCCAAGCGCGGCGACATCACCATCGTCAAGAACACGGTGGGCGGCACGCTCTCCGGCGTGGACGGGCTGGGTGACTGGAATATTCCGTGGGATCAGTGGAAGGCCGGCAACGCCGACGACAACCGCTGATCGGTCTCGACCCGCAGAAAGGGCACCGGCGCAATGCCGGTGCCCTTTCTCATGCTCGAACGAGTCGGTCCCGCGAACTGCCGGGGAAGCTATTTGGTGCCCGGGACGGCGTCGCCCGGTTTGACGTTCATGGTGTTGCAGCCGAAGGACGCCTCACCGGAGATCGGGTGCGCGCTGCCCAGCGCCACGCACAGGTTCTTGAAGTCGCCGAAGATCATCTTGTCCAGATTGGGCAGGCCGAAGGAGCCGGTGCCGGTCGAACCGGTGGAGGCCAGCCCGCCCGAGCTGCCGGCGCTCTGCACCGAGCCGCCGCCCGCACTGCCGGTCACCGCGGTCATCACGTCCTCGTCCTTCTTGTCCTTGGTATCGGTGGAGGCGGCGGCATCGGTGAGCACGATCTCGGCGGATGCGGTGGCCGCCGTGGCGCTGAGGATGGCTGCGGTGGCCAGCAAAGTGGTTAGGGCGGAACGGTTCACAGTGAGCGACTTTCTATTTCGAGCGCGTGTTCGGGGGCCCCGACACCCCCATGTCCCGAGCAGTCTACGAAGATCGAGTGGGCAGCGCCACAGAATCAGATACAGTGACGTTTCAGTCACATGTCGATGCGCGCCACGGCCCGCACCGGTGCTCCGTCCGCGCCCGGCAGATTGAGCGGGAACAGCGAAACCGTGATCGCATGTCCGGCGTCCTGGGCGGTCAGCAGTTCGTCCAGGCCGGTGAGGTTCTCGGCGATGACCGCGTGCGCGCCGCACAGGATGCGGTGCACCGGAATCTCGTGCGCGGGGGTGGGATCCACGCTCAACGCATCGATGCCGATGGTGCGCACCCCGGATTCGACCAGGTAGGCGGCGGCCTCGGGGGTGAGGTACGGGTGGGCGAGATAGGTGACCGAACCCCAATGCGCCGACCATCCCGTCGCGATGAGCACGATCAGCCCCGCGGCGACCCGCCCTTCGAAATACTCACGCCCGATCGCGGCCCGCTGCTCCAGCCCGCGCGCGTCGATCACCACGGCCGGCCCGGTGAACCGTTCCAGCGGCAGCGCTTCCAGACTGGGCAGCGCATCATCGATATGCATCGGCGCGTCCACGTGCGTCCCCGTCTGCGAACCCATATCCAGGTGCAGCACATTGACTCCGTCGGCGGCGACGGTCAGCGCGGGGGAGATACGCACCTCCGGATCGCCGGGGTAGACCGGCATCCCGGTGCGCAGCGGAACCGACAGGTCGATCAGGCGCATGCGCTCATCCTCGCACTAACGGACGGCGTCCACCGCGATCGTCGCGGCGGCGGCGACCAAGGGATTGTCGGCCTGTGCGCCCGGCTCGGTCTTGGTGGTGAGCACCGCGATCACCAGCGGCGCGGAGACGCCGGCCGGCCAGGTGACGGCGACGTCGTTGGCCACCCCGTAATCGCCGCTGCCGGTCTTGTCGCCGGTCTTCCAATCCGCCGGAATCCCGGCCCGGATGCGCGGGCCGCCGGTCTTGTTGTCGAGCAGCCACGCGGTGAGCTGCTGCCGCTCCGGCTCGGCCAGCCCGTCGCCGACCACCAGCAGCCGGTAATCGGCGGCCAGGGCGGCGGGTGTGGTGGTGTCGCGTTCGTCACCCGGAATATTGCTGTTCAGCAAGGGTTCCCAGCGATCCAGCCGGGTGACCTGATCGCCGATGCTGCGCAGGAACGCGGTGAGCGCCTCGGGACCGCCGAGCAGTTTCAGCAATTGATTGCCCGCGGTGTTGTCGCTGCGGGTGATGGCGGCATCGCAGAGTTCCCGCACGGTCATGCCGGTGGCGACCCGGGTTTCGGCGATCGGTGAATTCGTCACCACCTCGTCCTGGGTGAAGCGCACGAGCTGATCGAAGTACCCGGTGCCGAGCGGGTGGGCGCGCAGCAGCGCCGCGCAGGCCAGCGGTTTGAAGGTCGAGCCCATGCCGAACCGCTCGTCGCCGCGATAGGCGTAGCTGCGCCCGGTGCCGGTATCGATGCCGGCCAGGCCCACCCGCGCGGTGTGTTCCTGCTCCAGGGTGCGGAGCCGATCGCCCTGCTCGTCGGCCGATACCGACTGTGCCGCAGCATCTTTCGGGGAGCTCTCACAACCGGCCGTCGCCGGGAGCAGCAGGGCCAGCGCCAGCAGGGCTCGGGCACGAAGGGTCGACATGGACTGCCTCGCAATCATTTCGGGAGCGGAAGAATCGGCGGTCGCCCTCGCGCTCCGCCGTGTCTCCACGACATCACGGGTGGAGCGCTGCTGTCCAAGACCAAGATCGTCCGAAACCGATATCGAAAGCCTTATCGTCGCAGCGTATCGACGCGTGCGGCCGCGAATTCGGAATCCCGCGCCGGACCGGGAATGCTGGCCGGGTGGACGAGATCTTCGGGAAGGCCGGGGCGCGCGGCTGGGTGCACGCCCGCTGCTTCGACTGCGACGCCGAGTTCGGCGCGGGCGCCGACGAGCCCGTGGTGCTGGCTTCGGTGGTCAAAGTGCCGCTGGTGCTGGAGTTCGCCCGCCAGGTGATGGCGGGGCAGCTGGACTCGGCCGACCGGGTGCGGGTGCGGGCCTCCGACCGGCTCGGCGGGATCGGCACCGCGGGCTGCCTGGACGATGTCGAGCTCAGCCTGCGGGACGCGGCGTTCTTCACGCTGTCGCTGAGCGACAACACCGCCGCCGACCTGCTGTTCGACCGGGTCGGCGTGGACAATGTGCGGTCCCTGCTGCGCGAACTCGGACTCACCGCCACCCGGGTCGCCGGAGCGCAGCGCTATATCTGGCAGACCATGGCCGAGGACATCGGGGCGCGCGACGCCGACGAATTCGCGCGGCGTTTCCCGGCTTTGAGCGCGGACGAGATATTCGGCACCCGGGCGCTGGACCCGCTGCGCACCACCGCGAGTACCGCGCGCGAGATGACCCGGCTGCTGACCCTGATCGGGACCGATGCCGCCGCCCCGCCGGAAGCCTGCCGCTGGGTGCGGGATCTGATGCGCCAGCAGGTCGCCGGGCAGCGCCTGCCGTCGGCGTTCGGGTCCGAGATCCGGCTCTGGTCCAAGACCGGGACACTGCCCGGCATCCGCAACGAGATCGGCGTGGTCGAGTATCCGGACGGAAATCGTTACGCCGTAGCGGTTTTCACTCGGAGCGGGGATCTGTCGCCCCGGCAGCCGGAGCTGGATCGGCTGATCGGGGTGGCGGCGCGGCAAGCGGTCGAATGCCTCGATCATCATCCCCATACACGACATCCCACGGCCGTCGCGGCGCCTCCCGCACCGGCGCCGGGCGGGATGCCCCATCGCCCTGAATGATTCCCGCGATCACCGCTGCGAGTTCGCGGACCAGTGGATGCGGTGCGGCGGCGGGCCAGGTGAGGGCGAGCCGGCGGGTGAGCGTGCCCGGCGGCAGCGGACGCCACACCACCCGCGGTTCCTTCTGCGCCACCATGCCCTGGTCGAAGGCCACGCCGCGGCCGGAGAGCACCATGCCGAGCACGAATTCGGGATTGCGGGCGTGATGGACGGCGGTGGGCCGGAAGCCCTGCTCCCAGCAGCTGCGCAGGGTGGTGTCGTAGAGGCCGGGGGCGGCGGCGCGCGGGAAGATGATCAGTCCGTGGCCGCTCAGATCGGCCAGGGTGAGGGTGGCGCGGGCAGCCAGTGGGGAATCGCGGGGCAGCACCACGCCGAGCGGAGTCTCCACGGCCGGCCCTGATTCCAACCCGATCACATCGACCGGGAATTGCAGCAGTCCCGCGTCGAGTTCGCGGTCGGCGAGCAATCGCAACTGTTCGGCGGTGGTCAGTTCGTGCAGTTCGACCCGCACGTCCCGGGATTCGACGGCGACCAGGATATCGGCGAGCACCCGGCCGGCCAGCTCCGGCGGCACCCCGATGCGCAGCGCGTCCATCTCGCCCCGATGTGCCTTGCCGACAAGGGATTTCGTGCGCTCCCAGCGGGCCAGTAGATCGCGGGATTCGGCGAGCAGCAGCTGTCCGGCCTCGGTCAGCTCGACCCGCCTGCTGTCCCGGTCGAGCAGGCGCGCGCCGAGGTCCTGTTCGAGTTTGCGGATGCGCTGGCTCAGCGCGGGTTGCGCGATGTGGAGCCGGTCGGCGGCGCGGCCGAAATGCAGTTCCTCGGCGACGGCGATGAAGTAGCGCAGCTGACGTAACGGATCCACCCTGCGACGATAGCGTTTTCGCTATGGCCGCAGGGTGGATGGTGGGGCGCGGTCGGCAGATCACCGAGCCAGCTGCAAGGCCAGCGCGGCCGCGGCGGGGATCAGGTACAGCATCGGGAAGATCGAGGTGCCGTACGACTTGGCCTTGATGGTGGTGAGCACCGCGCCGGCGAAGTACAGGATCAGCCCGATCGCGGCCGCCACCCCGATGGCCGGGATGAAGAACCCGACCACCAGGCCCAGCGCGCCCGCCGCCTTGGCCGCCGCCAGCGGAGTCCACCAGGTCTGCGGCACCCCGTACTGCACCAGCGGTTCCACCACGAAGTCCTTGCGGGTGGCGAGCGAGAAGCCCGAGAAGCCGATCCAGAGCGCGGCGACGACGGCGACGATGTGGTAAGCGGTGTTCATTGAAATCACGGTCCTTCCAAGCGGTTCCACCGTGGTTGGTGGTTCGCCTGGATGACGACGTCAGGTCCGCGAGTGTGACATGAGAGCCGGCTCACTCGGTGCGCTCGACTTACCGAGCACCGAATGCCGGCGGCTGTAGGCGAAGTAGATGACGGTGCCCAGGGCCATCCAGATCACGAAGCGCAGCCAGGTCTCGATGGAGAGGTTGATCATCAGCCACAGGCAGGAGAGCGCGGCCAGGATCGGGACCAGCGGGACCAGCGGCACCCGGAAGCCGCGCTTCAGGTCCGGGCGGGTGCGGCGCAGGATGATCACGCCGATCGAGACCAGCACGAACGCGACCAGGGTGCCGATATTGACCATTTCCTCGAGGGTGCCGAAGTCGACGAACCCGGCCAGCAGGGCGCAGACCACGCCCACGATGACGGTCAGCCGGACCGGGGTGCCCTTCTTGCCGGTGTGCGCCAGGCCGCGCGGCAGCAGGCCGTCGCGGGACATGGCGAACAGCACCCGGGTCTGGCCCAGGAACATGACCATGACCACGGTGGACAGGCCGGCGAGCGCGCCGATCGAGATGATGTTCTTCACCCACATATCGCCGTGGATGGCGAAAGCCGTTGCCAGGGTGGCGTTTCCGCCCGCCAGCTCGGTGTAGGGCACCATGCCGGTGAGGATCAGCGACACCGCCACGTAGAGCACCGTGACGATGGCCAGCGAGCCGAGAATGCCGCGCGGCACGTCCCGCTGCGGGTTGCGGGTCTCCTCCGCGGTGGTGGCCACCACGTCGAAGCCGATGAAGGCGAAGAACACCAGGCTGGCCGCGGCGAGCAGGCCGTACCAGCCGTAATGGGTGCCGCCGGAACCGGTGAGGAAGGCGAACAGCGACTGGTGCACGCCCTCGGCCTTCTCCGACGGCTGAGCCGGCGGAATGTAGGGCGTCAGGTTGGAAGCCTTGAAATACGTTGCGCCGACCACCAATACGAGCGCGATCACCGCCAGCTTGATGGCGACCGCGATGGCCGAGACGCGAGAGGAGAGCTTGGTGCCGGTCGCCAGCAGCACGCCGACCACGGCGATGATCAGCACCGCGCACCAGTCGAAGGAGATAGACCCGATCTCCAGAATCGGTGGGCGGGAACCGAGTACCTCACCGAGATACTGCGACCACCCCTTCGCCACCACCGAGACGGCCAGGGCGAACTCCAGGATCAGATCCCAGCCGATGATCCAGGCGATCACCTCGCCGAAGGTGGCGTAGGCGAAGGTGTAGGCGCTGCCTGCCACCGGCACCGTGGACGCGAACTCGGCGTAGCAGAGCGCCGTCAGCCCGCAGGCGATGGCCGCGAAGACGAACGCCAGCGAAACCGCCGGTCCCGCCACCGAACCCGCGGTGCGCGCGGTGAGCGTGAAGATGCCCGCGCCGATGACCACCGCGACACCGAAGATGGTGAGATCCCGGGCCGTCAGGTCCTTGCGTAGCTTGGAATCCGGTTCGTCGGTGTCCCGGATGGACTGTTCAACCGATTTGGTGCGGAACATACCGCTGGCGAACGACACTGTTCATTTCCTCTCTGGAACTACCGCGCTCAGATCGACCGCGGAATGGCGTCGAGCCGGCGCTCGGCGAAACGATTGGCGGCCGCGCCGGTGCCGATGCCCTCGGCGCGCGCGGACGCGATGATCTCCCGGCAGCGGTCGAAGATGCCCCTCACGTCATCTTCGACCGCCTCCGGAGTGGCTTGGCGCAGTTCGCCTTCCACCTGGATGAGGCCACCGGCATTGGCCACGAAATCGGGGACCCAGGTGATGCCGCGCTCGTTCAGCGCGAACTCGATCTCCGGGGTGGCGAGCTGGTTGTTGGCAGCGCCGCAGACCAGCTTGGCCTCGATGGCCTCGGCGCTGGACGCGGTGAGGGTGCCGCCCAGGGCGCAGGGGGCGTAGACGTCGACCGGAGCGGTGGCGACCGTGCTCAACAGCCGCACCGACGGGTGATCGGCCGAAACACGCTGGAGCGCAGCCTCGTCGACATCGGTGACGCACACCTCCGCGCCATCGGCGAGCAGCAGTTCGATGAGTTCGCGCCCGACCTTGCCGACACCCTCGACGCCGACCGTCCGATTCGCCAGCGACGCTGTACCCCAAACGGATTCGGCACCGGCACGCATCGAATGGAAGACGCCCAGCGCGGTCAGCCGGGCACTGTCACCCGAACCGCCCGCCGCCCGGCTGCGCCCGGTCACATACCGGGTGTGCTGCCCGATCAGATCCAGGTCATCGGTATTGGTGCCCACATCGCCCGCCGTGATGTACCGGCCGCCAAGGGTTTCCACGAACCGCGCGTAAGCCGCGAGCAGGTCCGGAGTCTTGTGTACGGCCGGATCCCCGATGATGACGGCCTTACCGCCGCCCAGGTTCACCCCCGCCGCCGCGGCCTTGTACGTCATGCCCCACGACAACCGCAGCACATCCTGCAACGCCGCGAACTCGTCCGCGTACGGGTAGAAGCGGGTGCCGCCGAGCGCCGGGCCCAGCGTGGTGGAGTGAATGGCGATGATCGCCTTCAGCCCGGTCTTGTCGTCCTCGCAGAACATCACCTGCTCGTGGCGGCGTGCGCTCAACTCCTCCGAGCGACCGAAAACCCCTGCATCGGTGTGCATTACGGACACTGTGAATCCTTTCTGGATGCCCTTGCCTTGTGGGCGGGCGTTCGTTGTCCCCTCCGTCATTCCGGCGCGCTTTTGGCCGGAATCTCACTTCGGGCGGTGAGATCCCGGCCAAAAGCATGCCGGGATGACGAGGGGGTGTTCGGTCCACGCGCACGGGGTTGTGGTGCGTGGGGTGTGGATCCCGGCCAGAAGCACGCCGGGATGACGGAGTGCAGTGGCTCGGGCTGTCGGGCTGTAGTTCGGTTGGCGTGCTGTGGTTCTGGGATGCCGCTGCGGCAGTCCGGCCTCGATTATTCGAGGCCGAGCTCGCGCAGGCGGGCGTGGTACAGCTCCACATTGCCGAGCTTGATGTCCTCGTAGCCGCGGACCAGGTCCGGCAGGCCGGCGGCTTCGACGGCGGTGCGGTAGTTCGCGGGGGTGAGGGTGGTCGCCAGCCGGTTCACCAGGTCGGTGTACTGGGACAGCAACTCGCGCTCCACCTTTCGCACGTGGGCGTAGCCGAAGGGGTCCAGCTTGGTGCCGCGCAGGCGCTTGCCCTTGGCGAGGACCTTCAGTGCCACATGCGATTTGGGGGTGAGGCCGATCTTCTTCTTGCGGCCGAGGGCCCGCAGGGCCGGGGGATGCAGCTTGTAGGTGAGGTTCTCACCACCGGGCACCTGGGCCTGTACCTCGGCCAGGAAGGCGGGATCGACCAGCAGGCGGGCGACCTCGTACTCGTCCTTGTAGGCGGTGAACTTGTGCAGGCCACGCGCCACCGCCTGACTGAAGTCGGTGCGCTCGGTGACCGCACGCTCCGCCGACCAGGCGAACTGCACCGTGTCGATGTAGCGGCGAGCGACCTTCGCGTTCTGATAGTCGATCAGCTCGGCGGCCCGCAGTTCGACCAGGCGCTTGACCTCGCCGTCGAAGGTGGTGCCCGCCAGCAGTTCAGCGGGGAGCTCGGGGCGGCCGCGCTGCGGCAGTGCGGTTTCGGTGGCCTTCGCGAAGACGGCGGGATCGGCGATCGCGACCCGGCCCCAGCGGAAGGCGGCGATATTCGCCGCCACCGCGACGCCGTTGATGCCGATCGCCTCTTCGATCGCCTCGGCCGGTAGGCGCAGTCCGCCGGTCTGGAAGGCCGCGCCGACCATCAGGAAGTTGGCTGCCGCGGTATTGCCGAAAAGGCTTTCGGCGGCGGCCAGCGCATCGAAGGCGCGCTGTGAATTCGTCACCGCGGCAAGCCGATCGAGCAGCGAACCGGTGGCCGGGTAAGCCACGGACTTGTCGTACACCATGTCGCCGGTGGGGGTGTGGCTGGTCGAGGCGACCGCGATGGTGCTCGCCGGATCACCGTAGGCCAGGTTCTTGGGGTCGGCGGCGGTCAGCAGATCGATCGCGAGAATGCAGGTCGCGCTGCCGGGGGTGAGCCGGTTCGACGGCTCCAATTCCGTGGTGGAGAACCGCAAGTGGGAAAGGACCGGTCCGGCCTTCTGGCTCAGGCCGATCTGGTCCAGGCTCTCCACCGCGTACCCGGCGCGCAGGGCGGCCGTGGCCAGCACCTGGTTCACCGTCACGATGCCGGTGCCGCCGATGCCCGCGATGAGCACGTTCTGCGTGCCCTGCGGAGCGCCGAGACCCGGATCGGCCACCGCGGGCGGTTCGGAGTTCTTGCGAGCGCCCTTGCGCCCGTTCTTGTCCGGCGATACCTCCACCGTCACGAACGACGGGCAGTCGCCGTCCAGGCAGCTGTAATCGGTGTTGCAGGAGGTCTGATCGATGCGCGTCTTGCGCCCGAACTCGGTCTCGACCGGTTGCACCGACAGGCAATTGGACTTGGTCCCGCAGTCGCCGCAGCCCTCGCACACCGCCTGGTTGATCACCACCCGGGTATTGCGCACCGGCAGCGTGCCGCGCTTGCGCTGGCGTCGCGCATCGGCAGCGCAGTGCTGGTCGTAGATCAGCACCGTCACGCCCTCGATCTCACGCAACAGCCGCTGCGCCTCGTCCAGCCGATCCCGATGCCACAGCAGCGTGCCCTTCGCGAGGGCTTTGCGGTTGTGCCGCTTGGGTTCGTCGGCGCAGATGATGATCTGCTTGACGCCCTCCACGGTCAGCTTGTGCGTCAGCTGCGCGACCCCGAGCCCGCCCTCCACATCCTGCGCGCCGGTCATGGCGACGACTTCGTTCCACAACAGCTTGTAGGTGATGTTCACCCCGGCGGCGATACACGCCTGAATGGCCAGCTGCCCGGAGTGGAAGAAGGTGCCGTCGCCGATGTTCTGGAACAGGTGCGGCACATCGGTGAACGGGGCCTGCCCGATCCACTGGCTGCCCTCGCCGCCCATCTGGGTGAGCCCGGTGACGGCGCTGTCGCTGCGGCCGGACATGGTGACCAGGGTGTGGCAGCCGATACCGCCGCCGCCGATCGAACCCTCGGGGATGGCGGTGGAGCGGTTGTGCGGGCAGCCGCTACAGAAGTAGGGGGTGCGCTTGGCGGAGAGCACTTCCAGTGAAAGCGGCGGCGGCGCGGCCTTTTTCAGTTCGACATGCTCACGGAGCACGCGGCGCAGCGGACCCAGCAGGCGGCCCGCGGTCAACTCGCCGTCGAACGGCATGAGCGGCGCGCCCCGTCCATCGAGTTTGCCGAGGATCCTAGGCGCATCCGCTGTGCCGTAGAGGATTTCGCGAATCTGGGTTTCGATGAAGGCGGTCTTGTCCTCGACCACTATCAGCTGTTCCAGCCCGGCGGCGAATTCGGTGACCTGTTGCGCGCCAACGGGATACGGCATCCCGATGCGCAGCAAGCGAATCCCCGCGCGGTGCAGGGCGGCGTCATCGACACCCAGATCCACCAGCGCCTGCCGGACCGCGTCGAAGGTGGTGCCGGTGGCCGCGATGCCGATCTTGGCCGCGCTCGGATTCACCTCGATCACATCGAGCCCGTTCACCGCGCCGTACGCGCGCACCGTCTCCCAGCGCGGCCCGTACAGATCCGCCTCGGCCAGCACGCTGTCCGTCGGCGCCGCCATCGGCCGCTGCCGGTAGGCGAAAGGCTTTCCCTCCCACCGCACTTCGGGAACCGTGATGGGCAGGTCGGCGACCGATCCGTCCACCGTCCACGCCCCGTCGGCGACATCGGCCACGATCTTCATGGCGACCACGCACCCGGAGGCCCGCGACAGCGCCACCCCGTGCAGACCCATCGTGACGATCTCTTCGGCATTGCGCGGGAACAACACCGGCACGCCCATCGCCGCCAGGGATCGTTCACTCACGGCGGGCACGGTCGAGGATTTCGACGCCGGGTCATCGCCGACCAGCAGCAAGACGCCGCCGCGCGCATTGACCCCGTACATATTCGCGTGCCGGATGGCATCGGTGGCCCGGTCCACGCCCGGACCCTTGCCGTACCAAACCCCCACGACCCCATCGTGTGTCGCGTTCCCCGCCGGCAGATCGGCCTGACTGCCCCACACCGCGGTGGCCGCGAGCTCCTCATTGAAGCCCGGCACGAACTTGATGTCGTGCTCGGCGAGCACATTCGGCATCCCCAGCAGCATCTTGTCCACGCCGCCCAGCGGGCTCCCCTGATACCCCGAGACGAAGGTGGCGACCCGCCGCCCCGCTCTGATGTCCCGCACATGCTGTTCGACCAGCAATCTCGCGATCGCCTGCACCCCGGTCAGCAGAACCGGACCCGCACCCGAGCGGTAGCGGTCGGCGAGATCGTAGGGCGCGGCCGTCGCGGTCTGCGCGAGGGAAGGCTCCCAGGCAACGTCGGTCATGAACAGTCACCACACTTTCCGCAGCCCAGGTCGTGAGCCGCGAACGAAGGACGAAGCAATCGGTGCAGCGAAATCTGCCGTCCCGTGTGATCGGTGTCAACAACCGCAGAAAAAGTTGATCAATCTGCTCAAAAGTGATCTAGCGCACTACGTCGTATACATCATTCTGCTCGGTCTCCGCGAGACCCACGTCACACCGCGCCGCCCTCCGGATTCTTGGTCAACTGCTCAACCAGCGGCAGCGACCGGTACTCGATCGGCGTAGCCAACGCCAGCATCGTCTCGGTGTGCTTCACCCCCGGCACCGAATGCACCCGCTGGATGATCCCGAGCAGATCCTGCTGCGAGCGCGCCGCGATCCGCACCAGCAAATCCGCGCGCCCGGTCGTCGCATGCACCTCGAGCACATTCGGAAACTCGCGCAACGCCTCCACGATGTCGTTCATCTTGTTCTGATCCAGCTCCACGCCCAGGAACGCGTGCACCCCGAACCCCACCGCCGCCAGATCCACATCCGGCGCGTAGCCCCGCACCGCCCCCGACCCCTCCAGGCGTTTCATCCGCGCCTGCACCGTATTCCGCGCCACCCCCAGCCGCTGCGCCAACTCCAGAATCGGCGTCCGCGGATCCCGCCCCAACTCCGCCAGCAACGCCGAATCCAGTGCGTCGATCTTGATGCTCATACCCTCCATGGTCGCCCAAATAATGCGATGAATCACGGACGGGGCGCACCTAGGGTGGCTGCATGGAGACCCTGGAACAGTTGCTGCGGGGGCGGTTGGCGCGGGCATTCGCGGAGGTCGGCGGGGGGATCGCCGATCCGGTGGTGCAGCGTTCACAGCGCGCGGACTTCCAGGCGAACGGGGCGTTGCCTTTGGCGAAACGGCTGGGCGTGGCACCGCGGGAGGTTGCCGAGCGGGTGCTCGCGGTCGCGGAGCTGGAGGGTCTGATCGCGACTGCCGAGGTGTCGGGGCCCGGGTTCATCAATCTGACCGTCGATGACGCGGTGCTGGGGCGGATGATCGGCGCGGTGAACGCGGATGCGCGGCTGGGGGTGCCGGTGGCGGCGGAGCCGGAGACCGTCGTGGTGGATTACAGCGCGCCGAACGTGGCCAAGGAGATGCATGTCGGGCATCTGCGCTCGACCGTGATCGGGGATGCGGTGGTCCGGACCCTGGAATGGGTCGGGCATCGGGTGATTCGGCGGAATCACCTGGGGGACTGGGGGACTCCGTTCGGCATGCTGATCGAGCATCTGGCCGATATCGGGGAAGCCGAAGCGGTTCGGGAGCTGTCGGTGGGGGATCTGTCGGGGTTCTATACGGCCGCGCGGAAGAAGTTCGATGCCGACGACGAATTCAAGGAGCGGGCCCGGCGGCGGGTGGTGGCCTTGCAGGGCGGGGACGAGACGACGATTCGGTGGTGGCGGTTGCTGGTTGGGGAATCGAAGCGGTATTTCGGGACCGTATACGAGCGGCTCGGGGTGCGGTTGACCGACGCGGACTTCGTGGGGGAGTCGGCCTACAACGAGGAGCTCGGGTCCGTGGTCGAGGACCTCGACCGGCTGGGGTTGATTCAGGTCAGCGATGGCGCGCAGTGTGTTTTCCCGGCCGGGTTCACCGGGCGGGACGGCACGCCGCTGCCGCTGATCGTGCGGAAGTCCGACGGCGGATTCGGTTATGCGGCAACCGATCTGGCGGCCATCCGTGATCGGGTCGGCGAACTCGCGGCCACTCGGCTGCTGTACGTGGTTGGCTCCCCGCAGCAGCAGCATTTCGCGATGGTGTTCGCCACCGCGCGGGCGGCGGGGTGGCTGGCGGATCCGGCGCGGGCCGAGCACATCGGATTCGGATCGGTGCTGGGAGCCGACGGCAAGGTGCTGCGGAGCCGGGCCGGGGGCACCATCAAACTGGTCGAATTGCTGGAGGAGGCTCGGCAACGGGCCGCGGTCGTGGTGGCGGAGAAGAATCCGGCGCTGTCGGCGGAAGAACAGGCACGGGTCGCTACCCAGGTCGGCATCGGCGCGGTGAAGTACGCGGACCTGTCGACCGATCGGACCCGCGACTACGTCTTCGATTTCGATCGGATGCTGGCCCTCGAAGGCAATACCGGGCCGTATCTGCAATACGCGAATGCCCGGATCCAGTCGATCTTCCGCAAGAGCGGCGGCGAACCGGTGCGGGACGGTGCGCCGGTAGTGGTCGCGGCGGCGGCCGAACGGGCGCTTGCCATCGAATTGCTCGCCTTCCCGGAGGTGGTCGCCGAGGTCGCCGATAGCCTGGCCTTCCATCGGCTGGCGGCCTATCTCTTCGGCGTCGCTTCGGCTTTCGCCTCCTTCTACGAGCAGTGCCCGATCCTCAAAGCCCCCGATCCGGCGGTACGGGCATCCCGGCTGGTACTGACCGACCTCACCGGCCGTACGCTGTGCGCGGGACTGGGCATGCTCGGGATCGGAGCGCCGGACCGGATGTAGCCGCCGATAACGCTGGAACGGGACGCCCCGATGTTCAGCTCGACGATCGAATTTCGGAGGGGATCGATGAATATCAAGTCGGCGGCCATGGTTTCACTGGCCGCGGGGCTGCTCGCGACCGTCAGCGGCTGTAGCGCCTCCTCCGGTTCGCAGCAGCCCGCGACCTCGGAGCAGAGCGTGCCTGCCGCCGCGCAACAGCAGGGCGCCCCCGCCGGCAGCGGCCACGGCCTCTGCTTCGACTCGAATTCCAGCCTGGCGCAGCAGGCAATCACCAAACTGGCGGCCGCGCCGATCGGCACCTGGTCGATCGGCCAGGCCAGCGACGACACGATCTCCGCCGGCTGCGACGGCGTCCTCTCCTGGATGACGGTCAACACCAACACCAATCACCCCTACACCCACGTCCTGTTCTTCACCGCCGGCCAGTACCTCGGCACCGCCACCGCCGAGCCATACATGTACACGATGATGGCGGGCAAAACCCGCAACACCGTCTCCGTGACCTACCGCTGGACCCAGAACAACGACCCCATGTGCTGCCCCCAAGGCGGCCCGAGCACCGTCGTCTACACCCTGAACGGAACCACCATCCAAGCGAACGGCCAGTTCCCGCCCCACAATTGACCCGCTACCCCGCTCACGGCTGCCCGGGCGTACCGATCCGCTCGGGTCGCCCGCGGGAGCCACCAGAACTCGTGAGCTCGGGATGGATGCGGCCTTCGTGGTGGAGTATCGCCGGGCGGGTGGAGGGCTTCAGGCTGCGCCGATCCAGTCGGTGAGGGCGTCTGTCAGGCCGGTGGTATCGGAATCGTCGGTGGCCCAGGCGATGTAGCCGTCGGGGCGGATGAGAACTGCTGCGGGAGGGGTGATTTCGCCGAGTTCGGGGACCGTCCAGCGCGATGTGCCGGCGGTGACGATGTCGATTCGGTTTGTCCATGCGGTGACGTTCGGTACGTCGGTTCCGTTGAGTGCCAGCAGGATCGGGCGGGCGGTGCGCTGGAGGGCGGCTGTGCGGGTGGGGCCGGTGGCGGTGGTCAGGTCGGCGTCGGGGATGCGGCGGCCGGCGAGGGGGTGATCGCACTTGGTGTCGTAGCGGATGTCGAGGGCGGTGATCATCAGGCCGAGGCGTTTGCGGACCTGGTCCATGGCGATGAGGTCGCTCATGGTTTCGCGCAGGGCGTCGGTGTGGGCGCCGGGGCGCATGAGGGCGGTTTGGGCGCGGGTGTTCTTCAGGACGCGGGCCGCGATGGGGTGGCGTTCGGATTCGTAGGTGTCGAGAAGAGTGTCGGCGGCGTTGCCGTTCAGGACGGCGGCGAGCTTCCAGCCGAGGTTGACGGCGTCCTGGATGCCGAGGTTCTGGCCTTGGCCGCCGGCGGGGTAGTGGATGTGGGCGGCGTCGCCGGCGAGGAAGACGCGGCCGGAACGGTACCGGTCGGCTTGGCGAGCGGCGTCGCCGTAGTGGGTGACCCAGCGCGGGCTGTGCATGCCGAAGTCGGTGCCCGCGAGTTCGGTGAAGTGGGTACGGAATTCGTCGAAGGTGAGTTCGGTGCCGCGGGGGAGGACCAGGTCGTGGCGTTGTACGACCAGGCGGTACCAGCCGGGCTGGAATTGCACGACCGAGAAGTCGCCGGCGCCGCTGCGGTGCGCGAAGAAGGGCTGGGCGGGCGGGTCGGTGAGTTCGACATCGGCGATCATGCCCGTGGCGGTGGCGTCGGTGCCGTCGAAGGCGATACCGGCGAGTTTGCGGACCGAGCTGCGGCCGCCGTCGCAGCCGACCAGGTAGGCGGCGCGAATCCGGCGGGGTGCGGGGCCGCCGATCTCGACCTCGATGCCGAGGGCGTCCTGCTGGAAGCCGATGACCGGTGAGGACCACCGCACCTCGGTCCCCAATTCGCCCGCGCGCCCGTCGAGTTCGCGTTCGATGATCGATTGCAGGACGGCGAGCATATGCGGCTGCCGGGTCTCGAAGTCGCTGAAATCCAAGGCCAGACCGCCGAAGTGACCGGCCTGCATGATGCGGCCCTGCGGCACCAGCCGGTCGAGCAGTCCGCGCGCCTCGAGGATCTCCATGCTGCGGGCGTGAATGCCGCCGGCCCGCGATTCGCCGGTGCGCGCCGGGAGCCCGTCGACCAGTTCCACCCGCACCCCGGCGAGCCGCAGTTCGCAGGCGAGCATCAGCCCGGTCGGTCCGGCGCCGGCGATGACCACGTCCGTTGTCTCCATGACCCGTTCTCCTTAACAACGTTAAATCGCTTAACGATGTTAAGGAGACCAGAACGTTGTTAAGGTGTCAAGGGTGAGAAGGGAGGCGGCCGTGAAACTGGACGCCAAGGTGATAGCGCAGACCGCGCTGGACCTGCTCGACGAGGCCGGACTGGACGGCCTCACCATGCGCAAGGTGGCGGGCGCGCTGAATGTGCAAGCGCCCGCCCTGTATTGGCATGTCAAGAACAAGCGTGAACTACTCGACGCGATGGCCGAGCACGTCTTCATCGCCGCGGTGGACGGTGTCGAAGCCCCGCGGCAGGGCGAACCGTGGCAGGACTGGCTGATCGCGATGGCGCAGCGCCTGCGCCGATCCATGCTGCGCTATCGCGACGGCGCGAAGGTCCTCGCGGGCACCTTCATCAGCGACGAAACCATGTGGCGCACCGTCGAATTGACCCTGCGCACGCTCGAGGACGCCGGCTTCGAACCCCCCGCGGCCGGTCGCGTGTTCCCGATCATCCTGCACTACACGACCGGCTTCGCCATCGAAGAGCAAGCCCGTACCGGCGTCGAATACAGCGAAACCCCCTATGACCCGGACAGTCTCGGCCGGCTCGTAGATGCCGGCCGCTACCCCCGCACCGCCGGTCTGGTCGCCGATATGGCGACCGCGGACACCGACGTGGAATTCGAGTACGGACTACGTGCCATCCTCGCCGGCATCGAGGCCATAGAGCGGCCGGGAACTCAGCGGGTGGCGACCCAGACGTAATTCGGGATCAACGGCCCGCCCGGCCGGGGTACCCGCGACTGCTGGATATCACGGAATCCGGCTTCGGTGAACAGCCGGCGCATCTGGCGCGGACTGGGCCAATTGGCCTGCCCGAACGCCTGCCAATCCAGAATGCGCTGCGCCGGAGCCAGTCTCGGATTGATCATCGAGATCACGACGTGCCCGCCCGGCGTCAGCACCCGATGGAATTCGGCCAGCGCGGCCGGCTTGTCGTAGAAGTGGAACGACTCGGTGCAGGTGACGGCATCGACCGAGGCGTCGGGCAGCGGCAAGGCTTCGGAGCGCCCGTGCAGCCAGTTCACGGCACTCGAGCGGGCTTTCGCCTTGGCGAGCATGCCTTCGGACAGGTCGCAGCCGTGGATCTCGGTGGGGGACAGCTCTTCCAGCATGCGAATGGTGAGCAGGCCGGTGCCGCAGCCCACATCGAGGATGCGCTCGGGCCGCAGCTCTCGCAGCCGGGTCATGACGTGGTTCTGCTCGATCCGATACGTGAAGCGCTGGACGATGTCCAGGTCGTACAGCGCGGCGACGCGGTCGAAGAGCGGGGCGACGATATTCGTGGAGCTGACCATGGCTCACCATAACTGTCTGGGACGGGATTCCGGAACTGTCATTTCAATGAATTCCGCGTCGGCGAATCTTCACGTGGACTCTGACCGAAGTACCCGATCAAAGCGTATTCAGGCATCACGCATACCGGAGCATACTGGAAGACGCCATGCGGCCCGATCAGTCGCCGCGCGCAGCAGCTCGTAGCGGGAGGCGCCATGTCGGCGAGTGTCCGGTTGCCGATCGCCACCGTTCCCAAGCGGTTACCCGTTGTGGGGCATATGGTTTCGCTGCTGCGGGATCCGCTCCGGTTTCTGGGGTCGCTGCCCGAGCACGGTGATCTGGTGCGGGTCGGGCTGGGGCCGGTGACCGCGGTGGCGGTCTGTGATCCGGAGTTGACGCTGGAGTTGCTGCGGCGGGATCGGATCTTCGACAAGGGTGGGCCGCTGCTCGATCGGGTGCGGGAGATGCTGGGGGATGGGTTGGTCACCTGCCCGTATTCGGTGCATCGGCGGCATCGGCGGTTGCTCCAGCCGGCGTTCCACCCGGCTCGGAACGGGGAGTACGCGGCGGTGATGAGCCGGCGGATCGACGAGTTCACCGGGGCCTGGCGGGACGGGGAGGTGATCGACGTCAAGGCGGGGATGCATGCGCTCACTTCCGGGGTGACCGCCGCTGCCTTGTTCAGTCACACTGTGCCGCAAGATGTTTCGCAACGGATGTTGCTCGATGTCGACCGTGTCGTGCGGGCGATGATGATGCGTACGGTACTGCCGTCCGCGCTGCTGCGGGCGCCGACGCCCGGTAACCGTGCCTACCGGCGTGCGATCACGAATCTCCGGGCCGCGCTGGCCGAGATCATCGCGGCCCGGCGTGCCGCGGGCGTCGATCACGGCGATCTGCTCTCGGCGCTGATCGCCGCGCACGAGGGCGGGGCGGGGTTCAGTGATCTCGAGATCAGCGATCAGGTCATCACGTTCTTCGTCGCGGGCACCGAGACCACGGGCACCGCGCTGACCTGGGCGCTGGAGCTGCTCGACCGGAATCCCGCTGTCGCGGAACGGCTTTACGACGAAGTCGAGATATTGGGCGGGCGGGCGGCACGGTACGAGGACCTGCCCCGGCTGTCGCTGACCAGCCGGATCATCACCGAGACCCTGCGTTTGCGGCCGCCGGTCTGGTTCGTCACCCGCACCGTCGGTGAGGACACCGAACTCGGCGGCCATGCGCTGGCGGCGGGAACCACGGTGCTGTACAGCGCTTTCACCATCCATCACCGGGCGGACCTGTATCCGGAGCCCGAACGCTTCGACCCGGATCGATGGCAGCCGGGTGCCAAACCATCGGCGCGGGGGAGTTTCCTGGCCTTCGCCGACGGCGCGCGCAAATGCATCGGCGAGAACTTCGCCATGACCGAGATGACCCTCGCATTGGCCACCATCGTGGCGCGCTGGCAACTGCATCCCTTGTCCGGCAACGACACTCGCCCCGCCCGGTCCGCGACGCTGCAACCCCGGCGATTGCGGATGCGGGTCACCGCACGGGCAGCGGCGAATATCGACCGGACTTCATGATCCAGGCGATGTGACCGCTCACCCAATCGCACACTCCGCGACTGAATTCGGCGGCCGGGGTGCCGGGCGGTTCCGCGTATCGCGCCGACAGCTCCACCAGCGCGTGCATTCGCGCGTTCCGGAACGCCAGCACGCGGTCGATGGCGGCGGCCGTATCGCGGGCCCCGTGCAGGACCGCCGCTGTCACGCCATTGATGGGAAATTCCTCGTCCGGCCCGCTTTCCCGGGCGTAGGAGAGCAGGTCGTTGTCGAGGTCGGCGAGATCGGCTGCGGCTTTGACCAGTTCGGTCATGGGCCGCTCGCACATGACCGTGCCCGGAACCTCGCATCCCAGGCTGATATCGGTGAGCATCAGGCAGGCGACATTGGCCCCGCCGAGCCTGCGCATATGCACGTAGGATTCGAGCGGTGGCAGTGCCGCGGCCTGCCGTCTGCCGGCCTCCCACAACTTGGTGAGCAGATACTTCTCGGTGTCATCGATCCATCGCCTGCGCTGCACGGCCGAACCCGCGGCCGCGACCCGCCGATCCAGATCCCGCAGCGCCCGCGCCACGGGCAGCACCGGCGAACTCGCCGGCGCTTCCAGCACTTCGATCAAATCGCCTATGACAGCACTGAATTCGACCGGATCACTCCCGATCCGATTCCCGTCGCAGTACAGATCGTCGAACGCGAACAGCCAGGTGATGAAATCGGTCGCCAGCTGTGCGCCCGCCCGCGTACCGCGCGGATAGGTGTAGGACCCCAGCTCGTGCGGTGCGCCCGCCCAGAACCCCGCCCGTCGATCCGCCGGCATCACTTCGTGCCCGTCCAGCCAATCCCTGCTGCCGGCCGCGATGGCCGCCAGCCTCGGATGCACCGAAGTCGCTAGTGGACACCACAATTCCCGAGGGTCGGCAGCAGCCATGACCGTCTCCGTACGCCATATCACTCACCCGGCGTGAAACCGCCGACCTCGTCAGTATGCGGCCGGATCCCGCCCGGAATCCCCGAAAGGCCCGGTGAAACCGTGCGACGGACCATGATTGGCGGAAAATGTCCCGCTGTAATACCTTACGGGGGTACCGTTCATGAGCCCGTGCCGGCTCTGAGCGGCTGTTGCAACCAGAGGAGATTCTCATGCGTGTACTACTCATCGGCGCGGGCGGCTACGTGGGTTCCGCTGTCGCCGAACATCTCTCGTCCCTCGGCCACGAGATCGTCTCGCTCGAGCGGCCCGGCGCCATCGCTGCGAGCAAGTACGAAACCCGCACCGGAGACCTGACCGACCCCGCATCCCTGACCGCCGCCGTCACCCCCGACATCGACGCCCTCGTCAACCTGGCCACCCCCAGCGGCGATCCGGCCGTCGACGCGGCCGCCGTCACCGCGCTCACCGCCCCGCTGCGCGGCACCGGCAAACCCTTCGTCTACACCAGCGGCGTCTGGGTGCTCGGCGCGACCACCGGCGCCGACGAAACCGCCCCCACCAACCCGATTCCCATCGTCGGATACCGCCCCGATATCGAACGCCAGGTCCTAGCCCTCGCCGACGCCGACATCCGCGCCGCCGTCATCCGCCCCGGCATCGTCCACGGCCGCGGCGGCGGCATCCCCGCCCTACTGGTCGACCTGGCCCGCAAACACGAAGCCCCCGTCGTCGTCGCCGACCCCGCGGTCGTCTGGCCCATGGTCCACATCGACGACCTCGCAGACCTCTACGCCAAGGTCATCGAAGCGGCCCAGCCCGGCTCGATCTGGCACGCCATCACCCAGCCCGCCGTCCCGGTCGCCGACCTCGCCGCCGCCGCAGCCCAAGCCGCCGGCGTCTCCGGCAAAACCAAGATCTGGCCCCTCGACCAGGCCCGAACCGAACTCGGCCCCCACTTCGCCGACGCCCTGGCCCTCAGCCAAACCGTCACCGGCCAGGCCGGAATCGACCACCTGAACTGGCAGCCCAAGGCCCCCGACGTCCTCGCCGACCTGACCACCGGCTCCTACCGCTGACAGCACGCAATACAAAAGGGCCCGGGCTGGAGAATCATCTCCGGCCCGGGCCTTCGGGGTGGCTGACGTGAAAACCGCCCCCGAACCTGAATCCTTTGCGCAGCAGCAGGTCGCAGAGTTTTCATGATGCGGTGACCACACCGAGTGTCGGACCCGCTCGGCGTGCCGGCACATGGGGTTGCGTCGGCAGGATTCCTTCGCGCAGTTTCGCTGCCAGCGTTACCAGTTGGCTTCGGTTCTCCACGCCCAGCTTGGCGTAGAGGGCGGTCAGGTTGTTGCGGACCGTCTTTTCGGCGAGGTCGATGGCCTGGGAAATCTGGTGGTTGGAGAGGCCGTCGCTGACCAGGTGGAAGAGCTTCAGTTCGCGGGGGGTCAGTTCGCCCAGGGCGTGCTCGAATTCTTTCTCACGGCGGACATGCCTGATCAGGACTTCGGTGACGCGGTGGTCGAATGCCAGTCGGCCGGCGGAGACCGTGTGGATCGCGCGGGTGATGATCTCGCCGGGAAGATTGCTGGTGAGGTAGCCGGCGGCCCCGGATAGTGCTGCCTGAGTCATGATTTCGGCCTCCGCGGTGGAGGCGAATATGACGCACTTGATGTCGCGGGAGTCCGCGTGCAGTCGGCGGCAGAACTCTATGCCGGTGCTGTCGGGCAGATCCATATCGACGAGGACGACGTCGACCGGCTTCGAGTCCATCGCCGCCAAGGCGCTTGCCGCGTCGCGTGCCTCACCGACGATCTCCAGTGCGGAGTCGTTGTGCAGCACCGATTTCAGGCCGAATCTGACCAGGTCGTTGTTGTCGACGAGAAAAACCCGGACCATCGTTAGTCACCTCGGCTCTGTAGTGCGTTTTTCGGTAAGCCGAGTTCTTGCTCGGCGGTCGCCAGGACGAAATCGGCGACGAGCAGGAACTCTTCGTCGTCCTGAAGTACGGCCTGGATGGTTACGGCATGTGCGGTCGCGAGAATCCGGGAGGCCGACCCGTGCGGGTCGGGGGTCGAGAACTGCCCGGCCTCGACGCCTTCGTTGATGATTCCGGCAATGATGGTGTGGGCGTACGCCATCTGCCGGACCACCTCTTCGCGCATGTGCGGCTCGCTGTACGAGGCTTGCCAGCCGTCGACCCACAGCAGCGGGGCCGGGAAGTCCCTGCGATGGCGGCGGTAGTCGAGCAGGCGGCGGAGTTGGTCGAGTGGGGCCGCCGCGATGCGGGCGTAAGCGGCCCATCCGTCGAGCGAACCGGTCGCGGCGTGCGCGAAACCCGCGACCGCCAGGTCGTCGATCGAGGCGAAGTAATGGCTGATGAGACCGGTGGCGACGCCGAGTTCTTCGGCCACGCTGCGCAGGGTGAGGTTGTGGATGCCGTGGGCGGCGATCAACCGGCCGGCGGTCTCCACGATCTCGGTTCGCCGCTGCTCGGGCGGCAAGCGCCGACGGCGTCCGGCCGATCCCGGGGTCGAGGCTGCTTTAGGCATCCGGCTCCTTATTGGCTAGGCAACCAATAGCGAGCACATTATCAGCTATTGGTTGTCGAACCAATAGGCGGTAGGAATCCGCTGGATATGACGTGCGTCAAGGCTGGAGCTACGATGCAGCATTCATCGAAAAGTTGCTGTCCCGTGCTAGGAACGTGATCGAGTCGCGGACTCTATTGATCTTGACCGCTGTTGTGCTGGCAGCTGTGGCGTTGATGGGTATCGACCGGACGGGCGCTGTCGGCGAGCGGCGGAACGACTTCTACCTCAGCAATTCCGGCGATGACAATGCGGACGGACGCACCCCCGCCACCGCGTGGCGGACGCTGGACCGGCTCGCTCGGCAGCGTCTCGAACCCGGTGTCCGGGTGCTACTCGACGGCGGCGACGTATTCGAGGGCACACTCCGGCTCGGGGCCGACGATGCGGGTGATGTGAACCGGCCGGTGTGGATCGGCTCGTACGGCACCGGACGGGCGACAGTGGCCGCGGGCGGCGGTCCCGGCGTGCTGGTGCAGGACACCGGCGGGGTCAGGGTGGGTGATCTCGCGATTGCCGGCACCGGCGGCGCCGCCGACGGGGTCACGGTCTTCACCGATCGGCCCGGTACCCGCCCGTCGGGAATCGTGGTCGAGGATTTGGAGGTCAGTGGCTTCCGCAATGGGGTGTCGATCGGTGCCACCCGCTCGGACGCCGGCTTCCACGGCGTGCAGGTGCGCCGCGTGGTCGCCAGCGACAATCGCGGATCCGGGGTGGCGACCTATGGACCGGCGTTCGATGCGGTCAGCCCGGTGTACGTGAACACCGACATCACAGTGTCGGAGGTGGTCGCGTACCGCAATACCGGAGACCCCGCGGCACAGGTGAACACCGGCAACGGCATCGTGCTCGGCAGCGTATCCGGTGGCCGCGTGGTCGGGTCGGTGGCGTACGAGAACGGCGCGGGTTCGCTGGCCCCGGAGGGCCCGTACGGCATCTGGGCCTACGATTCGACCGGCGTCGTCATCGAGCGCAATATCTCCCATCACAATCGGACCGGCAGCGCCGACGGCGGGGGATTCGACCTCGACCAGAACACCTCGAATTGCGTTCTCCAGCACAACCTCTCCTACTCCAATGACGGGCCCGGCTACCTGTTGTTCAGCAATGCGGCCAATCGGGCCCACACCGGCAATGTGATTCGCTTCAACAGCTCGGTCGATGATGGGCGGCGCGGCGACTTCTACGGCGGCATCACGATCATGGGCGGCCTGTCGGGTCCCGCGTCCGCCACCGGGATCTTCGATGCCCAGGTGTACGGCAATGCGGTGACGGTGAGCAGGTCTGCGGCGAAAACGCCTCCGGTGGTGCGAATCGCGGGCACGCTGAGCGGAATCGTGGTGTCCGGCAATGTGTTCACCGCCTACGACGATGCCGCGCTGGTCCAGGCCGAGAACTTCACCGTCGGGGGAATCATGTTGCGAGACAACACCTATCACTCGCCGTTCCCGATCGTGGGCTGGGCTGGAAGCCGGTACGCCACGATGGCGGAATGGCGATCGGCTACCGGACAACATTGACCGGTAGCCGAGTCCGGCCGCGACCTCAGTAACGCCCGAGGCCACGGTAGGTCCAGCCGGCCGCGGTCCAGCGCTGGGCGTCCAGGCAGTTTCGCCCGTCCAGCACGCGGGTGCCGCGGACCAACCCGGCGAGGGTGACCGGATCCAGCTCCCGGAACTGCTGCCATTCGGTGAGTACCAGCACCGCGTCGGCGCCCGCGCAGGCCTCGGTCGAGCTGGTGGCGTAGTCGAGGGTCGGGAACAGCGTGCGGGCGTTATCCATGGCCTGGGGGTCGTACACGGTGACATCGGCTCCCTGTAACTGGAGTTGGCCCGCGACATTGAGTGCCGGAGAGTCGCGCACATCGTCGGAATCGGGTTTGAACGCCGCGCCGAGTACCGCCAGCCTGGCCCCGATCAGCGAACCGTCGAAAGCGTCACGGGTCAGCTCGACCATGCGGGTGCGCCTCCGCATATTGACGTTGTCGACCTCGCGCAGGAAGGTCAGCGCCTGATGCGCCTGCAATTCGCCCGCACGGGCCATGAAGGCGCGAATGTCCTTGGGCAGGCAGCCGCCGCCGAATCCCAAGCCGGCGTTCAGGAATCGGCGGCCGATGCGCGCGTCGTGCCCGATGGCGTCGGCCAGTACGGTGACGTCGGCGTCGGCGGCCTCACACAGTTCGGCCATGGCATTGATGAACGAGATCTTCGTGGCGAGAAAGGCATTGGCCGCCACCTTCACCAATTCGGCGGTGGCCAGATCGGTGACGAGGAAAGGAGTCTCGGCGGCCAAGGCCGTCGCGTAGATCTCCCGGCTCAATTGCTCGGCGCGGCCGGGCCGCTGCGGATCGATACCGACCACGAGCCGGTCCGGACGCAAGGTGTCGCCGACCGCGAAGCCCTCGCGCAGGAACTCGGGATTCCAGGCCACCTCGAGCTGTGCACCGGCCGGGGACAGCGCCCTGGCCCGCGCCCCGAGCCGAGCCGCGGTGCCCACCGGAACCGTCGACTTGCCGTAGATGACAGCGGGTTCGGTGATATGCGGGGCCAATTCGTCGATGACCGATTCGACATAGCGCAGGTCGGCGGCGTACTCGCCGCGCTTCTGCGGGGTGCCCACGCACAGGAAGTGCGCGGGGCCCCATTCGGCGGCCTCGCGGTACGAGGTGGAGAAACGTAGTCGTCCCGCCTCGATATTGCGTTGCAGCACTTCCTCGAGTTCGGGTTCGAAGAACGGCACCCGTCCTTCCTTCAGCTTGGCGATCTTGTCTGCGTCGATGTCGACGCCGAGCACATCGTGGCCGAGTTCGGCCATACACGCCGCATGCGTCGCGCCCAGGTATCCGGTACCCAGAACTGTCAGCTTGGTCATTTGTTGTTCCTCGGATAGCGGTCAGAGCACGTAGCCGTGCGGATTCGAGTGGGTGAAATGCCATGCGTCACGGCACATGTCGGCCAGGTCGTGGCGTGCGCGCCAGCCCCATTCCCGATGCGCCTTGCCCGCGTCGGCGATCAGCGCGGCCACATCGCCCGGGCGGCGGTCGCGCGCGCTGTAGGAGATCGGGTGTCCGGTGGCCCGGGCGACCGCTGCGCGCAGCTCGAGTACCGAAGTGCCCTGTCCGGTACCGAGATTCACCACTCGATGCCCTGGCGCGTCGTCGATATGGTCGAGTGCCGCGAGATGCCCGTCGGCGACGTCGGACACGTGGATGTAGTCGCGGATCGCCGTGCCGTCGGGCGTGGGGTAATCCTGCCCGTACACGATGAGCTCGGGGCGTCGACCGGTCACCACCTGCATCAGATGTGGCATCACATTGCGTGGTTCGCCGACGGGGTTCTCCCCGAGCAGGCCGCTGGGGTGTGCGCCGACGGGGTTGAAGTAGCGCAGGCTGATCGCCCGCAGATCCGGATGGTAGGTACAGGCTTGGTCGATCATCTGCTCGCACGCCCATTTGCTCCACGCGTAGGGGTTGGTCGGGCGTGCCGGCGCGGTCTCGGTCAGGGGAGTGCCCTCCGAGGCGCCATCGCCGTAGATCGAACACGACGAGGAGAACACCAGCCGGTCCACGCCGTGCACGTCCATCGTTCGTAGCAGGCTGGTGGTCCCACCGAGGTTGACGTCGAAGTACTCCAGCGGGATCTCGGTTGATTCGGCGACTGCCTTACGCGCCGCGAAATGGATCACCGCCTCGACAGGGTGGGCCTCGAACACCCGATCCAATGCCGCTCGATCATTCAGGTCGAGTGAATACAGCAGTGGCGCAACGCCACTGATCGCCGCGATTCGGTCCAGTGCGATAGGTGAACTGGTGGAATGATCGTCGGCCACGATCACCCGATGTCCGCGTTCCTGCAATGCGACGACGGTATGGCTGCCGATGAATCCGCCACCGCCGGTGACGAGAACGACACGGGATTTCATGGGGTGAACTCCTGCAAGGCGAAGACGGGAAAAGCGCCGAGAGTGAACGAAACGAGTGGCACCGTGAGCGTGACCGCGACCAGGGGCCGCCACACCAGTGCCGATCCGGTGCGGTGGGCGCCGGCGAGCCGGGCCGCCTCACGAGCGTGCAGGCTCATCACCGCCGCACCGACGATGAGGTAGGTGGTCGCGCCGAGCACGCACAGCCCGATGTAGCCGACCGGTCCACCGGTCCGCATGCCGACGATCGCGGATGCTGCCAGCAGGATCGCGAACAGCAGGTACGGAGCTGTCAGGCGAAGCGGAAGTGACTGCACCGCAACGCCTTTCGGGGTGACCTTGAAATCGACGGGGCGCGGGCTGAAACGCTGCGCAACAGCGGCGAGCACGCCCCAGGCATTGAACGGCCATTTGACGAAGATGTAGAGCGCCTGCTCCCAGCTCAGTAGTGGGGAGTGCGCCGGCCGCAGCAACCCGGCACGGCGGACCACCGCGACGATGCTCAACAGGCATACCCCCTGTGCCGCAACAAATCCGATGAATACGCCGTAGTTGATGCTGACCCACGGCATCCCGGTCACGGCGGCGATGGCGGGCATCAGCACACCGGTGGCTGCGGTGAGGACCAGCAGTGGGTAGTACGCCAGGGCGAAGCCGAAGCGCAGCCGCAGTCGCCACGGCAACAGGCGCAGGGTGCGGGGCATGAGTTCGAGCAGTTCGGTGCTCAGGCTGCGTGACCATTGGAACTCCTGGGTCAGCATCGCGGCGAAGGTGGCCGGACCCTCGCCGTGGGCCTCGGCATCGATGGCGAAGGCTCCGGACCAGCCGGCGACCGTCAGCAGATAGCTGGTCGAGAAGTCCTCCGCCAGTTCGGGTCCGAGCCCGCCGATGCTGCGCAGGGCCGCGGTGCGCACGGCGTAATGCGAGCCGATGCCGATCGGGGAGAGGCCGCCGTTGTGCCCGAGCTGATGTGGTCCGTGAAAGGTGGCTTCATGAAACAGCCGGCCGCGCACGGCCCAGGACGTGCGAGCGTTCGAATCGCAGATGCTGGGAGCCGCGACGTAGCCGATGGCGGGATCGGCGAAGGGGCGCACCATCGCGGCGAGATATCCGGAGTCCGGAACATGGTCGGCGTCGAGCTGGCTGACGACGTCGTAGTCCCGGTAGCCCCAATTGTCGTAGAACCAGGCCAGATTGCCCTCTTTGCAGCGCCTGCGCCGTGGCCAGGTCGCGCGCTGGTACCCGTCGACATTGCGACGCGTCGACATCCGAATCCCATGCGAGCGTGTCCATTCCAGTACTTCGGGCCGTGGGTCCTCGTCGGCCAGCCAGATATCGAATGGGTGTGGATAGCGCTGAGAGAGCATGGCCTGGAGGGTTTTTCGCACCATCGGCCATGGTTCGGACGGTGCTTTGGTGACCACCATGGCGACCCGAAGCGGTGGCACCGGGCGTCCCGGCCGCACGCGGCGCAGTCGATTGACCGTGAGCAGGAAGTAGGTCGGCAGCAGGGTCACATAGGCCACGAGCAGCGTGGTCACCACGAACCCTAAGATCCCCACGCTGTGTCGGGGCCGCATCCACCACACCCAGAACAGCGTGGTGACGATCGCCCAGGCCAGCGTGCCCGCGGCCACGGCCAGCCGGGAACGAAGCTCGAGGGCCGGCTCGAAGGTGCGGGGCCGGGTGTGCCGGCGTTCCGGAATCGGTTGGGCGAAAACAGGTCCCGACGGCGTGATCGCTCGAACTACACCGCCGGAGATCCGTCGCACATAGATTTCGACGGACTCCGCGGTGGGGTCCACGGTGAGTGAGTTCGGCATGACGCTCCGATCAGCTCGCCATCGGCACGGCCGAAGAGCGGATCAGGTGCTCCGGACGACTCTCACGCTGCCAGGCGATGGTTCGCTCGATGCCGGCCGTCACCGGGGTGGTCGGCTGCCACCCGAGCCGTTGTGCGGCACGGGTGATGTCGGGCCGGCGTCGCACCGGGTCATCGACAGGCAGCGGCCGCCACTCGATACTCGAGTCCGACCCGGTCAGTCCCAGTACCAGGTCCGCGATCGCCCGCACCGACATCTCGACCGGATTGCCGAGGTTGATCGGTCCGCGCTCGCCGCGCGCATCGATCATGGCGATCAGGCCGCGCACCAGGTCGTCGACATAGCAGAGGCTGCGTGTCTGGGTGCCATCGCCGTAGATGGTGAGCGGCCGGCCGGCGAGCGCTTGGGCGATGAAGGTCGAAACCACCCGCCCGTCCTCGGGGCGCAGCCTGGGACCGTAGGTGTTGAAGATCCGGACGATGCCGGTGTCCACCCCTCGGCTGTCACCGAAGGCCGTGGTGAGCGCTTCGGCATAGCGTTTCGCCTCGTCGTAGACCGCTCGCGGGCCGACGGAATTCACATTGCCCCAATAGTTTTCGGTCTGCGGGTGGACCTCCGGGTCGCCGTACACCTCGCTGGTGGAGGCCAGCACGACCCGGGCATTCTCGGCGGCGGCGAACTCCAGCACCTGCTGGGTGCCCAGCGCGCCGGTGGTCAGGGTGAACACCGGACGGCGCAGGTAATCGGGTGGGGAAGCCGGACTGGCCAGGTGCGCGATCGCATCGAAGGGACCGTCCAGTCGCAGCGGAACCCGCACATCGGCATCGACGACCGTGAGCCCGGGGTGCGGGATCAGGTTGGCGGGACTGCCGGTCGACATGTCGTCCAGGACGACCACTTCGTCGCCCCGGGCGAGCAATGCATCGGTGAGATGCGACCCGAGAAAGCCGGCTCCGCCGGTCACGAGAATTCGCATGAGATCCTCCGGATTCGGAAATTGATGTTGATTCGATCCAGAGCTTCAGGCGGTCCTGAGAACTGCTGGTATTCACTCAGCGAACACCAGGGTAAATCCGGTGGCAACGGAACTCGGTCGCCGTCACAGGGAAATGAGAGTGTGGCCTGAATAACTTCCGGGGTCGGCCCGCCTTGAAATAACCGGGTGGATTCCGAAGCGATCGGAGTCGAATTGAGAACGGGTGTGACTCCGCGTAATGCGAATGTTAAGAATGGAGCCCTGATATGTCCCGAGCTCAGGGACATGTCATTGTCTGCCGCTGAATTTCCTGCTTGTAATGGAAACGTTCCACCGATATCGGAAGACTCGAAGAAAGGTCGTTTTCAATGTCGAACATCCGAGGAGTGGCAACCCGCCGCTGGGCAGTGGCGGCAGCGGTCGTGGTCACCGGTGGGGTGGTCGCTACCGCGGCCGCGGGATCGTCGTCGGCGGACGCGGTGGCCGACAGGTCCCGCACCATCGTCACCGAGGACGGTTGGTCACTAACGGTTTCCAAGCTCGGAGAGACCGTGGACCGTTACCCCAACCTGGCCGCCACTCCGTTCACCCGGGAGGGCTTCGTCTCGCTGCGTGCGGTCGCCGACATCGCCGGTAACGGCAAATCCGCAATCGAATGGGGAGTGTTGGATACCGGCTACCAGATCGGCTGCCAGGTCGATGTATCCAACGGACTCCATCTGGGCCTCGGCTTCTCCCTCGGCCCCTCTGTCGGCCTCAGCATAATCGGTCCCGATATCGGTGCACACGCCTCGGTCAGCCCCAACGTGTCGACCACGCTCAAGCCCGGCTCGATCAATACCGTTTCGTTCGCGAAAAAGTCGATAGTCGACAATCATGCTTCAGTATCCGACGATCAAGCGCAGGTCAAAGTCGACGGGTGCATGGGACCGGTAACTTTACGCTCATTCGCGACCATCACCATTTCTACCGACACCGCCGACAATGCGACCACGGTATATGGAGACCCTATTTGGCTGTAAATCGCTTATTGCGCGTGTCGAGTATAGGTCCGCGCCTTCCCGGTCGGCAAAAGATTGCCATCATTTGTCCCGTCATGGGGGAAATTTGGTCCCGGAATCAGGGACAGCACCTGTGGACACCCAGGCTGGAGATAAATCGCCGGCCTGGCCTCTAGGGGTGGCTGGAGGGACTCGAACCCGCGATACCCAGGCACAAGATCGCAGGACCGGTTGGCTAGTGGTCGATTCGGCATCTCGACACGGACGTGCCTGGGAGTGCGGTCATCGGTGTGGTCATGATGATGGTCGCCGGGGAACTCCGTCACCGTCACCGTCACCAAGCTCGGCAGAAACCGCGTACTTGCCGTATCACGCAACGCCGGACGTGTACGGTAGTGAATATCGGTGACATGCCGTGTGCTGCCAACCAAGGTCGCATCGTCGCCGTGTTAGTCGGCCGCTTTCGCGGTCAGACGGGAGCGTCAATCATGACTTGCTCCGTTTTCTGAATCTGCTCTGGGCCTGTCGCATGCGGCCTCTTCTGCGCCGCGCCCGTGTCGACACGATGCGGGCCTATCACATCGGGAATGTCGACGGTGCGTGGTGGACCTCGGGCCACGGATCGGCCGCGAACTCTGCGAACTCGTCGCCGCGGTCGGGCGTGCCCCGGCCAAGGCGTCGGATCCGCCTGGGCGGCGGTAACTCCCGAACGTGCGGCAACACAACGTAATTGGGGCTCGAACCTACGGACCGACCGAGCTCTTGCCGTGGCTATACCGTGCAGGTCCGACCTGCCCGAGCCATCGAATTCGACTCCCAGCCCGCGATAGCTCAGCAGACAGGACACACGAGATGAGCATCCATCCCGACCGGATCGACCCGAAACCGCCTGGGACCGACGGGGCCGCGCCGGCGCAGCCGCGCCCTGTCGACCATCGCGGTGACCGCGAATTCCTCACTCCGGGTGATGGCCTCGTCCCGCACCTTGTAAGTTTTATCGGCTCGAACCCGGAGTCGGTCGGAAGCTTCCGGTTCTGGTTCGCCGACCAGCGGTGGGAGTGGTCGGACCAGGTCGCGATCCTGCACGGCTACAGTCCCGGGGCGGTGCAGCCGACCACCGAACTGCTGCTCTCACACAAGCATCCCGAGGATCGCGCATACGTCGCCGACACTCTCGCGGCCGCGGTCCAGGAGGGCGAACCGTTCTGTAGCCGCCACCGCATCATCGACACCCGCGGCGAAGCCCATCACGTGCTGGTACTCGCCGATCGCTTGCACGACAACACCGGTGCCACCGTGGGCACCCTCGGCTACTACATCGACCTCACCGACGACATGACCCAGGAACGCCGGGCCGTTCTCGATCGGGAAATGCCCGAGCTGGTGGCTGCCCGCGCGAGCATCGAACAGGCCAAGGGCGTGCTGATGTTCATGTACTCCATCACCGCCGACCAGGCGTTCGACGTACTCCGCTGGCGTTCGCAGGAAACCAACACCAAACTGCGCGTTCTCGCCGAGAAACTCCTCGCCGGCATACGCAACCTGGAAGGCGGCTCACCACGCCAACGCAGCCGCTTCGATCACCTCCTGCTCACCGTCCACGAACACCCCGACCCCCCGGCCACCAACGGCCACCGCACCCGGTAACCACCTTCTGCGGTCGCGAGTAACTGCCGAGCACCAAGTCGTCGAACAAGCAGAAGGCCCAGGCGGGAGAAATTTCTCCGGCCTGGGCCTTGTGGGGTGGCTGACGGGACTCGAACCCGCGACACCCAGGCACAAGATCGCAGGATTTCTGGGGGTACCGGAGCGTCCTCGAGCGACCCTGTCAACCCCGAAAGCGGCAGCTCAGGGGCGGATTTCTGTGGCGAGCCGCGTCCCTGTCGGTCCTTTGCCGTCCCTCGGTGTCTGCGCTCAGAAGTTGGAAATGAGTTGGAAAGGTTCGAGTCCTCGTCCCTTCGTCGTCCCGGTTCGTGCTCCCGGGGCGGTCGGCGTGTCGTGGATGCAACACGCCGGAGATCTCTGAAGGTTAGCAACCTGTTAGCAACTGTGCACGGCTGTGGGGAGCTCGAGTTTTCTTGCTGCTCGATCCGCAGCTGTACCAGCGGTTTGTACAGCGGCCGTGTGCTTGGGCTCGGTGGGTTGTCAGGAGGCGCGCCGGCCGTGGATGACCATGAGCGGGATGCGCTCGTCCGGACGCACTTCGAGGAGTACGGCCGCGTCATTGGGGCAGGGAGCGGGCGAAGGCTGCGCGTCTCCAACCATTGCTGAAGTTACGAGATGCGGACCCGGCGTATTACACGCAAATTCGTCTGGCCGAGCTCTCCGGCATGTCGCAGCAGAATGTCTCCTACCTGCTGTCGAAGCCCGCTGCGTCATAGTGGTGCCTCGCCGCCGGTCTTTCCCGGTGTTAGACCGATGGCGAGGGACCCTTGAGGTTTAGTATTGGATTTGTAACCTTTTCGCGGACGAATCCAATACTAAAGTGAGGCCGGTACGAGGATGGCGACGGACAACGCTCGCGGTGCGGGGCTGCTCGCGGAACTGGCTCGGCAGCCGTTGCGCACTGTCGGGTCCGTGGAGGCTGCTGCGGTCTCTCGCCATCCGCGACAGCAGTTGGCTCGGCTCGTTGAGCGGGGGGTGCTGCATCGGGTGGCGCAGGGCTTTTACGTCGTGGTCCCTCAGGAGTATGTCGGTACCTCATGGCTGCCGGGGCTGGAAGCGGTAGCGGCGGGGATCGGCACCGTGGTGTTCGGCGTCGACGACGCGATCGTGATGGGTGTCAGTGCCGCGCGGATGCATGGCGTGATCCCGCGTTCGTTAGGGGTTGCGTTGGTTGCGGTGCCGCGGCAGCGAGCTGCGTTGCAGTTGGTCGATCGGGATGCCTCGGTGCGGTTCGTCGCCCGTGATACGGCGCGGTTGGATGCGGAATTGATTCGAACGGAATTGGGTGGGGCGCTTGTGACTACGCCGGAGCAGACGGTGCTGGATCTGGCTCGCCGTCCGAATCTGGGAGACGCGGCCGTGGACGTGCCGGCCGCGATCCGGGCGTTGTATCGGCGGAGCGATCAGGAGAGGTTGGTCGAACTGGCGGCCGAGCAGCGCATGCGAGCGACGTTGGACCGAGTGACCGCGATGGTCGGTGAGTGATGAGTTCAGCATTCGACGAACGCGTCGATATCGCGTCCAAGTTCGGTGTGTCGGCCGCTCAGGTGCAGCGTGATTTCCTGATCTCGCTTGTGCTCGCGCATTTGGCCGAACGGCATGCCGATAGTGTGCTGTTCATCGGTGGCACCGCGTTGGCTCGCACGCATCTGCCCGATGGTCGCCTGAGTGAGGACATCGATCTGATCGCGCTGGGCAGGAGAACCGAGATCGCTGATCGGCTGACCCGCGAGCTGCCGCGCGCGGTGTTGCGTCGCTTCGGCAGGTTGAAATGGCGACCCGCCCTGATTGAAGTGTCGGGATCCGATGCCGCGTATCTCATGACTGATGACGAGAGCATCGTCCTGAAGATTCAACTGCTGTCACGGATTGGGATGCCGTCGTGGCCAACCGAGTCCAAGGGGCTTGTTCAGCGCTATCGGGACGCACCCGAGGCCGCGCTTCAGGTGCCGACGCTGCCCGCCTTCGTAGCCGGAAAGACAATGGCGTGGTGTGATCGCGCTGCTGCCCGAGACCTGTGGGATTTGTGGGCTCTCGCGAACATGGACGCGATCGACGGTGAAGCCGCCGAGTTGTTTCGCCGTCATGGGCCGACCAACAAGGCGCCGCAGCCATGGCAATTCGCCACCGCGCCGAGCGAGCGGCAATGGCATTCCCAGCTCGCGGGCCAAACCCGCCTAACTGTCTCGGCGCGGGACGCGCTCGAAATCGTAAGCGCGGCATGGGAACAGGTGGCTGGCTGAGGCTCGTGGCCTATCGAAGGTCAGAGCATCGGCGCGTCACTGTTGTGGTCGAAGTAGTAGCTGTCGGAGTTTCCGCAGTTGGCTGCGACGAATACCGTATTGCGCTGTCGCCGCGGGATGTCCAGGAATACGTATTGTCGCGCCAGGTGCCATCGACGTTGCTCGCCTGCTCGATGATGGCGACGTCGTGGAAGCCCTCTTCTTTCATTCGGCGGCCATGCCCGGACCCGCGAACCTGGCGCCGACGATCCCGATGGAAGGTCGCCGCAGGGCCGGCGGCGAATCCAATTGGTCCTTGATCGGCGTGTTGCTGGGAATTTTTGGGTAGCTCTCCGAATCCTTGTAGTCGTCGATCAGTCCTGGTATACAGTGTGACATTGATGACCATTTGTAACAACGATCACTGTTGCTTCGCATCGTGAGCCCATTCACTAGAAGAGCGTGAACCGTTGGTGGACAACGTGATTCGAGGATGTCGTGGTCGAATTCGAGATCGAAACGTTCCGATGGGATGGCATGGGGACGTGGAAGGGGGCTCGTCGATGAGCGCTCAAGCGGTGGATGGGGGGCGAATTCGTGGCGAAGCCATGCGTGCGCTGCGGGGGAATGCCTCCGAGACCGTGTTGTCGAGCCTCGGCACGCTCGGACGGGCGTTGCGGTCGGGGGCCGAAGCGGTCCGGGTGGGCAGTGAAGATGTGGTGCGGGGGCGTTTCCAGTGGCGGGAAAGCTTGCGGCAGGCCTGGTTCCTGATCACCGTCACGGCGATTCCGGGCGTGCTGGTCGCCATTCCGTTCGGGGTGATCGTGTCGGCGCAGGTCGGCAATATCGTGCATCAGCTCGGCGCGAATTCGCTGCTGGGTGCGGCCGGTGGCCTGGGGGTGATCAAGCAAGGGGCACCACTTGCCACGGGCTTGCTGCTGGGTGGCGCGGGCGCGGCAGCCATTGCGGCCGATCTGGGGGCGCGCACCATTCGCGAGGAGGTCGATGCCATGCGGGTGATGGGGATCGATCCGGTGCAGCGCCTCGTGGTGCCGCGCATCGCCGCCATGCTGGTGGTCGCGCCGTTGATCAACATCCTCATCATGGCCACCGGCATCACCGCCGGATATCTGATGTCGGTGGCCCAACTCGACGTGACGCCGGGCAGTTACTGGGAATCGTTCGGCGCGTTCGCGACACCGGTGGACGTGTGGGTGTCGCTGGTGAAGGCCGCGATCTTCGGGCTGCTGGTGGTGGTGATCGGCTGTCAGCGCGGACTCGAGGCGCGCGGCGGGCCACGCGGGGTGGCCGACGGGGTGAACGCCGCGGTGATCCTGTCGGTGGTGTCGATCGCTGTCGTCAATACCGGGATCACCCAGGTCGTGACCATGTTCTTCCCCACCAGGATCTCGTGATGGCGGCCTCGCCGTACGTGCCCTTGCCGCTGCGTCCCCTTGTGCAGGTGCGCCGGCATATTCATCCATGGAAACCGTTGGACGCCATCGGTTTCGCACTCGGCTTCGCTTGGCAGGTGCTCGCGGCGGTGCCACTTACCTTGCGGCACTACCGATCTCAAGTGATGGTGACGATCACCGATATGACCTGGGGTCGTGGTTCGGTCATCGTAGGCGGCGGCACGGCGGCGGTGATGGTGGTGATGGGCGCGGCGGTCGGCGCGTCGATCGGCATCGAGGCATACAGCGCGCTGAACATGGTGTCGCTGGGCCAGGCCAGCGGGCTGGTGTCGGCGTTCGCCAATACCCGGGAGCTCGCGCCGATCGCGGCGGGGGTCGGGTTCGCCGCGCAGGCCGGATGCCGCATGACCGCCGAGATCGGGTCGATGCGGATCTCGGAGGAGATCGACGCCATCGAGTCGCTCGGTATCCGGTCGGTGCCGTTCGTGGTGACCACCCGCGTGATCGCCGCGGTGGTGTCGATCGTGCCGACCTTCCTGATCGCGCTGATCCTCAGCTATGCGGCCTCGGCGCTGATCGTGACCACCCTGCACGGCGAGCCCAGCGGGGTCTACCAGCACTACTTCACCGACTATCTGTTCGGCTGGGACGTCCTGGCGGCGGTGCTGAAAGTGGTGGTGTTCGCGGTGGCGGTCATCCTGATCCATTGCTACCAAGGCTTTTTCGCTTACGGCGGTCCGGAGGGCGTGGGTATCGCCTCGGGCCGCGCCATCCGGGCGAGTTTCGTCGCCATCATCACGCTCGACATGGTGCTGACCCTGCTGTTGTGGGGCTACACCTCGCCGATCACGTTCTCCGGGTAGGGGGATCGCCATGCCTGCTTACGGATTACCGGGGGTCACGACGACTCCCAGGGCCGCGCGCGTCGCGGGACTTGCGGTCGCCGTGGCGACCGCCGCGGGAGTGCTTGCCACCCAGCTGATTCCGAACCGGCCCGATCCGGCCACCATGGCGGTGACCGTGCGGACCGAGCGCATCGGCACCGGCGTCGAAACCGGCAGCGATGTGCGTTTCGCGGGGGTGCGCATCGGATCGGTCACCGGCGTCGACCGGGAAGCCGATGGCAGCCAGCGGCTCGAAATGCGGATAGACAGAACCGATTCCGTCGGCCTGACCGATGCGCTGTCGCTGGATTACGCGCCCGGCAACCTGTTCGGCATCAGCGAGGTGGTGCTGAAACCTGGCAGCGGGGGCACCGCGCTGATCGACGCCTCGGTGATCGACCTGACCGGTCCCAATGCCGGTCGTGCCGCGGATGCCACGATCTCCGCACTGCTGAATTCGCTGGGGCAGTTCACCAATGACGTGCTCACCCCGCAGCTGACCGCGGTGCTGAGCAAGATTGCCACCGAGACCCGGGCCTTCGCGCCGCTCATGCAGGCCATCGTCACCACGATGCAGGCGGTCGCCGATACGCAGCGGCTGCCCTCGTCGTTCCTGCTCGAGCAGTACGGGTCCACGCTGGCGGGACTGCCGCCGACGGTGCGCGGGCTGCTGGATCTGCTCAACGCCCCCTTCTCGAACGCGTACCTGGCCCAGCCGGGGAAGATCGACAAGTTCAACGCCAACCTGGACATGATCAAAGACGACCTGCTCACCGCGGCGAACGACCTGCTGATCACCGGCCGCACCCACTACGCCGAATACGTCGACATCCTCACTCCGCTGCTGACCGCGCTGGCACACACCGTGCCCCGCCCGCAGCAGTCGAGCGCCGAACTCGCCGAACTGCTGCGCCGCCTGCACGAGGCCATGCCGGATAACGGCAACGGCCCGGTGCTGAACCTGTCCGTCGCGCTGCGCGGGGTGCCCGCCGTGGCGGTTCCGCTGGCCGGACTGCTCGGCGCGACGCCCACACCCGCCGGGGGTGAACGATGAAATCTGTTCCCGCGCTGGCGATCAAGCTCGGCAGTTTCGCGGTCGCCATGCTGCTGTTGCTGTTCGGTGTGTTCCAGGCCTTGCAGCGGCCGGTGGACGACACCCGTAGCTTTACCGCGCTGTTCACCGACGCGAATGGCTTGCGTGCCGGAAACGACGTGCGGCTGTTCGGGGTTCGCGTGGGCAAGGTGTCGGGGATCGCCCTGGACGGGGCGCGGGCCAAGGTCACCTTCACCATGCGCACCGATCACCCCATGTACGCCAACAACACCCTGGCCATCCGCTATCAAAGTCTCACCGGGCAGCGGTATCTCGATGTCCAGCAGGCCGAGAGTCCGGCGGGGCGGACGAATCCGGGCGACACCATCGGCGTCGACCGCACGGTCCCGGCCTTCGACATCACCACCCTGTTCAACGGCCTGCAACCGGTGCTGGCGGAGTTGACACCGCAGGATCTGAATCGCTTCGCCGACAGCATGATCAGTGTGCTGAACGGTGACGGCACCGGCCTGGGTCCGGCCCTGGACGCCATCGAGAAGCTGAGCGATTACACCACCGACCGGCAGGCGGTGATCTCCACGCTGGTGCGCAATCTGGCGTTGGTGGCCGATCAGATCGGCGGCAGCTCGGGCAATGCCATGGTGATGATGTCGCAGCTCACCGCGATCTTCGTCGAGCTCCAGGAGAAGATCGGCGGGCTCATCGATTTCGGCGTCACCATCCCGCCGGTGCTGCGGCCGGCCATGAGCCTGCTCTACACGCTCGGCCTCACCGGCGATCCGAATCCGGACCTGGACAACCTGATTCGCGTCGCCATGCCGGATCCGGCCCAGGCGGTGCGGACGCTCGGGCAGGTGCCCGCCCTGCTGCAATCGCTCACCGCGCTGGTGCCGGACCCCGGGACCGTGCCGACCTGTTCTCAGGGCACCGCGCAAGCGCCGCAACCGCTGCGCGTGCTCATCGCCGGACAAAGGATCGCATTGTGCAACGGCTGACGAAACCCACTGCGCGGCCGCGCATTCGGCGGGCATCCGGTCCGCCTCCGGACGATGCCACCCGTCGTCGGCTCGATATTCGCTGGGGAGTGATCGGACTGGTCGTGGTCGTGGCGGCCGCCATCGGCATCACCGTGCTGTCGACCGTGCAGACCGGCGTGCGCGATTACTCGGCGTTCCTGACCGATGCCGCCTCGCTGCGCACCGGTGACGAAGTGCGGGTCGCGGGCCTGACCGTGGGCAAGGTGACCGCGCTGGAGCTGAAGGCCGACCGGGTGCTCATGCGTTTCACCGTGGACGACGCCGTATTCGTCGGTGACCGCACCACCCTTGACGTGCGCATGCTCACCATCGTGGGCGGCCACTATCTTGCGGTGCAGCCCGCGGGCGAAGAACCCTTGGGCGACACCACCATTCCGTCCGATCGCGTGGTGCTGCCGTACAGCCTGCCCCGCGTATTCCAGGACGCGGTCACCCCGCTACGACAGATCGACGGTGACGTGCTGCGGCGCAGCTTCGGTGAACTCGCCCAAGCCGTCGAGACCACGCCGGACGGCTTCCGGCGCATGACCACTGCGGTCGGCACCATCGTCGGCATCATGGATCAGCAGAATGCGCAGGTCTCCAAGATGCTGTCGGTCTCCGACGAGTACCTGACCGCGCTGGCGCGCAACAAATCGGTGGTCGGCACGCTCATCGCCCGCTTCCGGATCCTCGAGACGCTGGTGGCGGACAACCAGGCGCAGGTCGGGGAATCGTTGGCGAACCTGGCCACCGTGCTGAGCCAGGTCGCGCCGCTGGCGCGCCTGTGGACCTCGGACGGCGCACCCGCCGCGCAGGTGGTGACCGATTCGATCGACGCGCTCCAGCAGCTGGCCGACAAACTGGGCGCGCTGCGGGACGCGCTGACCGGCGTGGGCGCGAAGCTCACCGCACTCGCCGGTCCGGAGGACCGGTCCGGGCAAGCTCCGCCCGCCGTGTGCGTACCGGTCCCGGGAAGGAACTGCTGATGCTGACCCGATTGTTCGCCGCGCGCGGCTTCCTCTCCGCCGTGGTCGTCGCCGGGCTGGTGCTCGGCGCGGTCGTCGGCTATCAGATACTGCGGCCCACACCGGAGCTTCGCGCCTACTGCGCCGACATGCCGGACGCCATCGGGCTGTACGAGGGCAGCGACGTCACCGTCATGGGCGTGCGCGTCGGTTCGGTGACCGGCGTCCGGCCGCACGGCGCCACCGCCCGGGTGGAGTTCGAGATACTCGCCGGACGCCGCCTGCCCACCGACGTCGGCGCGACCACCCTCGCCGATTCCCTTGTCGCCGACCGCAAACTCGCGCTCATCGGGGCCGAACCCGCTGGGCCGGGCTGGGATTCGGGCCGCTGCATCACCAATACCGTGACGCCGAAGAGCCTCAGCGCCACCTTCAGCGCGCTGGCCGGGCTCGCCGATCAGCTCAGCGGCACCGGCGACCCGGACCGGCCGAATCTGCTGGCGCGCGGGATCACCGCCGCCGACACCGTGACCGCCGGCACCGGCGAGCAGATCAACGCCATCATCCAGCGGCTGGGCACGGCCCTGAACTCGCCCGACGCGGCCATCGGCCATATCGGCGCACTGCTGGACGCGCTCGGCTCCCTGGCGCACAGCGCCGCCACCTACTGGCCGGAAGTCAAGGACATGCTCACCCGCCTCGCCCCAGCCCTCGACGCCGTCAACAATGTCGTCGTGCCGCCGGTGCTGACTATCATCACCGAATTGCACGACGTGCTGCCCGCACTCAACAACCTCACCGTCACCCTCGGCGGCCCCCTGCTGCGCAAGCTGGACGCGGTGGAGAACCTGCCGCAGCTGTTGCAGGCCGGTGTCGGCTCGCTGAGCGGTCTGCTGCAACTGGTTCCGTCGATCGGCACGGCCTTCACCCGCCTGGTCGATCCGGCGACCGGAGCCGTCTCGGTGGCCTATGCCGCACCGAATATCGCTGTGCCGCAGGCGGATGCGGGCCAGGTGTGCGCGGCGGCCGACGCACTCGCCCCGGGCAGCTGCACCGACGCCGGGAACGGCCTGGTGACCGTGCCGCTGGCCCGGGTACTCCTGGGATCGGTGGGTGCGCGATGAACATGCCACTGCGCCAACGTATTCCGCTGGTCTGCGCCACTACGCTGGTGCTGACCCTGGGGGGCTGTGGATTCGACCCCGCCGCCATCCGGCTGCCGGGCACGTCGGTCTCCGGCCCCGCCTACCCACTGCGCATCCAGTTCGGCGATGTGCTCAACCTGCCACCCGGCGCGAAGGTGCTCGCCGACGGTGTGGAGGTCGGCTCGCTCACCGCGGTCCACGTCACCGATACCAGCGTCGCCGAGGGAAAACCGGCTCGGGGGTACGTCACCGCCGATATCGAAGTGCGGCAGAGTGTCCGGCTGCCCGCGGATGTGCGTGCCGAACTCCGGCAGGCGACCCCGCTGGGCGATGTCCACATCGCCCTCACCTCGCCCGCGCGCAGCACTGCCTCCGCGCTCCGGCCCGGGGATGTCATCCCGCTGGCACAGACCACCCGTGCCCCGCAGGTGGAGGACACCATGGCCGGCCTCGCCACCGCGCTGGGCAGTGGTGCGGTCAGCGATATCCAGGACACCGTGCGCCAGATCAACGCGGTGCTCCCGGCCGATCCGGCCGAAACCGCCCGCGTGTTCGGCGTGATCGGTCAGGACCTCACCGATGTCGCGGCCGATCAAGCCAGCCTGGATCGGCTGCTGGACGGCTTGACCGCGGTCGATGCCGCGGCCATCGACTACCTGCCGGCCCTGCGCGCGATGCTCACCGACGAGGGCACCGAGCACCTCACCGCCTCCGTCCAAGCCGTGATCAACGTCTTCTACATGTTCACCAACCTCGGTCCCGTCGCGCACAGCGCGCTGTGGCTGGCCCCGCTCGTCGCCGGTCTCGACGATGCCGCGAAAGCGTACGTGCCCATGCTGTTCGGTAATCGGCCGCTGGATCTGAACGCCGGTTCCAACCTGTCCCGGCTGATCGACCTGATTCGCGACAAGCTGATCCCCTTCGCCGAGCACGGCGCGACGGTGAACCTGGTGCGGACCACCGTGGCCGGTCCCGATCCCGAGGTGAGCGCCACCGATCGGACCGATCGGATCATCGACACCCTGCGCATGATCGGAGCGGTGAAATGAGTTCCGGCGACAAGACACTCACCCGCCGCGTGCGGCCCGCCTCGATCGCCTCGCTGACCGCGATGCTGGCCGTGCTGCTCCTCGGCGCCTCCTATCTGACCTTCGGGCTGCTGCGCTTCGACCCGTTCGCCGAGCACATCACCGCCCGTCTGCTGCTCGCCAACTCGGGCACGGTCCGTGACGGAACGCCGGTGCTGCTCACCGGAATCGAGGTCGGGCGGGTGACCGAGGTGCACAAGGTCGCGGACGGCGTCGAGGTGCGATTCCGGATCGACGAGGACTTTCGGGTCCCGGCCACCAGTGCGGTGCGGATCGAGAACCTCTCGGCGCTCGGCGAGCCGTACATCGAGTTCCGGCCGGCCTCCGACGCGGGACCGTACCTGTCGGACAATCAGCTGCTCGACGCTCGAACCGTGGCCGCGCCCATGCTGATTCCGGATCTGTCGGCCAAAGTGGTGCAGGTCGTGGGCCAATTCGATCCGAAGGCCATCGCGAATCTGGTCGCGACTCTGGACCGGGCCTTCGCGGGGACCGAGGGGCAGCTGCCGCGCGTGGAGCGTGCGAGCACACTGCTCGCCGCCACCGTGCTCAGCCGTACCTCGCTGATCCGCCAACTGCTCACCGATCTGCAGACCGCCGGTGCCGATATGGCCTGGACCGGACCGGCGCTGGCCGATTCCGGGCCCTACTGGTCGCTGTTCGCGACCCGCGTCGACAGCCTGGTCACCACCGCCTCCCGGCTCTTCGAAGTCGGTGACTCCCCGGACGACTACCTGCGCGGTGACGGCCTCGTCCCCTTCCTGAAGCAGCTCGACGAGTTCCTGGCGAAGAACGGTCCGGGCTTCGCGCAGCTGGCCCCGATGCTGCGGCCCATGATCACGCAGACCACCGATGCCATTGCGCCGCTGGATATCTCCGCGCTGATCAGCACCGCCCTCGCCACCGTCGGCGACGACGGCACCGTCCACCTTCAGGTGGGCGTCAAGTGAATACGGCCCATAACCACCGCGGAAGGTGAAACCGATGACGACCACCACGACCGAACCGGCAGCAGCCGAAACAGCGACCCCCGCAGACGAATCCGGGCGAGGGTCGGGCGGGCCGCGGCAGCTCACGCTGTCGGTCCCCACACTGCTGACCGCCGTCGCCTTGATCGCGTTTAGCGCGGTGGCGATCACGTTCGCCGCCCTGTACTTCTCCTCGCGCTCGGATCTCGCGGCCGAGCGCGCGCAGGCGGCCGACAACCGGCACGCCGAACAGCTGGCCATGGACTACGCGGTCGGCGCCTCCACCATCGACTATCGCGATACCAAGGGCTGGCTGGGCAAGCTCAAGTCCAACACCACCAAGGGGTTGTCGGACAAATTCGATGCCACCGCAACGCAATTGGAGCAGATCCTGCTGCCCTTGCAGTGGACCTCGAAGGCAACGCCCGTGCAGGCCGCGGTGGTCTCGGAGAACAACGGCATCTACAAGGTGAACGCCTTCCTCGATGTCGACTCCACCAGCGTGCAGACCCCGCAGGGCGGTCGCGTCACCGTCACCTACACGGTCACCCTCGACGGGAACAACGGCTGGAAGATCACCGACGTGGGCGGCGGGCTGGACGCCCTGCCCGCGAAGTAACCGTTCGGCGCTACAACTACAGAAGGGGTGGGAAAACATGGACTGGGCGAGCATCGCCGCGGACCTGCGCCACCATTGGTACCTCTACGCCGCCATGCCGTTCGTGGCCGCGGCGATCGGGTACTTCACCAAACTGGTCGCGGTCGAAATGCTGTTCCGGCCACTGGAATTCGTCGGCATCCCACCGTTCCTGGGTTGGCAGGGCCTGGTGCCGCGCTACTCCGCGCGAATGGCCACCGTCGCGGTGGATCTCATGCTGTCGCGACTGGTCGACCCGCAGGAGATCATCGACCGCATCGACCCGGCCGAACTGGCCGTGCATGTGCAGGCCCCGATGCTCTCCACGGTCGAGGACATGGTGGACGAGATCATGACGCGCTACCGGCCCGGCCTGTGGGAGCTGATCCCGCCGACGGTGCGCCACCTGATCGTGCGCCGCATTCAGGGGGATGCGCCGCAACTCATCGCGCAGATGATGAACGATCTCAAGGAGAACGTGAACCTGGTCTTCGATCTGCGCACCATGGCCATCGACGCGCTCATGCGGGACAAAGAGCTGACCGTCCGGATGATTCGCGATATCGCCGCGCCCGAAATGCGATTCATCATCCGCTCCGGGCTGGTGTTCGGTTTCGCGCTGGGCATCGTGCAGGCCGCGGTCTGGGCGCTCACGCATTCGGCGCTGATCATGCCGCTGTTCGGCGCGTTCGTCGGCTACTCCACCGACTGGCTGGCGCTGCAAATGATCTTCCGCCCCGTCGAACCCAAGCGTTATCTCGGAGTCTTCCGCTGGCAGGGGCTGTTCCATCAGCGCCGCGACGAGGTGGCGGTGGATTACGGCAAGCTCATCGCCGATGAGATCCTCACCCCGGCCAACATCATCCAGGCCATGCTCACCGGTGCGCAGTCCGACCGGTTGTTCTCCCTGATCGACCACGAGATAGAGCGCGTGATGGATCAGCAGATGGGGCGCGCCAAACCGATCGTCGAGCTGGCGGTGGGCAATCTGTCGGATATCAAGCACGACATCCTGACCGCGGTGCGGCAGCGACTACCCGAGAGCACCCAGCAGATCGAGCAGTACACCATCGAGGCCATCGACGTCACCGCCCTCATCGCCGAGAAGATGAAGCTGATGACCAGCGAGGAGTACGAGGGGCTGCTGCGGCCGGCGTTCAAACAGGACGAATGGAAGATCGTCACCGTCGGCGCGGTGCTCGGATTCCTGATCGGTGAACTTCAGGTCCTGTTGTTGTTGCATTGAGCGGCAAGCGATTCCGGCGCGGATTCAGCCCGCGTCGGGCAGGGGCTGCGGCAGTAGATGGTTTCGGGCGAACTCGCGCATGGCGGCCTCGTCGTCGACCGGGATCAAGCCGTCGGGGATGAGGACCAGTGAGATGAGCAGGCGGGCCAGTAGTTCGGCGTGGATGGTGACATCGCCGGCGGGTGCGTTGCTCTCCAGGAGATGTTCGGAGATGATCCCGCGGGTGAGCGCGAGGATGAGTGGGCCGTGGGTCGAGGTGAAGTAGTACAGCGCTTCGGGTTCGGTTTCCCGTAGCCGATTGAGCAGGATGTGCTCTCGAATCCCGCGTGTCACCGTCACGATGGCTTCGGCCACGATGTCGGTGGGGTCGTCGAAACCGGCCGTGGCATCGCGGACCTTGCCCGCCGCCATCTGGACCTCTGCCATACCGACCGCGGCGACCAGGCTGTCCTTGTCCTGGAAGCGCCGGTACAGGGTCTGCCGGGAAACCTTGGCGCGGCGGGCGATCTCGCCGACGTTGGCCCGGCGGACGCCGACCAGTTCGAATTCGGTGCGGGCCGCGTCGAGGATGGCGGCCCGCAGTGGATCATTGTCGCCGCGCTCGGGATCCGTTGCCGACAGCATGGCTAGCCATTGGTCCGGATCGCTCATGTCATCACCCTTTTCCTCCGCCCGCCACTACGGAAACTGATGATACAAGCGTGTCGCTCTGTAACTGCCATCGGCAGCCGGTGCGTCCTACAGGCCCTTCTCGATGAACTCGCCCGCCTGATCGAGCAGGCCGACGGCGACGGAGTGCAGGAAGTCGCCGGTGGCTTTCGGGGCCTTGCCCGCGACCGCGCGGGCGTGCGTGCCCTCGAGCACGATGGCGAGTTTGAACGAGGCGAGCACGGTGTACCAGAGCACGTCGTCGATCGGACGGTCCGCGACGGCGGCGTAGTGCTCGACCAAGTCGGTGCGCCGGACCAGCCCGCCGGCCCGGCCGAGCGGATGGTGGTGTTCGGTGACCGAGCCGGGTTCGGGCCAGGTGGTCAGCAGCCAGCCCAGGTCCAGCAGGGGGTCGCCGATGGTGCACATCTCCCAGTCCACGATGGCGGCCACCCGGGCGCTGTCGAAATCGAACATGAGGTTGGCGACGTGGAAGTCGCCGTGCATGATGCCGGGCCGGAAGGCGGCGGGCCGTCTGCCGGTCAGCCAGGTCGCGATGTGCTCGATACCCGGCAGCTGTCCGCCGGCGTATCCGTCGAGTTCGCCGTATCCGTCGAGTTCGGCCAGCCAGCGCGGCACCTGGCGGTCCAGGAAGCCGTCGGGTCGGCCGAAATCGCTCAGCCCCACCGCATTCGGGTCGATGGTGCCGAGCGCGGAGAGCGCGTCGATCACCTCCAGCCCCATCTGCCGTCGCAGGCGCGCGGAGGTCGTATGGGATGCGGGCAGCTCCACCGTGGCGTTGAATCCGAGCACCGGTTCCATCAGATAGAACACCGAACCCAGCACGGACTCATCGGGTTCGGCGGCGATCAGGCGTGGCACCGGCACCAGGGTGTCGCCGAGCGCGGCCAGCAGCCGGGCTTCGCGGCGCAGTACTTCGTTGGTGCGCCCGCGCGGATGCGCCGGCCCGCGGCGCAGCACATAGGGAGTGTCGCCGACGCGGAAGCGGTACATCAGGTTCTGGGTGCCCCCGCCGATCGGCTCGATGTCGGTGATGGGACTGCCGCCCAGCCCCTGTCCGGACAGCCACCGCTGCACGACGTTCCAGTCGACGGCGCGCGGGGCGGAGGTTCGTGCACCCGTATCGGAGGGGCGCGGCGTGGTCTCAGAGGGACTTGTCACGATGAATTCCCAAGGCTCGATGGAGATCACGGGCCACCACGGCACGCATCAGTTTGCGGACCAGCCAGGACCGCTGAGAGGTGTAGGGGTACCAGATCGGCATGGCCGGGGTCGGTACGCGGGGCAGCGTGATCGACTGGACGCGGCAGTATTTCCGGATCCCGGACGCCCCGCCCATGCGGGAGCCGATTCCGGACTGCTTCCAACCCGATTGGGTGAGTGGGTACATGGGCAGATCAGCGAGCACGTCGTTGACATTGACCGCGCCCACCTCGAGTTCGCGGGCCAGGGCCGCGCCGCGCCTCGTGTCACCGCACCAGACGCTGGCCGACAAGCCGTAGGGGGAATCGTTGGCCATGCGCACCGCCTCGGCGGCATCGGCGACCTTCATCACCGGCAGGGTCGGGCCGAAGGTCTCCTCGCGCATACAGGCCATGGTGTGGTCGACATCGACCAGCACCGTCGGCTCGAAGAAGGTGCCGGTCCCGGTGCGCTTGCCGCCGGTCAGGATTCGAGCTCCGGCGGCGACGGCCTGTTCGACCTGCGCGCGCACGATTTCGGCTTGGGCCTCGGTGGCGAGCGGGCCGATGTCCTGTGGGTCGCTTGGGGAGTCGAGCCCCTGGCGCAGGGAGCCGACTTTCGCGGCCAGCTTGGTCACGAACTCGTCGTAGACAGGCGCTTCCACGTAGACGCGTTCGACGGAGATGCAGACCTGACCGGAGTTGACCATGCCGCCCCAGGCGATGGCCTCCGCGGCGCGGTCGATATCGGCGTCGGCCAGCACGATGGCCGGATCCTTTCCGCCCAGTTCCAGGCTGCACGGGATCATCCGCTCGGCGGCGACGCGGGCGATCTTGCGGCCGGTCGCGGTGGAGCCGGTGAACTGGACGTAGTCGACCGCATCTACCACCGCTGCGCCCGTATCGCCGAGTCCGGCAATGATTTCCAGCACGGGCGGCGCTCCGATCTCGCGCCAGCCACGGGCCAGCAGCAGTGCCGACAGGGGCGTCACCTCGGAGGGTTTGACCAGCACCGCGCACCCGGCAAGCAGTGCGGGCACGGTGTCCATGGTGGGCATCAGCAGCGGGAAATTCCACGGCGCGATCACACCTACGAGCGGATACGGCCGGAATACGTGCACCAGGCGTTTGATCTGCTGCACCGGTCCGCTGGGCCGTACCTGTTCGTCGGCGAGGAATCCGGCGGCGTGCGCGGACCAGTAGTTGATCAGATCGGCGACCATCAGCACTTCGAGTTGCGCTTCGAAGCGGGGACGGCCGGACTCGGAGTGGATGGTCTCGGCCAGCTCGGCTTCGTGGTCGAGAATCCAATCCCGCAGCGCGCCCAGCCATTTCGCGCGATGCTCGGGGCCGATGCGCTCCCATTCCCGCTGTTCGGCGCGCACCCGCTCGGCCAGCTCCGGAATATCGGCGGCTGGAACCGCGGGCGCCGATCCCACGACACGGCCGTCGGCGGGGTTGCGGACCTCGATCGTCATCACGGCACCTTCGTCTCTCGCACCGGCAGTTCGCGTTTGAGCACCTTTCCCGCCGGATTGCGGGGCAGGGTGTCGAGCAGGATCACGTCGCGGGGCGTCTTGTAGCGGGCCAGATGGGCGCGCACGTACTGCTTGACGGAGTCTTCGGTCAATTCCGCTCCGGGTGCGGGCACCACGAAAGCGGCCAGCCGCTGGCCGAATTCGGGGTCCGGGACGCCGAGCACGGCGGCCTCCACGATCGCCTCGTGCGCGCTCAGCAGTTCCTCGATCTCGCCGGGGAAGACGTTCTCGCCGCCGGAGACGATCATGTCGTCGTCGCGGCCGTCGACGAACAGCCGCCCCGCGGCATCGAAATGGCCGACGTCGCCGGAGGCCATCAGGCTGTCGATGATCTCCTTGCCGCCGCCCCCGGTGTAGCCCTCGAACGGGATGGTGTTGCGGACGAAGATGCGTCCGGTAACCCCTTGCGGCACTTCGTTTCCGGCGTCGTCGAGGAGTTTGACGGTGACGCCCAGCGGCGGTCTGCCGACGCATCCGGGTGCGGCGCGCAGGTCCTGTGGGTTCGCGACGGTGATGTAGGCGACCTCGGTCGAGCCGTACCCGTTGTAGAGCACCGGGCCGAACACCGCCATGGCGCGCCGGCACAGCTCCGCGCCGAGATGCGACCCGGCCACCAGCATGATGCGCAGCCGCGACAGGTCGCGAGCGGCGATCGCCTCGTCACCCAGATCGAGGATGCGCCGCACCATGATCGGCACCATGATGGCCGTGGTAACCCGGTGGCGTTCCAGGCTTTCCAGCGTGGTCGCCGGATCGAATCGCCGCCGCAGCACCAGGGTGGAGCCGAAGGCCAGCGTCCCCAGCGAGTATCCGAAGCCGAGCGCGTGGAACATCGGCACCGCGCACTCGATCACCTCACCGGCGCGCAGCGGCACCCGGGACAGGATGGCCGCCACCGGGGCCAGCGAGCGCGGCTCGGGACGCGGTGCGCCCTTCGGGGTGCCGGAGGTGCCGCTGGTCAGAATGACAACCTTGGGTGCGCGTCCCGGCGCGGGCGGGGCGGTGGTCGGAAAATCCCGTGCGAGCGCATCCAGGGTGCCGTCGGCGGGAGCGTCGGTCCAGGCCCGCCAGCATCCGCGCAGCGGGTCCGGGCCGGTGAGCAGGGCGGCGAACTCCTCGTCGTGCACCAGCAGGTCGACGCCTTCGCGCGCCATCACCTCGTGCAGCTGCGGACCGGCGAAGTCGGTGTTCAGCAGGATGATTCGCGCACCGCACTTGGCGGCGGCGATGGTGGCCTCCAGGAACCCGCGGTGGTTGCGCGCCAGGATGGCCACACCCTCGCCGGCGCGCAGGCCGTGTGTCCGCCAGCCGTTGGCGATGGCATTTGTCCGCCGGTCCAGTTCGGCGTAGGTGGTTTCGCCGCGCTCGTCGATGATCGCGACGCGATCGCCGTGCCGGATGGCCGCGATACCGGCCAGACCGCCCAGCACCCCGAACCGGCGCACGACCAGGCCCATGGCCAGCAGACGGGCCGGCGATTCCGGTTCCAGCACCCCGCTGCGCGCGCACAGGCGCAGATAGGTGATCTCGGCGGCGGCGCGCGCACCGACCGCGACGAGGCTTTCGAATACGTTGAGCACCCTCGGTTCTCGCTCTCCAGGGGCGCGTGGCGGGAGCAGTGGCCGGGCCGCGCTCATGCGGAGATCCGGTCGAGGTAGCGTCGCCGGGCGTCGGCGTCGACCTTGGTGGTGAACATCGAGTCGAGGCCGGTCGCCCGGAGGATCGGCCCGAACACGCTGCGCGGCAGGTACTTCTGCGCGAGGCTGGCCGCGGCCACCACCTTCGGTACCCGCACCATCGGCCGCGGCCGCCGCAGCAGCGCGACGATCGCCGCGGCCACCTTCTCGGGCTCGGTACTGCCGATCACGGGGGCACGGGTGCCCGCGATCAGTTCGGTATTGATGAATCCCGGTAGGACGTATGAGAACTGGACGCCGCTGCCGTGGTACTCCAGCCGGGCGGACTCGGTGAACGAGATGACCGCGGCTTTGCTCGCGCAATAGGTCGCCGCGCCCGGCATATACCCTTCGCCGGCGAGCGAGGAAATATTGATCACGTGGCCGCGCCCGCGCGGCAGCATGTGCCGCAGGGCGAGTTTGGTCCCGTAGATCACACCCAGCAGGTTGATCTCGACCATCCTGCGTGAGAGCGCGTCGGTCTCCTCGTGCAGCGGCCCCACGGGCATGATGCCCGCATTGTTCACCAGCACATCGACTGCACCGCAGCTGGTTTCGGCGTATTTCAGCAGTTCGGCGAAGGACTCGGGATCGGTGACGTCGACGCGCCGGTACGTGCTGATCCCCAGCTGTTCGGCCGTCGTCCGCAGGCGCTCGGTGTCGATGTCGCCGATCACCACCTGTGCGCCCTGGGCGATCAGGGTCCGGGCGATGGCCGCGCCGATGCCCCGCGCGCCTCCGGTCACCACCGCTACCTTGCCGGTGAGCCGGGCGTCGCGGGCGCTCATGCCGTCGCCTGGAAGACGGGCCGGTCGAGGCTGGTCAGTCGCACGGGCAAACCGTCCGCGGGCGTCGGCAGCCGGGAGAAGTCGTACTTCGCCCGGTACCCGGGCCGCACGCTCCACTCGTAGTTGATCAGCATGGCGTGCAGGATCGACTTGATCTCCATGCCCGCGAAATAGAGGCCGATGCATTTGTGCGCACCGCCGCCGAAGGGCGCCCACGCGAACTTGTGCACCCGGTCCTCGCGCCGCTCCTCGGAGAATCTGTCCGGATCGAAACGTGAAGGGTCGGGCCAGTATTCGGCCATATTGTGGTTGAACTGTGGGATCAGGAAGACGATCGTGTCCTTCGGGACGAAGTGCCCGAGGATCTGGGTGTCGGCCACGGTCTGCCGGAAGGTCACCGAGATGGGCACCACCATCCGGATCGATTCCTTCATCACCAGATCCAGCGTCGCGAGCCGATCGAGATCGGCGAAGTCGAGCTCGGTCTTGCCCAGCGCCATCGACTCCGCGCGTGCCCGCTCCTGCCATTCCGGATGCTGCGCCAGGTTGGCGATCATCGTGTTCATGGTGCTGGTGGAGGTGTCGTGCGCGGCGAAGAGCACGAAGATCATGTGGTTGACGATGTCCTCGTCGGTGAAGCTCTCGCCCTCGGCGGAGACAGCCCGGCACAATGCGCTGAACAGGTCGTTGCCGTCACCGGCGCGCTTGGCGGGCAGCCGCGATCGCACGAACTCCTCGAGCGTGCGCCGGCCCGCCACTCCCTTGGCCCAGTTGAGGCCCGGAACCGGGTACCGCACCAGCGCGGCCGCGCCGCCGAGCATGTCGTGGAAGGCGTGCGTGATGACCTCGAGCTCGGCGGCGGTGAGGTCGTCGCCGAAGAAGATGCGCCCCGCCAGCTCCAGCGAAAGGTTCTTGATGGTCGGCAGCATGCGGCGCTCGCCGCTGGACCACTCCGAGATCCGCTGCTGGATAACCGGATTCATGATCTGCTGATAGCCCTCGAGCCGGGGCCGGGTGAACGCCTGCTGCATGATCCGGCGGTGCTGCATGTGCTCCTCGAACTCGAGCAGGAGCAGCCCGCGCCGTACGAAGGGGCCGGTAGCCAACTGCCACGCGTCGGTATTGCCGAAAGCCTTGTCGCGGTTCATGAATACCGTCTCGGCGGCATCCGGCCCGAGCGCGACCACACCGCGGCGGCCGAGCATGTTCATCCACGAGACAGCGCCGTAGCGGTCGTAGCGATTCCGCGCCCAGGCCGCTTGATCACGGAAGAAGAGGGGGACGTTGCCCACGATCGGCAGGCCGCCGTGGCCGTGCACCTGGGCCAGATCGCTGTCCGGGGGCGGCGCGGGGAACTCGCCGGGACCCCGCACGATGTGCTTGATCCGGCTCGCCGAAGCGAGGATGTCGGCCGCTTTGGCGTGCGACCACTGCCGTCGCCCGGGCCCGCTGTCCAGCGGGCCCCTGTGTGGCACCGGAGGTTTGGAGATATCGGTCATGATCGCTGCCCCTTTGCAGAGATGCCGGACCCGGGAACCGGCTCGTGATGGGTTCGAATTGCCTGGTGTGTCAGTGAGTTCGCGCGGTGCGGGCCTTGGCCACGGTGTAGAACTCCGGCGGTCCGGCCGCCGCGTCGAGGGCGCGCACGATCGCGCGGCAGGAGGCCAGCTGTGTGGTGGTCGGCCGCGGCTGCATGAGCATGTTCTGGCAGATCGGCGGCATGCAGACGACAGTGCCGGGCCATATGGCAATCAGCAGCCGCCGGGCAGGTGCGGGCAAGCCGAAGGGTTCACGGAAATAGCTGATGCCACGTGCCGCGCGCTCGTCGAGCGAGAGCAGCGGGCGGTAGGAATCCATGGCTTCGCGTAGCTCGTTCCAGGTGGCCGGGGCATTCTTCAAGCCGAACTTGCGGCCGATGACAGCCGTATCCCCGATGAAGCGATCGAGATCGGCGGCGCTGAGCGGCTGGGGTCCGAAACGCTGGTAGGCCGCGGCGACCGCCCCGAACGTCGTCATATGTACCCACAGCGCCAGCTCGGGTTCGCGGGCGTCGTAGGTTCCGCCGTCGGGCGTGCTCCCCTGCACCGGCTTGTGGGCGTGGTTGGTGTGCCGGATGCCGTCGCGCGCCTGCTCGGAATCCCCGTAGACGATGCGCTGCAACGTATTCAGCGTGCGCATCAGGCGGCCGTTGGGATCGGAGGTGAAATCGGTGTGTTCGGCGAAACCGTGGAAGGCGCGCGGATGCAGTCCCTGCATGGTGACGGCCGCGGAGCCGCCGATCAGGACCGAGCGGTCGGCGAACACCCGCCAGATCACGCTGTCGGGGCCGAACCACCCGGGATCTCCGGGAATGCCCGCGTCCGCGGCGGTGAGCGGCGGCTCGAAGGTGGCCAATCCGCGCTGCATGACGGAACCGGCCAGGAGCCGGGCCGTTCGGCCCGCGACCGCGGCCGCAATGCCGGCGGCCAGCTCCGGGGCGGCCGGTCCGGTCGGCTCCCATACCGGCCAGGCCCGCCGTTCCTGGCCGGCCGAGCTCTTGGTCGATGTCATATCGACACCCCTTCGTATCGCTGTGACAAGGCGAGGTCGGTGACATCGTCCCGGCGCATGCGTCGCCGAGATCGATTCCACCGCCTCCAGACGGGACACCGCTGAGAGGCAAAGTGTCAAATCTGTTTATTTGTAACTCGACGATAGCATCGGCCGGTCCAGGGGGCCAGCCCTCGCCGCGCCCGAGTGTGTCGGCGCGGACCGGTATCCGGTAGCGGTGAGGCCTCAGCCCGATTCGGGGAGCGTCCCGCGAAGCCGCCTGGGGGTCAGGTGTATTCGCGTGAACTCACGCATCGCCGCGTCGTCGTGCACCGGGATCGCGCCGTCCGGGATGAGTACCAACGACAACAGCAGCCGGGCCAGCAGTTCCGCGTCGATGGCCGCGACTCGCGGCGCTGCGCTGCCGTCGATGAGGTGATCGGCGATGATGCCCCGAGTCAGCGCCAGTGCCAATGCGCCATGGGTGGCGGCGAACCGGAACAGCTCCTCGGGCTCGGTCTCGCGTAATCGGTTGAGCAGCTTGTGTTCGTGAATCGCGCGCGTGATCGCGACGAAGGCCTCGATCGGCGCTTCGCCGCGGTGCTCGGCGCCCTCGGCCGCGGCGTCCGCGATCTGCGCCGCGACCCGGAACTCCGCCATGCCCACCGCCGCGACCAGGTCTTCCTTGTCCTGGAATCGCCGGTAGAGGGTCTGACGGGAGACCTTCGCGCGCCGCGCGATCTCGCCGATATTCGCGCGGCGAATGCCGACCAGCTCGAATTCGGCGCGTGCCGCATCCAGGATCACGGTCCGCACCGGATCGTCGGCACCGTTGGAGCCGGTTGCCGGCGGCCAGTGGCCTGGATTGCTCATGCTCGCCACGCCGAACCCCTTGTCGTCTCGGGTGTTTCGGTCCATGTGGGTACGTCGGCGGGTCGGTTCGCGCCCCTCATGACGCCCGGCCTGCGTCTCGTCCGCACCGATCGGGTGCTTGCCTCATCACAGAGGCGATGATACAAGTTAGTCACTATGTAACTCTGTTGTTCGCGGGGCACCCGACGTGGTTCGTGATCGCACCCGGCGATGCGAGAACGCGTTGCGACCCGCCTGTCAGGCTGGAGCGCAGATCGATGAAGATCGCCGTGGACACTGCCAAATGCGCCGGGCTCGGCGTTTGTGAATCCCTCGCGCCCGACTATTTCGAAGTCGGGCCGCAGGGCTCGGCCGTCGCGCTACGGCCCGACGTGCCCGAGGCCGATGAACACACGGTGCAGGACGCGATCGCCGCCTGCCCGACCCAGGCATTGCGGTCGACCCGGTGACCGGCCACCGCCTGGTCATCGTCGGCGCCTCGCTGGCCGGGGTGCGCGCGGCCGAAGCCGCTCGCGCCGAGGGGTTCACCGGAGCCATCACGCTCATCGGCGCGGAATCCGCTGCACCCTATGATCGCCCGCCGCTGTCGAAAGCTTTTCTCGAATCCCCGACCGCGTCCGCGCCACCCGCGCTGCGGTCCGAGGCGACCCTGCGCGACGACCTCGGCGTCGATCTACGGCTCGGCCGCGCGGCCACCGGACTCGACACCTGGGACAAGCGAATCAGGCTGGGCGAGGAGGAGGTTCGCTATGACACACTGATCATCGCAACCGGTGCCCGTCCGCGCGCCCTGCCCGGCGTCGGCGGGCTCGACGGTGCGCACGTGCTGCGTACCCTCGATGATGCTCGCGCGGTGCGGGCCGCACTGGATCGCGGTGCTCGCACCGTCGTCATCGGGGCGGGATTCATCGGCTCCGAAGTGGCGTCCGGCGCGCGGGCGCGCGGCCTGACCGTGACGGTGGTGGAGGCACAGCCCACTCCTTTGGTGCGTGCGATCGGGCATGAGCTCGGGCAACGCTTGGCCGAGCTGCATCGCGCCAATGGCACCGACCTGCGCTGCGGTACCGGGGTGCGCTCGATCATCGGCTACAACTCGGTGGATGAGGTGCATCTGGAGGACGGCAGCATCCTGCCCGCCGATCTGGTCGTGGTCGGCATCGGCGCGGATCCCGCCGTCGACTGGCTGGCCGGTTCGGGGCTCACCCTCGACGACGGGATCGTCTGCGATGCCACCTTGTGGACCGGAGTCGACGGCGTGTACGCGGCCGGCGACGTGGTGAACTGGCACAACCCGCGCTTCGATCGGCGCATGCGCCTCGAGCACTGGACCTCGGCCACCGAACAGGCGGCCCGTGCCGTCCGCAACGCACTCGATCCGGCTGCCGCGCAACCGTATTCGACGGTCCCGTACTTCTGGTCGGACTGGTACGGCACCCGCATCCAGTTCGTCGGCCACCCCGACTGTGACGAGGTGCTGATCGTCGATGACGACGGCGACCGGCTGACGGCGCTGTACAGGTCCGGCGACGAGCTGACCGGTGTGCTCACGCTGAACCGGCCCGGCGACATCATGAAGTATCGCGCCCTGATCACCCGCCACGCGTCCTGGCCGGATGCCCTCGACTTCGCCGAAATTCGCAGGCGCGCAACCGCTGCCGCCTCCTGACCGCTGCCGTCAAGGCCGAAAAGGACTCGTTGATGAACCCCGGACCCGCCTATCTCTACGATGCGCTGCGCACCCCGCGCGGCAAGGGCCGCAAGACCGGCGCACTGCACAGCGTCAAACCCCTGGACCTGGTCACCGGCCTGATTCATGAACTGCGCCAACGTCATCCGGGACTGGATGCCGACCGGATCGACGATATCGTGCTCGGCATCGTCACCCCGGTCGGCGATCAGGGCATGGATCTGGCCAAGGCCGTGGCCATGTCCGCGGGCCTGCCCGATACGGTGGCCGGCCTTCAGCTCAACCGCTTCTGCGGTTCCGGTCTGGAGGCGGTCAACACCGCCGCCCAGAAGGTCGCCACCGGCTGGGATTCGCTGGTGCTGGCCGGTGGGGTGGAGTCGATGTCGCGGGTGCCGATGAGCTCCGACGGTGGGCCGCACGTGCTGGACCCGGTAACCAACTATGACCACTATTTCGTGCCGCAAGGTATCGGCGCGGACCTGATGGCCACGCTCAACGGGTTCGGGCGGCGGGATGTCGACGAGTACGCGGCCCGCTCCCAGGAGCGCGCGGCGGCGGCGTGGAGCGGCGGCTACTTCGCGAAATCCGTTGTGCCGGTCCGCGATATGAACGGGCTGATGATCCTCGACCACGACGAGCACATGCGCCCGGACGCCACCGCCGATACGCTCGCGGCGCTGCCGTCCGCGTTCGCGAGTATCGGCGAGGTGGCCGGGTTCGATGCGGTGGCGCTCCAGAAATATCACTGGGTGGAGCGCATCGAGCATGTGCACACCGCCGCCAACTCCTCCGGCATCGTCGACGGGGCCGCCCTCACTTTGATCGGATCTGCCAGTGCCGGTGCGGAATTGGGCCTGACGCCGCGCGCACGCATTGTCGCCGGCGCGGTCACCGGAGCCGACCCGACGATCATGCTGACCGGGCCGATGCCCGCCACCCGCAAGGTGCTGCGTACCGCCGGACTCGAACTCGGCGATATCGACCTGTTCGAGGTGAACGAGGCATTCGCGGCGGTAGTACTCACCTACATCGAGGAATTCGGTCTCGACCCCGACCGGGTCAATGTCAACGGCGGCGCGATCGCGATGGGTCATCCGCTGGGTGCGACCGGAGCCATGCTGGTCGGCACCATGATCGACGAGCTGGAGCGCCGGGACCTGCGCCGCGGCCTGATCACCCTCTGCGTCGCCGGGGGCATGGGCATCGCCACCATAATCGAACGGGTATAGCACCGAAACTGTTGTGCGGCCTCCGGATTCATCGCATCCGGAGGCCGCGCTTCGTTCAGCGCCGGTTACCGCCGCGGCCCAGCACCGCCCCGATCGCACGCGGCGCCCAGGTACGGCTGGTCAGCGTGAGGACCGTTGCGAGCGCCCGGCCCGGCTTGGACTCGAGTGCCTCGAGCACCCGATCGATCAGCTGCGCCTGCTCCGGCGTATGCGGGAAATGGTGCGGATCCCGGCTCGCGGCGATATCGGCGATGCCGATCAGCTGCGCCTTGCAGTACTTCCGAATGCCTTCGGCCCCACCGCGATACCCCATGCCCGACTCCTTCCAGCCACCGAAGGGCGCGCCGAGAGCGAAGGCGTTGAGCAGATGGTCGTTGACGAAGACACCGCCCGCTTGAATCCGCCGCGCGATCTCCAGGCCGCGACGGCCGTCGCGGGTGAATACGCAGGCGCTCAGCCCCAGCTCCGAATCGTTGGCCAGGGCGATGGCGACCTCGGCGTTCTCGGCGGCGGCGACGGCGACGAGCGGGCCGAAGGACTCCTCGCGCATGACATCCATGGTGTGGTCGCAGTCGGCGAGCACGGTCGGCGGGAACACCGGTCCCTGCGCCGCGCCGCCGACGGTGACCCGCGCACCCTTGGCGACCGCGTCGTCTACATGTCGCTGCAGGATCTTCATCTGCTCCGGGTCGGTGAGCCCGGCGACGTCGACAGTGCCGGCCGGCCCGGGCAAGCCGTGGTGCAGGGCGCTCACCTTGACCGTGAGCCGCTGCACGAAATCCTCGTACACGCCCTGCTCGACATAAACACGTTCGATGCCTTGGCACACCTGACCGCTGTTGATCATGCCGTAGGTGGTCGCCACATTGGCCGCGCGCTCCAGATCCGCGTCGGCGAGCACGATCATCGGGTCGTTGCCGCCCAGTTCGAGCGAGACCGGCGTGAGCTGCCGCGCCGCCTGCTCGGCGATCACCCGCCCGGTTTCGGTGGACCCGGTGAACATGATCATGTCGGCGGCGTCGACGAGTGCCGGTCCGGTGCCGGGTCCGGTGGCCACGGTGAGGATGCCGTCCGGTCCGCCGACCTCCAGGAACGCCTGCGCCAGCAGCACACTCGACAGCGGGGTGAGGGTGGCCGGTTTAAGGATGACGGCGTTGCCGGCCATCAGCGCCGGGATACCGTCGCCCAGACAGGTGCCGAGCGGGAAGTTCCACGGCCCGATCACACCGATGACACCGCGCGGGGCGTACCGGGTCACCAATCGACGCCCGAAGGCCAGCGCCGAGGTGATGTGCGCGGGTTCGTCACGCAGCAGGGCTTCGGCGGCCTGCCCCCAATACTTGATCAGCTCGCTGATGAGCTGCACGTCGGTGAAGAGCGCATCGTCGGGTGTTTTCCCGGATTCGGCGACGAGCGTCGCGACGACCTCTTCGCGATGGGCCATCATCCACTGCCGGAAGCGCTCCAGCACCGCGGCGCGCCCGGCGAATCCCAGTGCCTCCCAAGCCGGTTGCGCCCGGCGGGCGCGATCCGCCAGTTCGGCCACCTCGTTCGAGGTGAGTGCCGGCACCGTGCCGGCGATCTCGCCGGTGGCGGGATTACGCACCTCGATAATGGAATCGGACATGGAAACCTCGAATCACCTTGTTGTCCAGTTGGATACGCACAAGTCCAGGGCCGCGCGGCTCACAGCGCTTCGTCGGCGAGCTCCATGACCGCGCCGTCGACGGTCTCGACGATCCTGCGGTCGGCGGCGAGTCGCGGCAGCACCGTGGCCGCGAAGAACCCGGCCGCGGCGATTTTGCCCTGGTAGAACGGGATGTCGCGGGCGTCGGCGGCGGCTTCCAAGACCTGGCGTGCGCGCTCGGCCTGCACCAGCAGCCGCCAGGCGATGAGCAGGTCACCGAACGCGTACAGGAAGCGCACCGAGACCAAGCCGACCTTGTAGATCTGCGCCGGATCCTGTTGTGCGGCCAGTGCGTAGCCGGTCATGGCGGTCGCCATGGCCCGGACATCGGCGAGCGCTTCGCGCAACCGGATTCGGTCCGGGTCGTGGCCGGTGGCGAATTCGTCGATGCGAGCGATCAGGTGGTTGAAGGCGATGCCCTTGTCGCGCAGTATTTTCCGGAAGAAGAAGTCCAACGCCTGGATGGCGCTGGTGCCCTCGTAGACCGAGTCGCCTTTGGAATCGCGGATGTACTGCTCGATCGGATAGTCCTGCAGGTAGCCCGAACCGCCGAAGGTCTGCAGGGATTCGGTCAGCATCTCGTAGGTTCGTTCGGCCGTCACCGCCTTCACCACGGGCAGCAGCAGATCGTTGACGCGACCGGCCAGCTCCGCGTCCACCCCGGGGACGAGCTCGGCGACGTCGTCGTATTTGTGGACGGCGGCGTAGAAGTACAAGGCGCGCAACCCCTCCGCGTACGCCTTCTGCGACAGCAGCCCGCGGCGCACATCCGGGTGCCGGATGATCGGCACCCGCGGCGCGGTGTTGTCGGCCGCGCGGGTCAGATCCGGGCCCTGCTCACGGGTTTTGGCGTAGGCGAGGGCGTGCAGGTAGGCCGTCGACAGCGTGCCCGTGGCCTTCACCCCGACCGACATGCGGGCGTATTCGATGACCTGGAACATCTGGGCGATGCCGTCGTGCACCCCGCCCACGAGGTAGCCGACGGCGGGCACGTCGGTGCCGCCGAAGGTCAGCTCACAGGTGGGGGACCCGCGCAGGCCCATCTTGTGTTCCATCCCGGTGACGAAAACGCCGTTGCGGGAACGGGGTTCGAAGGTTTCGGGATCGAAGAGGAACTTCGGCACATAGAACAGGCTCAGTCCCTTGGTGCCCGGTCCGGCGCCGGCGGGCCGGGCCAGCACCAGGTGGAAGATGTTCTCGGTCAGGTCGCCCACGTCTCCCACGGAGATGAAGCGCTTGACGCCCTCGAGGTGCCAGGTGCCGTCGGGTTGGGGCAGTGCGCGGGTGCGCCCGGCGCCCACGTCCGAACCCACGTCGGGCTCGGTCAGCACCATGGTGGTGCCCCAGCCGCGCTCCAGACCCGCTGCGGCCCAGCGTTTCTGCTCATCGGTGCCGAGCCGGTGCACGATGCCGGCCAGGATCGGCCCGTGGGTGAAGAAGCTCGCCGACGGATTGGCGGTGACGAGCATTTCGCGCAGCGCCCAGAGCAGCGGGGCGGGGGCGGGCTGGCCGCCCAGTTCCGGTGTGAGTCCCAGCCGCCACCATTGCGCGTCCCGTACCGCCCGCACCGTGGCCCGCATCGGCTCGGGCACCTCGACGGAGTGGGATCCGGCATCGAAGCGCGGCGGGTTCCGGTCGGAGTCGGTGAAGGAATCGGCCACCGGCCCCTCGGCGAGCTTGGCTACCTCGCCGAGGATCTCCCGGGCGGTGGCGGCGTCGAGGTCACCGTAGACGCCGGAGTCGAGGATCGTGTCCACGCCGAGCACCTCGAACAGGTTGAACTCGAGATCGCGGACATTGGCGAGGTAGTGCCCCATCGGGTGAATCTCCTTGCTGCTGAAAGGCTTTAGCTGGTATCGAAGGCGTTCAGAGCAGGTTGACGGGAATCTTCTCGGCGAGGATGCCGGGGACGCGCGCGGCGAGGTCGTCGATCGCCCACGGCCCGTCGGTGGTGATGGTCGCGCCGAGGTGCCAGTTGATCAGCTCGCTGATGGTCCCGCCCTGCACCAGGAACACCCGCCCGGTCACCTCGGTTTTGTCCGCCGCCAGATACGCCACCAAGGGGGCGATATTGTCCGGCGAGTAGGTGTCGAATTCGCCCTTGGCGGCGGCTTCCTCGGCTTTGGCGGCCAGCAGCGCGCCGACGCCGGGGGTGGCCAGCGTCATGCGGGTGCGGGCGGCGGGGGCGATGGCGTTGACGCGCACCCCGTAGCGGCCGAGCTCGTCGGCGGCGACCAGGGTCAGGCCCGCGATGGCGGCCTTGGCGGCACCGTAGTTGGCCTGGCCCGGGTTGGGTGCGAGAGTGCCCGACACCGAAGCGGTATTGATCACCGAGGCATTGGGCTGCCGACCGGCCTTGGCCTCGTTCTTCCAGTACGCGCCCGCGTGCCGCAGCACCGAGAAGTGGCCTTTGAGGTGGACGTCGATCACGTCGTCCCACTGCTGTTCCTCGAGGCCGACGATGAACCCGTCGCGCAGGATGCCCGCGTTGTTGACGACCACGTCGAGCCCGCCGAACTCCGAGACGGCCTGGTCCACCAGCTCTTTCGCGCCCGCCCAGTCGGCGATGTTCGAGGTGTTGGCCACGGCCTTGCCGCCCGCGGCGAGGATCTCGTTCACCACCTCCTGGGCGGGGCCGGTGTCGTTGCCGCTGCCGTCGGGCGCGCCGCCGAGGTCGTTGACCACGACACTCGCGCCCTCGGCGGCGAAGCGCAGTGCGTGCGCGCGGCCGATGCCGCGTCCGGCTCCGGTGATGACGGCGATCCGTCCATCGAGCATGCCCATGTTGTGTGACTCCTTGTCGTCGAAGAGGTTTCGGGTCGGATCGGCGGTCAGTCGCTGACCGTGGCCAATCCGTGGGACAGGACCGCGACGCCGTCCTGAGTGGTCTCGAAGGCGTAGGCGGTGACGCCGTCGGTGGTGCTCAGCCGCCAGATGGTGGTCTCGATGTCCTTGCCGGGCAGCGCGGGTCCGGCGAACCGCACCGCGAACCGGTGCAGGCGTGCGGCGTCGCCGCCGGCGACCTCGCGCAACACCGCCGAGGAGACGATCGCCATGGTGCACATACCGTGGGTGATCACGCCCGGTAGCCCGGTCTTGCGCGCGAACTCGGCATCGAGGTGGATCGGATTGCGATCGCCCGAGGCCTCGGCGTATCGCACGGTCTGGTCGTCGTCGATGTGCTGCACGACCTTGGCGACCGGCGCCTGCTCGCGCAGGGCGGGATCGAAGGAGTGACCGGAGGCGACCTCGCCGACCGTCTCCTCGGCGTCCGCGCCGCGCACGAACAGCGTCCCGATCTGCTCGTTGACCAGTGCGCCGGTGGCATCCCGGGTTTCGAGCACCACGGTGCACGGGGTCCCCTTGGGGGTGCCGCGATAGCCGCTCACCCGGCTCCGCACGGTGAGCGTCTCGTCGCGCCGGATCGGCCGATGGAAGCGGAAATCGTGGCTGCCGTGCACGATCCGGCCCAGCAGCGACGCGGGGACCACGCGCACCACGGGTTCCAGCAGGTTCTGGAACACCGGGACCACGGCGAACACCGGTGAGGCGGTGTAGCCCACGCGGTGCGCGTCGATGGGATCGTTGGTCGCTTCGGCATAGGCCGCGATGCGGTCGCCGGTCGCGCTGTAGGTGCCGGGGGTGGTCCACTCACCGACCCCGGTGGAATCGAAACGCAGTTGCTCGTCGCTCATCGGCGGTAGCTCCATTCTGGTGTGAGTCGTTGCGGGACAACCGAACCGGTGTTCACCGGTCGGCTCGCTGATAGGCGGTGACCACCACCGCGCCGCCGAGGCCGATATTGTGCTGCAGGGCGGCGGTGACGCCGTCGACCTGGCGGGCGTCGGCCTGCCCGCGCAGCTGCCAGGTCAGCTCGGTGCACTGCGCCAGACCGGTCGCGCCCAGCGGGTGCCCCTTGGAGATGAGCCCGCCGGACGGGTTGACCACCCACCGGCCGCCGTAGGTGTTGTCTCCGGCGTCGATGAGCTTGGCCGCATCGCCCTCGGCACACAGTCCCAGGGCCTCGTACACCAGCAGTTCGTTGGCGGAGAAGCAGTCGTGCAATTCGATCACCTGGAAATCGTCTGCACCCAAGCCGGATTGGTCGTAGACCTTGCGCGCGGCGGCAGCGTTCATCGCATGGCCGATGATGTTGCGCGCCGAGCCGTCGAACGATGCCGCGCTGTCGGTGAGCAGCGCCTGGCCGACGATCTCCACGGCCTGGCCGGCGAGCCCGTGCCGGTCGACGAAGTCCTCTCCGGCCAGCACCACCGCGGCCGAGCCGTCGGAGGTGGGGGAGCACTGCAATTTGGTCAGTGGGTCGTAAACGCTTGGTGCGGTGAGGATCTCGTCGAGTGTGTAGACCTGCTGGAATTGGGCGTAGGGATTGTTCGCCGAATGCCGGTGGTTCTTCTCGCCGATCTTGGCGAAGTGTTCGGCCGTGGTGCCGAAGCGTTCCATGTGCTCGCGCCCGGCCGCGCCGAACACATACGGTGCGGGCGGCATGGCGGGCGGGTACAGCTTCGACATGGCCTGCATGTAGCGCATGACCGGCTGGGTGCGGTCGGTGAAGCTCGAGGCGAGCGAGCCGGGCTGCATCTTCTCGAACCCCAGAGCCAGCACACACTCGGCCTGACCGGCACGAATCGCGTTGGCCCCCAGATAGAGCGCTGTCGATCCCGTCGAACAGTTGTTGTTGACATTGACGACCGGGATGCCGGTGAGGCCGAGCTCGTAGGCGGCGGCCTGACCGCTGCAGGAGTCGCCGTAGACGTACCCGGCGTACACCTCCTCGATCCGGTCGTAGCCGATGCCGGCGTCGGCCAGCGCCTTGGTCCCGGACTCGCGGGCCATATCGGTGTAGTCCCAATCGCGTTCGGCACCATCGGGTGTGGTGACCTTGCGGCGGCCCGGCTTCTCGAACTTCGTCATACCGACGCCGATGACGAAAACCTTGTTCGCCATGTGATTGATCTCCTTCGATCAGAGGTTGCGAGCCGAATGCGCGCGAGTTCGCTACCAGCCCTGGTAGAGCGCGTCGATCTCGGCGGCGTACTTGGCGGCGATCGGTTCGCGTTTGAGCTTGAGCGTGGGGGTCAGTTCATCGCCGCCAGGCAGCCAGAACACCGGCAGCACAGTGAATTTCCGCACCTGCTCGACGCGCGCGAGTTTGGCGTTACCGGCCTCGACCGCGGCGGCGATGGCGTGATGGACCCGTTCGTCGGCGGCGAGCACGGCCGGATCGGCCGCCAGGCCCAGGTCCGCCGCGAACCGCGGCGCGATCTCGGGGTCGAGGGTGATGAGCGCGACGTTGTATGGCCGCCGGTCGCCGATCGCGATGACGGAGCCGATCAGCGGTGACCCGACCACGATGGCGTTCTCGATATTGCCCGGGGACATGTTCTTGCCCGCGGCGTTGATGATCAGTTCCTTCTTGCGGCCGATGATGCGGACGTAGCCGTCGTCGTCGATGTGCGCGAGATCGCCGGTGTGCAACCAGCCTTCGGCGTCGATGGCCTCGGCGGTCTTCGCCGGATCATTGCGGTAGCCGCGCATCAGATTCTTCGCGCGCATCAGCAGTTCGCCGTCCGCGCCGGTCCGCAGCTCGACGCCCGGAAGCGCCTTGCCGACGGTGCCCAGGCGTGATTGCGCGGGCGAAACCGCCGTTCCCAGACCACATTCCGACATGCCCCAGACTTCGCTGATCGGAATGTCGAGCCGTCGCAGGAAGTCGAAGACCTCCGTCGCGATCGGGGCCGCCCCGGTGAGGCTCCAGCGCAGCCGGTCCAGGCCCAGCCGGGCGCGTACCGCGGCCGCCACCTCCGGTACGCCCGCGGCGAGCGCGGCCGCGAGTTGCGGATCGGCCCCCAGTTGCGCGTCCACGGCCATCTTGAACTTCTCCCAGGTGCGCGGCACCGCGCCCAGGGTGGTCGGGTGCAGTTCGAGGATGGCCGCGGGCAGCTGGGCGGGGTCGGCCACATCGGTCACCTGGTACCCGAACCACATCGCGAAATAGTGGCTCCACCCGCGATCGGCCGCATGCGCCGCCGGCAGATAGGAGATCGTGGTGTCGTCCTCACGCATGGGCAGCACGCTCGCGATGCGTGTGCCCAGCGTGAACATCCCCTCGTGGGTGTGCTCGACGCCCTTGGGTTTTCCGGTGGTGCCGGAGGTGTAGATCATGCACAGCACGTCCGCCGGTTCGACGGCGCGCCAGGCGGCCTCGAAGTCGAAAGCGGGGTCGGGCTGCGGCAGCCGGTCCAGATCTCCGTCGTCCACCACGACGATGTGCTCCACCACGGTGCCGGACGACTTGATCGCGTCGAGGAACTGTCGTTCGGTGACGACCAGTTTCGCGCCGGAATGGTCGAGCAGATAGCGGATCTGCTCCGCCGGGTTGGTGTTGTAGATGGAGAAGGTGGTCGCGCCCAGATGCGAGGCCGCGGTCTCGGTGAGGTGGAACTCGGGCCGGTTGGTCAGCATGGCCGCGACGGTGTCGCCGTGCCCGACGCCGAGGGCGGCGAATCCGCCGGCGATGCGGTGTACCGCGTCGCCGTATTCGCGCCAGGTGTAGGTGATTTCGTCACCGGGGGTGCGCAGGGCGAGCTTGCCCGGGTACGCCGCGACGGTCCGCTGGAACGCTTCGGGGAAAGTGCGGGGGTCGCTCATCGTCTACACGCTCACCGAGTATCCGCCGTTGACCGGGTAGGTCTGCGCGGTGATCCAGGAGGCCGCGTCCGAGGCCAGGAAGGTGATCAGTGCGGCCGCGTCGGCGGTTTCGCCGAGCCTGCCCATCGGGTAGGGCGCGATCACTTTGCGGCGCAGCTTCTCGTTGGCCAGCGCGGGTTCGATGGCCGGGGTGCGTGTCGCGCCCAACGCGACGCAGTTCGCGGTAATGCCGTGTGGGCCAACCGCTTTGGCGACGGCTCGCATGAATCCGGCCGCTCCCGCCTTGGCTCCGGAGTAGACGATGAGCTCGGGCTCGCCGATGCGCGCGGCATCGGAGATGACGGTGATCACCCGCCCGCGCCCGCGCTCGACCATGCCGCCGAGCACCGCATGGGTGGTGTGCATGACGCCGAGATAGTTGACCGCGATCCACGGCCCCCACTGCGCGGGGTCCTGCTCCCAGAACTTCGGCTGCGGGGCCATGCCATCTACTGTGGCTCCGGCGTTCCCGGCATTGTTGACCAGGATATCGATCGGCCCGAGCTCTCGCTCGACCTCGGCGACCATGGCCGATACCGAGGCGGGGTCGGTGACATCGGCCTGCACGCCGTAGGCGCGCCCACCCATCCGGTCGATGGCCGCGGCGCTCTCCTTGGCGCGGTCGGCGAAGTAGTCGTTGACGGCGACGGCCGCGCCCTGGCCGGCGAGCATACGTGCGGTGGCCGCGCCGATGCCCTGGCCCGCGCCGGTCACGAGCGCGACTTTGCCGGTGAGGTCGAGCATTTCGGGGTATGTCGGATTCTCGGTCATGGAGTCGATCACCTTCCGATCGCTTCGCGCCCGAAGACCTCACGGGCGACGATCAACTTCTGGATTTGGGCCGTGCCGTCGCCGATGAGCACCGCGGAGGCGTCACGCAGCATGGCTTGCAGGGGCATTTCGTCGGAGAAGCCGACGTGACCGTGCAGGACGATGCAGTCCTGGATGGCGCGCACCGCCAGCTGCGGCACCCACCACTTGATCATCGCGGCCTCTTTGGTGTGCGGCCGGTCGGCCATGCGCAGGCTCAGCGAGCGGTAGCAGAGCCAGCGGGCCGCCTCGAGCTGGGTGAGGTGTTCGGCGATGGGGAAGGTCACGCCCTGGTTGGCCGAGAGCGGCTTGCCGAAGGTGTGGCGCTCCTTGGTGTAGCCGACGGTCATCTCGATCGCGCGTTCGGCCACGCCGATGCACATCAGGCCCAGAAGCGCACGGGTGAAGTCGAATTCGTTCATCACCATGTGGAAACCGCGGCCGTTCTCGCCGAGCAGCCGCCGTTCGGGCACGAAGGTGTTGTCCAGGCTGATGGAGCCGCGGCCCAGCGGGCGCACGCCCGGGTCCTGGAAGCGCTGCCGTGAGACGGTCGGGTCATCGAGCTCCACCAGGAACGCGGTCGGGCCCTTGGTGGTCTTGGCGAACACCACCGCCATATCGGCCTCGGCGACGCAGGTCACCGAGGTCTTTTCGCCGCGCAGCCGCCAGCCGCCGTCGACCTCCTCGGCGAAGGTGCGCATGGCGCTCGCGTCCGAGCCGCTGCCCGGCTCGGTCAGGCCGAGGCAGGTCTTGAGTTCGCCGCGCAGGAAGCGCGGCACCAGCTCGTCGGCTTCGCGGCTGAACCGCTCCAGGAAGGCGCCGCCGGAGGTGCCCGCGAAGACCAGGTATGCCGCCGAGAAGTCGTGCCGGGCAAGTTCTTCCACCGCGAGACCCTGGGCCAGGTGGTCGGCTCCCTGGCCGCCGTGCGCCTCGCTGACGCCCAGCCCGATCAGCCCTTGGGCGGCGAGCCGGGCGTAGATGTCGTGCGGGAATTCGTCGCTGAGTGCCCGCCGGTGGTACCCGTCGGCGATGGTCTTGCCGAAGGCCCGGATGCTGTCGCGGAACAGCTCGTAGTCTTCGTCGAGGATGCAGGTCAACGGCTTTGTCGCGCTGGTCATCGAGTCTCCCGGTTGAAGTTCGGTCGCCGGCCCTCGGCGAAGGCGGTCAGTCCCTCGGCCACATCGGCCGATTTCAGGTGTGCCACAGCGGTTTCCAGCTCCAGCGCGATGCCCTGCTCGATGGGGAGCGTCAGACCCGCGCCGATGACCCGCTTCATGGCGGCGATGCCGTCGGCCCCGGCGCGGCCGATGCGGTCGGCGAGAGTGGTCGTGGCAGAAGCCAATTCGTCCCCCGGTACGACCCGGTTGACCACGCCGAGCTCGCGCATCTCGGCCGCGCTGAGCGTGCGTGCGGTGTACATGAGTTCGCGGGCGCGGTTCGCACCGATCAAGCGGGGCAGGCGGATCGACGCGCCCGCGCCCGGGAACAGGCCGAAGTTGGCGTGCCCGTCGGAGAAGGTCGCGCTCTCGGCGGCCACCACCAGATCGCAGGCCAGCACCAGTTCCAGGCCACCTGCGACGGCGGGACCGTTGACGGCGGCGATCACGGGCATGCGCAGGCGCTCCATACGCAGCGTCAGTTCCCCTGCCTTACGCAGTGTTTCGGCGATGGCGTGCAGATCGGCGGTGGATTCGCGCAGCGCGTCGCTCAGGTCGGCGCCGGCGCAGAAGGCTTTGCCCGCCCCGGTGAGGACCACGACGCGCGCGCCGTCCGCTTCGGCGCGGGTGAGATCCTCGTCGATCGCGGCGAGCATCGCATCGGTGACGGCATTCAACTTCGCCGGCCGCGACAGCGTGATCCAGGCGGTGGCGCCCCGCAGCTCGTAGGCGGTCGGCCGCGGCGATGCGGTCATGTGATCCATGCCATCGACCGTCGCATCGTGGTGGCGGGCCAACAATCAGGCGAATGGCGTATTTGGCCCTACGAATGGCTATCCGGATGACCGAATGGGGGACAGGGTGCCACCCAATGACCGATTGGCGGGGGTGTGGCGCGCCTCGAGACTGTCTCTATGAACGACATCTATGTGGCCGGCGTCGGCATGACGGCCTTCGGAAAGCAAGCCGATCGCACCGTGCGGAACATGACCGAGGAAGCGGTCGCCGCCGCGCTCGCCGATGCCGGCGCACAGCCCGACGCGATCGATTACGCCTACTTCTCCACCGCCGTGGCATCCAAGATCACCGGGCAGGCGTCGGTTCCCGGTCAGGCCGCGCTGCGGCACACCGGCCTGCTCGGCGCACCCATCGTCAATGTCGAGAACGCCTGCGCCTCCGGCTCGACCGCGTTCGGGCTGGCCCGCATGACCCTGGCCTCCGGCGCCGCGGATGTCGTCATAGTGGTCGGTGCGGAGAAGCTCTCACACCCGGACCGGGCCGTCACCTTCTCCGCGTTCTCCAGCGGCTACGACCTGGAGGAGCCGCCCACCGCGGCCTTGCAGGGCGCGGGCAAGGGCACGGTGTTCATGGACATCTACGCCGGCATCGCCCGCGATTACATGGCGCGCAGCGGAGCCACCGAACGCGACTTCGCGGAGATCTCGGTGAAGGCGCACCGGCACGGGGCGCTCAATCCCAAAGCGCAGTACGGTGATCCGCTCACCGTGGAGGAGGTGCTCGCCAGCCGCGAGATCGCCCCGCCGCTGCGGCTGATGATGTGCTCGCCGATCGGTGACGGTGCGGCGGCGCTGGTGCTGGCCACCGAGCGCGGGCTGGAGCGGCTCGACGCGGACCCGGTGCGGATTCTCTCCGCCACCTTGGTCTCCGGCCGCGACCGCGCGCCCGGTGAGCCGTCGGCTCCGGAGCGTGCCGCCCGCATCGCCTACAAGCAGGCGGGAATCACGCCCGATCAGATCGACGTGGTCGAGTTGCACGACGCCGCCGCCCCGGCCGAGCTGATCGTCTCCGAGGAACTCGGTCTGTGCGAACCGGGTCAGGGCCCGGCGCTGCTGCGTTCGGGTGCAACGGCATTGGGCGGTCGGGTGCCGATCAACCCCAGCGGCGGGCTGTTGTCGAAGGGGCATCCGATCGGTGCGACCGGTTGCGCACAGCTGGTCGAACTCACCGATCAGCTGCGGGGCCGCTGCGGCGAGCGGCAGGTCGACGGCGCGCGAATCGCGGTGGCGGAGAACGGCGGCGGCGCGCTGGACAACGATGTCGCGGCGGCCACCGTGACGATCCTGGCGCGGTGAGCGAGCCGATGGGTCCGCTGTCCGGCATCCGGATAGTGGAGATCGGCGGCATCGGGCCCGGCCCCTTCGCCGCGATGATGCTCGCCGATATGGGGGCCGACCTGATCCGGCTGGACCGGGCCGGGGCGGGCGTCGGCGTCGGTACGTGGAATCTCACCAATCGCGGACGCCCTTCCGTCGGTGTGGATCTCAAGCATCCGGGCGGCCGGGACCTGGCGCTGCGTTTGTGCGCCGGCGCGGACGGTTTGATCGAGGGGTACCGTCCCGGCGTGATGGAACGGCTCGGGCTGGGACCCGACGAGGTCCTCGCGTGCAACCCGAAACTGGTGTACGGCCGGATGACCGGCTACGGCCAGCAGGGCCCGCTGGCCGAGGTGGCCGGTCACGACGTCAACTACATCTCGGTCTCCGGTGTGCTGAGCGCCTTCGCCAGGGAAGGGGAGCGACCGCAGTATCCGCTCAATCTCGTCGGCGACTACGGCGGCGGTGCCATGATGCTGGCCTTCGGCATGGTGTGCGGATTGCTCGAGGCCCGCACCTCCGGCCGGGGCCAGGTGGTCGACGCCGCCATGGTCGACGGATCGGCCTTGCTGTCCACGCTGTTCCACGGCATGCGCCAAGCCGGGCTGTGGCAGGAACGCCCCGGCACCAACGATCTCGACACCGGCTCGCACTTCTACAACGTGTACGAGACCGCCGACGGCGGGCATATCGCGGTGGGCGCCCTGGAGCCGCAGTTCTACGCCGAGCTGCTGCGGGCCCTCGAGCTCGATCCCGCCGAGTATCCGCAGTACGACCGCGCCCGCTGGCCGGAGCTGAAAGAGCGCTTCGCGCAACTGTTCCGGACCCGCACCCGAGTCGAATGGAGCACGCTGCTGGAGCATCTGGACGCCTGCGCCACCCCCGTCTACACCATGACCGAGGCGATCACGCACCCGCACAACAAGTCTCGCGAAATATTCGTCGAGGTCGACGGTGTGGTGCAACCCGCGCCCGCACCGCGATTCAGCCGCACCCCACCCCGCATCGGCCGTCCGCCCGCGGAACCCGGCGCGGACACCGACACCGCCTTGGCCGCATGGGGATTCGACCGTGCGGAGATCTCCGCGATGCGCGCGACGGGGGCGGTGTACTGAGGGCTCGCGACCGGAATCGCAGTCACCCGGCGGCGTGCGATTCCGGTCGTGCGGTCATTCGCATGAAGCGCGACACAGCCTCGGCCCGGTTGGCGGCCCGCAGCTTCTTGAGGATCCGGCTGACATGGGTCTTGACCGTCGCCTCCGACACCACCATGTGCTCGGCGATGCGGCGATTGGTCTCGCCGTGCGCCATGAACTCCATGATCTCCAGCTCGCGCGGGGTCAGCAGCTCGTGGATCCGCGAGTCCGGGGCGGAGAAGGCCGCGGCGCGAACAGGTTGCGCGCCAGGCGTCCCCGCCTCCGGGTCGCCGGTCGAGATCTGCAACCCGGCCTCCCGGATATCGGTGAGCGCGACCTCGGTGGCGTGCACCAGCCCCCGCACCCGCTCACCCTGCTCGTGCAGGCGCTCCAGCAGGATGGTGCGCTCCAGCGCATAGCCGTACCCTTCGGCGAACGCCCACAGCACATCTCGATCGACGACGTCCACTTCGCGCGCCGTCATGGCGTGCAGGAATCCGATGACCCGGCCCTCCGGCACGATCGGCGCGGCCACATAGGAATCGACGCTCGATACGCGGGTGAGATCGTGGCGGGTGCGCGGATCGTTCATGGCGTCGTGCACCATCACCGGCGTCCGGCGGCGCAGCATATCGATCTCCAGCGTCAGCCCGTCCAATTCCACCGGCCCGATCTCGGCGAAATGCCGGCGCACCTTGGCCGCCATCCCCGCATCAGTCGTCGAATGCGCGGCGGCCGGTTGCACCACCCCGTCCTGGACCCGGAACAGGATCGCGGCAGTGAACCCGCAGAATTCGCAGAGCGCCCGGGGTGCTTGTTCGAGCATTTTGGCGGTCGAGCCGATGCCTCGCAGGCGTGCGAGTGCACGCTGCACATCCAGCACCGCATGGGAACGACGAACCCGGTCCTGCTCGCCTAGTTCGATCCGGACGCGCGCGAGATCTACTGCGAGAGCGGCGAATTCCGCCGCGTCATGGGTGGAGGCGCTGCCGAGACGCCCCCGCAGCCCGGTGAGGGCGTCGTCGATCAGTTCGGCCAGTGCTTCCGGACGGGGATGCGTGTCGGTGTCGTGCTGTGCGAACCCGGTCGCCCGGCGCAGCAGCGCCCGCGCTCGTTTCCGGGGATCGGTGAGCAGATCCGGTTCCGGATACCCCGCGATCGGGATTCCTTCGCGCCGCGCCGAATCGATGGTGGCCGATCTCGGAACTGTCATCTGCGTTCCCTCGCTGGATGCCGGACCCGGAGGGAGCCGGGAACCACGTCCGAGTACCCGCGCCGACCCAACCGAGGAGTCTGAGCAACAGACTACAAAATCTGTATTCTGTTGCACAAGGTCTGGGGAACGCAGGCCGGGATGCCTACGATGAGCCCATGACAGTAGGCAGCCGAGCCCGCGGTAAGACCGGCCCGCAAGGTTCCGCGGTGACCGCGGACGTCGGCGAACGTGTCCTCGACGCCGCCCTGGATCTCTTCACCCACTACGGCATTCGCAAGACGACCGTGGAGGACATCGCCCGCAAGAGCGGCGTCAATCGCGTCACCATCTACCGTCACTTCACCGACCGCAACGGCCTGGTCCGAGCCGTCCTGACGCGCGAAGTGCTGCGCGGAGCCGCCCGGATCAACGAGGTCATCGAACGACTGCGCGGCGATGACCGCCTGGTGGAAGGCTTCGTCACCGGCGCCCGCTACACCGCCGAACACCCACTCCTGACCCGTCTGCTCGAATCTGAGCCCGAGGACTTCGCCGTCGCCTGCACGGTTCGCGGCAGCGCCATCCTGGAAATCCTCACCTCGGTCCTCGCTCAGCAGATACCCGCCGCCTCCGCCGACGCAGCCTCCCACCGCCGGCAGCGCGCCGCAGCGGAGATCATCGCCCGCCTCTGCATCTCCTTCATGCTCAATCGCGAAAGCGACAGCATGGATTTCGACACTGACGACCACATCCGCGAAACCGTCCGCACCCAAATCCTCCCCATGGTCCGCGCCCTCACCCCGGACCGCACCGACTAGTCCCTAGGCTCGAATCAGCTTCGGCCCCGGGATTTTCATGTGCAGACAGTACGGGACATTGCGCTATCTCCGCGCTGAGTTCTGGGCCGCCTCGGTCGTCTCCCCGCGCCCGTTCACGGCTTCGGCAACCGTGAAGCGCACCTGCTGCCGCAATTCTGTTGGGCGCGGCCTTAACTCATCGCCTTGGTTAACAGGGCGTAACCCGGCGAGCGAACGTCGTAGTGGACCTTTGAGACCGCAGTTTGAACGTGCGGCCTAGAGTTCCACGCCGTATTCCTGTGCGGTCCCCGGTGCCGGCGCAAGGATCGGGACAGGATCGGAGGCCGTTGTGGCTGCCGTATTCGCGGTTCGCAGACGCTGTTCGGCCTGCGCGTGGGCGGGGGCCAGATTCTTGCGGCGGGCGCGTTCGGCGACCGCCCGATCCAGTCGTTCGCCAGCACCCGCACGCCGTTCGCGAGCTTGTTGAACACGTGCGTCCTCGGCATGGGCGGCGGCGAGTTCACGGGCATGTACCGGCTCGCTGTCGCGAGCCAGCAGGTATTGCCACTGCGCACGGGGAGCCTTTGCGGATTCGGCGGCCGCCACTGCGATGTCGGCACGTTCGCGGGCATTGCGGGCCTCTACCGCGAGCTCGTCATGCCGCGCCTGTGCGTGGGCGAGGGCGGTGGATGCGGCTCGGCGGGCCGCGCGCCGATAGCCGGGTGTGGAGTCGAATGCCGCCTGGGCCGCCGTGACCGTTCGGCGGGCATCGGCGAACTGCTGGCCGGCGGTTCTCGCGTCGGCCAGCGCGGTTTCGGCGCGACGGATCGCGGCGGTCTGCGCGCGCAGGGCGGTGTGATCGGCGATGAGAAGCGCTTCCCGGGTGGCGTCGGTAGGGGCTGCGAGCACGAGTGGGTCGGGCACGGTGAGCTCGCGGCGCAGGCTCCGGATGCGTGCGTTGAGTGCCCTCGTGCCGAGCATGCGCAACGGGTCGGCCTGCATTTGTTGCAGCAACCGCAGGTCCTCGAGTGCACCGATTCGGTGGGCCAGGTCCGCGGCGTGATCGGCCACCGCCCGGTCGACGCCGGGATGCTCGGGCGGCAACGGGGCGGGATTGCTGGCGGTGACCGGGTCGCCGGTGTCGAGGCGGTGCTGGTCGATCGCGGCGGTGGCGCGGGCGGCGAGCACGGTGGCCACGTCGCGGGCGCGGGTGATGCGGGGTTCGCTCGCGCGGGCGATTTCGGTGACGAGTGCGCGGGCGTCGAGGCCAGCGGATTCGGTGTGGGCGATCGTGTCGAGCAGGTGTAGGTAGTCGCGGCCGTCCTCGGCATGGCGGTGCAGCTCGGCTGGCAGCATCTCGCGCAGCAGGTGCCGCGCCCAGTCGCGGCCCAGCACCTTGACCCGGTGGTCGTAGTCGCGGCGCAACCGGGCGATGCGCGCGTCCAGATCGCGGTCTGGGCCTTCGACCGCGAGCGCGTCGGCGAGCTCGCCGATCGCGGCGACCCGGTCGGGGTTGGCGGCCAGTTCCTCGACTTCGCCGCGGCCGGTCAGGCGGGTGCGGAGTTCGGCGGCGTAGTCGGCCAGCTCGGCGTCCACCCCGGGATGGCGGGCCGGAACCGCGGGCAAGTCGACCGGGTCCAAGTCGCGCAACGTCAGGAACCGGCCCTCACCTTTGCGGGCGGGATAGTGCAGTTCGCGAGCGATATGACGGTCCGCGCGGGCGCGCAGGACCGCGGCCGGATCATCGATGTCGGACAGGGTTTCGGCTGTAGCCCGCCATCGATCGGTCGCGATCAACCCGACCATGGTGACCGCGTCCGCGCCGTGTTGCTCCCCGCGATCGAGGGTGTCGAGCAGGACCTCGAAATGCTGGGAGGTTCGCACCTGGGCGGCCAGTGCCGGCGGCAGGGCGCGGTCGAGGATCGCCTCCAGGCGGGCGCGGACCAGGACCTGGCGGGTGTGGTCGTAGACCTCGCGAACCCGCGCCGGGTCGCTGGCGGCGTCGGTCTCGCGGCGCAGGACTTCGGTGGCGGTGATGTTGTCGTCCTCGCGCGCGAGCTCGCGCCGCCACACCTCGTGGTCGGTGAGTTCGGTGCCGGGCGGGTGATGCAGATCCACGTCCGGAACGGAGTCGGTCGCGAGGTAGATGCCGTTCCACGCCGACCCGCGCGTGAGCCCGACATACGCCAGGGCGCGGCCCAGGGCGGCCCCCATGAGCAGGTGTGCGCGGTCCACGGTCATGCCTTGGGCGCGGTGCACGGTGGAGGCGTAGCCGAGTTCGGTGTACTCGCGCACATAGCGCGGGGAGAGCCGGACGTGCCCGTGATGGGTCAGGCCGGCCACGGTCAGCGACCCGTCGGCATGGACTTTGTGGACGCGCCATTGTTCGCCGTTGTCCACCGGATCCCCGGCCCGGTAGCCGCCGGTGATGCGCAGCTTCGGGGTGTTGCGGCGGGTGACGATCAGGTCCCCGAGGTAGGCGGTGTGGGCGTCGGCCAGGACCGCACCGGGCCCGCTGGTAGCGACGCGACCGCGCGCGGCCAGGGCGGCTTGGGCTGCCCCGTTGAGCAGGTGCACATCGTCGAGCGTGGCGGCCATCATCAGTGACGTGGCTCCGGCGTCGAGGTCGGCGAGATAGCCGGTGAGGATCTGCTCGCGCAACTCGTCGGCCATCCCCGACACCACGCGCCCCGCATTCTTGTAGTACTGCCACGCCTTCTCGGTGTCCCCGTCGCGCACGTGCAAGGACGCAGTGGCCTCGTGCGGATCGGCGAAGCGCACCACGTCGGTGAGTTGCGGTGCGCCGGTGTCGTGGGCGATCAATCGCAGGGCGCCACCGGACTCGATCGCCGAAAGCTGAGCCGGGTCACCGATCCACCGCACGACAGCCCCGTACCGGTCGGCGAGGGTCTGCAGGGCGGCGAGATTGTAGGTGGAAGCCATCCCGGCTTCGTCCACGAGCAGCATCGCCCCGCGCCGGATCCCGGGGTCGCGGCCTCGGCGCGCGGTGGCCAGCACCGAATCGATGGTGCGGGCCGGGCAGCCGAGTTCTTCGCCCAGAATTCGCGCGGCGGACTTCTGCGGTGCCAGTGCCATCACCTCCCGGCCGTCGGCGGTCCACGCGGCGGCGACGGCTTTCATGGCGGTGGTTTTGCCGGTGCCGGCGGGCCCGATCGCGACCGCGAGCTTCGCGCCCGAGGTGCACAGATGCTTCACGATCGCGCGCTGCCCGGCATTCAAATCCCGCACCCCGCGCGTGATCTGGGCGATCGCGGCATTGACCGCGGCCACGGTCAGGAACTCGGTGGTCGGGGTGAGCGCGGCCTCCAAGAGCGCGGTTTCGCGGGCCAGGACCGATTCGCTGCTGTAGCGGAATGTCGTTGCCGCACAGGTGCTGAAGACGTGTTCGCCGGTGCGGCGCGCCAACTGCGGTGGGACCGGATCCGGATCGATGGACAGTGCGATCGAGAGCCGATCGCGTACCTCGGCGACGGTGGCTTCCAGGGCGGCCCGGTGGGCGTCGGTGCTGTCGAAATCGCATTCCACGACGCGGTCTTCGGCGGCGGCGCGGATGTGGGTTTCGGTCCAGGTCGCCCGCCGCTGCGACACAGTTTCCAGCACGTCGGCGGCCACCCGGAGCGGATCCCACACGTTGCGCCCGACCAGCGCGATGGCCCGGTCGACGTGATCGAGCAGGTGCTCGTCCTGGCGGGAATCCAGCAGCGCCGCAACCTCGTTCACCACCTCCTCGCGGCTCGTCCCGGACGGGAGAATCGTGCGCTGCAGGACGGTGCCGATCGCGTCATGGACCTGTGCAGGCGTGGCATCGAGGACGGCCGCGCTGCCGCCCAAGGCGACTCCGGCGGCCACCGCGACCCGGTGCGCGTCATAGCGGCGCGGGGCTTCGGGGTGCTGGGACAGGTAGCGGATCTCCTGGGCGACATCGCGGGCTCGGCGTCCGTCGTGCAGGAATTCCTCGGTCTGGCACGCCCAGTCGGTGAGCATTTCTTCCAGGGCTCTGGGGACCGGTTTGCCCTCTCGGGTGGCCAAGGTGGCGGCCTGGATCAGCTTGATCTGCATATTCTTGGGCGGGTTGTGCCCGTGGGTGGCGCGGTAATCGGCGATGAGCTTTTCGGCCTCGGCCAGGATGGTCGGGCGGCGGGAGAAGAAGGTGATCAGTTCCTCGGGCATATCGGCGATTTCCAGCACCGGAGCCTTGTGCAAGCCGTTGCGATACCGCGGCTCGAACCGGTAGCCCATGGTGCGTTTCAGCTCACCGATCCGGCGCGCGTTGTACTCACACGACAGCGACACCGTCGCCTGATACAGGGCACGAGCATCCAGCGCGCACCACTTGCCGTCGGCGCCGAGCACCCGCGAGGAGACGACGACATGGCTGTGCGGGTTGGGATCTCCCGCCCGCGAATCCCAGTGGTGGTAGATCGCGAAGGTCAGCCCTTCGGCGTCGATGACCCGCTTGCCGCCCGCGCCGCGCCGGGCCAGCGCGTAGCGCTCCTGCACCGTCTCGAGGGTGGCGTAGAGGGCGCGCAGATGGCATTCCCAATGCTGTTGGCGGCCCGCGTCATCGAGCAAAGCCCATTGGATCGCTTCGGATTTCGTGCCGGTCGCGACCATGTCGAACCCCACCACCGGCGCGCGGTTGGCGCGCTTCTCATTGGCCAAAGCGGCGTTGATTTCCTCCGGTGTCGGGGCGCGCCCGAGTTCGGTGAGCAAGTGTTTGCGAGCGGCTCCGATCCGCAGTCCCACCCACTCTTCCCGATCCGGCGGCCGTTTGTTCGCGGTCAGGAAAGCGACCTTGTCGGCGTGATAAATCTGCGCGATTGGGGAGTTCTCGGTACCGATCGCATGATGTCCGCTGCCCAGCCGAGCCTCGGCCAGTGCCTGCTCGATGGTCTTGCCCTCTTCGATCGCGGTGATGATGATCTGGTCGGCATTCGGGTGGATCCCCTCACCGTAGAGGGCGCGCATTTGTGCTTCGGTGACCTCACCGGAGACTCCGAGGATCGCCGCGCCACGGCCGAACCACTGGCCAGCCGGAGTGCCGTGCGCGGCGTAGTAATCGGTGAGTCCCTGCCCTTTCGCGCGTTGACGATCCGCGGTGGCTACCGAGCGGAGCAGGTACTCGAAGCCATCGCCGGCGTGTAGCGCCTTGATGGTCAACACAAGATCAAGTGTGCGCGCAAACATGCGGCTACGAAAGAGCTTTGACCCGGGAATTCACGATAGTGCAAGAGGTGTGCAGTGGGGGAGGGATGTATAGGGACATGAAGGGACACAATGGAATACGGGAGATCTGATAATGGGGTAGGGAGGAAAAGGCAAGGAAACCGCAGGGGCACAAAGAGTGAGAGTGGCAGGGGGTGACTTGGGCAATGACAAGGTAGGGCTGTCCGGGTATGGCATCGATTGCGGCACTTGTTGTATGACACCAACAAGACGCAACTGGTCACGAAGTCGGTGCTGATCCCGTGATCAAACACCAGATGCAGCGGCAACCGATTTCGTGTACTGGAATCTCGTCCGCGGTGACGACGATCAGCTCCTTTCCGTTGCTGGTCACCTCAACCGAACCATCCAGCCTCACATGAACTTTGGCTTCGATTGCTGGGACACCGATCATCACGTTGCCGAGGAATTCGAGAACGTACGAGGTCGTGGTGCTGTCGGCGTCGAGACGGACCATCTGGATGTTCTCGGCGGCGGCGATCCGCTCGGCACCCTCCTGTAGTCCACACGGCGTAACCACGATGCCGCTGTCCGCGCCGGTATCGCGGATGCTGTACGCAAGGGCCGCAAGGTGTCCCTGCTTGAGTCTCGATATCGTGTATCGCCGACATTCGATGACTACGAAACCGGTTCCGCCTTCTCGCACTCCCTTCGCGTCGACCTCCCAATCCGTGACGGCACCCCGCAAGGCTTGTTTCCCTTCGACACGCTCCAGACCCAACGTCGATGCGATTTGGTTCAGGAGGTATGTCGCTACCTCCTCGTAGCTGCGCCACGCAACTGATTCGTCTGCCATCGTCGTGCCTCTGTACGTGATTTGCCGAATTGCGGAATGCCCACGCGAATGATCGGGCACTAGCGTGGGCTTGTCCGGACGTTCGGGTGAACCGGCACATACGGTCACTAGTCAGGGGTTGAGGCGGTGATCGGCTGGCTGTCCCAGAGGTCGGTTACTTGGACCTTGCTCCCGCTTGCGGTGTGTCGCTTCGCGGACTCGATGACGATCACTTCGCCGATGGCGAGAAGGTCACTGATCTCGTTCGCGTGCAGGTAGCGATCGTTGGGCACGATGACGGCGGCGGCGTCGGCGCTCCAGGCCGCGCTCATGATCCGGCCGAAAGAGAGATACCGCCCGGGGATGTCGTAGACGATCGCCGCGACAATGTAGCCGAGCTGTCTCGCTACGGCGTGTATATCGGCTGCGTCCCGTTCTCTGTCGGATCCTGCGGTACCCGGCCGGATGAAGCCGACGACGGACGGCAGCACCAGGGGTGTGGCCATTGTTCACATCTGACTTTCTGTGGGGCGGCGGAACTGGCGGTAGACGGGTCGTCGGATCGCCAACGCGCCGCGACTGGTCGATCGGTATCGACTCGGTGCCTGCCTGGTGTGCATGGCCAGGCCGTCTCGCGAGAGGCGCAGCAGCGCATGGCGGACGGCGGTTTCGGTGAGTGCGGTGTGCTTGCACAGTTCGTTGACCGTGAGCGAGCCTGTGGATTCCAGGACCGCCAGCGTGGCAAGCACTTTCGCCTCGTGCTCGGTGAATGCCATCCTGCTACCGCCTTCCGAGTGGATGGGTGGTGCCGGCGTGTGCTCGTTCGAGTTCGAGGCGGGCTTGTATGTCGGCCACTGTGAGCACGTCGGGGTTGCGGCCGGATTGGGCTGCGGTATCGCTGATCAAGAGGGTCGCGGTGAGCAGTAGCGCGATAAGGGCTATTGCAAGCATGATTTCCATGTCGGGTGTTCTCCATGTCCCTGGAACGGCTTTGGAGTGCACCCGACGCCATTTGATGGACCGTGGCGTCGTGTGCTCTTCCAACGGTGCTGCTAGCGGCTGTTGGAATGAAGGGACCGGGTAGGTACCGCGCGGGTACTCTCAGGGCACCGACTGGCAACAGGGGATCCGCTGTGAGCGTTTGCGCGCGATGGACGGGCGTCGAAACACGGGCATTTCGGGAAGCGTTACGACTGCACAAGGAGTCGTTCGCCGAGTTCGTCGGTGTCTCCTACGACACGGTCAAGAAGTGGGAGCGGCGCGGCGACGGCATCGAATTGAGCCCCCATTACGCCGAACGAATGGACAGCAAGCTAGCCGGCGCGGATCCGGCTGTCTTTCATCGCTTCCGGGCGATCTTGCAGGCACCGGCTGAGCCGGGACCGACGCAAGTCGGGATCCCCGACGATCGTGGCGGTTCGCGGCTCGACGACGACGAGTGCATCGTGGTCGCGGCACGTACCCTCGCCGGCGAGGACGTCCTGGTCGCTGTGCCGCGCCGGAACTTCGTTCTGGGTATCGGTGTCGGCGCTGTCGGTGCAGCCGCCTCCGGTGCGCTGGAAGCGCTACGCGGTGTGTCGAGCAGCAAGGCGGTCGCGGCGACATACGCCAGTACATCCATCGATCACATCCGGCACTTCGACAACCTGCGAATGTCGCTGATCGAATCTGACAATGTCTACGGAGCCGCTCGTACGCTGCCGCATGTCCTTGATGCCTTGCGTCTCCTCGACGAATTGAAGCGTGGCAAGGTCGGAGACCCGCGCGGGATTCTGCGTATGCAAGCGATGTTCGCCGAGACAGCTGCCTGGCAACTCCAGGATCAGCGCGACTTCGCCCGTGCCGGTCACTGGGCGGCGAAAGCGCTGCAGTGGTCGCATCAACTCGCCGATGACTACTACATCGGCCTGTCGTTGGTGCGCATGAGCCAACTCGCGTGCGACCAGGGCGATGCGACAGAGGCCGAAGAACTCGCCAATGCCGCACACCGCAGTGCACCTGGTGATTCCTTGTTCGCCGCCGCGGCGTTGACCTTCCAAGCACACGCACTGGCTCTCGCCGGCGGCGTCAGCGACAGCGCCCGAACCTACGACATGGCGCGTGGCATCGTGGCGGTCGCTGACACCGACCCGAAATGGGGAATGTTTCTCGACCACTCCTATATCGACGCCTATGAGGCGCACACTCGTGCCGAGACCGGCGAATATGCGCGTGCGACAACACAGTTCGCGGATGCTATGGCGAGGATGCAACCGGAGTATCCGCGCGACAAGGGTGTCTATCTCGCGCGTACCGCTGTGGCCCATATGGCTGCTGGGGAGATCGAGCCTGCGGTGGCGGCTGGTCAGCGGGCGCTGGAGATTGGTATCGGGACACGGTCGGCGCGCATCCTGTACAAGGTGCGTGAGCTTTCAGGCATGATCGATCCTGCCAGCACGCAACCTGGCGTTGCCGAGTTCCGGGACGCCTATTCAGCTTGGGAGACAGCGAGTTGCCCCGACCGTTCGTAGCGCTCTCCGTGGCTGTCAGCCTCGACGGCTATATCGATGACACAATTCCGGAGCGCCTCTACCTGTCCAACGATCGGGACTTCGATAGCGTGGATGCGCTGCGTGCGGACTGTGATGCCATCCTCATCGGGGCGGAAACCGTCCGCCGCGACAATCCGCGGCTGTGGTTGCGCAGCGACGAACGCCGCGCTGCCAGAGTCGCTGCGGGCAAGCCTGCGAATCTGGTCAAGGTGACCGTCACCCGCTCCGGCGACATCGATCCGGACGCGCGGATGTTCCACCACCACATCGAGGCGGGAAAACCGTTGGTGTACACCACCTTCGAGGGCGCCGAGAAGATGAATGGTCGGCTGAACGAGGTGGCCGAGGTTGTCGCAATCGCCGAAGAGGATTTTTGGGGAGCGCTGCTCGACGACCTGGGCAGGCGCGGAATCGGGCGACTCATCGTCGAGGGCGGCACGCACATTCACACCGCCTTCCTGTCACACGGATTGGCTGACGAACTCCGCTATGCGGTGGCACCGCTCTTGATCGGTCAGGTCGACGCGCCGAGGTTCGTCTCCCCGGCGGAGTTCCCTGGTGGATCGCGCCGACGCATGAAGCTCATCGACGCCACAGTGCTCGATGACGTCGTAGTACTGCGGTATTGCCCAAAGGAATCGAGTCCGACTTCCGCAGGTTCTTAGAATCGTCGGAACACACTGAGCCTCATGAGTACTGCGCTCGCTATTGCCGCCGGCGGCGGCGGGGACGCGATCACCGCCGCCATGCTCGCTGCCGCGATTCCCGACCTGGGGGTCGCTGCGATAATGAGCTATTCGTGGGACCGGTTCATGATCGATCCCACGCCGGGACCCCGGACCCGGGACGCTTTCTCTGGCCTGATCGATCGCGGCGGCGTGGCTGAGATCCCGCCTACGGCTGCGCTCAGGAGGGGGTCTTCGACGCTGCCGCCCCTGGCGGGGTGTCTCGAGATGCCCTTGCTGTTGCTGGGGACCGAAGCTGGTGCTGGCGGCATGTCCGAATTGATGCGTTGTGCTGCAACGGAATTCGGTGCTGACGAACTGGTCGTCGTTGATGTCGGAGGCGACATTATCGCTCGGGGCGATGAGGCGACGCTGCGCAGTCCGCTGGCGGACTCGCTTGCCCTCGCCGCTGCGATGCGGTCGGGAATGCCTACCCGTGTCCTGATCGCCGGTCCGGGGCTCGACGGTGAGTTGTCACCGGCTGAGGTGTATGCGCGTATCGATCAGCTCGACGGTCATCGGATCTGCGAGCTGAGGTCGTCCGATGCCGCGCCGTTCGATGGGGTCTGGTCCTGGCATCCTTCGGAAGCGACCGCCCTGCTGGCGGCGGCCGCGCACGGTTGGCGAGGTGTGGTCGAGACCCAGCGAGACGCGCTGATCGAGATCGGCGACGGCGCGACATGGGTGTACGAGGTCGATGCCGAGGCGTTGACGCGGTCGTCCCTTGCCGAGCCACTGATGTCGACGACGAGCCTCGATCAGGCCGAACAGTTACTGCGTGACCGCCGGGGCGGCCGCAGCGAGCTCGATATCGAGCGTAGGCGTGCGGCCGGTGAACGTGCGGAGGTCCGTTTTCCGGGTGGTGAGTCGCTGCGCATTATCGACCGCCATGTGGACGCGGCTCGTAGTCGTGGGGTCGATGCGATCACGGTGCGCCGGATAGCCGAGCTGGTCCAGGCTGTCGATCCTTACGCTACTCAGGTCCTGCGAGCCCTGTTGTCCGAACATCGACCGGATTGTTTTCGTCCGCCGTTGTATCAGGTGCTCAGCGAGCGGTTCCACGGCTGATTCGAACATCCGCCGGTGAATAGCGTTATTCGATAACAACATTCGTCGTGGGCCAGCACGGCTTATTGCCTGGACTCGAACGGCGGAATATTCTGGGCACTACTCGATGCGATCCGTTCGACCGGAGAGTCATCGATACGATCTCCAGGGACTGTGTTGGCAGCCCTGATGACGCGCCTTCGTTGCGCATTCCAGAATTTCTGTGCCTCCGCGAGCAGCGAGTCGATTTCAGTTACCGACTGGCGAACTGTCAGGCTCTTGCCCCCGCTCGCCCTCACAAGGAGATTTGCCATGTCCACCGAGATCGCGTACCTGACCCGGCTGCAAGTTGCGCAGCGACTTCAGTTGTCGGAGAAGACCCTTCGGAACTGGGCGGCGCAGAAGCCGCAGAAGGGGCCGCGGTGCATCCATATCGGTGGATGCGCTCGCTACCCGGTTGCCGAATTCGATGAGTGAGAGCGGGCGTTACTACAACAGTGAAGGGATGAGCCCGGTGCCTAGTGTTGAGCTCAAGATCGGCCAGTGGGGCGCGATCAGCAGTAAGAAGTATCCGGACAAGGCGGGCCCTAAGAAGTGCCGGGCCTGGACCAAGTATCGGGATACCGATGGGGTGAGTCGTCCTGTGGACTGCTGGGACACAACCGAACCCAAGGCCAGGGCGAAGCTCAAGGGCATCCTGGAAGTCCGGCAGGCGCCCGCCAAGGCCGCGAAAGAGGGCCTACTGACGCCGAACACGCGCTTCAGCACCGCGCTGGACATGTGGCTGGATGAGTTGAAGCTCGATGAGACCATCGCGCAGCAGACCATCGACGGGTACGTGCGGCAGATCAACAGGTCCGACGACATACGCGCGGATCCCGACGCGATCAAGATCCGGCCCATGCTGGGGAACTACCGGATTCGCGAGATCGACACGGCCGTCGTCGACAACTACCTGAAGTCGATCAGCAAGCTGGGGCACAAGCGGAAGGCGCGGTGGCAGGCCACGATCCTGCGCGAGACGCTGGATCTGTGTATCCGCCACGGCGCGCTCACGGGTGCGAATCCCATGAGCGGAGTCTCCAAGCGCACGATGCGCAGCAAGAAGAAGTCCGTGAAGGCCGAGGCGTGGACCACGTTGCAGGCCATGCGCGAGACGGTGGAGAAGTGGGGTCGCGGTGAGGAGATCCCGGGCACTCCCGCCTACAAGCACGGTCCGCACCGGGACTCCCAGGAGATCCTGGACGTGTGTGACTGCACGGCCGGGGCCGGCGGTGTCCGCCCGCACGAGGTGTTCGCGTTCCGGTGGGAAGAGGTCGAAGGCATCGACTTCGCCGCGCAGAAATGGCCGACTATCGGGCCGGAGAGCTGCCCGGAGGTGTGGCTGACGATCTCAGGGACGGTGGTCACGGTGAAGGGGCAGGGCTGTTTCCGGCAGGAGTGGCTGAAGGTGGGCAAGAAGTCCTATCGGGTGCGGGTGCCGTGGTACATGGTGCTGATCCTGCGCCGCCGCTGGGCGGAGGCCGGGCGACCGGCCGAGGGCCTGATCTTCGTGAACCGGAACGGCAAGGTCAAGAACCCGAACAACTTCAACCGGACGTTCCGGGCGGCGCGCGGGACCGAGTACGCGCACATCACTCTGCGGTCCTACCGAAAGCGGGTAGCGACAGCGACGGCCGAGGAGAAGGGCATCGACGCCGCGGGGCTCCAGCTGAACCACGTTCTGGGCTCGCGAGTGACCGCCGAGCATTACGTCGAGAAGCCGCGCGACGTACCGGACAACCGTGACGTGCTCAACGCCTACGTCGCGTGAGGAGTTGGAAGAAATGCGCTCAGAAGTTGGTGAGAAGTTGGTAAAACGTCAAATAAGCAGAAGGCCCAGGCGGGAGAAAATTCTCCGGCCTGGGCCTTGTGGGGTGGCTGACGGGACTCGAACCCGCGACACCCAGGATCACAACCTGGTGCTCTACCAGCTGAACTACAGCCACCATTGCCGGTAACTTCCGGCGCGGAGAAGCTTATCTTGTACCGGCCGTCAGTTCCTAATCGGCTGTTCAGATGGGGTTTGGGGCGGTTATTCGGTGGGTGCGGGGCGGGTGCTGGAGAGGTCGGCGGCGACGGCGGCGATCTCGGCGGTGGAGGGGCCGGGTGGGGCTACGAAGGCGGTGCGGCGGTAGTACTCGAGTTCGCGGATGGATTCTTTGATGTCGGCCAGGGCGCGGTGGGCGAGGCCCTTCTCGGGCTGGCCGAAGTAGATGCGGGGGTACCAGCGGCGGGCCAGTTCCTTGATGGAGCTGACGTCGATCATGCGGTAGTGCAGGTGGGCGTCGAGGGCGGGCATATCGCGGGCGATGAACCCGCGATCGGTGGAGATGGAGTTGCCGGCCAGCGGGACGGTGCGCGGGGTGGGCACGTACTGCTTGATGTAGTCGAGGATCTGCTGTTCGGCCTCGGCCATGGTGACGGTGGAGCGGCGGACCTCTTCGGTGAGGCCGGAGCGGGCGTGCATTTCGGTGACCACCGGCGGCATCGAGGCCAGGGCCGCGTCGTCGGCGTGGATGACGATGTCCACGCCCTCGCCGAGGATATTGAGGTCACTGTCGGTCACGAGCGCGGCCACCTCGATCAGCTTGTCGCTGTCCAGACGTAGGCCGGTCATCTCGCAATCCATCCACACCACGTATTTGTCGCTCACCGGGGCAAGGTTAGTCCTTCGGTGCGGGGTCACCTCGGTGCCCGGCCGCGTCGAGGCCGGTTTGCGTGCCGACCGGGCAGTATCGTTGCCGAACGCAGGTTCCGAAGCAGTTGGTTCAGCAGTCGCAGTTGGCACAGCAGACGCAGTCGCAGTTGGCACAGCAGACGGAGGAAGCGCGATGACCAGCCCGCAGGAGAAGGCAGCGGCGGCCCGCAAGGCGGCGGAGGACGCGGCACGGATCGCGGCCGAAGCGGCGGCGGCTGCCGAAGCGGCGGAGAAGGAAGCGGCCGAGCAGGAGGCCGCGGAGAAGGCGGCCGCAGCGGACAAGGCTGCCGCGGATTCGAGCGGTTCGGCGAAGAGCGGTGGTAGGAAGGCGGATTCGGCGGGCGGCAAGGGGGAGGCCGCGGCGCAGGAGATCGCGGCCGGTTACGCCATGGAGGGCCTCGCGCTCGAGTTGGGCACGGTGATCGTCGACGGTCAGGTGTATTCCGATGCGCGGGTTCGGATTCCGATGAAAACGATGAACCGGCACGGCCTCGTCGCGGGCGCCACCGGTACCGGTAAGACCAAAACCGTGCAGGGCATCTGCGAGCAGCTGTCGGCGGCGGGCGTGCCGGTGGTGGTGGCCGATATCAAGGGCGACCTGTCGGGGCTCTCGCAGCCGGGGCAGTCCAATGACAAGATCCTCACGCGCGCTCAGGAAACCGGGGACGCCGACTGGAAACCGCAGGGGTACCCGTGCGAGTTCGTCTCGCTGGGCACCGAAGGCATCGGCGTGCCGATCCGGGCGACCATCACCTCGTTCGGCCCGATCCTGCTGTCGAAGGTGCTGGGGCTCAACGAAACCCAGGAATCCACCCTCGGCCTGATCTTCCACTGGTCCGATCAGAACGGCTTCCCGCTCCTGGACCTCAAGGACCTGCGCGCGGTCATCCAGTTCCTCACCAGCCCCGAGGGCAAGGAGGAGTTGAAGGGGATCGGCGGCGTGTCGGCGACGACGGCCGGGGTCATCCTGCGCTCGCTGATCAATCTGGAGGCCGAGGGCGGCGACACCTTCTTCGGTGAGCCCGAACTGGATCCGGCCGACCTCATGCGCACCATGGGCGGCCAGGGCGTGATCACCCTGTTCGAACTCGGCGCGCAGGCGTCCCGCCCGCAGATGTTCTCCACCTTCCTGATGTGGGTGCTCGCGGACCTGTTCCAAACTCTCCCCGAGATCGGCGATATGGAGAAGCCCAAGCTGGTCTTCATCTTCGACGAAGCCCACCTGCTCTTCACCGGCGCGTCGAAGGCGTTCCTCCAGCAGGTCGAGCAGACGGTCAAGCTGATCCGCTCCAAGGGCGTCGGCGTCTTCTTCTGCACCCAGCTTCCCACCGACATTCCGAACGCCGTCCTGTCCCAACTGGGCGCCCGCATCCAGCACGCCTTGCGCGCCTTCACCCCCGAAGACCAGGCGGCCCTGTCCAAGACGGTCCGCACCTACCCCAAAACGGCCACCTACGACCTCGAAAAGGCTTTGACCTCTTTGGGTATCGGTGAGGCCGTCGTGACGGTGCTCTCCGAAAAGGGCGCCCCCACCCCGGTGGCGTGGGCCCGCATGCAACCCCCGCGCTCGCTCATGGACACCATCGGCGACGACGGAATCCGCTCGCGCGCACAACAATCCACCCTGCACTCGAAGTACGGCCAAACCGTAGACCGCGATTCGGCCTACGAGATCATGGCCGAGAAGATCGAGAAGGCGGCGCAGGAAGCCGAGCAGGCCCCCGCACCGACCCGTTCCCGCTCCAAATCGGCACCGGTGGACGAGTCCCTCGCCGAAAAGGTCGTCAACAACGCCGCTTTCAAGAACTTCCTGCGCTCCGCCGCCACCGTCGCCGGCCGCGAAATCGGCCGCAGTATCTTCGGCACCCGCAAGCGCTGAATCAGCGGCCGATATCGCGCCGCAGCAGATCGTCGATGGTTTCGCGGCGGACCAGTTCCCGGGTGTGCCCGCCGCGCACCGCGACGATGGGTGGGCGGCCGATGCCGTTGTAGGTGGAGGCCAGGCTGTGGTGGTAAGCCCCGGTGCAGGGCATGGCGAGGACTTCGCCGGGGCGCAGATCGACCGGGAGTTTGACGTCGGTGGCGAGGATATCGCCTGCCTCGCAGTGTCTTCCGGCGATGGTGGCCGTCAGGTGGGGGCCTTCGGGGTGGCGGTTGGCGACCACTGCTTCGTAGCGGGCGCCGTAGAGGGCTACGCGGGGGTTGTCGCTCATGCCGCCGTCCACGGTCACATAGGTGTGCCCGCCGGGGACGTGTTTGACCGACAGCACGCGGTACAGGGTGATTCCGGCGCGGGCCACGATCGCGCGGCCCGGTTCCAAAGAGATTGCGGGCCTGGGGAATCGGTAGCGCGCACAGGCGGCGTCCAGCGCATCCTCGATGATGTCGGCCAGCTCGTACAGGTTCATTTCCGCATCGCCGGGCCGGTAGGCGACCGCGTGGCCGCCGCCCAGATCCAGATGGGTGAGCGTGATGCCGAATTGTTCACGGATGCGGGTCATTTCGCCGATCATCCGCCGCACGGCCTCGCCGTAGGGGAAGGTGTCGTAGATCTGTGAGCCGATGTGGCAGTGCAGGCCGGTGAACTCCAGATTCGACTGGCGCACGATACGTTCGATGGCCTCGTCGGCGGCGGTGCTCTCCAAAGGGAAGCCGAACTTCTGATCCGCCACCCCGGTCCGCACCGCCGGATGCCCGTGCACGTCGATATCGGGCGTCATTCGCAACAGCACCTGCTGCGGCTTCATGGCCAGCGCTGACAGCAGCGTGATCTCGGTCAGTGAATCGACCACGATCCGTCCCACCCCGCAGTCGATGGCCGTCTCCAGCTCCGCGAAGGGTTTTCCGTTGCCGTGCAAAACGATTCGCTTCGGGTCGGCCCATGCCGACAGCGCTACCGCCAGTTCCCCGGCCGAGCATACGTCCAGGGAGAGCCCTTCCTCGGTGACCCATTCCGCCACCGCCCGGGTGAGTAGGGCCTTGCCCGCGTAGATGATCTCCGCTTCCGGGAACCGCTTGCGGTACGCCCGGCACCGCGACCGCACTTCGTCCTCGTCCAGGACATAGGTGGGCGTGCCGTACTGATCGGCGATATCGGCCAGCGCGACGCCGCCGACGGTGATGCGGCCGTCGCCGTCGTAGTGGGTTTCGCTCGGCCAGATCGCGGGATCGAGGCGGGGGACCATGCCCCCGGAACGCAACGACGGGAATATGTCGAGCAGCGTCACCGTGTCTCCTGTTGGCGTCCCCGCTATTCCGTATGCGGGGCCGCCCTCAGGACTACGCCGGTTTCATTACCGCAGGTGCACCCGCTACACGCTCTTGACGCGCGGCGGGGCGATCTTGACGGGTTCTTGATCTAGCTCTCGCCGAGCTTCTTGTACATGGCGCCGGCGACGGGGGAGGTGAGCGAGCGCGGGCCGAATTGGCCGACCAGGCTCATGCCCTTGGAGATCAGGCCCGGAACCACGCGCATCTTGTTGCGGGCCAGCGCATCGATGGTGATCTTGGCGGTGTGCGCGGCGGTGACCCAGATGAACTCCGGGATCTTGTTGCCGACCTCTTCCTGATCCGGATTGTCGGTGCGCACCGGGCCGGGCGCCAGCAGCGTCACATTGATGCCGCTGTTCTTGACCTCGCCGCGCAGCGATTCGGAGAAGGAATTGGTGAACGCCTTGGATGCCGCGTAGGTGGCGTTGTTCGGAATCGGCATATTGCCCGCCGCCGAGCCGGTGATGAGAATGCCGCCCGCGCGCCGCTTCAGCATGCCGGGCAGCACCGCCAGGGTGAGGTCGTGGACGGCGACGGCATTGAGCTCCATGATGTCGCGTTCGTAGTCCAGATCCAGCTTGGCCAGCGGCCCGAAGGTGGCGACACCGGCGTTGTTGCAGAGAATGGCGATATCGCGGTCGGCGAGTTCCTTCGCCAGCGGCGCGCGCTGTTCGCGATTCGACAGATCGACCGCGCGGACTTCGGCGGTGATGCCGTATTTCGCGCTCAGCTTCTCGGCGAGCTGGTTCAGCAGATCCTCGCGGCGGGCCACCAGAATCAGCGAATAACCGCGCGAGGCGAGTTCTTCGGCGAGGGCGGTTCCGATACCGGAGGAGGATCCGGTGACGACGGCACGGTTGTCGGCGGTGGGTGCAGGCAAGCTCACGAGTGCCGAGCCTAGTGGAACCGCCGGAACTCGCCGGGTTTCCCCCGAGAGTTCCGGCGGAACCACTCAGCTCGCGTTGCCGGTGCACTCCGAGGACACCAGTTTGGCCTCGCTCTTACGCACCACGCCGATGCCCGCCAGGATCGGATGCGGATCCGTTCCGGTCGCCTCCAGGGCCTTGCGTTCGGCTTCGGCGCGGGTGGCGCCCACCGCCGAGGCGTAGTTGCTGCCGCGGGTGGCGATGGCCCCGCAGCCGTTCACGAACTGCACCTGGACCAGGCAGCTGAAGTGGCCGCACCGCTGGATGGCGATGCGGTCGGCGCTCGCCTGATCGCTTGCGTCCGTGGCGATTCCGATGACGGGATCACCTCGGTAGAAGGACACGGCCATCGCGCCGTGGACATTCCCGTCCGCCTGCGCCGTGGCGGGCAGCAGCAACGCCGCGGCGGCGGTCAGGATGCCGAGCGCGGTCTTCCCGCGCATGGACATGACCGGCCTCAGCTCGCGTTGGCGGTGCACTCGGAGTTGACGATGCGAGCCGAGCTGGCCTGGGCGCTGCCGAAGCTGACCAACAGCGGGTTCGGGTCGGTGCCGGTGGAGGCCAGGGTCTTGCGGGAGGCTTCGGCGCGGGTGGGGCCGGAGGCGGCCCAGAAGCCCGCGTTGCGGCCGCCGGTGGTTCGGGAAGCGACCGCGACGCAGCCGTTCGCCCAGGTCTTGTGCACGATGCAGTCGCCGGTCTCACAACCGCTGAGGGCGGCGGCTTCGGCCTCTTCGACGCTCGCGTAGTTGACCGCGATGATGGTGTGGAGTTGGTTGCCCACGTATTCGTAGGCCAGCGAGCCCCACAGGTCGCCGTCTTCGGCGTGTGCGGTGCCGGACGCGCCGAGTACGAGCGCGGTAGCGGTAGCGGCGACGATGCCCAGGGCGCGTGACCGATTCAGTGACAGATGCAAAGGGGTTCCTCCCCCGAGGATGATGAAGAAGTAAGTGCTTCAAGATCTTTACAGGGAGGACCGACAATTGCGCAAACCGAACGCCGCAGAACAGGATTCGCACACAAAATCTTCACATGATGCGACTGTTTTCGTCTAGCGGCGCTTCGGCTCCATAAACGCAATCCCCCAATTCACGTGGCCCCGCCAGACACTGGCGATGCGACCGCCCTGCACCGCCGGTTTCGGATCCCCGACAGGTCCGCCGGCGGCGCGCACGGCGGCCACGGTCGCGTCCAGATCCGGGGTGAGGAATGCCGCGCCGACCAGGGCTGATGCCCGGCCGGAACTCACCACCTCGATAAACGGTTCGCCGACGCGATAAAACGCCATTTCCGGACCCTCGGGTCCGCGCGGGAAGAAACGGCGGCGCGGCGGAATTCCGAGCACGGCGTTCAGTTCGGCGACCGCGGAATCCAATTCGGGCACCCAGTAGACGACGTGGTCGACAATGGTGACGCCATTGGGATGCGCCGTCGCCGCACCGGTTTCTTCGCCGTCCAGATACGGCACGCCGAGTTCATCGGCGCCGGCCCGGATTTCGTCGAAGCCCCAGCCGGTCGCGCCCACCGTGCAATCCACCTGCCCGATGCGAACGCGACCGCCGGTGACGGTGAAACCCAGCGCCGCCCAGGACCGCTCGTCTCCGGGCAGCCCCAGGCGGGTGAGGTTCGGCATTACAGGCCCGCCGCCAGCCGCGTGCCCTGGTCGATGGCGCGCTTGGCGTCGAGTTCGGCGGCCAGGTCCGCGCCGCCGATGAGGTGGAACTTGACGCCCGCCGCGGTCAGCGGCGCTTCCAGATCGCGCACGGATTCCTGTCCGGCGCACAGGATCACGTTGTCGCATTCGATGACGGTCGGCCGCTGCCGCTTCTCCCCGAAGCTGATGTGCAGCCCGCGATCGTCGATGCGCTCGTAGTTCACGCCGCCGATCTGCTCGACCCCCTTGGCCTTCACCGCGGCCCGGTGCACCCAGCCGGAGGTCTTGCCCAGATCCTTGCCGAAAGCGGAGGACTTGCGTTGCAGCAGTACGACTTCGCGGGCGGCGGGGGAGGGCTTGGGCTTGGTCAGGAAGCCGCGGGCGTTCGGGTCGTCGGAGACGCCCCATTCTTCCTTCCACTCGTCGAGCTTCAGGCTGGGATGCCCTTCGACGGTGAGGAATTCGCTGACATCGAAGCCGATGCCGCCCGCGCCGATCACCGCGACCTTCTTGCCGACCGGCTTACCGTCGCGTACCAGCTCGGCGTAGGTGAGCACCTTCGGGTGATCCACGCCCGGGATGTTCGGGATGCGCGGCTTCACACCGGTGGCCAGGATGACCTCGTCGTAGCCGCCCGCGATGAGCTGTTCGGCGGTGGCCCGGGTATTGAGATGCACTCGCACGCCGGTGACTTCGAGCTGCCGGGTGAAGTAGCGGACGGTCTCGCTGAACTCCTCCTTGCCCGGGATACGGCGCGCGATGTCGAACTGCCCGCCGATCTTGTCATCGGCCTCGAACAGGTCCACGTGATGCCCGCGCTCGGCCAGCGACACCGCCGCCGCGAGCCCGGCCGGTCCCGCGCCGACCACCGCGAACTTGCGGGTGCGCCGCGTCGGCAGCAGCTTCAGCTCGGTCTCGTGCCCCGCACGCGGATTCAGCAGGCAGGAAACGGTTTTCGCCTGGAAGGCGTGATCGAGGCAAGCCTGGTTGCAGGCGATGCAGGTGTTGATCTCGTCGTCGCGGGCGTCCTGGGCCTTACGTGCCCAGTACGGGTCGGCCAGCAGCGGGCGGGCCAGCGACACCAGTTCGGCATCGCCGCGGGTGAGGATCTCCTCGGCGGTCTCCGGCATATTGATGCGGTTGGAGGCGCACACCGGAATGCTCACCACGTCTTTGACTTTCGCGGTCCACTCCACGAACGCCGCCCGCGGCACCGAGGTCACGATGGTCGGGACGCGCGCCTCGTGCCAGCCGATATCGGTATTGATGATGGTGGCCCCGGCGGCCTCCACATCCTTGGCGACGGCTTCGATCTCGTCCCAGGTCTGCCCGTTCTCCACGAAATCGGCCATGGACAAACGGAATACAATGATGAAGTCGGGTCCGACCGCCTTGCGCACCCGGCGCACGATCTCCCCGGCGATCCGCCGGCGGTTCTCGGGCGAGCCGCCCCACTTGTCCTTGCGCTTGTTGGTGCGCGGCGCCAGGAACTGGTTGATGAAATACCCTTCACCACCCATGATCTCGACGCCGTCGTACCCGGCGAACTTGGCCAGGTAGGCGCAGCGCGCGTAATCGTCGATGGTCGACTCGACACCCTTGCTCGACAGCGCCCGCGGTTTGAACGGGTTGATCGGCGCCTTGATGGCCGAGGCCGAAACGCTGGTCGGCATATAGGAATAGCGTCCCGCGTGCAGGATCTGGAGCGCGATCTTGCCGCCCTCGGCGTGCACCGCCTTGGTGATGGCGCGATGCCGGTACGCCTCGGTCTTGTTGGTCAGCTTGGCCCCGAACGGCAGCAGCCACCCGGTGCGGTTGGGGGCGTAGCCACCGGTGATGATCAGCCCCACACCGCCTTTCGCGCGTTCGGCGAAGTACGCGGCCAGCCGGTTGATATGCCAGGCCCGGTCCTCGAGGCCGGTGTGCATGGACCCCATGACCACGCGATTGCGCAGCGAGGTGAATCCCAGATCGAGGGGTTCGAACAGATGCGGGTACGCGCTCATCGCTGAGTGCCTTTCGGGTCGGACGCCGGCGACTGGGCTGTGTCGCGCGCGAGGGCGTCTAGTACTTCCTCGCACCAGTCCACGACGCCCTCCTGGATGCGGATTCCTCCGCGCAGCACGAGGTACTGGTGCAGTTTCTTGCCGGTGAGTTGATCCGGCGCGGGATAGTCCTTCTTCTCGAAGGTCCGGTACAGGTCGAGCCGCTGGGCGTGCTGGTCGCGATGGCGGGTCACCTCGGCCACGATGACGGCCGGGTCGCCGAGCGAGGCCGCGCGCAGTTTCACGCCGAGCTCGTTGCGCATGGGTTCGATGTCGACGGGTTCGGCGATCCAGCGGATGAGTTCCTCGCGCCCGGCATCGGAGACGGTGTAGACCTTCTTGTCGGGCCGTCCCTCCTGCGCGATGGCCTCCGCGACCACCCAGCCCTGCTCGTCCATCCGCTTGAGCACGCGGTAAATCTGCTGGTGGGTAGCGTTCCAGTAGAACCCGATCGACTTGTCGAAGCGCCGCGCCAGGTCATAGCCCGAACTCGCACGTTCGGTCAGCGATACCAGTAGCGCGTGTTCGAGGGCCATGCCCCGAGGGTAAATGAGACGGGCCGTACTATGCAACTTAGTGCATAGAGTTTCGGGCGTGAAAAAAGGAGGCTCGACGCTGAGCCTCCGGTTTCCGTCGATCGGGGTTATCGCGCCGCACGGGCGGCCAGTCCCGCCGCGACCAGCACGGTCACCCCCTCGGTGATCGCGGTGACGCCCACCGCGTGCGCGGCGGAGAGGCCGGTCGCCCCCGCGAGGCTCAGGAACACCGAACCGAAGGTGGCGATGCCGACCACGACGCCCAATTGCACGCTGGTCACCAGGATGCCGCTGGCATCGGCGGCCAGATTCAGCGGGATACGAGCGGTGGTGCGGGCCATCAGCGGGCTGAAGGACAGGCCGAACCCGATCCCCATGATGCCGAAGACGGTCAGCTCCAGGACGCCCATGCCGCTCCCGTCCCGCAGCAGCAGCCCCATGATGATCATGGTCGAGGCGGCCAGCACCAGGCCGAGCGGGATCATGGCGGCGTGGAAGCGGGCGGGGACGCGCGACCAGTTCAGGCTGGCGACGGCGAAGGTCGCGCCATTGGGGATGAAGAGCAGGCCGGCGTGCAGGGCGCTGTAGCCGAGCGTGCCTTGCAGGTGGATGGCCATGACGAAGAGCCAGCCGCCGAAGGTGCACATGACCAGCAGCAGGGTGACGGCGGTGAGGACCAGGCCGGGGGCCTTCAGGACGCGGTCGGCGAAGAGCGGCTCGCCGCCGCGCCGGTGCACCTGGCGTTCCACCAGCGCGAAGCCCGCGAAACCCACTGCGGCGCAAGCCAAGGCGATCCAGCTCCAGGCGGGCCAATCCTGTTCGTGGCCGAGGACCAGCGGCACCACCAGCAGCAGTACGGCCGGGGTGAGGACGGCCAGCCCGGCCAGATCCAGCTTGCGGTCCACCCGGGCCGCCATCGCGGGCAGGATGCCGGGCGCCAGCGCCAGCAGGGCGAGGCCGATCGGTACGTTCACCAGAAACACACCGCGCCAACCGCTTCCGGCCACATCGGCATTGATGATCAGCCCGCCCGCGATCTGCCCGGCCACCATGCCGCCGGAGATGACCGCCGCGTAGGCCGAAAGTGCCCGTGCCCGCGTGGTTCCGGTGAAGGTGCGCTGGATCAGGGTCATCACCTGCGGCACCATCGCCGCCGACCCCACACCCTGCAAGAACCGGAATACGATGAGCGAGTCGGTATTCCACGCCAGCCCGCAGGCCAGTGAGGCCGCCGTGAACACGGTGAGGCCGGTGACGAACATATTCCGCTGCCCGAACCGATCGCCCAGCCGGGCGCCGGTGACCAGCAATACGGCGTAGGCGATGACGTATCCGGACACGATGAGTTGCAGGGCGGAACCGCTGGCGTGCAACCCGGTGCGGATCGAGGGAATGGCGACATTGACGATGGAGGCGTCCAGGACGGCCATGAACTGGCCGAGCAGGATCACCGCGAGGACGGCCAGCGGCCGGCGGATGGCGACCGGGGTCGCCGGTACGGCCGGTGCCGGAGGTGTTCGGGTAATGCTCGAAGTCATGGGTACGAGCCTGCGGTCCCGTTCATCCTGGTAACAGGAGTCCCGTTATACGGGTATCAGCAGCACCTGGATACTGTCGGTGGTTGCGGCGACGATGGGAACGTGGACGCAGCGAACGCAGTATCGACCGGCTCCGACAACAGCACCGCGGGCAAGGTCCGGCGCGCGGAACTGTCGGCCTTCCTCAAGTCGCGGCGGGCCCGCATCACCCCGCAGGACGTGGGGCTGCCGGTCGGTTCGCGGCGTCGCACCCCGGGACTGCGCCGCGAGGAGGTCGCCCAACTCGCCGGGGTCGGGGTGACCTGGTACACCTGGCTGGAGCAGGGCCGCGATATCAACGCGAGTATCCAGGTGCTGGACGCGATTTCGCGCACGCTGTGCCTGGACGGCGTCGAGAAGGCGCACCTGTACCGCCTGGCCGATGTGCCGACCGTGCCGATACCGCTGCACGAGGATCCGGTGCCGGAGGAGGTACAGGTGATCCTCGATCATCTGCATCCGCTGCCGGCCGCGCTGCTCAGTGCCCGCTATGACGTGCTCGCCCACAACGCCGCCTACGAGGCGCTCTGCCCGGCCTTCACGCGCGGCGAGAAGAACGTGCTGCGCAAGGTGTTCCTGAGCCCCGAGTGCTGCAATCCGTATCCGTCCAACGGCCCGGAGCATCTGGGCCGCATGGTCGGCTACCTGCGCGCCGCCTATGTCCGTCACCTCCAGGACCCGGACTGGACCGCGTTCATCGACGATTTGTGCTCGCAGAGCGCGCTTTTCGCGACCATGTGGGCCCGCAATGATGTGGCGCTGCCGGTCGGGCGCACCCGCACGGTGCGCAATCTCGCCATCGGCGACCTGGAAATGATCATGACCAGTATGTCGCTGCCCTCCATCGCCGGGGCTTGGGCGCAGATCTGGCAGCCCACCGACGCGGCGGGCTGGGCTTGCCTGCACAGGTTGATCGCCATGACCGACGAGGAGCGCGAACAGCCCTGGCGGGAGCATCTGGAACGCGATCACGGCTACGTCGCCAGTTGACGAGCTTCCGTAATCTGGACGGGTGACAGCTGTGGATTTCGGCCGGGAACTCGATGCGGGCTGGGATTTCGCCGGTCCGGCCGCGGGGGTGCCGCCTGGCGTCGCGATGATCGGTTACCGCGCGACCGGGGCCGCCGGGGTGGATCTGCGGGTGGCCGGGACCTCGGCGGTCACGGTGCTGATCGAGTTCGGCAACCGGGGCCTGACCATCGACGACGCGGCCGGACAGCGGGCAATGGGTGGTTTCGTGGCCGGACTTCCCCTCGAGCCCATGCGGATTCGTGGTGAGCGGGCCGCGTGTATCGAGGTGCGGTTGTCGCCGATGCTGGCGTATCCGCTGCTGGGGGTTTCTCCCACCGAATTGGGTCGCGGGGTGGTCGGCGTCGAGGACCTGTGGGGTGCGCAAGCCCGTCGACTGCGGGAGCAACTGGCCGCCGCCCCGACCTGGGACGAGCGGTTCGCTTTGACGAAATCGTTTCTGGCTCAGCGTGATCGGCAAGCGCGGCGGGCCGACCCGGAGGTGCTCGCGGGCTGGGATCGCATCCTCTCCTCCGGCGGCCGGGTGCGGATCGGTGAGCTCGCCGAATCGGTCGGCTGGAGCCATAAGCGATTGCTCGGCCGGTTCGAGTCCCAGATCGGCCTGACGCCCAAGCGAGCGGCCATGCTGGTCCGATTCCGTTGCGCGGTGGACGGTCTGCTGGCCGGGCGGCCCGCCGCCGAGGTCGCGGCCGCCTGCGGATATGCCGACCAGGCGCACCTGTGCCGGGAGGTGTCGATGTTCGCGGCGGACACACCGGGTGCGCTGACGGAGAACTACCTGCCGGCCATCGCGCGGCAGCGGTATCGGGCGTGGGGGAAATTTGTTCAATACCGGGCGGGGGCGGCCGCTCGATAGTGGTGGCATGAACGACACCCTCGATCCCGCGAAACTGCAAACCGCCCTCGAGAACGCGCAGCACGCCGGCCTGCCCGGCGTCTTCGCGGAGGTGCGCGACGGCGACGAAACCTGGTCCGGCGCAGCCGGAGTCGCCGATCTCACCACCGCCCGTCCGGTCACCGCCGAGATGCGGCACCGGGTCGGCAGCATCACCAAATCCTTCACCGCCGCCGCGGTACTGCGGCAGGTCGACAGCGGTGAAATCGCCCTCGACACCCCGATCGGCCACTACCTGCCGCACCTGGTTCCCGACGAACGCGGCCAGGCGATCACCGTCCGGATGCTGATCAACCACACCAGCGGTCTCGCCGAATACCTGCCGCACGCCTATCCGTCCCTCGCGGCCTTCCCCGTCATGGCGAAGACGACGCCGAAGAGCTTGGCCGACAACAGATTCACCAAGTTCGACCCGGTAGAGTTGATCGCGATGGGCGTCTCCGCGCCCGCGGTCGGCGCTCCGGGCGGTGCGCCCGGGATCTACTCGAACACCAATTACCTGCTCCTGTGCCAGCTTCTGGAGTCGGTGACCGGCACCACCGCCGAGAAGTACATCACCCGGGACGTCATCGAGCGTGCCGGACTACGCGACACCGAATTGCCGACCACCCCCGAGCTCACCGGACCGCACTCCCTGCACTACGAGTCCTGGTTCGGAATGATCGACCCGCCAGCGGATTTCAGCGTCTACGACATGTCGTTCGTGGGCCCGTCGGCCTCCCTCGTCTCGACCGTCTCGGACCTGAACCGCTTCTTCCGCCTGCTGCTGGAAGGCGAGATCATCAGCCGATCGGCGCTGGCGCAGATGCAGCGCACCTTCCCGGTCATCTCCTTCGAGGGCAAGCGCATCGAGTACGGCCTCGGCCTGCACAAGACCGAAGTCCCGGGTCTCGGCACCTGCTGGGGCCATGACGGGTCGGTCTGGGGCGGCGGCGCGATCTCCATGAGCAGCGCCGACGGCCGGCGGCAGGTATCGCTCGCGGTGAACCTGCAACGCTGGCACCGCCTCGACGCCGCGGGCCGTCCCCAGCCCCACCCCATCGACGGCGCGCTCCAGGCTTTCATCCAACTGGCGCTGGGCGTTTGACGAGGTAGCGCGTTTCAGCGTGTCGGGGGAGTGTTGATCGCCTACCCTGCGCAGCATGACCGAGGTACCGGGGCGGGCGACGATCGGACAGGCGGCGGGCCGCGGCCCGGTGTTCGCGTGGGGGTTGTGGGATTGGGCGGCGGCCTCCTTCAACGCCGTCATTCTGACCTTCGTCTTCTCGGTGTACCTCACCGACAAGGTGGGCGAGGACCTGCCGGGCGGGATTTCGTCCAGCGCCTGGCTGGGGTGGGCGCTGGGCCTGGCGGGGCTGGTGGTGGCGTTGACCGCGCCGGTGAGCGGGCAGTGGTTCGATGCCACTGCCCGCCGGAAGCTGTCGCTGGGGGTCTTGACCACGGTGACGGTGCTGCTGATGGCCGCGATGTTCTTCGTGCGCAAGGACTATCACTATCTGTGGCTGGGGCTGGTGCTGCTGGGGATCGGGTCGGCCACCTTCGAACTCGCGCATGTGCCCTACAACTCGATGCTGCGGCAGGTTTCCACGCCTTCGACCGTGGGCCGGGTGTCCGGGTTCGGGTGGTCGATGGGGTATTTCGGCGGGATCATCCTGCTGCTGATCTGCTATTTCGGGTTCATCGTGGGGAAGGGGGATACCCGGGGGCTGCTCGGGGTGCCCATCGATGACGGGTTGAACATCCGGCTGGTCGCGGTGCTGGCGGCGGTCTGGTTCGCGGGGTTCGCGGTGCCGCTGTTCCTCTATGTCCCCGAATTGCCGCGTACCGACGCCGATCCGGGCGCGAGCAAGGGCGGACCGAACGCCTACAAGGTGTTGTGGCGGGACGTGCGGGAGTTGTGGCGGGTGGACCGGCGGACCGTGGGATTCCTGTTCGCCAGTGCGGTTTTCCGCGATGGGCTGGCCGGAGTGTTCACCTTCGGTGCGATTCTGGCGGTGCGGGTCTACGGCATCGCCGATTCGGACGTACTGCTCTTCGGTATCGCGGCGAATGTGGTTGCGGCGCTGGGAGCCATCGTGGCGGGGCGCTTCGACGACGGGGTCGGGCCGAAGGCGGTGATCGTCGCCTCGCTGGTGGGAATGATCATCTGCGGGAGTTTCCTGCTGGTGGTGTCCGGGCCGCTCATGTTCTGGATCTTCGGGCTGTGCCTGACCGTATTCGTCGGCCCCGCACAGGCTTCCGCGCGATCGTTCCTGACCCGGTTGGCGCCGCCCGGTCGCGAGGGGCAGCTGTTCGGGCTCTACGCCACCACGGGCCGGGCCGTATCGTTCCTGGCGCCAATGCTTTTCGGGTTCTTCGTCTGGGCTTTCGACGCCGATCGCGCGGGCATCGTCGGCATTCTGCTGGTGCTCATCGCCGGGCTGATCGCACTGCTGCCGGTGCGCTCGCCAGCGAAAACCGCCTGAGCCGCACTGGTTTCCGTCGGATAACGGAGGTCAGGGCCGCCAAGTGCCCATGCCGAGGGCGATCAGGCGCACCTGATACACCGCGCGGTCCACGATGCGGGCGCGCTCGCGCGGGTCGGCGATCACATAGTCGGCGATCCGGTCGGCCACGGTGGAGACGATGAGGTCGGCGGCCAGCTCCAGATCGTCGGGCGACCAGGCGTCCAGGGCTCGCACGCGTGAGAGATCCACCACCAATTCGCGCACTATGAGCTGCATTTCGACGGCGATCGCAGTGCGGAGCGCCCCCGAACCGCCGTGGCGTTCGCGCAGCAGGAACCCGTAGAGATCCCGTTTGCCGGCCACCTGCTCGAACACGAACCGCACCGTATCGCTGAGCTTCGCGTTCGGACTGCGCCGCATTTCCCGCAGCGCCAGGCGCAATTGCCGCACGCCCTCTTCCACGAGACTGGTGCCGAGTTCGTCGAGCGAGGCGAAGTGCCGGTAGAAGGCGGTCGGCACGATGCCCGCCGAGCGCGCGATCTCACGCAGCGACAGCGCCGCGAAACCCCGGTCGGCGGCGAGCGTGAGGGTGCCTTCCAGCAGCGCCGCACGGGTGCGTTCCTTGCGCTCGACTCGGGTAGCTGCCTGCTCGCTCACGTCGATGAGCATACATGCGTTCACATTCGTTCCATTCGCGATATGTCGTGTGGGTCACACGAACTGCCTGTTGAACTGGAGGGCCTTCACCCGGCACACTATCTCAGTGTACAGATGTGCACCGAAATGATTGGGAATCGGTTTCGGGGGCATATCGAACAGCGAAGAGGCGTCGCTCAGCCCGGCGACGCGACAGGAGGCTCGCATGGTCGGACTCATCGACCTGGTGCAGAAGACACTGACCACCCCGCATCCGCTGGATCGCTACCTGGAACTGGTGCGCCCCACCCTGACCCTGCGCGATATGCGGGCGGAGATCACCCACGTGCGCCGCAGCGCGGTCGGGTCGCTCACCCTCACCCTCAAGCCCACCCGTCAATGGTCCGGCCACGAGGCCGGGCAATACGTGCAGCTCGGCGTGATCATCAACGGTGTCCGCCACGTCCGCTGCTACTCCCCGGTCAATGCCCAGGGGCGCCGCGACCGGCATATCGAGCTCACGATCAAGGCGCATCCGCACGGCCTGGTCTCGAACTACCTGCACGAGAACGCCATCCCGGGCATGGTGGTGGACCTCGACCCCGCGGCCGGCGTATTCCACCTGCCGCAGCCCCGGCCCGAGCAGATCGTGCTGATCAGCGGCGGCAGCGGCATCACCCCGGTGCTGTCCATGCTGCGCACGCTCGCAAACGAGAACTACCGCGGCCGCGTGCTGTTCCTGCATTACAACCGTTCTCCCGAATGGGTCCCGCACCGCGCGGAGCTCGAGGCGATCGCCATGCAGCACAGCAATATCCGGGTGGAGTTCCGTTACCCGGAGACCGGGCAGCACGCCCCGTTCGGCTACGACGAACTGGAGTCCCTCGCGCCCTGGTTCTCCAGCGCGCAGACCTACCTGTGCGGCCCGCCCGGCCTGATGGCGGCCGTGCGCACCGTCTACGAGGCCGAACAGCTGGGCGATCGCCTGCACAGCGAGGAGTTCACCCTCACCACGGTCAGCGCCGACCCGGCCGATGCCGAGGGCAAGGTGACCTTCTCCGGTAGCGGCGTGATCGCCGAGAACACCGGGGCGTCCCTGCTGGAGCAGGCCGAAAAGGCCGGTCTGGCACCGGAATACGGCTGCCGCATGGGCATCTGCTTCACCTGCACCGCCGTCAAGCACAGCGGCTGCACGCGCAACCTGAAGACCGGTGAGCTGGACAGCGACCCGGAGAAGTCCATTCAAATCTGTGTCAACGCCCCCGTCGGGGACGTCGACATCGCGATCTGAGAAGGAGGGATCGTCATGGCGATTCTCACCGAAACCAAAGACGGACCCCTGGTATTGAGCGTCGAGCAGGTCGAGGAGATCGGCAAGGAGCTCGATGCCCTGCGCGCCCGCATCACCGCCGATCTGGGCGATCGCGACCGGGACTACATCTACAAGATCATCAAGACCCAGCGCGGGCTGGAGATCGCCGGGCGCGGTCTGCTCTACCTGGGCTTCCTGCCGCCGTTCTGGCTGGCCGGCGTGGCCGCACTGAGCGTGTCGAAGATCCTCGACAATATGGAGATCGGCCACAACGTCATGCACGGCCAGTGGGACTGGATGCGTGAGCCGACGCTGAATTCCCGTGCCTTCGAATGGGATACGGTCTGCCCGGGCGACCAGTGGCGGCACTCGCACAACTACATGCACCACACCTACACCAATATCCTCGATATGGACCGCGACATCGGTTACGGCATCCTGCGGGTGGACGAGGCGCAGCAGTGGAACATCCTGCGGCTGGGCAATCCGCTCTACGCCTTCGCGCTCATGATGGCCTTCGAGTGGGGCGTGATGGGGCACGACCTCGAGGTCGAGAACATCGTGCGCGGCAAGCGCAGCTGGTCGGATATCAAGGCGCTGGTCACCGGCCAGTGGAAGAAGGCGTCGCGCCAGGTGCTCAAGGACTACGTGGTGTTCCCGGCGCTGACCGGGCCGCTGTTCCTGTCCACGCTGGCCGCCAACTTCACCGCCAATATCGTCCGCAATATCTGGACGTTCTCCATCATCTTCTGCGGGCACTTCCCGACGGGCGTACAGACGTTCACCCAGGAGGAGTGCGCCGAGGAGACCCAGGGCGAGTGGTATGTGCGCCAGATGCTCGGCTCGGCCAATATCACCGGTAGCCAGCTGTTCCACATCATGTCCGGGAACCTCTCGCACCAGATCGAGCACCACCTGTTCCCCGACCTGCCCGCGAACCGCTACCCGGAGATCGCGCCCGAGGTCGAGGCGCTCTGCAAGAAGCACGGCCTGCCCTACAACACCGGCCGCTTCTCGAAGCAGATCGGCTCGGTTTGGGGCAAGCTGTTCAAGCTCGCGCTGCCGCCCATGCTCGTGAGGAAATCGGCTGAACCAGCTGTTATCGTGATGCGTCGGGGGATGGCTACCGAAGTGGGCGTGTAAATGATCGGGAAATTCGAAAGCAACAAGGATCTGATCCAGGAGCTGACGTCGTCGGGCGCGAAGCACGTCGGCAATATCGCGAACATCATCACCGGCACCGTGGCCGAGGTGACGCGCGAGATCGGCGACTGGATCACCGACGCCATCGAGATGCGTGAGGCCGCGGCCGCCGCCGAACAGGACGCCAAGGCGCAGCGCGCCGCGGACCTGGACGACGATGATGAGCCGGAAGCGCCTGTGGCACAGGACATCTCGACCCCGCGGGCGCGCCCCGCGGAGCCGGGCGAGGTCATCGACGCCGAGGTCGTGGATCCTCGCAGATTCTGACTACCAAACGGGAAGTCGCCGGCGGTGCTGGGCGACTTCGGTGATCAGATCCTTGTAGCCGTCGGCGAGTTCGGCGAGCCGGTACCACTGGAGGTGGGCTTCACTGTCCACGCTCCGGTGCGGCTTGTCCTCGCTGACACGATGTGGACGGGTGGGTCGTCGTGACCGCCCGTCCCCGTTGTTTTTGGCGGGCCGCGAGCCGGCTCCGGACGTCGCGCCCAAAGCCTGTTGTGCCGCAACCCATTTCGCGGCCATCCGATCGATGACCGCCCCGAGCGTCTCGGTGTGCAATGAGGCTCCCGTGCGGTGCGGGATGTTCACCGCCACCCAATCGTCGATGCGCGCCACCAGTTCGGCCCGGCGTTCGTCGATGTCATCTACGAGTTGGCTGCACGTGACCACGCGGGCGGGCGTGGCTCCGGCGGCGTGCGCGGCCCGCAGGGCATTGGCCCTGCGTTCGTGGCATTGCACCAGTTCGTGGGCGGCTTCGAGCACGTCACGGTCGCGACGGTCGGTGGTTACGGGTTCCCGGAAGGCGCGCAGCAGCGTTGATGGCGAGGGAAGTTCGGCCCCGAAACCAGCTTCGGTGTAGTCGGTTGCCATGTGTCCCACCCTTTGGCTGTTGCTGAAGTGGATGCGCCAGGGCCGAGGGGGTTTCGGGGAGGGGCTCCCCTCGGCTCCGGCGCAGTACCGCACTGACGGAACGCACAGCCCACCAAACAAACGACACGGTGAAGAAACCGGGAAATCCGCGACGATGCGAAGGGGGAGACTGTCCGATAATGCGGGACATATTCAGGAAAGCGCGATAGTCGAACGGGCGCAACCATCCGGCGCGTGATCGGCGAACCTGCCTGAAAATCGTTATACAGCATTACGACTGGGTCACATGGGTGCTGCGTTTGGTGGCGGATCGACACCTCGCGGCGGGACGGATGGGACGGATGGGACTTCGAGCCCGAAGAGAGACCACCGGGTCTACGCGCCGGTAAGTTACCGAGGCTTATGAATAGCTATCGGTGCGGCGTGCCGGGCGCGCGCCGCGCCGTACTCCGTTAGCCTCGATATTCGTGCCCGCCTATGCGTCATCACCCGAGCTGCGATTCGGTTTCATGTTCGCACTGGAAGACCCGGAGCGAATCGCCGAAGTCGTGCGCAATCTGATCGTTCGCCGGACGGTGTCGGTGTTCCGCCTGGCGCACCTCTCCGACGACAACGGACCGCCCGAGCGCTACGTCGTGAACTGGGCGGCGCTGCCGCAGATCGCCGTCACCACCGCCGCGCCGGATCCCGACGAATTGCGTTCCAGCGGAACGATGCTGGTCAACGCCTTCCTGGGGGAAGACGGTGAGGTGAGTCTGTACTCGGCGGACGGGCCTGCGTCGCATTAGTTTCCGCCGTGTGGCACAGCGCACACCAGCTCTTAGTTACCTCTCAGCTACTGGCAAGGGATGTGTAAGCCTCCCTCGGCAGGGTGGGTCCAGTCGCCGATCGGAGATCCCGGCCGGCGGCGGAACCAACAGAGAGGTTGAAAAATGATTCCGGTCATCATCAATACTGGTAGCGCTGCCCTCGACGGACTGTTCAGCACCGGTTCGGCGGCGTTGAGCGGCATTCTCAACACCTTGTGGACCGGTTCCTTCGGTCGTTAATCGCATTTTTGCGAAGGGTTTTCGGGCGAACCGCCCCGAGTGGATGCACTCGGGGCGGTTTTTCGTAGCCGGTGCCGCCGGGCCCGGATCCGCTGCGAAGGTCCGGGCTCAGCCCGCCAGCGCGGGGGCGCGCCGGGCCGTCAGGATCTGCTCCAGCAGCGCCACCAGCACCAGCTTCACCGATTCCCGGTCGCGGGCATCGCAATTCATCAGATGGACGGTCGGGTCCAGGTCGAGGGCCTCGCGCACCTCGTCCAGTTCGAAGGCGCGGCCGCCCGCGAATCGGTTGACCGCCACCACGAACGGGGTGCGGCGGCGTTCGAAGAAGTCGAGCACCGGGTAGCAGTCCTCGACGCGATCGGTATCGACCATGATCACGCCGCCGAGCGCGCCGTCGAGCAGGTCGTCCCAGAGGAATTCGAAGCGTTCCTGGCCCGGGGTGCCGAAGAGGTAGAGCACCAGGCTCTGATCCAGGGTGATGCGGCCGAAGTCCAGGGCCACCGTGGTGGTGGTCTTCCCGGTCGCCGGGCCCACATCGTCCACGCCCATCGAGACGGTGGTCATGGCGGCCTCGGTGGCCAAGGGTTCGATTTCGGAGATGGCGCCGATCAAAGTGGTTTTCCCGACGCCGAACCCGCCACTGATCACGATCTTGACCGAGGAGGCGAGCGGGGCGGGGGCGGAGTTCTCAGAGGGCCCGAACAAGATCCCGGATCCTTTCCAGTGCGGACACGGACAATTCATCGGGCGCGTTCACGGCCGCGTGCCCGGCCGAGACCAGATCGCTGACCAATACCCGTGCCACCCCGACCGGGACGTGCAGGGCGGCGCCGATTTCGGCGATGGAGTGGGGGCGCTGACAAAGCCGCACCACTCGCTCCAGTTCGAAGCGCAGTGGTGCGGACAGGGCGGCGGGGGTGGCGCGGACCAGGGTTTCCAGGCGCAGGCCGTCCACCAGGGGGGTGGTGCGGCCCGAGGTCATCATGAACGGGCGCACCACTTGTTCTTCGGCTTCGCTTGCGGCGGAAGGCTTTTCGCTCCGCACCACGGGGTAGCTGCCGGTCCAGTCGGTTGGCCGGTTCAGCGCGATCATGCGCGGATCCGGCAATCTATGCGAATCGCTCATCGGCTCAACGACTCTCGTAATTCGGTGATCAGCGCCGGGGTGAGCAATGCGCCGGCCCGGTCGGCCAGTACCGCCATCTGATATCCGACCAGCCCCACATCCGCGTCGCTGTCGGCGATGACGCCGATACAGCTGCCGTTGGCCATCGCCGAGACCAGTAGGAACCCACGCCCCATCTCGATCATGATGAGCCGTAGCCCGTCGAAATCGTAACTGCGCGAAGCGCTTCGGCCCAGACTGGTGAGCCCGGAGACGATGGCCGCGAGCCGGTCGGCCGCCGTCCGGTCCAGCCCCTCGGACATGGCCATCAGCAGCCCGTCGGAGGAGACCGCGACCGCGTCGCGCACGCCGGAGGTGGTGCGCACGAAGTCGGCCAGCAGCCAGTTGAAGGTGTGCGGGTCGGTGTCGGTGTAGTGGGTGGTCACCTGCGGTCCTCCTGTGCAATCGTGCCCCCGGGTACCGGCGGCGTATCCCGCTCGCCGCGCTGATGCCCGGCCCGGAACCCGGCCAGCATGCCGCGCACCGCCTCCGGAGATCGTTCGGCGATCGGCGCGACGGGCCGGGTGCCCGTCTCGGGCTGGGCGCCACCCGGAGCGGCGCCCGATTTCTCGCGAGTCTTCCGCTCCCGCTTGACGAGACCGTTTCGCGTACGTTGCACGCCCGGAACGGATTCCGCAACAGCCGCGGCCGCCCCGTTTGCGCCCCCCGAAACCACCCCGTCACCAACCGGCGCCGCGACGGCAGCCCGCGGCACGGCGTATCCGCCCGGTACCGGCCCGGCGCCCACCCCCGGCTGACCGTCGGCTGCGTTGCCGCCCAACGAAATCCCGGGAACGCCCGGCCGGACGACGCGCCCATTAGATCCGGGTCGGCCGTTGGCCGGAGCCGGATGGTCGAACCCGTGCGGGGAAGCGCCGTTGGCCGGAGCCGGATCGTCGAACCTACGGGGGGAAACGCCGTTGGCCGAAGCCGGGCGGTCGAACCCCTGCGGGGAAGCGCCGTTGGCCGGAGCCGGATCGAGTCCGCGTGGGAAAGCGCCGTTGGCGGCACCCCGGGCATCGGGGAATCGATTGTCGCCCATCGGGTTTGCCGGTCCGGCGGCCGATAGCGGGCTGTCGTTCCGATCGGAGTTCGGTGACTGCCAGGGTTTGCCGTCCACGTCGGTGAGCGGGACGAGTTTGATCGGGTTGCCAGGGACCGGAATCGGGTAGGAGCCGGTGATCGGGCCGTCGGCGTCGGCGGGGGCGAACTTCTCACCACCGCTGATGTCGGCGTGGAACGTGTCGGATGCCGGTGCGCCGGTTCCGTCGGCGGCCGGGTGGGTTCCGGTCGGGGCGGAGTGGCGGCCGGCGGTGGGCGCGGGGGCCGTCAGTGCGTCCTGGATCGGCGGGTTGGGCTGGGGCGCGGCGTGTTTGGCGTCCTCGGGGAAGACGGGGGCCGGGGCGTTGGGGTCGGCGAGCAGGTCGGCCGGGAGGGTGAGGCGGGCGACGACGCCGCTGGTGGGGGAGACGGTGAGCTCGACCTGGATGCCCAGGCGCCGGGCCAAGCGGCCGACGACGAAGTGGCCGAGGAAGCGGGTGGGGGCCACCAGGAAGTCGGCTTCGCCCTTCAGCCGGGCATTGGCGATGGCGAGCTGGTCGGGGGGCATGCCGACGCCGTGGTCGACGACGGCGAGCATGTAGCGGGGGCCGATGCGCCGGCCGTAGATCTCGACCTCGAGATCGGGTGGGGAGAAGGACAATCCGTTCTCGATGAGTTCGGCGAGCATATGGGCGAGTTCGCTGACCGACGCGCCGGTGATGGCGATCTCGTCGACCCGGCGCAGCACCACGCGGCGGTAGTCGTCCACCTCGGAGAGGCCGGCGCGGATGACATCGCTGAGCGGGATGGGCTTGGCCCAGCGGCGCGGGGACGATTCCCCGACCAGCACCAGCAGGCTCTCGGCATTGCGGCGCATCCGCGTTGCCAGGTGATCGAGTTCGAAGAGGTTGGACAGTGCGTTGGGGTCCAGTTCCTCGCGTTCGAAATCGCTGATCAGGCCGAGCTGGCGGCGCACCAGGTTCTGATTGCGGCGCGCCAGGTTCGCCATCGATTCGGTGGTGTTGCGGCGCAGCCGGGCCTGGGCGGAGGCGAGCTCGTAGGCGGTGGTCTGCACCCGATCCAGCGCGTGCGCGACCGAGACGATCTCCTCGCCCGCGCTCGCGTCGGCGCGCACGGGTTCCGGTGGCGCCGGGTCGGTTCCGGATTCCTCCTGCCAGGCGGCGATGAGTTGCGGCAGCCGCTGCTCGGCCACCACATCGGCCGCTTCGGCGAGCCCGGCCAGCGGTCGCACGATGGCGCGCACCGTCGCGACCACCAGGCTCACCTGCGCGGCGACCGCGAACAGCGCGGCCAGCACGTACAGCGCGAGCACCATGGCCGCGTCACCACGCAATTCCTCGGCGCGGGCGTGGATCTGCTCGCCCACCGACCGCTGCACCCCGCGTTCGGCATCGATGACCGAGCTCATCTGCCGCCACCAGGCGGCCGTGTCGACCGGTTCCAGCAGCGGCCCGCGCACCGATCCGATGGCCACCGCCTCGGCTTCGGCGGCCCGCACCGAATCATCGCTGCGCATGGCCGAATACAGCTGGGAGCGCTGGCCGGGGGTGGCATCGCGTTCGAAGGCGGTGACGACGGCCTGCTTGCCGGCGCGGATATCGAGGAACTGCACGTATTCGCCGGCGCCGAATCCGCCCGCGGCGAAGACGCCGTTGAGGAAGCCGCGCTCCTGCGCCGTGAACTCCTTGACCTCGCCGAGCGCGTACAGGCTCTGCAATCCGCGCCACAGCGCGTCGTCGTTCGCCCGCTGCGAGCCCGGCCGCGCCTGATTCAGCGCCAGAATCGCATTGGTGTAGAAGGTGAACGAGTTGGCGCGGTCGACGCGCCGCGCGTCCACGTCGGCCCGGTTCCCGGTCACGCCGGAGAGTTGTGACAGCGCCGCGCGCACCTGATCGGCTCCGGGTGCTTCGTCGGCGAGGGTGCGGTTCAGCGCTTGCAGCGCCGAGTCGACGGCGGAGCGCTGCTGCGTCACGGCATCGCGCAGACCGCCGTCGCCGCCGAGCAGGCCGTTGGTGAGGCCGCGTTCGCGCTGCACCTCGTGCACCAGATCCTGTGTCGCCAAAGCCAGGTCGACCGCGCTCGCGGTGGCGCCGGTATCGCGGTATTTGCTCACTTCACCGGCGATGATCAGCCCCAGCAGCGCCAATACCAACGCCACCGAGACGACGAGAATGCGGCGCAGGCGCGCGCGAATGGTGCGCGGACGCACGAATTCCGTTGCGGCGGTGAGCTTCGCGTCACCCGGCGGCGACAATTCAGCCGAACGCAAATCCACACACTCCTGATATCGGCCGCCGTGCGCGCATCGAATCGCGTGGGCGTTCTGACAAATCTGGTCACAATGTGTGATAGCCAGATGTGTTCTCCGCATCCTGTGGGAAACAACGGAGTGAACAACGGCTCACCGCGGCGCGGGTCGCGCGGATATGCCGGCCGTGTCGCTCAGGGCAGTGCGGGCGCGGCCTCGTAGATCCGGCGCACCACGTCTTCGATATCGGGTTCCTCGATGGACAGGTCGCGCACCTCCGCGCGCGCCGAGACCGCCGCGAGCAATTGTGCGGCGGTGGTGATCTCGGTATCGAAGGCCAGCCGCTGCCGCATGCCGGAGCCCTCGCTGCCCAGTAGTTTCGAGCCGGGCAGATCGGTCAGATCGGGTGTCGGCTCGGCCAGATCCACGGTGAGCACCCGGTGCGCGCCGACGGTGGCGGCCAGCCCGGCCAGCGAACCGTCGTAGGCGAGGCGGCCGTGGTCGACCACCAGCACCCGTTCGCAGAGCCGCTCGATATCGCCCATATCGTGGGTGGTCAGCAGCAGCGTGGTGCCACGTTCGGCCCGCTCGTAGCGCAGGAATTCGCGTAATCGCTGTTTGGACAGGACATCCAGGCCGATGGTGGGTTCGTCCAGGATCACCAGCTCCGGCGAGTGCAGCAGCGCCGCCGCCACTTCCGCGCGCATGCGCTGCCCCAGCGACAGCTGCCGCACGGGCGTGTCCAGGGTCCCGGCCATCTCCAGCTGCTCCACCAGCTCGCCGGTCCGGGTGCGCGCCGCGCCCGGTTCGAGGCGGTGGATCGCGGCGAGGATCGAGAACGATTCGCGCAGTGGCAGATCCCACCACAGCTGGGACCGCTGTCCGAAGACCACCCCGATCCGCCCGGCCAGCTCCCGCCGCCGGCGCACCGGATCCAGCCCGCAGGTGCGCAGCCGTCCCGAGGTCGGGACCAGGATGCCGGTGATCATCTTGATGGTGGTGGACTTCCCGGCCCCGTTCGCGCCGATGTAGCCGACCGCGGCCCCGCGCTCCACCCGGAAGCTCATGGCGTCCACCGCGGTGATCTCCTCGCGTCGCCGCCGCCAGCGCCCGGTCTTGCGGTGCAGTACGAAAGTCCTGGTCAGTTCCTCGATCTCGATGACCGGAGCGCTCATCCGCCGCCTCCTTGATAGTGCCTGGTGCCCGCTCGCCACATGAACAGGGCCGCCGCCCACACCCACAGCGCGGCGATCGGCGCGGCCCAGGCCAGCCAGGCGGGCAGTAGGGCCGGTCCGGGCAGTCCGAGCAGGGCGATGGCGGGCAGGTAGGAGGTGAAGGCGACCGGAATGAGAAATCCGAAGACCAGCTTCATCGGCCCGGGGAAGACCGAGGTCGGCTGCATGGAGGCGTAGGAGCCGCCGTAGGTGAAGGCATTGGTCAGTTCCGCGCCGTCGATGAGGAAGAACTGCACCCCGGCGGCGGTCACGAAGAGCCCGGCGAAGATCGCGATCCCGGCGAGCAGGGTGAGCGTGAACAGGATCAGATGCGCTGCGGTCCAGTCGATGTCGTTGCGGGTGAGGCCGAAGCCGAGCACGGTGGCCGCCACCGCGATGCGGGCCAGCCGGCGCAGCGCCAGATCGCTGGTCATGAGTTGCAGCAGCAGTGGTTGCGGGCGTAGGTAGAAAGCGTCGAGGCGGCCTTCGCGAATGTAGGTGGGCAGCGTGTCGGCGTGCCCGACGAGCATGTCGGCGATGGCGAAGGAGGTATTGCTGAGCCCGAAAAGCAATAGCATGCCGTTCAATTCGAGCCCGCCGAGTTGCGGCACATTGTGGAAGATCACCCACATTTCGCCGAATTCCACCAGCCCGATGAGAAAGGCGCTGAAGACATCGGTGGCGAAGGAGATCGGATAGGCCCGCTGGGCGCGCAGCCGGGAGGCGATCACGGCGCGATAGGGCGCGAATGCGGAGGGGCGGGTCTCAGCCACCTTGCACCTCCAGTTTGCGGCGGCCGGCGCGCAGCAGCAATTGTCCGGCGGCGAGCAGCACGACCATCCAGAAGCATTGCACGGCAATGATTTCGATGGCGTCCACACCGGTGCTGCGACCCGAGAGCACGTCGATCGGCCATTGCAGCATGGAGGGGAACGGGGTGGCGCCGGCGAGCGTGCGCAGCCAGTCCGGGAACAGGTGCACCGGCGCGAACAGGCCCGCCAGGAAGGTGCCCAGGATCATGTGCAGGGCGCGCAGTCCCCGGGTTTCGACCAGCCAGAAGCCGGCCAGGCAGACCGCGAACATGGACAGGTAGGAGAGCGCCATCGCCAATCCCATGCTGATCGCGCCCAGCACATAGGGTCCGGGCGTGGCGGGGAAGGCGAGGCCGAAGGTGAGCGCGCCGAGCACGACGCTGGGCAGCGCGCGCGGGATGAGCGTGGCGCCCGCCCGGCCGAGATACTCCGAGAGCCCGGCGATCTGGATGTCGATGGGCCGCAGGAAGTCGATGGCCACATCGCCGGTGCGGATGCGCTCGACGATATCGGGCACCACCCAGAAGGCGATGGCTCCGAGCAGTCCCTGCGACAACCAGATGTAGGCGCCGATGGTCCCGCTGTCGTAGCCGCCGAATCCGTTGCCGGCGTGCACCGCCGCGGTCAGCACGGAGGCGCGCACGCAGCCGAAGACCAGGTTGGTGATCAGGCCGGCGAGCATGGCCAGCCGGTACGTCGATTGCCGGCGGAAGCCCGCCTTGACCAATTGCCAGTAGACCCCCACCGTACTGCGCACAAGAGTTTGACATTACGGGTGCTGCGCTCCGGCGGCAATCGGTAGGCTCGGATTCGCCGAAAACGTTCCGCACCGGGGTCCGTCAGTGATAGAAACATCCACGTTTCACTTGCTGACCGCTAGGACCACCCGATGACCATCGCAGAGACGACCGTTTTCGAGACGCTCGAATCCAATGTGCGTGGCTACTGCCGTTCCTGGCCCACCGTCTTCGACACCGCCCGCGGCGCGTGGCTCACCGACGAGCACGGCAAGGACTACCTCGACTTCTTCGCGGGCGCGGGTGCGCTCAACTACGGCCACAACAACCCGGTGCTCAAGCGCGCGCTCATCGACTACATCGCCGGCGACGGCATCACGCACGGGCTGGACATGTCCACCGTCGCCAAAGCCCGGCTGCTGGAGACCATCCGCGATGTGGTGCTGACCCCGCGCGGACTCGACTACAAGGTGCAGTTCCCCGGACCCACCGGCGCCAACGGCGTGGAGGCGGCACTCAAGCTGGCGCGCAAGGTGACCGGGCGCAGCACCGTGCTGAACTTCACCAACGCCTTCCACGGGATGACCCTGGGCGCGCTGTCGGTCACCGGCAATGCCGCCAAGCGGGCGGGCGCGGGGGTGCCGCTGGTGCACGCCACCCCGATGCCGTTCGACGGTTACCACCCGGCGGGCGATGATCTTTCGTGGATGCGGGCGGCGCTGGACGACTCGTCCTCCGGGCTGGACAAGCCGGCCGCGGTCATCGTCGAAACCGTGCAGGGCGAGGGCGGGGTCAATGTGGCGCGCGCGGCCTGGCTGCGGGAGCTCGCCGAAATGTGCTCGGCGCGTGGGATTCTGCTCATCGTCGACGATGTGCAGATGGGTTGCGGGCGCACCGGGCCGTTCTTCTCCTTCGAGATCGCGGGCATCACCCCCGATATCGTGGTGCTGTCGAAATCCATCGGCGGCTACGGGCTTCCGATGGCGCTGGTGCTCATGCGCCCCGAACTCGACCAGTGGGCTCCGGGTGAGCACAACGGCACCTTCCGCGGCAACAACGCCGCCTTCGTCACCGCCGAAGTGGCACTGCGTCATTACTGGTCGGACGGGGAACTGGAAGCCTCCACGATCGCCAAGGGCGAGTACATCCGCGCTCACCTCACCGCGCTCACCGCCACTTTCGACGGTATCGGCGCGCGGGGTCGCGGGCTGGTCAACGGCCTGGTCTTCGACGACGCCTCGCAGGCCGCCAAGGTCTGCCGCGTCGCCTTCGACAACGGCCTGCTCGTCGAAACCGCGGGCACCCGAGACGAAGTCGTGAAGCTCATGCCGCCCTTGACCATCCGCGAGGACGAAATCACGCACGGCTTGGGCATTCTCACCCAGGCCGTGGAGACCGTGCGCGAAAATCACTGAGTCGTTTCGAGACTCGGCGTTCGCGCCCACGAACGTCGGCCGCCGCCCACACCGGTGGCCGACCAGGAGCCGGGTTCCCAGCTGCGGAGGGAACCCGGCTCCACTTCATCCGAAGGTCTTGGTGAACCAGGCCACCAGTTCCGCATCCGTCTTCGGGCCGTCGGCCGGATCCTCGGCGAAGGTCCCGATGAGCAGATATTCGATATGCGCGTCGGAGCGCACCGCGAGCAGGCAGGGCACGGGCACATCCTTGCCGGCGCTGTCCTTGCTGGTGTGGGTGAAGCAGAAGTAGCGGCCGGCCGAGGTGCCGGACCTGCGCCACTCGGCATCCGATCCGGCTCCGCCGCAGGCATGTCCGGAGTTCAGGGTCAGGTCGGACTGATAGGCCCAGTTCGCGGACTCCGCATCGGCGAAGCCGACGAAGCTGGCCAGCGGAGCGCCACGGCGGCCGCCGCACACCACCTTCGGGTTCGTCGAACCGATCGCCGGTTCGATATGCAGGCAGCCGGCCGGGTTGTAGTTCGCGCCGGCGCGCGTGATGAGTTCCCGGTCGGCCGGGGTGAACGCGTCCGGATCCTGTTTGTACTCCCCGGCCAGCTGCGGCAGGACCTCGTACTTCGCGGCGGCGTCCCGGTAGACGCTCTCACTCGGACGGTCCCAGTAGTAGAGGGCCAGCGCCAGATTCGCCTCGTTGGTGACGGCCAGCGCGGGCAGCGGGGCGTCCGGGCTGGCCGACTTGTCCGAATAGCAGCTCTGCCGGCCGATCTCCTTGCCGTCGTCCAGCGACGGGCCGTCCTTCCCGGCGGCCTGGCCGGGGCAGCTGGCACCGTGGTAGGTGTCGACGATATCGGCGTAGAACCTGTGCATCAGGTCCGCGCTCTTGAAGCGGTAGAAGGCCGCCCAGGGTGCGTCCACCGCCGGATTCGCCGCGCAGCGCACCACCGCCGTCGTGGTGGAATCGGTACTGACGTGCACACAGTTGGCGCGTTTGTAACCGGGGTGGGCGACGATCGACAGCAGTTCGAGGTCCGCCGCGTTCGGGGCGGTGCTGTCGGCGATCGCGTTGCCCGCGCGGGTGTCGTGCAGGTACGCCCAGCCAGCGAAACCGGTTGCGGCGGCGACCAGCAGCAGCACTCCGGACAATGCGGCCGCGAACCGCCAACGGCGTTTCCGGGTGCGCGGCGGCACCTTGCCCGAACCGGTGCCATCGCCCGCCTCGGCTGCGCCGGCGAGCAGCTGCGGCGGTACGGCCAGGCCCGGGCTCGACTGGCTGTGCCCACCCGGATCGGAGAGTCCGCCGGTCTGCGGATGCCGAGGCGCGACACCCGGATTCGAGGGCGGTATCGGGACCGGCTGCGACCGGCCGCCGAGCGCGCCGCGGGCCGCCGCGGCCAATTCGCCCGCGCTGCCGTATCTCTCGTGCGGATTCTTGGCCAGGCCGCGAGCGACGACCGCGTCGAACGTGACCGGTACTCCCGGGCGCAATCCGCTCGGGCGCGGGATCGGATCGAAGAGGTGGGCTCGCATGAGCTGCACATTGGTGTCGCCGTGGAAGGGTGGTGCGCCCGTGAGGCATTGGAACAGCACGCAGGTCAGGGCGTAGACGTCGGCGGCGGGCGTGAAGTCGCGGGCGCTGAAGCGCTCCGGGGCCATGTAGCGGAAGGAGCCGACCGCGGAGCCGTCGCTGGTCAGCGCGTCGTCGGTGACCGATTGCGCGAGACCGAAATCGACCAGGTAGGCGAAGCCGTCCCGGGCCACCAGGATGTTGTCCGGCTTCACGTCTCGATGCAGCAGCCCCTCCGAATGCGCGGCGTCCAGGGCCGACGCCAGCTGCTCGACCAAGCCGACGGCGCGCTCCGGGGCGGCGGGCCCGGCGCGTTCGAGCAACTGCCGCAGATCCTCGCCCTCGACCAAGCGCATATCGATGTAGAGGCGGCCCTCGATCTCCCCGTAATCGTGGATCGGGATCACGTGGGCTTCCCGAAGCCGGGCCGCCGCATGCGATTCCCGCTGGAACCGCTGCCGGTAGATCTCGTCGTGGGCCAGCCGCTCCGGCAGCAGTTTGAGCGCGACCACCCGGTCCTTGCCGGTGTCGTAGGCGCGATACACCTCGCCCATGCCGCCGCGGCCGATCAAGCGCTCCAGTCGATACGGACCGAATTGCGTGCCGACCGTTATGGATCGGGGCTGACTCGTCATATGTCCCTGCTTTCCACCCATCGCCCGGTTATCGAGTTGCGGAGCGGGGGTGTAAACGGGAAACGGTTGTTACTGGAAGTTGGTTCGGAACCAGGCGAGCAGCTCGGCGTCGGTCTTGGGCGCCGCCCGCGGATAGTCGTGTTGCTGGGCGCAGATGACGTAGATCAGATGTCGATCGGTGTGCACCGCTTGCAGACAGGGGCGCGCACCGTTCTCGAAGGAGTTGTTGACCGAACAGAAGAAGCGGCCCATGACGGTGCCCGCCTTACGCCACTCGGCGTCCTTCGCGGCGCTGCCGTCACACGCGTGACCGGGGAGCTGGCTGAGATTGCCGTCGTAGAAGATGGTGGCGGCCCGCGGTGATTCGGTGCCGAAGATGCCGACCAGCGCGGGACCGCCGGCGGGAGCGCCGCAGGCGACGAGCGCCTTGACCAAGGGATTCAGCGGGGCTTCGGTGTGCGCACAGTTCGAGCGGGTGAATTTGCCGGTGCGCGTGAGCAGATCCACGTCGGCCGGTTCCAAGCGGTCGGGGTCGTGCCGTTCGTCGGCGGCGATGAACTGTTCGTAGCTGTATTTCGCTACGTAATCGCGCACGGCCGTATCGGCGGGTACGGGCCAGGTGTAGAGGGCGAGCGCGAGCAGTGAGTCATCGGTGACCGCCAAAGCCGGTTGCGGAGCGTCCGGATGCGCACTGCGGTCCACGAAACAGGCTTGCCGGCCTACCGTCTTGCCCTGCACCGTGAGCGGGCCGTCCCTGCCCGCCGGCTGGTCGGGGCAGGCCGTGGCCTGGAGGGTGGTGAGCACGGAGGTCTCATAGAACGCATGCAGCCCCTCGACCGTGCGGAAGTGCCAGAACTGGCCGAACGGGGCGTCGGTCGGGGCGTAAGCGGGGCACCAGAACATCGACGTGATGGTCGAAGTCGGTTCGGTGTGAAAGCATCTCGATCGCCGGTACGAATAGGCCGAAACCATCGGCAGCAGCTCGAGGTCGGCGGCGCTCAAGGCGGTATCGTCCGCCATCGGCGTGCCGGGCACCTGCTGCTGCCATTTCGCCCAGCCCGCGAAACCGGCGGAGGCGATCACCAGGAGCAGCACGGCCAGCACCGTCGCGACGCGGCGCACCCTGCGGCCATGACCCGATTTCGTAGCTGTAACAGGCTGTGGCGCCACAGGTTTCGAGGAGCCGTCGAGCGCCGCCCGCGCCGCTGCCGCCAGCTCTCCCGCCGTCGTGAACCGGTCGCGCGGATCCTTGGCCAGACCGCGTTCCAGTACCGCGTCGAAGGCCGCGGGCAAACCGGGCCGGACGCCGCTGACCTGCGGGATCGGATCGAACAGGTGCGCGCGCATCAGATGCACATTGGTGTCGCCCGGATACGGCCTGCTGCCGGTGAGACATTCGAACAGCACGCAGGCCAGGGCATAGACGTCGGCGGCCGGGGTGTAATCGTGCGAGCTGAAGCGTTCGGGGGCCAGGTAGCGGAACGAGCCGACCGCGGCCCCGTCGGTGGTGAGCGAAGTGTCGGTGGCGGATCGGGCGATGCCGAAATCCACCAGATAGCTGAAGCCGTCGCGGGTGAGCAGAATATTGTCCGGCTTCACATCTCGATGCATGAGGCCGTCGGCGTGCGCGGCGTCCAGAGCGGCGGCGAGCTGCTCGATCAAAGCCACGGCCCGGTCCGGACGCAGCGGCCCGACGCGTTCCAATAGGTCGCGCAGGTTGTCCCCTTCGACCAGCCGCATATCGATATAGAGCCGCCCGTCGATCTCCCCGTAATCGTGGATGGGGATGACGTGCACCTGCCGCAGCCGGGCCGCCGCATGCGACTCGCGCTGAAACCGCTGCCGGTACAACGGATCCCGCGCCATATGCGCCGGCAGCACCTTGACGGCGACGGTGCGGTCCTTGACGGTGTCGTAGGCCTGATAGACCTCGCCCATCCCACCGCGCCCGATCAGCCGCTCGAGCCGGTACGGGCCGAATTGCGAACCGACGGTGAGGGTTCGGTGCGGATCGTTCATAGCGCTAGCCGAACGCCTTCTTGAAATAGGTGAGCAGGTCGGCTTCGGTGGCGGGGCCGTGTTCGGGGTGATCGGCCGGCATGGTGCACAGGTGGACCACCAGGCTCAGGTCGTCGTGCACCGCCAGCAGGCAGGTGCCCTGCGGGGTGGAGGTGGTGTCGGCGTAGCAGAAGTATCGGCCCACCGGACCGGATTGCTTGCGCCACACCTCATCCGGGCCCCCCACGCCGCCGCAGGCGTGCCCCGGGAACTGGGTCAGGTCGGCCTGATACAGCGTGTCGGCGGCGGTGCGGTCGGAGAAACCGAACCAGGTCTGCGCCGGGTGACCCAGCTCGGCGCCGCAGTTCAGCACGGCATTGGCCGGGCCGGCCGGGACGTCGGCGTGCCGGCAGTTGCGCGCGGTGTAGGAGTCGCCCGCGTAGTCGAGGATGTACTTGTCCTCGGCGGTGAAGACATCCGGATCCTGGGCGGCCTCGGCCGAACGGAACTGTCCCTGATCGTTTTTCGCGCGATAGTCGCGCAGCGCCTTCTGATTGTTGTCCCAGAAGTAGACGGCCATGGCGGCCAGCGGTTCGTTGGTGAACACCAGGCTGGGTTCGGGGCTGCTCGGCGTGACGGCGGTGTTGTCGAAGCAGGTGCGGCGGCCGATCTCCTTGCCGTCCAGCATGGATGGCGCGTCCGCACCCGCCGGATCGCCCGGGCAGGCGGTGGCGTGCAGGCCGCCCAGCACCGTGGACTTGTACGCCTCCTGCATGGCGGCCACCGAGCTGTACCTCAGGAACCGGGCCCGGGGCGCGGAGGCCGCGGCATTCGCCGTACAGCTGAAGATGGCCAGGGTGTCGGCGTCGGTGCGCTCGTGCCAGCAGTTCCAGCGCTTGTAGCCGGTACCGCTGGTGAGCGAGAGCAGGGCGATGTCATCACCCCGCAACGCGGTGTCGTCACCGGTCGCGTTGCCCGCCTTCGTCTGCTGTGCCCATCCCCAGCCCGCGAAACCCACTGCCGCGCACACCAATACGAATACCCCGAGTAACCCGGCCAGTCGGCGGGGCCGACTCCGCCACACCTGCCGGTCGCCGCTCCCGGTCGGAGACGGCGAATCCGGTTGCCGCCCCGACGTCGCAGCCGGTCCGGTCACCGGTCCGTTCGGATCTCCCGGCCCCGTCTGCGCGCCGGCGGCGAGCGGTCGGCCGGTCGCGCCCCGGTTCGCGGTCGCGGCGGTTGCCGCCATGGCCGCTGCCGCCATGGCGCCCGTCGGTGCCATCGGCGCGGTGAGGGCCGTGGCCGCGCTCGCCGATGCGGGCACTTCGGGCCCGGGCGTCTTCGCCAGGGGTTCCGGTTGGACGGAAGTGGTTGCGGCGGGGGCGGGTTCGGCGACGAGCGGGCGGGCGCCGGAGCCATCGGCGGGGTGCCCGGTCCAGGTGCCGGGACCGGGGTCGGTGCCGGTGAGGGCGGCGCGGGCGGCGGCGGCCAGGTCGCCGGCGGCCGGATAGCGCTCCTCGGGCAGCTTGGCCATGCCGCGCGCGATGACGGTGTCGAAGGCGGCCGGCACGGTGGAGCGCACCAGGCTGGGCCGGGGGACGGGATCGAACAGGTGCGCCTTCATGATCTGCGCGTCGGTATCGCCGGAGAACGGGCGGGTGCCGGTGAGGCATTCGAAGAGCACGCAGGCTAGCGAGTAGACATCGGCGGCGGGGGTGAGGTCGCGGACGGTGAAGCGTTCGGGGGCCATGTAGCGGAAGGAGCCGACGGCATTGCCGGTACTGGTCAGGCTGACATCGGAACTGGATTGCGCGATCCCGAAATCCACCAGATACGCGAAGCCGCCCCTGGTCAGCAGGATATTGTCCGGCTTCACATCGCGATGCAGCAGCCCGTCCGCGTGCGCGGCGTCCAGCGCCGCCGCCACCTGTTCGATGAGCGTCACGGTCCGTTCCGGCGACCCCGGCCCGGAGTGATGCAGTAGTTCGCGCAGGCTCTCCCCGTCGACCAGGCGCATATCGATATACAGCCGCCCGTCGATCTCCCCGTAATCGTGAATCGGGATGACGTGGGCTTCCCGCAACCGTGCGGCAGTGCGGGATTCCCGCTGGAACCGGGTGCGGTACACCGGATCCTGCGCCAGCCGCTCCGGCAGCACCTTGATGGCCACGACCCGGTCCTTCACCGTGTCGTAAGCCTCGTACACCTCGCCCATGCCCCCGCGCCCGATCAAACGATCCAGCCGGTAGGGGCCGAACCGCGATCCGACGCTGAGCGGGTGTTGCGGACTGGTCATGTCGTCCTCGGCTCCTCGTCGCGGATCCATTGTGGCAGTCCAGGGATCCGGCGCAGCAAGAATCACACGGATTACAACCGGTGACCACCCGGGCAACACCCGGCAATCTCGACCGAATGAGCTTGTCGTTCCATTGGTTCCTGCCCACCTCCGGTGATTCGCGCGGCCTCGTGGTCGGCGGGCACGGGACGCCCATGTCCGGGGATCGTCCCGCGTCGCTGCACTATCTGAATCAGATCGCCGCCGCCGCGGAGACCAACGGGTTCGAGGCGGTGCTCACGCCGACCGGATCGTGGTGCGAGGACGCGTGGCTGACCACGGCCATGCTGGTGGAGACGACCGAGACGCTGAAGTTCCTGGTGGCGCTGCGGCCGGGGTTGATGAGCCCCACGCTGGCGGCGCAGATGGCGGGCACCTTCCAGCGGCACTCCAAGGGCCGCTTGCTGATCAATGTGGTGACCGGTGGCGAACCCGCCGATCAGGCCGCGTACGGCGATTTCGCGGACAAGGAGACCCGGTACGCGCGCACTGGCGAATTCCTGCACGTGGTCAAGTCGCTGTGGAACTCGCGGCAGCCGATCTCGTTCGCGGGGGAGCACATTCGGGTCGAGAACGCGTTGCTGAGCAATCACCCGGATCCGGTCCCGCCGGTGTTCTTCGGCGGCTCCTCCGGCCCGGCCGGTCCGGTCGCGGCGCGCTACGCCGACGCCTATCTGACCTGGGGCGAGCCGGTACTCGCGGTGAGCCGGAAGCTGGAGTGGATTCGCGGGCTGGCCGTCGATCACGGCCGGAAGTTGCAGTACGGCTTGCGGATTCATGTCATCTCCCGCGATACCTCGGAGGAGGCATGGGCGGTCGCGGACAAGTTGCTGCAAGGCATCGATCCCGCCGATATCGAACGGGTGCAGGCCAGCCTCGCGCAGAGCGAATCCGAGGGGCAGCGGCGGATGCGGGAACTGCACAACGGCGACACCTCGCGGCTGGAGATCGCCCCCAACCTGTGGGCGGGCGTCGGGCTGGTGCGCGGCGGGGCGGGCACCGCGCTGGTCGGTTCGCACGAAGAGGTCGCCGAGCGGATCGTCGAGTACTCGCGGGTGGGGATCAGCCAGTTCGTGCTCTCCGGGTACCCGCATCTGGAGGAGGCGTACTGGTTCGGCGAGGGCGTGCTGCCGATTCTCGAGCGAAAGGGCTTGTGGAAGCACCCGTCCCGGCGGCCGGGCGTCGCGGCGAGCATCCCCTTCGCCGGAGCCTCCAGCAGCTAGTTCACCGCCTGCCCAACCCACCACGCCGATCCGCGGCGCGGTGGGTTCTCTCGTGCCCCGGGCATAAGCCAAAAGTGTTAGCCAGGTCTGTGCTGGAGGCGGATGGCTGCGCGGCGGGGGAGCGGCAGAGTCGTATGCGTCGATAGGCGGCGCATCCGGCGCGGCCGCGAAGGTGAGGTGAATTCCGTGATCCAGGCACGTGGGCTCGGCAAGCGGTACGGCGAAACGGTGGCGGTGGACGATCTGTCCTTCGATGTCGCACCGGGGGTGGTGACCGGCTTCCTCGGACCGAACGGGGCCGGTAAATCCACCACCATGCGGCTCATGCTCGGGCTGGACCACGGCAGCGGGCGGACGCTGTTCGACGGCCGGACCTATGCCGAACTCGCCGATCCGGCGCGGGCGGTCGGGGTGATGCTCGATGCGCGAGCCGTGCATCCCAAGCGGACGGCGCGAGGCCATCTGCGCATGGTCGCGGCCGGTGCGGGCATCGAACGCCGCCGGGTGGACGAGGTGCTCGACATGGTCGGGCTGAGCAGCGCGGGGGACAAGCGCGCCGGTGGCTTCAGCCTCGGCATGCAGCAGCGGCTCGGGCTCGCGACGGCGCTGCTCGGCGATCCCGCCGTGCTGATCCTGGACGAACCCGCCAACGGATTGGATCCCGAGGGCGTGCGCTGGTTGCGCGATCTGCTGAAACAGCTCGCCCGGCAAGGCCGCACCATCTTCGTCTCCTCGCATCTGCTCAATGAGATGGCGCACCTGGCGGATTCGCTCATCGTGGTCGGCGCGGGCCGGTTGATCGCCGCGGAATCGGTGGCGCAGTTCGTGAACCGCAACTCCGCGCCGCAGATCACCGCCCGCACCGCCCGCCCCGGCGAACTGGTGGATCTGCTGTCCCGCAACGGCTTCCAAGCCCAGATCGCCGCCGACGGCGCGGTCGTCGTCGCCGGAAACGATCGGCAAGCCGTCGCCGAACTCGCCATGCGGGCCGGTCTGCTGGTCACCGAGCTGACCCAGGCGCAGACCAGCCTCGAGGAAGCGTTCTTCCACGCCACCGCCGACGCGGCCCAGTACCGCGGCCACGTCGCCGCCTGACCCGGACGGGAAATCCCCTCATGTACAACGCGATTCGATACGAACTGACCCGCCTCGCCACCGTGCGCTCCACCTGGGTGCTGCTGGGCGTGGGCCTGGCGCTGCAAGGGCTCATCGCCTACCTGTCCGCCAACCGTGACTACGCGACGCCGAGTGAACAGTTCACCGCCTCGGTCACCGGCCTGCCGCTGATCACGGCGACCCTGTTCGCCACGGCCGTGGCCGTGAACGCCTTCGGGCACGAATATCGCTACGGCACCATCACCACCACCATGCTGACGCTGCGCCGCCCGGGCCGGGTGCTGGCCGCCAAGGCATCGACGGTCGGTGGACTCGCGGCCCTGTACGGCATCGCACTGGTTGCGCTGACCGTGCTGGTGCAGAGTCTTCGTTCGACGCTGCCCGCCGAAACCGCCCACATCGCACAGGCTTTCGCCTACGTGCCGGTGTACGCGATGCTGGCCGCGCTGGCCGGGCTCGGCGTCGCCGCCATCACCCGCAACGCCACCTTCGCCATGGTGGCCGCCATCGCTGTGCCGACCGTCGTGGAGACCGCCGGCGTGCTGGCCGGACTGAGCCCGAAGCTCATGCCCTTCCTGGCGGCAGGGCAGCTGGCGCACCCCGGCGCGGGCAATCCCGTGCTGCTGGCCCTGCCGCTGCTGACCTTGGCCGCGGGCCTGCTGGGTCTGGGCGGCGCGCTGCTGGCCCGTCGCGACGTGTAAACCGCGTTCCGCGTATTTGCCAGAGCATTGATTCGGGGCGACTTGCGTGCCATGAAGTGTGATGACGTGGCAATGGCTAGGGTTGCTGGAATGAGCAGGCGGCAACGGATCTGGGCGGTGATCCGTGACGTGCTGCTCGCTCTGGTCTTCGGCTACTTCGGTCTGCACGATGTCAAGACCTCCGCGGTCGGCCTGCTGCCCGCCGCGGCCGGAGCGACGGTGGCCGTGCTGGTCGGGCTGGCGCTGCTGTTCCGGCGCTACCATCCGCTCCCGGTGCTGGCCGTCACCGTGCTCGGGGAGATGCTGGCCGGCACCTCCATGCCGTTGCTGCCGGCCATCTACACGGTCGCCCACCGGTACGGCAACCGCCGCCAGACCTGGTGGTCGGCACTGTGTGTGCTGATCGCCGGGGTGGTGCCCTGGGGGCTACGCGACCTCTGGCCCGAGTTCTTCGGTCGCGGCATCGTCACGGCGCTCACCATCGCCGTCCCCCTGCTGCTGGGCTTGTGGACCAACCAGCGCGCCGAAACCCTGGCCGCCCTGCGCGATCGTGCCGAACAGGCCGAACGCGAACGGGACCTGCGCACCGCGGCCGCGGTCGAATCCGAACGCCGCCGCATCGCCCGCGAACTCCACGACATAGTCGCCCACCGGATCTCGCAAATAACCGTGCTGGCAGGGGCTCTCGAAGTCTCCGCCGAAGGCCGGCCCGCCGAAATCGCCGGCACCATCCGTACCACCGGCGTCACCGCCCTCACCGAAATGCGCGAACTCCTCGGCGTACTCCGCGACGTGGGCGCTGAATCACCCAGCGGCACCGGGATTTCCGACGACACCGCCTCGGATACCGAAGGGTCCGTGGGCGACCCGTCTCGTGCCCATGCGGCAACTCCGCCGCTGTCGGCCGGTGTGGTTTCTCCGCCGCTATCGGCCGGTGCAGTTACTCCGCCGCTGTCAGCCCGCGGGGTTGCTTCGCCGCTCTCAGCACGTGCGGTTACTCCGCCGCTGTCAGCCCCCGGGGTTGCTTCGCCACTCTCAGCCCGTGCAGCAACTCCGCCACCATCGGCTGACGCGGCGATTCCGCCACCATTCTCGCGGGGCTCAGGCCGGACCCTCGACGCGGCATCGGGTGCGAGGCAGGCTTCGGCGGGACGGCCGCTGGGGTCGCGTGTGGACGAGCGGGTTCCGCTTCGGCCCGCGCCGACGCTGGAAGCGGTCGGCGAACTCGTCGCCGACGCGGTCGCGGCCGGGCAGCGGGTCGAGATCGCCGCTCCGGCACCGATGCCCGAGGTGCGGGGCGCGGTCGGCCGCGCCGTCTACCGGCTGATCCAGGAATCGCTGACCAATGCGGCCAAGCATGCGGCGGGGTCGGTGGTGCGCGTAGCACTCGCGCTCGGCGCCGACGGTTCGCTCTCGGTGGATGTGCGTAACGGCCCCGGCGATCGCACCGCCATGGCCGCGCACGGCTCCGGTTACGGCCTGGTCGGTATGCGCGAACGCGTCGAACTCGCCGGCGGGACCATGCACTCCGGCGTGCTGCCGAACGGCGGGTTCATGGTGCGTGCGGTTTTCCCGGTCGGTGGGCAGCCGAATGACCGTGGTGGCAGGGAGGTTTCGTGATCCGAGTGGTATTGCTCGACGACGAGGAGCTGGTGCGGACCGGGATCGCCATGATCCTGGAGGCCGGGGGCGGGATCGAGGTGGTCGCACAGGATTCCGACGGGCGCGACATTGTCCAGCTGGTGCAGCGGTACCGGCCCGACGTGGTGGTGACCGATATCCGGATGCCGCAGGTGGATGGGCTGGAGGTGACCCGGCGGGTGCGGGCGCTGGCGGATCCGCCGGCCGTGGTGGTGCTGACCACCTTCGGGCTGGACGAATACGTCTATGCCGCATTGGAAGCGGGCGCGGCGGGGTTCCTGCTCAAGGACACACCGCCGCGGGAATTGGCGCGCGGCGTGGAGATCGTGGCGAGCGGAGAGGCGATTCTCGCGCCATCGGTCACCAAACGCATGCTCACCGCCTTCGCGACCGGTACCGGTTCGCAACGGCCGCAAGCGCGCACGCAGTTGGAGACGCTCACCGAGCGGGAACACGAGGTCGCGCTGGCGGTAGCGACCGGTGCGGGTAATGCCGAGATCGCCCGCACCCTGCACATGAGCGAATCGACGGTGAAGGTCCACATCAGCCGGATCATCGCCAAGCTCGGGCTGGAGAACCGCACCCAGATCGCGATCCTCGTGTACCGCGCCGGACTGGCCTGAGCCCAGTTCGCTGATTGTTCACGCGACGGACTCGATGGCGTCGCCGATCGCTCCTAAGGTGCGGCGATGAGCACCGAACCGCCGCCGCGCGTCGAAACCGTAGCCGAGCTGATGGATTTGCTGGCCGCCTGCGCAGACGCCTGGGATATGCCCGACCGCAGCGGTGACCCGGTGGACATCCTCGACCACGACCGCCAATGCGCCGAACTGCTGCGCCGCGACTTCCCCGACGACGAACAACTCCAGGTGGCCGGGCTGGTGCACGATATCGGCCACGTGCTGGTGCCCGGCGACGACGCCGGGCACGGCCGTCACGGCGCGACAGCGGTCCGCGACCTGCTCGGCGCCCGCGTCGCGCGATTGGTCGAACTGCACGTGACCGCGAAACGCTATCTGGCCGCGACGGATTCGGCGCACAACGCCGCCCTGTCCCCATCCAGCCGGCGCACGCTCATCGCGCAAGGCGGCCCCATGACCTCCGACGAGGTTCACGCCTTCGAGGCCGACCCGGACTTCGAGGCCGCCATCGAACTCCGGCGCGCCGACGACGCGGGCAAGGTGATCGGTTTGACGGTGCGCCCGCTGAGCTGGTGGCAGCCCGTACTCGAGCGGGTCGCCGCACGCTGACCTGCGCCTGCCAGCCGGTGCTGGCCCGTGCTGGGGTGGTGGTGCGCTGATCTGTGCCGAAAACGGACAATCGGGGCGGCGGGCATAGACTCAGGCTATGGCCTTGTCTCCGCGCGTACCCGATCTGGCGGCCTTGGACCTGCTGCTGTCGGTGATCGAGCTCGGCAGTCTGGGGCGCGCGGCCAAGGCGCACGGCATCAGCCAGCCTTCGGCCAGTTCGCGAATCCGGTATCTGGAGCAGCTGGTCGGGGTGCCGGTGCTGGAGCGCACCACGCTCGGTTCCCGGGCGACCGCGGCGGGTGCGCTGATCGCGGAGTGGGCGCGGGACGTGGTGGACGCGGCGGCCCGGCTGGATGCCGGCATCGACACGCTGCGGGCGCAACGAGATTCGCAATTGCGGGTGGCGGCCAGTCAGACCGTCGCCGAATACCTGTTCCCGAAGTGGCTGGTGGCGTTGCGGGTCCGGGTGCCCGACACCGCGATCGCGCTGGAGTCCGGGAACTCCGCGGAGGTGGCGCGGGCCGTGCTGGAGGGGCGCGCGGAGATCGGGTTCGTGGAGAGCCCGCAGATCCCGCGCGAGCTGGAAAGCCATGTGGTGGAGCGCGATCGCCTCGTCGTCGTGGTCGCGCCGGGGCACCCCTGGGCGCGGCCCGGAAAGATCACCGTCGCGGAGCTGGCCGGGACCCCCCTCATCTATCGCGAGCGCGGCTCCGGCACCCGCAACTCCTTCGAGCGCGCCATGACCCGCGCGCTGCCCGGCTGGGAGCCGGCGGTGGTCCTGGAACTCTCCTCCACCACCGCCATCAAGACCGCCGTCGCCGACGGTCTGGCCCCGGCGGTGCTCAGCTCGCTGGCCGTCGCGAGCGAGCTGGCCGCGGGCACCCTCGTCTCACCCGAGGTCGCCGGCCTCGATCTCGACCGCGAGCTGCGCGCCGTCTGGCCGCGTGGTCAGCGCCCGGCCGGGCCTGCCCGCGACCTCTACGCCATCGCCCGCCGCCCGGCCTGAATCCACCGGGCCGTCGCCATTCGAGTACGCTGACCGCCGGAGCCTGTGCCGCCCTGCCGCCCGCTGATACGGGTGGGGCTGCTGTTTCTGTTTTGAACTCGAAGGCTCAAGTGCGCCAACGCCTCCCGCGTACGCGTCCCAGGGGTTATGGTTTCGTTATGGTGAGAACCGCCGTTGCCGCCGCGGAGGCGGACGAGCCCGAGGGCGGGCCGTCTGTTCGGCGGCCTCAGCTAGAGGTTGTTCCCGGGGGGCCCGAAATCGAAGAGCCGCAGCCCCATTCGTTCGGGGCCAACCCGCTCAGCGGGGCCGATATCGACCGATTGCCGGCCGGCGCCCGACATCGGATCGCAGCGTTCATCCACCTCCAGCTGGCAACACTGGAGGAAATGCCCGAGCCGGAGCTGCCCGGCTTCCCCGACCATCTGGACTAGCCCGCCGGGCTTGTGCACATAGTCGGCGACACTGCCCGTTTCCTGGCATTTTGCCGGATGGACGGGTTGCCGCGCCGCCTGGCAGGGTGCTTGCATGTCAGCCGCCCGCGCCTCGGCAGTACTTCTCGTTCTCCTCGCCTGCGCCGCCCCACCCGCCGGAATCGCCCTGGCGGAACCGGATCCGGCGACCTGGTATGTCAGCGCCGCCGCCCCCGCGGGCGGGACCGGAAGCGCTGAATCTCCCTTCGATTCCCTCGCTCGCGCCGAATCGGCTTCACGGGACGGGGACACCATCGTGGTGGCCGCGGCCGGGGCGAATGTGCCCGCGCTGGACGGAGGCATCACGCTCAAGCCGCGGCAACGGCTGATCGGGGACGGTCCCGCGGTCGTCGGGGCGGCCGAAAGCGCCGCCCGGCCACGGATTACCAACACCACGAGTGCCCGGGATGGGGATGCCGTGCGGCTCGCCCCCGGAGCAGAAGTACGCAATATGGTCATTTCGGGCGCGCGCCGGGGCGGAATCTACGGTTCGGATGCGGCGAATGTGGTGATTGCCGGAAATGAGGTGAGCGCGACCAACTCCCAGTGTTCCGACGGGTTCATGATCGGACCCTTCACACTGCCGGCCAGCCTGCCGGCGGGCGTCGCGATTCCCGCGTTGCCCGAGTTCATCACCTTGAACAATGGCTGGGCCGCGATCATGACCGACTTCTCGGCGGCCGCCGGACGCGTCCGGATCGAAGGGAATGCCGTGCACGACACCGCATGCGGTGACGGCATCGACGTGCGCGCCCACGGCACCAGCCGCATTACCGCCGAGCTGAGCGGCAATTCCGTCCGCAGCGTCAACCTCGGGCTGATCAAACTGTCGGTGCTCGCCGTGGGTCTGCAAGCAGCCGACTCCGCCCAGCTCATTGCCGCCCTGAGCGGAAACTCGCAAACCGAGATCGCCGCGCCCGCTACCTCCCTGGTGAACAAGGTCGCCGACAGCGAGGGCGTCTTCATCAACGCCCTGGGCCGAGCCGACCTGGACGTCACCGTGACCGGCAACGAATTCCACGGCGGCTACGGGAATTTCTCCGCCAACGGGCTGGAATTCGTCACCACCTCCGGCAGCCCCACCAGCCGGGTGCGCGTCTCCGACAGCACTTTCGACACCGTCGCCGGCGATGTCATCGAGAACTACAACCTCACCACCGGCGGCGCGCACCAGTCGCTCACCTTGCAACGGGTCCACGCCCACTACTCCGAATTCCCCGGCGCCCTGCTCAATTCCGTGGTTCCCGCCAATCTCGGCACCTGCCTGGTGACCACCAATTTCGGCCGGACCGCCGCCACCGATCTCACCGTGGCGGATTCCGATTTCGGCGATTGCAGTGCGGACGCCATCGGGCTCATCGCCTACACGCCGTCCGGCGCGGAGCCGGCCACGGCGGAATTGACCTTCGATATTCGCGACACCGCGATCTCCGGCGCCGCGGCGCACGGCATCAACATCATCAATGTCGGTGATACCGCCCGGCTGCACGGCACGGTGGCCCGCACCGCGATCTCGGCGACGGCCGGATCCCTCATCCGCACCGTCAGCTCCGGTGGCCGAATCGCCTCCGCCGCTCTCGATTTCGAGGACATCACCCTGGACGGCGTCGCCCAGCCCTGCCTCCCGGCCACGCACCCGAAACTCGAAGTCGCCGGAATCGCTGCGCGGTGCGGCTGACCACCGCTGTCGGGAGCGTCGGCGTCAGGTCTGGCGCAGCGGTTCGTACTCCGCGGCGTCCAGGCCGAAGGTCCACGCGACGCCCTCCTTGGCGGTACCGGTGTCCGGCGGCACGCGTAGCCAGTAGGTGTTGAAGCTGCCGTCCGGTTCGGGGGTGGAGTTGACCACTTCGACCATCACCACGTCCTCGTCGCCGGGAAGCGGGATCCGCCAGAGGATTCCGGTCTCGTCGCGATGCACCGGCTCGGCATTGGATTCCGCCAGGTAGCGGTCGTAGCCGAAGTGCTCGAGCATGACGCGGCGGAGCTCGGCATTGTCCTCGGCGCGAATGCGCTCGGGGGTGAGCGCCGCGAGCTCGGTCAGGAAGTCCGCCGGTACCGTCATGCCGTGCCAGGCGTGCAGGGCGAAACCGTCCGTGTAGCGCAGCGCCGGACCGTCGGCGCCGTGCAACCGTCCCGCCTCGTCGCGCGAGAGCTGTTCGGGGCGTTCACAGCACACCACCGCGTGCTCGAAAGGCCACCACCAGTGCGCGTTGCGCGCCACCCCCGCCAGGCCCGCGAGCCGCGGGCTGTCATCGAAGACCGACAGCCAGGCGGCGTCGTGCTGACCGAGCACGGCGTCCAGCAGCACCCCGCGCACCTCGCTCGCGGTCGCGACGTAATCCTTGCGTGCGTCGTGGTCGATCTCCAGCTCGATATCGGCCTCGGCCAGCACATCCGGATCCGGCCCGACCAATTGATCGACCACCGCCGCGCGAATCCGATCGGCCAGCGCCCGGGTGTTGTCCCACAACTGCGCCCCGGTCGAATTCCACCGCTCCGCCCACCCGGCGACGCCCAATTCCCCGTACACCCGTTGTCTTTCGGCTGCCCACGGCCGGGTCCGCACCGCATCCCGAACCGACCGCCCCGGCCGATCCAGTTCCCGCACCGCTTGCACCGCCGCCAGCGGCGACTGCACCCACACGAACCGCGCCGGCGCGGGCAGCCCCGCGCTCGCATACGCCTCCCGCGCCGCGGCCTCGGCCGCCGCCCGATCCGCCGGTCCGGTGGCCGCCGCGACGGCGCGCCACTCCTCGGTAGTACTCATGGAAATCCCGTCCGTGACAGCTGAATTCGAGAGGAAGGTACCGCTTCGGCCGCAGCGCGGCTCAGTCGGCGACGATGCGGACCGCGCCGGGGAGGTACTCGCGTTGCCGGACCACGCGGTACCAGCCCTTGGGCAGCACGATGGCGGCGTGCTCTTCGTGGACGAGCCGGCCGCCCTCGGGTAGCTCGAGCAGCGCGGCGCCGGAGTTGCCGGAGCGAATGAGCCGGCCGGGTGCGGCGAGCGCGTGGGCATGGCCGGTGACCTCGCCGAGGGCGAGCACCATGCGGCCGCGTGCGTCACGCGCCTCGCCGCGGGCCTCCACAGCCGCGGCGGGCACCGAGTCGGCCGGGATGGGCACGATCAACACATCGCCCTGTCGGTACATCGGTCATTCCTCCCACGCCGCCGCCCCGTGCGCCGGCTCGATTTCGAAAGTACCGGTGGGGTACGACAATTCGGTTCGATCGCCCCCGCGCCGCTCGGTTGTCGGACGGGCTTGGTAGAAACTAGCCCGGCACAATAGATCGCCCACTTGGTGTACGGAGCCCGCGATATGACAATTTCCGACCACTTGCAGGATTTCCACGGCTTGCCCGTGTTCGAATTCCCCGACACCACACCGGAAGCCGGCCTACCGCGGGCCGCGGAGGTGGCGTGGCGGGTGAGCATCGAACCGTGGGATGCCGAGGAGACCTGGCCGGAGGCGTTCGCGCGGTTCGCCGAGGCGGTCGACACCGCGGCGGTGCGGGCGCTGGTGATCGGGTCGTACGGGGAGTCCGACACCAACTCGGCGGAGGTGATCGCCACCCTGGCCGAGGCGAAGGCGGCGCTGCCCGCGTTGCGCGCGATCTTTCTCGGCGACATCACGTATGAGGAGAACGAGATCTCCTGGATCCATCAGTCGGATGTGAAGCCGCTGCTGGACGCCTTTCCGAAGCTGACCGAGTTCGGTGTGCGCGGCGGTTCCGAGCTGGAGTTCTCCCGGCTCACCCATCCCGGGTTGCGCAAGCTGACCGTCGAAACCGGTGGCCTGGGTGCGGAGGTGGTGCGCGGGATCGGGGCCAGCGAACTACCCGCGCTCGAACACCTGGACCTGTGGCTCGGCGTCTCCTGGTACGGCGGCGACACCACCGTCGCGGATCTGGAGCCCTTCCTGAGCGGTGCGCACCTACCGCACCTGACCCATCTCGCCCTGCGCAACAGCGAGATCCAGGACGAGATCGCGGCCGCCATCGCGAGCGCACCGGTGGTGGCGGGGCTGACCTCGGTGGATCTGTCCATGGGCACCCTGGGCAATGTGGGCGCGGAGGCGCTGCTGAGCGGCCAGCCGCTGACCCACCTGCGGGTGCTGGATCTGCATCACCACTTCATCGGCGCCGGCATGCAGCAGCGACTGCGGGACGCGCTGGAACCCAGCGGCGTGATCGTCGACCTCTCGGAGGCCGAAACCGAAGAGGACGAGGACGATCCGTCCGATCGCCGCTACACCGCAGTCTCGGAGTGACCGCGATCGCGGTGGTCGGTATTCCGGAGAACCGGCGCGTCGCCCTGTTCCAGGAGGCGTTGCGGCGCAACGGATTACCGCCGGCACGGCCGGTGTCCTGGCGCGAGGTGCTGGCGGGGACGGCCGAATTCCGGCCGGGTGAACTGGTGCGGCTCGAATCGCCGGGTGAGGATCCGGAGGTCGAGCGGATCCTGCGCGGGGTCGAGGATTCGACGCGGGTGGAGGGCACCGCGCGGTGGTACGAGCGCTTCACCGCCGCCGCGCGAACCGTCGCCGAACGCGTGAAAGACGTGGGTGCGACACTGCTCGACGACCCGGCCGAGCTGGCGGTGCTCTTCGACAAGCGCCGCTGCCACGCGGTCCTCGATGCGGCCGGTGTCGCGGTGCCGTGCTCGCCGACCTCGGGGACCGCCCGTCCGGTGCGGGACTGGCTCGATGTCCGCACTCGCATGGCGGACAACGGATTGCGCAGGGTCTTCGTCAAACTCGCGCACGGCTCCTCGGCCTCGGGGGTGCTGGCCGTGGAGACCGCGGGCGGCGGCCGCGTGCAGGCCACCACCTCTGTCCATCGCGATGGGCAAGGACGGCTGTTCAATTCCCTGCGCGTGCGCCGCTACCGCACCGAAGCCGAGGTCGCCGCCGTCATCGACGCGCTGGCCCCCGACGGCCTGCACATCGAACGCTGGATTCCCAAGGCCGCGCAGCACGGCCGCAGCGCCGACCTGCGCGTGGTGGTGGTCGCGGGCCGCGCCACCCACGCCGTCGTGCGCACCAGCCGCTCGCCCATGACCAACCTCCACTTGGGCGGGGCCAGAGGCGATCTCGCTGCCGCGCGCACGGCCATCGAATCGGCAGGCGGTTCCTGGCCGGGGGCCCTGGAGCTGTGTGAGCGCGCCGCCGCCTGCTTCCCCGGCTTCTCTCGCGTCGGCGTCGATCTGCTGCCCGGCACCGGCTGGCGGCGTTTCGCCGTCGGCGAGGTCAATGCCTTCGGCGATCTGCTGCCCGGCCTGCCGGGGCTGGCGGGCAGTGGCGCGGAATCCGGTGACACCTATGACGCGCAGGTCGCCGCCATCCACTCCGCAACCAGAAGTGAGCAGCATGTCAGCGCCTAGCCGCACCATCGCCGATCCGGATATGAACGAGGTGATCGGCCGCGACGATCTGCTGTTCGTCACCCTCGACACCCTGCGCTACGACGTGGCCGTGGAGCTGCTGGCGGCGGGCCGGCTGCCGAACCTGGCTCGTCACCTGCCCCCGGGCGGGTGGGAGAAACGCCATGCCCCGGGCAGTTTCACCTACGCCTCGCATCAGGCCATGTTCGCCGGATTCCTGCCCACGCCGGCCACCCCCGGACCGCATCCTCGCCTGTTCGCCTCGCGATTCGCGGGCAGCGAGACCACCGCCGGCCGCACCTTCGTCTACGACACACCCGATTTCGTCTCCGCGCTCGCCGCCGCGGGCTATCGCACCGTGTGCATCGGGGGAGTGGGCTTCTTCAACAAACAGGCCGCGCTCGGCTCGGTACTGCCCGGGCTGTTCCAGGAAAGCCATTGGGAGCAGGAGTTTTCCGTCGCCTCGCCCACTTCGTTCGAGGCGCAGGTCGCCCGAGCCGAAGCGGTCATCGCGCGACTTCCCCAGCAGCAAAGGCTGTTTCTGTTCGTGAACGTCTCGGCCCTGCACCAGCCCAATTGGTTCCATTCGCCCGGCGCGACCAGGGACGCCGGGGACACTCGCGAAACCCATGCCGCCGCAATGGAGTACGTCGACAGCCGGATCGGGCGTCTTTTCGCCGCCGCGAGCAGCCGCCGCCGCTGCTTCGCCATCGTCTGCTCCGATCACGGGACCACCTACGGTGACGACGGATTCACCGGCCATCGCCTCGGGCACGAAGCCGTCTGGACCGTGCCCTACACCCAGTTCTTCCTCGAGGGCCCCGCATGACCACGCTCACCCGTCCGCGCCCGTACCAGAATTACGTCTACGGCTATCCGCACAAGACGGCCTACCGTCCGCTGACGCCGCGCCCGCTGTTGCGCGAGTTGTGGGCGGACGAACCCAAGGACGCCCTGTCGCTGTACGCGCACATCCCGTTCTGCGAATACCGTTGCGGCTTCTGCAATCTCTTCACTCGCGTGGGCGCGCCCGATGAACTCACCACCCGCTATCTCGATGCGCTGGAACGCCAGGCGCTGGCCGTGCGCGCAGCGCTGGGCGCGCAACCGGTCCGCTTCGCCGCCGCGGCCTTCGGCGGCGGCACACCCACCTACCTGACCGCCGCCGAGCTGGCACGGCTCTGCGATATCGCCGAATTGCGGATGGGCGCGGACCTGCGCGGCATCCCGCTCTCGGTGGAGACCTCGCCCGGCACCGCGACCGCCGATCGGCTCGCCGTGCTGGCCGAGCGCGGCGCCACCCGGGTGAGCATCGGTGTACAGAGTTTCGTCGACGCCGAGGCTCGCTCGGCGGTCCGCCCGCAGCGCCGCGCGGAGGTCGAGGCCGCGCTCGAACGCATTCGCGCCGTGGCGATTCCGATCCTCAATATCGATCTGATCTACGGCATCGACGGCCAGAGCGAACAGACCTGGCGCACCTCCCTGGATGCGGCGCTGGCTTGGCGGCCCGAGGAGCTGTATCTGTATCCGCTCTACGTCCGCCCGCTCACCGGACTCGGGCGGATGGGCGCGGACGCCGACGCCGACTGGGACGAGCAGCGTCTCCGGCTGTACTCCTTCGGGCGAGATCACCTGCTGGCCAACGGCTATGAGCAGCGCTCCATGCGCATGTTCCGCCGTATCGACGCTCGCGCGGCGGGACCCGACGACTACGCGTGCCAAACCGACGGCATGATCGGTCTCGGTTGTGGCGCACGGTCCTACACTGCCGGCCTGCACTACTCGTTCGACTACGCCGTGGAAACCCGCGAGGTGCGCGGGATCATCGACAGCTACACCGACACCACCGATTTCACCCGGGCCGAAGTCGGCTACCGCATCGACCCCGGCGACGCGCGCCGCCGGCACCTGCTGCAATCGCTGCTGCAAGCCGAAGGCATGGACGTCGCCGCCTACCGGACCCGCTTCGGAGCCGATCCGCACACGCACTTCCCCACGGAGCTACGGGAATTCGCGGACCTGGGCTGGCTGGACGACGCCGCCGGCCCGGACCGCCTCCGCCTCACCCCGGCGGGCCTGGCCTACTCCGATGCCCTCGGCCCGCGCCTGTTCTCCCCGGCCGTCCACGCCGCCATGACCGCCTACGAACCGAAGTGACCGCCATGGACCTCACCATTCTCTACCGCGGCCCGCTCGCCTCCTGCGACTACGACTGTCCCTACTGCCCTTTCGCCAAACGCCGCGACAGCCGTGCACAGCTGCTCGCCGACCGGGCCGCCCTGGAGCGTTTCGCCGCCTGGGTGGCCGGACAGCGCGGCGACCGCCTGTCCATCCTGTTCACGCCGTGGGGTGAGGGCCTGGTCCGCTCCTGGTACCGCCGCACCCTGATCGAACTGTCACATCTGCCGAACGTGCGGCGGGTCGCGATCCAGACCAATCTGAGCTGCCGTACCGACTGGCTCTCCTCCGCCAACCCGCGCACCCTGGCGCTGTGGTGCACCTATCATCCGGGGCAGACCTCCTACGACCGGTTCACCGCCAAATGCGCGGACCTGAGCCGCCGCGGCATCCGCTACAGCGTGGGCATGGTGGGCTTCCCCGACCACCTGGAAGCCGCGCACCGATTACGCGCCGACCTCCCCGATCACATCTACCTGTGGGTGAACGCGCCCGAAGGCCATCAACTCTCGGCTGCCGAGGCCGGCGCCTGGAAGGCCATCGACCCCCTCTTCGACTACAGCCTGCACCCTCACAACTCTGCCGGAATGCCTTGCCGCACGGGCGAATCGGTCATCTCCGTCGATGGTGAAGGCACCGTGCGCCGCTGCCATTTCGTCCGCACTGAACTGGGCAACCTCTACGACGGCACCTACCGCACCGCCCTGACCCCGCGCCCCTGCCCGAACTCGGTATGCGACTGCCACATCGGCTACGTTCACCTGGAAACCCTGCCGCTCTACGACGTTTTCGCGGGCGGCGTCCTGGAACGGATACCCGCCGCCCCTGATTTCTCTGTCGTACCCGTATGACATGCTCAGCACCGGATCGATCGATACCCCCTCCCGTGGAAGGAATCCTCCCCATGTGCCAGCGCATCACCTGTCCGACCTGCGGCAAGCCCGGCTACGAAGGCTGTGGCAGCCACGTCGAGGACGTGCTCGGCGACGTGCCCGCCGCCCAGCGCTGCTCCTGCCCGCGCTGAGCCCTCGGTTCGAGCCGGCCGGTCACTCCGTCTGCGCCCAGGCGGCGACCGGGAGTGACAGGTAGACCCCGAAGTCGTCCAGCCCGGTCTCGGCTTCGATCCATTCACAGAGCAGATCCACCCGCTGCTGCCGGTCGAGCGCGCGGCTCTCGAAGTATTTCGAGCGCACCTCGATCACCACTTCCAGTCCGCTCCGATCGAACGGTCCGAGCGGGCGGAAGCGTATCTCCACGTCACCCGGTTGCAGATCGCCGTCATAGGGTTCCTCGGGGCACTCCACCGCCAGCGAGACCAGATGCGGCAGCTTCTCGCCCAGCTCCCGCAGGACCGCTTCCGGAACCCGCGGCGCGTAGGTCACCTCTACAAGTGGCACGGTTCCCACCCTAGCCGCGGGCCGAACCCGCACCGCGTCGTGAATCGAGGGGGAGCGTTCGCCCACCTAGACTCGGGGCGTGCCGCCGGAAGAGTTCCCAGATGATGATCAACGGTCGGAATTGCCCGCGGCCGCGGCACGATTGGGTTCGGAGTTCGCCGGCGTCTTCGATAGCGCCACCATCGAGCGGGTTCTCGACTCCTCCTACGATCAATTGGCCGCGGTGGCCACTATCGCCGGGGAGCGTCCGGTACTGGCGGAACGCTTCGCTCGCGAACGGCTGATCGCCGCCGCGAAGGCGGGCGGCAGGCCGATTCGGACCGGGCCCGCGGTGCTGTTCGTCTGCACGCACAATGCGGGGCGGTCGCAGATGGCGCAGGGGTTCTTCAATCATCTGGTCGGGGCGGCAGCCTCCGGGTGGTCGGGCGGATCAGCGCCGAATGTGCTGGTCAACCCGTTGGTGGTGACGGCCATGGCCGAACGCGGTATCGATATCTCCGCCGAATTCCCCAAACCGTGGACCGACGAATTCGTGCGCGCCGCCGATGTAGTGGTCGATATGGGGTGCGGGGACTCCGATCCGCTGGTCACCGGGCACCGCTTCGAACAGTGGCCGCTGCCCGATCCGGCCAGTCAGACCATCGAGGAGATTCGCGCCATTCGCGACGAGATCGAGGTCCGGGTGCATCGGCTGGCCATCAACCTCGGGCTCATCACGACGCCTACGCTCGACTCCTGACTTCCACCGGCGGGTGGACGCGCCCCCGGTACTCCCGCCGCCAGCGGGTGAAGCCGACCAGCACCAGCACGAAGAAGAGGCCGTACACCGCGCCCGAGGCGTACAGGCCGGATTTGAACGCCAACGGCACCCCGACCAGATCCACCAGCATCCAGATGATCCAGAAATCCACCAGCGCCCTGCTCTGCGCGAAGGTCGCGATGGCGGAGCCGACGAAAATATAGGCGTTAGCCCACGGCGACCAGGCGATATGCAGCCAGGGCAGATGCTTGAACGCCTCGGCCACCACGATCGTGCCGCCCGCCATCGACCCCAGCAGGGTCCAGCGCTCCAGCGCGGTGGCCGGGCGCACCGCCAACTCCCCGTGCCCGCGGGTACCGCGCGCCCATGCCATCCAGCCGTATCCGGCGAGCGCCAGGAACAGTAGTTGTTTGAGCGCGTTACCGGGCGCGTGCGCATCCAGCGACGCCGCGAGCAGTAGTGCGGCCCCGGCCATTTGCACCGGCCACGTCCACATGGTCTTGCGCATGGCCAGCCACACCACCGCCAGCGACAGCAGATTGCCGACCGCGTCGGTCCACAACACGTGCTCGCCGAACACCTCGAACCCGGCGTTCATCCTCGGGCACCTCCTCCACCACTCCGCACACACAACGCACGGGACGGCCGATTCCGTCCCGACGCATCATCGCGGATCGGTGGTGGGGCGCATTCGCCGTGCCGCCCTTATCTTCCGGACCTGCCAGGAACTGAGCCGCCCGCCCCGCCATTCCCCGTCGACCAGCGGGTTGTGCCCGTGCCGGCCCTTGCGCAACTCGGCGCTGAATTCGCGGAAATACTCGAGCCTGATCAGCAAGAGCCCGCCGATCAGCAAGGCCGCGGACAGGATCGCGCCCAGTAGCGCCCAACCCCGGTACCCGTATGCGGCAGCCGTGATCGTCAATCCGACGCCGACCACGCTGAGCAGGCACAACACCAGCGCGGGAAATTCACCCTCATCCTCGATGGCGTCGCCGGGATGGGGATGCCAATGCTCTCCATTCGGCTTCACCGCGGTCACTCTGACCATGGCCCTACCTCCTTCGAACAGCTGGAAATCTGCTGATTCCAGCATGCACCCGGCAATGCGGCTACGCGCCGGTAATTCTCGTGTTCGAAGAAATAGCCACGGTCTCGCCGCGGGCCGCGGTCAATAGGTTCGGCTGTATCCGGAGACGGTTTCCGTATTGTCGTCATCGGTCACGGACCCGCCGACGCTCTGTCCGATGCTCGCCAGAATCCCCAGCACGAGAATCACCCACAGCAGGATTCGCCCACCCTGCGACACCAGCAGTGGCCGGGTGGGGGAGGCGGCGGCATATTGCTGAGGCGCGGCGGCCGTCGGTGCGGGCCCATCACCGAAGATCTGCTTCAAATAGGTCGGCGTGAGCATGTACCAATAGGATTCGGTGCGCAGCTGAATGCGCAGCACCGCCGCGGTGGCCTCGAACAAGGCGCCCGGCATACGCCCGGTGATCAGCACGATCAGCCACACCACGAAGCCGATCACCATCCAGCCGGAGGCGAAGAAGCTGGAGAGCACGAGAATCGGCAGCGCCAGGAAGAAGCGGAACAGCACCGCCATCCGATTCAGCGGCGTCGGAGCCGGAAACCACACGCGCACCGGATAATCCACGCCCGCATCCAGTTTGAACGGCGGGTAGGCATCCACCAGCAGCATGAGATATCCGGTGACCCGGGCGTTGTAGGCCACGTACTGGCGCAGGAAATCCCCCGCCCATTGCGGCAGTGCGCCCGTGAACAATGCCCCGAACCATCCGATGATCGCCACCACCGCGGCCGCGATTCCCAACGCCCACAGCACGATCAACTGCGGAATGGCCAGAATCAAGCGCAGCAGTACGGTCCAGCGCCGTTGCTGCTGTGGCGGAAAAACATCGAGTTCGACGGTGGGTTCCTGAATGGGCTGCCAGCTCGTGGAACTGTCCATGACGACACACTCGCCTTCTGGTCCGGAATGACAGGTGACGCTTCAGGCGCCAGCGTCGCATACCGGCGCGCTATACCATGTCCGTTTCGGGCGTGTCTTGGAAGAAAGACAACGATTGGAACACGCCCCCGTTTGCGATTCGATTGCCGTGGCATCTCTTTCGAGTACAGCAGCCGGGCCGATTCCGCCGGCTGGTGTCGGAAGGACCGCGATGTGGCAGGCACAGCAATACCTCAGCGCACTACCCGATACGGCAACGCGCATCGCTGGATCACGCTGGGCCGCACTCGTCGTCACCGGCATGGTCGCGGCGGCGGTGGTCGCCGGATCCGTCACCGGCTTCCCGCCGTGGTGGCAACTCACCGTCTACGGCTCGGCCGCCCTGATCAGCGTGCTGATGCTGTTCCTGCTCCAGCACACCGCCAATCGCAGCAATAATGCCGTGCTGGCCAAACTCGATGAACTGCTGCGCGCCACCACCGGTGCCCGCGAAGAGTTCATCCAATTGGAGGACCGGCAGCTGCACGAGCAGGAGAGGCTGCACGACCACCTGATGAATCCGCCCACCGAGCTTCGATGACGGGTGGCGTCCTCACCGTGCCCCATATCCAGGAGCCGATCAGGATTTGCGGGCTACCCCGCAATAGCACGAGACCTTGGCGTCGAAGGCGGGGGTGAACTCGGCGGTGTCCCCGGTGCGCCAACGGTGTGGCGGGACGATGCCGGGCTCGACCAGGTCCAGGCCGTCGAACCAGCCGACCACTTCGTCGCGGGTGCGGACCTGGGCGGGCAGGTTGCGGACGCGATAGACCTCTTGGGCGCGCAGCACGCACTCCGGCGCGAAATCGGCTGTGATGGTGCAGATTGCGAGGTAGGAGCCGGGGGCGAGCGCATCCAGAAAGGTCGACAGGATGTCGGGGACGCTGGCCTCGACGAAGTGCAGCAGCGCGATCATGCTCAAGCCGACGGGCTGGCTCAGGTCGAGGAACTCGGAGAGTTCCGGCGGCTTCAGAATCGAATTCGGTTCTGTGACATCGCCGTAGATGTAGGTGGTCGCGCCGAGGGCGGTGCCCGCCATCAGCGCGCGGGCATGCGCCAGCACCACCGGATCGTTGTCGACGTAGACCACGCGCGCGTCCGGAGCGACCTGCTGGGCGACCTGGTGCAGGTTGGGCTCGGCCGGAATGCCGGTGCCGATGTCGAGGAACTGCCGGACCCCGGCCTCGGCCAGGAACCGGGTGCTGCGCTGCATGAACTGCCGATTGACCCGCGCGGCGACCCGAATATCGGGCCATACCTTCAGGATTTCCTCCGCGGCCTGTAGATCGGCCTCGTAATTGTCCTTGCCGCCGAGGAAGTAGTCGTACACGCGAGAGGTGTGGGGCTGACTCGCCGTGAGATCCGTGTCCATCCCATCACCGCTTCGATCGCCTGAAGAGCACATGAGTATTGGCACAGGGTAGTCCTGCGCCCTCGGGTACCGGGAGGTTTCGTAGAGAGTGGTACATGCCGAAGGCTCGGCGCCGGTGGTTCGTGGTCGATTCGGCCGTTGTGTCGATTTTCCTCCGGGAGAAACCGGGAAAGCGTCCTGTTCCGCGCGGCGCGGGGGATCATTGGCAGGGTGCCGCCGATCAACAGTCGCGTCGCCCCCGTCACCGCCGATCTCGCGGAGCTGTACCGAGACCTGCATGCCCATCCGGAACTCTCCTTCGCCGAGCATCGCACCGCGGCGCTGGTGGCCCGGCACGCGAAGGCGCTGGGCTACGAGGTCACCGAGGGGGTCGGCAGGACCGGTGTGGTGGCCCGGCTGGCGAACGGGCCCGGTCCGTTGATCCTGCTGCGCGCGGATATGGACGCGCTGCCGGTCCGCGAACAGACCGGCCTGCCGTACGCCTCGGTCGCCACCGATCCGGAGAGCGGGCAGCCGCTCATGCACGCCTGCGGACACGATATGCACACGGCCTGCCTGCTCGGCACGCTCGAGCGGCTCGCGGCGGTCCGGGATCGATGGTCCGGAACGGTACTGGGTGTGTTCCAGCCCGCCGAGGAGATCGGCGCCGGCGCGCAGGCCATGGTCGACGACGGCTTGTTCGAGCGGTTCGGAAAGCCGGAAGTCGTACTGGCACAGCATGTCCTGCCGATCGCCGTGGGCACCGTGGCGACCCGCGCGGGCGCGATCCTCGCGGCGAACGACAGTCTGCTGATCACCCTGCACGGCCGCGGCGGGCACGGTTCGCGCCCCGAGACCACGGTCGATCCGATCGTGCTGGCCGCGGCCACCGTGCTGCGTTTGCAGACCATCGTGTCTCGTGAGATCGCCAGCACGGAGCAGGCGGTCGTCACGGTGGGCACCCTGCACGCGGGCACGAAGGAGAACATCATCGCCGATGAGGCGCAGCTCGGTGTCAGCGTCCGCACGTACTCGACCGACGTGCGAGTCCGGGTGCTCGCGGCGGTGCGGCGGATCGTGCGCGCGGAGGCGGAGGCCGCGGGTGCGGACCGGGCGCCGACGATCGAAGAGCTGACCCGGCTACCCATCACCGTGAACGATGCTGTCGCACTGGGCAAGACCCGCGCCGCGCTGTGCGCCGCGCTCGGCTCCGAGCGGGTGCTGGAGATGGGCGCGTTCCCCGCCAGCGAGGATGTCGGGGTGCTGGCCGAGGCCGCGGGCGCACCGCTGTCGTTCTGGTTCTTCGGCGGTGCGGATCCCGCGAAAGTCGCGGCGGCACAACGGCGGGGCACCGTCGAGGCCGATATCCCGATGAACCACTCGCCGCACTTCGCGCCGCTCGCCGAACCGGCTCTCAGCTGCGGTGTCACGGCTTTCACCGCGGCCGCCATGGCCTGGCTCGACGCCGATGCGTCGAGGTGACCGAACCAGCCGTATTCGGCCAATTCAATCGAATTTGGGATAGCTAATCCTCCGCAATCAGACTCGGCGGTGGGCGCTCCGGGCGAATCTGGGACGTAATTGCCGGTCTTCGGCCTGGTTTCGGCGGATTCACGCCACGCCGCAGGGTTTCCGCAATCGACCCGCGACTCCTCAGTTGGCTAATATCTAGCAATCGACCTCGTGGTCACTCACACTCAGTGAACGAACCTCCGGAAAGGATCCTTGCCTTGTCGGCAACTGGCGGATCTCGCATGTCTATCGCACGACGTGATATCCGTAACCTCGAACATGATGTGCGCTGGCATGTTTCAGCGTTCCGGATACCGCCGCGCGGTACCGGTTACTCGGACGAGGTGAGCCGGTTACGGGAACTGCGCGCCCGGATCCTCTACGACCGCGGCCGGCGACCGGAGTTCCGCGACGCGCGCGGCGCACACGTCGACGACCAGGAATTGGATTACGGTGCTTGGCATTTCATTGCCCGCCGGCATCCCGCAGGCCCCGTGCTGGGCTACATCCGGCTGTCGACTCCGGAGACGGGTGAACTGTTCCAGTCACGCGCGCACCTGGGCGAGGAGCGATACCGGCAGTTGCTCGCCGCCGAGGGGGCCGGGATCGCCGACACCTACGAACACAGCCGGCTGGTGGTCGAGCATCGGGCGCGCAAACTCGGACTGGGCGTGTATCTGAACGCGCTCGCGGTCGGCGCGGCGCACCACCTCGGAGCCAAGCTCATGATCGGAACCTCCGGCACCAAGGACGGCCAAGACCGGTTCCACGGGCGCTTCGGATTCCATCCGGTCCCCGGAACTCGTTGCTACGTCGAGCGATACACCGAGGACGTGGTGATCCTGCTGCACCGCACCGCCGAAGGGGCGGGCGAATACACCGAACTCGTGGCCACCCTGCGCGACCGCTTCCCCGCGCTGGCGCAGGGCGATCCCGCCTCCCTGCTGTCCGCGGTACCCGAGAATCCGCCCGCGCCCGCGGCTCTCACCACGGCCGGTATTCCCGATCGCGAAGCGTGGCAGCCGGTGCTGCTCGAGCCCGTACACGCCGCCGACTACGCGGCACTGACCGCGCTGCTCGAATCGGATCAGGTCACCGAGGTGCACGACACCATCGACACCCAGCTGGCCGAGCTGATCGGTTGCCGTGAACCGCAACTGCGCCACACCGGTGCGGAACTCGAGCGAAAGATAGAAGAGCAGCTGGCCGGTGTAGAGCCGTGGGCCTACGGCAGCTGGTTCTGGTATCCCTGGTCCGGCCGCCTGGTTCATGTGCTGCCGCGCGAGGAGTTCCGGCTCGTCCGCGCCGACCGCAATCGCGGGAAAATCCAACGCCCGCAACAACGCTCGCTGCGTGAGCACCGCATCGGCATCATCGGCCTCTCGGTCGGCAACAGCGCCGCCGTCACCCTGGCGCTGGAGGGCGTGGGCGGTGCGTTCCGCCTCGCCGACTTCGACGAATTGAGCCTGTCGAACATGAACCGGCTGCGAGCGGGCGTGCACGAGGTGGGCCTGGGCAAGGCGGTGTTGTGCGCGCGCCAGATGTACGAGATCGACCCCTACCTGGACATCGAGATCATCCCGGCCGGGCTCACCGACGAGACCATGACCGAGTTCTTCCAGGGCGACGACACCCCGATCGATCTGCTGGTCGAAGAGTGCGACACCCCTTACGTCAAGGTCGCCGCCCGCGAATACGCACGCGCGCTGGGCATTCCGGTCATCATGGACTGCAACGATCGCGGCATGCTCGACATCGAGCGCTTCGACCTCGAACCCGATCGGCCCCTGTTGCACGGCCGCATCGGTGACCTGCGCGCCGATGACTTGCGCGAGCTCACCGCCCAAGCGAAAGCCGACCTCATCCTCGCGATGGTCGACGCCGACCGCATCAGCCCCGAACTCGCCGCCTCCTTCGGTGAAATCGGCCGAACCTTGAGCAGCTGGCCGCAACTCGCCTCCGACGTAGCGCTCGGCGGGGCGCTCGTCACCGCCGCCGCCCGCCGCATCCTGCTCGGCGCCCCCTGCGACTCCGGCCGCTTCTACGTCGACCTCGACCTCCTGATCAGCCCCGAACACAACACCGCCACCACCTCCGACGAGGTCCGCGCATGAGCCCCACCTGCGCGGCGATCGAGCAGCCGCATCCCGCATCTCTCCGGTCGACGCTCGCCCGCCCGCTGCCGGTAACGGTCTCGGGCTCGAGCATCCACCTGCCCGCCACCATCGTCACCAATGCCGAACTCACCGAAACACTGGACACCTCGGCCGAGTGGATCGTCAGCCGCACCGGCATCCGCGAACGCCGCCGCCTCGCACCGGATTTGGCGGTCTCGGACATGTGCGCCGCGGTAGCCCCCTCGGCACTCGCCGACGCCGGAATCGCCCCCGCCGAACTCGACGCCGTCATCGTCGCGACCTACACCTACGACCAACCCCTCCCCTCCACCGCGCTGATGGTCAAGGAACGCATCGGCGCCGACCGCGCCCTTCCGATCGACATCACCCAGGCCGCCTGCGCGAACGCCCTGCAAGCGATCCTGCTCGCCGCCCACCTGCTGAAGGTCTCAGCCCGCGCCGTGCTGGTCATCGCGGCCGACTGCGCCTCCCGCATCACCGACCCCCGCAATCGGACCACCGGCGTCTTCTTCGGCGACGCCGCAGCCGCCATCGTCCTGACCCGCACCGAAACCCCTGGCGCCGGAATGCTGTCCTGGGACTTCGGATCCCAACTGTCACACAGCGTGGAGGTCAGAGCAGGCGGCTCCCGGATGCCGACCACCGATCTGACCGTCGCCGCCCGCGAGCACTACCTCCGTATGGACGGCCGAGCGGTCTGGGAAACAGCCACAACCCAACTGCCGCACAGCATCCGCACCGCCGCCGCCCACGCCGGCCTGACCGTCACCGACATCGACCACTTCTTCCTCCACCAGGCCAACCTGAACATCCTCACGGCCGCCATGACCGAACTCGACGTCCCGATGCACCGTGCACCCATCACCCTCGACAAACTCGGCAACACCGGTTCCGCCGGCGTCCTCACCGCCCTTCACCAAGCCCGCACCGAACACCGCCTCCACCCCGGCGACACCTTCCTCCTCTCCGCCATCGGAGCCGGATTCCAATGGGGGACACTCTGTTTCCGTCACTGATTGGATCAGCGCCTGGTCGCGTGCCTATGCGGGACCAGGCGTCCAGGAAGGAAACGAGGGGTTATGTGGTGCGGCGGACCCACACCCAGGTGCCTGCGATGGCGGCGACCAGCATGGGTTTGTTGAGGACGAGTGCGAGGGTTCCGAGTAGGACCACGTTGTTGGCGAGGTAGACCGGGCCCATGATCAGGATGTGGGCCAGGCAGAAGATCATCCAGGCTGCGGTTACTCGGCGGTGCAGGCGAATTCGGGACGCCGGGGCCGGGTGGGTGGCGGGTTCGGCGCGGGTTCGGCGGCAGATGGGGAGGGTGAGGGGTGTGGGCGTGAACAAGCTGGCGCCGAAGACGAGTGTCAGGACCGTGTACAGGATCAGTGGCGGTAGGAAGAAGTCGCGGCCTTCTCCGGTGGTCGCGGCCATGGCGGAGAACACCAGCACCAGGACGGTCGAGGCGGCGACCACTTTCGGGCGGTCGCCGTGGCGCAGGCGCAGGCCCGCGACGGTCAGCGCGGCCAGGATCGCGACGAGGATGCCGGTGAGAACGCCGTGCAGTTGGTAGCCGGCGATATAGCCGAGAACGGGTGCGGCGCCGTCGATCAGGTGGCGGGCGCCGCCCATATCGCGTAACTGGGCGCGCAGTTCGGCCGCGCCGGAAGATGTCCGGCGGGGTGGATCGTTCTCGGATGTGAGCGGATTGTTCACGGGGTCAGCGCCTTCGGTGAGCCGGATGGGGTGGAGTCAGTCGACGGCCGGCGGCGGCGTTTCGCCGGGGGTGCCGACCGTGGCGGCCGTGGCCGGGCCTCCGAAGCGTTCGACCAGTGCGGACTGGTCGGCTTTGGCTCGCTTGTCGACCGACTCGGCGGTATCGGGAGTCAGCACGGCGGCCAATTCGGCGGTGAGGTCGGCGACCACCGCCGTGTAGCCGGGGTCGGCCGCCAAATCCGTCCGCTGATCGGGATCTGTTGCCAGGTCGTACAACTCGGGCTCGAACCCGACGTAGTGATGCAGGACGAAACGGCCTTTGCGGACCAGATATGCCGCGCTCGGCGCACCCATGGCGTGGTATTCGCTGAAAACCACGCGCTCGGTGTCGGCATCCGCGGCCGCCAGTTCCAGCAGCGATCGTCCCGGCCGCTGTGGGCTCGCGGTCGATTCGACCCCGGCCGCATCGAGGATGGTCGGGTACAGGTCCACCAGGCTCGCGGGAGTCTCGCATACTGAGCCCGCCGCGATTCCCGGACCGGCCACGATGAGCGGCACACCGGCCGATTCGGTGTACATCAACGATTTACCCCACAGCCCGCGGCTGCCCACCATGTCGCCGTGGTCGCTGGTGTACACCACCAGCGTGTTCTCGGCCTGTCCGCTGGCCTCGAGGGCGTCCAGAATGCGACCGAGATTGTGGTCCAGGTAGCTGACCAGCCCGTAATACGCCGCCGCCGCGCGCCGCCGCTCCTGTTCGGTGTTGGAGTCGTCGAGTCCGGGCAGCACATCGGCGAAGGTTTGCACCCAGGGATGGCGAGCGTGACCGTGCTCGGGGCGCATCGTCGGTACCGGCATCCGGTCGGGGTCGTACATCTCGAAGAATCGCGGCGGCGCGAGGTAGGGGAAGTGCGGGGCCAGCAATCCGGCATAGAGCACCCAGGGCTCACTCCGGTTGGCCGGATCGGTCAGCCAGGCACAGGTGCGGTCGGTGACCGCGGCGTCGTAGCGGGTGTAGTCGGAGTCGGCGCCGCCGGAGATACTGACCATCAGCGGCGCGTTGTCCCGCCGCGGCAGCGGATCACGCACCGAACCCCACACCTGGCCGATGCCATCCTTGAGATGCATCGGCAACTGCTGCCGGTCGAAGCCGGTCGGATCGGAAGCGTTGCGGTAGTGCAGCTTTCCGATCGATTCCACCCGGCGCCCCGCCCGCTGCAATTCGTGACCCCAGCTCGGCACCGCGCCGTCGTACCCCATGGCGTTGTCCCAGTACCCCGTCTGATGGGGATACAGGCCGGTGGCGACCGAGGCGCGGGAAGGCACGCAGATGGGGCTGGCGCAGTAGGCGGCGTCGAAGCGGGTCCCGCGCGCGGCGAGAGCATCCATGTTCGGGGTGTGCACGAGCGAATTCCCGGCGGCACCAAGGATTTTGGGATTGTGCTGATCGGACATGACGATCAGCACGTTCATCGGCTGTTCGGACACGGGGTGAGGTCCCTTCGGAGTGTTTCGGGTGGTATCGGTCAGCGGGCGACGCGGAATCCGGTGTTGCCGCTGGTGGATTCGGGAGAGTTGTGGATGCGGGCGGCGACGCGATAGCGATTGCAGTAGCTGTCGTGGCACAGGTACGACCCGCCGCGCAGCACTCGGGTCCGGTCGTCCGCTCGCCCGCGAGAGTCGATCACCGGATCGCCGGAATGGTCGGTGCGCCACGCGTCGGCGCACCATTCCCAGACGTTGCCGACCATGTTGTAGAGGCCGAACCCGTTCGGCGCGAATGCATTCACGGGTGCGGTGCTGCGGTAGCCGTCCTCGGCGGTGTTATGGGTCGGGAAGCGCCCGCGAAAGATGTTGCAGCGGTGCACACCATCGGGTGCGAGCTCATCGCCCCATGGATAGCGAGCCTGATCCAGGCCGCCGCGCGCGGCGAACTCCCATTCGGCTTCGGTCGGCAGCCGGGCGCCCGCCCACCGACAGTAGGCCCGGGCGTCATGCCAGGACACATGCACGACGGGGTGATCGCCGCGCCCGGTCACGTCACTGCCGGGTCCCTCCGGCGTCGACCAGCCCGCCCCCGGGACCGCGCACCACCACGGGGTGTGTTCGGGCCGGCGAGCACCGCGCCGCAGCGCGGCAGGCAGCAGCCCGGCGAACACATAGGACCAGCCGAAGTGCTCGGCATCACTGACATATCCGGTGGCGGAGACGAATTCGGCGAACTGCTCATTGGTGACCGCATATGGCGCGATCTCGAACGCGCCGACCACCATCGGCCGTACCGGTCCCTCGCCGTCGTCGCGGTAGCTCTCCGGCGCTTCGCTGCCCATACGGAACCGCCCGCCGGGCAAGGTCACCAGCCGCGTGCTCAGGCCCGTCTCGTCCTTTGGTGTCCTCGCGAGGGTGAGCGGCGCAGATCGGCCCGGCCGCTCGGACGGATTCCATCCATCGGTCGAAGCATGTTGTGGCGCACAGCAATTCATAGAACTATTCCGATCATCACGGTGGCCGCGGAGCAGGTGACGGCGGCCGCGACCACCGCGACGACAGCCCCGATGGGTCGCGGTCGGCGCGCCCGCAACGCCCGATCTCGCAATCGGCAGGCAGCCGCGACAACGACGAGCACCCCGGCCGCCGCCGTGGTGATCGGCGCGGTAGGTCCGGCCGCCCTCGCGTGCGCGAGAACCGCGACGGCGACCGCCGCCGAGAGCGCGGTACGCCGCCATGCCAACGCGGTGCGCTCCACGGCCAGCCCGGTGTCGGGTCCCCACGTATCGACCCGGGTCATGACACCAGTACCGCGGCGCCCGTAGCGAGCACGACGCCGGTGACGCCCACGGCCAGCGTGGGAACCAGAGCCGAAGCCGGGAGCTGATCGCCGCGCCGCATCGCTGCTTCCACGCGCCGCCATTGCCCGTGAGCCGCGGTCGCGATCACGAGAGCCAGACCCACACAGCCCATGGCCAGCACCCGGCGCACACCCGGCCCCGAGAACTGTTCGGCGAGGGCCTGCACAGCGACCCCACCGGCCAGCAGGCCGAGCGCGGTGCGGATCCAAGCCAGAAACGTGCGCTCGTTGGCCAGGCTGAACCGGTAGTCCAGCGGCTCGTCGTCGTGCTCGGTTGACATGTTCAGGTGCCTTCGTAATCGGGTCCATTCGGCTAGTTACTAGTCATCATGCACATAATTAGACACTCTGTCTAGAAACGCTCAGAGAAGTCTTAGGCTCTGCTGACGAGCACTTGCGCGCGGTTGAGCAGCGGCCAGCGCTGAGCGCCTCCGATACGGCTGTGTGACAGGGACTTTCACTGCCGGGCTGTCCGGCCGACCAATAGCCGCCGTGTCATTGCACGCCGCGCCTGGAACGGCGGCGGCGACTCACGGCAGCAAACCGAGAAGAATATGAGCGATCACCCGCAGCGCGGAGCGCTCAGGACGATCCTCGTCCTGCTGCTCGCGCCGGCGGTCCGAGGGGGCTCACCGCGTGCGAAATCGGCCCCCGCGACCGCCCACCGCTCAGGCCGGCGGTTCGCCCTCGAACCCCGCCGCCCAATACCGCCCACGCAGCGAAAGCGTGCGCAACGTATCCGCCACCTGTTCCAAAGGCAGTGGCGGCGGATCGGTTTCGAGCCACCATTGCAGCACCGAAATCTGCTCGCCCACCCACGCGCGGGCGACGAGCGCGGGATCGAGCTTGGGCGTCACGCCCAAATTCGCGGCGCGGGCCGCGAAAGCAGCTGCCGCGGCAGCGGTCCGCTCCTCGGTGAACCGCCGCAGCGCCCGGCCGTCCCCTTCACCCCGCAGTATCACGCGATAGGTATCCCGCTCCTCGAGCGCATGCCGGAAGACCTCCAGCACCGGCTTACCCGTGAAGCCCACCCCATCCAGATCCGCCAGCGGCTCCAAACGAGCGTTCAGCTCGGCGATCACATCCCCCACGACACTGTCGAGCAGCGCGTCCTTATCCGCGAAGTGTGTATAAAACGTCGCCCGGCCCAAATCCGCACGCTCGGTGATGTCTTCGACGGTGACATTCGCGTACCCCCGCTCCACGGACAGCGAAACGAGCGCGTCACGCAGTGCGCGCCGGGTGCGGCGGACACGACGATCTTCCGGGGGCACGGCGCACCTTTCTTGGTGTAGCACGGGTCGGCCCGAGCATAACCAGCTTCAGACAGCATCGCTGGTAGTAGACATGGTATCCACGAATGAACGTTCCGCCGATTCCCGGCCATCCAAGGACACTGCCTCGCCTGCCGAAACCCGGCCGCAGCCGCAGCCGTCACAAGCGTTATGGCCAATGAGCAGCATCGATTCCGGCGCGCAGGAAATCGACTCCTTTCCGACCCACTATCGTTTCAGATCTCTGGGCGGGTTGTCTGCCGAATGCGTCGGATCGATACGCACCCGGCGCAAAACTTCTGTGAGCCCGCGCGACACAGGGCGGTGCGCGAGCACGGCGGGCACGACGATCAGCCGGTCGACCTCCTTATGTCCGCATCTCCTATTTCTCGGGCGCGGAACCGAACCAGGCAGGGTGGAAGCGTCCACACGGGGCGGTCTCGCGGACAAATCATCGGCGCAAGCGCGCCGCGCGTCCGATTGTCGGGTGTCGTGTAACCAGCGGGGTGATCGCGCAAGTTCAAAAGGAGACTTCAATGAGGTGGAAAATCCGTCGCCGGAGCGTATTGGTCGCGGGTGCGCTTGCCGTGACCGTATTCGTCTCGAGTTGTGCCAACGACGGTCACGACCACTTCGGAGCGAACCGGACCCCGGCCGAGGCGCCGGCGCAGGGAACAGCCGCGGAGATTCAGCGCGATATCGCCGCCGTCTGGCCGCAGATCAAGACGCTCTGGCCCGGAGCGGATTACAGCGATTACGCATTGATCCTCTTTACCGGAGAGGGTGGAAAGGTCATCACCATCGACCGGACGGTTGACGTCACGGCGGATGACCTCGCGCGAGAGAACGTGCGGAAACCCTCGCAGGGCTACGGCAAAGCGTCGTGGCAGGGGCACAATGCCATTGTCATGATCGAATCTGATTGGGCCGATATGGCGAAGGCGACGGGCGTTCAGGCTTCCCGCCTGATATCGCTGGTCGCGACGCACGAGGCCTTCCATTTCTTCGCACAACAGCTCGGTGACAAGGATCGGGCTTGGCCTTCGCTCCGTTCGTCCGCCGGGACGGAAGCGCGGGGCACGCTCCTTCCCGTTGTGGATGAACCGCGAGTGCTGCGGGCGTCCCTCGTTCGTGAATTACGACAGGCCTGGCTCGAACCCGCCGAACGTGACCAGCGACTGGCCGCGGCCGCGTATTGGAACGAGCAATGGAAAGCGCGCTATCCCGATGAGGTGGCCGCGGCCAGGGAAACAGATATCACCGAGGGCACAGCACGCTATATCGAGGCCGCCGCGGAACTGCTGATGCCCACCGCCGACGATCCGGCCGAATATCGCGCGCAAGTCGCCGACGGGGCTTTCCCCATGCCTCCGAAGTATTTCGCTCTCGACTCGGAGAGCTATTCCATCGGCAGTGCCGCCGGGCTCATCCTGCAGCAGCAAAACCGCCGAGACTGGCAGCAGATGATTGCCCAATCCGGCATCGCACCGGTCGACGTGCTGCTCGACGGCGTGACACCGGTTCCGCAACAAGCAGATCCGGAGCTGGTCGCCGCGGTCACCCGGTCCGGTGACGAAAAGCGGAAGATCGTCGATCAGACCGTTGCCCCGCTGCTGACCGCGTACGAGGACAACACCGCGCCTTTCCTGCTGCTACCGGCCGAAGCCCGGGGCACCTACAGTCCAGGCAGATTCTTTATCGATATCGCCGAGAAACCGCGGCAGGTCTACAGCGGAATGAACGCCGAATACAAGACCGCGTCAGGAACAGTCGCGGTGAAGAACGCGCCCGCATTCACCACCGAATTCGATGGCCATAACTACGATCTCTACCTGCTCGCCCCCGAATTCGGCTCGCAACAGAACGGTACCCTGACCCTCGACGGAGAGCATTTGTCGGGCACCGTCACCGTCGAGGAACGATCCAGTGCGGGAAGACGATTCCTGATCGCCAAGTGATACCGGGCCGGCGCGCCGCGCCGGGCTTCGGCGAGGACTACCGGGCGTCAGCGGAGTCGGCCTTCAGTAGCAATTCGGTGAGGGCGATGCGCGCGCGACTACGACCAGTTGGCCAACCTGAGCGATTCAACGATCGTCTAATAATCGGGGGCGCAGAGGCAGTGCTCCGAGAGGCCGAACAAGATGCGGCCGACACTGCGGGTGAAATTAGCTTTCCGCGCTTTGGCTTGCTACTCAGCTGATCGCCGAGTCTGGCTTTCCGATGAGCGTCCTTGCGCGGCTCTCCGCTGTCGCGCGGGCCGATGTCGGCCATCAGACGAATAATCGCGGTGTCGCGCCGCGCCTCGAAATCCGTGCCCTCACACTCTTTCAGCAGCTTGCGGAGGTCCTCGATAGGGGGAACCGGGATGGGTTTCTCCGGCACATGCGGGGGTGTCATCTTGTCGAAGGGGTTGTCGACGAGGATGCCCTCCGTCTCCAGGTAACGGCGGAACTGTTGCAGGCTGCGGTACTGCCGGTGCGCGTACTCGGGCGTGACCGGACGTCCGGTCCGTTGGTTGATGCGGTTGAGCGTGTAGACGATGTAGGCAGCTCGGTTACGAAGTCTTCCAACAACTCTGGGATGGCGTCGAGATCCTGCCCCATCCCCGGATTCTACTGCCGAAGTTCCTGGGTGTTTGAGTGTCGTGCGGGACGGGTAAGAGTGAACCTGGCACCAAGTACGCAGGTCACTCCCCGACAGCGCCCCCGGCGGGGCACCATATAGATGGGAACAGGACTGACCAGCATCTTCTTGTGGGTCAACTGGTCATCGAAGTCGATTTTGCCCTGAACAGCAGCAGAAACTGAAGGTGATCGGCATCGGCCTCCGGGCGGCATCTCGGCTTGGCGTCGCGCGAGGGGCTTCACCTCCAGCGCCTTCGGCGGTCGCGATCTCGAACTCCGCCTGCGGCGACTCCCACTGTGGAGTGTCCTTGGTTCGTCGTGGGGCAGCTGCAGACCGCGTTGCGGGCTGGCGCGGCCCGGGGCCGGATCCCTGCCCTTGGACCCCCTGCTTCGATCGTTTCGCGGGCGGCAACCGGGCTCAGTGGAGCTGGTCGGCGGGTTGGTTGCGCTCGACCCAGGTGAACGCGGGGTCGGTGGACAATCCCCAGCCGGGGCCGACGAACACGGCGTCAGCGTCGGGGTGGCCCCCGATGAGATGTTCGATCCAGGCGGTGGCGAGTGCGGCGTCTTCGTTGTTGTTCAGGTTCTCGGTGATGTTGAAGTGTTCGCCGTTGATGGTCGCGGCGATGTAGGCGGGGCCGAAGAGGATGGTTTTGTAGCCGACCCAGCGGTCGAAGATGTCCCAGACGATGGCGTCGCGGGTGCCGGTCATGATCAGCGCGGGAATCGTGATCGCGGGCCCGGTCGGCGCCGGAGTGGGAGCGACTCCGAGCACGCCGAGGATGTGCAGACGGGGATCGATCTGCTTCTCGAGCGGCGGAAGATAGGCGGCGGCCCAGAACGCGCCTTCGCCACCGGCGGAATGGCCGCCGATGATCGTGCGGCCGAAGTCGACGTGACCGTGCAGTGGGGAGTCGGTTTTGGCTTCCTCGCCGATCAGTGCCTGCAATCCCCACAATGGGTCGGTGGGGAAGATGTCGATGAAGTTGTAGGGCATCGCGACGACGAATCCACGGCTGGCCCACAACCGCGCGGCCTGGTCGTAGTTGCCGGGATCGCCGGTGAACCCGGGTTGAAACTGAACAACAGGCGCTTGTTCGCCGGGGGCGAGGTCGGTCGGATAGTAGTACTGCATTCCCCACGGCGAGTTCGCGCCGTGCGGGAATGAGCTGGTGCACAGCGCGTCGTCGAGGTTCTTGAAACCGCCGAGATACTCGTACGCGGTTCCGAGGATGACGGATCCGATGTCGTCACATGGATGTATCTGCTGGGTGGCTGCCACCGTGTGCGGGCCGGGTTGGGCGAAGGTGGCGTGGATCGGGCCCTGCACTGTTGCCGGGTACACCATGCCCAGGATGCCGGGGCTCGGCTCGGGTGGGGCGTTCGGGTCCAGCGGTGCCGCCGCCGCGGTGAAGGACGACATGACGACCGCCGCCGACATGGCGAACAGCGCTGTTGCCAGAGCTTGCTTCATTCCACTGCTCCTAAAGTTGGACGTCTGTGTCCAAGTGTTGGCGCAATGATAGACGCACGTGTCTTACACCACAACATGCGGCCGATGGTGACGCCATCGACTCGGAGGCGATGTCACAGCGAAGCGGGATCAATCCGTATGTCGGTGCCGCGCATCGTATTCCGATCACCGGGCGCATGCAGTCGATCCTTGGAGAACCATGACTGGCGAACCACCCTCGCGCCGCGACGTGCGACGCCCGCCCTCCGCGAGCACTCCCGCCGGTACCGCAGGCGGGTCTCGCCGAGCATAAACAGCCCGTCAGGGCACATCCGAGCGGCGCGCCATCCATTGCTCGTCCGCGCGGAATGCGCCGGAGATGAAGCGTTCGTCCGAGACGAGCACTGGACAACCGGATAGAACGGGCTAGCGCTGAGTGCCGAGTTGTAGGTCGGCGGCATCGAACGAACAGTTCGCCCAGATTCGTTCCGAGTTCTGTTCGGGGTATGGGGCGACCCTCGAGGCCGCGTCGAATATCTGGGTGGGTTGTACGTCGGGCGAGTAAGCGGGCCAACCGGCTTCACCTCGTGCGGCGAACGAGGTCCACGCGGCGCGCATGGCGTCGCCGAGCGTCACGGTCGCGGCCGTCGGCGTGGATCCGTAAAGTTTCGTTCCGTTCGGGCTGTCGAGAGTGCCGAAGACCAAGGGGATCTCCGTGGTATGCGCCGCACCATCCACGGACGCACCGAATGCGAACTCGTACAGATACGTTCGACCGCCGCCGACTGTATGTGCTTGGGCGATATGCAGACTCGGCATTCGATAGATGGAATCCGAGCACGCCAGTTGGTAGAGCGTTTCGTCGTCCGCGCCCGGATATGCCTCGCGGTAGGCGAGGGCCCCATCGGGTACCGGAGGAAGCCATCGAAGGGCGTCGCTGATCTGCGTGGCGGTGACCGCAGACGGGCCGCCAGCCGCGGCGATCGCCAAGTTGTACTCGTCGCGCGTATGTCCGACGATCAGGTCGATGTCACGCCCCATCCCGGCGGCCAGGGCTTTCCAAGGGCTGGTGGGAACTGTGGAGCCGTCGACCACCGGTCCGGACAGCGATCCACCGACCACCATGCGATAGCCCCAGCGGTCCTGATATTGCGGAAGATCGTGGACCACTGCCCCGTACGCGTCGGCTAGTCGTTGCGGGTCGACGTCGCGGAGATCTTCGAGCGTCGCCCGGCTCTGTATTCGGCCCGCGATCGCCCCCGCGATATCGGCAGCGAGTCGTGGGGTCTGCAATCGTGCGGCGACGCTTTCGGCTATCCCTCGATGAAACAAGCCCGCCGCCGCGGGCAGTGTCATCAAGGTCGTGACCGAGGAGGCACCGGCCGACTGGCCGAAGATCGTGACATTGCCCGGATCGCCACCGAACGCCGCGATGTTCGCGCGCACCCACTGCAACCCGGCGACTTGGTCGAGCAGGCCGCGGTTGGCGGGCGAACCCTCGATCATGGTGAAGCCTTCCACGGCCACCCGATAGTTGACGGTCACCACGACCACGCCGGTCCTTGCCAGCATGCGACCGTCGAAGGTCGGGTCGGCGGACGAGCCCGATTGGAATGCGCCGCCGTAGAACCAGACCATGACCGGCAGCCTGTTGTTCCCGATCGAGAGGGACCAGACATTCAGGGTCAGCCACGCATCCGGCCTGCCCTTCCATCCCGTGGACGAGGTCGGTAGAGGGGTTTGTGGCGGTGGCGGGCCGAATTGGTCGGCGTCGGTGACGCCGCTCCATTCTGCGTGGGGAACCGGTGCCGCGAAACGTAACTCGCCGACCGGCGGTTGTGCGTAGGGAATGCCGCGGAACACGCTGACACCGTTGTCCGTGACTCCGCGAACCTGCCCCTTGGTGGTACGCACGACAGGTCCGCCGCCACTACTTGAACCGGTGTGGCAGGCGGTCAGCGCCGCGACACCGAGCGCGCCGAGACCGAGCCCAAGACACCCCCGGCGCGTCCATTGCTGGCTGTCACCCATACGCCCTCGACCACCTCTCAGGATCCTCGTGCGGATGACACTCACTGCGATCGAAACGCCGGTTTCGGATGGACCCCGATGCCCACAGCAAATCTTGGACGCAGACGTTCATCAATGCAAGAGCTGCGTATCGCGTCTCACCGGCGGTGGCGGAAGTCGGCGCTGGTGGACCGGCTGTGCACCAGGCATCTCATCGATACCGGCGCTGTCCTCAGTGGGGGGCGAGGCTGAGCAGGAAGCGGGTGAGTACGTCGATGATGTCGGACAGCCCGGAGTCGGAGCTGGCGGAGCTCCACTGGTGCACCAACGCCATCAGTGCTCCGATGAATCCTGTTGTCGCCGCGGTGAATCCTCCGGTCGGGACGAAGTCCGGGCCGAAGGCTTTGCGCATCTCCGATTCCATGAACCGACTCCACACCAGTCGCTGCCCGATCCGGTGCTGTTCCACGCGTTCGCTGATGCCGATGCATTCGACGAAGGCGATCCTGGCGCGGCGTGGGTCTCGGCCGACCGACTCCGCGTATGCCCCGACCGCTGCCCGTACACGTTCTGTGGCGGACTCTCCTGCCGATTGGGCCGATGCTGCCTCTGCGGCTTGGCGGGCTTGGTCCTGGATCAGGTCGTACACCGCAATGAACAGGTCCTCGCGGTTGTGGAAATGCTCGTAGAACTGGGCGCGCGCCAGACCCGCAGCCTGACACAGCGATTTGATGGAGCTGGCTGGATAGCCTGCCTCGCCGAAGACTTCCAACCCGGCGGCGAGGAATTGCTGGCGGCGTTCGGAGCGCCGCTGCTGCACCAACTGTCCGCCGTATACCCGTCCGCTGGTTCCCGCCGTCACGGCATCGACAGTATCCGACGGCGTGAGCACGCAGACGATCCTGCCAGCAGACGTCCGCGGCATACCGCGCGCCGTGCTAGGCCCCGTCGTCGATGACCTTCGCGATTTCCTCCGCGATGGCGGTTTCCCCGGCGGCGTTGGGATGCAGCGGCATGAACTGGTTGGCGAATATCAGCGGCTCGGCATAGCGGCGGTCGGCCGGTTGGCAGGCATCATGGCCCTCGGAAGCCGCTGACATGTCGACGTAGGTGGTCCCGGATGCCTGCGCCGCGCGTCGCACCGTGTCGTTGAGGGTCGCTTGAATACCCCGGAAGTAGCTGTAATCGCCTGCGGCTATGGGCATTTCCGGGAAGCAGGTGCCCTGCTGCGGCACCAGCCAGGGGTATCCGGCAATGATCACCTGCGCCTGCGGTGCCTTCGCGTGAATGCCCTCGAGCGCTTGTATCAGTGCCGGGTAGGTGCGCGCGGTGATGGCCGCCTCGAAGTAGTCCCCGTAGCTGTCTCGGCAGGGACTGTCTCGTGTGGGCTCTAAGGCGAAGGCGAGTCCACATTTGGCCACGCTGTCGGCGAACACAGCGTTGTTGTTTCCGCCCAGGGTGAGGGTGATCAGCCTCGTGGTCGCCGTCACCGCATCCAATTGCGGTGCTACGCCGGGCAATTGCGGGCGATACAGGTCCTCGGTGGTGGCACTGCCACAGCTCACGTCGATCAGCCGGTAGCCACGCCGCTCGGCGATCACATGAGCGAAGTTCCGCGTCGAGCGCCGACAGTACAGCGGCGATCCCGCTTGGATCGGCAACAGGCCGACACCGGCGCTGAAACTGTCCCCGAGATTCACATACTCGATCGGGTCCATAGCCGGTGCTGCCGTGCCGGTCACCGGGAATCCGAAACCGAGCGCGGCCAGCATCGCGACCACGGCCCCGTAACGCGGTAGCGGTGAACCTGTCATGGTGAACTCTCCTCTCGGCATAGTGAGTCACTGGACCTGATCGGCAAGCGCGTTGCGCTGCACCGAGGTGTAGGCCGGGTCCCGAGCCAGGCTCCAGTCCGGGCCGACGAACACGCCATCGGCGGCGGGGTTGCCGCCCGCTAGATGCTCGAGCCAGGCCACCGAGAGCCCGGCGACCGGGTTATCGGGCAGGCCGTCTTTCATCGCCGGGTGCGCGCCGTTGACGATGGTGGCGGTGTAGGCGGGTGCTTGAAATATCGTGGCGTACATCATTAGTCCGGTGATCACGGTGGGGTCGAGGGTCCCGAGGATGTCCAGGCTCGGCACCGTGACACCCGCGCCGATCGGGCCATTGCCACCGGTGGCGACATTGAGGGCCCCGATGATTCGCAAGCGCGGGTCGATTTCTGGTGCGAGCCCCGGCATGATGCTCGCCGCCCACGTGGTGGCCCCGGCGCCACCTGAGTGGCCGCCGACGATGGTGCGCCCGAAGTCGATTCGGTCGTGCAGCGGCGAATCTACCCGGGCAGCTTCACCGATCGCTGCCTGTGTGACCCAAATATGGTCGGTGGGAAGGGAATTGATGAAGTTGTAGCCGATCGCGACGGCGAATCCCCTGCTGGCCCACAGTTTCGCGATGAGCTCGTAACCGCCGGGATTGTCGGTGACACCGGGCAGGAACACCGCCAGCGGCGCGGGTTCGGACCGGTCCAGATCGGCCGGATACACATAGAGCACGTCCACCGGCGCGTCTGGACCATATGGGAATGACGAGGTGCAATCGACCGAGTGCTCGTCACGTCCACCGGCCAACCCGACCGCGGTTGCCAGGATGTCGGCGTACAGGCCTGAGCACGGGGTCAATGTTTGCGACATCGCCACTGGGTGCGGGCCGAATGAGGCGAACTCTCGATGGATCGGCCCCTGCACGGTAGGTGGAAACATGAACCCGAGCGGACCATGGCCCCACTGAGGTGCGTTGTTCGGATCCGCCGATGGTTCGGCGGCGGCGACGCCTGCCCCTGCCACGACTGCCGCGGTGAGGGCGGCGAACGTCCGCCCGAGCGCTCTTCGCACGATGTGTACTCCTCCAGTTATCTTGTCGCCGAACGGGATTCGAGACCCTCGGCATCCCGTGTCACCGACGGACACCGCTCGATCCGGGTGTCACTACAATTCTTAGACATTGATGTCTATCAAATGGACACTACAGCGAATCCTGAAGGCGATGACCCGAATCGGCGAAGGAAATCCACATCCGTCCCGGCCTCGGATCGGGAGCCCGACATGCGCGCAGCGGGATCGCCTCACCGCCGAGGCTGAAGCGGCATGTACGACGGCTATGGCATCCGCCGGGCCCCGTCGGTGTCAGTTCTCGATCGGTCGTTCGTTGCCGTTGTCGACCATGCCGGGCGGCGGATGAAACGGAGCCTCTTTATGTAGGCCTCGACCCGTACGTCCCGGTATCGGGCGGAGCCACCCGAATTGTATTGCGGCCGTTAGCTTTTGCTGCGTACAGTGCGGCATCGGCCGCCGCAACCAGATCTTCAGCCGCGACCTCCGGTGTAGCGGCAACGCCGATGCTCACGGTCAATGCGGTTGTCCAACTCCCTGCTGCGGCTTCGATGTCGGATCGCAGCCGTTCCGCCCGTACCGCGACCTCGGCGGAGCTCACGCCAGAGATAACTACGGCGAATTCCTCGCCGCCGGTACGAGCAACGAGATCCTCCGGCCGTGAATGGGCGCGAAGTACCTCGGCGAGATCTTTGAGGGCGGATCGCCGACGCTGTGACCATAGGTGTCGTTGATGCGCTTGAAATTGTCGATATCGAGAAAGCACAGGGCCAGTGGCTCTCCCACTCGCGAATGAGCGGCGAGTTGTTCCTCGAGATGCTCGGTGAATTGGCGGCGATTGGCCACTCCTGTCAGATCGTCACTGCGCGCCTGTTCGTGCAGCGCAGTCACCAGCTGACCGATCCGGCGACGCATGCCTACAACGACGGCACAGATCAGAACAAGTGACGAACTGACCTGGCACCACAGCGGCCAAGCGCGCTCGCCCCCGTGCAACGCCGCTCCAGTTCCGAAAATTGCGACGGCAGCCCCGGTGACCGACACCGTGACCGATTTGGGCAACAGGCAACCGGCGTACAGCACCGCCCAGACCAATAGGCTTTCCCCACTGTCGGGGATCGTCCCAAGCACGATGACCAGCAGCGGCGCGACGTACAGCAGCCATCTGGGCGTTCGCGATCCGAGTAGGACCATGGCTACACCCAGCACAGTGATCGCCGTGCAGAAGGCGACTATCGCAGTCATGTACCGACCGACCACCAACTCGCGAGCGAAGGCCGCTGTCAGCGCGCAGGCGGCGATGAGCATCCAGCCCGCGATCGAGCCCGCCCGCTCGATGCCCATCGGTTCATCGATCCCACGTCGCCCCAACCCAGCACCACCACCGGCCCGGTCCATCGGTGCAGCGTCACACACCACCCTCGGCGAATTGACGCAACACGAGCTGCACATGATTCCCTTCGCAGCCGGAATTCGGTCCGAGGGTCCGCGCGCCAGGGCATCTCTGGGGATCGCATGTTTGTCTGGCTAGCGTTCTCTAGGTGCTCTGAGTCTGGACCGGGGGAGTGCGGTGCTTGTCTGCCTTGCCGGCCCGTGGTTCGGTTGGATGGTGTGGCTTTGGCTCAGGGTTGGGTCGACAGCTGGCTATCCTTCTCTATAGCTGGGGGGTGCTAGCTGCCGGCAACCCCCGAGGGCGCGGACCTGCGACCGGCGACCTGGGGGTTTCTCTGATTCGGTCGATGGGTACCAGAAATGGGGAACACGCCTGACCTGGGTGAATGGTCAGGCGGTGAAGCGCCCCCGGCAGGAATCGAACCTGCGACCTAGGGATTAGAAGGCCCTTGCTCTATCCAACTGAGCTACGGAGGCATTGCGGGCATCGCGGGCGATGCGGCCACCAAACACATTGACCGATATCGATCTCCGTGTCCAGCGGGTTAAGTATAGCGAGCGTCCAGATCGGGTAAGGGTGTGTGGTTAGCAACCGTTCGGCGCGTCGGGGCGGTTGTGCGGACTCGGGGACGGGAAACCCCAGGGGAGTCCGGACGGCTGTGGAGAACTACCCTGGGTCGTATGTCGTCACCGCAGGACTCGCCCGCAGGCACTGATGTACCGGTGAATCGGACGGGGTCGGGTGGCACGTTCGCGGTGGTGGCCGCGGTGAGTACGGCGGTCACGGCGATGGTGGCGGCGCTGGTGGTGGGGTTGTCGGCTTCGCAGGCGTTGAGTCTGCTGGGGATTCCGGATCCTGGGCCTTTGACTACCTATGGGCTGCCGGCGGTGCGGGCCATCGCTGATCTGGCGGCGGCTTTGACGGTGGGGTCGTTGTTGTTCGCGGCGTTCTTCGTGCCGCCGCAGAGCGACGGGCTGCTGGATGTGGGCGGGTTCCGGGCGTTGCGGCGAGCCGGGAACATGGCGCTGGTGTGGGCGGGGGCTGCGGCGCTGCTGGTGCCGCTGACCTTGTCGGATACCACCGGGCAATCTTTCCTGGATTCGGTGCGGCCGGAATCGGTGTGGCGGGCCGCGGATCAGGTGGATGTGGCGGGGTCGTGGCGGACGACCGTGTTCTTCGTGCTGGTGCTGGCGGTCGGGTGCCGGTTGGCGCTGCGCTGGGGGTGGACGCCGGTGCTGCTGTGGCTGTCGGTGCTGTCGCTGATGCCGGTGGCGTTGACGGGGCATTCTTCGTCGGGCGGGGCGCACGACATCGCCACCAATAGCCTCATCCTGCATCTGCTTTCGGCCTGCGCCTGGGTGGGCGGGTTGTTCGCGGTGCTGGCCTACGCCTTGCGGGACGGGAAGTACACGGCGCTGGCGGCGCGGCGATTCTCCAAGGTGGCCACGGTCTCGTTCGTGGTGATCGCGGTCAGCGGCGTCATCAACGCCTGGATCCGGGTGCCGCTCGATGATCTGTTCAGTACTACTTATGGCCGGTTGGTGGTGGCCAAGACCGCGGCGCTGGTCGTGCTCGGCGTGATCGGGTTCGTGCAGCGGCAACGTGCGTTGCCCGACCTGGCGAAGGACCCGAACGATCGCGGTGCGCTGATCCGATTCGCCGGTGTCGAGGCGCTGGTCTTCGCGGCGACCGTCGGGCTCGCGGTCGGTCTCGGCCGGACCCCGCCGCCGGAATTGCGGAAGGTGCCCAGCCCGGCCGAGGTCGAGATCGGCTACAACCTGGCAGGGCCGCCGACCATCGGCCGGATCCTGTTCGACTGGCGCTTCGATCTGATCTTCGGCACGCTCGCCATCGTGGCGGCCGTTCTCTATCTGCGCGGCGTGGCGCGGCTGCGGGCGCGCGGTGACGGCTGGCCGGTCGGGCGAACCATCGCCTGGCTGTCGGGGTGCGTGGTGCTGCTGCTCGCCACCAGTTCGGGTATCGGCCGCTATGCCCCGGCCATGTTCAGCGTGCACATGGCTCAGCACATGATGCTGTCCATGCTCGCGCCGATCCTGTTCGCACTGGGCGGTCCGGTCCTGCTGTCGCTGCGCGCCATCCAACCCGCCGGCAAAGGCCAGCCGCCGGGCCCGCGCGAGTGGATTCTGGCCGCCGTGCACAATCCGGTGTCGCGCTTCATGACTCAGCCCGTGGTCGCCTCGGTGTTCTTCGTGGCCGGCTTCTACGCGCTCTACCTGGGCGGCATCTTCGACAAGTTCGTCGGCTCGCACGGCGCGCACCTGCTGATGAACGTGCACTTCCTGGCCAGCGGATACCTCTTCTATTGGGTGGTCATCGGCATCGATCCCAAGCCCCGGCAGGTGGAGCCGCTGACCAAGCTGGGCATGGTGTTCGGTTCGCTGCCGTTCCACGCCTTCTTCGGCATCGCGCTGATGAGCATGAATACCGTGCTGGGTGGTTGGTTCTATCGCGCATTGGGTCTGGGCTGGAACGGCGATCTGCTCGATGATCAGCACACCGGCGGTAGTCTCGCCTGGGCCAGTGGTGAAATCCCGCTGGTGGTGGTGATGCTGGCGTTGCTCATCCAGTGGTCGCGCAGTGACAATCGGCTGGCCACCAGGTTGGATCGCGCCGCGGACCGGGACGACGACGCGGAATTGACCGCGTACAACGCCATGTTCGCCGAGCTCGCACGGCGCGATCGAGGAGTACGTAAGTGAGTGATGTCGCCGTGGCGACCCGAAAACCCAAGCGGCTGTATCGTTCCGACGTGCGCCAGGCCAGGCGGCTGCTGCGCGGGCAGATTCGCAAGACCCCGGTCTTCCACACCGACATCCAGGGTCCGCGCGGGCCGGTACCGGTCACGCTGAAACTGGAGCATTTGCAGCACGGCGGGACGTTCAAGGTGCGCGGGGCGCTGAACGCGCTACTGCAAGCGGGCAATTCGGTCAATGGCGTGGTGATCGCCTCCAGCGGGAACGCGGGCATCGCCGCCGCCATGGCGAGCGCGCTGCGCGGTCTGTCCTGCACCGTGGTGGTGCCGGAGTCCGCGCCGCACACCAAGGTCGCGGCCATGTGGTCGCACGGCGCCGAAGTGCTGTGGCACGGAACGACTTACGCCGAGGCGCATCGATTCGCCTGCCAGCTGGCCGCCGAGCGCGGGGCCATGCAGCTGCACGCCTTCGATCAGCCGGCGATCGTGGCCGGTGCGGGCGTGGTCGGGCTGGAGATCGAGGAGCAGGTGCGCGGGCGGCCGCCGGTGCTGGTCGCGGTCGGTGGCGGCGGGCTCTTCGCCGGGATCGCGGTGGCGATGGGCCTGCGCGGGCGGGTGATCGGGGTCGAGCCGCAGGGCGCGCAGACCCTGCACGCCGCGCTGGCGGCCGGTCATCCGGTGGATGTGGATGTTTCGAGCGTGGCCTCGGATGCACTGGGCGCCAACCGGATCGGTGATATCGCGATGGAGGTGGCGCAGCGCTATTCGGTGCGCTCGGTGCTGGTCTCCGACGATGCCATCGTGATGGCGCGGGAGTATCTGTGGCGCGAGTTCCGGATCGTGGTGGAGCCGGCGGGCGCGACGGCGGTCGCCGCGATCCAGAGCGGGGCCTATGTGCCCGGACCGGGGGAGCGGCCGGTGGTCGTGCTGTGCGGCGCGAACACCGATCTGGCGACGCTGTAATCATCCACAGGCCGCGAGTTGTCCACACTCGCCGCAAGCGGGCTGCCGGCGGCCACGCCGGCGCGCGACTCTCGTCTCATGTACGAAATCCAAGCAGCCATAGTGGGAAACGTTGTCACGGAACCGGTTCGCCGCCAGCTTCCTTCGGGGGAGGAGATCTTGTCGTTCCGCTTGGCGAATACCAGTCGACGTTTCGACCAGCCATCCGGACAATGGGTCGATGCGGGCACCATGTACCTCACGGTCAGTTGCCGGCGCCGGCTCATAGACGGGGTGGAGGCCTCGGTGCACCGTGGTGACCCGGTCATCGCCTACGGATCATTGAGATCCAACGAATACACCACGAGGGACGGTGTCGAGCGCAACGATCTCGAGATGCGCGCCACAGCGGTCGGTCCCGACCTGGCTCGTTGCACAGCCCCGGTGCAGCGCAAACACTTCGGACGCGTCGAGCGCCCGGACCCTGTCCAACCATCCGCGGCGGATGCGGACACTGCCGCAGAACCCGCAACGACACACAGTTAGGCTTGCCGATATGGCTGAGTTCATCTACCAGATGGTGAAGGTTCGAAAGGCGCATGGCGACAAGGTCGTGCTCGATAATGTGACCTTGAATTTCCTTCCCGGCGCGAAGATCGGCGTCGTCGGTCCGAACGGTGCCGGTAAGTCGAGCGTCCTGAAGATCATGGCGGGACTGGACCAGCCGAACAACGGCGACGCCTGGCTGGCGCCGGGCGCGACGGTCGGCATCCTCATGCAGGAACCGGAGCTCAACGAAGCGAAGACCGTCCGCGGCAATGTCGAGGAGGGCCTCGGCGAGGTCAAGGTCAAACTCGACCGCTACAACGAGGTCGCCGAACTCATGGGCGTCGAGTACACCGACGAGCTCATGGAGGAGATGGGTCAGCTCCAGGAGTACCTCGACCACGCCGATGCCTGGGATGTCGACTCCCAGCTCGAGCAGGCCATGGACGCGCTGCGCTGCCCGCCGCCGGACGAGCCGGTCACCAACCTCTCCGGTGGTGAGCGCCGCCGCGTCGCGCTCTGCAAGCTGCTGCTGAGCAAGCCCGACCTGCTGCTGCTCGACGAGCCCACCAACCACCTCGACGCCGAATCGGTGCTGTGGCTGGAGCAGTTCCTCGCCTCCTACCCGGGCGCGGTCCTGGCCGTCACCCACGACCGGTACTTCCTCGACAATGTCGCGCAGTGGATCCTCGAGCTCGACCGCGGCCGCACCTTCCCCTACGAGGGCAACTACTCCACCTACCTGGAGAAGAAGGCCGAGCGCCTCGAGGTGCAGGGCAAGAAGGACCAGAAGCTCCAGAAGCGCCTCAAGGAGGAGCTGGCGTGGGTCCGCTCCGGCGCCAAGGCGCGGCAGGCCAAGAACAAGGCGCGTCTGGGCCGCTACGAGGAAATGGCCGCCGAGGCCGAGCAGATGCGCAAGTTGGACTTCGAGGAGATCCAGATCCCGGCCGGCCCGCGCCTGGGCAGCATCGTGGTCGAGGTCGAGAACCTGGACAAGGGCTTCGGCGACCGCCAGCTCATCAAGGATCTGTCGTTCACCTTGCCGCGCAACGGCATCGTCGGCGTCATCGGCCCGAACGGTGTCGGTAAGTCGACGCTGTTCAAGACCATTGTCGGGTTGGAGAACCCGGACAGCGGCAACGTCCGGGTCGGCGACACGGTCAAGCTGAGCTACGTCGACCAGAACCGCTCCGGCATCGACCCGAACAAGAACGTCTGGCAGGTGGTCTCCGACGGGCTGGACTTCATCCAGGTCGGCAATGTGGAGATGCCTTCCCGCGCTTATGTTTCGGCGTTCGGTTTCAAGGGCCCGGATCAGCAGAAGCCGGCCGGGGTGCTCTCCGGTGGTGAGCGCAACCGCCTGAACCTGGCGCTGACCCTCAAGCAGGGCGGCAACCTGATCCTGCTCGACGAGCCCACCAACGACCTCGACGTGGAGACCCTGGGCTCGCTCGAGAACGCGCTGGAGAACTTCGCGGGCTGCTCGGTGGTCATCTCCCACGACCGCTGGTTCCTGGACCGCACCTGCACGCACATCCTGGCGTGGGAGGGCACCGACGACAATCCGGCCGCGTGGTTCTGGTTCGAGGGCAACTTCGAGGCGTACGAGGCCAACAAGATCGAGCGCATGGGTCCGGAAGCGGCTCGCCCGCACCGGGTTACCCACCGCAAGCTGACCCGCGGTTAGGCGGAAATCCGCCGTTACCCACGCGTAGAAATGACGCGGCGGTTCCGGTGGTAGATCATCTACCCGCCGGGGTTGCCGACCATTCGGTCGGACCCCGGCGGGTGTTCATCCTCCGCTCGGAGACTGTTCGGTCATCGAGCGAAGACTGGGGCCCTCACGGGGACGGTGGAAGCCGTCACCGACTTGCCCTGAAAGACCGTTTGCTGGCGGCTCGCCGTTTGCCGGATTCCGCTCCGGCTGGCAGTGGATAGGCGGCTATCCAATAGCGAACTCAACGGTTTCGCGAACGCACTACTGCGCGAAAACCGTTTTGGTGCAAGGTTTGTCGTACGTCACCTGGCGATTCCGTACGGGTGCGGCGTCCGCCGTACCGTCCGGTTTGTCCGGTGTGTGCGACGCGGCGCGGCATTGAGAGGAATTCAGCCCGGGGCCTCCGGCGCCCAGCTACTCTCGGACCGGCGTCACTTTGTTACGGAACCGAATCCGAGGGAGCTGGCGAAATGACGGTCTCGTCCGAATTGTCCAACGCGGCCTGGGCTGCGAGTTTGCCCGCGTCCCTGCGTGGCAATCTCGTGTCCCTCGAGGAGGCCTATTTCCGACACGTCGACGCCGGCGACGCGGACTGCGCTATTCCGGCGACCTCCACCCAGATCTTCCGCTGCCATGTGGATCTCGCGCTGCGCCGGCCGCCCGGCACCGCGAACGTGCAGGTGTACCACGCCGATGACGACGCCGGTCTGGGCGTCGCCGTGCAGATGGTCACCGACGACATGCCGCTGCTGGTCGAATCGGTCACCTCCTCGCTGGCCCGCATCGGGGTCAGCGTGAGCGAGATCGTGCACCCCATCTTCGAAGTGACGCGCGATTCCGACGGCCTGCTGGATACCGCGGTCCCGCACGAGGTGGACGGCAACGGCGCCACCGGCCTGCGCGAATCCTGGATGCACGTGCAGCTGCACCCGGCCACCAGCGCCGAGCAACTGCGCCGGATCGAGACCGCGCTGCCCGATGTGCTCACCGACGTGCGCCGCGTCATCGAGGACACCGAGGCCATGCGCGCCGCTCAGGCCCGGGTCGCCGAAGAACTCGGCAAAGCGGCCAAGGCGGGCGTATCCCCGTTTCCCGCAACCGATCTCAGGGATGTCGCCCAGCTGCTGGGCTGGCTGGCCGACGGCAACTTCACCGTGCTCGGCTACGCCTGCTACGAACGCACCGACGTCGGCGGCCAGGCCAAGTCCACCATCGTGCCGTCGAGCAGCCTGGGCGTGCTGCGCCCCAATGTCGGCACCGACTTCCGCGTCCCCGACAACAGCGGCGACCAGCCGCTGCTCATGTTGACCCAGGGTCTGGTGCCGGCCACCGTGCACCGGGCGGTGTACCCGTACTTCGTGGGCGTCGCCGAAATCGACGACAGCGGCACGGTTCTGGGCGAGCACCTGTTCATCGGCGTCTTCACCGTCAACGCCCTGCACGAGAACGTGCTCGACATCCCGGTCATCGACCGCCGGGTCCGCTCCATCATCGAGGCCAGCGGTTTCGACCTGGACTCCTTCTCCGGCCAGGAGATGCTCGAGGTCATCCAGTCCTTCCCGCGCACCGAACTGTTCTCCTCCGACGAGGAGACCCTGCGCCGCACCGCCAGCGCCGTGCTGAATGTCGGTATGCGCCGCCAGGTTCGGCTGTTCATGCGGATGGACGGCTACGGCCGCTTCGTGGCCTGCATGGTGTACCTGCCGCGCGACCGCTACACCACCCGGGTGCGTCTGGAGATGCAGGACATCCTGATGCGGGAGGTGGGCGGCGACTCCATCGACTATTCGGCCCGCGTCTCCGAAAGCGACCTGGCCAGCGTGTATTTCACCGTCCGCCTGCCCGACCAGGGCGGGGTGGCCGACACCTCCGAACCCAACCGGGTGCGCATCCAGCACCTGCTGGCCGAGGCCAGCCGCACCTGGGACGACCATCTGCGTGACGAGGTCGCCACCTCCACCGTGCTGGATCCCGCCGTGGTCGAGCGGTACGCCGAGGCCCTGCCCGAAAGCTACAAGGAGGACTTCGGATCCGGCCGCGCGGTCGCCGATATCCTGCGCTTGCAAGGGCTGCCGGAAGGCGGTATCGACCAATACCTCTATCGCCGGGCGGATTCCGAGCCCGGGTCCTGGCGCTTCACCCTCTACATCGGCGGCACCGGCATCTCGCTGAGCCAGGTGCTGCCGGTATTGCAGAGCCTGGGCGTCGAGGTCATCGACGAGCGCCCGCACCAGCTGGAGCTGGATCACGGTCCCGAGCAGTGGATCTACGATTTCGGCCTGCTGGCCCGGCCGGAGCTGCTGCGCAGTTCGCTGGACCGGAACATGGACGCCGAACTGGTGGAATCCTCGCAGCGCCTGGACGCCCTCGACATTCACGTGCGCGGTATGCGGCAGCGTTTCACCGAGGCCTTCGAGGCGCTGTGGTTCGGCCGCGCCGAGGCCGACGGGCTCAACGAACTGGTGCTGCGCGCCGGGCTGAACTGGCGTTCGGTCTCCATCCTGCGCGCTTACGCGAAGTACTTGCAGCAGGCCGGATTCCCTTACAGCCAGGCCAATATCACCCGTGTGCTGCTCGCCTATCCGGAGGCGGCCAGCATGTTCGTGGATCTGTTCACGGCGCTCTTCGATCCGGACTCGGCCAATGCCGAACACGCTCGTGATCTGGAAGGCGCGGTGCGGCACCGTATCGACGAGGTGGTGAGCCTGGACGCGGACCGCATCCTGCGCGCCATTCTGGGCTTGATCAAGGCGACGCTGCGCACCAACTACTACGTCACCGACGCCGAGGGGCAGTCGCGGGATTACCTGTCGTTCAAGGTGGAACCGCGGGAGATCGCCGAATTGCCCAAGCCCCGGCCGCAATTCGAGATCTTCGTGTATTCGCCGCGGGTGGAGGGTGTGCATCTGCGGTTCGGTCCGGTCGCGCGTGGCGGGTTGCGCTGGTCGGATCGCTTGGAGGATTTCCGCACCGAGATCCTGGGATTGGTGAAGGCGCAGGCGGTGAAGAACGCGGTGATCGTGCCGGTGGGCGCGAAGGGCGGGTTCGTGGTCAAGCAGCCGCCCGCGGCCACCGCCGATCCGGTGGCCGATCGGCAGGCGTTGCAGGCCGAGGGCATCGCCTGCTACCGCACGTTCATTTCCGGTCTGCTGGATGTGACCGACAATGTGGATCGTGCGACCGGTGCGGTGGTGCCGCCGGAGCGGGTGCTGCGCCGCGACTCCGATGACACCTATCTGGTGGTGGCCGCGGACAAGGGCACCGCGACCTTCTCCGATATCGCCAACGATGTTGCCCAGTCCTATGGTTTCTGGCTCGGTGACGCGTTCGCCTCGGGTGGTTCGGCGGGCTATGACCACAAGGCGATGGGGATCACCGCGCGCGGTGCGTGGGAGTCGGTGAAGCGGCACTTCGCCGAGATGGATATCGATACCCAGACCCAGGACTTCACCGTGGTCGGTGTCGGTGACATGTCCGGTGACGTGTTCGGCAACGGCATGCTGCTCTCGCGGCATATCCGCTTGGTGGCCGCGTTCGACCATCGCCATATCTTCCTGGATCCGAACCCGGACGCGGCGACCTCGTTCGCCGAGCGTGAGCGCATGTTCGCGCTGCCGCGCTCGTCGTGGGCCGATTACGACCGGTCGCTGATCAGCGAGGGCGGTGGAGTGTTCGATCGCACCGTGAAGTCGGTGCCGATCAGCGAACAGGCCCGCCAGGCACTGGGATTGGCCGCCGAGGTGACCTCGCTGTCGCCGCCGGAGTTGATCAAGGCGATCCTGAAGTCTCCGGTGCAGTTGCTGTGGAACGGTGGTATCGGCACCTACATCAAGGCCTCGACCGAGACCAATGCCGAGGTGGGCGACAAGTCCAATGACGCGGTGCGGGTGAACGCGAACGAGTTGCGGGTCAAGGTGATCGGTGAGGGCGGCAACCTGGGCGCCACCGCGCACGGGCGCATCGAGTTCTGTGCCCGCGGCGGGAAGATGAACACCGACGCCCTCGACAACTCGGCGGGCGTGGACTGCTCCGACCACGAGGTCAATATCAAGGTCCTGCTGGACGGTGTGGTCTCCAGCGGTGAGCTGACCGAGGCCGACCGCAATCCGCTGCTGGCGTCCATGACCGACGAGGTCGCCGAACTCGTATTGCGCGACAACGTCTCCCAGAACTATCTGATGGGCATGTCCCGCGCCGAGGCTCCGCGCATGCTCAATGTGCACGGCCGCGTCATCGAGGACCTGGAGGAGCGCCGCGGCCTGGACCGCGAACTGGAGGCGCTGCCCAGCGAGATCGAGATGAAGGCGCGCCAGGAACAGGGCGCCGGCCTCACCTCGCCCGAGCTGTCGAATCTGATGGCGCACGTGAAGCTTTCGCTCAAGGCCGACCTGCTCGCCGGGGATCTGCCCGACACCACCTACTTCTCGGCGCGGCTGCCGCAGTACTTCCCGACCCCGTTGCGCTCGCGCTTCGGCGCGGCTATCAAGAAGCACCGGCTGCGCCGCGAGATCACCACCACCATGCTGGTGAACGAGGTGGTGGATCTTGGCGGCATCACCTACGCGCACCGGCTCAACGAGGAGATCGGGGCCACCGCCTCGGACGCGGTGCGGGCCTTCACCGCCGCCACCCAGATCTTCGACCTGCATTCGGTGTGGGATCGCATTCGCGCCGCCGAGATCTCGACCGGTATGAAGGACGCGCTCGAACTCGAGACCAAGCGGACTCTGGACCGGGCCTCGCGGTGGCTGCTCAACAATCGGCCGCAGCCCATCGCGGTCGGCGCGGAGATCCACCGCTACTCGCAGGGTGTGCGCACGCTCGCGCCCAAGGTGCCGGGCTGGCTGCGCGGGCATCACGTGGACCTGCTCAACGAGCAGTCGCGCGCGCTGGTCGGTCAGGGGGCGCCGAGCGAGCTGGCCGTGGAGGTGCACGGGCTGCTCAACCTCTTCCCGCTGCTCGATGTGATCGATATCGCGGATATCACCGATCGCAAGGGCGAGGAGGTGGGTGCGCTCTACTACGCGCTCAACGACCATCTCAAGATCGATTGGCTGTTGCAGGCGGTCAGCCACCTGGAACGCGGCGATCGCTGGCATGCGCTGGCCCGGCTCGCGCTGCGCGACGACATGTACGGTTCGCTGCGCTCGCTGACCCTCGATGTGCTCTCCGCCGGAGACCCGGAGGAGACGGCCGAGGAGAAAATTGCATACTGGGAGTCGAAAAATCAGTCCCGGCTGGGTCGTGCTCGCAGCGCCCTCTCGGAACTGTTCGAATCCGGAACCCACGACCTGGCCACGCTGTCGGTTGCGGCGCGGCAGGTGCGCAGCATGGTGAGCGGGGTGGGTGCCCAATCGGAGGTACCGCGTTGACGAGTGTCGGTTCGCTGAACGGCCATGGCAAAGCACATGTGGTTGACCTGGGGGAGACCCCGGTGCAGCCCAAGCGCTTCCACACCAAGGTCGAGGTGCGCTGGTCCGATATGGATGCTTTCCAGCACATCAACCATGCCCGCATGGTGACCCTGCTGGAGGAGGCCCGTATTCCGTGGCTCTTCACCGACGACCGGCCCACGGTCCGGTTGCGTTCCGGCTGTGTGCTGGCCGACCTGCGCGTGCAGTACAAGGGTCAGCTGCGGCACGAGGATTCGCCACTGGACGTCTCGATGTGGATCGAGCGGCTGCGCGCCGTGGACTTCACCGTCGCCTACGAGGTCCGCGCCGCCGGCGCGGACCCGGCCTCCCCGGCCGCGGTGATCGCCTCCACCCAGCTGGCCGCCTTCGATATCGACACCCAGCGTCTGCGCCGCCTCACCACCGAGGAACGCGACTACCTGTCGCTGTGGCTGGCCGACTGAGCCGAGCTCGCCACCCGTGAACGACCTGACCCTGCACGTTCCCGACCCCGCGGAACGTGAGAACCTGGCGACCTTCGTCTCGCACGCGATCCGCCTGGACCCCGCCGCGGTGATCCGCCTGCGCCGCCGCGGCGTGAATTACGTATCCGCCTGGGCCACCACCGGTTTCGAGGCCCTCGCGGTGCGCACCGTGGTGGCCGCGCTCGGCACCGACGATGTGACCGTCGCGGCCGACACGGTCCTCGCGGGCCTGCACGGCCCCGACTCCGGTAAAACCTTCAGCCTCGGCTACGCCATGGATTCCGCATGGCGCACCGCCCTGCCCCCGGCATCCGGCTTCGTCCACATCGACGATGTCCCCGCCCGCATGCTCGTCGAATTGGCCGAGCGCGGAGCGGAATTGGCGCAGGAACACGGCTCCGGCCACGGCCCGCCCGCTTCCCTGCTCGATCAGACCGTCCTCACCGTCTCCAGCGGCGACGACCAGGTCGAAGTCCCGATGCGCGTCGTCTTCGCTTTGGCCGCAATGGATTTCATCCCGCACGGCGGCGAGAAAACCGACTCCCGCCGCATCGCCGCCGACGAGATCGTCCGCGTCCGCGCAGCCCGCACCTGGTTACGCCTGGACGCCCGCTACGGTTCGGTGGCCCGCCGCCGCGGCTCCGCCCTGCCGCTACTGACCGGCTGACCCCCGGACCATGCCGGGCATCGGAATACCGATGCCCGGCATCACCTTTCCGATTGGCCGGACCTCCACGCCCCCACTAGGTTCGGCCCCATGACCAGTCTCGCCATCACCACCGAATGGATCGAACTGGACGTCGACGGCGCCGCCGTGCGCGCCTACGTCGCCCGCCCCGAACAGCCCGGCCTCTACCCCGGAGTCGTTGCCTCCCACGAGATCTACGGCCAGCACCCCTCCATCCTCGCCACCGCCGACCGCCTCGCCGCTCTCGGCGCGATCGTCATCCTCCCCGACTTCTTCCACCGCGCCGAACCCCGAGCCACCCTCGAATTCACCCCCGAAGACCGTGAACGCGGCCTGGCCCTGATGCGCACCCAAACCCGCCCCGGCGTCCTCGCCGACTTCGCCTCCGCCACCGCCGAACTCACCCGTCGCGGCGCCGCCACCATCCACTTCATCGGCTTCAGCGCCGGCGGCCACGCCGCCTACTACGCCGCCACCCAACTCCCCGCGGCCTCCATCACCGCCTTCTACCCCGGCTGGCTCACCGATACCGACATCCAACTCTCCACACCCCAGCCCACCGTCGAACTCTCCGCCGGCATCAAGGGCCGAGTCCTGCTCTTCTTCGGCGGCGCGGACGCCCTCATCGACGCCCCGGCCCGCGACACCATCGCGAAATCCCTGACCGCCAACGCCATCGACCACGAAATCGTCGTCTACGAAGACGCCCCCCACGCCTTCCTCAACCCCGGCCGCCCCACCTATCGCGAGGAATACGCCGAAGACGCCTGGCAGCGTCTGGCCGAACAGCTGCGTCGCTGAGCGGTACGGCCACCGGTCTCGTGCGCTACCGCCGTCAGGACAGGCCGAGGTAGCGAAGCGCGGCGGTGGTCCCGGCCGCTGCCGCCAGGACCAGCAGGATGTGGGTTTTGCGCCAGGCGAGCACGGCGGCGACCAGAACCCCTGCGGGCAGCGCCAATCCGACCGGGCTGTGGCCGGTGGGGACCAGGGTGGTGACGACCAATGCGGTGAGCAGCACGACGGAGGCGATCTCCATCAGCCGGATGGCGCGCGGCGACACCTTGACCCGATTGCGGAGCATCGGGCCCGCGAAGCGGAGTGCGAAGGTGCCCAGCGCCAATGCGAACGCGCCCAGGAGCAGTGCCTTGGTCATGGGCGTGCGCCGTTCGATTCGCCGAACGACGAGCGACGAGCCGCCGCGCGGGAGCGGCTGTGGCTCAGCACGACTCGCTCATTTCCGGTTCCGGGGCGCGGCCGGCGCGGCCCGCGACCAGCAGCACCGGGATCAGGGCCAGCAGTACCGGCAGGCCGGCACCCAGGAACGGGGTCGACACCGCCGCGACCGCGGCTCCGCCCAGAGCCGCTGTGCGGGTGAGGGAGTCGCGCAGGGCAGGCAGGACGAGGGTGATCAGGACGGCGGGGAAGACGGCGTCGAGGCCGAAGATGTCGGGGTCGGGGACGATCGATCCGAGGGCCGCGCCGATGGCGGCGCCGAGGGGCCAGGCGGCTACGACGGCCAGGCCGCAGAGCCAGTAGGCGGCGCGGCGGCGGTCGCGGTCGGGTTGGGACATGGCCATGGCGACGGATTCGTCGTTCATGACGTGGGTGCCGAGGAGGCGGCGCCAGCCGGTGCCTACTACGTCGGGGACGGCCAGGCCGTAGGGGAGGTGGCGGGCGTTGACCAGGAGGCCGGCGAGGACGGCGGCGACCAGGCTGCCGCCGCCGGTGATGATGCCGATGAAGACGAATTCCGAGCCGCCCGCGACGACGGCCGTGCTGAGCAGGATCGGGAGCCAGGCGGGCAGGCCGGCGGTGACGGCGGTGGCGCCGTAGGAGATGCCGATCATGGCGACCGCTAGGCAGATCGCCGCGATTCCCGTGAGTACACTCCGATCGAGTGTTCGCCATATCGAACGCATGACTCATATAATGAACACATTGGGGTGGGTTCGTCAAAGGGCTTCGTGAAACGGCCGGTACGCTGTGAAGCCGTTATGACCGAGCACGAAAGCCCTGCGCCCGCGCCGCCGCAACAGGCGATCGCCGCTGCCCTGCGCCGGGAGCGCGCCAATGCGGGGCTGTCGCTGACCGAGGTCGCGCGGCGGGCGGGTATCGCGAAATCGACTCTGTCCCAATTGGAATCGGGTTCGGGGAACCCGAGTATCGAGACGCTGTGGGCGTTGTGCGTGGCGCTGGACGTGCCGTTCTCGCGATTGCTCGATCCGCCGAGTCCGCAGGTTCAGGTGATCCGGGCCGGTGAGGGCGCGGCCTTGGCCTCCGCGCAGGCAGAGTATCGGATCACGCTGCTGGCGGCCGCACCGGCCACCGGGCGGCGCGATATCTACCGCTTGACCGCCGAGCCGGGGCATCCGCGTGATTCGGAGCCGCATGCCCGGGGTGTGGTCGAGCACGTGGTGCTGTGTGCCGGGCGGGCGAAGGTCGGCCCCACCGACGCGCCCGTCGAGCTGAGCCCCGGCGACTACATCTGCTATCCGGGCGATATGCCGCACATTTTCGACGCCCTGGAGCCCGGCACCTGGGCCGTGCTGGTCAGCGAATACAGCTGACCCCATCGGAGCCGATCAGGCCGCGCCCTCGCCGAGGTACTGCAACCAGGTCGGGTCCAGTTCGGAGCTGGCCGAGAGCAAACGCCAGTGCGGACCCTTGGGCGCCACCATCGGATGATGGATGGCCCAGCCCAATTCGCTGAGCAGCTTGTCGGCCTTGCGGTGATTGCACGGGGCGCACGAGGCCACGCAGTTCTCCCACGAATGCGCGCCGCCGCGGCTGCGCGGGATCACATGGTCGATGGTCTCGGCCTTGCCGCCGCAGTAGGCGCAGCGATATCGGTCGCGATGCATGAGCGCCGCACGGGTCATCGGCACGCGGGCGCGGTAGGGGACACGCACGTAGGTACGTAGTCGGATGACCGAGGGCAATGCCACCGCGGTACCCGCGGAATGCACCACCGGGCCTTCGGGATTGTCGTGCACCGTATCGGCCTTGTCGCAGATCAACAGCACGATGGCGCGGCGCGCGGACAGGGCGGTGAGCGGCTCGTAGGTGGCGTTCAGCAGCAGGACGCGACGCTTGGACCACGAGGGCGCGCTGGGAGCTTCGGGCGGATGGGACGGGCCCGGACGGGAATGCTCGGGATGGGTACCCGAGTGATGATCGAGACGAGAATGCTCGGACAAGATGTGCAGCGGAGTAGCCCCCGAGCCACGATTGTGGACGTCGGCGGGCTGGAGTTGTCGGTGTGTCCGCGCTTCGCGAGCGCCGTGCCGCTGCTTCATGGGCTATACCCCGAATTCGTATTCGTCCGATGGTGTGGTATCTCGTCGGCAGACTGCCACCCAGTTGACCATGGATACCACCAGATTGCACGGTGATTTCACACATTGCCGGGCACAAGAGGATGAACACCCAATGACAGTTCCGCCACCATCGGTATCCCGCTGTTCCGGGGGACCGTCCGCTGCATACGCGGAGAGGCGGAACAGGCAGAATGGGGGCGTGACTTCGGGCGAGCAGCAGGCGACATCGTTCTATTCGGAAGTGGGCGGCGCCGATACCTTCGATCGGATCGTGGCGGCCTTCTACCGTGAGGTGAAGAACGACGAGGTGCTGCGCCCGCTGTATCCGGAGGAAGACCTCGGGCCCGCCGAGCGCAGGCTGCGGATGTTCCTCGAGCAGTACTGGGGCGGACCCCGGACCTACGGTGAGGAGCGTGGGCACCCGCGGCTGCGGATGCGGCATCACCCGTTCAAGGTCGGGCCGATCGAGCGCGACGCCTGGCTGCGCGCCATGCACATCGCGGTCGCCGAGATCGAGCCGGAGGTGCTCGACGACGCGCATCGCAAGCAGCTGCTCGACTACTTCGAGATGGCCGCGAATTCGCTCATGAACTCGCCCTTCTGAATTCGTCCCGCAGAACCCGTAGCAGCCCAGAGGCTTTCCGTTTTCCCAGCTCGGCTACTGATGATTTGCTGAAACTGGACAACTGTCGCGGGTAGGCACGCACAGGTCGGTCTGCTTTGGCACCATTACGGCTGTGACTGAGATTTCCGCCGGGTCGGGGGCCGCGTCGGCACAGCCGGCGCCGTGGTGGCGAAATGCCGTGTTCTACCAGGTGTATCCGCGTTCTTTCGCCGATTCGAACGGCGACGGCGTGGGCGATCTGGGCGGTTTGCGCGAAAAGCTGGGCTATCTGGAGCTGCTTGGCGTGGACGCGCTCTGGATCTGCCCCGTCATGCGCTCACCCATGGCCGATGGCGGCTACGACGTCTCCGATCCGCGCGATATCGACCCGCTCTTCGGCGGATTGGACGCCCTCGACGCGGTCATCGAGGAGGCGCACGACCGGCAGATCCGGGTCACCATGGACCTGGTGCCCAATCACAGCAGCGATCAGCACGTGTGGTTCCGGCAGGCCCTGGCCGCCCCGCCCGGCAGCCGGCAGCGCGCCCGCTACATCTTCCGCGACGGCCGCGGACCCGAGGGTGCGAAGCCACCGAACAACTGGCCCAGCGTCTTCGGCGGTCCGGCCTGGACCCGTGTCACCGAACCCGACGGCAGACCGGGGCAGTGGTATCTGCACATCTTCGCTCCCGAGCAGCCGGACCTGAACTGGGAGAACCCCGAGGTCGCACTCGATTTCGAGCAGACCATGCGGTTCTGGCTGGATCGCGGCATCGACGGTTTCCGTATCGATGTCGCGCACGGCATGGCCAAACCCGATGGCCTGCCCGATATGTCCGTAGTCGACACTCGCATGCTCGTACACGACGACAGCGATCCGCGCTTCAACAACCCGGGCGTGCACGAGATCCACCGCCGCCTGCGCAAGGTGATGGACGAGTACCCGAACGCGGTGGCCATCGGCGAGGTGTGGGTGGACGACAATGTCCGTTTCGGTGAGTACCTGCGCGCCGACGAACTGCATATGGCGTTCAACTTCCGCCTCGCCGAGACCGCCTTCGACGCCGCGAAAATCCGTGCGGCCGTAGACAATTCGCTGCACGCGGTGGCCGAGGTCGGGGCCAGCCCGACCTGGACGCTCTCCAATCACGATATCGAGCGCGAGGTCACCCGCTACGGCGACGGCGTGATCGGGCAGGCGCGCGCCCGGGCCATGATGATGCTGGAGCTGGCGCTGCCCGGGGCCGTATTCGTCTACAACGGAGCCGAATTGGGCCTGCCGAATGTGGACGACCTACCCGAGGAGTTCCTCCAGGATCCGGCCTGGGAGCGCTCCGGGCACACCGAACGCGGCCGGGACGGCTGCCGGGTGCCGTTGCCGTGGGAGGGCGCGCGCTCGCCGTTCGGCTTCACCACCGGAGACTCCTGGCTGCCCATCCCGCCGCAGTGGGCGCAGCTGACGGTGGAGCAGCAGCTCGAGCGCCTGGACTCGATGCTTTCGCTCTATCGCATGGCCATCGAATTGCGCGCCACCAGGCCGGAATTCGCCGGTCCCGGGCTGGAGTGGTACGGCTCCCCGCCGGGCTGCCTGGCCTTCCGCCGCGACGGCGGGCTGCTGTGCGTGCTGAACGCGACAGATGCCCCGATTCTGCTGCCCGCGGGCGAGGTGTTGCTCACCAGCGCTCCGACCGGCGCGAGAAAACTTCCAGCGAACTCGGCGGCCTGGCTGATCTGAAACGTTTGGTAACGACACGTGATCACAGTCCGCTACCGGTCGTCGTAGACGCTCGCCCATCCATTACCGTTGAGCCGTGAGCATTCTCCAGACAGTGCTGATCTATGTCGGCATCCCGCTTGCGATCTATCTGGTGATCGCCGGATTGTCGTTCCTCGGCAAGCCCCTGCCCGGCAAGAAGCCGGCCCACTTCGCCCTCGGCCAGCAGTGGACCGAGCCGCCGGTGCTGTGGAGCGCCACCGACGAGGTGACCGGTTCCGGTCACCACGGAGCTGACTCGTCGCATGGCAACCATGCAGCTATCGAATCCGCGCAGGCGGACCTGATCGGAGGCCGGGCAAGTGGCAAGTTCTAATTGGCCCGCGGTGAATGCCGCCGACCTACCGCACGGTTACGCCATCACCACCAGCGGCCGCGTGTCCGGTGTGCACGAGGCCGGCGATGTCTTCGCCGAGGTCCCGTTCACCGATCGCGAGCGGCTGATCATGGACAACGCGCTGACCGAGGCGACTCGCGCCACCAAGGTGCGGTTCAACATCTTCATCGGTGATCTGGGCGCGGACTCCGGTACCGGCGCGGACGCGCTGTTCCCGGCCACCCCCGAGGCCGAGCGTTCGGTCCTCGTGGCCGTCGACCCCAATGCCAAGGCCGTCGAGGTGCGTTCGGGCCGCGAGGTCGCCGAGCGCGCCAACGATCGCGTCTGCCAGCTCGGCGCCACCGCCGCGCTCAGCTCCTTCCGCCAGGGCGAGCTGATCGACGGACTCGTCTCCGCCGTGCGCGTGATGGCCGCCGCCATCGGCCGGGTCTAGTTCCCGGAACTCTCGGGGACTCTCGGGGGCCGACGCCCCCGAACCCCGACGAGAGTCGGGCCACCAGGCCGGAATTCGCGATGTGCCCGCGCATGTCGCCGAACCCGGCGCAGCTGAACGTCCTCCGCGCCCCTCCCGTCTGCTCGTCTCCACCGTCACGGTGGATGTGGGCAGAGGGGAGGGGCGCGTCACGTCTCGCCCCCGGTGTCCGTTTGTTCGCGATCGGCATGTACGCCCAGAGCGTAAGCGCGCGCGGCGTGCGGGCTTTCCCCTTTAGGCTCGGAAGATGTCCGAGCAACCGCGACTCCAGGCAATTCCCGGCGGACTCGACGACGAGCCGCGCCCGCCCCGGCTGACGGCGGTGCCCCGAGCCCCGCGCCGTACGGAAGACGGTGCGAGCCCACGCGGAAACCCCGCCGGTGCGCCCGGATCCGGTGAGCCGCTCCGGAACAGTCGTAGCGGACCACGCCTGGGTAGCGTCGACGGACCGCGCCGGAGCGCCACGCCGAAAACGGTGCGTGAGCCGCTGTGGCGCGAGGCGCTCGGCGAACGCTTGCGCGCATTGCGCCTGGAGCAGGGGGAGAAGCTCTCGGAAACGGCTGGGCGCGCCGGGATTTCCCCGCAGTACCTCTCCGAGGTGGAGCGTGGTCGCAAGGAGCCCTCGAGCGAGATGATCGCCGCGCTGGCCGGGGCGCTCGGCACCTCTCTCGGCGGACTGATCGAGCAGGTGAGTGACGAACTGCGCCGGCAGCGTGCGACGGCTCACCTGAGTCCGGCTGTCCCGCACCTGAGCTCGACTCCCGTGCTGATGGCGCTCGCCGCCTGAGCAGACGGCGAGCAACCTCACTCCCGCGGGCCGAGAACCTTGTCGACCAGGCCGTAGGACAGGGCCGTGTCGGCGGTGAAGACACGGTCGCGGTCGGTGTCGCGGCGCAGGGTTTCGGCGGATTGGCCGGTGTGGCGGGTCAGGATGGTTTCGATTTCGCCGCGCATCCGGACGATTTCGTCGGCTACCAGGATGAGGTCGGGGATGGTGCCCTGACCTCGGGTCGCGGGCTGGTGCAGGACGATTCGGGCGTGCGGGAGCATGGCGCGGCGGCCTTTCGCGCCGCCGGCCAGCAGTACCGCGCCCACCGCGATAGCTTGGCCGACGCAGGTGGTCACCACGGGGGACGAAATGTGCTGGATGGTGTCGTAGATGGCCAGCATGGCCGAGAGGTCGCCGCCCTCGCAGTTGATGTAGAGGTCGATGTCCTGGCCGGGGCCGTCCGCTTCCAGGTGCAGCAGCTGGGCGATCAGGGCGTTCGCCACCCCGGAATCGATGGGGGTGCCCAGGTAGACGATGCGCTCGGTGAGCAGGTGCGAGTAGACGTCCATGATGCGCTCGCCGCGCGGCGACGAGGCGATGACATTGGGAATCGTGTAGCTGGTCATGAGATCCCCACCTTGTGGCGCTGCGGCACGACCTGTTCGAAGTTCTCGACGATGCCGTCGATGAAGCCGTATTCGCGGGCCTGCGCCGCGGTGAACCAGCGATCGTGCAGCGAATCCTCGTAGATCTGGTCGAAGGGCTGGCCGGTGTCGGCGGCGATGAGGCCGAGCACGGTCTGCACCGTATAGCGCAGATCGTCGGCCTGCACCTCGACCTCGACCGCACTGCCGCCGATGCCCGCCGAACCCTGATGCATGAGGATGCGGGCGTGCGGCAGCGCGAAGCGACGGCCGGGGGTGCCGGAGGAGAGCAGGAATTGTCCTGCGCTGCAAGCCAATCCGAGCGCCAGGGTCGATACCTCGCACGGAATCAACCGCATCACGTCGCGAATCGCGAGCATGGCCGGGACCGAGCCGCCGGGGGAGTGGATCCACAGCGAGATCGGGGTCTTGGAGTCCTCCGCGGCGAGGGTGAGCAGCTGCGTCATGAGCAGCGTGCCGTTGTCGTCGTCCAGGCCGCCGTCCAATACCAGGACGCGGCGACCGAAGAGCTGTTCTCTGGTGCGCCAGTTGAACATCGGCGTCTGCTTCTCTGTCATGAACCCACCGTGCCGCAGCCGTACCCGAAATCTCGCGCCGCGCTGCTCACAGCAGATCCGCTCTCAGCAGCGTGGCTGAAACGAGCAGCTCGCAGCCGTGAAACAGCCCCTTCCGTGCGGAACGGAAGGGGCTGCGGGGCAGTGCTTTACGACCGGTCGAAGGCGCGGGCGCGCAGGGAGCGCTCGATGCCCGCCTTGCCTTCCACCACCAGGCGGCGCAGGGCCGGCGGGTGATCGTCGGCGAGGAACTTGTCGGCCACGGCGACCGCTTCCTCGGTGACGGCCCAGTGCGGGTACAGGCCGACGACGACGGTCTGGGCGACCTCGCTGGAGCGGCGCTCCCACACGTCGGCGACTTCGGCGAAGTAGCGTTCGACGTAGGGGGTCAACAGCTCGGCTTGGCCGACCGGCGCGAATCCGGTGACGATCGCACGGGTGGTGATATTGGCGACCGAGTCGTCCTCCATCACGGTGGCCCAGGCGCTCGCCTTGACGTCGGCCAGCGGGCGCGCGGTCGCGGCGGCGGCGGCCTGGCGGCGACCGGCGGCGGTATTGTCCCGCTCCAATTCGGCGTCGATCGAAGGGGATTCGAGTCCGTCGGAGTCGATCGCGCCCGCCGCTGCGAGCGCCTGCGTGATCCGCCAGCGCAGATCGGTGTCCACCGCCAGCCCGGCCAGCCCGACGCCCTGCGGGTCACCGGCGAGCAGTTGCTTCAGCACCTGCACGTGCTGCTCCGAGAGCAGCGCCCCGGTGAGCGCGTTCACGAACGCCAGCTGGTGATCCGATCCGGGCCCGGCGGCGCGCGCCAGTTCCAGCAGCCGGTCCGCGAACTGCGGCCAGCCGGTGGCGGCCGCCCAAGCCGGATCGGCATAGGACGAGAGCGCGGTGTGCGCCTGCATCAGCAGCCGTTGCACCACACCGATTTCGGTCTCCGAGCCGACGCCGCTCTGCACCAGCGCCACGAAATCGCGGGCCTTCATCTCGGCCTGCCGGGTCATCTCCCACGCCGCCGACCAGCACAGCGTGCGCGGCAGCGGTTCGGCGATATCGGCGATGCGCGCCACCACGGTGTCGAGCGATTCGGCGTCCAGGCGCAGCGAGCAGTAGGTGAGGTCGTCGTCGTTGACCAGCACCAGTTTGCCGCGCGAAACCCCGGCCAGCTCCGGCACCTCGGTGCGCTCGGCGGCATTCACATCGAGCTCGATGCGCTTGGTGCGCACCAGCTTTCCGTCCTGATCGTCATACACGCCGATGGCGATCCGGTGCACGCGCCGTTCGCCCGCGCCCGGCTCGGCCCCGTCCTGCACCACCGCGAACGAGGTGAACTTGCCGTCGGCGTCCACGGTGAACTCCGGCCGCAGGATATTGAGCCCGGTGGTCTTGAGCCACTGCGCGCCCCAATCCGACAGGTCGCGCCCGGACGCTTTCTCCAGCGCGCCCACCAGATCATCGAAAGTGGCGTTGCCGTAGGCGTGTTCGGTGAAGTAGTCGCGCAGACCGGTGAGGAACGGTTCCAGCCCCACGTACGCCACCAGCTGCTTGAGCACGGAAGCGCCCTTGGCATAGGTGATGCCGTCGAAGTTGACCTCGACGGCCGCCAGATCCGGGATGTCGGCGGCGATCGGATGGGTCGAGGGCAGCTGGTCCTGCCGGTACGCCCAGGACTTCTCCACGTTCGCGAAAGTGGTCCAGGCGTTCTCGTATTCGGTCGCCCCGACCTGGCACAGCACCGAGGCGAAGGTGGCGAACGACTCGTTCAGCCACAGGTCGTCCCACCACTTCATGGTGACCAGGTCGCCGAACCACATGTGCGCCATCTCGTGCAGCACGGTCTCGCAGCGGCGCTCGTAGGAGGCGCGAGTCACCTTGGAGCGGAACACATAATCTTCGAGGAAGGTGACCGCGCCCGCGTTCTCCATTGCGCCCGCGTTGAATTCGGGCACGAAGAGCTGGTCGTACTTGCCGAAGGCATACGGCACACCGAAATTGGTGTGATAGAAGCCGAAGCCCTGCTTGGTCTCGGTGAAAAGCCGTTCGGCGTCCATGTATTCGGCGAGCGAGGCGCGGCAGTAGATGCCGAGCGGGATCTCGCCGTGCGAATCCGAGTAGGTGTCGGTCCATTTCGCGTACGGGCCCGCGATCATGGCGACCAGGTAGGTGCTCATCCGCGGGGTGGTGGCGAAGGTGTGGCGGACCACCGCACCGGTCTGATGCGTCTCGACGACCGCGCCGTTGGAGATGACCTCCCAGTCCTCCGGCGCGGTGGCGATGATGTCGTAGGTGGCCTTCAGGTCCGGCTGATCGAAGCAGGCGAACATGCGCTTGCAGTCCGCGGTCTCGAACTGCGAGTACAGGTAGACCTTGTTGTCGGTCGGATCGATGAACCGGTGCAGGCCCTCACCGGTGTTCGAGTACTCGCAATCCGCCTCGACCACCAGCTCGTTGGTGGCGGCCAGATCCGGCAGCGTGATGCCTTCGGACTCGTCGTAATCGCTGACATCCAAGGCGACGCCGTTGAGCACCGCGGACCGCACGCCCGCACCCACGATGTCGATGAAGGTCGATGCCCCCGGAGTGGCGGTGAAGGTGACCGTCGAACGCGAGTGGAAGGTACCGGTCGTCACCGCGTCGGCGCTGGTGGGCTGCCCGGTCAGATCCAATTCGACCCGGTAGTTCTCCACCTGGATCGTGGCGGCGCGTTGGATCGCCTGCTCGCGGGTGAGATTCGGTGCTGACAAGGGGGCTCCTTAACTCTCGGAGAACTGCTGCCGTGCGACTTGCCCAGCTTGCCATGTCGGCCGGGCCTGCGGGTGCGGGCCGGTTGGAGCTCCTCGGTAGGGTGTGGGCAGCCAGCCGACCAGTTCGAGGAGGACCCCGTTGAAGCACATCCACGCCGGTAAGGTGCGCGATCTCTACGAGGACGGCGATTCGCTGATCCTGGTCGCCTCCGATCGGGTGTCGGTGTACGACGTGGTGCTGCCCACGCCCATCCCGGACAAGGGCGCGATGCTGACCCAGCTGTCGAACTGGTGGTTCGAGTACTTCTCCGATATCCCCAACCACATTCTCTCCACCACCGACGTGCCGGCCGAGTTCGCCGGGCGCGGGGTGCGGGTAAAGCCGTTGAAGATGGTGAAGGTCGAGTGCATCGCGCGCGGGTACCTGACCGGTGGCGGGCTGAAGGAGTACGAGCGGACCGGGTCGGTCTCCGGTATCGCGCTGCCGCCCGGGCTGGTGGAGGGGTCCAAGCTGCCCGAGCCGATCTTCACGCCCACCACCAAGGCCGATGAGGGGCACGACGAGCCCATCACCTTCGATGACGTGGTGAACCAGGAGGGCAAGGAGATCGCCGACAAGCTCCGCGAGGTGACCCTCGAGGTCTACACCCGCGGCGCCGAGCATGCCGCCGCGCGCGGGGTGATCATCGCCGATACTAAGGTCGAATTTGGTTGGGACGGTGACGTTCTCACCCTCGGTGACGAGGTGCTGACCTCGGACTCCTCGCGCTTCTGGCCCGCCGATCAGTACCAGCCCGGCCGCGTGCAGCCCTCCTTCGACAAGCAGTTCGTGCGCGACTGGTCCACCTCGACGGGCTGGAACAAGGAGTACCCGGGCCCCGAGATCCCCGCCGACGTGGTGGCCGCGACCCGGGCCAAGTACGCCCAGGCCTACGAACTCATCACCGGTAAGGCTTGGTAGCACCAACTCTCGGGGTTTTCAGGGGTCTCACCCCTGAAAACCCTTGTCAGGCAGGCACAGTGGTGGTGGCCAGGAACTCGGCGACGAACCCGTGCGCCTTCGCCTCCAGCGCCGCGTACTGGGCTTCGCGTTCGGCTCCGAAAGTGACGGGGTCGAACAGCAGCCGGCCGTCGGCGTCGACGCGCTGACGGCGCTCTTCGGCGTCCGGCAGCAGGCCGACAGCCGAGTGTGAGAAGCCGCAGTAGTAGGCGATTCCCATGTTCAGCGACCCTTCCAGCGACTGCTGCATGAGTTCGACAACGGCGTCATCGCCTGCCGCGCCGGCCAATCCCAGCCACAGCATGCGCTTGCCCGCCAGGCGTGGCCGGCTGCGGCCGTAGGCGAAACCGTAGTTCCACACCCGGTCGATCCAGCCCTTGAGCAGGGCGGGTAGATGCAGCCAGTAGACCGGGAACACGGCGATGACGATGTCGGCGGCCAGGATTCGGCGCATGTGCGCTTCGGTCTCGCCGGAGTAGAGCTTCTCGCGATTGCCCCAGTCGGGCTGATCCTCGGTGTTCATGCGCGGGTCGAAGCCCTCGGCCCGCAGGTCCAGCACGTCCACGCGATAACCGGAGCTCTCCAGCTGGGTGACGGTGCGGCGGGCGATGTGCGCGGTCAGGGAATCGGTGCGGTGGTGGGCGATCACGACCAGGGCGGTGCGGGCGTCGATACCATTGTGCGACAAGGGATTTCCTTCGGCTCGGGAAGCGGTGAGTGCCTTCGCCTCCCATTGAAGCCAAGATCGTGTGGACGATCCATGGACGAAACGCTCTGATCGATAGGAATTCGTCTACGCTCGATCGGGTGGATCCCCTGAGCAATCTGTTGAGTGGCATCCGGGCCGAAGGCTCGGTGGTCGCCCACGCCGAACTCGCCGCACCGTGGACCATCCGATTCGGTGACGGCGCGCCATTGACCATGATCACGGTGCTGCGCGGCGGCGGCACCCTGCTGCTCTCCGACGGCAGCGAAACCCGGCTCGGCACCGGCGATACCGCCATCGTGCGCGGTCCGGAGCTGTTTCATCTTGCGGACCGATCGGATTCGCGCGGCGGCCCGCACACCGAATACGAGATCGCCTGCTTCACGCCGGAGGCCGCGGCTTTGTGCGGAGAAGACTTGAGCGGCATCAGCTGGGGCGCGGACACCGAAGCCGCCACCGCGCTGATCGTCGGCGCGTATCAGACCTGCACGCGCCGTCACGAGCGGCTGTTACGCGCTCTCCCAACGGTTCTCGTGATCTCCGAAGACGCCGAGGACTGCGCGTGGATGGAGGCGGCGGTGGTGGACGCCGTCGCCCACAGCGCCGGTTCCCAGGCCATGATGGACCGGCTGCTGGATTGGAGCCTGGTCTGCACGCTGCGCTCCTGGTTCGCCCAGGCCGATGCCGCCGCCCCCGCCTGGTATCGCGGCCTGTCCGATCCGGTGGTCGCGCCCGCGTTGGAGGCCATCCACGGCCGGCCGGGCGTCTCGTGGACGGTGGCCTCGCTGGCGGCCCGATCCGGGGTCTCCCGAGCGCTTTTCGCCAAGCGCTTCACCACCGTCATGGGCGAACCCCCGCTCGCCTACCTGACCGGCTGCCGCATGGACGAGGCCGAAGACTTGCTCACCGACGCCCAGCTGACCGTCGCCCAGGTCGCCAAGTCGGTCGGCTACGCGGACGCTTTCGGCTTCAGCGCCGCGTTCAAACGCCATAAAGGCATGAGCCCCACGGCATTCCGTGCAGCAGTCGCCTAGCGGCGGGCGGGAGGCGGACCGGACCGCCTCCCGCTCCGGCATCGGCTAGTTGCCGAACTTCTTCTTCACCTTGTCGACGGCGTCGCCGACGGCTTCCTTCACATCGTTGGCGGCATCCTTCAGGCCGGCGGCGAGCTGATCGCCCTTGCCCTCGGCCTTCAGGTCGTCATCGCCGGTGACATTCCCGGCGGCCTCCTTGGCCTTGCCGCCCAGATCCTCGGCCTTGTTGTTGATCTTGTCGCTCAGAGACATCGGAACCTCCGTGTCGATGGGGGTGTGCCCAGGAGAAACGGGCACATTTCCTGAGACGTTCGAAACCCACCATATGTCACTCAGCAAACTATGAGACAACGGTCACAGATAATGGTGAGTGAGGATTCGCATCCCTTCGGGTCTAACCCACGAAAGGATTGGAGGGCGGGGTGACTGGTACCGATGCCGGACTCGAGGCAGAGCTCGACGATGCCACGCTGGTCAGCCGGGCCCGCGACGGCGATATTCCTAGCTATGAGCAGCTAGTTCTGCGCTATCAGGGACCGATGTTCCGGTTGGCGGCGAAGATGCTGGCCGATCGGGCGGAGGCCGAGGACGTGGTGCAGGACGTATTCCTGACCGCGTGGCGGCGGCTGGGGCAGTTACAGGACGAGTCCGCCTTCGCCGGCTGGCTGTACCGGGCCACTACCAACCGCTGCCTGAATGTGCTCCGTAAGCGGCAACCGGCGGCGGAGGTCGACCCCGACACCACCGCCTCCCCGCGCCGGGACCTGCACCCGGAGCACGCCGTCCAGGTGCACAGCCAGATGGAGGCGCTGACCGCGGCGCTCCAGCAGCTGACCCCCGAACAGCGGGCGTGCTGGCTGCTGCGCGAGGTGCACGGCCGCTCCTACGAAGAGATCGGCGAGATCGTCGGCGCGAACACCACCGCGGTACGCGGGCGGATAGCGCGGGCCCGCGCCCAGTTGGCAGAGGTGATGAAGCCATGGCGATGACGAATGCGACAGATGTGGACGAGGACTACCGGCTGCCCTGCGGGCGCGGCATGGAACAGGTGTGGCGGCGGCTCGACGCCGTGCAGAACGGTCATGCCGACGCGCACGAGACCCGCTGCGCGCACTGCCGCGCGGCCCGCGAGAGCCTGCTGGCACTACGCACGGCCACCGAGGAACTGATCGCCGAACCCGATCCCGAACCGCCGGACTTGTTCGGCCGCATCATGTCCGCCGTGCGGGCCGAGCGGCGGCGCGGGCAGGGGCTGACCCTGCCCACCGAGCATCCGGGCAGCGTGGAGGTGAGCGAACAGGCGGTCGCGGCGGTGCTGCGCTTCGCGGCCGACACCGTGCCCGGCGTACGAGCCCGCCAGTGCCGCGTCCGCAGCGTCGGCACCGGGCCCGACGGCGAGAACATCGTGCAGGTGAGCATGGCCCTGGCGGTGCGCATGCGCGGCGGCAGCCTGGACGGCATCGTGCCGCTGGTGCGGCAGCGGGTGGCGACCGCCCTGGCGGCCCGCACCGGACTGCTGCTGGGCCGCCTGGATGTGACCGTCGCGGACGTGTACCAGGAGCGGGACCGGTGACGGCACTGAGCTCGGGCAGCGAAATCGTCGTCGCGGACGCCGTGATCGCCGGGGTGGCGGCCCGCGCCGCCGCGGCCGTACCGGGCGTGGCCCGGCTGGAACCCGGCCTGCGCGGCCTGGTCACCGGCTGGGCGCGGGCCGGCAAACAACTGCTGGGCGGGTCGGAATCGGTCGCGAGCGAGGGGGTGCGGGTGGCCCGGACCGCCGCGGGCGGGCTCGCCGTGCAGGTGGACGTGTCGCTCACCGCCGACTGCCGGGCCGCGGTGGTGGGCGCGGGCATCCAGCAGGCGGTGCGGCGGGCCGTGCCGCAACAGACCGGAGTCACCGTCGACGAGGTGTCGGTGACCATTCTCGATATCGAACCGGGGGCGCTGTGACCGCGAAAGCGGAACTGATCGAGGCGATTGTCGATGCGATCGAGGAGGTGGAGGGCTTGCGTGCGGTAGCGCCGTTCGGGCTCGAGGCCGTCACCCGGCTGCCTCGGGGCGGCCGGGCCTACGCGGTGGAATTGGGCCCGGAGCTCGTCGAGATTCGTTTGGCGGCAAGCAGTTTGCCGTTGCAGCCGCTGCTGGATCGGCTCACCGCAGCCGTCCGGGCGCTGTTGCGGAGCACCGAGTGGGCGGATGCGACCGTGCGCTTGATCGTCGCCGAACTCGATGCATCCGCCTTCGGCGAATATTCAGTTACCTAGATCACACGGGCTCGGCGTGAGGATCTTCCGATCGCCGTGTCGAAGAAGAGTAGGCATTGATTCGCTGTAGCACAACGAAATCAGGAGGATGACATGACCGGAACCAGCACCGAGAAGTCGACCGGCAAGACCGTCGCCACCGCCCCGGACACCGCATCCCGCAATGGTTCGGCGAACACCGGTGACCTGGTGACCGACCAGGGCACCACCAGCATCGCCGACATCGTGGTGCAGAAGATCGCCGGACTGGCCGCCCGCGAGGTGCGCGGCGTGCACGCCCTCGGCGGTGGCGCCGCCCGGGCCTTCGGCGCGATCCGCGACCGCATCCCGGGCGCCTCCGCCAGTGTGGGACAGGGCGTTTCGGTCGAGGTAGGCGAGAAGCAGGCCGCCGTCGATCTGGAGCTCGTCGTCGAATACGGGGTGGCGATCGCGGAAATGGCGAAGGCGGTGCGCCGCAATGTCATCACCGCCATCGAGCAGATGACCGGGCTGGAGGTCGTCGAGGTCAATATCAACGTCAACGACGTGTACATCCCGGAGGACGACGACGAGACCGAACCCGCCGCCAATCGCGTTCAGTAACAGTCCATTCCAGCTGAGGAGTCGCAGATGAACGCCACAACGATCTGCCTGGGCGCCGGACTCGCGCTCGGATTCGCTATGGCCTTCGGCGGTTTCGGGGCCTTCGCCGTGGTGCTGGTGTTCGCCGGGCTGGGCCTGCTGGTCGGCCGCTGGCTCGACGGCGCCGTGGATATCGCCGGAGTGCTGCGGTCGGTGCAGGACCGGAGCCGGCGATGACCGCCCCGGCACTGGACCTGGCCGCCGGCGACGAAGGCACCCGAACCCGGCTGCGCGGCAGCACCACCGTCAGCGCGCGTGCGGTGCGCAAGATAGCGGCGCGGGCCGCCACCGAGATCGACGGGGTGCGGCCGCAGGTGACCGCGGAGGCCGAGGTCACCGCGGACACCGCCGCGCTGCGGCTGCGGCTCCCGGTGCGATATCCGCTGCCGGTGGCGCGGGTCGCCGAATCCTGCCGCACGCATCTGATCGAACGGGTGGGTGCGTTGACCGGCCTGACGGTCACCGGCGTGGAGATCGCCATCGCCGCCATGGTGGTCGAATCCGCAACGCCCGCAGCGGAATCGGCGCGCCGGAGGGTGTTGTGATCCGGCGGCCGCGGCGGACGGGTACCGCCGCGGTGGTGGCGGTGGCGCTACTGGCGCTCTGCGTGGCGGTGATCGTCTCACTCGTGCAACGGCTCTCGCGGCACCGGGAATTCGTGTCCTACGACAGTGTCGCGACCCGGCTGCACGACACCGACTGGGGTGACCCGGTCGTCTTCGCCGTGGGCGCGGGGACCGCATTGCTCGGCTTGGCGCTGCTGGTCGCGGCGGTGACACCCGGCCGGGCGACGGTGCTGCCGTTGCGGCCGCTGGCGGAGGGCGGCGAGGCCGGGATCGAACGCCGCAGCCTGCGGGCCGCGCTGCGCCGCTCCGCCACCACGGTGCCGGGGGTGAGCTCGGCGCGAATCAAATTGCGCGGCAAAGCGGTTCGGGTATCGGCCGCCTCCGATCGGGTCGATGTGCGGGAGCTGCCCGGCACCGTGCACCAGGCGGTGACCGAGGCGTTCGAGCGCATCGGCACCGACACCGCACCCCGGGTCCGCACCCGCTTGCGGCCCGCGAAGACCGGAGGCTCGAAATGATCAACGTCAATCGCCCGGCGCGACTCAACCGGAGCCTGCTCGCGCTGCTCGGCTTGCTACTGGTCGCCGCGGGCGGCTACGCCATAGCCGCCCAGCGCGGCTGGCTGAGCTGGGTGGATCGCTCGGCCGCACTGACACCGGGCGATGCCGCCCCGCCGCACTGGGTGTTCTACGCGGTCATCGCCGGTGCCATCGTGGTCGGGCTGCTGTGCCTGCGCTGGCTGAGCGTCCAGCTGTTCCGCATGCCGAGCGCGGTGGAATGGCAACTGGCGGACGCGAATTCGGCGGGCGGCACCGTGCTGTCCTCGGCGACGGCGGCCGCGGCGGTGGCCGCCGATATCGAATCCTTCGACCACGTGGACTCCGCCTCGGCCTGGTTGTCGGGCCCCGGGCGCGCACCGGAACTGCACGTGATCGTGACCGCCGACCCCCGGGCCGACCTCACCGAGCTGCGCCGCCGCATCCTCGGCGAGGCATTGCCCCGCTTGCGACAAGCACTGGAGGTCGGCGTGATCCCGGTGACCATGGAACTGCGCCTGACGGACGACCACGCCCGCGTGCGCTGAGCGCGCCCTGTTGCCGCCGGAGTGTGAAAGAAAGCGGAGGTCCCCGTCATTCCGGCATGCTTTCGGCCGGAATCTCACTGTGGCGCGGTGGAATCGCGGCCGGAAGTATGCGAGGCCGGGGATCAGCCGGGATGACGCGGGACGCTGGTCGCGCGGCGCTAGGAACCGGTGCGCAGGCGGGCGGCGCGCAGGGTGAGGTAGTCGCGTTCGGGGACCGAGGTGGTGCGGCGGGCCGCGGCGGTGTAGGCGGCAATGGCTTCTTCGGTGTCGCCGGACATCTCATGCAGATGCCCGCGCACCGCGTCCAGGCGGTGATTGCCCGCCAGGGCTTCCGTCAGCGTGTCGGTGAGGTCGAGGCCCGCCTGCGGGCCGTGCACCATGGCCGTCGCCACCGCCCGGTTCAAAGTGACCATGGGGTTCGCGGATTGCCGTTCGAGCGCGTTGTACAGCAACAGGATTCGCGGCCAATCGGTGTCCTCGGGGCGGAGCGCCTGCGCGTGCAGGGCGGCGATGGCGGCCTGGATCTGATACGCCCCGATGAGCCCGTGCGAGACCGAGGCGGTGGCCAGCCGCACCCCCTCGATGATCATGTTCCGGTCCCACAGCCCGCGATCCTGTTCTTCGAGGGGGATCAGCTCCCCATGCGGTCCCGTGCGGGCCGCACGCCGGGCATCGGTGAGTAGCAGCAGCGCCAGCAATCCGGTGACCTCCGCGTCATCGGGCAAGGCGGCGTAGAGGATTCGAGCCAGCCGGATGGCCTCGGCCGAGAGGTCGGCGCGATGCAATTGCTCACCGGCGCTCGTCGTATGCCCTTCGGTGAACATCAGGTACAGCACGTGCAGCACCGAACTCAGCCGCGAATTCCATTCCCCGCCATCGCCATTGGACGATGGTGTGCCGAACGGCCGGTCCAGCCCCGCGATCCGCTTCTTGGCGCGCGTAATGCGCTGCGCCATGGTCGTTTCCGGTAACAGGAACGCGTGCGCGATCTCGCCGGTGGTGAGGCCGCCGACCGCCCGCAAGGTCAAGGCGATGGCGCTGGCGGGCGAGAGTGCGGGATGACAGCACAGGAAGAACAGATTGAGCGTGTCGTCCTGCGCCTCGTCCACCCCGGGCACGCCGGCCTCGGGTGCGGCGCGCACGTCACGAACCGCATCGGCGGTCTCGCGATTCCGCCGCGCGACCTCGGCCCGCACGGTATCGACCAGCCGCCGCACCGCCACCTGGATCAGCCAGCCACGCGGATTCTCCGGCACCCCGTCCACCGGCCACCGGGTGGCCGCCGCGAGCAGCGCCTCCTGCACCGCGTCCTCGGCCGTGTCGAAATCCCCGTAGCGGCGCACCAGGACGCCGAGGACCTGCGGCGCGAGTTCCCGTAGCAGATCCTCGGTTTCGTAGGAGAGCCTCATTACGCGTCGGCGGCCGGCGCGCTCATGATCTGCCGCACTTCGATGTACTCACCGATCGGCTTGCCGCCGGGACCGGGCGCGGCCGAGGCCCGCGCGGCGATCTCGTAGGCGCGTTCGGGGCTTTCCACATCCACGATCCAGTATCCGGCCAGGAATTCCTTGGTCTCGGGGAACGGCCCGTCGGTGATCACCGGCGCGGAACGCCCGTCGGACATGACGATTCGGGCTTCGTCCGGTCCGGCGAGGCCCTGGGCATCGACCAGTTCGCCGGCGCGCGCGAGCTCCGCACCCAGGACGCGCTGGAAATCGATGTGGGCGGCGATGTCCTCCGGCGCCCATTCGTGGATCGGGGTGTCGCAGTATTCGGTGGGGGAGTGGGTCTTGATCAGCATGAATTTCATGGCGGCTTCCTCGGTTCGGCGCGCCCCGGCGGGCGCTCTCGTACTTAGGTCGGAGCCTGGTCGACGGATTCGACGTAGTCTCGCACGCTATTACGTGACGCTGGTCACAGCGGTGTACTCGGGTCGCCCAATCGTTTTGGATCCACCGGCTGCCCGCTCGAGATCAGCTCCTTGATCCGGTCGCCCACATCCCACACGTTCACGTTCATCCCGGCCAGCACCCGATTCCCGGCGTCGAGATAGAAGGCCACGAACTCCCGCCCGGCCACATCACCGCGCGTCACCACCGTCGTGGGCTGCTTGGGCGCGACATACCCGGTGTACTCCATGCCCAGGTCGTATTGATCGGTGAAGAAGTAGGGCAGCCGGTCGTACACGGCCGGTTTGCCGAGCATGGTCAGCGCCGCCACCGCCGGCTGATTGAGCGCATTCGCCCAGTGCTCCACCCGGATTCGCTGCCCCAGCACCGGATGCTGCTGATCGGCGATATCCCCGACCGCGACGATATCCGGATCGCTGGTGGCCAGGCTCTCGTCGACCAGCACGCCGCTCCCGGTCGCCAGCCCGGCATCCACCGCGAGCTCGATATTCGGCCGCGCGCCGACGGCGACCAGCACGGCATCGGCCTCGATGCGGGTGTCGTCGGCCAGCCGCACCCCGGTGGCCCTGCCGTCCGTGACGGTGATCTCCGCGACCCGCGACCCGCCCCGGAAGTCGACCCCGTGCGCGCGATGCAGGTCGGCGAAGACCCGCCCCATCTCCGGCCCGAGAACGTGCTGCAAGGGCAGCTCCTCGACCTCCAGCACGGTGACCTCGACCCCGGCATTGCGGGCGGCCGCGGTCACCTCCAGCCCGATCCAGCCCGCGCCGATCACCACCAGCCGCCGCGCCGTCCCGAACAGGGCGAGCAGCGCATCGGAATCCTCGATATCGTGCAGCGTGTAGACCCCTTGCGCATCGGTGCCGGGCACCGGCAGTTTCCGCGGCCGCGATCCGGTGGCGAGTGCGAGCTTGTCGTAGGCCAGCGTCGTACCGTCCGGCAGCGCAATGGTTTTGGTGCTGCGATCCAGCCCGGTCACCATGGTGCCCGGCAGCACCTCGATATGGTGATCGCGGTACCACTGCGCGGTGTCGACGGTGAACTCCGGCAGCGACTTCTTGCCCAGCAGATGCGCTTTCGACAGCGGCGGCCGCTCGTAGGGCAGATGGTCCTCCGCGCCGACGAGGGTGACCGTCCCGTCGAAGTCGTTGGCGCGCAGCGCCTCCGCGAGCTTGGCCGCCGCCAGCCCACCGCCTGCGATGACGAACCTGGATGCCGTGGTCATAGCCGAGCCTCCCTGCGCCGCGCGCAGCGGCAGCCGACGTCGAGGGTGATGATTCCGACCCTAGCGCGCGGTGCGTTCGTGCAGGCGGAAATATCGAGTAGAAGGTGCGTTGTTGCGCCTACCGGATGGCTGTGTCCGGCCGCCCGCCGACTTTCGAAAGGAATTATCCGTGAGCGACACCCAGAAGGACCGGGTCGATTTCTGGTTCGACCCGCTGTGCCCGTGGTGCTGGATCACTTCCCGCTGGATCCTCGAGGTCGAGCAGGTCCGCGATATCGACGTGAACTTCCATGTGATGAGCCTGGCCGTGCTCAACGAGGGCCGCGAGGGCCTGCCCGAGCAGTACGTGGAATTGATGAAGACGGCGTGGGGTCCGGTGCGGGTCGCCATCGCCGCCGCGCAGCAGCACGGCGACAAGGTGCTGCCGGCGCTGTACACCGCGATGGGCACCCGGCTGCACAATCGCCGCGGTGAGTACGAGGCGAAGGCCGGCGCGCCCGCGGACCTGCTGTCGCTGGTGATCTCCGAGTCACTGGCCGAGGTCGGGCTGCCCGCCGAGCTGGCGGCCGCGGCGGACAGCACCGAATACGACGAGGCGCTGCGGGTTTCGCATCACGCCGGGATGGACAAGGTCGGCCAGGACGTCGGCACCCCGACCATCCACGTCAACGGGGTGGCGTTCTTCGGGCCGGTGCTCTCGCGCATTCCGCGCGGGCAGGAGGCCGGCAAGGTGTGGGACGGCGTGGTCGCCCTCGCTTCCTTCCCGCACTTCTTCGAGCTCAAGCGCACCCGCACCGAAGATCCGGAATTCGACTGATCAGGCGGTAGGGCCGCCGCCCGGGTGGTAGTTGCCGCCGCCGTATCCGGCCTGCGGGTACGGCGGCGGGTAGCTACCGGTCGGATACGGCGGGTAGCCGCCGGGCTGTGGACCGCCCGGCGGCAGCGGCGGCATACCGGCGGCGATCGGCCGGGTGGGCGGATCCGGTCGCCAGAACATGCGCCCGTGCCGGCTGCGGTCGCGTAGCGCCCACATGCGCCAGGTCAGCACCGGATGGTTGGCCATGGCATTGGTGATCCAGATGAAGAAGCCCTTCTCCTGGGCGGCGCGGTCGGCCATCTCGTCGAAGCCCACCAGCACGTTGAGGTACTTGCCGGCGGCCAGGGTCTGCATGGCTTCCGCCGCGCCCTGCGGCCGGTTGCAGAATCCGTGATTGTCGGCCGTGTACTCCTGGGCGCGGATCAGCGAAGTGCCGATGATAGGCACGAACGGCGCCAGGAACATGCCGAGCTGCCGCCAGTACGACACGTGCCCGGCCGCGATATGCCCGACCTCGTGGCCGATGATGAACGCGAGCGCGTCGGGTTGGCGTGCGGCGCCGCCGATTTCGAACAAATCGCTGTACACCGCCACGTAGCGCCGGAAGCCGTGACCGGAGGCGAAGGCGTTGAGCTGCCCGTTGCCGAGCAGCACGTAGGCGTCGGGGGCCTGCTTCATCCCGAACCGCGCCGCCGCCTCCTGCACCATGCGATAACCCTCGGGGAACTGGGTGGGCGACATCTTCACCGCGTTCACCCGTTGCGCGGCGTAGTTCAGACCACGGCCGAGGTAGACCACGAACGGCGCGAAGATGATCAGCAGTACGTAGGTGTCGCGAGATCCGACCACCAGCAACAGGATCGAGATCAGCCAGGCCACCACGGTCAGCATGATCACCACGACCAGCAGCGGGATCTCCCAGCTGTGCCGGGCCGGCAGACCGAACGGCGACAGGCCGCGGGTGTGCTGGAACGGGGGCACCACGGGCGGGGTGTAGGCCGGTTGCGGGCTCCAGCCCGGCGGGCCCACCCGGGGATCCCATCCGGCCATACCGGTGACCGGATTCCAGGCCGGATGGCTTTCGGATGCCTGTGGCGGTGGTCCCCCCGCGGCGTTCGGCGGTTGCGGCTGATCGTCGGACGTCATAGGCAGAACTCTAGGCAGTTGTCTTCGAAGGTGGTGAAGGCCGCCAGAAGACATTGCCGTGGCGGGTGCGATCGCGCAGCGCCCACATGCGCCAGGTGTGCACCGGATGGCTGGACTGGGCGTTGGTGAGCCAGACGAAAAGGCCTTTCTCTTGTGCCGCGCGGTCGGCCATTTCGTCGAATCCGACCAGGGCGTTGAGGTACTTGCCGGCGGCGAGGGTGGTCATGGCGCCGCTCGCGCCGGTGTAGCAGAAGCAGTAGCCGTGATTGTCGGCCGTGTACTCCTGGGCGCGGCTCAAGCCCGGGCCGATCAAGGGGATGAACGACATCAGGATGGTGCCGAACTGCCGCCAGTACGAGGCGTGCCCGGCAGCGATGTGCCCGACCTCGTGGCCGATGACGAAGGCCAGCGCCTCGGGTTGCCTTGCGCGCCCGCCGATCTCGAACATGTCGCTGTAGACGACCACGTAGCGCCGGAAGCCGTGACCGGAGGCGAAGGCGTTGAGCTGGCCGTTGCCGAGCACCACGTACGCGTCGGGAGCCTGCTTCATCCCGAACCGCGCCGCCGCCTCCTGCACCATGCGATAGCCCTCCGGGAACTGTGTGGGCGACATGCGCACACCGAACAATCGCAGGCTCGCGAAGGTGGAACCGCGCTTGTACCAAATGATCAGCGGCGCGAACGCCAGCAGCGTCAGATACAGGTTCCCGGTGCCGCGCACCAGCTCGAAAACCGCGTACGGATAGGCGAATACGGTGAGCAGGACAACGACGACCAGCAACGGAATCTCCCACGCGTGCCGGGCGGGTAGCCCGAATGCCGCCAGCCCCCGAGTTTTCGGGGTCGGCGGCAGTGGGGGTGGAATCGGGGTGGGCCGGGTCTCTTCGATGGCGATCCCGCCCCAGCCCGGTGGGCCGCTGGCCGGATTCCAGCCGGTGAAGTTCGCTGTGTGGTCGAACGGCATGACGCACCTTCGATTCGGATGCCGGGATGTGGTGTGGGGCCGCGGCGTCTGTGCGGTGACATACGCGAGCACTCTGTTATTCGTGAGCGGAATCGGTCCGCGTTAATGCCCGCGCGTGCGAGGTTCGCGACGGACCGGTGCCGGTGTCGCCGCCGGCGGTCCGGGGTGCGGCCCCTGACGGTTTCCGGCAGTCGGGTCCCTGCAAGAATCGCTCCCATGCGCGTATACCTGGGTGCCGACCATGCCGGCTTCGAACTGAAGAACCTCGTCAAGGCTCACCTCGAGGGCCAGGGCCACGATGTCACCGACTGCGGCGCTCTCGAGTACGACGCCCTCGACGACTACCCGGCCTTCTGCATCGAGGCCGCCCGCCGCACCGTCGCCGACCCCGGCTCGCTGGGCCTGGTCTTCGGCGGCTCCGGCAACGGCGAGCAGATCGCCGCCAACAAGGTCCCCGGCGCCCGCTGCGCCCTGGCCTGGAGCGTGGAGACCGCCAAGCTGGCCCGCGAGCACAACAACGCGCAGCTCATCGGCATCGGCGGCCGCATGCACTCCACCGAGGAAGCCCTCGCCATCGTCGACGCCTTCATCTCCACCGCCTGGTCCGAGGAGCCCCGCCACCAGCGCCGCATCGACATCCTCGCCGACTACGAGAAGTCCGGCGAAGCCCCCGCCGTTCCCGCGTACTGACCTGTGCCCGAAGGGCATACGCTGCACCGCCTGGCGAAGCTGCACCACCAGCACTTCGCCGGCGGTCAGGTCCGCGTCTCCAGCCCGCAGGGCCGCTTCGCCGAAGGCGCGGCCCTGATCGACGGCAAAATCCTGACCCGCGCCGAAGCCTGGGGCAAACACCTGCTCCACCACTACGATTCGGGCCTGGTCGTGCACATCCACCTGGGCCTCTACGGCAAGTTCTACGAATCCGCAGTCCCCATGCCCGCCCCCGTCGGCGAAGTCCGCATGCGCATGATCGGCGCCGGCCGCAAGGGCGAGCCCTACGGCACGGACCTGCGCGGCCCCAACGCCTGCGAAATCCTCCTCGAACCCGAAGTGGACGCTCTCACAGCCCGTCTGGGCCCCGACCCGCTGCGCCCCGACGCCGACCCCGACCGCGCCTGGGACCGCATCCGCCGCTCCAAGCGCTCGATCGGCGCCCTCCTGATGGACCAAAAAGTCCTCGCGGGCGTAGGCAACGTCTACCGCGCCGAAATCCTTTTCCGCCACGGCATCTCACCCGACCGCCCCGGCACCGCCCTCTCCCACGAGGAATGGAACGCCATGTGGTCCGACCTCGTCGCCCTCATGAAGGTGGGCGTCCGCCGCGGCAAAATGCACGTCGTCCGCCCCGAACACGACCACGGCGCACCGTCTTACGCGCCGGATCGCCCCCGCACCTACGTATATCGCCGAGTCGGTGAACCCTGCCGCCTCTGTGGCACCACGGTCCTGCACTCGGTCCTGGAGGGCCGAAACCTCTTCTGGTGCCCCGCTTGTCAGCCCAGCTGACCCTGCTCGTCAGCTGACCGGTACTCGGCAGCCGGGCGGCACGGCCGAGGGGCCCGTCACCATTCCCCGCTGAGCAGTTCCTTCGCGCGGTCGATGCGATCCTCGTTGCGCTGGTAGAAGACCTGGGTGCGGAGCCAGTCCAGGATTTGGAGTCGCTTGTCGGTGGCGAGGGCTTTGACCAGGTCATCCCTATGCGGCTGCCGAGATCCGGGGCACCGTCGAGTCGATCGGCGATCCGGAGAAGGAACTGCCGCAGCGGCTGAGCCGGATCACTCCGGAAGGGCTACGGCGGCGCGGCGGCGGGCGAGTACCTGGCGCAGGCCCAGGACCAGCACGGCGATGGCGGCGATGATGTAGATATCGCCGGGGACATGTTGCCACCAGGACCAATGCAGTTCGCGGCCTTGGCCGTTGGGGACAATGCCGGGTCCGATCAGGAACAGGACGGCGAATACGGCGATCAGGGCGTAGTGGGAGTTGCGGGGGTTGAGCGTCGCCCAGGCGATGGCGGCGACCAGGGCGGGGCCGGCCCAGACCCAGTGGTGGGTCCAGGAGACCGGCGAAATCAGCAGCAGCACCGCGGCGTTCACGAACAGGGCGGCGACCGACAGGACGGAGAACCTGGAGGTCGCCGTCGGTGCGGTCGAGTTCCGCTCCGTGGTGAAGAGGTGGTGCATGAGCGCCGCGCCCGCGCCGACGGCGACCAGGGCCAGTACCAGCCAGGCCGCGGTGGCGGCCGAGTCCGGCAGGCCGAGTCGGAAGATCATGCCCTTGAGGGACTGGTTGCCGACATAGTCGGGGGAGCCGATGCGGCGGGTGTCGGTGACGGTGTGGAACCAGTAGTCGCGGGATTCGGTGGGGAACAGGACGAATCCGCCGCCGATGACGGCCGCCGCGGTGCCGGCCGAGGTGGCGGCGGCCTTCCAGTCGCGGCGGATCAGGAAGTACAGGATGAACGCGGCCGGGGTGAGTTTGGTGACGGCGGCGATGCCGACCAGTACGCCGCGCGGCCAGCGCGGCTTCTCGGTCAGGCAGTCGAGTGCGACGGCGGCCATCAGGACCATATTGACCTGACCGAACCAGAGGGTGATGCGCACGGGTTCGATGGCCAGCAGCGCGACGACCGCGCCCGCGGTCACGGTGACTTTGAGGCGCTGATCGAGGTCCGGGCGAACCCGGGACAGCACCAGCCAGATGGTCACCGCGAGACAGGCCAGCGAACTCGCGGTCAACAGCTGTTCGGCCAGCCACAGCGGCATGACCGCCAGCGGTGTCATCAAGATCGCCGCGGACGGGGGATAGGTGAACGGCAGATCCGTATGCCCCGCGACCGGCAGCGTCGGACCGTACAGCGCGGTGTCGTTGTACAGCCAGGACCGGGTGTCCACTCGATAAACTTGCAGGTCGAGGAAGCCGTGCAGCCTCGAAATGATGAGCGTGACGGTCACCGAGAGCAGGATTCCGAGCGCGATCGGCGTCCGCGGAAGGCTGGTTCGTTCGTCTGTCTTCAGTTTGTGCAGCAAGCTGCGCTGCCCCGCCCGCGTCGTGATCATCAAGCAGACCCTAACCTTTTGACGTGCGCGCGGGATATGCGGATTCCGTTGCGAGAGTGGCTAATCAACGGCTAATCCGATGGTTTCCGGCATGGTGCGCCCACCCCAGCGCGCCAGCCGGCCGTGCGGCGCGGCGAACCAGGTCGCGTAGAACACCACCCAGACCGCCGCCAGCGCGCCCAGCACCGCGATTCCGGCCGGAATCGGATAGTCGGCCATGGTGACGGCCAGGAAACGGTAGGACAGCAGCAGCCCGGCGAAGACCGCGGCACCCAGCGCCACCGGGCGCACCCGGATCCAGCTCCAGCCGCGCTCGGGTTCCCGCAGCGCCGACTCGACCGTCATGCACAGCACCGCGCCCGCCACCAGATCGGCGCCGTAGTGGTAGCCGAAGCCGAGCGTCGCCAGCAGCGTGCCGATCAGCCAGAAAGTACCCGCCCAGCGCAGCCAGCGCGGGCCGATGCGGGAGTGGATGAACAGCGCTGTCGCCCAGGCGGTATGCATGGACGGCATGCAATTGCGGGCGGTCACCGTATCGAAGGGCATCGGCCGCGGAGCGGTCAGCGCGGGCAGCACATCGGGCCAGTCGCCGACCTGGAGGCCGTGGCCCAGCGGCCCGTACGCGAAGACCGGACCCACGACCGGGAACAGCACGTAGCCGAGCGGCCCGATGACGCCCAGCACCAGGAAGGTGCGCAGCAGATTGTGCCGCGGCCACGGACCGGTCGTCACATGGCGCAGCTGCCAGGCCGCGATCACCACCGCGGCCACCGGCAATTGGATGTACACCACGTGCAGCACGTTCGAGGGGATCGGGCCCAGCGCCTCGAGTACCCGGCCCACCACCCACGCGGGCTCGCCCAGCGCTCGATCGGCGAGCTGGACGTATTGGTCCAGCACCTGCGGGCCGTTGACGATGCTGACCATCAGCCAGGTGTCGGCGAGCTTCGAGGCCATGATGAGCAGCACGCCGAAAGCGATGGCGTGCAAGGCCGTACGACGCTGCGAGCCTTGCCAGCGTGCGGCGGTGACGGTCAGGGCCGTCAGCGCGAGCGTCGGCCCGGTGCCGATCGATACGTGCCAGCCGCAGGCCGCCTGTAGGGCGAGCACCAGCAGGTCCAGCACCGCCGCCGCGGTCAGGCTGACGACGCGCGCCCGCGCGGGCACGCCGATGCAGGCCAGTCCCAGACCGGCCCAGGACACGAAGGCCGATTGCGGGTTGGCGAGGTAGTCGTCGAGCAGGCTGTGCAGCGGCCCGAGGGTGTCGTGTGCCGACGCCCATAGCTGCGCGAGCACCAGCAGCGCCGTCGCCACCATCAGCCCGGCGGCCGGAACGAGCCGGTTACCGGCCCTGCTGGACAACGACGAGCCGGAAACGTTCACCTCGTGGTCGACCAGCACTGTAAATCGATAACACATGGGAAACGGAGGCACAACTTCCGGTTACCGAAAAGTGTGGGTCAGACGCCCAGTATCGGCGGGTCGTCAAATGTCGCGGGGCGTGTCCCGTTCGGGCCGCTCGAGGCGGGCGTGCGCCGCGGGTGAAAAGGTTCCCTCAGAAGCCGCCGCTGTCGAATCCGTCGAAGCCGCCGAAGTCTCCGTAATCGCCGAAATCACCGCCGCCGACATCCGCGCCGGGATCGGCGCAGCCGCTGTCGCCGGAACCCGCATCGGCCGCCCCGCCGTCGTAACCCGCCCCGCCGTCGTAACCCGCCCCGCCGTCGTAACCCGCATCGCCGGTCTGATCCCCGTAGCCGCCGTTGTCCCCGGCATCCAGTCCGGCCTGATACCCGTCCCCGTACCCGCTCTCGAAAGCGGCCGAGTCATAACCGATTCCGGGCATACCGCTGAAGAGGGCATCGAACAGCAGCACCGACCCCACACCCCACGCGCCCGCCACGAGCGCGGTCTTCCACCACGGTTCGGAGTACCAGCCCGCCGGCACCGGCCGCCCCGCGACCCGCCCGCCCGGGTAGTAGTTGGGCGTGGCCGGCGACGGCGTGGGGGAGGCTTCGATGCGCCGCCCGTCGTAATCGACCACGCGCTCCTCGGTCACCTTGCCGGCGCTGCGCTGCCCGTCGAGCTCGGGCACGGCGGGCCCGGGATCCATCCCCATGGCGGCGCGGGCGGCCCGCACGTAGTAGAGCCCTTCCAGCGCGGTCTCTTTCGCGAGCCGGGCCTGCGCGACGCTCTGCGCCTGGTCGATCTGCGAGCCGGCGGCGGTGAAGCGCTCGGCGGCGTCGGCGAGCGCCTGCTTGGACGGATCATCGGATCCGGTGAGGTTGTAGACCTGGCCGCCGAGGCGTTCGATGACCCGGCGGGCGTCGGCCTTGGCATCGGCGAGCTGGGAATTGGCGCGGGCCCGCTGGGCCGCGCCGACCGCGACGACGCCGAGCAGCACGACCACCAGGACGATGAGCAGTACGACAACCGTTGCCATGCTTCCCACCCTACGCAGCGGTATTTGCGCAAGGCTTGCCATGCGCTGTGAGTTGTGCGGTGGAACTTCAGCTTTCCCGCAGGTCCGAAACTATCCGGCGACCGCGGCGAACCGGGACCTCGGTCCGCCTGAGTCGACCTCCTCGTCGAGTTCCGATACCGCGAACTGCCGTTTGCCCGCCGTCTTCGCCGAATACATGGCCCGGTCCGCGCTGCGCAGCAGGTCCGCGAAGTCGAAATCGCGGCCGGGCGGGGAGAACGCGGTGCCCACGCTGGCCGAGGCCGGCACCGGTCCGGCGGCCGTCGGCACCGGTTCGCACAGCGCCGACAGCACCCGCATGGCCAGCTCACCCAGGCTGTTGCGGCGGGCGGGCAGCGCCACCACGAATTCGTCGCCGCCGTAGCGCGCGATCACCGTCTCGGGCGGGCAGGTGGCGCGCAGCCGCTGGGCGATGGTGACCAGCACCTCGTCCCCGACCGCATGCCCGAACCCGTCATTGATCTGCTTGAAGTCGTCCAGGTCGATCAGCAGCAATCCGACCCCGCGCGCCGGATCGGTCGACATCATCCGGACCCGCTCCTGCAACAGCGAGCGATTGGCCAGATCGGTGAGCGCGTCGTGGGTGGCCTCGTGCCGCAGCCGGGTCTGCAAGGCCGCGATCTCCTGCACGCGCACCGAGACCGCCTCCGACAGGCTGCGTTCCTGCTGCGCGAGGGCCCGCTGTTGCAGCGCCTCGGCATAACTGTCGATGGCCTGGCTGGCGATCAACGGCCACCGGGTGGCGATCAACGACCCCGGATCCCCGGGTGTCAACCCGAGCAGGGCGCGGCTGGCGGGCGCCAGCATGCGGGTCCGATCGAACGGTGATTCCGCCAGCCGCCGCCCGACGGCACGCGCCGCGGGCACCGGAAACGGTTCGGACCCGGCCAGATTCAGTAGTTCATCGATGACGCGGCCGAAAATCCGCTCCATATCGGTCGGGGGAAGTTCGGGTGCGGCGCCCACCGCGGCGCCCGTCCCGCCCGGATGCACCGAGCGCACCCATTCCCTGATGGTCGCCGCGACCAGCGCGGCCGTTCGGGTGTCGAGTCGGATGGGCATACGCGCTCACCCGGCGAACGGGATGTCGGTGCCGGCGCCGGTGCCGGTCGCACACTTCGGATCGATCTCACTGCCACGCGGTCGGCCACACCATGTCTGGCGCACGCTCACCGCCCCCTTTCCGATACCCCCGTCGGACAAAAAGGATCCTAGCAAGCCACCCGACATCGAAAACCCCTGTTTCAGAACAGGTTCCCGGCGTCTCGCGAATGGCGATCGGATGTCACATCGCTCCCGGCGCCCCCGCGTTACACACCCCCGCCGCGAGTCTCGCGCGACTCGCCGCATCCCCACCCCTCGACATGCCCGACGTGCACGAACCCGCCCGGATTGGCTTTCCGGGAGTGAGGTTCGGTACAGTGCTCAACGCATACCGCATCGGCCTCCGATGCGCGTCGCATGCGGGCGTAGTTCAATGGTAGAACCTCAGCCTTCCAAGCTGATGGTGCGGGTTCGATTCCCGTCGCCCGCTCTTTCCCGTTTTTCGGGGAGCGTCGGCACTGCCGAACGTGAACGGGGTGTAGCGCAGCTTGGTAGCGCATCCGCTTTGGGAGCGGAGGGTCGCAGGTTCAAATCCTGTCACCCCGACCATCTTTCGATTCTTCCTGCTCCAACCTGGCCACGGCATCGTCCAGTTCCCGGCCGATCTCGTCGAGTCCGGTGATGAGCTGATCCAGGTGCTGGTTCACCCCGGCGAACTCGTCCGCGAAATCCATGAATCCGAGGGCTTCTTCGCGGAGCAGGGCGGACTGCCGGGCGAGTTCTTCCAGTTGCGGATCGGATTCGGTCATCGGCCGAGGGTACGCCGGGCGGGTTCGGTGCTCCAGGGGGTTCCGATCCGGGAGGTGGCGCGGCCGCTGGGCCGGGATGGCGGCTCGGGAGCGGGGGGCGACGCCCGGTTCGCCCAGTAGTTGCGATACGTAGTTGCGGATCGTTCTCTCGGACAGGGCAGGCGGGCGGCAATCTGCTTGTCGCCCGCGCCTTCTCCGGAGAGACCCGGCAGCCGGCGCGGCCTGCGCGATATCGCAGACCGCGCTTCGGGGGCTGAACCTACTTCGGCTGCTCGGCCGTAGTGGTCGGAACCACCTGTGCCGGTTCGGTTTTCGGCTTGTCGGCCCACTTGGTGGTGCCGTCGGCGGCCTGCATGGTGGTGAGCAGGTCGATGCCGGCGGCGATCAAGGTGGGGCCGCCGACCGCGATGCTGCCGATGATGCCGCCGACGCTGGCGCCGGTGGCGAGACCGGCGATGCAGCCCGCCGCGATGGTGGCGATGCAGCCGATGGTGGCGCCCAGGGCGGTGCCGACGAAGGTGCCGATCGAGGTGCCGAGGCTGAATTGCAGGGTGAAGTCGTTGAGGGCGCGCTGGTTCTCCGCCTGCGAGGCAACGGGTTTCACCATCAGGGGCTGGGAGATGGCGAGGCCGGCGGGCTTCTGCGGGGTGAGTGCGAGGACCGTGGCGTCCTGGTCCAGGCGCGGGGCGACCGGGATGTCGACCGGGCCGACGTGGAAGACCAGCGGCAGGGTCAGGACCGTATTGCCGGTGGCGTCCTTGACGTCCGCGACTTCGACCACGGTGGCGGGGTCGACGGCGGCGCCGTCGGCGGCCACGGGGACGCCGTCCTTTTCGGCCAGGCGCTGGTCGTTGCCGGCGGCGATATCGCTCGCGCGGGCCTTGGTGAGGGTGAAGGTGCCGCCCTTGAGAGTGGTGACGACCGTTTTGTCGACGAGCTTCGTCGAGTAGGCGATGTGCTCGGGTGTGGTCTCCTGCGGAGCTGCGGGCTCGGCGTTCGCCAGGCCGGTAGCCACGGTCAGTGCGCCGATCACCAGGGTGGTTGCCGCGGTGGCGCAGCGGAACTCCATGCGGTATCCAATCCGTCATCAGGTGTGGGCAGATCCAACCGCTGGAGCTTAAACGAACGCGCGGGGGCCGATTCCCTTTCGGTCCCCCAGGATCCGCCGGAAATTAGCGCGAGATTATCGAAAAATGATCCCGCCCTATGGTTTGCCGAAGCGTCGCCAACTGTAGCGCCCGGAGTGCGCACGCGTGACCCGAACGCGGCAGACTGCCAGGAATGAGCCTCAGGTACAGCGCCGGCGTCCTGCTTTTCCGCCGATCTCCCGACCTGGAAGTACTCCTCGGCCACATGGGCGGACCGCTCTGGGCGAAGAAGGACGCGGCGGCGTGGTCGATCCCGAAGGGCGAAATCGACCCCGCCGACGGCCACCTGCAAGCCGCCGCCCGCCGGGAATTCACCGAGGAGCTCGGCCTTCCCGTCCCCGAAGGCGACTGGATTCCACTCGGCAATGTGCAGTACGGCAGTGGCCGCGGCCGTAAAGAGGTGACCGTCTGGGCGGTGGAGGGCGACCTCGACCCGGCCGACGTCGTCCCCGGCACCTTCGATATGGAATGGCCGCCCCGCTCCGGCCGCATCGCCCAATTCCCCGAAATAGACCGAGCCGAATGGTTCACCCCCGCCATCGCCCACGAAAAGCTGGGAAAGGGCCAGCGCCCCTTCCTCGATCGCTTGGTCGAGTACCTGAACGATTGATCAGTGGGAACTGGTTGCGGGGCCTTCTCGGCCGATGCCGCAACCAGTTCCCACTGACCGCGCGGTCCTTTTTTGGGGGTGCGCGTCGTCTAGAGGCGGGGGTCTACCGGTTCGGTTTCGAGGGCCAGGACTGCGAAGACGGCCTCGTGGACCCGCCAGAGCGGTTCCGCCGCGACGAAGCGGTCCAGGGACTCCAGGCCGAGGGCGTATTCGCGCAGCGCGAGGGAGCGCTTGCCGCCCAGGCCGCGCTGGCGGAGCCGGGTGAGGTTCGCCGGGCGCAGGTACTCCGGGCCGTAGATGATCCGGAGGTATTCCGGGCCACGGCATTTCACACCGGGTTGGACCGGGCGGCCGCTTCTCGTTCCCGTTCCGGTCACCAGGGAGCCGAGGGGCTTGACGACCATGCCCTCGCCGCCCGCCGCGGTCATCTCCACCCACCATGCGGTTGCTGCGGCTTCGCTGTCGGGGGAGGCGAGGTCCACGACCAGCCGGCGGGTGGGGGTGAACAGGTCGGGGTCGATGGCTACCAGCCGGTCGATCTGCTCCAGGTGCCAGTTGTGTTCGCGCACGGCGTAATTCGCGCCTTGCCCGGCCAGCAGTTGGAAGGGGGCGAGGCGCACACCGTCCAGTCCGTCGGTCGGCCAGCAGTAGCCGCCGTAGGCCTTGGTGAAGGCGTCGGCGTCGACTCGGCGGGCGTCGGTGCGCTCGGCGAGATCGGCTACGTCCAGGCCCCTTTCGGCAGCGTCGGCGAGGGCGCGCGCGGCGGCACCGAGGGAGGCGCGGGCCGCGGCGCCGACCGCCGCGTACTGGGTGCGCAGCAGGCCGAGCGCCTTCGCCGACCACGGCATCAGCTCGGTGTCGAGCACCAGCCAGTCGGTGCCGAGACCATCGAACAGACCGGCCTTTTCGATGGCCGCCCGGACCCGCGCCAGCAGCGATTCGGTCTGCCGCGGGCTGTCGAAGAACGGGCGGCCGGTGCGGGTGTAGATCGCGCCGGTGCTGCCGTCGTCGATGCCGAAGCGATCCCGCGCGACCTCCGGCGATCGCGAAACCACAAGCACCGCACGCGAACCCATGTGCTTCTCCTCGCACACCACGGTGTCCACACCCTCGGAGCGGTAGTACTCGAACGCCTGCTCGGGATACTCGAGATACCCGTCGCGCTGCGAGGTCGCGCACGGTGACATGGTCGGCGGGAGATACACCAGCCAGCGCGGATCCACCGCGAAGCGGCTCATCACCTCCAGTGCCGCGCTCGCCGCGTCCTCCTGCACGCTCACCCGGCCGAGGTGGCGCGTCTCCACCACCCGGCGGCCGGTCACGTCGTCGAGGTCCAGTACGCCCGGATCCCGGTGCACCACACCGGTTCCCGGCACCAGCGTGGCGGGCTGCAACGGGCGCGCCGGCTCGTACCAGACCTGTTCCGCCGGCACCGAGACCGGTTCACGCTCCGGATAGCGCAGCGCCGACAGCTGCCCGCCGAACACCACGCCGGTGTCCAGGCACAGCGTGTTGTTCACCCACACGAGGTTGGTCATGGGCGTGTGGCCGTACAGCACCAGTGCCTTGCCCCGGTAGTCGTTGGCCCACGGATAACGCACCGGCAGGCCGTATTCGTCGGTCTCGCCGGTGGATTCGCCGTACATGGCGAATTCGCGCACCCGGCCCGAGGCGCGGCCGTGGAACTGCTCCTTCAGCCCCGCGTGCGCGACCACCAGCTGCCCGCCGTCGAGGACGTAGTGGCTGACCAGGGAGCGCATGAACTCGTGCGCGGTCTTGCGGAAGTCCGCGTCCTCGCGCTCGAACTGTTCGAGGGATTCGGCCAGCCCGTGCGCCACCTTGACCTTGCGGCCGTCGAGCGCACGCACCAGCTTGAATTCGTGATTACCGGTGACGCACAAGGCGTTTCCGGCCCGCACCATGCCCATGACGAGCCGCAGCACGCCCGGGGTGTCCGGGCCGCGATCCACCAGATCGCCGACGAACACCGCCGTGCGGTCTTCCGGATGACGCGCGTTCACCGCACGCCCCTGGGCATCGCGTTCCACCGCGTACCCGAGTTCGCCCAGCAGCGTCTCCAGTTCGGACCGGCAGCCGTGCACATCCCCGATCACATCGAACGGCCCCGTCAGGTCGCTCTTGTCGTTCCACAACCGCTCGTCGACGATGGTCGCGGCCTCGATCTCCTCGAGCCCGCGCAGCACGTGCACCTTCCGGAAGCCTTCGCGTTCCAGGAATTTCAGGCTCCGGCGCAGTTCCCGCTGCTGCCGCGTCACCACGTGCGCACCCAGGTGGGCGCGCTCGGGCCGCGCGGCATTGCGCTCGATGCAGACCTGGTCCGGCACCTCCAGCACGATGGCCACCGGCAGCACGTCGTGCGCGCGTGCCAGCTCGATCAGCGCCTGCCGCGCCTTCGGCTGCACGTTGGTGGCGTCGATGACGGTCCGCAGCCCACGCCGCAACCGCACGCCCGCCACGTGGTGCAGCAGGTCGAACGCGTCCTGCGTGGCGCCCTGATCGTTCTCGTCATCGCTGACGATCCCGCGATAGCCGTCCGAGGACAGCACACCGGTGGACCGGAAGTGCTTGTGCGCGAACGTCGATTTCCCCGACCCGGTACTGCCGATCAGAACGACCAGCGACAGCACCGGAATGGACAGCTCAGCCATTACGCGGCTCCTTTCGTATCGCTGTCGTTCCCACTACCTTTGCTGAACACCGCCAACTGTGTCGGCGCGCCCAGCACTTCATCGATAACCCCGACCGGCTCGAATCGCACGGTGTATCCGTACGTTTCGCCGACCCGCTGCGCCCATTCCGCGAATTCCGCACGGCTCCACTCGAACCGGTGATCCGAATGCCGGAACGCCCCCGGCGTCATGCCCTCGTACAACACGTTGTATTCGCCGTTCGGCGTCGTGACAATCACCGAACCCGGTGCGGCCGAACCGAATACCGCATGCTCGAGCGCATTCAACCGGGACTGATCCACATGCTCGACGACCTCCATCAGCACCGCCGCGTCATAACCGCGCAACGAAGCATCCGTATACGTCAGCGCCCCCTGCCGCAGCGTGACCCGCCGCGCCTGCCACTCCGGCAGCCGCCGCATCCGCCGCTGCGCGATATGCAGCGCCCGCATCGACACATCGACTCCCACGATCTCGCCGAACGTCCGGTCCGCCACCAGCTCTCGCAGCAGCGCACCCTCGCCACACCCGAGATCCAGCACCCGCGTCGCACCGGTCGCCCGCAGCGCGGCGATGACGGCCGCCTTCCGCAGCGTTGCCAGCGAGGGCTGCCGCTCGGTCGCGGCACCCGAACCCACGTCACCCTCGGTGGCGGCCACGCCGCCCGCCCGCCCCGTGGATTCAGCAGCCGCCGTGGACCCCGCCGCCCCCGATTCCGAGGTGGCCCCGCCGCGGTCGGCGAGCCGCGCGTCAGCGCCGGATCCATGCGAGCCGGGAACCGGGCCCGCTCCGGCGGATACCGGTTCGGTGTCGGACGGGCCGGTGGGGCCCGAACCGTCGTCGTACTGCGATCGAGTTGAATTACCAACGGGCGAAATCGATTCCGCGCCGGAGTTGCGGGCGTCGGTCGTCGCCGGGCGGTGTTCGCTCGGTCCCGTCGCGGCCGGAGTGGCGGATGGTGACGGGTCCGGGTCATCGTCGTAATCGATCTCGACCGCGCCCAGTTCCTCGGGGTCGGTGTCGTCGAGTTCGGCCAGGCGGGCCAGGGCGGTGCGCACCAGGGAATGCCGCCGGGTCAGGTAGCGGCGGGTGATCCATTCGCGTTCCGGATGCGCGGAAAGCCAGGTTTCGCCGGCGCGGAGCAGCTTGTCGATCTCGGTCTCGTCCAGGAAGTAGTGCTTGCCGCCGTCGAGGACGGGCAGCAGGACATACAGGTGGGAAAGGGCGTCGGCCAGCCGGAGGGTTCCGGTGAGTTCCAGTCGGACGTAATGGGAATCGCCCCATTCCGGGAAGGCCGGATCCAGCGGCAGGGGAGTGGCGGTGACCTGCCAGCCCAAGGGCGCGAAGACGCGTCCCGCCGACTCCGGGCCACCCTTGCAGGGTACCGCCGGGAGTTCGATGTGAAGCGGCAGAGCGGTTTCCGCCAATTCGGGGCGCTGTTTGCAGCGGCCGTGCAGGGCGGAGCCGAAGACCGTGGAGATCGCCACCGCCAGCAGGGAGGATGCCGCGTACGGGCGATCGTTCACGTACTGACCGAGGCTGAATTCCTGGTTGCCCCTGGACTTTCCGCGCACCAGGCGGACCGGATCGATCTCCAGCAGCAGGGCGGCGGTGCAGCGGCCGGCCTCGGCCTCGGGGTAAAAGACTTGGGCCACACCGTAAGACTGTTCGAACTGTTGCAGGCGCGCGGGATTCTTGTGCAGCAGAAAGCCCAGGGCGCTCGCCTCCCAGGCGGCGTCCTCCGGTCGCGTACAGGTAATCGTCAACAGCACCCTGAGATGCTCGCGTACGCCGGTGGGCATCGCAACCAATTTCCGTCTCACGCAACCTCGTGATTACCCTTCTGAACAGGCCATACGCCACCTCGGCGGGGCACGATCGCGCCGGGCGTGTAGGTTCGGCGCGGCGTCGCAAACTCTTGCGCGCGCCGCAGACTCGGCGAACAGGAGCTCGAATGCGCTTGGCGGGGACGATCGGAGTGATCGCGGCGGCCGGGCTGGTGCTGGCCGGATGCGGCAGCTCCAGTGACAACGACACCAAGACACCGAGCACCACCGCGAGCAGCGCGAGCGCGGCCGCCACCGGCACGGCGGCGAGCAAGGGGCGGGAGTGCACCGCCGACGATGTGAAGGTCGAGGGCGGCTTCGGTGAGGCGCCGAAGATCACCATCCCGCAGGACTGCGATGCGCCGAAGCAGCTGCTCGTCAAGGATCTGGTGCCCGGCAAGGGAGCGGGCGCGGCCACGGGTCAGCCGCTCGAGATGAACTACTCGCTCGTCACCTGGTCCGACGGCAAGACCCTGGACAGCTCGTTCAAGCGCGGTGAACCCTTCACCTTGACGCTGGGCGCGGGCAAGGTCATCAAGGGCTGGGATCAGGGCCTGATCGACGTGCAGCAGGGCACGCGCCGGCTGCTCATCGTCCCGCCGGACCTGGGCTACGGCAGCCGTCCGCCGGGCGGCATGAAGCCCAACGAGACCCTGGTGTTCGTAACCGACGCCGTCAAGGTCGGTTAGCGAGAACGCAACTTCCGTCATTCCGGAGCGCCTTCGGCCGGAACCCACGCGGCACCGTGTGGATCCCGGCCGAAAGCATGCCGGGATGACGAGGTCGCGCCGATCCCGAGCGCGACCGGTTACACGTCCCGGATACCCGTCAACTAACCTGGTCGGGATGCGTTCGGGGGGAACCAGACGTCAACCATGAACTACGAACAAGGAGCATGTCCGTGAAGAGCACCGTCGAGCAGCTGAGCCCGACCCGGGTCCGGATCAATGTCGAGGTGCCCTTCGAGGAGCTCAAGCCGGACTTCGACCGCGCGTACAAGGCGCTCGCTCAGCAGATCCGTATCCCCGGCTTCCGTCCGGGCAAGGCGCCGGCCAAGCTCCTCGAGGCGCGCGTCGGCCGTGGCGCCGTGCTGGAGCAGGTCGTCAACGACGTGCTGCCCAAGCGCTACAGCGAGGCCGTCATCTCCACCGAGCTGAAGGTCATCGGCCAGCCGGAGATCGAGATCACCAAGATCGAAGACGGCGACGAGCTGGCGTTCACCGCCGAGGTCGACGTCCGCCCCGAGATCACCCTGCCGGACTTCTCGTCCATCGCCGTCACCGTCGACCCGATCGAGGTCAAGGACGAGGACATCGAGGAGCAGCTCACCTCGTTGCAGCAGCGCTTCGGCACCCTGAAGCCGGTCGAGCGCGCCATCGCCAGCGGTGACTTCGTCTCCATCGACCTGTCCGCCACCGTCGACGGCGAAGAGGTCACCGAGGCCTCCACCACCGGCCTGTCCCACGAGGTCGGCTCCGGCCAGCTCATCGAGGGCCTGGACGAGACCCTGATCGGCCTCAAGGAGGGCGAGTCCAAGGACTTCACCTCCAAGCTGGTCGCCGGCGAGCACGCCGACAAGGACGCCGTCATCACCGTCACCGTGCAGTCGGTCAAGGAGCGCGAGCTGCCCGAGGCCGATGACGAATTCGCCCAGCTGGCAAGCGAATTCGACACCATCGACGAGCTGAAGGCCGACCTCAAGACCCGCGTCGAGCGCGCCAAGAAGGTGCAGCAGGCCGGCGAGATCCGCGACAAGGTGCTGGAGGCCCTCATCGAGGCCACCGACATCCCGCTGCCGGAGAAGGTCGTCCAGGCCGAGATCGACGCCGTGCTGCACGACGCCGTCCACGGCTTCGATCACGACGAGGCCAAGCTGGCCGAGGCGCTCGAGGCCCAGGGCTCCTCCCGCGAGGAGTTCGACAAGGACACCAAGGAAGCCGCCGAGAAGTCGGTCAAGACCCAGCTGCTCCTGGACACCGTCGCCGAGGCGGAGAACACCCAGGTCGGCCAGGACGAGCTGATGGAACGCATCATCTTCCAGGCGCAGCGCTACGGCATGTCGCCGGATCAGTTCATCCAGCAGATCCAGCAGGCCGGCCAGCTCGGCGCCGTCTTCGCCGACGTGCGTCGCGGTAAGGCCCTCGCGGGCGTCGTCGTGGCGGCCAACGTCACCGACACCGCCGGCAATGCCGTGGACACCACCGAGATGTTCGGCAACCCGGCCGAAGAGGCCGAAGAGGTCTCCGCCGAAGAGCTCGCGACCGTGGCCGATGCCACCGAAGCCGCCGAGGCCGAGGCGAAGTAAGCGGGCCACGACCCAACTTTCGACAGCGGGACCGCCGCGCCCGCGTTCACGCGGGCGCGGCGGAATCGCACTCGGGGGTTCGGGGGCGTAGCCCCTGAGAGCCTTTCCGAGAGGTGGGTAGTAGGTTTGCGCTGTGAGCGAAGCAGGGCGGTACCGGGAGTTCGGTGCCGTCCTGTTTCGTTAGGGTTTGTGTCAGCGAATCAGTAGGGGCTTGTTAACCGAGCCGTTGAGAGAGGGCAGGTATCTGTGACAATCAATCAGGCAGGGGTGCAGATAGCATCCGCGACTGCTGGTCTGAACCTCAGTGATTCGGTGTACGAGCGCCTGCTGAGCTCGCGCATCATCTTCCTGGGCACTCAGGTCGACGACGACATCGCGAACAAGCTGTGCGCCCAGATCCTCCTGCTCTCGGCCGAGGATCCGACCAAGGACATCTCGCTCTACATCAACTCGCCCGGCGGCTCGGTGACCGCCGGTATGGCGATCTACGACACCATGCAGCTCTCGGAGTGCGACGTCGCCACCTACGGCATGGGCCTGTGCGCCTCCATGGGCCAGTTCCTGCTCGCCGCCGGCACCAAGGGCAAGCGCTACGCCCTGCCGCACGCGCGCATCATGATGCACCAGCCCTCGGCCGGCCTCGGTGGTTCCGCCGCCGACATCGCGATCCAGGCCGAGCAGTTCGCTTACACCAAGCGCGAATTGAACGAGCTCCAGGCGCAGCACACCGGCAAGTCCATCGAGCAGGTGACCGCCGACGCCGATCGCGACCGCTGGTTCACCGCCAAAGAGGCGCTGGAGTACGGCTTCATCGACAAGGTGATCACCCACGCCCGTCAGGCCAACGGCAACGCCTAGTCCCGCAGCCCATCTCACAGAATCTTTGGAGACGCATATGTCGAACATGATCGATCCGCGGGCCGCGGGCATCACTTTCGCCGCCGCCGGTGGCAGCGTGCCGCCGCAGGCCCGCTACATCCTGCCGACCTTCACCGAGCAGACCACCCTCGGCATCAAGACCACCGACCCGTACAACAAGCTGTTCGAGGAACGCATCATCTTCCTCGGCGCGACCGTCGACGACACCTCGGCGAACGACATCATGGCGCAGCTGCTGGTGCTGGAGTCCCAGGACCCGGACCGCGACATCACCATGTACATCAACTCGCCCGGTGGCTCTTTCACCGCGCTGATGGCCATCTACGACACCATGCAGTACGTGCGGGCCGACGTGTCCACCGTCTGCCTGGGTCAGGCCGCCTCCGCCGCCGCGGTGCTCCTGGCCGCCGGCACCCCCGGCAAGCGGGCCTGCCTCCCGAACGCCCGCGTGCTCATCCACCAGCCCTCCACCTCCGGTGGTATCCAGGGTCAGGTCTCGGATCTGGAGATCCAGGCCGCGGAGATCGAGCGCATGCGTCGTCTCATGGAGACCACCCTCGCGCGCCACACCGGCAAGGACGCGGACACGATTCGCAAGGACACCGACCGGGACAAGATCCTGACCGCCGAAGAGGCGAAGGAATACGGGATCGTGGACCAGGTGTTCGGATACCGCAAGCTCAGCGCTCAGAAGTGAGATCGGCGGGTGGTGGAGTCGCGTGCGGCTCCATCACCCGGCAACGGTGAGTCCAGGCACATGTCCCGCGAGAAACATGCTCGAGTTATCGACCTCGGTCGTGAATAACGGGTACGGTCACTCTAGGGACCTTTGCTCGTGGTTGTCGGCTCTGCCTTTCGGTTCTAGACGGCCGAATCACCGCAACACCTTTCGCGAGGTGGCGGTATTACGCTTTACAGATGGCAGTTCGCCCTCAGCCGGGACAGACGGTTGCACGCGGACAAGGAAGTAGGGACCCAGGAGATGGCGCGCATCGGTGATGGCGGCGATCTGCTCAAGTGCTCGTTCTGCGGAAAGAGCCAGAAGCAGGTCAAGAAGCTCATTGCGGGACCGGGGGTGTACATCTGTGACGAGTGCATCGACCTGTGCAACGAGATCATCGAGGAAGAGCTCGCCGAATCCAGCGAGGTCAAGCTCGACGAACTGCCGAAGCCCGCGGAAATCCGCGACTTCCTCGAGCAGTACGTGATCGGCCAGGATTCTGCCAAGCGCACTCTCGCGGTCGCGGTTTACAACCACTACAAGCGAATTCAGGCCGGCGACAAGGGCCGTGACTCCCGGGGCGAACCGGTCGAGTTGATGAAGTCGAACATTCTCATGCTCGGCCCGACGGGTTGCGGCAAGACGTATCTGGCGCAGACGCTGGCCAAGATGCTGAACGTGCCGTTCGCCATCGCGGACGCCACGGCGCTGACCGAGGCCGGGTATGTGGGTGAGGATGTGGAGAACATCCTGCTGAAGCTGATCCAGGCCGCCGACTACGACGTCAAGCGGGCCGAGACCGGCATCATCTACATCGACGAGGTCGACAAGATCGCCCGCAAGTCGGAGAACCCGTCCATCACCCGCGATGTCTCGGGTGAGGGCGTGCAGCAGGCGCTGCTGAAGATCCTGGAGGGCACGCAGGCTTCGGTGCCGCCCCAGGGTGGACGCAAGCACCCGCATCAGGAATTCATCCAGATCGACACCACGAACGTGCTTTTCATCGTGGCGGGCGCGTTCGCGGGCCTGGAGAAGATCGTGCAGGACCGGGTCGGCAAGCGCGGCATCGGTTTCGGCGCGGAAGTCCGCTCCAAGGCCGAGATCGACACCGCCGATCACTTCGCGGATGTCATGCCGGAGGACTTGATCAAGTTCGGTTTGATTCCGGAGTTCATCGGCCGGTTGCCGATAGTGGCTTCGGTGACCAACCTGGACAAGGAATCTCTGGTCCGGATTCTGGGCGAGCCGAAGAACGCTCTCGTGAAGCAGTATGTGCGCCTGTTCGAAATGGACGGCGTGGATCTGGAATTCACCGAGGACGCGCTGGAAGCCGTTGCGGATCAGGCGATCCTGCGCGGGACCGGTGCGCGTGGTCTGCGGGCCATCATGGAGGAAGTCCTCCTGCCGGTCATGTACGACATCCCCAGCCGCGATGACGTGGCGAAGGTGGTCGTCACCGCCGACACCGTCAACGACAACGTGCTGCCGACCATCGTGCCGCGCAAGCGTCAGTCCGGTCCGGAACGCCGCGAGAAGTCGGCGTAACCAACTCTCGGGGCTCTCAGGGGTTTCACCCCTGAAACCCCTCGGTCGCCGGAGAGACTCGGGGTTTCACCCTTGGAACCCGGCAAACCGAAAAGTCGGCCTACGAAAGCGGCCCCGCGAATATCGCGGGGCCGCTTTCGTTTTCGGATCAGTCGCCGTAATCGCCGTAGGTCGGTGCGCCGGCGGCGCGGTAGGTGGAGAGCACGACGCCCTTGGGGGTGGTGCGGGAGGCGGTGAGTTCGAGGCCGGTCGGCTGGGCGCCATCGGTGAAGAAGCGTTTGCCGGATCCGAGGATCACCGGGAAGGTCAGCACGTGCAGGGTGTCGACCAGGCCGTGGGCGAGCAGGCTCTGGGCGAGGTTGCCGCTGCCGTGGACCTGGAGTTCGCGGCCCGGGCGCGCTTTGAGTTCGGTGACCTCTTTGACCAGGTCGCCGCGGAGCACCTCCGCGCCCGACCAGTCGGCACTCTCCAGGGTGCTGGACGCCACGTACTTCGGCAGGTCGTTCAGCTTCGAGGCGATCGGGTCGGCCGGGTCGTTGTGACGCGGCCAGTAGCTGTTGAAGATCTCGTAGGTCTTGCGGCCGAGCAGGAACGCATCCACGTTCTCGAACACGCCGACCATGAACTCACCGAATGCCTCGTCGCCGTAGGGCGCTGACCATCCCCCGTGGGTGAAACCCCCGCTCGGATCTTCCTCCGGCCCGCCGGGCGCCTGATAGACACCGTCCAGCGTGACGAATTGCGTAACCGAAAGCTCCATTGTGTTTCTCTCCTGCTCCGTTGCCGTCGTGATGCGCCGGGGCAGATTCGGAGTGCTCGGTGATCGCCTTTGATCCCCACGGTTCGCCATTGAACCGGTACTCCGCTACTCCGAAAATCGGCGCTTGCGCTACACCTGTTACGACGGTGCGGCATCGGAGAACTCATCGGTCCGATGGGCGGTTCGAAGGGAGATCTCAGCGCTGTTGCCGGTTGAACCTGAAGGTGACCGGCCGCGGTTCGGGAACCTGGCGGCGCTCCTTCGGTGCGACCAGCACGCAGGCCAGCCCGAGTGCCGGAAGGGCAAGGGCCGCAATGAGACTGAGGGTGAAGTCGAAGGTGCCGAGTTCGGCGGGTCGGTGCAGGGCGTGGTACAGCAGGTGCGGTACCCCGAACACGATCCAGCCCAGTCCGGCGATACGGCCGAGCAGGCTGTCGCGCAGGTACAGCGCGGCGCCCGTCATCACGCCCATCGCCAGGAAGAACGCGCCGACGTCGCCCGCCAGATGATGGTTGTAGGGCCCGTCCACCCGCACCCAGTGCATCCCGAAGCCGGGGAAGGAGTTGTAGAACGATTCCGGCGCGACCACCGCCCACAACCCGATGATCAGCGCCTGCGCCGCGAGAACGCCGAGCATGATCAGCAGCGCCAGCCAGCGCCGCCGGTTCACCTCCAGCCGCATCCGCACCCGAACCCCGTCACCGGTGCCGTGCAATGAGATCCGCATCGGCCCTCCCGCCGTCGAATCAATGGTGATGACACCGTAATTCGCCCGGCGGGAGGCGGACAAGGGGCAATCAGCCCTCGATGGGCTCCATCTTCAGGTCCTCGGGACCCCAGTAGGCCCGCATGCTGATGATCTTGCCCGCGTCGTCGAACTCCATGACGTCGATGGGGGCGAGGGTCATGCGCTGCCCGTTGACGGTGCCGACCATGGTGAACGACACCGCCGCGTGATTGTCCTTGACCTTCACGGTGTGCAGTTCGGTCTCGCGCTGCATGTACTCCAGCGCCGCGTACAGCTCACGGATCTTGTCGTGCCCGACCCGGGTCTCGCCGCCGATCGGGTCCTGCACGGTGGCGTTCTCGGCGTAGAGCTCGACAATGGCGTCGGTCGGGCCGGTGGCTACCAGCTTCACATACTGTTCGACCACATCACGGGGCTGCGCTGCCATGGAATCTCCCAAGAAATTGGAACGGGTTCTAGGGGGCAGACTAGCAGTCGCGGAATCCGCGCGGACCGCTGAGCTTCACTCTCCGGGACCAGCTCAGAGGACGATGCGGTGCTCGCCGGTGTAGATGTTCATGGTTTCGCCGCGCAGGAAACCGATGAGGGTGACGCCGGTTTCGGCCGCCAGGTCGACGGCGAGGGAACTGGGGGCAGACACCGCGCCCATCAGCGGAATGCCCGCCATGGCGGCCTTCTGCACCAGTTCGAAGGAGGCGCGGCCGCTGACCATGAGCAGCAGATCGCCGGCGGGCAGCCGGTTCTCGCGCAGCGCCCAGCCGATCAGCTTGTCCACGGCATTGTGGCGGCCGATGTCCTCGCGCACGGCCAGGGCGGTGCCGTCGATGGTGAACAGGGCCGCGGCGTGCAGGCCACCGGTGGCATCGAAAACCTGCTGGCGGGAACGGAGTTCGGCGGGGAGCTTGGTGAGAACTTCGAGCTCCACCCGTGGGCCGTCGGCGGGCAGCGGATGGCGGATGCGGGTGCGGACCTCATCCAGCGCGGTCTTCCCGCAAAGTCCGCAAGCGCTGTTGGTGAGGAAATTCCGGGGCGCGATCGGGACCGGCCGGCGCAGCTGCACATCGAGGACGTTGTAGGTGTTCCGGCCGTCCTCGTCGGTGCCCGCGCAGTAGCGGGCGGTGACGATGTCCTCGGCGGAGTCGATGATGCCCTCGGCGTAGAGGAAACCGTGGATCAGGTCGATATCCGCGCCGGGGGTGCGCATGGTGACCGTCAGCGACTGCCCGGCGGTACGGATCTCCAGGGGTTCCTCGACCGCGACGGAATCGGGGCGGGTGATGACGCCGTTCGGGGTGATGCGCAGGGTGCGGCGGCGGGCGGTGACTCGGCTCATGCGGTGTGCACGTGCCGTTCGAGGCGGATGGTGACGGCTTTGGAGGCGGGGGTGTTGGAGCGGCGTGCGACATGGTCGAGCGGGACCAACGGGTTGGTCTCCGGGTAGTAGGCGGCGGCGTTGCCCCGGGGCGTGGCGTAGCCGACCAGCCGGAATCCGGTGACCTTGCGTTCGGTGCCGTCGGTCCATTCGGAGATCACATCGACCAGATCGTCCTCGGTGAAACCGAGTTCGGCGATGTCGTCCGGGTGGACGAGCACCACGCGGCGGCCGTTGTGAATGCCGCGGTAACGGTCGTCCAGGCCGTAGATGGTGGTGTTGTACTGGTCGTGGCTGCGCAGGGTTTGCAGGATCAGGCGACCCTCCGGGACCGGCAGCCAATGCAATTCGTTGACCGCGAAATTGGCTTTGCCGGTGGCGGTGCGAAATTCACGGGCGTCCCGCGGCGGGTGCGGGAGCTGGAAGCCGTTGCGGCCCCGTACCTTCGCGTTGTAGTCGGTGCAGCCGGGGACCACATTGGCGATGGCGTCGCGGATCTTGTCGTAGTCGCGGCGAAACTCGTCCCACGGGATGGTGTCGCCGGGGCCGAACAGCTGCCGGGCCAGCTCGCAGACGATGGCGACCTCGCTGCGCAGCTGGTCGCTCACCGGAGTGAGGCGGCCGGTGGACAGATGCACCATCGACATCGAGTCCTCCACCGAAACCTGCTGGCGCACACCGTCTTGCAGATCCTCGTCGGTGCGCCCCAGGGTGGGCAGGATGAGCGCGGTGCGGCCGTGCACCACATGGCTGCGATTGAGTTTCGTCGAAACCTGCACGGTCAGTTCGCAATTGCGCAGCGCCGCCTCGGTCACCTCGGTATCGGGGGTGGCGGAGACGAAATTGCCGCCCATGCCGAAGAACACCTTGCCGCGCCCGTCGCGCATGGCGCGAATGGAATCCACTGTGTCCCAGCCGTGCTCGCGTGGAGAGGTGATGCCGAACTCGCGGTCCAGGGCCGCCAGGAACGCCTCGGGCATCTGCTCCCAGATGCCCATGGTGCGATCGCCCTGCACATTGGAGTGCCCGCGTACCGGGCACACGCCCGCGCCCGGCTTGCCGATCATGCCGCGCAGCAGCAGCAGGTTGGTGGCCTCCTCGATGGTGGCCACGCCGTGCACCTGCTGGGTCAAACCCATTGCCCAGCAGATGATCACGGCCTTGGATTCGGCCAGCAGCCGGGCGGTGCGGTCGAGGTCCGCGCGGGTCAGGCCGGTGGCCTGCTCGACCACGCCGAGGTCGACGGCGCGCATCTGCTGCTCGTAGGCGGCGAATCCGGCGGTGTGCCGGTCCACGAACGCCCGATCCACCACGGTGCCCGGCGCGCGATCCTCCGCCTCGAACAGCAGCTTGCCCAAGCCTTGGAACAGCGCCATATCGCCGCCCAGCCGGATCTGGAGGAAATCGTCGGCGATGCTGATGCCGCCGGTGAAACCCTTCACCGTCTGCGGGTCCTTGAACCCGAGCAGGCCGGTCTCCGGCAGCGGGTTGACCGCGATCACCTTGGCGCCGTGGGCCTTCGCCTCGCCCAGCGCGGAGAGCATGCGCGGATGATTGGTGCCCGGATTCTGCCCGGCCACGATGATCAGGTCGGCGTGCTTGAAGTCGTCGATCGTCACCGAGCCCTTGCCGATGCCGATGGAGCTGGTCAAGGCCGCGCCCGAGGATTCGTGGCACATATTGGAGCAGTCCGGCAGATTGTTGGTTCCGAAGCGGCGGACCAGCAGCTGATAGAGGAAGGCGGTCTCGTTGGCGGTGCGGCCGGAGGTGTAGAAGACCGCTTCGCCGGGGGAGGCCAGCCCGTTCAACGACTCGGCGATGAGCCGGTAGGCGTCGTCCCATCCGATGGGGGAGTAGTGGGTATCGCCGGGGCGCAGCACCATCGGATGGGTGAGGCGGCCCTGCTGGCCCAGCCAGTAACCGGACTTGCCGGCCAATTCCTCGACCGAATGCCGGGCGAAGAACTCCGGGGTGACGGTGCGCAGCGTGGCTTCCTCGGCGACCGCCTTCGCGCCGTTCTCACAGAACTCCGCCGGACGGCGCATACCGGTCGGTTCGGGCCAGGCGCAGCCGGGGCAATCGAAGCCGTGCCGCTGATTGACCCGGGCCAGGGTGCGGGCGGTGCGCACCACACCCATCTCCTCGACCGCGCGCTCCAAGGCCACGGTGACCGCCTTGACGCCCGCGGCCTCGGTCTTCGGCGCGGTCACGGTCAGCGCGGATTCGTCGATATCGGCTTTGGGCGCGGCACGATGCATGGTCGCCATTGTGCTCCCCGCCGCGGCGTGTCGCCGGTGTGCCCCGCGGATCGGGTCGTCCGGACCTCGAAACGGTATGAACGCCGGCGCCTCGAATCGCGATATACCGGCGATGAACTCCAGCACCGGGCTACTCACGACCGGCCGGTCGGACCCACTTAGCGTTCAGGTAACGCCTGGGTGAGAAGCCTGCACGAGCGGGAGTGCGGGACTTACCATCTAACGAGCGAGGTCCGCCGGATGTCGACACGTGCGCATGAAGGCCGGGGTGCCGGGATGACCATCCGGCGTGTGAAATTCCTACGCGGCGTGGGGAGTTCGAATCTCCTCACCCGGATACTGGCGATCGCGGTCGCCCTCGGGTTCATCGCCCTGGTCTCCGGAATCGGGGCGGCCGACACTCAGGAATCCGTCCAGCCCGCCATACCCGCCACCACCGCGCCGTTCGTCATGGCACAGGGCACCGCCGCTCAAAGCACGCCCGGCGCAAAGTATTCCACCGCCGCACCCTCGGCCGCACCGACCGGTTACAACGCCGGCGGCGATTGCAGTGGCTCGGACTGCACCGGAACCCGTGACGGCACCGGCAATTCCGGCGGCGGCACCCGGGACGGGAACGGCGGCTCCGGAACTCACGACGGGACCGGCAATTCCGGCGAGCCCGACGGCACCCTGTGCTCGAACGGGACGGTCGTGTACGCGCCGGCGACGTGCCCGAAGGCCATCTACTGTGACGACGGGTCGACCGTGTATTCACCGGCGACATGCCCGGTGAAGACGCCGATCTACTGTGACGACGGGACGGTGGTGTATTCGCCCGCGACGTGTCCGGTGAAGAAGCCGATCTATTGTGACGACGGGTCGACGGTGTATTCGCCCGCGACCTGTCCGGTCAAAACGCCGATCTACTGTTCGAACGGGACGACCGTGTACGCGCCCGCCACCTGCCCGTCTCCGGTGGTGACGAAGTGCACGGACGGCAAGGTCGTGACCGCCCCCGCCACCTGCCCTGCCCCGGTCGTCACCACGTGTACGGACGGCAAAGTGGTGACCGCGCCCGCCACGTGTCCTTCTCCGGTGGTGACGAAGTGCACCGACGGGTCGGTGGTGACCGCGCCCGCGACGTGTCCGCCCCAAGCGACCTGTCCGGACGGGAGTGCCAAGCCGGCCAATGGTGAATGCCCCACGACCACAGCGAAATGCGCTGATGGCAGCGTGAAGCCCGCGGACGGCAAGTGCCCTGATTCCAACCCCGGCAATGGTGGGAACGGTGGGGGCAATGGCGGCGGTTCCGGTGGCGGCAACGGTGGTGGTGGTAACGGCGGCGGCTCGGGCGGCGGCAATGGTGGCGGCGGCTCGGCTGGTGGTGATGGCGGTGGTGGCAACGGCTCCGGCGGCGGCACCGGGTCCGGGGGCGGGAATCAAGAACAGCCGCAGCCGAATCCGGCGACACCGCAGCCGTCCGGCGGTGCGAACGGTGGCACCAAGCCCGCCGCCGCTGCCAGCGCGCTGGAATTGAATCCCGTCGCCGTCACCCCCGGCACCGATGTCGCCGCCACCGGTCGCGGCTGCGATTCCGGTGCGGCGGTGAAGCTTTCGATCGGCAATGCCGCCGTCGCCGAGACCAAGGCCGGCGCGGACGGCTCCTTCGGTGCGACGCTGAAGACCGGCGGCACCGAGATCGGCCAGTACCAGGTGACCGCCGAATGCGGTAAGAAGCTCGCCGCCAACCTGGACATCGTCCTGGTCAGCCAGGTCGGTGGCGGCGCCGCGACCGCCACGATCCTGTTGTTCTTCCTGCTCATCGGCGGCTGGTACTACGGCCACCGCCTGGTTTCCCATCTGCCCGCACGGAGCCCCCGATGAACACCAGCAAGGTCATGCGGCTGCTCGGATCGGCCGCCGCCCTCGTCGTATTCCTTTCCACCGCAGCCGTTTCCGCGACCGGTCCGGCAACCGCCGCCGGTGCGGTGAGCGCGACCGCGACCATCGACGGCCGGGCGCTCGCGGGTGCGACCGCGAGCCATCCGGTGCGATTGGATCCCGGCAAGGTCACCCCGATCGTGATGGAGGTGAAGAACGAGACGGCCAAGCCGGTCTCGTTGCGCCGCGTCGATTTCACCGGTCACGTGCTGGGATTGAACTTCTTCTCCTACTCCACCTCCGTCGAATTGACCATTGCCGCGGGCAAAACCGAGAAACTCACCTACCGCCTGGATCCCGCCGGACTGGACGGGCAAGCGACCGGTCTGATCGGTTCGGATCTCACCCTCATCGGATCCGACGGCAACCCGGTGACCAGCGTGCACACCGTCATCGATGTCCGCGGTTCGCTCTTCTCGGTCTACGGCCTGTTCGGGGTCATCATCGCCGTCCTCACCGGCCTGGCCATCACCGATGCGGCGTTGACCGTTGCGCGCCATCGACTTTCGGTCAATCGCTGGCAGCGCGGCCTGCGGCTGCTCGCTCCCGGGATCGGCCTCGGCCTGATGGTCGGCTTCACCGCCTCGGTGGCCCGCTGGTGGGTCCCGGGCACCGGCTTGTGGCTGGCGCTCGCCGGTGTCGCCGCCGCTGCCTTCTTTCTCATCGGGTATCTCTCGCCGACCCCGCGCCGCACCGACGATCTCGGCCTGGATGCCGAGGACCTCGCCGCCGCCCGCGAACTCGACACCGGTACCTACCGGGCCGCCGGGGCGCAGCCGCTGCGTCCCGGCGGCACCCTCACCTTCCCGGATCCGGCGCATCCGCCCACCTATCAGGATCTGGAGCCGGCCACCACCGCCTTCACCGCCCAGCCACCCGGCTCACCGGATGCCGCGACCGTCCATCACCCTGCGGCCCCCACCGTCGGCTTCCGTCAGCGCGGCCCCGTATTTCCCGAGGACTCAGCCGGATTGGACGAACCGACCATTCGCCACGAGCCGCTCGGCGGGTCCGGCCCGGGCAGCGGGGAGCACACCACGGTCAAGCGTGGACCGGTCCGGGGTGTGCCCGGGGGAACCGGCCTGGGGGATACCACCATCGGGCGCAATACCGGGCCGATCGGAGCGGGCGGGATGGCGCGGGAGGCGGGGACCGGTGCGGGCGGGATGGCGCGGGAGCCGGGGACGGGTGCAGCGGAGCCGGGCGGTGGGCGCGGTGCGACGTCGAAACCCTCGCTACCCACGGTGCGGTGGATGCCGGGTCCGCCCGGGAGCGAGACGGATCCGGACGAGCCGACTATTCGTGACGATCAGGATGCGCGGCGGGGAGGAGTCGGGGGATGAGCGTGGGGGATACGACGGAAAGCGATATCGCTCGGGTGCGCGCGGCGCTGCCCGGGTACGACGTCGGCGGACAGGTCGGGCGCGGTGGCTGCGGCGTGGTGCTGGCGGGCGTGCATCGCGGGCTGAACCGGCGGGTCGCCATCAAGCGGATCCCGGCGCAGTTCGCCGGCGACACGCTGGTGCGGCGGCGGTTCGTGGACGAGGCGCGGGTGATGGCGGGGCTGGATCATCCGCACGTGGTGCCGGTGTACGACTATATCGAGCACGAGGAGCTGTGCCTGCTGGTGCTGGAGTATCTGCCCGGCGGGACGGTCGAGAACCGTTTCATCACAGCGGGATTCGAGGCGACGGCGGCGGTCGCGGTGGCTTTGTCGTGCGCGGCCGGGCTGAACGCGGCGCACCGCAACGGCATCCTGCACCGCGATGTGAAGCCCTCCAACCTCATGTTCTCCGCCAACGGCACCCTCAAGCTCACCGATTTCGGCATCGCCAAGATCGTCGGCGGCGAGGACACCCTGGTGACGCGCGCCGGCGAGATCATCGGCACCCCCTCCTACATCGCCCCCGAACAGGTTCGCGGCCAGCAGCTTTCCCCCGCCACCGACGTCTACGCCCTGGCCACCATGCTCTACCAGCTGCTCTCCGGCGCCCTTCCCTTCCCGCCCGGCGAAGACGCCCTCGCCATGCTCTTCGCCCACGCCTACGGCGACCCCGTCCCCCTCGCCGAAGTAGCCCCCTTCGTCCCCGACCCCATAGCCGAAGTAGTGATGCGGGGCCTGGCCCCCGACCCCGCCGCCCGCTTCGAATCCGCCGAATCCTTCGGCATCGCCCTCGCCGAACCAGCTGCCTTCTGCTGGGGCACCGGCTGGCTCACCCCCGTCGGCATCCCCTTGGTCGGCGCCGACACCATCGCCGCCGCCGCCACCGGCGGCTCCCGCCCCTTCACTCCCGGCCCCGCGGGCGGCTGGACCCCGCACACACCCCCGCCGGGCGGCGCTCCGGGACCTCTCCACGACCCCTACGCCCCCACCGGCAATCCGACCCGGGATTCCCCCACACCTCAACCCGGAGATCTCCACCGACAGCAACCCCGACGGACCGCGAACCCCGCGGCGAACGCTTCCGGAGCTCGCGGGCCGAGTACGCCCGCCGGCATGGCGTCCGGACCCGACACCGGTGGGGGCCGGGATGCCGAATTCCGATCCGGCACTCAGCGGCCTTACGGCCCGGCATCCGGCGGATCCGCACGAGTCGGTGGCGAAGCCGAGGCGGATGTGCCGACCGTGCGGTCTTTCGGCGCGGGCGGGCAGCCTACTATCCGTTCCGGCGATCAGCCGCCGTTTCGTCCGGACGGACCCGGAAACCGGCAATTCCGTGCGGGTCCGCCTGCGACGTCCGGAGCGGGCCGGTCGACGTCGCAGTCAGGTCAGGGCGTGGATGCGCGGCAGCGCGCAAGGGCCGATTCGGGTGGTGAACGGCGCGGGCCCGCCCGGGATGTCGAGCGCGGGGTGGGACGTGTGCCCGCCGCGGCGGCCGGCGGCGGCTGGTCGGCGGGACCGTTGGTGCTGGTGCGCCCGCGGCAGCCGATTCAGCACGAGGGGGCTCGGTTGATCGATGTCGATCGCGGGGATCTGGTGCCGGTGCAGCAGGTGGTGCGGTTGAAGTCGGCGCGGCTGCCGTTGCTGGCGGGGGTGGTCGGTGCGGTGCTGGTGGGTGCGGTGGCGGTGCTCGGGATCGGTGGGGGTGCGCGGGATGTGCCGCCTGCCGGGATGATTCGGGTGAGTGGAGTCGATCCCGGGTCGGTGACCCGGGTGGATGTCGATCTGTCGCAGCCGGTGCCGGTCACGATATCCGGGGGTGATGCGGATGCGGTGAAGTTGTCCTGGGATGTGTTGGGGGTTCCCGTCGGTGGTGAGACCGTGACGCTGCCGGGAGGGGGCGGGGAGGTCGGGGTGTCCGCGCCGGTGAATCAGTATGTGGTGGCGGGCGATTTGACCGGGCAGTTGACGTTGTCGCGCAACGGGTCTGATACCGCCACCTATCGGTTCGGGGTGCATACCGCCCAGCGGTCGTTAACCACCGCGGCCGCGTTCGCGATCCTATTGCTGATGCTGTTCGCAACCGCCTATGCCGAATCCAATTCGCGCGCACTGCGGCATGGGCACGCTCGCTTCGCTTCGACGGTGGGTCTGGCGGTCAGTGCCGGGCTGTTGGGTGTCGCCGCGGTCGGTGCGGCGTGGGTGCTGCTGGGAACGGAGCCGACGGTGGCCGCTGTGATCGCCTGCGCCGCAGGGGGTGTCGCCGCGGGGCTGGCTTTCGCGGCGGGGCTGCGGCGGGTCGGGAAGCGGTATCGGTACGTGCGGGTGTTGCGCCTGCGCGAAGGATTGTCGGCCTTGGCCGGGGGCGGTCGTTCGGGCCGGTAGCCGGGCGGGGCGTGGAGAGGCAGGCGGGGCATGGCGGGGCAACCGCGGATCGAGATCCGGGAATGGGGCCGGCCGGTGCGGCACATGGTGCTGGACGGGCCGGTGCTGTTCGGGCGGGACCGGGGCGGGGAAGTGCTTGCCGACGACGGGGTTTCGCGGCAGCATCTGCGGCTGGTGCCGTCGCCGACCGCATTGTCGGCGGTGGATCTGGGGAGCCGGAACGGCACCACCGTCAATGGGGTGGCGCTGAACGGGCGGCGGGTGCTGGCGACCGGGGATGTGCTGCGGCTGGGGCGTAGCGAGATCATCGTTTTGCATACGCCCACCGAGGATTCGAACGATTATGCCGGTGCGGCAACGAATCTCATGGCGGAGCCCGGCGCGGTGCCGCCGCCTCCGCCGGCCGAGACGGCTCGGCCGGCGGCCCTGGCCTGGACGGAACGGCTGCTCGGAATCGATTCGTCCGGTCGGCGAAATCTGTTCCCGGTCTTCACCGAACTCCCGTCCCGCGTCCCGCTGAAGTTCTGGCAGGTGGTGCGCGCGTTCAGCATGGCCGTGTATCTGGCGCTGATCATCGCCCTGCTGGTGGCCCCGGCGGGTGGTCTGTTCGTCATGTTCCAGGTGATCGTGCCGCTGCTGCCGGGCCTGTTCCTGATCGCACCGGGCCTGTGGCGCAATGTCTGCCCGCTCGCTGCCACCAATCAGCTGCCCCGCCTGCTGGGCTTCACCCGCGCCGCCACCGCGCCCCGCTGGATCCGGGAACGCGGATACCTGCTGGCCGTCGCGCTGTTCTTCGGCATCGCCGGATCCCGGCTCGCGGGCCTGGACCGCAGCGGTGCCGCGACCGCCGCGGTGCTGGCGCTGGTCGCGTCGGCCGCTTTCGCCGGTGGCGTCGCATTCAAAGGCAAAAGCGGCTGGTGCAGCACCATCTGCCCGCTGTTTCCCCTGCAACGCGCATACGGCCGAACACCTTTCGTCACCGTCGCCAACAATCACTGCCAGCCCTGCGTCGGCTGCTCCCAGCACTGCTACGACTTCAAACCGCGCGCCGCCTACCTCGCCGACCTGACGGATTCCGATCGCGGCTGGAGCGCCCCGCGCAAGCTGTTCGCCGCCGCGCTGCCGGGGTTCGTGCTCGGATTCTTGACCGTCACAGGGCATTCGGAGTTATCGATCGTGCAGCGGTACGCGATCTTGGGTGTGGGGGTGCTGGCGGCCGTCGGGGTGTACTTCGCACTGGAATCCCTGACCGCGGTGAGCCCGGCCCTGCTCACCGCCGTGTATTCGGCTGCGGCACTGGACATCTTCTACTGGTTCGCCGGATCGATCCTGGCCGGAGCCTTCGCCACCATCACCGGCGTGCAGGCTCCCTGGCTGCATTGGCTGATCAGCGCGGCCGTGTTCGTGGCAACCCTGATATGGCTGGCCCGCACCCAGGTCGCCGCACTGCAATACGCCCAGCACACCGGCACCCGCACGGCACCGGTACTGCTGCCCTTCCCGCGGCAACGGAGCACGCTCCGAACCCGCACGAACGCACCGGCTTCCGTGCTCTTCGAACCGGGCCCCACCCGCATCGACGTCGATCTTGGCATGAGCCTGCTCGATATCGCCGAGCGCGGCTCCCTGCCGTTGGAAGCGGGATGCCGCATGGGCGTGTGCGGCGCGGACCCGGTCGCGGTGCTCGGTGGTGCGGACAATCTGTGCGAGCCGACCGCCGACGAACGAAACACCCTGCGCCGATTGGGTTTCGCCGACAACACCCGCATGGCCTGCTGCGCCCGCGTCACCGGCGGCGATGTCGAGGTCGCTCTCACCCCGCAGCCCGGCAGCGGAAATACCATCACCCCTTCGCATTTCGATCGATCCCTGGTGAGCGTGGTCGTCGTCGGCAATGGCATCGCCGGTGTCACCGCGGCCGATTTCATCCGGCGCGGCCACCCCGACTGCGAAATCCATCTCGTCGGCCGGGAATCGCACGACTTCTACAACCGGATGGGCATCTCCCGGCTGGTCTACGGCCGCTCCGCCATGCAGGGCCTGCACCTGCTGCCCGAACACTGGTACGAGGAGCACCGCGTCACCCCGTGGCTCAATACCCTCGCCACCGCCGTCGATATCCGGGCGCGCCGGGTGCGCCTCGGCACCGGCGACGTGCTGCCCTACGACCGGCTGATTCTCGCCATGGGCGCGGGCGCCGCGCTGCCCGCCATCGACGGGCTGCGCCGCCCGGGCAGTTTCGTGCTCCGCGAAGCCGGAGACGCCCTGCGCATCCGCGCCTACGCGCAACAGCGCGGCTGCACCCGCGCGGTGGTGGCGGGCGGCGGCCTGCTCGGTCTCGAGGCCGCATTCGCCCTGCACCAGTTGGGACTTCGGGTGACCGTGCTGGAGCGGGGCGAGCGGCTGCTGAGCAAACAACTCGATCCGCGCTGCTCGGCGATTGTGCTGGGGCATTTCGTGCGGCGCGGTATCGAGATCCGGCATCGCGCCGAAACCACCCGGCTCACCGGTGATCCCGCGGTGCGCGCCGCGGTTTTGCGGGACGGCACGACCGTGCCGTGCGAACTGTTCCTGACCGCCACCGGTATCAAGCCCGATATCGACCTGGCGCGGCGCGCGGGCTTGGCGGTCGGGCGCGGCATCCTGGTCGACGACCGGATGCGGACCAGCGCACCGGATGTGTACGCGGCCGGTGACGTGGCCGAACATCGGGACCGGGTGCTGGGTTTGTGGCCGATCGCCGCCGAACAGGCGCAGGCAGCGGCGGTCAACGCGCTCGGCGGCGACCGATCGCTCACGGCGGAGACGCCCGCCACCATCCTCAAGGGCGTCGGACTCGAGTTGTTCACCATCGGCCGGCCCGAACCCGGTCCCCGGGACCGCGTGATCGTCATCGACCGCGCGGCCGAAGCGTCCTACCGCCGGCTCATCCTCTCCGGTGAATACGTGGTCGGCGCAACGGTACTCGGCCACCACCCCGCCGACGTGGCCGCCGCTCAGCAGGCCGTACGCACCCGCCGGCGCATCTCCCCGTGGTCCCTCGCCGCCCTGCACGCCGGCGACTGGTCGGTCCTCACCGGCGAAAACCTCACCGCCGCACTGGTTCCGCCCGATAGGTGAACACCCGCTCGCCGATCCGCAGACTCCAGCCCGGCTTCAATTCCATGCTCTTCTGACCGACCCGGATCCAGTCCTGTGCGCCCGGCGCCGCCACGAACGTCCCGCCGGGCGTGGCGGCGTCACGCACCAGCACCTTTCCGCCCTCCATCGAGAGATAGGCGTGCACCCGCGAGACATGCCGATCGCGCGGAATCACGATCGGCGAGGCCACCGCCCGCCGCACCGATTCGTCGATCATCGGGTCCCGGCCCAGCACATAAGCCCGGTCCAGCGGATAAACCGCCCCCTCCGACGAACCCAGAATGCCCACGGCGGCCGCCATCGCACTCGTCGCGGGCGGCACCTCCTCGGCCGCCGCCGCACCCGAGTCGAAGGCTGCGGTGGGCGGCTGATCCGCCGGATCCGGCCGCTCGCCCCGCTTCACACGCTGCCCGGAACCCCCGGCCCCCTTCCCGGCCGGTGGCGAACCATCAGCCCACTTCCCAAGCGGTGGTGAGTCTTCGGCCGCTTCGCCGGGGTGTGGCGGGTTGCCGGTCTGCTTGGCCGCGGGTGGGGCGTCTTCAGGCCGCCTACCGAACGGCGGTGAGTCTGCTGGCCGCTTGGCGAGTGGTGGTGAGTCTGCCGGCCGCTGGTTCAACGGTGTTGAGCCGTCGGGTCGTTTGCCGAAGGGTGGTGAGTCCTCGGGTCGTTTGCCCTGCGCCGGTGAGACTTCGGGACGAGCGCCGAGCGGCGGTGAATCCTCTTGGCGTTGCGGTGTTTTCGCGGCGCCGCGAACACCCGGGGCAGCGTCCGCGACCGGCACCTCGGGGATGACCTGCGTCTCCGGAGCCGCTCCGGCCGCGGGCTGGGTGGCGCGGGTCCGCTTGGCCAGCACTTCCGCGCCTTCGTTCTTGTCCGTCAGCGCATCCTCCGGCCGCCAGCCTGCGGGGCGCGGCGGCGGCTTGATCGACTGATGCGGGGTGGGTTCGCCTGGCCCGCGCCGCTCGGCCCGGACCGGCGGTGAGCCCGCGTCCTCGATCGGTGCGTCCTCGGCTGGACCCTTGTCGGTTCGAGCGGCGGGTACGGCGACGCCGCGGGACGGGGTCCTCGGGCCGCCCGGGTGCGGGGCGGGTTCGGGCGTCTCCAGGCGGACGGGTGCGTCGGACTTTCGCGGCACGGATTCCGATCCGGCGTTCGGGGACCCGAATCGGGTGTGCGAGGGGGTGGACTGGGCCACGTGCACGGTCGCGTCCGGGAGCGCGACCTCGGGGTGATCGGGCTGCTTCATCGCCCCGGTGGTGGAGCTGGGGGCGGTGGTGACGCCGCGGGGTGGGGCGAGCACGATGAAACCGCCGGCGGGCACCACGCCCGAGCGCAGATCGGTGTGCGGGATCTCGGTGGTGGCGACACCCTCCGGAGCCACGGTGAGACGGCGTATCGGATCCCTGATGATCTCGTCCGCCCAGGTCATGGCGCGTTCACCGGACCATTGGCGGGTGCCTTCGGGGCCGTTGACCAGGGCGCGGATCGGGCCGCGCAGCAGCACCAGCAGGCCGCCGGCGGTAGGCGCGATCACCCCGAAGGCGGGCGGTTGCGCCGAACCCCCGCTGAACACCGTCGCCGCCAGCCGTTGCGCGATCGCCACCCCGGGATCCCCGGACTTGGCAGCCGTCTCCGCCGCACCGAGAATCCGCTCGGTGGAAGGACTTTCGCCGGAAACCAGAATGATCACATTCCCGAATCTGGCGACCAGGCCCTCCCCACGGACCAGGGTGACAGTGGTCGGAATCCGCCCCATCGGCGCCTCCTTTGCCGGCGCTCACTATGTCGCAGCCCAGCATAGGACGCTTCGCCCGCCCGGCGCAGCGCTCGGCTCCGATGCCCCGATCGAATCCGACACGGGTGCCGGAAAATGCGGTATTGCGCAGCGGGATCGGGCGGCGAGCGCGAGGATCGGAAGATCGTGCCGGTGCACCCGGCTCCGGCAGCACGGATTAGGACCGAATCATGATGGGCACGATCATCGGTACCGCAGGCCGCCCGACCGGGGCTCGTTCACTCGCCGTCGCCGTGGGGCTGGCCGCGGCGGCGCTCACCGTCACGGCGGGGCCCGCGGGCGCGACGGGGACGCGGGTCGGGGTGGAACCCGGGATTTCCTTCGGCTCGGCCACCAATTACGGCACGGGCTGCTCTTACAGCATCAACGGGTACGTGGACGATCCGGTCGCGCCGGTGATCTTCTACGACAACGCGGTGCCGTTCGCGTGGGCGTACCCGTCCGGCGGCCTGGCGCAGACGAAGTGGACTCCGTCGACCACCGGTGCGCACCGCTTGCACATCTTCCAGCAGAGCGGCTCGGGCGCGGAACTGTTCCCGTACGTCGACGTCACCGTCGGCACCGGCCTGAGCACCGGCTCCGGCTGCAACGTCTTCGGATGACCGCTGTCGGTATTGCGCGCTAAGTTCGGAACCGAAGCGATACCGGAATCCGGTCGCTGCGGGCGAAAGCCCGTCCGAACGAAGAGGAGCGAGCATGGCGCACGAGCGGGCACTGGTGCTGGGCGGCGGGGGAGTGGCCGGGATCGCCTGGGAGGCCGGCATCATCGCGGGCCTGGCCGACGCCGGTGTCGACGTCAGCGGTGCGGATCTGCTGGTCGGCACCTCGGCGGGTTCGAATGTGGCCGTACAGCTCAGCAGTGGACTGAGCGGCGCCGAACTGTTCGCGCTCCAGGTGGATCCGGCATTGCAGAGCCACGAGATAAACCCGCCCGGCAACCCGATCCCGCTGCTCGTCGAGACCTGGAGCGCCATCGCCGCTGACGCGCAAGGCGATCCGCTGGAGATCTCCCGCCGCCTGGCCGCGGCCGCTCTGGAAGCGGACACCATCCCGGCAGCCGAGCGCCGCGCCGTCATCGAATCCCGCCTCCCCATTCACGATTGGCCGGACCGCGAGCTGCTCGTCATCGCCGTGGATGCGGCCAATGGCGCGGCCCGGGTTTTCGATCGCTCCTCCGGCGTCCCGCTCGTCGATGCGGTAACCGCCAGCTCGGCGGTGCCGATGGTCTGGCCTCCGGTCACCCTGGAAGGCACCCGCTACGTCGACGGCGGGGTGCGTACCTCCACGAACTCGGATTACGCGACCGGCGCGGCCCGGATCTTGATCATCGCCGCCAACCCGGATGTCTACCTGGATGGTGAAGTGGCGGCGCTCGTCGAGGCCGGTTCCCGGGTAGAGGTGATCCGGCCCGACGAGCCGTCGCTGGCGTCCTTCGGCGACAACCCGCTCGACACCGCTACTCGGGTGCCCGCCGCCGAATGTGGCCGTGCACAAGGTAAATCCGAGGCAGTTCGCGTCGCTGGGCTCTGGAACTGATCTCCATCACTACTCCAAGGCTGCCAGCGCGGCAGGTTCAGCCGCAGCACGATCGGCAGCGACCAGCCCGACACGGGTGCGCCGGTCGAGCAGATCATCGGCGTCGAGCGCGCCTTCATGACTGATCGCAAAGGCGAATTCGGCCCCGGTGACGTCCATTCCAGGCGCCACCGGTTCAGCATCCTTCGGATTGTCCTGGCCCAGAGCTAGAACGGAGACGGCCTCACTGCCGTAACGCTCGATCAAACGAGTGGGCGCGTGGATCCGGTCACGGGCTGCCCCCGAGACCGCGCCGACGAGCGGGAGGTTGCGAGTGCGGCAGTCGGCGGCGGCGAGATTCGCGTGCGCGACCGCCGCGTCGACGGTGTCTTCCGCCATCTGGCGGTAGGTGGTGAGCTTGCCGCCCACGACCGTGATCAGTCCGGTGGGCGAGGTGAGAACGGCGTGTTCGCGGGAGATATCGGCGGTACTGTCACCACCGGTGCGGAGCAGCGGCCGCAGACCGGCGAAGGTGCCCCGAATGTCGTTGCGGGTCAGCGGTTCCCGCAGGACGGTATTGACCGTATCGAGCAGGAAGTCGATTTCGGATTCGGTGGCGTGCGGGACATCGGGAACCGGACCGGGGGCTTCCTCATCGGTGAGCCCCAGGTAGACGCGGTTGTGGGCGGCGGGGAAGGCGAAGACGAAACGGCTGGTGCTGCCCGGGATCGGCACCGTGAGCGAGGCGGAGAGACCGCCGAAGGCGGCGGCGTCGAAGACCAGATGGGTGCCGCGGGACGGGCGTAGTTCGATGCTCGGATCGACCTGATCCGCCCAGACGCCGGTGGCATTGATGACGGAACGCGCTGTGACGGTGAGGGATTCCCCGGTCAGCCGGTCGGTCAGGGTCGCGCCGGTGCCGGAAACTCCGGTGGCCTCCACCCGGGTGAGGACGGCCGCGCCGTGCGAGGCGGCGGTGCGGGCGATGGCGACCACGAGGCGGGCGTCGTCGACCAGCTGCCCGTCCCAGGCGATCAGCCCGCCGCGCAAACCGTCTCGGCGCACGGTCGGGGCGAAGCGCAGGGCTTCCGCCGCTGCCACGCGACGAGAGCGGGGCAGCACCGCGGCCGAGGTGCCCGCGGTGCGACGCAGGACATCACCGGCCACGAAGCCGGTCCGCACCAGCAGCTTCTGTGCCGCACCGATATTCGGGAGCAGCGGCACCACCTGCGGCAGCGGCCGGGTCAGGTGCGGGGCGGTGCGGGTGAGCAGGATATGTCGTTCCACCGCGCTCTCGTGCGCGATGCCGACGCCGCCGCTGGCCAGATAACGCAGGCCGCCGTGCACCAGTTTGGAGCTCCAGCGGCTGGTACCGAACGCCAGATCATGCTTCTCCACCAGCACCGTGCGCAGTCCGCGCGCGGCCGCGTCCAGCGCCACACCCGCACCGGTGATGCCGCCGCCGATCACCAGCACGTCGATGACACCGCCGTCACCGAGTTCATACAGCTCCCGCTGCCGCCGGTCACGATTCAAGGCCGAACCGTGCTGAGTCGAATTGCCGGTCATGGCAGGACCTTTCGATGAGCTGGCGGAAAACGGTGCGAAGTCGGCGCCAGATAGGCGTCGATGGCGTGGGCGAGTTCGATATCGAGGTGTTCGGCGTCCAGCCAGTCCTCCACCGTGCCCGCCGATTGCACCGCCGACTGGGTGATGAGCAGCAGCATGGTCGCCATCTGCCGGGAGTCGCCATCGCGAATCGACCCGTCGCGCTGGCCTTCCTGGATCACCGTGGCGAAAAGGGTGATGAGTTTGCGCTGATTGCGGCCCAGGCGCTCGAAGACATAGGTGAGCATGATGTCGGTATCGGCGCGGAAGATCTTGCCGAACACCGGGTTCGAGCGCATCTGCGCCGAGCCCGCCACGATCGCGGTGACCAGGCGCTTGCGCCCCGGTCCGGTCGCCGGCACGTTCGCCACGGCGATCTCCCGCAATTCCAGCACCAGCAGGTCCGCCACCAGTGCGCCGGTGTGCGGCCAGCGGCGGTAGACGGTCGGGCGGCTGACGCCGGCCCGCTTGGCCACTTCGGTGAGGGTGGTGCGCCGTACGCCGAACTCGATCACGGCGTCGCGGGCGGCGCGCAGGATCGCCTGATCGACAGCGGACAATGGTTCGGTCACGGGCTCACCACCTAGCATCTCGTTACTACTTGACATTCTATGTCAGACTGTAACGCATGGTCGATCAACGAGCAGCAGCCACATCGGCGGAAAACCCGGGCGAGCCGCAGGTCCGCGCGAGTATGGTGTGGGACGCCTGGGGCTCCCCGTCCGGACACAAACCGTTGCCGGAACAGATTCGGGGACTGCTCGCGCAGGTCTTCGGGGTGTCCGGGGAACCGGTGGCCCGTCGCGATGAGGGCGACGTGCCGCTGCGTGACTCGGCGCTCACGCCGGACCAGCATGCCGGGCTCGTCGCGGTGGTCGGTGCGGAGCACGTCTCGACCGGCCACCGCGATCGGCTGCTCCGTGCGGGCGGCAAATCCACCCCGGATCTGTTGCGCCGCCGCGCCGATGGGACACAGGACGCACCCGACGCGGTCGTCTTCCCGGCCGATCACGCCGAAGTGCTTGCGCTGCTGGAGTATTGCGCGGCCAACGCCATCGCGGTGGTGCCCTTCGGTGGCGGCACCAGTGTCGTCGGCGGTCTCGATCCGGTGCGCGGGGCCTTCGACGCGGTCATCGCCATCGATCTGGGACGGTTGGACGCCCTCACCGAGATGGATCCGATCAGCGGCACCGCCACCCTGGGCGCGGGCCTGTCCGGCCCGCAGGCCGAGGAACTCCTGGGCAAGGAAGGCTTTTCGCTCGGGCACTTTCCGCAGAGCTTCGAATTCGCGACCATCGGCGGCTTCGCGGCCACCCGCTCCTCGGGACAGGCGTCGGCGGGTTACGGCCGCTTCGACGACATGATCGAGCGCCTGCGGATCGCCACGCCCAGCGGCACTCTCGACCTCGGCCGGGCCCCCGCCTCCGCCGCCGGACCCGATCTGCGCGAGCTGTTCTCCGGTTCGGAGGGCACCCTCGGCATCATCACCGAGGTCACGCTGCGCGTGCACCCCGTCTCGGAAACCACCGCGTACCAAGCCTGGTCGTTCCCTGACTTCGCCACCGGCGCGAACGCCCTGCGCACCGTCATCCAGACCGGCGCGGCCCCGACCGTCATGCGCCTGTCCGACGAAGCCGAAACCGGCCTCAACCTGGCGCGTGCCGGCGACGTCGGCGGCGCGGCCGTGGGCGGCTGCCTGGCCGTCACCACTTTCGAGGGCACCGCCGCGCATGTGGCCGCCCGCAGCGCCGAAGCGCACGCGCTGCTGCTGGCCGCCGGTGGCACCGCCCTGGGTGAGCAGCCGGCCCAGGAGTGGGAGCACGGCCGCTTCTCCGCGCCGTACCTGCGGGATGCCCTGCTGGACGTCGGCATCCTCTGCGAGACCCTCGAAACCGCCACCAGCTGGTCCAATCTGGCCGATCTCAAGGCGAAAGTGACTGCCGCCCTGGTCGATTCGCTGACCGTCGGCGGCGCGCCCGCGCTGGTCATGTGCCACATCTCGCACACCTACCCGACCGGCGCCTCGCTGTACTTCACCATCGTCGCCAAGCAGGCCGAGGATCCGATCGCGCAGTGGGCGGTGGCCAAGCGGGCCGCGGGTGACGCCATTGTCGCCGCGTCCGGCACCATCACCCACCATCACGCCATCGGCGCGGACCATCGCCCGTGGATGACCGACGAGGTCGGCGAGCTCGGCGTGCAGGTGCTGCGCGCGGTGAAGAACGCGGTCGACCCCGCGGGCATCCTCAACCCTGGGAAGCTCATCCCGTGAGAAAGATTCGCTCCGTCGCACTGGTGACCAACCCGCTCTCCGGCCAGGGCAAGGGCGCGCAGGTCGCGGTCGCGGCGGCCAACGCCTTCACCGATCGGGACGTCGAGGTCACCGAATTGCGCGGTGATTCGGCCCTGGACACCGCTCGCCTGGTGCGTGAGGCCCTGGCCGACCCCTACACCCGCCCCGATGCCGTGGTGGCCGCGGGCGGCGACGGCCTGGTCTGCGTGGTGCTGCAAGGGCTGGTCGGCAAGGACGTCCCGCTGGGCCTGATCCCCGGCGGCACCGGCAATGACCTGGCCCGTCAGCTCGGCATCCCGGACGACACCGCCGCCGCGGTCGACACCGTGCTGCGGGGCCGGACCCGCACCATCGACCTGGGCACCGTGCAGGCGCAGGACGCGGACGAACCCATGTGGTTCGCCACCGTCACCGGCACCGGTCTCGACGCCCGAGTCACCTTGCGCGCCAACCACATGCGCTGGCCCAAGGGCCCGCTGCGCTACACCCTGGCCGCGGTCATCGAACTAGCGGGCAAGCTGGCCGTGCCGTACAAGATCGAACTGCACGGTTCGCCCGACCATCCGGACGGCACCGTGCTCGAGCTCGACGCGGTCATGGTCGCGGTCGGCAATACCAAGACCTACGGCGGCGGCATGCTCATCACTCCGGATGCCGAACTCGATGACGGCCTCCTCGACCTGACCGTGGTCGGAGCCATGCCGCGCCTGGACATGCTCAAGCTGCTCCCGGCTCTCTCCGCGGGCAAACGGATCGAGCACCCCGCCACCGTCCAATACCGCGCCCGAACAATCACCCTCACCGCCCCCAACGCCCCCGCCACCGCCGACGGCGACCCCGCAGGCCACCTCCCCGCCACCTTCCACGCCCACCCCAACGCCCTCGAAGTCCTCACCTAGCCCCCCAAAAGCAGACCCAACGGTCAGTGGGAACTGGTTGCGGCGACACGCCGTAAAACCCCGCAACCAGTTCCCACTGACCGCACGGTCTCCTTTTGTTCTTGCTCGGTGGCGCCAGCGACCACGACGAGTGCCCCACGCCGGAAAGGTGTGGGGCACTCGGTGGTTCGGGGCGGCCGCAGTGGAACGGCCAGCGGCGCTACCAATCCTGGAGCAGGACAACGCCTTCCGAGTCGACTATGAGGTCGACCGTGCCGCCGGGATGGTTGGCCGCTTCGGCCACGATGTCGCGCAGGCCCGCATAGACGCTGTAATCGTCCTGGGGGAGTGCGGAATCGGGCTGAACGACCACGGTGACCAGGCCATTGGGTGCGTAACGGTCGGCGAGGGCGGGAATCGGGCTGTTGGCGAGGGCGCCGGTTTCGGCGGGGGAGAGCTCGAGTCCGGCGGCTCCGGCTTGCGGGATGACGAACGGTGTTGCGGCGGAAGCGGTTCCGGCGGCGACGGCTCCGGCGATCGTGACCCCGGCGAGCGCGGAAGTGACGATGAAGGTTCGAACGCGCATGAGTGACTCTCTTTCCGGGGGAGGGACAGTGGAGTCCCTGGAGGAGTTGTCGGTACTGCGTCGGAACTGAGGACGACTGGCGCCAGCCGGATAGCTAGAACACATCACCGCAGGTAGAACGCGCAAGAGGATTGCGGCTCAGCTCACCCCACCGAGTGGGAGTGGGTTTGCACACGCCCGCTGACGGGGCGAATCGGACTCAGGCGGCCGAGGATCCGGCGGCCGCGAACGACACCGCCCGGAGCTCGCGGACCGCGGCGCGATCCAGGATCACCACCGATTCGGGTGCGGGGCGCGGTTTCACGCCCGCCCCGGCCAGCTCGATCAGCCGCTGCCAGCGCAGATAGTGCAGCCGGAAACTCAGCCGCCCGACCTCGCGCCCGCGCGCCACCTGCCCGGCGAGGGCGTGCTCGGCGGGGGCATCGATCATGACCAGATGCACCGGCCGCCCGCCGGTCCGCGCCCAGGACGCCACCAGCCGCCGCACCCACTGCCGGGTCCCGCAGTCGTGGATGACCACCGGCCCGTCCGTCCGCCGCAGCGCGCGGCGAATCCGCAGATAGTGCGTGACGTGCACGATCGGCAAGAGCAATGGATACGGCACGCGCGTGAGCCGGCGCTGCCACCAGTTCCGGGAATGCTGCGAATCCAGCAGCACCGCACCGTGCGAGCTCACCGCCGGCGCCACGCCCTCGGGGGTGAGGCCGAAGAGTTTGCGCAGCGCCGTGCTCTTGCCCGCGCCCGGCACCCCGGAGAAGATCACGGCCGCGGTGGCCGGATAACGCAATTCGCGGACCGCGTCGCCGCGCAGATCGTGCACCCGATGCGGGGCCACGGTGCGCGGGCCGCGCCGGCTGGACAGCAATTCGGGGCGGTGCGGCAGAATCGCGCCGGATCGTACGGGGGAGGGGTGGAGGGGGCCGGAGTCGAGCGGGTGCGTCACCTTCTCCAGCATTGGCTGCCAAATCGCTTCCGGCAACCGGGATTTCCCTGAGTTTTCACTGATTCTCCGCCCGCATCCGGTAGCGGCGCCCGCACCGATGTCCAACTGGTCGACCGACCGGCACGAAAACTGTGCAATAGCACCGTGAATCGACGAAAAACACTGGTCGAACGCAACGCAGATGCAACGAAAGTTGGCCTACCCTGGCCCATTTGGGTCAGAACCTGAGAATTGCTTATGGATTCGCCGCCTCCGCCCGAAACCCCGGTAGGCTGATTCACGAGGGCGGGGCTTTCGATGTCCCTCATCCGTCGAAAGCCCCGCTCTTCGGCTATCCAAAACCCGGTAGAGGTGGCAGAATCCCGCCCCTTAGAATCGCCAGGTGACCAGCGCAGCCTCTAAGAACCCACGCAATCGTGCCGATGCCCTCCCCAAGTCCTGGAATCCCGGTGACGTCGAGGCCGACCTGTACGAGCAGTGGGTAGCCGCCGGTTACTTCACCGCCGACGCATCCAGCGACAAGCCGCCGTACTCGATCGTGCTGCCGCCGCCGAACGTCACCGGCACCCTGCACATGGGCCACGCCCTCGATCACACGCTGATGGACCTGCTCACCCGCCGCAAGCGCATGCAGGGCTACGAGGTGCTGTGGCTGCCCGGAATGGATCACGCCGGCATCGCCACCCAGACCGTGGTGGAGAAGCAGCTCGCCGTCGACGGCAAGACCAAGGAAGACTTCGGGCGCGAACTCTTCGTCGACAAGGTCTGGGACTGGAAGCGCGAGAGCGGCGGCCAGATCCAGGGGCAGATGCGCCGGCTCGGCGACGGCGTCGACTGGAGCCGCGACCGGTTCACCATGGACGACGGACTCTCGCGCGCGGTGCAGACCATCTTCAAGCGGCTCTACGACGCGGGGCTCATCTACCGCGCCGAGCGGCTGGTGAACTGGTCGCCCGTGCTCCAGACCGGCATCTCCGATCTCGAGGTGGATCACAAGGAGGTCGACGGCGAGCTGGTTTCCATGCGCTTCGGGTCGATGAACGACGACGAACCGCACGTGATCGTCGCCACCACCCGGGTCGAGACCATGCTCGGTGACACGGCCGTCGCGGTGCATCCCGACGATGAGCGGTACCAGGCGCTCATCGGCACCACCGTCTACCACCCCATCACCGGCCGCCAGATCCCGATCGTGGCCGACGACTACGTCGATCCCGAATTCGGTTCCGGCGCAGTGAAGATCACCCCCGCGCACGACCCCAACGACTTCGAGCTCGGCCTGCGCCACGGCCTGCCCATGCCGACCATCATGGACAAGACCGGCAAGATCGCCGACAGCGGAACCGAATTCGACGGCATGGACCGCTTCGAGGCGCGCGTGAAGATCCGCGAACGCCTCGAGGCCGAAGGCCGCATCGTCGATCGCAAGTTCCCGTACAAGCATCAGGTCGGCCACTCCGAGCGCTCCGGCGAACCCATCGAACCGCGGCTGTCCATGCAGTGGTGGGTGAAGGTCGAGGGCATCGCCAAGGCCGCCGGCGACGCGGTCCGCAACGGCCAGGTCACCATTCACCCGCCGAGCCAGGAACCGCGCTGGTTCGAATGGGTCGACAACATGCACGACTGGAACATCTCGCGCCAGCTGTGGTGGGGTCACCGCATCCCGATCTGGTACGGCCCCGAGGGTGAGATCGTCTGCGTCGGCCCGGACGAGCAGGCCCCCGAGGGCTACGTGCAGGACCCGGACGTGCTCGACACCTGGTTCTCCTCCGGCCTGTGGCCCTTCTCCACCATGGGCTGGCCGGACGCGACCCCCGAACTGGCCAAGTTCTATCCGACCAGCGTGCTCGTCACCGGCTACGACATCCTGTTCTTCTGGGTGGCGCGGATGATGATGTTCGGCATGTTCGTCTCCGACGACCCGGTGCTCACCGCCGGCAAGGATCCGCAGCAGAAGCAGGTGCCGTTCCAGGATGTGTTCCTGCACGGCCTGATTCGCGACGAACACGGCAAGAAGATGTCCAAGTCGCGCGGCAACGGCATCGACCCCCTCGATTGGATCAACGAATACGGCGCGGACGCAACGCGATTCACCCTCGCGCGCGGTGCGCAGCCCGGCGGCGACCTGTCCGTGGGCACCTCGCACGTGACCGCGTCGCGCAGCTTCGTCACCAAACTGTTCAACGCCACCAAGTTCGCGCTCATGAACGGCGCCAAGCCGGGCGAGCTGCCCGCGCGCGACACCCTCACCGACACCGACCGCTGGATCCTCGACCGCCTCGACGAGGTGGTGGCCGAAGTGGATTCGGCGCTCGACCGCTACGAATTCAGCAAAGCCCTGGAAGGTCTCTACCACTTCGCGTGGGACGAATTCTGTAGCTGGTACCTGGAATTGGCCAAGGTGCAGTTCGCCGAATCCGAGGAGCGCGCGGCCGCCACCGGCATCGTGCTCGGCAATGTGCTCGACGCCGTGCTGCGCCTGCTGCACCCGGCCATCCCGTTCGTCACCGAAACCCTGTGGCAGGCGCTGACCGAAGGCGAAGCGGGCGAATCCATCGTCATCGCCTCCTGGCCGCAGGCTTCCGGCGCGGCAGCCGATGCCGATGCGGCGCGGCGCATCTCGGACACCCAGAAGCTGATCACCGAGATCCGCCGCTTCCGCTCCGACCAGGGCCTGGCCGACTCACAGAAGGTCGCCGCCAAGCTCATCGGCATCGAGGCCGCCGAGCTGCTCACCCAGCAGACCTCGATCGCGAACCTGGCCAAGCTGACCGCCGCCGGCGACGACTTCGCCGCCACCGCCTCGCTCGAGGTGCGGCTCACCAATGCCACGGTGACCATCGAGATCGACACCTCCGGGACCGTCGACCTCGATGCCGAACGCCGCCGCCTGGAGAAGGATCTGGCCGCCGCCCAGAAGGAACTCGCAGGCACCACCGGCAAGCTCGGCAACCAGGGCTTCCTGGCCAAGGCGCCGGACGAGGTGGTCGAGAAGATCAAGGCCCGCAAGGAGATCGCCGAAACCGACGTCGAGCGGATCACCGCGCGGCTCGCGGAAATCGCCAAGCTGGCGGCGGACAAATGAGCGACGAGCGCCGATACGCCGAAGAGGGACAGCCGCTGACCAGCGGCACCTCCCCGGTCGACCTCGCCGAAATGGCGCTGGTCGAGGCCGAACTCGATCAGCGCTGGCCGGAAACCAAGATCGAGCCTTCGCTCACCCGCATCGAGACGCTGATGGATCTGCTCGGCTCGCCGCAGCACGGCTATCCGGCCATCCACATCGCGGGCACCAATGGCAAGACCTCGGTCACCCGCATGATCGACTCGCTGCTCACCGCGCTGCACCGGCGCACCGGGCGCATCACCAGCCCGCACCTCCAGCTGGCCACCGAGCGGATCGCCATCGACAATGCGCCCATCACGCCGGGCCGGTACGTCGAAACCTGGCGGGAGATCCAGCCTTTCGTCGAGATGATCGACAAGCAGTCCGCGGCCGCGGGCGGTCCGGCCATGAGCAAGTTCGAGGTGCTCACCGCGATGGCGTACGCCGCCTTCGCCGAAGCGCCGGTGGATGTCGCCGTGGTCGAGACCGGGATGGGCGGGCGCTGGGACGCCACCAATGTGATCGACGGGCAGGTCGCCGTCATCACCCCGATCGGGTTGGACCACACCGACTTCCTCGGCCCCGACCTCACCTCCATCGCGGGGGAGAAGGCCGGGATCATCAAGAAGGCCGTCGACGACGGCCTGGTGCCGCGCGACACCGTCGCCGTCATCGCCCAGCAGGAACCCGAAGTCATGGACGTCCTGTTGCGCCGGGCCGTGGAGGTGGATGCGGCTGTCGCGCGCGAGGGTTCGGAGTTCCAGGTGCTGTCGCGGCGCACCGCCGTCGGCGGGCAGGTGCTCGAACTCCAGGGCCTCGGCGGGGTGTACGACGACATCTTCCTGCCCATGCACGGTGAACATCAGGCCCGCAATGCGGTGCTGGCGCTCGCCGCGGTGGAGGCGTTCTTCGGGGCGGGCTCGTCCCGGCAGCTCGATATCGATGCCGTGCGCGCCGGATTCGCGAGCGCCATCAGCCCCGGGCGGATGGAGCGCATGCGCAGCGCGCCGACCATCTTCCTGGACGCGGCCCACAATCCGCAGGGCGCACAGGCTTTGGCCGCCACCCTGACCAGCGAATTCGACTTCCGCAAACTGGTCGGCGTGATCGCGGTGCTCGCGGACAAGGACGCCGGTGGCATCCTGGACGCATTGGAACCGGTCTTCGACGAGATCGTGGTCACCGAGAACGGTTCCCCCCGAGCGCTACCCGTGGACGATCTGGCCAACCTCGCGGTGCAGCGGTTCGGTGACGAACGCGTGGCCGTGGCCAACGACCTCGCCGACGCCATCGAGACCGCCATCCATCTCGCCGAAGACGGTGACGACGGTGAACTGGTCGCCGGCGCGGGCATCGTGATCACGGGATCGGTCGTCACCGCCGGGACGGCCCGCAGCCTGTTCGGAAAGGACCCCGCATGACCTCCGACTCCAAGCCCGAGGTGCCCGCACCCGCCACCGACCCGTGGAAGGGTCTGCGCGGCGTGATGGCCGGGTCCCTCGTGCTGGAAGCGATCACCGTGCTGCTCGCGCTGCCGGTGGTCGCGCAGGTCGGCGGCGGGCTGCGCTGGTACTCGGTGCTGTACCTGGTCGGGCTGGCCGTGATCATGTTCCTGGGCGCGGGCGTGCAGAAGAAGCCGTGGGCGCTGTGGTTCAACCTCGGCCTCCAGTTCGCGCTGCTGGCAGGCGGATTCATCCACATCTCGATCCTGGTGATCGCCGTGGTGTTCCTCGCCGTATGGCTGTTCATCCTGGTGCTGCGCGCCGATGTGAAGAAGAAGATGGAGGCGGGGGCGCTCCCCAGCCAGCGGATGACCGAAGCCTGAATCGTTGATCGGGCAACCTGCCCATTAGGCTGACCGCGTGACTGAGCAGACTTTGGTACTCATCAAGCCGGACGGCGTTGCCCGCGGCCTGATCGGCGAGATCATCACCCGCATCGAGCGCAAGGGTCTGAAGATCGCCGCCCTGAAGCAGGTGAACGTCTCCGAGGAAGTGGCGGTCGAGCACTACTCCGAGCACCGGGAGAAGCCGTTCTTCGGCTCGCTGATCGAATTCATCACCTCCGGTCCGGTCGTCGCGGCCGTCCTGGAAGGCCCCCGCGCCATCGCCGCCTTCCGGCAGATCGCCGGCGGCACCGACCCGGTCGAGAAGGCCGTCCCCGGTTCCATCCGCGGCGACTACGCCCTCGAGACCCAGTACAACCTGGTCCACGGCTCCGACTCGCCCGAGTCCGCCAAGCGTGAGATCGCGATCTGGTTCCCGGGTTTCACCCTCTGAAGTAGCGGATCCCAAGTTTGCGGACCTCGTACCAACCGGTACGAGGTCGCACTCCGCTACCTCCGCCCACCGACGCGCGAGTGGCCCTGAAAGCCCGCGCGGGCGCGACGCCCCGAGGTCGTGTGGGATACTGACTACGGAAGTGACCGACGCCCACCGTTTGCGGCAGGTACCGGACACCTTCGATTGACACCGCGGAGCGACGGACGATCATCGCTGCCGCCGACGGCTTCCAAGACTCGGCTGTCGGACAGGCACGCTGGATGAACGCTCGCAACGCGGAGTCGAGCCAAACAGCCAGGCACCCCGTGGCCAGCTAGCCCGAACGACGACAACACAGGTGATACCCGGGCCACGTGGAGCGGAGACCATTACGTCTCGTGCCCTCCCGGGTTCGAGACGCCACAGACAGCGCCCCCGCGTCGGCCGCGTCACTCCTCGGAGGGACGCGCCCGGGGGTCTCCGAGGAGAATTCGTGGCCGATCAAGAGCCGCAAGAAGCATCGCAGGTGAACGCAGGGGAGGCCGCTGGTGTCGGTCGAGACTCGACTGACACCAATCCGGCTGCCGAACAGTTGCCGGAACGGATCCGAGTGCACGCACTGGCGAAGCTGCTGGGCACCACCAGCAAGCGCATCCTGGCCCATCTCACCGAAATGGGCGCCCAAGCACGCAGTCCGCAATCGAGTCTGGATCGCACGGTCGCCGAAACCGTCCGTGACGCCTTCGGGCCGCGCACGGTCGATACGGCCGTGACCGCCGATCTGGAACCCATCACCGAAACCACGGTCGACCAGGCCATTGCCGATGGCAACGACCGGGCCGCCGACGAACTGGCCGCCGAGGAAGTCGAGGCGGCCGAGGCCGCCGTCGAACCCGCTCCGGCAGCCAAGCAGCAGAGTCTGTTCACCAATCCCTTCCAGGCCGCACCGCAGGTCGAGGAGCCGGTGACCTATCAGCCGGCGGCCGCCGTGGCCGCCCCGCTGTTCATTTCGCCGGACGCCGCCGCCGTCGAGGAGACGCGCCGCAAGCGCCGCGTCGAGCGCAAGGCCAAGGCCGAAGAGGTCAAGGCCGAAGCGCCGGTCGTGGAGGAGAAGCCGCCGGTCGTCGAGGAGCCCGCGGTCGAAGAGACCGAGGACGACGGCGACTGGGACGGCGAGGACCGGGAGCAGCGCGGCGAGGGCACCTCGCGGCGGCGTCGCCGGGGCCGTCGCGGCCGGGGCCGGGGCCGGGGCGAACAGCACCCGGACGGCGACTCCGACGAGTCGGAGGATGGCGAGGGCGACGAGACCGTCACCGCCGACACCACCGACGCCGACGACTCCGATTCCGACAACGATGACGACGATGACTCGGCCGCCATGCCCGAGGGCTCGAGCAGCCGTCGCCGCCGGCGCCGTCGCCGCCGCAAGGGCGGGGAGGACAACGAGCCCGAGATCGCCGAGGACGATCCGCCGAACACGGTCGTGCACGAGCGGGAGCCGCGCAGCAAGCGCCGCGCCGCCGCCGCTGCCGCCCAGTCCGATGAGGTCCAGGGCATCAGCGGTTCGACCCGCCTGGAGGCCAAGCGGCAGCGCCGCCGGGACGGGCGGGACGCGGGTCGCCGCCGCCCGCCGATCCTGACCGAGTCGGAGTTCCTGGCTCGCCGCGAGGCCGTGGATCGCGTGATGGTGGTGCGCGAGAAGCACTTCGCCGAACACCCGACCTCCACCACCCAGGTGGCGGTGCTCGAGGACAACATTCTGGTCGAGCACTTCGTGACCTCGACCGGTTCCGCGTCCATGGTCGGCAATGTGTACCTGGGCAAGGTGCAGAACGTGCTGCCGTCCATGGAAGCCGCGTTCGTCGATATCGGCCGTGGCCGCAATGGCGTGCTGTACGCGGGCGAGGTGAACTGGGACGCTGCCGGACTCGGCGGTCGCGAGCGCAAGATCGAGCAGGCGCTCCGGCCCGGTGACACCGTGCTCGTGCAGGTCTCGAAGGATCCGGTGGGCCACAAGGGTGCTCGCCTGACCACGCAGATCAGCCTGGCCGGTCGCTTCCTGGTGTATGTGCCGGGCGGGACCTCGACCGGTATCTCCCGCAAGCTGCCCGACACCGAGCGCAAGCGGCTCAAGGAGATCCTGCGCGACATCGTGCCGCAGGACGCCGGCGTGATCATCCGCACCGCGTCCGAAGGCGTGAGCGAGCCCGAGCTGGCGCGCGATGTCGAACGGCTGCAAGCCACCTGGCGCACCATCGAGGAGCAGGCCAAGCAGGGGTCGGGTACGCCCAAGACCCTGTACGAAGAGCCGGACCTGCTGGTCAAGGTGGTTCGCGACCTGTTCAACGAGGACTTCTCCAAGCTGATCATCGAGGGCGAGCGCGCCTGGACGACCGTGGAGAACTACGTGCGCACGGTCGCACCGGACATGCTCAACCGCGTCGAGCGCTACGAGGGCACCGGCGTCGACGTGTTCGGCAGCCTGCGCATCGACGAGCAGCTGGCCAAGGCTCTCGATCGCAAGGTGTGGCTGCCCTCGGGCGGCACCCTGGTGATCGATCGCACCGAGGCCATGACGGTCGTCGACGTCAACACCGGCAAGTTCACCGGGTCGGGTGGGTCCAATCTCGAGGAGACGGTCACCCGCAACAACCTGGAGGCGGCCGAGGAGATCGTCCGTCAGATGCGGCTGCGCGATATCGGCGGCATGATCGTCGTCGACTTCATCGACATGGTGCTGGAATCCAACCGGGACCTGGTGCTACGCCGCCTCACCGAGGCGCTGGGCCGCGACCGCACCCGCCATCAGGTCTCCGAGGTCACCTCGCTGGGCCTGGTGCAGATGACCCGTAAGAAGCTGGGCACCGGCCTGGTCGAGGCGTTCTCCACCACCTGTGAGCATTGCCACGGCCGCGGCATCCTGGTGCACAACTACCCCGTCGAGGCGTCTCCGGCCGCCGAGGGCGAGGGTGTGGGTCGTCGCGAGGGTTCGCGTCGCCGCCGCAAGGATCGCAATGCCGCGCCCGAAACCGCGCCTGTCGCAGAGGCTCCCGTCGAGGAGAAGCTCGACAAGGGCGACGAGCACGAGCACGAGGCCGAGAAGGCCGCCGCCCGGCGGGCCCACCCGGTCGCGATGGCGATGGCCGCGCATCAGGCCGAGGATGCCGCGCACGCGGCGACCGACGACGCCCTGCACGCCGCCGACCTGGCGAATGTGCAACTGGCGCAAGCCGGTACCGCGACCGAGGCCGACACCGTCGCCGCTGCCGCGCAGATCGTGACCGCCGCCGAGAACGCGGCGGCGGAAGCGCAGATCGCGGCGGCCGCCGCGGCGAAGGTGGCCGAGGCCGCGCAGGCCGAGGCCGATGCCGCCCCGGCCGCGTCGTCGAACGGCACCCACACGGGCGGGGTCACCGCCGCAGCATCGGCGGCCGCCGATGCCGTGGTCGCGGCCGATGCCGTGGCCGCCGGGGCCGAAGCCGCCGTGCTGGTGGACGAGGAGCAGGCCGCCTCCGGCGTGCAGACCGGGAACGAAACGCCTTCGGGCCGTGGTCGTAGCCGTCGCCGGGTGGCCCGTACCGCCGCCGCGCCGACCTCGGAGAGCAAGGGTGCGGTGTTCGTGCTGTCCAGCACGGATCAGCCGCAGACGCCCGCGCTGAACCTCGAGGACCTGGCTCCGGTCGCGGTCCCGCCGCGGGCTCGCCCGCGCCGTCGTGCCGCCGGTCGCCCGGCCGGTGCGCCGGAGGACGCGAACTAGCGGTTCGTGGAAACCACAGTGGCCCCGCCGTTTCCCGGCGGGGCCACTGCTTTTCTGCCGATATGGGTGCGGCTCAGCCCAATTCGTACTCGAACCACATGTGATGGGTGCCGTCGTCATCGATGACGAGGTCACCGGTGCCCCTGATGCCCGCCAGTCCGCCGGTCCCGCTGACGGGAACGATGGTGAAGAACGGCGCGGTCCGGTCATCGCCCGTGGTGGTCGCCGAGTGCACGAAATTGAAGCTCCCCGCCACCCCGTTCAGCGATCCCTCGAAGGACTCCATCGCCACATACGTGCCCGCTCCCGCCGCTGGGTCGAACGCGGACGTGAACAGAGTTGTGGAACGCCCCACCACCTCGCCCTCGAACTGCTTCTCGATAACCGCCAGCCCGACCGGCACGGCGGTGGGGATGACGGGTTCGGCGGTGATCTCGGCGGGGACGAAGGACTTGACGGTGAAGGTGCCGGTAGCTCGCATGAATCGAGCGTATCGACCCAGCGTGCGACGCTCTTGTAAGAAAGCGTCAGCACCCCGGGGAGTGGGTGTGGGGGCTTGCTCGCTCGAATCTCGAGGGGGTTCGGGGGCGCGGGCCCCGAGAGCTACGAGAGTTGGTCTTACCCCGGTTTGGAGGGGTCGGGCATGTCCTGTAGTCTTGACCAGTCGCTGCCCCCTTGCGACGGCACTCTGTTCTGACTAGTGCTGTGAGAGCGCGGGCCCCGGTTCGGATTACGGACCAATGGCTCGAGGCGGCGGTGAATACCACAGACCAGCTACGGCGGTTTCCGATGCGAATCGGATGCCAGCCGTGTGAGCAGAGTGCCGAGCTAGCGCTGAGGCACTTGAAAAGAAAGAAGGGCAGCCGACCGATGGCAACGTACGCGATCGTCAAGACCGGCGGAAAGCAGTACAAGGTCGCGGTGGGTGACCTGGTGAAGGTCGAGAAGATCGAGGGTGAGCCGGGCACTGCGGTGTCGCTGGCGCCGGTGCTCGTCGTTGACGGCTCCGAGCTGACCACCGATGCTGACAAGCTGGCGAAGGTTTCCGTGTCCGCCGAGGTCGTCGAACAGACCAAGGGCCCGAAGATCCGCATCCACAAGTTCAAGAACAAGACCGGCTACCACAAGCGTCAGGGCCACCGTCAGAAGCTGACGGTCCTGAAGGTCACCGGCATCAAGTAATCCGACTTGGGGTTCGTCACCCCGGCACGAGGAGTTAGTCATGGCACATAAAAAGGGTGCATCCAGCTCGCGCAACGGTCGCGATTCGAATGCCCAGCGGCTCGGCGTGAAGCGCTTCGGCGGTCAGGCCGTCAAGGCCGGCGAGATCTTGGTTCGCCAGCGCGGCACGCACTTCCACCCCGGCGTCAACGTCGGCCGTGGCGGCGACGACACGCTGTTCGCTCTCGAGGCGGGCGCCGTGCAGTTCGGCACCAAGCGTGGTCGCAAGACCGTCAACATCGTGGTGCCGGAGCCGGTGAACGCCTGACCGGCGCACCGGAGTTCGCTCCACTAGCTTTCCGAAGCGGGTCAGGGTTGAAGCAACCCTGACCCGCTTTCGTTTGTTTCGACGCCGTGCCCTCGACACGAAGGCCCACGGTGAACACGACTAGTCCTGAAGGAGGATGATCACCGATATGTCCAAATTCATCGACCGCGTCGTGCTGCACGTGAGCGCGGGCAAGGGTGGGCACGGGTGCGCTTCGGTGCGCCGGGAGAAGTTCATGCCGTTGGGTGGACCCGATGGCGGTAACGGCGGCAACGGCGGGGACGTGATCCTCGAGGTCGATCCCAATGTGCACACGCTGCTGGACTTCCACTTCCATCCGCATGCCAAGGGCGGCAACGGCAAGCCCGGCGAGGGCAGCAACCGCAATGGCAAGCAGGGTGAAGAGCTGCTGCTGAAGGTGCCGGACGGCACCGTGGTGATGGACACCGACGGCGAGGTGCTGGCCGACCTGATCGGCGCCGGCGCGCGTTTCGTCGCGGCCCGGGGTGGTCGCGGCGGTCTGGGCAATGCCGGTCTGGTGTCGAAGGCGCGCAAGGCGCCCGGTTTCGCGCTGCTCGGTGAGGCCGGGCAGGAGCGCGAGCTGGTGCTCGAACTCAAGTCGGTGGCGGATGTGGGCCTGGTGGGTTTCCCGTCGGCCGGTAAGTCGTCGCTGGTTTCGGTGCTGTCCGCGGCCAAGCCGAAGATCGCCGACTACCCGTTCACCACGCTGGTGCCGAATCTCGGTGTGGTGCAGTCGGGTGACACCACCTTCACCGTGGCCGACGTTCCCGGGCTGATCCCCGGCGCGAGCGATGGCCGCGGTCTGGGTCTGGACTTCCTGCGGCATCTGGAGCGTTGCGCGGTGCTCGCGCACGTTGTGGACTGCGCCACCCTGGAACCGGGTCGCGATCCGATCTCCGATGTGGATGCCCTGGAGGCCGAATTGGCCGCCTACCAGCCCGCTTTGAAGGGTGACGCGAGCCTCGGCGATCTGGCCGACCGGCCGCGCGTGGTCATTCTCAACAAGGCCGATATCCCCGATGCCGACGAGCTCGCCGATTTCGTGCTGCCGGAGTTCGCCAAGCGCGGCTGGCCGGTGTTCAAGATTTCGGCGGTGAGCCGGGAAGGCTTGCGCCCGTTGACCTTCGCGCTGGCGGAAATGGTCGACGAGTACCGCAAGGCGCACCCGAAGGCGGAGGCCAAGCGGCCGATCATCCGCCCGATCGCCAAGGGCGAGAGCGCTTTCAAGGTCATTCCGGATCCGGAGGTCGAGGGCGGCTTCATCGTCATCGGCGAGCGCCCGGAGCGCTGGGTGCGTCAGACCCAGTTCGAGAACGACGAGGCCGTGGGCTATCTGGCCGACCGCCTGGCCCGCCTCGGCGTCGAGGACGAGCTGGTCAAGCTGGGTGCCGAGCCGGGCGCGTCGGTGACGATCGCCGACTACTGCTTCGACTGGGAGCCGTCGATCTCCGCCGGTGTGGAGACCCTGCTGACCCGTCGCGGCGTCGACCCGCGCCTGGATCAGACCGAACGCATCGGCGCCGCCGAGCGCAAGCACGCCTCGCGTGTGCGCCGCGGCTTGGTCGCCGAAGACGAGGAATAGCAACAAGATCCGCGGCGACGCGGGTGGACGAGAATTCGGGTGCGGCGTCGCGCGGGGCGCGCGGCGCGGGCGAATCGAGGTGTGGTGCAAGTGGGTTCGACCGGTACGCGGGTGACGGAACTCAGTGAGGCGCGGCAGGCGATCGCGACGGCGCGCAGCGTGGTCGTGAAGATCGGGTCCTCGGCGCTGACCAGCCTGGAGGGTGGTCTGGACACCGACCGCCTGGACAAGCTGGCCGATGCGGTGGAGTCGCGCATGCGCGCGGGCTCGGATCTGGTCGTGGTCTCCTCCGGCGCGATCGGTGCCGGCATGGCCCCGCTCGGGCTGTCCAAGCGACCGAAGGATCTCGCCACCAAACAGGCCGCGGCGAGCGTGGGTCAGCTGGCCCTGGCGCACGCCTGGGGCACCTCCTTCGCCCGCTACGGCCGCGTGGTCGGCCAAGTCCTTTTGAGCGCAGGCGATTTCGGCCGCCGCGAACACCATCGCAACGCCCAGCGCACCCTGGACCGTCTCCGCTCCCTGCACGCCGTCGCGGTGGTGAACGAAAACGACACTGTCGCAACGGAAGAGATCCGCTTCGGCGACAACGACCGCCTGGCCGCCCTGGTAGCCCACCTGGTAGGCGCGGACGCCTTGATCCTGCTCTCCGACGTGGACGGGCTCTACGACGGCGACCCCCGCAAGGGTGCCGCCAACTTCATTCCGGAAGTCCGCTCCAGCGCCGATCTCGACGGTGTAATCGCCGGTAGCGGAGGCGCTTTGGGCACCGGCGGTATGGCCTCGAAGCTTTCGGCCGCTCGTCTTGCCGCGGATGCCGGCGTCCCCGTGCTGCTGGCCGCCGCCTCGGAAGCCGAAGCCGCCCTCTCCGGCGCCACGGTCGGCACCGCCTTCGCTGCCCGGCCGGTCCGGTTGTCGGCTCGCAAATTCTGGGTCCGGCACGCCGCCGACAGCGTGGGCGCGGTGCACCTGGACTCCGGAGCTGTTGCGGCAGTAGCCGACCGGCGTCACTCGCTCCTGGCCGCCGGTATCACCGCGGTCGACGGCCACTTCTACGGCGGCGACGTAATCAACCTCATCGCCCCTGATGGTCGGGTAATCGCACGGGGGGTTGTCGCCTATGACAGCGACGAACTCGAAACGATGAAGCGGCGCTCCACCTCGGATCTGCCCGACAGCATGAAGCGCCCGGTCGTCCACGCTGACGATCTGGTCAAGGTCTGATCTGTAATCCAGCGAGCCATCCGGGCGCGCCGTATGCCAGAAGGTCGCTGGCGGGCCACTTTTGGCGTGTCGCGGCCCGGGCGTGGCATGCGCGAAATGTCCGATTGTCGATGTCAACACCAGTCGGCGGACGTTTGCGTTACGTGTGAGTTTCGTTGCGGCAGACAGAGAATCACAGCGAATACTGGGCGGTTGGTCTTATACCGCGTGTCGGGCGGCGCGGCGGAAGAGAGGCAGTGGAGGGGCGAGGGAAGGGCAGTGGGCGGGCGGCGCGGCCGGGTCATTCTGTAGTTGCACCCGGTGCCGTATCGAGATGTGCCCTTCGCCGATAGCGGTTGCCCGGATCCGGCGCGGTCCGCCCTTGCCGCGCCGGGCTCGCGGTCCGGCAGCCGTTTTCGGCACCGGGTGCGCCCGCAGCGTGGAGGTAGGTATGTACGTACCGCAACCGGACAGCACACAGTGGGCGAGCGGCCGTGAGAATGTCGTCGATGGCGCCCTCTTCGGGAGCCGTCCCCTCCTGCCCGACTGGCATGAACTGCTGGCCGCCTTCTGCGGCCATATCGGGGATCAGTCCGATGACCATCCGGTGACCCGCTGGGCGCGGTCGCTCGCCGAACTTCATCTGGCGCGCCGGCATTCGCCCGGTGACGCCGGCGGCATCGACGAGCTACGCGCGCGGGTCGTGACCAGTATCGACGAATGGGTGGCGGGCAGGGCGCGGCGGAGGGGACCGACGCAGGCCGAATCCCTCGGAGCGGTGGTCGATGCCATGGCCGCCGCGCACGTGCGCGCCGTGCACCTGCTCAAGACCGCGGCCAGAGTCTCCGACGAAGAGGTGCACGCGGCCTGGTTCCTGTTGGCGCAGATGGCCGATGGATGGACCGATCGGGTGGAGGGCGTGGTCGAGTACCGGGTACGGCGTAGCGCCTGAGCAGGCGGCGGCGGGATGCGCTGCGGCTCGGTGGATTCGGTCGCGATCGGGTAGCGGCCGAGGCGTCCGGCACGGTGATCAGCGCAGGGGGCTGATCACCGTGCGGGCGTGCCGGCCGCGTTCGAGGCCGGGCGGGCCTCCAGGACGCTGTCGGGCGATACCGTCGCCACCACGCGATGCAGGGTGAATCCGCTGCGCTCCAGCAGTTTTCGGAAGTCCTCCGCGGTGCGTTCGCGGCCGGTCGCATTGACCAGCATCTCCAGGTCGATGAACTTGCCCGCGTGCGGGCGCTGGTGTTCCGGCAGCACGATTTCGACGATGAGCAGGCTGGCATCGGGTTCCATGGCGGCGCGGACGGTGCGCAGGATCTGTTCGGCCTCTTCGTCGGACCAGTCGTGAATGATGTGCTTGAGCAGGTAGGCGTCACCGCCTTTCGGCACCGATTCGAAGAAGGACCCGGTTTCGACGCTGAGCCGGCCGTCCAGTCCGGCGGCCGCGATCTCCTCCGGCAGTCCGCTCACCACATCCGGCAGATCGAAGATGATCCCGCGTGCGGCCTCGGTGCGCCGCAGGATCTCCATCAGCAGACTTCCCTGTCCCGCACCGAGATCCACCAGCGTCCCGAACCGCCCGAAATCGTAGGCGGCGAGCAGCGGCTCCACGGAGAGGGTGCTGACGCTGGTCATGGCCCGATCGAACAGGTCGCCGATCTCGCGATGCTCGGCGGTGTATTCGAAGAACGGTTTGCCGTCCAGCGCGGCCCCGACCGGTTGCCCGGTCCGCACCGCGTCCACCAGATGCGTCCAATGCGTGCGGTGATAGTCGCTGCCGAAGAACAGGAACAGGTCGCGTAGCGAGACGGGTGCGTCTTTGCGCAGCGCCTGCGCCAGCCCATTGAGCCGATAGGCCCCGTCCCGCCGCTGCTCGAAGATGTCGAAGCTGATCAGCAAGCGCATCAGCCGGCGGAGCGCGTCCTCGTCGGCACCGACCGCGCGTGCGAGATCACCGGCCTGTCGCGGGCCCGCGGCGAGTTCATCGGCGATCGCGAGCTCCGCGGCGGCTCCGATCGCGACGGAAAGGTACCCGGTCATATGCAGTTCGAGCAGCGCGATATGCGCCGGCGCGGTCCGCCGGTGCAGCGCGGCGAGCGCGTCCCGGAACCGGCCGACCATGCGCACCACGAACATCGGCGGAACCTTCGACGCTGCGCTCATGATCAACCCCCACGGTTGTGACTGCCGGAACCTCTTCGAACCGCAGCTGGCTGTTGTCGAACTCGGCGAATCTGCTGGTGAGCCTACGCCCCCGCACTGCCTCGTACCTGCCGTTTCCCGGGCCGGATACGACAAAACGCGGGTCATCGTGATGGCCCGCGTGTCGGTCGGAGTGTCAGTGCGCTGCGGCCGCGGCGGTGCGGGGCAGCAGGAGAGCCAGCGCGCAGCAGGCGGCGGTGAGGACGGCGACGGTGGCGAGTGCGGCGGTCGCGCCGCCGGTGGTGTGGAAGTAGACGGTGGTGACGGCGGCGGCGCCGATGCTGTTGGCGAGCTGCTGCACGGCCGACAGCGAGCCGCTCGCGCTACCGGATTCGACCGGGTCGATATCGCCGAGGGTGACGCGGTAGATGCTGCCGAAGCAGGCGCCGAGACCGAGCCCGGTCAGGAAGATCGGTGCGATCAGGGTGGTGGGTGTGGGATCGGTGGCCGCCACCAGGGTGAGCAGCGTGAGGGTGCCGGTCAGGGTCGATGCCAGACCGATGAGAACCAGTGTGCGGCCCAGCTTTTCGAGTAGCTGATGGCCCGCGATGGAAGCCACGATGATGCCGACCGCCAGCGGGGCCGAGCTGAGTGCGGTCCGAGTCGGATTGCGGTGCAGCACATTCTGCATGTACAGCGAGAGCACGAACATGAGCCCGGCGGTGGCCGCGAAGTAGAGCAGCCCGAGCAGCAGGCCGGAGGTGAAGCCGCGATTGCGCAGCAGCGAAGGCTCCAGCAGCGGAGCGGCGGCGTGCCGCTGGCGCAGGCAGAACACGGCGAAGCAGGCGAGACCCGCGGTGAGGGACATGATCGAGCGCGGCGCCCAACCGGTTCCGGGTCCGTCGATGAGCCCGTAGAGCAGCCCGAGCATGGCGGCGGCGAGCAGTATCGAACCGATGGTGTCGACGCGGACGGCCCGGTCGCCGTCATCGCGGGGCAGCAGCCGGACGGCGAGTGCGGTGGCGAGCCCGCCGAGCACGATATTGATCAGGAACATCGGACGCCAGCCGAGGCCGAAAAGGTTTGCGTCGATGAGGAATCCGGCGAGAATGGGCCCGCACACGGCGGAGAGTCCGAGGGCGGGAGCGAAGACGCCGAACGCCTTGCCCAGTTCCGCGCGGGGGAAGATCGCGCCGAGAATCCCGAAGCCCTGCGGGATGAGTAGCGCGCCGAACGCGCCCTGCAAGACACGGAACGTGATCACCGAAGCCGGGTCGAAGGCGAGGCCGCAGGCGACGGAGGCGATGGTGAAGCCGGCGATGCCGATCAGGAACAACCGGCGGCGGCCGAATTTGTCGCCCAGGCGGCCGCCCACGACCAGCAGCACGCCCATGGCGAGAGCGTAAGCGGCGCCGAGCCATTGGACGAGGGCCGCACCGCCGCCGAGATCGGCGGCGATGGTCGGGGCGGCGAGGGTGGTGATGGTGGAGTCCAGGAGATCGAGGATCTCGGCGAAGAGAATGACGGCGAGGATGGCCCAGCGGGCGCGGACGCCGCTCTGCGATGTGGGGGCCATGATCGTGGACATGGAATCCCTTGGGGGATAGGGGACCTCGCGAGTGGCGCGGCCGGGATCAGGAGCGCGAGAAGGCGGATGCGTTCTCACGGGCCCACTGCGCGAAGCTGCGGGCGGGCGTGCCGAGCACCGATTCGGTGGTGTCGGCGACGTTTTCGGGCGTCGCGGTGGCGGAGGCCCAGTAGTCGAGCAGGGACGTGGCGAGGGTGGTCGGCATCTGGCGGCCCATCTGCTCGAGCGCGGCCTCGCGGCTGATCTCGACGATCGGGATCTCCCGGCCGATGGCCTCGCCGAGGATGGCGAGCTGTTCGCGGAAGCTGAGCTGCTCGGCGCCGGTGAGGTAGAAGGCGCCGCCGGGGGCGATATCGCCGATCAGCGCGGCGACGGCGACATCTGCGATATCGGCCGGGTGGACCGGTGCGATGCGGGCGTCGGGGTAGGGGTGCTCGATGGGCAGGTCGTTGCCGATGAAGTAGGCCCAGCCCAGGGAGTTGCTGGCGAAAGCGCCGGGGCGCAGCACCGTGACGGTGAGACCCGAAGCGGCCAGGGCCTTTTCGACCGCCAGGTGGTGGGCGGCGAGCGGGCTGGATTCGGCGTCGTCGGCGAGAACCGAGGACGAGGACATGAGCACGATGTGCTCGACGCCGGCGGCGCGGGCGGCGGTGACGAAGGCGTCGATGCCCGCGGGTTCGGCGTAGAGGAAGACCTGGCGCACGTCTTTCAGTGCGGCGGTGAAGGTTTCGGGGGCGTCGAGGCGCAGTTCGGCGACTTCGACCCCGGAGGGGACGGTGACTTCGGTCGGGGCGGCGCTGGCGGCGCGGACCGGGAGGCCGGCGGCGTGCAGGCGGTCGATGACCGTCTGGCCGATCTTGCCGCGGGCGCCGATGACGAGGGTGGTCATGGGTTCTCCATTCGCTAGTAAATCCGTGCTTGATGACATATGTATGTAAGCATGCACACGATTGCGAGTCAACACATGTCTTCAAACCCTCATGGATATACGATGTGCACATGGCTGCTAGGGACCCGCGAACCGACGATGAGCTGCTCGATGCCGTCGGACCGGCATTCGGGAAGTTGCGGCGCGGAGTGCTGCGCGAGGTGGAGAACCCGGTCTCGGCCAAGGACATGTCGCGCACGCTGGTGTTGAACGTCGTCCTGGAACGCGGGCAGGAGCCGGGTGCGGAGGTCAGTGTCGGCGGGGTCGCCGAACATCTGGGCGTCGATCCCTCGGTGGCGAGCCGCATGGTCACCGACAACATCAAGGCCGGTTATCTCATCCGGGTGCCCTCACAGCAGGACGGGCGACGAGCGGTATTGCAGTTGAGCCCCGAGGGTGAGGCATTGATGGCGCGGTATCGCAAGCATCAGCGCGAGGCTTACGACTACATCACCGCCGATTGGAGTGATCGGGATCGGGTCGAATTCGCCCGGCTCATGCTGCAATACGTCGATTCCGTCGAGAACTTGAAGAATCGCGGGCTGATGGGCGACGCCGCGGGCTGAGCTCGCAGCCCGGACACCGCGGGGCTGAGCCCGAGTCCGGCGCGCGCGGCTCGCGGCGAGCCGAGCCGGTCTCAGGACGGGGTCGCCAGGGCGAAGGGCAGGACCGCTTCGGCTCCGGCGGCGCGCAGGGTGCGGGCGGCCATGGTCAACGTCCAGCCGGAATCGGTGAGGGTGTCGACCAGCAGGATCGGGCCGTCGACGCCGGTGAGATCCGGTGCCTCCCAGGCATTGTGGAGGGCGGCGACGCGGTGGGCGGAGTTGGCGGCCGAGACCGGGGGCAGGTCGGGGCGCAGGTGCAGGACGCCGAGGTCTTGCAGGCGGCCGACTTTCGCGAGGGCGGCGGCCAGGGAACGGGTCAGCGCGGGGTAGCGGGGGGAGTCCATCGCGATGACGGCGGTCGGGCGTTGCGCCCAATCCCATTCGCGCAGCACGGTTGTGCAGGCGCGGAACACCTCGTCCGGGATGGGGGCGTCGGGGGCATCCAGCAGGGCGCGCAGGCGCTGACCCCAGCCCAGATCGCTGAGGCGGCCCAGAACCCGCCCGGTCTCGGCGCCGTCGGTGATCTTGCCGGACAAGGAGATGCCCAGCTTCGCCATACCGGTCGGCCACTGCTTGCGCGGGGCCAGGTCGATGCCGGGGCGGTCCAGGCGGGTACGGATGGCGGCCAGGTCGGCGGCGTCCACGCTGGTGTCCTGGCGGGTCCCGGTGCAGTTGTCGCAGCGGCCGCAGCCGGGGGCGTCCGCGGTCAGATCCGGGTCGTCGAGTTGACGGCGCAGGAAGTTCATCCGGCAGTCCGTCGTGGACTGGTAGTCGATCATGGCCTGTTGCTCGGCTGCGCGCGCGAGGCTCAGCCGTTCGTAGCGTTCGGTGTCGTAAACCCACGGCTCGCCGGTGCCCAGCCAGCCGCCGCGTACCCGCTGCACCGCGCCGTCCACATCCAGGACCTTCAGGACCATTTCCAGGCGGGAGCGGTTGAGCTCCACCAGGGGTTCGAGGGCGGCGGTGGAGAGCGGGCGGTCGGTGCCGAGAGCGGAGAGCACCGAGCGGACGACATGTTCGCGCGGGAAGGCCACCGAGGCGAAGTAGCTCCAGATCTGGCGGTCCTCCGGGCCGGGGAGCAGCACTACCTCGGCGCGTTCGGTGCCGCGGCCGGCGCGGCCGACCTGCTGGTAGTAGGAGATGGGGGAGGAGGGCGCGCCCACGTGCACCACGAAACCGAGGTCGGGTTTGTCGAAGCCCATGCCCAGCGCGGAGGTGGCGATGAGCGCCTTCACCTCATTGTTCAGCAGGGCGGCTTCGAGGGCTTCGCGTTCGGCCGGGTCGGTCTGGCCGGTGTAGGCGGCGACGTGATGGCCGTGCGAGTTCAGTACGTCCGCGAGGTCGTGGGCGGCGGCCACGGTGAGGCTGTAAACGATTCCGGAGCCGGGCAATTCGTGCAGATGGCGGCTGAGCCAGGCGGTGCGTTCGACGGCGTCGGGGATGCGGACCACGGACAGGTGCAGGGATTCGCGGTCCAGGCCGCCGCGCAATACCAGTGTGTCCGTGCCGATCTGGGTCGCTACATCGGTGACGACCCGGTCGTTGGCGGTGGCCGTGGTGGCCAGCACCGGCACGTCCGATCCCAGATCGGCGATGAGCGTGCGAATGCGGCGATAGTCCGGCCGGAAGTCGTGTCCCCAGTCGGATACGCAGTGGGCTTCGTCGATCACGACCAGGCCCGCGTCGGCGGCCAGCTTGGGCAGCACCGAATCGCGGAAGTCGGGGTTGTTCAACCGCTCCGGACTCACCAGCAGCACATCGATCTCACCGGAGGCGACGCGTGCGTGGATCTCGTCCCATTCGGTGACATTGCCCGAATTGATGGTCGCCGCAACCACTCCCGCGCGCTCGGCCGCCGCCACCTGGTTCCGCATGAGCGCCAGCAGCGGTGACACGATCACCGTCGGCCCGCGCCCCTGCGCCCGCAGCAGCTTGGCGGAGATGAAGTACACCGCCGACTTGCCCCAGCCGGTGCGCTGCACCACCAGCGCCCGCCGCCGGTCCACCACCAGGGCCTCGATGGCGACCCACTGATCCTCCCGCAGCCGCGCCGCCGGCCCTGCCAGCTCCCGCAGCAGCGCCTCGGCATCGGCCCGTAGCCCGGAGTCGGTGCCGGTCAGCGCGGTTTCGTGCGAGGACGAGGGGAAGGAGTCGGTCGGGGTCACGCGCTCCATGGTGCCCCACCCCACCGACAGCCCCGCATTCCCCGCCGACTTCGCGCACCCCGACCGCCGGCATGTCGGGACCCGCCGGCCGAATCGCCGATGTCCTGCGGGAATCGCCTTGATTGCGGTTGCGTGCAAGATCGCGCGGGAACCGCTGCGGCAGCGGACAATAGGAACGTCCGGGCTGGTTAGGGGCGTCCGGGGGAGCGCGAGGAGCCGAGTCATGCCGGACAAATTCCCATCACCCACGGGTTGGACTCCGCCCGGAGCGCAATTCCGCACGACGGGCACCGTGTCGAAAACGCTGACCGGCACCCTCGCGGGCCTGATCCTCACCCCGGTAGGCGTCGGCTTCGCCGCCAACGGCGCCGCCGACAGCCGCCAATGGACCATCCTCGGCGATCTCTCGGACCGCCTCGGCTCGGCCTTTCAAATCCTGCTCGGCGCAGCCCTGTTCCTGATCGTGGCCGCCCTCGCCGCCCACTCCCCGGCGGGCACCATCGTCGCCGGCCTGGTCTGGGGCGTCCTCCCCGGCCTGGTCTACCTGATCTTCCCCACCGACTGCTTCCGCCTGATCGGCAATATCCCCGCCATCTCCGACGAACTACACGTGGCCCTCTACGACTGGCTACGCACCGGCTTCCCCCTGATAGTCGGCATCCTGCTCATCGGCGCGGGCGTGGCCGCCACCTTCCGCCGCCGCTGAAACGACGGAAGGCGCGCGCCCTCATCCCTTCACACACAACACCTGCCGCAGCGTGGCCACGACATCCACCAAATCCGACTGCGCCGCAATAACTTGATCGATGTCCTTGTAAGCCGCCGGAATCTCATCGATAACCCCGGCATCCTTCCTCGACTCGACCCCCTCGGTCTGCGCAATCAAATCCGCCACCGTGAACTGCTTCTTGGCCGCATTCCGGCTCATCCGCCGCCCCGCCCCATGCGAAGCCGACTGGAACGAAGCCGGATTCCCCTTCCCCCGAACCACATACGACCGAGTCCCCATAGACCCCGGAATCAAAGCCAGATCCCCGGCCCCCGCCCGCACGGCCCCCTTCCGGGTGACCAGCATAGGCATCCCATCGATGATCTCCTCAGCCACGTAGTTGTGATGGCAAGAAATAGGCTCATCGAACTCCACCGGATGCTCCCCGAACTCCTCCCGCACAGCCTTGCAGATCAAAGCCAGCATGACCGCCCGATTCCGAGCCGCATACTCCTGCGCCCAATCCAGATCCCGTCGATAAGCATCCATCTCCGAAGTCCGAGCAAGAAACACCGCCAGATCCCGATCCACCAGATTCTGGTTGTGCGGCAACTTCCGAGCCACAGCCATATGCCGCTCAGCCAGTTCCTTACCGATATTCCGGCTTCCGGAATGCAACAGAATCCACACGGACTGATCGGTATCAAGGCAAATTTCCGCAAAATGATTGCCTTGGCCTAGGGTGCCGATTTGCTTGCGCGCCTTGGATTCCAGCGCCTGGACGCCGGGATGCAAATCGCTGAAGGACTTCCAAAAGCGCTCCCAGCCTGCGCGCATTGTGGTGCCCGCAGCTCGTTGTCCGGACACCTGAGCATTCAGTCGATTAACGTCAACGGGATCCTTGTGCGCTGAAAAGCCAACCGGGAGCACAGATTCGATGCGCGACCGCAGCGAACGCAGGTCGTCCGGCAGATCGGCAGCCTTCAAGGAGGTGCGGACGGCTTCCATTCCGCAGCCGATATCAACGCCGACTGCCGCGGGCGCGACGGCGTCCTTCATCGCGATGACGGAACCAACCGTCGCACCCTTACCCAGATGCACGTCCGGCATGACCCGCACTCCGTGCACCCACTCCAGCCGGGCGATATTCCGCAACTGTTGCAGCGCAGCCGCATCGACCTCGTGCTCGTGGGCCCACATGAGCGTCTGCGCTCGTGCTCCGCGCAGCTCGACGGGAAACATCGGACTGTCCTCTCTTTCGACTGCCGCTCACGTTAGGTGCACAAGAGCCCGCGGCGCACCCGAATTATCCGGACGGCAGCCGTCCCGCGGCCGCTACGGTTCGACGAAATCGGCTGCGAGGGAGCAGAGTTTCCATTCGCCTTCGCGGCGGACGAGGGTGCCGGTGTAGTCGATGTCTTTGAAGTAGTGGCGGTATTTTTCGGGGACGTTGGTGAAGGCTTCGTGGAAGATGAAGGTGGCGGCGTCGGGGGTGGTTTGGGTTACGCCGGTGACGGTGTTGGTGAAGCCGGCGCTTTTTACTTCGGGGCCTAAGGCTTTGTCGTATTGGGGGGTGTAGGTGGTGACTATTTCGTCTATGGCGTCGGCGGTTTCGGGGCAGGTGAGGGAGCGGAAGCCTTCCCAGTCGCGGGCGTTGGAGGTGGCGGCTACGGCGCGGGTCACCCGGATCAGGTCGGGGTCGAGGGTGGTGGGGTCGCCGGGGGTGAGGGGCTGGTCGGGGGCGTTGAAGACGACGGGGGCGGTGACGGGGGTGTAGCCGGTGCTGGCGAGGTTGGCTTCCATGGTGCGGCGCCAGGTGCCGTCGGCGATCATCGTGCGGATGGCGGCGGTGAGCTGGTTCTGGAGGGTGAGGTCGCCTTTTCGGACGCCGACGCCGTAGCGTTCGCGGGTGAAGCGGTGGCCGACCACGCGCAGGGTGCCGGGGTGTTCTTTGGCGTAGCCGGCCAGGATGACGTCGTCGGTGGTGACGGCGTCGACAGTGCCGGTGATCAGGTCGGCCACGCATTGGGCGTAGGTGTCGCGGGTGCTGAGTTCGACCTTGCGGGCGAAGCTGCGGCGGATCTTCTCGGCGGAGGTGGAGCCTTCGGCGGTGCAGACGGTGCGGCCGTTCAGGTCCTCGGGGCGGTCGATGGCGGATTCGCTCTGGCGCACCAGCAGGTCCTGGCCGGCGATCAGGTACGGCCCGGCGAAGGACACCAGCTGCTGGCGGCCCGCGGTGATGGAGTAGGAGGCGACGACGAAATCGACTGTGCCGGAGTTCAACAGGTCTTCGCGCTGCTCGGAGCGGGCTTCGCGCCAGGTGATGTGCTCGGGGCTGACGCCGAGTCGGCCCGCCAGGTAGACGGCGGTGTCGACGTCGAAGCCGGTGGGCTTACCGTCGGCGGTCCGCGTGGAGAGTCCGGGCTGATCGAATTTGATGCCGATGGTCAGCGTGCGCGGCGGCGGCTGCGGTGCGGGTGCGGGCTCGGGGTCCTGGGAACAGGAGGCCACCAGCAGTCCGGCCGCGACGGCGGCACTGCGGATCACACGCTTCATCGAATCTGATCTCCTGTCGTCAACCGGGCGGATCGAACGGGAAGAACAGCGCCGGTTGGTCACTTGTGTGGCAACCGGAGAGCACACGTGTGCATCAAAGCATCAGATATGGCGAAACGTGGGGGACATCGCCGAACGGCGGTGCAATTAGCCCGTTCGTCAGGGCGACCCGCAATTTCCTGGCGACCGCAGCTACCGGTAGCGCAGGCCGTCCGCGAGCACTGCGAAGGTGCGATCGCGCAGCCCGGGATCGGATCCGGCGGCGTGCATCGCCATGAAGTGACCCTGCAACAGGGTCATCAGGTCGCCGATGCCGATGTCGGTGCGCACCGCCCGCGCGGACTGGGCTCGCGAAAGCAGTTCGCCGATAGCGTTTTTCATCGCCGCGGTGGGTCCGGCGTAGGTGGTCGGATCATGCGGTCCGAGCGCCGCGGCCAGATCCCTTTTGGCCGCCCCTTCGACCACCATGCGGTCCAGGAATTCGAAGAACGCCGCGCCGGGATCACCGCTGGCGGCGGCCGCGCGAGCGCGTTCGGTCATCCGCTCGATCCGGTCCAGCATGGCCGCTTCGAACAGCGCCTCTTTTGTCGGGAAGTGCCGGTAAACCGTCCCCGGCCCCACTCCCGCCCGTCGCGCGATCTCGTCCAAGGGCACCGAAACCCCTTCCGCCGCAAAGGCTTCCTGTGCGGCGGCGAGTACGCGCTCGCGATTGCGGCGAGCGTCGGCGCGCAGGGGTCGTTCGGTCACCTCAGGAGAATACCGCCGTTGACAACCGGGGCGCACGCCCCGAATACTAAGCGGGTCCTACGTTCCGTTTCTGGAGGCACTCATGTCCCACACCGTAGAAACCGCCCGTGACCTCGTTGAACAGCTCTTCGTGGAGTTACCGTCCCGGGATGCCGACGCCTTCGCCGCCCGGATGGCCCCCGATGCCGTATTCGAAATGCCCTTCACCGTCCCCGGGCAGCCCGAACGCCTGGAGGGCCGCGAGCAGATCCGCGAATTCCTCGCCGCGCGTTGGGGTTCCATGTCGGGAATCGAAGTGCACGCCATCCACCCGTATGTGCACGAAACCGCCGACCCCGCCGTCTTCGTGGTCGAGAACGAGGTCGATGTGACCCGCCCCGACCGCGGCCGCGAGCAGGTGCGCTCATCGGTCAATGTCGTGCACGTCCGCGACGGCCTGGTGACGCTGTTCCGCGACTACATGAACACCGCTCGCCTGATGTCGCTGCCCCGCGACTGACCTGCGGAGGATCGCTCCGGAATACCCCTCGCCCCCGAATAGTTAGTGCATTAAGTATTTGTACGCTAACCTTCAGGGGCGAGGAGGTGTTCATGAACGAACCGGAAATCGACGACATGCTGAAGCTGGACCGCCAGGTCTGCTTCGCGCTGGCCGTCGCCAATCGAGCGGTACTCGCCGTCTACCGGCCACTTTTGGAGCCGATGGGGCTCACCCATCCGCAGTATCTGGTGATGCTGGCGCTCTGGGGCGAGTCCCCGATGTCGGTGAAGGCCATCGGCGATGCCATCCAGCTGGATTCGCCGACGCTCTCACCACTGCTCAAACGCCTGGAAGCGGCGGGCCTCATCACCCGCCGCCGGGCCGTGAACGACGAACGCAATCTCGTGGTCGACCTCACCGACGAGGGCCGCAAGCTGCGCGAGCAGGCGGAGCGGATTCCGCCGGCCGTGGTGGAACGGCTCGGGGTGAGCCTGGCCGAGCTGGAGCAGCTGCGTGACGCGCTCAATCGCGTGAACGATGCCGCGCGCCGCTCGGTGTTGCCGGAACCGCAGAAGGGATCTCGATAATGAAGCGCCCCAACCCGATTCAGTGGATCGGCTACGCCTTCGGCCGCAAACTCCCCGACCAGCTCCAGGATTGGGTGCGCAACGACCTGACCGGCACCTGGGCGGTCCCGCGGCATATCGTGCGCGGCCTGGTGCCCATGCTGCCGATCTTCGCGCTGTTCCTGCTGCTACCCGGCGAACTGTGGTTGCGGCTGGCGGTGATCCTGCTCGGCGTGCTGCTGGCGGTGTTCTACATCGTCGCCTATATGCCGATGAACCGCGCGCACCGCTTGGTCCGGCACGGGCTGCCGGAGGATCTGGAGAACCCGCACCGGGCCGGCCGGCGTGCGGCCGAGCGCGCCGCTTACGAGGCGCGCTACCACCACTGAGTCAGCTGGTGCAGGCCGAGCTGACCACTCGTGCCGCGCGCGGTGTGGAGCTGCCGAGATCCGGGAAGGCGGGGGCGCTTTCGCCCAGTCCGGCCACCGCGTTCTGCTCGGCCTCCTCGCGGGAGCCCGCGGCCGCCCAGCCCCATTTCCCGTCCGCGCCTTGGGCGATGGCCCCGCACCCGTCGGCGAATCGGAACACGATCTCGCAGTCGTAGTTGCCGCAATCGCGGATGGCGGCCGCATCGGCCGGAACCTTCCCGGCCCCCGTGCTCACCACGGCCGCGTTCTTGATCTGGGAGATGGCGATGGTGCCGAATCCCTGGCCCGCGGCCCCGGCGGTTCCGGCGGTGAGGGTCATGGCCACGGCGGCGCTGCCGAGTACCGGCGTGAGAATGCGTGTAACCGACAAGAGAATCCCTGACGTTTCATATGGACGAACTCCGGCGATGCTATCCGCTCGTCCTGTGAACCAGCTGGGAATTCCGGGCAAACGATTCAGATCGCCTGGGTCGGGGTCCGCGTCAGGGCCTGGCGCAAGGCGGCGAAGGCGGAGTCGTTGGCGCGCTGGGTTTCTCGCAGGTGGAAGGCCATGGACATGAAGCCGTGCACGGTGCCGTTCCAGCGGTGGATCTCGGCGGCGATGCCGGCGTCGCGCAGTCGCTGACCGTACGCTTCGCCCTCGTCGCGCAGCGGATCGAACTCCGCGGTGGCGATGTAGGCGGGCGGGAGGCCGGTGAGGTCGGCGAGCATCGGATTGGCGTACGGATTCGCCTTGTCCGCTTCGGAATTCAGGTATTGCCGCCAGTACCAGCGCAGGTGCGCCGCGGTCGTGAAGTAGCCCTCGGCATTGTCGGTGTAGGAGCCGCTGTCGGTGGCGGGATCCAGCATCGGGTACATCAGCAGCTGGAAGACGACGTCGGGGATACCGTTGTCGCGGGCTTGCAGGGCGGCGACGGTGGCGAGATTGCCGCCCGCGCTGTCGCCCGCGACCGCGAGGCGGGCGGGGTCGCCGCCGAGGGATTCGGCATTGTCGGCCACCCAGCGCAGTACGGCGTAGGCGTCGTCGGCGGCCGCCGGGAAGCGGGCGTCGGGTGCGCGGCGGTAGTCGACCGAAATCACCATCACCCCGGCCGCATTGGCCATCATGCGGCAGAACTTGTCGTGACTCTCCAAGTTGCACAGGACGAATCCGCCGCCGTGATAGAAGACGACTACCGCCGGGGTCGGTTCGGCATCGAGCGGCCGGTACAGCCGCACCGGGATCTCCGGCGCGTCGATCGGGCCGGGCACCAGCCATTCCTCCACCGCCGCAACGGGAATCGGTTCGGCCTGCACGGCGGGGCGGGAAGCCAGGAAGGCCCGCGCTTCGGCGGCGTCGAGCACCTCGGTGCCCAAAGCCGGGAAGGCCGCCGACGCGGCATCCACAAAGGTCTGCCATTCGGGAGACAGAGACATGAGGAACTCCTTTGCGCCGGAAGGCGTTTGAGAAACGAGTCGGGCCGCCGCCCGGATGGGCGGCGGCCCGCCCCGGTTCGAGGATCGAGGACTACATGCCGCGCGGGATGAACTTGCCGGCGGCCAGACCGCCGTCCACGGTCACCTCCGCGCCGGTGATGTAGGCCGAGGCGTCGGAGGCCAGGAAGGCGACCAGTTCGGCGACCTCCTCGGGCAGGCCGGTGCGCTCCAGCGGCAGGGTCGGGAAGCTGCCCGGGCCGGTGGTCAGGTAGGGCACCATCGGGGTGGCGATGGGGCCGGGATGCACCGAGTTGACGCGGATCCGGGCCGGGCCGAGCTCCAGCGCGGAGATCTTGGACAGGCCGCGCAGACCCCACTTGGAGGAGCCGTAGGCGGAGTGGTTCATCAGGCCCTCGAGCCCGGCCTGCGAGGAGATGTTGACGATGGAACCGCCGCCGTTCTCGATCATGCCCGGCACCACGGCCTGGATGCCCAGGAACGCGCCGACCAGGTTGACCTTCAGAATGCGCTCCAGCTCTTCGGGAGTGGTCTCCATGAGCGGCTTCATGATGTAGATGGCGGCATTGTTGACCAGCACGTCGAGCTTGCCGAAGGTCGAAACGGCCGTCTGCACGGCGGTTTTCCAGCTCTCGGCGTCGGTGACGTCGTGGCGCACGAAGACGGCGGCGTCGCCGAGGGCGTCGGCGAGCTCCTTACCCTCGGCCTCGAGCACATCGGTGATGACGACCTTGGCGCCGCGCTCCACGAACAGGCGGGCCTCGGCCGCGCCCTGGCCGCGCGCGGCACCGGTGATCAGGGCGACTTTGCCGTTCAGATCAGCCATTTCGGTTCCTTCTTCTCGGTTGCTACTGGTGGCGGAAGTGGGGGATGACCTTCTCGCCCCACTGGCGGATGGTCTCCATGCAGGCGTCCTGCGGGACGGTGCCCATCTGAATGAGGCAGAGAATCTCGTCGGCCCCGGCGGCCTGGAGCCGCTCCACATAGGCGATGGCGTCGTCGGCGGTGCCGTAGGCGTGCTCGGTATTGAAGATGGCGGTCGCGCCGGTCTTCACCGGAATCTTGGCTTCGTGCAGGTAGGCGACGTGTTCGGCTTCGGCTGCGCGCATCTGGGCGACGGCGTCGGCGTTCGGGTCGACGGCCTCGTCGGGGACCGGCCCGGCACCGTAGTAATGCTTGATGGCCTGGGCGAAGAACCGCTGCCCGCGCGCCCCGATCTGGATGGCCTGCTCGCGATCGTCGAGCACGATGGTCGGGCACAGCGCCGCGAAGTGATCGTTCACCACGGTGGACACGAACCGCTCCCCGGTGCGCGCGGCAATGGCGTCGTCGTAGATGCGGCGCAGTTCGGCGATTTCCGCGACGCCCGCGAAACCCAGTACGAGAGCGCCGATTCCGTACTCCGCCGCGAGCTTCAGGGTGTCCTTCTTGGTGCATGCCATGAACAGCGGCGGGTGCGGCCGCTGCACCGGCCGCGGCAGCAGATGGTGCGGCGAGATATCCAAAAGCTCACCGTGGTACTCGAATTCGGCTTCCGGGTCCTGCCAGGCGGCCGCGATCATCCGCAGTGATTCCTCGACCTCCCGATAGGTCCGCGCGGGATCGACTCCGCACATGGAGGTTTCGACCTCGGTGGATCCACGCCCCGCGCCCAGGTTCAGCCGCCCGCCCGAGAGCACGTCGAGCATGGCCGCGCGCTCGGCCGCCCGCACGGGATGGTTGAAGTTGAACGGCATGCACACCACACCGTGCCCGATGCGCACCCGCGAGGTCTTGGCCGCCACCCAGGTCAGGAAGATCTCCGGCGCGCTCATGTGCGCGTACCACTTGAGCCCGTGATGCTCGACCGCCCAGACGGTGTCGAACCCCATCTCGTCGGCCAGCACCGCCTGTTCGACGGAGTCCCGCAACACCTGCGCCTCGTGCTCGGCCGTCGGATCCGTCATCTGAGCTTCGAAGATCATCGAGAACTTCATCAGAGACTCCTGGTTCCGGCTGGTCGAGGCGGCAATGCCTAACCGAAATACTTCTGCACTCATACCTCCAGGTCATCGAGTTGTCTCAGTGGCCGGGACCACACCATGCTCTCGATTAACTACCGACTTACCGTCGGTTCATCAGCCACATTTCCAGCCCTGCGCCGCGCATTACGCGCGGCACGGGTGCCAAAGAGCGGAGATGCGGTCGCGTCGGGTGATGGTGAATCAGAAGGACGGGAATCCGTGGGACAGCTGGACGGCAAGGTAGCCCTCGTCACGGGCGGTGCGCGCGGGATGGGCGCGGAGCATGTACGGCGATTCGTCGCCGAGGGTGCCCGCGTGGTGTTCGGTGACGTGCTCGACGAGGAGGGTAAGGCCCTGGCGGCCGAGCTGGGCGACGCCGTTCACTATGTGCACCACGATGTGACCAGTGAAAGTGACTGGGAAGCAGCGGTTTCCGAGGCGGTGTCGCGGTTCGGCAAGCTCGATGTGCTGATCAACAATGCCGGCATTCTGCGTTTCAAGCGCATCACCGAGATGAGCCTGGACGAGTTCCAGACCATTATGAATATCAATGTGACCGGCGCGTTCCTCGGCATCAAGACCGCCGCGGCCGCCCTCACCAATGCCGGCGGCGGTTCCATCGTCAATGTGTCCTCGGTCGAGGGTTTCGTCGGCGCCGCCGGCCTGTCCGCCTACAGCGCGAGCAAATTCGCGCTGCGCGGGCTCACCAAATCCGCCGCGCGGGAGCTGGGCCACTCGGGTATCCGGGTGAACTCGCTGCATCCCGGCGGTATCGCCACCCCCATGACCGCCGCGGTCGCGGGCGCGTCCGGGGTGGACGGCAATACCTTCTTCTCCGAATTGCCCATTCCGCGCTGGGGTCAGCCGGTCGAGGTCTCCGAGGTGGCGTTGTTCCTGGCCTCCGATGCCTCGAGCTATTGCACGGGCGGCGAATTCGTCGTCGACGGCGGCATGTTGACCAGCTGCGGCTATTAAGGACTGAACTCTCATGGAATTCGAATTCGACGTCGTGGTCGTGGGTTCCGGTGCGGCGGGTATGACCGCCGCGCTGACCGCCGCCTATCGGGGCCTGTCGGTCACCTTGATCGAGAAGAGCCATCTGTTCGGTGGTTCCACCGCGCGCTCGGGCGGCGGCATCTGGGTGCCGAACAATCCGGTCTTGCAGGCGGCCGGGGTGCCGGACAGCCCGACCATGGCGCGCACGTATCTGAAAGCCGTTGTCGGCGATCGGGTTCCGGACGCCAAGCAGCGCGCGTTCCTGGAGCACGGCCCGGAGATGTTCCGGTTCATCGGGGCTCGCTCCAAGTATTGGGAGTTCGCTTACGACCGAGGTTATTCCGACTACCATCCGGAGTTCCCGGGCGGGCTGGCGCAGGGTCGCAGCATCGAGCCCAAGCCGATCGACGGGCGACTGCTGGGCGGCGATCTGCACAAGATCAACAAGCCGACCATGTCCGCGCCCAAGGGTATTGCCATCACGGTCAAGGACTTCCACGACCTGAACATGATCGCCCGCACCTGGGCGGGCAAGAAGACCGCGATCAAGGTCGGCGCGCTCACCGCGCTGAACATGATCAAGGGCGCGCTGCCGCTGAGCCTGGGCAAGGCGCTCGCCGCCCGGCTGTGGCTGTCGCTGCGCGACGCGGGCGTGCCGGTGTGGCTGAACACGCCGCTCACCGAGGTCATCGTCGAGAACGGCGTGGTGGTCGGCGTCCAGGCCGAGCACGAGGGTCGCCCGGTGACCATCAAGGCCAAGCGTGGCGTGGTGCTCGCGGCCGGCGGGTTCGAGCACAACCTGGAGATGCGTAAGCAGTACATCGCCGGACCGCAGAACACCGCGTGGACCGTGGGCGCGACCGAGAACATCGGCGAAGGCATCGTCGCGGGCCAGAAGGCCGGTGGCGCGGTCGATCTCATGGACGACGCCTGGTGGGGCCCGTCGGTGCGCAATCCCGACGGCCCGCCGTTCTTCATGCTGGCCGAGCGTTCGCAGCCGGGCGCGATCGTGGTGAACGCCAAGGGTGAGCGGTTCGTCAACGAGTCCGCGCCGTACGTGAACGTCGTGCACACCATGTACGAGGAGGAGGAGAAGGTGCCGGGCAGCATTCCCGCGCACTTCATCTTCGATCAGAACTTCCGCGACCGGTACCTGTTCCTGGGCAACTTCCCCAAGCGCCCGCTGCCGCAGAAGTACTTCGACGCGGGCATCATCAAGCAGGCCGACACGCTCGCCGAACTCGCTGCCAAGCTGGGCATTCCGGCCGACAAGCTGGCCGCCACGGTGGAGCGGTTCAACGGGTTCGCGCGCAACGGGCGCGACGAGGACTTCCTGCGCGGCGATTCCGCCTACGACCGCTACTACGGCGACCCGACCGTGAAGCCGAACCCGACCCTGGCTCCGCTGGAGCGCGGGCCGTTCTACGCGGTCGAGATGGTGCCGGGCGATCTGGGCACCAAGGGTGGCCTGGTCACCGACGAGCACGCTCGCGTGCTGGACGAGCAGGGCGCGGTCATCGCCGGACTCTATGCGGCGGGCAACAATTCGGCCGCCGTGATGGGCAACGACTATGCCGGTGCGGGCGCGACCATCGGACCCGCCATGGTCTTCGGATACATCGCCGCCAACCACATGGCAGATCAGGAGCAGTGACATGGGACGGGTCGATACCAAGGTCGTGATCGTCACCGGCGGTGCGCGCGGTATGGGTGCGGCGTTCGCGCGCAAGCTGGTGAGTGAGGGCGCGAAGGTCGTCATCGCCGATGTGCTGGTGGACGAGGGCGCGGCGCTGGCCGCTGAACTCGGCGACGGCGCGCTGTTCCAGGCCCTGGACGTGACCGACGAAAACGCTTGGAACGATGTGGTTTCCACGGCGGAAGCGAAGTTCGGCCCCGTCTCCGGTCTGGTCAACAATGCGGGCATCGTGCACGTGGATCCGATCGAGAAGCTCTCGGAAGCCGACTACCGCAAGGTCATCGACGTCAACCAGGTCGGTGTGTTCCTGGGGATGAAGGCCGTCGTCGGCTCCATGCGGCGCGCGGGCGTCGGATCGATCGTGAACATCTCCTCGACCGGCGGGCTGATCGGCTACTCGAACATCCTGGGTTACGTCGCCTCCAAATGGGCGGTGCGCGGCATGACGAAAACCGCTGCGCAGGAACTGGCTTCGGACAATATCCGCGCCAACTCCGTGCATCCCGGCATCGTCGCCACCGAAATGGTCGCCACCTCGGAGCGTTCGGCGAGCATCGCGAAGAACCAGCCCATCGCCCGCCCGGGCACCCCCGAGGAACTCGCCAACCTGGTGCTGTTCCTCATCTCGGACGAATCCTCCTACAGCACCGGGTCGGAATTCATCGCCGACGGCGGCTTCACCACTCAGTAAGGAACAAGCCCATGAAGGACTTCCGCGGCAAGGTCGCCGTCATCACCGGCGCGGGCGCCGGTATCGGCCGGGCGCTGGCCCTGGAACTGGCCCGCAACGGCGCGCAGCTGGCGCTGTCGGGCCGGAATCTCGAGAATGTCGCCGAGACGGTGGCGCTCTGCGAGAAGGAGGGCGCGAAGGCGAAGGCGTACCAGCTGGACGTCACCGATCGCGCCGCGGTGTACGCGCACGCCGATGAGGTGGTCGCGGACTTCGGCAAGGTGAATATCGTCATCAACAATGCGGGCGTCTCGCTGACCGCCAATATCGAGGATGTCGCCTGGGAAGACCTGGAGTGGATCTTCGGCATCAACTTCTGGGGCACCGCGCACGGCACCAAAGCCTTTCTGCCGCACGTGATCGCCTCCGGTGACGGGCACATCGCCAATGTGTCGTCCATGTTCGGCCTGGTGGCCTGCCCCAGCCAGGGCGGCTACAGCTCCTCGAAGTACGCCATGCACGGCTTCACCGACGCGCTGCGCCAGGAAATGATCATCGCGGGCCACAATGTGGGCGTCTCCTCCGTGCACCCGGGCATGATCAAGACCGAAATCGCCTGGAAGGCCCGCGCTTCCGCCAATCGCGACCGCGACGCGCTGGCCGAGAACTTCGACCGGCTGGCCCAGACCAGCCCCGAGGTCTGCGCCAAGACCGTGCTCAACGGCATCCGCAAGAACAAGCCGCTCATCCTGATCGGCAAGGACGCCAAGGCGATGAACATCATGCGCCGCCTGCTCGGCTCCGGCTACATGAAGCCGCTGACCGCGCAGATGCGCAAGGAAATCTAGGTCCCGTCGCCGCCGCGATCCGGCGAACGGGCCTACGGCCGGCAGCCCCGCACTCCAGTGCGCGGGGTTGCCGGCCGCCTGCGCAGCGGCCGCTATGCCGGATTGCGCAATTGGGCTTTGAGGACCTTGCCGCCGGCATTGCGGGGCAGACTGTCGGTGAAGACGACCTCGCGCGGAACCTTGTAGCCGGCCAGCTTGTCCCGGGACCATTCGATGATGGCTTCGGCGATGGCCTCGGCATCGTCGATATCGGCCCGGGGGACCACCACGGCGCGGCCGACCTCGCCGAGCCGGGGATCGGGGACGCCGACCACCGCGACATCGCGAATATTCGGGTGTTGCAACAGGACTCGTTCGATCTCGGCCGGGTAGGCGTTGAAGCCGCCGACGATGAACATGTCCTTGAGGCGGTCGGTGATGCGCAGGTAGCCGTCGGGGCCGAGGGCGCCGATATCGCCGGTGTGCAGGTAGCCGTCCGGGTCGACGACCTCGGCGGTGGCCTCCGGATCGTCGAGGTAGCCGCGCATGACGTTCGGGCCCTTGACGGTGATCTCACCGGATTCGCCGAGTTCGACTGGTGCGCCGTCGCGGCCGACAATGCGGATCTCGGTGCCGGGCAGGGCTTTTCCGACCGTGCCCGCGATGAGTTCGGTCGGGGCGTCCGGTGGGCAGACCGTCACCACGCCGACGGATTCGGTCAGACCGTAGGCGGTGAAAACGTAAGGCACGCGCAGGTCTTCGCGAATGCGGTCCACCAGTTCGGCGGGGATGGGCGCGCCGCCGGTGCCCGCCAGGCGGAGTGAGCCGAGCATGAATTCGGAGCGGTCGGCGTGCAGCAGATCGTCGAAAAGCGTTGGGGGACCCGCTAGGACGGTGATGCGCTCGTGCTCGATCAGGCGCAGCACGGACTGGGTTTCGAAGCGTTCGATGGGCACCATGGTGGCGGTGCGCAACAAGCAGGCGATGATGCCCGCCTTGTAACCGAAGGTGTGGGAGAACGGATTGACCAGCAGGTAGCGATCACGGGCGCGCAGGGTGACCGCGTCGGCCCAGCGGGTGAAGACCTCCAGCGTCTGGGCGTGGGTCGCCAATACGCCCTTGGGTGCGCCCGTGGTGCCGGAGGTGAACAGGATGTCGGAGATGTCGTCCGGGGCGACGGCCTCGGCGCGTTCGCGCGCGTACTCCGGCGGGACCACCGTGCCGGGGGCGAGGAAGCCCTGCCACGAACTGATATCCCAGTCCTCGGTGCTCTCCCCGGGTGCCTCATCGAGCAGGATCAGATGCTCCAGCTCGGGCAGCCCACCGGCCGCGGCCAGCATCGCCGGGTAATCGTGGCCCAGGAACTCCTGCACCGTGCAGACCGCCTTGGCGCGGCTGCGCACCAGCACCTCCGCGGCCTCCGGCCCGCGCAGCCGAGTACTGATCGGCACCAGCGTCGCGCCCGCACCCAGCATCCCCAGCGCCGCGGTGATCCACCGAATGCCGTTGGGAGCCCACATCCCGACCCGATCGCCCGCCTCGATACCCGATGCGATGGCGGCCCGCGTCACCGCACCGACCTCCGCGGCCAGCTCCCCGAAGGTCAGCCGCCCCGCCGGTCCGGCGATCGCGACCGCCTCCGGATACCGTTTCGCTCGATCCGCCAGCAGCGCCGGAATCGTCGAGATCGGGGCAGTCGCAGGACGCCCGCCCGTGGCTGCCGCATGCCGCCGATCCATGCGCCCATCCTGCCGCACCACCCCCACCCGAAACCCGGTTTTCCCCGTGCCATCCCGCTGACCGGGCGTGCCGGTTCCGCCTCTCCGGGACTTCAGCGCGCGGCTCGGGAGCCGTTGCCGGTTTCGCATGCGGGCCGGCGGTGAGAGCCGAGACCATTTCGGTCGTGCCCCGGGAGTTACCCCGGGCGGAGCGAGATCAGTTGTCGGGTTGGGCAACGTTCGTGGCTGGGCGGACCGGGGTTGGCGGGGCTAGTGGATCTGCCGGGTTCTCATATACCGGGTCGGCATATTCGGGTTCGGGGTTCCGCTGATCGGGACGGGGGTTGGGGGTGTGGCGGGGGAGCGGGCACGCTCGGTTGAGTGGTCCCGGTGGTGGGACGGATAGGCCCGGCCGACCGCCGATTCGAGCGGCGCTGGAGCGATCGATGAATCCAAGACCTCGGAGGAGTGACATGAGCGCGGGAGCGGAGCTAGCGCAGCGACCGGCGGCCGACGCCGTCACCGTCGTCGAACTCGACGGTGCGTGCCAGCTGTCGCGCGAGAAGATCGGCGGCAAGGCGTGGAGCATCAATCACATGCGGGCGCTGGGGTTGCCGGTGCCGCCCGGGTTCGTGATCACCACCGACGCGTGGGCCGATTACACGGTGCGCGGGGAGATCGCGACTGAGATCTGGGAGCAGGTGCGCGCCGGGATCGCGATGATCGAGCGCGGGACCGGGCGGAAGTTCGGGTCGGCGGAGCGGCCGTTGCTGGTGTCGGTGCGTTCGGGTGCGGCGATCAGCATGCCCGGCATGATGGATACCGTGCTGAACCTCGGGATGACCGACGAGGTGCAGCGGGCGCTGGCCGACGAGACTCGTAATCCGGTGTATGCCAACGACACTCGGGATCGATTCGTGCACCAGTATCGGGAGACCGTGCTCGGTGACGCCGCCGGCGTGGTGCCCGCCGATCCGTGGGATCAGCTGCGCGGGGCGGTCGAAGCGGTGTTCCGGTCCTGGGATTCGGCCCGCGCCAAGACCTATCGCGCGCATCGCGGGGTGCCCGACACCCTCGGCACCGCGGTGACGGTGCAGGCCATGGTCTTCGGCAACCTGGACGAATTGTCCGGCACCGGTGTGCTTTTCAGCCGCAACCCGAATACCGGCCACGGCCCCGTCTACGGTGAATGGCTGGTCGGCGGGCAGGGCGAGGACGTGGTCTCCGGCCGCCTCACCCCGCGCCCGCTCGATGAGCTGGCCGCCACCCAGCCCGCCGTGCACGCGCCCCTGATCGCCGCCGCACAGCTGCTGGAGCGGGACGGGCGGGATCTCCAGGACATCGAATTCACCGTGGAATCCGGAACGCTGTGGCTGTTGCAGTCGCGCCCGGCCAAGCGTTCGGCGCGGGCCGCGGTCCGCACCGCCGTGGCCATGGTGGAGGAAGGGCTGATCACCGCCGCCGAAGCGCTGCGCCGCCTCACCCCCGAGCAGGTGCGCGAAGTGCTGCGTCCCGCCTCCGGTGACACCACCGGCCTCGAGCCGCTCGCCCGCGGCGAATCCGCTTGCCCCGGACTGGCTTCCGGCGTCGTGGTCATCGATCCCAATGAGGCCGAGGCCCGCGCCGAAGCGGGCGAGGACGTCATCCTGGTGCGACCCACCACCAGCCCCGACGACCTGCACGGCATGATCGCGGCCCGCGCCATCGTCACCGAATTGGGCGGCGCCACTTCGCATGCTGCGCTCGTCAGCCGTGAACTGGGCCGCCCCTGCGTGGTCGGCTGCGGTCCGGGCGTGGTCGACGCCCTCACCGGCAAGACCGTCACCGTCGACGGCGGCGCGGGCCTGGTGCTGCTGGGCGAGATCACCGCCAACCCGGTCGAACAGTCCGTGCTCGACGATGTCCGCCGCCTCGCCGACTGGGCGGGTGTCGAGAGCGACCAGCTCGCCGACACCCTTGAAACCCGCTCGGCTGACGCCGGCGAGATCGACGCTGTCGAAGTCGCTGCCGACGGTGCCGCATCGGCCGGTGCTGTGGGCGTCGCTGTTGCCGGCAGCAGCGCCGCGCAGGCAGGTGGTGCGGGCGGTGCCGCCGATGGTGCTACCGCGCAGGCTGGTTCCTCGTACGTCGACGCCGCTACGACGGACGTGGCCGCCCCCGCTCCCGCCCCCGTCACCGAGCTGGCCGTGCTCCGGCTGGTCGGCATCAAGGGCCGGGTGAAGTCGGACAACCTGGCTGCCAGCCTGTTCGCGGAGGTCGACGAAATCGACTCGTGCTGTGCGGATCTCGTCAGCGCCGGGTTCGCCGCCGCTACCCCGGCGGGCTTCCGGCTCACCCCGGAGGGCCGTCCGCGTCTGGAGCAGCTGCTGATCGAGGAGCGCGGCAGCATCGACCATGCCGCCGTCACCGCCGCCTACGACGAGTTCTGCGTGTACAACGCCGATCTCAAGGTGATCATCACCGATTGGCAGATGAAGGACCCGGCCACGGTCAACGATCACGCGGATGCCGAATATGACGCGGGAGTGCTTGCGCGCCTGCACGATACGCACCGCAACCTGCGGCCGCTGATCGCCCGCATCGGAGGTATCGCACCCCGCCTGTCCGGCTATCTCGCCCGCCTCGATCGCGCGGTGGAGAAGATCGCCGAGGGCGATCACACCTGGGTGGCCCGTCCCATCATGGACAGCTATCACACCGTCTGGTTCGAGCTGCACGAAGACCTGATCGGCCTGTGCGGCCTGACCCGCGCCGAAGAAGCGGCGGCCGGCCGTGCCCACTGATCCCGTGACCACCGCTCCCCGCGCAACGCACGACCCCACCGCTGCGGGCGAGCGCTGGATCGAGTTCGCCCAGATCGACAATGTGCGCGATCTGGGCGGGCTCCCCGTCCAGGACGGCGGCACCACTCGCTTCGGCGTGGTGTTCCGTTCCAGCACCTTGCAGCAGGCGACCCCGGAAGATCTGGCCCACCTCACCGGACACCTCGGCCTGCGCACCGTCATCGACCTGCGTCTGCCCGACGAGGTGGAGCGGGAAGGCTACGGCCTGATCGCCGACGCCGACCTGAACATCGCGAACTTGCCGATCCGCAAGTCGCCGCAATCCTCGCTCGCGGCAAGGGATCTGGTTCCGGACAAGACCCGCGTCGACCTCACCGAGCTGTACGGTCAACTGCTGGCGGGCAGCACCGACCACATCGTCGAGTCGGTCCGCCTGATCATCGACCCGGCCCGGCAGTCGGTCCTGTTCCATTGCGCAGCAGGCAAGGACCGCACCGGCGTCCTCGCCGCGGTGCTCCTCGACGCGGTGGGCGTGCCCGCGCAGGACATCGCCGACGACTACGCCCTCACCAACCTGCGCATGCAGCGCGTTCGCGACCGCCTGGACGCCCTGCCCTCCTACGAGGGCCTCCCGCAGGCCAACACCGGCATCCTCGCCGTCACCGCCGAAACCATGCTCCGCTTCCTGGAGAACCTGCACGCGGAACACGGCGGAGCCGCCGAATGGTTACTGGCGCAGGGCCTTACCGCAGCGGAGCTGGAGCAGCTGCGTTCCGCGCTGGTGGCCTAGGCGAGCGTCTTGCCGTAGCGGGTGCCGCAGGCGCGGCATTGCCAGCGTGGCGAATCACCGTCGATGCAGCAGCCGCCGAGCGCGACTTCGCCCAGCTCCTCCAGCTCGATCATTTCCGGCGTCGGGAATCCGTACTGGATTTCGTATGCGGCCGAGCCGCATTCGGGGCAGGGCGCGGAATCCGAGGCGGTCACGACGCGAGCGTACCGACGGCGGCGGGTGCGCCGCATCGCAATATTGTTGTGCTCGCCGCTATTCCACGACCGGTCCGATGACCACTTTGCCGTCCTCACCGGTGACGATCATCGGCAATAGCCGCTCGGCCTCGCTCACGACCGCGAGTTCGTCGGCCGGGGACAGCGGGTGCCACGGGGTGATGTGCATGGTCGAACCGTCGAGATCCCAACGGCCGTGGACGAATCCGTCGACCAGGTACATGGGCACCCCCGCCGAAGCGATCTTGGTGATCCGGGCTCGGTCCGCATCGCTGATGATGCGGCGGCGGTCCTGGTGGCCGAGGGCGGAATTGTCGAAAGCGGGGAGGAAGCGGACCGGGGCGGGGAGGTCGGGGTCGGCCAGCGGGGCGTCGGGGAGGTCGAAGAGTTCGCGGCCGGACTGGTCACGCAGCACCCTGAGCCGCAGTCGCAGGCGTTGCATGACCTCGGCGAGACGGGTTGTGCCGGACCAGTTCTGGACATCGGCGACCGTGGCCGGGCCGTAAGCGGCCAGGTAGCGGAGGATCAGGGTTTCCGGTTGCGGGGTTTCCAGGACCGGTGCGCCGATCCAGTCCTCGGCGAGGGATACGGCGACCCGGCGGTTGCGCCAGCCGCCCCAGGTCCCGGCGGCCGCGTCGTGGATCAGCGGCAGCATGACACCCAATGCGTAGGCCAGGCGACTCGGGTGATCGGTGGGGAAGGTTTCGGCCAGTCGCTTGCCGAGTTCGGCGCGCTGGAGGGTGCGGCCGGTGAGGAGTTCGGTTCCGGCGGTGGCCAATTCGTCCGGGTTCACGCCGTCGACCGCCTCGCGGTAGTAGGCGGCTTGCAGCGCCGAGCCGGGGACGGGCCGCACCGTGGGGTACATCCAGCGGAAGTCTTCGGCGGCGGCCAGATGCACGGTGCGCCGGATCATGGTGGCGCGCACCACGGTTCGAGCGGCGAGCAAGGCCGCGAGATCCTCGTGCCGGAAGGCAGCGAGCCGCGTCCACAATCCGACGTACGGCCAGTTCGGTTCCTGCCCCTGGACCGCGACCAGATGCCGGATCAGGTCCGCCGCGGGCATATCGGTCCGCTCCAGCAGATGCTGGCGCAGCAACAGGGTGCGGTTCAGGGCGCGCAGCGAGATTTCCGTCATGACCACAGTGTGCGATCGAAGTAGGTCTGAATCCGTCCTAGTGGTGGGAGGATTGTCGGAGATCGTGAGGAGACGGAGGTCACCGTGCAGCATCCGTTGCGGGCCGGGGAGTTCAGGCGAATCTATGATCCCACCGAAGCGGGCCGGCGGTGGTATATCAACGACCACACCGTGATTCGCGGACCGGACGAGCGGTGGCATCTGTTCGGCATCACCCATCCCGAGCCCGCCGATCCCTTCGACGAGCGGGAGTTCGCGCATGCCAGCGCGGAACGGCTGCACGGCCCGTGGACCAAGCATCCGGCCGTGCTGACCGCCGAGCGCGACGAGACGCATCTGTGGGCCCCGTTCGTGGTGCGGCACGGTGCGCGGTACTTCATGTTCTACGACGGCGGGGGAGCCGACCGCACCGCCACCGGGATGTACCTCGCCACCTCGCACGATCTCTTCGAGTGGCAGCGGCAGCCGGGCGGCCCGCTCTTCCGGGACGGCTACGACGCCCGCGATCCGATGGTGCTGCGGCTGGGCAACCGCTGGGTCATGTACTACTGCGCCACCCGCAAGGCGGCCGGGGGCAATCACGTGGTCGCCTACCGCACCAGCACCGATCTGGTGCATTGGAGCGAACGCGGCGTCGCCTACACCGATCCCACCACCGGCACCGAGGCGGGCAATACCGAATCCCCGTTCGTGCTGCGCCACGACGGGCACTGGTATCTGTTCATCGGCCCGCGCCCGGACTACGACAGCACCGAGATCTTCCGCAGCGACAACCCGTTTCGATTCCATCCCGAGGACCTGGTCGGCCGCATCCACGCGCACGCCGCCGAGGTGATCGAATCCGACGGGCGGCTGTGGGTGACCAGCGCGGGCTGGGATCGGGGCGGGGTCTCGCTGGCTCCGATCTTCGCGATTCCCTCCCGGCGCAATCTCTGAGCTGGGATTCTGGAGGCGAAAGTCCACCCAGTGCGGGGAGGCAGGCAATGGCCCGTATCGGCGTCATCAGCGTTTCCGACGGTCGCGACTATGTGCACGGGGGCATCGTCGGATTCATTCGGGCGGCGGAGGATCGTCTCGTCGCGGCGTTGACTGCGGCGGGGCACACCGTCATTCGAGGAAGGGAACCGGTCGGTTCCAATCGTCACGCGGTGACCGTCGCCAGACGCGTACAAGCCTCCGGAGTGGACCTGACCGTACTGCACTACGCGGTCTGGGCCTTCCCGCATTTCACTATGCTGGCCGCCGGCGCATTGACCAGTCCGCTGCTGCTGCTGTCGAATATCGATCCGGTGCAGCCCGGCATGGTCGGCATGCTGGCCGCCGGGGGCGCGCTCGACCAGATCGGCCGCGACCACGCCCGGCTCTGGGGCGACCCGGAGGATCCGGCGCTGATCGCCGAGATCGGGGCGAAAGCCCGCGCCGCCGCGGCCGTGACGAGCCTGCGCGGCAGCACCTTCGGGCGGATCGGCGGCCGGCCCATGGGCATGAACACCGCGGTCGCCGCCACCGATCAATGGCAGCGGCTGTTCGGCGTCGACGTCGAGGAGATCGACCAGTGGGAGATCGTCCGCCGCGCCGAACTCGCCGACGCCGGTGAGGCCAAGGGCGCGCGAGAGTGGCTGGAGCGCAATGCCGCCGGGGTGCACTACGACGGCGGCAAGCTCACCCCCGAACTCCTGGAACGCCAGATCCGCTCGTACCTGGCCATGCGCGACCTGATCGCCGAATGGAACCTGGACTTCAGCGGCATCAAGGGCCAGCCGGAGCTGACCCAGTACTTCGCCACCATGGACATCACCGAGGCATTCCTCAACGATCCGTACGACTGGAACGGCCCCAAGCAAACCCATGTCTGCGCCACCGAGGCCGATATGGACGGCGCGCTCACCATGCAGCTGCTCAAGCAGATCGCCGGTACCCCGGTGCTTTTCGCGGATGTGCGGCATTACCACGCCGACCGCGATATCTGGGATCTGTGCAACTCCGGTCAGCACGCCACCTGGTACGCCGCGCGCAGTGACGACCCGGAGGAGAACCTGGCCGGGGTGCATCTGTATCCCGAGGTGTTCTTCTTCCCGGCGGGCGGTGCGTCGGTGCATCATCTGGCCGCGCCCGGCACCATGACCCTGGCGCGGCTCACCCGTAAGAACGGCGACTACCGAATGCAGTTGATGCTGGGCGAATTCGAGACCTACGACGATCGCACCAACGAACAGCTCATGCGGCAGTCCACCCGGGAATGGCCGCACGCCTTCGCCAGACTCGATGCCGACGCGGGCGATTTCCTGTCCCGGTTCGGGGCCAACCACATTCACGCCGTCCCGGGCGATCATCGGGCGGCGGTACGCGCGGCCTGTGCGCTGCTCGATGTCACCCTCGACGAATTCACCAGGGCGAGCTGACATGCTGCTGGGCATCGATATCGGGACCTCCGGCTCCAAGGGCGTGCTGGTCGATCACGGCGGGGTGGTGGCCATGAGAGCCGAACGCCCGCACCGGGTTTCGACGCCGCGGCCGGGCTGGGTGGAGCATGATGCCGAGACGGTGTGGTGGGCGGATTTCCTGGCCATCGCGCGGGAATTGGTGACGGCGGCCGACGGTGATCCGATCGACGCCCTGGCGGTGAGCGGCATCGGACCGTGCCTGCTGCCCGCCGATGCCGCCGGCCGGCCGCTGCGCCCGGCCATCCTGTACGGGGTCGATACCCGCGCCGGAGTCGAGATCGCCGAGCTGGAAGCGGAATTGGGGCCGGATACGGTGCTGGAGCGCGCCGGGTCACCACTCACCAGCCAGGCGGTCGGCCCGAAACTGCGCTGGCTCATGCGGCACGAGCCGGCGGTGTGGAAGGACACCCGAATGCTGTTGATGGCCAGTTCGTTCCTGGTCCATCGGCTCTGCGGGCGCTACGTGCTGGACCACACGTCCGCGAGTATGTGCGTACCCATGTACGACCTGATGGCCCGGGACTGGGCCCGCGATTGGGCCGAATCGGTCGCTCCCGGGCTGCGACTACCCGAATTGGCCTGGCCCACCGAGATAGTCGGCCGGGTGACACCGGAAGCCGCCGCGGTGACCGGGCTTCCGGCCGGACTACCGGTGACGACCGGAACCGTCGACGCCTGGGCCGAGGCGGCGGGGGTCGGGGTGCGCGAGCCCGGCGACGTCATGATCATGTACGGCACCACCCTGTTCCTCACCCAGGTGCTCACCGCCCCGCGCCCGCATCCCGGCCTCTGGAGCACCTGCGGAACCTGGCCCGGCGCTTACACTTCCGCCGCCGGCATGGCGACCTCCGGCGCGGTCACCGACTGGCTGCGCAACCTCACCGGCAGCGACTACACCGAATTGACCGAGGAGGCCGCGCTGGTCCCGCCGGGCAGCCGCGGTCTGCTCGCACTGCCGTACTTCGCCGGTGAACGCACCCCACTCTTCGATCCGGACGCGCGGGGCGTGCTCGCCGGGCTCACGCTGCTGCACACCCGCGCCGACCTGTATCGCGCCGTGCTGGAAGGCATCGGCCACGGTGTGCGGCACAATCTCGAGGCCATGACGGCGGCCGGTGGGGGAGCGCGGCGGCTGGTCGCGGTCGGCGGCGGCACCAAAGGCGGACTGTGGACCCGCATCGTCTCCGACATCACCGGCCTGCCGCAGCAGCTGCCGGCCGATACCGTGGGCGCGGCGCTGGGTGACGCGCGCCTGGCCGCCGAAGCGGTCGGCATCGACACCGCGGCCTGGAATCCGGTGATCGACACCATCGCACCCGACCCCGCACACACCGCCCGCTACGAGCCCTACTACCGGCACTACCGCGCCCTCTACGAATCCACCCGCGCCACCGCCCATTTCCTGGCGGCCGAGCAGCATCGCGCCGCTCGGTAACGGGGGTCAGTCGTCGTCGCGGGCGGGGTCGGCCGGTGGCTTGCCCGTTACCCGGATGACCCCGGCGTCCAGGTCCAGATCCAGGCGGGGCCGCACCGGCTCCCCGGTGCTGTCCGAACCATCGTCCTTTTCGATCTTCTTGCCGAAGAGTTCGCCCATGATGCCCACGGCTCCACGATAGTGAGCGCGGTGCCGATCGGCTGCTGTGCCCGGCTACCGACCCCCGGGATGATCTGAAGTGAATTTGTTTCAAAGATTGGCCGGTCGGCGTTCATCGCCGGGACACACCGCCGCCGGGATGGTAGAACTTGCCGGTGGCATGGACTTTGCGGCTCAGCGAGAGTGACGAGGCTGCGCTGAGCGCGCAGGCGGTGATGGAAGGGCGATCCAAACAGGAGATCGTCCGCGACGCGATCCGGACCTATATGGAGCGGGAACGCACCTGGGACGATTTCCTGACCGACGATCCGGTCGTCTACGGGTAGTAGGTATCGCGAACCTCCGCGTAACGCTGCCGGATCGCCGCCCCGAGACCGGCCGCCGCGGAATGGAATTCGACGCAGGGCGGGGCGATCCAGCGCGGCGGGCGCGGACCTCCCCGCAGCGCCCACGCGGCTTGACGGGCCGCGCCCAGGGCCACGTATTCACCCTGGTTCGGCACCGCCACGGTGCGCCCGAAGATGGTGGCCGCGGCATGCGCGATCAGCCGGGATCGGGAAGCCCCGCCGATCAGCAGAATGCGGCGCGGCACCGTGGGCAGCCGGTCGAAGGCATCGGCGATATTGCAGAGCATGCCCTCGATGGCGGCCCGCGCCAGGTGATGCGGGCGCATGGTATGCGGCCGCAGCCCGTGCAGGCTGCCGGTGGCGTACGGCAGATTCGGCGTGCGCTCACCGGTGAGATACGGCAGCAGGATGAGCCCGTCCGCGCCCGCCGGTGATTGCGCCGCAAGCACTTCCAGTCCGGAGACGTCGGTGCCGAGCAGCACGGCGGTGGCATCGAGTACGCGGGCGGCATTGAGCGTGCAGACCAGCGGCAGATAAGCCCCGGTGGCGTCGGCGAAACCGTTCACCGCGCCGGAGGGATCGGCGCTGGGCTGCGCGGCGCGGGTGAACACCGTCCCGCTGGTGCCCAGCGACACCACCACATCACCGTCGTCGATGCCCAAACCCAGTGCGGCGGCGGCATTGTCGCCGGTGCCCGCCGCCACCAACCGGCCGCCGGGCGTGTGGCCGGCTACTTCGGCGGGGGCCAGCACCCGGGGCAGGCCGGGCGTGCGACCGCGAAAAGCCATGGACAGCAGATCGGTTCGATAGTGCCCGCCCGCGGGCGACCAGTACCCGGTCCCGGAGGCGTCGCCGCGATCGGTGGTCGGCTCGGTCTCCGGATCCCCGCCGCGCAATTGCCAGGTCAGATAGTCGTGCGGCAGCAGCACCCGCCGCGTCCGATCGGCGAGTTCGGGTTCGTTGTCGGCGAACCAGCGCAGCTTGGCCACCGTATGTGCGGCCAGCGGCACCGAACCCACGGCATCGGCCCAGGCTTGCGGCCCGCCGAGCTCGTTCACCAATTGCGTGGCGGCCTCCGCCGAACGGGTGTCGTTCCACAGCAGCGCATCCCGCACCGGATTCCCCGCCGCGTCGAGCACGATCAGGCCGTGCTGCTGCCCGGCCACCGCGATGGCCTCCACATCCCGCATCATCCGGTCGCAGGCCGCGCGCAACGCGTCCCACCACAGGTACGGCGGCACCTCGGTCCCGTCCGGGTGCGGAATCTGCCGGTGCCGCAACACCGTTCCGGTATCGGCGTCGCACACCACCAATTTGCAGGACTGCGTGGACGAATCCACTCCGGCAACGACCGTCATTGGCCCCTACCCGTCTTATCGCGCCGCCCGCCGCCCGGGGTGCAGCTGGATTTTGCGGCCGGTGCCCGCGCGGAAGGTACGCAGCGCCTCGTCGAATTCGTCGAGCGAGAAGTCGTGGGTGATCATGGTTTCCGCGTCGATGACGCCTTCGCCCATGAGATCCACGGCCCGGCCGAAACTGTGCAGGACCGCCATCGAACCCACGATGGTGATCTCGTCGTTGTAGATGCGGAACGGCGAGACCGCCGCCCGCGCCGTCGCCGCGGCGACGCCGAATTGCTGATAGGTGCCGCCCCGCCGAACCCGGGTCAGCCCGTCCTCCATGGCGGCCACCGCGCCGCTGCATTCGATGACGATCTCCCAGCCCTCGGGCCGGTCCAGATCGTCGGCGCCGACGGTGGCCGCGTCCGCGCCGAGCGTGCGCGCCACCGCGAGCCGGTCCGGATTGGTGTCCACCACCGATACCGAGGCCGCCCCGGCCGCGATGGCCAATTGCGTCATGAGCAGGCCCATGGTGCCCGCCCCGTAGACCAGATAATGCGTGCCCAGTTGCCTGGGCAGCCGGTCGAATCCGTGCACCGCGCACGAGAGCGGTTCCACCAATGCGCCGTGCGCGGCCGATACGTGTCCGGGCAGCCGATAACAGTTGGCGGCGGGCACTTTCACGTATTCCGCCATGGCGCCGTCCACGGTATCGCCGATGGCGCCCCAGTTCTCGCAGAGATTGCCGCGCCCGATCGCGCAGTAATGACAGCGCCCGCAGAACAGTGAGGGATCCACCGCTACCCGGTCGCCCACGCGGACGCCGGCGGTTTCCGGGCCGAGAGCCACTACCTCCCCGGCGAATTCGTGCCCGGGCACGATGGGATAGGGCGTGGGCGGGAATTCGCCTTCGACGATATGGATATCCGTTCCGCAAATCCCGACCGCGTCCACGCGTATCACCGCTTCGCCGGCTCCCGGCTCGGGATCCGGCACAGTTTCGACCGAGAACTGTCCCGGCTTCTCGACGATCAACGCGCGCATAGCAATAACGATGCACCCGACTCCCCGGTAACTGGCGCGATTTACCCAATAGCAATCGAATGGCCGGGGAAATAGGGGATCAGGGGAGCGATCGATACCAGAAGGCGGTCGTCGCCACATGCGCGTGATCGAGCGGCAGGTAGTGTCCGTCCTCGCGCCAGCCCAGCGCCTGCACGGTCGCGCGCAGCCCGGTCTCGAAACAGATCGGGTCGGGAATGTGCCAGCGGTACATGCCGAATCGCTGCTGCGGCTCGTAGATGCGATCGCGCGGTTGCACCTGTACCAGGCCCAGATATGGGGTGGAGTAGGGCACTTGCGTGCCGTTGAGATCGAAATTCCAGGCGCCGCCGAAATAGTCCTCGGTGCCGGTCCCGCAGATGGTCGGGAATTCGGTGTCCTCGTCCAGATAGAACTTGAGCTCGCCCTCGCCCCACCAGCCGGGAACGCGCGGTTCGATGGCGAGATACGTTCCGGCATAACGACCCGGACCGCCGGCGACTTCGAGGATCGGGTGCACGGCGGGATTGCCGAGCGGGTCGCTGCATCGCCAAAGTGCGTGCAGATAGCCGGAAGTGTCCGGTACGTCCTCTTCCAGATAGGTGATCTGGTAGTAAACCGGTACCGACCGGTCGGAGCCATTGTGTAGCGTGATCAAGGCTTGCGACCGGAAGGGCATGGGCCAGTAGCTGTTCAGCCCGCCCGCCGGCGCCACCACGATCATCTGCGAATTCACCAGCGCCAGCTGTTCCCAGCCATTGCAGAAGAAGTCGCCCAGCGGCACCGCGACCGCGGGCTCGGGGACGCCGTCCCAATACATCTGCAAGGTGAAGTGCCGCAGCAGCGTGCGATCGGTGGTGAGCCACAGGTGCCGGATCACGCCCGGGCCGGAAATATCGGCGAGCGTGGCGGTTTCACCCGGGGCCAGGTCGATCGACGGCGAAACCTTCCAGCCCCGGCCCAATCCCGCCGCCGCGAACGCCCCGGTCCCGGCGATGGCGCGGCCACCCGCGCCGGGCTCGCCGGTCGGATTCTCCGCGCTGAGCGAACGGGTACGCCGCCCATCGAGCTGCCAGATCTCCTGCACCATGCGAATTTTCGCATGCGCATCGGCTATATGTCTGCGGACATGCCCGGACACGACAATGCCGACGCCGCCCCACACGCGACGCCGGCATCCGGCCTACCCTGTCATTCCGGCATGCTTTCGGCCGGAATCCACGTCTTTGGATCCCGGCCAAAAGCACGCCGGGATGACAAGAAGGAGCTGACTATCCGAAGGATCCGGTGGACGGGCCGGACTTCTCGACCAGCCGGTTGGTGAGCTTGCCCGTCACATCGCCGTTCAGCCCCAGGCCCTGCGCCACGAAGGTGGTCATCGAGCCGTAGGAGGCGTTGATCTGGTTCAGCGCCGCGTCCAGGAATTCCTTCTGCACGCCCAGCACCGGTTCGAACAGGGTCCGGTCCTGCACCAGGCCCTGCGCCACCAGCGCATCGAGGGTGGCCTTGTTACTGGCGGCCAGCTTCTCGTTGGAGAGCAGGTAGTTGGCGTAGATATCGCTGTTCGAGGTGCCCAGGATGCTCATCAGGATCGCGGTCATCACGCCGGTGCGGTCCTTGCCCTGGGTGCAGTGGTACAGCACCGGGCCATTGGCGTCGGCAATGGTCTTCAGCGCCTGCGAAAGCTGTGCCCGCGCGGTGCCGTCGGTGATCATCCACTTGTAGTAGTCGACCATGTACTGCGCGGCCTTGCCGTCCCCGAGCACCTGCTTCTGGTACTCCGGGCCACCCTGCACGGCCTTGGCGAAGAACGTGTAGAAGTCGTTGGCCGGATCGTAGATCGGCAGTGTCTGCACCGGGATCGAGCCCGGGATCTTGTCCGGGTTGGCCGCCCGCTCGGTGGGCGAACGGAAGTCGATGATGTTGGTGATGCCCGCGGAGACCAGCGCCTGCTGATCGGCGTCGGTGAGCCGGTTCAGGGCGTCGGTGCGGTACACCAGCCCCGACTTGATCTTGCCCGCGGTGGCCGAAACCCCGCCGATGTCACGGGCGTTCGGGGCGGCCTGCAAGGCCAGCACACCATTGGCCGGAGCCTGGTGCGCGATGCCCGGGAGGGCCGGGGCCGCGAACGCGGGCGTGACCGCGATCGGACCGGCGGCCAGGAGTACGGCGGCCACACCGGTGAGGGTGCCGCGTACAGCGCGCGAATACGTCACTAGCGATATTCCTTTCCAAAACGGGCCGGGCAGTGGGTGCCCGGCCCGGGTCGAGACGCGCTACTTGCCGACGAGCTTGGACTTCAGCGCGGAGATCGTGGCGGCATCGATGCCGAGGCCCTGGGACAGGAAGTTGTCCATCGAGCCGTAGGACTGCTGCACCTGATCGAAGGAGGCGTCCAGGAAGGCGCGGTCGACGCCCAGCACCGGCTCGAACAGCGAGCGGTCGGTCACCTTGCCCGACGCGACCAGACCGTCCAGGATGGCCTGGTTACCGGCGGCCAGATTCTGGTTCGACTCCAGGTAGTCGTTGTAGATCTGGCCCTTCGGCACATCCAGGGCGCTCATCAGGATCGCGGTCATCCAGCCGGTGCGGTCCTTGCCCGCGGTGCAGTGGTACATGACCGGACCGCTGGAATTGGCGATCTCCTTCAGCGCGGTAGCGAACTGGCCGCGCGAGGTGGCGTCGGTGACCATCCAGCGGTAGTAGTCGCTCATGTACTGCGCGCCCTTGCCGTCGCCCAGCACCTGCTGCTGGTACTCCGGGCCGCCCTGCACGGCCTTGCCGAAGAACACGTAGAAGTCGTTGGCCGGGTCGTACACCGGAAGCGACTGCACCGGAATCGAAGCCGGGACCTTGTCCGGGTTCGCGCCGCGCTCGGTCGGCGAACGGAAGTCGATGATCTTCACGATGCCCGTCGAAACCAGCTGCTGCTGTTCGGCGTCCGACAGCTTGCTCAGCGCGTCGGAGCGGTACACGGTGCCCGCCTTGATCTTCCCCCCGCCACCCTGGGTCGGGTAGCCGCCGAGATCACGCGCGTTCGGCGCGGAAGCCAGCGACAGCGAAGTGCCCTTGGGCGACTGCAACACCGGCACGTTCGGGGCCGCCACCGCGGAGGGGATGGTGGCCGGGAGTACGGCGATGAAGGCCGCGGCGATACCGGCGACGGTGCCGCGTACGGCGCGAGACATGGTCACGAGGGGGTTTCCTTTCGATCATTGCCCGGGAGAAGGGGTTTCGGCCCGGGCTCGAGCAGGCTGATCCGTGGGGGTGGCGGATCGGGGTACGCCGGGCGAACGCCCGGCGAACGTCCCGATGGGTGGGCCTGCTCTTGCTCTCGTCGTTCCGGCGTGCCTTCAGCCGTAACCCGTTCCACCGGCGCCCGGCGAAAATGCCGGGCCGGCAGGGGTTCACGGCACGCCGTGCCGACGAGCGCGGTCAGTCGGCGTCGGCCAGCAGGGTGATGGTGCCAGCGGCGCCGTCCACCCGGACCCGCTGTCCGTCGCTGAGGCTGGTGCTCGCGGTCTTGGTGTCCACCACGCAGGGGACCCCGAACTCGCGGGCCACGATGGCGGCATGTGAGGCGGCGCCACCGATATCGGTGACCACCGCCCCCGCGTAGCCGAACATGGCGGTGTGGCCGGTATCGGTGACCGAGGCGACCAGGATGTCGCCGGGCTCGATATCGTCGTCCAGGGACAGGATCCGCTTGACGGTGCCCTCCACCACGCCCGGGCTGACGCCCAGGCCGGTGAGGGTGCCGCCGACCGGCAGCGCGCCCGAGATCTCCTCCGGCTCCCATTCGCCGTTCACCACATCGGGCATGCGGATGGCCTGGAAGGCGGTGCGCTCGGCGCGGCGGCGCGCCACCCGATCCTTCAGATCGGCCGGGGCCCAGAGGATTTCGTCCAGGGTGAGAAAGGCCGAATCCTCGATCTCGGTGAGCTTGCCGGCCTTGATCAGGCGGGCGGCGCGCTCCTGGGTGGCCAGGCGCAGGCAGTTGGTCACGCGCACCACGGCATCGCGGGCGCGTTCGCGGTAGACGGTCGCGCCGACGGCCATCTTGGCGGTGCGCGAGGTCGGGTCCGGGACCGGTTCGCGGTGCGGGGCGGGCATTTCCGCGGCGCGGCCGGCTGCGGTCACCAGGATCTCCGGGCGGTCGCCGAAGGTGGCGTTGATGAGCTCGCACTCACCCGGGCCGCGGTGACCGACCTTGGCCAGCTCCTCGTCCAGGGCCTTGGCGAACTCCGGGGACTTCTCGCGCGCGGCGGCCACATCACCGGACTTGGCGACCTCTTGCAGCCCGGCGTCCTTGCGGCACAACGCCGCCAGCCGCTCCACCGCCAGCATGGTCTTGGCCGATTCGAGGCGCTCCAGGTTGATCTTCACCTCGCCCTTGTGGGCGGCGGTGGCGGCGCCGGTCATCATGACGCCGATGGAGGCGGCCTGCCACGCCTGGTTCAGGCGATCGCGCCACAGCAGGGCGCGGGCGTGCAACTGCTCGTCGGTCAGCTCCGAGATACCGTCGCGATCGATGGCTTCGGCGTGCGAGGCGGCATTGATCAGCTCGGCGGTCTTGGCGTAGCTCATGGCGGTGCGCGCCACCCGGCCCATCGCCTTGAAAGTGCCCGCGCGCTTGGCCATTCCGGTCGGCATGGCGGGTCGGCCCTTGGGGTGCAGCTCCACATCGCCGATGGCGCCGTACACGTCGCGGCGCACGCTCTCCTCATCCCAGCCCGGCATGTTCTCCGCCGAGAAGACGCCGATCGAGGCATTGATGTACATGTGATGACCGAGCACGCCGGTGACGCGAGAAACCCAGTGCTCCAGGGCGATTCCCTCGATGGCGATCATATTGCCCATGGCCTCGTTGCCCAGGCGGATCGCGCCCGCCTGCAAATCGATGGTCAGCGGGGTGAGCGGGCCGGGCAGCGCCTCGGAAGTGTTGGTGGCGGTGAAGACCGGGATGCGGTCGTCGATGAGATCGTCGAACTCGCCCTGAAGGCCCTCCGGCGCACCGGATTTCAGCGCGTAACCATCGGAGGTCGGGGCGTTCTGCGGGACCACGTGCGCGGGCAGCGGAATCGCGCCGGTGCGGCTGCGGAACCCGGTCCCGGCGGCCTTGCGGCCGTGCAGGCCGCGCGCGGTATCGGCGACCGTCTCGGTGGCGGTCCAGCCGTAGCGGAAACCCCACTCCTCGCGGGCCGCCGGGGAATCCAGCCGGGGCCGGTTCGCCGCCGACTTGGGCAGCCACGCCGTGTACTTCACGCCCGCATCGCGCAGGATCTGCTTCGCCTCGACGCCGGAAACCTCACCGGGAGCGGCCAATTCGACGATGCCGCTGCGCTGCGAGAGCGCGGCCAGCACCAGGAACCGCTCCAGATCGTCGTAGTGCAGGACCTGGAAGGAGTCCTTGCCGGCGACCAGCGCCTCCATGGTGCGCCAGCTGCCACCGTCGATGCGCCGGCCCGCGACCAACGCGGTGCGCACGATCAGCGCGTCCGCGCCGCTGCCGGTGACGGCCGCCTCGACCTGCGAACCCTGGCCCGCCACAACGGGAACCACCAGCCGCACGCCCGCGTCGGCCGCCGCCTTCGCGATCCCGGCCACCGCATTGCCCGCCAGGTGCACCACGGCATCCACGCCCGTGACCGCCCGCGCGCACGCCCGGGCGTCGGCCGGGTCGCCGACGGACTGCTCGACCCGCGGATCGACATACCGATCCCGCTGCCGGTCCAGCCCCGTGACCTCGTGCCCGGCCGCCAGCAGCATGCGCGCCACGGCCTTGCCGCTGGGCTCGGCGACTCCGGTGACCAGAATCCGCATTGACTCTCCTCCTCATGAAGCGCCCCCAACCACAAGTGACGCCGTTCACACACCATCGGTGGTGGCCAGGCACGGCACCGGTCACAGTCCCGGTCAACGGGATCACCGAGTCGCTCAGCAAGATGGGGCGCTAGGGGTAGGCCGCCCGGGCAGGCACCGTCGTATCCATGACAGCGCGGAATTCGGTGACCCCTCGCCCGGCGAGCACGGTGAGCAGCTACGACGTCGAAACCGATGTCCTGGTCGTCGGCTACGGCGCGGCCGGGGCGGCCGCCGCCTACGAGGCCGCCTACGCCGGGGCTCAGGTCCTGATCGTCGACCGCGCGGGCGGCCCGGGCGGCGCTTCCGCCATGTCCGGCGGCGAGATCTACCTGGGCGGCGGCACCCCCGTCCAGCTCGCCTGCGGCTACGACGACACCCCCGAAGCCATGGCCGCCTTCCTGAAAGCCGCTCTCGGCACCGGCGCGGACGCGGCCAAGATCGACGAGTACTGCGCGGGCAGCGTCGAGCACTTCCACTGGCTGGTGGACCGCGGCGTCCCCTTCAAACCATCGATGTGGGACGCCCCCACCTGGGTGCCGCCCACCGATGACGGCCTCATGTGGCTCGGCGAAAACAGCTGGCCCTTCACCGAACTAGCCCACCCGGCCCCGCGCGGTCACCGCCCCACCGCCAACGACTTCGGCGGCAAGCTGCTGATGGAATGCCTCTCCGGCGCCGTCGAATCCGCCGGTGCGACAACGCTATTCGACACCTATGTCACAGCGCTGATCGTGGACGACGGCGGCTCCGCGGACGGCGCGCGCCGGGTGGTAGGCGTCGTCGCGCGCCGATACGGCAAGGAACTCACCATCCGGGCCCGTCGCGGCGTCGTCCTCACCACCGGCGGCTTCGTCGACAACGACGCCATGCTCGCCGACCACGCCCCGGAACTGCTCGGCCACACCAAGGTCAGCGCCGGCACCGACGACGGCAGCGGCATCCGCATGGCCCAGGCCCTCGGCGCGGCCGTCCGCCACCTGAACGCCGGCCAGATCGGCATGTCCCTCATCCCCGGCCTGGCCGCCCGCGGCATGGTCGTCAACGGCCTCGGCCGCCGCTTCATCAACGAGGACACCTACCCCGGCCGCATCGGCCAATCCGCCCTCTACCGCAACAATATGGGCGGCAGCTGGGCGGGCGACGACACCGCCGTCTGGGTGATCGTCGACGAAACCGGCTTCGAAGACGTCCCCGAACCTCAGCGCTGGGGCGTCCAGCCCACCCACGTCGCCGAAACCCCTTCGGAACTCGAAGAACTCACCGGCCTCCCGGCCGGATCCCTGGTCGACACGCTCCGCCGCTACAACGAATCAGCCGCCGCCGGTGTGGATCTCGACCACCACAAGGCACCCCGCTGGCTCCGCGAACTAACCCCGCCGTTCGCCGCAATCGACGTCAAGGCCGGAATCCGTCCCCCTTCCGAATCCGGCGACCGGCGAGGAACCGGCGCGTCCGTCTTCACCCTCGGCGGCTTGCACACCGACATCGACGGCCATGTCCTGGATCTCGACGGCCACCCCATCCGCGGCCTCTACGCCGCAGGTCGATCTGCCAGTGGGCTGCACGGCTTCGGCTATATCTCCGGCACCTCTCTGGGGGATGGCACCTTCTTCGGCCGCCGCGCCGGTACCGCCGCTGCTCGCAACAGTTGAAATCGGGAACTGGCTGCGGGATTATCGGCGTGTTGCCTCAGCCAGTTCCCGGTTTCGGCCCTGGCTGGACTACGCCCACGGTTCGGGATGGCCAGGAGCCGGGATTTGCCCCGTGAGCGCTTTGGGGGACGGTGACGGTCTCCGCCACAGCGGAAACGAAA
>NZ_BDBK01000018.1 GCF_001612945.1 Nocardia inohanensis NBRC 100128
ATCCCACCACAGGTCACGGCCCTCGGTCCATTCGGTCTCGATCCCCGTGCGCCGCACCACCAGCACGTGTTCGACGGTGGCGGCGGCGTCCGAATCGCTGTGCGCGGCAAGCGCTTCGTCCACCGCCGCCTTGAGCGGAGCCGCCGTGCCCCGCCGCCACTGGCCATCGGCGGTGATGACCAGCCGGGCTTGTGCGTCGTCCACCCGCTGCCGTAGTGCGCTCGCCGAGAATCCGGCGAACACCACCGAGTGCACCAGCCCGAGCCGCGCGCACGCCAGCATGGACACGATCGCCTCGGGAATCATCGGCAGATAGATGGCGACCCGATCCCCGGCGCGCAGGCCGAGATCGGTGAGAACATTCGCGGCCCTGGACACTTCGGCCAGCAGTTCGGCGTAGGTGAGGTCCCGGGTATCACCGGGCTCGCCTTCCCAGTGAATCGCGACCTGATCCCCGTGCCCCGCTTCGACATGCCGATCCACGCAGTTGTAGGCCACATTCAGCTGCCCGTCCGCGAACCATTTCGCGACCGGCGCGGCCGACCAGTCCAGCACCCGGGTGAACGGGCGATGCCAGTGCAGCCGCCCGGCCTGCTCCGCCCAGAACGCGTCCCGGTCGGTGACCGCCCGGTCGTACAGGGCGGCCCCGGTATTCGCCTGCGCCGCGAAGCCGGCACTCGGCGGGTAGGCGGCGAGACGATCGTTGACGATGCTGGTCACTGCGTAATCTCCTGTCGAAAAGTCATGCGGGGCACGGGGTCACCGATCAGTGCGCGATGGCCTGCTCGGCGCCCACGCCGGTGAGGGAACGGACCTCCATCTCGGAAGCCTTCGCCGGGTCTTCCTTGTCGCGCCCGGCGAAGGTGCCGGCGATGCCGAGCACGAAGGCCAGCGGGATCGAGACGATGCCCGGGTTGGAGAGCGGGAACCAGTCGAAGTCCATACTGGGCAGCATGGCCGTCTTGGATCCGGAGACGGCGGGGGAGAAGACGATCAGCACGATGGTGGAGATCAGGCCGCCGTACATGCTCCACAGCGCGCCGGTGGTGTTGAACCGCTTCCAGAACAGCGAGTAGATGATGGTCGGCAGGTTCGCCGAGGCCGCCACCGCGAAAGCGAGCGCCACCAGGAACGCGATGTTCTGGCCGTTGGCGAGAATGCCCAGCCCGATGGCCATCAGGCCCACCACCACGGCCGTGATCCGCGAAACCTTCACCTGCTCGGCGTCGGAAACCTTGCCGCGCTTGATGACTCCGGCGTAGATGTCGTGGGCGAAGGAGGCCGACGCGGTGATGGTCAGCCCCGCCACCACGGCCAGAATGGTCGCAAACGCCACCGCCGAGATGATGCCCAGCAGCACCACGCCGCCGAGTTCGAACGCCAGCAGCGGGGCCGCCGCATTCTGCCCGCCGGCCGCGGCCAGGATCTTGTCCGGACCCACGATCGCCGCCGCGCCGTACCCGAGCACCAGCGTGAACAGGTAGAAGGCGCCGATCAGCCCGATCGCCCACACCACCGAGCGCCGCGCTTCCTTGGCGGTCGGCACCGTGTAGAAGCGCATCAGCACATGCGGTAGCCCGGCGGTGCCCAGCACCAGCGCCAGGCCCAGCGACAGGAAGTTCAGCTTCGAGGTCCCGCTGCCGCCGTACTGCGCACCCGGCGCGAGCACGTCACGCTTGGCCACCGCCTTGTTCGCCGATTCCGCCACATGCTGCTGCGCGGAACCCAGGATCTCGGAGAAGTTGAACCCGAACTTGGCCAGCACCAGCACCGTCATGAACGCCGCGCCCGCGATGAGCAGCACGGCCTTGATGATCTGCACCCAGGTGGTGCCCTTCATGCCGCCGATCAGCACGTACGCGATCATGAGCACGCCGACCACCGCGATCACCACGGACTGCCCGGTGCGGGACTTGATATCCAGCAGCAGCGCCACCAGACCGCCCGCGCCCGCCATCTGCGCCAGCAGATAGAACAGCGACACCGCGAGGGTGGTGAGCGCGGCCGCGGTCCGCACCGGCCCCTGCTGCAACCGGAAGCTGAGCACGTCGGCCATGGTGAATTTGCCGGTGTTCCTGAGCATTTCGGCCACCAGCAGCAGCGCTACCAGCCACGCCACCAGGAACCCGATGGAGTACAGGAACCCGTCGTAGCCGTAGACGGCGATGGCGCCCGCGATACCGAGAAAGCTTGCGGCCGAAAGGTAATCGCCTGCGATGGCGATCCCGTTCTGCGGACCGGAGAAGCCGCGCCCGCCGGTGAAGAAGTCGGCGGCGGTGGCATTGTTGCGGCTGGCCTTGATCACCACCACCATGGTGACGGCGACGAACGCCGCGAAGATCAGAATATTGGCGACCGGGCTGCCCACGGTCGCGCCGGCGGCATAGGTGTTCACGCCCGCCCCTCCATCTCGTTGCGAATGGCCTCGGCGCGCGGATCCAGTTCCCGGTTGGCGAACCGCACATAGAGGCCGGTGATCAGGAACGTGGAGACGAACTGCCCGAGCCCGAGCAGCAGCCCGGCATTGATGTTCCCGAAGACCTTGGTGGCCATGAAGTCGTGCGCGTACGCGCCGAGCAGCACGTACACCAGGTACCAGGTCAGGAACAGGGCGGTCATGGGAAAGACGAACCGGCGCAGCCGATTACGCAATTCCTGGAATTGCGGGCTGGCCTGGACGGCGGCGAAATCCGCCGCCGTCGGCGTGTGCGGCGGGGTGGTGCCGCCGACCTCTGTCGTACTCATCGAACGTCCTAGCGTGTGACGTGGCTTACTTGCCGGGAACCGTAACCAGCCGACCGTGACCGCAACATGATGTGGCATGGGTCACTCGCCGAACGCCCCCGCTGTTGCGCCGAACGGTCGATCCGGCGCGACGAACGGTCAGCGCGCCCGCTGCCCCGGCTCGCGGTCGGCGCCCAGGCCGAGTCGTTCCGGGGCGTGCAGGCGCACGAAGATCCGCCCCACCTCGTGCGCTGTCTGTCCGCGCGTGAACCGGCTGCCCGCGATCATCACCGCGAACGCGAGCGGCACACTGACCGCCGCCGGATAACTCAGCACCGCGTCCAGCCAGCCACCGGCGAGCCGTTCGGACACTCCGCCGCTCACCGAGACGACCGTCGCCGCACCCGAAGTGAGTCCGCCCGCGACTAATCCGGCCGCGGCACCGGCGGCGGTCAGCCCCCGCCACCAGATCCCCAGCACCAGCAGCGGGCACAGGGTCGATGCCGCCACCGAGAACGCCAGCCCGACCGTGCGCGACAGGTCCAGGGAGGCGACGGTGAGCGAAAGTCCCAGCGGCACAGCGCCCGACACCAGCGCCGCCAGCCGGAAATCGCGAATCCGGCCCGGCAGCATATCGGTGCCGATCACGCCCGCCAGGCTGACCAGCAGGCCGGAGGAGGTGGACAGGAACGCCGCGATCGCCCCGGCCGCGACCAGCGCGCCCAGCAGTTCGCCCGGCAGCCCGTGCAGCACCGAACCCGGCAGCAGCAGCACGGCCGCATCCGAGGCGTCGCCGAGTTGTTCCGACGGCACATACAGTCGCGCGAAAACGCCCAGCAGCGTGGGGAACAGGTAGAACAGGCCGACGAGCCCGATCACCGTCGCCGCCGTCGTGCGCGCCGCCCGGCCATCGGGATTGGTGTAGAACCGCACCAGCACATGCGGCAGCCCCATGGTCCCCAGGAACGTCGCCACGATCAGCGAATACACCTGGAACAGCGGATGCGCGCCACCCAATCCGTTACCGGGAGAGAGCCATTCGGCGGGCAGCGGCTCCGGCGCGCGCTCCCCGCCGAGGAAGTGCGCCGCCAGCACCAGCGCCGGAATGGCGATGGCGGTCAGCTTCAACCAGTACTGGAACGCCTGCACGAATGTGATCGACCGCATGCCGCCACCCACCACGGTCCCGATCACGATGGCCCCCACCGCGAGCGCACCCACCCAATTCGGCACGCCCAGCAGGATTCTCAGCGTCAACCCCGCGCCTTGGAACTGCGGAATCAGATACACCCCGCACACCAGCACCACGACCAGCGCCGCCAGCCGCCGCAAACGCACCGAGCCGAGCCGGAATTCGGCGAAGTCCGGCACCGTGTACGCCCCCGACCGGCGCAGCGGCGCGGCCACGAACAACAGCAGCCCGAGATATCCGGCGGTGAACCCCACCGGATACCAGAGCGCATCCGCGCCGTACTTCGCGATCAGCCCGGCGACGCCGAGAAACGAAGCCGCGGAAAGATATTCACCCGAGATCGCGGCCGCGTTCCAGCGTGCGCCGACCGTGCGCGAAGCCACCAGGAAGTCGGAGGTGGTGCGCGCCAGCCGAACTCCGTACGCCCCGATCCCGACCGTCGCCACCGCGGCCAGCAGCAGCGCGGCGAGGGTGAATCCCGATGCCCCGGAATCCATCTCAGTCTCCGGTCAATTCACTGAAGTCCTGCTCGTTCCGCTCCGACCATCGCACATACACCCGGCCCACCCCGTACAGCAGCGGATAGGCGACCACACCCAGCAGCAGCCACGGCAGCCGGACGCCGATTACCTCCATCCGCCCCACCGGCCCGAGGAACAGCAACGGCAGCGCACCCAGCAGCACCACCGTCACCAGGCCCAGGCGGGCCGCCAACCCGAATTGCGCCCGAATCAGCCCGCCGATCAGCGCCGCCCCGACCTCGGTCTGCTCGGCCACCTCCACCCGGGTGCGCACCGGCCGCGCCCCACGACGCTCGGCCAGCACCACACGCTCCCGCACGGGTCGCCGCTGCTCGGCATTCACCGGCTCATACTAGGCATGTCACTGCGGGAAATAGCTGGAGTCCGGCGCGCAGGTCAGGTCGGTGTCGGGCAGTGCGCCGGTGGCGAGGTAGCCGTTGACGGCATCGGTGACGCACGGGCTGAGACCGACCCGGAAAGCGCCGTGAATGCGCGCGCCCGCCAGGGTGACCAGGCGCGACCCGGTCAGATCCGCGTGCAGCGCAAGCCCTTCCCGATAGGCGGTCCGGGTGTCGTGCTCGGACACCAGGATCAGCGCCGGTGCGTCATTGCGCACCCGGGTGGCCGGCTCGACCGGATCGGGCCAGTAGGCGCAGGCGGTGATGTTGTTGGCGAACGCCCCGAACACCGGCTGTTCGGCCCGCGTCCGCTCGATATTGGCCTGATACCAGGCGGGGTCGCGCGGAGCCCGGTTGTCGCCGCAGAGCACGGCGGCCAGGCTGGCGGCTTCCAGCGGAACCGCCGCGGTGACTTTGGCTTTCAGATCGTCGAGGTCGAGGGGGAGCCCGTCCACGCCGTCGGAGATCATCCGGACCACGGTGGCCAGGCGGGCGTTCCACTGCGGATTGGCCAGCAGCGCGAAGATCATCAACGGCACCGTGTGCTCGTCCACCAGATAGACCGAGCTGATGCTGGCCACGGGATGCGCGGCGGCCCGGCGGATCATGTCCGCGATGAAGGCCCGGACCGCGGGCGCGGTCGCGCCGAAGTGGTATTCGTCGTCGTGGCGTGCCGCCCACGCGGCCCAGTCGTCGAGCGCGTACTCGTTGATGGCGCCCATGTCCCGGTAGTGGTCCACCCACACCTTGTCCGGATCGACCGCGCTGTCGAGCACGAAGCGGTCGGTGCGGCCGGGGAACATCTGCATGTAGACCGAGCCCAGATAGGTGCCGTACGACGCGCCGAAGTAATTGACGGTCTGCTCACCGAAAGCGCTGCGCAGGACATCCATATCGCGAGCGGTATTGCGAGTGGTGATGTTCCGGATCTTCTCGGCGTCGGGCGTCGTGCACGCCGTGGCCAGCGCGGCCGCGAGTGTGGTGTCACGGGCATAGCCGAGGGCATCGAATCCGGCCGAGTAGAGAATGCTCGGCACCGGGAACGCACAACTCACCTTGTCCGAGCGCCCGATACCGCGCGGGTCCATGCCGATCAGATCGTATTGCGCCCGTACCGAATCGGAGAGATTCTTCTGCGTGGCGACCATGTACCGCAGTCCGCTGCCGCCGGGCCCGCCCGGGTTCGACAGCAGGACGCCGCGCCGCCGCGCCGGATCGGTGGCGGTGATCCGCGAGACCGCGATGCTCAGCGTGCGGCCGTCAGGTTTCGAGTAGTCCAGCGGCACAGTGATATTCGCGCATTGTGCGCCCGCCTCATCCAAGGTCTGGTCATTGCATGCTTGCCAATCCAGGTGCTGGCTGTAGTACCGCTCCAATCCCGCGGGAACGTCCTCGCCGGTCGCGCTCGCTACCGGTGCGGCTGCCGCCAGCAGCGTCACACTCAGTGCGATCCGTCGAATCCATCCGGCGGGCATCGAATCTCCTTGCGGGTCGGGGAGTGGTCGGCGTTCACCGTAGGCCCTTACCGCGCGGTGGTACGAGCTTTTGCTTGAGCTCGCGCACCTGGCGGCGGGCGACCGGCAATTCGACCTCGGGTGCGTCGCCCTCGGCCCGCAAGCGCACCACCGTGCTCGTGCCGGCGGTCCGCAGTCCGGTTACCTCCCGCAGCGCAACCAGATATGACCGGTGCACGCGCACGAATCCGGCTTCGCGCCAGCGGTTCTCCAGCTCGGACAAGGGGATTCGCACCAGATGGGAACCGGTGCGGGTGTGCAGGCGAGCGTAGTCGCCGTCCGCTTCGACCCAGTTCACGCTGGCTCGGTCGACCAGGGTGGTGAGGCCGCCGAGCTCCACCGGAATCACCTCGTGCGGGTCGGATTGGCCCGGGCCGGGCGTGGGGATCGTCCGCGCCGCCGTGATCCGGCGCACCGATTCCGCCAGCCGTGCTTCCCGCAGGGGTTTCAGCAGGTAGTCGGCGGCTCCGAGGTCGAAGGCGGCGATCGCTTTGTCGTCGTGTGCGGTCACGAACACGATTGCCGGTGGATGCGCGAACTCGCTCAGGACCCCGGCCAGCTCCAGACCGTCCAGCCCCGGCATATTGATGTCCAGGAAGACGGCATCAACTTGCTGTGCGCGCAACACCCGCAGCGCCGACGTCGCATCGGGCGCTTCGTGAATAGCCCCGATTTCCGGCTGTGCGCGCAACAAGAACACCAGCTCATCCAGAGCCGGCTTCTCGTCATCGACTGCCAGCACTCGCAGCGCGTCCGGCGTGTTCTCGGTGGTCGGAGTCACAGCCGGTCCATCGTAGGGGCAGAGATCAAGAGATAAAAGATGGAGGTGAGGTTGCGTCGCCTGCCCCGCCGGGCTCGGGCTGACGCCGGGTCGGGTGCCGTCGGCCCGCCGATTCTCGACGGCCGGACCGAACGCATCGCCTTTTACCGATTTTCGAGCAAACGCGCACTCCTCGGGGAGCAGGTTCGCTGTTGGCGGGCCCGGTTTCTCGCGCGTGCACGGGTTTCCCTGAGGAGGTCTTCGGGGCGGTGGATGTGGTTGACGCGTGGGGTTCCGGTGGGGTCGAGGTGTTCTGGGGCGATCCACGCGGTGCGGCCGGGAAATTCCGAATCCTTACCGAGTTTCACCGTTCTCCAGCCGCCGGGTCCGTCGTGGACGAGGGCGTGGCAGGCGTCGCAGGCCAAAGTCAGGTTGTTGATGGAGGTGTCGCCACCCTTGGCCCATTCGGTGACGTGATGCACGGCCGACAGGCTCGCGGGAGCGTCGCAGCCCGGGCGGGTGCAGCCGCGCTCGGACGCGATCAAGGCCAATCGTTGTGCCGGGGTGGCCAGGCGCTCGGAGCGGGCCAGGTGCAACGGCATTCCCGCCGCGTCGAAGACTGCCAGGTAGGGCTTGGAACGTTGGGCCAGGCGCAGGGCGTCCTCGATCGGGACCATGCCTCCGGTGGCTGTGGTCGCGACACCGCCTGCCGCCTTCTCCAATTGATCGATCGACATGGTGACGATGGTGGCGACGGGCAGACCGCGATGACGGCCGAGCCCGTCCGGAGTGACGCCGGGGCTCAACAACGCCACCAGCGCATCGTGATTGCGTTGCCCGACGGTGCGGGTGTCGCGGCGTGCGGCGGCGTCGAGCACCGCGCGCCCGGCCTCGCCCGAAGCTTCCAGTGCGGACAGCGCTGTGGGCGTGGGGCTTTGGGGGTCGTCGGGATTGCACACGCCCGGGCGCGCGAATTTGGCCAGCACGGGATCCAGCAGCGCACGCAGTTCCGGAGTGATTTCTCCAGCGATCGGGGTCATTCCGTCAGCACATTGCCCGCCCACCACGAACTCCCGCCGCCGCGCACGGTCGATGTCGTCGGTCAGCTGCCCGTCGGGGTCCAAGTGCCCGAGGATGCGCGCGCCGAGCACCGACACCCCTTCGGGAAAGCCTTGCCGGGCATAGTCGGCCAGCTGCCATTCGGCCTCGTCTCGCTGCACCGCATCGACGTGATCGGGGATTCGCTTCATGACCGCCGCGATCCGCCGCACGTGATCAGATGAAATCTCACCCGCTTCTTGAGCTTCGGCCGTACACGGCAAAACCGGTGCCGCAATCTCCCCGGTCGGCCCGCACAGCTGCCCGACCTGCGTGGCCGCTCGGACTCGCGCATACGCCTCGGCCCGCGACAAATGCAGAGTCTGCTCGAGAAACTGCCCCACCGTCCGCAGCCCGGCCTTCTCACACAAGGACCGTTCCCCGGCCTGAACGATCAATTTATGCCCCACGAAAGCCAGCTTCCGCGTTACGGTTTCCAGCCCCCGCAACAATTCCACAACCTGCTCATCGGTACACGGCACGAAATCCGCCCCCACCAAACTTTCCACCGCCACGGTCAACAGGGCGACCGTCTCGTTGATGTTCTCCCCCCGCGATTCCATACATCAATTCTACCGCTCAACCAAGCACAAAAGAACGCGAATTGTCCTGGTGCGCAACAATTCCCACCGGTCTCGTCGATAGTGAATCTCGAAAACGCACTGCGTGCAGTCCGCCCGTCGAAAACCGCAGGCCAACGGCTCCCAGCCCGGCGTCAGCCCAGGCCCGGCAGGGCAGGCGACGCAACCACACCTCCATCTTTTATCTTTCCCGCAACACCGGATCAAACCTGAATTCCCGCCCGGAACTTGGGAACCCGCATACTCACTTTGGTTCCGGCCCCGGGCGCGGTCTCCACCACAAGTCCGTAATCATCACCGAAAGCGGCACGCAACCGATCATCGACATTGCCGAGCCCGACATGCGCCCCCTCTGCCGCATCGAGTCCGCCTGAACGTAACAACTCCGGATTCATACCTACCCCGTCATCCTCGACGCTGATTACACAATCGGTACCTTCGTCGACAGCGGTTATGACGATGGTCCCGCCCCCCGCTTTACCCGCAAGCCCGTGCCGCACAGCGTTTTCGACCAACGGCTGCAACGCCAGAAATGGAAGCACGACATTCAGAACCTCGGGCGCGACTTGAAGCCGGACCTGAAGCGCATCACCGAACCGGGCCCGCTCCAGAATCAAATAGCGATCGATGTTCTTCAGCTCGTCGGCCAGCACCGTGAATTCACCCGCCGACCGAAACGAATACCGCGTGAAATCAGCGAAATCCAGAATCAACTCACGTGCCCGCACCGGATCCGTACGCACGAACGAGGCGATCGTATTGAGCGCGTTGTAGATGAAGTGCGGCGAGATCTGCGCCCGCAACGCCCGGACCTCCGCCCGATCCAAACGAGCTCGCGACGCATCCAGCTCCGCGAGTTCGATTTGCCCGCAGGCGTATCGAGCCACCTCGGCCACCGCCCCCACCATTCCCGGATCCGGCTGATCGGAGGTGACCGCACCCAGCGCACCGACCATCCCGTTGTATTCGGTGACCAGCGGCTGAGCCAGCACGCTGCGCCCACCGGTCCCCGCCCCCGAGACCAGCACCGGCCGCCCGGTCTCGACCGCCCGCCGCGCCGCATCGGCGAAGACCGGTTCGAGCTCGGTGTGCGGACCGTCCCACGCCAGCAACGTTCCGGATGAATCGGACACGCCCAGGGCCTCGGCTCCCGTCAATGCCCGCAGTGACGGCGCGGCCTCCCGCGCGGAGTCCGCGTCCAGCCCCCGCCGCAATGGCTTGGCCGCCAGCGACGCGGTGTGCAGCGCCATGTGCACCGCCCGCTCGGCCGGAGTAGTTACCGTCCGGCGCCACCGCAACCACTTCATCGCCCGATTATCACTGTGCCGTTCCCGCAGTGACATTCGCCACGACCCAACTGGACGTCCGAGGCGACACGCGAGGACGCCACGCCGAACTTGCCGGTCGCCTCAGCGTGCCTTCGGAACCCGTCGGTGGGGACGCTTAGTATGTCTGCGTGTCAGCCTCGTCGGGATCATTCGTTCATCTCCATAACCACACCGAGTACTCGATGCTCGACGGCGCGGCGAAGATCACGCCTCTGTTCAAAGAGGCGAACCGGCTGGGTATGACCGCCGTCGGCATGTCCGACCACGGCAATATGTACGGTGCCTCCGAGTTCTACAACTCGGCCAAGAAGATGGACATCAAGCCCATCATCGGCATCGAGGCGTACATCGCCCCCGAGTCCCGGTTCAACACCAAGCGCGTGCTGTGGGGCGACCCGTCGCAGAAGAGCGACGACGTGTCCGGTTCGGGTTCCTACACCCACATGACCATGGTCGCCGAGAACGCGCAGGGCCTGCGCAACCTGTTCAAGCTCTCCAGCCTCGCCTCCATCGAAGGCCAGCTGGGCAAGTGGGCGCGCATGGACGCCGAGATCATCGCCGAGCACGCCGCGGGCATCATCGCCACCACCGGTTGCCCCTCGGGTGAGGTCCAGACCCGCCTGCGCCTGGGCCATGAGCGCGAGGCGCTCGAAGCCGCCGCCAAGTGGCAGGAAATCTTCGGCAAAGACAATTTCTTCCTCGAGATCATGGACCACGGCCTGTCCATCGAGCGCCGGGTGCGCGAGGGCCTGCTCGAGGTCGGCAAGAAGCTCGGCATCCCGCCGCTGGCCACCAACGACTGCCACTACGTGCACGAGAGCGACTCGGCCAACCACGAGGCGCTGCTCTGCATCCAGACCGGCAAGACGCTCTCCGACCCGACCCGCTTCAAGTTCGACGGCTCCGGCTACTACCTGAAGTCGGCCGAGGAGATGCGCGCCATCTGGGACGCGGAAGTGCCTGGGGCCTGCGACAATACGGTGCTCATCGGTGAACGCGTGCAGTCCTACGACGATGTCTGGGCGCACCGCGACCGCATGCCGATCTTCCCCGTGCCCGAGGGCTACACCCAGGCCACCTGGCTCGAGCACGAGGTCATGGTCGGCCTGGACCGCCGCTTCGCGGGCAAGGAAGTGCCGCACGAGTACGTCTCGCGCGCCAAGTACGAACTCGGCGTCATCAACGAGATGGGTTTCCCGGCCTACTTCCTCGTCGTCGGTGACCTCATCACCTATGCGCGTTCGGTCGGCATCAATGTCGGTCCGGGCCGTGGTTCGGCCGCCGGTTCGCTGGTCGCCTACGCCATGGGCATCACCAATATCGACCCGATTCCGCACGGCCTGCTGTTCGAGCGATTCCTGAATCCCGAGCGCGTGTCCATGCCCGATATCGATATCGACTTCGACGATCGCCGCCGCGGTGAAATGGTCCGCTACGCCACCGATAAATGGGGCAGCGACCGCGTCGCCCAGGTGATCACCTTCGGTACGATTAAAACCAAAGCGGCGCTGAAGGATTCGGCCCGCGTCCAATTCGGCCAGCCCGGTTTCGCCATCGCCGACCAGATTTCGAAGGCGCTGCCGCCGCCGATCATGGCGAAGGACATTCCGCTGTCGGGCATCATGGATCCCGAGCACGAGCGGTACAAGGAAGCCGCGGAAGTCCGCGAGCTCATCAATACCAATCCGGATGTCAACAAGATCTACGAGACCGCGCGCGGTCTCGAGGGCCTGATCCGTAATGCCGGCGTGCACGCCTGCGCGGTCATCATGTCGAGCGAGCCGCTCACCGACGCGATCCCGGTGTGGAAGCGCGCCCAGGACGGCGCCATCATCACCGGCTGGGACTATCCGTCGTGTGAGGCCATCGGCCTGCTGAAGATGGACTTCCTGGGTCTGCGCAACCTGACCGTCATCGGCGACGCGCTGGTGAACATCAAGAACAACCGCGGTATCGACCTCGACCTCGACACGCTGCCGCTGGAAGATCCCGCCACCTACGAATTGCTCGCCCGCGGTGACACTCTCGGCGTCTTCCAGCTCGATGGTGGCGCCATGCGCGACCTGCTGCGCCGTATGCAGCCCACCGGCTTCGAGGACATCGTGGCCGTGCTCGCGCTGTACCGCCCCGGCCCCATGGGCATGAACGCCCACAACGACTACGCCGACCGCAAGAACAACCGGCAAGAGGTCAAACCCATCCATCCGGAGCTCGAAGAGCCCCTGAAGGACATCCTGCGCGACACCTTCGGCCTGATCGTGTACCAGGAACAGATCATGCAGATCGCGCAGAAGGTCGCCGGGTATTCGCTCGGCCGAGCAGACATTCTGCGCCGCGCCATGGGTAAGAAGAAAGCCTCCGTGCTGGAAGCCGAATTCGAGGGCTTCGAGGCGGGCATGATCAGCAACGGCTTCACCAAGCCGGCGATCAAGGCGCTGTGGGACACCATTCTCCCGTTCGCCGGTTACGCGTTCAACAAATCGCATGCCGCCGGCTACGGCCTGGTGTCCTTCTGGACCGCCTACCTCAAGGCCAATTACCCCGCCGAATACATGGCCGGTCTGCTCACCTCCGTCGGTGACGACAAGGACAAGGCCGCCGTCTATCTCGCCGACTGCCGCCGTCTGGGCATCCAGGTGCTGCCGCCGGATGTGAACGAGTCCGAACTCGAATTCGCCTCCGTCGGCCACGACATCCGCTTCGGCATGGGCGCGGTGCGCAACGTGGGCGCGAACGTGGTCGCCTCGATCATCCAGGCGCGCAAGGAGAAGTCGAAGTTCACCGACTTCTCCGACTACCTGAACAAGATCGATGCCGTGGCCTGCACCAAGAAGGTCACCGAATCCCTCATCAAGGCAGGCGCTTTCGACTCGCTCGGGCATCCGCGCAAGGGCCTGCTGCTGGTGCATTCCGATGCCATCGACGCGGTCATGTCCACCAAGAAGGCCGAGGCCATCGGCCAGTTCGACCTCTTCGGCGGCCTGGACGACGGTGACGATTCGGTGGCCAGCGTCTTCAATGTGAAGGTCCCCGACGAGGAGTGGGAGACCAAGCACAAGCTCGCCCTGGAGCGGGAAATGCTGGGCCTCTACGTCTCCGGCCACCCGCTCAACGGTGTCGAGCACGTTCTCGCCGCGCAATCCGACACCCAGATCCCCACCATTCTCGAGGGCGATATCAAGGACGGCTCCCAGGTCACCGTCGGCGGCATCTTCGCCAATGTCACCCGCCGCGTCAACAAGAACGGCCTGCCCTGGGCCTCGGCGCAATTGGAAGACCTCACCGGTGGCATCGAGGTGCTGTTCTTCCCGCAGTCCTACTCGGTGTACGGCATGGACGTCACCGAGGACGCCATCGTCCTGGTCAAGGCGCGCGTCAACGCCCGGGACGACCGCATCTCGCTGATCGCCAACGACCTGGTGGTGCCGGACCTTTCGCACATCGGCGTCGAGAAGCCGCTGTCGGTCATCATCCCGACCCGCCTGTGCACCCCCGACAAGATCGACGCCCTCAAGCGGGTCCTCACCAGTCATCCCGGCACCGCCGACGTCCACATCCGCCACGTCGGCTCCCGCGACCGCACCACGGTCCTGAAGGTCGCCGACAACCTGCGGGTGTCGCCCTCCTCGGCGCTGATGGGCGATCTGAAGGCGTTGCTCGGCCCGGGGTGCCTCGCCAGCTGATCCCGGCCTCCACGGAATCCGCTGGTCACGGCGGTAGGGTGCTGATCATGGCGGCCCTACCGCGTGTACGCAGTCTCGCCGTGCTGATGACCGCCGGGCTGCTCGGCGTGACGACGGCCTGCGCCGACGGCCCGCATTCGGTGGTCACCAACTCCGTGCCGCAGGCCGCTCCGGCGAGTGGCCCGCCGTCGGCCGCCGCGGCGGTCACCGCCTCCCCGGCGGGTCTGCGATTGCGCGGGCAGCCGTGGTGGCCTTCGGGATTCAACGCCCCACAGCTGGCCACCGACTACACCGTCAATTTCGGCTGCGGCGCGGAAGTCGACCTGGACTGGTTCTTCCGAACCGTGCCCGAGCAGTCCCTCACCCGGGTCCCCATGTTCCAGGCGCTGGCGGTGAACAAGAACACCGGTGCCCTGGACTTCACGGCGGTGGACGAGGTGATCACGGTCGCCGAGAAGTACGGCCGGCTCGTCCTGCCGGTGCTCGGCGCGCAGACCGGCGACTGCGGTGACGAGATCTTCAAGCAACGGGACTGGTACGTGGACGGCTGGAAGAAGCTCATCCCCGTTCCCGGCCGGTCGGTGCTGAGCTATCGGGACTGGTTGCGGACGGCGGTATCCCGCTGGCGCGGCTCGCCGGTGCTGGCCGGCTGGGAGCTGGTCGGCGAACCGGAGCCCAGCAATTGCTCGGGCACGCAATGCGATCTGCGACTGCGCGAATGCCCCTCCGATGCCGCGCAGGTGCTGCGCGCGTTCATGGACGAAGCCGGGCAGACGGTGCGCGAACTGGACCCGCAGCGGCTGATCTTCGCCGGTTATGTCGGCGGCAGCCAATGCGGTATCGCCGGAAACGATTTCGGCTATGTGAGCGCCTCCGCGAATGTGGATGTCGTCGAATACCACGACTACAGCGACGCCGACACCCCACTGCCGGGCGGCCCGAACAACGGCTTGGCCCGGCGGCTGGAACAGGCGCGGCAGCTCGGTAAACCGTTGCTGGTGGCCGAGATCGGCGAGTTCGCCGGTTCCTGCCAGCCCCTACCGGACCGGCGGGAACGCCTGGGCCGTCGTATCGCCGGCCAACGCGCGGCCGGGTCGGCGGGCGCGCTCATCTGGGCGTTCGTCCCGGACCCGCGCCAGGACCGATGCACCTACGATGTCGGCCCGGACGATCCGCTCTGGGCCTTGGTCGCCGAGCAGACCACCGTCGGCTGACCTATCAGCTGCCGATGACCCGGTAGAGCCGCCAATTGGGCTGTCCCGCCCCGTCATTGGGGATCTCCAGCTCCAAAGTGGCGATCTGCGCCCCGTTCTCGTACATGGTCGGATACCGCCGGTTGACCGCATCGGAGGTGCCGCGGCCGGTGTTCGGCACCGCCAGAATGTATTTCGCCCCGCGCTCGGCGGGCCGGTTGAGAATGCGCACGAAGTCGCGATCCGACGGAATGACGAAGCGTTCGGGCCGCTCGGAGGCGGCCAGCACCGCGAAGCCGTACACCGTGTCCAGCACAATGGAACCGGGCGGCAACTCCAGCGCGTCGAGATAGTCGGCCAGCCGCCGCTCGGTGGAGAAGGTCGCGGCGATCCGTACCTGATCGGCATACTTGTCGGAGACATTGTCCGGATCCGGGAACAGCACCGCACCCAGCGGATACTCCTGCACCGCCATGATCTGACTGTTCATTCCCAACGCCGTGACGGGCAGCGAAACGAGCAACAGCACCGCCGCCGCCCCCGCACCGACCACCGGCCGGCCTCGCCGCGCGGTCGCTGAAACTGCTTCCACCGCCACATGTTCCGTCGCGTTCCGGTCCACCTCTGCGTATCGGCCCAGGCGGCGGCTCGGCGGGCACCCGCGCGCGGGTGCGATGAGCAGGGCCAGGATCGCCGTCAGCGGGATGGCCGCGATATAGAACCGCAGGAACGCGAAGGTGGAGCCGGTGACATAGGTGAGAGTCTGGAACCCCAGCACCGCGCCGAAGAGCAGGATCGGCACCGCCGGTTGCCAATCCCGCCGCCGCACCCCGAGCGCCGCCGCCAGCGGCAGCAGCAGGGGCAGCGTGGGCGCGAGGATCAGCATGGCCGCGAACGAGTACTGCGCGGCGGCAATGGGATGATCCGGCCGTACCGCCCCCGACTGCTCCAGGATCGCGGAATTGCCGTACTGCGAGGTGAACTGCTGGAACGCCTGCCCGGTGATCAGCCAGCTGGTGGCCGCCCACACCAGGAACGCCAACGCCACCGGCGCGACCAGCAGCACCAGATCCATTGCCGCCCCGGCGAATCGCTGCTCGGTACGCCGGCGATAGCTGAAGCCGTACACCGCGAGCCCCGCGACGGCGGCCGGAGCCAGCGCGTCGTACCGGGTCAGATAGGCCAGGCCGAGCGCGATGCCGGCGGCGGCCAGGTCGTGGACGCCGTCGGTGCGCACCCAGCGCATGAGCCGCCGCACCGCCCAGCACAGGCAGCACCCGAACAGCGCCTCGCTCATACCGTTGCCGCCGTAGAACACGATCATCGGATTGAGTGCGAAAGCGGCGGTGATCAGTACGCACAACCATTGCGGCGCACCGCGATCCACGCCGATGCCCCAGATCATGGTGACCGCACCCGCCATGAACAGCGCCGTCATCAGCACCCCGGACAAACCCCATCGGGTGATCGCCGGGAACCACTGCGAGAGCGCCACGAACGGCAATTGCGCCAGCGAGGTCAGCGGCGTGAACACGAAACCGATGGCCGACAGGTGCGGGTCGCGGCTGAACAGCGCGGACTCGGTGGCCGAGACCCGGCTCAGCGCATCGCCCATGAGATCCCCGCGCCCGGCGGTGAGGAAGGTCCCGGTCACCAGGTACAGCAGCGTGGACGCGGCGAACACGATCCGCGGCGCGCGCCTCACGACTTGTCCTGTGCCGCGTTGCCCAGACCGTGAAAAGTCTTCTCCCAGTAGGACGGATTGCGCACCAGCTGCCAGCAACCCTTGGCCGCCGCGACCGCCATCAGCAGCCAGTACAGCGGCGAGAGCAGGCAGGCGAGCAGCAGATCGGGCCGGTCGTTCTCCCGGCAGGCGATCAAGTTCATGTACACCGTGGCGGCATTGCCGAGCACCAGCGCGAGGAGCGCGGGGAAGTAGACGGCAGCGGGGAACATCTTCTCGATCAGCTCGGGCTGGCCGAAGATCCAGGCCATCGAGATGAACCAGAACACCAGATTCAGGCAGGCGATGATCGGGGTCCCCGCCAGGATCAGCGTGAACCGCAGAAAGCTCACCGCGCCGATCTCGCGCCACAGGCGGACCGGCCGCCGCGCATGCACCAGCCAGCTTTGCAGATAGCCCTTGTACCAGCGCGAGCGCTGCCGAATCCAGTTGATGGCGTCCGGATTCGCCTCCTCCAGGGTGACCGAATCGATGACCGCCGTGGAGTAGCCGCGCGCCGCGATCCGCACCCCCAGATCCGCGTCCTCGGTGACGTTGTACGGATCCCAGGCCCCGATATCCACCAGTACGCCGCGGCGGAAGTGATTCGAGGTGCCGCCCAGCGGAATCGGCGCGCTGCTGCGCATCAGCCCCGGCAGCAGGAAGCTGAACCACAGGCCGTAATCCATGGTGAACCAGGCGGTCAGCAGATTCTGCCGGGCATTGTGGAACGCCAGCTTGGCCTGGACGCACACCACCGAACGCGGCAGCGTCTCGAAAGCCGCCACCACCCGCCGCAATTGCAGCGGATCGGGAATGTCCTCGGCGTCGTAGATGGTGACGATATCGCCGGTCGCGGCATGCAATCCGTAATTGCACGCCTTGGGTTTGGTGCGCGGATCGGCGGCCGGCACCAGCACGATGGTGATGTGTTCGCTGCCCGCGCTGCCGATTCCGGCCCGCCGCGCCGCCTCGATGGTGGGCGAGTCGTCCTCCTCCAGCAGCAACAGCGCCTGCATCCGGTCGCGGGGATAGTCCAGGCCGTTGAGCGCCGCGATCAGATCGCCGACCACCTCGGGCTCCCCGTAGGCCGGAACCAGGATGGTGTACGACGGCAGCCGCTCGTCCGGCAGAGCGCGCGCGGTGTCGTCGTCGATGGTCAGGATGGCGTCGCGGGACATGCCGCGGGTGAACACCAGCACTCGGTCCACCATGACGGCGATATATCCGAGGGTGGCCACCGCGATCATCGTGGTGAGCGTCGGCATGGGGGCGAGCACCGCGCACGCCAGCAGCACCGCGCACCCAGCCAGCACCGTATTGCGTTGCCAGGGCAGGAAAGCCACCGACGCCGAGGCCATCGGATCGGTTTCGCGCAGTCCGTGCACCGCCGCGTGCAGCGCCCGCGCGCGCTCCTCGGGGGTGGCCAAGCCGGGTAGTTCGCTCATCCGCCCGACCCGATCCGGACCACCTCGCGGGCCACCGCGGTGAGCATGGCCTCGTCCTTGTACTCCGAATCCGGTTCGCCGAAGTCCGATTCCGGATCGATCACCACGGCATTGCCGCGCAGCACCTGATGCAACTGGTTCTCGAAGAGCACCCGCACCGAGGCGTTCGGCTGCGGGAACACCGCATCCGGCAGATGATTGTCGGCCGCGATCAAGCTGACCCGTTCGGCGCCGTCCCGGCCGACCCAGTTCCAGCTCAGCCACGTCCAGCTGAGCAGCTGCCGGTCGTCGACGACGGTATTGAGCCGCGCGGTCACCCCGTGCCCGAGGTCGATGCGCCGCGGCGGGCTCACCCGGGGCTGAGCGAGGGTGTACACCGTGAGTTCGGGGAAGTACTCGAGGCCCCGGGTCTGCTGCGTGCGGATGACATCGACCATGATCCGGCGGCGCCGGGATTCCTTGTCCCACTCCGGATTACCGCGCACCGCCTGCCACTGCTCCCGGTGCCAGCTGGTGGAGGGACCGAAGAACCGTGAGGCCCAAGGATATTCGCGTTCGTTGAGCAGCTGCCAGCCCGGCGGTGTGGCGGGACTGGCGGCGATCGACATGTCCGGGGTATGGGCGATCTGCACCAGGTACTGGGTGGGGAAGGGAATTAGCGCGGTCAATGCGGTGGCCACGAGTACCGTCAGCAGCGCGCTCGGCGAACGAGAAGCGGTGTACGGCAACAGCGGTCGATCGAACGGCCGCACGTGCGCCCAGCCCCGGTAGGCGAGGTACATGACGGTGGTGGCCGTGTACACCGCGACGATCGGCGGAACCAGCTGGTAGTACAGCGCCGACACGTCCGGGAACCAGGCCCACAGCACGAACAGGGCGAGCGCTCCGGCCGCCAGCGCGATCGCCCCGCCCGCGCACGCTCGGCCCCGGGTGCGTCCCGACCCGATGGCCGCCGCGGCCGCCGCCGGAATCAGCAGCACCGCGCCCTTGGCCACATACGATCCGCCCAGCAACGCCACCGCCAGCCGGTACTGCGCCGGGGTCGCGCAGAGCAGCACCAGCAGCCACACCGGCCAGAACCGGAACACCGGGCGCAATCCGAACAGCAGGATGGACGCGCTCATCAGGAACAGCGGCGCGGACAGCAGATCCAGATGCCAGATCTCGTATTCGTAGGGGTAGCGCAGCACCAGCAGCCCCTCCAGCGCGGCGGTGCCGGCCAACCCGAGCAGGCCCACGATGATGTCGGTCTGCCGGTCGTAGATCGGCAGTTCGGGTCCGCGCCGCAGCGCCATCCCGGTGGCCGCGAACGCCGCCAGCACCGGCAGCGCGAACACGTAGCCGATATCGGAACCCTGCCCGATGTCCTCGATCAGTTCGGCCCACAGCCCCCAGAACGCCAGCCCGGTGCAGGCGACCACCAGCACCAGCCGCAGCGCACTCAGCCACGGGAAATGGCGTTCCGGTGCGGAGGTCTCCGCCGCGGTGACGGTCATGGCCGGGTCAGCGGGAACGCCGTCGCTGCAACAGGATCGCGAGCCCGCCGATCAACCCGGCCAGCAGTACGGCACTGCCCACCAGGGTCAGTTTGCGGGCCAGCGGGATATCGGTGTCGGGGGCGCTGCTCACCGCCGCGAGCTCACTGTCGGGGGAGGCCGCGGGATCGAAGAATTCCGGTTCGCGCTCCCCGGCCTGCACCAGCACCGGACCGCTGAGCCGGAAGGAGCGATCCGGGTCGGCGGTCAGCCAGTTCAGCAACCGGTCGAGGTTTGCGGGGGCCTGCGTCGAGGTGGCGATCACCACGGTGCGCTTGCCGCTCCAGGTCGCCTGCAACGAACCGAACGAAAGCGGCGGGGCGAGATCGATTTTCGTCTCCAGTTCGGCATCGTCGCCGTACACGGTGAGGGTGTCGCCGCTACGGTCCAGCGGCAGCGTGATCGCGGACGGCACCCCGCCGTCCGGCGCGATCAGCACCGCGGGCAGCGTGCCCCGCACCGCCTCGTCGAAGGAGACCAGCTCGGGCCGCAGCGGCACCGAGGTCAATCTCTGGATGGCGACGAGAACCTGTGCGGCGCGGACGGTATCGGCGTAGCCCGGCGTCTGCAATCCCACCCGCACCCGCGGCAGTAGCGCCTGCGCGATCGCGCCCAGCCCGCCCGGCGCCGGCGGGGCCGCGAGCTTGCTCTGCACCGCGCCTTCGGGATCGATGGTCAGGGTGATCGGCTGCTCCAGCCCGCAGCCGTGCGTCAATCCGGCCTGCTGCAAGGTGACCGACACATTGGTGATCCGGCCCAGCAGCTCGTCGGGGATGGTGACCCATTGGTCGAACCGTCCCGAAGGCTCCACCGGCCAGGCCGCGATCTGGCGTTCGCCCACCGCCACGCTCAGCTGTCCGTTCAGCGTGTCCGGCAGCGGAGTGTGGTTGCCGTGCAGGTTGATTCGCACCTGCCGCGACGGCCGGCCGAGCCGGGTCTGATCGATGGCGAAGTTCACGCGCACGTAGCCGATGGCGGTGGCGCTGAGCCGGCTCTGGCCGAGCTCCTGCAAGGTGGTCGATTCCGGGGCCAGCCGCGGCACCGCGGGCATTCCGGCCGCCGAGGCCGCCGAACCGAGCGCCGCACGCGCGAGATCGCTGGTCAGCAAACGCATTTGGACCGGCATCGACTTGTCGTCGCCGGAGACCGTGAGCACGGGGGTGGGGCCGCCGCTCACCCGCAACCCGGCATCGCCCGATTCCCGGATCACGATCTGCCGTTCCAGGAAGGCCGGCGGATGATCGGGAACCGCGGTGCCGGAATCGCTTCGGCGCACCTCGACCGCGACCGGCCGGCTGTAGTAGCGCGCGGTCACCGCCGTCACCAATTGCAGCGCCGCCGCCGATTCGGTCTGCGAGGGACCGCCGGGCAGGTACACGGTGAGCCGATCCAGCACCGGCGGCAGGAAGTCCGCCACCAGCGTCGGCTGCGTCTCCTCGCCGAAGTAGGTGACCGCGCCGTCGGTGAGCGTCAGCGGCTGCCCGGTCCAGTCGTCCGGGCAGATCCCGGGCTCGGGCATCAGCGCCGATGCCAGCGTCACCGTGACCGCACCGCCTTCGGCCTCCGCCCCGGCGAGCGAAATGCGAATGGGCGCACGGGGTTCCAGCGGCAGGTTCACCCGATCCAGCAGCCGCGTCCCCGACCGGGCTTCGAGGGTGCCGCGCGACAGTGTCGGTGGCAGCTGCACGGTGCCGGTCAAGGCGGTCGGCGCGAGCCCCGGCAACAGCGGCAGGGTGAGCGTGACCTCGTGCACCCGGCCCGGGAATTGCAGCGATTCGCCCAGGCCCAGGCCGGCCAGCGGCACCGGGTGATCGCCCGGCTCGGCCGCCGCGGGTCCCGCCACGATCATGGGGGCCACCGCGGTGAGCGTGACCGTCGCCAGGGTGAGCAGCGCGAGCGCCGGGCGGCGCAGGACACCGGGGGAGCGGACACACAGGGTCATGGCAGGACTCCTGAGCTATGTCGGTAGGCGCGAAATCGCGCTACAGCCAAGTGGATTCGCCGAAGACCGCGCCGCTGTCGTCGACCTCGGGGGATTTGGTGTACAGATACGTGTAGTGCCGGATCGCCACCGGCCCGGTGCACTGGTTGACGATGATGTGGAAGTCCCGGATCACGATGGTCCCCACCGTGCCCGGGACGATCTCCTTCTCGCCGACCGGCACCTCTTTCACCTCACCGGCCGAGAGGTTGAGGGTGGCAACGGGATTCGGGTTCGCGCCGAGGATGAGCGGCGGGATGGCCGCGCCCGGATCGGTGCCGAGCATTTTGCCGGGATCGATGGTGGTGCCGACATTGAGGTCCGGGGTGGCGCCGACCGTGCCCGCGCCGATGCTCACCGCGCACCCGACGTGATAGCCGGTCTTGAGCACGCCGGTGGCCGGGCCGAGAATCCGCCCGTAGGCGATGTTGTCGACGAAGGCCTCGCGGGTGGTGCCCACCATATTGAGCGGGGCGACGCGATTGACCTGTTCGTCGCGGTGACCGACGACGAAACTGCCGTTGATCGATTGAATGGTGCGCTCGTGCGGCGGCAGGGCTTCGACATCGGCGTGCGCCGCGGCGAACGAGGCGAGAGTGGCGGCTGCGATGAGAAGGCTTACGGTCCCGAGTTTGCTGGCCACCAGCAAACTGTAGTAGCTGACATGCATCAATCTTCGGAAGACACGCGGTCTCCGGAGTGGGACCGCCGACTCGGGAAGGGTGCGCCTCAGGCGCGCGCGAATCCGATCAGCCAGCGTGCCGCCGCGATGGTCGCCGCCGCCAGGACGGCGATCTGCGGAGACCCGGTGATGAGTGCCAGGGTCAGCGCCGCGACCAGGCCCGCGGCCAGCGCCTCGAGCTTGTACACCGGCCAGGGCGTACCCGCGATATCGACCGTCGCGGCCCGCGAACGGGGGCGCTCGACCTGAGTAGGGTGAACCACTGCCATCTGCTCAGGGTACCCGGGGACCGAAAGTTCGGGCAACCGAAACTTCTTGTCGGGAACATAACAGGATGCCTCGGTGTTAGCTGGGTCATGCCACTAACCGGAGAGTACGAACCCAGCACATCCGATTGGGCCCGCGAACAGGCCGAGAAGTTCGAGAATTCGGGCGGCACCGAAGGCACGACCCTCCAGGGCAAGCCCATCATCTTGCTCACCACCGTCGGCGCCAAGACCGGCAAACTCCGCAAGACCGCGCTCATGCGCGTCGAGCACGACGGTGAGTACGCCGTCGTCGCCTCGCTCGGCGGCGCGCCGAAGCATCCCGTCTGGTACTGGAACATCAAGGCGCAGCCGCATGTGGAGCTGCGCGACGGCACCGTGGTCAAGGACTACGACGCCCGCGAGGTGACCGGCGAGGAGAAGGCCGTGTGGTGGAAGCGAGCCGTCGAAGCCTGGCCGGATTACGCCGCGTACCAGACCAAGACGACCCGCGAGATCCCGGTCTTCGTGCTCACCCCGCGCGACTGATCCGATCCGGAGCGGCCCCGGCGGTTTGCCGCCGGGGCATTTTCCTGTCCAGCAAACCGGACGATTCGCCCTGTTGTCGGCGCTGCCGCAAGCTGCCGCCCTGCTCCCGGCTAGCATGTTCGAGTGTCTGATCCGCTGGCTGTAGCCGAGAAAGTGTCCAATCCGCTGCCCGAACTGACGGCGGATGAGATCGATGCGGCCGCTAAGCGAATTTCGGACATTATCGAGCCGACCCCGTTGCAACGGATCGCCCGCCTGTCGGCGCTGACCGGGGCCGAGGTCTACCTCAAGCGCGAGGACCTCACCGCCGTGCGCTCCTACAAGCTGCGCGGCGCGTACAACCTCATCGTGCAGCTGACCACCGCCGAGCGGGCCGCCGGAGTGGTGACCGCCAGCGCCGGAAACCACGCGCAGGGTGTGGCTTTCGCATGCAAGGCGATGGGCATCAAGGGGCGGATCTACGTGCCGACCACCACCCCGAAGCAGAAGCGCGACCGGATTCGGGTGCACGGCGGGGAGTTCGTGGAGCTCATCGCCACCGGCGACACCTACGACGCCGCGGCCACCGCCGCCGCCGCCGATGTCGCCCGCACCGGCGCGACCATGGTGCCGCCCTTCGACGATCCGCGCACCGCGGCCGGGCAGGGCACCATCGCCGCCGAATTCCTGGAACAGCTGGGCCGCGGCCCCGATCTGGTGATCGTGCCGGTCGGCGGCGGCGGCTGCCTGGCCGGCGTCGGCACCTATCTGCGCGAGCGCTCCCCGCGCACCGCGATCCTCGGCGTCGAGCCCTCGGGGGCGGCCTCCATGACCGCGGCGCTGGTGGCCGGGGGACCGGTGACGTTGCCGGAGATCGACCCGTTCGTCGATGGCGCGGCCGTGCGCCGCATCGGCGCGGTGCCGTTCCAGGCGGTGTCGCGCTTCGGCGGCCACGTCCGCTCGCACGCCTCGCTGCCTTTACTGACCAGCACCGAAACCGATTCGGGCGCAGGCTCTTTCCGCATGATGCAGGTCGACGAAGGCGCGATCTGCACCGCCATGCTCGAGGTCTACCAGAACGAGGGCATCGTGGCCGAGCCGGCGGGCGCGCTGTCGGTGGCCGCGCTGCGCGAGATCGCGATCGAACCCGGTTCGACGGTGGTGTGCCTGCTCTCCGGCGGCAATAACGACGTCTCCCGCTACGGCGAGGTGATCGAGCGTTCGCTGGTGCATCAGGGGCTGAAGCACTATTTCCTGGTGGACTTTCCGCAGGAGCCCGGCGCGCTGCGGCGTTTCCTGGACGAGGCGCTGGGGCCCGACGACGACATCACGCTGTTCGAGTACGTCAAGCGCAACAACCGGGAAACCGGTGCGGCGCTGGTGGGTATCGAACTGGGCACGCCCGATGGCCTGGACGCGCTGCTGAGCCGGATCAAGGCCTCGCGGATCCAGTGCGAGCGGCTGGATCCGGGCTCCCCGGCCTACCGCTACCTCACCTAGACGTGCAGCCGGTAGCCGGCGGCGGACTGGTGGATCAGTTGTGGCGCACCGAGTTTGCGCTCCAGCCGGGCCAGCAGCTCGTCGACGGCCGGCGCCGGTTCGGCGCAGTACAGGGCCAGCTCACCGCGGGTGACCAGACTGCCCGGCCGGGCCGCCAATAGTTCGAGCGCGGAGAATTCGCGCACGGTCAGGGTCAGCAGCACCCCGCCGCGCTGTACTCGCCGCCGCATCCGGTCCACCACCAGATCGCCGATGGCCAGCACCTGCGGCGGCGGTTGCGCGCGGCGATGGCACAGCGCCCGCACCCGGGTGGCCAATTCCCCGAGCGAGAACGGCTTGGCCAGGTAGTCGTCCGCGCCGCCCGCGTAGCCCTCGGTGCGCGTGGCGGGGGTATCGCGTGCGGTGATGATCAAGGCGGGGGTGTGGTCACCCGATTCGCGTTGCCGCCGCACCAGATCCAGGCCGTCGCCGTCGGGCAGGCCGCGATCGACGATCAGGCAGTCGTAATGCCGGGCCCCGCAATACCGGCACGCCTCGGCCAGATTCCGGGTCAGATCGACGGTGAATCCGGCCTCTCGCAAACCCTCGGCTACACGTGCCCCCAACTCGTCGTCGTCCTCGCACACCAATACCCAGGCCGTGCGTCCGGTTCCGCGATCGTCGAGCATGCCGCCAGATTGTCATGCAGATCATGAACGAATCATGAGCGATCGCCGAATCGGGCCCGGGCGTTAACACTGCGGTCCGGGTTAACAATCGCGCCGCGGGCGGGCGATGACTCGGGTAGTCCACTATGCATGAAACCGAACAGTCAGGGGTGGAGGCTCGTTTCATGAAGAAAAGGCTGGTGGTGTGCTGCGACGGCACTTGGAAGGCCGAATCCAGCGACACCGTTTCCAATATCGTGAAGATCGCGCAGGCCGTGTGCCTGGACGGCACCGGCGCGGCGGGGGAGCCGGTCGGGCAGCGGGTGTTCTATGTTTCCGGGCCGGGAGCGCACGGGTTCGCCACGGACAAGATCCTGGGCGGCGCCTTCGGGTACGGGCTGGAAGCGAATCTCTCCTCGGCGTACTGGCAGCTGGCATTGAATTGGCAACCGGGCGACGACATCTACATCTTCGGATTCAGCCGGGGCGCGTACACCGCGCGCAGCCTGGCGGGGATGATCGACCGGCTCGGAATTCTGAAGCCCGAGGCCATGATCGAGAAGAAGATCTACTGCGAGGCGCTCGAGATCTACCGGACGCCGAAACCGAAGCCCGGTGATCCGGAGCCCGACCGGGCGGTGCGATTCCGGGCCGAGCACTGCTACCCGGATTCGCAGCGGATCCACTTCCTGGGCGTCTTCGACACGGTGGGCGCGATGGGAATTCCCGGGATCTCGCGCAAGAAGCACCAGTTCCACGACGTCCATCTCGCCAGCAGCGTGCACTGCGCGCGGCAGGCGCTCTCCATCGACGATCGGCGGCGCGCGTTCGAACCGTGCCTGTGGACGGTGCCGGTGGAGTTGCACAAGAAGTATCGCCGTACCGACCGCGTCAAACAGGTCTGGTTCGAGGGCAGGCACAGCGATGTCGGCGGCGGCCTCGACAGCTGCGTGCTCTCCGACCTGAGCCTGCGCTGGATGGTCGGCGAGGCGCACGCCGAAGGCTTGGAATTCGATCCGGTCCGGCTGCGCGAATTGCTCCCGCCGGCCCGGACGCCCGCCCTGCGGCTCGAACTGAAGACCTGGCCGGGCGTGCCCTACACCATCCTCAATTGCGTTCGCCTGCTTCGGCATCCGCGCAGTAAGCGGTTCTACTGGGATGCCTGGCGGCGGCTGCTGGAGGAGGGCGACCAGAACAGCTATCTGGCCTCGACCGTCGAGGTGGAGCGGCACGCCAACCTGCGGCGCTGGCGGGACACGCTGGCGGACAAGCAGATTCCGGCGGGGCTGATCGAACAGATCCCGAGCGGGCCACTGCCCGAACGGCCTCCGCGCACCCGGCCGATCTTCCTGCCCGGGCCGGTCACGCCCCTGCCCGACCCGGTGGTGACGGTATTGGACACGACCGAACCGGACGACGAGACCGCTGCCTGATCAGCGCACCAGCAGCGCCACGGGTAGGCGCGCGAAGAGCTTCTCCAAGCGCGCCCGCCCGGAGAAGGTGTGCCCGGTGAGCCGATCGGTCCAATGCCCCTGCGGCAGATCCAGGACCGTATCGGCCCAGCCGCCCTCCTCGTCCAGGCGAATGCTGTGCCGGGTGGCGGCCACGATCACCTCGGGGGTCTCCCCGGCGCGGCCGCGCGCGAAGGACACCAGGTGCGCGGCCTGCTCACCGCCGGCGAAGAGCGGGGTGTAGGTGCCGCCGACGAAGCAGTCCGGTCGTTCCCGGCGCAGCCACAGCGCGTACGCCACGATCCACATCTTGACCGCACCGGAGGGATCGAGATCCGGTGTGCCGGTGAGCGATTGCAGCAGCAGGGTGCGGTGGGTGAAGTCGACCGGCCGCCGATTGTCGGGATCGACGAGCGCGTCCTCCCACAGCTCGGTGCCCTGGTAGATATCCGGAATGCCCGGCCCGCACAGCTGCAACAGCTTCTGCGCCAAGGCATCCGACCAGGCGTGGGTGGCCAGATCGGTGACGAACTCGCCGAGCTCCGCGCCGACCGGGCCGTCGATGACCGCGTCGATCCACCGGTGCACCTTGTTCTCGAACTCGAGATCCGGTTCCTCCCAGGAGGATTGGGTCCCGGCCTCGCGAACCGCCTTCTCCGCGAACACGTGAATGCGCTCCCGGAAGCCGGGCACCGCGGCGGCGGGCCGGCCGTCGGCGGGCCAGACGCCGAAGATGTTCTGCAACAGGAACAGGGTGGTCGCGCCGTCCGGGCCGGGAACCATCTCGTTCCAGGTGGTGACCGCGCGCGCCCAGATATCGGGCACCTGGGAGAGCATGCCGATGCGGGCGCGCACATCCTCGCCGCGCTTGGTGTCGTGGGTGGAGAGCGTGCTCATGGTGGCGGGCCAGCGGGCGGCGCGCTCGGCATTGGCCAGATGGAACTCCACCAGCGAACGGCCCCAGCGGGTCGGATCCGCGCCCATCTCCTGGAGTGAGACCAGGCGCGCGGCGCGGTAGAACATGGTGTCCTCCACCGCTTTCGCGCTCATCGCCGCACCGACCTGATGGAAGCGCACGGCCGCCTCGCCGTTGACGGCCAGCGCGGTCGAGAGCACCTGTAGCGGCGGGGTGAGTTCACCGTTGCGCCGGGCCACCTCGGCCACCACCGCGCGCACCACCCCGGCCAGCGGCGCGTAATCGGTGCGGGCCACCGGCATGAACGACAGCACCTCGATGACGGCATTGGTGAGCGCCATGGTGTCGAAGGAGCCGGCCCGGGCATCGCTCTTGATCGCGCCGACCAGCCGGCGGATCTCGGGCACCAGCATTGTTTCGGCAACCGCGCGTTTGATGCGATGCCGCTGCTCGTCGAACCAGGCGCGGTCGCTGCCGTGCCCGATGAATTGCCGGGACAGCTCGGTGAGTTGCTTCTCACCGTCCGGATCGATGAGCACGCCACCGATATCGGCGAGCGCGTCGTAACCGGTGCTGCCGTCGATGGGCAGGGTGGCGTCCAGGGGTTCCTGATCCGAGAGCACCTTCTCGATCAGCAGTAATCGCCCCGGGCCGATGAGTTTGCGCAGCCGCTCCAGGTATTCGGCGGGGTCGGCCAGCCCGTCGGGGTGGTCGATGCGCACGCCGTCGATCAGATCGTGCTCACACCAGGCCGCGAGTTCGCGATGGGTGGCCTCGAAGACCGCGGTCTCCTCCTGCCGGACCGCGGCCAGCCCGCCGACGGTGAAATAGCGCCGGTAGCCACATAATCCGGACTTCCAGTTGACCAGGCGGTAGTGCTGTTTGTCGTGGATGCGCAGCGCGTTCTCGCCGTCGGTGCCGGGCGCGATGGGGAAGCGCATATCGCGCAGCGCCAGCATGGGTTCGGGGCCGGAGCGGTCCACGGTGAGCGCGGCCGGATCGTTCTCGTTGGCCAGCACCGGCAGTGCGATGCGCCCGCCCGCGCCGTTGGCGGGGCTGAAGTCGAGATCGAACCAGTGCGCGTACTGCGAATCTTTGCCATTGCGCAGGACGTCCCACCACCAGGCGTTCTGCCGGGGATCGGCGACGCCCACATGGTTGGGCACCAGGTCCACGATCAAACCCATGCCGCGGCTGCGCACCTCGTCGGCGAGCGCCTTGAGGCCGGTCGGCCCGCCCAGCGCCTTGGCCACCGTGGTCGGATCGGTGACGTCGTAGCCGTGGGTGGAGCCGCGCGCGGCGGTCAGGATGGGCGACAGGTACAGATGCGAAATGCCCAATTGCTGGAGGTATTCGGCGATACCGCGGGCATCGGCGAAGGTGAGCGCGTCGGGCCGCAGTTGCAGGCGGTAGGTGCTGCGCACGGGCGTCTGCCGGGCGATGGGTCCGGTGGTGTGTTCGGGCGAGCTGGTCATGGCGGTATCGATCATGCCGTACGGCGCAGCACGAGCAGACAACGCGCGGGGACTTGGACGCTCGACGCGGCAGGGTGGGTGCGCGGCGCGTCCGGTAGCCCGGTGGGGGCCGAGCAGTCCAAGGCTACCTCCCAGTTATCGCCGTGTTCCGGTGCGGGCAGGGTGAACTCGAGGGCGGCGTCATGGGCGTTGAAGCAGAGTAGGAACGAGGCGTCGGTGATGCGTTCGCCGCGCGGGCCGGGTTCGCGAATGCCGTCGCCGTTGAGGAAGACGGTGAGCGAGCGGCCGAAACCGTTGTCCCAGTCCGGATCGGTCATGGCCGCGCCGTCCGGGGTGAACCAGGCGATGTCGTCGGGGTGGTCGTGGGTGGGGGCGGGGCGGCCGTCGAAGAAGCGGCGGCGCCGGAACACCGGGTGCGCGGTGCGCAACGCGACCGCGCGGCGGGTGAATTCGAGCAGGTCGGCATTGGTGTGCATGAGGGACCAGTCCATCCACGACACGGCATTGTCCTGACAGTAGGCATTGTTGTTGCCCATTTGGGTGCGGCCGAATTCGTCGCCGTGCACCAGCATCGGGGTGCCCTGGGACAGCAGCAGGGTGGCGAGCAGATTGCGTTGCTGGCGGGCGCGCAGGGCCAGGATCGCGGGATCGTCGGTGGGGCCTTCCACGCCGCAGTTCCAGGAGCGGTTGTAGGGCTCGCCGTCGAGATTGCCCTCGCCGTTGGCTTCGTTGTGTTTCTCGTTGTAGGACACCAGATCCGCGAGGGTGAAGCCGTCGTGCGCGGTGACGAAATTGATACTGGCGCTGGGGCGGCGGCCGGTGGCCTCGTACAGGTCCGAGGAGCCGGTGAGGCGGGAGGCGAACTCGCCCAGGGTCGCCGGTTGCCCGCGCCAGTAATCGCGCACGGTGTCACGGTATTTGCCGTTCCATTCGGTCCAGGCGACCGGGAAATTGCCGACCTGATAGCCGCCCTCGCCGACATCCCACGGTTCGGCGATCAGCTTGACCTGGCTGACCACCGGATCCTGGTGCACCAGATCGAAGAAGGTGGAGAGGCGGTCCACATCGTGCAATTCGCGGGCCAGCGTGGCGGCCAGGTCGAAACGGAAACCGTCGACGTGCATTTCCAGCACCCAGTAGCGCAGTGAATCCATGATGAGTTGCAGGGTGTGCGGATGCCGGACGTTCAGGCTGTTGCCGGTGCCGGTGTAATCCATGTAGTGCTGTGGATCGTCGTCCACCAGGCGGTAATACGCGGCATTGTCGATGCCCCGGAAGCAGATGGTCGGGCCGAATTCATTGCCCTCGGCGGTGTGGTTGTAGACCACATCGAGGATCACCTCGATACCGGCGGCGTGGAAAGCCCGCACCATGGCCTTGAATTCGGTGACCGCCGCACCCGGCACCGGGCTCGCGGCGTATTCGGCGTGCGGGGCGAAATAGCCGAAACTGTTGTAGCCCCAATAGTTTCGCAGCCCGCGATCCAGCAGGATGCGGTCGTGCAGGAACTGGTGCACCGGCATGAGCTCGACGGCGGTCACGCCCAGGCTCCGCAAATGCCCGATGATCGCCGGATGCGCCATGCCCGCGAAGGTGCCGCGCAATTCCGGCGGGATCTCCGGATGGGTGTGCGTCATGCCCTTGACGTGCGCCTCGTAGATGACCGTCTCGTGGTACGGCCGCTGCGGCGGGCGGTCGTTGGCCCAATCGAAGAACGGGCTGATGACCACGCCGGTCATGGTGTGGCCCAGGGTGTTCTGGCCGTGGTTGTAGGGCGCGGCATCGGCCCCGAAATCGCCGGTGAACGCTTTGCCGTACGGATCGAGCAGCAGTTTGGTCGGATCGCAGCGCTGCCCCAGCGCCGGATCGTAGGGCCCGTGCACGCGGAACCCGTAGCGCTGCCCGGGCCCGATGCCGGGCAGGTAGGCATGCCAGACATACCCGTCCACCTCGTCCAGGGTTATCCGGGTCTCGCGGTCGCGCTCGTCCAGCAAACACAGCTCGACCCGCCGGGCGACCGCGGAGAACACCGAGAAATTGGTGCCGGCTCCGTCATAGGTCGCGCCCAGCGGGTAGGCGGTTCCCGGCCAGACCCCGAGCGGGGCTTGGTCGGTGGTCGCATGGGCCATGCCCAGACCCTAGCGCCCGGGTGCGAGGTCCGAATCGAGTGCCCTGCGCCAGGTCTGGCCGACCAGATCCCGGCCGAAGCTGTGATGCGGATTCGACTCCACCAACTCGAATCCGGCACGCTGGTTCGGCTGGTCGCGGCGGGGTTCGCGGTGATTGCCGGTGTTGGTGCTCGGAGGTCCCGCTGACTGCACCCGGGCTCCCGGAAATGCTGTTCCGGTGATAACTTGAACGGCGTTCAAGGCTGTCACGGCGGGTGCCGTGCGGCCGGTCGCCGACCCGGAGGGCTACCCGTGGCAATGACCCCCGACGAGATCACCGCGGTGGACGCGGCGCACGTGTGGCATCCCTATGGCGGATTTCCGGCGAGCACCGAGCCGTTGGTCGTCGCCTCGGCTTCGGGTACGCGGCTGACGCTGGCCGATGGCCGGGAGTTGGTCGACGGGATGAGTTCGTGGTGGGCGGCGGTGCACGGGTATGCGCATCCGGTGCTGGACGCGGCGCTGCTGGCGCAGTCGCGGAAGATGAGCCATGTGATGTTCGGGGGGCTGACTCACGAACCGGCCGTTCGGCTTTCGCAATTGCTGGTCGAGTTGACGCCCGCGGGTTTGGACAAGGTGTTCCTCTGTGACTCCGGGTCGGTGTCGGTGGAGGTCGCGGTCAAGATGTGCCTGCAATATCAGCGGGCGCTGGGGCGGCCGGAGAAGCGGCGGCTGTTCACCTGGCGGGGCGGGTATCACGGCGACACCTTCACGCCGATGAGCGTGTGCGATCCCGAAGGTGGCATGCACTCGCTGTGGACCGATGTGCTGGCCACCCAGATCTTCGCGCCGATGCCGCCGAGCGAGTATGAGCCGCAGTATGTTTCGGAGCTGGAGCGAGCCCTTGCCGAGCATGCGCACGAGGTGGCGGCGGTGATCGTCGAGCCCGTGGTGCAGGGTGCGGGCGGGATGCGGTTCCACCATCCGCGCTATCTCGAAGACCTGCGGCGGCTCTGCGACGCACACGACGTACTGCTCGTCTTCGACGAGATCGCCACCGGATTCGGCCGCACCGGAACGCTTTTCGCGGCCGACGCGGCCGGGGTGCGGCCCGATGTGATGTGTGTGGGCAAGGCGCTCACCGGCGGGTACATGACGCTCGCCGCGGCGCTGTGCACGTCGGAGATCGCCGAGACCGTCAGCCGTGAGCACGGCGGGCTCATGCACGGTCCGACCTTCATGGGCAATCCGCTGGCCTGCGCGGTGGCGGTGGCCTCGATCGAATTGTTGCTGTCGCGGGATTGGCAGGGTGAGGTGCGGCGTATCGAATCCGAGCTGCGGGCCGGGCTCGCACCGGCGCGCGACCTCTCCGGCGTGGCCGATGTGCGCGTGCTCGGCGCCATCGGTGTGATCGAACTAGACCATTCGGTAGACATGCGGAAGGCGACTCATGCCGCAGTCGACTCCGGCGTGTGGTTGCGGCCCTTTCGCAACCTGATCTACTCCATGCCGCCGTTCATCAGCGGCACCGATGACATCGCGCGGATCACGACGGCCATGCTCGCGGCTGCGGCCGGCTGATCCGGGAGGTCAACGGGTAGCGCGTTTTTCCTTCATCCGATCCGGATTGTCGCTGTCCGACAGCACTTCCCAGACTCGGAAAACGCAGTGATAGTCGTCGGACCAGCCCCGGGCGATCAGCATGAAGGTGTCGCCGTCGCGCAGGATCGTGCGGCGGCTGACCATCTTCGGATGATCGGGGATGAATTTCGACACGAGGTCGGGCAGTTTCGCGAGGGCTTGTTCGCGGGTGCCCACCACCTCGGTGAGGACCTTCGGACTCCAGCTCTTGCTGTCTCCGAAGCCGGTCGTCTGCTCGACCACTATTGCCCACCGTGGCATCGCGCAGCCTCCTTACGCCTTCCACCATAGCGCCGGGTGACTCTTGAACGCCGTTCAAGTATGCTTCCGAGCTGTGACTGCCGATCCCCTGAGCTGGTTGGACCGTCGCGCCGCCGAGCGCGTGGACGCCGGGCTGCGCCGCGAACTGCGCGCCCGCACGCCGGAAACGGCGAGCATCGACCTGGCCTCCAACGATTACCTCGGATTGGGCCGCCATCCCGAGGTCATCGACGGCGGTATCGAAGCCCTCCGCAAATGGGGCGGCGGCGCCACCGGATCCCGTCTGGTCACCGGCACCACCACCGAACACGAACTCCTCGAAGCCGAACTGGCCGAATTCGTCGGCGCGGAAGCAGGACTGGTCTTCGCCTCCGGATATGCGGCGAACCTCGGCGCGGTCACCGCGCTGGCTGGACGGGACGCCCTCGTCGTCTCCGACGCGGGCAGTCACGCCTCCCTCGTCGACGCCTGCCGGTTGTCCCGCGCCCGAGTCGAAATCGCGCCCCACCGAGACGTGGCAGCGGTCGACCGGTTGCTCGCCGAACGCGGCGAAGAACGCGCACTCGTCCTCACCGATTCGGTATTCAGCGCGGACGGCGACCTTGCCCCTCTCGCCGAATTGCATCGCGTAACCCGCGCCAACGGTGCGGTTCTCATCGTCGACGAAGCCCACGGCCTCGGCGTGCGCGGCGACGGCGGCCGTGGTCTGGTCCACGAAGCCGGCCTCGCCGGATCGCCCGACCTGATCATCACCGCCACCCTGTCGAAGGCATTCGGCTCCCAAGGTGGCGTAGTCCTGGCCCCAGAACGCGTCCGTGCCCACCTCATCGACACCGCCCGCACCTTCATCTTCGACACCGGCCTGGCCCCCGCCGCCGTCGGAGCCGCCCGCGCCGCCCTCCGACTGCTGCGCGCCGACCCGGAAATGGCGACCCGAGTCCTGGCCCGAGCCGCCGACCTGGCCCGCATAGCCGGTGTCCCGCAACCCGATTCGGCCGTCGTCTCCGTCGTCCTCGGGGAAGCCCAGGTCGCTTACGACGCCGCACAAGCCTGCCGCGCCCGCGGCCTCGACGTCGGCTGCTTCCGCCCACCGTCGGTCCCGGAGGGCACCTCCCGACTCCGCCTGACCGCGCGCGCCGACCTCACCGAACCCGAACTGGCCACCATCGCGACGGTGCTGAGCGAGGTCCTGGCCGAAGCCCGAAGCCGCCACGCCGTCTCGGCATGAGGGCGCCGGCCGTGATCGCGTCCACGACAAACACTTTCCGCGTCAGTATCGCTCGAAAGGCCATCGCGTGAGTCTGCTCTTCGTAACCGGCACGTCGACCGATGTCGGCAAGACCGTCGTCACCGCCGCGCTGGCGGCGACCGCTCGCTCCGCCGGTGCATCCGTCGCCGTGGTCAAACCGGCCCAAACCGGCGTCGCACCAGGCGAACCCGGCGACCTGGCCGAAGTCACCCGGCTGAGCGGCGTCACCCGCACCGTCGAACTGGCCCGTTACCCCGAGCCGCTGGCCCCCGACACCGCCGCCCGCCGCTGCGGCGCACCCCTGCTCACCTTGGCCGAAACGGCGGCCGCGATCGAGGCGTGCGCCGACGCCGACCTCACCCTGGTGGAGGGCGCGGGCGGCCTGCTGGTCCGCATCGGCGAATTCACCCTCCTCGACCTCGCCCAAAAACTTTCCGCCCCGGTCCTGCTCGTCGCGGCCGCCGGCCTGGGCACCCTCAACCACAGCGAATTGACCACGCGCACACTCCAATCCGCCGGCGTCCCCTGCGCCGGCCTGGCCATCGGCTCCTGGCCCGAAACCCCCGACCTGGCCTCCGAATGCAACCGCACCGACCTCCCCGCCGTCACCGGCGTAGACCTGGTCGGCACCCTCCCCGCCGGAGCCGGCAGCTGGTCCGCCGCCCCCTTCACCGAAGCCGCCCCGACCTGGTTCGATCCCACCTGGTCGGCGCGATACCTCCACCCCGCCGTATAGGTCAGCCCCGCCCCGGCAGAAGAAGCTCACGAATTCCTAACGAGCCGCCTGCCACCGTTGGCGAATGGGTGAATCGCGGTTCAGTGGCACATCGCCGAGGGCTTTTGCCCGGATCGACCACCGTGGTGTGCCACTCGATCCGATGTTTCCGGGTGGTGTAATGGCGCGGGTGCGGGTTTTGGTGTGTGAGGACGATCGGGCGCTGGGGGATGCGGTCGTGGCGGGGTTGCGGGCGGCGGGGTTCGCGGTGGATTTGGCGCGCGGTTACGGGGACGCGGATTTGAAGGTGGCGGTCAATCGGTACGACTGTTTGGTGATCGATCGGGGGCTGCCGGACGGGGATGGGCTGGAACTGGTTCGGGCGCAGCGGGAATCGGGGGAGCGGACGCCGGTTTTGATACTCACCGCTCGGGATGCGCTGGCGGATCGGCTGGATGGGTTCGCCTGCGGCGCGGACGATTACGTGGTCAAGCCGGTCGCGATGGATGAGCTGGCGGCGCGGGTGCGGGCGCTGTGTCGCCGGCAGGAGATGCCGGCGCCGACTCGGACGGTGGTGGGGGATCTGGTGGTGGATCGGCCGCGGCGGCGGGCGCAGCGGGCGGGCACCTTGCTGACGCTGACGCCGAAGGAGTTCGGGGTGCTGGAGTTGCTCGCCGTGCGGGCGGGCACCGTGGTCACCCGGGGTGAGCTGATCGAATGCTGCTGGGATGAAATGGCCGAGCCCGCATCGAATGTGGTCGATGTGATCATCGCCCAGTTGCGTCGCAAGCTCGGCGCGCCCGCCCTGATCGAAACCGTGCGCGGTGCCGGCTTCACGATCGCGGGTTGATGATGTTCGGGCGGATTCGGCCCGGGAACGGTCGCGGTGCGGTGACCCCCGGACGGTTGCGGCGGACTCGGTGGGCGTTGACCGCGCTGTTCACGGTGATCACCACGGTATGCCTGATCGTGCTGGGCGCGGTGGCGGCGTCGATCGATGCGCAGTCCCGGGATCGGGCGCTGAACGACGGGGTCGATCGGGTGGTGACCGGGCTGGCGCGGGAGGTGTATTGGGACGAGAACGGCGGCGCAGACCTCGAGGCGGTGCGGGAGGACGATCTCGCGCAGGGGACCACGGCCGTGGCGGTGCTGGTGCGCGATGGCGAGGGGCGGTGGCGGGAGGCGTTCACGCACCAGCGGGCCGGATTGCCCGCCGAGACGGCGATGCTCGCCGAGGACGCCGCCGCTGCCGAGGAACTGGTATTGAGCACCCTGCCCGATCGTGACGGGAACCGGGTGCGGGTGGCGGCCGAACCGGTGTGGGGCAATGAATCCGCCGTGGACGCGGTGGTTTTCGCGGCGGCGCAAACCTCCGCGGGGGAGCGGGATCACCGGCGGCTGCTGCTGGCGTTGGAGTTCGGCGGGCTGGCCTTGGTCGCCCTCGCTGCCCTGGCGGGGCATCTGCTGTCGGGGGTGAGCATGCGCCCCGCCGCGCGGATGCTGGCCGAACAGGAGCGTTTCCTCGCCGACGCGTCCCACGAACTACGCACCCCGCTCGCCACGCTGCGGCTGTATCTCGATGCTGCACTGCGTGATCCGGCGGACGCCCGGCGCGCGGTCACCGACGCCCGCTCGCTCACCGATCGAATGGCGCGGCTGGTCACCGGATTGCTGGCGCGCACCCGCACCGAGACCGGCCTCGGCGAACTCGACACCCAGCGCCTGCATTTGGATCAGTTGGTCGAGGGCGTGGTGGCCGAGAGCGGAGTGCCCGATATCCAGATCCGCACCGAACCCACTGCGGTGCATGCCGATCCGGACCTGCTGGCGTTGGCGGTGCGCAACCTGCTCGACAATGCGGTGGTGCACGGCGGCGGTGGCATCGAAGTGACGGTGGCGGCCGGGCGGATCACCGTGCGTGATCACGGCCCGGGATTGGATCCGGCGCTGACCGATCCTTTCGAGCGCGGCGCCACGGGTGCGAGCGGGCGGCACGGCATCGGCCTGTCCATCGTGCAATGGGTGGCGCGCGTGCACGGCGGCACCGTCGAGATCACCGACGCCACGGACGGGGGCACCGTAGCCACGTTCACCCTGCCGCCCGCCGAGGCGTGAATCTCCGCCGCGCACCGCGACACGCAAGGCCCCTTGCGGTTCGCGCCAACCTGCTGTGATCTATCTCACCCCGGGCGTATGGTGCTCGCGTGACCGCCACCAATGTCGAATGGCTCGTGAGTGCGCAGCGTCCTAACGTCTTTCGCGCGCTGCTGGACGCGCGCTCGGTCCGCACCTGGATGGTGCCGGACGGAATGACCAGCCGGATCCACGAATTCGATGCGCGGGTGGGCGGGAAGTTCCGGATCTCGCTCACCTACGACGTGCCGAACGGGGCCGGGAAGACCTCGGCGCACACCGACACCTTTCACGGCCGGTTCGCGCGGCTGGTGCCCAATTCCGAGGTGGTGCAGACGGTCGAGTTCGAGACCGAGGATCCGGATCTACAGGGTGAGATGACCATCAGTTACACCCTCGCCGACGTACCGGGCGGGACCAAGATCGTCGCACGGCACGACAACCTGCCGCCGGGGCTGTCCGCGCAGGACAACGAGGTCGGATTCCGGATGGCGCTCGCCAAACTGGCCGCGCTGGCCGAGCGCTGGGCGGCCGCCAACCCCGAATCGGATTGAGCCTGCCGGGCTTCCGGTAGGGCTTGATCGTTTACGGCTCGTGCTTACAGTGGGTTGGTATGGCTTTGCCGGATTACCCACGTCCGTCCACGGCCGCCGAGTACGACGACCGGCGCCGCCGGGCCCGCCTGCTCGACTCCCGCTGGGGCCAGGACTGGGTGCGCTGGCGGCGCGCCCGGCTGATCCTGTTGCGGCTCAGCCTGATTCCACTCGTCCTGCTGGTCGTCTTCGCCCAGTACATGGCGCGTGACGTCGCCCCGGAACGGGCGCGGCTGGCCCGCACCACCCCGGCGGTGCTGCCCATCGCCGCGCCCGACGGCGCCCAGGCCAAGGACACCGCCGTCTTCGATCTGGTCGGTCTCGGCGTGCTCGACGCCTCCGATACCGCCCGCGCCCTGCCCGCCCTCACCGAGTTGGGGTCGGTGTGGGCGGTCCGCTACGACAACGCCGGTATCGACACCAAGGTCATCGCGGACCTGATCGTGCGGGTCACCGAAGCAGCCAAGATCTCGACCGTCACCCTGGTCGGGCACAGCATGGGCGGGGTGATCGCGCTGGAGATCGCCAGCCATCTGCACACCGGCAGCACCCGCAGAGTGGCCGCGGTGATACTGGATTGCACCCCCGTCGACCTGCACGCGGTCCGCGCCGAGAGCCGCGACCAAGGCGAGAATATGCAGCGCTGGATGGGCTGGATCCCCGGCGCGCGCGAAAGCCGCCTGTTGCGCTTCGCCGTCGAAACCTATGCCCGTCACGACCGTTTCCTCGGCGGCCGGCGCGGCTTCCGCGCCGAGGAGTTCCGCCAAGTGGTGCTGGACGTGCTGGAAGACAAGATCTTCAACACCGACACCGCCAGCAACGGCCTGATCGAAGCCCAGTTCAAGGCGATCGTGGCCGGCGGCGCCGTCGACGACCTGCGCGCACTGGCCAAACCGGCCGACGGCAAACCCCGCCCCGCCATCGTGTTCATCCGCCCGCACGATGCCTATCGTGACCCGGTCGTCGACGTCGACTACTCGCACCGCGCCCTGATCGACCGGGTCGGCGGCGTGGACGGCACCCTGCTGGTGGTGACCACCCGAACCACCGCCCACGCCAACCCGATTCAGCGCCCGGAGGAGTACAACAGGGTCATCGCCCAGCAGGTGGTGCCGTTCGTGCGGCTGGTGCAACAGGAGTCCGCGACCGGGTCGTCGGCCGGGCGATAGTTCGAACGTTTCCCCGGCGTCACCGGACCACGTCGTCGAAGGCCGGGCGGATGCCGGAGGCGGGGACGAGGTTCCAGGCTTCCAGCTGCACGCGCAGCTGTTCGGCCGCATCGATGTTCAGTGGGCCGCTGGTCCACAGGGCGTACGGGAGGTTCAGGAAGCGGCCGGCGGTGACTGCGCGCAGGTTCTGGATGCCGGGCTTGGAACGCAGCAGATCCACCTTCTGCTCGAAGGTCTGCGGCGGGTAGTCGACGAAGACGATGGCGTCCGGATCGGCGGCGGCCAGGCGTTCCCAGGACACGGCGGTCCAGGTGTCGGAGACGTCCGCCAGGGCGTTGCGGGCGCCTGCGGCCTCCAGGATCGCTTGTGGCGCACCGAATTTGCCGCTGGAGAAGACGGTGTCGGAGGCGCTGTCGAAGACGAAGATGGTCGGCGTGCGCTCCGGCCGCGGCGCCGCCCGCAAGGCCGTGAGCCGCCTGCCGATATCGGCGTCGAGCGCGGTGGCCCGCTCGTCGCGGCCGGTGATCGCACCCAGATCGGTGAGATCGGTCCGCAATGCCGTCCAGGCGTCGGTGATCCCGCGCTCCCCATCGGGCCGGCGGCAGCTCTCGGTCAGCGTGTACGGCGCGACCCCTGCCGCCCGCAGTGAATCCGGGGTCAGATTCGTCGCCTCCGAATAGCCGTAATTCCATCCGGCGACCATCACATCCGGTCGCTGCGCGAGCACCGTCTCGCGCGAAGGATATTCGGGCGCAACCTGATTCAACCGGTCCACCGCATCCCCGTAATGCCGCCGCAGGGTGTCGGCATCGCGTTTGAGGCTCGACACCGCCACCACCTGATCCTGCGCGCCCAAGGCCAGTGTCATGGAGATCAGGTTCCCGTCATTGACGAACATCCGCTGCGCCGGCGACGGAAACTTCACCTCCACACCGCAATTGCGCACCGTCAGATCACCGCTCGCCGCCTGCGGACTCCCGCACGCCGCCACCGAAACCACTACCGCCGCGACCGCGGCGACGCCCAGACCCTTCGGCGTCGCGGCCACCGCCGTGCCCTTCGTAACCTGTTTCACGCCTGTGCCTTTCGCGCCGTGATCAGTAGATGTGATTCGCCGGTACCGGGGTGCGCCACTCGTGTCGCACACACTCCGAACACCGTTTCGAGCACCTCGTCCCGCAAAGCCGTCGCGGGTTCGGCCGGCGCCTCCGCGCGCCCGTCGTGCACCACCAGCACCCGATCGCAATATCGATCCGCCAGCGCCAGCTCGTGCAGGCTCATGACCACTGTTCGCCCCAATCCCCGTGCCAGCTCCAGTAATTCGAGCTGATGCGTCACATCCAGATGATTGGTCGGCTCGTCCAGCAGCAATACCGGCGTCTGCTGCGCCAGCGCCCGCGCCAGCATTACCCGCTGCCGCTCACCGCCTGAAAGCCGATGCACCGCACGCCCTTCGAACCCCGACAGATCGACCCGCGCCAGCGCTTCCGCCACTGCCGCTCGCTCCCCGTCCCCGCCCGCACCCCACGGCGGCAGATACGGCGTCCGCCCCAGCGCCACCAATTCCCCCACCAGCAGATCCTCCGGCGGCCGCTCGTCCTGTCCCACCAGCGCGACGAGGCGAGCCCGCACCCGCCCCGAAACCCCGTGCAGCAGCCGCCCGTTCACGAACACCTCGCCCCGCACCGGCGCGGCCAGCCCCGCCAATGTCCGCAACAGGGTGGTCTTTCCGCTCCCATTCGGCCCCACGATGCCGATGACCTCCCCGGCCGCCACCGAGAACTCCACCCCGGCCACCACGGTCCGCCGCCCAGCCGCACAAGCCAGCCCCCGCACCTCGATCCCGGCCGCGTTCGGAACGGCCACCGTACTCGGCGTCCGGGCAGGCTCGGCCGTACTCGGGCACCCGGCCGCCGCACTCACGGTGGCTGTCGAGGGTGCGGTCTCGACTGCCTCGGCGGGTTCGGTCCTGAATCCCGCGGTTTTGTCAGCGTTCTCGCCGCCGGCCCCGCGCCGGAGCCACCGTCGGCTCGTCCGGGCCTCGTCCGTGCCGCCTCCCCGCCTCATGACGCACCGAATCGGTAACGGCGGCGGCCCATGAGCAGCAGGAAGGCGGGTGCGCCGATGAGGCCGGTGAGGACGCCGACCGGGATTTCGGTGGGGCGCACCAGGACTCGGGTGGCGGCGTCGGCCGCTACCAGGAAGATCGCGCCGCAGAGGGCTGAGGTCGGGAGCAGGATGCGGTGGCGGGGGCCGACCAGCAGGCGGGCGGCGTGCGGGACCACCAGGCCGACGAAGCCGATACCGCCGGAGACCGCGACCAGGACGCCGACCAGGACCGCGAGCAGGACGAACAGGGCGATTCGCAACTCGCGCACCGGGACTCCGATGGAGGCGGCGGCATCCGGGCCGAGGCCCAGCGCGTCGAGCCAGTTCGCGGCGAGCATGAGGATCGCCGCGCAGGCCGCTACGACGGTGGCGGGGAGCAGGATTCGGGTCCAGTCCGCGCCGGCGAGGCTGCCCAGCAGCCAGAACAGCACCGATTGGGCGGCGGCGGGATCGCTGCTGCGGAAGATCAGGTAGCTGCTGCACGCGGCGAAGGCCGAGCCGAGGACGGTGCCGGTGAGGACCAGACGCAGTGGGGTCAGGCCGCCTTGCGCTATCGCGATGATGAAGACCGCCGCTGCGGCGAGCAGGGCTCCGGCGAGCGCGCCCGCCGACAAAGCCCACAGTCCGGCTCCGGCGAACACCCCCGAGGTGATAACCGCCGCCGCACCGACTCCCGCGCCGGAGGACACCCCGAGCAGGTAGGGGTCGGCGAGCGGATTGCGTACCAGCGTTTGCATCGCGGCCCCGGCGATCGCGAGCCCCGCGCCGACGACGGCCGCGAGAATCGTTCGCGGCACCCGCAATTGCCACACGATGGTGTCGAGTCCCGAGCCGGTGGCGTCGCCGGTCACTCGCCGGACCAGGACGTCCACGACCGCGCGCACCGGCACGAGCTCCGCGCCGAAGCCCGTCGCCAGCACCATGGCGACGACCAATAATCCCCCGAGCAGGGGCAACCACAACGATGTCCGCGCACGGCTCATCGACCAAGCTCCACAGGCAAATCGCGGCCTCTCCAGAGTTCCATCCGGTGGGGGAGGTCTGACTCGCGCACGAAGCCGTGCGCTCACAGTGGCGCGACCGTTCCGGATTCTCACCGGATTCCCGCACCCACCAACGACAACGCCGGAACTCTACCGCCTGGTCTGCTGGAGTGGTCGAGCCAGCCTCACCTTATTGAAAACTATTTCCAATAAGGTACCGCATGGCGGGCCGCTCAGCGCACGCGGGTGCCGAGCAGGTGGCGGACGCCGGAGACGAAGAGCTGCAAACCGAAGTCGAAGCGGGCGGTGGCATCGATGGTGTCGTGCAGTGGCGAGTTCTCCTCGGGAAGCGCGCCGGCGGAGTCCATCTGGATGCGGGACTGCTCGTCCACGGTCTGGCCGAGCACGTAGTAGAGCAGGGTGAAGGCCGCGAGATCGGCTTCCTCCCTGGTCATTCCGGCGCGAATGGCGGCCGAGGCCAGGCGTTCGCGGCCCTTGGAGGTGGTCAGGCGCGAGGCGTAGGTGGACGAAACCAGTTCCGCCCCATCGCGATAGGCGAGCAGGCAGGAGCGCAGCCGGTGCGCCAGCTCGGTCAGCTGCCCGGACCATTCGTCCGATTCCACCGGCTCGTCCATCGGCGCGAGAATGCGGTCCGCCACCGCGCCCAGCAACGCCTGCTTATTGGGGAAATGCCAGTACAGCGCGCCGGGCTGGACATGCAGCGAACCCGCCAGCCGCCGCATGGTGAGGTCCGCGAGGCCGTACTGATCGAGAATGGCGATGGCCCCGTCGACCACATCCGTGCGGTGCAGTTGCACTGAATCCGACCCCTTCGTGTTCCGGCTCACGTTTCCGGCTGCTAGCCTACCCTGAACACCGTTCAAGTTGCTCGGCCACAGGGCCGGACGAAGGGATTTGCGCGCCATGACCCAGGCAGCCGTCACCACCGAAGCCGCCGGCTCGGCCAGCGACGACATTCTCGCCATCGCCCGCGAGCAGGTGCTCGAACGCGGCGTCGGCCTGAACCAGGAACAGACCCTCGAGGTGCTGCGGCTCGGCGACGACAAGCTCGAGGAGCTCCTGGCTCTCGCCCACGATGTGCGCATGAAGTGGTGCGGCCCCGAGGTCGAGGTCGAGGGCATCATCTCGCTCAAGACCGGCGGCTGCCCCGAGGACTGCCACTTCTGTTCGCAGTCCGGCCTTTTCCAGTCGCCGGTGCGTGCGGCGTGGCTCGATATCCCCTCGCTGGTGGAGGCCGCCAAGCAGACCGCCAAGACCGGTGCGACCGAATTCTGCATCGTGGCAGCGGTTCGCGGCCCGGACGAGCGCCTCATGGCGCAGGTCGCGGCGGGCGTGGAGGCCATCCGCAACGAGGTCGACATCCAGGTCGCCTGCTCGCTGGGCATGCTCAACCAGGATCAGGTCAACCAGCTGGCCGCCATGGGCGTGCACCGCTACAACCACAACCTGGAGACCGCGCGCTCGCACTTCCCGAACGTGGTCACCACCCACACCTACGACGAGCGCTGGGAAACCCTGCGCATGGTGCGCGAAGCCGGTATGGAGGTCTGCTGCGGCGGCATCCTCGGCATGGGCGAATCCCTGGAGCAGCGTGCGGAATTCGCCGCCGACCTGGCCTCGCTGGAGCCGGACGAGGTGCCGCTGAACTTCCTCAACCCGCGCCCGGGCACCCCGTTCGGCGACCTCGAGGTGCTCCCGGCCGCCGACGCGCTGCGCGCCGTCGCCGCCTTCCGCCTCGCGCTGCCGCGCACCATCCTGCGTTTCGCGGGCGGTCGTGAGATCACCCTCGGCGACCTCGGCGCCAAGCAGGGCATCCTCGGCGGCATCAACGCCGTCATCGTCGGCAACTACCTGACCACCCTCGGCCGTCCGGCGGAATCGGATATCGATCTGCTCGGCGAGCTGAAGATGCCGATCAAGGCGCTCAACGAAACCCTCTGAGATAGTAGAAGGATGGTCGTGGACATCGAGGAGCGCTACAACCCGTTCACGGGTAAACGAGTGGTGCCGGGCCTGGACGATCCGATTCCGCCTTCCGCCGCACTGGGTTTGGAGCCGCCGCGCTTCTGCCAGCAGTGCGGCCGGCGGATGATCGTGCAGGTCAGCCCCGACGGCTGGTGGGCCAAATGCTCCCGGCACGGGGTGCTCGATTCGAGCAACCTGGAACGCCGCTAGTGGCAGCCACATTGGCCGGCGCCGCGCCCGGCAGGCTATCCGCCGACGTCGTCAAGCGGGAAGGCCGGGCCGCGGCGCTGGTCTTCCTCGCCGTGAGTGCTTTCAGCGCGCTCGGCGGGGTGGTGTGGGCGTATCTGGCTCCCGCCGAACAACTTCTGGTGGTCGAACCGGATCGCGGCGCGCCGCTGACGGGGGAGAGCACGCATCGGTTCGATGCCGTGGCGATCTATGTGCTGATCGCCGTGGTGGTCGCGGTGCTGACCGCGGTCGCCACCTGGCGCTGGCGGCGCATGCGCGGTCCGATTCTGCTGGTCGGTCTGCTCGGCGGGGCGGCGCTGGGGTCCTCGCTCATGCGCTGGGTCGGCGAGGCGGTGGCCGAGCAATTGCATACCCGGCCCGCACATCCGCCGGTCAAATCGATCGTCGAGATCGCGCCGGTCGTCCAGGGCTGGCCGGTGCTGCTGGTGCAACCGCTGCTGGCGGCGCTGGTCGTGCTGATCATGGCGGCGCTCAGCACCTCCGATGATCTGGGCAGCGGCGAATACCTGCCGTTCGGTGGGGAACTGCCGCAGCCCGAGGTCGTCGCGCCCGGCTTCGGCACCGCCATGACGTACGGCCCGTATGCGAACGAGGGTCCGTCGCAACCGTTCGGTCCGCGAAACCCGGTGGTGCCGTTCGAAGCTCCCGGCTCGGTGCCGGACTCCGACCGCACGCGCTGAAATTCGCTGGCCGCCTGTCAGTGCCTGCCCTTACCTTGTAGTCCGGACTTCACGGACTACAAGGGGGACCGGCCATGGGTGCCGTCGCTTCTCAGCCCGGTCCCACCCCGGAAACCGCCGGGGAGCGACCGGATCTCACCGCGTGGCGGCAGCGCCACGAACTACGCCGATCCAATGCGGCGCAACCTGTTCCGAGCGGGCGGGCGTACAAGCGCACCGGCAAACACCGCAAGCGCGACCGCGACTAGCCGCCTCGTCATCCCGGCGTGTTTTTGGCCGGGATCTCACCTATCGATGTGAGATTCCGGCCAAAAGCATGCCGGAATGACGGAGGATGAGGTGTTAGCTGGGCGGTCGCAGGGCTGCGAATTCGTCGGTGACGCGGATCTCCGAATCGGTGAAGCGGTAGACCGCCGCGGGTCGTCCGCCGGCGCGGCCGGGGGAGGCTGTCGCGCCGGTCGGCATGATCACCTTGCGGCGGGACAGGACTCGTTGCAGGTTGGTCGTGTCCACGTCGTATCCCAGCGCCGCGCAATAGATTTCGCGGAGTGTGGACATGGTGAAGCGCTCGGGGGCGAGGGCGAAGGCCATGTTCGTGTACGAGAGTTTCGCGGCCAGGCGGGTGCGGGCGTGCTCGACGACGATGCCGTGATCGAAGGACATGTGCGGTAGATCCGAGACCGGATGCCAGCGGGTGTCCGGGGGAAGTTCCGGCTCCGCGGTCAGCGGCACCAATCCGAGGTAGGCCGAGGCGATGCGGCGGTCGCCGGGCACTCGGTCCGGATCGCTGAAGACCGACAGCTGTTCCAGATGCGTCAGCTCCCGCACATCGACCTTCTCGGCCAGTTGGCGCGCGGCGGAGGTATCGAGATCCTCGTCGTCGCGCAGCCGCCCGCCGGGTAGCGACCAGGTCCCCTTGGCCGGATCCAGGGCCCGCTCCCACAACAGCACCGCGAGTTCGGTGCGCTGGCCCGGTGGGCAGCGCTGCGCCGTGGCGGCCTTGCCCGCCGCCGCGGCGGTACCGCGTCCGTTGGCCGCGAAATCGGGCGCGGAACCGGGATTCGCATGTCCTGCACCACTTTCCGGTGCAGCTTTAGCACTTCTACCTGCACCGATAGTGTCCGGGAAGCGACGAACCTGGAACACGGCGGTGAGCGTTTCGTGGATGGTGCTACTATGGGGCACGTTTTCGATTCTAAGTCGAAAACCGGTTGTATGCGAATCGGCGAGGTGGCCGGTCGCATGAGAGAAGGAGCCACGCCATGGCTGCACTAGGTGCGACGATCGCGCTTTCCGAGCGCATCGTGGACGGCCCGTCGGGTTTCGGCGGCGTCGAGGCCACGCCGGAATGGGCGGCGGAGATCAAGCGGCTGGCCCGCGAACGCAACGCCACCATCCTGGCGCACAACTACCAGCTGCCCGAGATCCAGGACGTGGCCGACCACGTCGGCGACTCCCTGGCGCTGTCCCGCATCGCGGCGGAGGCGCCCGAGGACACCATCATCTTCTGCGGCGTGCACTTCATGGCCGAGACCGCGAAGATCCTCAGCCCCGAGAAGACCGTCCTCATCCCCGATCAGCGCGCGGGCTGCTCGCTGGCCGACTCCATCACCGCCGAACAGCTCGCCGAATGGAAGGCCGAGCACCCCGGCGCGCTGGTGGTCTCCTACGTCAACACCACCGCCGCGGTGAAGGCGCTCACCGACATCTGCTGCACCTCCTCCAACGCCGTCGACGTGGTCGCCTCCATCGACCCCGACCGCGAGGTGCTGTTCCTGCCGGACCAGTTCCTGGGCGCGCACGTCAAGCGCATCACCGGCCGCGAGAACATGCACATCTGGATGGGCGAATGCCACGTGCACGCCGGCATCAACGGTGACGAGCTGAACGAACAGGCCCGCACCCACCCCGACGCCGAACTCTTCGTGCACCCCGAATGCGGTTGCGCCACTTCGGCGCTGTACCTCGCGGGCGCGGGGGAGTTCCCGGCCGATCGCGTGCACATCCTGTCCACCGGCGGCATGATCGACGCGGCCAAGGCCGCCAAGTCGAAGCAGGTCCTGGTCGCCACCGAGGTCGGCATGCTGCACCAGCTGCGTAAAGCGGCCCCGGGCATCGACTTCCAGGCCGTCAACGACCGCGCCTCCTGCGCCTACATGAAGATGATCACCCCGGCCGCCCTGCTCCGCTGCCTGGTCGAGGGCCGCGACGAAGTCCACGTCGACCTCGAAACCGCGGCCCTGGCCAAGAACTCGGTGCAGCGCATGATCGAGATCGGCAACCCGGGCGGCGGCGAGTAGCCATGGCCCCCGCCGGGGCCGCGGGCCATCTGCCCGCGCCGCACCAGAATTCAGCGTTTGCGCACCCGGAGAGCGCGAAACCGGAAGCTGTCCTGTTGGGCGGCCTCGTAGTCGAAGGTGACCCGGTCACCGGCTTCCAGCGAGCGGAAGCCGGTGCCTTCGATCTCGCGCAAGTGCACCCACGCGTCGAATCCGGACGGCAGTTCGGGGGACGCGATCGCGCCCCAGCCGCGCTCGGCGTGGAAGAACTTCACAATCCCGTCGGCCATCTGTCGAGCATGGCAGCGGGTCTCCCCTGGAAGGGGTGGATGTAGTGAACACATCCGTATCGATCACTTGGGAAGCCGAGGCCGACCTGGTCGTGGTGGGCGGCGGCGTCGCGGGACTGACCGCGGCGCGCACGGCCTCGCTGCGCGGGCTGCGGGTGCTGACGCTCAGCAAGGGCGGGCCCACCGATACCTCGACGCAGTACGCGCAGGGCGGGATCGCCGTGGTTGCGCCGCACGGGGATTCGGTGGAATCGCATGTGCAGGACACCGTGGTGGCGGGGGCCGGGCTGTGTGATGCGGAGGCGGTGCGGTCCATTGTCGAAGGCGGTGTGGATGCCGTCGCGGCGCTGACCGATCTCGGGGCGGTGTTCGATCTCGGCCGGGACGGGGAGGTTTCGCGGACCCGGGAAGGCGGGCACAGCACCCGGCGGATCATTCACGCCGGCGGCGACGCCACCGGGGCCGAGGTGCAGCGGGCGTTGAACGCGGCCGGGCTGCCGGTCATCTTCGGGGCCGCGGTACTCGAGATCGTGACCGGGCCCGAAGGGGTTCGAGGTGTGATCGCGGTGTCGGAGCAGGGGTTCGGCGTGGTGCATACGCCGGCCGTGCTGCTGGCCACCGGCGGGCTCGGGCAGTTGTACGCGTGCAGCACCAATCCGTCCGGGGCGACCGCCGACGGCATCGCGCTCGCCTTGCGCGCCGGTGCGCTGGTCTCGGATCTGGAGTTCTTGCAGTTCCATCCGACGGTGCTGTTCACCCCCGGCGGGCTCGGGCGGCGGCCGCTGATCAGCGAAGCCGTACGCGGCGAGGGCGCGATTCTGGTTGATTCGCAGGGCGATTCGGTGATGGCGGGCGTGCACGAGCGCGGGGACCTCGCCCCGCGCGATATCGTCTCGCGAGCCATCGCCGCGCGGATGAAAAGGCTGGGCGCCGACCACGTGTACCTCGACGCCCGCGCCCTGGACGGCTTCGCGCAACGCTTCCCGACGATCACCGCGTCCTGCCTGGCCGCGGGCATCGACCCGACCGAAATGCTCATTCCGGTCGCGCCCGCCGCGCACTACCAGTGCGGCGGCGTCGTCACCGACACCTCCGGCCGCACCACCGTCCCCGGTCTCTACGCCGCGGGCGAGGTGGCGCGCACCGGATTGCACGGGGCCAACCGGCTCGCCTCCAACAGCCTGCTGGAGGGTCTGGTGGTCGGCGAACGCGCCGGTACGGCCGCCGCCGAACGGCTCGGCACGGCGGCCCCGATCACCGAGGTCGGCCCGCTCCGGTTCCCGCGCGCGGACCGGAAACTGTTGCAGGAACTCATGACCGAGCACGCCTCGGTGGTCCGCGACGGCGACGGCCTGCGCTCGGCCATCCTACGCATGGTCGGCCTGATCTCCGACAACAGCGCACCCGGTCTCGCCGTCCGCTTCGCGCCCGGCGGACCCGCCGATGCCGTGCCCGCCGGGGTTCGGTCGCAGCCGGACGCGGCCGCCCTCATCGGCGACGTGGCGCAGGGATCCGAGGTGGTCTCCGACGCGATCGGCGCGACCCCGGACGACGCGAAGATGATCGCCGCCGATTCGGCTGCGGCGGTGATTCGCGAGTTGGAGGATTCGGCGCTCACCCTCACCGCTCGCGCGCTCTTGCTGGCGGCCGCCGCACGCACCGAAAGCCGTGGCTGCCACACCCGTTCGGACTATCCCGAGCCTCGCGAGGAGATGCGCCGCAGCACCGCGGTCCGGCTGGGCTCCGACGGCCGCCCCAAACTGGCCGCCGACGGATGGGCAACCACGTTGGCCGACGGGGTCTCCACCGAGCTGCGGTCGGCGTCATGACCCGGCAGCGCGCACTGCGGCTTCGCGAGGAGCAGTGCCGCAATACCGCGGTCCGGCTGACCGGCGAAAGCTGGACGACTACTGCCGCGCCCGGATCTCCGCGCACCCGGGGCACGGCGGGTTTTCCGCCACGCCGTGGGCCGGCTGCGCCGACGACTCTCTCGATCGCCTATAGCGCGATGCGGCCGGCCTCGGCTCCGGACCGCCGCGACATCATCGGGCCCGCTTCAACTTTCATGTGAGAAGGAACGTAGTTATGGCACTCGACTCCAGCCTGGATCGCGACGAGGTCGTCGCGCTGATTCGCACCGCCCTGGATGAGGATCTGCGGTACGGGCCCGATATCACCACGATGGCGACGGTTCCGGCCGACGCGGTGGCCAAGGCGGCCATGGTGTCGCGGCAGCCGGGGACCGTGGCCGGGCTGGATGTCGGGCTGCTGGTGCTCGACGAGGTGATCGGGGCGGGCAATTACGAAGTGAGCGAACGGGTCGCGGACGGGACCCGGGTGCAGCCCGGGGATACCGTGTTGCGGCTGGTCGCGCCGACGCGTGAGCTGTTGACCGCCGAGCGGACGCTGTTGAACCTGGTGTGTCATCTCTCGGGGATCGCCACCGCGACCTCCGCGTGGGTGGACGCGGTGGCGGGCACCGACTGCAAGATCCGGGACAGCCGTAAGACGCTGCCGGGGCTGCGGGCTCTACAGAAGTACGCGGTGCGGGTGGGCGGCGGCGTGAATCACCGGATGGGACTGGGTGATGCGGCGCTGATCAAGGACAATCACGTGGTCGCGGCCGGGTCCGTGGTGGCCGCGCTGCGCGCGGTGCGGGAGTTGAATGCCGATATCGAGTGCGAGGTCGAGGTGGACAGCCTCGAACAGCTGGACGGCGTGCTGGCCGAAGACGTGCAGCTGGTGCTGCTGGACAACTTCCCGCTGTGGATGACCCAGTCCGCGGTGCAGCGGCGCAACAACATCTCGCCGGCTACGAAACTCGAGTCCTCCGGCGGCCTTTCGCTCGATATGGCCGCCGACTACGCCCGCACCGGCGTCGACTATCTCGCCGTCGGCGCGCTCACCCATTCGGTGCGGGTACTGGACCTCGGTCTGGATATGTGAAGCTCAGAGCCCGAACTCGCGCGGATCCAGGTGCAGCACCTGGCAGGCTTCCTTGACGGCGGCGATCTCGCTCGCATCGAAATCGCCGTCGGCATTGCCGATCATGATGCCCATCTGCACCACCGCGCGGGCCTCGGTGTCCTTGCCGGTGGACTTGGCGATCTGCTGCATGACGTAGGCGCGGCCGAAGGCCGGATCCATGGTGATGCGATTGCAGTTGTCCTCGAACAGGGTCCGCAGTTCATCGGTGGCGAAGTGTTGCAGGATCGGATCGGACCCGATGAGCTGCGCCACCCGCATGCGCTCACCCGGATCGATGCTGCCGTCCGCCGCCGCGACCAGCGCGCAGATGCCCATGGTGGCATCCCGGAATGAGCCGCCGCGCAATTCGTTTCGCTTGCTGAGTAGTTGTTCCCGCCATTTCGGCGCGCTGTCCATCAGTTTGCTGATCGACGTGGCATGCGAGATGAGGCGGTTGAGGAAAGCCATGACACACTCCGAGAATTCTTCCCGGACCGACACCACAACCCCCGTGTCCAGGTCCGGACTGCGCAACGTTACAAGCAGACCCTAACAGCAGGTTCGCCGGTAGGGGCACGAAAATTATTCGGCGACAATCGTACTCGCAGCCGCGGCCGCGCGTGGGGTATGACCAGGGAATTCAGGCGGTGAGTTCGCGTTCGAGCGGTGTACGGAAGCGTGGGATGGGCCGTACTTCGCCGTACCACTCGCGCATGCGCTCGGCTTCGGCGGCGATCGCGGCGCTCGCGTCCGCGCCCACGTCCTCGAGCAGCCGCCAGACGATCTCGCCGTCGGTGCGCTGCGCCCAGCCGCCGACAATGTGCCCGTTCCACCAAATGGTCGGTCCGACATTGCCATTGCGATCGAAGAGGGCGGGGCCGTGCGTACCGAGATACCAGTCGCGGGACTGCCAGCCCATCGGGGTGGGGTCGAGCGCGGGCAGCAGTGCGGCCCAGGGGTCGGGCTCCGGGGTCGGTTCCAGATCATCCGACAGCGCCAGCCCGGTGGTGCCGTCCAGATCCACTTCGGTGACATCCAGCGTCGCCAGGGTCTTCTTGACCTCGCCGGCCGTCCAGCCCGTCCACCATTTGATATCGCTCACCGGCGCGGGCCCGAAGGTCCACAGCCAGCGCCGCACCAGCTCGGCCCGCGCTTCCTCGATCGTGAGCTCCGGAATCCCCTGCGGCACCCACGATTCGATGGGCGCCCAGGTGTATTGACTGCTGCCCCAAGACCCGTTCGGCCGCCCGCGCACGATCCGGCCCTCGGCACCGAGGGTCACCAGCACCCAGGTGGTGATGTTGGTCGGCTTCGAATACGACTTGCCCGGCGCGGTATTCACCTGCGTTCGCAGTCGCGGCACATCCTTGCTCAACTGCGCACCCGTCGCGGCCCCGCGCGTCAGCAGCGCCGCATGCGTCTCCGCCTCCACCTCGGCCCACCAGCCGGCGACATCACCCTCGACGACGCCGGCCTTCTCCAGATAGCCCGCATAGGTCTTGCGCTGCTTGTGCGCCAGCCCGTCCCCGCACGAAGCCTGGAGTGCGGGCACCAATTCGAGCGGCGCGACGAACATGGTCCGCCGCATGGCCAGCAACCGCAGCAGCGTCCGGTCCTCGTACAGCGCCTTCTCCACATGCCCCGGCTGCGCGGTCCGGCTGCGCGCCGCGACCGACAGGTACACCGTGGCCGGATCGGTGGCATGCAGCACCACCATCGACCGCACGATCTCGTCCACGTCATCGCTACGCTCGGCCCGCGCCAGCCGATGCCGCACCCCTACCCGGGCCCGCCGCTCCGCCACACTCATCGAAAGCACGATCGAAGAGTAACCACTGCCACTGACAGCACCGCTGATTCGGCGAGCGCCATCCTTCTCGGTCCGCGCGCTCTCGTCATTCCGGCATGCTTCAACCGGAATCCGCGGCACGAATTGGCCGCTGGTCGGATCCGACAGCCGCTCCGGGCTCTCGTCCGAACGGGAACAGGAGCTGTCCACCGGGTGTCGGTTTGCGGCACTGCCCGTGTGTATCCCGCCTGAAAGCGCGCCGGGACGGCGGGTTCGGGCACGATGACCGGACGCGAGCCGGAACGCTCGGCGCGGATGCCCGGTGACGGGGCGGGGACGTGCGATGATGCCGCGATGCGAGGTCGGAGCGCGGGCGCGGTGGTCGGAGCGGTACTGGCGGTGCTGGTCGCTACGGGTGGTGTGGCGCTGGAGGTTTCGGCCGCCTCGCCCGCGGCCGCCGATCCCGTGGCGAGCGTACGCGTCGACATCCAGGACGTGTCGCTGACCGTCGATGGGGAGACCGCGACGGGGCGGCTGTACGAGCCGTATCGGGAGCATCCGGGGGATCTCGAGGCGCGGGACCTGATCGTCGCGGTGCACGGGCATGCGGGCAGCGCGGCCGACTTCGAGGGGTACATGAGCTCGATCGTGCGCAATACCGGCGCGCCGTTGCTGACCATGGATCAGCGGTCGGCGCAGGGTCCGTGGCGGACGGGGGAGTGGAATGTCTGGGCGGGCTGGCGGGACACGGTGAGCGCGACGCAGTGGTATCGCGGTGCGCACCCGGCGATTTCGCGGACCGTGCTGTGGGGCTGGAGCCAGGGCGGGGTGACGAGCGGGCTGGCGGCCGCGTACGCACCGGCCGGGACCTACGACTATTGGGTCGATACCTTCGGGCAGTCGGGCGACTTCACCGGCTGGCTCGAAGCGCCATTCGCCGGACCCGCGCTGCGGCCGGAGATCGAACGGGACGCGGGCGGCTGCACACCGCTGTCCTGCCCGCAGGCGTACGCGGACCGCACGCCGACGCTGCTGGCGAACCGGATGAACATCAAGCGCGCCTTGATCGTTCACGGTACCGCCGACAATCTGGTGCCCTACGCGTCCGGGTTGGAGACGCGGGCCGCCATGACGCTCACCGGCAAACCGGTCTCGATGTATACCGTGCTGACCGGACGCGATCTCGACGGCAGCGTGGTGCCGGGCGGGCACGGGCTCGGCCCGGTGTTCTACGAATCCGGGTGTGTGGTGCAGCGGTTGCTGCTGAACACCGAACCCCTGGGCGGTGACCACGACTATCTGATCGATATCGCCAACGGCATCGACACCGCTCCGCCCGCCCCGCCGAACACCCTGTGCGGCGGCTGATTCCGGATCGTCCAGCCCGTCCGCAGGCAGATACGGTCGGGGCGCGGCCGGTCCGAGATCAGTCCGCGCTGACCGCGTCCACGATATCGAGGCGGGCGGCCCGGACCGCCGGTGGAATCGATCCGAGCAGGCTCAGTGCCAGTGCGCCGCCGGTGAATACGAGCAGCATGGGGCCGGGCCGGAAATGCACGTCCAGACTCATCAGATCGGTGGCCAGGAACGAGTACAGGAACTGATTGGTCAAGCCGAACAACATCCCCAGCGCGGCCCCGACCAGTCCGATCCCCAGCGCTTCGGCCAGCACCATGCGTAGCGCGAAACGGCGGCTGGACCCGACGGCCCGCAGTATCCCCAATTCCCGGCGGCGTTCCAGCAGCGCCAGGGTGAGCGTATTGAGCAGACCCATGGCCGCGATGACCGACACGATGACGAGCATGATGCGCGAGAGCGCGAGCCCCTGCTTCATCGCGCTGCTGACGCCGTCCAGCGCCGCGTCCCCGGTGTAGACGTGCACATCCGGCGGCGCGACCTGCCGGACCGCATCGGCCAGCGCGTGGCGATCCGTCCCGGGCGCGGCGGTGATCTGCAAGGTCGAGGAGCCGGGCCGTTCGAACCATTCCCGCATGAGAGTCAAACTGAGCGAAGCGGTTCCGGTGAGCGCGGAGAAATAGGAAATGGTCGCCAGCACCCGCACCTGCCGCGCGCCGCCGGGTGTCTGCAAGGTCAGCTCCTCGCCGGTCGAAACCCCCAGGGTGTGCGCCAGATCGCGGGACAGCACGATGCCCTCGCCCGCCAGTACCCGCTGCTGTGTCCGCGCGTCGAGGGCGTCGAGCATGGCGAAGTTGCTGTCCGGTTCCACGCCGTACAGCAGGGCTTTGGTGCCCGCCAGCGTGGCGAAGGACAGTTGCCCCTCGACCACCTTCGCGACCCCGGGCACCGCGGCGACCAGCTCGGCCAGATCGTCGGGGAGTAGAGCGGTGGGCACCGCGTCCTCGGGCGGCACCGTGATCCACACGTCGGTCTCGGCCAGCGCGGCGAAGGTCGAACGGGCCGAGGTCACCGCGTCCGCATTGGACCCGGTGATGGTGATGGTCATGGCCACCGCGATGGCGACGGTCATCAGCGTGGCCCACACCCGGCGCGGCGCGCGGTCGATACTCACCGCGGCGAGCACCCCGGGCGCACCCAGCCGCCGGGTCAGCGCGCCGGCCGCCCATACGATCGGCCCGGTGCAGGCGAAGGCCAGCGCGATCTCCGCGGTGAACGCCAAACCCAGTGCGACAGCGGCGAACAGGCCCAGATGCGCCCGGGTGGTCAGCACCGTCGCGACGATCAGCAGCCCGCCCAGGGCCGCGGCCACGACGCGCAGCCGGCGCGGGATATCGTCGGCGTGCGAGCCGCCGACCGGAGCCAGCGCCTCCACCGGTGACACCCGGTAGACCTGGCGGGCCGCGACCGCCGTGGCCGCGACGGTGGTCAGCACGGTGGCCGCCACCGCGGCCGGGATCGCGTAGGCGGGCAGGAAGTATTGCAGCCGGGCGTCGGTCACCTGGGTGAACGCGCCCGGCAGCAGGCCGATCGCGTACTGCCCGGAGAAGATGCCGAGCACCGCGCCGATCAGGCCGCCGAGCAGGCTCAGCGCCAGGGCCTCCACCAGTACGTCGCGCACGATCGTCTGCTTGCGCCCGCCGATGGCCCGCAGCATGGAGATCACCTGCCGCCGCCCGGCCAGGGCCATGCTCATGGTGTTGTAGATGAGGAAGGCCGCCACCACGAAGGCGATGCCCGCCCCCATGGTGCCGATGAACTGGATCATCACGATGCCGTTGCCGGTCTGCGCCGCCTGCGCCCCGGGCAGCCCCACCACCGCGCGCCCGGCCACCGCGCCGATGACCGCCGACTTCAGCTGTGCCGCATCGGTATCCGGCGCGGCGACGATCAGTACCGAGTCGATCTGTTCGCCGCGGTCGGTGATGCGCTGCGCCAGCGGCAGCGGTGCCACCAGGAAGTGCCCGCCGTTCAAGTGCGCCGACTGCGCATCGGTGAGTACGGCCGCCACGGTGACCCGGTGCGGTCCGATCTGCACGGTCTCGCCTTCGGCGTAACCCGCGCTGGGACCGGCGAACACGCCGTCGCGCACCCTGGTCAACTTGCCGATCGCAGCGGTGTCCACGGCGCTGCGCAGATCGGAATCGAGTGCGGCACTGGATCCGTCGACGCCGAGGATCAGCAACTGGCCGGAGTGCGGTCCGACATTGGACCGCAGCATGGGCACCGCGGCCCGCACACCGGGCACCTGCGCCACGTCATCCCGCACCGACTGCGCGAAGCCGGCGTCGGTCACCCCCGAGATCTCCAGTGCCGCATTGCCGGACAACCCGGCCGAGAGCCGTTCGATGGACCCGGTCAGGGATCCGGAGATGCCCAGCACGGTAACCAGGAATGCCGACGACACCGCCATTACGAATACCGCCGCCGCGGTCCGCCCCCAGTGCGTCGCGAACTCGCGAACGGTGAACAACCGCAAGCGATCCAGTAACGCGATCATGGGATCAGGCTAGGGTGCCGGGTGAACCGGTGTCCATGGGCGCGACGGCTTCGCGCGAGGGCGATATCCCGCGCGTGTCGGGGCTGTTCGGACCGGCCGCACCGGAGCGCGAGCAGGGCGGCTCGCAGCCCTGCGGAGTGTCCGTCTCAGACGGTAAGCTCGGCGGGCGGAGGACGTGTGAATCAGGGTGGTAGGCAATGAAGATCATCGTGGCCGGCGCGACCGGAACCATCGGCAGACCGCTGGTGACGGCGCTGCGGCAGCGCGGGCACCGGGTGTACGCGCTCACTCGGGGCGGGCGCGGCGCGGAGGTGGCGCGTTTCCTGGGTGCGACGCCGTTGATCGCCAATGTGCTCGATGCCAAGAGCCTCACCCGCGCCACCGAACGGCTGACCGCCGACGCGGTGATCCACCAGCTCACCGGATACCGCAATTCCCCGCCCACCCACTATCACAGCCCGGGATTGCTGCGCACCAACACCTTACGAGAGATCGGCAGCAAGCATCTGGTGGAGCTCGCCGAAAGGGTCGGCGCCACCCGCTATCTCACCCAATCGATCGTGCTCGGTTACGGAATGCGCGACCACGGCGCGGAACTCGTCACCGAACAGGCCGGATTCGCGCGCCTGCAAGGCGATCACAACGACGAATTCCTGGCCGCCCTGCACGAAGCCGAGGCGCATGCCTGGCGGGCGCGCGGCCTGGACGGAATCGCGCTGCGCTACGGGCTGATCTACGGCCCCGGCGCCTCGGATCTACTGGTGCGCGCCATGAAGCTGCGCCTGGTACCGGTGGCCGCGCGCGGTGTGGGACAGATGAGCTTCGTGCACATCGACGACGTGGTCGGCGCGACGGTCGCGGCCCTGGAACACGGCCGCGGCGGGCAGAGCTACAACATCGTCGACGACGAACCGGTCAGCTGGAAGGTCATGTTCGACGCCATGGCCGCCGCGGTGGGGGCGCGCCGCCCGCTGCGGGTTCCGGGCCGCGCGCTGCGGATGAGTTCGCCGCTGGCCGCGGCGCAGATGCTCGATCTGTCGATTCGCGTCTCGAACGCCAAGGCCAAGACCGAGCTCGGCTGGAAGCCCGCGCTGCCCACCTATCGGGAGGGGACGGCGACGCTCGCCACCGCGGTGCGCTGAACCGGGAACAGCCGCGGCTCGCCTACCGTTGGCCCGGTAAACGAGGCTCGGCAGAGAGGCAGCCATGACGACTCCGGTGGACCCGTCCTATCGATGGGACGGCGGCGACTTGGACCTGGACGGCTACCTGTCCCGGATCGGTTTCACCGGTGCGCGCACCCCGACCCTGGCCACCCTGCGGGAGCTGGTCTACACGCACACCACCACCATCCCGTTCGAGAACCTCGAGATCATCCTCGGCCGCGGTGTTCCCCTGGACGTGGAGTCCTTGCAGGACAAGCTGATCCGGCGGCGGCGCGGCGGCTACTGCTACGAGAACGTCGGCCTCTTCGCCGCCGCTCTGGAGCGCCTCGGCTTCGAGTTCACCGGTTTGTCCGGCCGCGTCACCATGGGCGCGCCCGGCCTGCGCCCGCCCACCCACGCCCTGCTGCGCGTCACGCCCGCCGATGACGATCGCGCCTGGCTCTGCGATGTCGGCTTCGGTTCCGGTCCGCTCGAACCGGTCGAGCTGAACGGCGAGCGCGGCGAATTCGCCCTGGGCGCTTGGCGTTTCCGCCTGGAGCGCGGGACCGGCGCGCTCGGCAGCGAGCTGTGGACCCTGTACCAGTCGGGTGCGGACGGCTGGCTGGACCGCTACACCCTCACCATGAACCCGCAGTACCGGATCGACTACGCGGTCGGCAATCACTTCGTATCCACCTCGCCGCGTTCGCCGTTCACCATGCGGCCGTTCGTGCAGCGCTTCGGACCCGAGGTCCATCACCAACTCGACGGCACCACTTGGACAATCGGCTATCCGGACAAACAGGGCGAAACACGCGAATTGGAGGCGATCGAACTCCCCGAACTCCTTTCCGAGGTCTTCGACATCGATCTCGACGACGCCGATGCGGCCGTGCTGGCCCGCGGCGACTGGCCCGCGGCGGCGCGTCCGGAGTGAACATGCGCCCGCGCGCGGCTTCGTGCGCCGGTGCGCGTTCGCAAACTCGCACCGCCCGGACCAGCGGATACGGGTGATCTGTCACGCCGAGGTCACGTGAATGCGATCCAGATCTCACCGAGATCTCGCTCATATCTCACGCTGACGTCGGCGGGACGCGCTGCGCCCGCTACACTCGTGCGGGGAAACACGCGGGCAACCGCCTCGTCACAGTCGTCTCGAAAAGAACTTCGGAGTAGTGCCATCGAAACCGGCCAAGTGATCGCAGGGCATTACCGCCTGGTCGAACGGATTGGTAGCGGCGGCACAGGTGTCGTCTGGCGTGCCGTCGACGAACGGCTGGAACGCTCGGTCGCGGTCAAGCAGATCATTACCCAGCCGAGCCTGTCGCAAGCCGATAAGGACATCGTGCGGCAGCGCGCCGCGCGGGAAGCCCGCAACGCGGCCCGCTTCCAGCATCCCAATGCCATCGTGGTGTTCGACATCACCGAGCACGAGGGCGACCCGTGCCTGGTCATGGAGTACCTGCCGTCGCAGAGCCTGGCGGTGGTGCTGTCCGCGCAGGGCACGCTGCCGCTGCCGCAGGTGGCGCGCATCGGTGAGGCGGTCGCCTCGGCGCTGATCGCCGCGCACCGGGCGGGCATCGTGCACCGCGATGTGAAGCCGGGCAATATCCTGCTCGGCGACAACGGAGCGGTGAAGATCACCGACTTCGGCATCGCCAAATCCAAGGGTGACGTCACCCTGACCGCCACCGGGCTGATCTCCGGTACCGCCGCCTACCTCGCCCCCGAGGTCGCACGCGGCGCCGAACCGAGCCCGGCGGCGGACGTATTCGCCCTGGGCGCAACGCTTTTCCACTCGCTGGAGGGCGAACCGCCCTACGGAACCAACCCCAATCCGCTGGCACTGCTCTACGCCGCGGCCAACGGCCAGATCAGCGAACCGCGCAATGCCGGACCGCTCAGTGATCTGCTGCTCAGCCTGCTCAGCTTCGAACCCGAGGACCGCCCGAGCATGCTCGAGGTCCGCGACATCATGGCCGAGTTCGCCGAGGTCGGTCCCGACGCCGATGCCACCCGGGTGTTGCAGGCGCGCCGCAATGGCGCGGTCGCGGCCCCGCGCCGGCAGGAACCGCCGGCCCCGCGCCCGGCTCCGCAGCGTCAGGTCACCCGGCAGATGGAACGCCGCCCGTCGGCCAATGCCGATATCCCGACCGGCGCCATGAGCCAGGCCCAGTTGCTGGAGACCCCGCCGCCGCGTCCCGCCGCACCGGGTGGCCCGCCCACCCACAGCGGTTTCGCGCCGCACGACGAAGAGCCGCGCTCCAAGCGAAAGCTGGTGTGGGCGGCCGTGGTCGCGGCGGTCGTGGTCGCCGGTGGCGTGGTGTTCGGGATCCTGAGCTCCTCGGGTTCGGATACGCCGAACACCCAAGGCGCCGGGAGCAGCGGTTCCAGCGCCTCCTCGGCTACCACCACCGGTAAGGGCACGGCGGGTCTCGGACAGACCAAGAGCGCCTCGCAGGTGTCGGTGCTGTCGGCGGCCGATGTCATCGAGCGCTTCTACGACGGGCTGGTCTACCAGAGCTTCGACGACGCGTGGAGCCGGCTGACGCCCGCGGCGCAGAAGGCGTACGGCAGCCAGCAGGCGTTCCAGCAGTATTGGACGCAGAACCGGGTCACTCGCTACTCGAGCATCAGCGGTGCGCGCGGCAATGACAGCAACAATGCCGACGGTTCGGTCGACATCGCGCTGGGCAGCCTCACCGCCGGCGGGCAGAACAAGTCGCTGAACCTGCGCGTCATCGACTCGGGTGGCGGCAACCTGCTCATCGACAGCGAAACCCGCTAGTTCGCAGCACTTCTCCTACGGCCGGGATCCCACCAGATCCCGGCCGTAGGTGTTCCCGGGTGGCTCGGGCACGGGGTATCGCCGAAGCCCTTGCGGTGATTAGGCTTTCGTCATGGGTGTGCGCCAGATGCTCGAAGACGAGCGCGGGGAACTGGTAGAGCTGCTGCGGTCGCTGACCGACGCCGAATGGGAGACGCAGTCGCTCTGCGCGGGCTGGCGGGTGCGGGATGTGATCGGGCATTTGCAGACCGACACCGTTTCACTGCCGTCCTATGTGATGCTCGGGCTGCGCGCCGGACCGTCGGTGGATCGCGTGAACGAGGCCCTGGTGCGGCAGTTCCGGACGCTGCCCACCGGTGAACTGGTCGACCGGCTGGCCGAATCCAACGGCTGGTTCTCACGATTCCTGCCCGCGGTCGCGCTCTCCGATCTGTTCGTGCACCAGCAGGACATTCGCCGGCCCCTCGGCTACGAGCGAAAAGTACCGGCGGAACGCATGATTCAGGTGCTCGGCAGCCCGGACCCGTTCGCCTTCCCGCGTCGCTATCTCAAGGGCTTGCGCTGGGAAGCCTCGGATGTGGAGTGGGCCAAGGGCTCCGGGCCGCTGGTGCGCGGACCGGGCGAAGCGCTCGCCCTCGCGATGGTGGGGCGGCCGGTCGCGCTCGCGGACCTCGAAGGTGACGGCGTGCCCGAGCTGCGCCGCCGGATCGAAGCCTGAGGCACCCGCGGATCAGCGCCGCACACTCTCCGCGGCCAGACCCGCGAGCAGGTGTAGCGCCGTGGCGCTGGGGAGTCCGGTTCCACCGTGTGCGCGATCAATCCCTGATCCGGATCGTCGGGCAGCCGCAGGGTTTCGAAGCCGAGATCCAGGCGGCCCACCACCGGGTGCAGGCGAGCCCCGGCCGGGAGTACTCGTCGGGCGCGATCGACGACGCCGACTCCATCGCGGCCATCCGGCACGCGGTGGATTCCGGTACTCTCGCCATTGTGATGACGCGGATTCGATCGACGGCGCTGCTGGCAGGCGCGCTCGTCATCGCCGCGTGGGCCGTGCTGTATCTGGCGGCGGCCGAACCCAATTCGCTGATCGTGCTCGGTGCGGCGGCCCTGGTCGCCGTCACCGCCGCCATGCTCTCCGCGCAGCGGCTGCCGGTCAGCGTCACCGCCAATGCCGGTCCGCCGGAATCGGCTGGTCAGCGTCGCCGCGGCGCTTATCTGCGGCAGAGCAATCCCGACACTGCGGGGCGTCCGCGCCCACGTGCGCCGGGGGCCGTCCTCGCCTGATCCCCGCCTGTCCGGGCCGGATCGGGTTTTCGCTGCCCCCAATCCCTTTCGTCCACGCGCACCGCCGCATGGACGTCTCGCAGTGAGGTCCCTCGATGCTCGATTTCATCTACTACCCCGTTTCCGGTGTGCTCTGGGTATGGCACACCGTCTTCGCCTCCGTGCTCGGCGCGGCCGGTGGCCCGGCCTGGGTGCTGGCCATCGTCTTCCTGGTCATCACCCTGCGCGCGCTGCTGCTACGCCCTTTCCTCGCGCAACTGCGCTGGCAGCGCGGGCTCACCCGCATGCAGCCTCAGATCGCCGAGATCAAACGCAAACACGCCGGTGACATGCAACGTCAAGGCGAGGAAATGCAGAAGCTCCAAAAGGAGCACGGCGTGAGCATGCTCGGTGGATTCCTGCCCATGGTCGCCCAGATCCTGGTCTTCCTCGGCCTCTTCCATGTACTGAAGTCGTTCCAGAACCCCGACGTCGCCAATTACGTGTTCGGCACCGACCAGGTCCGGTCGTTCCTGAACGCCGACCTGTTCGGTGTTCCGCTCACCGCCACGCTGACCAATGGCGCCGTCTCCACCGTCGCGGTCGCCGTCGTGGCCATTCCCCTGATGCTGCTGGCGGCCGTCGCCACCCACCTGACCGCCCGCTCGGCCATCGCCCGGCAACGCGAATCCGGCATCGAACCCACTCAGCAAACCGCCATCATGAACACCTTGTCACTCTGGGTCTTCCCCCTGGGCGCACTGCTGTCCGGCCTGATCTTCCCGATCGCGATCCTGCTCTACTTCCTCACCCAGAACGCCTGGACCTTCGCCCAGCAATTCGTGGTGCATCGCAACGAAACCCGCACCCCCGACCAGCCCGTCCCGGCCCCCGTGCAAACCGTCAAGTCGCTCCCGCCCCGCCCGGGTCAGCGTCCCGCGTCCCGTCCGCGCCGCGCGAAGCGGACCGCCTGACCCCGGTCTGGCCGATAAGCGCTGGCAACGACCGGATAGTCTGGTAGCTGGTCGTGAGCGGTATTCCTCGCGCGCGCGACCCCTGACGGATCTTCACAGACAAGGACTCTTCAGCGCTATGACAAGCCGCATCGAGCTCGCCCGCGTCGATCTGCGCGGACGTACTCCCACTGCTGCCGAACTGCGCGCGGCACTGCCGCGTGGGGGCGTCGACGTGGACTCGGTGCTGCATCATGTGCGGCCGGTCGTGGAGGCGATTCGCGATCGGGGTGTCGAGGCGGCGCAGGAGTTCAGCGAGAAGTTCGACGGCGTGCGCCCCGCCACGGTGCGGGTGCCCGCCGCCGAACTGGAGAAAGCCCTCGCGGAGCTGGATCCGGCGGTGCGCGCCGCCCTCGAGGTCGCCATCGAGCGGACTCGCAAGGTGCACAACGATCAGCGGCGCACCGACAAGACCACGCAGGTGGTGCCCGGCGGCACCGTCACCGAGCGCTGGGTGCCGGTCGAGCGGGTCGGTCTGTATGTGCCCGGCGGCAATGCCGTGTACCCGTCCTCGGTCGTGATGAATGTGGTCCCGGCGCAGGCCGCGGGCGTGGAATCGCTGGTCGTGGCCTCACCGCCGCAGGCGCAGTTCGGCGGATTGCCGCACCCGACGATTCTGGCGGCCGCACAGCTGCTCGGAGTCGAAGAGGTGTGGGCGGTCGGCGGCGCGCAGGCCGTGGCGCTGCTGTCCTACGGCGGTGTCGACACCGACGGTGCGCAGCTGGAGCCGGTGGACCTGATCACCGGGCCGGGCAATATCTATGTGACCGCCGCCAAGCGGCTGTGCCGTGGGCTGGTCGGCATCGACGCCGAGGCCGGGCCGACCGAGATCGCCATCCTCGCCGATGCCACCGCCGATCCGGCGCATGTCGCGGCCGATCTGATCTCGCAGGCCGAGCACGATGTGCTGGCGGCCAGCGTGCTGGTGACCGACAGCGTGGAACTCGCCGACGCCGTGGACGCCGCGCTGACCGCGCAGATGGCGGTCGTCAAACACCACGATCGGGTCGCGGAAGCCTTGTCCGGCAAGCAATCCGGGACCGTGCTGGTCGACGACATCGCCCAGGGGCTGCGCGTGGTGAACGCCTACGCGGCCGAGCACCTGGAGATCCAGACCGCCGACGCGTCCGCCGTCGCCGCCCGGGTGCGCAGTGCCGGAGCGGTTTTCGTCGGCGCCTGGTCGCCGGTCAGCCTCGGCGACTACTGCGCGGGATCCAACCACGTGCTGCCCACCGCCGGATGTGCCCGGCACTCCTCGGGTTTGAGCGTGCAGACGTTCCTGCGCGGCATCCACGTCGTCGAGTACACCGAGGACGCGCTGAAGGATGTCGCCGGACACGTGGTGGCGCTGGCGAATGCCGAAGACCTGCCCGCACACGGTCAGGCCGTATCGATTCGCTTCGGAGAGCTGGGATGAGCACCGTGATCGTTCCCGGCTCCGGCATCTCCCTCGACGATCTGCCGTTGCGGGAGAACCTGCGCGGCAAAAGCCCTTACGGCGCACCGCAATTGACGGTGCCGGTGCAGCTCAACACCAATGAGAACCCGCACCCGCCGAGTAAGGCGCTGATCGACGATGTCGCCGAATCCGTCCGGGCGGCAGCGGCCGACCTGCACCGTTACCCGGATCGCGACGCGGTCGGGCTGCGCGGTGATCTCGCCGCCTACCTGACCCGCCAGACCGGCATCGCCGTCGACACCGCGAACGTGTGGGCGGCCAACGGCTCCAACGAGATCCTGCAACAGCTGTTGCAGGCGTTCGGCGGGCCCGGGCGCAGCGCGCTGGGTTTCGTGCCGTCCTACTCGATGCACCCGATCATCTCCGAGGGCATCGATACCGAATGGGTCGAGGCCAAGCGCAATGGCGACTTCTCCCTCGATATCGACTACGCGCTCGCGGTGATCGCCGAACGCCGCCCCGATGTGGTCTTCGTGACCAGCCCCAATAATCCGACGGGGCACAGCATTCCGGGGGCGGACCTGGAACGGATCCTCGAGGCCGCGCCGGGCATCGTGGTGGTGGACGAGGCGTACGGGGAGTTCTCCGCCGCGCCCAGCGCCATCGGCCTGATCGACCGCTTCCCCGCGAAACTCGTTGTCAGCCGCACCATGTCGAAGGCGTTCGCGTTCGCGGGCGGGCGGCTGGGCTACCTGGTCGCCGCGCCGGCCGTCATCGACGCCATGCTGCTGGTGCGCCTGCCGTACCACCTGTCGGTCGTCACCCAGGCGGCCGCGCGCGCTGCGCTGCGGCACGCCGACGAGACCCTGGCCAGTGTCGCCGAGCTCGCCGCGCAGCGCGATCGCGTGGCGATCGCCTTGCAGGGCATGGGTTTCGAGGTCGTTCACTCGGACGCCAACTTCCTGCTGTTCGGTCGTTTCACCGATGCGGGCCGGGCCTGGCAGCGCTACCTCGACGACGGCGTCCTGATCCGCGATGTCGGCATCCCGCACTATCTGCGCGCCACCATCGGCCTGGCCGCCGAGAACGACGAATTCCTCCGCGTCAGTGCGAAACTGGCGTCCGAAGAGCTGATTCAGCTGTGACCACGGAAGCGAGCATGGACCGTATCGCCCGGGTGGAACGCACCACCAAGGAATCCAGCATCGTCGTCGAGATCAACCTCGACGGCACCGGCAAAACCGATATCTCCACCGGCGTGCCGTTCTTCGACCACATGCTGACCGCGCTCGGCCAGCACGGCAGCTTCGACCTGACCGTGCAGGCCAAGGGCGATATCGAGATCGAGGCCCACCACACCGTCGAGGACACCGCCATCGTCCTTGGGCAGGCCCTGGCGCAGGCGCTCGGCGACAAGAAGGGCATCCGCCGCTTCGGCGACTCCTTCATCCCCATGGACGAAACCCTCGCCCAGGCCATCGTCGATGTCTCCGGTCGCCCGTACTGCGTGCACACCGGCGAGCCGGAACACATGCTGCACACCATCATTCCCTCCGCGGGCCCCGGTGCGTCCTATTCGACCGTCCTCAACCGCCACGTCTTCGAGTCGATCGCGCTCAACGCCCGCATCGCCCTGCACGTCCGCGTCCTCTACGGCCGCGACCAGCACCACATCACCGAAGCCGAATTCAAGGCCGTGGCAAGGGCTTTGCGCGCCGCCGTCGAATACGACCCGCGCGTGACCGGTGTCCCCTCGACCAAGGGAACCCTGTGACCAAGAAACTGGCCCTGCTCGATTACGGCTCCGGCAACCTGCACTCCGCGAGCCGCGCCCTGGCCCGCACCGGCGCCGAGGTCACCACCACCGCCGACCCCGAAATCGCTTTGGCCGCAGACGGTCTCGTAGTCCCCGGCGTCGGCGCCTACGCCGCCTGCATGGCGGGCCTGAAGTCCGTCCGCGGCGACCGCATCATCGGCAAACGCCTGGCCGGCAGCCGCCCCGTCCTCGGCATCTGCGTCGGCATGCAGATCCTCTTCGAACGCGGCGTCGAATTCGGCGTCGAAACCGATGGCTGCGCCGAATGGCCCGGCACCGTCGAGCGTCTCGACGCCCCCGTCCTCCCGCACATGGGCTGGAACACGGTCAAGGCCCCCGAAGACTCGGTCCTCTTTGCCGGCATGGACGCCGACACCCGCTTCTACTTCGTCCACTCCTACGCCGCCCAGCACTGGGCCTGGAACGACAACGACAGCCAGATCGCCCCCGCCAAACTCACCTGGGCCGAACACGGCGTCCCCTTCCTCGCCGCCGTCGAGAACGGGCCGTTGAGCGCCACCCAATTCCACCCGGAGAAGTCCGGCGACGCCGGCGCCCAACTCCTGCGCAACTGGGTCGACTCCCTCTGAACGAAACCCCCGCTCCGGCGGGAGTTTCACATTTCTTGGAGGACGTCTTTGCAGGGATGATCGGGGTTTCATCCCTAGTGGCAATGCGGGTGGATGCCGGATCCGGGGGGAGACGTGAGCGGCATACGTTCGAGTGACGAGGAGGTCGTCATGAGATCTACAGGTCTTATGTGCTGACCAAGGCCAACCTGCCTGTTACCGCGTAGTTGCTAGATTCCCCGCATGGACACCGCCCCCGAAGGAGCGTCCGGCCGCCTCCGCGCCCTGCCCACCCGCCTGGTCGGCCAGGTGGCCATCATCGCCAATCGCGCCACCGAGAAAGCCTTGGCCAACACCGGTTCCCGCCGCCACCACTATGCTCTGCTCGCCACGCTCGACGAGTCCGGCTCCCTCAGCCAGGCCGAAGCCGGCCGCCGCACCGGCATCGACCGCAGCGATGTGGTCGCCGCGGTCAACGACCTCGCCGACCGCGGCTTCCTGCACCGTGCGCCGGACCCCACCGACCGGCGCCGGAACACCCTCACCCTCACCTCCACCGGCCGCGCCCACCTCCACGACCTCGACAACCGCCTGGAAGTCGCTCAGGCCGAACTACTTCCAGGCTTCACCGCCGCCGAACGCGCCAACTTCGTGCTGACGCTGACCCGGATCCTGGAGGCGCACGCGCGGGAGTGAATCAGTTCGCGCCGGACTGGTTGAAGTCCTGCCAGGGCGAGCAGTTGTCGGAACGGCTCTGCGACGGGCAGATCATGAAGCCGGTGACGCGGCGGCCGTTCGGGGTGCGGCCGGAGTGCGCGAGCGCGGAATCACCGGCCTCGTGCGCGAACAGGTACTGGTAGCCCTTCCAGTCCTGACCCTCGAAGGTGTACTTGAGGGTCGCGTCGCTACCCGCCGGCGCCCACACCCACACCCAGCTGCCGTCGGCCTGGGCCTGCGCGCCGTTCCATTCGTAATGCACCTTCGCCGAAGCGGTTCCGGTGGCGAGTGCCAGGGTCGCGCTCAGCGCCGCCACGGTGGTGAGAAGGGTTCGCATCGTCGTCATATCCGCTCCTGCCGGTATGCCGCCCGGCGTGTCCGGGCTCGAGAGCAGATTCACCGCGACGGGCGTGCGGACGGAAGTGCGGAGATCGAAATCGGAGTGCGGAAGTCATTGTGGCCAGGCTGTTTTCGGTCTCCGCCGGTTAAACTCCGAGCGTGGTCGATGCGTCGCCGGTCCCCGATTCCCCGCCCCCCGATCCCATCGAGGCGGGTTCGGAAGCGGAGCGGCTGCGCGCCTCGGCCGCGGCCGTCACCACCCGGCAGGAATTCGGCGCGCTGCTATCGGCCGTCGCGGGGGAGAGCCGGCTCTCGGTCGGCGCGGTCAAGACCCAGCTCGGCGGCACCCGCAGCGTCTACGACTGGTTCCGCGGCAAAGCTCTGCCGCGCGAGTCCGAGGACGCGCGCAGACTGGCCGCGCTGCTCGGCCAAGCCCTGGCCCGCCGCCACCCCGGGGCCGACCTCGCCGAGGCGATCTACGACGCCTGGCGGCGGCTCGCGGAGCAGCGGCAGCAGGATGCCGCCGTCCGCGCGCTCGTGAACCGGCGTGGCGGCTCGGTCGCACGGGGCGCGGCGGACATGGCCGAAGCGATGACGGCCGCGCGCCGTGCGCCGGACGAGGATCGTGCCGTGGCCGGTGACCGTCGTGTGACCGAACCCGTTGGCGACGCGGATGATTCGACGCCGACCGCGACCGGCGATGCCGCGCCCGTCGCCGCGCGGGACCCGGGAGCCGTTACCGCCGTGCGGGATGGCGGAGGCGATGCTGCCGCGCCGGCCTCGGACCCGACGCCGGGGAGACATCGCCGCTTGCCTGTGGCGGCGGCCCTGTCGCTGGTCATCGGGTTCGCGGCCGCGTTCGCCATTGCCCGCGCCGCCACGGCTTCGTGAAGCTCGCGATCGCCAACGGCCCACCGGGCGATCCGGTTCCCAAGCAGAATCCCGAAGTGCGCATCCAGACTGTCGAATCCGGCGGCTGGATCGTGTACGCGTATCTGGCGCGGGCCGCCTCGGATCGCGATCGCATCTGGCTGGAGTGGAGCGATGTCTATAAGCCCGACGAGGATCAGTCCCACCGCTGCGACGGCCGGGCCGTCAATCTGATCCAGCAGACCCCTGGGATTCGAGCGCGCGGGCCGCAGGGTGAGCCGCGCTGGTTCCGGGCCTGCGGGTCGGTCCCGGTGGAATTCCAGTGGCCGGGGCGCGGACTCACCGCCTGCACGAATTGGAACAGACCCGATGACTACTGAACGAATCCGGCGGGCCGTCACCGCCTGCGGGCTGGCGGCGCTGGTCGGCATCGCGGCGGGCGCCAGCACGGGGGCGAGCTGGCACCGCTGGACCGATACCGCGAATTCTTTTGTGCCGAGCACGAATTCACCACTGCTCGCCTACGGCATCTGCGGCGAGGCATTGAAACCCGACCCGGCGCTGCCGTACATCACCGTCGGCGACCCCTCCACCGCGTTCGATACGCCGATCCGGAACCGGCAGGTCGAGTTGCGTGCGCAGCGACATCCTGAATACGGCTGGATCGTCTGGGCGGAGCTGACCGCCTCGACCTCCGACCAGGATCATGTCTGGCTGGACTGGACCTACACCCGCGAACAGGACACGAATCCGGCGCTGTGGCGCATGTGCGAGCAGCCCGTCACCGCCGGGCGCGCCACGCCCGCGCTCCGGGTGTACGACGACCACGGCCGGTCACGCTGGTTTCAGGCGTGCGGGCAGGTGCCACCGCAGGATCGCGGGTCTCGGGCGTCGGGGACGTTCTGCACCCAGGATTGGAACCGGCCGAATTGACCGGTCGGCCCGGAAACGGGAGATCGATCGGTAACCAATAAGATGCTTGCGTGAGTCTTGTGCTGCTACCTGCCGTCGATGTCGCCAATGGTGAGGCCGTGCGCCTCGTTCAGGGAGAGGCCGGCAGCGAAACCTCCTACGGTTCGCCGCGCGACGCCGCGCTGGCCTGGCAGCAGGCGGGGGCCGAGTGGGTGCATCTGGTGGATTTGGATGCGGCGTTCGGCAAGGGGAGCAATCGGGATCTGATCGCCGAGGTGATCGGTGAGCTGGATGTGAAGGTGGAGCTGTCGGGCGGGATTCGGGATGACGAGTCCTTGAAGGCGGCGCTCGCTACCGGGTGTGCGCGGGTGAATATCGGTACCGCGGCCATCGAGAATCCGGAGTGGTGTGCGCGGGCCATCGGCGAGTTCGGGGACCGGATCGCGGTCGGGCTCGATGTGAAGCTGATCGACGGCGAGTGGCGGCTGCGCGGGCGCGGATGGGTCACCGACGGCGGCGATCTGTGGGAGGTGCTCGAGCGGTTGGAGCGGGACGGGTGCTCGCGGTACGTGGTCACCGACGTCTCCAAGGACGGCACCCTGACCGGGCCGAACCTGGAGCTGCTGAGCCACGTCGCCAATGCCGCGGAAGCGCCGGTCATCGCCTCCGGCGGTATCTCGGTGCTCGACGATCTGCGCGCCATCGCCACCCTGGTGGAGGAGGGCGTCGAAGGCGCGATCATCGGTAAAGCCCTGTACGCGGGCCGGTTCACGCTGCCCGAAGCCCTGGCCGCGGTTCGCTAGCGCCCATGGACCTCGCCGAGCTGCTCACCATCGCCAGCGATGTGCTCGACGCTGCCGCACCGCGTTTCGTGGAGGGGATCGGCGCTCCCAGCGCGGTTCAGAAGGGGCGCAACGATTTCGCCACCGCACTGGACCTCGAGCTGGAACGCTTCGTGTCGGAGCAGCTGGCACGGCGCACCGGAATCCCGGTGCACGGTGAGGAATTCGGGGGTCCGCAGCTGACGTCGGGGATCGCGTGGGTGCTCGATCCCATCGACGGCACCTTCAATTACTCGCAGGGACACCCGCTCTGCGGCATGCTGCTGGCGCTGGTGCGGGACGGCGTCCCGGTCCTGGGCCTCACCTGGCTGCCCATGATGGGGCAGCGCTACGCGGCGGTCGCCGGCGGACCGGTGTTCCTGAACGGAAAACCGTTGCCCCCCTTGGAATCCGGGAAACTCTCGGATTCCATGATCGCCTTCGGCTCCTTCAATATCGATGGGGCGGGCCGCATCCCCGGCATCTTCCGCTTCAACCTGCTGGGCGCGCTGAGCCGCCTCTCCGGCCGCCTGCGCATGCACGGCTCCACCGGAATCGATTTGGCCTACACCGCATCCGGCGTCTTGGGCGGCGCCGTGGTGTACGGCCACCACCCCTGGGACAATGCCGCGGGCGTCGCTCTGGTGCGCGCCGCCGGCGGCGTGGTCACCGATCTGCTGGGCCAGGACTGGACCATCGAATCCGGTTCCGTCCTGGCCGCCGCCCCCGGCGTGCACGAAGAACTACTGGACATGATCACCGTGACGGCCGATCGCGTCCGAGGAGAGGTATCGCAATGAGCTTGGCAGTCCGTGTCATCCCCTGCCTGGATGTCGACGCCGGCCGCGTCGTCAAGGGCGTCAACTTCGAAAACCTGCGCGACGCGGGCGATCCCGTGGAACTCGCCGCCACCTACGACGCCCAGGGCGCCGACGAACTCACCTTCCTGGACGTCACCGCCTCCACCGGCGACCGCGGCACCATGATCGACGTCGTCACCCGCACCGCCGAACAGATCTTCATCCCGCTCACCGTAGGCGGCGGCGTCCGCACCGTCGAAGACGTGGACCGCCTGCTGCGTGCCGGCGCCGACAAGGTCTCGGTCAACACCGCCGCCATCGCCCGCCCCGAAGTCCTGCGCGAAATGTCGGAACGCTTCGGCTCCCAGTGCATCGTCCTGTCGGTGGACGCCCGCACCGTCCCCGCCGGCCAGCAGCCCACCCCCTCCGGCTGGGAAGTAACCACCCACGGCGGCAAACGCGGCACCGGCATCGACGCGGTCGAATGGGCCATCCGCGGAGCCGAACTGGGCGTCGGCGAAATCCTGCTCAACTCCATGGACGCCGACGGCACCAAAGCCGGCTTCGACCTCCCCATGATCCGCGCCGTCCGCGCCGCCGTCTCGGTCCCCGTGATCGCCTCCGGCGGCGCCGGCAAGGTAGCCGACTTCGCCCCCGCCGTCCAAGCCGGCGCCGACGCCGTCCTGGCCGCCAGCGTCTTCCACTTCGGCGACCTCACCATCGGCGAAGTCAAAACCGCCATGCGCGACGAGGGCCTCACCATCCGCTGACCCGCCCCGGAAAGGCGACATTGAGCACCGATCCGGCTTCACCGCACTCCGACCGCACAGCCGCATCGGACCTGCCACTGATCCGACGATCGGGCTTCCGTCGGTTCGGCGTCGGCCTGGGCGCGACCGGTGCGGGGCTCGTTGCCGGAGGCACCGTGCTGGCGCTGTACAGCCGATTCTGGTCCGAAGGCCGAGATCTCTCGGACGGGGCGACGGCCGGGCGGGATTTTCTCGGCGACTTCCGGCTGCCGACCGGCGGATTGCCCGAACGCTGGGCGACTTTTGCGCTGGTGACCGGGGTGCTTGTGCTGGGTGTAGCGGCCGATCTCGTACGGCGCGGCCGGAGTGCCGACCCGGGCGAGCGGGTGAGTACGTGGGTGTTCGGCATCGGGGCGGCCATTATGGCGCTGGGCGGGTACGTGGTCTCCCAGCATGTGCCGGGCGCACTCGATGACATCGGCTTCCGCCATCCGTTGTTCGACCGTCTGACAACCGCCGCGGCGGCGATACTGCTCGTACTATCGGGGACCGTCCTCACCCTCGGACTCGGTCGCCCCGCTGCGGTGCACGCGGCGGGTAAACGTCCGCTTATCCTGGGTTCCGTTGCCGGGCTGTTGATTTCGGCCGGCACCGCCGGTTTCGCGATGTACGCCGGCGACGACGCTCGACGGATCGATCACACGACCGCTGCCGCCGCGACCGTTCCCGCATTTCCGGCGCGATTGGGTGAGGAGCACTACCGGATTTCGGTACCCGGGTCGGAATCCGAAGATGAGGGAGCCGAGATCGTGATGGCGGGAACGGGTTTCGTGCTTGCCACCACCGAGGGATTGACCGCCTACGACGGCGCTTCGGGCACACCGCGCTGGCACTATCTGCGCCGCAATGTGCGGGATGGCAATCGGGTCGGGGTGGGCTTCGTCAGATCTTCGCTCCTGTCGGTGGATGGCGGATCGGTGGTGCTCGCCCAGTGGGAACGCGGTGGTGTGACCGCGTTCGACGCGATCACCGGGGAACTGTTGTGGACGCATTCCGAATTCACCGCCGCCACGGGTGACCTGCTGTCCGATATCAATCGGTACGACGCGGACCGGCCGGAGGTGTGGCGTCTGGTGCGTGGACAGACCAGCAACCCGGCGAGCGTGCTGGCGGCCACCAATGGCAGACAGCTGGCCAGGTTCGATGCTCGTACCGGCGACCGGATGTGGTCAGTCGAGCTGTGCCAGGTCGGTTCGGCGGATTACGCCTTCACAGCCGCGGCGATCTATCGCATCGCGAGATGTGCTGGGGGATCGGAAGTTCCGGTGGGAATCACCGCCGTGAACCCGGCGACCGGCGCCGTGCTGGGCAGCCAGGAATTGGGCGGGCACGGTGCCTCCGACCATGACCACCCGTTCACGGCGCAATACGCAGACACCCTCATCATTCACTACGCTGCCAACACCGGTATGGAGTACGTGATCGATCGTCCCGAACGGCTCGCCGCCCCGCTCCTGCCGACGCCGCAGTTCGGGTACTTCATGACCGTCGACTCCGGTGGCACGGAGGCGGTGGTCGTTCCGAAAGGGCGGGTCGGTGACCTGGAACCCCTCGAACTGCGTCGCCTCGCCGACGGCAGCCTCATCTATCGCCTCACCGGCATCGAGGGGCGCGCCAGCAGTCTCACTCGCAGGCCGGACAGGTTTCTCGCGGATCAGATCATCGAGGCGAACTACTACGAAACCGAGCCCGGTGAGTATCGAGCCGAGCTTCGCGCCTGGAATCGTTCCGATGGCACACCCGCGACCGTCCGGCCGCTGTCCACGGACGCCGATCGGGACTGTTCCTTCGGGGGGCCGGTCGTGATTCCCGGTGCGGTTCTTGCCTTGTGCCGGGTCGAAACCGAATGGAAGGTGTCCCGCACCACGATCGTCGGCTTCGCCTCGAACTGAGCGCTGAGCCGCCCGATCGTTGCCGGCCGGAACGACCTTGCTATAACGAAGGCATGAGCCTCGACCCTGCTATCGCCGCCCGTCTCAAGCGCAATGCCGATGGGTTGTTCGCTGCTATCGCGCAGGAGAAGAGCACGGGGGATGTGCTGATGATGGCTTGGATGGACGACGAGGCGCTGGCGCGGACGCTCGAGACTCGGAAGGGGACGTACTACTCGCGGTCTCGGGAGCAGTACTGGGTGAAGGGGGAGACCTCGGGGCATACGCAGTATGTGCATGAGGTGCGGCTCGATTGTGATGGGGACACGGTGCTTTTGGTCGTGGATCAGGAGGGCGCGGCTTGTCATACGGGGACGCACACCTGCTTCGATACCGATGTGCTGCTGGCTGAGGGGGACCGGCTGCTCTGAGCGGCAAGGGGTTTCAGTGGGAGCTGGGGCGGCCGGCGCGGCCGATGCCGCGGGCCATGCCCTTGTCGAGTTGAGCGACCAGGGTCTCGCCTAGTTCGAGCAGTTGTCTGGTCTGTTCTTTGTCGAGGCCGTCGAAGGCCAAGCCGCGCACGGTTTCCAGGTAGCCGGGGGCGGCTTCGGTGACCTTGCGGAAGCCGGCGTCGGTCAGGACGGCTTGGGCGCCGCGCCGGCCGGTGATCGATACGCGCTGGGCCCAGCCGAGGCGTTCGAGTTTGGAGACCACGTGCGAGAGACGCGATAGCGATGCGTTTGCCTTCTGGGCAAGCTCACTCAGTTGCAACCGGTGGCCTGGTTCTTCGGAGAGCAGAGTCATCACGAAGTATTCGAAATGGGTAATCCCGGACTCGCGTTGCAACTGGGTGTCCAGGGCCGCGGGTAAGCGGGTGGTGAGGGCGACAAGGGTACGCCAAGCTCGCTGTTCGATCGGATTCAACCACTTGGTCACCGTGCGCGCCCTCTCGTAGCAGCCAAGTGACTTGTTATGCCGGAGTCACCCGCACGTCAAAGTTTGCCACGATTTCGCTCACCCGTCACGGGGTTGCTGAATGACGTGACATCGATCACGCGTGTCGCGGACCCGGTCAGTTCGCGCCGAAGTCCGGGGGATTAGCTGGGATTTCCGTCGAAACGCGCTGCTTTTCTTGTTGCACCCGCGTTTTCTCGGCACGATGACGGCGGAATCGGCTGCGCACCACCAGAAATGCCACCAGCAGGAACAACACTGCGGCGGCGATGGCGCCGGTCATCGCCGCCCCGCGAAAAGCGGGCGCGTCGACATCGAGAATGCGTTCTCCGGCGTGTGCGGCATTGGAGTTGCCGAGCACGATGGTCAAAGTCATCAAATTAGGCACCGCGAGAACGACGGCGAGAACGGCCGAAGCGCCCGCGATGAACGGACCGCCCCGTTTCCTCCAGGTCGTGCCCGCGAACAGGAACAGCAGCAGTGGGACCAGCGTGCACAGCAGCCCCAGGAGCAAGCCGTACCAGATGCCCTTGGAGAAACTGCCCGAGACCATTTCCGCGATCCGCTGCGCCCACCAGCGCGGAATGAACGCGGCCAGAATCAGATACGCGACCCACAACACCAGCGCCAGCAACACGATGGCAATGATGCGATTTCGCCACATGGCGAAGGATGAGTTCTTCTGTTCCGGCAGTTCCGCGCTTGGCCTAGTCATGAAGGAAGGGTATGCCCGGCACCACCGAAGCGGCCAGAGCGCCACTCCGGCTACAACTCGGCGATCCCCCGGATGGTGGCCCACCCGCGCCGGATCCCGAGATGGCGGATCGCGCACCCGAGCACCACCAGATACACGATCACGTACATGTTCGACAGGATCGGCCAGGTCGGCCACGAGGGCGGGAACAGGAACCAGCCCACCACCACCCAGGTCTCGGTCCAGTGGTAACTCCAGGCCCCGACCGCCACGTACAGCGCACCCGCCACCCCCCACCAGCGCGGCTCCCACTGAGCCCGGTGCACGCAGTACACGAACAGCGGCACGAACCACACCCAATGGTGATCCCACGCGAACGGCGAGACCGCGCACGCCGTCATCCCGCTCACCGACACCCCGAGCAGCCGATCCCCGCGCTCGTACAGCGCCGCGCTGACCAGCAGCCCCACCACCGCCACCGGCACCGCGAGCAGCAGCCAATACCGCAGTTGCACCGGATGATCGGTCAGATGCGCGATCGCCCCGCGCAGCGATTGATTCGCCGGCTGGGTATCGGGCGCGATCCGATTCGATTGGAAGAAGGTCGAAGTCCAGTACTGCTTCGAATCCGCCGGCAGCACGATCCACGCCAGCACCACCGTCGCCAGGAACGTTCCCGCCGCCGTGCACGCCGCCCGCCACTGCCGCAGCACCGCGAACTGCACCACGAAGAACAACGGCACCAGCTTGATTCCCGCCGCCAGCCCCACCCCGATCCCGCGCGCCCGGCTGCTCTCGCCCCGCGAGAAACCCAGCAGCACCAAGGCCATCAGGATCAGGTTGATCTGCCCGTAGTACAGCGTCGACCGCACCGGTTCGAGGAAGGTGCAGGTCAGCGTGATCAACCCGCTCACCACCAGCAAACGCCGGGTCAGCTTGTACCCCAGCAACTTCCAGCACAGCAGCACGCACCCGAACAACATGGTCAGGTTCAGCGCCGCCCACACCCCGTTCACCCACCCCCACGGCACCGCGGCGATCGGCAGAAAAGTCAAGGTGGAGAACGGCGTATAGGTATAGGACAACCCCGCCAGCGTCGGATCCTGGTACAGCGGAATATCCCGCAGTACCCGGAACGCCCCGTCCCGATAGATGTGTGTGTCCAGCCCGCCCGCCAGCATCCCGACCTCGCGCAGATGCGGATCGACGGTGGCGAAGAGCAGCACCCCGGACAGTGCCGAGGTGCAGGCGAGAATGAAAAGTGTTGTGCGCCCGAAAGTTTGCACCCGCTCATGATCCCGCGCGGGCGCTTCGCCGTCTTCGGTTCTGGCATCGGTGCCGGTCGTGCAGGTCAAGCTTCGCCCCCTCGGAAATCGAAATCGCTTCAGGTTGCTCGAGCGTGCGCGCGCACCGGGTCAGGGCATCGGATCAGCCCCGGGACCGCAGGAATTGCAGGGCCTCGTCGGCGTGCACGTTGGCGCGCAGTTCGCTCGAGATGACCTTGGCGATGGTGCGATCGGGATCGATGACGAAGGTGGTGCGCTTGACCGGGACGATCGCACCCAGCAGTCCGCGCTTCACGCCGAACTCGGCCGCCACCTTCGCGCCCTGATCCGAGAGCACCGGATAGTTCAGGGACTGCTTCGCGGCGAAACCGGATTGCACGTCCACCGCATCGCCGCTGATGCCGACGCAGGTCGCGCCGAGTGCCTCGAATTCGGTTGCGAGATCGCGGAAGTGGCAGGCTTCGGCGGTGCAGACGGGGGTGTTGGCGGCGGGGTAGAAGAACAGCACCACGGGTCCGTCGGCCAGAAGTGATTCCAAGGACCGGACGGTGCCGGATTGATCGGGGAGGGAGAAGTTCGGGGCGAGCTGGCCAGCCTTCATGTTAGGCAGACTAACTGAACGGAGGCCCCGGGAGCGCAACCCCCGGGACCCCCGAAAAGTGGGGCCACCCACCGTCAGCGCGGGAATCACACGCCGATCAGGGCGGCGACTTCCGGGTTCTTGATATCCATGACATCGAGGATGCCGTGCGCCCGCAGGAACGGCTTCAGCTCCCGGATGCGGTCGCTGTGCTCGGCGTACTCGTCCGGGAAGCTGCGCGGATCCAGCGCCTCCAGGGCCTTCACATATGTGACGAAAGAGGCGATGGCGGAGTACTTGCCACCACCGTTGTTCAGGTTCATCATCCGCGGCGGCTGGCCCGGCATCATGCCGTGACCGACCTGCGGGGCTGCGTGCCGTGGACCCTCCGGCGCGACCGGTTGCGAGGGGTACATCTGTGTTGAACTCCTCTCGAATGGGATACCGCGTGCGACCTCTCCTTTTCTGCCGGAGCGGATTGCCGCGAGTGTAGTGATGACCGCTTCAGGTATTCGCGGCGGAGGGCGGCTCGGCTGGGAGGGCAATGCGATTTAGATACCGGTTGTCGAGCCTGGAATGATGAGCCCATGCACGGCTCGCCTAATGACACCACCACGTCCCGGGAACAGTTCCGTGAGCTCGCGGCCGACCACCGGGTGGTCCCCGTGACCCGAAAGGTGTTGGCGGACTCGGAGACTCCGCTCTCGGCCTACCGCAAACTGGCGGGCGACCGGGCCGGGACCTTCCTGCTGGAGTCCGCCGAGAACGGGCGCTCCTGGTCGCGATGGTCGTTCATCGGCGCCGGTAGCCCGTCCGCGCTGACCGTGATCGACGGCGAGGCGGCGTGGCTGGGGCAGACGCCGGCCGACGCGCCCGTGGGCGGCGATCCGCTGGCCGCGCTGCGGGATGCCCTACAGGTCCTGCGCACCGAACGGGTGCCCGGATTGCCGCCTTTGACCGGGGGCATGGTCGGGTATCTCGGGTACGACGCGGTGCGGCGCATCGAGCGGCTGCCGGTCATCGCCGCCGACGATCTGCAATTGCCCGAGATGGTGCTCATGCTCGCCACCGATCTGGCCGCCTTCGACCATCACGAGGGCGCGATCACGCTCATCGCCAATGCCGTCAACTGGAACGGCACCGACGAACGCGTGGACGAGGCGTACGACGACGCGGTGGCGCGACTGGACCGGATGACCGAGGCCCTCGCCGCACCCGCCGACTCCACCGTGTCGGTTTTCGACCGGCCCGAACCGAACTACCGCCGGCAGCGCACCTCCGAGCAGTTCGGGGCGGGCGTGCGCCGGCTGGTCAAGGAGATCGAGGCGGGCGAGGCGTTCCAGGTGGTGCTGTCGCAGCGCTTCGAGATGGAGTACGGCGGCACGCCCATCGACCTGTACCGCATGCTGCGCGCGTCGAATCCGAGCCCGTACATGTACCTGATGCACATTCCGGACGGCTCCGGCGGCACCGCGTTCTCCATCGTCGGCTCCAGCCCCGAATCCCTGGTCACGGTGAAGGACGGCGTCGCCACCACCCACCCGATCGCGGGCACCCGCTGGCGCGGCGCCACCGAAGAGGACGACCTGCTGCTCGAGAAGGGCCTGCTCGCCGACGAGAAGGAGAACGCCGAGCACCTGATGCTCGTCGACCTGGGCCGCAACGACCTGGGCCGCGTCTGCGAGCCCGGCACCGTGCGGGTCACCGAATACCGTCATATCGAACGCTATTCGCACGTCATGCACCTGGTCTCGACGGTCTCCGGCCGCCTCGCCGCCGGTAGGGTCGCCCTCGACGCGGTGAACGCCTGCTTCCCCGCCGGCACGCTGTCGGGCGCACCGAAGGTCCGCGCCATGGAGCTGATCGAGGAACTCGAACCCACCCGCCGCGGCATCTACGGCGGCGTGGTCGGCTACCTCGATTTCGCCGGCGACGCCGACACCGCGATCTGCATCCGCACGGCGCTGCTCAAGGACGGCACCGCCTACGTCCAGGCGGGCGCGGGCGTGGTCGCCGACTCCGACCCGGAGTACGAGGACGTCGAATCCCGCAACAAGGCGATGGCGGTCCTCAAGGCCGTCGCCGCCGCGGAGACGGTCCGCGCCTTCCGCCCGAGCGAGCCGCAATGAGCGATCCGGAGGGCGATCCGGCCGCGTCCGCGAGAGCGCCGCAGCTCGCCGCCGCAGCGGGAGAAGATGCGAATTCTGCTGCGGCGCAGCAGAATTCGAACGCACGCGATGATGTCCTCGGCGGCGATGAAGGTTCCGGTGGTGTAGCCGCCGGCGAAGCTGAGCGCGCGCAGGCGGCCGCCGATCTGCGTGCGGCAGCCGAGGACGCGGATGCTGCCGAAGCGGCGGCGGCGCAGGCGGAGTCCGATGCACGAGCGGCCGAGGCCGACGCCGCGAAGGCGGGGCGCAGGCCGATCGTGCCGGTGGTGTTGCTCGCGCTCGCGGCGGTACTGCTGTGGGGCTCTTCGCGGATGACGTGGGCGAGCCTCGAGATCACCAGTGATTACGGGCTGCCGCGGACGAAGGATCTCGACGGCGGGGTGTGGTTCGGGGCTCTGACGCCGCTGGCGTTGGTCTTCCTGGCCACCATCGCGGCGGTCTTCGCCACGCACGGCTGGGCGCGGCGGGGGATCGGTGTCGTGGTCGCGGTGCTGGCCGCGGTGGCCGCGGTGCCCGGATATGCCCTACTGGTCGGGCGCGGGGAGACCGCGGAACGGGCCGCGCGGCTGGCTGAATTGCACGGTGGCGACCATGCGGGCGCGGTGACGACCTCGACCCTGCCCGCCGTGCTGTCGCTCGCCGGTGCGGTGGCCGCGTTCCTGGCCGGACTGCTGCTGGTGCGGACGTCGTCGGGGGCGCCCAAGATGTCCGGAAAGTACGACAATCCGGCCAATCGGAAGCTGTCGGCGGCCGAACAGGTCGCCGAACATCACGTGCGTTCGCGGGCGGCGGAATCCGGGTCACAGCAGGCCCCGAACCAGCAGCTTTCCGGCCGCGTGCTGTGGGATGCGCTCGACGAAGGCGTCGACCCCACCGATATCGAAACCAATACCCCTGCCGCACACGATGATCCAGGTGCCGGGGATGCGGGCCACCACACCCGCTGAGCAGGTGGGAGGCCGGAACCCGGTCGCCCGGACAGACCCGGCGTCGAGCACGGGAACATAGCCATTTACTCTTTATCAGCATCGGTGAGACAGCGCCTGGGGGGATTTCTCAGGCAGCAAGTCCGTCTCCCCAGAAAGGATTCGAGCCAGATGACGGTACTCGACTCGATTCTCGACGGGGTCCGCGCGGATGTGGCCGCGCGCGAAGCCCTCCTGGACTTCCAGGCCGTGAAGGCCGCCGCCGCCAAGGCCCCTTCCCCGCGTGACGCCAAGGCCGCGTTGCACGCGGACGGGATCGGCGTGATCGCCGAGGTGAAGCGCGCCAGCCCCTCCAAGGGCGCGCTCGCGGACATCCCGAACCCCGCCGACCTGGCCCGCGCCTACGAAGACGGTGGCGCCCGCATCATCAGCGTGCTGACCGAGCAGCGGCGTTTCGGCGGTTCGCTCGCCGATCTGGACGCCGTCCGCGCCGCGGTCGACATCCCGGTGCTGCGCAAGGACTTCATCGTCGGCCCGTACCAGATCCACGAGGCGCGTGCCCACGGCGCGGACGTGATCCTGTTGATCGTGGCCGCCCTGGAGCAGGCCGTACTGGAGTCTCTCATCGATCGCGCCGAATCGCTCGGGATGACCGCGCTGGTCGAGGTGCACACCGAGGAAGAGGCCGACCGTGCCCTGCTGGCCGGCGCCAGCGTGATCGGCGTGAACGCCCGCAACCTCAAGACCCTCGAGGTGGATCGGGACGTGTTCGCGCGCATCGCCCCGGGTCTGCCCAGCGAGATCATCCGCGTGGCCGAGTCCGGCATTCGCGGCACCGCGGACCTGCTGGCCTACGCCGGTGCGGGCGCGGACGCCGTGCTCGTCGGCGAGGGCCTGGTCACCAGCGGTGACCCGCGCGCCGCGGTGGCCGAACTGGTCACCGCCGGAACCCATCCCTCCTGCCCGAAGCCGGTCCGGCGGGGCCGGTGAAAGAGCCGATGACACAGACGAACACCCCCGGTAAGAACACGCTCGGCCTGCCCGAGGCCAGCGCGGGCGTCGCGCACAAGAGCGCGCACGAACCGGATCCGGGCGGCCACTTCGGCGTCTACGGCGGACGGCATGTCCCCGAGGCGCTGATGGCCGTGATCGAAGAGGTCACCGCCGAGTACGAGAAGGTCCGGGTCGATCCGAGCTTCCTGGGCGAGCTGGACCGCTTGCAGCGCGACTACACCGGGCGTCCCTCGCCGGTGTTCGAGTGCAAGAACCTGGCCGTCCACGCGGGCGGCGCGCGCATCCTGCTGAAGCGGGAAGACCTGAACCACACCGGATCTCACAAGATCAACAATGTGCTGGGTCAGGTGCTGCTCGCCAAGCGCATGGGCAAGACCCGCATCATCGCCGAGACCGGCGCCGGCCAGCACGGCGTCGCCACCGCGACCGCCTGCGCGCTGCTCGGCCTCGAGTGCATCATCTACATGGGCGCGGTCGACACCGTCCGGCAGCAGCTGAACGTGGCCCGGATGCGGCTGCTCGGCGCCGAAGTCGTCAGTGTGACAACGGGTTCGCAGACCCTCAAGGACGCCATCAACGAGGCGCTGCGCGACTGGGTCACCAATGCCGACCGCACCTACTACTGCTTCGGCACCGCCGCCGGACCGCATCCGTTCCCGTTGATGGTGCGCGATTTCCAGCGCATCATCGGCCTGGAGGCGCGGGAACAGGTGCGGGCCATGACCGGTCGCCTGCCCGACGCCGTAACCGCTTGCGTCGGTGGCGGTTCCAATGCCATCGGCATCTTCCACGCCTTCATCGACGATCCGTCGGTGCGCCTGATCGGCTATGAGGCCGCGGGCGACGGCGTCGAAACCGGCCGCCACGCAGCCACTTTCACCGGCGGCAGCCCGGGCGCGTTCCAGGGCGCCTACTCGTACCTGTTGCAGGACGAGGACGGCCAGACCATCGAATCGCACTCCATCTCCGCGGGTCTGGACTACCCGGGCGTCGGCCCGGAGCACGCCTACCTCAAGGACATCGGCCGTGCCGAGTACTACCCGATCACCGATACCGAGGCCATGGACGCGCTGCTGCTGCTGAGCCGCAGCGAGGGCATCATCCCGGCCGTCGAGTCGGCGCACGCGGTGGCCGGCGCGCTGAAGCTGGGCAGGGAACTGGGCGAGGGCAAGATCATCGTGGTGAACCTCTCCGGTCGCGGCGACAAGGACATGGACACCGCCGCCCGCTGGTTCGGGCTCTTCGACAAGGACACCGAACAGTGAGCCAGCAGTCCCGTCTCGCCAACACCTTCGCCGCGGCCCGCGAGGAGAACCGCGCGGCGCTGATCGGCTACCTGCCCGCCGGCTACCCGGACTTGCAGGGCTCCATCGACGTCTGCCGGACCATGGTCGAATCCGGTTGCGACATCATCGAAGTCGGCGTCGCCTACTCCGATCCGGTGATGGACGGCCCCACCATCCAGCGCGCCGCCGAACAGGCCCTGGCCGGTGGCGTGCGGGTGCGCGACGTGTTCAAGGTGGTGGAGGCCATCTCCCAGGCCGGCGGCAAAGCCGTGGTCATGACCTACTGGAATCCGGTGCTGAAGTACGGCGTCGAACCCTTCTCCCGCGATCTCGCGGCGGCGGGCGGCCTCGGGCTCATCACGCCGAACCTGATTCCGGAGGAGGCCGACGACTGGTTCATCGCCTCCTCGACCCACAATCTGGATCGCATCTTCCTGGTCGCGCCGTCCTCCACCGAAGAGCGACTGGTGAAGACCCTGGGAGCCTCGCGCGGCTTCGTCTACGCCGCCTCCACCATGGGCGTGACCGGTGCGCGAGACGCGGTGTCGGACATGGCCCCCGCGCTCTGCGCTCGCGTCCGCGCGCACTCCGATATCCCGATCGGCGTCGGCCTGGGGGTGCGCAACGGCGCGCAGGCGGCCGAAATCGCTTCCTACGCGGACGGTGTCATCGTCGGCTCGGCGCTGGTCTCGGCCGCGGCCGAGGGGCTGGGCGCGGTCGCGAAGCTGACCGAGGAACTGGCACAGGGCGTGCGCTCGGCGGGCGTCGCCAGATAATTCTCCGAACGGCAAGGGCGCGTATCGAACTCGATACGCGCCTTTCGCGTTTTCGGCAGCGGCGTGCGTTCTCGCCCCCTCGTGCGGAGTGGTATCGCCGCTGGTCCTGCTCCTGGCCGGAAAGCGGAAGCGCGAGCCGGAACGGGGTTCGGCAGCGGCCGCCGCCGACGGCGAGTCGCGGCGTGGCGGCCGGGGTCGGTGGTCTCGGACGAGATTCCAGTACGGTGGGCGCGTGACCTTACGAGCCCTTGCCGAGAGCACCGGCGCTGACGTCCTGGCCTACATTCCCAGTCCCGCCCGCGGGGTCTGGTACCTCGGACCCTTCCCGCTGCGCGCGTACGCGCTGTGCATCATCATCGGCATCGTCGCGGCCATCTGGCTGGGGGAGAAGCGGTGGCAGGCGCGCGGCGGGCAGGCGGGCATGGTCCTGGACGTCGCCATGTTCGCGGTGCCGTTCGGCCTGATCGGCGGGCGGCTGTACCACGTGGCCACCGACTGGGAGAAGTACTTCGGCCCGGGCGGTCATCCGGGCGACTTCTGGAAGGTGTGGCAGGGCGGCCTGGGCATCTGGGGCGCGGTGGCGCTGGGCGCGTTCGGCGCTTGGATCGCCTGCCGTATATACCGAATCCCGTTGCCCGCCTTCGGTGATGCGGTGGCCCCCGGCATTCTGCTGGCGCAGGCCATCGGGCGGCTCGGCAACTACTTCAATCAGGAGCTCTACGGCCGCGAGACCACCATGCCGTGGGGTCTGGAGATCTACGAGCGGTACTCCGGCGTCGATCCGGACATGATGAACGGGACCTCCTCCGGGGTCATCATCAAGATCGTGCAGCCCACCTTCCTGTACGAGCTGGTCTGGAACCTGCTCGGCGTCGCGGTGCTGCTGTACCTGGATCGCAAGTTCCGGATCGGGCACGGGCGGCTGTTCGCGCTCTACGTGGCGATCTACTGCTTCGGACGGTTCTTCGTGGAGCTGCTGCGCGATGACGAGGCCACCCATATCGCGGGCATCCGCATCAACTCCTTCACCGCCGCGGTCGTATTCCTGTGCGCCGTCGCCTATTTCGTCTTCGCGACCAAGGGCAGGGAGACGCCGGAGCAATTGCGGCCCGGCATCGAGCGGCCGTGGCCGTGGCAGTTCGGCGCATTGCGGGCTTTCGGGGCCGCGGGCACCGTGGCCGCCGCGGAGACCGTGGAATCGGAGACGCCGGGATCGGAGACCGCTGAGTCGGATTCCACGGCATCCGAACCCAGCGACGGCTCCGAATCACCGTCGGACGGCAACGAATCCGGCGAGAGCAGCGATAACTCGTCAGCATCCGGCGATTCCGAGCCGGTGGCGACGGACGATGTGAAGCTCGACAAGACGGATAAGGTCGACTCGGGCAAGAATGACTCCTGACCACCCGGTATCGGGCTGACCGGCCCGGCGTTTCAGGAGGATCGCGTGACCGACCCGTTCAGTAAACAGCCCGAACAGGGCCCGCAGTACGGCGCGCCCGGCACCGGGCCGCAGTACGGTCAGCAGCAGCCGTACGACCAGTCGCAGCCGCACTTCGAGCAGCAGCAGCCCTACGGCGCACCCCAGCCGCAGTACGGTCAGCCGCAGTACGGTCAGCAGCCCTACGGCGTACCGGGTTACGGTCCGTCCGTGCCCTACGGCGCGGACCCGGAAGCCCCGTTCGGCCGCAATGTGTACGGGGTTCCGTTCTCCGACAAGAGCAAGCTGACCGCGGGCCTGCTCCAGATTCTGCTGGGCGGCTTCGGCGTGGGCCGTTTCTACCTGGGCTACACCACGATCGGCGTGCTACAGCTGGTGGTCACCATCCTCACCTGCGGCGTCGGCGCGGTCTGGGGCCTGATCGACGGCATTCTGATCCTGGTCGACAAGGTGCCGGATCCCCTGGGCCGCCCGCTCAAGGACTAGCGCCGGGAGGCTGCGACACACCGGCTTCGGCGGGCACCACGGGGCGAGGCGGTGCTCGCCCGCCGCTATCATCACCGACGGTAAACGCGCAAGGTTTACGCGCGACGTGATCGTTGTCGTGCCGAGTGGTCGGATTGTGGCGTACCCTTTGCCGGTTGTTTGTCGCGTGGTCAGCCACGCTCGAGGAGAGGTGTTCCCGCCGTGCGTCGTCGTAAGCTCTTCGCCGCCCTGGCCGCCGTCGTGGTGGCCGCCGGTATCACCGCCTGTAGCAGCAGCTCCGACTCCGACGTGCTGAAGGTCGGCACCGAGGGCACCTACTCGCCGTTCAGCTACAAGGAGAACGGCTCGCTCACCGGTTACGACATCGAGGTCATCCAGGCCGTCGGCGACAAGATCGGCCGCAAGGTCGAGTTCGTCACCACCACCTGGGACTCCATCTTCGCCGGGCTGGAATCCAAGCGCTTCGACCTGGTCGCCAATCAGGTGACCGTCAATCCCGAACGCACGCAGAAGTATTCGCTGTCCGAGCCGTACACCACCTCCGAGGGCGTCATCGTCACCAAGGCGGGCGACGGCAGCATTCACGCGCTCACCGATCTCAACGGCAAGACCTGCGCGCAGTCCTCCACCAGCAATTGGTCCAAGGTCGCCTCCGGTGCGGGCTGCAAGGTGGACAGCGTCGAGGGCTTCGTGCAGGCGGTGCAGCTGCTCAAGACCGGCCGCGTCAACGCCACCGTCAACGACACCCTCGCGGTGAACGAGTACGTCAAGAAGCAGGGCAGCGGCGACGTGCAGGTGGCCGGCAAGACCGGTGAGATCAGCAAGATGGCCTTCGCCGCGCGCAAGGATTCCCAGGAGCTGACCGACAAGATCAACAAGGCGCTCGGCGAACTGCGCGCCGACGGCACGCTGACCAAGATCTCCGAGAAGTACTTCGGAACCGACGTCAGCAAGTAACCGCAGATGTCGATCGCGCTCGGCGACACCCTGGCTCTGGACGACGCGACCTGGTCGCTGATCCGGGAGAACCTGTGGCCCATGCTGCGGGCCACCGTCGAAATGACGCTGCCGCTCACCGCGATCAGCTTCGGCATCGGCCTGGCCATCGCCGTCTTCATGGCGCTGGCCCGGATGTCGAAGCTGTGGCCGGTGCAGGCGGCGGCCCGGTTCTACATCTCGATCATTCGCGGCACGCCGCTGCTGTTGCAGCTGTTCATCATCTTCTACGGCCTGCCGAACCTCGGGGTGGTCTTCGACCCGTTCCCCGCGGCGGTGATCGCCTTCAGCCTCAATGTCGGCGGTTACGGCGCGGAAATCGTTCGCGCCGCGATCCTTTCGGTCGCCGAGGGGCAATGGGAGGCGTCCTACGCGGTCGGTATGAGCCATGCGCAGGCGCTGCGGCTCATCATCCTCCCGCAAGCCTCGCGCATCGCGGTGCCGCCGTTGTCCAACACGCTCATCTCTCTGGTGAAGGACACTTCGCTGGCTTCGACCATCACCGTGACGGAGTTGCTGAGAACTGCCCAGGACGCCGCGGCACCCACCTTCGACTTCTTCTGGCTGTACACCGTCGCAGCCGCCTACTACTGGGTAATCTGCTTGATATTGGGCTTCGGGCAGACCCGTCTGGAGACCCGCCTGGCTCGGCACGTAGCCCGCTGACCGCGGGTTTGCTGAACAGCAGGTGTATATCTTTCGCGACAGCCCGTGCCCGTTCAGCGGGACGAATGTCACAGGTCTAGGGTTGTTCTCGTGATGCGACGAACGAAGATTGTGTGCACTCTCGGGCCCGCTGTGTCGTCCGAGGACCGTATTCGTGAACTCGTCGAGAGCGGCATGGACGTAGCCCGGCTGAACTTCAGCCACGGCGAGCACTCCGATCACGCCGAGAACTACAAGAAGGTGCGTCAGGCCAGCGATCTGCTCGGCCGCGCCGTCGGCATTCTCGCCGATTTGCAGGGACCGAAGATCCGCCTGGGACGCTTCATCGAAGGCAAGACGGTTTGGGCCACCGGAGAGGAAATCCGGATCACCGTCGACGACATCGAGGGCACCCACGATCGCGTCTCGACCACCTACAAGCAGCTCGCGGAGGATGCCAAGCCGGGTGACCGGCTGCTGGTCGACGACGGCAAGGTCGGTCTGACGGTCGAACGCGTGGACGGCAACGACGTCGTCTGCCGCGTGACCGAGGGCGGACCGGTCTCCAACAACAAAGGCGTTTCGCTGCCCGGCATGGACGTGTCGGTTCCGGCCTTGTCCGAGAAGGACATCGACGATCTCGAGTTCGCACTGAAGCTGGGCGTGGACTTCATCGCGCTGTCCTTCGTGCGCTCCCCGTCCGATGTCGAACTCGTGCACGAGGTGATGGACCGCGTCGGCCGCCGGGTGCCGGTGGTGGGCAAGCTCGAAAAGCCGGAGGCCATCGACAATTTGGAGGCCATCGTGCTGGCCTTCGACGCCATCATGGTGGCGCGCGGCGACCTCGGCGTGGAGTTGCCCCTCGAACAGGTTCCGCTGGTGCAGAAGCGCGCGGTGCAGATGGCGCGCGAGAACGCCAAGCCGGTCATCGTGGCGACCCAGATGCTCGAATCGATGATCACCAACTCGCGCCCGACCCGCGCCGAGGCCTCGGACGTGGCCAACGCCGTGCTCGATGGCGCGGACGCGGTCATGCTCTCGGGTGAGACCTCCGTCGGCGACTACCCGATCGAGGCCGTGCGGACCATGGCGCGCATCGTGCACGCCGTGGAATCGGAGTCCTCGACCCGGGTCCCGCCGCTGACCCACGTGCCGCGCACCAAGCGCGGTGTCATCTCCTACGCGGCCCGCGATATCGGCGAGCGCTTGAATGCCAAAGCGCTGGTTGCCTTCACGCAGTCCGGTGACACCGTGCGCCGCCTCGCCCGCCTGCACACTCCGCTGCCGCTGCTGGCCTTCACCCCGCAGGCCGAGATCCGCAGTCAGCTCGCCTTGACGTGGGGCACCGAAACGTTCATCGTTCCTCCGGTGAAGGACACCGACGAGATGATCCATCAGGTCGACAACGCCCTGCTGGCCATCGGGAGGTATCACAAGGGTGACCTCGTGGTCATCGTTGCCGGCTCTCCGCCGGGTACCGTCGGTTCCACCAACCTGATTCACGTGCATCGCATCGGCGAGGAGGACCACTAGGGTGAGTGCGTCACTGGGCGCGGAACCGTCCGCGGATTCCGTAGCGGACCCGGAGGGGACCGGTCTCTCCGACGATCTGCGGGTCCTGTTGCGGATCCTGGATCTGGCGGAAGAGGGCCCCGACATCTTCATCGGGCAGCATCCCGAGAAGGTGTGGAGCCGGACCTTCGGCGGCCAGCTGGTGGCGCAGGCCATCGTCGCGGCCGGCCGGACCGTGGGACCCGAGCGCCCGGTGCACGCCGTCAACGCGCATTTCGTGCGCGGCGGCGACCCCAAGAAGCCGATCGAATACCACGTCGATCGGCACCGTGACGGGCGCTCGTTCGCCAATCGCACGGTGACGGCCTACCAGGACGGGCAGGAAGTGTTCGTCATGCTGGCGGCCTTCCAGGACTACGGCAAGGGGCTCGAGCACGGGACCCCGCTGCCGGAGGTGGCGGAGCCGGAAACGCTGCCGCGCGTGGAGGAATCGTTCGTGGGGCTGGAGGACAAGCTCCAGATGTTCGTCAACGCACCGCATCCCATCGATATGCGCTACACCAACGATCCCGCCTGGATCCTCAAGGACAAGGGCGGCACCCTGGACTACAACCGGGTGTGGATGCGGACCGACGGGCCGCTGCCCGAGGATCCGATCATTCACGTTGCGGCGCTGGCGTATTCGTCCGACACCACGGTGCTGGATTCGATCATCACCACGCACGGGCTGTCGTGGGGGCACGACCGGATCCTGGCGGCGACGGTGAATCACTCCATCTGGTTCCACCGGCCGTTCCGCTTCGACGACTGGTCGCTGTACGCGACCGAATCGCCGGTGGCGTCCGGATCGCGCGGGCTGGCGCGCGGGCATTTCTACGCGCGCAACGGCGATCTGCTGGCGACCACCGTGCAGGAAGGTGTGATCCGGCACTTCCCGGCGCGCGCCTGAACCATCGGAGACTCGTGGGCCGGACCGGCAGGTGCGGCCCACGTTTCTGTCACCCGCCCCGGCCCGCATCCGTCGGGACGCGGGCCGAACGGGCCTTCGCCTCAGATGAGTTCGCGGTTCTCTTCGAGCTCGAAGTTCTCCCGCTGCAAGGCATGCACGATGTACGGGATGGGCTCGTCCGCCGAGAGACCCAGGATCAGCTTCTGTTCCAGCTTGGCGATCCCGGCCTTGGTGAGCTGCCGTGCTTCGCCAACCAGGCTCAGGGCTATCTCGAAGGTGCGCCGGTCACCCGGTTCGGCATCCGGATTGTCCAGACGCCATTGGGTTTCCAGCACGGTATGGGTCGGATCATCGCACTCGACCGGAAGCGTGAACCTCCAGGCGAAGATATCTCGATCCGCCACATGGTCGTCGACGATGCGGCACACCGTCTGAACGACATGATCGAGAGTCTGCGGTGTCACGTAAACATGGAGCGAAACATCCGAAATTCGTTTCGGCATGTCCTTGATCCTGTTCCTGTGTCGAACCACCGGCCGGCGGTGGTGTTCCGCGCGAAAGTGTAGCTCTTTACCGGACCAAGCGGGCAGACAGGTGCATTGACACGGAGTGTTTCGCCGTGACTTCGAGCTCTAACGCGCCGAAGTCCCCGTGCGCGAAGCATGTTGGGGGCCCGGCTCGCTCGCCAGCGTGACCGGTTTGCCCGGCTCGGCGGGTTTGCCGGATTGTCCACGGCCGCCGGGCAGTACGAGCAATTGCGGGCGCTGCTGCGCACCCGCCTCGGCATTCGCCCGCGGGGAGATGGTGGCCTGCGGATGCTGATGGGCGTGCAGCGCGAGCAGCAGCGGCACAAGGGCTTCGGCGATCTTGTCGCCGACGTCGCAGAACGCTTGCGCGGACAGCCCCACCGGATCGGAGATGTTCTCCCGGCCCACATAGGCGAGATCATCACGGGCGGCGTGCAATCCGACCACCGTGCGGGCGCCGCTCACCTTCGCGATCCGGTACGCCTCGAGCAGGGTGAAGGTGCGGGGGAGCGCCTCCGGCACCAGCTCGCGCACCTGGTCGCGCAGCTGTTCGGTCATGGTGAGCACCAGGTCCGCGCGATGCACCATATCCGGCTTGAGGCGGCGGGCCTTGAAATTGCCCGGGTCCCCACCGAGTCCGGTGATGGTCTGCGCGGCAAGCGGTTCCACCGGGAAACCGACCAGCGCGCGCACGCCGGCGCTCTCCGCCGTCAGGTCCTCGAGTCCGTGGTCGGCGGCCACCGCGAGGGTCAGTCGTTCGGCAATGACGGACCGGCAAACGTTTCCGCTGCACACGAACAGCACATGCATGGGGTCAACGTATGCCCCTCGTGCTCTGTTCGAAACGCTTCTGTGACCGGATCACACCTTTTGACCAGGATGTTCACGATCAGGCCGAGTGTCGGTCGCCCGGTGTTCGCCATCGCGTTCCGAATCGTAGAGTTCGGACTCCGGGACCGCGGGCGGGATTTCGGCCCGCTGCCCGTGCACCCGGCCGCGCGTGGAGAACAATCTTCCACGCGCCTGCACCGTCGGCGCGAACCGGGTCAGCCCCACGCCCGGCCCCATATCGTCGTACACCGAATCGATCCCGCCCCGGGCGAAATACGCTTCATGCCAGAAACCGGTGCCGCCCGAATCCTTCAGGAACTGCTGCCACCAGACGCGATGCGGTTCCGATCGGGTCCACCGTTCCAAACTCTCCAGATCGCGCCAATATTGCCGGGCGCCCCAGTGTGGCGGGAACATCGACCACACGATGTCCTCGTGGGCGAGCAATCCGTCCGGCCGATCGTGATGGGACCGATACAGTTTCGGGCCGACGCCGAGCAGTCGCAGTATTCCTTTGGGTTTGCGCACCCGCATGCCCAGCAGAATCACCACCAGATCCGGATATTCCGAAAGATCGGCCGTCACCCTGTGCACGCGCATCGGCGACCTCCCGAGATTCTCGACGCTTCGTGGGGTTGTACGAGTATCCAGGGTGAACGGTTCGAAACAAACCCGAGTCAGTCGGTATCAGTTCAGCATCGACACCACGGCGCGGGTGGCCTCGGCCAGCAAAGCATTGTCGGCCTTGGCGTCCGGCGCCGATTTGGTGCTCAGCAATGCGATGACCACCGGAACGCCCTTGTCTGTCCAGGCCACCGCCACATCGTTGTTGCCGCCGTACTCCGGCGCCCCGGTCTTGTCGCCGACGGTCCACCCCTGCGGCACCCCGGCCCGAATCCGCTGTCCGCCAGTGGTATTGGCGATCAACCAGCCCTTCAGCAGCTCCCGCTCCGGCTCGCCGAGGGTGTCGCCCAGCACCAGTTTCTCGTAATCCGCAGCGACCGCCGCCGGTGTCGTGGTGTCGCGTTCATCGCCCGGGGTATTGGCGTTCAGTTCGGTTTCCCAGCGGTCCAGCCGTGACACCGAATCGTCGAGCGTCCGCAGGAAAGCGGTGAATTCGCCCGGCCCGCCCTGCAATCGCAGAATCAGATTCCCCGCCGTATTGTCGCTCATGGTGATCGCGGCCTGACACAATTCCGCCACCGTCATCCCCGAATCCACATGCTGCTCGGTAACCGGCGAATAAGTCACCAGCTCCTCCCGCCCGAACCGGATCACCTGATCGAAATACCCGGTCGAGAGCGGATAGGTCTTCAAAAGCGCCCCGCAAGCCAGCCCCTTGAACGTGGAAGCCATCGCGAACCGCTCATCACTGCGATAAGCCACTTCCTTCCCGCTCTTGGTATCGACCGCGAACACCCCCAGCCGCGCCCCGTACTTCTCCTCCAGCCCCTTCATCGCCGACTCCGCCGCCGCCGAATTCTTTCCCGCCGTCCCCCGGTCCGCACTCCCGCACCCCGCCAGCGCGGTCACCGCCACCAGCCCCGCCGCCAACCCCCGCCACCCGAACCGCATCCGACTCCCTCTCATAAAAGCGAACCAAACGATCGGCCCCACCCTGCCACACCACTTCGGTGGCCCCACCGCAAGATTCGATCCCCTCTTCCCTCTGCACCGAATCTCCACAACGTCCCCCACCCATACCCACACCCCCTCCCTAGGCTCGATCTCCGTAGCCCGGCCCCGAACAGGGAGAACCCCGATGCCCGACGCCACCGACTTCACCCGCTGGACCATGGAATTCGAAGCGAAGGCGCGCGCTCGCCGCAGCACCGGCGACCCCGACTGGACCCGCCCCGCCACCCTCCATCCGGACTTGATCCGCAGCATCCAACGTTTCCAGGTGGGCGAAGACGGCGACGGCGCAAACCTCGTCAGCAAAGCCGACGCCGCCGGCGATCCCACCTACGCGGCCGCCGCCCGCCTCTTCATCGCCGAGGAACAGAATCACGCCCGCCTGCTCGAGCAGCTACTGAATTCCGCAGGCGCCCAAACCATCTCCTCCCACTGGACCGACGCGGTCTTCGTCCGCCTGCGCCGGGCGCTGGGCCTGCGCCTCGAACTGATGACCCTGTCCGTCGCGGAGGTCATCGCCGTCCGCTATTACCGAGCCCTCCGCGACGGCACCGCCGATCCGCTCACCACCCAGGTGGCATCCCTCATCCTCGAAGACGAACGCCGCCACGTTCCCTTCCATATCCAACGCCTCCGCCAGTCCTTCACCGCCGCCTCCCGCCCCACCCGAACCCTCGCCGCCCTCACCTGGTGGCTGGTCTTCGCCGGCGCGACGATCGTCGTCACCCTCGACCACGGTCCCGCCCTCCGCCAATTGGGAATAACCCGAACACGATTCATCCGCGACGCCATCGCGCTGTTCCGCGGCACAGTGCGCGCATCGATCACAGGCACCCGGAGTTCGGCTCCGCAAACCCCCGCTCGCCGTGGCGCCGAGAGCTACTGTGGCGTGGACGGATTGGCTCGAGCCGGTGGGTGGGGAGATGGGTGCTCAGCTGACTAGCTTGGCGGTGGCCCTGGTCGGGGTTCTCGGGACGTTGACCGCCACGTTCGCCGCGCAGGCAGCCACCTTGAAGTCCAAAAGGCTGGAGGGTGCCGGGCGTGTGGCGGAGAGGGCCGCGGCTCAGCGACAGTCACTGTTCGATGAGAAGCGTGTCGTCTATGTCGAATTGCACACGGCGGCAAGAGATTTGTACTCATCGGTGCACGACACTGTGGTGGACAGGCATCGCGGGCTGGAGACCGACATCGACCAACTGGACTCGGTTCGAGCGCGGTTCCTCAGTGTCCGGGCACGAGCCCAGATGATCGTGCCGGATCGGGTATTGCAGGTCGTCGACGAGGTCTCCGCTGGATTCGGCCCCGCCTACCGGGTCGCGGCCCGCCGCAGGGTCGTTGTGAACGATGACGACGAAGAGGCATACGAGCGATTCCACAAGTGGGTGAACGGCCCCCTGCTGGAGGCGGTGAAATTGCTCCAGGACGTACTCCGTGAGGACCTCGGAGTGGTTCCGCACATCGGTGATACCGAATCGGCGTGTCGGCGGTTCGCCGCGGAAAGACATGCGGCCTATTCCGAATCCGGCTATATCCGCACCCCCTGACCCCACCGGGTAGCGCGGCGGATCTTCGATCAGGCGGCGCTGAAAGGGGTTGTTCCACAAAGCCTTCGGCCTTGCGGTCCGCATAGCGAAAGGGCCGTTCCGATGATCTCGAAACGGCCCTTCACCTTGGTGCCGAGTGTGGGACTCGAACCCACACGTCCTTCCGGACAACGGTTTTTGAGACCGTCGCGTCTGCCAGTTCCGCCAACCCGGCGCACCGGTGGGAAAGTGTAGCGGGTTTGGGTCGGGAGACCAAAAGCGGGCGGGGACACGCGGGTGACGTTGTGATACTGGTCGGTTTGCGCTGGGTAGATGGGTTGTGTGGGCGGGTGGACGGTACTCTTTGGGTTACTCGGGTGCGTGCCGATCCCACGAGGGTGGCGTCGGACCGGTGGTCTCGGGTGTTGAGTATGCGAAGCGACAGGGGTTCATCTATGGGAACGACAGCAGGGGGCGGTTCGAAGAAGGATGCCGCGGCGTCCGCCCCCAAGCGGGTGGTGGTTGCCGAGGACGAGGCGCTCATCCGGATGGACCTCGTGGAGATGCTCTCGGAAGAGGGTTATCTGGTGGTGGGGGAGGCGGGGGACGGGCAGCAGGCCGTGGACCTCGCGGAGGAGATGCGGCCGGATCTGGTGATCATGGACGTGAAGATGCCGCGCCGGGACGGGATCGACGCGGCGGCGGAGATCGCCTCGAAACGGCTTGCGCCGGTGGTGATCCTGACGGCGTTCAGTCAGCGGGATCTGGTGGAACGGGCACGCGACGCGGGGGCGATGGCGTACCTGGTGAAGCCGTTCACCAAGTCGGATCTGGTGCCGGCGATCGAGTTGGCGGCGAGCCGCTTCCACGAGATCGCCGCGCTGGAAGGCGAAGTCGCGAATCTGACCGATCGGCTGGAGACGCGCAAGCTGGTCGAGCGTGCCAAGGGTGTGCTGATGCAAACCCAGGGCCTCTCGGAACCGCAGGCGTTCAAGTGGATTCAGCGCACGGCCATGGACCGTCGTACCACCATGAAGGCCGTCGCCGAGGTAGTACTGGAGAATCTGGCGCCCAAGTAAGCCGGATTTGCTCGGTTATAGCCCCTCTGTTGCCACCGATATGCGGAACTGCTTTACGCAGCGGTAACACGAGGGGCTGTTTCATTGGTTGCGATGTCACATGGATGACCCGAATGTGATGCGGAGCTAACGTGGTGGGGATATGTTCTGAGCCAGGCCGATAGATGAGGCGGCCCGCCCGGCGATCCGGGGAGCACAGAACATTGAGGTGAATCGTGCTTGGTTCAAAGACGCGCGGCAGTAGGCGAGGGTGGCGCACGGTACAGGTGGCGGTGGCGCTCGGCGCGGCCGTCGCGCTCACCGTGGCCGGTTGCAGCAGTTCGTCGAGCGACGACACCGGTAAGAAGAACCGGTCGAAGATGGTCGAATTCGTGAAGTCGTACGACGGCCCGGGTCTGGCGCGCAATTACAAATGGGGCTCCAACGGCGAGCTCGAGAAGGCCCTGATCTGGATGTACAAGGTCGACCCCTCGGGCGAGATCAAGCCCGTGGTGCAGATCGACAGCTCCGGCAAGGAGGTCGCCGCCACCGACCAGGCCGCCGCCGCGAAGGCCGCCGGTGACGGCAAGGCCACCTGCACCGAGCAGTCCATCGCCATGGCCGGCCCGCTGACCGGCCCGAACGCCAACCTCGGCCTGAACATCGTGCGCGGCGTGCGGCTCGCGCTCGACGAGTTCAACAAGGCCAACCCGGGCTGCAAGGTCACCCTCAAGGAGTTCGACACCGAGGGCAACCCGCAGAAGGCCACCCAGGTCATCCCGACGATCATCAACGACAAGTCGATCGTCGCGCTCATCGGCCCGACCTTCTCCGGCGAGACCAAGGCGACCGGCCAGGTGCTCAGCGAGGCGAACCTGCTCGCGCTGACCCCGTCCGCCACCAACCCCGACCTCACCAAGAACAACTGGAAGACCTTCTTCCGCGGCCTCGGCAATGACGCGGTGCAGGGCCCGGCGGTGGCCAAGTACCTCCAGACCAGCGGCAAGTACAAGAAGGTCTGCGTCGTCAAGGACAACACCGAGTACGGCACCGGCCTGGCCAAGAACCTGACCGAAACCCTCGGCCCCATCGCCGACGCCGGTTGCGCCGCGGATGTGAAGGAGGGCGACAAGGACTTCTCGGCCGTTGTCTCCAAGCTGAACTCGGCCAAGCCGGACGCCATCTACTACGCCGGTTACTACGCCGAGGCTGCCCCGCTGGTGCAGCAGCTGCGTTCGGGCGGTGTGACCGCGGAGTTCATCTCCGCGGACGGCACCAAGGATGTCGAATTCGTGAAGCAGGCGGGTAATGCCGCCACCGGCGCGCTGCTCTCCTGCCCGTGTGGCCCGGCGCCGGATTCGTTCGCTTCGGCGTACAAGGCGTCGAGTGGTTTCGATGCCGGCACCTATTCGACCGAGGGCTACGACCTGACCACCATCGTGCTGAAGGGCATCACGGCGGCAGGCAAGTAGTTCAGGCATTCGGAATGCCGCGTGTGCCGGGAATCCGGTGAGATCCGCCGATTCCCGGCACACGCGTCTTCCTCGACGGCGAGAGTAGCGAATGAGTTTTCCCGTTGCGACGACCCTGCTCGCGGGGTCGATCGATTTCAACGTTTCGGGGGTGGTCGACCAATTCTGGCGGCTCACCGTGGACGGTTTGTCCTACGGCTCGATTTACGCCTTGGTCGCGGTGGGTTACACACTGGTCTACGGTGTGTTGCGGCTGATCAATTTCGCCCATTCGGAAATATTCATGGTGGGCATGTTCGGCCAGTATGTGGGCTTGATGGCGCTGGGGTTCGAGCCCAGCGGTAATGCCTATTCCAAGGGTCTGGTGCTGACGGTCGTCTACCTGATCCTCGCGATGCTGATCGGTATGGCGGTGGCCGGTGGGGCCGCGGTCGGCCTGGAGCGCGTCGCGTATCGCCCGCTGCGCAAACGCGGTGCGAAACCCTTGATCTTCCTGATCACGGCGATCGGCATGTCGTTCGTGTTGCAGGAGTTCGTGCACTACGTGCTGCCCAAGATCTCGCCGCGGCTGGGCGGCACCAATGCCCAGCAGCCGATCATCCTGGTGCAGCCGACCGAGCAGTTCTCGATCTTCGGCGCATCGGTCACGAACATCACGCTGGTGATCATCCTGTCGGCGGTGGGGCTGGCGATCAGCACCGAATTGCTCATCAACAGAACCAAATTCGGGCGCGGTATTCGCGCGGTCGCGCAGGATCCCGATACCGCGACGCTGATGGGCGTCTCCCGCGAGAAGATCATCATGCTGACCTTCCTGGTGGGCGGGCTGCTCGCCGGCGCGGCGGCGCTGCTGTACACGCTGAAGATCCCCAACGGCATCATCTATTCGGGCGGATTCATCCTGGGCATCAAGGCGTTCAGCGCCGCGGTGCTCGGCGGTATCGGCAATCTGCGCGGCGCGCTGCTGGGCGGATTGATCCTGGGCCTGGTGGAGAACTACGGCCAGATCCTGCTCGGCACCCAATGGCGCGACGTGGTGGCCTTCCTGGTGCTGGTGATCGTGCTGATGTTCCGCCCCACCGGCATTCTCGGTGAAAGCCTGGGGAGGGCGCGCGCATGACCGAGACAGCCAAACGCGGTGTGGGCGACAAGCTTCGGAGCTGGTGGGGCGGATTGTCGCGGCCCATGCAGTGGGCGGTCGGCGTTCCCGCGATCATTCTGCTGGCGTTCCTGCCGCTGTACCCGCCACCGCTGATCGACACCCCGGGCACCAGTTTCGCCGGCGTCATGGCGCAGTTCGCCATGATCGCGCTCATCGCCATCGGCCTGAATGTCGTTGTCGGCCAAGCGGGTCTGCTCGACCTCGGCTATGTCGGCTTCTACGCGGTCGGCGCGTACACGGTGGGTCTGCTCACCAGTCCGAACAGCCCGTGGAATCAGCTCGACGAGGGCGGCTGGCTGAAACCGAGCTGGGCGTGGTGGGCCTGTGTGCCGATCGCCATCGCGATCACCGCGGTGTCGGGCCTGATTCTCGGGTCGCCGACGCTGCGGCTGCGCGGTGACTATCTGGCCATCGTGACCCTGGGCTTCGGTGAGATCGTGCGGTTGATGGCCGACAATCTCGGCGAGATCACCAATGGCAGTCTGGGTTTGGCGGGTATCGCCTACCCGCATGTCGGCGTCTCCGACGATCACCCGACGGGCTACTTCTCCTCCGGCAATCTCGGCGACAGCGATGTGACCAATCCGCTGGACCGGGCCAGCTCCGGCGCCTGGTGGTTCTGGCTCGGCATGGTGCTGGTGATCCTGGTGCTGCTGGTGGTCGGCAATCTGGAGCGCAGCCGGGTGGGCCGCGCCTGGGTGGCGATCCGCGAGGACGAGGACGCCGCCGAGATCATGGGCGTGCCGACCTTCAAATTCAAACTGTGGGCGTTCCTGATCGGCGCGTCCATCGGCGGATTGTCCGGGGCGCTCTACGCGGGCCAGGTGCAGTTCGTCGCCCCGCCCGGGTTCAACATCATCAACTCGATGCTGTTCCTGTGCGCGGTCGTGATCGGCGGCCAGGGCAACAAGCTGGGCGTGATCGTGGGCGCGTTCCTGATCGTGTACCTGCCGAACCGATTCATGTCGGTGCAGATCGGCGGGCAGTCGCTCGGTGACTACAAGTACCTGTTCTTCGGTGTCGCATTGGTGGTTGTGATGATCTTCCGGCCGCAGGGGTTGTTCCCCGCGCGTCAGAAACTGCTCGCCTACGGACGGCAGGTGTACCGCGCGGTGCGCCGCACGCCCGAGCCGGTACCGGCGGGAGTGCAGTCATGACCGGGCCCGGTGGAGCGCTCTTCGACAACGAGGACATGGCGGCCGGATACACCGAGGCGCCCGAGGCCACGCCCAGTGCGGGCATGCTCGATGTGACCGAAGTGCTGCCGATCTACTCCGATGAGAAGGTCGTCGCCGAGGTCGTCGCACCGCATCGCGAGATCGAAACCGCCGTCGGCGCACCGCTTTTGCGCACCGACGGGCTGACGGTCAAGTTCGGTGGCCTCACCGCGCTCGACAATGTCAGCTTCGAGATCAAGCGCGGCGAGATCCTGGGCTTGATCGGGCCGAACGGGGCGGGCAAGACGACCTGCTTCAACGCCATCACCGGCGTGTATCGGCCCGCGGGCGGCACCGTGTACTTCGACGGCAAGCCGCTCACCAAGACCAAGCGCAACGAGATCACCCGGCTCGGTATCGCCCGCACCTTCCAGAACATCCGGCTCTTCGCCGAGATGACGGCCCTGGAGAACGTGGTGGTCGGTGCGGACGCGCGGCACAAAACCTCGGTACCCGGCGCGGTGTTCCGCACCGCACGGCACCGGCGCGAGGAGCGCGACGCCATCGAAAGAGGTATGGCGCTACTGGAATTCGTGGGGATCGCGCCGCACGCGGTGGAGAAGGCGCGCAACCTCTCCTACGGTGACCAACGCCGGTTGGAGATCGCCCGCGCGCTGGCCACCGAACCCAAACTGCTGTGCCTGGACGAGCCCGCGGCCGGATTCAATCCGAGCGAGAAGTCGGCGCTGATGGATCTCATCCACAAGATCCGCGACGACGGTTACACGGTGCTGCTGATCGAGCACGATATGCGATTGGTCATGGGTGTCACCGACCGGATCGTGGTGCTGGAGTTCGGCCGGAAGATCGCGGACGGATTGCCCGAAGAGATCCGGGAGAACCAGGCGGTCATCAACGCGTATCTGGGCGTGCCCGACGACGCCGCGAAACCCGTTGCGGCGGAACCCGAAATCCGCAAGATCGCGCCCTCACCCGCCGACACCACCACCACGACGGTCTTCGAAGCCGTCAAGGATCTCGAGCCCCCGGCCCCGGAGCCCGCCCCCGAGCCGCTCCTCGAAGTCGAGGATATGAAGGTCAACTACGGCAGAATCCAAGCACTGCACGGGATTTCGCTGACCGTCGGCCAGGGCGAGCTGGTGACCCTGCTCGGCGCGAACGGCGCCGGCAAGACCACCACCATGCGGGCGCTCTCCGGCCTGCTGCCCTTGACCGGCGGCCGAATCCTCTTCCAGGGCAAGGACATCACCCGCAGGAAGGCGCACGAACGCGTCGTCTCCGGGCTCATCCAAGCACCCGAGGGCCGCGGCGTCTTCCCCGGTATGACGGTCCAGGAAAACCTCGACATGGGCTGCCACGCCCGGCCTTTCGACAGCAAGGCCGAGTACGGCGACACCCTGGACTGGGTCTTCGAGCTCTTCCCGCGCCTGGCCGAACGCCGCAAACAGGTCGGCGGCACCCTCTCCGGCGGCGAACAGCAGATGCTCGCCATCGGCCGCGCCTTGATGGCCCGCCCCAAGCTGCTGCTGCTCGACGAACCGTCGATGGGCTTGGCCCCCATGGTGATTCAGCAGATCTTCCAGATCATCGCCGACATCAACGACCAGGGCACCACGGTCCTGCTGGTGGAACAGAACGCCCAGCAGGCGCTCACCCGCAGCGACCGCGCCTACATCCTGGAAACCGGCGAGGTGACCAAGACCGGCGAGGGCTCGGCCCTGCTGCACGATCCGGCGGTGAAATCCGCCTACCTCGGCGTGGGTTAGCCCGCGCCGAGACATTCGGGCCGGTCGCGCGTGCAGGGTGACCGGCCCGAATGCTGTGCGCCCGCCCCTCGCGGCGCGATACGCACGACTACGGCCGCACCGGCAAACCGGTGAATCTCCCTGAACGCCTTACGGATCCACACCTGCAAGACCAAGCCTGGGACAACGCTGCCCCCTGGTGACCCCCGAACACACTTCGGGCCGGCTACTCGATGAGTAACCGGCCCGAAGTCTTGCAGGGGCGACAGGACTTGAACCTGCAACCTGCGGTTTTGGAGACCGCTGCTCTGCCAGTTGAGCTACGCCCCTTCGCGTGCGGTCACGCTACCAGGTGGCGACGCGGGGAAGGAAATCGATTTCGCCGGCTGCGGTGCGACCTGCGGCGACAGGCGGGATGCGCCCACTGCGCACGGATGTCGGTGGGGCTCCCTAGACTCTCTGGCGTGACCCCTGCCTCTACCGATCAGCGTCCGAGTGCCGTGTCCGCGCCTACCGCCACCGAACAGCCGACGTTGCTGCTGCTGGATGGGCATTCGCTGGCTTATCGCGCGTTCTACGCGTTGCCGGCGGAGAACTTCAAGACGCACAGTGGGCAGACCACCAATGCGGTTTACGGGTTCACCGCGATGCTGATCAATTTGTTGCGGGACGAGAAGCCTACGCATGTGGCGGCGGCGTTCGATGTGAGCCGGAAGACGTTCCGGACCGAGGCGTATCCGGAGTACAAGGCGAATCGGGCGACCACGCCGGACGAGTTCCGGGGGCAGGTGGAGGTCACCCAGGAGGTGCTGGGGGCGCTGGGGATTCCGGTGATGGCGATCGACGGGTACGAGGCGGATGACCTTATCGCCACGCTGACGACGCAGGCGGTGCCGCAGGGGTACAAGGTTTTGATCGTCACCGGCGACCGGGATTCGCTGCAATTGGTGAATGACGATGTGACGGTGCTGTATCCGAAGAAGGGGGTTTCGGAGCTCACCCGGTTCACGCCGGCCGCCGTCGAGGAGAAGTACGGGCTGACGCCCCAGCAGTACCCGGATTTCGCGGCTTTGCGCGGGGACCCGAGTGACAATCTGCCGGGCATTCCGGGGGTGGGGGAGAAGACCGCTACCAAGTGGATTCGCGAGTACGGGGATCTGGCGACGCTGGTGGACAAGGTGGACACCGTGAAGGGCAAGGTGGGGGATGCCTTGCGCGCCAACCTGTCCAGCGTGGTGCTGAACCGGCAGCTGACCGAGATGGTGAAGACGGTGCCGCTGCCGTACACACCGGATCAACTGGCCATGCAGCCGTGGGATCGGGACAAGATCCACCGCCTCTTCGATGACCTGGAATTCCGGGTGCTGCGCGACCGGCTGTTCGACACCCTCGCGCCGGTCGAGCCGGAAGCGGAGTCCGGGTTCGAGATCAGCGGTGCGGCGCTCACCCCGGGCGCGGTCGGCGACTGGTTGAGCGAACACGCCAAAACCGGTGAGCGGCACGGGCTTTCGGTGGTAGGCGCCGGTACGCCGATCCACGGTGATGTGAAGGCCATCGCGATCGCCGGCGCCGGCGGTGAGGGCGCGTACATCGATGTGATCGCCCTGACCTCCGAGGACGAGAAGGCGCTGGGCGCGTGGCTCGCCGACCCGGACACGCCGAAGGCCGTGCACGAGGCGAAGGCCGCCATGCACGCGCTCGCCGGCCGCGGCTGGAAACTGGGCGGTCTCACCAGTGATACGGCGCTGGCGGCCTACCTGGTCCGCCCCGGTCAGCGCACCTTCAACCTGGACGACCTGTCGCTGCGCTACCTGAGTCGCGAACTGCGCGTGGAGGATTCGGGCGAGGCCCAGCTGTCGCTGCTGGACGAGGAGGGGGCGGCCGACGAGGAGATCGCCCAGGGCGAGATGCTGCGCGCTCGCGCCGTATCCGACCTCGCCGATGCTTTCGACGCCGAACTCGAGCGCATCGAATCCATGGCCCTGCTGCGCGATATGGAGCTCCCGCTGCTGAGCGTGCTCGCCGAACTGGAGCAGGCCGGCATCGAAGTCGACTCCGCGCACCTGGAAGAGCTTCAGCGCGAATTCGCCGACCGGGTGGCCGAAGCCGCCGAGGCCGCCTATGGCGTCATCGGCAAGCAGATCAACCTCGGCTCGCCCAAACAGCTCCAGGTCGTGCTCTTCGACGAACTCGACATGCCCAAGACCAAGCGCACCAAGACCGGCTACACCACCGATGCCGATGCGCTGGAAAGCCTTTACGAGAAGACTCAGCACCCCTTCCTCCAACACCTGCTCGAGCACCGCGACGCCACCCGCCTGAAGGTGACCGTGGACGGCCTGCTCAAGTCGGTCGCCGACGACGGGCGCATCCACACCACCTTCAATCAGACCGTCGCCGCGACCGGACGCCTCTCCTCCACCGAGCCGAACCTCCAGAACATTCCGATCCGCACCGACACCGGCCGCCGCATCCGCGACACCTTCGTGGTCGGACCCGGCTACGAATCGCTGATGACCGCCGACTACAGCCAGATCGAAATGCGGATCATGGCGCACCTGTCCAAGGACGAGGGTCTGATCGAGGCGTTCAACTCCGGTGAGGACCTGCACACCTTCGTGGCATCCAAGGCCTTCGACATCCCGATCTCCGATGTCGATCCGGAGCTGCGCCGCCGCATCAAGGCCATGTCCTACGGTCTGGCCTACGGCCTGTCGGCGTACGGCCTGTCGCAGCAGTTGAAGATCAGCGCCGAAGAGGCCAAGGTCCAGATGGACATCTACTTCAACCGCTTCGGCGCGATCCGCGATTACCTCCAGGACGCGGTGGAGCAGGCCCGCAAGGTCGGCTACACCTCAACCCTCTTCGGCCGCCGCCGCTACCTGCCGGATCTGGACTCCAGCAACCGGCAGCGCCGCGAGGCCGCTGAGCGCATGGCCCTCAACGCGCCCATCCAGGGCACCGCGGCCGACATCATCAAGGTCGCCATGATCGACACGCAGCAGGCCATTCGCGCCGCGGGACTGAAATCCCGCATGCTGCTCCAGATCCACGACGAACTCGTCTTCGAGGTGGTGCCGGGCGAACGCGAGCAGCTGGAAGCGCTTGCCCGCGAACACATGTCGAACGCCATCGAACTCTCGGTGCCGCTCGAGGTGTCGGTCGGTGTCGGCCGCAGCTGGGATGCCGCCGCGCACTGAGACCAACCGAACGGTCGGAATCGCCCGCCTCCCACTCCGGGGGCGGGCGTTTTCGTATTGTCCGAAGAGTCGGAAAACCGCTGTGAGCGGCGGGTGTTCACGAGACGTTCGATCCGGCGCCCGGCGGGGTTTGCCGACTGTGACCCCCGGCACTCCTAATCTGGCACTGACATACCGGGTGACCTGCGACAAGTTACTCGTGGGTCGATTGCGAATATGGTTGCTATCGACGAGGAGTGCCCCTATGCTCGGTGCCGTGCCGAATCCCGTCTACAGTCGCAAGCTTGCGCGAGGTGTCGCCGACCGCGACCGTGCAACGCTTCTTCCGCTCACCGCGATGGTGACTGTGGCGCGCGTACTCGTAGTTCTCCGCCGTAGCGGGGTCTGATTCGGACCGGCCCCTCGCTGCGGCCGCTTGAACACTTCTGCTGGTCCCCTCTGCCATTTCTTCGGAAGAAGTCGGGAAGACCTAGTTCAATGACCATCACACTTGATGCCCACATGTTCATCGCCGCTGCCCCCGCGAGCCTGAAGGCCGAGGCCAGCAGCCTGACCCCCGCCGAGTTCCACGATCGGTACTGCGAGCACAGCGGTCCGATCAAGCTCAGCGAATGGACCTCCATCGGACATACGGCGACCCTCGAAATCGCCGACCGCCTGCGCACTTTCGTCGCGATGGGCAGCCCGGTGGCGGCGCTCACCTCCGCGCTCTACGACGAGGGCTACCCCGTCGAGATCCTGCAATTCCATCAGCGGCGTACCGAATGCGGCTTCGCGACCTTCGTGCAGTGCGAATTCAACGGCCGTCGCGGCTGGGGTGCGGCGCTCGCCGACGACTCCGCCGAGTCGTCGATCCGGGCGATGATCGCCGGGATCAACCACCTCGGTACTCGATTCTGAGAAACGAAAACCGCCCCCGCTGCCGATGCAGCGGGGGCGGGATCGTGTAGGTGAGGTGGCTCCCACCTCGGTCGCGGTCGTGCGCGCCCTGAAACCGCAAGCGCCGCAGCTCCTTCGGGGCTGCGGCGCTAGATCGGTTGCCGGTTACTGCGCCTGCTGCTCGGCGAGCTGCTTGCGCACCTCTTCCATGTCCAGCGCCTGAACCTGACCGATCAGGTCCTCGAGGGCGTCGGCGGGGAGGGCGCCGGGCTGCGCGAAAACGAGCACGCCTTCACGGAACGCCATGATGGTCGGAATCGAGCGGATGTTCGCCGCCGCGGCCAGCCCCTGCTCGGCCTCGGTATCGACCTTGCCGAACACCACGTCGGGGTGCTTCTCGGAGGAGGCCTCGAAGGTCGGGGCGAAGGCGCGGCACGGCCCGCACCAGGAAGCCCAGAAATCGACGAGCACGACGTCGCTCCCGGTGACGGTCTCGTCGAAGTTCTGCTCGGTCAGGGTCTTGGTGGCCATGGTGTCCTCTCGTGGTCGGTTTACCCGGTCCAACACCGGGCCCCGCGGCTATGTTCCTGGCGTGACCGGCCGCTCCCTACGCCGGTCACCGTCCCACCGCCGGTTACCCACAACCGTAGACCGGAAATCTTTTCGGCCCGCTATCGCGCATCACCCGGCCGATTCCGTGCCGGTCGGTCCCGTTCGCGCGCACAGGTTGCGATATGTGCGCGGGCGTGTGCCGAGGCGGCGGGGCCGGAGCAATTGCGCGAGGATAGCGGGATGAACGACAGCGAGACCTTACGGCTGGGATTGATCGAGGGCGACGGGATCGGCCCGGAGGTCGTGGCCGCGACCCGCGCGGTGGTCGATGACGCCGTGGAGATCGTGGGCCTGCCGCCGATCGAATGGGTGCCGCTGCTCATCGGCCACGCCGCCATCGCCGAATACGGCACGCCCGTACCGGAACAGACGTTGAAGGCGCTCGAGGAGTTCGACGCCTGGATCATGGGTCCGCACGACAGCGCCTCCTACGCGCCCGAGCACCGGGCCGGCCTGCCGCCGGCGGGCGCGGTGCGCAAACGCTTCGGGCTGTACGCGAACATCCGCTGGGCCCGTACCCACGAAGGCGTGCGCGCGGTCGCCGAGGACATGGATCTGATCATCGTGCGGGAGAACAGCGAAGGGCTCTACGCCGACCGCAATATGTTCGCCGGTTCCGGTGAGTTCCGGCCCAGCCAGGACATGGCCCTCGCCGTCGGCGTCTTCACCCGCCCGGCCATCGAGAAGATCGCGCATCAGGCGTTCAAGATCGCGAGCCGGCGCCGCAAGAAGGTCACGGTCGTGCACAAGGCGAACGTGCTGCCGATGACCATGGGCCTGTTCCGGGACGTATGTTACGAAGTGGCGCTGGAGTATCCGGATGTCGAGGTGACCGACGAGCATGTCGACGCCATGGCCGCCCTGCTGGTCCGCACGCCCGCCGATTTCGACGTCATCGTGACCGAGAACCTCTTCGGCGACATCCTCTCCGATCTGGCCGGCGAACTGAGCGGTTCGCTCGGCATGGCGGCCTCGCTCAACAGCTCCGACACCCAGGCCATGGCCCAGGCCGTGCACGGCGCGGCGCCCACGCTGGCCGGGCACAATCGCGCCAACCCGATCGCCCTGATCCTCTCCGCGGTCGGCATGCTGCGCTGGCTGGGAACCCGGGATTCGCACAGCGCGCTCTACCGTGCCGCGGAGCGAATTGAACATGCGGTAGCGGAGACGTTGCGGGCCGGTGTCGCCACATCCGATTTGGGTGGGTTAGCATCTACGACCGAATTCACCGAGCAGGTGCGCGCCAGGCTGCACCGCTGGTGAGCGCGCACTTCCGGGACCGGGCGTGTTCGGCCACGCGACAGCGTGTCGCCGATTAATGTTCGGTTACCGACCCACACGGACGGTCCGACCCGCCTAAGTTTCAAATGGCGGGCGACGCCCGGATGTCGCGCAACCGAACTGTGGAGGACTGCTGTGTCTGTTCGTAACTCACTCCGCGGGCGTGCCCTGCGGGCCGCCTGTGTACTCGCCGGCGGCGCCCTCGCGCTCACCGCGTGTACCAGCAACTCCGAGACCACTCAGCCCGAGGCCGGCAAGGTCGATGTGGCCAAGGTGGACACCATCGCCGCCAAGGTGCCCGACAACGTCAAGTCGACCGGCAAGCTGACCGTCGGCGTGAACGTGCCCTACCAGCCGAACGAGTACCGGGACCCGAGCTCGGGCAAGATCGTCGGCTTCGACGTCGATCTGATGGACGCGGTCGCCAAGGTGCTCGGCCTATCCGCCGATTACAAGGAAGCCGACTTCGAGAAGATCATCCCGGCCATCGAGGCGGGCACCTACAACCTCGGCATGTCCTCCTTCACCGACAACAAGGACCGCGAGCAGACCGCCGACTTCGTCACCTACTTCAACGCCGGCTCGCAGTGGGCCCAGCAGAAGGGCAAGACGGTCGACCCGGACAACGCCTGCGGTAAGCGAGTCGCGGTGCAGCGCACCACCGTTCAGGACACCGACGAGATCCCGGCCAAGTCCGCCAAGTGCGTGGCCGCCGGTAAGCCCGAGATCACCAAGGTCGCCTACGACGAGCAGGCCCAGGCCGCGCGCGCCCTGGTCGACGGCCAGGTGGACGCCTTCTCCGCCGACTCCCCGGTGACCGCCTACGCGGTCAAGCAGGCCGGCGACAAGATCGAGCTGTCCGGCAAGATCTTCGACTCGGCCCCCTACGGCTGGCCGGTCAAGAAGGGCTCCGCGCTGGCCCCGGTCCTCCAGGAGGCCGTGCAGTACCTGATGGACAACGGCCAGTACAAGAAGATCGCCGAAGCCTGGGGTGTCCAGGAGGGCGCGATCTCCAAGTCGGTCATCAACGGCGCCTCGTAATCGGCCATGTCGCAGGACGAGAGTAAAACCGCAGCCTCGGCTGCGACGGTCGCGAGCAGCACCGAGCCCGAGCCGATCAAAGCGATTCCGCTGCGACGGCCGGGCCGGTGGATCGCGGCCGCGGTAATCCTGGTGGCCCTGGCGCTGTTCGTCTACGGCGCGGCCACCAACGAGGCCTATCACTGGAACACCTACTTCAAGTACCTCGGCGATGTGCGAATCGCCAAGGGCGCGTTGGTGACCCTGGAACTGACCGTGCTCGCCATGGCCATCGGCGTGGTACTGGGCGTGGTGCTGGCCGTCATGCGGCTCTCGCCGAACCCGGTGCTGCGCTCGGTCGCCTGGGCGTACCTGTGGATCTTCCGCGGTACCCCGGTCTACGTGCAGCTGGTGTTCTGGGGCCTGTTCCCCTCGCTCTACAAGACCATCACCGTCGGGGTGCCGTTCGGCCCGTCGCTGGCGCACTTCGATGTGCAGCACTGGTCGGCGCCGTTCTTCTTCGCCATGATCGGCCTGGGCCTCAACGAGGCCGCCTATATGGCCGAGATCGTGCGCGCCGGAATCAATTCCGTCGGTGAGGGCCAGCGCGAGGCGTCGGTGGCGCTGGGCATGTCGTGGACGCAGACCATGCGCCGCACCGTGCTGCCCCAGGCCATGCGGGTGATCATTCCGCCCACCGGCAACGAGCTGATCTCCATGCTCAAGACCACCACCCTGGTCACCGCCATCCCGCTCACCACCGACCTGTACGGCCGGGCGCGCGATATCTACAGCGTGAACTTCCAGCCGATTCCGCTGCTGCTGGTCGCGGCCACCTGGTACCTCGCGGTCACCAGCGTGCTCATGGTCGGCCAGTTCTACCTGGAGCGGTACTACTCGCGGGGGCTGTCGCGGCAGCTGACCGACAAGCAGCTGCGGGCGCTGGCCAATATGCAGCGATCGGCGGTGGAGGGCCAGTGAGTCTCGACATGTCCAAGGCCGCAACGGGTTCCGGTGAGCTGATGGTCGCCGCCGACCGGGTGTGCAAGAACTTCGGCGCCTTGCAGGTGCTCAAGGGCATCTCGCTGGAGGTGAAGCGCGGCGAGGTGATGTGCCTGATCGGGCCCTCGGGTTCGGGCAAATCCACCTTCCTGCGCTGCATCAACCATCTCGAGCAGGTGAATGCCGGCCGGCTCTACGTGGACGGCGAACTCGTCGGCTACCAGGAGAAGAACGGCAAGCTCTACGAGCTGCATCCGCGCGAGGCGGCCCGGCAGCGCCGCGATATCGGCATGGTGTTCCAGCACTTCAACCTGTTCCCGCACCGCACGGCGCTGGAGAACGTCATCGAAGCGCCGACCCAGGTCAAGAAGCTCAAGAAGGCCGATGCCGTCAAACGCGCCAAGGACCTGCTGGCGCGAGTCGGCTTGGCGGACAAGGCCGATGCCTATCCGGCGCAGTTGTCCGGCGGACAGCAGCAGCGGGTGGCGATCGCGCGGGCGCTGGCGATGGATCCCAAGCTGATGCTGTTCGACGAACCGACCTCGGCGCTGGATCCGGAGCTGGTCGGCGAGGTCCTGGGCGTCATGCGGGAACTCGCCGCCGACGGCATGACCATGGTGGTGGTGACGCACGAAATGGGCTTCGCCCGTGAGGTCGCCGATCAGCTGGTGTTCATGGACGGCGGCGTGGTGGTGGAGGCGGGGGACCCGCGCGAGGTGCTGGCCAACCCGCAGCACGATCGCACCAAGGCGTTCCTGTCGCGAATCCTCTGACCGGACAGGTGAATTCCGCCCCGCTCCGATCGTTCGGGGCGGGGCGGTTCTCGTTCAGGGTGCGGTGAGGAACTCGAGCACCGTCTCCGTTTGCCCGAGGACGGCGTGGCCGACACCGGGCAGTACCCGCATTGTGTGGTTCGGCACGAATTTCGTTATCCGGCGGGCGGTTTCGGCGGAGTCGAACATGACATCCCGATCGCCGACGATGGCGAGCACCGGCATGGACAGGCTCGCCAGCTGGTCGTCGGTGAACCGGGGGAGGCGTTCGGTGCGGGGTTTGAAGTGTTCGAAGGTCAGGACTACGTCATCGAGGATGGATTCGAGTTCGGGGCCGGTCAAACCGGTTACGACACCGGCGGATCGGCGGGGATCGTGGCGGCCGAACAGGCGGGGCAGGATCGCCTTGAACATCCAGCCGTAGCGCTGCCCGCCGATACCGCCGGGGCACAGCAGCGCCAGTGCGGAGACCTTGCCGGGGCGGCGGATGGCGTAATCCGTTGCGGTCCAGCCGCCCAGGGAGATTCCCAGTAGCGCTGTTCGCGAAATGCGCAGTCCGGCAAGGACATCGTCGAGCCAGAGCGCGACCTCTTCGGAGGCCAATGTGGGGCGGGAGGGTGCGCTGCCGCCCGGTTCGCCGGGCATGTCCACCGCGTAGGTGCGGAAATGCCCGGACCAGGAGGCGATATCGCCCAGCCAGGTGGCGGAGTTGCCGCCCGAACCGTGCAGCAGCACCAGGGGCGGTGCGTCGGCCGGGCCGGAGATCAGAACGAAGGTGTCGCCCTCACGGGTCGGGATATCCCGGTGTTCGGCGGGGACGGGCCACTGTTCGAGCAGGGCTTCATAGCGCCGCGCGATGGTCTCGGCGCCGGCTTCGGATTTGTAGATGGTGCTCATGAGGCGAGCACTCCCTCCATGTACTCGAGCAGCCGGGCGGTCTCGCTCAGGCCGCCTACGACAATGACTTTCAGGCGGGCGCGCTCCGCGTCGTAGAAGGTTTGGAAGCGCAGCGGCTGGTCGCCGGGGTGGCGATTGCCGGTCGCACCGGTGAGCAGGGTGCTCAGCCGATCGGCGGTGCCGCGGTCGACGGCGTCGATCTCGACGATGCTCGACACTTCGGCGTGGCGTTCCCGCGCGGCGGATTCGCGGGCGGTGGCGGGGACGGGGGTGCCGGTGAACGCCTCCAGATCCGATTGCGTGATCCGGTACTGCTTGCCGATGCGGGTGGCGGGGAGCTTGCCGTCGCGCACGTAACTGCGGACGGTGCGGACGTGCAGGCCGAGGCGTTCGGCTACGTCTTCGACGGAGTAGAGGCGTTCGGTCATGTGAATTACCGTAAACGCACCTAAATGAAGTTGCAATAGGTAATGATAGGGAAGTTTAGGTAATTGTTGCCCCGAACCGTCCCCGGGGGTGCGGCAATTCAACTACATTTCGTAGTAGACATCTGTGTCGCCTGTCTGGGAGGTAGCGCCATGCGAGCGCTGGCAGTACCGGAACACCGAATCAACCTGCCCCGCTGGAGTTTCCTGCAATGGGCCGTCTTCGTGGTCGGGGCGGTGCACATCGGGTGGGCGGTCGTCGGCTGGCTCGCCGAACCCAGCTTCGCCGTCGGCCACCACGCGCCCGCCACGCAGGTCATGGGCATGGATTACAACGCCTGGCACGGGCTGGCCGGACTGCTGCTGTTCGGCCCCGCCCTCCTGGCCGCCACCCGCAAATACTGGTCCGCCTGGTACTGCGTGATCGCGGCGCTGGGCGGCGGCTTCTGCATCGGCATCTGGGCGCTGTTCTCGCACACTGTGCTGATCTTCAGCTTCCCCAACCATGTCACCGACGCCATCATGCATCTGGTCACCGGCGCGATCCTGCTGGCGCTGGTGGTGGTGCAGGTGGCGTGGGACGGCGGGCTGAAGCCGGTATTCCTGCCCGGCGACCCGGCGCGTGCCGCTACGGCCTGACCGCGATCGCGGCCGGATCCTTCCAGTTCGCCAGCGCGATACGGAGTTGGCCCAGCAGCACTTTCGCGGGCGGGCTCAGGGGCCGGTCGGTATTCCAGGCCAGCACCAGCCGCCCGCTCATCTGCGGATCGATCTCCAGGATCCGCACCCCGAGCGCGGCGGCGTCGGCGGCCGGAATCGGCGGCACGATGGCGATCCCGAGCTGGTAACCGGCCAGCCGCATGAGCAGCGGGGGAGCGCCCGCCTCGAAGGCGAAGTTCGGCGTCAATCCGGCCGCCTGGCAGGTGCTTTCGAAGCGGCCCCGGATACCGGTGCCGGGCGGCAGGCAGATCAGCGGGTGGTCGCACAACTCGGCGAGGGTGATCCGGTCGCCGAAACCCGTCGCGGTCGATGCGACCGCCGCGACCAGGCGGGTGGTCAGGACGGTCTCGGTGGCGAGGGCCGGGTCCAGCTCGTCGCCGGACAGGCTCATCAAAGCGATATCGAGTGCGCCGCGGCGCACCGCCGCGTACATGTTCTCCGAGGTGTCCTCGGTCAGCGAGATGCCGATCTGCGGATGATCCTGATGGAAGGCGGCCAGCTCCGCGGCGATATCGAGTTCGCCGTCGGCCGCGCCGGCGATCAAGCCCACGCGGACGTGCCCGCGCAGCAGGCCGGTGAATTCGTCCGCGGTGTGAGTGATCTGCTCGGCGGCGGCCAGTGCCGCGCGGGCCAATGGCAGCACCGCCTCGCCGACCGGGGTCAAGGACACCGACCGGGTCGAGCGCACCAGCAGGGGCTGCCCGAGCTCCTTCTCCAACTGCTTGATCTGCGCGCTGAGCCCCGGCTGCGCGAGGTGCAGGCGGGCGGCCGCGCGGGTGAAGTTGGCTTCGTCCACGATGGTGACGAAGTAGCGCAGCTGCCGCAGTTCCATAACTGTCGATTCTAGCTACTAGAAAATTTATCTGTTGGAGTTCTGAATCGGATCGGCGCAGAGTCGAAGGCATGACATCGACGAACGCTCCGCTCAACGAACTGCCCGCCGTCACCGGGCCGGTGTTCCAGCCCGGCGACAGCGGCTACGACGACGAAATCTCCGGATTCCAAACGGCTTACACGCATCGTCCGGCCGTGGTGGTCGGCGCGGTGCACGCCGAGGATGTGCGGGCGACCGTGGAATACGCGGCGCGGCACAATCTTTCGGTAGCCGTCCAGTCGACCGGGCACGGGCTGTCGGTCGCCGTCGACGGTGGCGTGCTCATCAATACCGCTCGCATGCGGGAGATTCGGATCGATCCGGCCGCCCGCACCGCTCGCGTCGCCGCCGGGGTGCGGGCCGGTGAATTGATCGAGGCCGCCGCCGCGCACGGACTGGCTCCGCTCAACGGCTCCTCGCTGTCGGTCGGCGTCACCGGCTATGTGCTCGGCGGTGGCATCGGCATCCTGGCTCGCGAATTCGGTTATGCCGCAGACCATGTGCGCGCCGTCGAACTGGTCACCGCCGACGGTCGCATCCGCCGCGTGGCACCCGGCGACGAACTGTTCGGCGCGGTGCTCGGCACCGGCGGCAACTTCGGGGTGGTGACCGCCCTGGAACTGGAACTGCTGCCCGTCACCACCGTCTACGGCGGCCAGCTCCAGTTCGACACCGCCTCGGTGGCGCAGGCCGTGGAGGCGTGGCGGCTGTGGACCGCGGACCTGTCCGAGCAGCTGACCTCGGCCATCACCATGATGACCTTCCCCGACCTGCCGCAACTGCCCCCGCACCTGCGCGGCCGGTACGTCGCGACCATCAACATCGCCTACACCGGATCCTTCGAAGACGGTGAACGCCTGGTCGAACCGCTGCGCGCGATCGGCCCGCGCCTGGTCGACGACCTGCGCGAAATGCCCTACACCGAAAGTCATGCCATCTACCGCGACCCCGATTTCCCGCACGCCTACATCGCCACCAACGCCCTGCTCTCCGACCTGCCCGCCGAGGCCACCGACGCCTTCCTCGAGCTGACCGGCCCGCAAGCTCCGCTCCCGCTCGTCGCCGGTCTCCGCCACCTCGGCGGAGCGATGCGCCGCCCGGGACCGGACGGCATCGCCCTCGACCACCGCGACGCCGAATACATCGCCCGCGTCATCGCCATGCCGACGCCCGACAACGCCCAAGCGGTGAACGACCAGCTGGCCACCATCCGAAAGACCTTGGAACCCTGGACAATCGGCCACAACCTCAACTTCCTCTACGGCGGCGGAGACCAAGCCGACGAAGCCCAGACCCGCGCCGGATACCGCCCGGAAACCTACGACCACCTGGCGACCCTGAAAGCCGAATACGACCCGAAGAACCTCTTCCGCAACAACCGCAATATCCGCCCCCATCGACCCGAGAAATGAGTTGCTGCCGCCCGGTAACCCGGGCGGCAGCACAGCATTGGGGTGCGGGGCAGAGTCCGCCCGGATCGCGAAAAGGGTTCGGGGGCAAACCCGCCCGATCCGCCAGGGGTTCGGGGGCAAAGCCCGTCCGGGTTGCGAGGGGGTTCGGGGGCGAAGCCCCTGAGAGCCACGAGAGTTGTTCTATGCTATCGTCGTGATATCACTTCGATACTAGGAGAGTGTCATGGAGTTGCGCCAGGCGTTCCGGTTGAACGGTTTTCTGATGCTCGGACTGGTGGTGCTGATCGTCGCCGGGGCGTTCGGCATCTTGGCGGCCCTGTCCGGCGGGGGCGATAACCCGCCTGCCGCCGCCGGGGTCATCCTGGCGATCGCGATCATCCTCGGAGTCGTGATCCTGACCGGCTTCGTGGTGGTGAACCCCAACCAGGCCAAGGTGATTCAGTTCTTCGGCCGCTACGTCGGTTCCGTCAGCGAAGCGGGCTTCCACTGGGTCACCCCGTTCAGCAGCCGCCGCAATATCTCGCTGCGGGTGCGCAACTTCGAAACCCAGAAGCTGAAGGTCAACGACTCCGACGGCAACCCCGTCGAGATCGCCGCGGTCGTCGTCTACCAGGTGGTCGACAGCTACAAGTCCGCCTTCGCCGTCGACGACTACGAGGACTTCGTGCAAACCCAGTCCGAGACCGCCGTCCGCCACCTCGCCACCACCCACCCCTACCAGTCCGACGAGGCCGAGGGCACCAGCCTGCGCAACGGCGGCGAGGTCGCCGAGGAGCTCACCGTTGAACTCCGCGAACGCACCGCCCTGGCCGGCATCGAGATCCTCGAGGCCCGCATCACCCATCTCGCCTACGCCCCGGAGATCGCCCAGGCCATGCTGGTCCGCCAGCAGGCCGCCCAGGTGGTCGCCGCCCGCAGCCGCATCGTCGAAGGCGCGGTCGGTATGGTCGGCATGGCCCTGGATCGGCTGGCCGAACAGGGCGTGGTCGAACTCGATGAGGAGCGCAAGGCGGCAATGGTCTCCAACCTGCTGGTCGTGCTGTGTGGTGATCGCGCCACCCAGCCCGTCGTCAACGCCGGATCGCTCTACAACTGATGTCCGCCGCCAAGCGCGAGCCCAAAAAGGTGTTGTTGCGGCTCGATCCGGCCGTGCACGACGCCATCGCCAAGTGGGCGGCCGACGACCTGCGAAGTATCAACGCGCAACTCGAGTACGCGTTGCGCCTGGCCCTCAAACAAGCCGGCCGCGAACCGAAGTCCTGAAGCGCCCGCGCCCCTTCGTCATCCGGCGAAGGGGCGCTCGGCGCTCCGCTGCTCAGCCGATGCCGAGCACCCGCGACAGCAGCGTATTGCGGGTCCGCGCAGCGCATTTGGCGAGTATCGACTTCACGTGATCGTTGACGGTGTGCTCGGACAGCACCAGCTCCGCGGCCAGCTGCCGGGAGTCCAGCCCGGCCGCCAGCAGTGCCAGCACCTCGCTCTCGCGGGCGGAGAGGGCGTGCGCGCGGGCGAACAGGTCCAGGCGTTCGGCGGGCGAGCTCGGTTCGATGGAGACCGCGATATCGGTTCCCAGCCGGTCGGCTTTCACCGTCACCCAGCGGTTGCCGCCCAGATGAATTCGCGACCAGGGCAGGCCGATGGCGAGATCCCGCTCGACGGCCAGCAGCGCCGCGCCCGCGTTGTAGGCGGAGGCCGGAATGGGCGCCATCGGTTCATCGGGCGGGTTCAGGCGCAGGAGCGCGGTCGCGGCCGCCGCCGTCTGGGCTCGCACCCGAAGGCCGGGATCGAGGATGAGCACGGCGGGTCCGACCGGCGGCAGCCGGGCATCCGCACCGGTGAAGGTGCGGCCGAGCGCCCGCCGCAATCCGGTGGTGATCGAGCCCGCGATCGAGGTCAGTGTCGCGAGTTCCGCTGCGGTGAAAGGCTTTCCGGTGTAGCGCAGCAGTTCCAGGAATCCCCAGCAGCCGTACCGGTCTCCGAAAGCCACGGTGGCGCTGTCCAAGACGCCGAGATCGCGCTGCAACCGCCACAGCTCCGCCTGCTCCGGATCGCCGCCGCTCAGTTCCAGCAGCGAACGCGCCCCCGACCCCAGCAGTCCGTCCCACCGGCTGCGCGGCGTCAGATACCGGGCGCGGATCAGCTCCGGCAGCCGCGGCCACTCCAGTCCCGGGACATCGGCCAGCGGTGCGGTGGCCACCTTGGTCACCGGATCGGTGAGGGCGAAGACATGCCCTTGGCAGGGCAGTGCCGTGCGCAGATCGGCGAGCACCAGCTCGCGGAATCGTTTGGCGGTGTGGGCGTCCCGATCGTGTCGCTCGATCCGGTCGGCCAGCTCTCGTGCGCTCGGCACCCGCCCAGTCTAGGAGCGAAAATCCCCAAGATCGGGGATATGGCCGTCGCTGGTTCGCGCCCAGACTTCAGGCAGGAATCCGAACCAGGAGGCAATCATGACCACCACCCTGCACATCGACAACACCGTGCGCGATTACGACACCTGGAAGGACGTCTTCGACAAGTTCGATCGCGTCCGTGCCGATCACAATGTGCGTTCCTGCCGGGTATCGCGCAGCGCGGACGATCCGGGCCGCGTGCTCATCGATCTCGACTTCGACACCCGAGCCGAGGCCGAAACCTTCCTGGAGACGCTGCACAAGATCATCGCGACGCCGCAGTCCCGGGAAATGCTCACCTCGCATGCCGTTCTGCTCGCCGACGTGATGGAGCAGCGCGTGCCCGGCGCGGCCGTTGCGAGCTGACGGCCCTCCGGTTCGACAGCCGCGAGATCAGGAGATGAGTTCGGCGCTGTCGATCTGGAAGGAGTCGCCGGCGCGAACCAGTTGGGCGCGACGGGTTTCGGTGGCGCCGCGGCCGTCGGCGAAATGGAACGAGAGCGTGTAGGTGACCGTCAGTGCGGCGGTATCCGCCGATAGCGCCGAGGTCGCGACGGATCCGACGGTGGCCCAGTACTTCCGGTAGGCGTCGTAGCCGCCGATGTAGGTCTGGTATCGCGAGGTCAGGCGCGCCCAGGCCGCGGCGGTGTCGCCCGGTAACCGCGCGTAGTGGTCGCGGACGAAACCGGTCAGCTGGGCCGCCGTCGGGTTCGCGCCGGTGGTAGTCGGCGACGCGGAAGATGTTGTCGCGGGCAGGGATCCGGGCGGGTAGGCCGAGTTCGTCACCGGTCCGGGCTGGGCGCGTCCGGTCGACGCCGAGGAACCGGGCGCATCCATCGATCCGGAGCTCGAATCGCGGTTCGGCAGCTGCACGATCACGACCGCCACCACGGCCACCATCGCGACACCGATACCGGCCGCCCAGGCCAGTGCGCTCAGGGAACGCTGCGTCAGATCCTTGCCGGCCGGGCGATTCGGCGCCGTGCCCGGGCTCAACTCGGTATCGGCCGTAGCCGCCGGCCCGGAATCGGCGTGCGTGCCGGCCGGCGAACGCGGGATGATCTGTGTGGCAGCCGTTCTCGCGATCGTCGCAGGATCGCGCCCGTGCCCCAGCGCCGCCTGCGCCGCCCGGGCCAATGCGCCCGCCGTCGGAAATCGATCCCCGGGTTGTTTGGCCATACCGCGCGCGATCACCGCGTCGAAGGCGGCGGGCACGCCCACACTGCTCGCCGACGGGCGGGGCGGTGGCGCGGACAGGTGCGCGGCGATCTGCCGCTCGACGCTCGTGCCCGGGAACGGTTTGGAACCGGTCATGCATTCGTAGAGCACGCACGCCAGCGAATACACATCCGCGCGGCCGTCGTAATCGCCGTGGTCGAGCCGCTCCGGGGCCATGTACGCGAAGGTGCCGATGGCCGCGCCCGCCGTGGTCAGCCCGGCATCGCCCTCACCGCGCGCGATCCCGAAATCGATGAGGTAGGCGAAACCGTCGGGGGTGGTGAGGATATTGGAGGGTTTCACATCCCGGTGCACCAGTCCCGCCCGGTGCGCGGCATCCAGCGCCGCCGCGACCTGCGCGACGTACGAGACCGCGGCCGCGGGCGGCAGTGCGCCGTCGACGGTCAGCACGGTCGCCAGGTCGGTCCCCTCGACCAGGCGCATATCCAGGAACAGCCGCCCGTCGATCTCCCCGTAATCGTGGATCGGCACGATGTGCGGTTCGCTCAGCCGCGCCGCGAGCTGCGCCTCGCGCCGGAACCGCTCCCGGTACACCGGGTCGTGCGCGTACTCCGGCGGCAGCACCTTGAGCGCCACGACCCGTTCGGTACCGGTGTCGTAGGCGCGATACACCTGCCCCATCCCGCCCGCGCCGAGCAGTCCGCGCAGTCGATAACGACCGAACGGGGTTTCCTCCTCCACCCCGCTAGCCCTATCACGTTCTCCGCCGGGCCGACAGCCCTCAGTTCGGTTTCTCGGTGACGAAAATGGCTGTGCCCGGGAAGATCTCACCGCGCAGCGGGCTCCACTGCCCCCATTCCCGGTCCAGCCATTCCGGCCAGTCCGGTTCGATGAGGTCCTTCAAGATCAACCCGGCGGCCACGATCTCGCGCACCCGATCGCCGATGGTCCGGTGATGCTCGACGTAGGTCGGCTCGCCCTCGGCGTCCAGCTCTACATAAGGAGTGCGGTCGAAATACGGGATGGTCGCGCGCAGGCCCTCCGGCCCCGGATCGTCGGGGAAGATCCAGCGCATCGGGTGATTCACCGAGAAGACCCAGCGCCCACCCGGCTTCAGCACCCGCGCGACCTCGCTCATCACCCGCCCGGAATCGGCGACGAACGGCACCCCGCCGAAGGCCGAGCAGGCCAGATCGAAGGATTCCGAGGCGAACGGCAACTCTTCGGCACCCGCTTGTACCAAGGGCACGCGCGGCCCGCCGGCCGACATCGCCGCCACTCCGCGCGCCAGCATCGCCCGCGAGATATCCAGTCCGACCGGGTGCGCGCCGTGCGCGGCGAGCCATCGCGAACAGGGCGCGGACCCGCAGCCGATCTCCAGGATCCGCTTGTCTTCGATATCGCCCAGCAGCTTCCAGTCACCCTCGTGCAACCCCTCCGGGCACCACACGAATTCGCCTGCGGGTGAATCCACTCCGAGGAAGTCGGCGTGTGTTTCGTGGTAGGCCGCGGCGTCGGCATCCCACCACCGGCGGCTCGCGCGCTGACTCGATGCCGAATCGACCTTGGTCCTGGTCACCCCCGCCGTGCCGAGTAGGGCATTGGCCTCGGCGTGCCGGGCGTCTTCGGTAGTCTCGGGGTGATCTTCGGGCATGGCCCAACCCTATCGACCCGCATGCGAGCACCCGTGTTTGCTTGGTACAACACACCTCGCGTACGCTGTTTCCCGCGAGTGTCTTCTGTACCCGATTCGCAGGAGCCGAGTAGAGCAGACAATCGTGCTGTGAGTCCGCATTGCTGTCTTTGGAAGTTACAGCAGGGCAGCGTTGTGCTCCGTCTCAGCGATGCGCTGCTGCATGACCAACGTTAGTTCCACTGCTGTGCGTTCGCAGCAATACCGAAAGTCCACATGTCCACTACCGACCACAATCCGTCCGGAGCCTCCCAACACATGCCCACCACTGTCACCTCGCCGCAGGTAGCCGTCAACGATATCGGCTCTGCCGAGGACTTCCTCGCCGCTATCGACAAGACCATCAAGTACTTCAACGACGGCGACATCGTCGAAGGAACCATCGTCAAGGTCGATCGTGACGAGGTCCTTCTCGACATCGGTTACAAGACCGAAGGCGTCATCCCGTCTCGCGAACTGTCCATCAAGCACGATGTCGACCCCAATGAGGTCGTTTCCGTGGGTGATGAGGTCGAGGCCCTCGTTCTCACCAAGGAGGACAAGGAAGGCCGCCTGATCCTGTCGAAGAAGCGCGCTCAGTACGAGCGGGCTTGGGGCACGATCGAGGAGCTCAAGGAGAAGGACGAGGCCGTCAAGGGCACCGTCATCGAGGTCGTCAAGGGCGGCCTGATCCTGGACATCGGTCTGCGCGGCTTCCTCCCGGCTTCGCTGGTCGAGATGCGCCGTGTCCGCGACCTCCAGCCGTACGTCGGCAAGGAGATCGAGGCCAAGATCATCGAGCTCGACAAGAACCGCAACAACGTGGTCCTGTCGCGTCGCGCCTGGCTCGAGCAGACCCAGTCCGAGGTCCGCAGCGAGTTCCTGCACCAGCTCCAGAAGGGCCAGGTCCGCAAGGGCGTCGTGTCCTCCATCGTCAACTTCGGTGCCTTCGTGGACCTGGGTGGCGTCGACGGCCTGGTGCACGTCTCCGAGCTGTCCTGGAAGCACATCGATCACCCGTCCGAGGTCGTCGAGGTCGGCAACGAGGTCACCGTCGAGGTTCTCGACGTCGACCTGGACCGCGAGCGCGTCTCCCTGTCGCTCAAGGCGACCCAGGAAGACCCGTGGCGTCAGTTCGCCCGCACCCACGCCATCGGCCAGATCGTGCCCGGCAAGGTCACCAAGCTGGTTCCGTTCGGTGCGTTCGTGCGCGTCGAAGAGGGCATCGAGGGCCTGGTGCACATCTCCGAGCTGGCCGAGCGCCACGTCGAGGTCCCGGACCAGGTCGTTGCCGTCGGCGACGACGCGATGGTCAAGGTCATCGACATCGACCTGGAGCGTCGCCGGATCTCGCTGTCGCTGAAGCAGGCGAACGAGGACTACACCTCCGAGTTCGACCCGTCGAAGTACGGCATGGCCGACAGCTACGACGACCAGGGCAACTACATCTTCCCCGAGGGCTTCGACTCCGAGACCAACGAATGGCTCGAAGGTTTCGAGAAGCAGCGCGAAGAGTGGGAGACCCGGTACGCCGAGGCCGAGCGTCGCCACAAGATGCACACCGCTCAGATGGAGAAGATGGCGGCCGACGCCGCGGCCGAGGCCGCCAACGGTGGCCCGTCCAACTACTCCTCCGAGAGCGGCGCGCAGGCGGCCAGCAGCTCCTCCTCGTCGGCTGAGCCGGCCGGTGGGTCGCTGGCGTCCGACGCCCAGCTCGCCGCCCTGCGTGAGAAGCTGTCGGGCAACGCCTGATTCGCGCCTCATCGCCTAGGCGATAGCTAGCAGTAAAGTCCCCGGGTCCTGACGGACCCGGGGACTTTCTCGTTTGCGGACCCGGGGATTTCTCCTTCTGGTGGGCGGGATTCCGAAGCGCCGCCCGGCAAGTCGCCGTCAGGAATTCGCCGTGCAGCGCCCCTGCGCTGCATGCCGCCGGTCCAGCTGACATGATCTTGGCGCGGTGCTCATTGCAGACTCAGCGGAAGGCTTTTCGACCATGGGCGTGTTCGCCGGATTGAACCGACGGGATTTTCTGGCGAAGGCCATGGCCGCGGGTGGGGTCGCAGCCTTGGGCGCCTACGCGAATCCGATCATCGAACGCGCCTACGCCGCCGACCCCGCGGGCATGGGCGGGCTCGGCGATATCGAGCACTTCGTCTTGCTCATGCAGGAGAACCGCAGCTTCGACCACTACTTCGGAACCCTTTCCGGGGTCCGCGGTTTCGACGACCCGTCCGCCGCATGGCAGCAGTACGGTTACGCCCCGGGTGTCGGACCGACCGCCGACGGATTCATCCTCCCGTTCCGACTCGACACCGAACGCGGCGCCACCCTGGACGGTGAATGCATCAACGACCCGGATCACTCCTGGGCCGCCATGCACGAATCCTGGAACGGCGGCGCCAACGATCGCTGGATGCCCATGTCGATCAAGTCGGTCGGCGCCGGAAACGCCCCCGCCGCAATGGGTTACTACACCCGCGCCGACGTGCCCGTGCACCACGATCTGGCCGACGCCTTCACCGTCTGCGACAACTACCATTGCTCGGTGCTGGGCCCGACCGACCCGAACCGGCTGTACTGGATGTCGGGGACCATCGACCCGGACGGTATGAACGGCGGTCCGCTGCTCGAGACCCCGGCGCTGATTCCGCAGAACGCCTACAGCTGGCGGACCATGCCGGAGAACCTGTCCGAGGGCGGCGTGAGCTGGAAGATCTACAACAATCGCGATCTGGGTCCGCTGTCGTCGGTCATTCTCGACGGCATGCTGGGCTGCTTCAAACAGGCCGCCGACCCGAATTCCGAACTGGCGCGGCTGGGTAAAGCGCCGGTGTACCCCAACGACTTCGCCGCCGATGTGGCCGCGAACCGGCTGCCGTCGGTGTCGTGGGTGATTCCGCCGCTGTTCAATTGCGAGCATCCCGCGCTGCCGCCGGCGCTCGGAGCGGTCGGCATCATGCAGGTGCTGGATATTCTCACCTCGAATCCGGCGGTGTGGGAGAAGACCGCGCTGATTATCAGCTACGACGAGAACGGCGGCTTCTTCGATCACGTCACGCCGCCCACCCCGCCGCCCGGCACCCCGGGGGAATTCGTGACGGTGCCGCTGGATCGGGTGTCGAAGTCGATGGGCATCGCGGGACCGATCGGCCTCGGCTACCGGGTGCCGGGCCTGGTCATCTCGCCCTACAGCCGCGGTGGCCTGGTCGCTTCGGAGACCTTCGACCACACTTCGCAATTGCGTTTGCTGGAGCGGCGTTTCGGGGTCGAGGTGCCGAACCTGACCGCATGGCGGCGCGGCGTCACCGGCGATATGACCTCGGCCTTCGATTTCGGGGCGAGCCCGGACAGCACGAAACCCGTGTTCGCCCCGGCGGATCGGAAGGTGCAGGCCGCGCTCGCGCAGTGCGGTCCGAACGTGGCGCTGGGTACGGCGACGATCGGCACGCCCTATCCGGTGCCGCCCAATGCGATGCCGGTGCAGGAGCCGGGAACTCGCCGCCGCCCGAGCGGGCTGGTCTGAGTTCCCGCCCGCGGGGCCGTCTTTCGAGCCGACGGCCCCCGGGCGCACGACAGCGGCCCAGTCCGCAAGGGCTGGGCCGCGAGGACGAGAGGATCAGCCGACTGTCGCCGGAACCCAGTGGGCCGCTGTCGCCGTGGACTCGGAGCGTTTTCGCATCGCCGCGAAGCTGTGCCGAGCCGGGTTGATCAGCATCGAAAGCCACGAACGGCGGTGCTCGGCGAGCATTGCCGCGACCGCGGGAATCTGGATGCAGTGCATCGTGCCCGGCAGTCCCAGACGGTGGCGACCCGTCTGGATGTTTCTGGTGCCCAATGATGTTCCTTCTCTTGCGTTTTACCGGCCTTGACGCGCCTGCGGCGAACCTTAGCCGAACAAAAGTGTGTGACGCCGTATTTTGCGCGACATTCGCCCCGGCGTGTCGGAATGTTGCCGACGTACGGTCGGGATTGGTTGAAAAAGTTGCGGATTGGTCTCGTCGATATCACGGAATGGGCAATTCCTGCATGTGGAGGTGAAATTGCCGTGGCGGCTGGGTAATCCGCCCTTTGGCCACTTCCACTGTTGCGGAACGGTTACCGATATCGCGGCATTCGGGGTTGGGTGCGGCCCCCGAGGGGCTTCGAACGCGGGATGACACACTGGACCAATGTTGCGAATCGGCCTCACCGGAGGCATGGGTGCGGGCAAGTCCACCGTCGCGCGGTTGCTCGTCGAGCGGGGCGCGGTGCTGGTGGACAGTGATCTGATCGCGCGCGAGGTGGTCGCTCCGGGCACGCCCGGATTAGCCGCGCTGGTGGCTGCTTTCGGCGATGACATTCTCGCCGCCGACGGCAGCCTCGATCGTCCGGCCCTGGCGGCCAAGGCTTTCGCCAGTGACGAAGCGCGCCGGACACTCAACGGCATCACCCACCCGCTGGTCGGTCAGCGCACCAACGAACTCATCGCCGGCGCGCCCGCCGACGGCATTGTGGTGCAGGATATTCCGCTGCTGGTGGAGAACCACCTGGCCCCGTTCATGAACCTGGTCGTCATCGTGGACGCCGCGGAGGAGACCCGCGTCCGCCGCCTGGTCGAGTTCCGCGGCATCGACGAGGCCGACGCGCGCACCCGCATCGCCGCTCAGGCCACCGACGAACAGCGCCGCGCCGTGGCCGATGTGCTGCTGGACAACAACGGTGAGAACGGCGTGATCGACGCCGAGGTGCATCGGCTCTGGGACGAGCGGCTGATCCCGTTCGAACGCAATCTCCGCCGGCGCACCCCGGCGCCGTTGCCGGAACTGCCGGTGGTGGAGGCGAATCCGGAATGGCCGGCGCAGGCCCAGCGCCTCATCGCCCGGCTCGCCGTCGCGTGCGGGGCCGACGCGCAGCGCATCGAGCACGTCGGCCCGACCGCTGAACCCGGCAAGCCCGCCGCTGATATCCTCGACATCCGGATCACGGTGGCGGACACCGGCATCGCCGATGGGCTCCGGGACCGCTTGGCGGCCATCGGTTTTCCACCCGCCGACACGGGGGAGTGGCTGCACGCGAGCGCCGATCCCGGTCGCCCGGCGGTGGTCAGCCTCGCCGTGGACTGACCCGCGCACCCCACTTCGGAAGGCCGCCCGCACCTTCGGTGCGGGCGGCCTGCGTTGTTCTCCCGCTACTTCCAGGTCAGCTTGATGCCGTGCGACTCCAGCCAGGGTTCGAGCAGGTGGCCGTGCGCGGCGATGCCGTCGATGACCGTGGTCGCGGTCTCGATCGCCTTTTGCGCCTCGGCGAGATCGAGGTAGCCCGCCGCGTGCGCCGCGAGTAGCTCGTCCACGTCGAGGAGCTCCACTTCGCGATTGCTGCGCACCACCAGGTCGAGATAGTGGTCGACCGACTTCCAGGTGTCGGGCCCGACCTGCGCGAATTCGCCGAGATCGATGTAGTAGTCCTGATCGCGCAGGTCCGCGGGCGTGAAGTGGAAGACCGTCACCCGGATGGAAAGCCCGGGCAGCAGCCAGGATTCGATGTAATGGAACTCCGGGTGATCGGAGGGGCGGGCCATGTACAGCCCCCACGGTTCGACGTGGTAGCGCTCCACCTGCCGGACGAAGCCCTTGGGATCGATATTGGTGAGCTCGTCGACATGGAAGTACTCCACCTTGGGCCGGTGCAGGTCCACCGTGGGGGCGTGCGTCATGCCTCTCAGGATCGCGGTTCGGGCGGCGGTCGTCCAGGGGAGCGCGTGTTGCGTCGCCGACAGATTGCTGAATCGCCGGGTTCCGATCGGGCGAATTTCACCGAAACCCAATCTGAAGCGCACGTATTTCGCTAATCTGCGCTGACCCGCCGCACCTGGGCGGGGGAGCACAACAAAGGGAAGTACCTGCATGAACGCACAGAAGGCCCGGGTTCGTCGGGTCGGTATGGGGCTCACCACCTTCGGCGCGCTGGCCGCGACCATGGTGCTGGCCGCGCCCCAGGCCGGCGCGTGGGTGGGCAATCTCGAGGTATCGGGCAGCGACCACAAGGTCGGCTGCTCCTACACCCTCACCGCATCGGTCGAGGTGGACCGGTTGTCCACCGTGAAGTTCACCGACAACGGCACCGACATTCCGGGTAGCCCGGTGTCGCCGTCGTTGCTGAGCAACAAGGTGACCCTGAAGTGGACGCCGTCGACGGCCGGATCGCACAAGATCGAGGCGCGGCAGATCCTGATCAGTGATTCGATCACCGTGCAGGTGGGCGCCAGCAGCAGCACGGGCAGCTTCGGTTGCGGCGGCGGACTGGGCGGGCTGATCCCGAGCCTGTCCGGCTAGTCGGAGGACGGACAGTCCAGTGTCGAAAACCGCCCGGGCCGAGCGCAAGACGGTCCGGGCGGTTTTCTGATTCTCCGCCCGGATTCCCGATTCCGCCCGCTCAACGCCGTGGGCTGTGACCGGATCGCTACAGCCAGGTGAGGGCTACGCCTTTGGTGGCGAACCAGCGATCGACATCGTGATCGCATCCGGCGATGCCGTCCACCACGTGCGCGGCCTGTTCGATGGCCTTGTGGGTGCGCGCGGTATCGAAGTGGCCCGCCGCGTGTGCGGCCAGCAGCTCGTCGATGCCCACCAGCTCCGGGACCTGCCCCGGCCGCGCCACCACGTGCAGGTAATGCCCCTCGGCGCGCCACTTCTTGGGCTCTACCGGTCCGTAGTCGCCGATATCGAGGTAGTAGGTCTGCCCGCGGTCGTGGCCGGGACGCAGATGGTAGACGGTGGCGCGCAGCGAAAGCTCCGGCAGCAGCCACGATTCGATGTAGTGGAAGCGCGGGTTGTCCACCAGGCGCTCGACGTAGAGGCCCCAGGGTTCGGCGTGCACGCGTTCGACGGGGTGTACGTATCCGTGGTGATCGGTCCAGGACAGCTCGGCCAGATTGAAATATTCGAGTCTGGGGCGGTGCGGGGAAGCCGAGTGATTGATGCCGCTCATCCGGTAGGGGTGTACTCCATTCGTGGAATTGCGCTGTGGCATACGAAGACCGGTCATCGCCTCGCCCTTCTCGACTCGTCCGACCAGCCGTCTCAGGTTACACCTGTGAGCTGGGAGCGGAACCCCTCTGAGGGAAAAGGAATTTCACTGTCACCCTGTTGAAATTTTCCCGAACTCTCTTGCGAGAACGGATAATTCGGACATTTGAATACTGCTCGGTTCGTTCGCGTCGCCCCAGGGTCGCCGCCGCTCAGTCGAGCAGCTCCGCTCGCGCGTTCTGATGTTGGGTCGTACCGTTCTCGTCGCCGGCATGCGACCGGCCGATCATGACCTCCCCGTCCCGCGCGACGAGCTGGCTCGCGGATTCGGCAACCGATTCCGACCACCCGGTATCGCTGAAGGACACCGGCCGGCCGTCGACCGCCACGGTGCCGACGAGATACCTGGTCACCCCGGATTCGTCCCCCTGATGCTCACGTCCGATCAATACCTCCCCGTCATCGGCGGCGAACCGGCCGCCCGATTCGCGGATCGGGCTGCTCCACTCGCCCTGGGTCACCGCGGCGGTCACCACGTTCTCGCCCTCGCCGAGCACCAGCCGGGCATACCGGTACCTGGTCTTTCCGTTCTCGTCGCCCCGATGTTCCCGGCCGATGAGCACCCGGTCGGTCGGGCACTTCCACAGGCTGTCCTTTTCCCGCATCCAATCCGACCACTGCGGATCGGCTGTCGAAAGTCGTTGTGCCATATCCTCTTCTCCTTCGTCGCGACCGCCGGCCGGCGGCCGTACTGTCCTTCGATTGCCCGTTCGAGTGGGGCTGTACCGCTGCGCCGGGCCGCTTCCGGGGCCGCCCCGGCAGCACGGCGCGGGTCGGCCGGGAGGAATCTGTCGGTGGGGCGTCCTAGGCTGGTGAGCATGGCTTTCGCAACCGAGATCCCGGACGACCTGCCGCTGGCGCATTCGGAGCACCGGCCGATCGGCGCTATCGAGCGGCTCGGCGGGCGGTTCGAGGTGGTCAGCGACCATGTGCCGGCCGGTGACCAGCCTGCCGCCATCGCCGAACTGGAGCGGCGCATCACGGCGGGGGAGCGGGATGTGGTGCTGCTCGGTGCGACCGGTACCGGTAAGTCGGCCACCACGGCGTGGCTGATCGAGCGGTTGCAGCGGCCGACGCTGGTGATGGCGCCGAACAAGACGCTGGCGGCGCAGTTGGCCAATGAGCTGCGGGAGATGCTGCCGAACAACGCGGTCGAGTACTTCGTCTCGTACTACGACTACTACCAGCCCGAGGCATACATCGCGCAGACCGATACGTATATCGAGAAGGACAGCTCGATCAACGACGATGTCGAGCGTTTGCGGCACTCGGCCACCTCGAGCCTGCTCTCGCGGCGCGATGTGGTCGTGGTGGCGTCGGTGTCGTGCATCTACGGCCTCGGCACGCCGCAGTCCTACCTGGACCGCTCGGTCTCGCTGACGGTCGGCGGCGAGATCGACCGGGATCGGCTGCTGCGTTTGCTGGTCGATGTGCAATACACCCGCAACGACATGTCGTTCACCCGTGGGTCCTTCCGGGTGCGCGGCGACACCGTCGAAATCATTCCCTCCTACGAGGAATTGGCGATCCGCATCGAATTCTTCGGTGACGAGATCGAGGCGCTGTATTACCTGCATCCGCTCACCGGTGATGTGGTGCGGCAGGTGGATATGGTCCGCATTTTTCCGGCTACGCATTATGTGGCCGGTCCGGAGCGGATGGAACGCGCGGTCAAAGATATCGAAGCCGAACTCGAGGTGCGGCTGGCGGAATTCGAGAAACAGGGCAAACTGCTGGAGGCGCAGCGACTTCGGATGCGCACCCAATACGACCTGGAGATGATCAAACAGGTCGGGTTCTGCTCGGGCATCGAGAATTATTCGCGGCATATCGACGGTCGCGGGGCGGGCACCGCGCCGGCCACGTTGCTCGATTACTTCCCCGAGGACTTCCTGCTCGTCATCGACGAATCGCATCAGACGGTGCCGCAGATCGGCGCCATGTACGAGGGCGATATGTCGCGCAAGCGGAACCTGGTGGAGTACGGGTTCCGGCTGCCCTCGGCCGTCGACAACCGGCCGCTCACCTGGGAGGAGTTCGCCGACCGGATCGGGCAGACGGTGTATCTGTCGGCCACCCCCGGCCCCTACGAATTGGGCCAGGCCGGTGGTGAATTCGTCGAACAGGTGATTCGCCCGACCGGTCTGGTGGATCCGCACGTGGTGGTGAAGCCGACCAAGGGCCAGATCGACGATCTGGTGCACGAGATCCGGTTGCGCACCGAGCGGGACGAGCGCGTGCTGGTCACCACGCTCACCAAGAAGATGTCCGAGGATCTGACCGACTATCTGCTCGGGCTGGGTGTACGGGTGCGGTACCTGCACTCCGAGATCGATACCCTGCGCCGGGTGGAATTGCTGCGGCAGCTGCGGCTCGGCGAATACGACGTGCTGGTGGGCATCAACCTGTTGCGCGAGGGTCTCGACCTGCCGGAGGTCTCCCTGGTCGCGATTCTCGACGCCGACAAGGAAGGCTTCCTGCGGTCGGGCACCAGCTTGATCCAGACCATCGGCCGCGCGGCGCGCAATGTCTCCGGTGAGGTCCACATGTACGCGGACAAGATCACCGATTCCATGCGGCACGCCATCGACGAGACCGACCGCCGCCGGGCCCGGCAGATCGCCTACAACGAAGAGCACGGAATCGATCCGAAACCCCTGCGCAAGAAGATCGCCGACATTCTCGACCAGGTCTATCGCGAAGCCGAGGATTCCGAAGTCGAGATCGGCGGCTCGGGCCGCAATGCCAGCCGCGGCCGCCGCGCCCAGGGCGAACCCGGCCGCGCCGTCAGCGCCGGCGTCTACGAGGGCCGCGACATCAAGTCCATGCCGCGCGCCGAACTCGCCGACCTGGTCAAGGACATGACCGCCCAGATGATGAACGCCGCCCGCGAACTCCAATTCGAGCTCGCGGGCCGCCTCCGCGACGAGATCGCCGACCTCAAGAAGGAGCTACGCGGCATGGACGCCGCCGGTATCGAGTGAGTGGAATCGCCTACGTAACAACTGATTTCGTGCTGGCGAGGGTAACTCGCCGGGTACGTCCGGAATCGGTTCGGCACCCGACCGCCGGCCCGGGTTGCGGACGGTCGGCGGCCCTCGGTTGCCCGCTAGAGGCTCGGAGTGGCGGAACTGGCGATCCAATCGTTCACGCGGCGCTCGGCTTCTTCGCGGGAGACGTCCTCGACTCGGGTCATGACGACCCAGCGGTGGCCGAAGGGGTCCATGACGCGGCCGTAGCGGTCGCCGGTGACGAAGGTTTGGGGTTCGTCGACGTAGCGGGCTCCGTGTTCGCGGGCGAGCTTGGCGACGGCGTCGACGTCGGGGCAGTAGTGGACGATGCTGGTGTGCACCCAGCCTTCTTCGGGGGCGCGCACGCCCTCGTCGGGCATGGGCATGCCGATCTGGATGGTGGAATCGCCGATCAGCAGTTCGGCGTGTGCGGGCTGGCCGTCGGGAAGGTCGTTGCGGCTCAGCACCTTCGCGCCGAAGACCGCGGAGTAGAAGTCGATGGCGGCATTGCCGTCGGGAACGGCCAGGAAGCAGGTGATGGAGTGGTAGCCCTCGGGAATCGGATGCACTGTTTCGCTCATGCCTCCAACTCTGGTCCGGATCGCCTTTTCGTTCTTGTAAGAAAGCGACAGCCTCATGCCGCATGACGACGGCACCGGTGCGGGCCGGCTCCAGCCGCGTCCGGTCCCGCCGCCGGAGACCGCGAAAGGCATTCTGCGGCCGTGGGAACAGATCCGCACCGGCAACCATCGCCGGCTCGCGGCGGGGGAGCGGGTGTGCCGGTATGTCGAGTGGTACTGGGCGGTCGAGTGGGACCTGCGCGGCCGCCCGCCCTACTACGCCGAGGTGCTGCCGTTCCCGGCGGTGAACATGACCTTCGAACGCGAGCACAGCCATACCGGCGGCTTCGTCAGCGGCGTCTGGAGTACCAAGTACACCCGCGAATTGGCCGAGGCGGGTGAGACATTCGGCGTCAAGTTCCGGGCCGGCGGGTTCGGCGCGTTCACCGGCCTGGACGTCAGTTCACTACGCGACACCTCGGTGCCGTTGACCGATGTGCTGCCCGAGGCGCGGGGCCTGGCCGAAAAGGTCCTCGCCGAACCCGAACTCGAAGGCCGCCGGGCTCTGGTCGAGGACTTTCTGGCCGGTGAGTTCGACCGCCGCGGCGTAGCCGACGACGAGTCCTACCGCCTGGTCCTGCGCATTATCGAAACCATGGAGCGGGACCGGGACCTGACCCGGGTCGACCAGCTCACCGACCTGTTCGAGCTCCCGATCCGCACCCTGCAACGCCTCTTCCGCCGCTATGTCGGCACCAGCCCCAAAGCCGTGCTGCGTCGCTACCGCCTCCAGGACGGCGCGCACCTGCTCGCCGAGGGCCGCGTCTCCGACCTGGCCGCGCTGGCCCTGGACCTGGGCTACTTCGATCAGGCGCACTTCTCCAACGAGTTCTCCAAGGAGATCGGTATGGCTCCGCTCGAATACGCCCGCACCTCGATACCCTCCTGAACAACGGGAATACCCCGCCCTCCTGATGAGTTGGTTGCCGTGTCACCCAAATGGCGAATCAATGAAGGAGATGGCCATGGACGTGCTGGTTCTGATCGGACGGGTGCTGTTCGTCCTGCTGTTCCTGAGCTCCGGCTTCGGCCACATCGCGCAGGCCGACGCGATGGCGCAGTACGCGAAGTTCAAGGGCGTGCCGATGCCCAAGCCGGCGGTAATGGCCTCGGGCGTGCTGCTCATCGCGGGCGGACTGAGCGTCCTGCTCGGCGTCTGGGCCGACCTCGGCGCCCTGCTGCTGTTCGTCTTCCTGCTGCCGACGGCGTTCTTGATGCACGCCTTCTGGAAGGAGACCGACGCCCAGGCCAAGCAGACCGAAATGGTGCACTTCAACAAGGATCTGGCATTGGCGGGCGCGGCGCTCATGCTCTTCGCCTTCTTCGCCTACGTCGGCACGGATCTCGGATTGACCATCACCGGACCGCTTTTCAGCCTCTGAACCGGGCCCGGATCGGCCGCGTCGATGACGGCGTTAGTATTGCCCGTCATCGATCGGCCGAAGGGATAGGGAACGCATGCACATCCTCAGCGTGATTCTCGGCTGGTTCTGGGCCGATTATCGCTAGCGTGTGACGAACCTCCCAGCGCCGCAATAAGGTTCGCGATTTTTGTGCGGTGTCACAATCGCTCGCCTTTTTGCTGGTAGTCAGGGTCGTTCACGGGCCGCTCCGCGAATGTGTTGCGGAGCGGCCGCGCGACGCGAGTGTGATGTGTTGCGATATCGAAAATTTCCGTCGGTTATGCCGCTATTGTCAGGCGAAGTTGCCGCGGTGGTAACCGCACCACGCGGGGGAAACCGTGGCCCCGACCCTTGCACTTGGAGGAGAGAATGACCGCCTACCGGACGATCGTCGTCGGTACCGATGGCTCGGACTCGTCGTACGTCGCCGTCGAGCGGGCCGCGGCTCTGGCCGGCGACGAGGGTGCGACGCTCTACATCGCGTGCGCGTACTACCCGACCGACGACCGCGATGTGGCCGCCGCCGCCGACGTGCTCAAGGACGAGGCATACCAGGTGCGCGGTTCCGCACCCACCAGCGAGATCCTGCGCGTGGCCCGCGACAAGGCGGTAGCCGCCGGCGCGACCAATATCGTCGAGAAGGCCGTCGTCGGTGAGCCCGTCGAGTCGCTGCTGACCCTGCTCAAGGAGGTCGAAGCCGACCTGCTGGTCGTCGGTAACCGCGGCCTCAACACCCTCGCCGGCCGTCTGCTGGGCTCCGTCCCGGCCGACGTGGCCCGTAAGTCCCGCGCGGACGTGCTGATCGTGCACACCGTGCGTTAAGACGAGCAAAAAGCAGCGGCCGTGCCCACCCGGGCACGGCCGCTGCTGTATTCACGCACTTCACCGCAGGCGGTGCAGGACCTCCGGTAGCTCCTCGGTGTGCACTACCGCCAGGCGCTGGGTGGCTCGGGTCAGGGCGACGTAGAGGTCGTTCATGCCGCGCGGGGATTCCCCGAGGATGCGGTGCGGTTCGGCGAGGATGACCGCGTCGAATTCCAGGCCCTTCACATCGTGGACGGTCAGCACGCGCACCGAATCACTGTTCAGGTGGGTCAGTTCCGGCATCAGGTCGTGGGGGACGATGACGGTGGTGGTGCCCGGATGCGCGGCTTCGGCGTCGACCAGGCGCTTCACTTCCGCGCCCAGTTCGTCGCTCGCCACGCGATGGGCGGCGGGCTGGAACCCGGAGTCGCGGATCGAGCGCGGGATGGAGACGCCGGGGTCGATCTCGGCGAGCACATCGGCGGCGATGGCCATGATCTCCGACGGCGTGCGGTAGTTGACGGTGAGCTCGGTCAGCTTCCACCGCTTGGCCACATACGGTTCCAGGACCTGCTGCCAGGACGAGGCCCCGGCCGGATCGCCGGTCTGTGCCACATCGCCGACGGCGGTGATCCAGCGATTGGGGATGCGCCGCATCACCATTCGCCACGCCATCTCCGAAAGCTCCTGCGCCTCATCGACGATGACGTGCCCGTAGGTCCAGGTGCGGTCCCCGGCGGCGCGTTCGGCGGTGGTCTGGCTGGTGCGGACCTGCTGGCGTTCGGCGAGCTGGGAGGCGTCGATCAGGTCGTAGGCCATGAGCAGTTCGGGATCGAGTTCGTCCTCGAGATCCTGTGGCGCGGAACCGGTCAGGATGTCCAGCGCGTCCTGCGCCTCGGCCAGCTGGGCCCGCCAGCGCCGGCGGGCGCGTTCGCGCTCCTCGGTGTCGTCGACGCCGAGCAGTTCGGCGAGCTCGTCCAGCAGCGGCGCGTCGGCATCGCTGAATTCACCGTGATCAGGGCGGTACAGCTCGTCGCGGTCGGCTTGGCTGAGCTGGCCGGCCGCGCGGGCCAGCCGCTTGGGGTCGGCCCACAGCCCGGCCAGCACCTCCTGCGGGCTCAGGATCGGCCACAATCCGGCGATGGCCCGCTGAATATCGGTGTCGGCCCGCATCTCGTCGCGGATCTCGGTGAGATCGGTCTGGCTCAACAGGTTCCGCCCGCCCAGCGGATTGGCCCCGATGGCCGCCGCCAGCTGATCGGTGAGTGCGTCCACCACGCCCGCCGCGAACACCGGCCGCGCCAGGTTGTGCGCCCGCCGCGAGGACCGGGCCCGGCCGCGCGCCTTGGTGACGATCTTGCGATCCAGCGTCAGGTCGTGCCCGTCGAAGTGCAGCCGGATCGGCTCGGACGGAATCTCCTGCCAGTCCCGCACCGCCTTCTTCAGTACCTCGAGCATCGCCAGAGAGCCCTTGAGCTCACCCGCGCGCAGCGAATCCTCGACGGTCGCCTGCACCCCCGGATACAGATTGCCGATGGTCGAGAGCAGCACCCCGGTCTCACCCAGCGACGGCAGTACCTGCCCGATGTAATCGAGGAAGGTCGAGTTGGGCCCGATGATGAGCACGCCGGCCTTGTCCAGCTGCTGCCGGTAGGTGTACAGCAGGTACGCCGCGCGATGCAGCGCCACCGCGGTCTTGCCGGTGCCCGGCCCGCCCTGCACCACGAGCACGCTCTTGTGCTCGGAGCGAATGATCGAATCCTGTTCGCTCTGAATGGTTTCCACGATGTCGTTCATATGCCCGGTGCGGGCGGCATTGAGCGCGGACAGCAGCGCGCTTTCGCTGCCGACGCCGCTGTCGTCGGTCACCACGCCGTCGCGGCGGGCGGCATCCAGGTCCAGGTATTCGTCGTTGACCGCGGTGACCTTGCGGTTGCGCGAGCGAATGTGGCGGCGGCGGGTGACGCCGTCGGGGGCGGCGGTGGTGGCCAGGTAGAACGGGCGGGCCAGTGGCGCACGCCAATCCAGCAGCAGCGTCTCGTAGTCGGAGGACTCGTCGAGGATGCCGATACGGCCGATATAGCGGAACTCGCCCGAGCCGTTCGCGCTGCTGCCGTTCGCACCGGCCGCGTCGCCGTTCGATCCGTCGCTGTGCACGCCGTCCGCCAGATCGATGCGCCCGAAGCACAGACCATGCTCGGCCGCATCGTATTTCGACAGATCCTCGGAGTACAGCTGCGTGAACGACTCCCGCTCACTCCGCGCCTGCGGCGTGCCACCCGTTTCCAGCAGCACGGTCTTCAGCCGCCGCTGCGCATACGCGCGCATCCCGTCCAACTGCTGGTAGAGCTTCGTCAAGTACTGCTGTTCGCGCTCCAGATCCGGAGATTCCGCAGCGGCGGGATCGGACGCGGACACAGGGCGATCCTCCGTGAGGTCGGGCAAAACGGAACTCCTCTTTCACCACGTCTGCCGTGGACGCACGACACGCGAACCATCGAAGAACAGAGTTGTCGATTCTAGTTGGCGATTTCCGCCGCTGCCGTATCCGCAGGTAAACGTGATGGTCGCAACTATGCGGCCGGGCTGCGCATATCCTCGGCGCGGCCGCCCGACCGTGGTCGATTCAGGACGCGTGGGTGTTGTCGGTCCGCCGGATCAGCTTCCCGCTGTCCCGGTGATTCGGCGGCTTGGCGCGGTACATGGCGATATCGGCGTCGTGCAGCACGGCCTCGGGCGTGCGGGTCTCGCCCGAACCCAGCCGGGTGATGCCGATCGAGGCGTTGACCTGGATGCGATGCCCGCGCGCGATGATCGGCTCGGCCATCGCCTGCTGCAATCGCGTGGTCAGCTGCGCGAGGTCCTCCTCGGAAGTCCGCCCCGAGAGCAGCACCAGGAACTCGTCCCCGCCGATCCGCCCGACCACATCGTCGGAGCGCAGCCCGCGCTGCAATCGCTGCGCCACGATCTGCAACACCGTGTCCCCGATGGCATGCCCGAGCGTGTCGTTGATCGCCTTGAACCCGTCCAGGTCGATGAACATGACCGTCGACACCGGCAACGCCTCGGTGGTGCCCAGCGCCGCCGCCAACCGCGACAGCACGAGCGCCCGATTGGCCAGCCCGGTCAGTGGATCGTGCGTCGCCTGGTACTCCAATTGCCTACGGCTGGCCCGGAATTCGGTGATGTCGTTGAAGGACGACACGGCGGGGGAGTTGGGGTCGGCCGGGTTCAGCAACCGGCAACTGGTGGAGAGCCAGCGCCGCTGCCCGTCGGGCCGGTCCACGCCGAACACGAAGCGCGTCACCGCCTCTCCGGTGGCCAGGGTCCGCACGATCGGATATTGATCCCCCGGCAGCGGCTGGGCATTGGCGTCCAGCAGCGACAGCGGCAGTTCGGTGTACGGCACGCCGATCAGATCCGGCCCGTTCCAGCCGAAGATCCGCAGCGCCGCCGGATTGATGGATTCGATCTTCCCGCTCCGGCTGATCACCACCACGCCCTCCTCGAGCTGCGAGACCACGGTGGTGAAGAACTGCTCGGCCCGCCGCTGCGCCGCCTCGGCCCGGCGTTGCGCGGTGAGGTCGTGCAGCACCACCTGATACGCCAGCCGGTCGTGCCACGCGGTCAGCACGGAGACGGTCTCCACGTCCACGGTGCCGCCGTCGCAGCGCAGCAGGGTCATCTCCGAGGGTTCGGAGGCGGTGCCGGTGATGGTGAGCCGGCGAATGCGATCCAGCATGCCCGGCAGCGAGACCGGATCGACGAAGGTGGTGACCGGCTGCCCGATGATGTCGTCGGCGGATCCGGCGGCCAGCATCCGCACGGTCGCCGGGTTGGCGTAGACGACTCTGCCGCGCTCGTGGACGACTACGCCGTCGGGGCTGTAGTCGATCAGCGACCGGTAACGCTGGGCCAGTTGCTCGGCATCGGTCGGTGCGTTTGCCCGATCGTTACCCACCACCACTTGCACCCCCTGATCGTCATTGCGACATGTCGTTGGAGCACGGCACCATTTTGTTGTCGGAGCGATTGCTGGAACATCGCCGCCGAGGGTATTGAATGAATCACAGTTCCGCACAGCATCGGCCCGGGAGTGGTGATCATTACGGGCACCGGATCGAGAAGGAGCGATGCAATGCCTGGCACCATCCCCAACCCGCCTACCGCTGAGCAGCACCAAGATCATATGACCATTGCCGGAATCGGCGCCGTCACCGGGTACGGGTGGGGCCGGGAAACCCTCTGGGAGGGTTTGCTGAGCGGCAAGCCAGCGGCCCGGCTCTATCCAGGGTACGGCCCGGAGCGCGATCGGCACGGATGGGTTGCCCGCGTGCCGGACGGCGGCGATCCGGAGCTTCCGCCCAGTCGGTATCTGCGGGCGTTCCTGGGATCGGCGCGCGAAGCCGTCGCCGACGCGAAGGAACGCGGCTGGCGGCCGGGCCGCACCGTCGGCCTGCTGCACGCCATCGTGCTGGGCAACGTCTACGAATGGCGCGACTTCTACACCGTGGACGGATCGCGCCGCCGCTCCCGCGACTACCTGCGGCTGCTGCCCTCCACCCCGGTGTCGATGCTGATGAGCGAGTTCGGTTTCCACGGTCCGTCGATGAACGTCACCGCCGCCTGCTCCTCGGCCAATGTGGCACTGCTCACCGCGCAGCTGTGGCTGGCCCAGGGCATGGCCGACGACGTGATCGTGGTGGCCACCGATCTCTCCGCCACCCCCGACATGGTGGAGCCCTTCGTCGCGCTCGGCGCGGCGGTCGACGACACCGATCCGCTCGACGCCTGCCGCCCGTTCCAGGAGGGCAGCCGCGGCTTCGGATTCGGTGAGGCGTCCACGGCTTTCGTGGTCACCCGCGAGGCGGATCGTCCGTACGCGGCGGTGCTCGGCGGCGGCATGTCCAACGACGGCTATCACGTGATCTCGGTGGAGCCGTCCTACGAGCAGATCTTCGAATGCGTGCGGCGCGCGCTCGCGAATGCCGATGTGCGGCCGGAGGAAGTGGCCTACCTGAATACCCACGGGTCGGGCACCAAGCAGTGCGATGACGCCGAAACCGCTTTGCTCGCCGAAATATTCGATAATCGGCCACAGGTGGTGGCCACCAAACCGCTGACCGGGCACTGCCAGGCGGCCGCGGCCGGGGTGGAGGTGGCGGCCATCGCCATGGGCTACGAGCGCGGCCGGGTGGTGTCCGCGCCGATCGTCGCGCCCGCGCATGCCCGCCTGGTCGATGGGGTGCAGCCGCATAGCGGGGGCATCACGGTGAAGACGGCTCTCGGTATGGGCGGCCACAATTCGGCGCTGGTGCTCGGCCCGATCGGTTAGCGCCGCGTCAGTGCAGTGGCACCGACCAGTGCAGCTTGGTACCGGTCTCCGCCCCGTTGGCATCGCGCCGCGGGTAGACCGCGAGCCGGCCGCCTGACTCCTCGGCGCGCCGCGCGAGGTTGGTGAGCCCGCTGGGCGTGATGCCGTCCGGGATGCCGCACCCGTCGTCGGCGACCACGATGGTGAGATCGTCGGCCACCCCGATATCGATGGTGATGGTGCCCGCCCCCGAATGCCGCACCGCATTGCTGACCGCTTCGCGCACAACGGCTTCGGCATGATCGGCCAGGCTCGGCTCCACCACCGACAGCGGGCCGGTGATGTGCATGAGCGCCCGGATCTCGGTATCGGTGGTCTGCTGTTTCACCGCGCGTTCGATGCGCTGGCGCAGCCGGGTGGAGTGCCCGTTGCCGCCGTGCAGGTCGAAGATCGAGGTGCGGATCTCCTCGACCACGTCCTGAAGATCGTTGATGGTGTCGGAGAGGCGTTGCCGCACTTCGGGAACCCGGGCGCGCGGCACCGTGCCCTGGAGTGACAGCCCGACGGCGAAGAGCCGCTGGATCACGTGATCGTGCAGGTCGCGGGCGATGCGATCGCGGTCGGTGAGGATGTCCAGTTCCCGCATGCGCCGCTGCGCCACCGCCAATTGCATTGCCAGCGCGGCCTGATCGGTGAACGCGCCGATCAGCTCCACCAATTCGTCGGAGTAGGGCAGGGATTCGGCGGTGCGCAGCGTGATCAGCACGCCCAGCGTGGAATCCGGGGTGTGCAGCGGCAGCACCAGCGCGGGCCCGAGGTCGGGAATGAACCGCCCCAGGTCCACCCGTTTGGCATCGTCGAAACGCAGCGGGGTGCGGGTGTTGAGCGCGCGGCCGATCTCGGTGCCGGTGGTCCGCACGGTCGGGTGCGCGCGGTCTTCGCCCGGCCCCGACCATTGCGCCACAATCAGTTCGGTGACCTCTTCGGGCGGCGCGTCCGGGTCGGGCACCACGGCCAGCAGCGCGCGCTGCGAGGCGGTGAGTTCGCGCGCGTGCTCGACCACGTGGGCCAGCACCTGATTGGGTTCGGTGCCCGCCAGGAATTCGGTGGTGATGTCCCGGGTCGCCTCGATCCAGGCCTGCCGGGTGCGCGCGGATTCGTAGAGCCGGGCATTGTCCACCGCGATACCGGCCGCCGCGGCGAGCGCTTGCAACAGCACCTCGTCGTCCTCGGTGAACGGGTGTCCGCCGGATTTCTCGGTGAGGTAGAGGTTTCCGAACACCTCGCCGCGAATCCGCACGGGCACGCCGAGGAAGGACCGCATGGGCGGATGATGCGGCGGGAAGCCGACCGAGGCCGGATGCCCGGCGAGATTGTCCAGCCGGATCGGCTCGGGGGTGCGCAGCAGCAGGCCCAGCACGCCGTGCCCCTGCGGGAGTTCGCCGATGAGCGTGCGGGTCCGATCGTCGATGCCGTGGTAGATGAACTGGGCCAGCAGCTGTTCGTGCCCGCACACCCCGAGTGCCCCGTACCGGGCGTCGACCAGTCCGGTCGCGGCGCGCACGATGGTTTGCAGGGTCTGGTCCAGATCGAGCCCGGAGGTGACCGCCAGCATGGCTTCGACGAGCCCGTCGATGCGATCGCGGGCGTCGATGATCTGCTCTACCCGATCCTTCACCTCGGTGAGCAACTCGCGTAATCGCAGCTGCGACAGCGTGTCACGCACCGAGTAGGGACCGGTGCGTGGGGCGTCGTGCATGAGTGTCCTGCTGTCCGGCGGAGGCGCACACGGCACCGGGTATCTTACGGCGGACCCGGTTGCCGGATGATTGTTCTGTCGAACGTGACTGTCCCACAGTTGGTTTCGAGTGAAGCAACTTATTGCCAACCTTTTACCGGAATAATTTCCCGGAAAGTGGTCCGGATTGGGACCTTCGGCACTGTCGGCGCGGCAGCGAGCGTGATGGCATGGGTACGGGTTGCCGGGTCGGAAAACGGGAAGTGGGTCGGCTATGGGCGCGTCGGAAGTGTGGTCGAGCGGTATCGATCCGGATTTCGTCGTGACCACACGCGGGCCCGTTCCACCGGCCGAGGTGACCCGACTGGTGCGCGGCCTCGGCCGGATCCTGCGCCGGCACGGGCTGGACGGACCCGTACGGGCCCGCCTCGACTGGCCCGGTACCGAGGGCGAAACCACCTTGGTACAAGCCGGAATCCGGGCGCTGGGGAAGGCGTACCGGGTTCAGGTCGCCGGGCCGGGACGGTTTGCGACCACGTTCGCGTTGGAACGCCTCGACCTGCGACTGGGCTGTCCACCGGACGAAACGTCCCGGCCCTGGCCGGACCCGGCACGACCGGATCTCGGCGTGGTGAGCGCGCCGAAACCGATTGTGCGGCGCAAGGATTGCCTACTACAGGTCGCCACGCCCGCCACCGCCGCCAAGACTCTCGATGCTCTGGACTACGACGCACACCTGTTCACCGACGCCGACTCCGGACTCGACGCGGTGGTGTGCTGGTCCGGGTCCGCGTCGGTACGCACCCTGCGCCAGCATCGGGATCCGGTGCCGGTGCTGCTCGAGGACGAGGCGGCCGCGGTGCTGTGCGGGGGCGGACTGCCCTATCTCTTCTTCACCGATCCGGACACCCTGCGCGGGCGATTGCTCTATCGCCGATTCGACGGCGACCTGACCTTGGTGACCGCCGCCGATGCCGAGGGCCGGCCGCGGGAACGCGCGCTCGCGCCCCGGGCCATCACCACCGGATGCGCGCGCCGCGGCGTGCCGGAGCTGCCGAGCGCGATCGGCGCGACCGAGAATCTCGGTGAACCGGTGTATCCGAAAGCGGTGTGACGACGGCCGCATCGCGGTCCGCATGCGCGGCGTGAGTGAAATAAACACGCTGTGACCAGCGTTGAGCTTGCCTGAACCGAACTTGTCGGTGGGCACGCCTAGCATGGCGTCGGGGGTAGTTCTGGATGCCGAAACGTTGGAAGGACGGCTAGTGGCGGATCGCCTTACGGTGCGCGGAGCACGGGAGCACAACCTGAAAGGGGTCGATCTCGACCTACCCCGTGACAGCCTCATCGTATTCACCGGCTTGTCCGGGTCGGGCAAGTCCTCGCTGGCCTTCGACACCATCTTCGCGGAAGGTCAGCGGCGCTACGTCGAATCGCTCTCGGCCTACGCGCGCCAGTTCCTCGGGCAGATGGACAAGCCGGATGTGGACTTCATCGAGGGCCTGTCGCCGGCGGTCTCCATCGACCAGAAGTCGACCAACCGCAATCCGCGCTCCACGGTCGGCACCATCACCGAGGTCTACGACTACCTGCGCCTGCTGTTCGCGCGCGCGGGCATTCCGCACTGCCCGACCTGCGGTCATCTCATCGAGAAGCAGTCGCCGCAGCAGATCGTGGACCAGGTGCTCGCCATGGAGGAGGGCATCAAGTTCCAGGTGCTCGCGCCGGTGGTGCGCACCCGCAAGGGCGAATTCGTCGACCTGTTCGACCAGCTGAACTCGCAGGGCTACTCCCGCGTGCGGGTGGACGGCGTGGTGTATCCGCTGACCGACCCGCCCAAGCTGAAGAAGCAGGAGAAGCACGATGTCGAGGTGGTCGTGGACCGCCTCGCCGTGAAGCCCGGTTCCAAACAGCGCCTGACGGATTCGATCGAGACCGCGCTGCGGCTGGCCGACGGCATCGTGGTGCTGGACTTCGTGGATCGCGACGAGCACGCGCACGACCGGGAGCGGCGCTTCTCCGAGCGGCTGGCCTGCCCGAACGGTCATCCGCTCGATATCGAGGATCTGGAACCGCGCTCGTTCTCCTTCAACTCGCCCTACGGCGCCTGCCCGGATTGCACGGGTCTCGGTATCCGCAAGGAGGTCGATCCGGATCTCGTTGTGCCGGATCCGGAGTTGAGCCTCGCCGAGGGCGCCATCGCGCCGTGGTCGCGCGGGCAGACCGCCGAATACTTCACCCGGCTGCTGTCGGGTCTGGCCGGGGCCATCGGCTTCAGCATGGACACCCCGTGGCAGGACCTGCCCGCGAAGGCACGAAAGGCCGTGCTGGAGGGCAGTTCCGAGCAGGTGCACGTTTCCTATACCAACCGGTACGGCCGGAAGCGTTCCTACTACGCCGATTTCGAAGGCGTCATGCCGTTCTTGCAGCGGCGCATGGATGCCACCGAATCCGAGGCGATGAAGGAGCACTACGACGGGTACATGCGGGATATCCCCTGCCCCGTGTGTAATGGCGCGCGCCTGCGCCCGGAGATCCTGGCCGTCACGCTCGCCTCCGGCGGTGGGCACAAGTCCATTGCCGAGCTGTCGGATCTGTCCATCGGCGAGGCCGCCGACTTCCTGAACTCGCTGACCCTCGACGAGCGCCAGGCCGCGATCGCCGCGCAGGTGATCAAGGAGATCCAGGCGCGCCTGGGCTTCCTGCTGGACGTCGGCCTGCAATACCTGACGCTGTCGCGCGCGGCCGCCACGCTCTCCGGTGGTGAGGCGCAGCGCATCCGGCTCGCGACTCAGATCGGTTCCGGACTGGTCGGCGTGCTGTATGTGCTGGACGAACCGTCCATCGGCCTGCACCAGCGCGACAACCGCCGATTGATCGAAACCCTCACGCGGCTCAAGAGTCTCGGCAACACCCTCATCGTGGTCGAACACGACGAGGACACCATCCACGCCTCGGACTGGGTGGTCGATATCGGCCCGCTCGCCGGTGAGCACGGCGGTCACATCGTGTACTCCGGACCGTACGAGGGGCTGCTGAAGGATCCGCGATCCCTCACCGGCGCCTACCTTTCCGGGCGTGAGCGCATCGAGGTGCCGATGGTGCGCCGTCCGCTCGACAAGAAGAAGCAGCTCACGGTGGTGGGCGCGGTCGAGCACAATCTGCGCGGCATCGACGTGAGTTTCCCGCTCGGCGTGCTGACCGCGGTCACCGGCGTCTCCGGGTCCGGTAAGTCCACGCTCGTCAACGACATTCTGGCGACCGTGCTGGCGAACAAGCTGAACGGCGCGCGCCAGGTCCCCGGCCGGCACACCCGGGTGAACGGTCTCGACCACCTGGACAAGCTGGTGCAGGTCGACCAGTCGCCGATCGGCCGCACCCCGCGCTCCAACCCGGCCACCTACACGGGCGTCTTCGACAAGATCCGCACCCTGTTCGCGGCCACCACCGAGGCCAAGGTGCGCGGCTACCAGCCGGGCCGCTTCTCCTTCAATGTCAAGGGCGGCCGCTGCGAAGCCTGCTCCGGCGACGGCACTTTGAAGATCGAGATGAACTTCCTGCCGGACGTCTACGTCCCCTGCGAGGTCTGCCACGGTGCGCGCTACAACCGCGAAACCCTGGAAGTCCACTACAAGGGCAAGACCATCGCCGAGGTCCTCGATATGCCCATCGAGGAAGCGGCCGAGTTCTTCGAACCGGTCACCTCCATCCACCGCTACCTCAAGACCCTGGTGGATGTCGGTCTCGGCTACGTCCGGCTCGGCCAGTCCGCGCCGACCCTCTCCGGCGGTGAGGCGCAGCGCGTCAAGCTCGCCGCGGAACTCCAGAAGCGCTCCACCGGCCGCACCGTCTACATCCTCGACGAACCCACCACCGGCCTGCACTTCGAGGACATCCGCAAACTGCTGACCGTCATCAACGGCCTGGTGGACAAGGGCAATACGGTCATCGTCATCGAACACAACCTGGACGTCATCAAGACCTCCGACTGGGTGATCGACATGGGTCCCGAAGGCGGTTCCGGCGGCGGTATGGTCATCGCCCAGGGCACCCCGGAAGACATTGCCGCCGTGGCGGACAGCTACACCGGCCAGTTCCTGAAGGACGTGCTGGCCGCCGATGCCGCGGCTCCGAAGGCGCCGGCGAAGAAGGCGATCGCCAAGAAGACCGTCGCCAAGGCCACCGCTGCGGCGGCTGCCCCGGCCAACGGTTCCACCGCGAAGAAGTCGACCGCGAAAAAGGCTGCCGCCCCGAAGGATCCGGACCAGGCCGCGGCCGCCAAGAAGGCCGCCGCCGCCCGTCGCAAGGCCGCCGCACTGCGCTGAGTCCGCAAGGGTGGCATCCGGCTGATCGGATGCCACCCAACGGGTTACCCGCCGATGATCGGCTTCGGACAACGATGCGACGAGCAACCGACATTCTGTGCCAGTCATGCCATCGTCAGGTCCGGCGATGGGCCGCCTGACTAGGCTGGATAAGTGTCCGAAGATCAACTTCCGTCGAATGTCACCCGCTCCGTACTGCTGAATGTCGCTTTCGCGCAGGCGAAACGGGTCTCCCGGGTGGAAGTCCGCCGCATCACCATGCCCGCCGGCACCGTGGCGGGCCTGCACGTGCACAACTGCCCCGTGGTGGGCAGCATCGAATCCGGATCCGTGGCTTACCGGATCGAGGGCGAACCCGAACGCGTCCTGCGCCCGGGCGACTACTTCTTCGAACCCGAAGCCGCCCGCATCACCCGCTTCGACGCGCTCGACGAGGACGTCACCTTCGTCGGCTACTTCCTGCTGGCCGCCGACCAGTCGCCGCTCATCGAATTCCCCGGCGACTGAACCGATTACAGCATCGGCGCGGCTATGGCGGCCACGAACCCGCCGTCGACGATCAGATCCTGTCCGTTGACATAGGACGCCTCCGCCGATGCCAGGTAGGCGACCGCGCCGGCCACATCCTCGGCGGTCCCGGTCCGGCCGGCCGCCACCGCCGCCAGCACCTCGTCGTGCGCCTCGGGCGACACATTGTCATGGAACATGGGCGTCGCGATGTACCCCGGGCTGACCGAGTTGACCCGAATCCGCCTGGGCGCCAACTCCGCCGCGAGGGTATGCGCCAGATTGTGCACGGCCGCTTTGGTGGCCGAGTACAGCGAGGCCCCCGGCATGCCGCGATGCAGCGTCCAGGAAGCGTTGATCACGATCGCGCCGCCGTCCACGAGCAGCGGCAAGGCCCGCTGAATCGTGAAATACACGCCTTTGAAGTTGATTCCCACTACCCGGTCGAACTCGTCCGGGGTGACCGCCTCGATCGAATCGAAGGATGCCACACCGGCATTGGCGAAGATCACCTCGATCCGCCCGAATCGAGTCCGGACGGTCTCGATCAGCTCGTCGAGTTCGCCGAGCTCGGCCACATCCGCGCGTACCGCGACAATGCGCTCCCGCTGCTCGGTAGCGGTGAGTCCCGCACCGAGTTCCGCCGCCGCGATCGCGAGCCGTTTCTCGTCCCGCCCGGTGATGATCACCCGTGCGCCCTCGGCCAGCAGGCGATTCGCGGCGGCCAGGCCCATGCCGCTGGTCCCGCCGGTGATAAGTGCGATCTTGCCATCGAATCGAGAATTGCTGTGCGTCATGCCGTTCAGCATTCCGAGCAGGAGACCCCGCAAACAGTGCGCGGCCAACCTGGGTCCGCCACCACCAGGCTGCTCGGTCACACGGTCACGCCGATACCAGCCCACCGGCGAGCAGTCGCGCCAAACGCTGCTCGGTCCCGGTCCCCGGCCGCGGGTCGTACAGCTCCAGATACCACTCGGGGTGATCGATCACCGCGAGCGTGGTCTTGTCGAACACCAGCTCCCCGGCTTCCGGATGCCGCACCGCTTTCCGCGTCCGCGTGGGTGCGCCCACATCGTGACGCGCCCACAGCTCGGCGAATTCCACACTGACCGCGCTCAATTCGCCGATCACCCGCGCGAAGGCCGGATCACCCGGCGCGTGCGCCACATCCGCTCGATAGGCCGCCACCACCTCCGGCGCGATGGCCGCCCATTCGGTATGCAGATCCCGATATCGCGCATTGGTGAAAAAGCTGATCAGGCAGTTCTCATCGGCATCGCCATACCCGAACACCGCCCGAGTCCCGTCATTGATGGCAAGCAGATTCCAGTACCGATCCCGCAGAATCGCCGGGCGCGGCGCCCACGACTCCACCACCCGCCGCAGCTCCGGCTCCACCTCGCCCCCGGTAATCCCTTGCGCCCGTGGCGGATTCAATCCCGTCAGCACGAACAGATGCGCCCGCTCACGCTCACTCAACCGCAACGCCCGCCCGACCGCCTCCAGTACCTCCGCCGAAACATTGATCTCCCGCCCCTGCTCCAGCCACGTATACCAGGACACCCCCACCCCCGCGAGCTGCGCCACTTCCTCCCGCCGCAACCCCGGCGTGCGCCGCGCTCCCCAGGAGACCAGCCCGACCTGCTCCGGTGTCAACCGCGCCCGCCGAGTCCGCAGAAAGTCCCGGAGCTCTTCCCGGCGGACCCGTTTCGCTGCTGCTGCTTCGCTGGCCATGCCCGAATACAACCGTGCCCGGTCCGGACTTAGTCCGAACCGGGCACCGTCGTCGCCGTGTTTCGCGGTTACTCCGCCGCCACTGTCGCTTCGCTCTTTTCGGCGAGCTTGCCGAAGTCGAGTTTGACGAGTTGGTCGGCGAGGTGGAAGTAGCGATCGTCGTGGGTGATCACGATGATGGTTTTGCCGCGGGCCTTGAGGTCGGTGAGGATCTCCCGATAGAAGACGTCGCGGAACTTGGGTTCCTGGTCGGCGGCCCATTCGTCGAAGAGCAGGATGGGGCGGTCTTCCAGGAGGGCGGTCAGCAGCGCCAGGCGTTTGCGCTGGCCCTGGGAGAGGGCGATGGTGGACAGGACGCCGTTCTCGACGGTCACCTTGTGGTCGATCTGCAACTCGCGCAGGTACTTTCGGACCTGCTCGTCGATACCGGGCTCGAAGCCGAGGTAGTCCTCGAAGAGGTGGAAATCGGTGAAGACGGCCGAGGAGTGCTGGCGGAACCACTCGATGTTCTGGTGGTTGATCTGTTCGCCGTTGAGGGACAGGAAACCGGTTTGCGGGACGTAGAGGCCGGTGAGCAGTTTCGCCAGGGTGGACTTGCCGCTGCCGTTGCCGCCGACGATGAAGGTGATCTGGCCCGGTTCGAAGGTGAGGTCGATGGGGCCGAGCTCGAAACCGTGCTCCCCGTTGGCTTCCAGGGGACGGCGATCCATCGGCAGCGGACGGTTGTCGTGGCCGCTGTGGTTGAAGAAGCGGTGGCCGTTGACGTCCGGGCCGGTCGCTCCGGGCGGACCGGCGGGACGCCGGCCCTTCGGATGCGGGGGCGGCCCACCGGGACCGCCTTGACCCGGACCACCCGGGTGACCGGGGTGGTGATGACCGGGGTGGCCGTCCGGACCCGCTTGTCCCGCAACGCCTTCCGGACCGTCACCGGCCGCGAGCTGCGCCCGGGTGGCGGCCGGATGCAGACCGGCCCCGCGCGGCCCGCCACCCATTCCGGGCGGACCGTCCGGCGGCCCACCGGGAATCGGCGGCACCGTCGACGGCGCTTCGAAGCGGTAGCTGTAGCCGGCGTTCACCAGCTCCAGCCGCGCCGATTCCACCGGCGGCCGGTCGTCGTAGGGCAGGTTCTCCTCGTTGTGCATGGATTCCATGTCGAGGTTCATGGTCCGGATCTTGCTCAGCGCCACATCGCCGCGCAGCAGGTCCGGAATCCGGTGCATGAAGTTCTGCATCGGCATCGACAGGAAGGTGGTGACCAGCACGTAGCCGACCATCACGCTCTGATCCAGCTCGAACCAGCGCGCGATCCCGAACAGGATGAGCGCCATGGTGCCCAGCTGGAGCAGCTGGCCGAAGCCCTGGCCGATGGAGAACTTCGAACCGGCTTCGACATTCTGATCGCGCAGGCTGCCGGCGGTGCCGAGCAGATGCCGCTCCATGAAGTCCCGGCGCCGGCCGCGGTGCAGTTTGAGCTCCTTGATGCCCAGCGTGACCGCCTGGTAGGAGCGGAGCAGCGAGTCCTCGTTCTCCCGCGCCTCCTTGTACAGGGTGCGCACCCGCTTGAGAATCACTTCCACGCAAGCGATTCCGAGCAGCGTGCCCGCGACGGTGACCGCGAAGACGGTCCCGGACACGATCACGAGGTACACGAAGCACCCCACGATCGTGGCCAGGTCGACGCAGATGCTCGGGATGGCGGTCGCCGCCTGCGAGAGCGACCGCACATCCTCGGTGAGGGTGGCCATCAGCCGGTGCATGCCCAGCCGTTCCAGCTGCTCGAGCGGCGCGGAGACGATGCTCGAGCTCAGATCCGACCGCAGCCGGTAGATCGCGTCCTGGGCCAGGCGGATCAGCAGCACCTGCGACACCACGCCGCTGATCAGGATGACCAGCGCCGTGACGACGAAGGCTTGGACCGACACCGGCGGGTGCGGTGGTGGTGACACCACACCGCGGATCAGTGTCACCAGGTAGGTGTTCGCCACGCCGGCAATGAGACCCGCGGCGACGACGGCGACGATCCGCACCCAGGAAATCGAGATGAGGAATCTGATGAGTTGCATGATTGCTGCTCTCTGAAACGGCAGGGGTGCGCCGTATTACCGGCGGACGATGTCGAAGATCACGCCTTCGAGAGTCACACCCGGAGCGAAGGAGAAGGCCACGCCGGTCGAGATCGGCTTGTCGGTCTCCGTCTGAGCGATCATCTTCTCCAGCACGAAGATCAGCGAGACGCTGAGCATATTGCCGTGCTCGGCAAGGATATCCCAGCTGGGCGCCGCCACATCGGGGGAAATCCCAAGGGAGGCAACGGACTGCTCGATGATCTTCGGGCCACCGGGGTGGATCGCCCACAGATCGATATCGCGCTTGCTCATGCCGTGGCGGTCCAGCACCTCGGTGATGACCGGGTTCACCCCGCGCAGAATGTACTGCGGGAGGTTCTCCGACAGATCGCAGGTGATGCCGTTGTCGTTGACGCCCAGCACGATTCCGTCCTCGGCATCGTCGAACAGGTAGCTGAAGCTGTCCCGGATGACGATCTTGCCGGGCGAGAGCGGCTGCTGCACCCCGCCCGCACCGATGACGACCGCGCCGCAGCCGTCACCGAAGAGGCTGTGAATGATGACATCGTTGATGTTGTCGTCGAAAACCGCGTTCACCGAACTCAATTCGAGGCAGATGACCAGCGACTTCTTGTCCGGGTTGGCCCGCACGTAATCGGTGGCGGTGCGGATCGAGTTCATGGCCGCGGCGCAGCCCATGAAGTTCACGATCACGCGGTTCACCGCGGGGGAGAGCCCGAGCTGCTTGACCACGGCCACGTCCACGCCGGGCGCGATGAAACCGGTGCTGGTGGCGAACACCACCTGGCCGATATCGCTTGCCGGAGAGGCGATTCCGGCCAGCGCGCGCTGTGCGACGTCGACCGCCAGCGGGGTGGCGAGCTCCTTGAACAGATGCATCCGCTCCCGGATGGTGCCCCGCAGCTTGGAGTAGGCGAGGAATTCGGGATCGACCGGATTGACCGCCAGGTGCCGCGTATCAATCTTGGTTTTCTGGTACACCCGCGGAATTCGCGCCCGCTGGGTAGGATCAGAGAACAATTCCGCAACCTGCGCGGCGGCATCCGTCTGATCGAAGACCTGGGCCGGCGAACCGGTTGCGACGCTTTCGATCACAGCGATCGTGGTCGGCGGCGTAGGCGGCAGCTGGGCCAGGTCGAAGGTCTCGCTCCCCGTCGTGTAGCGGGTTGCCGCGAAAGGCTGAGCGCCCCCCTCATCAATGGTGATAGACACGAACTTTCTCCCCTCGGAATTTTTAGCAATAGAAAATTCGATCCAGGTGCGGTCGGCGCATGTTGACCGCACCCCGATCTACGGAAGCCGGCTGTTAGACCGTTCCGATCCCCGTGAAGCCCTGCACCGTGTAGACGACGCAAGTCTTCAGAGCAAGCGGCGAGAAGTGCTCTCGCATGAAGCCCCAGTTCCGTTCCTTCGCATCATCGGAAGGAGCCAGGAGGTAGACCTTGACCTGCTTGGGCAGCCGGTCGGTGAAGAAACTCTTCGCGGGCAGCCACTCGACACCGAACTTCGCGGCCTCCTCGCGGACCACGTCCTCGCTGGCGATATTGGCGAAACCGCTACGCTGATAAGGCAATACGTGATGCGCGCGGTGCGAGCTGAGGCCGGCCGACAGGAAGCAGTCGACGTAGCGGTTGCCGACGACCTTGAGGTCGTAAGCCTGCTCCAATTGGTTGATACCCCAGTCCTCGGTATTCGTTTCGATTTCCTCGGTATCCATCTCGAAGTCGTGGGAAGCCACGACCAGGAAGGTGGAGATCCACAGGCTGATCACGAATTGCAGGACCCAGGCCCAGATGTCGCCCATCACCAGGAACAGCACGAACTCGGCCACCAGCAGGAAGCGCACGCCGAAGGAACCGATGAAGTGCGGCAACGCGCCCTTCCAGGTGCCGTACATATCCTTCACGCCCACCTTGCGGGTGAGGCGGCAGACATCCAGCAGTCGCATGATCATGCCGGTCATGGTGTGGCCGAACTTGTGCGCGGTGTGGATCGGAATCCGGAACAGCCGGGGGATCCGCACCATCATGGTGAAGACGTTCTTCTTGATGTCGACTTCACTCTGCGTGTGCGGGTGGTGCAGCAGCGCGTGCCCGTCCGCGGTCACGAAAGACAAAGCGACATAGTTCAAGTCGAACGCGTTGACGCAGATCTTGTTCCAGCCCTTCTGGGCTCGATGGATCGCGTAGTGGCCGAAGCCGGCCAGCGAGGAGCGCAGCAGCACCATCGCGATCACGAAGACCGGCAACGGCATCCAGCTGCGCTCGAACAGGCGCAGACCCTGCACCGCGAAGTACAGCACGGCCAGAATGGCGACCGTGATGTTGAAGTAGGTGTCCATCCGCTTGATGCGGGCGGCCAGCTCCGGCTCCTTGAGCCGGGCCTTCACCTTGTGCAGCAGGTCTTCCTTGTTGCCGAAGTTGTATTTGGGGGTGTCGCGCCAGGAATCGAAACCCTCGTTGAAAAGGAAGTCGGGAGCATTGGCCTTGGGATGGATATCTTCGGGCAGCGCATCACGATTCAGCGCGTACCGCTCGATCATCCGGCCGATGGCTTCCGGATTCTTGTGGTAAGAACCGATGATCGAAGTGATGTCACGATTCTTGGTGCGGCCGATGAAGAACTCGCCGCCGGGATGCTTGGAAATCCAGTCGTTGAGGTCGTAGGCTTTGCCGTTGTAGACCCACACGTTGGTGAGCGGCGGCGGGCCGTCGAGAGGCGGGCGCTGGAAGTCCCGCTCGTCCACCTCCGGCCGTTCGTCCGTCGTCATGTTGTTCCTCCACACGCACTTACACAGTTCGAGCGTTGCGACTGTATAGTCGTTGCCCCGCCTTGCATTTCACTGAACAATCTCTTAAACCACCAGTTCGTTAGCTCAGGCAACCGTCGGTGTGGCGGTTGTGCCTGCTCACGACGCGTCGCACAGGTGATGACGACTTCATCGTGAACCCCCGGGCAAAGTGTTTCGACGGCGGCCGAAACACGCTGGCTTCCAACACATTGGACCCTTAAGGATGAGCGTCCAACCGCGCTTTTGTCCGAAAAACGAAAGCCGATCCGGTCAAGCGGGGGCGACAGAGTTTGCCGCCGTTCCACTCTCCCGGACCGGCTCCGAACTACTCGTCGAGCTATGGCCTAGCCTGAGCTAGCGTGCAGCCTGGCGCGTGGATCAGCTGCCGGGCTTGGTGACGGTGACCGGCTTGCCCCAGTCGGACAGGGTCACGGTGACGGTGCCGTTGTCCTTCTTGACGACAGCCTGAACCAGGTTCGGGCCGGTGCCGGGGGAAGCGGCAGTGGAGGGCAGGGTGGTCGCGGTGCCCGACGGCGGGGCGACGTCCTTGATCCAGACGGTGATCGGCAGGGTGCCGCCGCCCTCACCGAGCTTCGGGACGACCGGGTCGATGACCGAGGCGTCGATGGTGCCGGAGACCTTCACCGAGTCCACGCCGTTGACCTTCTCGCGGGCTTCGGCCTTCGGGTTCTGGATCTTGGCGATCACGTTCGCCAGGCCCTTGTCCTTGTCCAGGATGATGCCCGGATCGTAAACCTGTTCGGCCGGACCGACCTTGGAGTACGCCGAGCCGTCGCCGGCGTAGAGGGTCTTGTCGACGACCAGGAACTTGGTGGAGGTGTATTCGGCCTCCGGCTTCAGCTTCACCTCGGCCTCACCGATCGCCTGTCCGGCGCCCTGCGGCTGGTTGGTGACATCGGCCTTGACGCTCTTCACAGGGAGGGTCGACAGGTCCTTGGCGGTCAGGGCCAGGTGCACCGCTTGCAGGGTCTGCGTGGTGCGAGCCGACTCCTGGACGATCTGCGCGCCTTCCGGCAGCGGCGTGTTGGCGGCCACCGAGGAGGAGGTGCTGCCGCCCTTGTCATCGCTGGACGAGCAGCCCGCGGCGAACGTCACGAGCAGGCCCGCCGCGATGATCGCGGCAGCACCGCGACGGCGCAGCCGTCGACCGGTCGAAATATTTCCTTGAGATATCACGTCATTCATCTACAACCCCCGAAGAGTCAGATCACGTTGTGGAGGGCAGCGGCCGCTGCCCGTCGTAGTATGCAGTACTTCGTTCTTGTACGCGTAGATCGCCTGATATTCCGGCATCCGCGCAGCACCGTCGGCGCAATGCCCGGAAACCCGATCGTGCGGTCCCGCAGCGCGTTACGTTTCCTGGATCGGGCCCCGTCGGCAACTCATTAACAACATCGGGTGCGAACCGGGCGTGGATCGGCGTGTCGAAGCCCCTCTCCCGCTTGACATCCCAGCGGCATCCATTCGGCAATCGCTCGCATCCGTTCTCTCGTGGGCTGTATGCAGCGAGTGAGCCGATTCGGTGAATATCTGGCAATACGCACGCAAACAATCCGTTCACTTCCCGTCGGCTGACCCGGTCCGGAAGTTCCGGAGTTCCGGACCTTCCATCCGGAATCGGTAACCGGGTGGGCATTGACCGCCGCCGCGTCCGAAGTCATTATGAACATACGTTCATGAACGAGCGTTCATAAAGGAGGATGCGATGACGGAGATCGTCAACACCGCGCAGGCCGAGGCGTGGAACGGCTACGAAGGCGAGCATTGGGCCGGGCATTTCGATCGCTATGACGCGGTGAACGCCGGGTTCAACGAGCCACTGCTGCGGGCCGCCGGGGTCGGGGCGGGGGACCGGGTGCTCGATATCGGTTGCGGGAACGGCCAATTGACCAGGCTGGCCGCGCGCCGGACCGCCGGCGGCTCGGCGACGGGTGTCGATCTGTCCGGGCCGATGCTCGCGCGAGCGCGGGAACGGGCCCTGGCGGAAGGTGTCGCAAATGCCGGATTCGAGCAGGGCGACGCACAGGTATTCCCTTTCGCGGCCGGCGGTTTCGACGCCGCGCTGAGCCGCTTCGGCATCATGTTCTTCGCCGATCCGGTGGCGGCCTTCGCCAATATCGCCCGCGCGCTACGGCCCGGCGGACGCCTCGCCTTCGTCACCATGCCGCCGCTGGCGGGGAGCGATGTGGGGGCCGTGTTCGGTGCGGCCGCAGACCATCTCGGCGGTTTCGAGATCACGCACACGCACGGCCCGCTCGCCGATCCGGATTCGATCCGCGCCCTGCTGACCGCCGCGGGTTTCACCGGCATCGAGATCGCCGGGCTGGAAGCGGACGGGGTCTGGGGTGACGACGTCGCCGACGCCGCCGAATTCATCATGGGCTGGGGACCGATCCGCCACCATCGCATGCTGATCGATTACGCCACCGACGACCGGGTGCGCCTGGCCGTGTCGGCGGCGCTGCAACCGTTCGCCACCCCGGTGGGCGTCCGCCTGCGCGCCACCGCCTACCTGGTCACGGCGGCCACCCCGCTACCGTGATTGGCATGTCCCCGAGAAAGGCAGCGGCGCTGCGCGATAGCGCCGACGACCGCGGACTGCGCGATCACCTGATCGCCACCGCACAACGCCTCATCGCCGAGCAGGGCGCGGCCGGTCTCACCGTCCGCGCCATCGCGCGCACGGCCGGCGTCGCCGACGGTGTCCTCTACAACCACTTCGCCGACAAGGACGAGCTCCTCACCGCCGCCGTCACGGCCCACGCCGCCGCCGCGCACGCGGCTCTCGGCCCGCTGCCGAAACCCGGATCGGCGACCGTCGAACAGAATCTGCGCGCCTATCTGCGCGCCGGGCTCGCCCTGCACCAGGCGGTCCTCCCGGTCTTCGCGGGCTTGCTCGCCAGCCCGGCAGTCCTGGCCCGCTTCGCCGAATCCGAAGCGCGCGATAACGATTGGCGCGCCCAGCTGACCCGGTACCTGCACGCCGAACAGGAATCGGGCCGGATCGCCCCGGAGGCCGCGGTCGACGCGGCCGCGGCCATGCTGGTCGGCGTCTGCCACGACCGGGTGCTGACCGTGCTGCTGTCGGGGGCTCGTCCCGCGCCGCTCACCGCGGTCGACATCGAATCGATCGTCGGCACCCTGCTCGCCGGTCTCGGCCCGCGCGACAACTGACAGCGACGAAAAGGGCCCGGCGCGATCGCATTCGATCGCACCGGGCCCGAAGTTCGCCGGGGGCCAGGCTCAGTACACCGGGCCGGTGTACTTCTCGCCCGGACCCGAGCCCGGGGCGTCCGGGTATTCGGAGGCTTCGCGGAAGGCGCGCTGCAAGGACTGCAATCCGTCGCGGATGGGGCCGGCGTGCGGGCCGAGGTATTCGACCGAGGCGGTCACCAGGCCGGCGAGGGCGGTGATCACGCGGCGGGCCTCGTCGAGATCCAGGTGCGGGCTGGCGGACGGGTCGGGTTCGCCGAGGCCGAGCTTCTCGGCGGCGGAGCTCATCAGCATGACGCAGGCGCGGCTGATGACCTCGACGGCGGGGATCTCGGCCAGCTCGCGCACGACCTCGCCCTCGATGAGGTGCTCGGTAGTATTGGCCAGCTCCTCGTTCACTACTGCCTCGCTCATGGGTAGAGCATGGCACCGACCGGGTAGTCGCTGGTCGGGAGGGTGGGCGATTCGGAGGATCGCGAGGTGGGTGTTAGACTTTTCCGCGACGACCGCCCCGGCCCGGTTCCTGCGACCGAAACGGGGCAACTAAGTGGAGCCCGACTCCCACCGTCAACCGATCGCTTCGCATGACGCAGCACCAGGTTTCGACGGTCCGGTCGCCCATCTTTTACCGGATGGGTTTCTCGTGCGGGTTATGCCTGCTCGGGACGTGACGCGCGTTGTTTGCGTCCGCGATCGGTCGACTCGGGCCCCGTGTTGGAGAAATACCAACCCGGGGCTTTCGTGTTGAAATTGGGGTTGCAGTTATTGCTTGCGGTCGTAGACGAACCGCTTGACCTAGGAGGCCCCATCAGCACTGAGACCCGCATCAACGATCGCATCCGCGTACCCGAGGTCCGCCTCATCGGACCGGGCGGCGAGCAGGTTGGGATCGTGCGTGTTGAAGATGCACTACGCGTCGCCATGGAGGCGGATCTCGACCTCGTCGAGGTCGCACCGGACGCGCGCCCGCCGGTATGCAAGATCATGGATTACGGCAAGTTCAAGTACGAGACCGCGCAGAAGGCGCGTGAGTCCCGGAAGAACCAAGTGCAAACCGTGATCAAGGAGCAGAAGCTCCGGCCGAAGATCGACGATCACGACTACGAGACCAAGAAGCGCAACGTGGTTCGCTTCCTCGAAGCCGGTTCGAAGGTCAAGGTCACCATCATGTTCCGTGGCCGCGAGCAGTCGCGTCCGGAACTGGGTTTCCGTCTCTTGCAGCGGCTGGCCTCCGACGTCGCCGATCTCGGTTTCGTCGAAACTTCGGCCAAGCAGGACGGCCGGAACATGACCATGGTCCTCGCCCCGCACAAGGGCGCGAAGACGCGGGTGAAGGCGCAGAACGACGCGAGCTCGACCCCGGCGCGCAGCAGCGCTCCGGCCGAAGCTCCGGCTGACGCCCCGGTCGCCGAAGCTCCGGCGGCCACCCCGCAGCAGTAATAACGATCAGCACTCCGAAGGTCCGGGGGCAGTGATTCATCACCCGCCCCTGCCTTCGGCACGAGACAGATAGAGGATTTCCATGCCGAAGATGAAGAGCCACAGCGGCGCCTCGAAGCGATTCAAGGTGTCGGGTAGCGGCAAGCTGCTGCGTCAGCAGGCCAACCGTCGCCACCTGCTCGAGCACAAGCCCTCCACCCGGACTCGTCGTCTGGACGGCACGGAGGTCGTCGCGAAGGCCGACGTCGCTCGCGTCAAGAAGCTGCTCGCCAAGTAAACAAGGCTGAGCCAGCCGCACGCGATCCGTCAGCGGAACGCATAAACCGACCAACCTCCGGGCGCTACCGCCGCGCCCGCCAATCGATCAAGGACTGAAAAGTGGCACGCGTCAAAAGGGCCGTCAACGCTCAGAAGAAGCGCCGTTCCGTTCTCGAGGCCTCCAAGGGCTACCGCGGTCAGCGGTCGCGCCTGTACCGCAAGGCCAAGGAACAGCAGCTGCACTCGCTCACCTACGCCTACCGGGACCGCCGGGCGCGCAAGGGTGACTTCCGCAAGCTGTGGATCACTCGTATCAACGCCGCCGCGCGTCTGAACGACATGACCTACAACCGCTTCATCCAGGGCCTACAGGCCGCGGGTGTCGAGGTCGACCGCAAGATCCTGGCCGAGCTCGCCGTCTCCGACGCCGAGGCGTTCGCCGGTCTGGTCGCCGTCGCCAAGGCCGCGCTGCCGGCCAACGTCAACGCCCCGGCCGCCTGATAACGGCCTGCGTGACAACACACCATTCGGAACGACCCGTGGAAGCGCTCTCCGAGCGCAATTCCCGGGTCGTTTCGGCCGTTAAGCTCCATCGCGGACCGAACCGCCGCAAGTCCGGCTTCTTTCTGGCCGAGGGCGCGAACTCGGTCGAGGCCGCCTTGGAGACCGGCCGCATCGAGGAGCTCTTCTTCTCGATGAAGGCCGCCGCCCGCGAGCACGAACTGGTCGCGAGCGCCGCCGCTCAGGGTGTGCGCACCACGCTGGTGAGCGACCGGGCCGCGGAGATGCTGGGGGAGACCGTGACCCCGCCCGGCCTGGTCGCCGTCTGCCGTCTGGTGGATGTGCCGCTGACCTCGGTGCTGGAGTCGTCCCCGCGCATGCTCGCCGTGCCCGTCGAGATCGCCGATCCCGGTAACGCGGGCACGCTCATCCGTGTGGCGGACGCGGTCGGCGCGGATGGCGTTGTGCTGGCCGGTGATTCGGTCGATCCGCACAACGGCAAGACCGTGCGCGCTTGCGCCGGAAGCCTTTTCCACGTGCCGGTGGCGCGCTCACGCGATATCGACGCCACTCTCGACGCGCTCGAAGCCGCCGGTATCGCCGTGCTGGCCACCACCGCGCGCGGCGAAGTGGAGCTGGACGAGGCCGACGAGATCCTCGCCGGACCGGTCGCCTGGCTCTTCGGCAACGAGGCGCACGGATTGGATCGCGCCGTCGCCGCGCGGGCCACCCATCGCATCCGGATCCCCATTCACGGACGCGCCGAAAGCCTCAATCTCGCGGCCGCCGCGGCCATCTGCCTGTACGCCGGTTCCCGCGTCCAGCACGCGGAATAGGGGAGGGGCGCGGCGATTTAGTGTGCTGGCGGGTTGCCCGTACTCTTAGCCGGTGACATCGCCCAGCACTCTGCGGTCCGGTGCGCTCTCCCTGGCATCCAGCGTGGTGATCGGGGTGGCGTCGGCGGGTCCCGCCTACAGTATTACCGCCACCCTCGGTCTCGTGGTCGCCGCCGTCGGGTTGCAATCGCCGATCATCGTGGTGCTGGCGTTCGTGCCGATGTTGCTGGTGGCCATCGGATATCGCGATCTCAACGAGGTCGAACCGGATCCGGGCACCACCTTCGTCTGGGCGACGCGGGCGTTCGGGCCGTTCACCGGGTGGATGGCCGGCTGGGCGATCGTCGTCAGCGATCTGCTGGTGATGGCGAGCCTGGCGCAGATCAGTTCGCAGTACACCTTCCATCTGGTGGGGGCCGATGGGATCGGCTCGGACGCGACCAGCATCTGGGTGCTGCTGCTGGGCATCGTGTATCTCGTGGTGATGACCGCCGTCGCGGTGTTCGGCATCGACGTGTCGGCGCGCCTGCAATCGGTGTTGCTGGCGGTCGAGTTCGGGATGCTGGTGGTTTTCTCGGTGGTGGCGCTGGTGCGGGTGGCGGCCGGGCATGCCGCGGCCACGGCCGCTTCGTTCAGCTGGGATTGGTTCGATCCCTTTGCCATCGGGTCGTTCTCGGACTTCGTCAACGCGCTGCTGCTGATGGTGTTCATCTACTGGGGCTGGGATTCGGCGGTCTCGGTGAATCAGGAGACGGTCGATCCGCGGCATACGCCGGGGCGCTCGGCGGTCCTGTCGACCATCACGCTGGTGGCGTTGTATCTGATCGTCACGGTGGCGGCGCAGGCGTTCGCGGGTGCGGGCACCGAGGGGCTGGGGCTGGCCAATCCGGATTCGGTCGACGATGTGCTCGGGGCGCTCGGGCGAGCGGTGTTCGGCGACAGCGCGATCGGATCGATCGCGGTGCATCTGCTGTTCCTGATGGTGCTGACCTCGGCGGCCGCTTCCACCCAGACCACGATTCTGCCGACCGCGCGCACCACCTACTCGATGGCCCTGCATCACGCGCTGCCGAAGCGATTCGGGGAGATCGACCCGAAGTACCGGACCCCCGCCTTCTCGACCATCGTGTTCGGCGGGGTGTCGATCGTGCTGTACGTGGGGCTGAACTTCGCCTCGGGCGGGCGGTTGATCGCGGAGGCGGTGACGGCGATCGGGATCTCGATCGGCGTGTACTACGGCCTCACCGGCGTCAGCTGCGCGTGGCTGTACCGGGACCGATTCGCCACGGACCGTAGGGCTTTGGTGATGAAGGGCGTCCTGCCCGCGCTGGGCGGCTTCCTGCTGCTGTTCGCGGCGGGCTGGACCGCGGTCACCTCGTGGTTCAGCGCCGTCTTCGTGCTGGGCGTGGGCACGCTGCTGATCGGCGTGCCGCTCTATCTGATCTTGGCGCGCATCATGCCGCCGTTCTTCCGCGGTGAGGTGCTGGCGCGCCGGCTGCCCGCGCCGACCGAGGAGATCATCGAAGCGGACGCGCCCGCGCACGGCTGAGCGCGGCCGAACGGCGCGGGCGCACAGGCGGATTCAGTCCCCGTTCGCCTCGAGATCGCAGAGGATCTCCGCCGCCCAGGGTGCGTCGACGGTATCCGCGTCGGTGACGCCCATGGCCGCCATATCGGTGAGCAGCATGCCGGTGGCCAGGAAACCGCGAGCGGCGGTCACCGGCGCTCCGGTCAGCTCCCGGATCATGGTGTAGATCTTGCCGAAGCGGCCGCGGATGACCCGCCCGATCTCCGGATCGACTCCGGCGGCCGCCAGCCCCTGCAAGAAGACCCGGGGCAGGTCGCGCTCGGTCAGGAAAGTCTTGTACTGGTGGCCCATCGCGGCCAGGCGATCTTCCGCGGTGGCCTCGGCCGGCAGCGTTTCGACGGCGGCCCGGAACAGCTCCTCGATCCGGTCGCAGACCCGGGACAGCACCGCCAGGAACAGCTGCTGCTTGGTGCCGAAGAGCCGGATCACATACGGCTGCGATACCCCGGCGCGCCGCGCGATCTCATCGGTTTTGGTTGCGGCGTAACCAGATTCGGCGAAGGCGGTGATGGCGGCCTGTAGCACCTGCTCGCCCCGTTCGGTGGCGGTCATCCGGGTTCTGGTCATGCCCCTCATCCTCCTCGATGTGGTCGCGTATTGACATGTTATCAGTCAATGCATACTCTTCGATTCATAAGTTATCAGTCGATAACAACAAAGGATCGCCGCTATGACAACCACCCTCGCCGCCACGCCGAGCCCGGCGGACACCCGGCGCAAACCGCTCGCCGCGGTCATCGCCGCCGTGGGCATCCCGATGTTCATGGTCACCCTCGACAACCTGGTGGTGACCAATGCGCTGCCGGTCATCAAGACCGAGCTCGGCGCTTCCCTGTCCGACCTGCAATGGTTCGTGAACGCCTACGCGCTCTCCTTCGCCGCGCTCATGCTCACCGCCTCCGCGCTCGGTGACCGGATCGGCCGCAGACGCGTATTCCTGTTCGGCATCGCGCTTTTCACCACGGCCTCGGCCGCCTGCGCGGTCGCGACCGAACCCTGGATGCTGATCGCGGCGCGCGCCGTACAGGGCTTCGGCGCGGCGGCGGTCATGCCGCTGTCGCTACCGCTGCTGTCGGCGGCGGTGCCGGCGAAGATGCGCAGCGCCGCCATCGGCATCTGGGGCGGTATCTCCGGACTGGGCGTGGCGCTCGGCCCGGTGGTCGGCGGCGCGGTCGTCGACGGGCTGAGCTGGCAGTGGATCTTCTGGCTGAACGTGCCCATCGGCATCCTCGCGCTGCCGTTCGCGGCCCGTATTCTCGGCGAATCCTTCGGCGACGCACGGCGTTTGGACATTCTCGGTGTGCTGCTGTCGGCGGGTGGCGTGCTCGCGGTGGTATGGGGCGTGATCCACGGCTCCGATGACGGGTGGACCTCGGCCGGGGTGCTGGGCGGACTGCTCGGCGGCGCGGCGCTGCTGGTCGCCTTCGTGGTCTGGGAATGGCGGTCGCCCGAACCCATGCTGCCGCTGCGCCTGTTCCGCTCCCGCGGTTTCAGCACCATCAACGTCATCATGATCACCTTCTCGATGGGCGCTTTCGGTTCGATCTTCCTGCTGGCCCAGTACTTCCAGGTGGTGCGCGGCTACACCCCGCTCGAATCCGGTATCCGCACCCTGCCCTGGACCCTGGCCCCGATGTTCGTGGCCCCGCTGGCCGGATTCGTCGTCGACAAGGTCGGCCCGCGCGTCCTGGTCGGCGTCGGACAGCTGTTCCTGGCCGTCGCACTCGGCTGGATGGCGCTCATCACCAGCGTCGACGTGTCCTACAACTCCTTCCTGCTCCCGTTCGTCCTGGGCGGTATCGGCATGGGCCTGACCTTCGCGCCCTCCTCCACCGTCATCATGGCCAGCAGCGCCCCCGCCGATCAGGGCATGGCCTCGGGCGCCAACAACACCATCCGCGAAGTCGGTGTGGCGCTGGGCATCTCGGTGCTGGCCTCCGTGTTCTCCTCTTACGGTGCGTATCTCACCCCGCAGAGCTACGTGGACGGCCTGCGGCCCGCCGTCGCGGTCGGCGCGGCCATCGTCGCGGTCGGCGCGCTCGTCGCCCTGCTCCTGCCCGGCCGCAAAGCCTGATAATCGGACCGGCGGATCGACTGTGCCCCAGCCTTTTCGGTTGGGGCACAGTGGCATTTTCAGGTCACGGCGGACGCAGTATTTCGATGCCTTTGCTTCCTATCCTGGAGTTACCTTGCGGTAGCAGTCAGGCTGAGGTCTCCAACTTTCCGCAGGAGGCCGTCATGGGGGCAACCGAGCAGCCGCGCGCGGGGCGAGCCGAACGCCGCATCGGGGTGGTGGAGAATCACACCGATCTGGTCGTTTCGGCTTTGAAGGAGATGCTCGAGCCGCGTCCGCACCTGAAGGTGGTGGCCGGCGCGATCACCGTGCCGGCATTGCTGGAACAGACCACCGATCTCGATCTCGTCGTGCTCGATCTGCAAGGGTTGCAGGGCGATCCGACACCGCAGGAGAACGTGGACGCCTTGCGGGCGGCCGGTATCCGCAATGTGCTGGCCTTCACGGTGGGGGAACGTCCGGCCCTGATCCGGGAGGCGGAGCGCGCGGGCGTGCTGGGCGTGGTCCTGAAGGACGAGGTCGCCGAAGTGATCGTCGAGGCGATCGGGTCGGCCGCCGAAGGACAGGTGGTGATGTCCACCGAGGGCGCGGCCGCGCTCGACGCCGATCCGGCCCTGCCCGAACTGACCAAGCGCGAACAGCAGGTGCTGAGCCTGTACGCCGCCGGCGAAACCGCACCGGATATAGCCAAGTTGTTGCAGGTGCAGCCGGACACGGTGTACCAGCATGTGAAGAGCATCAAGGCGAAGTACACCGCCGTGGGCCGTCCGGTACCGGACAAGACCACACTGCGCGGGTACGCGAGGAAAGACGGCTGGGCGCCGAAACCGTGGTAGCCCGGGCCGGTGACAGCGGCGACGCGGACCGGATCCTGCGGCTCTTCGCGCGGTTCGTCGGCATCGGCTACCTGGTGTACCTCGCGACACTGACCCCGCGGATCCGGATCGACGCCCCGTACCTGGATGGATGGTGGACGCCGTACGCGCTGGTCGTGATATTCGGTCCGGGAATCGTGCTCGCGGCGCTCACCTTCGGCGCCACCATCCGGATGGTTCGATGGAGCGCGAACCTCTGTGCGGCAGGCTTTCTCGCGGGTGTCCTGGCCTGGCCGCTGGCGTGGAACGGCGAACACCTGCCGGACTCTCCGTGGGTGGTGATGTTCCCGGGACTCGCGGCGCTGGCCGGCGCGCTGATCTGGCCGCCGGTTCGGGCGATCAGCTATCTCGGGGTGCTCGTCGTGCTGGTGGAGTTGCTGGGGCAGACCCGGATCCCGGAGCAGAACGCACCGCTGCCGTTGGATCTGCTCTTCGGTTTCGGGTTCTCCCTGACGTACGTCGCGGCGGCATTGGTCGCTGTCCGGACCGGCCGGACCCTGGACGAGACACGCGCCGCCTACAATGCCGCGGCCGCCGAAGCGAAGGTGACGGAGTTCCGGGAGAAGGAACGGGAAAGGTTCGCGGACCTGTTGCACGACTGGGTGATTCACACCCTCAGCGCGGCCGGTCGCGGGCTCCGCACGGACAGCGTTCGCCGGCACGCCGTGATCACCCTCGGCAAGCTGAGCCGGATCGATGCCGAACTCGATACCGAACCGGTCGCGGCATCGACCCTGGCGGTCCGCATCCGGGACGCGATACACGAAGTGCACGAGACGATTCCGGTGTCCATGCCTGCCGACGCGCCGGAATCCGGCCCGCGTTACGACGCGGAAGCCGGTCGCGCCCTGGTGACCAATACCGCCGAGGCGGTGCGGAACAGTCTGGTGCACGCCGGCGCGCACGCCCGGTGCACTGTTCGAATCCACAGCACCCCAACGGAATTACGTGTCACCGTGGCGGACATCGGAAAGGGCTTCGAGCTCGCGAAGGTGTCGAGCCGGACCGGACTGCGCCGACTGTACGAGAGCATGGGTGACCTGCCGGGCGCCGCTGTCGAGGTGACCTCGTTGCCCGCCCACGGCACCACCGTCACGATGCGGCTGACCCCGCGGACCGAAGTCGTGGAAGGGCCCGCGGCTCGGCACAATTCGTCCGATGTCCGCATCCTGCTGGGCATGCACACCAAGCGTGCCTGGATCGTCGCCGCGGTGTATCTGCTCGGGGTGGCCGCCCTGGCCGCCACGGTGCTGCTGCGCTCTTTCACCGCTTCGATCCTGCTGGTCACCCTTGCCGGGATGGCGCTGCTGGCGACCGCGGCGATTGCGCTGATCGCGGTGCCCGGTGATCCGCTGCCGTGGGGCGTGACGACGGCGCTCACCCTCGGGTCGCCGGCCGCCTGTGCGCTGGTGACCTGGATGCCGCCGGTGAACACCTACGGTCTGATGGTTTGGCCGATGAGCGGTTTCACGGGGGTCTGCACCTTCATGTGTGTGCGTGGGCGTACCGGTGCCGCCTGGATCGCCATGATCGCCATGATCGGTGTGGCCGCGGTCTGGGCCGCTCTCGGTGGACTCGGCGCCGGGGTCGGCATCGCACGCACCTTCGTCAATTTCGGCCCCCTGCTGATGGCGACCCTGTTCGCGTACACGATTCGTCCAGCCGCCCATGACATCTACCTGCTGCGTGAGAAGTCCGCGCGTAGCTTCGCGGTCACCGCGGCCACCGAGGACCTGATCGCGGTGCGTGAGCGGCGGGTCGCGCAGCTCGACCGGCGAGCCCGGCCGCTGTTGCGGCAGATCGCATTCGGTGACGAGTTCACCGGCGCCGACGCGCTGGAGTGCCGGAATCTGGCGTCCGCGCTGCGCGCCACTTTGCGCGGGGCGGCGCTGGTGCATCCTCGGGTCGACCCTGCCGCGGAGGGCGCGCGGCTGCGCGGTGTGAAGGTGGATCTGCTGGACGACAAGGGAATCGACGACATCGGCGATGCCGCCAGGGACGCGTTGCTGGATGGCATCGCGGCCGAACTCGAACGGGCGCGGGCCGGGCGCGTCACCATCCGCATCAACCCGCCCGGCCGCGCCGAACTGGCGACGGTGCTGGCTCGTGACGGCGCGCAGGTCCGGCGGATCGCATTCGATACCCGTGGCCATCCGGTGCCGGCGGTCGCCGGGCAGTGGCGGTGAACGCCGGCCCATACCCCCAACAAATGGGAATGTTGCCGGGACTGTGCCGGTCGTAATCTGGAACGCGGGAAGTCGAATCCCCGGAGATGCAAAGCAATACGAGGCGGCGAGCGCCGGCCTTCCCGAGCACGGCTCGCCGTCGCGCACATGCGGCAACTCGAAGACTCGATGCCGTGGGCTGGCTTACCGCCACGGCGCGATCGCTGTACGGCGAAGGGAAGAACCGTGTCGCATATTTCCGATTTCGAGCCGACGGTCCGCCCGTGCCCGTCCGGCGAGCTCCGCGTCGCGGCGGAACCGCTTCTCGATCGCCCGCTGGGCGGTCGCGCGGGAGAAGCCGCTGGTGAGGTGGCGGCCGCGCTGCGGTGGGCGGCGCACGAGGTGCTGACCGGGTCCGCCGGGCCGTCGCCCACCTACCCGGGTGCGCTCGGCTGTGCCCGGCGCGCGGTGGGAAGGCTGGCGGCGCTACTGAATTGCATCGTGGCGGACGGCATTTCGGGTCGCGTGCCCAGTTCTACCGCGCGACTTCGGGTGGGTTACGAGGCGTCGACGGTCTATGACCGGTACTTCCGGATCGTGCGGTGCCCGGTGCTGGGGACCGCCGATCAGATTCTGGGGGCCGCGCACTGCTTCGTCTCCGCGCTCGACGATGTCGCGATGGCGGGCCTGCTGCCCGACGACGAAGCCGAGATCTATCGGTTCATGGCGCGCTTCATCGACCGATCCGGCCGGGCGTCGGACGGTTCGGCCGAGGCGGCGCCGCGCATACCGGGCGAACCGCTGCCGTGGCGGGTGCCGCCGCCGCTGTCTCCGGTCGAGCGCTGGCGGCGTGGCCATCAGCTCTACGCTTTGACGAATCGGTCTGCCGCGCAGCACATTCGGCTGGCCTCCGGCGCGCTGCACGCCGGACCGGGCATCGCGGCCACCGCGCTGACCAGGGCGGCGGCCGATGTGCGCGCGCAGACCGCGGCCAAGTCCTATGCGGCGGCGATGTCGGCGCCGAGGTACGCGGCCGCGGTCAGGCCGACGATGGCCCCGCCCCGGCTGGCCGTCGCGTTGAGCGAGTCCATGAACCTCGATCATCGCGACTACCGCGCCGCGATGGACGAGCTGCTGTCGAATCTCGACCTGCGTTCGGGCGACCTCAGCAGGCCGGTCGCCGATGCGTTCGGGCTGCTGCTCGATGCCGATCTGCACGATCTGGAACGGCATATCGATCTCACCTACCGGCTGGTGGGTTCGGGTGCGGCGCTCGACGACCACGAGCACGGCTCCTCGGTGCGTTCGCTGCGCATGCTGTACCGCAAGCGATTCGACGCGTACCTGCCGTTCCTGTGCCCGGCGATCGGCTCCGAGATCAGCGGGCGGTACCCAGTTCGGCGTTGATCGCTCCGGTCAGCAGTTCGCGGGCCCGGTCGAGGGTGAGCGAACCGCTGTGCCAGCGTTCGGAGAGTCCTTCGATCAGCGAGGTGAGACGTTCCGCGGCTGCCGCGGCATCGACGGTGCCGGCGATGGTTCCGGCATCCTGTGCGTCCCGGATGAGGTTTTCGATATCGGTGTTCCAGGACCGGGTGGTGGCGGTCAGGGGTTCGCGCAGGTCCGTATTGAACACCGCGCTGGCCCGCAATTCACCCCAGGCGATGGAGGTTTCGCGGACATCGTCGCGGTCCTGGAGCTCGGCCAGCAGCGCGGCCTCGACCTGCGCGCGGGGATCGCCCGCGGTGGCCCAAGCCTTGTCGGTGTAGGACTGGGCGCGGTGGTTGACGTGCTCGAGGGCGGCGTGCAGCACGCCGGCGCGATCCTTGAAGTGGTAGTAGATCAGCGCGGTGGAGACGCCGGCCTCGGTGGCGAGTTTGTCGATGCGCAGTCCGCGGACGCCGTCCTGGGCGATGACGCGGACGGCGGCTTCCAGAATCTGGGTGGCGCGGTCTGACACGGTTTTCACCTTATGGGTTAGTGGGCGGGCTCTTGCTGGGTGGTGCAGTGGATGCCACCGCCGCCGGCCGCGATGCCGTCGATCGGGATCTGCACGATCCGGCGGCCGGGGAACAAGCGGGCCAGGGTGTCGTGGGCGGCGGCGTCGGTATCCGGGTCGCCGAAATCGGGGGCGATGACCGCGCCGTTGCACACGTAGAAGTTGATGTATCCGGCCGCGAAATCGTCGGTCGCGCCCGAATAACGCAGTGTCGAAGGCGATTCCAGGGTTTCGACCTCCAGCGGGCGGCCCTGGGCGTCGTTCGCGTTGTGCAGGATTTCGAGGTGGGTGCGGGTGACGTCGTAGTCGAAGGAGTCCGGGTTGTTGTCGAGCCCGGCCACGACCACGCCCGGGCGGGCGAAGCGTGCGTAGAAGTCGGTGTGGCCGTCGGTGATGTCCTTGCCCGCGATCCCGGGCAGCCAGATCACCTTCTTGATGCCCAGCAGACGCTCCAACTCGGCTTCGACCTCGGGTTTCTTCCAGCCGGGGTTGCGGTTGGAGTTGAGCACGCAGGATTCGGTGATGATGGCGGTGCCCTGGCCGTCGACCTCGATGCCGCCGCCCTCCAGTACCAGTTCGGTATGCACCACCTGCACGCCGGCGCGATTGTCGACGAACGCCGCGACCTCGGCGTCACGCTTGTGCGATTGTTTGCCGCCCCAGCCGTTGAAGTTGAAATCAACTCCGCCCCAGCCTTTTTCGCCATGCACGAAGACCGGTCCGGTGTCGCGCATCCAGAGGTCGTCGATATCGGCCGGGATGAGCTCCACGTTCGCGCCGCCGATCAACCCGCGCGCGATCTCGAGTTCGCCGGGGCGCACCAGCATCGACACCGGTTCGAAGCCTGCGATGGCGATAGCGATGGCGGCCAGATCGCGGCGCACCTGGGGGAGCAGCTCATCGCCCCAAATCGGTTCGCTCGCACCGAAAGCCATCCAGGTGCGCTGGTGCGGATCGCCCTCCTCGGGCATCACCCAGCGGCTGCCGTCCCCGGGCGTGCCGGTGGAACTGCCCTGCCCCCACCAGGAATCGGTGTCGTCGCAGGCCGCGGCCAGCAGCCCGCCCATGGCCAGCAGGCTCGAGCGCATGAAGCGGCGTCGTTGCATGATGAAACTCCTCTGACTAATTTTTTGGTCAATTTCGGTGAGACGGGTGTCTCGGCTCACCCGGCGGTCCGGGCGTGGGGGATCAGCGGGCGGGTTCCTGCTGGGTAGTGCAGTGGATGCCGCCGCCACCGGCCGCGATGGCGTCGATGTTCAACTGCACGATGCGCCGCTCCGGGAACAACCGTGCCAGGCCGGCATAAGCCGCGCTGTCGGCCTGCGGATCGCCGAACTCGGGTGCGATGACCGCGCCGTTGCAGACATAGAAATTGATGTATCCCGCTGCGAAATCATCGGATTCGAACTCCGGCCGCACCCGCGACGGCCCCGCGAGCACCTCGACCCGCAGCCGGCGGCCCCGCGCATCGGTGGCCTCGTGCAGGATCTCGAGATGGCGGCGCGTGACGTCGTAGTCGAACGAATCCGGGTCGTTGTCCAGCCCGGCGACCACCACGCCGGGCCGGGCGAACCGTGCATAGAAATCGGTGTGCCCGTCGGTGATGTCGTAGCCGGCGATACCCGGTAACCAGATCACCTTGGAAATGCCCAGCAGATACGCCAGCTCCTCCTCGACCTCGGCCCGCTTCCAGCCGGGGTTGCGATTGCGATTCAGCACGCACGATTCGGTGATGATCGCGGTCCCTTCGCCATCGACCTCGATCCCGCCGCCCTCCAGCACGAGATCCGTCTCCAGGGCCTCCACCCCGGCTCGTCCGCTCACCTGTCCCGCGACCTCGGCATCCCGCCGGTGCGACTGTTTGCCGCCCCACCCGTTGAAGTTGAAATCGATCCCGCCCCAACCGGATTCGCCCCGCACGAACACCGCCCCGGTATCGCGCATCCAGATGTCGTCCAGCACCCCCTCCACCAACTCCACGCCCGGTCCCGTCAAACTCCGCGCGGTCGCCATATCCTCGGCCCGCACCAGCATCGACACCGGCTCGAACTCGGCGATCGCGTTCGCGATGGCCGCCAGATCCCGCTGTGCCCGCGGCAGCAACTTCCGCCCCCACACCCGCTCGGTGGCCCCGAACGCCATCCACGTGCGTGCGTGCGGTTCACTCTCCTCGGGCATCACCCACCGCCGCTCGTCCTCGGCGCTGTCATTCCCGAGGATCCCGTCGATGATCGCCCATCCCCGGTCCAAGATCCCTCGTCTACCCATGGCTCGATCCTCTGCTGCTCGTAGTCCGACAGCATGAACATAGCCCCTGACTAAAAATTTGGTCAAGATTCTGAGACCACGTCCACACTGCGGCGATGCGCCGACGAGGCCGGTTTCAGAACACGAAGCCGCGCAGCGCCACGAACCGCAGCCCGCCGACCGCCGCCATGACGCCGATGACCGCACCCGATTGCGCGAGCTCGCTCAGCCCGGGAGCCCACGACCCGAGCCCGGCCAGGGCTCCGGTGCTGATCAGCAGTCCGATCAGGGCCAGCCCGCCGCCTTCCCACTGCGCCTTGAACCACCCGACCCGCCCGGCGGCATTGAAGGTGAGCTTCCGATGCAGCTCGTTCGCGATCACGGTGCTCACGATCGAGCCCGCGGTATTGGCCACCAGCGGGCCGATCCCGTTCATGGACATGAACAGCAGCACGTACGCGACATTGCTGGACCCGCCGACCAGAGCGAAGCGGATCAACTGGGCGAGGACATGATCGCCGCGCAGGTAACGAATCGCCGTGCTGTTCATGTGCACTACTGTCGCCAGCCCCGCTTACACCGGACTGACACCGCACTGACATGCCCGCTGACACCGTGAAATCGCCCGGTCGCGGGCCGTAACGAGCTGTGGCGGAGCCCGATTCACGGGTATCGAGGCGCGGTGAGGGATAGCAGGTGAACGATATGAGCGAGTACTGGCCGCTCATCCGGCTGCTGGCGAGCGTGGCGGCGGCGATCGCGTTGGTCCTCGCCGGGCTGCTCGCGTTCGACTACGACGGCGGGCCGGTGCACCCGCCGGCGGGTAATACGCCGCTGCCGTACACCGTTGCGCCGACTCCCACCCGGCACTGGCTCGACGGCGGTAACTGACTGCGAATCGGCATCGATATCATGTGCACGGACTATCAGTGCAGCTCAAGCGGCGTTTTCGAGCCATCTTGACGCATCGGAGGAGGAGGCCCGTGCCCGACATCGACACCGCTCCCGTGGATACCCGGCGCACCGCGTGGGAGCGGGTTACCGCTGTTCCGTTGGCCGTGCTGGCGGTGCTGTTCCTCGGGTCGTATGCGTGGCAGGTGCTCGATCACGGGCTGCATCCGGCGTTCGAGGTCTGGTTGCGGCGTCTCGACGTGCTGATCTGGGTGCTGTTCGTCGCCGATTATCTGGTGCGGCTGCGGCTTTCGACGGCGCGTATGCGGTTCGTACGGCGGAACTGGCTGGATTTGGTGATGATCGCGATTCCGCCGCTGCGGCCGTTGCGGTTGTTGCGGGCCGCGGTGCTGGTGGTGGACGCGGTGGATCGGCAGACGCGGTTCCAGGCGCGCACGCGGATGTCGGTGTTCGTGGGCGTCACCTCGGTATTGCTGATGTTGCTGTGCAGCCTGGCCATGTACGACGCCGAACGCGGCGCGCCGGGCAGCACCATTCAGAATTTCGGCGATGCGACCTGGTGGTCGGTGGTTTCGGTGACGACGGTCGGGTACGGGGACTTCTATCCGGTGACGGTGGAGGGGCGGCTGGTCGCATTGGTGTTGCTGACCTTCGGTATCGCGTTGATCTCCTTCGCCATCGGCACCACGACGAGCTGGGTGGTGGAGAAGTTGAAGTCGTTGGACGCGGAGGCGGGCCGGACAGATCGGGAGTTGGGGGAGTTGGTTGCCGAGATCCGTTCGCTGCGGGCCGAGATCGGGGAGTTGCGGGTGGAGCGGCGGGGTTAGGTCGCGGCGGCGCGGGCCTGTTCGATCTCGTTGATGTGTTCCTCGGTCCAGAGGCGCAGGGCGGTGATCGGTTCGGCGAGGCTGCGGCCGAGCGCGGTGAGTTCGTATTCGACGCGGGGCGGGATGGTGGGATGCACTGTGCGGGTGAGGAATCCGTCGGCCTCGAGGGTGCGGAGGGTTTGGGTGAGCATCTTCTGGGAGACGCCGCCGATGCGACGGGACAGGTCGGTGTAGCGCATGGTGCCCTGGGCGAGGAGGGCGTCGATGACGAGGATGGTCCACTTGCCGGCGATGTGGTCGAGGACCTGGCGGGTGGGGCATTTGGGGGAGTAGCAGTCGGCGGGGAGGCCGGAGGAGGCGACGACCGTGGTCATTGGGGGAGAGTAGCGCACTAATTGGTGCCTTCTTCCTGAATGATCGTCACTCTCCAATAGTTAGTGACATGAACACTTCGACTGTTGCAGCAGCCATTCGCGCTCGCCGGACCGTCCGGCACTATCGGCCCGATCCGGTGGCCGCCGAGGATCTGGAGGTGCTGCTCGAACTGGCCATGGAAGCGCCCTCCAGCTGGAATCTCCAGGACCGGTCGATCGTGGTGGTGCGCGGTCGGGTGGGTCGAGAGGGGCTGGCGTGGGCCACCGGTGGGCAGCCGCAACCGCAGGAGGCTCCGGTCATGCTGGTGTTCGTCGCGGAACCGTATGCGTGGCAAGCGGATCGGAGTGATGTATTCGAGTCGGCCCGGGCCGCCGGCGCCTGGAACGAGGAGTTCATCGCGGGATTCTCGGCCGCTTCCATGGACTTTCAGCAGGGCCTGGCCGAACGCGGACTGTTGCGCGAGTACGCGGTGAAGGACGCCATGATCGCGGCCGGTTATGTGATGCTCGCCGCCACCGAGCTCGGCCTCGCCACCTCGCCGATGAACGGCTGGGACGAGGCGAGGGTGAAGAAGGTGATCGGGATCGAAGGGCGCGAGGATCTCTCCATCGCCCTGCTCATGTCGCTCGGATACGCCGCCGAGGAGCGGATTCACCCCGGTCGCCGCGATCTCGCCCGCACCGTGCACCGTGAACAGTACCGACCGGCCTGATCGGCGCGACCGCGCGCACCACGCCGTAAGGCGCGTGCGGCCTGCGAAAATCCGGGTGAAGCGGGCTGATTACAAGGCTTACGATGCGACCAGCAAGAATGGTGCCAGGCAATCCGCCTGACCCATACCGCCCAGGGGAGAGACGAAGCATCGTGGCCGACGATATCGACCGTGCCGAGCAGACTGCGGCCTTGAGTGAGGAATCGCTCGCCGCTGCCGCGGAAGCCGCCGAGAAGGCGTTTGCCGCCGCCAGCACCCTGGATGAGCTGGCGGCCGCGAAAACCGAGTACATGGGCGGAAAGTCGCCGATCTCCCTCGCGCAGCGCTCGCTGGGCACGCTCCCCAAGGACGAGAAGGCCGACGCCGGTAAGCGCGTGAACGTGGCGCGCGGGCGGGTCTCCTCGGCATACGAGACCCGGCAGGCCGAGCTGCTCGCCGAGCGCGACGCGGCCGTGCTGGTGGCCGAGGCCATCGACGTGACCGCGACCGCGCGGCGGACCGCGGTCGGCGCCCGGCACCCCATCGCGGTGCTCTCCGAACGCGTCTCGGACGTCTTCGTGGCCATGGGCTGGGAGGTCGCCGAAGGCCCCGAGGTCGAGACCGAGCACTTCAACTTCGATGCCCTGAACTTCCTGCCGGATCATCCGGCGCGCACCATGCAGGACACCTTCCACATCGCGCCCGAGGGTTCGCGTCAGGTGCTGCGCACCCACACCTCGCCGGTGCAGGTGCGCTCCATGCTCTCGCGCGAGCTGCCCATCTATGTGGTGTGCCCGGGCCGGACCTTCCGCACCGATGAACTCGACGCCACCCACACCCCGGTGTTCTCGCAGGTCGAGGGCCTGGCCATCGACAAGGGCCTGACCATGGCCCACCTCAAGGGCACCCTGGACGCGTTCGCGCGCGCCCTGTTCGGCCCGAACACCACCACGCGCATGCGGCCCAGCTTCTTCCCCTTCACCGAACCCTCCGCCGAGGTGGACGTCTGGTTCGAGGACAAGAAGGGCGGCCCGGGCTGGGTCGAGTGGGGCGGCTGCGGCATGGTGAACCCGAAGGTGCTCATCGCCTCGGGTATCGACCCCGAGGTGTACAGCGGTTTCGCGTTCGGCATGGGTCTGGAGCGGACCCTGCAATTCCGCAACGGCCTGCCCGATATGCGCGACATCGTCGAGGGCGATGTGCGTTTCAGCGTGCCGTTCGGCATCCAAGCCTGACCCGACCCTTCGATACGAGGAAGCGAAACGTCAAGTGCGAGTAGCGCAATCCTGGCTGACCGAAATCTTGCAGCGCACCACCCCCGGCTGGTCGGTGACGCCGGAGGAGCTTGACGCCGGTTTCGTCCGGGTCGGGCTGGAGGTCGAAGAGGTCGATCCGGTGACCCCCATCGGCGGCGAGATCGAGCATCCGCTGGTGATCGGGCGGGTCGCCGAGATCACCGAGCTGACCGAGTTCAAGAAGCCGATCCGGTTCTGCAAGGTCGATGTCGGCAATCCGGAGCTTCAGGAAATCGTCTGTGGTGCAAGGAATTTCGCCGTCGGCGACCTGGTGGTCGTGGTGCTGCCCGGTGGTGAGCTGCCGGGCGGGTTCAAGATCTCGTCGCGGAAGACCTACGGGCACACCAGCAACGGCATGATCTGCTCGGTCGCCGAGCTCGGCATCGGCAAGGACCACTCCGGCATCCTGGTGCTGGAGCCGGGCACCGCCGAGCCGGGCGCGGACGCCAATGTGGTTCTCGGCCTGAACGATACGGTCATCGAGCTGGCCATCACCCCGGACCGCGGCTACGCCTTCTCGGCGCGCGGCCTGGCCCGCGAGCTGGCTTGCGGTTTCGACCTGGAGTACAGCGATCCGGCGGTGCGCCTGCTGCCCGACTCCGATGCCGAAGCCTGGCCGGTGAAGATCGACCCCGAATCGCTGTGCACCCGTTTCGCGGTGCGCCGGGTGACCGGGATCGATCCGAAGGCCGTGTCGCCGTGGTGGTTGCAGCGCCGCCTGCTGCTCTCGGGCGTGCGTCCCATCTCGCCCGCCGTGGACGTCACCAACTACGTGATGCTCGAGCTGGGCCAGCCGCTGCACGCGTTCGACACCGCCAAGGTCAACGGCGGCTTCGTGGTGCGGCGCGCCAACAAGGGCGAAACCCTGCGCACCCTCGACGAAGCCGAGCGCACCCTGGACGCCGAGGACGTGGTGATCGCCGACGATTCCGGCGTCATCTCCCTCGCGGGCATCATGGGCGGCGCGAGCACCGAGGTCGGCGCGGACTCCACCGACATCCTGCTCGAGGCCGCGACCTGGAATCCGGTCGCGGTCGCCCGCACCGCGCGCCGCCACAAGCTCGGCTCCGAGGCGAGCCGCCGCTTCGAACGCATCGTGGACCCCGAGGTGAACCTGGCCGCGCTCGATCGCGCCGCCACCCTGCTGGCCGAAATCGCCGGTGGCACCGTCGAATCCGTGCAGACCGACGTGCGCGTGCCCACCCCGGCCCCGCAGCCGATCAGCATGGACATCGACCTGGCCGACCGCACCGCGGGCGTCCAGTACGAACGCGGCGCGGCCACCCGCCGGTTGCAGCAGGTCGGCTGCACCATCGAGGTCGGTGTCAGCGACACCGGGCACGGTCAGCTCGTCGTCACCCCGCCCACCTGGCGGCCCGACCTCACCCAGCCCGCCGATCTGGTCGAGGAGGTGCTGCGCCTGGAAGGGCTCGACAAGATCCCGTCCGTGCTGCCCACCGCCCCGGCCGGGCGCGGGCTGACCGCCGAACAGCGCCGTCGCCGCGCCGTCAGCAAGGCCGTCGCGTTCGAGGGCTGCGTCGAGGTCCCGGCCCCGGTCTTCATGTCCGGCACCGTCTTCGACACCTGGGGCCTGGCCGCCGACGACCCGCGCCGCAACACCATGCGGGTGCTCAACCCCCTCGACGTCGATCGCGCCGAACTCTCCTCCACGCTGCTCCCGGGCCTGCTGGAGATCGCCGCGCGCAATATCTCCCGCGGCGAACGCGACCTCGCGATCTACGCCATCGGTCAGGTCACCCTGTCCACCGGCAAGACCGGCGCGGTTGCTCCGCTGCCGGTCGACCGTCGCCCCACCGAGGATGAGATCGGCGTCCTGCTGGATTCGCTTCCGCTGCAACCGGTTCGGATCGGCGCCGTGCTCACCGGCAAGCGTGAACCGCGCGGGCCGTGGGGTCCGGGCCGTCCCGTCGAGGCCGCCGACGCCTTCGCGCTGGCGGATGCCATCGGCGACGCCGCCGGGCTGACCATCGAGCGTCGTGCCGTGGCGTACCTGCCGTGGCATCCGGGTCGCGGTGCGGAACTTCTCGTCGACGGCGTCGTCGTCGGTCACGCGGGCGAACTGCACCCGGCCGTGCTGGAGCGCTCGGGCCTGCCCCCGCGCACCTGCGCCATCGAACTCGATCTCGATGCCCTGCCGCTGCGCGAAGTCCGTCCGGCCCCGGTCATCTCGGCCTTCCCGGCCGTCCTCCAGGACGTGTCGATCAGCGTCGAGAAGTCGGTCCCGGCCGCCACCGTGGAAGCCGCCCTGCGTTCCGGCGCGGGCGAACTCCTCGAAACAATCTCCTTGTTCGACGTCTACGAAGGCGCGCAGGCCGGCGAGGGCCGCAAATCCCTCACCTACGCCCTGCGCTTCCGCGCCACCGACCGGACGCTGACCGAGGACGAGGCCAGCGCGGCCCGCGACGCCGCCGTCGCCAAGGCCGCCGACACCGTCGGAGCGGTGCTGCGCGGATAGCGCGGAGATTGATAGCTATCTTGCTATCACCGAATGGTGTTGTCGCGTAGCATAGGCGGCATCACCACGTGTGATGACTGAGGAGGATGGAGCGCTGCGGTAACAGCGCCCCACCCGTACGGGCTACCTAAACCAACGAATCAGTCGGATCAGGCACAGGACCCCGGCGACTGCGGCAGCGCCAATTGCGATGGATGCCCAGTCGATCGGGGTTTCCTGCTTCAAGGAATGTTTCCCCATAACCCGTCACCTCCTCTCTGGCGGGGCGGCGAGGATCAGGCCAGGCCGCCACCCCCCTCGAGAAGAGGTGGCCCAACCATACTTGCTGGCTATCAATCGCGGGTTGCTTTGGCGCGCTTGATATTTCGATACCTTGCGGTCGGAAAGCGTCGTGATCGTAGACGGCATGCGGTCCAATTGGTGGGACGAATGTTTCGAAGGGGTGTAAGCGGGCGCATAGCCGGGTGCAGAATGCCTGGGTGGAATCTGATGTGGTGGGGCGCGCGACGCTGCGCAAGGTGACCCTGCGGCTGGTGCCGTTCCTGGGGTTGCTGTACTTCGTGAACTATCTGGACCGGGTGAATATCGGGTTCGCCGGGCCCAATGGCATGAAAGCCGATCTCGGATTGAGCGAGACGGCGTTCGGGTTCGCTTCGGGGATCTTCTTCATCGGGTACCTGTTGCTGGAGGTGCCCAGCAATTTGGCGCTGCATCGGTTCGGGGCGCGGCGGTGGATTGCCCGAATCCTGTTGACGTGGGGGATCATTGCCTCCGCCATGGCATTCGTGCCCAACGGGACCATGCTCGTCGTGCTGCGGTTCCTGCTCGGCGTGGCGGAGGCCGGCTTCTTTCCGGGCATCCTGCTGTACCTGACCTATTGGTTCCCGCAACGGCATCGGGCGCGGATCGTGGCGCTGTTCATGACCGCCGTGCCGATCTCGACCGCCCTCGGCGCGACCCTGTCGAGCCTCATCCTGCAATACGGCGACGGTGTTTTCGGCCTGACGGGCTGGCGTTTCATGTTCCTGGTCGAGGGTCTCCCTTCGCTGGTGCTCGCGGCCGTCACCTGGTGGTACCTGACCGATCGCCCCGATCAGGCGAGCTGGCTCGAACCTGCCGAAAGGCAATGGCTGGCAGCGGAACTCGAAGCCGAGCAGGCGAAAGCCGAAGCGGCCGAGCACTGGACGCTGCGGAAGGCGTTGACTCATCCGCGGATCATCGGGTTGGCGCTGGTGTACGGCGGCATCGTTTACGGGCTGTACGCGCTCGGGTTCTTCCTGCCGACCATCATCAACGGATTCCAGGAGCAGTTCGGCACGCACTATTCGGTGGTGCAGCGCGGGCTGATCAATGCGGTGCCGTATGTGATCGGCGCGGTGGTCATGGTGTGGTGGAGTCGCCATGGTGACCGCACCGGGGAGCGGGCCTGGCATGTGGCGCTGCCCGCCCTGGCCGGCGGTCTCGCGATTCCGGTGACGCTGTATCTGGGTAATCCGTTCGCCGCCATGGTCGCGGTGACCGTGTGTGCGGTGGGCGTGCTCGCCGCGCTGCCTACTTTCTGGGCGTTGCCCAGCACTTTCCTGTCCGGCGCGGCCGCCGCGGGTGGTATCGCGCTGATCAATTCCATCGGCAATATCAGCGGCTTCGCGGCCCCGTATGTGACCGGCTGGCTCAAGGATTGGACCGGCACCCAGAAGGCCGGTCTGTGGGTGGTCGGCGCGGCCATGATCGGCTCCGCGCTCGGCGTGCTGCTGCTGTGGCGCGGCACGCGGTCGAACGCGGTGGGTGAGCGCGCGGCCGAGGCAGGGTAAGAAAGGAGCATGCGGCATCCGGCGACCCCCATCCTCAATGCGCTGACCTATATGCCGGATCGGCGGATAGTGGCGACTCCCCAGCAGTTCGGGCTCGCCTACGAGGACCTCACGCTGACCACCGCCGACGGGCAGACCGTCAACGCGTGGTTCGTACGGGCGGCGGGGAAACCGTTGGCGCACTTGCTGTTCGCGCACGGGAACGCGGGGAATATCGGTGACCGTTCACCGGTGCTGGCCATGTTGTCCGCGGTGGGTTTCGACGTGCTGGTCTTCGACTATCGCGGATACGGTCGCAGCAGCGGCCGGCCCAGTGAAGCGGGCACCTATCTGGATGCGCGCGCGGCTCGCGAAGCACTGCTCGCCCAGCCGGGTATCGACCCGGAACGTGTTGTGTACCTGGGGAAGTCGCTCGGCGGCGGGGTGATGACGGAGCTCGCCACCGCGTACGAACCCGCCGGGCTGGTGCTCATGTCCACCTTCACCGGCCTGCGCGATGCGGCGGGCGCGGTCTATCCGATCCTGCCGAAGCGGCTCGTACCCGACGCCTATCCCTCCCTGAAACGCATCCGCCAACTGCACTGCCCGGTCCTGATCATGCACGGCGAAGCCGACGAGATGCTCCCCGTGGCGATGGGCCGCGCCCTGTTCGCCGCCGCCCCCGAACCGAAGGAGCTGGTTGTGTATCCGGGCGCCGGCCACAACGATCTGATCGGAATCCCGGGGTGGCCGCAAACCGTAGCGGCCTGGGTCGCGGGGCTTGCGTAGCCTGGCTGCATGAGCCATGCCGAAGGACTTGCTGCCGAATTGGGGAAGTTGCCGGATGCCGAGCTGGCCGCGGTGGTCGGAGCGGCGACGGACGGCCGGGCCGGATTGGCGGCGCTGCACGAGGTGGCGCTCTCGGTGGCGGCCACCGTGGGTCATGCCCCCAATGTCGATGATGTGATGCCTGCCACGTCCCCGCCGCTCGGATCGCCGCGCGCCCTGGTGACCGATACGTTCCAGCAGGTGGGGACCGGTCCGGTGGTCGATGCCGAGCTGGTACCACCGGCGGGTATGCCGTCCGCGCCGGGTGCCGGCGGGTATGCGAACAACGGTGTCCCTACTTTCGAGTCAGTTCGCGATAAGGTCGAGCAGCGCTACGGCACCGCGCAGGGGATGAGCGAACTGGATTCGCAGACGCCGGTGGGCCGCAGCGTGGAGGAACAGTGGGACGCGCGGGAGAAAGCCGCGCGGGAGCGCCTGGAACAGATTCGGAAGTCGGTGCACGGCAACGACAAGGACTGACATCCGGGGCTCCGTCTTATCGGATGGGTGGAAACTGTGACCGAGCCACGGGAAATCGCCGAGCGGCTGCTCGACCTGCAAGTTGACTGGATCGTGTCGGAGGTGTCGGGGGAGCGTTTCGCCGAGGTCATCGCGCGCGACACCGACGCCGTCATCGGCGTCGCCGACACCATCGTCTTCCGCGACGTGGTGGGGATCGATCAGGCCAAGGAGACCGTCGCGACGATCATCGACCTGATCGGTGGTTCGCCGGTGCTGGGCGAGATGGTCGGCTCGCTGGCCGATACGCTCTACGGCGAGATCGCCACCAACAAGGACTACACCCTGGGCGATGTGGTCGAGCGCGAGCCGGTGGAGCAGCTGCTGGAGAAGATCTTCGGCATGCATCAGGCGCAGGAGCGGATCCTGGAGCGCCTCACCGAGAGCCCGCTCATCGCCACCGTGGCCGCCAAGTTCGTGGACAAGCTGGTCGACGATCTGATGGAGGCCAACAAGCAGATGGCCTCCAAGATCCCGGGCGTGGGCTCGCTGGTGTCGATGGGCACCAATGCCGCCAAGTCGGCGCGCAAGGCCGCGGAGAAGGCGGGCGGCTCCTTCATCGGCGAAATGGCCGGTAAGGGTGCGCAATTCGCGCTCAAGCGGACCAATAACGCCATTCGCGAAATGCTTCGGGACGCGCCCGTGCACGACGCGGCCATGGAGTTCTGGGATCTGCACGCGGGTGAGCCGGTCGCCGGTCTGCGCGAATACCTTTCGCAGCAGGACCTGGTGGATCTGGCGCTGATCATCTACCGGATCGCGCTGACCACGCGTGAGAAGGAGTACTTCGGCGTGCTGGTCGATCAGGGCGTGGAGGTGTTCTTCGAGAAGTACGGGGATCACACGCTGGGCGCCATGCTGCCGGAGCTGGGGCTTTCGGGCGAGTCGATCGCCAACGAGATCCTGCGTTACGGTCCGGCCGTGGTGGAGGCCGCCAAGCGTAACGGCGTGCTGGCCAAGCTGGTTCGGGAGCGGCTCGAGCCGTTCTTCCTGTCGGAGCCGGTGCTCGCGGCCATCGCCGGGAAGTAGTTCGATACGACGCCGGGCCGCACCCTCGAAAGGCGTGCGGCCCGGCGTTCTTCGTTGGTCAGTTCTCGACGATTGCGATGCCGTCGATCTCGACCAGCATCTCCGCGCGCGGCAGCCCGGTGAAAACCGTGGTGCGGCTGGGCAATACGCCGCCCGGGCTGGTGTGCTCGGTGACGAACTTGCCGTACGCCTCGTTCATGATCGGGAAGTCCTCCCGCTTGGTGAGGTACACCCGCAGCATCACCACATCGTCGAAGCTCGCCCCGCCGGCCTCGACGATCGCCTTCACGTTCTCCAGCGTCCGGATCGTCTGCGCCGCAACATCACCCGGGTACAGGTACTCGCCGGTCACCGGATCGACCGGCCCCTGCCCGGAGACCTGCACGAACGGCCCCTTGCGCACCCCCTGGGAGAAGGTGTGCGCGGGTGCGGGCGCGTTCTCGGTGCGGATGGCGACTTTCTCGGTCATACGGTGCCTTTCACTTCTCGGGGCTCGGACTCCAGCCGAGCTCGGTGGATACGGCCTCGCCCGTTGCCCGCACGCGGGGCAGCAGCTCGAGGACCTGGTCGTGATCGAGCAGCATGTCCGGCACCGACATGGACAGCGCGGCGACGACCGCGCCGGTGCCATTGCGAATCGGGACGGCCACGCAGTTGATGAAGCTCTCGTGCTCCTCGTGGTCCTCGGCGAAGCCTTGGGACGCAACGAGTTCCAGCTCCGCCAGGTACTGCTCGGGATTGCGGATGGTGCGTTCGGTGAATTTGCGATATTCGAGCCGCTGCGCGATCCCCGCCCACTGCTCGCGGGGTAGCCCGGCCACCAGTATTTTGCCGACCGCCGTGCAGTGCAGGGCGGCGGGGCGGCCGATCCGCGAGTACATGCGCACGCTGTGGGTGGCGTCGAGTTTGTCGATGTACACGGCTTCACCGGATTCGTAGGTGGCCAGATGCACGGTCTGCCCGGTGTCGTGGTTCAGCGCGGCCAGATGCGGGCGCGCGATGGTGCGCACGTCCCGGCCTTCCAGCGAGTGGTTGGCCAGTTCGAACAGCCGGGTGCCGAGCCGGTAGCGGTGTTCGCTGTCGTGGGTGACGAAGCGCTCCGCCTCCATGGTCTGCAACAGCCGCAGCACCGTGGATTTGTGCACGCCGAGCGTAACCGCCAGCTGGTCCAGGGATTTCGGCTCTTCGCCGAGCTGGACCAGGAGGGTGAGGGCGCGCTGGAGACTCTGGCTCATGAGCCCACATTCTCGGGTACGGCCGCGAAGGTGCGGTAATGCATGCCCGCCCATTCGTCGGCGCTGACGGCGGCGAGGGATTCGAGCAGGGCGAGCGGCGGTAATTCGGCGACATCGCCGGTGCCGGTGAGGGCCGCCGCCGCGCACAGGTGGCCGAAGCGCAGGAGCTGCTCGTGCGGGCGGCCCTGGAGCAGGGCGGCGAGGTAGCCGCCCGCGAAAGCGTCTCCCGCGCCGATTCTTTCGGTGACTTCGAGGGTGAGCGCCGGGACTTCCAGGCGTTCACCGCCGAGGAATCCGGTGACGGAGTGTTTGTCGTTCTTGACGATCAGGTGGCGGGGTTCGGGGAAGGCGGCGCGCAGCTGATCGGCGTCCTCGAGGCCGAAGACGGCGAGGGCCTCGTCCGCGCCGAGGAACACCACGTCACTGCCGCGAATGTGTTCGGCCAGGATGTCGGCGGCGACGGCGGCGCGCTTATCCCACAGTGCCGCGCGGTAATTCAGGTCGAAGCTGATCAATCGGCCGTCGCGCGGGTGCGCCAGCAGGGCTTCGGTGAGCGCGGTGGCGGTGGGGGAGAGCGCGGTGGTGATGCCGGTGAAGTGGATGAGCCCGGCCCCGCCGAGCAGGGCATGCGCCGATTCGAGATCGGCGGGGGAGAGGGCGCTTGCGGCGGAACCGGTGCGGTAGTACAGCATTCGGCTGGCTCCGGCGGGCAGATCGTGCGGGCGACCCGAACCGCTGCCGCGTTCCTTCACGTACACGGCGGTCGGCCGAGCCGGATCGACGGTCACCGCGGAGGTGTCCACCCCGCGTTCGGCGAGCTGCCGCACCAGGTATCGCCCGAACCCGTCATCGCCCACCCGGGAAACCCAGGCCGTCGGCACGCCCAGCTGGGTGAGCACCCCCGCCACATTCGCCTCGGCCCCCGCCGCGCCGCGCTCGAAGACCGGCGAATCCTCCAGCGGCCCGGGACGCGCGATCAACACCGCGAGTCCCTCGCCCACGGTGACGGCCTGCGCGGTCGGCTGGATCACACCGATCTCCTTCGAATGCTTGCGGCTTTCGGACATTACGTGCAGACTAACCACGAGAAACACGATGTGCAACAAGCGTTGCAAATTATGCAATGCAGATTTGCTCTGATTGGAAGGAGCGTCGTGGCCACCGACAATGCCGTCGCCCTCGGTGATCTCTCGGCCTTCGCCGACACCGTGCTCGGCCCGCAGCACAAATCGCTGCCCCCGGCCGCCTGGGGCAAGACCGTGCGCGAATACCTGGCCACCGCACCGCATCTCGACGACCTGCAAACCCCGGTCCTCACGATGGACCGCGCGGCCCTGGACTCGAACCGCGCCACCATGGCCGACTGGGCTGCCGCCGCGGGCGTGCAGCTCGCCCCGCACGGCAAGACCACAATGTCCCCGCAACTCTGGTGGGAACAGCTCGCGGCCGGGTCGTGGGGCATCACCCTCGCCACCGGCTGGCAAGCCCAGGTCGGCCGCTCCTTCGGCCTGAACCGCATCATGCTCGCCAACGCCCTCCTCGATCCGATCGGATTGCGCTGGGCCGCAACCGAAATCGCCGCCGACCCCCATTTCGAGCTGTACAGCTGGGTCGACGGCATCGCCTCGGTGTGCGAGATGGAACGCCACCTCGAATCCGCGCCGGAGGGAGTGCGACTGTCCGTCATCGTGGAACTCGGCGGCCCGCACGGCCGCACCGGTGCGCGTGGACTGGCAGCCGCCCACGAGGTCGCCGAAGCGGTGCACAAGTCCCCGCGTCTGCTACTCGCGGGCGTCGGCGGCTACGAAGGCGCACTCGCACACGACCGCACCCCCGAGGGCCTCGCCGCCGTCCGGCAGTACCTGGACGAATTGGCCGTATTGCACCGCGAATTGGCGGCCGCCGGGCGATACGACGATTTCATCGGGGCGGACATCGCGTTCACAAACGTCACGCCCGCAGTGGATGAGCCGAGCCGCGCCCGCGAAATCGACGTGCGCAGCGGCAAAGCCACCGCGTCCGGGAGGGCTGCCCTATCCGGTGCGCCCATCGCCGGGGAATCCGATGGCACAACCGCCGCTCCGGGAGGTTCGAGTGCTGAGCCCGCGCGGGAGGGCGCGGCCCGGGGCGGTGTGAATGATGTCGCTGACGCTCCGGGGCATGCCGAGGTGTGCGCGGACCGCGTGAGCGCGGGTCCGGTGCGGCGGTGCGCGATCGTCACGGCCGGCGGCAGCGCGTATCCGGATCTGGTCGTCGAGCGGCTCGGTGCGCTCGCCGATGAGGATGGGGTGCACGGGGTTCCGACGACGGTGGTGCTGCGGTCCGGGGCGTATCTGGTGCACGATGACGGGTTCTACTCGGGGATTTCGCCGTTGGCGTCGGGGCGGGCGGACCGTCCGCTGCGTTCGGCGATGCACGGCTGGGCGCGTTCGGTGTCCCGGCCGGAGACGGAGCTCGCGCTGCTCGATGCGGGTAAGCGTGATCTTCCGTTTGATGAGGGGCTGCCGGTCCCGCAGGTGACCGCGGGACCGGTGGCGAAACCCTTGCCCGCGGGCGCGGTGGTGTCGGCTTTGAACGATCAGCACGCGTTCCTGCGGTTGCCCGGTGGTAATGACAGCGATGTGCCCGTGGGGAGCGTGGTGCGGCTGGGGTTGTCGCATCCGTGCACGGCGTTCGACAAGTGGCGGTTGATTCCGGTGATCGACGACGCGGGGGCCGGGCGGCCGCGTGTGGTGGATTTCCTGCACACCTTCTTCTGAGTGGAACATCATGGCTGACTTGCTGATTCGCGATATCGACGTGATCGACGGCACGGGCGGGGCGGTGTTCCGGGCGGATGTGGTGGTGGACGGCGGGCGGATCGCCGAGATCGCCGCGCCGGGGACCGTCGCGGGCGCGGACCGAGTGCTCGACGAGGGTGAGACTCTGGTGCTGGCACCGGGTTTCATCGATATGCACGCGCATTCCGATCTGCATCTGCTCACCGATCCCGGGCATTTCCCGAAGCTGAGCCAGGGCATCACCACCGAGGTGATCGGGCAGGACGGACTGTCCTATGCGCCGATCGACGAGGCGACCCTGGACGTGGTGCGCCGCCAGATCGCCGGGTGGAACGGAAATCCCGCCGACCTCGACTTCTCCTGGCGGACCGTGGCCCAGTACCTGGACCGCCTCGACAGCGCGGGAATCACCCCGAACGCGGCCTACCTGGTACCGCAGGGCACCTTGCGCCTCATGGTGGTCGGCAGCGAAAAGCGTGATGCCACACCGGAAGAGCTCACCCGCATGCGGGAGCTGCTGGCGCAGGCGCTGCGCGAAGGCGCGGTCGGCATGTCCAGCGGCCTGACCTACACGCCCGGAATGTACGCCGACACTTCGGAACTCGCGGCCCTGTGCGAGGTGGTCGCGGAGTTCGGCGGCTTCTACGCCCCGCACACCCGCTCCTACGGCGCGGGCGCCCTCGGCGCCTACGCCGAGATGATCGAACTGTCCCGCCGCACCGGCTGCGCGCTGCACCTCACCCACGCCACCATGAACTTCGGCGAGAATCGTGGCCGCGCACCGGAATTGCTCGCCATGATCGATGCCGCGCTGGCGGACGGCTGCGATATCAGCCTCGACACCTACCCGTATCTGCCCGGCTCCACCACGCTGTCGGCGCTGCTGCCGAGCTGGGCCATGTCCGGCGGACCCGATGCCGCACTCGCGCGCATCGCCGACCTCGGCACCCGCCTGAGGATCGTCGCCGATGTGAACGTCAACGGCTCCGACGGCTGTCACGGCGTCACCGTCGAATGGGAAACCATTCAGATCAGCGGCGTCGCCAACCCGGACCTGAACCGCTATGTCGGCAAGACGGTCGCCGCCATCGCGATCGAACGAGACATGCCCCCGGTCGAGGTCTTCTTCGACCTGCTGACCCGGGATCAGCTGGCCACCACCATCCTTCAGCACGTCGGCCACGAGGAGAACGTGCGCACCATCATGCGCCACTCCCGCCACATGGGCGGCACCGATGCCCTCCTGGTCGGCGACCGCCCCCACCCGCGCGCCTGGGGCACCATGCCCCGCTACCTCGGCCACTACACCCGCGACCTCGGCGTCCTGAGCCTCGAGGACTGCGTCCACCACCTCACCGGCCGCCCCGCACAACGCCTGCGGCTGCGCGAACGCGGCCTGGTCCGTACGGGTTACGCCGCCGACCTGGTCCTCTTCGACCCCGCGACCGTGCGTGACGCCGCCACTTTCGAGCACCCGAAACAGCAGGCCGACGGCATCCCGTACGTCCTCGTCAACGGCGAATTCGCGCTGGACGCGGGCAAACCCACGGCGGTCCGCGCCGGGCGCACCCTGCGCCTGGACGCCGAACATGGGGAAACCCGATGACCCCGGACCCGTTCGACCGCCGACTGCCCACTGCCGGAACGGAACTCATCTCGGTCAGGCATGCCGCCGATGGCCGATCGATCAGCGTGGACGCCACGCGAGAGGAGCAATCGTGACCACCGCCATGGATGTCATCCTGGCCGACCGGGTGCTGACCGTGGTGCGCGCGCCGGAGATCCCGGACCCGGTGGCGCTCGCCGATGCGCTCGCGGGAGCCGGAATCCGGGCCGTGGAGCTGACCTTCACCACGCCGGGCGTATTGGATTGCCTGCGTAAGGTTTCCGAGGCCGGGCGGGCGGTGATCGGTGCGGGGACCGTGCTGACGCGCGAGCAGGCCGAGGCCGCCATCGATGCGGGGGCGCGGTTCCTGGTGACGCCGGGGGTTACCGCCCCGGTTGCCGCCGTCGCCGCCCAGCACGATATTCCGGTTGTGATGGGCGCTTTCACGCCCACCGAGGTGATGCGCGCGCTCGATCTGGGCGCGGCGGCCGTGAAGATCTTCCCGGCCCGGGCGCTCGGCCCCGGTTATCTGAAGGACCTGCGCGGCCCGTTCCCGGGCGTGCGCTTGATTCCCTCCGGTGGGGTCAATGCCGGTAATGCGGCCGAGTTCCTCGCCAATGGCGCGGTCGCGGTCACCGCCGGCACCGATGTCGTCCCGCCCGTCACCGTGGCGGCGGGCGACTGGCCGGAAATCGCCGCGCGCGCCGCGGCTTTCGTTTCATCGCTGGAAGGTAAACCATGAGCGCCACCGTCGACTGGCTGCGCACCACCACGCCGGGACTGCTGCTGCTCTGCGGCCTCTCGATCGCCGTGCTGCTGCTCGCCATCATCAAGTTCAAGCTGGAACCGTTCATCGCCCTGCTGCTCACCGGGCTCGGGCTGGCGCTCGCGGCGGGCCTGCCGGTCGCCAAGATCGTGGGCACGCCGTTGAAGGCCGGGGAGTCGATCCTGGAGACCGGCTTCGGCGGCATCCTCGGGCATATCGCCGTCATTATCGGTTTGGGCACGGTGCTCGGGGCGATCCTGGAACGCTCCGGCGGCGCGGACGTGCTCACCGAGAAACTGCTGAAGGTGTTCGGGGAGAAGGGCGCTCCGGTCGCCATGGGCCTGCTCGGGCTCATCTTCGGCATTCCGGTCTTCTTCGATATCGGCATCTTCGTGCTCGCGCCGCTGGTGTACGTGGCGGCCAAGCGCGGCGGGCGGTCACTGGTGCTCTATGCCATGCCGATGCTGGCGGGCCTGTCCATGACGCACGCGTTCCTGCCGCCGCATCCGGGTCCGGTCTCGCTCGGCGGGCTGCTCGGGGTGAGCCTGGGCTGGCTGATCGTCATGGGATTCGTCTGCGGCATACCGGGATTCATCGCCGCCGGCATCGTGTGGGGCGGATGGATCGGCAGGCGGGTGCATGTCGAGGTGCCCGCGGAATTCCTGGTGCGCAAGGAGAACGGCGCCCCGGCGAACGGGGCGGAATCGAACGGCACCGAATCGAACGACACCGAGCCCGGCCGCACGCCGACCGATGCCGATACCGCTTCGGGCAGCGGCGGTTCCGTCGCGACGACCGCCACGACCACGACCGCGATCACAGGCACGGCGACCGCGACCAAGCGCCCGCCCTCGGTCGCTCTGATCGGCGGCATCATCGCCATCCCGCTCATCCTGATCCTCGGCGCGACCTTCGGCAGCCAGCTGCTGATCGCCAACTCCGAACCCCTTCAGGTGCTGACCTTCCTGGGCACCCCCGCGGTGGCCCTGCTCATCACCGTGCTGATCGCCTTCTACGTGCTGGGCGTCCGCCGCGGCTCCTCGGTGCAGGAGCTCAGCGCCATCACCGCCGAATCCTTGCGCCCGGTCGGCATGCTGCTGCTGGTGGTGGGTGCGGGCGCGTTCTTCGGAAAGGTGATCTCCGCCACCGGAATCGGCACCGCCCTCGCCGAAACCATGTCCGCCGCCGGACTTCCGGTGATCGTGCTGGCCTATCTGATCAGCTGCGGTCTGCGCGTCGCCCAGGGCTCGGCCACGGTCGCCATCGTCACCACGGGCGGCATCGTGGCCCCGCTGGTCGCCGAGCACGGCTACTCGCAGGTCTCGCTCGCTTTGATCGCCATGGCCATCGCGGCCGGGTCCATCATTCTCAGCCACGTGAACGACGGCGGCTTCTGGATCATCAGCAAGTACTTCAACCTGACCGTGAAGCAGACCTTGCAGACCTGGACGGTCCTGGAAACCGTGCTGTCGGTGGTCAGTTTCGCGGTGGCCGCGCTGCTGTTCGCGCTGCTGAGCTGAGCCGTTCGCCATGCTGCCCGGTGGGTAATCGGGCAGAGTGGACCCGAGGACCACTCGAAGCTTGGAGATTGCTCATGGACATACCGATCACCGGCGAACGTCTGACGGTGCGGTCGTCCAGCCCCCTGCTCGTCATCGAGGCGGGCGATTACGAGCTACATATCGAAGGCGAACTGGCGGTGCACAATCCGACCGGTCCGACCATTCATCGCATCCCCGGTGAGCCGCACACCGACGAACTCGTCGCCGCGCTCACCGGGGCCGTGGTCTCGGCGCTGGTGAACGACGGCGGGGAGCTGCGCATCGACCTGGATTCCGGCCATCGCCTGGTGGTGGAGCCGGATCGCTACTTCGAAGCCTGGACCGTCACCGCGCCCGGGCGCTTCCTGGTGGTCTGCATGCCCGGCGGCGAACTGGCGGTCTGGAACCAGGAGTCCTGAGCTTGCGCCGCGGCTGTGGGCTGTCAGGAGCCCACGGCCACGGCGTCGGCCCGTGTGGGATACCGCTCAGCACGTACGACGGAACCGACCGTCGCCATTGACGTGGCCCGCGTTCATGCCGTCCCCTCGCGGGCATCTCCGTGGTGGCCGTGCGATCAGCACGACCGCTCAGAGCATCCCGATCCGGAGGGGTGCACGTCAAGGCACAAGCGTGTCCCAAATTGTCCCACCTGAGCGGTTCGCGAATGTCCGGTCCGGTTTGCTATACGTCATGCGCATACCGGATGCTCAGGCGGACCTGCGCAATACCGCGATCGGGAAGCGGCGCGGGCTCAGCTCCCGGTAGGTCGCGAAATCCGGGTACCCGGCGACCAGTACTTTCCAGAGCCGCTCGTACTCGGTGTCATCGCTGATCACCTGCGCGTCCACGGCCCAGCGCTCCCGGCCCACCTGCACTTCGGGCCGCTCGGTCGCGAGCAGGTTCCGCCACCAGTTCGGCAACTCGGGGTGCCCGCCGTTGGACCCGCACACCAGCAGATCCTCGCCATCGCGCACCAGCATCAGCATCACCGGGCGCGGTTCGCCGGATTTGCGGCCGGTCACCAGCAGCCGGAACACCGGTTTGCCCGCGAGGGTGGTGAATCGCGTCCCGCCGAAGCGGTCGTAGAGGCGCGCGTGCAGCCGGGCGTAGAACCGCGCGACCGCGCCCAGATACGTGGAGGAGTAGTGGTTGAACCGCCCGCTCAGTGTGAGCTCTCCGGTTCCGGAAGTCTTGCCAGCCACCTGTTTTCCTCACGCCGAGCCGGTCGAATCGCAACTCACAATACACAGTGTCCAGTGAGTAGTCGGGGGTGTCCGGAAAGGATGCTCAGTTCACGCAGGGGATGTCGCCGCCGAGGTCGGTGACGACCGGCTTACCGGAGTCGGGGACATCGGAGGAGGTCGAGGTGGCGGGAGTCTTGGCGGCGGTGGTGGTGGTCGGGGTGGCGGCGGTACTGGCCGCGACATTCGGATCGAGGGCGTCGGGGAGCACGAAATCGGTTCCGAGGACCAGCTTTACGCGGCCCAGCTCGACATCGGCCGACGCGGCGATGGGGACGCCGCCGAGCATGTCGGAGAGCTGTTTGGCATCGGTCTCCGCGCCGGTGCCGTAGTAGACGGCGGTGGCGGTGCCGTCGGCGTAGGTGCCGTTGCTGACCTGGCCGGTGGCGAAACCCTTGGCGCCGAAGGTCTTCGAGATCTGCGCCGCCATGCCGGGGGTGCCGGTGGCGTTCACGACGTCCAGGGTCGAGGTCGGGACGGTGGTGGGGGTGGTCGGCGTCGCGGTGGGTTTGATGCCGAACGCCGCCTGCACTTCCTTCTTGATGGCGGCCGGATCGATGATGTTCACGTCCTGGCCGTTGATGTTGTCGTAGCGCAGCACCGGCAGCGTACGGAATTCGATGCTGGGGGAGTCGGCGCGGCCCAGGCTGGTGACGAACGATTTCAGATCCCAGTCGTCGGAGACCACCACATCGCGGTGCGCGGCGTCCATCAACTCCTTGATCCGGGTGATATTGGTGACGGTCCCGGAGTCCTTGAGCGACTTGGCGATCGAGGTCAGGAACGCCTGCTGGCGATGGGTGCGGTCGAGGTCACCGTTGGGCAGGCCGTGCCGCTGGCGCACGAAGGCGAGCGCATTGGAGGCGTCGAGGTGCTGGCGGCCGGCGGGGAAGACCGCGCCGGAGAAGTAGCTGTCGTCGACGGCGCTGTTGAGGCAGACGTCCACGCCGCCGAGGACTTTGGCCAGATCGTAGAAGCCGACCAGGGATACCTCGGCGAATTGGTTGATGGGCACCCCGGTGAGGGTCTTGACCGCCGACCGCACCGAATCGCGCCCCGCCTCGCGGCCCTGGCGCTCCAGCTCGACCTTGTCGGTGACGCCCTTGGCCTTGAGCTTCTCCTCGGTGTAGTACTTCTTCAGCCCGTAGGTCTCTTTGATCTTGGCGTGGTCGTAGCCGGGGATGCCGGTCACCGCCACGTAGTCGTCGCGCGGGATGGAGAAGGCCACGATCTTCTTCATGTCCTTCGGAATGTGCATGAGGATCAGCGAATTGGCGTTGTAGCCGCCTTCGGAGCCGTCGCCCGCGTGCAGCTGATCGAGGATGTCCTTGGGCAGATCGTTGCCGTTCAGATCCTTACGCGTGTCCAGGCCGATGATCAGCAGGTTGATATCGCCGGCCAGCGAACGGTCCTCGTCCGGAATGACATTGGTGCGCACGAACCCCGATTCCGCCGAGGTTTCGCCCCACCACACCACCCCGGTGATTCCGAGCACACAGACGGCGATGACCGCCATGACGCCGCGCCCGGTATTGCGCAGCCAGAGGTTGCCGGGCTTGCCGGAACCGGGGGTGCCGGCCTTGCGGTGACCGGCGCGCCGGCGGCCGTTTGCCGGACGTTCGCGCCGTGAGCGGCCGGATGTGGGCGCTGCCGAACGCCGGCTCTTGCCGCCGGTGTCGCGGATGGCCGGGATCGGTTCGGTTTTGTCGTCGTACATGGCCCTGTCGAGTCTGCCGGAGCGAACGGGAACCTGCCGGATTCGTACCCACCTGTGAATGAGCTTGCACAGTCGTGCATAATCATCACATGGCGGATACCTCGGTTGGGCCCACATTGCGGGTCGCGGTGGCTGGTGCGAGCGGGTACGCGGGCGGTGAAGTCCTGCGCCTGTTGCTCGGACACCCAGATTACCGAAGCGGGCGTATCCAGATCGGCGCGTTGACGGCGGGATCCAATGCCGGCGCCGCCCTCGGTGAATTGCAGCCGCATCTGCTGCCGCTGGCCGACCGCATCCTGGAGCCGACCACCCCGGAGATCCTCGCGGGCCACGATGTGGTGTTCCTGGGCCTGCCGCACGGGCAGTCCGGCGCGATCGCCAAGGCGTTGCCGGAGTCCACCGTCATCATCGATTGCGGGGCCGATTTCCGGCTCGCCGATGCCGCGGCGTGGGAGAAGTACTACAAATCCGAGCATGCGGGCAGCTGGCCCTACGGTTTGCCGGAACTGCCCGGCGGGCGCGACAAACTGCGCGGCGCGACCCGGATCGCGGTCCCCGGCTGCTATCCGACGGTGTCGAGCCTGGCGCTGGCCCCGGCCGTCGCGGCGGGCATCATCGAACCGAATGTGAACGTGGTCGCGGTCAGCGGCACCTCCGGCGCGGGCCGCAAACTCGATGTCGGCCTGCTCGGTTCCGAGGTGATGGGCTCGCTGCGCGCCTACAGCATCGCGGGCGCGCACCGGCACACCCCGGAGATCGCCCAGAACCTCAAGGCCGCCAGTGGCGATGCGGCCGTGGATGTCTCGGTGTCCTTCACCCCCGTGCTGGCCCCGCTGCCGCGCGGCATCCTGGCCACCTGCACCGCCCCCACCACCGTGGATGCCGCCACCGCGCGCGCCGTCTACGAGAAGGCCTACGCCGACGAGCCTTTCGTGCACCTGCTGCCCGAAGGCGTACTGCCGCAGACCGGTTCGGTACTCGGTTCCAATGCGGTCACCCTTCAGGTGACGGTGGACACCGATGCCGGCCTGCTGGTGGTCATCGGCGCGATCGACAACTTGACCAAGGGCACCGCGGGCGCCGCGGTGCAATCGATGAACCTGGCCCTCGGCATCGAGGAGACCGCAGGACTTTCCACCGTAGGAGTGGCACCGTGACGACAAGCAACGACGGGAAACTGGTCCGGACCCAGGGCGTGACCGCGCCGCTGGGTTTCCGCGCCGCCGGTATCGCGGCGGGCATCAAGGTGAGCGGGAAGCCGGACCTGGCACTGGTTTTCAACGAGGGGCCGGACTATTCGGCGGCGGGCGTCTTCACTCGTAACAAGGTGAAGGCCGCGCCGGTACTGTGGTCGCAGCAGGTGCTGAAGACCGGGAAGCTGCGCGCCGTCATCCTGAATTCCGGTGGGGCCAATGCCTGTACGGGTCCGGGTGGTTTCCAGGACACCCACGCCACCGCCGAGGAACTCGCGAAAGCCTTGAGCAACTGGGGCACCGAGACCGGCGCGGGCGAGATCGCGGTCTGCTCCACGGGTTTGATCGGTGACCGGCTGCCGATGGACAAGCTGATCCCGGCCGTCACCGAGATCGTGCACGAGATGGGCGGCGGGCTCTCGGGCGGCGCGGAGGCGGCGCGGGCCATCATGACCACCGATACGGTGCCGAAAGAGGCCGCCTACCACCACCGGGACAAGTGGAATGTGGGCGGCATGGCCAAGGGGGCGGGCATGCTCGCGCCGTCGCTGGCCACCATGCTCGTCGTGCTGACCACCGATGTGGTCGCGACGCCGGAGCAGCTGGATACCGCGCTGCGCAACGCGACCCGCTACACCTTCGATCGTCTGGACGTGGACGGTTCCTGCTCCACCAATGACACCGTGCTGCTGCTGGCCAATGGCGCGTCCGGCGTCGCGCCGTCGCAGGAGGAACTGAACGCGGCCGTGCTCGCGGTCTGCGACGATCTGGCCGAACAGCTCATGGGCGATGCCGAGGGCGTCACCAAGCGAGTGCACATCACCGTGCAGGGCGCGGTCAGCGAGGACGAGGCGCTCATCGGCGCGCGCGCCCTGGCCCGCGACAGCCTGGTGAAGACGGCGTTCTTCGGCTCCGATCCCAACTGGGGCCGGGTGCTGGCGTCCATCGGCATCGCGCCCATCGAACTGGATCCGAACCGGATCTCGGTGTCGTTCAACGGTTTCCCGGTCTGCGTCGACGGTGCGGGTGCGCCGGGTGCGCGCGAGGTGGACCTGTCCGGCGCCGATATCGCGGTGCTGGTCGACCTCGGCCTGGGTGACGGCACCGCCACCGTCCGCACCACCGACCTCTCGCACGGGTACGTCGAAGAGAATTCGGCCTACAGCTCATGAGCACGGTGCGCGAACAGCTTTCGGCCCTGGACAAGGCGCACGTGCTGGCCGGCGCGCTGCCCTGGTTGCAGAAGTTCCGCGACAAGATCGTGGTCGTGAAGTACGGCGGCAACGCCATGATCGACGACGAACTCAAGTCGGCCTTCGCCGCCGATATGGCGTTCCTGCGCACCGTCGGCGTGCACCCGGTGGTGGTGCACGGCGGCGGCCCGCAGATCAGCGCCATGCTGAAGAAGCTCGGCCTGCAAGGCGAATTCCGCGGCGGCTTCCGGGTCACCACCCCCGAGGTGATGGATGTCGTGCGCATGGTGCTCTTCGGTCAGGTCGGCCGCGAACTGGTCGGGCTCATCAACGCGCACGGCCCGTACGCGGTCGGCATCTCCGGTGAGGACGCGCACCTGTTCACCGCCACCCGCCGCACCGTGCAGGTCGACGGCGAGGCCACCGATATCGGCCTGGTCGGCGATGTCACCTCGGTGAATCCCGATGCCGTGCACGACCTCATCGCCGCCGGGCGCATCCCGGTGGTCTCCACCATCGCGCCGGACGTGAACGGCGTGGTGCACAACATCAATGCCGATACCGCGGCGGCGGCGCTGGCCGAGGCCATCGGGGCCGAGAAGCTCGTCGTGCTCACCGATGTCGAAGGGCTGTACACCGATTGGCCGGATCGGTCCTCGCTGACCTCGCGCATCGACACCGCCGCGCTCGCCGAGTTGCTGCCGCGCCTGGATGCGGGCATGGTGCCCAAGATGGAAGCCTGCCTGCGCGCCGTCGAGGGCGGGGTCCCGACCGCGCACGTGATCGACGGCCGGGTGCCGCATTCGGTCCTGCTGGAACTGTTCACCGGGGAGGGCATCGGCACGATGGTCACCCCAGCTCAGGAGATGCCATGACGACAGCCGACATCCAGCAGCGGTGGCAGACCGCGCTGATGAACAACTACGGCACCCCGAAGATCGCGCTGGTGCGCGGGCAGGGTGCCGTGGTCTACGACGCCGACGGCAAGCGCTACCTGGACTTCCTGGGCGGTATCGCGGTCAACAGCCTCGGGCACGCGCATCCGGCGATCCTGGAGGCGGTCACCGGGCAGCTGGGAACGCTCGGGCATGTCTCGAATCTGTATGCGAGCGAACCGGTTGTCGAGCTCGCCGAGCGGCTGCTCGCGCACTTCGGTGACGGGCACGGTAAGGCGTTCTTCTGCAATTCCGGCACCGAGGCCAACGAGGCCGCGTTCAAGATGGCGCGGCTCACCGGCAAAACCAAGATCGTCGCGTGTGAGGAGGCGTTCCACGGGCGGACCATGGGGGCGCTGGCGCTGACCGGTCAGCCCTCGAAGCGGGAACCGTTCGCGCCCATGCCCGCCGGGGTCGTGCACGTGCCATACGGCGATGCCGCCGCGCTGGCCGCCGCCGTGGACGACGACACCGCGGCGGTGTTCCTCGAACCCATCATGGGGGAGAGCGGGGTGGTGGTGCCGCCCGCCGATTACCTGGCGCAGGCGCGGGCCATCACCAAAGAGTATGGGGCGCTGCTGATCCTGGACGAGGTGCAGACCGGTATCGGCCGCACCGGGGCGTTCTACGCGCACCAGGCGGCGGGCATCGTGCCCGATGTCATCACCCTGGCAAAGGGTTTGGGCGGCGGGCTGCCGATCGGCGCGGTGCTCGCGCAGGGCGACGCGGCCGAACTGTTGCAGCCCGGTATGCACGGCACCACCTTCGGCGGCAATCCGGTCTGTGCCGCAGCGGCTTTGGCGGTGCTGCGCACCATCGACGAAGAGGGGCTGCTCGCGCACGTCGAGTCCGTGGGCAAGATCCTGGTGGACGGCATCGAGGAGATGAACCACCCGCTGGTCGACCATGTGCGCGGCGCGGGCCTGCTCATCGGCATCCAGCTCACCGAGGATGTCTCGGCGCAGGTCAACGAGGCGGCTGTGGCAGCCGGTTATCTGCTGAATCCCGCCAAGCCCAATGTGATTCGACTGGCCCCGCCGCTCGTGCTCACCGAAACCCAGGCCGACAACTTCCTGTCCGACCTGCCCGGCATTCTCGACGCCGCGCAGGCGAAGGCGAAGGAGACCACCAAGTGACCATCCGGCATTTCCTGCGTGACGACGACGTCACCCCGGCCGAGCAGGCCGAAATCCTCGCCATCGCAGCGGAATTGAAGGCCGACCCGCAGAGCCGCAAGCCCTTGGCCGGTCCGCGCGGCGTCGCCGTCATGTTCGAGAAGAACTCGACGCGTACCCGGTTCTCCTTCGAAATGGGTATCGCCCAGCTCGGCGGGCATGCCGTGGTGGTCGACGGCCGCGACACCCAGCTGGGCCGCGAGGAGACCCTCGCCGACACCGGCCGGGTGCTCTCCCGCTACGTCGAGGCCATCGTGTGGCGCACCTTCGAACAGACGCGCCTCGATGAAATGGCGGGCGCGGCAACGGTTCCCGTGGTGAACGCGCTCTCCAACGAGTTCCACCCCTGCCAGGTCCTGGCCGACTTGCAGACCCTGAAGGAACGCAAGGGCGACCTCACCGGCCGCAAGCTCGCCTACCTCGGCGACGGCGCGAACAATATGGCGCACTCGCTCATGCTCGGCGGCGTCACCGCGGGCCTGAACGTAACCGTCGCCGCCCCCGAGGGTTTCGAGCCGTTCCCGTGGATCGTGGACCTCGCCCAGAAGCGGGCCGCCGAAACCGGCGCGACCATCACCTTCACCGCGGACCCGCAGGAAGCGGCCGACGGCGCGGACGCCCTGGTCACCGACACCTGGATGTCCATGGGCCAGGAGAACGACGGCCGCGACCGCGTCGCCCCCTTCCGCCCCTTCCAGGTGAACGCGGACCTGCTGTCCCGCGCCGCCTCCGATGTGACCGTGCTGCACTGCCTTCCGGCGCATCGCGGTGAGGAGATCACCGACGAGGTCATCGACGGCCCGCACAGCGCGGTCTGGGACGAGGCCGAGAACCGCCTGCACGCCCAGAAGGCGCTGCTGGTGTGGCTGCTCGAAAAATACGACGGCAGCCGCGCGTGAGCACCAGCGAACGACGCTCGGCGACCGGCAGATCGGGTGCGGCCATCGCCCGCACCCGCGCCGGCCGCCAGGCCCGCATCGTCGCCATCCTCTCCCAGCACGAGGTCCGCAGCCAGACCGAACTGGCCGCGCTGCTCTCCGGCGAGGGCATCGAAACCACTCAGGCCACCCTCTCCCGTGACCTGGACGAGCTGGGTGCCGTGAAGCTGCGCGCCGCCGACGGTGGCGCGGGCGTCTACGTGGTCCCCGAGGACGGCAGCCCCGTCCGCGGCGTCACCGGCGGCACCGAACGCCTCTCCAAACTCCTGGGCGACCTGCTGGTCTCGACCGATGCCAGCGGCAATATCGCGGTGCTGCGGACGCCCCCGGGCGCGGCGCACTTCCTCGCGAGCGCGCTCGACCGCGCGGCGCTACCCGAGATCGTCGGCACCATCGCCGGTGACGACACCATCGCCGTCATCGCCCGCGAACCCATGACCGGTGCGGAATTGGCCGCCAAGATCGAGCAATTGGCCTGAGCGGTCAGGTGACCGGTACGAACAGGTGGATCTGCACTCGGTCGTAATGGACGCCGGCGGCCAGGCGGAACGATTGCAGATACACCTGGGATCGCCGATCGGTGACCGGATCGCGCAGCTGCGCGGGACCGAGCTCGCGGTGATAGCTCACCTCGCCCTTGTCCCAGATGCGCCGGAACTTCGGAAAACGGGACAGCTCCGCCAATAGCTCTGTGCACCAAGGCAGATCGGCGTGCTGGGCGAGACGCCCGCGTAGCAGCCGCACCGCCTGCTCCGCTTCCGCTTGCCAGTCGACCAGGATCTGCGTCGACATGGGATCGGCGAACAGACAGCGCAGCACATTGCCGTCCGTGACCATGCCTGGAAAGGCCGCCGCGTAGGAATCGTTGCAGGCCAGCAGATTCCAGCCGATATCCACGCAGCAGGCCGGGACAACGCCGAAACTCGCGAGCAGTTCACCGGTGACCGCGGTGACCTCGGCACGCAATTCCGCCAGGGTGGGCACCGGCCGGGTGATCCGCCCGGAGAGATCGTTGAGCTGGCGGACCTGTGCCTCGGTGAGCGGTTCCAGCTTCTCCAGATGTCGTACCAGCGCGGTCATTACGGCGGCCGTGGGCCGATTGCGCTTACCGGCCTCCAGATGGGTGATGTAACTCGTGCTCACGCCCGCGGCGAAAGCCAGCCGCTCCCGCGACAGCCCGCGCTCCAGGCGCAGTTTCCGCAGCAGCCGGCCGATATGGGGCAGGGCAGGTTCGTCCGGCATCGTCACCGCTCCGGCATCGGTACTCGGCGGCCGAGGTAGAACCAGATCCAGCCGGGGTGCGCGGCGGACTCGTGCACGAACACGTTCACCTCCGCGGCGAAAGTGTCGCCGTTCACCGGATCGCGAAACACTTTCGGCCGCCGGATGTGGTCGTAAACGATTTCGGCTTCCCATTTTTCGCGGAATTCGGGATAGGCGTACAGCTCGTCGAGAAATCCTCGATACAAGTCGGGAGCGTCGGTGCGGCCGATCATGCCGCGTAGTGCGGCCGTCATCATCGCGGCGTCGTAATCCCAGTCGGCCAGCGCCTGTTTCGCGATTTCGTCCGCGAAGAACCAGTGCATGATATTGCCGCGTTCCACCACACCCGGCATTGTGCGCGCATAGGTTTCGTTGCAAGACAGCAGGTTGTAGTGAATATCGAAATAGCAGGCCGGATTCGGCTCGGCGACCTCGAGCAGCCGAAGCATGTCCCGCGTGATCTCGTCGCGCAGCTCCGCGACCGTCGGCACGCCGGGCAGCGGCAGTCCTGCCAATTCGTGCAGGTGCCTGCGCTCCACCTCCGAAACCGGCTCGATCCGGTCCAGATGGCCGATAAGAACTTGCAATACGTCCGGCCCCGGATGGGTACGCACCCCGGATTCCAGCCGCGCGACATAGCTCACGCTGACCCCGATCGACATGGCAAGTTTCTCGCGCGAAAGATCTCGGTCGTCCCGCAGCTTGCGCAGCGCCGCCCCGAAACTGGGCGGCTGCACCATTTTTCGCCTACCGAGGCCGTACTGCTCGTCCATGACATTCAGAAACTATCAGACGGTCATAACGCCGGCCGAATTCGTTTCCGGTGAATTCCGAATCGCGACAGCAGTAGAGCGCACTTGTCAAGTCCGTTCGCGTTGATCGACGCCGGTTCATTCATATTCGCAGGAATGAAAAGCGGACTTCAGTGATCTCGAGCGCACCCGTATTGCGTTCAGCCGTTCCGGGCGAGCGCGTAGAGCTTGCCCTCGCCGAGGATCCAGATTCGGTGTCCCGAGGAATCGACGGCGAGGCCCGATCCCGCTCCGACACGCTCACCCTAACCGTCCGCACCCCACCCCTCGCGCCGAATTCCGCACCGGCACTTCAAGATCAACGGCACGCCAGTGCGGGAAATCCGGGCAAAACCCCTCACTGGTGTGCCACTCGATCGGTAGGGGGTCTAGTTCGCGACGGGCAGCGGCATGCCGGGGTCGAGGATGTGCACGGCCGTATCCGGCGCGAGGTCGGTGGTCGCGTCGCGGTAGAGGTCGGGGCGATTGCGGGTGGATTTGGTCATGATGCGGTCGCCGATCGGGCCGCTGGTGAAGGCGTAGTGGATGGGAACCGCGAGGCGGGGGCGCAGGACTCGGGTGAAACCGGCGGCTTCGGTGGCGTCCATGACCGCCTGGCGATTGCCGAGCGGGCGGATCCGCAGGCCGTTGATGGGCAGCAGCGCCAGGTCGATTTCCGGGAAGCGGGCCGGGATTTCGTCCAGGTCGGCGATGCGCCGGGTGTCCGCGCCGAAGTAGGCGGTGTGGCCGTCGGCGCGCAGGATGAACGTCACCTCGGGGACGCCGTGACTGGCGGGCGTGGCGATCACCTCGACGGGGCCGAGATGTGTGCTCTCCCAAGGATCCAGCTCGACCACATCGGTGAAGCCGGTGGCGCGCACGCGGCGGGCGATACCCTTCGCCACCGCGAACGGCACCGACTTGTCGGGGTAGGCGGCGAGGGCATCCAGGTCGCAATGGTCGTAATGCTCGTGGCTGATCACGATGCCCGCGAGCGCGGGCAGCTCGGCCGCGGTCGCGATGCCGCGCGGCTCTCCGGGGCGGTAGAACCGGCGCTCGGAAAACCAAGGGTCGGTGAGGATTCGGGCTCCGCCGAAGTCGAGCAGAACGCTGGCGTGGACGACACGGGTGACGGTCAGCATGGGGCACATCCATAAGAAGACGGGTGTCTAGTGATGTGTGTCAGTAGACAGCTGTCTTGTTATGCTGTCAAGGTGTCGGAGAAGAATTCGCGAAGCCGCAACCGGCGAGGTGAGGGAGCGCGCCTGCGCGACGAGATCGTCTCGGCGGCAAGCGTTCTGCTGGAATCCCTCGACGGGCAGGAGGCATTGTCGTTGCGGGCGGTAGCGCGGGCGGTCGGTATCGCACCGCAGAGCGTCTACCTGCACTTCGCCGATCGGCGGGAATTGCTGACCGCCGTATATGCGGTGCGGTTCGCGGAATTGCGTGCCGCGCTGGAGGATTCGCAGCGCGACCCCGACCCCGCCCGGCGACTGACGGCGCTCTGCCGGGCCTACCTCGACTACGGCCTGACCCACCCCGGCCACTACCGGGTGCTGTTCGGGACGGCAGGAACCCCCGGCTGGGAACCCACCCCCGAACAGCTACCCGGACTGCCCACCTTCCAGTTGCTCGTCGACGGCCTGACCGCCTGTAACAGTGCGGATCCGAAGGTCGACGCGACCTGCCTGTGGGCGGCGCTGCACGGACTGGTCACCCTGCGCCAGGACCGCCCCAGCTTCCCCTGGCCGGAACCGGCGGTGCTGATCGACGCGCTGGTGCGCGGTTACGCCCGCTGAACGGGTCGGTCGCCGAGCTGCTGCGTCCCGAAGCCGCGTCACCGGGATCCCGCACAAGAGCAGCAGCACACCACGGAGGGCTGCACCGGCGTGTCGCCACCGTCATGTGCCGTTGATCATGATGTGGGCGGTGAACGGCTGCCCGATGCCGCGCGGCGTTCCGGCGGGAAGCGACCGTGTGTGACCATGAGGCCGTGCCCGATTGGACCTATCACCCGCTGCGGCCGGCGGCGAACGCGCTGCTCGGGGAGCGCCGTGCGCAACTGGTCGCGCTGCGGTTCCTGTCCGTGCTGATCGCGGTGCCGGGCGGTGGGGCCGCGATCAAGCGGGCGTTCGACCATCCGGAGCCACCGGTCGAATGGGGCGGCCGGCTCGGGGCCACGGTTCCGGTTTCGGTGGCGCGGGACGCGATTCGCGTATTGCCGGTGCAGGGGGCGCGGGTGATCGAGGTCGGTCCCGTCGGCCCGGATGACGTGGAGGCGGTCCGGGCCGCTGCGGCTGGTCGCCGCTGCCGCGTCATCGCACGGACGGCGGATCGGGATACCGCCGCGGCGCTCGCCGATGCGGTGGACGGTGTCGTGCTGGATGTTTCCGCGGGCGCTGAGCGGGCCGCTGCGGATACCTGGCCGTGGCGATACATCACCGACACCGATGTCTCGAAAACGCTGGCGGCGCTGCGGGATCCGGATGTAATGGTGCTCGTACGGCCGAGTGTGCTGGTCGAGGCCGGCCCGGGATGGTTTCAGCGGGTGATCGAGGCGGCGGTAATGAGTGAGCCGCCGCCGCAGACCTTGCGCGAGGTGCCGATCGATCCGCGCCGGTGGCCGGGCTGGTTCTGGGGACTGCTGGTCGGGCTCGGGATGATCGTGGCGGGGCTGGCCGCGGCGGCGATCACTTTGGGGCCGGTGCTGCTCTGGTACGACCGGGATTATCTCGGGACCGACGTCGACGGGCTGCACGCGATCAACCACCATCTGGTGCACTTCTTGCAGCACGATCGAATCACCATGGCGGGCAACATGATCGCCATCGGATGCCTGTATGCGGGTCTGGCCTGGGGTGGGATCCGGATGGGGCGGGTGTGGGCGCGGAACGCCTACCTCGTATCAGGGCTGATCGGGTTTCCGACGCTGTTCTACTTCCTGGTGATCGGGTTCGTGGAGCCGTTGCATGTGCTGGCGGCCGTGGTGTTGTTCCCGATGTTCGTGCTGGCCGTCGCACGCAAGCCGGGTCCGCCGCGCTGGTCGACTCCGCCGCCGTGCCCCGAACCGGTTCGCCGCCGCGCGCTGATCGGCCAGCTGCTGATGGTCGCGATGGGCGTGGGCGTCATGATCGGCGGCATCGTCATCTCGTGCGTGGGCCTGACCTACGTCTTCGTCCCCACCGATCTGGCGTTCCTGCACACCGACGCGGACAACCTGCGGGCCGCCAACGATCACTTGCTCCCGTTCATCGCACACGACCGCGCCGGTTTCGGGGGTGCGCTCATCTCCACCGGCGCGGCGATCCTGCTGCTCGCGCTCTGGGGCTGGCGGCAGGGCGAATCATGGGTGTGGTGGACGCTGTTCGCGGCCGCGTTCGCGGGGTCGGCGAGTGCGCTGGTGATTCACTTCTTCATTCACTACACCGCGTTCGCGCACCTGCTTCCGGTGTATTTCGGCACCGCGGTGATCCTGCTCGGACTGGCTCTGGCCAGGCCGTTCCTGGTTGGGGCACCCCGGTTATGAATGGGCTTGCATCGTCATGCATAATCATTTGCAGCACGGCGGGGGGCTGCCGGAGAACTGGACGTAAGAATCGAGGAGCACTGACATGACCAAGCGCGTCGTACTCGCCTACTCGGGCGGGTTGGACACCTCCGTCGCCATCAGCTGGATCGCCAAGGAGACCGGCGCTGAGGTTGTGGCCGTCGCTATCGACCTCGGTCAGGGCGGCGAGGACATGAACGATGTGCGCCAGCGCGCCATCGATTGCGGCGCCGTCGAGTCCATCGTGGTCGATGCTCGCGACGAGTTCGCCAACGAGTACTGCCTGCCCACCATCCAGGCCAACGCGCTGTACATGGGCCGCTACCCGCTGGTCTCGGCCATCTCCCGGCCGCTGATCGTCAAGCACCTGGTCGAGGCCGCCGAATACCATGGCGCCGACACCGTTTCGCACGGCTGCACCGGCAAGGGCAACGACCAGGTCCGCTTCGAGGTCGGCATCGGCGCGCTCGCGCCCGACCTGAAGGTGATCGCGCCGGTCCGCGACTACGCCTGGACCCGTGAGAAGGCCATCGAGTTCGCGGGTGAGAACAACCTGCCGATCAACGTCTCCAAGAAGTCGCCGTTCTCCATCGACCAGAACCTGTGGGGCCGCGCGGTCGAGACCGGGTTCCTCGAGGATCTGTGGAACGCGCCGACCAAGGACGTCTACGACTACACCGTCGACCCGACCGTCAACTTCGAAGCGCCCGACGAGCTCATCGTCACCTTCGACAAGGGCATCCCGGTCGCCATCGACGGCCGTCCGGTTTCCATGCTGGAGGCCATCACCGAGCTGAACCAGCGGGCCGGGCGTCAGGGCGTGGGCCGGCTGGACATGGTCGAGGACCGTCTCGTCGGCATCAAGTCGCGTGAGATCTACGAGGCGCCGGGCGCCATCGCGCTGATCACCGCGCACCAGGAGATCGAAGCCGTCACCATCGAGCGCGAACTGGGCCGCTACAAGCGGCAGGTCGAGCAGCGCTGGGGCGAGCTGGTCTACGACGGCCTGTGGTACTCCCCGCTCAAGCGCGCGCTGGACGCGTTCGTCGCCGAGACCCAGCAGCACGTCTCCGGTGATGTCCGCATGGTCCTGCACGGCGGCAATGTCGTCGTCAACGGCCGGCGCTCGGACGAATCGCTGTACGACTTCAACCTGGCCACCTACGACGCGGGCGACACCTTCGACCAGTCCCTGGCCAAGGGCTTCGTGCAGATCCACGGCCTCTCCTCCAAGGTCGCCGCGCGCCGGGACCTCGGCAAGAAGTAGTAGCCTGCGACCGGGGGACCGGTCCAAGGAGGCGCGCCCATGCGAACCGATGACGACAGCTGGGACATCACGGAGAGCGTGGGCGTGACCGCCATCGGGGTCGCCGCCATGCGGGCCTACGAAACCCATCGCGGCGACGCGCTTTTCCACGATCCGTACGCGGCGAAGCTGGTGCGCGCGGTCGGCTCGGAGAATTGGAATTCGATGCTGTCCGCGGTGCTGGACGGTGAGAAGCCCGACGGCGGCGATTTCATCAACGGGGTGATGGGCTACTTCCTGGTGGCCCGCACCCTGTATTTCGACGCCTACTTCGAGGCCGCGATGCACGCCGGGATCCGGCAGTTCGTGATCCTGGCCTCCGGGCTCGACGCACGAGCGTATCGACTCGAATGGCCTTACGAGAGCCGGGTTTTCGAGATCGATCTGCCGAAGGTGCTGGCGTTCAAGGGGCGTGCCCTGGCCGACGACCAGCCCGCCACCGATCGCCGCGAAGTGCCGGTGGATCTTCGTCAGGACTGGCCGAAAGCCCTGCTGGACAAGGGATTCGAACCGGAACTGCCGACCGCGTGGCTGGCCGAGGGCCTGCTGCGCTACCTGCCCGGACAAGCGCAGACCCAGCTGCTCGAACACGTCGACGCGCTCAGCGCGCCGCGCAGCCGCATGGCCTTGAACATCGGCACCGGCAAGGCCGCGCTCTCTCCGGAATCGCGGGACAAACGCGCGAAAGCCTTGTCCGAGGCCGGGATTCACGCCGACCTCGAACAACTCTGGTATCCGTGGGAGGGCCGCACCGACCCGCGTGACTGGTTCGCCATGCACGAATGGCTGGTGTTGAACGGCGACCCGGTCGCCCAGCTGGAAGCTCGCGGCCGTACCGTGCCCGAGGCGGCCCGCACCGATATGGCCACTCACATCCTGATGACCGCAGTCCGACCCGAAGGAGACAGCACACGATGACGCAGCAGAGCGGCGGAACCAATGAAGGTGCGCTCTGGGGCGGGCGCTTCGCGTCCGGACCGGCGGCGGCCATGGCGGCGCTGAGCAAGTCGACGCATTTCGACTGGGTGCTCGCCCCCTACGACACCCTTGCCTCCAAAGCCCATGCGCGCGTGCTGCACAAGGCCGGGCTGCTCTCCGAGAGCGACCTGACCGCCATGCTGGCCGGCCTGGATCAGCTGGCCGCCGACGTGGCCTCGGGCGCGTACGGTCCCGCCGAATCCGATGAGGACGTGCACGGTGCGCTGGAGCGCGGCCTGATCGAACGCGTCGGCGCGGAACTGGGCGGTCGGCTGCGCGCCGGTCGCTCCCGGAACGACCAGGTCGCCACCCTGTTCCGCATGTGGCTGCGCGATGCCGCGCGCCGCGTGGCCGCCGGTGTTCTCGACGTGGTCGACGCTCTCGTCGAGCAGGCCGCCGCGCATCCGGATGCCGTCATGCCCGGCAAGACGCATTTGCAGGCCGCCCAGCCGGTGCTGCTGGCCCACCACCTGCTCGCCCATGCTCATCCGCTGCTGCGTGACATCGACCGCCTGCGCGACTTCGACAAGCGAGCCGCGGTGTCCCCCTACGGTTCCGGCGCGCTGGCGGGCTCCTCCCTGGGCTTGGACCCGGAAGCCATCGCCGCCGACCTGAACTTCGATGCGGCCGCCGCGAACTCCATCGACGCCACCTCTTCTCGTGACTTCGCCGCCGAGGCCGCCTTCGTCTTCGCCATGATCGCCGTCGACCTCAGCCGCATGGCCGAAGAGGTGATCATCTGGAGCACACCGGAATTCGGCTACATCACCCTCGCCGACGCCTGGTCCACCGGCTCTTCGATCATGCCGCAGAAGAAGAACCCCGACGTCTCCGAACTCACTCGCGGCAAAGCGGGCCGCCTGATCGGCAACCTCACCGGCCTGCTCGCAACCCTGAAGGCCCAGCCCCTGGCCTACAACCGCGACCTCCAGGAAGACAAGGAACCGGTCTTCGACTCGGTAGCCCAGCTCGAACTGCTCCTCCCCGCCATCGCGGGCCTGGTCTCCACCCTCACCTTCCACACCGACCGCATGGCCGAACTGGCCCCGGCAGGCTTCACCCTCGCCACCGACATCGCCGAATGGCTTGTCCGCCAGGGCGTCCCGTTCCGCGTAGCCCACGAAGCCGCCGGCGGCTGCGTCCGCGCCGCCGAGGCCCGCGGCGTCGGCCTGGACGAACTCACCGACGAAGAGTTCGCCGCCGTAGACCCGGCCCTCACCCCGGCCGTCCGCGAGGTACTGACCGTCCAAGGCTCCATCGCCTCGCGCAACTCCCGCGGCGGCACCGCCGGCGTCCAGGTCGCCAAGCAACTGGAAGAAGTCCGCTCGGCCGCCACCGAACAGCGCGGCTGGCTGAACTGATCATCCGCCGTGGCGGGCTGGACTATTCGGCCCGGTCCGCCACGACGTACCGCAGGAATGCGTCCCACGCGGCGGGACTGACCGCGAGCATCGGTTGCGCGGCATGGGCGTTCGCGGGATCGCGGCGGAACTTGGTGTCGCGGACGAGTACGCGGTCGGTGTCGAAGGCGACCTCGACGCACTCACCACCGTTGGGTCCGCTGTAGCTGGAGGTCCGCCAGGTCGGCTCGGCGGGATTCATGGCAGGTCTTTTCGAACTCATAAGGGCAGGTTAGCGATTCGTGCTGCGATGAGATCCGCGGTCTCGGTCGTGGACAGCGCCGCGGCCCGCATCCGTTCTGCCATCATCCTATAGAGCCTGACCTGCTCTTGATCCTGCACGTAGAGGGCACCGGCCGCGAACTCCAGATATGCGATCGGCTGCGCCGCGTCGAAGTCGAGCAGCATGAAGTCGTCGAGCAGACCGTCGTGTACGGCGACCGATGTCGGAATCACGTGCAGCTCGACATTCGGGCGTCGCATCAACTCCAGTAGGTACGTGAGCTGTGCGCGCATGACCCGTGCTCCGCCGACCGGACGATCCACGATCGATTCCTCGATCACCGCGCAGAATTCGAGCGGATTGTCGGGGTCGGTGAGTCTTTGCCGTGCCATTCGGCCCGCGACCACCTGGGGCACGTCCATCGGAGCGATCTGCAAACTGCTCTCGAGCAACGTGGTGGCGTACTGAACGGTCTGTAATTGTCCGGGAAAGGTTTTGGATCGGTAGACGAATTGCCCCGTCGCCAATCCCTCCAGGCCGACGAAGGTGCGAAACCAATCGGGAAGCACCTCGGAGAAAGGGGCCCACCAGGTCGTCCGATCAGCCTGTCCCGCCAGGGAAGCGATCCTGTCGACATGCTCGACATCGGCGCCGTACGCGCGGAGCAGCTTGGTGACCTCGTCGGGCTTCTGCTGCGTGCGTCCGGACTCCAGATAATTGATCTTCGGCTGCTGGCACCCGAGCACCTTCGCGGCTTGGGCCTGCTTGAATCCCGCGGACTCCCGCGTGACTCGCAGGTCGTGGCCGATCAGAAACCGCAGTGCCGCAGGGTCGGAACGGCGATCCGGCATGGCACCCTCACCCTCGTCCTGGCTACTGCTGGCTGATCGCATGCTATGCCCGCGTCGCGGGTCGACACGCCGGATCTCATTGCCGATTGTATATATACAACCTATCATTTATTGCATCGCGAGGTCATTGATCTGATTCGAATTCCTAAGCGTTCCTCGGCATCTCGGAATGGGTGCATCATGGGTGCTCTTCTACTCTTTGTAATCGGCGTCGGAATCGGCTGCTGCGCAATGTATTCGATGAACCGGCTACTTGACGTGCGCAATGCGAACAAATCCGCTTGGTCGGTCCAATCCATCCTGGCCCGCCTCGAATACGAGCAGCGCTCCACGGGCGCCGCGGCGCACGCTCGAGCTCGCAACCTCACCGGGCTGAGGTGATCGCCGATGGCTGATCACGGCTTACCCGCCCCCGAAATGCCCCTGTGCGCTTTTCGTGGTCACCTGGAAAACGATGGCGCAATGGTGGATTGGGCCCGCGAACTCGCCCGCCTGCACCGCGAACTGATCGCCGACCCGTCCTCCGCTGCTCGCATCCGTGCCGAAATCGCCACCATCACCCAAGCCGTCAACGCCTGGCTGATCATCCGCCTCCCACGCCCCCTGGCGGGAACCCCGCTCCACACAGACTCTCTGGGCGGCGTGATCGCCCGCCTCGCCGAAGCGTGGGAATGCGCCCACTGGACGCTCATGCATCATCCACCCGAAGACCCGCGCGTCCACCGCGCCTGGCAACACCTGGCCGAACTCCGCGACGGCTACCTGGACCTACTCCACGCCGCCGAATCCGGCCGAGTCATACTGCCCACCTTCTGGCCCGGCCTCGAAGCCCTCACTCGCGTTTGACGATTCGGCCGCGGGTCCGGTCAGCTGTCACTGATGCCGAGCGCGAGCACGAGGTGGTCGCCGAGCCAGGTTTCGTAGGCGGCGGCGCTCCACTTGCGGCGGCGCATCAGGCGGTCCGCGGTTTCCGGGGCCGTCAGTACCCACACGCTGTCGATGGCGGTCTGCGGGGTGAGCCCCGGGCGCAGTCCGTGGCGTGCCTCCAATGCGGTGACCATATGTGTATTGCCGGTTCGCCGTTCGGTTTCGATGGTGGCCGCGAACGCTTCGAGCGCGGGATCGGCGCCGGCGTGGGCGAGCACGGTCCAGAGCAGCGGGCCTACCCGCTCGTAGATCGCACGGGTCCAAGCCGCATAGGCGCGGGCATGGGCGGCGCCGTCGGGTGTGCGGCTCATGGCCAGGAATTCGGGCCGTTCGCTCATCGGCACCTCGGAGTCGTCCCCGGCCAGCACCGTGTCGTAGGTCGCCTTGAGCACCTCGGCCTTCCCGCCCACCGAGTTGTAGACCGTTTGCGGGCTGACGCCCGCGGCCTTCGCCAGGGCGGCGATGGTCATCGCCGAATACCCCGAGGTCATCAGCATCTCCTGCGCCGCACGCAGGATCCGCTGCCGGGTTTCGCGGGCGGCGTCGAGACGGCCCGAGTTGTCGTAAGAGCGTGCCATTGCCACCCGGTCATCATATTGGCTAGAATCCAATTCCATTGGAATTACAATCCACCCAAATGAGGTGAGTCCCCATGGACAACCCGGCCCTTCCCGCCGCCCTCGCGGTCTTCGACGCCATCAATACCGGCGACCTGCGCGCCCTGCCCGATCTGGTCACGCCCGACTTCATCGACCACGGCTCACCGTTCCCCCTCGAACCGGGCCCCGAGGGATACCGCCGGATCCTGACCTGGGTCACGCGCGTCTTGAAAATCCACTACCGGATCACCGACACCATCCAGGCAGCCGACCGAATCGTCCTGCGCGCCGAGGCCTCCGGCTACGGGATCGAAGCACTGCACGGCCCGGCCGCCATCGGCAAGCCCTACACCATGACCACGATCCACATCTACCGCACCGAAGGCGCCCGCCTGGCCGAACACTGGGGCGTCCGCGACGAGATCGGCGCGATGATCCAAGTCGGCACCCTGCCCGCACCCAACCCGGCCGCCCTCGACCTCGCCGCCCAACTGCCACCCCCGACCCGCGAAACCGCCTCCGCGAGTTGAAGCCAAGCCGACGCCAAGGATTTGTTAACGACCGCCCGGCATGGTGATCTTGTCAGACAACGAGGAGGGAACACAGTGAAGGTATTCAAGACCGCAACCGTGATCAGTGGGGTTGTCGCCGCAGCACTCATCGGCTTCGCCGGACCGGCTTCCGCATCGACGCCGATCGCGCACACTCCGTGCGAACGCGGCGAGGCCATGCAGAAATCGTGGGATGTGAACACCGGCGCACCGCTGATCTGCGTCAGCACCGGCGCCAGCGGCCCCAAGTGGGTTCCCGACGCCACCCGCTGACTCCACGCAGGGGGAGCGGACGAACAGCGTCTATTTCGACAGGCCGAGGCGAAATCGCCTCGGCCTGTTCGCTTTCCGCGGGGATTCAGCTCGCGCAAGGGCGCTGGAGGCCGCGGAACTTGGCCATGGTTGTGCAGGTCGCGGTGCCGATGTTCGCCTGGACGCTTGCGACGCGAGTGTCGAATGTTCCGGCGGGACGGGCGTGGTGACTTAGCCTCGATAATGCCTCAGCTATTTGATGGCAAATCTATTGGTTCGATCCTGGCGAGCCCCATGAGGAGGGCCTGTGAGTTCGAGATCGTATCGAGGGAAGATGCTCGCGGTCGTGGTCGGCGCAGCGGTACTCGCGCTGGGCATGACCGCATGTTCGAACGGTTCGTCGTCGGATTCGGGTGTGAGCGAGGAGGCGGCGATGAAGGCGTACATGTATACCTATCCGCTGGTGTCGGTGGAGGTGACGCGCCGGCAGTCGACGAATGTGGCGCGGCCGGCGGCGAGTGGCGAGGCGCCGATGAATCAGTTCGGGAATCTGGGGTTCCTGCCGGACGCGTCGTTCACCAATGTGGTGCGCGCGAACGTCGACACCCTGTATTCGTCGATGTTCTACGACGTGTCCAAGGAACCGCTGGTGATCAGCGTTCCGGACATGGGCGACCGCTATCACCTGTTCCCGATCCTGGATATGTGGACCAACGTGCAGGCATCCCCGGGCACGCGGACGCTCGGTGCGGGACACGCCTATCAGTTCGCCATCACCGGCCCGAACTGGCACGGCGACCTGCCCGAGGGCGTGCACGAGTACAAGATGCCCACCGACGGCGGCTGGATCATCGGCCGCATCCAGGTCAACGGTCCCGACGACCTTCCGGCGGTCGTAGCGATCCAGCAGCAACTCACCGCCGCGCCGCTGAGCGCCTACGGTACCTCCTACACTCCGCCGGAAAACACTGACCTGCACCAGGATTGGCCGATCGGCCAGGAAGTCGCGAAATACATTCACAACCTGAGCCCCCAGCAGTACTGGGACCTGTACTACTCGAGCCTGTCGCACAACCAGCCCCGCTCCGAGGACAAGGACCTGCTGGACGAACTGGCCAAGGCCGGCTGGACACCGGACAAGAAACTCGACCTGTCGACGCTCCCGGAGTCCGACCGCAAGACCTGGGAAGCCGCCTGGCCCAAGGCGCTGACGAAGATCGAGGTCGATCTCGGCGGCACCCCGGTCAACGGCTGGAGCGTCGCCCGCACCGGCATGGGCACCTACGGCACCGACTACGGCCGGCGCGCGCTGGTCGCCTACGCCGGTCTGGGCGCGAACCTGCCTGAGGACGCCCTCTACCCCGCCACCCGGATCGACTCCACCGGTGCGAACCTGACTTCGGACCGGAATTACGTGCTGCACTTCGCCGCCGGCGAGACCCCACCCGTGCGCGCCTTCTGGTCGCTGACCATGTACAACGACAAGGGCTTCTTCGTCGCCAACCCGATCAACCGCTTCGCCGTGCGCGGCGAGCAGATGCACAAGAATCCCGACGGCTCGCTGGACGTCTACATCCAGCGCGAAAACCCCGGCCCGGAAAAAGAATCCAACTGGCTGCCCGCCCCGGAATCAGGCGAGTTCAACCTGTTGATGCGGTTGTACTGGCCCGACGACAAGATCATCAACGGCAGCTGGAACCCACCCGGCGTCAAAACCGCCTGACCACGCGCGTGGTGACCAGTGCGCACGCAGTGGTCACCACACGAAACCGGCATGAGCGTGTACCGGGAAGCGTTGTCGGCCAACATGTTCGATGAGATAACCACAACGACGAGTGTCATTAGGCGGCTGGGTCGGTCGATGGCGACAAGTTCGTGAAACCCATTGACAACTCCGATAACCCAACCCCAGTCACGCTCGGCATCGTGGGTCTTCAGGACCACCCCCGGCGTAGTTGTCGCGGTATTGCGGGTGGCCGATGAACGCGGTGAGCAGCTCTGTGTCGGGCCGATCGTGGCCTTGCTACAGGTTTGGCAGCGGGTCACCGGGGGCCGGATATCGCCCGTTCTCCAATCTGAATACGTACCTCCGAAGATCGGATTCGAGGTCGGTGGCCAGATATGCGAGGAAGTCCCGGACACCTTCTGCCGCTTCTCCTTCCAACGTGTGAGCGCCCTCCCTGGTGTACTCGGCGAGCAACTGCGCAAGGTGGTCGGCAACCTTACCGCGGTCACTCCACCACGCACGAACGGCTGCGGGCGTCCATCGCGAGTCCCCATCACAGGCATAGCCGTCGAACGGGTCTGCGTCTGCTGCCTCCAGCAGGCATTCGACCTCGGCCGGCGAGTTGGGCTGGCGGTAGACGAACTCGTTGTAATACTCACCGCCGTAGAGCACGTTGCGCGGCGCGTGAATCCTTCCGGTCCAACAGGTATCGGTCTGCGCTGTGTAGAAGGGCCCCGGCACGTTCATCCAATGCCGGTCCTTCCACTTGTCACCGTGATAGACGGAATCGTTGAGATCGCGCTGAACCGAAGTCATCGGATCCCAATGTTGCGGTAGACCATTCACGACACCAGCATTCCGCATATACGGCACGCGGGCGAAGAGGGACTTCCTGGAATGCCGCAGGGGAGACTGTATGCCCGCGGGTTGGGCGGCTTCCCCGTGACATCCTGTCCGGCAGGAGGATTCCTCGTCGTTACCGGCCCGTGTTGAACTTGGCCTTGACGCCGGGCGACTCGCGCACCACGCGGTCCGGGGGACGCCACCCGATCCCGTTGCAGCGGCTGCATTGCTGGTGTCGCGGTGGGTCTGTGCGGTGACAGGGCGGGAGCATGATGTCGCCGGTGGCGTCGCAGGATGTACACGGCCGCCAGTTCTTCGGAACGTTGGAGGGCCGTACCGGTTCGAATGCGGTCATGTTCCAAGGCTATGACACATTTCAGAGTGCCGCAGGGAGATGATCCACTGAGGGTCGAAAGGAGTTCATGATCGACGTGTGGACGGGTTGCTGGTCTTGGTGAATGGTCTTTCCGGCGCGGGCAAGACGACCTTGGGTTCGGGGCTGAGAACTGGGACGACTGGGCTGCGCACGCGGTACCGCTCGGAGTGGGTCGCGTGCTGCTCGTGGACACTACCGAGCGGATTGATTATGCCGCCGTCGCATTGCAGGTTCGGGCGCTCGCCGATTCGTAGGCGATAGATTTTGTCGCACTTAGGATCTGACGGCGTGGACGTCTATCTGTTGCGGCACATTCATCACGCACGGCCGTCGGGCTACTTCACTTACCGCTACTAGGCATGGGAAGGACCGACGACTTCGGCTGGTGGGCAGCCGAAGTAATCGATGTCAATCCTCGAGGGGCGTGGTGTCCTCGCTCATTGCACTCGCGTCGTAGGCCAGGAGTTCCCAGCAGTGGCCGTCCGGGTCGTTGATCGCCCGGTTGTACAGCCAGCCCAGGTCCTGGATCTCACGTGGTTCGGTGGCTCCTGCGGCCAGGGCCGCGTCGGCGAGGCGGTCGACTTCTTCGCGCGATTCGGCGGCGAGGGCGTTGATCACCTCGATCGGGCCGTCGGCGATGTCTCGTTTGGTGAAGGTCGCGAACGTTTCGCGTGTCATCAGCTGCACCGCGAGGGCGTCGGCGAAGACCAGCTGGGCGGAGGTGTCTCCGGTGAAGTCGGGGTTGATCGTGGCTCCCAGGGCCGTGTAGACCTTTTTGCTCGCTTCCAGGTCGGTGACCGGCAGGTTGATGTAGATCTGGGTGAATGCCATTGCGTGCCTCCAAGAATGGTCGGTGTGCCGGGTGTTCGCGGCGACATCACAAACCTAGGGACGCACCTCGACTTCGGTCTTGTACAGAAGCGACAGCATCTCGTCATCGTCGGTTTGCCGCAGCTGGGAGGCGGTGCGACCGATGAACCGGGTCAGCGAACGCGCAAGATGCGGCTGGTCGTGGTAGCCCGTCCGCTGTACGACTTCGATCGGCGGCATTCCGTGCTGTAGGAGTAGTACGGCCTGTCTGGCCCGTTCGATCTGCCGGATCGCTCCCTGTGTCAGCCCGGTCGCCGCGGCCACCCGCCGCTGCACCGACCGCGGCGTGACCAACGTTGTCGTATCGCCGCGCAGCACATCGGTGACCAGCGGATCACGCATCAGCAGGCCGGCCCTCACCAGGCGGTTCACGAAAACGTCGGCGTTGTCGTAGGACGGAATCTCCCACTGCTCGCCCTGTAGTGCGAACGAGCGGGCCGTGGCGTGCGGACTCGACACCGCGGTGTCCACCAGCGCTGACATCGGCATCGGCGCCAGGAACGCACCGTGCCGGAAGATGATTCCGAGCGTTTCGCCCGTGCCGGGGCCCAATTCCAGCACCGTGGGGCCGGTCTCCGGGCCGCGAACCGAAACGTGTGTCTGTCCGCGATCGCGCCAGACGACGAGTTCCCAATTCGAATTGGCCACCGACCGCATCCGCGACGCGACCGCCCCGGTGTCCGACCCGGCTCGATAGACCCGCTCCATATAAGGCGAATCGGACAGTCGCTGCTCGATGCCAGCGTCCGGTTCGAAGCTCACGGCCAAGAAACTAGCACTGGCAATCGGTCTCAGGTCATGGCCGGCCAGGGGTGGCTTCGAATCGGCGCGGGCACAATGCGGGTTTCACCATTGCGCGGTCAGCTCGACCGGCGGCAGTCCTTCCTCGCGGCGCAGCCGCTCGGCGGCCGTGGTGAGTTCGGCGAGCGCGGCGTCGGACAATCCCGGCGCGACCCGAAGCGCTAGACGGTGCAAGCCGAACTTGTTCGGTACGGCCGATTCGCGTGTTTGCGCCAACTCAGGTCTCCTCGGGGGTTTGAAGCATTTGGGCGGGAATGTCCTGATCAATCACCAAGATCGGGTGCGATGCCCCGAAACCAAGCGGTACCCCCGCCGGCTCGACACCAAACTCCGCACAGCCGACACGCCGATCCGCCGTGCGGCGCGCGCGTCACCACGGTCCGGTCGGTTTACGGCGCGGTGAAGGCGGTGCGGTCGGGTTCGCTGCGGTAGCGGGAGGGGGCGCCGTCGATGTTCAGGACCTGCCAGAGGCGGCGGGTCACCGGGTTCATGAGGCCGAGATCGGTTGCCAGGCGGCGCATATCGCCGAAGTAACCGGAGAGGATGCGGCGGGAGTTGGGGGAGCGCCAGTAGGCGTCGGCGAAAACCTCGTCGGGAATGCCGAATTCGCGGGCGAAGGATTTCGGGGGGACGGTGATTTCGCCGGCCAGCCAGCGCATGGCGATGGGGAAGGCGATGCCGCAGATCTGTTTGAACAACGGATTCGTCTGGGCCAGGTGGGATTTCAGGAATTCGCCGGCGAAGGAGATGTGGCGGGCCTCCTCGGCGATGTGAATTTGCATGCAGCGCAGGACGGCCGGGGGGATGTTCGCGCCGTTGCGGATGATTTCCTTTTGCAGGTGGTCGATCGGTTCTTCGCCGCCGAGGATGCCGATGAAAAGGATGAGGTGGGCGTAGCCGCCGGCTACGCCGATCAGCGGGGACAGCGCCCGGAAATGCCTTCTACCGGCGGGGACATCCTCACCGATGCGGTTCACCAGCTCCTGGAACATCTGGATGTGATTGCATTCCTCGGTCATTTCGTGCATGCAGTACCGGAACTCGGGGGAGTTGTTCGGCAGCTTCATGACGTACTGCATCATGCCGCGGATCAGGATGCTCTCGAACATGAGACCGACCTTGATGGCGTAGGCCATCCGCCAGCGGCCGATCTCGATCTGCCGCGCCAGCGGCTGGTTCCGATACCAGCTGGTGCCGCCGAGCGGATCGTATGCCGGCAGCACCCAGCGCGGGTCGTCGCGGTCGATGGCGAATTCCGGTGAATCCCAATCGATGTCGAGAAAGGGGTCGAAATTCATGTCGACCGAGCCCTGGGAGAGGGTGGCCAGCATTTCGTGGTAGGAGTTGCCTCGCGGCGCCGCCAACGTCATTGTTGCCTCCTGATGGTCCGGAACGCCCTCACAGTGAGCGGGCGATGATTTCCTTCATGATTTCGTTGGTGCCCGCGTAGATCTTCTGGACGCGAGCGTCGGTCCACATGCGCGAGATCGGGTATTCGGTCATGTAGCCGTAGCCGCCGAACAGCTGGAGGCATTCATCGGCTACCGACATGGCGCGGTCGGTGATCCACCATTTCGCCATCGCCACGGTCGGAATATCCAACTCGCCCTTCAGGTGCCGGGATACGCAATCGTCGACGAAGACGCGCGCGACCCGGGTTTCGGTGGCGACCTCGGCCAGGGTGAACTTGGTGTTCTGGAAGGCGAAGATCGGCTTGCCGAATGCCTGCCGGTCCTTGGTGTAGGAAATCGTCTGCGCCAGCGCCGATTCCATGCCCGCGACGCCACCGACGGCGATGATCAACCGCTCCTGGGGCAGCTGCTGCATGAGCTGGATGAAGCCCAATCCTTCCTGCTCGCCGAGCAGGTTGGCGACCGGAACCCGGACATCGTCGAAGAACAGTTCCGAAGTGTCCTGGCCCTTTTGGCCGATCTTGTCCAGCACCCGGCCGCGCCGGAAGCCCGCCCGGTCGCCCTCGACCAGGATCAGCGAGATGCCGGCGGCACGATCCTCCGGGTTGGTCTTGGCGACCACGATGATCAGATCGGCTTGCTGACCGTTGGTGATGAAGGTCTTCGCACCGTTCACCACATACTCGTCGCCTTCGCGAATGGCCTTGGTCTTGACGTTCTGGAGATCGGAGCCGGTGCCCGGTTCGGTCATGGCGATGGCGCCGACCACCTCGCCGCTGGCCATCTTCGGCAGCCACCGCTGCTTCTGCTCCTCGGTGCCGTAGGCGAGCAGATAGTGCGCGACGATGCCGCTGTGCAGGCTCGCGCCCCACGCCGTATCTCCGGACCGGGCCTGCTCCTCGATGAGCACCGCTTCGTGCGCGAAGGTGCCGCCACCGCCGCCGTAGTTCTCCGGAATCGACATGCACAGCAGGCCGAGCTCACCGGCCTTGTTCCAGAGCTCGCGATCGACCTGATGCTGGGCGGCGAAGCGTTCGGCGTGGGGCTGCAATTCCTTTTCGCAGAAGGTGCGAGCCAGCTCGCGCAGCGCGTCGAGTTCGTCGGTGTGCCAGGGGGAGCGGTGGGCGGACATGGTTCTCCTGGGCGCAGGCGTTTGGGTACACCATGTACCCGATGCATATGGGTACATGGTGTACCCGAAGTGTTGTCCGGCGCAAGACCCCGGACCGATACGCTGGGTCGGTGGTGCACACAGAGGGCAAGGTGGACAGCTTGCACGCCCGCCGCGCGGCCAGCCGCGGCGATCGTGGCGAGGAGCGCCGCCGCGAGATCGTCACCGCCGCCATCGAGGCCATCGAGGAGCGCGGGCCGGACGCCAGCACCGGCGACTTCGCCACCCGCGCCGGACTGAACCGCGCCCACATCTACCGGCACTTCGCCAGCAAGGAAGAACTCGACCGCGAGGTCACCCTGCGGCTGTACCGGGAGCACAAGGAACGCATCCGCGACGGCATCCGCACCCACGAAACGCCCATGGACGCCATCCGCGGCCCGATCACCCGGCACGTCACCTGGGCGCAGGAACACCCGAATCTGTTCCGCTTCCTGGTCAGCCGCCGCTACGCCCGCACCGACGATCAGCCGCGCGGCAGCGAGAGCGCCTTCGCCTTCGAAATCGCTTCCGCCGGAAGGCGATACATTCCCGGCTTCTACGACCACCGGGACGTGGCCGACCAGTTCATCATCGCCGTGCACGGATTGATCGACGCGTCGATCCAATGGTGGCTCGACCATCCCAACGAGAGCCGCGAGCAGCTGATCGAGCGCCTCGCCGCCCAATCCTGGCTGCTGCTGCGCCAGCGGCTCGACGAAGTCGGGTTGGCGTTGGAGGACTCGCCCGCACCGGAATAGCGGCTCAGGACAGCAGGCCCGCTTCCCGGGCGCGGCGCACCGCATCGCGGCGGTTGGGGACCTGGAGTTTGGTCAGGATGGCGGAGACGTGATGGTCGACGGTCTTCACCGACAGGTAGAGGCGCTCGGCCAGTTCGGCATTGGTGAGGCCGTGTTCGAGGAGTTTCAGGACTTCGATCTGGCGGGTGGTGAGGCCCATCGGGTTGGCCAGGGTGGTGGCGCGGCGCGGGGCGGGGATATCGCGAACGCCGTTGGCGCGCAGGTCATATCGGACTTTCGCGGCGACGGCGTCCGCGCCCAGCCGGTCGAGGGTGTCGAGCGCGGTGCGAACCAGGACGATTTCGCCGGAGTCCACGCGGGCGAGCGCCGCGTCGTAGGGGGTGCCGAGCGCGTCGAAAGCCGTGGCCGCGGCCGGATATTGCCCGGCGGCCAGCAGCCGGTACGGTTCCGCCACCAATTCGTCGTCGATCCGGTCCCCGATGCGGCGTAGCCAGGTGGTCAATTCGCCGCGCGCCCACTCCAATCCGAGCGTGGGGACGCTGTCCAGGAGGCTGCGGCACTGGTCGAGCCGCGCGTCGGTGCCGCCGGTCAGCCAGACCCGCTCCACGATCGCCGCCGCCACCGGCAGCATGCGGATCGGTTCGCGGTAGCGGCAGGCGAGCTGCCACGCCCGGTCGATGCCGCCGTCGTCATCCCCTTTGCCACGCAGGGCGATCAGCGCGCGGATGAGCAGCGGCCAGCCGCGCGCCAACGGTGCACTGGGACTCTCCAGTACGGCGTCGGCGTCGGCCAGCGCACCCGGCCAGTCACCGGTGAGCAGCTTGAGCCGGCTGCGCGAACCGAGTTGCACGACATGGCAGACCGGCAGATCGTGTTCGATCATCAGCGGCAGGCAGGTGTCGAGCAGTTCGGTGGCCGCGCCGAGCCGGCGCTGTTCGACATCCAGGAACGACAGATTGGTGTAGCCGCTGGAGTAGATCTCGTCGATGTGTTGCGGTCCGGCGGAGAGGATTTCGAGGATGCCCTCCCGCGCGACGGGCTGCCCGCCTAGGATCGTGCAGTAGCCGGTGATCAGCTCGATCCGGACATGCAGCAGCGGATCGGCTGCAGTGCGGGCGATTTCGCGGGCGCGGTCCAGCAACCGGGTGGCGGTCTCGAGCTGGGAGGCGTGGACGGCGAGGAACGCCTGGAGGGCGAAGGCGTGCCCGGCCTGCGTGCGGGACCCGGGTGCATCGGAGGCGGCGAGCACGGCGGCGGCCGCGTGATCGTCGGCGGCGGCCCGGTTCGAGTTGTACCACTGGTACACGGCCAAATCGTGATGGTCGGCGCTCACCGCCGGCCGCGCGTCCATCTCGGCGCGCAAACGCATCGCCTTGCGGCACACCGTGATCGCATCGTCCAGGCGATCGGTGAGGTAGTACTCGGCGGCGAGCAGTTCGAGCAGTTCGGCCTCGGTTTCGGGCGGCAGCCGATGCTGATCCAGTGCGAGGCGGAAGAATTCGGCCGCCTGGGTGTGCGCGCCCGAACGCGCGGATACTCGCCCCGCCGCGGCGGCCGCGCGGGTGATGAGTTCGCGGTCACCCGCGCCCAGTGCGTGATGGGTGAGGACGGCGGGATCCGGTTGCCCGGCCGCGCGATGTGCGGCGATGAAACGGCGATGCAGGCTCGGTTCCGCGCCGGGTGGAATGACGCCGGCGACGGCCAGCCGGCACAGGTCGTGCCGGAAGGTCACGCCGCGCTCGTTGCGTTTGATCAGTTTGGCGTCGTCGAGGGCGCGCAACGCGGGCAGCGTGACACCCAGGCCGGTGAGCAGATGGTCGGCGATCGCGCCGGGCGCGCAGGTCAGCAGGTTCAGCAAATCCCATGCGGCGACGGTCAATCCGGCGGTGCGGGCCAGGATGGCGTCGCGCACCGTGCCGGGCAGTTCATCGGTGTGATGGTCGAGCATTTCGCAGACGAAGAAGGCATTGCCGCCGGTCAAGCGGTGCAGCCGGTGCGGATCGACCGGCCGGTCTCCGGCGAGGGCGGTCACCGCCGCCACACTCAACGGCGGCACCGTGAGGGTGCGCGCGTGCGGCGACCGCGCGATATCGCCGAGCAGTCCGCGCAGCGGATGGGTGACGCCGACCTCGTCATCGCGGGCGATGCCGATGAGCAGCAGATCGGTGCGCGATATCCGCCGCAACAGGAATCGGAACAGGTCGATGGTGCCTTGATCCGCCCAGTGCAGATCGTCCACGACCAGCACCGAGGGCTGAGCTCGCAGGGCGTCGAAGACCGCGGTGAAGATGTCGTAGGACTGGTCCCCGTCGCGCAGCAGCGCGCGGGTGGTGTCGTCGAAATGCTCGGCGAGATCATGCAACGGCCCCAATGGCCGTGGTGTGGAGAGCGGATCGCACGCACCCCACAGCACCCGTTCGCCCCGCCGTTCGGCGAAGGTCTCCACGAACGCCGTTTTGCCTGCCCCGGATTCGCCGCGCACCAGCACGGCCCCGCCCTGCCCCGCCCGGGCGCGATCCGCCCGGGTGGTGAGCTCCTCGAGCTCGATCTCGCGCTCGGTGAGCATCACCCGGTGAATTTTACCGGCGTAACGGCCTTTCCGAGGGGGTCCTGCACCGAATAGGCAGCGGTGCGAGACGCCCAATATAGGGAATCGCTCCCCATGATTTCGGTTCCCGATCGCGCGACCGTAGAAGTCACCGAACGCGACCGCGTCGGGCCCACACCAACAGCATCGGAAGCATGAATCATGAAGCGTTTCCTCATCGAACGGCAGATCACCGGAGCCGCCGAGCTCACCCCCGCCGAACTCGCCGCCATCTCCGAGAAGTCCAATGCCGCAATGGCTTCGCTGGGCGTCCCGTACCGCTGGATCACCAGCTATGTGGCCGGTGACAAGATCTACTGCCTGCACGAGGCCGACGACGAGGAAGCCATCCGCGAACATGCCCGCCGCGGTGGCTTCCCCGCCGATCTGGTCACGGTGGTAGCCGATGAGTTCGGGCCGCACACCGCCGCCGAACACTGACCTCGCCACGAAACGCCCGGGCAGCTACGACCACTGCCCGGGCCGCAGCACATCCACCCAATCGGCCGGCCAGGTCGCCAGCACGATGATCACCATGAAGACCAGATGCACCGGTGCGGCGGTACTCTCCTTCACCCCGTGATGGTTGACGATATGCGTGACCACGGCCCCGGTCAGGACGAGTATCAGCACCGCCGCGCCGAGAAACCGCGCCTCCTGGAACGGGATCGCCAACAGCACCGCACAGACGCCCTCGATGCCGCCGACGACGAACCGGAACCAGCCCGGCCACCCCCATTCCGGGAACTTTACCGAGTAGGCCGGGCCGAAAAACGTTGGTCCAGGCCAAAATTTGGTCACCGCGCCCAGAAGGAACTCGAACGCCAGAAACCAGAGCAGGCCGGTAGCGACCCATCCGGGCCAAGTGTGAGCGATACCCATACCGCCATGACCATCGGCCCGCCCGGAGTGTGACAGCCCCGCGTGCATCGGTGCTGTCACATTTTGCCGCTCCCACGCGTCATGGAGGTGAGGGCCCGAATCAGGGCCGCCGAGTGATGGTGTCGCGAAGGAGTCGGTCGATGAAGCTGGTCGTGTTCGGGGCGAGTGGCGGGGTGGGGCAGCAGCTGCTGGAGCAGGCGGTGACGGCGGGGCATGAGGTGACGGCGGTGGTCCGGGACGCGCGGAAGGTGGAGCGGTTTCCGGTCCGGGTGGTCACCGCGGACGTGCTCGACGGCGATCCCGCGGAGCTGGCGTCGGCGATCAGCGGCGCCGACGCGGTGCTCTCGGCGCTGGGCCCGGCGGGAAACAAACAGGCGGGCGTGGCATCCCGGGCCACCGAAGCGATCGTGCGAGCCATGACGGAGGCGGGCGTGCGTCGACTGGTCGTGGTCAGCGCCGCACCGGTGCGAACCACCCCGTCGCCCGGAAACCCGAACCCGCCCAAGCGCGACGAAGGCGACGGCCTCTTCCTGAAATACGTCATCTACCCGATCGTCAAAGCCGTGCTGCGCCCCCAATATCTGGACCTCGCCCTGATGGAGGACGAACTGCGGACGAGCAACCTGGATTGGACCGCGATCCGCCCGGTGCAGCTCACCGACAAACCCCGCACCGCCGCCTACCGCACCGCCATCGACGAGAACCTCCCCGGCGGCCGCTACATCTCCCGCGCCGACGTGGCGCACGCCATGCTCCACGCCCTCGACCGGCCGCAATCCATCGGCCACGCCATCGGTGTAGCCAACTGACACAACAGAATCGAGAAAACCATGCACGAAATACCGGTAACCCGTACCGAAACCCCGGTCCACGAACCGATCACAATGATCAACGCCTTCACCGTCCCCGTCGCGGAAACCGAAGCCTTCCTCCAATTCTGGCGCGAGAACGCCGAAATCATGGCCGCCCAAGCAGGTTTCGTCCGATCCCGCCTACACCAATCCCTGATCGACGACGCCGAACTCCGCTTCGTCAACGTCGCCAGCTGGGAAAGCGGCGTCCAACTGGAAGCAGCCCTGGCCCGCCCCGAATGGCAAGCCAGCGCCCAGCAATTACTGAACCTGGACGTCACCGCCCGCCCCAGCATCTACCAGGGCATTATCGACGTCGAACCCGGAGCCAGGCTGCGAGGCTGAAGAAGTCCGCCCGTGGCGTTCTCGGAGTGAGAACGCCACGGGCGGTGGGTTATCCGCGGCGGTAGTTCTGGTGCTTGGCGGGTGGGATGGCCAGGCGGCCGGTGCCGTGAATTTTGCCGGTGGAGGCTTGTTGTTGTTTGCCGGACTTGCCGCGGCGTTCGCGGCGGGAGAGGGGCGGCTCCGGGGGAGTCGCGTTCTCGAGGTCGGGCATTGTGTGGGGGTCGAATTCGGGGTGCGGAAGGTGCTTGGGCACGGGTCCTCCTGGGGAGCATGTGGGACCGACTCGCCGGACGGGGGCCGGTCGGGAATCGGGGAGGCCGCACGGTCAGAGGGTGCGGCGAGCGCGAGGGAGAGGTCGCGCCGGGAAGCTCAGGAGTACAGCTGAATCCACATGACGATGACTGTATCCGGGGATCGGCGTGGGGTGCATCTTATTTTCCAGCTGCGGTTATTCTGCGGCAATGACCTTGTTGCTCTTGGGATTGGCCATTGCTTGCGAGATCACGGCGACTGTTTCGCTGAAGGTTTCGGAGGGGTTCAGCAAGGTGGTGCCGTCGATAATCGTGGTGATCGGGTACGGGGCGGCGTTCTTCTTCCTGTCGCAGGCGTTGAAGCGCGGGATGCCCGTCGGGGTGGCGTACGGGATCTGGTCGGCGGTGGGGGTGGTGGCGGTGGCGACGATCGGGGCGCTGTTCCTGGACGAGCATCTGTCGCTGGTGCAGGTGGGCGGGATCGTGCTGGTGGTGGGCGGGGTGCTGGCGCTGGAACTCGGTGGGGCGCACTGAGTTTCGTCAGTCTTGGACGCGGACCGCGTATCCGGCGTCGGCCAGGGCGGTGAGGACGTCGTCGCGGTGGGCGGGGCCGCGGGTCTCGAGGGTGAGCAGGACCTCCACCTCGTCGATGGCCAGCCACGCCCCGGTGCGGGAGTGCGCGACATCCAGGACGCTGGCCCCGGTGCGGCCCAATTCGGCGAGCAGGCGGGAGAGGCTGCCGGGGCGATCGGAGATGGTGATGCGGGCGGACAGGTAGCGGCCGGCGGCGCTGAGGCCGTGACCGACCACCCGGGTGAGGAAGAGCGGGTCGATATTGCCGCCGGACAACACCGCGCACACCGGGCCGTCGCGCAGGTCGAGTTCCTCGGGGGTGCAGGCCATCAGGGCGGCGACAGCGGCCGCGCCCGCGGGCTCGACGATGAGTTTGGCACGCTCCATACAGAGCAGCAGCGCGCGGGACAGGGCGTCTTCGTCGACGGTCAGGATCGCCGGTGCGGCTTCCACGATGTGTTCGAAGGGCACCTCGCCCGGCAGCCCGACCGCGATGCCGTCGGCCATGGTCGCCATGCTCTCCAGGCGTTGCGGTTTACCGGCCGCGAGCGAGGCGGGCCAGGCGGCGGCCTCGGCGGCCTGCACACCGATGACCCGGACCTGCGGAGCCAGCCGCTGCAATGCACCCGCGATCCCGGCGAGCAACCCGCCACCGCCCGTGGGCACCAGGACCGTGCCGACATCCGGTATCTGCTCCAGGATTTCCAGCGCCACCGTCGCCTGCCCGGACACGATATCGAGGTGATCGAAGGGATGCACCAGCGTCGCCCCGGTCTGCGCGGCGAATTCGTGTGCGGCGGCGAGTGATTCGTCGATGGTCTCGCCCACCTGATGCACCGTCGCCCCATATGCCTTGGTGGCCACCAACTTCGGCAGCGCCGCACCCACCGGCATGAACACCGTCGATTCGATTCCCAGCGAGGTGGCCGCCCACGCCACCCCTTGCGCGTGATTGCCCGCGCTCGCCGCCACCACCCCGCGCACCCGTTCGGCCTCGGGCAGATTGGCGATCCGGTTGTAGGCCCCCCGCGGTTTGAACGACCCGGTTCGCTGAAGGTTCTCGCACTTCAACCGCACCTCGTGCCCGATCCGCTCGGACAGCACCCGTGAGGAGACCACGGGGGTCCGGCGGATGACCGGTGCCAGCAGAGTCGCCGCCGCTTCGATCCGACCCAGGAGATCCATGGCCGCCATGGTGCCAGGAGTTAACGGACCTGTCTCGTGGCGCACCGCGCTCCGCGCCCCTCTTGCGGACGACCGATGTCGGCGCGACCGTGGGATATGGCCACTCCCACCGCATTGCCCGCGGAGGTCGAAACTTCGCGTTCAGCAAGAGCGCCGGTTCGCCCGGCCGGATGATCGCCATGCTGCGTGATGCCGACCGCGCGGCGGCCGGTTATCCGAGCCGCCGTGGTCTTACCCGGCCCGCGATCCCCTGGGATGTCATCGAAGCCGCGCGGGCCGTGGCAAACGGCGCTGACCAGGCGCGACACGTTCAATCATGTCGCGGTACGCGGGTGTTCCGGATTAGTGTCGGACCGATCGGTCTGATAATTCTGCGCCACCCCTACCGCGGAAGCGAGCAGCATCGTGCCCGAAGCCGGGAAAGCCCTTGCCACGCTGGCCTTCTCCATCGCACTCGGCACCGTGCCGGTCCTCGGCGCACCCGCCGCGCACGCGAATGTCGGCAGCTGCGGCGGCGGCGACTTCCGCTGGACGGCGGTCAATGGCGGCATCACCATGCAGCCGCAGTTCCTCACCTTCACCTCGGTGGGCCGGCTGTGGGACTGCGTGGGTGCCACCGGCATTACCGGCGGCACCTTCACCGGCGTGCACACCGCCTGGTCGGACTGCATGCACCCCGCGGACGGGCCGATCACCGTCACCATCGTGTGGTCGAACGGCGAATCCAGCACGCTGGCGGGCCCGTGGCCGGTCGGCATGATGCAACCCGCCGTCGGCCCGCTCGAAGTCGTCGCCGGATTGGGGCAGGGCAGCCGCGCGCAGATCAGCGCCACCTACGAAATGGGCACCCCGGATCAGGTGATGGGTTGCATGGGATCCGGCATTCCGACCGGCGTGGGCCACCTGTCGGCAACCATTCTCTAGGCCCGCGGCCGAGTGATCTTGCGCCATAAGATATATGGATCGCGAAATAATCGGGAAATGGCTGTGCAATGCGGGGGCAACGGCCGATTCCTACCTTGAGCCGACCATTGTCGGATCTCGGATCGGATGCACTATGACCGATATCGCCTCTCCCGCGACGACGGCGGGATCCCCTGCGCCCCCAGTTTACGACCCGCGCCTGACCAATGACGATCTGGCCCCGTTGCGCGAACAACGCTGGGGCGCTTACCACATCTTCGCCTTCTGGATGTCGGATGTGCACAGCGTCGGCGGATATGTCACGGCCGGAAGCCTTTTCGCGCTCGGACTGGCCGGCTGGCAGGTACTGGTGGCCCTGCTCATCGGCATCACGATCGTATATTTCCTGTGCAATCTGGTGGCCGCGCCCAGCCAGCGGTCCGGGGTGCCGTATCCGGTCATGTGTCGCAGCGCTTTCGGGGTGATCGGGGCGAATATCCCGGCCATCATCCGGGGGCTGATCGCGGTGGCCTGGTACGGGATCCAGACCTATCTGGCCTCGGCGGCGCTGATCGTGGTGGCGGTCAAGCTGCTCCCCGGGCTCGCGCCGTACGCGGTCACCGACGACTACGGTTTCCTCGGGCTGTCGCTGCTGGGCTGGGCCGCGTACCTGGTGCTGTGGGTGATCCAGGCGGCCGTGTTCTGGCAGGGCATGGAATCGATCCGGCGATTCATCGACTTCTGCGGCCCCGCCGTGTATGTCGTGATGTTCCTGCTCTGCGGATACCTGATCTACAAGGCCGGCTTCGGCGCGATCGACCTGCAATTGGGTGAGGTGAAGTACCACGGCTGGGACGCGCTGCCGGTGGTGCTCGGCGCGATCGCCCTCGTGGTGTCCTACTTCTGCGGGCCGATGCTGAACTTCGGCGACTTCTCCCGCTACAGCAAATCCATGGCGGCGGTGAAGCGCGGCAACCTGCTCGGGCTGCCGGTGAACTTCCTGGCCTTCTCGCTGCTGGTGGTGATCACCGCGTCGCTGACCATGCCCGTCTACGGCGAACTCATCACCGATCCGGTGGAGACGGTGGCGCGCATCGACAACACCTTCGCGATCGTGCTGGGCGCGCTGACCTTCACCATCGCCACCGTCGGCATCAACATCGTCGCCAACTTCATCTCGCCCGCCTTCGACTTCTCGCACGTCAGCCCGCAGAAGATCAGCTGGCGGATGGGCGGCATGATCGCGGCGGTCGGGTCGGTGCTCATCACGCCGTGGAACCTCTACAACAATCCCGAGGTCATCCATTACACCCTCGAGGTGCTCGGCGCGTTCATCGGACCACTGTTCGGGGTGCTGATCGCCGACTACTACCTGGTGCGCAAGCAGACCATCGTGGTGGACGATCTGTTCACCATGTCCGAGTCCGGAAAGTACTGGTACCGCAAGGGATTCAACCCGGTCGCGGTGGCGGCGACCGTGGTCGGGGCGCTGGCGGCGGTCTTCCCGGTACTGGCGAAGGACGTGTACGGCATGCATACCGCGGCCCAGTACAGCTGGTTCATCGGATGCGGTCTCGCCCTCGCCGTATATGTGGTTGTCTGGCGATTTGCCAGCGATTATGCATTGGATGGTAAAACTGTGTCCCAGCAGACATAAACCGCACGCACTCGCGTATTAAAGGCCACAGCCGCTAAATATGCGTTTCCGAAGCGGAATTAGCTAGCGTGAACGACATGCAGCTCTCCCGGTTCACCGATCTCGGCTTGCGAGCGCTCATGCGCCTCGCGGTCGCCCGGGACGCCGAGGAGCGTGTCACCACGAAACTCATTGCCCGGCAGGTGAACGCGTCGGAGAATTACGTGGCCAAAGCGGTCGCGCGGCTCTCCGAACTCGGCTACGTGGCCGCACAACGCGGCCGGACGGGTGGTCTGTTCCTCACCGAAAAGGGACGGACCACCACGGTCGGCCATATTGTGCGCGCGCTCGAAGGCGATACCGAGGTCATCGATTGCGAAGGCGATAATCCGTGCCCGCTGGCGAGTGCCTGCCGGTTGCGGAAAATCCTGGCCAGTGCCCAGGAAGCGTTCTACGCCGAACTCGACCGCTACACCCTGGCCGATCTGGTGAACCAGCGCACCGTGGAGCTGCTGCATCTGCCGGTCTTCCCGGCAGTCGTTCTCGACGACTAGGAGACACCCATGACCGCGCCGGATTCGGTCCTGTCGGCCACCCCGGAACTGGAGCCCGAGCACGCGGAGGTGATCCGGGCGACGCTGCCGCTGGTCGCGTCGCGCATCGACGACATCACCCCGCTGTTCTATCGCAAGATGTTCGCCGCGCATCCGGAGTTGTTGCGGGACAGGTTCAATCGCGGGAATCAGCAGCAGGGGGCGCAGCAGCGGGCATTGGCGGCCTCCATCGCGACCTATGCCTCGCACCTGGTGGATCCGGCGCTGCCGCATCCACGGGAACTGCTGGCGCGTATCGGCCACAAGCACGCGTCGCTGGGCGTCACCGCCGCCGAATACCGGATCGTGCACGAGCATCTGTTCGCAGCGATCGTCGAGGTGCTGGGCGCGGATGTGGTCAGTCCGGCGATCGCCGCAGCCTGGGATCGCGTGTATTGGCTGATGGCAACCACTCTCATCGATTTCGAGGCCGGGCTGTACGAGGCCGCCGGGGTCGCACCCGGTGACGTGTTCCGCGAAACCCGCGTGGTGGAACGGCACGACGATCCCTCCGGGGTGGCCGTGTTCGTCGTCGAATCCGCCGATCCCGCCCGGCCGCTGCCGGAATTCGCTCCCGGACAGTACATTTCGGTCGGCGCCGACCTGCCCGACGGTGCTCGTCAGCTGCGTCAGTACAGCCTGATCAATCATTCGGGCGCCGGTCGCCTGGCCTTCGCCGTGCGCCGCGTGGGCGCCGAAGCGGGCACGCCCGCGGGTGAGGTCTCCTCCTGGCTGCACGAAACCATCGGCGCGGGGGACAGGCTCCAGATCACGCTGCCCTTCGGCGATCTCACCATCGACACCGAGGCCGGCACGCCGCTGGTGCTGATCTCCGCCGGCATCGGCATCACCCCGATGGCGGGCATGCTGGAATACCTCGCGGCCGAAACCCCGAACCGCCGGACCCTGGTGCTGCACGCCGACCGGTCCGCCGCGGCGCATCCCTTGAAGGCCAGGGTTTCCGAGCTGATCGCCGCCCTGCCCGATGCGGATTCCCGCACCTGGTACCAGGCCGACGGCCACGGATTGATCGACCTGTCGGGGCTCGACCTACCCGCGGACGCCGACTACTACCTGTGCGGTGGAAACGGATTCCTGCAATCGGTGCGCGCCCAGCTCATGTCCGCCGGAATTCCCAGCGACCGAGTGCATTTCGAACTCTTCGCGCCCAACGACTGGCTGCTGCCGGTCTGAATCCGACGGGCGATCAGTTGCGGTATGCCGCGACGGCGGCGAGAACCCCGGCGAGCCAAGGGGTGTAGCGGTCCGGTGCGGCCGCCACGGCCTCGGCGAGAGCATCCGGATCGACCCAGTCGATCTCGGCGACCTCATCCGGATTCGGTTGCGGCGCGACATCTCCCACCCGGCCGATGAGTACGTGATCGAACTCGTACTCGACCCGGCCGGTGGCGGGATCGCCGGCCTGATAGGTGAACCGGCCGACCTCGGTGAGCTCGGCCGCCATCCCCAGTTCCTCACCGAGGCGAATACCGGCCGCCTCGGCCACGTCCTGCCCGGGCAGCGGATGCCCGCAGCAGGTGTTGGTCCACAACAGCGGGAAGCGGGTTTTCACCGCGGCCCGCTGTTGCAGCAGCACCCGGCCGGTGTCGTCGAACAGCAGCACCGAGAAGGCCCGGTGCAGCCGTCCCGGCGCGGTGTGCGCCGCCGCCACCGGCAGCGAACCGGCCGCACGGCCCTGCTCGTCGACGAGCTCGACGAGCAGGGTTTCACGGTCGACCGCCGGGGTGGCGTCGGAAGCGTCGAGAGTGCCGGTCACCGGCCTACCTTATCGGCGGCGATCAACAGGTACTGGAAGCTCCCCTCCTTGTACGAGGTCAGGAAGGGTTTCTCCACACCGGTCGCCAATTCGGAGTGGGTGCGCATCTCCCAGTACGGGATGGTGGCCGGGGTGAGGTCGGTGACCGCGACCGGGACCAGGTTATTGGCCGCGAGGGCCTTGAAGTACTCGCTACGCGGATGGATATTGCAACCGTAGTGCGCGTCGATCCAGCTCACCGACGCCGACCGCGCGCCGAACACGTCATTGGAGCAACCGGTGATGCAGACGTAGCGGCCGCCGGGTTCGAGCAACCGGGAGAACTCGGCGAACAGCTCGTAGAGATCCACGTACATGGTGGTCTCATTGGTCCAGATGCCGCGCCGTGAACCGGTCTCGAATCCGGTCTCCAGCATGTTCTTGAAATGGAAGCGGACCTTCTCGGCCACGCCGCGATCCTCGGCCTGGGCATTGGCGAAACCGGCCTGGTATTCGGAGATGGTGACGCCGTCGACCGCGCAGCCGAAACGCTGGTTGGCCATGAAACTGGTGCCGCCGCGCCCGGATCCGCCGTCCATCAGCGTATCGCCGGGCCGCACATCCCCGAGATGGTCGAGCAGCACATCGGCCTGCGCGGTCTCCAGGCGATGCAGATCCTTGACGATGCGCTCCTGGCGGCCCTCCTCCGGGCCCTCCAGAATCGACCAGTCGGGGTCGCCGAGCCCGTAGTGATGGTGGAAGAGTCCATCCACCTCGCCGAGCACGGTGTTCACCCGGTCGTCATTGGGATTGTTGTTCCAATACGCCGCAACGGATTTCTGATATTCGGTGCGCAGGACACCATCGGCTTCTGGCTGAAGCGCGGTCATGGCGGGTCATCCTTTCAATCGTTGTAGCGGCGGCTGTCGGCATGCCACGCCCGGTTACCGCCCATCCAGGCCCACAGGCCGGTCAGGAAACGGTGCAGCTCGGGGGATCCGGTGGCGGCCAAGGCGCCGGCCTCCGCTTCGAAACGGTGAACCAATTCGTCGTGCACTTCGGCGGTGCGCTGCACGGCTTCGCGCCGCGAGCATTTCTCCTCCGCCGCCAGTACCGTCGGCAGGTTGAATTCCCTTCCGTTGGAGAGGTCTTCGCGTGCCATCGAGTACAAGTCGTTGACCATCTGGGCGGCCAGTGCGGCGGTGGTGGTGACCCGCCGCACCCGTGGGTCGGTGTATTCGGCGGCGGGCAGTTCGTAGCCGTCCACCGCGTCGATCGGGGCCATGCAGGGCAGGAAGCTGTGCGGCTGCCGGTTGAGCAGGTACTCCCACACCGGCGGCATGCGCCCGGCCGCCCGCCACCCGGCCTCCGCGCCCAAAGCGATGAACCAGCCCGCGATCTCGGTCCGCAGCCGCGCCACCTGGGTGGGAGAAGCGAACTGGGACAGATGCTCGAAGGAGGTCCGGAAGGCCCGCAGAATCGGATCGCTCTGCATGGCTTCTTCGACCTTGACCTGATACCGCGCCGGCAGATGCACCGGATCCATTGCGGCGGCGGCCAATTCGAGTCTGGGCCCGAGCTCGGCCTCCGCACTGGACTTGCTGCCGTCCGGCGCGATATCGCTGGCGTCCTCCTCGCAGTAGTAGTCGTCCACCGACCACTCCGAGACCGCGCACTTCGCGGCGGCCAGCAGCCGATCCGCGTCATCGCATCCCGGATGCGCGAGCATGATCAACCGCCCGAAGTCGGCCTTGCGAAGTTCGTCGAGCCGGCCTTCATAGAGCCCGATCGCCTTGGCCCAGTCGATGATCCCGGTGTTCACAGCCTCCGCCAGCACCGGATTGTCGCGCACCGGCGGTGGACAGTAGAGCGTCGGAATCACCGGCCCCCGAGCCCGCTCCCGGCGCAACGATGCCACGCCGATCCCGCTGGGTCCGTTGGGAATCCGCCCCGGCCGCCCGGCTGCCGTATCCGCCGACCGAGCTCCGTTCGAGATGGCGGTAGCCGCCGAACCCGTCGGTGCGACCGATGCCGCGGTCCCGGCGCGTCCGGTGAGGGTCTGCTCCACACCGTGCGCCGGAACCGGGGGCCGGACCCGTCGCGCCGCCCCGGGGGCGAGCGCGGCACCATTCGTGCCCGGTGCGGGCCGCGGCAGGCGGGAAGCTCCGTGCGCGGCGCCTCCGGCAGCCACGCGAGTATCCGAGTCGGTAAGGCCGCCAAGCGAATTGGTCCCCGGTCGGGTCGGAGTGCCCGGTGAAGCGAGGCCGCCCGGTGTAGGGACGCCGCCTGGTGAGGCGAGGCCGCCCGGTGTCGAGACGCCGCCTGGTGAGGAGGTGTTGCCCGGTGTAGGGACGCCGCCTGGTGAGGCGAGGCCGCCCGGTGAGGCGAGGCCGCCTGGTGAGGGGACGCCGCCCGGTGAGGCGAGGCCGCCCGGTGAGGGAACGCCGCCTGGCGCGGGGACGCTGCTCGGTGAGGGGACTCCGCCCGGCGAGGGGGTGTTGCCCGGTGAGGGGAGGGTGGTGCCGGGTGCGGGGAGGTTGATGAGGATTGCCGCTGAGCCCAGGCCGCGGGGGCCGATGAGGCGTTTGGGTTCGGCCGGGCGTCCGGGTTCCGGTGGGAGGGCCGCGGTCGGGGTGGTTTCGGCGGCGTCGGATGCACCCAGGCGCGGATCGTCCAGGGGTGCAATCGAATTCGGGAAGGCGAGGGTGGGTGGGGCGGCGGGGTCCAGGTTGGTCAGGAGCGCGGCGACCGCCGCCGCCACCTCGTGGGTGGCGGGCGGCGCCGCGGCGCGTGAGAGCACCGACATGACCGGTTTCTCCGATCAGTCGGACTGGCGAGCGACCAGCACATTGTCGAGAATGCCGAGCGCGTCGGGGACCAGGACGGCGGCCGAGTAGTAGCAGCTGACCAGGTAGGAGATGATCGACTGGTCGTCGATGCCCTTGAAGCGGACGTTCAGGCCGGGCTCGTACTCGTCCGGAATGCCGGTCTGGTGCAGGCCGACCACACCCTGATCCTTCTCGCCGGTGCGCATGGCCAGGATCGAGGTGGTCTGGGTGTCGCTGACCGGGATCTTGCCGCACGGGTAGATGGGCACGCCGCGCCAGGCGGGCACCCGGTGGCCGTCCACCTCCACCGGATCGGGATAGATGCCGCGCTTGCTGCATTCGCGCATGAGCGCCGCGATCGCCTTCGGATGCGCCAGGAAAAGTTTGGTGCTGCGCCGCATGGACAGCAGTTCGTCCATATCGTCCGGGGTCGGCGGGCCGGACTCGGTGTAGATGCGCTGCTTGAGGTCGCAGTTGTTGAGCAGGCCGAAGTCCGGGTTGTTGACCAGGTCGTATTCGCGCCGCTCGTACATGGCCTCGATGGTCAGCCGCAGCTGCTGCTCCACCTGATCGTGCGGATCGTTGAACAGGTCCGCGACGCGGGTGTGCACGCGCAGCACCGACTGGCCGAGGCTGAGCTCGTACTCCCGCGGCTGGCTGTCGTAGTCGACGAAGGTGCCGTCGAGCAGCGGCTCCCCGGAATGCCCGGAGGAGACCACGATTTCGGCCTCACCGTATTTGTTCTGTGGCGCGGCGGGCGCGTCGGCCACCGCGGCCAGATGCTGTTGCAGCGCCGGAATGTGCTCCGACAGCTCCGACAGGGCTTGGCGCGGCAGGGCCAGGATGGTGGTCGGGGTGACCGTCTTGACCGTCACCGGCCAGATGGCGTCGTCGTCGACCAGCATCTCGTCGCCGAAGAAGTCGCCGCCGGCCAGCATGCCCACCTTGGTGGTCTCGCCGTATTCACCGGTGCCGATCTTGCTGAGCTTGCCGTGCACGATGAGCAGCACCTGGTCCATCGGATTGCCGAATTCGGCGACCACGGTGCCGGGTTGCAGATCGCGCTGTTCGAAGCGCTGGGCGACGGCCGCCAGTACCTCTTCGTCGTCGAATCCGCGCAGCTGCGGCAATTCCTGGAGTTCGAGCGGGATGACCCGCGCGCTCGGGCCGTTGATGACGAACTCCACCTCGCCGTTGCCGACGGTGTGGGTGAGGCGCCGGTTGACCCGGTACACACCACCTTTGACCTGCACCCAGGGCAGCGAGCGGGTCAGCCACCGGGAGCTGATGCCCTGCATCTGGGGTTCGGATTTGGTGGTGTGCGCCAGCCGGCCGGCGGCGGCGGTACTGAGGGACTTGCGAACGTGGTTGGTTTCGGCCTGAGTGGGCAGTTCGATGGTCATGCTGCGGTCCTCGGATCGAAGGGCCGCCGCGGGTTAACTCGCGGCGGGCGTCCATGGCGAATCGGCAGGCCGCGAGAGGGCCTGCGAGAACTAGTCAAGTGAGTGAAATGACATGCGCGACACTGCGTTCCAGCGCTACCGATGGTAAGTCTGCGAGTTATTCACGCGCAGGAAAACTCCATAAACGGAAGATTTGCAGATTCACAGCAGTGATTCGGAGCTGGCGCCACGTTGGAGTGGTGCGAGTGCATTTCGAACACGTGCGCCCGCTCGCCGGGCGTTCCGTACCGGTAAGTACCCGATCCGTACCGGTTGCGGCCACGGCCGGCGCGTGCATGGCGCTGCTCACAAGCCCCGCGCAGTAGGCTGGGGGTATGGCAAGCTCATCACGACGCGTTGGGGTGGATGACGCTGGTCACGAGCAGAACAGGTCTGGGAGCACAGCCTTGAAATTCAATACGAAGTCCGTTGTAGGGCCGATGCAGCGCCTGGTGGCGACCGCCCAGAACGGACTCGAGGTGATCCGGTTCGGGGGACTGGTTCACGAGATCGAATCCTCGCCGTACGAGATCGTCGAGCGCAAGCGGATGTATCGGCTGCGGCATTACTTCCCGGACGCCGTCGGTACCGACCGTCCGGTTGTGGTGCTGGTGCCGCCGATCATGGTGACCGCGGAGATCTGGGACGTGAATGCGGCCGACGGGGCGGTCGGTATTCTCAATGCAGCCGGAATCGATTGCTGGGTGGTCGATTTCGGTTCACCCGCCACCGAAGAGGGCGGCATGGATCGCGATCTGGCCGACCATGTGCTGGCCGTCAGCTCCGCCATCGACACGGTCAACGAATTGACCGGGCGCGGCGTGCATCTCATGGGCTACTCCCAGGGCGGCATGTTCTCCTATCAGACCGCGGCCTTCCGCTACGGCAAGGGCGTGGAATCCATCGTCACCTTCGGGTCGCCGGTGGACGCGGTGGCCGGCATGCCGTTCGGGCTGCCGCACGGACTGGTCTCCGATGCCGCCGACTTCCTCACCGATCACGTGCTGAACCGGCTGCCCATCACCGAATCCATGGTGCGACTGGGCTTCCAGGCCCTCGATCCGATGAAGACCGCCAAGGCGCGCCTGGACTTCCTGCGCCAGCTGCACGACCGCGAGGCGCTGCTGCCGCGCGAACGGCAGCGGCGGTTCCTGGAAGCCGAAGGCTGGCTCGGCTACCCCGGGCCCGCATTGACCGATCTGCTGGAGCAGTTCGTCAAACACAATCGAATGATGCTGGGCGGATTTGTGATTCGCGACCAGCTGATCTCCCTGGCGGAATTGAAGTGCCCGATCCTGGCGTTCGTCGGCGAGGTCGACGATATCGGCCAGCCCGCCGCCGTGCGCGGCATCGTGCGCGCCGCGCCGAATGCCGATGTATACGAAGCCAGCATTGTGGCCGGGCATTTCGGGCTCGTCTCCGGTTCCACCGCCACCAAGCAGACCTGGCCGGTGGTGCGGGACTGGGTGAACTGGCTGAGCGCGCGCGGCGAACAGCCGCCGCAGGTCGAGCGCATGAGCCTCGATGTGGTGCGCAAGGGACCGACCTCGCCGCTCACCCGCGCCGTGCACGCGGTCGGCAGCCTCGCCGAAGCCGGGACCAGCCTGGGCAAGACCATCGAGGGCGTGGCCGGGCAGACCCTGCGCAGCACCGTCGAACTCACCGGTGAGGCGGCGCGCGCGCTGCCGCGCCTGACCCGCCTCGGCATGATCCAGCCGCACACCCGGATTTCGCTGGGCCGCTTGCTCGCCGAGCAGGCGCGGCGCAATCCGTCGCGGGAGTGCTTCCTGTTCGACGATCGGGTGCACACCCAGCAGGCCGTGAACCAGCGCATCGACAATGTGGTGCGCGGGCTCATCTCGGTCGGCGTGCGACCGGCCACCCGGGTCGGCGTGGTGATGGAGACCCGGCCGTCGGCGCTGGTGACCATTGCGGCCCTGTCGCGGCTGGGCGCGGTCGCGGTGCTGCTCGCGCCGGGCAGCGAACTGTCCAAGGTGGCCGATCTGACCGGCGCCAAACTGCTCGTCACCGACCCCGAGAACCTTTACGCCGCGGCGGCCACCGGGCACCGGGTGCTGGTGCTCGGTGGCGGCGGCGAGGCGCGAAACCTGGACGTGCCCAGCGGATCCGACGTCGTCGACCTGGAGCGCATCGATCCGGAGCAGGTCACGCTGCCCGCCTGGTATCGCCCCGATCCGGGTCTGGCACGCGAGCTGGCGTTCATTCTCGTCACCGGGACCGGCGACAAGTTCGACGTCAAGTACGTGACCAACCACCGCTGGGCGCTGTCGGCCTTCGGTACCGCCTCGGCCGCCGACCTGGGCCGCCGCGACACCGTGTATTGCCTTGCGCCACTGCATCATTCGTCCGGTCTGCTGGTGAGTCTGGGCGGCGCGGTCGCGGGTGGTTCGCGTATCGCGCTGGCCCGCTCGCTGGAACCGCAGCGGTTCGCTGAGGAGGTGCACCGTTACGGCGTCACCGTGGTCACCTACACCTGGACCATGCTGCGCGACATCCTCGATGCCGACACCTTCCCGAACGGTCACCCGCACCCCATCCGCCTGTTCATCGGCTCCGGCATGCCGGCCGGGCTGTGGCGGCGCACCCAGGAACGCTTCGCGCCGGCCAAGGTGCTGGAGTTCTACGCCTCCATCGAAGGCGATGTGGTGCTCGCCAACGTCGCCGCCGACAAGATCGGTTCCAAGGGCCGTCCGGTCCCCGGCACCGCCAAGGTCGAGCTCATCGGCTACGACCCCGAAACCGACGAAATCCAGGTCGAGGATTCGGGTTTCGCGCGCCGCTGCGCCGATAACGAAGTGGGCCTGCTGATCGGCAAAGCCTCCGAGATCGTCGACGTCTCGGCGGGCGGCCTGCGCGGCGTCTTCGCCTCCGGTGACGCCTGGATGCCCACCGAGAACCTCTTCCGCCGCGACAGCGACGGCGACTACTGGCTGATGGACCGCCGCGACACCGTGATCCACACCCCGCGCGGCCCCGTCTACACCCAGCCCATCGTGGATGTCCTCAACGATCTCACCGCCGTGGACATGGAGGTCGCCTACGCCCTCCCGGCCGGTGACCGCACCCTCGCCGTCGCCGCCGTGAGCATCCGCCCGGGCCTGCGCCTGGAACCCAAGGATGTCACCGAGGCCGTGCGCGCCCTGGCCCCCGACCAGCGCCCCGACCTGGTCTACGTGGTCGACGACATTCCCCGCAGCTCCACCTTCCGCCCCTCCACCCGGGCCGTCCAAGCCGCGGGCCGCCCGCAGCCGGGCGACCGAACCTGGTGGTACAACCGCGAATCCGAGTCCTACGAGATCCTCACTCCCGACCTCGCGACCCGCCTTTTCGCCTGATCCCGCGAGTAGCATGCGAGTGGTGAACCCCGCCGCCCGCCTGTTCTCCGCCGTCGCCGGTCAGCTCGGCAATCCGCACGGATTGCTGGGCCGGGCGACGGCCGTAGCGCTCAACCGAGGCAACCGCGCCCTCATCGAAGCCGCCGTCGACGCCGCCGCCCCCGCCCCGGGCGAGATCGCCGCCGATATCGGATTCGGTGGGGGCGTGGGTCTTTCGCTCCTGCTGAACCGGGTGGTGCCCGGCGGTCTCGTGCACGGGGCCGACATCTCCCCGGATATGCTCGCCCGCGCCCGGGCCAGCTTCGCCGAATCCATTGCGGCCGGGCACCTCAGCATCGACGAAGGCTCCCTGACCGCCCTCCCGTATGCCGACGCCACCATCGACGCCGCCATCACGGTCAACACCATCTACTTCGTTCCCGACCTGGCTCCGGCCTGCGCCGAGTTCAGCCGCGTGCTACGCCCCAAGGGCCGCGTGGTCATCGGCATCAACGACCCCGAGGGCATGGCCAAAGCGCCCTTCACCCGCTACGGCTTCACGCTGCGCCCGGTCCCTGAAATCGTCACCGCCCTGGAAGACGCGGGCCTGGAAGTGGAGCACCGCGCCCTCCCCGGCAAACCGTTCACCAGCCACCTGCTCATCGCGCGGCAGGCAGGCTGACCGAGTATCGCCCGCGGCGGCGGGCGCCGCTATCTGCTGGAGGCTACCGATTCCATTGGGGCGGTGAGGGTCTCGCGGAGCCAGCCGCGCGCTTGGAAGGCGTCGGCGGCGAGGTGATCGGCCAGGTCGGCCTCGGGCGGGTGGATCGACGGCGACCAGCTGGGAATGGCCAGTACTCGCATGCCCGCGGCGTGCGCGGAGCGGATACCGGCGGCGGAATCCTCCACGGCCACACAGCGACTCGGGTCGACATCCAACTGCTGTGCGGCATGCAGCCAGGGGGCGGGATGGGGTTTGGTCTCCGCTCGGTCCTCCCGCGCTACCACTACGCGCATGCTGGACAGCAGGTCGAAATGGGTGAGTGCGGCGGTCACGAAGCGGCGCGGTGAGGCCGAGACGACGCCGGTCACGGACCGCGCGGCAGCGGTGGTGAGCAATTCCGGAATGCCGGGAAGCAGGTCGACCCGGCCCGAATTCACCTGTGCCACCATGAGATTCACGCAATCGGTGATGACCCGTTCGACGGAATCGATTCCGCAGACCGCCGCCAGGTGATGGGCCCAGTCGCCGTGACCGTGGGTGCGGCGGCGGTCGATCTCGGTCCAGGTGTGGCCGTGCCGGGCGGCGTAATCGGACCAGCAGCGGTCCCACGGCGCCATGGTCGCGGCGAGGGTGCCGTCCAGATCGAAGAGCACCGCCTCGATACGGCCGCTCATGCCGGCGTCGGCATGGCGGGGATACCGGCCGCGATCAGCTGATCGATCGAAATCAGCTTCAGCCCATGGGTATCGGCGAAGCTGCGCAGCGCGGACAGCCGCATGACCGAACCGTCGTCGTGGCAGACCTCGCTGATCACCGCCACCGGCGTCAGCCCGGCCAGCCGCATCAGCTCGACACCCGCTTCGGTGTGGCCCTGGCGCGCGGCGAGTCCCTGCGGATGGGCGCGCAGCGGGAAGATGTGCCCGGGGCGTTGCAGGTCGCCGGCCCCGGTGGCGGGATCGGCCAGCGCGCGCAGGGTGGTGGCGCGGTCGGCGGCGCTGATGCCCGACACCACGCCCGTCACCGCATCGGCCGTCACGGTGAAGGCGGTCTGTTTGTCGTCCTCGTTCGCCGTGGTCATCAGCGGCAGGCCCAGCCGGTCGGCGCGCTCGGCCGGCATCGGTGCGCACACCACGCCGCCGGTGTAGCGGATGAAGAAGCCCAGCGATTCGGTGGTGGCCAGTTCGGCGGCCATGATCAGATCGCCCTCGTTCTCGCGCTGCTCGTCGTCCACCACGATCACGGCGCCGCCGGCGGCGATATCGGCTACCGCCGCGCTCAGCTCGTCGAAGAGGATGTTCCGGGACTGCGTACTCGTCGAAGCGGTCATCGTCAGTGGCCTCCGCCCTGTCCGGGGATGGGATCACGCGTACACAATGCAAACGACCGTAAACGAACCAAGATCATTATTAACGCAGCCGCGATGCGAATCCTTTTCCGGGTCGGCGATCTCTAATGGTGGTGATAGTGCAATCGAGACGCAGGGCCGTCGAGGAGTCGGGCGGAGTGGAACGTGGTTGGGCCGGTGCGCGGCTGGTCGAAGCGGCGCAGGCCGGGGATCGGGACGCCATCGCAGCGGTGGTGCACGGGGCGCACCCGCACGTGCGGCGCTTCGCGCAGCACCTGTGCGCCTCCTCCGCCGATGCCGAGGACGCGGCGCAGGAGGCCCTGATCATCCTGTATCGCAAGATCGGGACCTTGCGCGCGACCGCCGCCCTGGCGTCGTGGATGTTCCGGATCGTGCGCAACGAATGCCTGCGCCGGGCGCGGGCGGTGCTCGACACCGAACCCGCCGTCGACCTCGACTTCGACCCCGCCGCCTCGGCCGAGGAGGAGGTGCTGCGCCGCCTGGACGCGGAACAGCTCGCCGGCGCGATCGCCGAACTGCCGATGGTGCAACGGCGGGTCCTGATCATGCGCGATGTGCTCGGACACTCCGGCCGCGCCACCGCCGACGCACTCGGATTGAGCACCGCGGCAATGAAATCCCAGCTGCACCGGGCGCGCACCGCCGTCCGCCAGAGCCTCGTCCTCGACCGCTAGACCACCACCATCCGATCCCGCAACGAAGGGGAGTTCTGTCATGCTCGAAACCGGATCCATCGCGCCCGGTATGGAATTCGAAGATACCGACGGCCGCCCGTGGCGGCTGGCCGACTATCGCGGCAAGCACGGCGTTCTGCTGTACTTCATGCGCTCGACCTCGTGCCCGATCTGCAATCGGCACGTCCGTGATCTCGTCGCGAAACAGCAGGAGTTCCAGGATGACAACATCCGCGTGTTCGTGGCCGTCCCCGAAGACGCCGCGACAGGCGCGGCCTGGCGGGCCAAGCGCGCCGTCCCGTTCCCGGTGCTGGTCGGCACCGAAGCGCGCCCGCACGAGTCGATCGGCCTGAGCCGCAAGGTCTTCGGCTCCATGCAACAGTCCGGAACCGTGCTCATCGATGCGGACGGCATCGTCCGGCACGTGCACGGCGCGACCCTGCCCGTCAACGGCTACGACGGCAAGGGCATCAGCGCCGCCATCCGATCCATCCCCGGGCGCAGCGGCGTCGGTAAGTGAGGGGTGGGTGGCTGTCGCACGGCAGGTGCGACAGCCACCCGGATCAACCGCTGATGTCCGGCCTTGGAACAGAATTCGGCCACGGCTCGGGTCGGCCGCGGGTCAGACGGTGAACGAAGTGACTCCGTCGACGACGCGGGCCAGTTGCTGCTCGGTGAGGCCCGGCCACAGTGGCAGGCGCACCACGGTTGCGGAGAATTCGGCGCTGCGGGTGCAGGGGAGCGGGGTGCGGCCGAGTTTGAGGCCGGCGGGGCTGGAGTCGAGCGGGATGTAGTGGAAGGGGGCGACGATGCCGAGTCCACGCAGATGGGCGATCAGATCGTCGCGGCGGCCTTCGCCGGGAACGCGCAGGAAGTAGAGGTGCGCGGTGTGCTCGCGGTCGTCGGGGACGGTCATGAGCTGAACGTCGTTGCGGGCGGCCCACTCCGGGAGCCCCGCGGCGTAGTAGTCCCATACGCGGTGCCGGTTGGCTTGGATGGTGTCGAACTCGGCGAGCTGGGCGTCGAGGACGGCCGCGTTCAATTCGCTGGGCAGGTAGGAGGATCCGATGTCCTGCCAGGAGTACTTGTCGACCGCGCCGCGTAGGAAGCGGGCGCGGTCGGTGCCCTTTTCGCGGATGATCTCCGCACGGGCCATCAGGATTTCGTCGGTGAGCAGCACGGCGCCGCCCTCACCGCAGTGCACGTTCTTGGTGTCGTGGAAGCTGAGCGCGCCGATCGCGCCGATGGTGCCGAGCGGGCGGCCGCGGTAGTAGCCACCGAGGCCGTGCGCATTGTCTTCGATGATCGCGAAACCGTGGGTGTGGGCCAGCTTTTGCAGGCCCTCCATGTCGGCGGCGACACCGCCGTAGTGGATGACCACGACGGCCTTGGTGCGCGGGCTGATGGCGGCGGCCACCGATTCGGGGTCGAGATTGCCGGTCGCCAGGTCGATATCGGCGAAGACGACGGTCGCGCCGCGCAGCGCCATCGCGGTGGCGGTGGAGGTGAAGGCGAAACTCGGCACGATCACTTCGTCGTCGGGGCCGAGTTCCAGCAGCAGCCCGGCCATTTCGAGCGCGGAGGTGCAGGAGGTGGTGAGCAGGGCGTGCGGCGCGCCGGTGATGGCCTTCAGCTTCGCGGTCGCGGCCGCGGTGAACGGGCCGTCGCCGTGGCTGTGGTCGGACGAGAGCACCGTCTCCACATTCGCGAGCTCGCGGCTCGCGCGGAACGGTCGGCTGAAGATGATGCGGTCAGTGCTCACCCGGGTCGAATCCCCTCGCGTTGCTGTGAATTTCGGTGTGGCCGCCGCGCCCGCGTTCCTCCGGTCGCGGGGTCGGCGAATCCACCGTCAGGTACAGGGGTTTGCCGACGAGCACGTGCAGCGCCACCCCGAGGTATTCGGCGATCAGGCCGAGCGAGAACAGGATCGCGCCGGTGCACAACAGCAGCACGGTCATCAAGGAGGCCCAGCCCTCGGGATCGGTGCCGCTGTCGGTCAGTGCGTGATAGACCACCCACCCCGCCATCACACCACCGGCGAGCGCCAGTGTCACGCCCAGCATGCTCACCAGGCGCAGGCCGCGAGTTCCGCTGCACAGCACCATCTTCCAGAACAGCGAGAACAACCGGCGATAGTTGTAACCGGACTCCTCCCGCCCCTCGGCGCGCAATTGCACCGGCACCTGCGCCACATCGCTGACCACCCAGGTCAGCGCCACATCCAGGTACACGCCATTGGAGGCCACCTCGGCGAGCTGCCGCGCGATATCGCCGCGAATCAGCCGGTAGCTCTCGAACCGGGTCGAGGAGGGGAAGGCGAACACCGTCGCCAGCACGATCTTCGCCCCGCGCGAGGTGATATTGCGCAGGAACCCGTGCGGCCGCGTATTGACCGGCTTGGAGTACACCAGGTCCGCGCGCTCGTGCAGCGCCGCGTCCAGGAAATCGCCGATGAACGCCGGATCGTGCTGCCCGTCCTCGTCCATGGTGACGGTCCAGTCGCGGCTGGCCGCCGCCATGCCGGCGATGGTCGCGGCGTCCTGTCCGAAATTGCGGCTCATCCACACCACCCGCACCTGCGGATAGGTCTGTTCGAGCTCCTGCAACACCACATCGGAGCGGTCGGGCCCGTGATCGTGCACGAGAATGATCTCGTCCACGCTGTACACCGCACCACCGGGCGAGGTGGTTTCGGAGCCCAGTTTGTCGAGTTCGGCGACGAGCGCCGCAATGGTCTCTTCGCCGCGATACACGGGCACCACCACCGAGACCGCGTGCACTCGGGTGCGCGCCGGCGGGGCGGAGGTGGTCTCGTACGAACGGGACGGAATCGGCATCAGCTGGATCGACTTTCGAAGACGGTGCGTGCCGGAACTCCTCGCCAAATTACAGAGCCCGAGCCGCCGTGAACTCTAACACGGTGCAGGTCGCGGAATTCGGCTCGGAGTTTGCTCACCCCATCATCATTGCGTCATGGGTCGATGCCTTCCACCGCGACGCCCTGTAGGGTCTGGAACTCGTGGTGGAAAGTGCATTTTCGACGGTGGCGCGGGCCGCCGATCCCGAGGCCGGAGCAGACTCGGCAACCCACGACACCGCCCGGCGTGATGTACGTCGCTGGGGGCTGATCACCGCGGTCGGGGTGACGCTCGGCTATCTCGCGGTGTTACTGGCCGATGCCCGCCACTTCTACACCGACGACACCGAATCCCAGTACACCGGTTTATGGGTGTTCTTCGGGCGCGCCTTCCGCGACGGCGACTTCCCGCTGCTGGTGCCGCAGCAGTGGATGAGCGGCAACTACACCAATGAGGAAGCGGGACTGTTCAACCCGCCGCAGCTGCTGATCGATCTGATCGCGCCCTCGGTGCCGAACCTGGCCGTGTACGCCACCATCGTCAAACTGATCTTCGCGATCATCGCCGGGCTCGGCGTGTACCGCGTCTGCCTCGCCTACGGCAGCCGGCCGGAGTGGGCCGCCGCGGCGGGCGTCGCGTTCCCCTTCACCGGGTTCTTCCTCTTCTTCGATTCCGCCAGCTGGATCACCTCCATGACCGGCACCGCCTGGATGATCCACGCCTGGGCGTCGGCGGTGCGGTACTCGCGCGGCAGGAGCGGGCCGATCCCGGTCTTCGTCTTCCTGTACCTGGCGATCTCGGTGCAGTACGTGTTCCCCGCGGTGGAGGCGGTGCTCATGCTGGCCGCCGTCGCGGTCGGCGAACTGGTGGTGCGCGGATGGAAGGCGACCTGGGCTCCGATCTCCCGGCTCGCGGCCGTCGCCCTGTGCGCGGGCCTGGCGGGCCTGATCACCTTCCTGCCCTCGATGCTCTCGGCCAAGGTGAGCTGGCGCGGCACCTCGCAGATCAATAACGACCAGTTCCTGACGGTGCCGTGGTCGGAATCGCTGAACGCCTCGCTGCCCTCGACCATGCCCGCCTTCACCTCCTGGTGGGGGTACGTGCAGCCGCTGCCCATGGTCTACATCGCCTGGTTCCTGATTCCGGCGCTGGCCTTCGTGGATTGGCATGCGGCGCGGCAGCACTGGAAGCAGTTCGTATCCATCGCCCTGTTCGCGTTGATGGCGCTGTTCTGGACCGCCGGGCCGGGGACGATCGGCCCGCTGCGCTGGCCCGCGCGCGTGCTGCCGATGCTGGCGCTGGGTCTGCTGGTGCTGGTCTGCGTGCTGCTCGGGCGCTTCGGCACGGTGCGCGGGTGGCGCAATCGCGGCATCGCGGCGGGCGTGCTGATCCTCGCGCTCTGGGTGCGCAGTTTCTCCGCCGACCCGCACCACATGGTCTGGCATCTGCTGTCGGCGGTCGTCGTCGCGGCGCTCGGTGCGGGGGTGGTGTGGCTGGTGCGCGACAAGGGACTGGGCGCGGGCGTGGCGCTGGCCATCGTGGCCATGTTCCCCATCGCCTACTTCCAGGTCGATGCCGCCCAGCCGAACATCATGTCCTGGAACCTGCCCGCGAATCGCGAGGACGCCAAGGCGGCGTTCCCGAAGTTCGACACCGGCACCACCTTGCAGCTCGGCGACCGCGGCCTGTTGCAGCCCGCCGACAAGAGCCTGCAAGGCGCGTACGGTTCCCTGGTCTGGGGCAACTACGCCAAGGATCTCGAGCAGAACTACGTCAACGGCTATACGCCCAACGGCCACTTCTACTTCGGTGAGATGCTCTGCATGCGCTGGGACGGCAGCGTCTGTCCCGACTCCTACCGCCGCATGTTCGCCCCCGAACCGGCCACCGGGCGCACCCTCGCCGATCTCATGCTGATCGACCGGATCGTGTTGCAGAAGGCCATGTTCCCCGACGCGGGCAACCAACCCGCGCCCGACGGCTGGCATTTCGTGCCCGTGCCCGGTCACGAGAAGTACATCTGGGTGCTCGAACGCGACAACGGGCCGATCTCCACCGTGAACGGCCGTGTGGGCGATGCTCACAACGTCACCGCCACTTCGACTTCGGAGTCCGGCACCACCAGCACGCTGCGGGTGTCCTCGGAAACCGGTGGCCGCCTGACCTTCTCGCGGCTGGGCTGGCCCGGGTACCGAGTCACCTTGAACGGCAAGACGATTCCGTTCACCACGGTGGCCAAGGTGTTCGTCGCGGTCGATATCCCCGCCGGCACGAAGAACGCCGAACTCGAGCTGTCCTGGCGGCCGCCGGGCTGGAAGATCGGCATCGCCTCGGCCGCCGCGGGCCTGATCGGCCTGGGCCTGCTGCAATGGCTGTGGCTGCGTTCCCGCCGGGACGACGGCGACGACGGGGACGGCGGCGACCATCCGGCCCCGCCGCGCCCGGATCGTGAACTGGCGGACTCGCTCTCGTGACGGCCGTCGACTCCACGCCCGCCGGGCCGCTGCTCAAGCTGGTCCGGCGGCAGGAGATCGCCTTCGCCCTGGTCGGCGGTTTCAACACGCTCATGGGTATGGGCTTCACCATCATGTGGCTGGCGGTCCTCGACGGACCGCTCTCCACCGATGCCGCTGCCGCCCTGGCCGTCCCGTCGGCCTACTGCATCAGCCTGCCCGTCGCCTTCGTCCTGCACCGCACCCTGGTCTTCCGGGTCCGCGGCCAGGTCCTGCGTGATTTCATCGCCTTCGTGGGCGTCAACTTCGTCGGCATGCTGCTGAACACCGCCCTGCTCTGGTTCGCGGTCTCGATCCTCGACCTGCCCAAGAACCTCTCCGCGATAGCCGTCATGGCCCTGGTGGCGGTGGCCAGCTTCTTCGGCCACCGCCACATCTCCTTCCGCCGCCCCGCCCACGATTCCCACCCCGAACCGTCGGCCCGGTAGGTTGTGACCATGTCGGAGGAAACCTTGGACGCCACCCTGCTCAGCCTGCTCGCCTGCCCCCAGGACAAAGGCCCGCTCAAGCTCGTCCACGACGACAACGGCGACGCCGTGCTCTACAACCCCCGCCTCCAGCGCGCCTACCCCATCGACAACGGCATCCCGGTGCTGCTCGTGGACGAGGCCCGCGACGTCGAGGACGCCGAGCACTCGGTCTTCATCGCCCAGGACTGATCCGGTCCGGTAGTCCGCGCCGCGCAGGACCCGGAGGACTATTGCGACCAGTCGAGGTCGCCGGTCAGGTAGCGCTGGACGGTCGGGCCGACGATGGCGGTGACTTCGTCGATGGACATGGAGGCGATCGGCTCCAGTTGGATGATCTTGCGCGTCATCAGCAGGCCGGCGAGCTGGGACGCGGCCAGGGTGGCGCGTTTGTCTCCGGTGCCGGGCGGGGAATCGACCCGGGACCGTACATCTTTGAGCACGACCTCGAGCAGGAAGGCGCGCGCCAAGGCCGGATCGCCGCTGCCGAGCAGGGCCCGGAAGGCCGCGACCGCCTGCACGCCCACCGGCGAATCCCAGGTGGTGACCACGGCTCGCACGATGGTCTCGCCGAGCCGCTCCACCGGCGCGGTGGCGATCTGCGCCAGCACGACCTGCGGATCGATCGGCAATTCCAGTGCGGCGGTGAACAATTCCTGTTTGGTGCCGAAATAGTGGTGCACCAGAGCCGGATCCACGCTCGCCGCCGTGGCGATCGAGCGGATGGAGGCTTTGTCGAAACCCACCTCCGCGAACCGCACCCGGGCGGCGTCGAGGATCGCCTCCCGGGTGCCGGATTGTCCCGGGCGCCGGCCGCTGCGGCTGCCGTTGCCCGAGGTCACGCGGTGCGCCTGCGTAGGGTTGCCGCGCCGAGAGCCAGTGCGACGGTGGCGAATACCGCCACGATCGCCAGATCACGCCACATCTGGCCGGTGACGCCGGTGTGGGTGGAGACCTGTTGCAGCGCGTCCACGGCGTAGCTCAACGGCAGCACATTGCTGATCGCTTCCAGCCAGCCGGGGAGCTGGCCGCGCGGGACCAGCAGGCCGCAGAGGAAGAATTGGGGGAGCACGATCACGGGCATGAACTGTACGGCCTGGAATTCGGTGCGGGCGAAGGCGCTTGCCAGCAGACCGAGGGCGACACCGAGCACCGCGTCGAGCACGGCGATGAGGATCACCAGGAGTGGACTGCCCGCCGACTCGAGATCCAGCAGCCAGAACGCGACCACGCAGGCGATGACGGCCTGCCCGGTGGCGGCCACCGAGAAGGCGGTGCCGTAGCCGGCGAGCAGGTCGAACTTGGCCAGGGGCGTGGTCATCAGGCGTTCGAGGGTGCCCGAAACCCGTTCCCGCTGCATGGCGATCGCGGTGATCAGGAACATGACCACGAACGGCAGGATGCCGAGCATGGTGATGCCGACCCGGTCGAACAACCGGGGCGCGCCGGGCATGACCGGATAGTTCTTGTAGACGAAGTAGAGCAATGTCATGAGCAGGGCGGGCACCACCAGGATCATGGCCACGGTGCGATGGTCGGCGCGCAATTGGCGCAGGATACGCACGGTGGTGGCGGTGTAGCAGCGCAGCGGTCGCGGTCCGGCGGGACGCGAAAGGGTGGCGGTCACAGCTGTTCTCCCATTCGAATGAGCGCGAGGAAGGCGTGCTCCAGGCTGGATTCGCCGGTGTCGTGGCGTAATTCGTCGGGGCTGAGCTGAGCCAGCAGCCGGCCCTCGCGCATCAGCAGCAGTTTGTCGCAGTGCTCGGCCTCGTCCATGACGTGACTCGAAACCAGCAGGGTGCGGCCCTGTTTCGCGAGCGCGTGGAACTGCTCCCACAGGTCCGCGCGCAGCACCGGATCCAGGCCGACGGTCGGCTCGTCCAGCACCAGCAGTTCCGGATTCGCCACCAGCGCGCAGGCCAGGGAGACGCGGGTGCGCTGCCCGCCGGAGAGCTGATTGCCGCGATTCCCGGCGTGCCCGCTCAAACCGACCGCGGCGATGGCGGTTTCGACATCGGTCTTCGAACAGCCGTACAGCGCACCGAAATACGAGACGTTGTCGGTGACGCTGAGATCGTCGTAGATGCTCGGCGCCTGGGTCACGTAACCGACCCGGCGGCGCAGCGCGGGTGACCCGGCCTCGTCGCCGAGCACCCGCACCGACCCGGTTTCGATGATCTGGGTGCCCACGATGCTGCGCATGAGGGTGGTCTTGCCGCAGCCGGAGGGCCCCAGCAGTCCGGTGATGCTGCCGCGCGGCACGGTGAGCGAGATGTCCTGGAGTACCTGCCGGCCACCGCGACGCACCTCCAGGTGCTCTATCGCGATGGCGGCTGTGTTCGGCGACGTCACGGTCGGCCTCAATTCATCGAGTGTTGAATTCACTACGTGATGAATTGTGTGCCCGGCCGCCCGTGATCGTCAAGACCCGCTTGCGTGTCGCGGCGTGTCAGTGCCCGGAGTGCTGGTGAGCCGGGGGAGAGCCGGCCTTCGCGCCCGGATCGACGACCACGAACTGGCCCATCATGCCGAGGTCCTCGTGCCAGAGCAGATGGCAGTGAAACATGTACGGATTGTTCGGATCGGCGGGTCCGTCGAAGCGCACCGCGAGCCGCACCGTGCTGTCCGGCGGCAGGAACACGGTGTCCTTCGGGCCGCTCATGGCGGCCGGCGGCGTCTTGCCATCCACCTCGGCGACCCGGAACTGCACATCGTGAATGTGGAAGTTGTGCGGCATGCCGTCGCGATTGCGCACCGTCCACAGTTCGGTCTCCCCGCGGGTGAGGGTCGCGTCGATCCGGTTCATATCCATCGCGTGCTCGTTGATGGTGCCGAAGTCGAGGTCGAAAGTCCGCTCCCGCGCGGCATCCGACGCCTGCGGGGTAGCCGCGGGCGCCAGCGTGGCGGGCACCGCGGGGGACGAGCGCAAGGTTTCGGCCGCACGCAATTCCAGGAGATCGAATCGATCGTCGCCGCCGCTGAACCGGCTGCCGAAGAAATCCAGTCCCAGGTCGGGGTTTTCACTGCGCAGCGTCACCCGCTCGCCGGGCCGCACCCGCACCACGATCTCGGCTCGCTCGCCCGGCGACAATCGGACATGTTCGAGCGTGGCCGGATGCTCCAGCAGGCCGCCGTCGGTGCCGATGAGGTCGAACGCGCGGCTGTCGGAGAAGCCGAAATCGTAGATCCGCGCCGTCGAGGCATTGAGCAGCCGCAACCGCACCAGTTCGTCGCTGACCGTCCGGTAGGGCGCGAGCGTGCCATTGACCATGGTCCGATCGCCGAGTGTCCCGACATCGGCGAACATTCCACGGCCGTAACGGAATTGGTTACCGTCGAACTTCACGTCCTGCACGATCACCGGCAGATCGTCCACCCCGTAGGTGTGCGGCAGGGTGAGCGCCGATGCGGTGTCGTCGCCGAGAACGAACATCCCCGCCAGGCCGTTGCGCACGTTAGATTCGGTGGCGCCGTGCGGATGTGGGTGATACCAGAGCGTCGCGGCGGGCTGATCCACCGTCCACTCCGGAGTCCAGGTCCCGCCCGCCCGCACCGGCTGATGCGGGCCGCCATCCATCGCCGCCGGAAGATGCATGCCGTGCCAGTGCACCGACGAATCCTCGGCCAGGTCATTGCGCACCCGAACTCGCACCCGCTCACCGCGATTCGCGCGCAACGTCGGGCCGAGATAATCCCCGTTGAATCCCCAGGTCGCCGTCTGCCGCCCCGGCCGGAACTCCTTCTGCCCGGCGCGCATGTCCAGCTCGAACACCCGCGTACCGTCCGCCTCCACCGTGGAGTCGGCCAGCGGCGGTACCCATAACTCCTCGGTCATCGCCATCCCGACCGTGGACACGTCCGCCCGGGAATACGTCCACCCGAACCAGCCGCCCACCGTCAACGCGATGACCACCACGAATGCCCCGAGCCCCAGCAGTATTCGCCGGGCCCGCGATCGTCCACCAACCATGCGCCGACGTTAGGAAAACCAGCCCCGCCCCCACATCGGGCAGCGCCCGGAGATTCTCCCGGACCCGTACCCCGAGATCACCCTGTGTCACCCCTGGGCCTCGATACTCCTGCCGCTCGGGATATCGGTGTGGTGCCGTGCTGGTGGGTTTGTCCTGAATGTCGCGGGTTGTGCTGACGAAAGTCTGACCATCGGCGGAACGGCGGTATGTCGTGGTGACGCGCGGCCCACCCGGCGTCCACAATCTCCGGCATGACCGCTGTTCCCACGACCGATGGAGGCCGCCCGTGCGGGTATTGCTGACCGGTGCCGCCGGATTCATCGGATCGCACATTCATCGCGCACTCTCCGACGCCGGGCACGAGGTCGTCGCTGTCGATCTCATGCTCGCCGCCGCGCACGGATGCGCCGCACTACCACCCAGCGGCATCGAACGGGTGGATGTGCGTGACCCGGGTGCGCTCGACCCGTACCTGCGCGGCATCGATGCCGTCTGCCATCAGGCCGCCGTGGTCGGCGCCGGGGTCGACGCCCAGGACGCGCCCGCGTATGCCAGCCACAACGACCTCGGCACGGCCGTGCTGCTCGCGGCCATGGATCGCGCGAAATGCCGTCGCCTGGTGCTGGCTTCGTCCATGGTGGTGTACGGGGAGGGGCGTTACCTCGATGCGTCGGGGGCGGCCGCCGAGCCGGCTCCGCGTCGCCGCGAGGATCTCGAGCGCGGGGTCTTCGATCACCTGAGCGCCGAGGGTGAACCGCTCACCTGGGCTCCCATCGACGAGGATGCGCCGGTGCGGCCGCGCAGCTTGTACGCGGCGAGCAAAGCGGCGCAGGAGCATTACGCGACCGCTTGGGCCACGGCCACCGGTTCCACCGTGACCGCGCTTCGCTACCACAACGTATACGGCCCCGATATGCCCAGGGACACACCGTATTCCGGGGTCGCCGCCATCTTCCGCTCCAGTCTGGAAGCGGGTGAATCGCCGCGGGTGTTCGAAGACGGCTGCCAGGCCCGCGATTTCGTGCATGTCCGCGATATCGCCGCCGCCAACCTCGCCGCATTGGAGTGTCCGCTGCCAGGTTTCGTACCCCTGAATATCGCCTCCGGCACCCCCATCACCATCGCCGAAGTCGCGGCCCTGCTCGCGACGGCGCACGGCGGCAAGCCCCCGGTCGTCACCGGCGACTTCCGTTCCGGCGATGTGCGGCATATCGTCGCCAGCCCCGAAAGGGCGCGCACCGCACTGGGTTTCACCGCCTCGGTGAGCCCCCGGCAGGGGCTGGCCGAATTCGCCACCGCCCCCTTGCGTGCGGCCGTCGGGGTGGGCGCGCCCAGTTGGCGGTAGCTCTCAGTGCGCGCCGGTGGACCGGAGCAGCGGCAGGCGGATCTCGAAACGCGCGCCCTGCTCCCGGTTCTCGGCGTGGATCTCGCCGCCGTGCGCGCTGACCAGTCCGGCCGCGATGGCCAGGCCCATGCCGCTGCCGCTGCCGAGCGCGTCGGCGGTGGGGGTGCGGGCGGCGGTGCCGCGGTAGGCGATCTCGAAAATGCGGGGCAGATCGGCTTCGGCGATACCCGGGCCGGTGTCGTCGACTCTGACCCACGCCTGCCCGTCGCCGATTCCGGCGGAGAGCGAGATACGCCCGCCGGACGGGGTGTGGGCGAGCGCATTGGCCACCAGGTTGGTGAGCACCCGCCCGAGCGCGCGGTCGCTGCCCGACACCGGAATTCGGTATCCGGGCTGCATCGCCTCGAGGGTGATCTCCGCTCGTTCGGCGGTCGCCCGATTGGCGGCCAGCACCTCGTCGATCACCTCGCGCAGGTCGACGGGCTCCAGCTCCAGCCGCAAGGCCCCGGCATTGATCTTCGACATCTCGAACAGGTCGTCGACCATGGCGGAGAGCCGATTCGACTCCCGCACCAGCTGATTCGCGTACTGCTGTACATCCTGCTGCCCGCTGACCACGCCGTCCGCCAGCGCCTCACCCATGGCGCGGATACCGGCGAGGGGGGTGCGCAGGTCATGGCTCACCCAGGCCACCAGTTCGCGCCGGGACTGTTCGGCGGCGCGCTCCTGCGCCAGCATCTCCTTCTCCCACACCATGGTTCGCGCCTGCGCTCGCCCCATCAGCACGGCCGCGGGGAGGGTCACCGCCGTCACCACGCCCAGCACGATGCCGGTGCGCTCCAATGCGTCGTCGAACATCAGCCCGCTCACCGCCACCACCCCGGCGAGCGTGGCCAGGGTCGGGATCAGTACCAGCACAACCAGACTGGTGGTGACCGCGCGATTGCGGGTGTGGCGCAGCAACAGCGCGCCCAGCAGCACCACCGGCAATGATCCCGCGAGCGCGTAGCCGACGAGGCCGGAGGTGTCAGTCGGCACGGCCGCCGCCCGCCCGGTCGGGATCCGCCCCGGCGCCCGAGCCGGATCGTCCCGGTGCGGGCCCGTCGCCTACCGTGTCCTCTGCGGAATCCACTCGGCCCCAGGCATATCCGCGCCCCCACACGGTATCGATGAGGTGTGCGTCGCCGAGTTTGGCGCGCAATCGCTTGATATGCACGGTGACCGTGGACAGATCCCCGAAATCCCAGCCCCACACCTGTGACAGCAGCTCCTCGCGGCTGAACACCCGGCGCTGATGCGCGAGCAGGAACGCCAGCAGATCGAACTCGCGCGCGGTCAGCTGTACCGGCCGTCCCGCGATGGTCACCGTGCGTGAATCCTGCCGCAATTCGATGGTGCCGCCGCGCAATACCTGATCGGAGACGGGCCCGCTCCGCGCCCGCCGCAGCACCGACGCCACCCGCAGCGCCAGTTCCTTCGGGCTGAACGGCTTCGTCACGTAGTCGTCCGCGCCGGCCTGCAACCCGATCACCCGATCGTCCTCCTCGCCGAGCGCGGTGAGCAGAATGATCGGCGTCTCCGGATGCGGCCCGGCCCGCACCGCCCGCACCAGTTCGATCCCGTCCGGCGCGGGCATCATCACATCCAGCACCGCCAGATCGATGTCGTTGCGGTCGAGGACTTCTCGTGTGGCGCGCCCGTCCGCGGTCTCCACCACCTCGAAACCGTCCCGTTCCAGATAGCGGCGCACCACATCCCGCACCACCGGATCGTCATCTGCCACCAGAATGCGCACGGCCCTCACCAATTCGTCAGTATCAGGTGGGCGATCAGCAGTGTGCCCACGGCTTGTACGGCCAGCCAGCCGCGTTGATTGTCGCGCGGCAGCAGCGCGGTCCCCGCCAGCGCCCACACCTCGAAGGGCAGCCAGATCCGCTCGGTCTCGGCCTTGCTCAGCCCGCTCAGGTCCGCGGCGACAATGGCGAGCACCCCCGCCGCCGCGACCAGCGCCGCCGGATCGACCTCGGAGCGCCAGTGCCCCAGCCACTTTCGCGCCGAGTCGAGAGCGGAAGCGGCGGTCACGGTCGGCGGTTTCGGGGGAGTGTGGCTCGGCAGCGGCGCGTCCGTCGCTCCGGGCGGATCCCACGGGGTCGGACGGCGTGGCGACCGGTGCTCGGTGCGGAGAGCGGTGCTTCGTCGGTGGGCGGGCTCGGCCGCGGCGAGATCGGTCTCCGGCCCCTGGGCGGGAGCCCCTCCGTCCGGGCGGTGCACCATCGCCGGTCGCGGTGGTAGCAGGCGTAATCCGCTCCCTACGCGATACCCGGCCGCCGCCGTGGCCAGTCCGACCGCGCAGACTGTCGCCGCCAGATTCGCCCACACCCAATAGGAGTACGGCCGTTCACTGGCGATGCCTTGGTAGTACCGCTCGACCACCAGGTGATAGCCGTCCACCCACCAGAATCCGGCGGCGGTGAACGCCGCTACCACCACCGCCACGCCCAGCAGCGCGGGCAGCAGCGGGCGGAAGCTGCGTGCGGCCAGCACCGCCGCGGCCGGAATCGCCATCAGCACCAGGCCGTAACTGAGATACAGCGTGAACCCGAACAGCAATCCCGCCGCCAGCGCGGTGACCGGCCAATCCTTTTCCAGCCGAGTGGCCAGGGCCAGCAGGGCGACGGCCCATGCGCCCACGCCCGCGAAGAGCGCGTCCGCCGACACCGCGATCCAGATCGCCGCCGGAGCCAGCACCAGGAAAGGCATTGCGGCCCGGGCCCGTAACTCCGAACCCAGCGCGCGCAGGGTCACCGCCACCGCGACCACCGCGCTGGTGCCCGCGAGCAGGCACAGCGTCCCGGCCCACGCGCCGCCGCCCAAGCCGATCCGATCCAGCAGCACGAACACCAGCAATGCGCCCGGTGGATGCCCGGACACGTGCGTGGTCCAGGAATCGGGCTGAAAATCCAGAATGCGCCCGGCGAATCCGTTGACCATGGTGCGGATTCCACCGACACCACCGACTTCGTGCAGGTACTCGTCTTTGGTGGTGAGCCGGCCCGCGAACCCGCGCTGCCACCCGTCCACCATGGCGAGCGCGAACGCCCATGCCATGGCGGCGATCCAGCCGGTGAATAGCAGCCGCCCCCACGACAAGCGTTGCGCCAGCACCGGACCGTGCAGCACCACACCCGCCGCGATGGCCAGGGCCGGCGCCGTACCCCAGCCGACGTGCGGCGACCACACCCCGAAGATCGGGGCCGCGCCCGCGTACAACGCATCCCGCCACTGTTTGCCCATGATTCGCGGTAATAGGAACGCGGTCACGACCAGCAGCACGGCGATTCCGGCGCACAGGCGATCGACCCGGCGGGGCACATACCGCGCGACCTTCGTCGCGGAAGCGTTCACCATGCCGGCAACCCTATGCCCGCCGCGCGCGCGAACCCAGGTGAAACGGCATCGAGCCAGCTCCCGTCATACTTTTGTCATCGTGTCAGCCGCTCCAACCGGCGGGTCAGCCCGTACGGTCTTGGCCATGACCGAATCGACCGGGCAGCCCGGGGTCACCGTGGTGATCCCCTGCCGGGACGAGGCAGGCGCCTTGCCCGGCGTACTCTCCGCAATCCCATCCGGCTACCGGGTGATCGTGGTGGACAACGGTTCCACCGACGCCACCGCCGAGGTCGCCCGCGCCGCCGGCGCGACCGTGGTGAGCGAATCCACCCCCGGCTACGGCAGCGCCGTACACGCCGGAGTCGACGCCGCCACCACCGAACTGGTGGCCGTCCTGGACGGCGACGGTTCCATGAACCCCGCCGAACTACCCCGTCTGGTAGCCGAATTCACGCCCGGCGTGGACATGGTGGTCGGCCGCCGCCGCCCCACCAGGCGGGGCGCGTTCCCCGTGCACACCCGAATCGGCAACTGGGCCTTCGCTTTCCGGCTGCGCCGCCGCTACGGCCTCCCGGTCCACGACATCGCCGCCATGCGGGTCACCCGCCGCGACCGGCTCCAGGCCCTCGGCCACCTGCACGGCCGCTCCGGCTACCCGCTGGCCCTGCTCACCCGCGCCGCCCACGCCGGCTGGCTGGTGATCGAACGCGACATCACCTACAGCCCCCGCACCCACGGCGATTCCAAGGTGTCCGGCTCCTGGCTCGGCACCCTGCGCGCCGCCCGCGACTTCTGGAGTGTCCGATGAACCCGAAAGACATAGACCGGGACGGCTTTCCATGGCTTCCCGCACCGAAATCGAGCGACGGCCGTGTCGCCGGGGCCGCGGGAGCGGAGATCGCCGGTGCGCTGGCCGCCTGTGAAACCGCCGGATCGGAGGCGCCCGGAGTGCGGTCCGCCGGTGCGGTCCGGCCCGGCACCGCATCGGAGCCGATCGGCGCGACCGTGCTCGTCGTGGCCAAGGCCCCGATCCCGGGATTCGCGAAAACCCGCCTCACCCCACCGTTCTCACCGGTCGAAGCGGCCTACCTGGCGGCGTGCGCGCTGCTGGACACCCTCGAATCGGTGCGCGACAGCGGGGTCCGGCATCGCATGGTGGCGTGGACCGGCGACCTGGACCGCGCCGAACGGCGCATCGAAATCGCCTCGGCGCTCAAGGATTTCACCGTCGTGCCGCAGCGGGGCGAGGCCTTCGGCGAGCGGTTGGCCAACGCGCACGCCGATGCCTCCCGATTCGGCCTGCCGGTATTGCAGATCGGCATGGACACCCCGCAGGCTTCGCCCCGGCTGCTCGCCGAATCGGCGGCCCGGCTGGTCGAATCCGGCGCGGCGGTACTGGGCCCGGCCACCGACGGAGGCTGGTGGGCACTGGGTCTCAGCGATCCGCGCCCGGCCCGCTCGCTCACCGAGGTGCCCATGTCCACCGACCGCACCGGGGAGCTGACCGCTGCCGCGGTGCGCCGCTGCGGAGTTCAGGTGCACGCGCTGCCGGAACTCACCGACGTGGACACCTATGCGGATCTGCTCGCGGTCGCCCCGGTCGCACACGGCCGCTTCGCGCGCACCGTGCTCGATCTGTACTCGACGAAAACAGCGGTCGCGCTGTGAATCTCGCCGCTCCGTCGGCTCGTGAAGGACGTTCGTGAAGACCTTGCTACCGCCCGCGCTGAGCCGCCGTATCAGCCCCGCCCGCTCGACGGCGGTCACGGCGCGGGTCGGTATTGCCCTCGGCGCCGGCCTGCTCGTCGTGTTCCTCACCGGTCTGATCAGCCATCTGATTCAGCATCCGCCGGACTGGTTCCGGTGGCCGGCGCATCCGGTGTGGCTCTACCGTGTCACGCAGGGCGTGCACGTCACCGTCGGCGTCATGCTGATCCCGCTGGTGCTGATCAAACTGTGGTCGGTGTTCCCGCGGCTGTTCCGCGCGCCCGTACTGAACAAGCTCACCGGCGGGATCGCCGATCTGCTGGAACGGCTTTCGGTGGCGGTGCTGATCGGTGCGGTGCTGTTCCAGCTGGTCACCGGGCTGTTCAATACGGCCCAGTACTATCCGTGGAAGTTCTTCTTTCCCACCGCCCACTACGCCATGGCTTACCTCGCTCTCGGCGCGGCGGTGCTGCACGTGGCGGTGAAACTCCCGATCGTGCGGCACGCGCTCGCCGATCCGATCCAGGGCTCGAACCGGAAAACGGATGTGGGTGCGAAGGCCGTCCCGCGTGCGGGGGCTGCCGAAGCGGGCGCGGATGTGAGGCCGGGGCCGGATGTGGGCGTGGCCACGAATACGGGACGGAGTTCGGCCACGGACCCGGAGCCGGGATCGCGACCGGAACGGGCCCCCGCGCACGGGCTTTCGCGGCGAGCGGTGCTCACCGCCGCCGGTCTGGGTGCGGTGGTCGCCGGTCTGGCCGTCGCCGGTCAGACGGTGCCGTTCCTGCGCTGGGTTTCGCTGCTCGCACCGCGCAGCGGTGAAGGCCCGCAAGGCATTCCGATCAATCGCACGGCAGCGGCGGCCGCCGTCACCGAAACCGCCCGGGCCGCCGATTACGCGCTGCGGGTGACCGTCGGCGGCGCGACACGCAACTTCTCCCGCGGCGACCTCGAAGCGTTGCCACAGCATGACAGCGCCCTGCCCATCGCCTGCGTCGAAGGCTGGAGCGCCCAGGGCAACTGGAGCGGCGTACGCCTGTCCGACCTGCTGGCTCAGGTCGGCGACTACCGCGGCGGCGACGTCCGGTTCGTCTCGCTCGAGACCACCGGCATCTACGGTTCCTCCACCCTCCCGCGCCCGCATGTGCTCGACGACTCCACGCTGATCGCCCTGCGCCTCAATGGCGAAGACCTCTCCCTCGACCACGGCTACCCCTGCCGCCTCATCGCCCCGAATCGCCCCGGCGTCCTGCAAACCAAATGGCTGAAATCCATCGAGGAACTGTCATGACCGTGTTCCGTTGTGCCCTGGCCGTTTTCGGTATCGCCATCGCCGCCTACGGCATCGGCCTGCTGCTGGAACTCTCCACCGCGGACCTGAAATCCGTTGCCCTCTGGTTCGTCGGCGGCATCCTCGCCGACGACCTGATCTTCGGCCCGCTCGCCGCCCTGCTCGGCCTGGCGGGGCATCGACTGCTCCCCGCGCGCTGGTGGCCCGCGTGCGCGGCCGGGGCGTTCATCTCACTCGCCTTGATTCTGATCGCCGTCCCGATGCTCGGCCGCGAGGGCGCGGTCCCCGGCAACGACACCGTCCTGGACCGCGACTACACCCTGGGCCTGCTGATCGCCCTGGCCGTCGTCTGGGCGGCGGTCGCCAGCACCTTGATCTCTCGCCGCGAACACGCCGCCCCACCGCTCGCGCCCGCCCCGCCCGACCTCTAATCTCTGGTCGTGACCAGCAAGGATTCCGAATCGGCGAGCGAGGCCGAGAACACCGCCGAGGGCGGGCAGCTACGCGCCTCCACCCTGGAGCTGTTCTTCGACCTCGTCTTCGTGTTCACCATCACCCAGCTCACCCACTCCTTCACCCACCACCCCGGGTGGGCGGCGTTCGGCCAGGTCGCGCTCATGTTCGGCATCATCTGGTGGATGTACGACGGGTACGTGTGGCTGACCAACGAGGTCGCGCCCAGCAGCAGCGCCCGTCGCACCTGGCTGCTCATCGGCATGTTCGGGTTCTTCGTGCTGGCGCTGGCGATCCCGGGCGCGTTCACCGGCTCCGGTCTCGCCTTCGGCCTGGCCTATCTGCTGATCAATACCGTGCACACCTTGATGTTCCGCTCCAACGGCGGTACGCAAGTCGTCGCCGCGGTGCTGCGCCTGGGTCCGCTCAACGCGGTATCGGCGGGCCTGGTGCTGGCGGGCGGCCTGATCCACGAATGGCCGCGCTACCTGCTGTGGGGGCTGGCGTTCGGCATGCAGATCATCACGCCGTATCTGATGGATCCGAGCGGTTTCACGATCCGCACCAAGCACTTCTGCGAACGGCACGGGCTGGTTCTCATTGTCGCCCTGGGCGAATCGATCGTCTCCATGGGCGCGAGCCTGACCGGCATGGACATCACGGTCGGCCTGGTCGCCACGGTCGGCCTGGGCCTCGGGCTCTCCTACGCGTTGTGGTGGGCCTACTTCGGCCTCGACGACGAGCGCGGCGAACACGCCCTGGAAGCCCTGCCCGGCCCGGCACGCGGCCGCCCGGCCGTGCTCGCCTACGGCTACTCCTTCTTCGCGCTGCTGCTCGGCATCACCATGACCGCTGCCGGGCTGAAAATGACCATCGCGCACGGCAATTCGCCCGCCACCACGGCCGCCGCCCTCGCCCTGTCCGGTGGTGTCGCCCTCTATTTCCTGGGCCAGTGGGCGTTCCGGCTGGTGCTCGGCCTGCCACGGCCGTGGTGGCGGCTCATCGCGGCGGCCGCCGTGCTGGCCACCGCCCCGATCGGCACCGCTTGGGTCGCATGGGGTCAGCTGCTGGTGCTGTTCCTGGTCGGCTACGCCTTCGTCATCGCCGACGATCTGATGAGCCTGCGGGCCGGCGACCACAGCTCCTATGTCGGAACCGGCTCCGGCATACACGGCGGCGATGCGGCCGGACCCGCTGCGGTCGGCGAGCGGTGACCGCTGGGCGCGACCGGTTGAGCGCCGGAAAAGACTGACCGGCAAACGATTTCGGGCCCGGCGGTGCGCCGCCGGGCCCGATTCGTCGATTGTTCAGGCGCGATCGGGCAGTGCGCACCCGTCGGGACCGCAGGTGTCGGCATCCGCGACGATCTGCAACTCCGGTGCGTGATCACTCCACGCCTGTTCGAGGGCCTGCGCGAACACCTCGGCCGGCTGCGCACCGGACACGCCGTACTTGCGATCGAGCACGAAGAACGGCACACCGCGGGCACCGAGCTGCGCCGCCTCGGCCTCGTCCTTGCGTACCGCGTCGGCGTAGGCGTCGGGGTCGTCCAGCACCGCCCGCACCGCGGCCTCGTCGAATCCCGCGTCCACCGCAACCTTGACCAGGCGCTCGGTATCACCGAACAGCGGACGCTCATCGGCGAAGTTGGCCGCGTACAGCGCATCCAGCAGCGCCTCCTGGCGACCCTGTTCCAAAGCGAAATGCAGCAGCCGGTGCATATCGAAACTGCTGCCGAAATCGCGGCCCTCGGTGCGATAGGGCAAGCCCATCGCCTCGGCCTGCGCGCCGATCCCGCGCTCATTGGCCGCCGCCTGCGCCTCGCTGATCCGGTACTTCTCGGCGATGTGCGGCACCACCGCATCGCTGAGACCCTTGGGCAGTGACGGGTCCAGCTCGAAGGACCGATGCACCACCTCGACGGCGTCACGATGCGGGAACGCCTGCAACGCCTCTTCGAACCGGCGCTTGCCCAGATAGCAGAACGGGCAGTTGATATCGGTCCAGATCTCGACCTGTACGGCCATCACACCTCACTCCAACGACACTGTTTTCGCGGACCGGATGGCCCGCCACCAGGTGTTTCAACCCGGATGCGGTGCCGGGAATTCCGGCGTGACCCGCGTCACAGTGCCTGGTTGTCACGTTCAGCGCACCTGGTTTGTCCCATAGCCGACCGAATAGGAACGGCCCCAAGGGAGCAAGCCATGAACGCCACCACGCACAAGATCGTCGTCCTCGGCGCGGGCTACACCGGCATGCTGGCCGCCATCCAGCTGGCGCGTCGGACTCGCAAACTGGCTGGGGTGCGGATCACGCTGGTGAACCCCGCGGCCCGGTTCACCGAACGCCTGCGCATGCACCAGATCGCCGCCGGTCAGGAACTGAATCAGTACATGATTCCCGAGCTGCTCGCCGGCACCGGCATCGAATTCCGCCAGGCGGCCGCCACCGCCATCGAAACCGGTACCCGCACAATCACTCTCGACGACGGCACGGCGCTGCACTATGACCACCTGGTGTACGCGCTGGGCAGTGCCACCGACACCACCCGGGTCCCCGGCGTCGCCGAACACGCCTGGACGCTCAACGATCCGCGACTGGCACACCGGTTCTCGCTGCGCCTGACCGAGACCGCCGCCCGGCGCGGCAATGTCGTGGTCTGCGGTGCCGGTCTCACCGGAATCGAAGCCGCCGCCGAGATCGCCGAAGCGCACCCGGACCTGACCGTCACCCTGGTCGGCTCGGGCGAGCCCGGCGCCATGATGGGGGAGAAGGCCCGCGCCCACCTGAACCGCGCGCTGGACCGGCTCGGCGTGATCCGCGTGGCCGGTGTGCAGGTCACCAAGGTGCTGCCGGACGCGATCCGGCTGCACACCGGTCAACTGCTGCCCGCGGACCTGACCCTGTGGACCTCGGGCGTCAAGGTCTCGCCGCTGGCCAAGCAGGCCGGCATCGCCACGGACGCAAAGGGACTCATCATCACCGATGCCACCCTGCGCTCGGTCTCGCACCCCGAGATCCACGCCATCGGCGACGCCGCCGCCATCGAGATGGCGTGGGGCCGGGTGCACGGCACCTGCCAGACCGGCATGCCCAGCGCCGCCTACACCGCCGCCGCCCTCACCCGGCTGCTGCGCGGCAAACAGCCGAAGCCCTTCCGGATCGGCTACTTCCACCAGCCGGTCAGCCTCGGCCGCCGCGACGCGGTCATCCAGTTCACCAATGCCGACGACACCCCGAAGCGCTGGTACCTGAAGGGCAAGGCCGCCGTCTTCTACAAGGAGAGCGTGTCGAGCAGCCCGGTACCGGCCTTCAAGATGAGCAAGCACGTGAATGTGCAGGTGGCGATGACCAACGGCGGCCGTGCCACGCGGAAGCCGGCGTGAAGGCGCCAGGTGGGGCCGGACGGTGCATTCGATTCCGGCCCCGCTGGACGCTCCGACTACTAGACCGGTAGGTATGAGTTCCATGCAGGACCACGCGACCGACACCCCGGACGGCGGTATCGACCCCTTCGTCGAACACCGTCGCCTGCTCTTCGGAACCGCCTACCAGATGCTGGGCACCGTCACCGACGCTGAGGACATCCTCCAGGACACCTGGTTGAAATGGCATGCGGTGGACCGGGATTCGGTGGAACACCCCAAGTCCTACCTGGTCCGCACGGTCACCAATCTGGCGCTCAACCGCCTCACCTCCGCCCGCGCCACCCGCGAAACCTATATCGGCCCATGGCTGCCCGAGCCCTTGATCACCGCGGCCGACGCCGCCCAGGAGACCGAAATGGCGGATACCGTCTCGACCGCCATGCTGGTGGTCCTGGAGACCCTCGCCCCCGTCGAACGCGCCGTCTTCGTGCTGCGCGAAGTCTTCGGCTACTCGCACGCCGAGATCGCCGGCTTCCTCGACCGCCCCGAAACCACCGTCCGCCAGATCTCGCATCGCGCCCGCAATCACGTGCACTCGCGCCGCCCCCGCTTCGACGCCGACCCCGAAGCCCGCTCGGAGATCACCGAGAAATTCATGGCGGCCTGCCACGGCGGCGATCTCAACGCCCTCATGCAATTGCTGGCCCCCGATGTCACGCTCTGGAACGACGGCGGCGGCATCGTCACCGCCGCGCGCCGCCCGCTGCACGGCCCGGACCATGTGGCGCGCTGGATCCTCGGCGTGCTGGCCAAACCGGTATCCACCGGCTTCGGCCTGGAAACCGCCATGGTGAACGGCGAATTGAGCGTGCTGTTCACCCTCGGCGACTACCGCGGCGGCGCACTCACCTTCGACCTGGTGGACGGCCGCATGGAAAACATTCGCTTCCAGGTCAATCCGCAGAAGCTGGCCGGGATCGCGCGCGCGGACGAACCGAAAGCCTGAACCGGCAACGGTCATGTCCCGCCGGCTCCGGCGGCGATGGCAGAATCGGGCCTCGTGTCTGCCGAGGAACTCGCCGTCGAACCATTGGCCGCCGCCCGGCGGATATTGGGGGCGACACTGTGGTCCGGCGCGGTGGGCATGCGGATCGTCGAGGTCGAGGCGTACGGCGGCGACCCCGGCGGACCCTGGCCCGATCCGGCCGCGCACTCCGGCCGCGGGCGGACCGCACGCAATGCCGCCATGTTCGGGCCGCCGGGGGTGCTGTACGTGTACTTCAGCTACGGCATGCACACCTGCGTGAACGTCACCACCGGCCCCGACGGCATCGCGAGTGCGGTGCTCATCCGGGCGGGGGAGATCATCGCCGGCATCGACGAAGCGCGCGCCCGCAGACCCGCCGCCCGCAAGGACGCCGACCTGGCCCGCGGACCCGGCAATGTCGGCAGCGCGCTCGATATCCGGTTGGCGGACTACGGCACCCGGCTCTTCGACCCGGCCGCGCCCATCCGCCTCGAACTCGGGCCGGAGCTCACCGACCTGTCGGCGATCGCCGTCGGCCCGCGCGTCGGTGTCAGCCTGGCCGCCGACGTGCCCTGGCGGCTGTGGCTGCCGGAATCCCCGGCCGTGTCGGCCTACCGCCGCAGCCCGCGCGCACCGCGGGCCGCGGGCTAGACCTACTTCGTCGCATACACCTGCTGATACAGCTCCCACAGGGTCTGCGCCGTCACCTCCGCGCCCGTGCGATCGGTGTATTCCTGCACGTGCCGGGCGAATTCGACCTGGGTCTCCCGCGACAGGGTCAAGCCGTACCCGGCCTCCAGCAAGTAGGCGATCCCGCCCTTGCCGGATTGTGAATTCACCCGGATCACCGCCTCGTAGGTGCGGCCCACATCCGCCGGATCGATGGGCAGATACGGTACCTCCCAAGGGATTTCACGCTCGTCCCGGCCCAGCCGCGCGGCCCGCTCCCGATGCTCGGCGAACCCCTTCTTGATCGCGTCCTGATGCGTCCCCGAGAACGCCGTGTACACCAGCTCCCCGGCGTACGGGTGGCGCGGATGAATCGGCATGCGGGTGCACTCGGCCACCGTCGCGGCCACGGCATCGATATCGGAGAAGTCGATGCCCGGATCCACGCCCTGCGCATGCAGATTCAAGGCCAGCGTCGCCAGATCCACATTGCCGGTGCGCTCGCCGTTCCCGAATACGCAACCCTCCACCCGCTGCGCACCCGCCAGCACCGCCAGCTCCGCACAGGCCACGCCGGTCCCGCGATCATTGTGCGGATGCACCGACAGGATCACGCTGTCTCGCCGCGCCAGGTTCCGGTGCATGTATTCGATCTGATCCGCGTACACGTTCGGTGTCGCGATCTCCACTGTCGCGGGCAGATTCAGCGTCACCGGCCGCTGCGGCGTGGCATCCCACAGCGTGGTGATCCGATCGCAGACATCCAGCACGAAATCCGGTTCGGTCAACATGAACACCTCGGGGGAGAACTGGAACCGCACATTGGGCATATCCCCGGCCAGTTCCAGAATGTCGCGCCCGCCCGCGGTGATCAGATCGGCCACGCCGTCGCGCGAGACCCCCAGCACCACCTCGCGCCAGGTCGGTGCGGTGGCGATATACATATGAATCACAACGGGATTGGTGATCCCGCGAACGGACTCGACCGTCCGTTCGATCAGATCCCGCCGGGCGGGGGTGAACACCACGATGGTGACATCCTCGGGGGCCAGCCCCGCCGTGCCGATCAATCGCACGAAGTCGAAATCGGTCTGCGAGGCGCTCGGATACCCGACCTCGATCTCCTTGTAGCCCATGGCGACCAGCAGCTCGAAGAACCGTCGTTTGCGCGCCGGATCCATCGGCTCGGCCAGCGCCTGATTGCCGTCCCGAAGATCCACCGGCACCCACAGCGGCGCCTCGGTGATGCGATTGCCCGGCCAACGCCGATCGGTCAAGGGAACCGAAACCCGTTCGTACACATCGCGATAACGCTGCGAGGGCATGGGGGAGGGCTGCTGGCGATTCCAGGTCGTGGAAGTGGACATACTCGAAAATTCCTTCGCGTCGGTGGAGATGACCGGCGCAGCACATCGACCCGCGGACGGGGTGCCGGTCGATCAGACCCCGTCGCGGCGACGAAGGAGAAGCAGGGCACCCGTATGCATGTGGCCTAGACTAGAGGGTGATAACTCCTCAGACAAGTAGAGAGGTAGACCAGGTATGGCGCAGGTCCAGCGACACCCGCTCGCCGCCCAGGCCGCCGAGGTACTGCTCGGCCGGATTCGCGCGGGGGAGTGGGCGCTCGGCCATCGACTGCCCGGCGAGACCACGCTCTCCGCGCAGCTCGGCGTCGGCCGCTCTACCCTGCGCGAGGCCATCCGCGAACTCGCGGGCAAGGGCGTACTCGAAAGCCGCCAGGGCGCAGGGGTTTTCCTCACCGCGCTCGATGTGACCGAAGACTGGGACACGGTGCTGCGCCGCGCGGACATCGTCACCGTCATCGAGGCGCGCATCGCCATCGAAGCCGAAGCCGCCGCATTGGCGGCCCGGCGCCGCACCCCCGCGGACCTGCGCGCCCTATTGCGCGCGCTGGCCGCGCGCGCCGAAGCCGGGGAAGGCATCGAAGAGCTGGTGGATGCCGACACCGCGTTCCATCGCACCGTCATCGCCGCCGCGCACAACGACATCCTCATCCAGATGTTCGACGCCTTCGTCCCGCGCCTGCGGCAAGCCATGATCGACATGCTGCGCATCCGGCCCATGCGTGACCCCGGGGCGGACCACGACGCCCACGAACTCCTCTATACCGCCATCCGAGGTCGCGATCCCGAGGCCGCCGCCACCGCCAGCCGGGTCCATCTCACCGCGTTGAAGGCCGCCTTCGAGCGCTGACTCCGGCCGGGAAACCGCCCCTGACCACCTCCGATGGCCGTCTCGAAATTTTCTTCCGCACCCGCGATGAGTTTCCGTGCCGGGCTCCGTCAATACAGGCAAGCGCGCCGCACCCACCGAAACCCAAGCCCCGTAAGGAAACTCGAAATGACCGCCATCGCCGCCCCCGCCCAGTCCGTCGCCAACGCCACCCCTGGCAAGACCCGCAACCGCGTCCTGTGGACCCTCCAGATCGTGCTCGGCCTGTTCTTCATCATCGCCTCCGGCCTGCCCAAGCTGGTCGGTCAGGCCGACGCCGTGCACGCCTTCGAAACCATCGGCTGGGGCGACTGGTTCCGCTACTTCACCGGCGTCGTCGAGGTCTCCGGCGGCATCGGCCTGCTGGTTCCCCGCCTCACCGGTCCCGCCGCCGCCGGCCTGTCCATCACCACCGTGCTGGCCGCCGCCACCCAGATCTTCCTGCTCGACGCCCCCGCCCTGGCGCCCTTCCCCCTGATCCTGGCCGTCATCTTCGCCTGGATCGCCTACGAGCGCCGCGACAGCTTCGCCACCTTCACCTCCCTGGTGAAGCGCTAGCCGCTCGACAACCCGGATATTGGCTCGACCCGAAGTCCGCCGCCGATCACAATCGGCGGCGGACTTCGTATGTCGGGTGACAACTGGTTTCGCGACGTTCGGGGTAACTCGTCGGGTACGCCCGAGATAGCTGCGTCCCGGAGTTGCCGCCGCATGTTGAGCAGCCGACGGCAGGTCAGCCGGGCGCTGAAGTCCCGAAGAGGCGGAATGGAAAGATGGGTAACCGTGAGCGGAACCGACATCATCGACGAACTGACCTGGCGCGGGCTGATCGCGCAGTCCACCGACCTCGACGCCCTGCGCGCCGAGATGGCCAAGGGCCCGATCACCCTCTATGCCGGTTTCGATCCGACCGCGGCCTCCCTGCACGCCGGGCACCTGGTCCCGTTGCTCGCGCTGAAGCGTTTCCAGCGGGCCGGCCATCGCCCGATCGTGCTGGCCGGTGGCGCAACGGGTCTCATCGGCGATCCGCGTGACGTCGGCGAGCGATCCATGAACTCCACCGACACCGTGGCCGAATGGGCCGGGCGCATCCGCTCCCAGCTGGAGCGCTTCGTCGACCTCGGCGATGCCCCCAACGCGGCGATCATCGCCAACAACATGGATTGGACCGGCCCGCTGAGCACGGTCTCCTTCCTGCGCGATATCGGCAAGCATTTCTCGGTGAACGTGATGCTGGCCCGCGACACGGTGAAGCGCCGCCTGGAGTCCGACGGCATGTCCTACACCGAGTTCTCCTACATGCTCTTGCAGGCCAACGACTACTTGCAGTTGCGCCGCAACCACGGCTGCACCTTGCAGGTCGGCGGCTCGGATCAGTGGGGCAACATCATCGCCGGCGTCGAGCTGAACCGCCGCGTCGACGGCGAGCACGTGCACGCCCTCACCGTCCCGCTGGTCACCTCGGCCGACGGCAAGAAGTTCGGCAAGTCCACCGGTGGCGGCAGCCTCTGGCTCGACCCGGAGATGACCAGCCCCTACGCCTGGTACCAGTACTTCGTGAACACCGCCGACGCGGATGTGGTCCGCTACCTGCGCTGGTTCACCTTCCTCTCGCGCGAGGAGCTCGACGAACTGGAGCAGGCCACCGTCGAGCGCCCGCACGCCCGGGAGGCGCAGCGCCGCCTGGCCGCGGAGATGACCACGCTGGTGCACGGCGAGGAGAACACCGCGGCGGTGCAGCTCGCCAGCCAGGCCCTGTTCGGTCGCGGTGAACTCCGCGATCTGAACGAGCCCACCCTGGGCGCGGCCCTGACCGAAGCGGCCGTCGACGGCACGGTCGCCGAGGCCAAGCCGGGCGAAACCATCGTGGATCTGCTGGTCGCGGCCGGTTTGTCGGAGAGCCGCGGCGCCGCCCGCCGCGCCGTCAACGAAGGTGGCGTCTCGGTGAACAACACCAAGATCGCCGATCTGGAGTGGACCCCGTCCGACGCCGACTACCTGCACGGCAGCTGGCTGGTACTGCGCCGGGGCAAGAAGAACTTCGCCGGCGTGCGTCGCGCGGGTTCGTAATCCGCCGGACCGATACGAAAACAAGATCGCCGAGAGCTGGGTCACAGAATCGTGCCCCGACCCGGCGATCTTGTTGTTTCGGGGGTCCGCGACCTGCACAGACACCGCGCTCACCAGGCGATTTGCATTAGCGTTTTCCTGGGCGTAACTTAGTCCAGGTCAGAGCGACACGGACACCGACCGGGTGCCAAACGCCCAGCTCAGAGGCTGGAAACGAGGATCCGGAAACGAGGTTGTACGAGGAGCGCCTGGCTTTGAACACTCCAGCCGAAAACTAGTTCTTGACTCTGTCGAGACTTGAGGTTAGGCTGGAACGGTTGCCTCGTTGGACATCTGATCAACTTCAGATCTAAAAC
>NZ_BDBK01000019.1 GCF_001612945.1 Nocardia inohanensis NBRC 100128
GGACGGAAACGACCTGGGCGACAAGGACGCCGACGGCCTGCTGGTCCTGGACCAGCCCTGGCCCGCCATGGCGCGCGGCATCTGGGGCGATATGCAACGTTTCCAGGAAACCTACTGGGATAGATTCGCCTCCGCCGGCTGGTATTTCGCCGGAGACGGCGCCCGCCTCGATACCGACGGCGATCTCTGGGTGATGGGCCGCGTCGACGACGTCATGAACGTCTCCGGCCACCGCATCTCCACCGCCGAGGTGGAATCCGCGCTCGTCGGCCACTCCGGCGTGGCCGAGGCCGCCGTGGTGGGCGCGTCCGACGCCACCACCGGCCAGGGCATCGTCGCCTTCGTGATCCTCACCGCCGAGGCCACCGACACCGGCGCGGCCCTCATCGCCGAACTGAAAGCCGAAGTCTCCCGCGAGATCTCCCCCATCGCCCGCCCCCGCGATATCCACATCGTCCCCGAACTCCCGAAGACCCGCTCCGGCAAGATCATGCGCCGCCTGCTCCGCGACGTGGCCGAAGGCCGCGAACTGGGCGACACCTCAACCCTGGTGGACCCCACCGTCTTCGAATCCATCGCCCGCCGCTGACGCCCACCGGGCATACGTGTTCTCGGGCCTCACCGTGATCACATCGAGTTGCTTCACCAGCGCCGCCGGAATCTCCCCGGCGGCGAAGTGCTGCGGGCCAGGAACAATGACCGCTTCGGCATCCAGCCGAATCGCCTGCGCCCGCAGCCGCGCCAGCGGCGGCCGCCCGAACTTGGGGTCGTAGACGACCATGCCGGAGAAGTCGTAGCCGTACCGCTCGGCCACCCGCCTGATCCGCTGTTCATCCCAAAGCTGGGCGATACCGGATACATCAGTCCGCAGATATCCCGAAGCCGTTGTCTTATAACGCATTACCACCCTGTCTCGCGGCCTACCAACCCAGCCACTCCATGAAGCTCGAGCATTCCGCCGGGGAAGCTGAACAGCCGCGAACCGACACGGGCCGCGGCACTTTCACTCTGACCGGGCAGCCGGTCACCGATGAGGCGACGCTGAGCCAACTGGATATCGCCGAAGATGAGACTGCGATCGTGGTTCCGAAGCGAGAGAGGACGTTCTACGGTGCGACCGGATGACTTCTGGTTGTTCGATGACGAGCTGGTGATCTTCTCCGCGTTCGGGCAACACGGGGGTTGGTCGGGCGCGATGACCACCGATCCCCACCTTGCCGCTTACTGTCGTGAGCTGAAAACGCGGTTCTGGTCGGTGGCCGGCCCGTACCCGGAGTACGTCAACCGGAGCTGACGATCACCCAACCGCGAGAGATCAAGATCTATCACCGGACGTGGAACCTTCACCTTGTCCGGAGCTCCGGTCACAGACCCCGAGGCCCTCGGGCAGATGGACATCTACCCTGACGAGACCTGTGTGGAAGTGCCGAAGCTAGGAAGGACGTTCTACGGCAATGCAACTAGTGCAGGGTGAGGCGTTCAACGACCTGTTCCGCGCAGCGCGGCGCGAAGCGTTCCACCTCGAGGTCAGGGACGACTACTACCCTCCGGACTATCCACCGCTCGTACGATTCCTCGCTGGAAAGCCGGAGGACTATGCATGGTTCCAGCCGTGGCTGAACCATGTACGGGAATCGGTCGCCCGCGGGGTGGCGGTGAATCGGGCACGAGTCGTTTCCACCCCTCACAACGACTACACCCGATACGCGAAACATGTTGCCCGCCTCAATGCGGAGGCCGGCGAAGATGTGCGGTACCTGTCGCGCCACCTGATCGACGCTGGCGACTTGACCACCGATGACTGGTGGATCTTCGATGACACGGTTGTCGCTTTCACGGTCTTCGAGCCCGGAGAATATGGACGTTGGGTCGGTGGCGCGGTGACCAGCGACCCTCGGATCATCGAGTACATCCGCGCGGTAAAAGAACGAGTTTGGGCTCGGGCCGTCCCGCTGTCGGAATATTGCGAACCGTGACGAGTTCGCTCGAGCAGGCCAAAGAGGCTCTCGGCGTCAGACTTCGAGAGCTTCGCCTCGATGCGGGCCTGACCGGCACCGAGCTGGCCCGCCGCGCGGGATGGCATCAAACCAAGGTTTCGAAGATCGAGTACGGCAAGACCAGACCCACCGACGACGACGTCCGGACCTGGTGTGCCCTGACCGGTTCCGAAACTCAGCTGCCCGACCTGATCGCCACCCTGCGCAACATCGAAGCCGCCTGGCTCGAATGGCGGCGCGTGCTCGGCACCGGAACCAAACGGCGGCAACAAGCGTCGATCAAGCTGGAGGCCGGCACCGAAGTCATGCGGGTATACCACCCGTTCCTGATTCCGGGTCTGCTCCAGACGGCGGAATACGCCGAAGGTGTGCTTCGGCGCGTCATCGAATTCCAGCAGATACCCAATGACATCGACGAAGGCGTGTCCAAACGCATGGAACGCCAACAGATTCTGTATCGACGGAATCATCGGTTCCACTTCGTCATCGCGGAGCAGGCTTTACGGACCACGGTAGGCGACGACCGCGCCATGGTCGGGCAACTCGACCGGCTGCTGGCCGTCCTAGGCATGCCGAGAGTTGTGCTCGGCATAGTTCCGGCCGAGTCGCCGTACCGGGTATCGATGACGAACTTCACCATGTTCGACAAAGCCAGAGTCATGATCGAAACCGTGACGGCGGAGCTGACGGTCACCCAACCACGAGAGATTGCCCAGTACGGTCGCGCGTTCGACATTCTGGCCGGGCAATCCGTGACCGGCGAGGGTGCTCGCGCATTGATCCGGCAGGCGCTCGCGTACCGGTAGCGGATGCGCGGGCTTTGCACGGCACAGCGCCCGGCCGAAATACGGCCGGGCGCTGCGTCTTCCGGTCAAGCCACTTCTCGCACCGGGACAAGGTTGGCGGTACGGCGTACGGCGTGCGCGCCCCGGACCGCCAGCGGCAGCACCCATGCCGACGCGAGTTGCTCGTTGACCAGCGCGCCCATGCTGAGCCGGTTGTGTACGAAACCGATCGAGATGCCGGAGGCGGGGTCGGCCCAGCCGAGCGAACCGCCCAGGCCGATATGGCCGAAGCCGCCGCGCGCGCCGGGAATCGGCAGCGAGTGGTAGCCGAGATGCCACATCATCGGCGCGTAGCCGAGGGCGTGATCGAGCTGGTAGGTCTCGATGCGGCGCATCGCTTTGACGGTGCGGGGCGAGAGGTAGCGGTGGCCGTTGTGCATGCCGCCGTTCGCGATCGCGCCGTAGAGGGTGGCCAGGCCGGACGCGGTGCAGACACCGTTCCCGGCAGGCATCTCGGTATCGAGCACCGGCGGTTCGTCACCGTCCACCAGACCCTCCAGGCCGGGCAGGAACAGGCAGCGGGCCAGCGTGCCGAATACCGCCGGGAAACCGTAGGCGCGGCCCAGGAACATCGAGGTGTAGGTGCTGCCCACCGGGGCGAGCCGGTTGCCGAACAGGTTGGCGGCGACCGTGGAGGAGCCGGCCGGCGGACGGCCCAGATGGATGCCGTCGGTGCCGAGCGGTTCGGCCACCTCGGTGCGGAACAGTTCGGCCATGCCGCGGCCGGTGATCGCGCGCGCCAGACCGGCCAGCAGCCAGCCGAAAGTCAAGGCGTGATAGGCCGGAACGCCCAGCAGGCGATCGGGTTTCGCGGCGGCGAGGTTGGCTTCCATCAGCCGGTGATCGAGCACATCGTCCAGGCCGCGGGCGATCGACGGCAACCCGGAGAGCCCGGCGCGATGGGTCAGCACCTGCCTGACCGTGATGCGTTCCTTGCCGCCCGCCGCGAACTCCGGCCAGTAGGCGGCGACGGGGGCGTCGTAGTCGAGCAGACCTCGGTCCGCGAGCCGGTGGATGACCGTGGCCGCGACGCCCTTGGTGGCGGAGAAGACGACGGAACCGGTATCGGCGGTCCAGGCGGTATCGGCCGACCGCTCCCCCACCCAGATCTCGGCGAGCGTCTCACCGTGCCGATGCACCGTGACCGCGCCCCCCGATCCGGGCCGGCCGCCCATCCGTCGCGCGAAAGTACGTACCAGCGGCCCGAATTCGGCGGCGGCGTACCCGCCGACACCGGCGGGTAGCCCGGCTGACCCGGGGGAGGAAGCGTCATTGCTCACGGGTTCCACGGTACGAGTCCGTTCGCCCCGGGGGCAATGATTCGCGCGTCGGCGTTATTCCCGTTGTCCGAGAGGTTATTCCGGATGTCCGATCGGTGACGGGAGCGTTATGCCGACGGCGGTGTGAAACACGGGCATGATGGGTACGTGGGCATATACGAAGACCGGGTGCTGCCGCACCTCGTCGACCTGGCATGCGGATCCCGATTCCTCGATCCGACGCGCGAGCGGACCTGCGCCGGACTGCACGGGCGCGTGGTGGAGATCGGTTTCGGCTCCGGGCGCAATGTGCCGTTCTATCCGGCGCAGGTGCGGTCGGTGAGCGCGGTCGAGCCCGCCGACCTGGGCTGGAAGATGGCGGCCGAGCGGGTCGCGGCGGCTACGGTTCCGGTGGAACGGGCCGGGCTGGACGGCCGGTCGCTGCCGTTCGAGGACGATTCGTTCGATTCGGCGCTGTCCACCTGGACGCTGTGCACCATTCCCGATGTCGAGGCGGCGCTCGCGGAAATCCGGCGAGTATTGGTTCCCGGCGGCACTTTTCATTTCGTCGAGCACGGGCGCGCACCCGATGCCGAGGTCCGGACCTGGCAGCGCCGCTTGAATCCGATTCAGAAGGCGCTGGCCGGCGGCTGTCATTTGAATCGCGATATTCGCGGGCTGGTCGAGGCCGCGGGATTCGAAATCCGCGACCTCGACGCCTTCTACGAGAAGCACACGCCGAAACCCTACGGCGCGCTGTCCCTGGGCGTGGCGGTCACGCCCTGACCGTGGCTACTCGGGCCACCCGCCATACGGGACGGTGATCATCTCCAGGTAATGACCGGCGGGATCGCGGAAGTAGATGCCGCGCCCGCCGTCATTGTGGTTGATCTGCCCTTCCGCCTGGCCACGCGGGTCCGCCCAATAGGTGAGCCCGCGCTCCTGGATCTTCGCGTAGCCCGAATCGAATTCGGCCTCCGAGACCAGGAAGGCGTAGTGCTGCGGCTGAATGCCACCGGGAAGATCGGGGGGAACATTCGCGAAGTCGAAGGTCACGTCATTCGCCACCTTGACCGGAATGAACGGACCCCATTGCTCCCCCACCTCCAATCCGAGGATGTCGCCCCAGAATCGGGCGGATTCCCGGTTGTCGTTACAGCCGACAATGGTGTGGTTGAACTGAATAGTTATCGGATTTCTCCTGTGTCCGTGGCGATCCCGACCCTGGACCGGTACAAGTCGGCCGACAGGAGCACCGCCACCGGATCGAAGTTAGCGAATGCCCGCCCGCTCCGCCAACCATCCTGTGGCGGGCGTCACAGCGCGCGTAGGCTGGGCTGGTGCGTACTTTGCGGTCGCTATTGCCCGTCGTGTTCGTCATCGTCGCCCTGGTGGCCGCGGGCTGCTCGCGCTCCGGCCAGGAGGCGGCGCCCGCGCCGCTGACCGGCGATTGGCACGGCACCATCGAGATACCCGAGCATCCGCTGCCGGTGGGGGTCAGCTTCGCCAATGACGGCAAGGGCACCATCGACATTCCGCTGCAAGGGATCTCGGCCAAGACCCTGACCGGGGTGCGGACCGACGAAGACGCGGTGGCCTGGGGGTTCTCCGCGGGCGGCGGGGAGGCGTCGTATCGGGGAACCTACGACAAATCCTCCGACAGCATCAAAGGCGATTTCACGCAGGCCGGTCAGCAGTTCACGCTGAACCTCACCCGCGGAAAGGTGGAGGGACCGGTCCGCCCGCAGGAGCCGAAACCGCCGTGGCCGTACAAGTCCGAGGACGTCAGCTACCCGAGCGGGGATATCACCATCGCGGGCACGCTCACCGAACCGAACACCGGCGGACCCTTCCCGGCCGTGGTGCTGATCACCGGCAGCGGCGCGCAGGACCGCAATGAGAGCCTGCTGGGGCACAAACCCTTCCTGCTGCTCGCCGATACGCTGACCCGCGCCGGGTACGCCGTACTGCGGACCGACGACCGGGGCGTCGGCGGCACCGGCGGAAACCTCGACCACTCCGGCTACCAGGCGCTCGCCGACGATGTGGGTGAGAGCGTGAAATTCCTGCGCGGCCGATCCGAAATCGATACCGCGCGAATCGGATTGCTCGGCCACAGCGAAGGCGGCTACCTCGCGCCGCTGTACGCGTCCCGGCCGGACAGCGGGGTGGCGTTCGCGATCCTGATGGCCGGGCCGTCGGTGCCGGGCTCGGAGGTGGTGCTGGAGCAGAATCGGCTGATCCTGCGGGCGCAGGGCGCGAGCTCGGAGAAGATCAGCGAGCAGGTCGGGTTCCTGTCCGGGCTGACCAATATCTTCCGCACCGGCGATCTCGACGCGGCGAAGCGGTTCGCGCACGAGCACAATGACGCGCTGCCCGCCGAGGAACGCGTCTCCGACGAGGAGATCGACGCCATGGTCACCCAGTACTCGTCGGCGCTGTTCACCTACGATCCGGCTCCGGCCCTGTCCGCCTTGCGAATTCCGGTGCTCGCGTTTTACGGGAGCAAGGATCTCCAGGTGCCCGCCGCGCAGAACGAAGGCCCGGCGCGGACGCTGCTGGCGGCGGATCCGGATGCGACGGTGCAGGTCTTCGACGGGTTGAATCATTTGATGCAGCCCGCCGGCAAGGGGACGCCCGACGAGTACGCCGGGATCGAGACCACCATCGATCCGCAGGTGCTGAGTTATGTGACGGAGTGGATCGGGCAGCGGTTCCCGGCGGCACGCTGACGCCGCACCGGGCCGCGCTGGTGACGGCGCGACATCCGGTGCCGCCGAGGCGATTTCACGCTCGCGCGGTGCGATAGCCGACCGCCACGGTGGCGGCGGCCAGCAGCACCAGCACACCGACCAGGGCGAGGCCGGTCCCCATGGCGTCGGTGAACGCGGCGGTGTCCGGGGTGTCGTGGGCGCTGCCGGTCAGGGCGGTGCCGATCACAGCGACGCCCAGGGCCGCGCCGAATTCCCTTGCGGCGGTGTTCAATCCGGCGCCCATCCCGGATTGTTCGGCGGGCAGGGCGGCGATCACGCCGGTGGTGAGCACCGGTGCGCAGAAACCCATACCGGCGGAGAGCACGACCAGGTAAACGGCGTACAGCGGATACGGGGTGTTCGCGTCGGCGGTCGCCACCGCCAGCAGGCCGAGGCCGATCAGGGCCAGGCCACCGGCAGCCGGAAGCGCTGCGCCATAACGCATCTGGACGCGAATCGCGTAACGCGGCACGAACATCATGCCCAGGGTGAGCGGGATGAGGGCCAGGCCGGTGAGCGCCGGGGAGAATCCCTTGGCGTACTGGAGATATTGGGCGTTCACGAAGAACAGCGCGAAGAGGCCGAAGAAGCTCGTCGCGGTGCCCAGCAGGGCGATACGCAATGGGCGGGAACGGAACACGCGCGGATCCACGAGCGGATACTTCGCGCGCAACAGGTAGGCGGTGAGCACCGCCAGCAGGAGCACGCCGAGCGCGAATCCGGCCAGCACCTCGGGGGCGGCCCAGCCACGCGCGGGTCCTTCGATGATGCCGTAGAGGATCGCGGTCGCCCCGAGGGTCAGCAGCACCGCGCCGATCGGGTCCGGGGAAGCCGTGCGGCGGGGAGTACGCGGCGTGCACCGGGCGACGGCGAGCGCCAGCAGCGCGGCCAGTGGCACCACCGACCAGAACAGCGCCCGCCACGGCAGGTACTGCTGCAACAGGCCGCCACCGATATTGCCCAGCGCGCCACCCGATCCCACGGCCAAGGTCCAAGCGGCCAGCGCCTTGCCGCGCGCCATCGCATCGGGGGCGAGGGACACCAGGATCGCCATGGTGGCGGGCATGATGAACGCCGCACCCGCACCGGAGACGGCTCGCCCGGTGATGAGTACCGCCATGTTCGGGGCGAGCGCGCTCATCGTCGCGCCGAGCATGAATACGGCCAAGCCGGTCAGCAGCGCGCCCTTACGTCCGTAGCGGTCACCGAGGGCGCCGGCCGGGATGAGCAGCCCGGCGAACACGATGACGTAGGCGTCGACCGTCCACAGCAGCTGTTCGCCGCTGGGATGCAGGCCGGACCGGGTCAATACCGGGATGGCCAGGTTGATGGCGGCCACCATGCTCTGCGCCAGCGCCACGCAGGCGCACAGGGTGAGCACGATGATCCGCGGAATACGTTGCGGTGGTGCGGTTTCGGATGGGGCGACGGCGGTTCGAGCCGCGCCCGGAGACAGGGAAGACACAGAGAACTCCTGACGGAAACGTCATGGTGGCTATCGGTGTCGCGACGTGTTCGACGGTAAAGTGCGCACAGGAATTACTCAAATGCAAGTTAGGTAACTATTAAATGCATGAGACGCAATCGAACGGGACGCCGCGCAATCTGGACCTGAACCTGCTGGTGGCGCTGGACGCCCTGCTGGCGGAGCGCAGCGTGACGGGCGCGGCCGAGCGATTGCGGCTGTCCGAACCCGCCGTGAGCCGAGCGCTGGGCCGCATCCGCAAGGCGCTGGGCGATCCGGTGCTGGTGCGCGCCGGGCGGACCATGACCCCGACGCCGCACGCGCTGGCCATCGAGGCCGAGGTGCGGGAGCTCGTCGAGCGCGTGCAGGCGCTGTTCGCCGCGGCGGGCAACACCGATCTGCGCACGCTGGTGCGGGGCATGACCCTGCTCGTGCCCGATGTGATCGCCGCCGCCTACGGTCCGGCGCTGCTCGCCCGCGCGGCGGCCGAAGCGCCCGGACTGCGCCTGGGTTTCCTCCAGGAGAGCCATATCGACCTGCCGGTACTGCGCGAGGGTGCGGCCGATCTCGAGGTCGGCATAATCGACACGCGCGCACCGGAAATCCTCACCGAGCCGCTCTTCGACGATCACATGGTCGGGCTGGCCCGCCCGGGTCACCCCCTGCTCGCCGAGCCGGTGACCGCCGAAAGTTTCGCCCGGGCACGGCATTTGATCGTCTCCCGGCGCGGCCGCTCGCACAGCCCGGTCGACACCGAACTGGAGCGGCGCGGCCTGCGCCGCACGGTGGCCGCCACCACCAGCACCTTCACTTCGGCCCTGTTCCTGCTGCACGGCAGCGACCTGATCGGGCACATTCCGCAACGGCTGAGCCATGTCGCCGAACAATTCGGCCTCACCACCTTCCCCCTGCCCTTCGATCTCCCGGCCCTGCCCTTCGCCATGGCCTGGCACCCGCGTCAAGACGCCGACCCCGCCCACATCTGGCTTCGCGACACCGTGCGCTTCGTCATGCGCGAACCGTCCCCGCGCCCGGTATCCGCGACCGCTACTCCGACAGCTCGCTGATCACCGTCCCGGTCCGGTACAGCTCGATCAGCAAGGGCCGCAATGCTTCTCCCGCTGCCGTCAGCCGATACTCCGACCGCGGCGGAAACCCGGCCACCCGGGTGTGCGTCACCAGCCCGCGCTGCTCCAGCACCCGCAACCGCTCGGTCAGCACCTTCGCGCTGATCACCGAAAGCCGCTCCCGCAGTGCCCCGAACGACATCTCCCCGTGCATCAACTCGCGCAGCACCAGCGTCGTCCAGCGTCCGGCCACCGCCGCCAGCGCCACCTCGACCGGACACCCCGCCTCCGGCCGATCCGTCCGCCCGCGCTCCCCCGGCACCAGCTCCGCATCCCAAACCCGCTGCTCACCATGAGTTTCCGTTTGGTAACTCACCTCGCGCCCCGCTTCACTCGCCGTATGCACACCAACTCCAACCCCGAAACCCCCGCCGCCCCTTCCCTCACCACCGATCCCGCTCACCACCCTCATGTCTTCGCCGCCGCCTTCAACACCGGTGACCCCGCCGCGGTAGCAGCCGTCTACGACCCCGCCGCCGTCTTCGTCCCCCACCCCGGAACGCCCGTCACCGGCCCCGCTCTCGGTGCTGCCACAGCCGAATTCCTCTCCCTCGGCCTTCCCATCACCGTCCGCCCGCGCCACACCTACGTAGCCGACGACATAGCGCTGCTCATCGTCGACTGGACCATCGAAGGCATCGCTCCCGACGGCACCCCCACCCATATCGAAGGCACCGCGACAGACGTGGCCCGCCGCTCCCCGGACGGCCGGTGGCGCTATCTGATCGACAACCCCTTCGGCGCCGCCGCCCCTTGACCCTGTGCGGCTAGGCGGGCCGGCGGCCCGGCGAGTATTCCTGTTCGGGGCGGCCGGTGCTGCCGTAGCGCAGTTGCATGCGGAGCTCGCCGGAGCCGACCAGGACGGCCAGGTGGCGCTGGGCGGTGGCGCGGGACATGCCGGTGGCGGCGGCTACCTCGGCGGCGGAGAGCGGAGCGGTGGCGGCCCGGATCGCTTCCAGCACCAGGGTTTTGGTCGGCGAGGCGGCCGTCGCGGTGGCACCGGGAGCGGTGGTGGCGGCCGCCGGGCGTAGCGCTTCGAGTGCGGCGTCCACGTCGCGCGGGGTGACCTCCGCGGCGGAGAGGATGCGGCGGTAGCGGGCATATCCGGCCAGCCGGGCAGCGAGGGTGGCGTGATCGAAGGGCTTCACCAGGTAGCCGAGCGCCCCGGCCGACAGCGCCGCGCGCACCGTCTCGGCTTCGGTGGCCGCGGTGAGCATGATGGCGTCGCAACGCATTTCCCGAACCAGGTCGATGCCGTTGCCGTCCGGCAGATAGACATCCACCAGGGCCAGGTCGACGTCGGTGCCGCTCAGCAGTTCCCGGGCAGCCGCCAGCGTGTTCGCGGTCCCGCCGACGGTGAAACCCGGTAGCGCCGTGACGATTCCGGCATGCAAGTTCGCCACCCGGAAGTCGTCATCGACCACCAGCACCGTCAGATCCGTTCGGCCCACGCCGCTTCTCCTTCCACCAAGACCCCCGGTAGTCGTGCGATGAACTCAGCCCCCGGCAGCGCCTCGGCGGCGAGGCCGGCACCGCCGGGGTGAGCAAGGCGGACATCGCCGCCGAGGGCGCGGGCGATCTGCCGGGAGAGGGCCAGGCCCACGCCGCGCCCGCCCGGGACGCCGGGACCGGGCCGGGTCGAGACGCCCTCGGTGAAGATGGCATCCGCCAGGTCGGCCGGGACGCCCGCGCCGCTGTCGGCCACCGCTATATGCAGGGTCGAATCTTCTTGGAGGAGTTCGACTTCCACTTCGTGCGGGGGCGGGCCGAGGCGAGCGGCTTCTATCGCATTGTCGATGAGGTTGCCCAGGACGGTGGTGACATCCACCGGGAGAACGAGGGTGGCGTCGACCCAGGTGTTGGGACCGAGGCGGAGCCGTACGCCGCTTTCGCGGGCGTGCGCCGCTTTGGCCGCGAGGAAGGCTTGCAGATAGGGGTCGTGAACGGCGTCCGTGCCGGGGAGGGCGGCGCCGAGCGGGCCGGAGCCCAGCAGCTCCGAAATATATTGCGCGGCTTCGGAAGGGCGGTCGTCGTGCAGGAGGCCGTTGAGCAGGTGGAGGCGGTTGGCGAACTCGTGACGCTGGGCGCGCAGGACGGTGCTCATGGAGCGGACGGCATCCAGTTGGCGGGTCAGCGATTCGATGTCGGTGCGGTCGCGGACGGACAGGACGGCACCCAGGTCACGGTCGTCGCGGCGGACGGTGCGGGCGGTGACGACCACGATGCGGTCGCCGACGGTGGCCTGCACCGGCACCCCGTCGGCGGCCCGGAAGACTTGCAGCACACGGGGAGTCAGACCGATTTCGTCGATCGGGCGGCCCGGGATCTCACCGATACCGCCGGAGACGTCTGCGGCGAGGCCGAGCAGGCGGCGGGCCTCGTCATTGACGACGGTGACGCGCCAGCGGTGGTCGGCGGCGACCACGCCTTCGCCGATGCCGTGCAGGACGGCGTCTTGTTCGCGGACCAGTTCGGCCAGTTCCCGGGGTTCCAGGCCGAGGGTGAGTCCGTGCCAGCGGCGGGCCAGCAGCAGGGAGCCCGCTACCCCGGCGAGCAGGGCGAGGCCGACCAGGAGTCCGGCGCGGCGGAGGTCGCGGACGAGTTGTTCGTGGACGGCTTCGGTGGAGATGCCGACGCTGACTTCGCCGACCACTTGTTCACCGTTGGGCCGGAGGATGGGGACCTTGGCGCGGACCGATTCGCCGAGGGTGCCGCGTTCGCGGATCATCACCTCGGAGCCGGCGAGGGCCTGGGAGGGGTCGGTGCTGACGCGTTCGCCGAGGCGGGTCCGGTCGGGGTGGGCGAGGCGGATGCCGGCGTCGTCGGTGATGACGACGAAGAGGGCGTCGGTGCGCCCGCGGGCCGCGTCGGCGATCTGCTGGACTTCGCCGGCGGCGAGTTCGGCGGTCAGGTCGGGACCGGATACGAGGGTTGCTTCGGAGTAGCGGGAGACCTCGGCGCGGACCTCCGGATCGGAGGCGACGGTACGCGCGACGGCCAGCGCCCGTTGCCCGTATTCCCCGGACAAGCGCTGGTTGCCGACGTAGGCGAACACCCCGAACGCAATGCCCAGGGTCAGTGCGACGAGGACCACCTGTAGCAGCACGATCTGTGTCCGCAACCGCACGGGAAACGCGCGGCGGCCGAACACGCTCATCGGGTCAGTGTAAGCAGAGTGCGTGAGCACAATGCGCACAATGCCGCTATTGCCGCTTGCGCGGGTTGTGCGCACAAGCTCCGGTCATGTGACCCAGGGCACTTAACGTACCTGCATCGGTCGCACGTCACCCCCGTGCGGCGCAGGACAACAGGAGCTGTCAATGAACTCCCCACGCATCGAGAGCGGCTCTCCGCTCATCGAACTGAGAGGCGCGACGAAGCGCTTCCCGGGCACCGGCGGTGGCATTCACACCGCGGTGCGGGATCTGAACTTCACCGTGGCGCCGGGCGAATTCGTCGCGGTGGTCGGGCCGACCGGCTGCGGCAAGTCGACCACGCTGTCGCTGGTCTCCGGCCTGGAACCGGCCTCGGCCGGGCGCACCCTGGTGCACGGCAAGGACGTTCGCGGTATCCCGGACGGCGTCGGCTACATGTTCCAGCAGGACGCCGTGCTGCCCTGGCGCACCGTCATCGACAATGTCGCGCTGGGCCCGCGTTTCCGCGGCAAGGGCAAGGGCGAGGCCCGCGAACGCGCCCAGGAGTGGGTGGCCAAGGTCGGCCTGGCCGGGTTCGAGAAGTACTACCCGCATCAGCTCTCGGGCGGCATGCGCAAGCGCGTCGCGCTGGCGCAGACCCTGGTCAACGAGCCCGAGATCATCCTCATGGACGAGCCCTTCAGCGCCCTCGACGTGCAGACCCGCCAGCTCATGCAGGACGAGTTGCTGCGTGTGTGGTCCGGCACCGGCGCGGCCGTCATCTTCGTGACCCACGATCTGGAGGAGGCCATCGTGCTGGCCGACCGCGTGGTGGTGATGACCGCGAGCCCGGCCACCGTGTGCGGCGACTTCACGGTCACCCTCGAACGCCCGCGCGATGTCGAAGAGGTGCGGCTGACCGAGGAATTCCGCGACCTCTACAAGGAAATCTGGGAGACGCTGCGCGATCAGGTCGATGCGGCGCGCAAGAAGGGAGCCTCCCGTGTCGCTTGAGGTGATGTCCGAAACCGCGAAGAGCGCACCGGAATTCGAGGTCGAGACCGAGGAGCAGATCCTGGCGCGGGTGCGCAACAGCGCCCGCAGGGCCAAGGCCCGCACCTGGGGTCTGCGCGCCCTGCTGGTGGCATTGTGGCTGGGCTCGTGGGAGCTGACCGCCTCGCTGTGGATCGATCCGTTCTTCTACTCCAAGCCGTCGCTGATCTGGGATCGCCTGGTCGAATGGTTCACCGAGGGAACGCAATTCGGTTCCATCTGGTTGCAGCTGTACACCACCGTGCAGGAGGCCGTGCTGGGCTTCGTGATCGGCACCGTGGCCGGCATCGTGCTGGGCGTCCTGCTGGGCCGCTCGCGCTACTGGGCCGATGTGCTCGCCCCGTTCATCAAGGCGCTCAACGCGGTTCCGCGTATCGTGCTGGCCTCGCTGTTCATCATCTGGTTCGGCCTGGGGCTCAGCTCCAAGGTGGCCACGGTGGTGGTGCTGGTGTTCTTCGCGGTGTTCTTCAACGCCTTCACCGGCGCGCGTGAGGTCGACGGCAATGTCATCAACAATGCGCGCATCCTGGGCGCGAACCGCACCCAGATCCTGGGCACCATCGTGCTGCCGTCGGCCACCACCTGGATCCTGTCCTCGCTGCACACCGCCTTCGGTTTCGCGCTGATCGGCGCGGTGGTCGGTGAATACGCCGGCGCCAGCAAGGGTTTGGGCCTGCTCATCTCCAATGCGCAGGGCACCTTCGACGCGGCCGGCATCTACGCGGGCATGATCATCATCACGGTGGTGGCGCTGGTGGCGGAGTGGCTGATCGGCATCGCGGAGAACCGCCTGCTGAAATGGCGTCCGTCGCAGTCCGGTTCGGGTCACGGGGTGTGAGGCATGAAGTATCGCAAGCCTTTCGCGCTGATCGCCCTCGCCGTCTCCACCCTGCTGATCACCACCGGCTGCCGGGACTCCCGCGCGATTCCGGTGCAGAACGGGCGGCCGCAGATCACCATCATGGTCGGCGGCTTGGAGAAGGTCATCTACCTGCCCGCCATGCTCACCCAGCAACTCGGCAATTTCGAACGCAATGACATCGACGTGCAGCTGCTGGGCGAACAGTCCGGCGCGAACGCCGAAACCGCGCTGCTCACCGGCGATGTGCAGGCGGTGGTGGGGTTCTACGACCACACCATCGACCTCCAGGCCAAGGATCAGTGCATCCGGACCGTCGTGCAATTCGCCGATGTGCCGGGCGAGGTCGAACTGGTGTCGAAACAGGACGCGGCGGCCATCAAATCGCCCGCGGACTTCAAGGGCCGGAATCTGGGCGTTACCTCGCTCGGTTCCTCCACCGACTTCCTCACCCAGGGCCTGGCCGGTCAGGCGGGCTTGAGCACCTCCGACTACACCCGGGTGAAAGTCGGTGCGGGACAGACCTTCATCGCGGGCATGAACCATGACGGCATCGACGCGGGCATGACCACCGACCCGACCGTGGCCAAGATGGTCAGCTCGGGCGAGGCCGAGGTCCTGATCGATATGCGCAACGAGGAGGGCACCCGCAAGGCGCTCGGCGGCCTCTACCCCGCGGCCTCGCTCTACATGCGTTGCGAGACGGTGGAATCCCATCCCGATATCGTGCAGAAGCTGGCCACCGCTTTCGTGCAGACGCTGCGATGGATCAAGCAGCACTCCCCCGAGGAGATCGCCGCCAAGATGCCGTCGCAGTACGCGGGCGGCAACCCCGACCTGTACGTGAAGTCGGTGCGCGATTCCATCAGCATGTTCAACGGCGACGGCCTGATGAAACGCGAAGGGGCGGAGAACGTCCTGCGCATCCTGGGCCAGTACTCACGCAATGTGAAACCGGTCCGCGACCGCATCGACCTGGACGCCACCTACACCAACCGGTTCGTCGAGAGCGCCCAGGGCGTCGAACAACCCTGAGTCCCGGGAACCGCGCATCTGATGAGGGGTGCGCGGTTCACGGCTGTTCCGGGACGGCGACCGGCACCTGTGCGCGCCTCGACCGCCGCACGGCATCGAAGGTGAACACGCCCAGCGCCAGCCAGATCAGGGCGAACCCGGCCCAGCGCGAGGCCGGCATGGATTCGTGCACCACCGCCACGCCCCAGGTGAGCTGGAGCGCGGGCGTCAGGTATTGCAGGATTCCCATGGTGGACAAGGGAACTCGCTGGGCGGCCAGCGCGAAGAGCAGCAGCGGCACCAGCGTGACCGGCCCGGCGGACATCAACAGCGCGGTATGCGAGGCACTGGATCCGAAGGTGGCATTGCCGGTCACCGCGAAGGCGATCACCGCGATGAGCGCGAACGGCGCGGCCGCCAATCCCTCGGCCGCCAGGCCGGGCAGCGCGTCGAGCTTGATCACCTTCTTGACCAGGCCGTAGGTGGCGAACGAGCAGGCCAGAATCAAGGCGATCCACGGTGGCCGCCCGTAGTCGACGGTCAGCACCACCACGGCCGCCGCACCCAAACCCAGTGCCGCCCACTGGATCCGGCGCAATCGCTCGCGGAAGATCAGCACCCCGAACGCCACCGTGACCAGCGGATTGATGAAATACCCCAGCGCGCACTCCACCACCTGGTGCGAGATCACGCCGTAGACGTACACACCCCAGTTCATCGACAGCGCCGCCGACGCCACGAACGCCAGCCGCCAGGTCCGGCCGTCGATCCTCCGCAGCTCGCCGATCCGCCCCGATACCGCCAGCAGCGCCAGCGCCACCACCAGCGTCCACAGAATCCGTTCGGCCAGCACCTCCCCCGCACTGGCGAAGGCGAGCAACCCGAAGAACGCCGGGAACAACCCCCAGCACAGGTACGCGCCGACGCCGAAGCTGACACCCAATTCCTGCTGAGATCGTTCGCCCACCGAACTACCCTAACGCGCGGTCATTACCAGCCGAAACGAAATCCTCGGACCGCCGAGCGCCGCTCACCTGCGTTTTCCGGACAGGCATCTAGGCTGTTCGGCATGTCGATCACGACGCAGGAGTCGAGTACGCCCAGTCCACCCACGTTGGGGCTGAGTGCAGCCGAGGTGGAGCAGCGGCGACGGGACGGGTTGACCAATGACGTGCCCGAGCGGGCCAGCCGGTCGGTCGGTGACATTGTCAAGGCGAATGTGTTCACCCGGATCAATGCGATCCTGGGTGTGCTGTTCATTCTGGTGCTGGCCACCGGGTCGATCATCGACGGGATGTTCGGGCTGCTGATCGTCGCGAACAGCGCGGTCGGCATCATTCAGGAGATCCGGGCCAAGAACACCCTCGACAAGCTGGCCATCGTCGGGCAGGCGCAGCCGATGGTGCGGCGCGAGGGCAAGGCCACCGCGGTCGCGCCGCAGGAGGTGGTGCTCGACGACATCATCGAGCTGGGGCCGGGCGATCAGATCGTCGTCGACGGCGAGGTGGTCGAGGCCGAGCTGCTCGAGGTGGACGAATCGCTGCTCACCGGTGAAGCCGATCCGATCGAAAAAAGCGTTGCGGCGCAGGTCATGTCGGGCAGCTTCGTGGTGTCGGGCAGCGGCGCGTACCGGGCCACCAAGGTCGGCAAGGACGCCTACGCGGCCAAGCTGGCGGATGAGGCGAGCAAGTTCACCCTCGTCAAGTCCGAGCTGCGCAACGGCATCGACACCATCCTGAAAGTCATTACCTACCTGCTGATTCCGGCGGGTCTGCTGTCCATCTACAACCAGCTGGTGTCGAGCAAGGAATCCTGGCGGCCCGCGGTCAACGGCATGGTGGCCGCGCTGGTGCCGATGGTGCCCGAGGGCCTGGTGCTGATGACCTCGATCGCGTTCGCGGTCGGCGTGGTGCGACTGGGGCGGCGGCAGTGCCTGGTGCAGGAGCTGCCCGCGATCGAGGGCCTGGCCCGGGTGGATGTGGTGTGCGCGGACAAGACCGGCACGCTGACCGAGAACGGCATGCGGCTCTCGGAAGTCCGCGCGGTGGGCGACATTCCGGAGAGCGAGCTGCGCACCGTGCTCGCCGCCATGGCCGCCGATGATCGGCGCCCGAACGCGTCGGTGGCGGCCATCGCGGAGGCGCTGACCGATGCCCCGGGCTGGCAGGTGAGCGGGATCGCGCCGTTCAACTCGGCCAAGAAGTGGAGCGGGTTCTCCTACGGCGAGCACGGCAACTGGCTGCTCGGCGCGCCGGACGTGCTGCTGGATCCGGATTCCGAAACCGCCGATGTCGCACAGGAGGTCGGTGCGCAGGGTTTGCGGGTGCTGCTGCTGGCCAGTAGCGACCGGCCGGTCGATGCCAAGGACGCGCCCGGCCACGTCACCCCCGCCGCGCTCGTCATTCTTGAGCAGAAGGTGCGCCCCGACGCCAGGGGCACCCTCGAATACTTCGCCTCCCAGCACGTTTCGACCAAGGTGATCTCGGGCGACAACGCCAGGTCGGTGGGCGCGGTGGCCGAATCGCTCGGCTTGCAGGGCGGTGCGCACGCGGTCGACGCGCGGAAGCTGCCGACCGACCAGAACGAACTGGCCGATGTCCTGGAGAACCAGACGGTCTTCGGGCGGGTGCGGCCGGATCAGAAGCGCGCCATGGTGGGCGCGCTGCAATCGCGCGGCCACACCGTCGCCATGACCGGTGACGGCGTCAACGACGTGCTGGCCCTGAAGGATGCCGACATCGGCGTCGCCATGGGTTCGGGCAGCCCGGCCACCCGGTCGGTCGCGCAGATCGTGCTGCTGGACAACAAGTTCGCCACCCTGCCCTACGTGGTCGCCGAGGGCCGCCGGGTGATCGGCAATATCGAGCGGGTCTCGAACCTGTTCCTCACCAAGACCGTGTACTCGGTGGTGCTGGCCTTCCTGATCGGCATCGCCGGAATCGGTTCGCAGATCTTCCATTACAAGGCGATCGGGTATCCGTTCCTGCCGCGGCACGTGACCATCGCGGCCTGGTTCACCATCGGCATTCCGGCGTTCATCCTGTCGCTGGCGCCCAATAACGAGCGGGCACGGACCGGATTCGTCGGGCGCGTCATGCGATTGGCGATTCCGTCCGGCGTGGTGATCGGCGTGATGACGTTCATCTCGTATCTGATCGCGTACCAGGGCCCGGACGCCGGCGAGACCGAGAAGGTGCAGGCCGGGACCACGGCGCTGATCACGCTGCTGATCATCGCGGTGTGGGTGCTCGCCATCGTGGCGCGGCCGTGGAACTGGTGGAAGATCCTGCTGGTGGCGGGTTCCGTTGCGGGATACCTGATCCTGTTCAGCATTCCGTTCACCCGGCACTTCTTCAAACTCGATCCCTCGAACGTGGCGCTGACGACATCGGCGATCGTGTGCGGGGCCATCGGCGTGGTGCTGGTGGAGGTTGCCTGGTGGGTGCAGGCGCGTTTGCGGGGACAGACGCCGCACCTGCTGCCCGCGGCGCCCGAGGAGGTCGTCGAAAAGCGCTGATCTCAGCGACATTCGGCAATACCGAGCACGGCGGCGGACCAACCGGTCTGCCGCCTTTGCTTTACATCCAAACTGGTCGCATGGTTTGGCTCGCCGTGAACGGCCTTGTCCTGGGCAGACATTGAATCCACGGGTACCTTGGGCGACATGGAGGTCCTCCTGCACCAGATCGACGCGTTCGCCGACGCACCGTTCTCGGGCAATCCGGCAGCCGTCATGCCATTGCTGAACTGGCTCCCGGACGAGCTGTTGCAGCACCTCGCCGAGGAGAACAACCTCGCCGAAACCGCCTTCTACACTTCGGCGCTACCCGTGGACGCCGGTGCGCCCCCGGACAATTCACCCGCCTTCCACCTGCGCTGGTTCACCCCCGCCGTCGAAGTGGACCTGTGCGGCCACGCCACCCTGGCCGCCGCCGCCCAGATCCTCGACGACATGCACCCCGGCGCGGACCGCGTCCACTTCTACACCCGCAGCGGCTGGCTGCGCGTGGACCGCGACCGCGACGACCTGGTACTCGACCTGCCGGTGGTGTCGTCGGTAGAAATCGGTGTGCACGAGGACATTCCGCAAGCCGTCGCCAAGGCCCTGGGCGTCCGCCCCCTGCGCGCCTACGAAGGCACCGACCTCATCCTCGTGGTCACCGCCGAACACGAAGTCCGCGACGTCCGCCCCAATTTCTCCCAGTTCCCGAAGCTCAGCCGCGCCGCCATCCTCACCGCCGAAGGCGACGAGATCGACTTCGTCTCCCGGGTATTCGCCCCCGGCGTCGGCGTCCCCGAGGATCCGGTCACCGGTTCGGCGCACGCACAGCTGACACCACTGTGGGCCAAGGAACTCGGCCGCACCACCATGTCGGCCCGCCAGCTCTCCTCCCGCGGCGGCGCGCTGCGATGCACCCTCACCGGCGAACGAGTCCGCCTCTCCGGCCGCTGCCGCCGCTACCTCGACGGCGTGGTCCGCCTGCCCGACTGAGGTTTTCGCCGATGCGCGCGCCCGCACAGACGGGCGCGCGAGTCAGCGTTCGACGATCCGCTCGGTCAAGGTCACCAGATCGTTCGCGCGATAGCCCGGGTACCCGTGCAGGATCTCCACCCACTCCGCCGGGATCGCCGAGGCGCCCCACCGCGCGCCCAGCAGCCCGCCCGCGATGGCGGCCGTGGTGTCGGTGTCGCCGCCGGCGCGCACCGCCGATTCCAGTGCGGCGGGCAGGGAATCGCTGTGGGTGATGGCCCACCAGGCCGTCTGCAAGGCGTGCACGACCCAGCCGTTCTTCGGGAAGTCTTCCGGCACACCGTGTTCCGCGCTGTCCAGCAGGGGCGCCCAGAAGCCGGCGTCGACGATCGAAAGGGCTTCTCGCACACCGTCGTACGTGCCGTACAGGACGGCGTGGCGGATGGCGAGGGACCAGAGTTTGCAGGCCTGCATGGCCTGGGGGTCGTAGTGGGTGAGGGAGCTGACCACGGCGGCGGCCTTGGCGCATTTGATCGGCTCGTCGTCGAGGTAGGCGAGGGCTACCGGGGCGGTGCGCATGAGCGACCCGTTGCCGGCTTTCAGGCCGTGCAGTTCGTGGGCGTGGATCTGCATCTCGCGGCCCGAGAGACTGCGGTGGCGCAGCACCTGGCTGGTCTGCGCGCCGACATCCTTGGGTCGGGTGTCCCACCAGGCGATGAATTCGCGTGCGACGGCGTCCAATCCGGCTTCCTCGTGCAGCTTGCCCACCTCGGCGGCGGCCTTGGCCACCGCGATCGCCATCGACGTGTCGTCGGTCCACTCGCCCGGCGCCCAGTCGAACGCGCCGCCGCCCTTCATCCGGATCACCACATCCGGTTTGGGGTGGGTGAACTCGTAGCCCGCGCCCAGCGCGTCCCCCGCCGCCGTCCCCAACAGCACGCCCCGGGCCCGATCGGCCTGCTCGGCAGTCAAAACCATCGGTTCACGACCCCTCTCCTCAGCTGAGCTTCCCCCAATCTTGCACAGTCATCCGACAGCGCCGGGGTCCGGGACATACTTGTCGGGCCGGAACCGATGAATCCGCCGCGCGCCGCCCGTCTCGACTCGTAGCACCGAAACGAGGAGGAATCATGCTGCCCGATCCCATCGAAGCCACCGACCTCAATATCTACGAGCCCGCCGAACTGCCCTGGAGCCTGGTCCGCAAGCACTTCGAGGCGGGCATCGGGCTACCCGAGACACCGGCTTTCCTGGGCACGGTCGACCCGGACGGGCGTCCGCATTCGACCGGTATCGGACCCGTGGAATACCAGGGGTCCATCTACTTCACGAGCGGCCCCGGAACCCGCAAATCCCGGAACCTGGCCGCGAACCCGGCCTGCACCCTGTCCTTCCGGTTCCCCGAAGCCGACCTGATCTTCGAAGGCGATGCGACGCGCATCCTCGATCACGCCGAACTCGATCAGGTCACCGCGGTGTTCAACGCGGGCGGCTGGCCCGCATCACGCGCGGGTGACGCGGTCACCGCGCCCTACAGCGCCCAGAGCGCCGGACCCGGCCCCTGGTATCTGTACCGGTTCGACCCGCTGACCGCCGTCGCCCTGGGCCTCACCGACCCGCACGGCGCGACCCGCTGGCGCTTCCGCTGAATCGACTCGGATCAGCGCGATCTCAGTTCACGGTGGCCGGGATGGAGCGGCTTTCGGCGAAGGCGGCCAGATCGACCTGGCGGCGGGCATTGGACAGGCCGGTGATGACCGTGGCGCCGAGCGGGCCCGTGCGGTCGTACAGGGTGGCGGTGGCGGTGACCACGCCCGCGGACGAGATGTGGTCCTGGGCGCGCAAACCGACCTCGTGACCGATGGGCAGGCGGGACAGGGTCATGGTCACATCGCTGTTGATGAAGCCGACGCCCGCGGTGCCCCAGTTGCAGACCATATTGGTGCAGTCGGCGACGAAGGCGGCGCGCTGGAAGGGAGTGAGGGGTTCGCCCTCGACCAGGGCGGGCAGGTTCTGCCAGACGGCCTTGCGGAGATTGTTCGCCCCCGAGGCGAAGTCGGGGGTCCAGTCCTGATCGCCGGATTTGAAGTGCGGCGCTTCGCCGTAGGGCGAGTTCAGTTCGTAGGACGGGGTGGGCAGGTCGCGCTCGGCCTCCCACACCTGCCCGGGCGGCTGTTCGCCGACGGCAAGGTACATGACCGAGGCGCGGGCGCGGACCTCGTCGTGCTGCACCAGGGCGGCGTCGACGACCCGGACCCGGGTGCCGTCGCGGACCACTTCGCTGCGCAGGGTGATGGGCTCGTTCAGGACCGGGCGGAACAGGTCCACGGTGAAGCGGGCCGGAATGAAATCGGCTCGGGGAGCGTGGGTTTCCAGTTCGCGGGCGAGCAGGCCGCAGACCGCGGTGCCGGCCAGCTGGGTCTGCGACCACGCGCTCACCGACATCGTCGTCGCGACGAAGCGACCGTCCACCTGCTCGAAGAATGCGACCATCGCGTCGGTTCCCTTTCGACTGCACAACCTCATTGAATTAGAACACGTTCTAGATCAAAGGGCATCGCACGGGTCAGCTCACCGGGACCGGGCCGTCGTCCACGGGTGCGGTGACGGTGGCCGAATACTCCGGGAGCAGCGGTGATACCGCGAAGACACCGGCCGAGGCGTCCGGCGGCAGGGCTTCGACGACACGGACTCCCGGCTGGGCGGCCAGGTTCCGCAAATCGGGCAGGGTGGCGTGCACGACGATGCCGACCACACAGGCGCAGTGCGCGTGCAACCGGGCGGCGACCACCTTCTGGACGTCGGCCTGACGGCCCGCCGGCACCGGTGGATATTCCACGATGTAGCCCGCCGAATCGATCGACCGCACCGCTGCCGCCTCGCCCGCGGGCACCCCGATCGAAACGATCGGCGTGGCGACCCGGTCGATCGCCACGTGATAGTCGACCTCCGAAATCCGGTGCCCGGCAGCGTATCCGGGCACCCGATCGGCGGTGACGCGCTCGGTGAGCGAGATCAGCGCCCAGTGCAGGCCGGTATCGTTGCCCTGCAAGGAGTTCCGGGCGCGAACCAGGTACTCCTCGATCCGCTCGCCGTAATCCGGCCCCAGCCGATCGGTGGCGATGACACCGGGACGGGGCGGTATCGCCACCCCGAGCACGATGTCGAGCACCACGAGCAGCACTGCGATCGCGGCGATTACGGCACGTTTCACCGGCTACACGCTACGGAGTACATCCAGGGCGTGCGAGAGGTCGGCCGGGTACTCGCTGGTGATCTCGATCCAGCGGCCGTCGGCCGGATGGTTGAAGCCCAGCTGCCGGGCATGCAACCACTGCCGTTCCAGGCCCAGCCGTTCGGCCAGCCGCGGATCCGCGCCATAGGTGAGGTCACCACAGCAGGGGTGCCGCACCGCCGAGAAATGCACCCGGATCTGGTGTGTGCGACCGGTTTCCAGGTGGATGTCCAGCAGGCTCGCGGCCTGGAACGCTTCGACGGTGTCGTAGTGCGTGACCGAGGGCCGGCCGTCGGCGGTGACCGCGAACTTCCAGTCGTTGCCGCGCGCGCGGCCGATCGGCGCGTCGATGGTGCCCGAGCTCGGATCCGGATGTCCTTGCACCAGCGCGTGATACCGCTTCTCCACGGTCCGGTACTTGAACGCCCGCTTGAGCTGGGTGTACGCGTGCTCGGACTGCGCCACCACCATCACCCCGGAGGTGCCGACATCCAGGCGGTGCACGATGCCCTGGCGTTCGTGCGCGCCGGAGGTGGAGATGCGGTAGCCCATGGCCGCCAGCCCGCCCACCACGGTCGGCCCGGTCCAGCCCACACCGGTGTGCGCGGCCACGCCCACCGGCTTGTCCACCGCCACGATGTCGTCGTCGGCGTAGAGGATCTTCATGCCGTCCACGGGCGTGGCCTCGACGGTGAGTTCGCGCTTGGGCTCGGGGAATTCGACCTCCAGCCAGGCCCCGCCGGTGAGCCGGTCGGATTTACCCGCCGCCACGCCGTCGAGCTGCACCGCGCCCTCCTCGGTCAGCGCCACCACCGCGGTGCGCGACAGGCCGAGCAGCCGCGACAGTCCGGCATCGACACGCATGCCGTCCAGGCCGTCGGGCACGGGCATGCTCCGGGTTTCCCTCATACCGTCTTCTCCTCCGCGTTCTCGTCCTCCTGGTTCCGCCCGGCACGGGTGCCGTCGGGCTCGAAACCGAATACCGTCAGGGCCACCAGCAGGATCGCGCCGCAGACGATCGCCGAATCGGCGACATTGAATACCGGCCACCAGCCGACCGCCACGAAATCCACCACGTGGCCCTGGAGCGGGCCGGGTGCGCGGAAGAGACGATCGATCAGGTTGCCGAGCGCGCCGCCGAGCACCATGCCCAGGCCGATCGCCCACGGCACCGAGCGCAGCGTGCGGCCGATGCGAATGACGCCGACCACCACCGCGGCCGCGATCAGGGTCAGCAGCCAGGTCATGCCGGTGGCCATGGAGAACGCCGCGCCCGGATTGCGCACCAGGCTCAGGCGCACGAAATCGCCGATGAGGTAGATGGGCTGACCCGGCTTCAGCTGTGCCACCACGATGGTCTTGGTGAGCAGATCCAGGCCGAGCACCAGGGCCGCCAGGGCCAGCAGCAACGGCAGTCGCTTGTGCCCGGCCGTGTGCGGTGCTGCGGCACCGGCCTTTTCGGCGGCGGCCGTATCCGAGCGGTTCATCTCGCTCGCGGACTCGGCCTCCGCGCGGGTTTCGGCGTCCGCGCCGGCCGCCTCTCCGGTGACGGGTACGTCAGCTTCTTCTGCCTCGGGATCGCGCGGCCGGTCGGTACTCACGCGACACATCATTCCTTATCGCAATGGGTTGCCCGGGCGCGGGCGCGATCCCAAGCTGATTATCAGGAACGAGCCGTAACCTGTTCGACGTGACGGTGTTGTCTTCCTCCCCCAGCTCGGCGCACGCCACCGCACGCTGTACCGGTTCACCCGGCCGAGCGCGTCCGGGATTCCAGCGCGGCGCTCGATCCGGAGTTCTGCTGCTGGCCCTCGCGGTCGCGCTATCCGCGCTCGGCGCCGGATGCAGCAGCCAATCGGAGACCACCTCCGATGCCGACGGCACCGAGCCGGTCGGTTTCGGCAAAGAGGTGACCGTGCCGATCTCCACCATGACCACCACGGTCATCGAACCGGGTGCGGAGCCGCGGGCGGCGCTGCGGCCGGCGGTGGCGGCGGGCACCACCCAGCAGGTGACCTTGAGCACCGACCATCACATCGAACAGCAGATCAATACCCAAGCGGTGCGCGACTTCTCCCCGCCCGCGGTGACCATTCCGCTGACCGCGCAGGCCGGCAACGACGGGGTGGAGCTCACCCTCGGTTCGGTGACCTCACCGGATCCGGCCATGGCCAAGGCGCTGCTGCCCGCCGACGGGTCGCGGGCCGGGTTCGATATCAGCGATCTGGGCGCGATCACGGCGCTGCGGCTCTCGCCCAAGCCCGCCACCACCGATGTGGCGCGCGCGGCCTTGGAGCAGGCGTTCTATCAGGCGGTGTACCAGTCCATCGCGTTCCCGGACGAACCGGTCGGCGAGGGCGCGGTGTGGACGGTGCGGCAGCAGATCTCGGGCAGCGTCCCGCTCGAACAGGTGACGACGGCGACGCTGACCCATCGTGAGGGCAATCTGCTGTCCATCGCGCTGAATGTGGTGCAGACGCCGAAATCGACGGTGTGGCATCTGCCCAACGAGGCCGGGCAGCTGGAGATCGTCGACTACCTCATGTACGGCACCGGCGACGTGACCGTGGATCTGGGCCTGCCGCTGCCGGTTTCGGGCGCGGTCGAAGTAGGCGGCACGCAGAGCTATCGCGATCCGCACAGCTCGGTCGTGCTGCGGCAGACGCTGCGCACCCAGGTGCAGTGGGGCGCATGACCCGGCGACTGCTCGCGCTGATCTCGCTCACCGGGGCGGTAGCGGCGGCCGTGACCGGCTGTGGCACCGAGGATTCGGGTGCACCGCTGCCGAGCTTCGGTCCGTCGGTGACGCCGCCCACCGGGTCCGGGGCCGCGCTCGACCAGGTGACCCTGCGCAATGATCTGCTCGACGCGGGCCAATTACCCAGCGGCTACACCGCTTTCCCGGATCCCGCGCCCGGCAACAGTTCCGGAGCGGGCTCGACCACCGATCCCGCGCAGTGCGCCAAAGTGCTGGCGCCGGTGTCGGATCAGGCTCCGGGGGCCGCTGCCACGGCGGTGGCCCAGTTCGGCGGCCCGAATTTCGCGAGCATAGATATCGATGCCGCCTCGTACGCGAACGGCGGAGCCGCACAAGCTTTCTCCGCCGTGCAATCGCTCTTGCGGGAATGCGCGAAATACTCCGGAACGGACGCGGACAACACCAAAGTCGAATTCCGGCTGGGCGGTTTGGAACAGCCGAACGCGGGCGACGCCTCGACCGCTTTCCGTGTCCACACCACCAGTGAAGGCGTCACGCTCTATTCGGCGGTGAGCCTGACATTGGTCGGCGCCACGGTGGTCCAGATCAATATGTCCGCCGCCGTCGAGCCCGATTCGCAGCAGCTCAGCGCCCTGACCGCCGCACAGGTCCGGAAACTCAGCGGTATCGCGGGCCCGTAGTTCTGCTCGAAACCGAGATGGTGCGGGGCTGAGCCGCATCATCCCGAGATTCGTTTCTCCGCCCCGCTTCAGCGCCGAAACGGGTGCGGACCGCTGTGCGCCCAGGACCGCAAGGGGTTTCAGGGGCCTGCCCCTGAGAGCGACGAGAGTTGTTCAGCGCCAGCCGGTGACGTTGATCGGCCCGGGAGACCATCTGGCCGAACGGGTTTCGGTGGTGATCTCCGCCTTGGCCGGCACCGCCGTCGGGTCGATCGGGGCGAGCTGCTGCAACTCGCCCCAGTCATTGCGCCAGTCGTCCTTGGCGTAGGTGGCCAGGGTGTAGGGGCGCAACAGCATCGAGCTCCAGCCGAGCGCGCCGCCGCCGTCGTGGCTCTGCCACAGCGTGGTCATGCCCGCGCCGCCGCGATCGGGCAGGATGCGGTACTCGGGCACCTCGGCGATGCCGTAGCGGTGGTTGAACGGCCGCTGGTTCGGGAACTGGAGGCCGACTTCCCAGTCGGTGAGGACCGGGGTGTCGGAGCCGACCAGCGCGTCCAGGGTGCGGGTCTGCGGGATGCGGGGCGGGGTCAAGGCCACCCATTGTTTGGAGTCCCCGTTGCGGTCCTCGGCCACCAGGCGCACCACGGTGGCGTCGGCGGGGATCTCCGAGAGCGGCACCCGCAGGTTGCGCCAGGTCGGCGCGGGACCGATATCGATCGGCGTGACCCGGCCCCGCGGCTGCATGACGCCGTCGGGACCGGTGGTGCCGTACTCGATTTCGACCGACTGCCCGGCGGTGACGATGCCGTCCTTGTTCACCGAGCGGATCCGCCCCGCCGCGGTGACCGCGATGATGCCCGAGCGCTCATCGGCCTTGGGCAGCGTGTACCAGCCGGTGGTGAGCGAGGAGACGCCCGAGCTGCCGTAGCTGCCCAGGACCGGCGTGCTGCCCGGGTTCAGGCGGAAAGGCAGTGCGGTGGTGGTGGTTCCGTCCACGGTGTGGTCGGAGCGACCGCTCACCGCGCTGTCCATGCCGCCGCCGGTGTCGATCTCGTCGTCGGCGCGCAGATCCTTGCCGACGCCATCGGAGGTGAAACCCGTTGCGTCGGCGCCGAAGGCGGCGAACGCGTCGCCGGTGACCGGCGTCAGCATGCCCTTGTTGGGGTCGACCTCGACCAGCACGTCCCGCGCCAGCCCGCCGGACTTGCCCAGCACCGCATCCACATTCGAGCGGGCGAGCGAGAACGCCGGATACTGCGCCACCGCGCCCTTGGCCAGCGAGGCCACCTCCAGCAGCACCATCAGCGCGGCCGCCACGGTCAGCGGCGGGATCGCGATCAACTGCCGCCCGCGCTTCGAGACGCGCTGCGGCGCACCGGGTTCCGGCGCGCGCACATGGAACCAACCGGCCAGCGCCAGGAACAGCAGCGCCAGGGCCAGCCATGCCTTGCTGAGCTCGAACCCGGCGACCTGAACCGACTTGTCGTTGAACGGGATCGAATAGTTCGACACATACCACCAGCCGTTGATGCTGGAGAACGAGATGGCCAGCACGAACGACACGATCGCGGCGAACAGGGCGCGATTGCGCGGCGAACGCAGCACCTTCGGCCCGACCGCCACCGCGGCCAGCACCGCCACCGCGCCCGCCAGCCCGGCGTAGATGCCGTTGTGGTGGGTCCACTTGGTGGGGGTGGTCATCATCAGCAGGATGACGCCCACACTGCTGCCCAGCAGCCGCCGTGCCGGACCCGCGGCCGCGAACGGAATCCGCCCGCCCTTGCGCAGCAGCACGAACGCACACGCCGCCATACCGAGCCACAGCATGAGCATGCCGAAGCGACGCGACATCGAGCCGTCGATGGTGGGCATGAACAGGTACTGGTAGCGAATGTATTCGCCGTCCCAGTGTACGTTCGGGCCGACCAGATCGTGCACCCGGCGCATCTCGAACATGGCCGAGATGGGCTGATCGTTGAACATGACCGCGAGCACCACCGCACCGGCGGCGATCAGCGGCAGACCCAGCGCCAGGTACGCGACCCAGCGGGCGCGCAGCCCGGTGAGCAGCCCCGCGCCCGCGGCGACGGGCGCACTCATGGCCTTGGCCCGGTGATCGATGGCGCGCCACAGCGGCCGGATACCGGCCAGCAGCGGCGCGACGCAGATGATGCCGGACGGGCCGACGGTGCAGGCGAACGCGCCGATCAGAATGGCCACCGCGTACGGCAGCAAGCGCCGGGTGGCGATCGAGCGCTCCACCGACACCCAGGTCAGCAGGACACCGAGCGCCACCATGGGCTCGGGGCGCAGGCCGTTGCAGTAGGGCAGCCAGACCGCGAGGAAGCCGAGCCCGCCGGTCCACACCGCCAGCTTGTCGTGGCGAATGCGCGCGCCGAGCCGGGGAATCACCTCGCGGCTGAGCACCAGCCACATGACGATGCCGGCCAGCAGCGCGGGCAGCCGCATCCACGGGCTCGCGGTGCTGATCTCGGCCATCCGGCCCAGCAGGTCGTAATACGGTGTGCCGACCGGGGTTTCGGGGACGCCGAAGTAACCGAAGTAGTTGGCCATATAGCCCGCGTGACCGGCGGTGCGGGCCATGCCGAACAGGTAACCGTCATCGGCGGTGGTCGCGCCGATGAAATGCCAGAGCACCAGCGTGCCCAGCACCACGGCGTCGACGGGCCGGAGCGTCCACCAGCGCTGCGGCAGGAACCGCCGCACCCGGCGGCCGTCGAGGCGATCCAGCCGGTAGAGCGCGAACAGCGCGATCACGGTGGCGATGAACGCCGTCCAGATGGCGATGGTCTTGATCAGACTCGGATGCGAGGAGAACCGGCTGTCGACCTCGGCGGTGACCTCGGTGCCGTCGGCGACCGGCAGATCACTGAAGATGCCCACCAGCTGCGGCCGGTAATCGCCGCCGAGGGTGACCGGCGCGAGCGTGGAACCGCTCAGCACCGCCGTGGTCTGGGTCATCCCCGCGTGCACGACGAACTCGCACCCCGGGCTCAGCTGTTCCACCGGCACGCTGACCAGCGCCTGATTCTGAAGCACCGCTTCGAATTTGGCGGGCGTCACGGTCCCGTCGGCGCCGGTGCTCGCGGCCTTGACCCGCGCGGTGAAGCCGTAGCGCTCCAGGTCCGGTGCGCCGTTGGGCGCGGTCGCCACCAGCGTCCCGCCCGTCGAAGCCAGTTGCGTCACAGCCGAACACGGAATGGTGGCATCGAAAGCCACCGGCGCGTAGGACATCAACGGCGCTTCGATGCTGCGCGTCGAGTTGTCCTGCGGCCACGCGATGGTCGCCGCGTCCACCCGTACCGGCAGCAGCGGCACCGCCACCGCGGACAGGATCGCGATCAAACCGGCGATCAGAGCGAGCGGCTTCAGCCAGCCTCCGGGAGCCCGTTCGACTTCAGCGGTACCTGCTCTCCCGGCCGGGCCTTGCCCGGCTCTCTCCAACACGTCGGTCACGACCGGAGATATTAGGCGGCGTTCCTGGGAAACCGCTCCCCCGCGTCCGGCAAGCAGGCTCGGCCGGACACCGACGGACCGGACCCGCCCTGGTGGGAGGCCCGGCCCGTCAGGAAAGCACTAGCTGCAAGCGGGCGAGGTCTGGTTGCCCAGCGACAGCATGTTGCAGATCCATTCCTTCTGGACCTTCCACTTGCCGTCCTCGGCCACGAACGGCACGACCGCGTTCTGCGGGGCGCCGCCGTTCACCGCGACCTGGGCGTCGGCGGTCAGGGTGCCGTTGCCGAGGTCGGTCACGCCGGTCACGGTGATGCTGGCGTTGTTCGCCTTGTAGGCGTCGCTGAGCAGCTGCGGCAGGTTCGGGTCGGCCTGCACGCCCTGCATCATGTCGAGCTTCTGCGCGTTCGGGACGTTCGGGTCCAGGGCCTTCTGCAACTCGGAGTTGAGATCCGCGACGGTCGGCGCCGCCGGGTAGTTCTGGGCCGCGCTCGTGGTCTTGGAGGTGCTCACCTTGGGCTTGGTGGTCTCCTTCTTGTCACCGCTGCCGCACGCCGTGAGCCCGAGAGCGGCTACGACGGCGAGGGTGGCGACCGCGATTCGTCCAGTCTTCTGAAGCTTCAACTGCTCGTCCTTTGCGTTCGAGTAGGTCCGTTACGACAACATGACAGCCGAGCACCCGACCGGCGACGCTGCACGAGGGCCGAGACTACCAACGGATGTGGCGGGAAACCGACTCCGCAAGCGGTGCCACGGCACTTTCAGTCCGAATCCTCATAATTCGGAGAAAGGGGTCTCAGAGCAGACTTCCGAGCGGATCGGCCCGTCTCAGCTGCGGATCTTCGGTGGGAAAGGTGCGCGCCGGACCCGGTCCGCTGGAACGAGTCTCGAAGCGGACGGTCACCACACCGTGGCCCGCGCCCTGCACCCAGCCATGACCGTACTCCGTATGCTCGACATCGAGGCCGGGATACCAGATTTGGGTGGTGTAGGACCGGGTCGGCGGTGGGACGGGCGGGGGTTCGGGGACGTCGGCGAGGCCGAGAGTGGGCTCCTCCGAGACCGATTCGGCGGTCTCCACGGTTTGATCCAGTTCCGGGAACAGGGATTCCTGACGGATCTCGGACAGACCGGCGAAACCCACGCCCACCAGGCGGATCGGGCCCAGTTCCGAGGGATCGACGGCCGAGCGCTGCGCGGCGGCGGTCAGGGTGGTCAAATCCTCGGTGGCATAGGGCAAAGTGGACGACCTGGTCACGATGGACATGTCGGACTTCTTGAGCTTCAGCACCACCGTCCGCGCGGCCCGCCCGTCACTGCCGAGCCGCCGGTGCGCCGCGGCCGCCATGGCGTCGATCGCCGGGCGCAGCTGCGCGAGAGTGAGAATGTCGGTCTCGTAGGTGGTTTCGGCGCTGATCTGCTTGGCCTCCGCGCGTTCGGCCACCGGCCGGTCGTCGATGCCGCGCGCCAGCCGATGCAGGGCGATACCCATGGCATTGCCCAGAATCGAGGTCACCTCGGCCTCGGGCAGCGCCGCCAGCGCCCCCACCGTCTCGATACCCAGTGAGCGCAAACGGCTTTGGGTCACCGGACCCACCCCCCACAGCTTCCCGACCGGCAGCGCCGCCAGGAACCCCTGCTGTTCGGCCGGGGAAATCACCCGCACCCCATCGGGTTTCGCGAGCCCGGAGGCGATCTTGGCGAGCTGTTTGCCGCTGCCTGCCCCCACCGAGGCGACCAATCCGGTGCGCTCCCGCACCGCGGACCGCAAGTCCTCACAGAATTCGAGCACCGTGTCGGCCGTCGCCCCCGCCAGCTCGGCCGGTTCCCCGAACGCCTCGTCGAAGGAGAGCGTCTCCAGCACCGGAATCCGCGATCGCAGCGCCTCGAACACCTGCCCGCTGAGCTCCCCGTACACCGCACCGCGCGGCGGCACCACCACCGCGCCGCCGCCGACCAGCCGCCGCGCCTGATGCATGGGCATGGCCGAGCGCGCGCCGAACACCCGCGCCTCGTAGCTGGCCCCGGCCACCACCCCGCGTCCGCCCATGCCGCCGACCAGCACCGGACGCCCGCGCAGCGTGGGCCTGGTGAGTTGTTCCACCGAGGCGAAGAAGGCATCCATGTCTATATGCAGCACCCAGCGCCGACCAATGCTCTGACCTGGCGCGATACCTCCGGTCGCGAAATCGGCAGGGGTGTTCACAATCGGGAATCTACGCGCGGCTACCGACAGGTACGTTCGCGCCGGTGTGTGATGATCGGGTAATGACGATTCGCAAGGCTGTCATTCCGGCCGCCGGCATCGGTTCCCGCCTGCTCCCGCTGACCAAGGCGATCCCCAAGGAGATGCTGCCGGTCGGCGACAAACCGGTCATCGAACACACGGTCCGCGAGCTGGTCGCCTCCGGCATCACCGATATCACCATCGTGGTCAGTGGCGGAAAGTCGTTGATCCAGGACCATTTCCGGCCGAACCCGGCGCTGGTCGCGCAGCTGCGCGCGGACGGCAAGACCGCCTACGCCGATGCCGTCGAGGAAGTCGGCGAGCTGAGCCGGCTCGGCCACATCACCTATCTGGACCAGCACGGCCCCTACGGCAACGGCACCCCGGTGCTCAACGCCGCCCGCAATCTGGGCGACGAACCCATGCTGGTGCTCTGGCCCGACGACGTGTTCGTGGCCGGGGTGCCGCGCGCCCAGCAGCTCATCGACGCCTACGTGAAGACCGATGCGCCCGTGCTGGCGCTGATGCCGATGGATCCGGCCGAATCCCAGCGCTACGGCGTGCCGGTGGTGGAGGACACCGTCGGCGAGGGCCTGATGCGGATCAGCGGGCTGAAGGAGAAGCCCAAGCCCGCGGACGCGCCGTCGTCGTACGCCGCCATCGGCGGTTACGTGGTGACGCCGGGCATCATCGCCGAACTGCGTGCGCAGGTGGACAACTGGTACACCCATCGCACCGGCGAGGTGTATCTGACCGATGCCATCAATATCTTCGCCGCCGCTAATCCGGTATACGGCCAGGTGATTCGCGGTAGTTGGTACGACACCGGCAATCCGGCCGACTATCTGGTGGCCCAATTCGCTTCGGCGCTGGCGCATCCGGAGTACGGGCCGCTGCTGCGCGGCATCGTCGAGGACCAGAACCGCTGATCAGGAAGGTGGCCCGGCACACATGGGCCGGATGCCACCTATGAGTCGTCCCAAGATCCGGGCAAATCTGAAACACTCATGGCGGATTCGCGATTAGGTCTCTCGAATCACGTCGTGGATGTACAGAGGGTTTGGATCTTGCGTAGTGGATATGGTGCTCGAGCCTCGGCGCTCGCGGCAGCGGTGTGTTTGCTGGGAAGTTCGTCCACGCTCTTTGCCGGTACGGCGGGCGCGGCGCCGAAGGATCCGATCACCAGCAGTGCCACGCTGGCCGGAACCCCGGTCTCCGAAGACGGCTCCGCCATCACCGGTTTCGAGATCGTCGACGCGCACAATCTGACGCTGCGGGTGCGGTCGGCGGCGATGAACACCGAGGTGCGGGTGGAGGTGCAGCGCCCCGCCGACGCCTCGCAGCCGCGGCCGGTGCTGTACATGCTCAACGGCGCGGGCGGCGGGCAGGACACCGCGACCTGGAAGCGCAATACCGATTCGGTGCAGTTCTTCGCCGACAAGAACGTGAACGTGGTGATGCCGATCGGCGGGGCGTTCAGCTACTACACCGACTGGCAGACTTCCGATCCCAAGCTCGGGGTGAACAAGTGGAAGACCTTCCTCACCGAGGAGCTGCCGCCCATCATCGACGGAGCGCTCGGCACCAACGGGGTCAATGCCATTGCGGGCATGTCCATGTCGGGCACCTCGGTGCTGCAATTGCCGCTGGCCAAGCCGGGGTTGTATCGCGCGGTGGCGGCCTACAGCGGTTGTGCGCAGATCAGCGATCCGATCGGGCGGCAGTTCGCGGAGCTCGTGGTCTCCATCGGCGGCGGCAATCCGGCGAATATGTACGGGCCGCCGGAGGATCCGATGTGGGCGGCGAACGATCCGTACGTGCATGCCGAAGGGTTGCGCGGGCTCGGGCTCTACATCTCCAACGGCAGCGGGTTGCCGGGCCGGCACGACACCCTCACCGATGTGCGGGCGCTCGGGCCCAATGACGGCGGGCTGATGCAGCAGTTGCTGGTCGGCGGCGTGCTGGAGGCGGCCAGCGATTGGTGCGCGCGGAACATGCAGGTTCGCTTGGAGCAGTTGCAGATTCCGGCCACCTTCGAGATCAGCGAGGCGGGCACGCACTCGTGGGGGTACTGGCAGGACGCGCTGCGCAGATCGTGGCCGGTGCTGGCCGCGGGGCTGGAGCTGCCGGACGCGTAATCGCCTAGGGCAGCGGGACTATGACGATGCGATTGTCCGGCATGGCGGGAATCCAGAGGTTCTTGCCGGCCGGATCGATCGCGAAATCGGCTGGGCCGTGCAGGTTCTCGGGCAACTTCACGGTGGCGGCCAAAGTGCCGTCCGGGCGATGGACGGTGACGGCGCCGGGGGTGTCGCCCTGGCCGGTCCAATCGGAAATGACCAGATCACCGCTGGGCAGCACGGCGATACCGTCGAGGACCCCGTGCACCGCACCGACCCGCTGCGGCGTCACCGGACTCTGGACCAGGTCGAGCTTCCAGAGATCGCCGCCGGTGAAATCACCGCCGACCCCGACCACGTACGCGGTTTTCCCGGTGCCGTCCAAGGCGATCCCGTTCGCGCCCGGAATCCCGGTGGCCAGGGGTTCGAACTTCTTGGCCTCGAGGTCGAGGCGATAGACGATGCCGCGCAGGGTGTCGGTGAAGGGTGGAGAAGCCCTCCAGCGCACCGGGTTTGCTCACCGTGCCCGGCGAACCGCTGCCGGTGTGGCCCGTGGTGGCACTGTCGGCGTCCTTGCTCGCATTGCCGCAACCGGCGGCGAGCAGTAGCAGCAGCACCGCCCCGAGCGAGCGGGTTCCGCGACGACCAGCTTTCGACCCATCGGACATGGGCGCTCACCTTCCAGCGGAAGGTCCCGCCCCGACCGGCGAGACGGGCTCAGTGTAGGCGAATGAGCACCGGCCCCACTCGTCTTCCCGGCATGCTTTCAGCCGGGATCCATAGTGAGCAGATGGATTCCGGCTAAAAGCGTGCCGGAATGACGGGGGGGTCATTCGTCGGCGGCGTTGTAGCGGACCAGATACCCCGCCAGCCGGTCCACATCGGCATCGTCCCAATCCTGGAAGCGTTCGGCGAAGGCGGCGGCGCGGCTGCGGGCGGCATCGCGGGCGATGCGACGGCCCGGCGGGGTGGCCCGCAGGATGTGATTGCGCCGATTGCCCGGATCGACCTCGCGGACCAGGTAACCGAGCCGCTCCAGCGCCGAGACCTGCCGGCTGACGGTGGACTTGTCCAGGTGGAAATGCCCGGCCAGGTCGGCGGCGAGGCAGCCGTCGCGCTCGATGACCAGATCCAGCACGCTGGAGGCGACCAGCGAGAGCTCGGGATGCAGTTCGGCGGCGCGGCCGCGGGCCCGGCGCGCGAAGGCGGTGAGCTCGCGCTGGATCACCTCGATCGCGTCGGTGCGTGACCCTGGGAATACCGCTTCGCCACTCATAGTTGTATAGTACAACCTCATATAGTTGCATTTACCAACTGTTCGGAGATTCCATGGCCTCGCATCAGATCCGGCATGTCGCCACCCACCTGCTCACTCCCCTGCTCATGTGCGTCGGCATGGGGCTCGCCTACCTCGGCGCGTTCCATCAGCCCGAACCCAATCACCTCGCGGTGGCGGTGGTCGGTGACGCGCCGCAGGTGAAGGTGCTCGCGCAGACGCTGAAGGACAAGGGCGGCGACAAACTCGACGTGGTCACCCTGCCCAGCCGGGACGCCGCGCTGGGCGAACTGATGGACCGCAAGCTCGCCGGGGCCTACCTTCCCGATCCGCAGCACCCCGAACTATTGGTCGCCAAGGCCGGATCCGATACCACCGCGATGGCCACCGAACTGGTCTTCACGCCCGTCGCGGCCCAGCAGGGCACGCCGCTGACCATTACCGATGTGGCCCCGCCGAGTTCGGGCGACCCCACCGCGCAGGGCCTGTTCTTCCTGCTCGTGGCATTGTCCATCGGTTCGTACGGCAGCGTGGCCGCCATCGGCGCGGCCGGAGCGGGCCTGCCCATGCGCATCCGGGCCATGTTCGCCATCGGCACCTCGCTGGCCGTGAGCCTGATCGGAATCGCCTTGGCCGGACCGGTTTTCCACATCATCGACCACGACTACGCCGGCATCTGGGCCATGTCCTGGATCTACTCGGCGGGCATCCTGACCATCGGCATCGGGCTGCACACCTTCCTGCAACGCTGGACCACCCTGGTCATGATGATCCTGTTCGTCATGCTCAACTTCACCTCCTCCGGCGGCGTCTACAGCCCGTGGTTACAGCACGACTTCTTCGGCGTCCTGCACTCCTTCTGGAACGGCGCCGGTTTCGTCGAGGGCACGCGCAGCCTGCTCTACTTCGGCCGCGCCGGATTCACCGGCCACGTCGCCACCCTGATCGCCTGGCTCGCAGCCGGTTTCGCACTCATCGGCCTGGCCGCGCTGCGGGAACGCGAGCAGCGCCCGGCGGCGATCGGCACGAATCCCGAAGCGCGGCAAACGGCTTCGGAGGAGGCCGAAGAGGAGATGGAGGAGGCGGTCGGCGTCTGATCAGACCCGGTTCAGATCGCGATGGCGCGTCTCCGGCAGTGCGACGATGCACAGCAGGGAGAGCAGCGCCATCGCGCTCATGAACCAGCCGATCGCCCCGGAGCCCCGGCTCTCGCCGAGCTGCGCGATCACCAAAGGCGCTATGCCGCCGCCGAGTACGCCGCCGAGGTTGTAGGCGATGCCCGCGCCGGTATAGCGGACATCGGTGCCGAAGAGTTCGGGCAGGAACGCGCCGAGCGGGCCGTAGACGATGCCCATGCACAGCATCGCGCCGGAGAGGGCCAGGGTGATCAACACCGGATTCCTGGTGTCCAGCAAGGGAAACAGCATGAGACTGAAGACCACACCGAAGGCCGCGCCGCCGAGCATGAGCACCCGGCGGCCGGTGAGGTCGGATTGCCGGGCCACCAGGAAGGTGGTCGCGCCCAGCACCACGACCGCGATCAAGGTGATGCCCAGCATGGTGTTTCGCGCGATGTGCAGGGTCTTGGTGGTGTAGGTCAGGCAGTAGGTCGCCGCCGTATAGAACATCACGTAGGACACCACGATGGCGCCCGCGCCCAGCAGCAGTTCCCGGGGATAGCGCCGGATGACATCCGCCAGCGGGGCCCGGTGCGCTGCCCGGTCCGCCTCCAGCGCCGCGAAAGCCGGAGTTTCCGCCACCCGCAATCGAATTCGCAGTCCGACCAGGACCAGGACGAACGACAGCAGGAACGGAACCCGCCAGCCCCAGGAGGTGAACGCGGCGTCGGGCAGCCAGCTCGACAGGGCCCAGAACGCGGCGGTGGCGACGAAATATCCGACGGGCGCGCCCATCTGGGCCGCCGCGGCGAACAGCCCGCGCCGATTCGCCGGAGCGTGCTCGGCGGAGAGCAGTGCCGCGCCGCCCCATTCGCCGCCCAGGCCGATGCCCTGTAAGACGCGCAGGACGACCAGCAGCAGCGGTGCGGCGATGCCGAGCGTGTCGTAGCCGGGCAGCAGCCCGACCGCAGCCGTGGACAAACCCATCAGCAGCAGCGACACCACCAGTGTCGCCTTGCGGCCGATGCGGTCGCCGAAGTGACCGAAGATCACCGCGCCGAGCGGGCGGGCGATGAACCCGATGGCGAAGGTGGCCAGCGAGGCCAGGGTGCCCGCGAAGGACGACAGGGTGGGGAAGAACAGCTTGTTGAGTACGAGCGCGGCGGCGGTGCCGTAGATGTAGTAGTCGTAATACTCGATCGCGGTGCCGATAAAGCTCGCGCCCGCGATCCTGCGCCCGGAGATCGCCGGAGCGCGCGTCGAGTCCGCTGCTGTCGCTTCGTGGTTCATCCGATTCCCGTCACTCACCGATACGCGCGGCAAATGGTAAGCGAATGCTCAGCTACCCCACCAGCTTTCGAGAACCGCATATCAATATCTGAGATATATATGATCCCGGAATCGGATGAACAGGTCATTCACGCCTTTGCTCATCAGTCCTTCCGCTCACCGAACACCTCACGCGCCGCGGCGATCGCATTGAGCGCGGCCGGGAAGCCGCCGTAACCCGCCATCTGGATGATCGTCTCCACGGCCTCCTCGCGGGTGCCGCCGACATTGAGCAGACCGTGCAGGTGCACGCGGAGCTGCGGGCCCGCGGTGCCCAGGACGGTGCAGGCGGCGACGGTGGCCAGCTCGCGGGTCCTCAGATCCGGGCCGGGCCGCGAATAGATGTCGCCGAAGCAGAATTCGATGAGGTAGCGGCCGAGATCGGGCGCGACGTCGGCGAGGGCGGCGAAGATATGGTCGGCCGCGTCGCCGTCCACTTCGGCCAGCTTGGCGACGCCGCGCCGGTATCGCTGCTCGGTGGTCTCCTCCGGCCGGACCGCGCTGTCGGACACCGGGTTTCCAGCCTCGGGCCGATCGGCGAAGGCGGCGCGCGCCACGGTGAGGCCGTTGAGCGCGGCCGGGAAGCCGGCGTAGATCGCGGTATGCACGATGATCTCCACGATCTCGGCCGGCGTGACGCCGACATTGAGCGCGCCGTCGATATGCCAGCGCAGCTGCGGGGCGGCGTGACCGAGCGCGGTGAGGGCCGCGACATTGATGATCTGCCGCTGCGGCAAGGTGAGGCCGGTGCGCGAATAGATGTCGCCGTAACCGAATTCGACGACATAGCGGCCCAGGTCGGGGGCGATATCGGCGAGCGATTCGACGACCGCGCGGCCGTTCGGCCCGCCGACCTGATCGAGGACGGTGAGGCCGCGCTCGAAGCGGGCGGCGGAGGTTTCGGCGGGCGTGCTCATGGCGGCTTCTTTCGACGATGGTGCGGGGCGGGATCGACCTGAGCGAACGAGACGGTCCGTCTCGTCTCCTGACGCTAGCCGCGAGTTCGAGCCACTGTCAAGACGAGACGTTGCGTCTCGTTCTAGGCTAGGCTCTACCCCGTGACCCCACCGCCAAATCCCGAATTGCGCAGCCCGCGCTCCCATCAGGCCATCCTGGACGCCACCTGGGAGCTGGCCGTGCGCAACGGCTACGGCAAACTCACCATCGAGGCGATCGCCGCGCAGGCCGGGGTCGGTAAGCAGACCATCTACCGGTGGTGGCCGTCCAAGGGCGCGCTCGCGCTGGACACCATCAACGATCAGCTCGGCACCACCACCGATTTCCCCGACACCGGCGATATCGCGGCCGACCTGAAGACCCAGATCACCGGGCTCGCAACGGCTTTGGCGGGCGACGTGGGCGGGGTCTATCGCGGCGTGATCGCCGAGGCGCAGACCGATCCGCGCCTCGCCGACGCCGTGCGGGCGACCATTATCGATCCGCGCGCCGCCGAATGCCGCCGCCGCCTCGAAACCGCCATCGCCGCCGGGCAATTGCGCGCCGACCTGCCGCCGGCGACCATGATCCAGCTGCTCTATGGCCCGGTGTACTTCCGGTTCCTGCTCGGGGTCGCGGACGTCGCCGAGTCCCCCGCGCTCATCGAGAACGTGCTGGACGGACTACGTCCGCGCTGATCAAGCGTCAGCGGGATGCCAAGTGCGACAGTGCCGTTCGCACCCCGGCCCGGACCGTCTCCGCATCGCCCACCCCGCCGCTGACGGCCACCCCGTCGCGGGTCAGCAGCAGCGCCCGGGCCGTCTGCCCGGGATCGGGGTGCCCGGCCGCGATCAGCCGATCCGACATCAGATCACGGAACCAGGCGCGGTAGTCGTCGACCACCTTGCGCACGGCGTGGCCGGGATCCGGAAACTCCACGGCCGCATTGAGAAACGGGCAGCCCCGGAACCCCGGCCCGCAGCTCAGTTCGCCGAGCCGCTCGAAAATCAGCACGATGCTGTCGATTCCGCCGCCGGGCACCGCCTCGAGCACGCCGCGCTGCCGCTCGTACTCGCGAATCAGGTAGGCGACGACGAGGTCTTCCTTGGTCTTGAAATGCCGGTAGAAGGTGGCCTTGGCGATTCCGGCCTCGGCGATGATGCGGTCGATACCCACCGTGTGGATGCCCTCGGCGTAGAACAGCCGGGTGGCGGTGTCGAGCAGACGCTCACGAGCCTCGCTCATCGCTGACCTGCACTTCCTTCCGAATCGGAACTTCCCTGTTGACGATAGCAGACAGATCTGTCTACCCTCGGAGAGCAAGTGAACAGACAAGTCTGTCTAGGAGGAATCATGGCCCCCATGTACACCGCAGTCGCCACCTCGGTCGGTCGCGAAGGCCGCTCGGTCAGCGATGACGGCATCCTCGATCTGACCCTCGCGCGCCCCAAGGAGCTGGGCGGCGACGGCCAGGGCACCAACCCCGAGCAGCTCTTCGCGGCCGGCTACTCGGCCTGTTTCGCCAGCGCCATGCAGCTGGTCGCCAAGCGGATGAAGATCGAGGCCGAGGATGCCGCGGTCACCGCCGAGGTCGGCCTGAACGCCAAGGAGGGCGGCGGCTTCTCGCTCTCGGTCGTGCTGCGCGTCGAACTGCCGGAGCATCTGCACAACGAGACCGGTAAGCAGCTGGTCGAGACCGCGCACCAGGTGTGCCCGTACTCGAACGCCACCCGGGGCAATATCCCGGTGGAACTGGTTGTGGAGTAACGAGATTCAGTAGAAACGGCGAATGTCGTAGATATCGAAGTCCGACAGCGGGGTGAGACCGACCGGCACACCCGGACTGTGGGCATTGAGAATATTGCCGCCTCCCGCGTAGATGCCGACGTGGGAGGCGTCGCCGTTCAAGATGATGATGTCGCCGGGTTGCAGTGCGCCGTAGGGGACCTCGAGTCCGGCGTCGGCCTGCTGCCAGGTGGTGCGCGGCATATCGATGCCGACGCTGCGGAAGGCCCACTGCACCAGCCCGGAGCAGTCCCAGGCGTCCGGGCCGGTGCCGCCCCACAGATACGGCTTTCCGGTCTGCGTGGTGGCCAAACCCAGGGCCGCCATGGCACGCGGACTGGCTAGCGGGAGATTCGCCGAACCGCTGGCGCTGCCGGAAGCGGAACCGCTCGCACTTCCGGACGCGGATCCCGAGGCGGAGCCGGAGTCCGCCGAGACCAAGCCGGACGTAATAGCATTTGACGTCGTCAGTGCGGTGATAGTGAGTATGAGTACGGATAATCGGCGTAGCAGTCTGCGTGTCATGCACGTGTCCCTTGCATCAGGTAATGCGGTGAACAACTCGATTGCTATCAATTAGCTGTTCTATCGCATCTGCCACACTGGCCACAAGGGGAACAAACCGGGCGTGTCTCGAGATCCAGGTCACGCCGCGATCGCCGGGAGTGCGGCGAGCACCACCCGGTTGTCGGCCACGGCGGGGATCCAGACACTCAGACCGTCCGGGTCGAGGGCGACGTCGGCGGGGCCGTGCAGCGGGACCGGAGTGGCGACGGCGGCCGAGGCGGTGCCGTCCGGGCTGTAGACGGTGACCGCGCCGGGCTCGTCACCCGGCGTCGAAACCCAGTCGGAGACAACCGCATCGCCGTTCGGGCGGATCGCCACACCGTCGTAGATGCCGAAGAGGGTGCCGAAGCGCACCGGGGTCACCGTCTCTGCGGTCAGGTCGAGGCGATAGACGTTGCCGCCACCGAAATCGACGCCCAGCGCGGCCACATAGGCCACCTGACCGGCGGGATCCACGGCGATGCCATTGGCCCCGGACATGCCTTTGGACAGCAGCGCGAACTGCCGGGTTTCCAGGTCGAGCCGATACACCGAGGCGGCCATGGTGTCGGTGACCAGCAAGGTCGTCGGGTTCAGCACGGCGATGTCGTTCAACAGACCGGCCTTGCCCATGGCCGCCACGAACACCTGCTCGCGAGTGTCCATGTCGTAGCCGACAATTCGATCCACATCCGCGACGTAGAGGTTATTGCCGATGTGCGCCATACCCTTCGGGGCGTTCAGGACCGGATCACCCTCGCGCGGTAGGGCTTTCGCCTCCACGACCGACCCGTCGGCAGTCAGTTCCGACAGGAAGCCGTCGCCGTCCTTCACCTGTGGGTCGGCGGTGCCCATATTGGACACGAACACCCTGTTTCCGGCGAAGTGCACCGACTCCGGTGCCGAGAAGCCTTCGAGGACCGCGGTTTTCGCGATCGGCGCCGGAGGGGCGACGGCGCTGCTGCCCTCGGCGGTCGTGGTGCCCGGAACGACGATATCCCCTTGGTGCACGGTGCATCCGGCCGCCAACAACACCAGAAGTACACCCAACCGCCTGCCCCGCATCCTGTCCCTTTCGACAAAGGATCAATCGGACATAGCAGTTGGCTATATTACCGGCGGGGGTGCCTCTACCAGCGCAGCGACATGAGCGCAAAACCGGGCCCGCCGCAGTAGCGGCGGGCCCGGCAGTCTTGCGAAAGCGCCCCGATCACGCCTTGGTGAGCGACACCCGCACCCCGCCCACGATCTCGGCGGCCTCGACGCCGGCATCACCGAAAGTGAGTGCGGTGGCGAGGATTTCACCGGCGATCAGCTCGCGGTGGGTCTCCGCCCAGCCCAGCCGCTCGGCCGGGACGTCGAGGACCACGGTGATGCGGTCCGAGACATCCAGGCCCCGGGACTTGCGGGTCTCCTGGAGATCGCGGATCAGGTCGCGGGCCCAGCCCTCGGCCTCCAGCTCCTCGGTGACCACCGAATCCAGCACCACCAGACCACTGTTGCCGGGCAGCGCCGCGGTGGATTCGGGTTCGGCGGCGACCAGGCGCTGGGTGTACTCCTCGGGCAGCAGCGCGATCCCGGCCGCGGTGACGGTACCGTCGGCGGCCTCACTCCACTCGCCGGCCTTGACCGCCTTGATCACCGTCTGCACCTGCTTGCCCAGGCGCGGACCGGCGGCGCGGGCGTTCACCACCAGTTCGAAGCGGCCGTGCGCGGCCACATCGGTGGTGAGGTCGACCTTCTTGACATTGACCTCGTCGGCGATCAGATCGGCGAACTCACGCAGCCGTTCCGCGTCGGCGGCGGCCACGGTGACCTCCGACAGCGGCAGCCGCACCCGCAGGTTCTGGGCCTTGCGCAGGCTCAGCACCGTCGAGCAGACCGTGCGCACCTCGTCCATCGCCGAGACCAGTTCCGGATCCTGCGGCAGCTCCGCGGCGGCCGGCCAGTCGGTCAGGTGCACCGAGCGACCACCGGTCAGGCCCCGCCAGATCACCTCGGAGATCAGCGGCAGCAGCGGCGCGGCCAGACGCGTGGTCACCTCCAGCACCGTGTGCAGGGTGTCGATGGCGTCGCGGTCCTCTTCCCAGAAGCGCGAACGCGACCGGCGCACATACCAATTGGTGAGGGCGTCGGCGAAGGTGCGCAGCTCGTCGCAGGCCCCGGCGATGTCGTTGATCTCCAGCGCCGCGGTCATGACCTCGCGGGTCTGCGCCAGCTTGGCCAGGATGTACCGGTCCAGCACGTGCGTGGAGTCGGTGCGCCAGGCGCCCGGCTTCGAGGCGTACAGCTGGAGGAAGGTCCACGCGTTCCACAACGGGCGCAGCGCGTGGCTGACGCCTTCGCGGATGCCGCGCTCGGTGACGATGAGGTTGCCGCCCCGCAGGATCGGCGAGCTCATCAGGAACCAGCGCATGGCATCGGAGCCGTCGCGATCGAAGACCTCGTTGACGTCCGGGTAGTTGCCCTTGGACTTGGACATCTTGAGGCCGTCGTCGCCGAGCACGATGCCGTGCGCCGCGACGGTCTTGAAGGCCGGGCGGTCGAAGAGCGCGGTGGCCAGCACGTGCAGCGTGTAGAACCAGCCGCGGGTCTGGCCGTTGTACTCGACGATGAAGTCGCCCGGATTGTGGCCGGGGATACCGGCGGCCTCGGAGCCGTCGAACCAGTCCTTGTTCTCGAACGGGTAGTGCACCTGCGCGAACGGCATGGAGCCCGATTCGAACCAGCAGTCCAGGACCTCGGGGGTGCGCCGCATCATCGACTTCCCGGTCGGGTCATCGGGATTCGGGCGCACCAGATCGTCGATCATGGGCCGGTGCAGGTCGGTCGGGCGCACGCCGAAGTCCCGCTCGAGCGCGTCGAGCGAGCCGTACACGTCCACGCGCGGGTAGGCCGGATCGTCCGAAACCCACACGGGGATGGGCGAACCCCAGTAGCGGTTGCGGCTGATGTTCCAGTCGCGCGCGCCCTCGAGCCATTTGCCGAACTGGCCGTCGCGGATGTGCTCGGGCACCCAGGTGATCTGCTGGTTGAGCTCCACCATGCGATCGCGGAACTTGGTGACCGCCACGAACCAGGACGGCACCGCCATATAGATGAGCGGCTGCCCGGAACGCCAGCTGTGCGGGTAGGAGTGCTCGATCGTCTCGTGCCGCAGCAGCTTTCCGGCCGCCTTGAGGTCCTTGATGATGACCGGGTTGGCGTCGAAGACCATCAGGCCCTCGTACGGCGGCACCATCGAGGTGAACTTGCCGCCCGCGTCCAGGGGCTGCACCAGTTCGATGCCCGCGGCCGAGGCGACGTCCATATCCTCTTCACCGAAGGCCGGTGCGAGGTGGACGATGCCGGTGCCGGAGTCGGTGGTGACGTAGTCGGCGTTCAGCACGCGGTGCGCGTTCGGGTGACCCACGAAGAAGTCGAACGGCGGCGCGTAGCGCAAATCGGCCAGCGCCGCACCCGAATGCTCGGACAGCACGGCCGGTTCGTCGCCGAGTTCGCGGGCGTAGTGCGAGACCCGTTCGGCGGCAAGCAGGTAGCGCTTGCCGTCCTTGCCCTCGACATGCGCGTAGGTGACATCGGGGTGCACCGCGATGGCGAGGTTGGACGGCAGCGTCCACGGCGTGGTGGTCCAGATGAGCGCGTTCGCGCCGTCGAGCTGATGCAGCGGGTGATCGGCTGGCACCGACAGCACCATGTCCACGGTGACCGCCGGATCCTGGCGCATCTTGTACGCGTCGTCCAGGCGGGTCTCCTGATTCGACAGCGGGGTCTGCTCGTACCAGCTGTAGGGCAGCACCCGGAAGCCCTGATAGATCAAACCCTTGTCGTACAACGACTTGAACGCCCACATGACCGATTCCATGAAGTCGAGGTCGAGGGTTTTGTAGTCGTTGTCGAAGTCGACCCAGCGCGCCTGACGGGTCACATAGTTACGCCACTCGTTGGTGTAACGAAGCACCGAGGATTTACACGCGGCATTGAATTCCGCGAGCCCCATGGCATCGATCTGTGATTTGTCCGTGATACCCAGCTGCTTCTCAGCTTCGATTTCCGCGGGCAGTCCGTGAGTATCCCAGCCGAATCGCCGTTCGACCTTCTTACCGCGCATGGTTTGGAAACGCGGGATCAAATCCTTGACGTATCCGGTCAGCAGATGACCGTAGTGCGGCAGGCCGTTCGCGAACGGCGGGCCGTCGTAGAAGACGAATTCCTCTGCATCGGAACGGTTCTCGATGCTGGCCCGGAAGGTGTCGTCGGCGCTCCAGTACTCGAGCACGCGCTGCTCCAGCTCCGGGAACGACACCGGGCCGCCGGTCGCGGCCAGTTCGACCCGGGGGTACGCATTGCGGGTAGTCGTCTCGTCCGCCATCGCGGGCCTCTCGTCTCCTCGTGCCATTCACCTGGTAGGCACGGGGACGATGCCGGCGCTCGGTGCGCCTTTACCGCGGTACCACCCCGCTTGCCCGGCCGCGACGAGACGTATGCGGACGAGCCACTTCATTGCGAGCTGTGACGGGCTCACCCGTTCGGTTCTAATGAGCGCTCGCGCGCCGTTCTTCCGAAAGCTCCCCGGTGATGGCCGGATCGACGCCGTACTGCTGTGTCCGATTCTAGCGGGGCGGGTCCAGTGGATATTCTCCCGGCCCGGCCGCTCCAGGTCGCTTGCCGAAACCTGTTGCCGGAAACCTAATGCCGAGCGTGCCTGCCGCCGGGATGCGACTCGGCGTCTTCATCGTCGTCCCGCAGCGACAACGCGCTCACCAGCAATAACACCGCACCGATCACACACACCACGATGCAGCCCCACGCCCAGAGCACCGAACCGGTGGTCAGCGCGGTTACCAGCAAGCCGAAGCCGATGGCCGCGAGCACGAGCGTCACTACGAGCAAGAGCACCAACCCCTAGCGCTGTGTCGATAGCGGCGGTGGAGGTACCGCGCCGCCCGGCCGGCTGGACCGGGCAATGCGACACCGATGTCCGTAGTTACGAGTTTACTTGCCGCCCTTCAGGAGTGCGCCGTTGCCGGAGGCGCCCTCACCGAACTCGCCGCCGTCGACCGGGACCGCGGAGCCGCGGTTCTCCAGCTCTTCCAGCTGCGATTCCAGGTACGACTTCAGGCGCACCCGGTACTCGCGCTCGAAGGTCTTGAGCTGCTCGATCCGGCTCTCCAGCACGCTGCGCTGCTGGGTGATGGTGGCCATGATCTCGGTGTGCTTGCGCTCGGCGTCGGCCTGGAGGGCGTCGGCCTTCTCCTTGGCCTGGCGGAGCTGGGAATCGGAGCGGTTCTGCGCGTCCGACAGCATGGCCTCGGCCTTCTGGCGGGAGTCGGCGATCATCGCTTCGGAGCGGGTGCGGGCATCGCTGACCAGACGCTCGGAGTTGGCTCTGGCGTTGGCGAGCAGCTGCTCGGCCTCGGTCTTGGCGTCGGAGGTGAGGCGGTCGGCCATCTCCTGGGCCAGCGAAAGCACCTTGGCGGCCTGCAAATTCGCGTCCGCGGAGGGGGCCTCGGCCTTGACCGGGGCGACCGGCACGGGGGCCGGCATCGGCGGCGGGGGCGCGACGGGGGCGGCCTTGACCGGCTCGGGCACCTGCGGACCCTTCACGGCCTGCACGGGGCCGCGGTTCTTCTTGGCATCGGCCAGTTCGGCATCCAGCTCGGCGACGCGCTGACGCAGATCCGCGTTCTCTTCGATGAGGCGTGAGAGCTCCTGCTCGACCAGGTCGAGGAAGGCGTCGACTTCATCCTCGTTGTAGCCGCGTTTCCCGATCGGTGGTTTGCTGAACGCGACGTTATGAACATCGGCGGGGGTCAGCGGCATGGAACGATCCCTTCACGCTTCGTATGGAGATCTAGCGGTAGATCTGGGCAAGCATTCTTTCGTGCCATTCTGTCACACCTGAGCTACCGACTGGCCGAGCGAGCCCGTGATCGTCATCAGGATGAAGACGATAAACAGCAGCACCATAATCGACAGATCGAGCCGAATTCCCCCAAGATTCACGGGGGGTATCAAACGCCTCAGAAGTTTCACCGGCGGGTCCGTGATCGTGAAGATCACCTCGAGGATGACCACCACGATGCCGGACGGCCGCCAGTCCCGGGCGAAGCTGCGAATGAACTCGACGATGACCCTGGCGATCAGCAACAGCCAGAAGACGAAGAGCAGCAAGTACAACACCTGGAAGAGGGCCACCGCACCACTCTGCCTCAGAATCCATGATCAGCAAAACAGAAACACGGATCGTGCCGGTCACAGTAAGATTCCCCCGCTATGATGCGCTCCCCCGCACGTCGAATCGGCCGTTGAATCGGTCATCCGCGCGACAGCGACTACGTCGCAACCCCCGTTGACGAACGGCAATTATCGTTGCCGCCGTTTACTTTTGGTCGCGGCTCGCCCCCACGCGCCACCGCAACCGAAACTTCCGAACCGGTACAGCTACTTACTTCTGGTTGTAGAAACCGTTTTCGGCGATGCGGCGGCGTTCCTCGGCGGAGACGTCGACGTCGGCGGGCGAGAGCAGGAAGACCTTGGTGGCCACCTTGTCGAACGAACCACGCAGCGCGAAGGCGAGTCCCGCGGCGAAGTCGACCAGGCGACGGGCGTCGGAGTTGCTCATCTCGACCAGGTCCATGATCACCGGGGTGCCGTCGCGGAAGCGCTCGCCGATGATGGCGGCCTCGGCATAGGTGCGCGGGCGCAGCGTCGTGATCTTGGACAAGGGGCCTCCGTCCTCGAAGATCTGCGAACGGCGCGGGGCGGGCGGCTCCAGCCGGCGCTCCTCCATCCGCAGTTCTTCCATGCGCCGCTCGGCCTCGGTGTCGACGGCCAGGGCGCCGCGGGTCGCGCCGCGCATGGTGGGCGCGGTGCCGCCCATGGTGCGGGTGCGGCTGGAGGGCGCGGTGTCGATCCGGGTGGGGCGACGCGGCGCGTCGTAGCGATCGTCGGCGTCGTAGCCGCGCTCACGCTCGTCCGCGTAGTCGTCCCGGCGCGAGACCGGGTAGGCCGGCTTGTACGGCGCCTTGTAGGACGGCTCGGCGTACGCCGGCTCGTCGTCGTAGCGCTCGTCGGTGTACCGGTCGTACTCGCGATCGGCGTAGGAACGGGGGGCACGACGCTGGCCACGCTCGTCGGCGCTCCGGCTCGGCCCGCTCACGCCACGATCGTCGACATAGTCGTCTTCGTAATCCTCGAGCGGAACCATCCCGAAGTACGCCTTGAACTTGTGCAGCGTGCTCATCTGGTCGACCTTCCTTCGGCCCCGGTTGGCCTGGGGTGTTGTCCTGCTCAGCCCTCGTCTGCCAACAAGCATATGTTTCAAATGTGACTGATGAGGTTTCTTTGCTACGCCGAGGTTATCGGTCGCGCGCCCATCAACGCGGTTCCGACACGCACGCACGTGGATCCGTGGCGGATAGCGGCCTCCAAATCGTTTGACATACCCGCCGACAGCTCTGTGGCCTGGGGATGTGCCGTCAGAAGTGAACCGTGCAGCCGGGCGAGTCGCTCGAAGGCGGCGTCCGGGTCGGCATCCAGCGGCGGGATCGCCATCAAGCCTCCGAGCTGCAACGATTCGGCCGCGGCGACCCGATCGGCGAGGGTCAGCAATTCCGCTTCGTAGGCGCCGCCGCGCGCCGGGTCGGCATCGAGACTGACTTGCAGCAGCACCCGCAGCGGGGTGTCGCGCTCGCCCGCTTCGAGGGCTGCTTTCGCACCGGCGTCCAGGGTGCTTGCCAACCGGTCGGAATCGACCGAATAGACCGTATTTGCCCAGCGTGCAACGGATTTCGCCTTGTTGCGCTGGAGCCGACCGATAAATTCCCAGCGCACTCGAGACAGGTGGCGCAACTGCGCCACCTTGTCCGAAGCCTCCTGTTCCCGGGACTCGCCGAACTCGCGCAGCCCCAGGCCATAGAGGATCTCGATATCCGAAGCCGGATGGAACTTGGTGACCGGCAGCAGCCGGACTTCATCAGGACTACGCCCTGCGGCCCGGCAGGCTGCGTCGATACGCTCGGTGAGCGCCCGCAGCGACGCGGCCAGTTGCCCGGCCCGTCCCTCGCCGATAGTGACCTGCGCCTCGTTCGCCACGTCGGAACCCCTTGCGGTGACCCCGTTTTCGGTCATTCTGCGGATCCTTCCGATGCCATCCAAATCACACCGGCGAGTCTTCCAGTCGGCGCGCCACGGCGGTGGCTGAACAGCGTCTTGTCCTCGATGGTGCAGCGCGGATCCATGGCGACCGCCGCCACGCCCGCCGCCTCCAACTGCCGGCGGATGCCCGCGCGCAGATCCAGCCCCGGCGTCCCCTTCACCGTGGTGGTCGCGCTCCCCGGCAGATGTGCCTCGACATCGGCGCGCATGGCGGCGGGCACCTCGTACTGGCGACCGCTGGCCGCCGGTCCGAGGAACGCGCCGATGCGCTCGGCCTTCGCCCCCACCGAAACCATCGCCTCCAGCACCCGCGGCACGATCCCGATCCGCGCCCCGATCCGCCCCGCGTGCACCGCCGCGATCACCCCGGCCTCGTCATCCGACAACAGAATCGGCACGCAGTCGGCGGTCAGCACCACCAGCGCCAGATCGCGCCGCGTGGTCACCAGCGCATCGGTAGCGGGCACCGGCTCGGATCGCGGACCGTCCACGATCTCCACGTTCCGCCCGTGGATCTGCTCCATCCACACCAACCGCTCGAACGGCAGCCCGATGCTCTCCGCCAGCCGAACCCTGTTGCGCCGCACCGCCTCCGGATCGTCCCCGACGTGATCCCCGAGATTGAACGAATCGTAGGGCGCCTGCGAGAAGCCCCCCGCCCGGGACGTCACCACTCGTCTGGTCCGGAAAACCGGTGCCGCTGAAGTCATGTCTACGAGGGTAGTGGTGAACTCCCCGCAATCACGCCTCCGATCGGGCGAACGGGGTGTGACGAATCAGGCGGAAGTGTCGACGTACTCGGTCACCCGCACGTCCACGGCGGCCAGGTCTGCGGGGAATGACAGGTAGAGCCAGCGGGAATCGGAGACCACGGTGCCGAGGCCCTCGGCGAGGTGGTGTTCCAGGGTGACCGAGACGCGGTAGCGGCCGTCGTGCAGGCCGCGGTCGTGGAATTTGTCGGGGCCGAATCGGAACGGGTGCGGTAGCCGCATGCCGGTATCGATCCATTCGGCGGGGGCGGCGGGGCGCAGCACGGTGACGGTCGAGCGGCCGGAGCTGCCGGTCCAGTCGCGGAGGTGCTCATAGGTCATCGGGAGTGGGGCGCCGTCGATGAGGATGCGGAGCTGGCCGATGGCGGGGCCGCGTTCGATTCCGATTCGGCGACCGGCGATTTCGATCTCTTCGTCCTGCACGCCCGCCAATCTAGTGGTACCGCAGGGGGATACGACGCCGCGCCCGCTCCGGGTATCGGAGCGGGCGCGGCGGGGGTTCGTACGCCGGATCAGCGGCGCATGAAGGGCGGGACGTCCACCTCGTCGTCATCGTCGGAGGGCTGGATGTGCTCGCGGGAGTTGTGCTGCACCGTGGGCTCGACCGGGCGGGCCGGTTCGTAGGACGGGGCCGGGATGCGGGAGACCGGGGCCGGGGCGGGCTCGGGGGCGCGGGGGGCCGGTTCCGGGGTGCGGGGGGTGTATTCGGGGGCGGGGCGGGTGACCTCGCCGGCGGTCGCGCGGGCGGTGCCGATGGAAGAGGTCGGGAGGCGGCCGACCGCGGGTTCGATGCGACGGGCGGGGCCGCTGCCGTCGAAACCGGCGGCGATCACGGTGACTCGGACTTCGTCGCCGAGGGAGTCGTCGATGACCGTACCGAAGATGATGTTGGCCTCGATGTGGGCGGCTTCCTGGACCAGGGAGGCGGCTTCGTTGATCTCGAAGAGGCCGAGGTCGGAACCGCCGGCGATGGACAGCAGCACGCCGTGCGCGCCGTCCATCGATGCTTCCAGCAGGGGCGAATTGATCGCGGCTTCGGCGGCTTTCACCGATCGGCCGTCGCCGCGGGCGGAGCCGATGCCCATCAGCGCGCTGCCCGCGCCGGACATGACGGACTTGACGTCCGCGAAGTCGACGTTGATCAGGCCGGGGGTGGTGATCAGGTCGGTGATGCCCTGAACACCGTTGAGCAGCACCTCGTCGGCGGAGCGGAAGGCGTCCATCAGCGAGACGGCCGCGTCGCCCAGTTGGAGCAGGCGGTCGTTGGGGATGACGATGAGGGTGTCGCAGGACTCGCGCAGGCCCTGGATGCCGGCCTCGGCCTGGTTGCTGCGGCGCTTGCCCTCGAACGAGAACGGCCGGGTGACAACACCGATGGTGAGCGCGCCGAGCTTGCGGGCGATGCTGGCGACGACCGGCGCGCCACCGGTGCCGGTGCCACCGCCCTCACCGGCGGTCACGAAGACCATGTCGGCGCCCTTGAGCACCTCTTCGATCTCGTCCTTGTGGTCCTCGGCGGCCTTGCGGCCCACCTCGGGGTCGGCGCCGGCGCCGAGGCCGCGGGTCAGCTCGCGGCCGACATCGAGCTTGACGTCCGCATCGGACATCAGCAGCGCCTGCGCGTCGGTATTGACCGCGATGAACTCGACTCCCTTGAGTCCCTGTTCGATCATTCGGTTGACGGCGTTCACGCCGCCGCCGCCGATACCGACGACCTTGATCACAGCAAGGTAGTTGTGCGGGGGCGTCATGAGCGTTCGCCTTCCTTCGATCCAAAAAGCTTGTGTCGTCTTCGGAAACTCGGCACTACCGGAACCGGTTCGGTCTCGGTCCGATAAACCCTCAACCATAGGTTCAGCGTTATGTCAAGTATCCGACTGGTGCCGAACGGTATTCGCAGCCACCGCGTTACGGGCGCAGGCGCGCCGAACGTAGTACCAGAATCTTGTGTGATTCGGCTCGTCCGGCCCACTTGCGCATCGTATCTTGGACGGTTGCCCTCCGGTGCCGAGATCGGAACCGACGGTGACTTTCCGGCAAGCCGCCGAATATTCCGGCGGCCCAATGGGTATCGCTCACTTTACCGTGACCAGATTCGGACTCGAAATGTCGAACACCTTGCCGTCCTGGGTGAGCACCGGCATCACCACCGCCGCCTTGCGCGCGGAGTCGGCTACCCCACCCCACAGCACGGTACGGCCATCGCGCAACTCGAGAGCAATATCGGAGACCGAGCGCGCCACGATCTTCTCCACCTGGACGCGCAGATCCGGTGGGGCGGCGGCGATCACGGTCACGGCCGCCTTGGTCACCGGGTCGGCGCCGCCGGGATGGTCAGTGACCAGTTTGGGCAGGCTCGGCGACGGGGGTTCGATGGCGAATTCCACGCTGTCGCGATCGAGCAGGTGGGTGCCGTCGGGGCTGTCGAAATAGGCCACCGGGAGCCGTTCGTCCACCGTCACTTCGACCCTGGAGGGGAAGACCCGCTGCACGCGCGCGGATCGGACCTTGGGCAGGCCCGCGACGCGTTCGGCCATGGCGTTGGTGTCCAGGCGCAGCATGGACAGGCCCTCCGGAACTTGAAGGGCGTCCAGTACTTCCTGTTCCGGCACGCTGGACAGGCCGGTCACGCGCACCGTGCTGACCGAGATCACCGGCGTGAACCAGGCGACCAGTCCGAGTGCGATCACCAGCACGAAACCCACCGCGATGCCGATGCGGACCCGGCCGGACCGTAAGGCATTGCCGAGCCGCGACTCTCGCGCCGCACGACCGCGCCGCAGCCGGGCCCGGCGCGCCGCGGCGGCCGCATCTCCGGCGGCCTCCGCGCCGGTGCCGCCGGATCGCTTGCGCCCCGCGCGGCCGGTGGACCCGCGACGGTCAGCGGATTCCGGAACCTCGGCCTCGGAATCCGTTTCGTCCCAATCGTCCTCGTATCGGTCGCCGGATTCGCCGTCCACTCCCCCACCCGAGCTCATCGCTCACCGCCCGTGTGAGGTGCGCGCCCGCAGCCCATCGAGAATCTGGCTGCCCAGCATGGTCACATCGCCCGCGCCCATGGTGATAACCACATCACCGGGCCGGGCCAGCGAACCGACCTGTTTGCCGACCCGCGACATATCCGGCTGGTAGTGCACGGGTTTGGTGACCGCATTGGCCACCAGCGCGCCGTTCACTCCCGGCAGCGGCTCTTCGCGTGCGCCGTACACGTCGAGCACCACGACCTCGTCCGCGAGCGACAGGGCCGCGCCGAACTCGGTCGCGAAAGTGGCGGTGCGGCTGTACAAGTGCGGCTGGAAGACCACGATCACCCGGCCCGGCCGCGAACGCGCGCCGTCGCGGGCCTCCTGGGCGACCAGTTCGGCGGCGGCCGAGAGCACCGCGCGCACCTCGGTCGGATGGTGGGCGTAATCGTCGAAGACGCGCACGCCGTTCTCCCGGCCGGTGAGCTGGAAGCGGCGGTGCACACCGCCGAAACCCTCCAGGCCCTGGATGATTTCGGCCATGTCGGCGCCGGCGGCGCGGGCGGCCAGCAGCGCCGCGAGGGCATTGAGCGCCATGTGCCGGCCGGGTACCGACAGTCGCAGGCTGCGCGGTGCGGGCTCGTCGGAGAGCTGGAAGACGGCATTGCCGCCGACGTCACGGGGTTCGAAGGACAGCAGCCGCGCGCCGACCGGTACACCGGAATCGGCGAAATCGCCGGAGCCGTAACCGATCACCTCGATACCGCGCGGGTCGTCGGCCAGCCGGGCCACCGAGCGCTGCGCCAGCCCCAGCGAACCCGGATCGTCCAGGCACACCACCAGCTTGCCGCCCGGCTCCAGACGATCCACGAAATCGTCGAAGACCTGGACGTACGCCTCGTCGGTGCCGAAGTAGTCCAGGTGATCGGATTCGATATTGGTCACCACGGCCACATTCGGCGCGTACTGCAACAGCGACCCGTCGCTCTCGTCGGCCTCGGCCACGAAGATCCCGCCGGTGCCGTGATGGGCGTTGGTGCCCGCCTCGTTGAGCTCGCCGCCCACCGCGAAGGAGGGGTCGAGCCCGCAGTGCTGCAACGACACCACCAGCATCGAAGTGGTCGAAGTCTTGCCGTGCGTGCCCGACACCAGCAGCGTCTTGTGCCCCTGCATGAGTTCGGCCAGCACCGCCGGGCGCAAAAGCACCGGCAGCCCGCGCTTGTGCGCCTCGACCAGTTCGGGATTCGTCTTGGGAATGGCCGCGTACGTGGTCACCACCGCGGTCGGCCCGCCCGGCAGCAGATCCAGCGCGCTCCCGTCGTGCCCGATCCGCACCTGCGCCCCGCGCGCCCGCAGGGCCAGCACGCCCCGGCTCTCCTTGGCATCCGACCCGGAGACCAGGCCGCCGCGCGACAACAGGATTCGCGCGATGCCGGACATGCCCGCACCGCCGATCCCGATCATGTGCACCCGCTGCAAGAGCTCCGGCAGATCGGTCTGCTGTTCGATATCCGCCGCATCGGTCATCGGCCTGCCACCTCCAAAACGATTCGCGCCACCGCGTCGGCGGCGTCGCGGTGACCCGCGTCGGCGGCCGCGCGGCCCATGGTTGTCAGCAGGTCGGAATCCGAGAGCAGCGGTATCACCTCGTCGATCACGTATTTCGGAGTCAGCTCCGCGTCCGCGACGATTCTGCCACCGCCGGCGGCCAGCACCGGACGGGCGTTGAATTCCTGCTCGCCATTGCCGTGCGGGAGCGGGACGTAGAACGCGGGCAGGCCGACGGCCGACACCTCGGCGACGGTCGTCGCGCCGGAGCGGCAGACCACCGCGTCGGCGGCGGCGTAGGCCAGGTCCATACGGGAAAGGTAGGGCACGGCAACGTATTTCGCACGCGCCACACCGTCTCCCCCGATGGCGTTATCCGCGACGACCTGTGCCGTTGCGGCACCACCACCCACCGTCATTCCGGCATGCTTTCGGCCGGAATCCACACGGTTCTCCTGGATCCAGGCTGAACCCATGCCGGGATGACGAGCAGCGGCGCTGCCACCGTCGAAGGTGAGGGTGTGCTTGGGGCCGTGGGCGTGCAACACCGAGATTCCGGCGGCGGCCAGGTGCGGCGCAGCGCCCGAAACGGCGTCGTTGATGCTGCGCGCGCCTTGCGAACCGCCGAAGACCAGCAGCACCGGGCCGTCGGCGGGGAGGCCGAAGTGGGCGCGGGCTTCGGCGCGCAGGGCGGCGCGGTCGAGGGTGGTGATGGCGGAACGCACGGGGATGCCGATGATTTCGGCTTCGGCGCGGCCGGGTGAACGGACGCCGGAACCGGGTCCGGCGGCCAAAACGCGGGCGGCGAGCCGTGCGCCGATCCGGTTGGCGATCCCCGCCATGGCATTGGCCTCGTGCAGGACTACCGGCACCTGTTTTCGGGCGCGGCGTAGGCCGGATCCGGCGGCCAGGTAGGCGGGTAGCGAGACGTAGCCGCCGAAGCCGATCACCACGTCCGCGTCTACGGCGTCCATGACCTCGCGGGTGCGGCGGACCGACGCGCGGACGCGACCGGGCAGGCGGAGCAGGTCGGCGGTGAGCTTGCGGGGCAAGGGAACCGGGGGGATGAGCTCGAGCGGATAGCCGCGTTCGGGGACGAGGGTGGTTTCGAGGCCGCGGCGGGTGCCGAGCGCGGTCACCCGGATCGACGGGTCCCGGCGGCGGAGCGCGTCGGCCACCGCGAGGGCGGGCTCGATATGGCCCGCGCTGCCCCCACCGGCCACGATCACCGACAGTGGCCGCGTCGTGTGTGCCGGGAGGCTTGCCGCCGTCACCTCGAATTACCCCGTTCTCTAGCGTGATTGATCGGATAGCTGGGTTCCCAGGCCCGGGTGCTGCGCCACGATTCGGTGGAGCGGCTGGAGCGCCGGGCCGAGTCCGAATCTATCGATCGGCGGCCCTGGTTGTCCGGCGCACCCCGGCCGCGGCCCTTGGGCGGCAGTGCCTTCCGTTGCGGGGCGGGCTTCACTTTGGGCTTGGCCTTCGCCTTGGCGCGGGCGCGGGAGGCTTGTGCTCGTGCGGGCGAATACATTTCGGGTTTGGGTAGTCGGAGCAGGCGGCTGACCCGCCCGTCCTGTCCGGCGTGCAGGGCCGCCACCGCCTCGGGTTCGTGGCGGGCGGCATTGGCGATGATGCCGAACATGAGCAGGGTGATGGCGAGCGAGGAACCGCCCGCGGAGACCAGCGGCAGCTGGAGGCCGGTGACCGGCAGCAAACCGACGACGTAGCCGACATTGATCAGCGCCTGGCCGGTGATCCAGGTCGTCGCCGAGGCGGTCAGCAACCGCAGGAACGGGTCCACCGAGCGGGTGGCGATGCGCAGGCCGGTGTAGACGAAGAGCGCGAAAAGGCCCAGCACCAAGGCGCATCCGAGGAAGCCGAGTTCTTCGCCGATGATCGCGAAGATGAAATCGTTGTGGGCATTGGGCAAATAGCTCCACTTGGCTCGCGACTGCCCGAGCCCGCGTCCCCAGATGCCGCCGTCGGCAAGCGAATACAGCGCCTGCCGGGACTGGTAACCGATGCCCTGCGGATCCTCGCCGGGGTTGAAGAAAGCGCGCATGCGGTCGGAGCGGTAGCCGGCCGACAGCGCCAGGATGCCCGCCGCCACCGCGCCCGAGGCGGCGATGGTGACGAACATGCGCAGCGGCAGCCCGCCGAACCACAGCAGCGAGGAGAGCACGATGCCGAGGGCGATGGTGGTGGACAGGTTGGGTTCGAGCACGACCAGGAAACACACCAGCAGGCCCGCGGGCACCAGCGGCATGAGAATTTCCTTGTACCCGGCCTTTTCGCTCTGCCGGGAGGCCAGCAGATGCGAGCCCCACACCACCAGGGTGATCTTCACGATCTCGGACGGCTGCACCGAGACCACGCCGAAGTCGAACCAGCGCCGTGAACCCTGCACCTCGGAGCCGATGCCGGGGATCAGCACCAGTACCAGCGCCACCACCGACAGCGCGAATACCGGGAACGACAGCCGCCGCATCACCCGCAGCGGGATCCGCAGCGCGATGTAGAACAGCACCGCGCCGAACATCGCCATCATGGCCTGCGCGAGGAACAGCGAATACGCCGATCCGCCACCGGCATACGATTCGACGCTGGAGGCGGAGAGCACCATGACCAGTCCGAGCACGGTGAGCAGCACCGCGATCGCCACCACCAAGTGGAAGGAGGCGAGCGGGCGGGCCAGCCAGGCCCCGAACCAGCTCATCCCGGTCCGGCGCGCCGGTCCGCCCGAGGCCGCTTTCACGGCACGCCGCGGCGTGGAACTCCCGGCGTGCCGTGATGCGGTCATTGCGATCTCCCGATGTCCTTCTCGTCCAGGGCCTGCACCGCCGCCGCGAAGCTGCGGCCGCGGTGCGTGTAGTCGGCGAACATGTCCAACGAGGCCGCGGCCGGAGCCAGCAGCACGGTGTCGCCGCGGGTGGCGTATCCCGCGGCCACGCGCACGGCGCGGGCCATCACCGCTTCGGGTTCGACTTCGGTGAATGGATCACCCATTCGAGCATCGTCCCCCGAATTCAGCTGAACGACGGGGACATCCGGTGCGTGTCGCGCGAGTGCGGCGGCGATCACCGCGGCGTCGACCCCGAACAGCACGGCGGCCACGAGATGTTCGCGCACCTCTTCGACGAGGTCTTCCACGCCCGCGCCCTTGAGCTGTCCGCCCGCCACCCAGATCACCGATTGGTGCGCCAGGATGGAGGAGCGGGCGGCATGCGGGTTGGTGGCCTTGGAGTCGTCGACGAATTCGACGCCGGACAGCTCGCGCACGAAGGCGGCGCGATGCGGGCCGACCTTGTGCTCTTGCAGACCTTCCTTCACGAACTGCGGTGCCACATCGATGGATCGGGTGAGCGCCGCGGCGGCCAGGGCATCGGCCACGCCGGCGGGGCCCTGCGGGCTGATATCGCTGGTCTCGGCGAGGATGGCGGCCTTGGTGAACGCACGATCGAGAAGCTTGCCGTCGACCACGCCCAGCTCACCGTCGGCGGGCACGCCGATGCGGAAGCCGACGGTGCGGCGCGCCTTGGACTTCCGGGCCAGCGCGGCGGCGACCTGATCGTCGAGGCCGACCACGCCGACGCGGCCGGTCAGCGCCCGCGCTTTGGCGGCGGCGTAGGCGTCGAGGCCGCCGTGCCAATCCAGGTGATCCTCGGCCACATTCAGCACCACGCCCGCTTCGGGACGCACCGACGGAGCCCAGTGCAGCTGGAACGAGGAGAGTTCCACGGCCAGCACCTGCGGTCCCGGGTTGCGGCGCAGCGCGTCCAGGATGGGCAGCCCGATATTGCCGCAGGCCACGCTGGGAATCCCGGCGGCCCGCAGAATCGAGTGCGTCATCTGGGTGGTGGTGGTCTTGCCGTTGGTGCCGGTGATCACCAGCCATTTGCGGACCGGCCCGTAGATGCGCGCCTGATCCACCCACCACGCGAACTCCACGTCACCCCAGACCGGGATGCCCTCGGTGACTGCCGAGACCAGCACCGGGGAGTCGGGCCGCCAGCCGGGGCTGGTGATGACCAGCGCGAAGCGTTGCAGCGCATCGGGTTCGAGGAGGTCTTGCGCGGTGGCGGTGGCCAGCCCGAGTTCGGCGGCTTCGGCGAGAGCCTTGCCGCCGCCGTCGGTGACCACCGGGCGCGCGCCGATGTCCTGGAGCGGTTCGATCAGCGAGCGTCCGGAGACGCCCCAGCCCGCCACCAGAACGTCACGACCACGCAGGAATTCGAGCATGGGTCCCGGCGAACGCAGGACCCGCGGAGCATGTTCGACCATCGTCCTATCACCCGACCGCTGAGAGGTATTCGCTGTAGAACAGGCCCAGGCCGATCGCCGATGCCATACCGGCCAGCAACCAGAACCTGATGATCACCGTGGTTTCCGCCCAGCCACTTAATTCGAAGTGGTGATGGAAGGGGGCCATCTTGAACAATCGATTCCGGGTGGTGCGGAAGACCGCTACCTGGAGGATCACCGACGCGGCCTCGGCCACGAACAGCGCGCCGATCACGATCATGAGCAGTTCGGTGCGGGTGGTGATGGACAGGCCGGCAAGGAGACCGCCCAGCGCCAGCGAACCGGTATCGCCCATGAAGATCTTGGCGGGGGCGGCGTTCCACCATAGGAAGCCGATACACGCGGCGCCGCCCGCGGCGCACACCAGCGCCAGGTCCAGGGGATCGCGCACGTTGTAGCAGCCGCCGGCCACGTGGGTCGAGCAGGCGTTACGCCACTGCCAGAACGTGATGATCATGTACGCGCCGAGCACCAGGCTCATGGAACCGGCTGCGAGACCGTCCAATCCGTCGGTGAGGTTGACGGCGTTGGACCAGGCCACCACCACCAGCGACACGAACAGCAGGAAGATGATCACGCCCATGGACAGGGTGGTGATATCGCGGGCGTAGGACAGCTTGCGGCTGGCGGGGGTGAGCCCGTCGGCATTGCGGAACTGCAAGGCCAGCACACCGAAGATGATCGCCGAACCCAGCTGGCCGATGTACTTACCGGCGGCGGTCAGGCCCAGATTGCGCTGCTTGCGCAGCTTGATCATGTCGTCCAGGAAGCCGACGCCGCCCAGCGCGGTGGCCAGGCCCATCACCAGCAGACCCGAGGCCGAGGGGCCGGGTTCGCCGTAGCTCATCGAGATCAGGTGCGAGCCCAGGTAACCCGCCCACATACCGGCCAGGATGGCGACGCCGCCCATGGTCGGGGTGCCGCGCTTGGCCTTGTGGCTCTCCGGGCCGTCGACCCGGATCTCCTGGCCGAAGCCCTGTTTGGCGAAGTAGCTGATGACGGCGGGCGTCAAGAGAATCGAGACGGCCAGCGCGATCGCGGCCGAGAGCAGAATCTGGGTCATCGGGCGGCCTCCTGCTCCGCACCGGTCAGATGTTCGGCAACCGCCCACAGTCCAACGGACTTGGAGGCTTTCACCAGCACCACGTCACCGGGTTCGAGTTCTTCGTCGAGCAGTTCGATGGCGGACGCGATATCCGGCACGTGGACGGCTTCGTCACCCCACGAGCCTTCCTGCACGGTGCCTTGGAAGAGGGCGCGCACGGGGCGGCCGGCGCCGACCACGACCACGCGATCGACATCCAGGCGGACCGCCAGGCGGCCGATCTTGTCGTGTTCGATGACGGATTCGTCGCCCAGCTCACCCATTTCGCCGAGCACGGCCCAGCTGCGGCGCGGTTCGGCGCCGGCCTTGGACATGGTGACCAGGGCCTTGAGGGCGGCGCGGACGGAGTCCGGGTTGGCGTTGTAGGAGTCGTTGACGACGGTGACGCCGTCGGCGCGGGTCCGCACGTCCATGCGGCGGGCCGAGACCGGCTTGGCACCGGCCAGCGCCGCGGCGACGGTGGCGAGGCTCGCACCCTGGTCGATGGCGACCGCGGCGGCGGAGAGCGCATTGCCGACCTGGTGTTCGCCGTGCACGGCCAGTTCGACGGCGATGGATTCGCCGTTGGCGTGCAGGGTGAATCGCGCGCGGGCCTGCTCGTCGAGGACCACATCGGTGGCGTGGATGTCGGCGCCGGAGTTCAGGCCGACGGTGACCACGCGGGCCTTCGTGCGCTCGGCCATCTTCGCGACCAGGTGATCGTCGAGGTTCAGCACCGCCAGGCCAGCGGCCGGAAGGGCTTCCACCAGTTCACCTTTGGTCTGCGCGATGACCTGCTGGCTGCCGAACTCGCCCAGGTGCGCGGTGCCCACGTTCAGCACCACGCCCGCCTGCGGGGGTGCGATCTCGGTGAGCGCCTTGATGTTTCCGGGCGCGCGGGCCGACAGTTCGAGGACCAGGAACTTGGTCTCGGCATCGGCGCGCAATGCGGTCCACGGATGGCCCAGCTCGTTGTTGAACGAGCCCGGCGGGGCCACCACGGGTCCCAGCGGGGCCAGTACAGCCGCGAGCAGGTCCTTGGTGGAGGTCTTACCGGAGGAACCGGTCACGCCGACCACGGTCAGGCCGTTCGCCACCAGGCGGTCCACGCTGGCGCGGGCCAGTTTGGCGAGGGCTTCCAGGACCGCGGCCCCGGAACCATCGGTATCGGCCGCCAATGCGATGGCGCGGCTCGCGTGCGGGCGCGGCGTCACCACGACGGCGGGCACACCCACCGGGCGCGCCGCGAGCACCGCCACCGCACCCTGTTCGATCGCCTGGGCCGCGAATTCGTGGCCGTCGACGCGTTCACCCGGCAAAGCCAGGAACAGGTCACCGGAACCCACACGGCGCGAATCGAATTCGGCCTGGCCGGTGACCTTCGCCTCGGGGTCGGGGACGTCGTGCAGCGTGCCGCCCACGACCTCCGCGAGCTCCCGCAGAGTCATCTCGATCATGAATGCGTCAGGTCCCTCGTCTTTCGCGACAGGGCTGCCACGAGCACCTCGCGGTCGTCGAACGGATACTTCACGCCTGAAATCTCCTGCCCTGTCTCATGTCCCTTGCCCGCGACCAGCACCACGTCACCGGGGCGCGCCCAGTCGACGGCGGTGTCGATCGCGGCGGCCCGGTCCCCGACTTCCCGGACCTCGCCGCGCTCGCCCTCCGGGAGCTCCACTGCCCCGGAGCGGACCGCGGCGCGAATGCTCGCCGGATCCTCGCTGCGCGGATTGTCGTCGGTGATGATCAGCAGGTCCGCTCCGCGCGCCGCGGCCGCGCCCATCAAAGGACGCTTCCCGGCATCGCGGTCGCCGCCCGCGCCGACCACCACCGCCAACCTTCCCTCCCCTTTTTCCGTCAGCAACGCACGCAGCGTGGCCACGACCGATTCGATCGCCGCCGGCTTGTGCGCGTAATCCACCACGGCCAGAAAATCCTGTCCCTGGTCCACCCGCTGCATGCGGCCGGGCACGTCCACCGCGCCCAGCGCCGCCGCAGCGGAAGTCTCGTCCACGCCCGCGGCGGCGCACACAGCGACCGCCAGCAGGCCGTTGGCGATGTTGTACGCCCCCGGAAGCCGCAGCCGCACATCCACATTGCCGTCCGGACCCGCCGCGGTGAACTCCTGCGTACCCGCCGGGCCCTCCGACGACGCCGTGACGGTCCAATCCGCTTGCGCGCCAGCACGAGTCGCGACGGTCACGATACGCGCCTGTGCGTCGCCGTCAGCACCCCCGGCCGCCGTCGTGGCATCGCCGCCACTCGTCATCCCGGCGTGCTGTTGGCCGGGATCCACTGCCGCCGTGTGGATTCCGGCCAACAGCACGCCGGAATGACGGGGGCGGGTGGCGAGGCCGTCGGCGATCTCATCGGCGAGGCGGCGGCCCCACTGATCGTCGACGCAGATGACCGAGGTGCGCGCGGCCACCGACGGGCGGGGCGTCGCGGCGCTGTCCGGGCCATCGGGGATGAACAGGCGGCGCTTGGCGGCGAAGTAGTCCTCGAAATCGGAGTGGAAGTCGAGGTGATCCTGGGAGAGGTTGGTGAACGCACCGACCGCGAAGCGCACGCCGTCGACCCGGCCCAGCGCGAGGGCGTGGCTGGAGACCTCCATGACCACGGCGTCCACGCCCTGCTCGACCATGAGCGCGAACATGGCGTGCAGTTGCGGGGCTTCGGGGGTGGTCAGCGCCGAGGGCACCCGCACCCCGCCGATGCGGGTTTCGATGGTGCCGATCAAGGCGGTGCGCAGGCCGGCGGCGGCCAGCCCGGCCTCCACCAGATACGAGGTGGTGGTCTTGCCCGAGGTGCCGGTGATGCCCACGATGCGCAGTTTGCGAGAGGGATCACCGTAAAGCGCCGAAGACAACTCGCCGAGCACCGCGCGCGGAGCATCGTGCACCAGCACCGGCACCGCGATCTCGCCGATCAGCTCGGCCCCGGCCGGATCGGTGAACACCGCGACCGCGCCGCGCGCCACCGCATCGTGCGCGAACCGAGCGCCGTGCGCCTTCGCCCCCGCCAATCCGGCGAACAGGTCACCGGCGCGGACCGCGTTGGAGCGCTGCTCGATCCCGCTGACCCGCACCTCCTGCCAAGCGGTCACCTGCGGCGATACGAGACGGGCTCCGGTCAGCTCGGCCACCGTACGCAAGCCGGTCAGCTGCGGGGTGGCGGGCCGGAGCACCTGCGGCTCGCTCGAGTTTCCGCGGGGCGACTCTGCCGAATCTCCGCGGGGCGGCGACTGCGCGGGCACGAAGCTCCTCTCCGGGATGGTGGTCTTATGCCGATTCCGAGTATTGGGACTCGGATCGACGAGTCAGGTTACCTGTGTTCGATCGCCGCGCAGACGGCACGGCGCAGTTCGGTCACCCGCCCCTTCCCACGGCGGTCGCGGCGGGGGTCACATTCATCGCCTACCTGCTCTAACTCGCCTGGAGAACCAGCTGTTTCGCGGGCGGCGACGGCGGCACCCGGTCCCGCTGCAAGGCCCAGGAGGCGATGCTGTGGAACAGGGGCGCGGCCGACCCGCCACCGCTGCCGTCGGAGCTGCGCACCGGCGCGTCCAGCATCATGCCGACCACGTAGCGCGGATTGTCGGCGGGCGCCATCCCGGCGAAGGTGATCCAATAGCGATCGCTGGAGTAGCAACGGCATTTCGGGTCGATCTGCTGCGCCGTACCGGTCTTTCCAGCCACCTGGTACCCCTCGATGGCCGCCGAACCGCCGGTGCCCTGCTGCACGCCGCGCGGATCCTTCTGCACCACCGACTGGAACATCTGCCGCAGCGTGGCCGCGGTCTGCGCGCTGACCACCTTCACGCCCTCGGGCTGCTCCTCCTCGGTGCGGGTGCCGTCCGGGGCGACCTTGGCCTTGACGATGCGCGGCGGAATCCGCACCCCGTCGTTGGCGATGGCCTGATACATGGCGGTCATCTGGAGCGTGGTCATCGAAAGACCCTGGCCGATGGGCAGGTTCGCGAAGGTGGAGCCCGACCACTGGTCCCGCGAGGGCACCACGCCCGCGCTCTCGCCGGGCAGGCCGACACCGGTGCGCTGGCCCAGTCCGAACTTCTTGAGCATGTCGAAGTAGCGGTCCTCACCGACCCGCTGGGCCAGCATCAGGGTGCCCACATTGGAGGACTTACCGAAGACGCCGGTGGTGGTGTACGGCGCGACACCGTGCTCCCAGGCGTCGTGCACGGTGACGCCGCCGAGCGAGATGGCGCCCGGAACCTGAAGCACCTCATCGGGATTGGTGAGCCCGTACTCGATCGCGGCGGCCGCGGTGACGATCTTGTTCACCGAACCGGGCTCGTACACCTCCTGCACCGACGGGTTGCCCAGATCCGATTGCGACCAATACTGCGGCCCCAGTTGCGGATTGAAGGTGGAGTCGTTGGCCATGGCCAGCACCTGACCGGTGTGCGCGTCCAGCACCACCGCCGAGGCGGCCTGCGCGCCGGAGAGCTCCTTGGCCTGCTGTACCTGCTGCTGCACGTAGTACTGCAAATCCGAGTCGATGGTCAGCTCGACGCCGTTGCCGTTCACCGCCGGCTGCCGGTCCCGCCAGGAACCCGGGATGACCGCGCCGTCGGAGCCGCGGTCGTAGGTCATGGAACCGTCGGAACCGGCCAGGATGGCGTCCATCGAGGATTCCAGGCCGATCTGCCCGTGCCCGTCCCAGCCGGTCGCGCCGATCATATTGGCGGCCAGCGAACCACCGGGATACTCGCGCAATTCCTGTGGGTCCGAACCGACCTCCGGGAATTGCAGGCTGATATCGGAGGCCACCCGCGGATCCACGTTCCGTACCAGGTAGACGAAGGGCTCGTCGCTGCGCAGCTTGCCCAGGACATCCTTCTCGGGTGCGGCGGTGCCCAGCTTCTCGTGAATGTACTTGGCGATGGCCTGCAATCGCGCGTCCGGTTCCGGTGCGGCGGGGCGCTTGTCGTGCGCGTCGGCCAGATCCTTGCGCACCTTCACCGGCTGGAAGGTCAGCGCCTTCGCGGAGATGGTGTAGGCCAGCGATTTACCGTTGCGGTCGGTGATGGTGCCGCGCGCCGCCGGATCCGGCAGGCGCACGGTGCGCTGGCTGGCCGCCTCCGCCGACAGCTTCGGCGCGGAAAAGCTCTGCACCCACAGCAATTGGATGGCCGCCACCAGCAGGGCGACCAGCATGACCACCCGGCCCACCCCGAACCGGAACCGCGTCGAACCGTCCATCCCCGGAGTGGGCCGTGGTCTGGACTGCCGGCCCGGCCCCGAACTCGCCCGGCCGGTCGCGGCCCGGCTACGCCCGGCGGCGGCCCGCACCCGGCCGGAATCCGTTCGGCCGGAGTCACGCCCGCGCGCGGCGCGGGAAGGGCTCACCGAGCCGCCCCCGGCGCGGCCTGAACCGCGGGATTCTGCGCCCCCGCGTTCTGCCCACCGGTGTTCTGGCCGGGGTTCTGACCGGCCGCGTTCTGCTGCCCAGCGTTCTGGCCGCCGGGGTTCTGCTGACCGGCGTTCTGTTGCGCGGCGGGCTGAGTGCCCGGGTTCTGGCCGCCGGGGTTCTGCGCGGCGGGATTCTGCTGGCCGCCCAGATTCTGCGGGGCCGGGTTCTGCGGCGCGGCGAGGTTCTGCGGCGCGGCCGGATTCGACTGGGTGGCAGGCGCGTTCGGGATGGTGGTCACCGGCACCAGGCGTTCACCCTGCGCCTGCACCAGCTTCGGCGGCTGCGCCGAAGGCGCGGAGGGGGTGGTGTTCAACGGCGCGGCCGGGGAGCCCTGTGCGGGAGTCGGATTGCCGACCACGGTGACCTGGCCGTCCGGGCCGATCACCAGGCGGGCGGGATCCTTGGCCGGGATCATCCCCAATTCCGCGGCGCGCTGGGCCAATTCGGGCGCCGAGTCGGCGGCCTCGACCTCGCGCTGGAGCGCGGCCTTCTCATCGGAGAGCTGGGTATTGTGCCGGCGCGCGGCGCCCAGCTGATAGCTGTCCTCGGTGGCGCGGGTGGTGAGCAGCAGCGTGGTGGCCAGGCCGCAGCCCAGCAGCGCGATAATGGTGGCCACGAAGTACATGCGCCCGCGCGGCAGCGGATCCCCGGACCGCCGCAGCACGGTCGGCAGTTCGGTCCGGCCCGCCCGGTTCTTGCGCTTGGCGTAAGCCCGCTGCGCCGCACCGGATTTCACCCGGTCCGCCGCCTGCACCCGGCGAGCCCCCCGGCCCGCCGCCTGCTTCTGCATAGTCATAGGGCGGCCCCGATCCTCGTGTGGGCTACGCCCCCACTCCCCCTGGCATGGACGGTTCCGGCCCGCACTGCACCGGAACGACGGGGGGATATGCCCTCCCGCAAACGAATTCGCGTCCGCAACCTCACTGCGCGTCCTCCCCTGCGATTCGTTCGGCGGCCCGCATGCGCACCGGAGCGGCCCGCGGGTTCTCCTCGATCTCCTGTTCGGTGGCCTTCTCGGCGCCCCGGGTCAGGATCTTGAATTCCGGTCCCATGCCGGGCAATTCGACGGGCAGGTCCAGCGGGGTGCGCGAGACCGAACGCTTGGCCAGCTCCGTCTTGACCACCCGGTCCTCGAGGGACTGATAGCTCATGATCACGATGCGGCCGCCGGGCGCGAGCGCGTCCAGCGCCGCCGGCATGGCCGCCTCGAGCGATTCCAGCTCCCGGTTCACCTCGACCCGCAGCGCCTGGAAGGTGCGCTTGGCCGGGTGACCGCCGGTACGGCGGGCGGCGGCCGGGATGGTGTCGTAGAGCAGCTCCACCAACTGCGCGCTGGTGGTGAAGGGCGTGCGCTGGCGGCGGCGCAGCACCTCGGAGGCGATCTTGCCCGCGAAGCGTTCCTCGCCATAGATTTTCAGCACCCGGGCGAGGTCACCGTGGCTGTAGGTATTGAGGACATCGGCGGCGGTGGGACCGGTGGTGGCGTCCATGCGCATGTCCAGGGGCGCGTCGATGGAGTAGGCGAAACCGCGATCGGCCTCGTCGAGCTGCATGGAGGAGACGCCGAGATCCATCAGAATGCCGCGCACCGAACCCTTGGCGGAGAGCCCGGCCTGTTCCAGCGCGCCGGCGATGCCGTCATAGGTGGTGTGCACCAGGGTGATCCGGTCCGCGAACGGTTGTAGTCGCTCACCCGCCAGCTTCAGCGCATTGGTGTCGCGATCGAGTCCGACCAGACGGATGTTGGGATAGGTCCGCAAGAAATACTCGGCATGCCCGCCGAGCCCGAGCGTGCAGTCCACATAGACCGCGCCGTCGACGGATTCCAGTGCGGGACCGAGGATTTCGTCGGCGCGATGGAGGAGAACCGGAACATGGCGGGGACCGTCACTGCTTCGGTGCACCTCGACCTCCCGGATTTCCTGCCTCACGTACGTCGCACGGCCGCTGTAGCGGGTCGCTTGCGATTCTGACTCTGCGGTTGCGAATGCCCCGTGGTCTCTGACCGAAGCACCGCACCTGGCGTTGGGGAAGTACGTCAGGGTCGGTGTCGGGCAGAGGCCGCAGGGCACTCGCCTCGCTGCGGGCTAGAAGATCCCGCCCAGCGACTCGTCTCTGGCTTGCGAGTAGTCCTCCTCGTGCTCGGCGAGGTAGGAATCCCACGCCGTCTTGTCCCATATTTCGAGGAAGTCGACCGAGCCGATGACCACGCAATCCTTGGTGAGGTTGGCGTAGCGGCGGTGCTCGATCGACAACGTGATACGGCCTTGAGCATCGGGACGCTGCTCGTCGGTGGAGGCCGCTAAGTTCCGGACGAACGCGCGGGCCTGCGGATTACTTCTCGACGCCGCGGCCGCTCGCCGCGCCAAGGCGGTGAACTCGTCCTTCGGGTAAACGGCAAGGCTATGGTCCTGTCCCTTCGTGACCATCAACCCTCCCGCCAGCTCGTCGCGAAACTTCGCAGGCAACGTCAGTCGCCCTTTGTCGTCCAACCGAGGGGTATAGGTACCGAGAAACAAGCCTCGCCACCTCCTACCGGATCACCCTCTCGACTGTTCGGCCTCCTGTAGTGCGCGCTCCACATTACCCCACTTTCCCCCACTTTCAATCGAAAGCGGCGGTGATCTCGGTCCCCGCTTGGCGAACTTCGCAGGTCACACCAGCTATCACAAGGGTGGGGAACTTTCGCCGCAGTTCCCCCGACACGCGCGACGCGCGTCGGCGGGGTTCGGGGAACCGCCAGCAAACCCGCAGATAGCGCGCATATCCGGCGGCCGTGGGGCGCGGTGGGGGACGGCAGTGGGGGGTGGTGGGGAGGCGTGGAAGATCGCGACACGCCGCCGGCCGACCTACTAGAAACGCCGTAACGCCACACCCGAAATCGGTGTGGCGTCACGGCGTGTCGCGATGTATTCAGTTAGTGGAGCAACCCTGGCCCGTGCGACGCCCCGAAAAGGGCTGCACGACCGACCGGTTCAGTTGTCTTGTTCGAATCTGCGGCGGAAACGATCCTCCATACGGGAGGAGAAGCCGCCCTGCTTCTTCGGCTTGGAACGCGGAGCGCCGGGACCGCCGCTCGCGCCCGAAGCGGCGTCCGTGCCGCGGCCGCCACCGGAAGACATCCGGGGGCCACCGATCAGCAACAGCACTCCCGCGCCGAACATGACAACGAAACCGATCAAACTGATGATCGGGAAACCGCCCGGCTTGAACGGAGCGGCAATGCCCGCCACCAACAGGAACAGCCCGAGGGCGAACAAAGCCGCCGCTTGGAGTCTGCGCCGACCGGTGGCAGAACGTAACCGTCCACCCCGAACGGTCGAGGCGAACTTCGGATCCTCAGCATAGAGCGCGCTCTCGATCTGTTCGAGCATGCGCTGCTCGTGCTCGGAGAGTGGCACGGTACCTCCCCCGGCACTAGGTAGTGGCTGTCGCCTCCGGGTAGGCGACGGATAGCCGACCTTGGCGGCTGTCTGTCACCAATAATACGAGTTCGATCAGAGCGCTACCACCTACTCGCCGATACTCAGGCCAGCATTCCGGCAACCCAGCCGGTGCTGGGACGTTGCCGGGCCGCCGTAGCCAGCAGATCTTCGACGTCATGCAGGAATGCTCCTACCCGCGAAGCGAACTCGTCGGCGCGTCGATCATCGATCGGCCTGGGCAAACCCGCCTCCAGTGCGGCACGGGTCTCGGACTGCCCGGTGAAGTAATCCGCCCACATGGTGAATTCCGGTGCGGCACGCTGCATCAGCACCCAGGCGTTGCGGGATCGAGCCCGGGGCGCGCGATCCGCACCGGTCAGGGCGAGCACCGCGCCCGCGCCGCGCAGCGCGGCCAGATACGTGGTGCGGAAGCGTTCGGCCGGATCCTTCTCCCCCGCCGACTGCATGAGCAGGTTGTCGGCCTTGCGCAACAGCTCTCCGGCCCGGCCGGTATGCGCCGGGCGTTCAGTTTTGCCGGTCATCGGGTACCTCCCCGCTCGTCTACCGATCCGGCCCTCGTCCGTATTCCGGTGGATTCCGGGAACCTGGTCCCGTTTCCGCATTTCCGGCGACGAAGATCGAACAAGCATTCGAAGGTTTCACTTGGGATTGAATATAGAGAGACCCACCGACAAGTTCCACGGTCCGCATCCGGGCTACTGTCGGATCCATCCGCCCGCCGCGAACGAGAGCCGCGCCCAACCGATGACCGCAGTCACTCCGAACACCACGCCCGCACCCGTCGTCGTCGATCTCTCGGCCGCGACCCTGCGCGCCCGGCTGCATGACGCCCTGTCGGTCTACGTCGCGGCCATGGATTACCCGCGCGGCACCGAACACCAGCGCGCACCCATGTGGACCGAGCACACCACCCGCCCCGGCTGGCAGGCCGTGGCCGCGCTGCTCCCCGACGACGACGGCCGCCTCGACCTGCGCACCGCCCCCATCGTGGCGATCGCGTACGGGTACCACGGCGCCGCGCACCAGTGGTGGCATCAGCAGGTCTACAGCGGCATGCGGCGCACCGGATGGCCGGAACACGCTGCGCGCGACCTGCTTTCGAATTACTTCGAGCTCACCGAACTGCACGTGCACCCCAGCGCCCAGGGCCGCGGCATCGGCGAGATCCTGCTCACCCGGCTGCTCCAGAACCGCCCCGAACGCATGGTGCTGCTCTCCACCCCCGAGGTGGACCAGGAGGCCAATCGCGCCTGGAAGTTGTACCGCCGCCAGGGCTTCGGCGATATCGTGCGCCATTTCATCTTCTCCGGAGATACCCGCCGCTTCGCGGTGCTGGGCCGGCAATTGCCGCTGTGAACGAAAGGGACTGCGGGTGGCGCTGATCGGGCGTGGCGGGGTCGCCGCGTGAGCGTGGTGATCATCGGATCGGGGCACAATGCGCTGGTCGCGGCTTGTTATCTCGCGCGCGCGGGGCATCGGGTCGAGGTGCTGGAGCGGGATACGGTGCTCGGCGGGGCGGTGTCGACCGTCGAGCGGTTTCCGGGGCATCGGGTGGATCGCGGGTCGTCGGCGCACATCATGGTGCGGCATACCGGGATCATCGAGGAGCTGGAGCTCGCGCGGTTCGGGCTGCGTTATATCGATTGTGATCCTTGGGCGTTCGCACCCGCGCCGCCCGGTACGGATGCGCCGCCGATCGTGTTCCACCGGGACCTGGACCGGACCTGTGCGTCCATCGCCGCTGCCTGCGGGGAGCGGGATGCCGCGGCGTACCGGCGTTTCGTACGGGTCTGGGGTGAGCGGAGCGCACGGGTCATGCGGGCGTTCGGGGCCGCGCCGACCGGCGGGAACCTGCTGAAGTCGTTCTGGGGGATGGATGCTCGCGAAGCCGCCGGGGCGACCGGGCGGGCCGACGGGAACGCGCTCTCGCGGGAGATGATGCAGACCGGGGATGCGCTGCTGGACAGCCTTTTCGACAGTGAGCGGTTGAAGGCGGCGCTGGCCTGGTTCGGCGCGCAATCCGGGCCACCCATGTCGGAGCCGGGTTCCGCGCCCATGGTCGGGTTCGCCGCGCTCATGCACACCCTGCCGCCGGGGCGGGCCGTGGGCGGAAGTGGCGCGTTGAGCGAAGCGCTGGTGGCGCGGTTGCGGAGTGATGGCGGGATCGTAAGCCCCGGTGACGCGGTTACTTCCGTCACGCGGGATGGAGACGGCTGGCTGGTCCGCACCGCGGGCGGCCGGAACCTGCGGGCGGACACCGTGATCGCGGGCAGTCACATTCTCACCACGCTGGAACTGCTGGAGCAGGGCGGATTCGACGCGGGAACGATCGCGGACTGGCGGCGGCGGATCCGGGTCGGGCCCGGGATCGGGATGGTGGTGCGGGCGGCGACCAGTGCGCTGCCGGAGTACCCGGGCGCGAAAGCCGAGGAGTCGGCGCACGGATTACAGCTGCTGGTGACCGACCGCCGGCAGTTGCGGCGAGCGCACGGTGCTGCCATGGCGGGTGATCTGCCGCCGCGCCCGGTGGTGCTGGCGATGAGTTTCAGTGCGCTGGATCCGAGTATCGCGCCCGCCGGACAGCACCAGCTCTCGCTGTGGGCGCAGTGGCATCCGTACCAGCTGGCGGACGGTAGCTCATGGGTTGCCCATGCCGAGCGAGAAGGTGATCGAATCGTTGCCGAAGTCGACGCGCACGCACCGGGATTCGCCGATTCCGTGCTCGAACGCTTCGTGCAGACACCGGCCGATCTGGAGCGGGAGATGGGATTGATCGGCGGCAACGTCATGCACGTCGAGATGTCCATCGACCAGATGTTCATGTGGCGGCCGCTGCCGGAAATGGCCGGGCACCGGGTCCCGGGCGCACCCGGGCTGTATCTGACCGGGGCGTCCACGCATCCGGGCGGCGGCGTGTCGGGTGCGAGCGGGCGCAGCGTCGCCCGGTTGGTCGAGCGCGACCTGCGCCCGCGGCGGCTCTCGTTCCCATGGCGATGAGCGGAGCGGGCCCACGCGAGCGCGCGCCGGGGGCTGCCGCCGGTCAGTCCGCCACGGCGCCGGACCGCACCGCGAACCGCGCTGCCGGTCGCCGCGCCGCAACATGGTGAACAGGCAAACGGCGGTTGCGGCGCTGCCTGCGGTGCTGCTCGTCTTGGTGCAGATCACCTATCCGCTCATGCACGGGGTCGCGCGCGACCGGGTGACGGTGGCGGTGGTGTTGCTCTCGGCCGCTACGGCTTTGACGCATGCGGCGATCACGCGTGGGGTGCGCTGGGCGGCCGGGTTCCTGGTGATCGTGTCCGGGGTCGGGTTCATTGCCGAGGTGATCGGGACGGCGACCGGCGTGCCTTTCGGTTGCTATGACTATGCGAGCGGGCGCATCGGGCCGGAGCCGGCGGGGGTTCCGCTGATCGTGCCGCTGGCTTGGACCGGTGGGCTGTATCCCGTGTGGTTCGTTGCGAAGTCGCTGTATTCCCGTGCTTGGCAGCGGATTTCGATGACGGCGATCGGTGCGGTGGGGTGGGATCTGTTCCTGGATCCGCAGATGGTGGCGGACGATCAGTGGACGTGGTGCTCGCCGATCGCCGGGTTGCCAGGGTTGGCGGATATCCCGGTCACGAATTATCTGGGTTGGCTCGGAGTCGCCTTGGTGATGGCCGGGCTGCTGGAGGCGTGGGATCGGAGTGCGGCCGACAACCGGGAGGCGCGGATCGTTCCGATCGCGGTGTTCGGGTGGACCTGGCTCGGGTCGGCGCTCGCGCACGCGGTGTTCCTCGGACTGCCGGTGTCGGCGATCTACGGCTTTCTCGGGCTCGGCGTGCTCGGGTTTCCGCTGGTTCGGGCGTTACGCGCCCGTCGAATCACGCTGTGGCCGCAGGGTCATGGCACGATGTGAGCCGTGCAGCCGAGTCCGATCATCGCCATCGTTGAGGAAACGCTCGAATCCGCGCCGGTTGCGCGGCGACCGCGCCGCTGGGTGCGCGTCGCGGCGGCCGTACTTTTCGCGGCTCTGGCGGTCATGCTGACCGGCTGCCTGCGCGTGCAGGTGTCGATGGGCGTCTCCTCCAACGACCGGGTCTCCGGGCGCATCATCGCGGCGGCCGTGCCGCAGAACAATCAGGACAAGGGCCCGCAGCTGAAAGCGCCCGACGCGCTCTCGTCCAAGGTGCGCGTGGACACCTACTCGCAGGACGGGTACGTCGGCAGCCAGGTCTACTTCGACGATCTGACCTTCGGCGAGGTGCAGCAGCTGGGCAGCCTCTCGGACCAGACCCAGGGCATGTTCACCCTCCAGTTCAGCCGCTCCGGCGACCTGGTCACGCTGACCGGCCGCGTCGACCTGAAGAGCCTGCCGCCGCGCGGCTCCGACGTCCAGTTCACCGTGGCCTTCCCGGCGCGCGTCGCCACCACCAACGGCACCCGCGAAGGCGATTCCGTGGTGACCTGGAAGCTGCCCGCCGGCGAGGTCTCCAACCTGAACGCCGAAGTCGGCTACTCCGACCCCAATACCCGCTCCTTCGCGGGCTGGGCGGGCATCGTCGGCGGCATCACGCTGGCGGTCGCCGCCGTGGTCGCGGTGCTGGCCTACATGAGCCGCAACCCCGATCCGCCGGCCTACGTGCGCGCCGCCCGCTGGATCCGCCCCGACAAGACCTTCAGCGACCGGGATTGATCGCGACCCGCCTGGTGCGGGCCGGAACCACCATCGCCGTCGCCGGAGCCGTTGCCGCCCTGGGCAATCGGCTCACCCTGCGCCAGCTCCGCGATCGCCCCGAGACGGTGACCGAACCGGTCACCGTCTGCGTCCCGGCCCGCGACGAGGCCGACCGCCTCCCCGCCCTGATCGCGGATCTCCGCGCCCAGCAGGGCATTCCACATCTGCGCATCGTCATCCTCGACGACGCCTCAACCGATGAGACCTACGCGGCAGCGGCGGCGGCGATCACCGACGATGCCCGATTCACCCTGGTGCGCAACCAGAACGAGCCACGCCCCGGCTGGACCGGAAAAACCGCGGCCTGCGCCCGGCTCGCGGACCTGGCCGGTGACACAGGTGTGCTCGTATTCCTGGACGCGGACGTACGTTTGACGCCGGGGGCGGTGGCGGCGGCGGTCACCGAGTTGCGGCAATCCGGGACGGCCCTGGTCTGCCCGTGGCCGCGCCAGCTGGCCGAGACCGCGGCCGAGCGGCTGGTGCAGCCGCTGCTGGCCTGGTCGTGGGCCTCGACTTTGCCGGTGGCGGTGGGGAATCGGAGTCTGCGCCCGTCGATGGCGGTGGCGTGCGGCCAGTTTCTGGTGTTCGACGCCGAGGCGTATCACGCGATCGGCGGGCACGCGGCAGTCGCGGATCGAGTCACCGAGGATCTGGCGATCGCACGAGAGCTGCGGCGGGCAGGGCGGCGGACCGCACTGGTCGGCGGCGGACAGGTCGCCTCCACCCGGATGTACCGGGGTGCAAGCGAAGTCGAGGCGGGCTACACCCGGTGGTTGTGGTCGGCCTACGGCGGATCAGCGGGCAGCCTGGCCGTCGGGCTGGTCGCGGCGCTCGCCTATTGGCTACCACCGCTGGCCGCCCTCTTCGGGCGTGGAGCGGTCCGCCGCACCGGGCTGCTGGGCTACGCGGCGGGAGTGACCGGGCGGATACTCGCCCGCTCCACCGAGCGCGGCGGGACGGTTCCACTCGCCGATATCGTTGCGTCGCTGGCACATCCGCTATCCGTGGCCGCGTATGCACGACTGTCGACGCGTTCACATCGCGCGCACCGGACACACGCACTGGCATGGAAGGGACGGCCCCTCACCTCGGATCGGTGAGCCAGGCCGCAGCTCCTGCGGCGGGTGTGGCTACAGAACGCAGAACATAGAACGCCACAAGCGCGTATCCACCGCCCGGCAGGGCGACACCGCGCGCCGATACCCGTTGCGTCGCTGGCACAACCGGCGTCGGTGGCCGCGTACGCACGACTGTCGGCACGTTCACATCGCGCGCACCGGACACACGCACTGGCACGGAAGAGTCGGCCACTGACCCCGGATCAGTGAGCTGGGAATCAGCCCTCGCGGCGGGCGCGTCTACCGAGCGCGGAACTAGAACGCCACAAGCGCGTATCCACCGCCCGGCGACGCGTTACAGCCGCCGACATCGAAGCCGCGGAGCCTATCCGTCGCGGCCGATCCGATTTCGTTGCCGTTAGATCAGTTCTGCTGCCACCGACCTGGTTTCATTGCCGACGGGCCAGCTCTGTTGCGGCCGAGCTGGTTTCACTGTCGACGGGCGAGTTTCAGGGGACGGGGGTGATTCCGACGGTCGGGAAGAAGAAGCAGGAGTTCTGGCCGTTGCGGACGACGCCGAACATGGCGGCCAGGACGGTGCCCGAGCCGGTGTCGACCGGGACGGCGCGGACGCCGCCGCGGGGCAGGGCGCTGGTGAAGAAGTCGCTGACGGCTTGTTCGACCACGGGGCGGAGTTCGACCGGGACTTGCGGCGGGATCATGTTGTTGACGACCTGGGCCATCGAACCCATCGGGGCCGCGCCGCCGCGGCCGGTGGTGAGGTTGAGCCAGATGACCTGCATGCCCGAGGTATCGGCGCCGTCGGCGTTGAGACCGTAGGGGACGAAGGCGAACATGGTCTGGCCCGCTTTGACGGCCGAGAGGTCGAGGCCGGGGATGGAGACCGCGTAGCGGGGCCAAGGGCCGGGGATCGCGCCCGCTACGGCGGGGGCGAGGCCGAGCGCGGTGCCGTTCAGGCAGAACGGGGAGGCGGTCGGGTAGAGGAACGGCTCGACGCCCAAAGCCTGTAGGCCGTCGAGGGTTTGGCCGTAGACGGAGAACCAGTCGGCTGGGGCGGCGGCCTGACCGGCGCGGTTGATGGCGGCCAGCATGGCGGCGGCCTGGGCGGTGCCCGTTGCGGGAGCGGCGAACTGGTCGGCTCCGGCCGCGGGGGCGATGACTTGCGGTTCGCCGGATGGCGCGGCGGTTGCCGGGCCGGTGGCGGTGAGCACGGCGCAGGCCCCGAGCACGCCCGCGATACGGATGAGATCGGTCATCACAGGCATTCGCTCGCTCCCCTCGAAATCATGGTCCGAAGGGGGACGGTACTCCGCCTACCAGCGAAGTCCTGGTATTTCACTCGGCACGCCGGGCGTTGTGACCCGGCGTGCGTGAGCGGATATCAGGCGGGCGCGGGAGCCGCCGACACCGTGTAGCCGAGGTTCGCCAGCACTTCGCTGGTGGCCTTGGCGAAATTCAGGGTGATGAAGTGCAGGCAGGGCGCGCCCTCGTCGATGAGCCGCTGCGCCATCTCGGTGGCGATCTCGATACCGGCGGCGCGCACCGCGGCGCGATCCTCCTCCGGGCCGTCGCCGGCCGCCTTGCGCAGGCGTTCCAGCACGGCGGTGGGCAGTTCCCGGCCCGACAGTTCGACCGCGCGCTGCACGGTGCGCAGCGAGGTGATCGGCATCAGCTCGGGAATGATCGGCTTGTCGCCCTCGACCGGATCATGCTTTGCCACGCGGTCGCGCAGGCGCAGATAGTGATCGACGTCGAAGAACATCTGGGTGATCGAATACTCCGCGCCCGCACGCAGTTTCGCGGCCAGGTGCGCGGTGTCCTGCTCGAGGCTGGTGGAGCGCGGATGCCCCTGCGGGAACGAGGCCACGCCGACATGGAAGTCGCCGAGGTCGCGCACCATGCGCACCAGCTCGTCGGCGTATTCGACGCCTTCGGGATGCTGCACCCACTCCCCCAGCGGGTCGCCCGGCGGATCACCGCGCAGCACCAGGAGATTCCGGATCCCCGAATCCGCGTAGGCGCCGACGATCGAACGCAATTCGGCGACACTGTGATCCACGGCGGTCAGATGCGCCACCGTCAGCAGCGTGGTCTCGCGCGCCAGCTGACCGGTCACCCGGATGGTGCGATCACGGGTCGAACCGCCCGCACCGTAAGTCATCGACACGAACGCCGGATGCAGCCGCTCGAACTCCCGCGCCGCCCGCCACAACCGAGCCTCACCGGCCGCGTCACGCGGCGGATTGAACTCGACCGAGAACGGAATCGACCCATCGGGCCGCGGGCCCAGCTGCTGCACCACCGAGCGAGTTCCGGACACTTGCGGTGTGCGGGAAACTCGGCCAGGGGTCGAATATCCCCGTACATTGTCGAAACTCACCCGGCCATTTTAAGGGTCGGCCGACACGCTCGACGGGGGCCCCGGCACTCGAGGCCGGGCGACAGCCTCGATGCGCTGCGACTTCGCCCGCAGGCCGGGCCGCGCCGACCCGCGCCGGGCATTCGGCAGCATCCAACTCGCCGACCGGGTCCAGCCTGCACGACGGCGAGCGCTCGGTGCTCGGCACCGCGCTGCCCGGCTACCGAGATGCGCAGACCTCCCGCGACCACCGAGATGCGCAGGCCCCACGACAACCGAGATCCGCAGCCCCCGCGACCACCGAGATCCGCAGCCCCACGACAACCGAGATCCGCAGCCCCCGCGACCACCGAGATGCGCAGACCCTCGCAGCCACTGAGATTGCGCGGACGGAGAGCCACGTCGCGGCTCGTCGCGTCATGCACCCGGCCGCCCCGCGGAACGCGCCCGCAGGGCGGCGGTGCTGTTGTGCGACCGATGCGGTGCGGGGACCGGGCGCTCGGTACAGTCGGCGGCGGGGATTCGTCGGCGTCGCGCGGGGAGCGCGGCCACAGCTCAGGAGGTTCCTCTGTCCGCCGGACCTGGTACTCCGACCCGCACTCCGGTCGGCGCGGGATCAGTCGTCGCCGCCGTGGAGGAACGGCTCACGGGGTTCTTCGTCTCCCGCAAGGAGATCGTGGAGCCGCTCGGGCCGGTGTTCGTGGACGCCGCGCAAGCCCTGGAGGATTTCGTGCTGCGCGGCGGGAAGCGGACGCGGCCCGCCTTCGCGTGGACCGGCTGGCTGGGCGCGGGGCGCGATGCGGAGGAGGCCGAGGCCGATGCGGTGCTGACCGCCTGTTCGGCCCTCGAACTGGTGCAGGCGTGCGCGCTGATCCACGACGACATCATCGATTCCTCGCGCACCCGGCGCGGATTCCCGACCGTGCACGTGGATTACGAAGGGCGGCACCGCGATCAGGGCTGGGCGGGTGATTCCGCTCACTACGGCGAGAGCGTCGCCGTGCTGATCGGCGACCTGGCGCTGGCCTGGGCCGACGATATGGTGCGCGACGCGGGGCTGCCCGCCGCCGCGGCCGCGCGCTTCGCCCCGGTGTGGGCGGGCATGCGCACCGAGGTGCTCGGCGGCCAGCTGCTGGACATCTACGGCGAGGTCAGCGGCGACGAGACGGTGGCGGCGGCGCTGCGCATCAACCGCTACAAAACCGCCGCGTACACCATCGAACGGCCGCTGCACATGGGCGCCGCGCTGGCCGGAGCCGACGCCGACCTGATCGCCGCCTACCGCGAATTCGGCACCGATATCGGTATCGCCTTCCAGCTCCGCGACGACCTGCTCGGCGTCTTCGGCGACCCCGCCATCACCGGCAAACCCTCCGGCGACGACCTGCGCGAAGGCAAGCGCACCGTCCTCATCGCCGAAGCCCTGCACCGCGCCGACCAGGTGAATCCGGCGGCCGCCACCCTCATCCGCACCAGCCTCGGCACCGACGTGACCCCGGACCGGGTCACCGAATTGCGTGGCGTCCTCACCGAATTGGGCGCCGTCGACGCCGTCGAACAACGCATCACCAGCCTCACCGAACAGGCCCTCACCGCCCTGGACGCCAGCACCGCCACCGGCGACGCCAAACGACAACTCCGTGCGATGGCGCTGGCCGCCACCGCACGCGCCTACTGATACCGTCCAGCCGCCCCGGCGCGTGTCCGCCGCAGCCGGATCGGCGCACCGGCGCACGACAGAGACCGCGGACAGCGGCAGGAAGGCTGACACGGCATGAAAACGGTTGCGGGAGCGACGGATCGGGTCGTGGTGGTCGGGGCCGGGTTGTCCGGGCTGGCGGCCGCACTGCATCTGGTGGGCGCGGGGCGGCAGGTGACCGTGCTCGAGCGCGACGATCGACCGGGCGGCCGGGTCGGGTCCTATCGCGGGCCTGACTATGAGATCGATTCCGGGGCAACGATTCTGACCATACCCGGCCTGATCGACGAGGCGCTGGCCGCTGTCGGGCAGACGCGCGAAGGCGTCGGGCTGCGGATCATCGAGATGGAGCCCGCGTATCGGGCGCGGTTCGCCGACGGCGGCGAGGTGGGGGTCTACTCGGATCCGAAGGCCATGGCGGACGAGGTGGCGCGGGTGCGGGATGCCGGTGCGGCGCAACGGTATCGGCGACTGCGGGGGTGGCTGAGCGGAGTGTACGAGGCCGAGTTCGGGCAGTTCATGGACACCAATTTCGATTCGCCCCTCGACATGGTGCGCTACCCGGCCAAGCGGCGGGCGCTGCTGAAGCTGGTGCGACTGCGGGCTTTCGGGCGGCTCGGACCGCGGGTGCGCAAGATCATGGGCGATGAGCAGTTGGCTCGGCTGTTCAGTTTCCAGGCGCTGTTCGCGGGAACCTCGCCGGATCAGGCCTTGGCGGTCTACGGGGCGATTCCCTATATGGATACCTGCCTGGGCGTTTCGTACCCGGAGGGCGGGATGCGGGCGATCGCCACGGCCATGGCGAAGGCGTTCACGGATGCGGGCGGCACGCTCGAACTGGGGACCGAGGTCACCGGGATCGAGTACGACGGCGCGCGGGCGACCGCCGTGCACACCGCCGACGGGCGGGCGCTGCGGTGCGATGCACTGGTGGTGACGGCCGATATCGGCTCGCTGCGCCGCTTCGGGCTGCGTCGCCGCCGCCGGTTGCGCGCATCCCCCTCGGCAGTGGTCGCGCACGGCACGGTGCCCGCGGATGTGGCGGCGAACTGGCCGGTGCAGGCCCATCACACCATCGACTTCGGGCACGAGTGGACCCGGACTTTCGCCGAGATCGCGGCCCGGCGCGGCCGCGGGAAGCTGATGAGCGATCCGTCGCTGTTGCTGACCCGGCCGGCGCTGACCGACCCGAACCTGTACATCGACCGCACCGAACCGCATATCGACGCGACCGGTCGGTTGGGCGAGACGCGCAGATACGAACCGTTCTCCCTGCTGGCCCCCTGCCCGAATCTGGATGCGGCGCCGCTGGACTGGGACCGGCTCACACCCCACTACCTGCGCGAACTCCTGGAAACCCTGGAAAACCGCGGCTACCAAGGCATTTCGCAAGCCTTCACCATCGACCACATCGACACCCCGCGCACCTGGGCGCGCAAGGGCATGCTCGCGGGCACGCCGTTCTCCGCCGCCCACCTGTTCCGTCAGACCGGTCCGTTCCGTACCCGGAACCTGGTGCGCGGCCGCGAAAACGTCGTGCTGGCCGGCTCCGGAACCGTCCCCGGCGTAGGCGTTCCGACGGTGCTACTCTCCGGAAAACTCGCTGCGGCGCGGATCACGGGGTGATCTCCGACATGCCCGGACCCGATCACCCCGCACCGGGGCGGTAGCACCGGCGGTGAAGCACTAGACTGACCGGCGTCCTGAATCCAACGCGCGCAGCCGCCGCCGACCTTTCCGGGGGGAACGACCGCCTTATGCCGACCCCCGATATGGACGCCGCCATCGCCCCGGACGCCACCCGCGCCCGCGAGGCCGCGGCGGCGCACCCGGACGATCACCTGGCCGCGCCGCACTGGTTGCGCAATGCCGCCGACTTCGCCCGCAGCCCGGAAGGGCACGCCGCCGCGCTCGGATTCTTCGGCGCCATGCTGATCACCTTCGGCGGCTTCGGCGCGGGCAGCCTGCGCCGCACCGATCCGCTGCTGGAGGCCGCGCACCTGTCGTGGCTGCGCTTCGGGCACGGCTACGTGCTGTCCACGGTGTTCGTCTGGATCGGCGTCATCGCCATGATCACCGCGTGGGTGCGGTTGGGGCGCATCGTCATCGGCAATCAGCCGGGCGCGACGGTCAGCCTGAACGAGCTGCGCGCCATCGTCGGCATCTGGATCTTCCCGCTGCTGTTCGCGGTCCCCATGTTCAGCCGCGACGCCTACTCGTATCTGGCGCAGGGCGCGCTGCTGCGCGACGGCTTCAACCCGTACCTGGTCGGGCCGGTGCAGAACCCCGGTGTGCTGCTGGACAATGTGAGCCCGGTCTGGACCACCACCACCGCCCCCTACGGGCCGATCTTCCTGCTCATGGCGCGCGGCATCACCACCATCACCGGTGACAACGTGGTGGCGGGGACCATAGCGCTGCGGCTGGTCATGCTGCCGGGCCTGGCGCTGATGCTCTGGGCGGTACCGCATCTGACCAAACACCTCGGCGGCAAGCCGACCGTGGCGGTGTGGCTGGCGGTGCTCAATCCGCTGGTGCTGATCCATCTCATCGGCGGCGTGCACAACGAGATGCTGATGGTCGGGCTGATGACCGCGGGCATCGCGCTGGTGCTGGAGCACCATCACGCGGCGGGCATCGTGGTGGTGGCGATCGGCGTGGCGGTGAAGGCGACCGCGGGCGTGGCGCTGCCATTCCTGGTGTGGATCTGGATGATTCACGAACGCGAACGCCGGGCCGCGCAGAACGAGGGCGAACTGCCGCATCCGGTGCGGACTTTCGCCAAGATCAGCGGGCTGGGCGTGGCGGTGTTCGTGCTGGTGTTCACCGTCGCCACCTGGCTGACCGGGCTGGGGCGCGACGGGGTCGGCTGGCTGACCGCGCTGTCGGGGTCGAAGAAGATCATCAACTGGCTGTCGCTGCCGACCGTGCTGGCGCACATGGTCACCTGGGTGACGCCGCTGCGGCTGGAATCGGTGCTGTCGGTGACCCGGACCATCTGCGCGATCGCCATGGTCGCGGTGCTGGTGTGGGCGTGGTGGCGGTTCAAGAGCACCGAACGCGAAGCGGTGATGGGCATCCTGGTCGCCTTCGTCGCGATCGTCATCCTCTCCCCCGCCGCGCTGCCCTGGTACTACTCGTGGCCGCTCGCCCTCGCCGCCGGATTCGCGCTGTCCACCGGGACATTGCAATGGCTGGTCGGCGTGTGTACCTGGCTCATGCTGGTGTTCCAGCCCGACGGGTCCATCGGCCTGTACAGCTTCCTGCACGTCGCCCTGGCCACCTTCGCGGCCGTGGTGGCGGCGCTGTCGCTCAAGAACGCGGACCCGTTGAAGCTGAGCGCCCACCACCCGCATCGCGAGGCCGCGCGGATCGACGGCGGCCACGCCACCACGACATGACCAACGCGGAATTCGGGCACCACGACCGGAATGCCGGGCTAGGGCAAGCACATCCGCATCTGCGTGCGGTGGACGGTGGCCCGGCCGCATCCGAGGACGAGGCGCGGCTGGCTCGCGCCTATCGGGACTGCCGCCGGATCGCCGCCGCGCACGGGCGGACGTATTTCCTGGCCACGCGGCTGCTGGAAGCAGAGCGAAGACCGGCAGTGCACGCGCTGTACGCGTTCGCGCGCATGGTGGACGACATCGTGGACGCCGCCGACGCGCCCACCCGTGCCGCGGAATCGGCACGGTCGCTGGACCGGATCGAATACGAGCTACGCGGGCGGCTGGCGCAGGCTCCGGTGGATACTCCGGCGACCGACGAAGACCGCATCCTGCTCGCCGTCTCCGACACCATCCGCCGCTATGGCATTGCGCCCGAACACTTCTGGGTGTTCCTCGACTCCATGCGCATGGACATCCCCGGCGGACCGCAATACCGCGACCGCTACCCGTCCATGGACGCTCTGCGCGAATACATGCGCGGTTCGGCCGCCGCCATCGGCCTGCAATTGCTTCCGGTGCTCGGCACCGTGGTCCCCCGCGCCGAAGCCGAACCCGCGGCCGCCGCGCTCGGTGAAGCCTTCCAGCTCACCAATTTCCTGCGCGATATCGCCGAAGACCTGGACCGCGGCCGCGTCTACCTGCCCGCGGACGAACTGGCCGCCTTCGACGTGGACGCCGGACTCCTGCTGCACTGCCGCGAAACCGGCCGCACCGACCAGCGCGTGCGCCGGGCCCTCGCCCACCTGATCGCCGTCAACCGCGGCGTCTACCGCCGCGCCACCCCCGGCATCGATCTGCTGTCCGCGCGAGTCCGCCCCGGCATCCGCACCGCCGCCACCCTCTACAGCGGCATCCTCGACGAAATCGAACGCACCGACTACGCCGTCTTCACCCGCCGCGCCGTGGTCCCCCGCCACCGCCGAATCCGGGTCGCCGCAAAGGAATTCGCCGCCTCCCGCCCCCTGCGGCGCACATACCGATAGTTCCCCGGCACCTCAGCGCCGGGGAACGGTGAATCGTCGGCTCAGAACGGATCCGCGGCGGCGCGGCGGATGACCTCGCGCGCCAGGGGCCCGTGCAGGGCATCGATGGGGCGACCCGGCAGCGAGTCGTCCTCCTTGTAGATCCATTCCAGGATCTCTTCGTCGGTGTATTTACCGTCACGCATGACGGTGATCAGCGGGGTCACATGCTTGGCGACCGCCCCGGTGGAGTCGAAGAACTCCTTGGGGACGCCGGCGATGCCGTCGCGGCGGACCGCGAGGATCTGGTGGTCACGCAGCATCTGGTGCACCCGGGTGACCACCATGCCCAGCTGTTCTGCCACGTCGGGCAGCGGGATCAGGGTCACCGAAGCCGGCAGGACGTCTTCGCTGCAAGGAAAGGCACTCACCCCGATAACGGTAGTCGGTCGCGTCGCCACGGCCGCATCACACCCCGACGCGACTACCATCGGGTGAGCCGCACCGGGCGGCAGGCAACGTGGAAGGGCAATAGTCAGTTGATCGGCGAGATGCTGGAAGGGCGCTACCGCATCGACGCGCCGATCGCGCGTGGCGGTATGTCCATGGTGTTCCGAGGGGTCGACACCCGCTTGGACCGACCGGTCGCTATCAAGGTGATGGATCCGAAGTTCGCATCCGATCCGCAATTCCTGACGCGATTCGAGCTCGAGGCGCGCGCGGTCGCCAAGCTCAAACACCCCTCGCTGGTCGCGGTGTACGACCAGGGCGTGGACGGCGACCACCCGTTCCTGATCATGGAATTGGTCGAGGGCGGCACCCTGCGCGAGCTGCTGCGCGAACGCGGGCCGATGCCGCCGCACGCGGTGCGCGCGGTTGCCGAACCGGTGCTGCAAGCCATCGGCGTGGCGCACGCCTCCGGGCTGGTGCATCGCGATATCAAGCCCGAGAACGTCCTCATCTCCGACTCCGGCGAAGTCAAGATCGCCGACTTCGGCCTGGTGCGCGCGGTCGCGGAGGCCAAGATCACCGCCGACAGCGTGATACTGGGCACCGCCGCCTACCTCTCGCCCGAACAGGTCACCACCGGCGATGCCGACGCGCGCAGCGACGTCTACTCGGCGGGCATTCTCATCTTCGAAATGCTCACCGGGCGTACCCCTTTCACCGGCGACAATTCGCTCTCGATCGCCTTGCAGCGGACCGAGAAGGATGTGCCCAGCCCGAGCCGGTTCATCGGCGGCGTACCGCCGGAGATCGACGAACTGGTCGCGCACGCCACCGCCCGCGAACCCTCGCATCGCTTCTCGAACGCAACCGAGATGGCGGGCGAGCTACGCCGGATCGCCCGCGACCTCCAGCTACCCGAATACCGGGTGCCCGCGCCGCAGGAATCGGCCGAACATCTCAGCTCGCGCTACCGGGTCGGCGGTCCGACTCCGCAAATGCCCGCCCGCGCCCCGCACACTCCCGGCCCGGTCCGGCATGCCCCCGCCGCCCGGCACGCGCCGGCCGGTGCGCGGCACGCCCCGGCCGGCGCGGCCGATATGACTACCAAGCTGCCGGTGGATCCGCCCACCGAATTCGTGCAGCCGCCGCATCAGCAGACCAGAGTCATGACGGCCGCACGGGAATTGGCGCCCGATTACGCGCCGTCCGCCGCGCCCCCCGATCAGCCTTCCGGCCGTGGCGATTTCATCGAGGATCGCGGCAGATCTCGGCGGCGAGTGATGATCTGGCTCGGCATCGTGATCACCCTGGCGCTGCTGCTCGGCATCGGCGGCTGGTGGCTCGGGGTGGGGCGCTACGACGCGGTGCCGTCCATCGCGGGCATGGATCAGCAGAAGGCGGTCAGCACCCTGCAATCCGCCGGCTTCGAGACCGAGATCCGCAACAAGGCTTCCGACACCGTTCCGCAGGGCAATGTGGTCGGCACCGATCCGTCCGCCGGCAGCAAGGTGCTCAAGGGCGCGACCATCGCGGTGCTGGTCTCCAGCGGTAAACCGAAGGTCCCCGATGTGCAGGCCGGGCAGTCCGTGGACGCGGTCAACAAGGCCATTCGCGAGGCCGGACTGACCCCCGTGGACGGCGGCGAGGTCGGCAGTACCGCACCCAAAGGCAGTGTGGCCAAAGTGGATCCGGGCCCCGGCACCGTACTGCCCGCCAACGCGCAGGTGAAGGTCTACAAGAGCAAGGGATCCCAGCCGGTCAAGGTGCCCAATGTGAGCGGCAAGACCGAGGAAGAAGCGCGGACCGCCCTTCAGAAGGCCGGGCTCACGGTCAGCTCCACCCGCAGCGAATACGACGGCAAGGTGAAGTCCGGCCAGGTCATCGGCACCGATCCGGCCTCCGGGGCGACCGTGGATTCCGGCAACGGCGTGGTGCTGATCGTCAACAACGCGCTGGAGATGCCCTCGGTGCTGGGCAACAGCGTCTCGACCGCGCGCTCCAAACTGGAGGGGATGGGTTTGACGGTCACGGTGCGGCAGTTGGCCGCCAACGACTCGTCGATCGTCATCTCGCAGAGCGTCGCGCCCAACGCGAGTGTGGAACCGGGGGCGACCATCACCCTCGTGGCGTTGCCTTGATCCCATAGGAACACCGGAAACGCGAACGGCCCGATCGGATTCCGATCGGGCCGTACTCGTGTGCGGAACTCAGCGCAGCATCTCGGCGACCAGGAAGGCCAGCTCCAGGGACTGCTGGGTGTTCAGGCGCGGATCGCAGGCGGTCTCGTAGCGCTCCTCGAGATTCAGATCCGAGATGTCCTGGGCGCCACCGAGGCATTCGGTGACGTTCTCACCGGTGAGCTCGATGTGCAGGCCGCCCGGGTGGGTGCCCAGCGCGTGATGCACCTCGAAGAAGCCCTGCACCTCGTCCACGATGCGATCGAAGTGCCGGGTCTTGTAACCGGTCGACGCCTCGTGCGTGTTGCCGTGCATGGGATCGCACTGCCAGATCACCTGATGACCGGTGGCCTGCACCTTCTCGATGATGGCGGGCAGCACATCGCGCACCTTGCCATTGCCCATGCGCGCGACCAGGGTCAGGCGGCCGGGCTCATTGTTCGGGTCCAGCCGCTCCACGTACTCCACCGCCATCTCCGGCGTGGTGGTGGGGCCGATCTTCAAGCCGATCGGGTTGGCGAGCAGTTCGGCGAAGGCGATGTGCGCGCCGTCGAGCCCGCGGGTGCGCTCACCGATCCACAGGAAGTGCGCCGACAGGTCGTAGAGCGACGGCTCACCGGTGACCGGATGCTCGGCCAGGCGCAGCATGGCGCGTTCGTAATCCAGCACCAGCGCTTCATGACTGGCGTACAGCCGCGCGCTGGACAGGTTCGGGTCGTTCACCCGGCAGGCGTTCATGAACGCCAGCGCGCGATCGATCTCGGTGGCCATCGCCTCGTAGCGGGCGCCGGCCGGGGACTGGGCGACGAATTCGCGATTCCAGTCGTGCACCTTGTGCAGGTCGGCCATGCCGGCGGAGGTCAGCGCGCGCACCAGGTTCATCGCGGCCGAGGCATTGGCGTAGGCGCGGACCAGGCGCGACGGATCGTGCTCGCGCAGACCGGCTTCGGCGACCAGCGAGTTCACCATGTCGCCGCGGTAGGACTTGAGGCCCAGCGCGTCAGTGTCGGCGGAGCGCGGCTTGGCGTACTGGCCGGCGATGCGCGCGACCTTGACCACCGGCAGGCTGGCGCCGTAGGTGAGCACCACGGCCATCTGCAACAGGGTGCGGATATTGCCGCGGATATGCGGTTCGGTGTTGTCGGCGAAGGTCTCCGCGCAATCGCCGCCCTGCATGAGGAAAGCCTCGCCGCGCGCGACCTCGGCCAGGCGTAGCTTGAGCTCCTCGACCTCGGCGGGCACGCAGATGGGCGGCACGGATTCCAGCACGGTGCGCATCTTGGCGGCCTGCTCGGGATCCCACGACGGCTGCTGTAAGGCCGGACGGGCCAGGGCGTCATCCAGCCGGCGACGCAGCTCGGCGGGCAACGGGGGCAGCTCGGGCAAGCGATCGATCGGTACGTCGACGGTCCAGTTCACCCGTTCAGAATACGGACCGCTCGCGGTGACTTGGACCACCCCCAGGGCTGGGATCGATCACACCATGCCGGATGGTCTGCGCCTGCCGGGCGGGGCGGCGGGGCGGTTGCCTAGGGTGGGACATCGGACGATCCGCGCAGATCGTCGGGGAGCGTCGATGACAGAGGTCAGCGGCAACGAACTGAGGAGAGACCAATCCGGTATTTTTACGACTCGGAATTCATCGAGGACGGGGTCACCATCGATCTGGTGTCGATCGCCGTCGTCTGTGAGGACGGGCGCGAATACTATGCCGTCTCCAACGAATTCGATGCGTCGAAGGCCGGACCTTTCGTTCGCCGGAACGTGCTGCCGAAGCTGCCGCCGCCCGCCTCGCCGCTGTGGAAGAGCCGGGAGAAGATCCGGGAGGAGCTGTACAAGTTCCTGGTGCCGCGGACGGGGGTGGAACCCGAACTGTGGGCCTGGGTGGGCGCTTACGACCACGTCGCCCTGTGCCAGCTGTGGGGGTCGATGGTGGATCTGCCGAATGCGTTGCCGCGCTACACCAATGAGCTGCGCCAGCATTGGGATCAGCACGGACGGCCCGCGCTGCCGCCGGTGCCGAAGGACGCGCACGACGCGCTGGCCGATGCCCGGCACAATCTCGCCAAGTTCGAGGCCATCGAGGCGCATCGGCGGATGAAGGCTTTCTGACGCTCCGCTGAAACGCGAGAACCCCGGGAATCGCTCCCGGGGTTCTTTTCGATCGTGTTCCGCCAGGCGGAGACTCAGCCGGCCATGGTCTGCGGGACGCGGTCGGCATCGGGACGCGAACCCGACGGCACGCCTTCCTTCAGGCTGGCGGCGTAGACGTCCACGTACTCCTGCCCGGCCATGGTCATGAGTTCGTACATGATCTCGTCGGTGACTGCGCGCTCGACGAAACGGTTGCCGCCCATGCCTTCGTAGCGCGAGAAGTCGATCGGCTTACCGAACTTCACGGTCACCTTGCGCGGCCGCCAGCGGAACGGTCCGGGCGGGCAGACCTGGTCGGTGCCGATCAGCGCCACCGGGATCACCGGGACGCCGGTCTCCAGAGCGAGGCGGGCCACACCGGTCTTGCCCTTGTACAGGCGGCCGTCCGGGGAGCGGGTGCCCTCCGGGTACAACCCGACCAGGCGGCCCTCCTCCAGCAGCTTGCGCGCGGTGTTCAGCGCACCCTCGGCAGCGCTCGCGCCGGAGCGGTCGATCGGGTACTGGCCGGTGCCGGAGAAGAAGAACTTCTGCAACCGCCCCTTGAGGCCGGGGGTGGTGAAGTACTCGGCCTTGGCCAGGTAGGTGATGCGCCGGGGACTGGCAAGCGGGGTGAACAGCCAGTCCGTGAAGCTCAGGTGATTACCGGCGAGAATCGCCGCACCATCGGCCGGTATGTTCTCGATGCCTTCGACCTTGGGCCGGTTCAGCAACTGGATCAGCGGTCCCACGAAGACGAACTTCAGCAGCCAGTAGAACATTGCGTCCTTTCCCCTTTTTCGATACCCGGGACCGGCCTCGTTGCGGGCACCACACTCAAAAGCCCACCCTACCGCTGAGACCGATCGGTGACCAACCTCTCCCCCGCCCAATGTGATCGGTTCATCCAGCTTTTACAGCTGGAGGAGTCCCGGAGCGGTCAACGGTGGGCGGGGACGGCGGTGTGGGGGACCTCGAGGGCGGCCCGGGCCAGTTCGGCGGCGCCGATCATGCCTGCGGCTTCGCCCAATTGGGCGGTGCGGATGCGGGCCAGGTGGCGGTGCCGGGCGCCGGTGATCGAGGCTGCGTAGTGTTCACGGGCGTCGTCCAGGAACAGCGGAGCCGAGGTGCTTACGCCGCCGGCTACGACGATCAGGTCAGGGTCGAAGATATCGCTGACGGCGGCCAGGCCGAGACCTAGCCAGCGGGCGAAGTCGGTCATCACGTCCTGGGCCACGGGGTCGCCGTCTTGGGCCGCGCCGGCGACGCGGCGGCCGGTGAGAGAGCCGGGGTCGCGGAGGGCCTCCCGGGCCAGGACTTTGGAGCGCTGCGGGTCGGTGGCCAGCATTTCCAGGGCGGTGTCGACGAGAGCTGTTCCGCTGCAATAGCGTTCCCAGCAACCGCGTTTGCCGCAGGCGCAGGCTCGGCCCTGGGGCACCACCTGGATGTGGCCGAGTTCCGGTGCCACGCCGTAGCTTCCGCGATAGAGCTGGCCGCTGATCAGCAGGGCCGCGCCGATGCCGGTGCCGATGGCCACGAGCACAACATTGCGACCACCGGCGGCCGCGCCGAAACGGTATTCGGCCCAAAGCGCCGCGTTGGCATCGTGTTCCAGGATCACCGGCAGGCCGAGGCGGTCGGTCAGGCGCTGCGCTACGGGCGCGTCCTCCCAGGGCAGGTGGGGTGCGAAACGCACGGTGGCACGGTCTTCGTCGACGAAACCGGCAACCGCGAGGCCCACCGCGCCGATGGGATGCCGGGCGCACAGCTCACGCACCGCGCGGGCGAGGGCGTCCTCGAGCGCGCGGGCGGATTGCGGGGTCGGAGCGGTGACGGTGTCGAGGACCTCCCCGGACCCGTCCACCACCGACGCGCGAATGTTCGTGCCGCCCACATCGATTCCGACTGTCAACGGCACGTTCCCACCGCCGTTCATGCCTTGATGGTGACGTTGATGGGCACGTAGCCCGGCTTCGACCGCCCTCGCTCCCCCGTTTTGCGACCCGGTGCGGGCCCGGAATCCGCAGGGGCGGCGGCATTCTCGTCGCCAGGTCGGCGGGCGGTGCCGGGGCCGCGGCCGAAGCGGCGCTTACCCTCGGCGCCGGACTCGCTCGCGGAACCGGTCTCCGGCGCCTCGGGCGGGATACCCGCCCGCGTGCCCGAATGCTGGTGCTGGGCATGGAATTCGGCGGATTCGGGGTCCAGGTCCGGCGGGATCACCGGCTCCACGGGCACCCCGGCGAGCGCTTCGCGCAGCACCGTGACGATCGCGGTCCCATGGTCGGCGATGGCCGCGACCACGTCGTGATGCTCACCGCGCACGATGGCGGCCGCCGCGCAGACCGGGCACCAGCTGCAATTGTCCCAGGTGACCCGGCCGTCGGAGGCCGTGCGCCGCAGCACCGGTTCGACGCGCTCGAGCACGGCCTCGGCGAGCAGCCGCAGCTCCTCGGCGAATTCGGCGAAGTTGACCTCGGCTTGACCGGGCCGCGCACTGTCGTGCGCGCTCGACCCGCCCGCCGCATCGTTTCGCGTTGTCGTACTCATTTCGGCCACACCTGAGGGTCGGGACGGAATCGGATGACGAGTTGATCGCCGTCGAGTTCGGCGCCATCGACCGTGCACCGCCGCAATACCGGTGCCAGGCGCAGGCGCCGCCTGACGCCGTCCGCTCCCACGATCAAATCGTCCTCCACTCGTCCCAGCTGCACGGTCGACGGATCGACCACCGGCAGATGCATGCGCATCGCGAACACCGAGTGCAGCCCGGTTCCGGATTCGAGCCGCACCACCGGCCCGGCGGAAACGGACGTCGCGGCGTCCACATCTGTGCCAAGCATAGGTACCGGACCCGTTCCCACCCAGTTACCACTCGCGTCGACCTCGTAGGACAACGCGGAGAGGGCGGCGAGACCGATCGGCTCGGACCCGGCGTGCCCGACCACCTGGACGGGTATACCGGGCATGCGCTTGCGGAGTTCGTCGACCACGTCGAGCTGCTCGCCGCGGCGGTTGAAGTACCAGCGCACCGCGGGATGCGGCTCTTCCGTACCTGCCGGAGCAGGCATTTCGGGTAATACCCGGTTGACCAGTATGGAATCCAGGCGCAGGCCGAGCAGCGCGGCGGCGGAGCGGACGCGCGCGGATTCGGCCACGGCCACCCGTTCGGGCGCGGTCACCAGGCGGGCTCCGGTGCGCTCGCGATCGGCGATCAGGTCCCGTGCGCCCGCCACCGCGGCCACGATCTGCTCGACGCTGACCGCCAGTACCGCCTTGCGGAAATCCCCGCCGGCGGCGCTCAAAGTGCGCGAATGCGCGGGCCATACCCGTTCCAGGTAACCCAGCAGCGTGTCGGGCGTGGTGACGATGCGCAGCATGTCCGCCGAGGGCGGGCAGTCCACCACGATCACATCCCAGCGGGCGCGCTCGGCGAACTGGGTGATCTCCAGCAGCGCCAGGATCTCCTGCACCCCGGGCAGCCCGGTGACTTCGGCCGGATCCAGCGCCCCGATATCGACCCCGTGATCGTGCCCCGCCCCGGAGAGCATCAAGGCCACCGACCGGAATCGATCCTCCAGCAGCGCAAGCGAATCCACTTCGATCACATCGAGCCCGGTGGCGACCGAGGCCACCCCGCCGGGTTCGCGCCGGAACCGGAACCCCAGCGCATCGCCGAGCGAATGCGCCTGATCCAGCGAGGCCAGCAGCACCCGCTGCCCGTCGCGCGCATAGGCGAGCGCGGTCGCGCAGGCCAGCGTCGTCTTCCCCACTCCGCCCTTGCCGACGAACAGCTCCACCCTGGTGGATGGCCGCGGCGGGCCCCCCTGTGTACTCGCGGTCAGCCTTCGACCCGTTTCTTGAGTTCCTTCAATGCCGTGTCGGTGATGACCTTCTCGGCTTTGCGCTTGAACATACCGATCATCGGGATGTTCAGGTCGACGGTGAGTTCGTAGACCACCTGGGTGGTGCCGTCCGGCAGCGCGATCAGCTCGTAGGTGCCGTCCTGCGCCTTCTGCAAGTCACCGCCGACCAGCGTCCAGCTGACCGCCTTGCCGTCGGGCCGCCAGGTATAGGACAGCGTGTAAGTGTCCTTGACGACGCCGGCGTCCAGCACGAAACGCGCGGTGCGGGCCCGGCCGTCGGGGTACTTCTCGAGCACCTCCACCGAGCGGGCCGCGGCGACCCATTCCGGATACGACTCCAGGTCGGCGATCACGCCCATCACCCGATCGGCGGGGGCGGCGATCACGATCGACCGTTGAGTGCGATCGGCCATGGGTGGCAACGCTTCCTTTCTGGACGCGGCGGGCGGACCGCCGCGAGGTGGGTGAATTAGCGCGCGGAGGGGGCGACGCCGGCCTTGCGACCGGCTTCCAGCCGGGCCTTCACCTCGAAGGTCATCTTCTTGCCGGCGACCCGGCGAGCCCGGTTGGCGGCCAGCAGTTCCCGCGCCGACATGCCGGTCAGCGCCTGCGGTTCGGCGTGCATGAAGTAATGCATGATCACGCCGTCCAGCATGGGTTCCAGCCAGACCTCCATGGTGCCGGTCACCGGCCCCTCGACGGTCCAGCGAATCCCCTTGTCACCCCGGTCTTCCCGGACCTGAAGGGTCAGGTCCGGCCACCACCGGCGCCACCGGCCACGATCCGCCAGTACCTCGGCCACGGCCGTGCCCGGCGCGGCGACGAAGGTCTGATCGGCAACCTGGATACTGCTCACGGCGCTGAGCCTAGCGCAGTGCCTGCCGGACATTCGGGTCGAGGAGTTCGCGTAGTCGTTCACCCATGAGATCCCACCTCCATTGCTGCTGTACCCAGGCTCGACCGGCCGAACCCATGCGGGCGGCGGCATCGCGGTCGGAGAGGATCTGGACAATTGCCTCGGTGATGGAGTCGGTGGAGCGGCCGTTGACGACCAGACCGGTCTCGCCTTCGCGCACGGTCTCCGGCGCTCCACCCGAATTGCCCGCGACCACGGGCACTCCCGCGGCGGAAGCCTCCAGGTAGACGATGCCCAGGCCCTCGACATCCAGGCCGAAGCCGCGGGTGCGGGAGGGCATGGCGAACACATCGGCGATCGTGTAGTGCGCGGCGAGCTCCTTGGACGCGACCCGGCCCGCGAACACCACATCGTCTTGGAGACCCAGGGCCTCGGCGAGTCCGCGCAGCTTCTGTTCGTACGGCCCGCCGCCCGCGATGACCAGCACCGCGCCGTCGATCCGCCGGCGAACGTCGAGCATGGCCATGATCAACATGTCCTGGCCCTTGCGCGGCATCAGTCGCGACAGGCACAGGATGGTGGGCCGGTCCCCCAGCCCGTAGCGTTGCCGCAGCTCCGCCCGCGCGGCCGGATCCGGCTTGAACACCTCGGAATCCACAGCGGGAGGCAGATATTCGAGTGCCGCCTGCGCCCCGAACGCGGGCGAGAACCGGCGGCGGGTGTATTTGCTGACATAGGTCACCACATCGGTGTGGTCGCCGATCACCCGCAGGGCTTGGCGCGCGCCCGGGATCATCGACCAGCCGACCTCGTGCCCGTGGGTGGCGGCGACGATCCGCTCGGCTCCGTATTTACGCAGGTACGGCGACATCAGGGCGAGCGGAGCGGCCGCCCCGAACCACACCCGATCGCATCCCTCGTCCCGCATGAGCTTGCGCGCCTTCCGCGCCACCAGCGGTGTCGGCAGCATCAGGGTCGTGGGATGCCGCACCACTTGAAACGGCTGATCGGCATCGAACTTCCAGTGGCTGTCGCCCTTCCACCGCGGCGCGTACACCACCAGCTCGTCCGGTGGCAGCTGCATGGCCAGCGAATGCACATAGGACTGGATACCTCCCGGTCGCGGCGGGAAATCATTGGTAACCAGCAGAGTTCGCCCCATCCCACAAACCTACTGCACCGCTCCCCGATCCCCACCCCAGCCCGAATCCTCGCGCGCGACGCGCCGACGAGGGCCGGGCCCGGGTTCATCCGAGTCCGTTCACGCGCCTTCCGCGGTGCGGGCGGTGATCCACGCGCGCCAGTCGGCGATGAAGCCGGAATACGATGTGGCCAGGGTTTTCTGGAGGATGGCGTCCACGGCGGCCCGGTCCTTGGGTCCGGTGGCCAGCTGCCGGTACAACTCCACCAGCTTCTGGTCACCGAACCGGTCGGCCGTGAAAGCGCAGGCCGCCCAGCCCTGTTCGTAGGCCAGCGCGGGCTGTCCCCCCTCGGGTGCGAAGGCCGAATCCGAGGGCAGGTCGGCGGGCAGGTCACCGGCACGCGCGCGATTGGTCAGGGCCGGCGCGGTTTCGGTGATCGGACGACGCAGCCCCCGGTAGGCGGAGTATTCGGCGAACCCTTCGAGCATCCACTGCGGCGATCCGTCCACGGTGACCGCGCGCGCCGCGACATGCGTGAGCTCGTGCCGCAGGGTCACCCGCAGGCCGTCCGCGCCCAGCCGCTGCCCGGCTTCGGACCCGAAGACCACCCGCTGCCCCTTGGGTTTACCGCCAGGAAGGAACGGATCGGCGACGGTCGCGGCCGCCACCTCGGCGGGCGGGAGCGCGGTGGCATGGGTGAGCGCGGCGAATTCGGCGGGACTCGAGGCAACCACCACGACCGGGGCCTGCGACCAATCCGCACCCCACAACCCGCTGACCGCGACGGTCGCGGCGGCCAATTCCCGTGCGAGCACATCGATATCGCTCTGCCGGGCGGGATGCCCGAGGACCACGCCGACCTTCCCGGACCCGGTGGGCACCGGTTCGGTCACCACTTTCCCGTAGGACTCCATGGTCCGGCGCACCTCACCGAGCTGCGGATCGGTAATGGTCAGCGCATCCGAAGCCGGCACCACCGCACGCAACTTCGGCAGCACCGAATTGGGCAGCATGAGCAGCGCCCCGCAGGCGGCGGTCAGCCCGCTGACCATCACCAGGGTGAGCACGAACTGGAATCGCCGCTTGGCAGACAGCCAGCCGCGCATCTGCCGGATCGCCGTCATCCCAGCTCCGCACGCGGCGGGACGCAGGCCGGACCGTGGGTGCGCAAGCTGCCTCCTCCGAGTGGGACCGCGCGGTCAGAACCGGCGCGCGGAATGGAACGGGGTGGAACCCATCGGCGCGACCGCGACCGGAACGCCGAAAGTCGAAGCGTGCAACATCAATCCGTTGCCGGCGTAGATGCCCACGTGTGAGACCTCAGAGTAGAAGAAGACCACGTCGCCGGGCTGGAGGTCCTTCTGATCGACGGGCGTGCCGAAGTTGGACTGCTGCTGGCTGGTGCGCGGCACATCCTTGCCGACCTGGTGAAAAGCCCACTGCACCAGGCCCGAGCAATCGAATTGATCGGGTCCGACCGCGCCCCAGACATAGGGCGCGCCGACGCGGGTGAGCCCGGCGGCCAGGGCGCTGGTGCCGCTGCCGGGAACCAGGCCGCGCAGCAACGAGTCCCGGTCGAAGCCGGGCGGGAACATGGATCCGGCCAGTGCGGACTTGTCACTGGCGGAGAGCTGACCCCAGGCGGCGATCACGCTGGCGATGGAGCCCTGTAGATCGGAGCGCTTGCGCTCCAGCTCGGCGCGCACGGTGTCGGCCTGATTGCTGGCGGCGCGAGCGGATTCGGCGGCGGTGCGGGCGGTGTTCTCCGCGGCCGCGGCGGCATCGCTGACCTGTTTGTATTGGCTCAGTTGCGCATTGGTGCGGGTGCCGACCAGATCCACGATGGACATCTGATCGAGCAGTTGCTGCGGGGAGCTGCTGACCAGCAGCGAGCTGAGCCGGTTGGTGCGGCCGCCGAGCAGGCTGGAAGTGGCGGCACGGTCGATGACCGGCTGATACTTGCGGATCTCGCCGCGCGCCGATTCGAGTGCGGCGGCGGCGTCGGCGGCCTTGGCGTCGGCGTCCCGGGCGATGGTGAGCTTGTTGTCCAGGTCGGTCTGCGCGTCGAGGGCCTGCTGGTTGAGTTGTTCGGACTGCCGCGACAGGTCGACCAGCTTCTGCACCGCTTCCCCCGCGGATGCCGGTGCGGCCACCGGGTCGGCTGTCGCGGGTCCGGCCCCACCGGAGGCCACCACGATGATTCCGGCGGCCAGCGCGCCTCCCACCAGTTTCGCCGTACGAGAGTCCCGCACCCGATACTGCCGTGTTCGATGCTGCTGCGCTGCCACCGTCGTCCCGTTCTCTTACCCCGAGCTGGAAAAGAAGGTCTCGATAAGATTACGAAACGGCGACCGGTTGTGTCCAGCAGGCCACGGAATCATTACGGCCGCCGCTTCGCTCGCAGGTCACGACCTGCGGTTCGAGCCTCAGACGCGACGCGCGCCCGCGAACGGCATCGACGAGATGGGGGCGACCTTCACCGGCTGGCCGGAGGTGGAGGCGTGCACCACATTGCCGTCGCCGACGTAGATGCCGGAGTGGCTGCCGCCGTAGAACGACACCACGTCGCCCGGCTCCAGCGCGTCCTCGGACACCGCGTAACCGGCGTTGAGCTGTTCGTAGCTGGTGCGCGGCAGGCTGACGCCGGCCTGCGCGTAGGACCACTGCACCAGACCGGAGCAGTCGAAGGCGTTCGGCCCGGCGGCGCCGTACACGTACGGGGAGCCGACCTTGCTCAGCGCCGCGTTCACGGCTTCCTGGCGCGGGCTGGCCTGCGGGGCGGGCGCGGGCACGCCGGGCACCTCGACGCCGGGGATGGCGGGGATGGTCACCGGAATCGATTCCGGCACACCGGGAATGCCGGCCGGGAGCTGAACCTGGTCCGGCACATCGAAGGTGCCGACGCCGGGGATGGTCACCGGCTGCGCCGAGGCGGGAGTGGCGGGCAGCAGCAGCGCGCTCAGCGTGGCAGCGCCGACGGCACCGGCCGCGACAGCACGCTGCGCGCCGCGCTGCATGCCCCGGACCCGCTTGACGGTGTTGGTCGCCATGATGAGGTACTTCCAATCTGCCCCGCAGCGTCGCACCGGGTTGGTGCGTCGGACTCCGCGAGGTCTCAGGAAGATTACGAGGACATAACGGTGGCTTGTAAAGCCGAGGCGAACGCCCGGTGATCGGAAATAGTTACGCGGCCGTATTTCGGTGCGACAGACATCACAGCAATCACGAAACGATAACGATGCCGGTTTTGCCAAGAGCTTCCCGGCGGCTACCCGCCGGTAGCCGGCACGCCGGCGAGACGCGCTCGAGCTCGACGGATTCCGCATAACACCAGCTCAGCACCGACCCCCGCGACCTGGGCTGGACGCCTGACCGCGAGCGACACGCCCGACCGCGCGGGGAGTGGGCAGCACGCGGCGAGCACCGGCACGAACCATCCGCCCGGCCCACCCGAATTCATGCGAAATATGAATCAATGTGACCCTGGCCACATTTCTGCATATTTCCGCAATTCGAAGCCCTCATCTCGAGTATCTCGATGCGATATTCAGACATTTTCGGCGTTTTCCCAGGACACGGATCTTGTCGGTCCCTCCGCCTACGCTTGCTGTCCGTGTCCCAGCAGCTGGCCTTCGATGAGCTCGAAACCCCGCTGTACGACACCACTTTCGTGGTTGTCGACCTCGAAACCACCGGTACCAGCCCCGAGGGTGACGCGATCACCGAGATCGGCGCGGTGAAGGTGCGCGGTGGCGAGGTGCTCGGCGAGTTCGCCACCCTCGTCAATCCGGGCTGCGCGATTCCGCCGCAGATCGTGCACATCACCGGCATCACCACCGCCATGGTCATGGATGCCCCGCGCATCGAAGAGGTGCTGCCCGGTTTCCTGGAGTTCGCCAAGGGCGCGGTGCTGGTCGCCCACAACGCCCGCTTCGACACCGGCTTCCTGCGTGCCGCCGCGAACCGGCTCGAAACCCCGTGGCCCGCCTTCCAAGTGGTCTGCACGGTGCAGCTGGCCCGGCGGGTACTCACCAAAGACGAAGCGCCGTCGGCGAAGCTGTGGTTCCTGGCGCAGCTGCTCGGCGCGGAGACCCGCCCCACCCACCGCGCCCTCGACGACGCCCGCGCCACCGTCGACGTCCTGCACGCCCTCATCGCCCGCGTCGGCAACCAAGGCGTGCACAGCCTCACCGAACTCCTCGACTACCTCCCTCAGGTGACCCGCCGCCAACGCGCCAAACGCGTACTGGCCACCGACCTTCCGGCCACCCCCGGCGTCTACCTCTTCCGCGGCCCCTCCGACGAAGTCCTCTATATAGGGACGGCGGTGAACCTGCGCCGCCGCGTCCGCAACTACTTCACCGGCTCCGACACCCGCCCCCGCATGCGCGAAATGGTCCAACTGGCCACCCGCGTGGATCACGTCGAGTGCGCCCACGGCCTGGAAGCCGGCGTCCGCGAACTCCGCCTCCTGCTCGCCCACACCCCGCCCTACAACCGCCGCTCCAAATTCCCGCAGCGCGCCTGGTGGCTCACCCTCACCGACGAACCCTTCCCCCGCTTCGCCGTCTCCCGCACCCCCACCCGAGACGCCCTGGGCCCCTTCAATTCCCGCACCGAAGCCCAAGAGATTTCCATCACCCTCGCCGAGAACTCCGGCCTGCGAACCTGCACCACCCGCATCCCCCGCACCGGCCGCCACGACTGCCAGCCCGCCATCGTCGGCGGCTGCCCCGCAGCCACTGAAAACAGCCCCCTATATATAAAGGAATACTCCCCGGCCCCCGAGTCCATCCGAGCCCTCTTCGCCGGAGCCGACGACGCCCTCCTCCACGCCATCGACAAAAAGCTCGAATCCCTCTCAGCCGCAGAGCATTTCGAAGCAGCCGCCCGCCTCCGAGACCGCACCGTCCCCATCATCCGAGCCCTCCGCCGCACCCAGCGCCTAGCCGCCCTGGCCCGCATCCCCGAACTGACAGCCGCCCACCCCGACGGCGCCGGCGGCTGGCAATTCGCCGTCATCCGCCACGCCCGCCTGGCCGCCGCCGGCAACGCCCCTCGCGGCGTCTCCCCCATGCTCACCGTCGACCACCTCACCGCATCCGCCGAAACCGTAATCCCCACCCCCCTCGAATCCCCCACCCCCACCGAAGATCCCGCCTATCCCCCACTCCGCGGCGCCCTCCCCGAAGAAGCCGCCCTCCTCGTCCGCTGGCTCGAACAACCCGGCACCCGCATAGTCCGCACCACCGACGGCTACCACGAACCCCGGCTGGGTGCGGGCGCCTGGCTGGCCTGGCTGGCCCGCGCCGAAGCCGCGGCCTCCGACCCCGTCACCGACTGACCGTTTGCCCGCGCTTCACATCACCGATAGCGTCGAGATCGGTGTGGAATCGGCGATGAACCGGGGGATATCGGCTGTGAGTATGGAGTTCGACCCGCTACCTCAACTACCGCGCACAGCGAACGTCTACGACGGACGCGATGACAGCGGCCGCCCCGTGGCCGTACGGGAGCCACTCGCCCCATCATTACGTGACGGAGTTCTCGCCTACCTCGACAGCGCGCCCGTAGTCCTCGCCGCCCGCAGCTACGCCGTGGACGAGTTCGCGCCGGCGGATCGCGATGTGCCGCTGACCTTCCACACCGACGGCGTATGGATCTGGTCCGGTTCGGTCGCGCACTACCTGCGCAAGCACAATCTGCCGCCGGAACCGGACCTGGTGCGGCACATCGCCGATCGGAACTTCCGGGTCGGTGAGGTCAGCGAGGGCGCACAGAACCTCGCGGTCCGGATCATCACCCGGACCTGATCACCAGCGATCGTCGGCGATGATCTGCCCGGCCGGGCGCTCCAGCTCCTCGACATCGGTGAAGACCATCCCGGAGTCATCGTGCTGTCGCCGCTCGGCGGCATTGGGCGGCGCGATGGAAGCCGGGATGAACTCCGGAATGTGCGCGGTGAGGTCGGGGACCTCCTCGAGCAGATCGGACATCTTCGGCAGCCGGTCGCGGCGTTCCTGGATGGGGGCCGTCAATTCGGCTGTCTTGCTCGCCAATTCGGTGGCCGCGGCCTGCGCCGCCTCGGTCACCGCCGCCGCGAGCTCGGACAGGTGGAGGTCGAGGTCCGGATCGAATCGGGTCTCGATGACCACGCCGTCAGCGTTCAGGACCACGGTGACACGCCGTTGCAGCGCCGTACCGGTAGCGGTCAACTGCGAACGCTTCCGGTGGTAATCGGCGAGCACCTGCATCTGGACCTGGAACTCGTCGACCATCGCCGCGAGCTCGGTCTTCAGGAACTCATTTGCCATTGATCGACCGGAAACCGTCGGCGCTCGACAGTTCCCTGTTCTGCAACAGCTTTGCCGCGTCGCCCTGGCCGCCGCCCTGCTCACCGGTGTTGGTGGTGGTGTCGGCGGTCAGTTTGGCGAGGTTCTGCCGTGACGCGACGTACCCGTTGCCGTCCTCGCCATTGGCGAACAGGTTGCCGGGTTTGTCATGCCCCCACGGTGTTCCGCGCCCGTCGACGGCCGCTTCCAGCCCGGTCAGCACCGCTTTGATCGCGTCGCTGATGGCGGTGGTCTTGGCGGCGGCCTGGCTCAGCAGCACCGGATCGGCTTCGACGTTCTGGCCCATATCGAGTGTTCCTCCCCACTAAGCGATATCGCGACCCTACGTGAACGCGCGCAGGCCCGCGAACGAGAACTGGCCGAGGGCGGCATCGGCATCGAAGCGCGAGGGGTCGAAGACAGCGGCGACGGTATCGAAGGTGACAACGCCCGCTTCGGCGGCCGAAACCAATGTCGCCACGGCGCTTCTCGGCGGCCCCGAAACGGCTTCCCCAGTGACACCGGCCAGCACGCCCTCGATGATCTCGGCGGTGACCTGCGCAGACCAGACTCCGGGAATGGCGGTGGTCAGGTTCGACGCGGACGGCGACTCACCGCGATACCAGCGGCCGTTGTCCCACCATGAACAGAACGACAGCATTCCGGAACCGGCGCGCGGGTTGAGGACCGCGTCCACTACCCAATCCGGTGCGCCCGCATAGAGTTCGGGAAGGGGCGCGCCATCGTTGTAAGCGGCGTCGAGTTCGGGGGCGTTCCAGACACCACCGGAGAGAATCGCCCGGTTTCCCGGCAATAGATACAGCGTGCTGCCACTGCGGTCGGCACTCTCGAACCAGCCGAGCGACGGCAGCACCCGCGGACCCTGTTGGGCCTCGGCGGCGACGAAGGTCGCGGCGAGCACCGCCCACCGAGCCCAAAGCGCCGGCAGCTCAGGGAGATCCGTGGCGGGCTGACCAACCACGCCGCGCGCCCGGTCCGCTCGTGCCTGTTCGGCGGCGATGCGTGGCGAGCGCTGCTGCCGCCCCGCGTGACCCACGTACGCCGCCAGCCACATCGGTAGTCTGCGGCGCGGGTATTCACGCAGGTCGGCCTGGTATGCCTCGGGCGGAAACAATTGATGGTCGGGGAAAGGCTCGTCGCCGTAGTCGTAGTCGGTGCGGATCTCACCGGCATTCGTGAGCACCAGTCGCATGCGCCACCACGGTCCTGCGGGAGTCGGCACCGTGGATTCTCTTTGCAGCTGCACCAATTCGAGCGCGTCCGTCGTGGGTTCGCCGCGAACCGAACCGCCCCCGGCCGAGTACACGATGTCCCAGGTCTGCACCGCGACGGTCCACGCGAACACGGCCTCGACGCGTTCCCAACCGGCCGGCGCGGCCATGGCGAGTTCCTGTGCGAGTTCATGGGTCAATGGCCGGGCCTGGTCGGCGATCTGTGGCTCGCCGAGGTTTCCGGTACGTGTGCTGGTCACGGTTTTCGCTCCCCTCCTCGACCGCGGGTGCCCGGTCGAAACGCCCTTGCGACCCTACCGGTCGGTTGCTGATTCCCGTTTCCTGTGACACCGTAAAGCAAGATCAGAGCCGGTCCGCCCGTGAAATCGCCTGGTGGACCGAGCGATTGCTGTCGATTCGGTTCGGGGGGCGCACGGGGGAATGCGGTAGTGATTTGGCGTCCGCCTGCCGCCGACTCGCTCGGCTGGCTGATCGGCCTGCAATGGCCCGAGGGCAATGAAGACGAGATGTGGGGGCTGGCCGACGACTGGAAAAAGGCCGCGGCCCAACTGAAAAGCATCAAGGGCGATGTCGACGGGGCGATATCGGCTGTCCGGCAGGCCTATCCGCAGGGTGGGGGCGGCGAGGAGATGATCAAGCAGCTGGAGTCGCTGAAGAAAGGCGACAACGGCGGCGACGGATCCCTCGACAGCCTTGTGAAATGGTTCGGAGAGATCGCCGGGCTGGCGGAGAACACCGGCACCGAGTTCGAATACACGAAGCTCATGTTCCACGCCACGTTGCTCATCATGGCGGTGGATATGGCCATCGCCGCCGCCTCGCTGGTGGGCGCACCCGCCGCCGAAGCCGCGGTGATCGCGGTGAACCGCGTGACGGTGCGCCAGATCATGAAGAAGCTGCTGGCCCGGCTGGCCGGGCAGGGCGTGAAATTCTCCGAGATCATCTCCGCGCAGACGGCACTCAAAGCCCTTCGAATGGCCGGGATCTCGGCCGTGCTCGGCGCGGGGCTGGGTGCGGCTCCGGACGCCATCATTCAGACCTGGCAGCACAAGCAGGGGCGCCGCCAGGACATCAACTGGGAACAGACCCGGACCATGGCGTGGGCTGGAGCCGCAGGAGGGCTGGCCGCGGCGGGGATCGGCGGCGCGATGCGTTGGCGGATAGGCACACCCGCCACGCGCGGCGGGCGGGTGCTCGCCGCCGGCGGCATCATGTTGGGCGCCGGGGCCGGAGCCGCCGGGGCCGGACTGCTGACCAGCGGATTGCTCAGCGGGCATTGGGAATTCGACCCACGCATGATCACCGCCGGCATGTTCGGCGGAGCCGCGCCGGGCATGGTCCGCGCGGTCCGGCCGCCGAAAACGAGCACGCCGAAAACCAATGTTGCCAAACTCGGCGATGGCACCGGAGCGCTGAGCCGGGGCGGTTCGGGTGGTGCACAGCCGCATTCGCAAGGTCCCGGATCGCACGCGGGCGGCTCGACCGGAGCGGGCGAGCGGTCGCCGTGGACTCCGGCTTCGAACGACGGAGCGCAGAACCTGCACGGCAGGGCGGGAACACCGGAGAGCAGCGGGATCGGCGACGGCGGCGCGTCCGGCGGGCACAGTACGCAGCCCGCCGGTTCGCACACCGCGGGCGATGCGGTGGGCGGGGCGACCTCGGCCCAACTCGCTGCGCAGGCGAGCATTCCGCACGCGTCCCCCGAGGTGGCGCCGAGCGCGCAGGGCGGCGCGCAACCCGTTGTCGCCGCACCGGCAGCGCATGCGGCGCCGATCACTCATGCCGGCGACGCCGGCGCCCCCCAAGGCGGCCAATCCGCGAATCCGGCGCACGGTCAACCGGCGAACCCGGCACACAACCAGCCCGCGAATCCCGCACCTACCGCCGGTGATTCCCGTACCCCCGTGGAGCAGCGGCCCGCCACCACCGCGCGACCCGATCCGACCGGAAACACCCCGCCCGCCGAGAGCAACCGCGCCGGAGCCGCGACGAACCGGGACGCGGCCGCCGCCGCACCCGCGCACGGCAAAACCACCGGCACCGAAGCGCCGCGCACCACCGGGCGAACCGATATCGCCCCGGGTGAACGAGCTACCGTCCCCGCCGAGCATCCGGACGGCCGCCGCGCGTCCGAACCCGTTCAGCCGGAGGGGTCGCGCCCCAGGAACGAGAATCCGCGCACCGCAGAAGAACTCGCCCGCACATCGGAAACGGAAGCACCGGCGCGCGCCCGCCCGGAAGAGTCACGTCCGGCAGCCGAGCAGAATCCGCAGAAATCGCATCCGGACGAGGGCAGTCCACGCAGGACGCCCGAGGAAACCTCCGGTCCCGAAAAGTCGTTCACTCGCCCCCACGATTCCGACCAAGCCCCGCATTCCCCGGCACGCGAAAACGGCGCGCACGAACAACCATTGGCGCGCGGCGAGCACCCGCACAGCAGCGAACCGGAGTTGACACCGGCCGAGCAAGCGGCCAAAGACGCTTGCGATGCACTGCCGCAGATCGAGCGCGAAGCGATCAACGACTACGCCGGTCCCGCCTACAACGAGATCAATCGCCATCTCCGCTACGGAGAACCGCTAGAAACGGTCTCACCGGCCACCATCGAACACATCCGCAGCGGTCTGGAGAAGCTTCCGAACCACGTCGGTCCCGTCAAGCGTTCGATCATGCTCTCGCCCGAGCAGATGGAAAAGTTCTGGCAGAACAACCGTCCCGACACGGGTGTCGAAGACCCGGGCTTCGTCTCCACCTCGAAAGACAAGTTCAAATGGAATCCGACCGTCAAACTGACCATCCTGTCGGAGACCGGTAAGGACATCTCCTTCCTGCGCCCGCCCGGCAAGCGCGGCGAAGCCGAGGTTCTCATCCCCGACGGCCGCCAATTCCGCGTGAAGTCACGCGATATGGACGCCGACGGCGTCATGCACGTGGTGTGGGAAGAGATTCCCGAAGCCCAACGCGCGCACCCCGACGACGTGGGCCCGGCCGCGGCCCCGCACGACCGCACACCCGACCAGCCCTTCCCACACGAACTCGTCAAAGACGACAGCGTGCCCTTCTCCCTGGAAGGATTCGGCGCCCGCGAAGAACCCGCCGTCCCGGCCCGGCCCCACGATGTGAATCCGTCTGCGGGACTTCCCGATCCGGTCACGGGCAAACCACGCGCAAACCTCGCCCCGGAACAAGCTCCTACCCGCCCGCACACCCCCGAGCCTGCTCCCGCACGCCCGGAGGGCCGTGAGCCTGCCGCCGTGCGCCCACACAACGCCGAACCGACCCCCGTACGAACCGAGCCCAACAGCCCCAAGACCCACGAAGAGGTCGCCCCAACCCGCCCTCACAACGAGGAACCGGCAACCAAGCCCTCGGGCCACAGCCCCGCAGACACGTCCCCGAATTCACCTGCCCGCGAACCAAACACCACCCCCGAGCCCAGCCCCGGCGCAGCTCGCCCGCACCCGGTAGACCCCGCCGTGCAGTACCCGAGAATGCGCAAGGCGGTAGCCGACATCTACACCGCCCTCCAGAACCCCGCCGAAGCCCACAACCTCCCCGCCGCCCGCGAACACTTCCGCACCCTCCTCGACGAAGCCGGCCTCCGCAACCGCGACACCGCCGACTCCGCCTGGCGCCACCTCTCCGATCACGACCCCGAACTAGCCAAATACCTCTCCGACAACCACAACCTCCTCCTCCCCCACGACCCACCCCTCACCAATTTCGCCCGCCCCACCGAAGGCGGCGTCTCCCTCCACGACCCCAACGACCCGGTAGCCGCCCTGGCCGCCAAGGTTACCCCCGACCCCCACTTCTTCGACATAGACGGCCACCTCACCAAAGACGGCAACCTCCGCATAGGCGACCGCCTCTACACGATGGACCAACTAGCCGAGGCCCTCCCCCACCTCGGCTGGGACGGCAAAACCCCCTTCCGCCTAATAGGCTGCGACGCAGCCACTTCCGGCGCCGCCCTCCACCTAGCCCGCCTGACCGGCGCAGACGTCCTAGCCGGCACCGACCTCGTCTGGACCGACCCCCAAGGCCGCGTCTACACCAGCAGCGCCGAACCCGGCCCCAACGGCACCCTCCGCCCCCGCATCCCACCCAACGGCACCTGGGAAATCTGCCGCCCCGACGGCACCAAGTTCCGAGTCACCGAAGACGGCTTCGCCCCCGGGACTCCGGAAAAGGACAGAAACGGTCTGCACCCTGACGCCGCGTGGGATCGATCAGGCGATCATGAACACGCGAAGCCGAATGAGGAAGAAGTCCAAGAAGTATCCGGGTCGTCATCACCTGCAAAACCGGAGGTGGTTCGGCAATTACTCGACGATGCACAGGCCCTCCATGACACAGTCAGCGCTCCGAAATATGGAGACAGTCCAGTCGGCGCCAAAATAGCGGATCAGGGAACGACTGTAGCTACAGGACTTTTCGATGACCAGAAAGTCTATTCAGTAAACAACAACAAGACAACCAGAGCGATGCGAAAACTGGCCGAGGAACTCGGATATGAGCGGATCTTCGGTATGGAGCATATTGATCCTGGAATTCGGACCGATGCCGAACAGATTATATTCAATGCCGTAGACGATGGAACCCTCCCACAAAAGGGTGTGGTCGCATCTTCACGCCCAGCATGCGGTCCGGAACGTCAGAACTGCGCTGGGCGCGCCGACGAGTATCCAGACGTTTCCCTCTGGGAGCGAAAACGCACTCTCCCCTGGGAACGCGATGATGGGTAGCCCAACCGAACCCAATCACGCCCGTTATGAAACAATCTGGCAGCAGCCTAGAACGGAAGGCAAGGACCGATGACCCTGTGGGATGTTGACGTTGCAGTATTCGAGGACGCACTCCTCGAATGTCCCGCTGCCGCCCTCCAGACACTGGGAATCAGGGTAATCGAGGGGACATCGCGCATCTTCGCCGTACCCTTGGAAGAACTCTTCGATGATTCCACCTCCATGCTGATTCATTCTTCGATAGATGAATTCAACTCCTTCTCCGAACCGTCGAACGAGGCAATCGAGAGATGGGCGCCAATATTTGAAAGCATAGAGAACTGGCAAGATAGTAAATCTCCGTTCACCGCCGCTTCTTTCACCGAGGCCATCGCTCAATATGCACATTTCCTCTTTGACAGAGAAGATCGCGATGCACTCATCGAATCTCTTTCCTTCTGCTACGAGTCAATACTTTCGTTCGCGCGTCTAGGCCGAACTGTCACTTTGGATATGGAACGAGGAAATCCATATTGCCGTGGCGCGATACAGCTACAGAAAGATCTGATCGCAGAAATAGTCGGCATTTCTTGACATCCCGATTTATGGCCGGAGCAGAGGCCATCCAAACGGTTCCTATCCTGCGCGTTGCCGAGGCCGACGAGTGCGTCCGGATCTGGACAGCGGCTGTAGCCACCGTCGACCGCAGCCGGTGAGCATGCCGGTTGCGAATCCGACAGAATGCAAGGATGAGCAACTCTGAGCAGACGCCCGCTGGCTGGGACCCGGACGTGTTCGCCCGGATTCGAGCCGAGTCCAAGGCCGAGCGCGGGGCAATGTCATCTGAGGAGCGCGAACGACACGACAATCTGACACGGGACAGCGCACAAAGTGCCGACAAAGCGAACGATCCATCGGACTCCCCTCACGAGCGGATCGGGGACGTCCCAGGCTTCGATGACGACCTCAATCCCTTTCCACTCACCAGGAAACCGGGCGGGGAAAAATAGCCGCTCGGCATGTCCCTCTCCGTCGGCGACCCGGTGAAAAAACAACAAGGAGTGCCGCTGCTGTGGCGAGTGAGACGAACTTCGCTGGACTTCTTGAGCATCTGGAGCAGCGCCTAGGGCCTGTTCAGGGTGTGGAATCCGCACAGTCGGATCGGGGAAATCGCGGATACGACCTGACCTTCTACGAGGTGGAGGAGCCGCGAGTCAGCACCGTGGTGACCAATGGGGTGCGGTTTCAGCGGGTTTCGGCGGTACGGCCACAGGAGCTCGTGTGCTCGCTTCGGCCCGAGCAGCGGGATATCGCGCACTATCTGGTCGATTCGATGGCGTCGATGATCATCCAGGAGGAACGTGGGATGGTTTACGGCGACATCTTCAGGAACAGTCGGCCGCTGGTCGAGGGCACCGAGATCGTGGGTCTGATCGGCTGGACCAGTCCGCTGTTCGGCGCGGACTTCGATGTCTTCTCGAACGCGGAAGCCGCCACACTACAGATCGTCTCACTGGTTCCGGTCACCGGTTATGAGATCGATTTCGTTCGAGATGAGGGCCCGGACATGCTTTTCGAGGTGTTCCACCTCAATCGCACGAACATCCTTGATATTCATCGAGAATCTGCCGTGTAGCGCAGCTACCTTGCCGCCGCCAACTGGGCGCAGAGTGCTACGAGGTCGGATGCGGGGATTCGGGGAGCGCCCAGGAAATCGGCGTTGTGCCATGGGATATCTCGGGTGGCGCCGGACGGTCGAGTGAAGATGTGCTGGTGGAGATGGACTCCCGCTGCGCTCATGCCCGCGACGAAAGTGAAGACGTGGGCGGGTTCGAGGACTCGGCGTAAGGCGGTGATCGACGAACGGACAGCGTGGGCGAATGCGATCGTCTCGGCGTCGTCGAGCAGGTCGAGGGTTGCCACGTGGCGGCGTGGCTCGACGAACAGGTAACCCGGCCGCGCCCAGTCGCCCTGGGCGGGCCGGTGGGTGATCATCACCAGGTCGTCGGCGTGGACCACCGGGCTCACCAGTGGTCCGGTGCCTTGGTGTTTGTCGCAGATCATGCACCCCCGCATGGCGGCGACATTACATTTACCCGGGCAGTGAGTCACCCACGCGTCTAATCGATCTGTTCGGCGGGTGAGGGTTACGCGGCGTCGAGGGCCTCGATGATCTTGCGCGCCATGGCGGATACCGCGGGCTGGGTCTGGCCGGCGGTGGCGGCTTCGACGGCGACCAGGATGGTGCCGCGGAAGTTATCGGCCTCGCCGGGGAACTGGGCGTCGAGCAGGCGCATGGCCGCGGTCAGGGTGGGGAGCACATGGTCGGCGAGTTCGGCGGGGGTCTTGCCCGGCAGATGGATGTCGCGGGACTTCGCCGCCAGGACGTGGCCGACCGCGCCGGTGGCGGAGGTCAGGGCGATGGTGGCGCGGCTGTTGCCCTTGTGCGGTGCACCGGCGGCGGCCAGGAGCGAGATCGCGCCGTAGGCGGCGGTGCGGACGACGCTCTTGTCTTCGGCGGTGAGAGTGATAGTGGTGACTGACATTTCGGGTGCTCCCTTCGAGCCTGCCGTACTGACACGGTGGTCGGATCAGGAGAAGGCCGCGTGATGTGCTTGGCACCAGTGTTCGAAGGTGCGTGGGGTGCGGCCGAGCAGGTGGGTGACGGTGTCGGTGCGGAAGCCGGTGGTGTCGGCCCGCATGAGGGTGAACCATTCGAGGATGGCGGCGGCTAGGGCGGGTGGGGCGCCGTTGGGGTAGCGGGAGCGCAGGGCCGCTTCGGAGGTGGTAGCGGTGCGGATCGGGATTTCTCGGCCGAGGACGCGGGCCAGGATCGCCACTTGTTCTGCGACGGTCAGGGTTTCGGTGCCGGTGAGGTTGTATTCCTGGTCTTCGTGGCCGGGTTCGGTGAGGGTTCGGGCGGCGACTGCGGCGATGTCGGCGGGGTCGATGGGGGCGTAGCGGCCGGGGCCGGTCGGATCATCCACGGGGCGGCCGGTCCGGATGGCCGGTGCCCATTCCAGGGCGTTGCTCATGTAGCCGCCGGGGCGCAGGATCGTGGCGGGGATTCCGCTGGTGCGCACCAGTTCTTCGCGATGGTGGTGCCAGTCGCCCATGGCGGGGCGGGGATTCATGGCTGCGTGGTAGGACGAGAGTTGCACGATTCGCTTCACTCCGGCCTCGCGTGCGGCGGCTACGGCGTGCCGGGCGTGGTCGAGTCCGACGCCTGGTACCAGGAGGAACAGGCACTCGATGCCGTCGAAAGCTGCTGTCAGCGTGGATGGTTCGTTCAGGTCGCCCACAGCTACCTGCGCTGTGCCGTTCAGGTGGGCAACCTTCTCCGGATCCCTTACCAGCACCCGGAATTCGGCTCCGGTCGCGGCGAGGGCCGGCACCAGCTCCCGCCCGATATTTCCAGTAGCACCGGTGAGCAGTATCATCAGATCTCCGATCGTTAGCCGTCTATCGAAAAACACTAGACGGCTAACGATCTACCGGCAATACCCGAATCACAGGAGGTTTCGTGTCGGAGTTCCTCGACCTGTTCGGCCGGACGTCGAAAGCCGTGCGGGCGCTGGCCGATCGGGATATGCGGCGGCATGGGTTGCATCTCGGGCAGAACCTGGTGCTGGCGGCGCTCTGGGAACGGGATGGGCGCACGCCCGGCGAGCTGGCCAACGCTTTGAACGTCACGACTCCCACGGTCGTCAAGATGGCAACCCGCATGGCCGCGTCCGGGCTGCTCGAACGCCGCCGCGATGATCGCGACAACCGCTTGGTCCGGCTCTGGCTCACCGATCACGGCCGGGAGCTCCGGGACCCGGTCGAGCAGGACCGGAACAGCCTGGCCGACAACGTCACCGCCACCCTCACCGACACCGAACGCCGCCACCTGATGGCAGCCTTGGCCAAGGTCAACCAAGCCGCCCTCGACCTACTCGGCGAGCCGCTCGATCCGTCGGATTCCGTGCCGGACTGAGCATCTCGGCCAGAATGGATCGCATGTACGTCCCGGACGACGAGCGCTGGAACCACAACATCCACTACCACGACCTCCTGGCGGACGCGCTGCCTCCGGGTGGGACGGTCCTCGACATTGGCTGCGGCGAAGGGATGCTGGCGCGCCGGCTACATGCCGAAGGCCATCGGGTGACCGGGATCGACCTGGACGAGCACGGGATAGAACTGGCGCGCGAACAATCGCCGGACGACGAAATCACCTATCTCCGAGGCGATTTCCTCACCTACCCCTTCGAGACCGAGTCCTTCGACGGAATCGTCTCGGTCGCAACGCTCCATCACCTGGACGCTACGGCCGCTCTCTCCCGGATCCGTGAACTCCTGCGCCCCGGCGGCACGGTCGCGATCATCGGCATGGCCCGCGCCGACCTACCCCGCGACCTCCCGATCGAAGCCGCGACCCTCGTCGTCAGCACTTGGCACCGCGTCCTGCGCACCCAGTGGGCGCACCCTTCCCCCGTCGCCTGGCCGCCTCCCGAAACCTATTCGGGAATGCGGACTCTTGCCGAGGAACTCCTCCCCGGGGTGCAGTTCCGCCGCCGCCTCCTGTGGCGTTACTCCCTGATCTGGACCAAGCCGAGCTAAGAATCCAGATGGCCACAGTTGATGAGGTGATGGACCTGGCTGAGACATGGACCGTGGCCGACGAACCTGTCGATCCGGCCGCGGCACATACGGTAGCGGTGGCGCGGCACTTGGACTGGCCGATTGTCACCACGGACCGTGCCCGCTGGGCCGAGGTTGAGCGCGCATGGCCGTTTCGCCTGCATATCGTCGAATTCACCGAAAGCGGTTGGCCTTCCGGCCAGACCAACACCCCGCAGGGCAGTGCATGAAACGGGGAAGGCCCCGAGTCGAATTCGACTCGGGGCCTTCCCTTTACCAAGAACCAGCTCAGTGGCTGCTGCCACCGCTCGGCTGCTGCGCCTCGAGGGCTTCGAGCATCTTGTGCTCTTCCTCGTGCGCCAGCTCGACGTTCTTCTCCTGCTGCGCCGGCGGGTCGGCGAAGAGGAAGGAACCGGTGCCGGGCTTGCCGGCCGAACCCAGCTTGGACATCTTCTTGGGCACCGGGGCGCCCTGGTACTCCAGCGGGATGGCGTGGCCGTGCGAGTCCACGCCGCCCAGGGGCTGGTGGATTTCGATGTACTCGCCGTGCGGGAGCCGCTTGATCACACCGGTTTCGACGCCGTGCTCGAGCACCGCGCGGTCGCTGCGCTGCAAGCCGATGCAGAAGCGGTAGGCCACGAAGTAGGCGATCGGCGGGGCGACCAGCAGGGCAATGCGGAAGAACCAGGTCGTCGCGTTCAGCGAGATCGAGAACTTCAGCGAGATGATGTCGTTGACACAGGCCAGGGTCAGCACCAGGTAGAACGCGATGGCCATGGCACCGATGGCGGTGCGGACCGGCACGTCGCGCGGACGCTGGAGCAGGTTGTGGCGGGCGGTGTCGCCGGTGAGGCGCTTCTCGATCCAGGGGTAGGCCACCAGGACGGTGAAGACCAGACCCATGATCAACGCGACCCAGAACGGCGCCGGGACCGTGTAGCGGCCCAGGTACAGCTCCCACGGCGGCATGAGACGCGCCATACCGTCGGTCCACATCATGTAGAAGTCGGGCTGCGAACCCGCGGAGACCTGAGACGGGTTGTAGGGACCCAGGTTCCAGATCGGGTTGATCTGGAGCACGCCACCCATGATGGCGACGACGCCGAGGGTGAAGGCGAAGAACGCACCCTGGTCGGCGGCGAACACCGGGACGATGCGGGCGCCGACGACGTTCTTCTCGGTGCGGCCCGGTCCGGGGAACTGGGTGTGCTTCTGGTACCAGACCAGCGCCACGTGGGCGGCGATCAGCGCCAGGATGATGCCCGGGAGCAGCAGCACGTGCGCGATGTACAGGCGCGGGATGATGATGTGGCCCGGGAAGTCACCGGCGAAGATCAGCCAGTGAATCCAGGTGCCCACCACCGGAACACCGATGGTGATGCCCGAGAAGGCCGCGCGCAGACCGGTACCCGAGAGCAGGTCGTCCGGCAGCGAGTAACCGAAGAAGCCTTCGAACATCGCCAGGATGAGCAGCAGCGAGCCGATCACCCAGTTCGCCTCACGCGGCTTGCGGAACGCGCCGGTGAAGAAGATGCGGAACAGGTGGATGATGATCGACGCCGCGAACAGCAGCGCCGCCCAGTGGTGCACCTGGCGCACGAACAGACCGCCGCGCACCTCGAAGGAGATGTCGAGCGCGGTCTCGTAGGCCCGCGACATGGTGACACCGCGCAACGGCTGGTAGGCGCCGTTGTAGACGGTCTCCGACATGGACGGGTCGAAGTACAGGGTCAGGTAGACACCCGACAGCAGCAGGATGATGAACGCGTACAACGCGATCTCACCGAGCAGGAAGGACCAGTGGGTCGGGAAGACCTTGTTGATGGAGCGCTTGGCGAACGCCGCCAGGTGGTAGCGCTCGTCCATTTCGTTCGCCTGGACGGCGGCTTTGCTCGGGCTCATGAACGACGCTCCCAGAAGGCCGGGCCGAGGGGCTCGATGAAGTCGTGTGCGGCGACCAGGTAGCCCTCGGCGTTGACGGTGATCGCCAGCTGCGGCAGCGCGCGGGCGGCGGGACCGAAGACCGGCTTACCCCATTCGGTCGCGGAGAACTGCGACTGGTGGCAGGGGCACAGAATCCGGTTGGTCTGCTGCTCGAACAGCGAGGTGGGGCAGCCGAGGTGGGTGCAGATCTTCGAGTAGGCGAAGTAGTCGCCGTAGTTGAAGCTCTCCTGGCCCTTGCGCTTGATGGCGTGCTCGGCGTCGTGGGTGCGCAGGCGAATCAGCATGACCGCGTTGCGAATTCCACGCAGCGACTCCAGGGTGGCGTGCTCGTTGCCGCGCCACTCTTCCTTCCAGGGGAAGACGGTCTCCATGGCGCCGGCGTCCAGATCCTCCGGGCGCACCAGCACGACATCCTCGGGACGGCCGGTGTCACGGCGCAGGTAGACGGTCTGGCCCTCGTAGTCGGGGGTCCAGCCGGAGACCCACAGCGGCGACTTGTCGCCCTTGGCCCACGGGTTCTTGATCATGCCGCCGGCGAAGACGAACAGCGCGCCGATACCGAACATGCCCGCGCCCAGGCCCGCGGTGCGGGTGATGAGCTTGCGGCGACCCAGGGTCGAGGTCTCGGCGGCGTCCTGCAACTGCGCGACCAGGGTGCGGCGGTTGGCCTGCGACGAAATGCCGTCGTGGCGGTCCTGCACCGAGATCTCGGCGGGGATGAAGTGCTTGCGGATGAGCACCACGGCCACACCGATGGCCAGGATGGAAATACCCAGCGTCAGACCGTACAGCGGAGTGGTCCACGTGTACGCGGCATTGCCTTCGTCGTTGCGGCCCTTGTACTCCCAGGGCCAGAACAGGTAGACGCCGATGAGCGCCGCACCCGCGAGCGCGGAGATGGCGAACCACAGCGCGACCTTGCGCTCGGCGCGCTTCTCGGCCTTGGTGCCGGGCACCGGCCAGCGCGGCGCGCGGTAGGCGACGTCGACGCCGTCCATCTCGGTACCGAGCTTGACCAGCTCGTCCCGCGACATGGCATCGAGCTGCTCATCGGTGGGTTCGGTGGGGATGGCCCCCATGGCTTTTTGCTCCTGTTCGCTCATGACCGGGAACCGATCCACATCGCGGAACCGACCAGGGCCACGATGCCGATCAGCCACATGGCCAGGCCTTCGGTCGCGGGGCCGAAACCGCCGAGACCCCAGCCGCCTTCGGACTTGGTCTCCATGCGGTCCTTGATGTACGCGACGATGTCCTTCTTCTCCTCCGGCGTCAGCTGCCGGTCGGAGAACTTCGGCATGTTCTGCGGGCCGGTCAGCATCGCGAGGTAGATCTGCTGCTCGGAGGCTTCCTCCAGCGGCGGCGCGAACTTACCGGAGGACAGCGCGCCGCCCTTGCCGGTGAAGTTGTGGCAGGAGGCGCAGTTCATGCGGAACAGCTCGCCGCCGCGGCCGAGGTCGCCGCCTTCGATGATCGATTCCTGGGCGATCTCGCCGTTGGCGTCGCGCAGCACGGTCGGGCCGCCACCGTTGGACTGGATGTAGGCACCCAGCGCGTCGGTCTGGCGGGCATCGAACTTGGCGGGCTTGCGCTCGATCTGAGCCTCGTTGCGCGCGGCCGGCATACGGCCGGAGGAAACCTGGAAGTAGACCGCGGCCTCACCGACGCCGATCAGGCTGGGGCCGCGATCCTGGACACCCTGCAAGTTCACACCGTGGCAGGTGACGCAGGAGGTGTCGTAGATCTGCTTGCCCTCGCGGATCAGCGCGGACTGGTCCTCGTGCGCGGTCGCGACCTGCGCCTGCGGAGTCAGGGCCGCAGCCGCGAAGCCGGCTCCGACGAGGCCCATCAGAAGAACCAGACCGCCGGCCAGCTTGCGCCGCATACGACGCTGCTTCCGGGTCTTGGTGGCCTCGCCGTTCCCTTCGCTGGGATCTGGCGCTGACGGGGGAGATGAACTCATCTGTGTCCCTTTGGAGTAGACGGAACCGACTTGTACAAGTTTTGGTGCCGACGGCGGGGGCTGGCTGCCGTCGAAGCGCTCGCCCGGGTTAGCGGACGAAGTAGATCGTGGCGAAGAGCCCGATCCAGACGATGTCGACGAAGTGCCAGTAGTAGGACACGACGATGGCCGCGGTGGCCTGCGCCGGGGTGAACTTGCTGAGCGTGGTGCGGATCAGCAGGAACACGAACGCGATGAGACCGCCGATCACGTGCAGGCCGTGGAAGCCGGTGGTGATGTAGAAGACCGAGCCGTACACGGAGCTGGAGATCGAGGTGCCCTCGGCGACCAGGTGGTAGTACTCGTAGCCCTGTCCGCCGACGAAGAAGGCGCCCATGATCAGCGTGATCAGGTACCAGCGACGCAGACCGAAGACGTCGCCCTTCTCCGCTGCGAACACACCCATCTGGCAGGTGAAGGAAGATGCGACCAGGACGGCGGTCACCGGCACGGCGAGCTTGAGATTCAGCTCGGTCGGCTCCGGCGGCCAGTTCCCGTGGGCCTGAGCGCGGGCGACAAAGTACATGGCGAACAGGCCGGCGAAGAACATCAGCTCGCTCGACAGCCAGATGATGGTACCGACGCTGACCATGTTGGGCCGGTTCAGCGAATGCACTCGCTGGGTAATGGCCGATCCTGGGGTCCCTACTGCGGTCGTCACGCCGGTAAGTATGACTCGTCGTAGTACGACAGGTGTAGGCGGGTACGAAACTTTGTCGCGCGTGTCGGAAAGCCCAGGGCGAGCGTGGCTCTCGCCGACCGCTCGGCGTGTCACGGAGCAGCCTAGATTGCCCAGGTAAGAGGAAGCTGAGCCGTATTTCGGAGGAGTGTGGGTCGATGGCGTGGTGGCGTGGATTGTTCAAGCGCGGCGGGACAACGGAACTGGATGCGGGGCGGCCGGATCTGGTGGTGGTGGCGTCGAGTTTCGATGACGCCGAAGCGTGTTCGGCGGCGCTCGGGAAGGCCCTGAACTGGGCTCCGGACCGGCCGGTCGTTCTCCGCCATCACCTGCGAATACCGTCGCCGCGCGTGAATGAGGTGCAGATCATCGCGGAGCAGCTGGGCTATCACACCGGTTCGCTCGACGAATCCGACCCGGCCAAGCTGGTTTTGCAGCGCGTGCAAGTGCTCGATGCCCTGCACTGCTCCCAGGAGCGCTCCCGGATGGCCGCCATCGCGCATCGGCACGAGGGCGATGTGCTGGGCTGGGACGCGCTGCAACCGGCGGCACGGGAACCAGGGGAAAAGAATTAGCCCTTTCGCACTACGCTTAGCGCCATGAGTGCGCGCAGCTGGCGAGAGATTCTCGGCATCCTCACCGACGGTAATGATCTGTCCGAGGACGAGGCCGCGTGGGCCATGAACGAGATCTTCACCGACAGCGCCACCTCCGCGCAGATCGCGGCGTTCGGCGTGGCCATGAAGATGAAGGGCCCGACCCCCGCCGAACTGGGCGGTCTGGCCGCCGGCATGCTCGCGCACGCGCGCCGCGTCCGGGTCGATGCCGCGGCCGTCGATATCGTCGGCACCGGCGGTGATCGCTCGGGCACCGTGAACATCTCCACCATGTCCTCGATCGTGGTGGCGGCCACCGGAATTCCCGTGGTCAAGCACGGCAATCGGGCGGCCTCCTCCAAGAGCGGCGGCGCGGATGTGCTGGAGGCGCTCGGCGTGAAGATCGCGCTCGGGCCCGAGTCGGTCGCCGAATGCGTGCGCCAGGTGGGTATCGGGTTCTGTTTCGCCCCGGTCTTCCATCCCTCGCTGCGCTTCGCCAGCCAGGCGCGCGGGGAGATCGGCATCCCGACCGTCTTCAATATCCTCGGGCCGCTGACCAATCCGGCCCAGCCGGGCGCGGGGCTGATCGGCTGCGCCTTCCCCGACCTGCTGCCGGTGATCGCGGGCGCGTTCGCCGAGCGCGGGGCTTCGGCCCTGGTGGTGCGCGGCAACGACGGTCTGGACGAGATCACCACGGCCGACACCACCGACGCCTGGGTGGTCTCCGGCGGCGAACGCTACGAAACCACCATCGACCCAACGCGTCTCGGGATCGAGCGGGTCGCCCCCGAGGCGCTCAAGGGCGGCGACGCCTCCTTCAATGCCGTGATTGCCCGAAATATGCTGGCCGGTGAGCGCGGACCCGTTCGCGATGCGGTGCTGCTCAATTCCGCGGCCGCCGTGGTGGCCTACGAACTCCCCGGCACCAACCCCACCGTCGATGTCCACGACAAGCTCGCGGGCGCCCTGGAGCGTGTCGCCGGCGCCATCGACACCGGTGCGGCCGCCGCTCTGCTGGATCGCTGGGTCGAGGTCACCAACAAGCTCGGCGACAACTGACCCATATTGTCATTCCGGCATGCTTTCGGCCGGAATCCGCCGGCAGCGAGTGAGATCCCGGCCGAAAATCATGCCGGGATGACAAAAGCAGCCGATTCCGGCCAGGTGTGTTGTTCTGCCGTGAAATACCTGGTAGCGGGCTACAGTTCGGCCCTATGCGATCCGCGTTGTGGAAGCCTGGCGTGCGCGCCGGGCTGCTGGTGATCGGCGTGGTCGCCGCGGCCGCGCTGCTGATCGCCGGGGTGCCCGCCGGTGCACAGAGCTCACCTCAACCGGCCCGACAGGGCACGGACCTCGGGGCGGTCGTGGTGGACGGCGAGGACTACCCGGATCCGTCCGGCTGCATGACGGTGCGCAGGGTGCCCCGGCGACTGTCGGTCGCCAACAACTCCGGCAAACCGGTCCGCGTCTATCTGCTGCCCGGCTGCAAGGGCGGCGTGACCGATGTGGTCGAGCCGGGCCGCACCGCCAATCCGCTCGGCGCCTCGTTCCAATCGTCGTAGCTGTCCGATAACTACTCGCCGATGGAGAAGCCCGCCTCCACATCGGCCCGCGAGTAGGACTTGAACGCGATATGGGTGTCGGTGCGAATCACGCCCGGCGTCTTGTTGATCCGCCCGGTCACCACTTCGGCGATCTGCTCGTGGTCGCGCACCCGGACCTTGGCGATCAGGTCGACGTCGCCCGCGCACGAGAACACCTCGGTCACACCGTCGATATCGGCCACCGCCTGCGCGGTCTCCGGGATGGCGGCGGACTCGGCGTGAATCAGGACGATCGCAGTAATCATGGGGCCAACTCTAGGTGATCGCGGGAGCGGCCCGTGCCTGCCCAATGGGACAAATCGGATCCTGATTTCGTGAATCCGCCTACCCGGCCCGGCGTTTCGGGCGATCATGGACCGAAAATGTGAACCGGCTTGTGGTCACACTGTGACTACCCAGGGGGTCGCGATGTTCGCACAGCTCCGTGCACCCAAATCCGTACGCCGCGCGCGCAAAGCGGCGTCCAAGACCGCGAAATCCGGCCCACACGCCGGTGCGAAACCCGCAGCACACTCCGCAATGACACCCGCAACAGCCTCCGGTGCGGCACTCGCAGCACGTTCGACCGCGGCATTCGCGGCGCGATCGGGCGCGTCGGGCAGGCATCGCCGCCGAACCACCCGGGTCGACTGGCAGGTGCTGCCCACTTGGCAGTGGCGGGCCGTCGGTGGCCGCCATCGCAAGGCGGAACCGAACTGGTTCCGGATCTACGCCGCCCGCGTCCTCGCCACCGGCGCGGCGGTCACCATGATCGGCACCGCCGCGGCCGTCCCCGCGCACGCCGACACCCGGCCGGACGCGGTCGCCGGCGTCACCAATGACGTTCTCGCCACCATCAATTCGTTCACCACCTTCACCCTCCCCGGCCTCGACCTGCCCGCCCTGTTCTCCCCCGACACCGCCATCGTGGTGCTCGGCTACGGCCTCCAGGACGACGGCGAGATGCGCCCCGAACTCATCAACCGCCTGCACGCGGGCTACGTCTCGGCCCTGCTCTCCCCCACCGCCCCCGTCATCGTCACCGGCGGGAACCCGCAGGCGGGCGTCACCGAGGCGGAGGCGATGGCGAACTGGCTGATCGAGCGCGGCATCGCCGCTTCCCGCATCTTCACCGAGACGAAGGCGAACTCAACCGTCCAGAACGCGGCCTTCTCCGCCGAACTCATGAACGCGATCGGCGCCCACGCCGCCCTCCTCATCACCTCCGCGGACCATATCAACCGCGCCCTCAACAACTTCCGCGCCGCCGGCATCGCCGTCGTCGCCACCATGACCCCCGACCGCACCCCACTCTCCGCCGAACCCTTCGGCCCTGGGCAATAGCCCGCCTACGACAGTCCCCTCGTCATTCCGACGAGCTCTCGGCCGGAATCCAGACGGTTCGTTCATTCCCGCTGTGTGGATCCCGGCCAAGGACATGCCGGGATGACGTGGGCGTCACCTGCCGCGCCGGGATCGGAGCGGTGGCTCCCCCCGGCTCCGGGCGACTGCCCCGCAGTCGTCAGCGCAAGAGCTCGCGTGTCGCACTGTCTCGCAACCACTGTCCGTAATGGGCGGCCGTCCAGCCCCGCCGTCGGCGGAGCAAGCGGAAGACGTGTGGTGAGGCCATTGCGAACAGGACGTCGGCGGCTGTTTCGGCGTCCACGCCCGCGCGCAGGTTGCCCTGATCGGCCAGCGCGCGGGTGCAGGTGAGCCAGAATGCGCGGGTGGCTTCCGCGCCCGCGTCACCCCAGGCACGCAGCTGCGGGTCGGCGGCTTCCGCGTCCACGCCGACCATGATGAGATCGCCTGCGCGCTCGAATAATTCGGCCGTGTACTCGACCAGGCGGCCGACAGCGGCGTGCGGATCGGGGTCGGCGAGGGCGTCGAGCACCTCCGCGCGGTCGGCCACGGCGATCGGTTCTTCATCGCCGACGATGGCCACGTCCAAGGTGTGGCGGAAGAGTTCCAGTTTGCCGGGGAAGGAATCGTAGAGCGTGCGCTCGCCCACTCCGGCGCGCTTGGCGACCGCGCGTAACGGCGTTGCCGCGTAGCCGTTTTCGATGAACAGCTCGGTGGCCGCGCGGCGGATGGCGGCGCGTGTCGCCGCGGCCGATTCGGCGCGTTTCGCCGCCCGGTACGGCCTCTTGACGGAGTCGCTCACGGGGAGGATTCTATCAATATCTACCGCAGTACCGCTGCGGTGAAATTAGGAGAAGGTGATCTCGATGCCCGGACTCACCGGCATTCATCACGTCAAGCTCCCGGTCACCGATATGTCGCGGTCGGTGCGGTGGTATCGCGAAGTGTTCGGCTTCCGGCCGGAGTACGAGTTCCGGGACGGGGACGGCTCGGTGGGCGGGGTGGCGGGCTCGGTGCCGGGGCTCGACGCGACCGAGCTGTGCCTGCGGATGAATCACGCAGCGGCACAGGGGTGTAAGGGTTTCGATCCGGTGAGCTTCGGCGCGCGGGACCGTGCGGACCTCGAGGGGTGGGCCGCACGGCTGGACGAGCTCGGCATCGCGCATTCACCGATCATCGAGGCGTCCATCGGCTGGCTGCTGGTGTTCAACGACCCGGATGGGCTGGAGCTGCACCTCTACACCTGGGCCGCGCACGGCATCGACCAGTCGGGCCGGGCCGGCTACGGCACTGCCATAGCCGACCCGGACTCCTGGCAGCCGTTAGTCAGGCCAGGTAGCGGGCGATGCTCTCGGCCACGCAGGCCGGTTTCGGTTCGCCCTCGATCTCGACGGTGACGGTGCGGACGGCCTGCACCCCGCCGGGGATGTCGGTGACGGCGTCGAGGGTGAAGCGGGCGCGGATGCGCGAGTCCACCTTTACCGGGGTGATGAAGCGAACCTTGTTGAGGCCGTAGTTGATTGCCATGCTCGCGCAGCTGAAGCTCATCACCTGGGCGGTGAGCGGGACGATGAGCGAGAGGGTGAGGAAGCCGTGGGCGATGGTGCGGCCGTAGGGGCCCGCCGCCGCGCGCTCGGCGTCCACGTGAATCCATTGGTGATCGCCGGTGGCGTCGGCGAAGGTGTCGATGCGCTGCTGGTCGATGGTCAGCCAGTCGCTGACGCCGATCTCGGTGCCGGCGGCCGCCCGCAGCTGATCGAAGGTGGCGAAGTCGATCATGCGAAGCGCTCCTTCAGTTCTCGCTTGAGGACCTTGTGGGTGGGGCCGAGGGGTAGTTCGGTGACGAACTCGACGCGGCGCGGGTATTTGTAGCGGGCGACGTGTTCACGGGCGTACTCGACGACCTCCTCCGCACCGAGCGGGCCGGAGGGCACGACCACGGCCAGGATCTCCTCGCCGTAGTTCTCGTCGGGGACGCCGATCACCGCCACCTGGGCGATATTCGGGTGCCGCAGCAGGGCCGCCTCGACCTCGGTGGGGTACACGTTGAAGCCGCCGCGAATGATCATCTCTTTGATGCGGTCGACGATGCGCAGGTATCCGGCCGCGTCCTTGATGCCCAGGTCGCCGGTGCGGAACCAACCGTCGGTGATGACTTCGGCGGTGGCTTCGGGCTTTCCGGTGTATCCGCTGAAGACGTTGTGGCCGCGCACCACGACCTCGCCGACGGTGTCGACGGGCAGCAGTTCGATGCGATCACGCACCTCCGGATCGGCGATCTCGACATCCACACCCCACACCGGATGGCCGACCGTGCCCGCCTTGGGGCCGAGCTCGGGCTGATTCACCGATGCGGTCGGCGAGGTCTCCGACAGCCCGTAGCCCTCCAGAATGTATGCGCCGTAGACGCGTTCGAACTCCTCGAGCACCGACGGCGGCAGGGCCGCGCCCCCGCTGACGCACAGCTTCAACTGGGGCAGGGTCTCCGCTTCGCGCGCGGCCTCCAGCAGCCCGATGTACATGGTGGGCACGCCGTGGAACATATTCACGCGCTCGGCGTTCATCAGCCGGATCGCTTCCGCCGCATCGAATCTCGGCAGCAGCACCAGCGTCGCGCCGACCCGCCAGTGCGAGTTCATCGACACCGTCTGGCCGAAGACGTGGAACAGCGGCAGCGCACCCAGGGCGATATCGTCGCGATGCACCTCGTTGGCGTCGAAGGCATTCACGGTGGCGCACATGACCATATTGAGGTGGCTGAGCTCCGCGCCCTTGGGCCGGCCGGTGGTGCCGCTGGTGTAGAACACCACGGCGGTATCGAGCGGGCTGCGAGTGATGTACGCCGGAATCGGTTCGGCGGTCAGCTCTTTCGGGTTGACACACGCGACACCCACGCGTCCGGCGGCTTCGGTGCCGACCGCGGCCACCATCTCGTGGCAGACCAGCAGCTTCGCCTCGCTGTCGCGCAGCACGTACTCGGCTTCGTCGGCGGTGAGCAGCAGATGCACCGGCACCACCGTCGCGCCCGCCGCCAGAATGCCGAAGTACGCGCGCGGGAAGTCGGCGGTATTGGGCCCCATGAGCGCGACTCGATCCCCGGGCCGCACCCCCAGTTCGATGAGTGCCGCGGCCTGCTCGCGCGCCTGCCGCCACAGCTCGGCGAAGGTAATCCGTTGCGCCCCTTCGATGAGCGCGAGATGGTCGGGCCGCCGGCGCGCCGGTTCGGCGAGAATCGAGGCCAGGGAGAGAGTCGCGTTCATGAGAACTCCTATGTTCCGAGCTAGAGGCCCATGTCCTTGGCGATGATCATCTTCATGACCTCGCTGGTGCCGCCGTAGATGCGGTTCACCCGGTTGTCGGCGTACAGGCGGGCGATCGGGTACTCGTTGATGAACCCGTAGCCGCCGTGCAACTGGAGACACCGGTCGATGACGCGGGCAGCCACCTCGGTGCAGAACAGCTTGGCGGAGGCGGCATCCGCGGCGGTCAGGGTGTCGTTGTCGAGGGCCTCGAGGGCGCGGTCCACCACGGCTTCGGCGGCATCGGTCTCGGCCTGGCAGGCGGCGAGCTCGAACTTGGAGTTCTGGAAGCTGGCGACCGGCTGCCCGAACACATTGCGCTGCCGCGTGTATTCCTTGGCGAAGCGAATGGCGGCCTTGGCCTGGGCGTACGCGCCGACGGCGATGGACAGGCGTTCCTGCGGCAGGTTCTGGCCGAGGTAGGAGAAGCCCCGGTGCGGCTCACCGAGCAGATCCTCGACCGGCACCTTGACGTCGGTGAAGTTGAGTTCGGCGGTGTCGGAGACCTTGAGGCCGAGCTTGTCGAGTTTGCGGCCGACGGTGTAGCCGGGCGACTTGGTGTCCACCACGAACAGCGAAATGCCGTGGCGGCGATCGGTTTCCGAGGGGGCGTCGGTGCGGGCGCAGACGATCACCCGATCGGCGTGCACGCCGCCGGTGATGAAGGTCTTGGCGCCGTTCAGCACGTAGTGTGTGCCGTCCTCGGAAAGCTTTGCGGTGGTGCGCATTCCGGCGAGATCGGAGCCGGTGCCGGGTTCGGTCATGGCGATCGCGAACATGATCTCGCCGGTGGCGAAGCCGGGCAGCCAGCGCTGCTTCTGCTCGGGGGTCGCGAGGTGCTTGATATAGGGCAGGCACAGGCCCACGTGCACCCCGGAACCGCCGAAGGAGACGCCGGCCCGGGCGGTCTCCTCCAGCAGGATCGCCTGGAACTTGAAGGATTCGATGCCCGCGCCGCCGAACTCCTCCGGCACTTCGATGCCGAAGATGCCGAGTTCGGCCAGCTTGTAATAGAACTCGCGCGGCACGATGCCCGCCGCGTACCACTCGTCGTAGACGGGGACTACTTCCGATTCGATGAACGAGCGCACCGTCTTGCGGAAGGCATCGTGATCGGCGTCGAAAACTGTTCTCTGCATGGGAAATCAACCAACTTTCGGTGCGCCCGCGCGCCGGGGTGGCCCGGCGCGCGGGAAAGTTCTCGGACCTGCCGGGTCAGAGACGGCGGCCGCCGTCGACGTAGATGGTCTGGCCGGTGACGAAGGAGGCGTCATCGGAGACCAGGAAGGACACCACGTTCGCGATATCGGCGGGCTCGCCCACCCGGCGCAGCGGGGTGATCTTGGCGGCTTCCTCGCGGAACTGCTCGGGGGTCGCGCCGACGCGGGCGGCGGTGGCATCGGTCATCTCGGTGACGATGAAGCCGGGGGCGACGGCATTGACATTGATGCCGAACGGGCCCAATTCCATTGCGAGCGTGCGGGTCAGACCCTGGATGCCCATCTTGGCGGCACTGTAGTTGGCCTGCCCGCGGCTGCCCAGCGCGGAAACGCTGGAGGTGTTCACGATCTTGCCGGACTTCTGCTTCACCATGTGCCGCTGCGCCGCCCGGGTGCACAGGAACGCGCCCTTGAGATGCACGCCCATCACGATGTCCCAGTCCTCGACCGACATCTTGAACAGCAGGTTGTCGCGCAGCACGCCGGCATTGTTGACCAGCACGTCGATCGAGCCGAACTCGGCGACCACGCCGTCGACGGCGGCATCGACCTGCGCCTCGTCGGTCACGTTGCAGGCCACCGCGACCGCCTTGCCGCCGTCGGCCTTGATCTTCTCGACGGTCTCCTGACAGGCGGCCGGATCCAGATCGGCGATCACGACGGTGAACCCGTCGGCGGCCAGCCGGGCGGCGGTGGCCGCACCGATCCCGCGCGCCGCACCGGTCACGAAGGCAACTTTCGACATTCGAATCTCCTTGTCCGAGAATGGTTTCAGAGGAAGGCGTTGATGCCGGTGAGGGCGCGCCCGATGAGCAGTTTCTGGATCTGGCTGGTGCCCTCGTAGAGGGTCAGGACGCGGGCGTCACGCAGGTACTTGGCGGCGGGGAACTCGTCGATGTAGCCGTAGCCGCCGAAGACCTGAATGGCATTGTTGGCGGCCTTGACCGCCGCTTCGCTCGCGAACAGCTTCGCCACCGAGGCTTCGGTGCCGAACGGTTTGCCGCGCTCCACCAGGTCGGCCACCCGCCAGGTGAGCAGCCGCGCCGCCTCCACATCGACGGCGATATCGGCGAGCAGTTCCTGAACCAGCTGGTAGGAGGCGATGGGTTTGCCGAACTGCTCGCGCTCCCGAGCGTATTTCACCGCGGCCTCCAGGCAACCGCGCGCGACGCCGACGCAGCCGGCGGCGACACCCATGCGGCCCTTGTCCAGCGCGGCCATGGCGATCTTGAAGCCCTGACCTTCCGCGCCGAGCCGGGCGCTGTCGGGCACGCGGACCTGGTCGAGCACCAGTTCGGCGGTGGCCTGGCCGCGCAGGCCGAGCTTGCCCTTGATCTCGGTGCGCGTGAAGCCGGGCGCGTCGGTGGGCACCAGGTAGGCGGTGACGCCCTTCGGTCCGGGACCGCCACTACGCGCGAAGACGATCGCGACATCGGCCCAGGTGCCATTGGTGATGAAGATCTTGGTGCCGGAGATCAGCCAATCATCGCCGTCCCGAACGGCTTTGGCGGTCAGGTTGCCCGCATCGGACCCGGTGCCCGGTTCGGTCAGCGCGAAGCAGCCCAGCGCTTCACCGGCGCACAGCCGGGGCAGCCAGGCGCGCTTCTGCTCCTCGGTGCCGTAGGTCTTGATCGACTTGCCGACCAGGCCCAGCGATACCGACACGATGCCGCGGACCGAGGAATCCCCGCGCCCCAGCTCCTCGAGCAGTACGCAGTAGTCGGTCGCGGTGCCGCCCGAGCCGCCGTACTCCTCCGGGATCTCGATGCCCAGGAAACCCATCTCGCCGAGCTTGCCGACGATGGCGGTATCCACCGATTCGGCCCGGTCCCAGGCCGCGGCGAACGGGATGACCTCTTTGTCCACCCAGGCGCGCGCGAGATCGCGCAGTTCGCGCTGGGAGTCGCCGAGTTCGAAGTCCATGAGCGAATGCTCCTTAACCAAACGTTGTTAGGTTTATGTGACCCACGCTATCCTAACGATGTTCGGTTTATCAAGGGTGGGGTGATAACTTCAGCCGAGACAGGTGAGGGAGGTGTCATGGCGCGGCCGAAAGTGCCACTGCTGAGCCGTGATCGCATTCGCGACGCGGCCATCGACCTCATCGACCGGGACGGGCTGGCCGAGCTGTCCATGCGCAAACTCGCCACCGAACTGGGGGTCCAGGCGGCCTCGCTGTACGGCCACTACCCCACCAAGGACGATCTGTACGACGAGATCGCGGGGTCCATCATGGCGGCGGTCGACACCTCCGGTTTCGACTCCGGCGATTGGCGGGCAGGACTCATGTCCTGGGCCCGGTCCTACCGCGACGCGTTGGTCGCGCACCCGAATTTCGTGCCCTATCTGGCCGCCGGGCCCGGCAAGCGGGACGAGAACCTGCGGCACGCCGATGCCGTGCACGGCGGATTGGTCGGCGCCGGCTGGCCGCCGCGCGAGGCGACCATGATCGGCGCGGCCACCCGGTACCTGGTCATGGGTGCGACCATCGGATCGTTCTCGCGCGGCTTCGTGGACGACGTGCAGGTCTACCGCGACCGCTATCCGCATCTGGAGCAGGCGCACCTGCTGCGCGCCAAGGCCGACGAAATAGACTCGGAGAGTTTCGAACTCGCGCTCACCGCGTTCGTGGACGGCCTGTCGCTGCGCTTCGAACCGTTCTCGAAGAAGAGCCGCCGCAAAGCAGCACCCGAAAACTGAGACCCACAAGTTAGGATAGGCTCACTTACCTAACCGAAGGGAGCCGTGTGTGCGCGTCGTAATTCTGTTCGGAACCGAACTGGGCACCGCCGAAGTCGTCGCCGACTGCATCGCCGACGAACTCTCCGGCTGCGATGTGTCGATCTACGACATGATGGACTTCGACCCCGCCGACCTGACCCCGGAAGAGTTCCTGATCGTCGTCTGCTCCACCTACGGCGACGGCGAATTGCCTACCGGCGCAGAGCCTTTCTTCAACACCCTCGACGCCACCCGGCCGGACCTGACCGGCCTGCGCTTCGCGGTTTTCGGGCTGGGCGACAGCGTCTACGGCGACACCTTCAACCGCGGCGGCGAGATCGCCGCCGAGAAACTCATCGAACGCGGCGCGATCCAGGTCGGCGAGCACGCCCGGCACGACAACTCCACCGAGGTGAAGCCGCGCGATATGGCGCGCGAATGGGCTGCGGCCCTGCCGATCCCGGTGCCCCAGGCAGGCTGAGCCCCGGCGCACCGGCCCGGCCGCCGTCACCGGCCGGGCCCGCGCTCCTCGTTCCCGGCCAGCAGCCCCCCGATGAGCGCCGCGCCCGGTCCGCCGCGACCGCCCGGACCGGGCCGGTACTCCACCGCGTCCGCACTCAATCGCTCCCCACAGTGCGCGCAGGTGACCGCCGCCGAGGTGAGGTGATCGCACTCGTGGTGCCGCACCAGCAGCGGCGGCCCGTCCGCACCCGATTCCCACCGATCCCCCCAGGCCATCAGCGCCAGCAGCGCGGGCACCAGATCCCGTCCCTTCTCGGTGAGCCGGTACTCGAACCGATCCGGCTGCCTCGCGTACCGATCCCGTTGCAGCACTTCGGCATCCACCAACCGCTGCAATCGATCACTGAGGACGTTGGTCGCCACCCCCAGATCCCGCTGCAACTCGTCGAACCGATGCAACCCCACCGCCACATCCCGCACCACCAGCAGCGCCCACGGATCCCCCACGATGGCCGCCGACCGCGCGATCGAGCACGCGATCGCCCCGAAGTCCGTCCGAGCCACGGCCGCCCCTTTCAACAGTCCCTTGCTAAAAGCAAGTCAGCAGCTTAACGTGCATTATATGTACCACGCTATCGTGCGATACCTGGTCCGTAGAACCTGGCGCCGAGCAGGCGCCGGCGATTTCGACGCCGCCGTGGCCATGGCCGCCCCCGACGTCCACTTCCGCTTCCTCGGCGACACCGCCCTCGGCGCCGACGTCCACGGCCGCGAAGCCTTCCGCGCCTGGTTCGACACCTTCGAACGCCACCTCCCCGGCCTCCGCCTCGAACTGGAAGACGTAGTAGCAAACGGCTGGCCCTGGAACACCACCGTCGCCGCCCGCCTCCGCGTCACCGGCACCCTCGCCGACGGAACCCCCTACCGCAACACCGCGATCCAATGGCTCACCCTTCGCTGGGGCAAACTCACCGACGACCTCGTCCTCGAAGACACCCTCACCCTCTCCACCGCCCTGGCCCGCCAGGCATCCGCGCGTGTCGACTCGGATGTCACCCCCAAAACAACTGCGTAGCCACAGAAATCGACTACGTTGCGCAACCATGGCCGAGGAGCCGAACAACCCACACGACGCCTGCGGCTGCTGGAGTACATCATCGGCATCTGGAACCACTATCTGAATCAGCACCCGAAAGCTGAGCGATTACCAGCCGTAATTCCCTTGGTCGTCCACGCGAGCCCGACAGGTCGCCACTGGAACACCCCACGAACCTGTCCGAACTCATCGACATAGACCCCACCACCAGCACCGCACTCGACAGCTATCTTCCCCGATTCCAGTTCCTGCTCGACGATCTCACCACCGTCGACCTGCCCGCCCTGCGTGCTCGCGATCTCACACCCGCGACCCGATTGATGCTGATCGCGCTGAAAGTCGCTCCCGGTAGTCAGCACCTGGGCCAACACCTACTGGCTGTGCTCGAAGATCTTCACGCGATGACGACCAACGGCCAGCTCGAGCCGCTGGTGACGTACATTCTTACTGTCGGGAAAACCAGTGTGGCCGACCTGGGACCGGTCATCGACCGGCTCGGTCCTCGAGCCAAGGAGGTCATCATGACGACTGCGGAACAGCTCCGCGCCGAAGGCGAAGCTCTAGGTGAGGCCAAGGGACGGGCCGAGACTTTGATCGAGCTGCTGTCGTTGAAGTTCGGGCCGCTGACCGACGCGACTTCCGCCGCCATTCGCACCGCGGATTCCGCGCAATTACGGGCCTGGACCGCTCGCGTATTGACGGCCGGCAGCGTCGAAGAGGTCTTCGAAGCGTAGCGGCCGATTTCGGGCTGGGGTCAGCTCCAGCGGGCGAGGGTGGTCTTGCGGTCGACGATGTACTCGATTTTGGTGGGGCGGGCGGTGCCGGGGTCGGCGAGGAAGATCATGCAGGTTTCGATGCGCTGGCCGACCGTGACCTCGTTCAGGAAGGCGTCGGAGTTGCATTTGTCGAAGACCTGGCGCTTCACGTTGCCCCGGTCGGAGAGGTCCAGGCGGGACTGGACGCTGAGGCGGGTGAGCTGGCTGTCGCCGGCGTAGGCGGCGAAGTCACCTTTGGCGTGTTTGTCGCCGACCCGCTTCACCACCACGTAGTGCACGTAGTACGGGGTCTTGCCGGTGTATTTGGCGGCGTTCTCGAGGGTGGAAAGGTCTGCGTTGGAGCCGGTTTCGATGCTGGTGATGCCGATGCCGACCTTGCCGTTGTCGTAGGCGTCCACGTCGATGGTCTCGCCGAACTTCAGGTCCTTGGCGTCGTCCTTGGCGGAGCAGCCGGCGAGGGCGATGAGGACGGCGGCGATGGCCACGCCGAACTTGGTGCGCTTCATGTGAATTCCCCCGGCTGCTCCGAAACTTCGGGGGTCACACTAACTCACGAAACGCGAGCGCCCCGAGCCGGAAACGGCTCGGGGCGCTGGAATGTGGGCGGGATTACTTCAGGCGGAGGCTGCCGAAGAGGCCGTCTTTCTCGTCTTCGGGGCCGGCGGTGAAGTAGAGGGCGTTGGCGTCGCCGAGGCTTTCACCGTTACCGAAGAGCAGGCCCCACAGGCCCGCGATCTCGACCGGCTGGTTGACGGTGTTGCGGAGGTAGTCGACGAATTCGCCGGTCTTGTCGTCGAGGACGACGATGCGGCCGGAGCCGCCGAAGTTGCCGACCAGGAGCTTGCCCGACAGCGGACCGAAGTTGTCGGGGGCGATGGCGACACCCCAGGGGGCGTTGAAGCGGTCGGCGCCGTCGAGGGTGCGGACCAGTTTGCCGGTGGCGTCGAATTCGGCGATCTTGCCCTTGGCGGGCTTGAACTTGGCTTCCTTCTCGGCGGCGGCGTCGAGGGAATCCTCTTCGCCGGCATCGATCTTCGACGGATCCTCTTCGCCGGGCTTGCTGGTGGCGTAGGAGATGAAGACGCGCTGGCCGAGGGTGGTCACGTTCCAGGGGGCGGGATCGCCGGGCTTGACCTTCTTGCCCTTCGCGGCGTCGGCGGCGTCGATCGCGTCACCGGTGGCGAAGGGGTTGGCGAAACCGGTGGTGGGGACCAGTTTCCAGTTCTTGTCGAAGGTGCGGATCTGAGAGTTCTCGCCGAAATCGGCGGCCAGCAGCTTGTCGCCCGACGGGGCCAGGGCGATGCCGAAGAACTGCATCTTCTGGTCCGAGCCGTCGAACATCAGCGGCGCGGGGCCGTCGTGGCGGACGATCGCGCCGCCCGCGCCCTGCTCGGTCCAGGCGGAGATCTTGCCGGAATCGGTGGCGAAGATGAAACGCGCGGAGCCGGTGAGCTTTTCGTTCTTGCCGTCGTAGCTGACCGGCTGATCCTTCACCACGAACAGGTCCGAGGTGATGGGCGCGCCGTTGAAGACGACGCCGGTGGTCTTGCCGACGCTCTTGTCCGAGGTGTCGGAGTCCGCGCCCGGGACGGTGACCAGCTTCAGCGGATCTTGGAACAGGGTCTGCAACTTGGGATCCGGCGAGGCGGTGACATCGCCGACGAATTGGAAGGAGAACCCGCCGCCGCCGACCCAGAAGTGGCCGCCCGCGCCCTTGGGCCGATCCGCGATGCCCCAGGCGTTCACCATGTCGGGGAAGGTGAACTGGGCCTTGTACTTGTCGGCATTGGCCGCCAGATTGGTCTGCGCGTAATGATTGCCGTCGATGGCCTTGACGTCGTCGGTGTCCGACGAGGTACTGCTGCACGCAGCGGCGACCATCAGCGCCGCGCCGAGTGCCGTCGCGCGCAGAGCGTTCTTGCGCAGCGACGGCATCCCGTTCCAGCGTCCGTTCATTGCCTTGGTCCTTCCAACTCAACACCCGCGATGGCGTTAGGTGACGCTAACCATAGCTGGAAGGTTTTCCGGGCGCGTCAGGAGATCTGGAATTCCGCTCTGACCTGGTCTTCGGTCAGCCCGTAATCGGCCAGAGAATACTTGTGGGTCGGTTTGCGATCACCGGATTTGCTCTCCTCGTCCAGGGCCGTCATCGCGTTCCTGGCGGGCTCGTCGAACGACAATCCGAAAGCAGAGTAGATGCGCTCCACGGTGCCCAGCGGATCCGCCCGCAACTCCTCGAACTGGATATCGAGGAACTGGTCCGGGTTGTACTTGGCTCGCGCGTTATGGAACTCGCGCAGACCTCGCGACCACAGTTCCAGCTGGGTCTCACCGATCCGCTCCCGGGTGAAGGCCGTCGACCAGCCGCGCGCCGCGTGCTCGGACAGGCTGCACGAGGATCCGACGATGGTCACCGGATCGCGATGCGTCTGGATGATCAGCGCATCCGGGTACACCTCCATGAGCGCGTCGAGCGCGAACAGATGGCTCGGGTTCTTCAGCACCCAGCGCCGCTGATCGCCCAGCCCGATGAGTTGCAGGTTCTTCTTGTGCCGCTCATAGGCATTCGTCCAGTCCTGCTTGCGCAGCCACTGCGAGTACGTCGGCAGATAGGCGAGGGACTCGTAGGAGATGGACTTGGCCGTCTGCCGCAGCAGCTGCCAGCACTCCTCCACATCGGCGGCGCTCATGTAGTGCACGCCCATGAAGTCCGGGTTCTCCACCCGATGCTGCGCGAACCCGGCATCGATCCCCTGATACACCGGATTGCTCGCCCAGCTCTCGCGCGGCGGCCGCGGCTGCGGGAACTCCGCCAGCCACATCTCCAGGGCCTGATGCTGCGGATCGGCGGCCAGCAGCCGATGCAGCGCGGTGGTCCCGGTGCGCGGCAGCCCGGTCACGAAAATCGGCCGGCTGACCGAGGTTTCGGCATATCCCGGATTCGCTTTCCAGGACGCCTCGCTCAAGGCGCGCGCGACCAGCGCCCCGCGCAGGAAGTACCGGCTCATCTTCGACCCGAGTTCGGTGAGCCCCGCATCGCGCTGGTAGGACTCGAGCAGCACGCTCAAACCCTCGAGGTGATCATCGGACCCGAAATCGTCGAGCCCGGTGAGCTTGGTGGCCGAGGCGTGCAGATCCTCGACGGTGCCGACGTTGGTACGCCCGCTCATTCGTGCTCCTTAAACGTGGTATTCGCCGCAGTTGACGTCGAGGGTCTGCCCGGTGATGGCATTGGCCCACGGCGAGGCGAGGAAGATGACCGAGTTGGCGATCTCGTCGGGTTCGGGCAGCCGCTTCAGATCGGATTTCGCGGCGGTGGTCTCGTACACCTGCTCGGCGGTGATGCCGTACTTCTTGGCGACTTCGCTGAAATACCACTTGAGCTGATCGGTGTGAATATAACCGGGGGCGACGGTATTGACCCGAATCCCCTTCTCCCCCAGCTCGGTTGCCAGCGTCTGCGACATGGCGAGCAGCGCCGATTTGGCGACCTTGTAACTGCCGTAACGGGGTTCGGAGTGCCGCAGCACCGCCGAGTTGATCATCACGACCGCGCCCTTGGTTTCGGCGAGCGCATCGGTGAACGCCTGCGTCATGCGCAGATTGCCCAGCACGGTCAGCTCCAGGCTGTCGGTGATCTGCTGGAAGTCGGTGCGCGCGAACGGTTTCATGGACGGCACCGCGAAGGCATTGTTGATCAATGCGTCGACCCGCCCGAATTCGGCGAGGGTGCGCTCCACCAGGTTCCGCACGGCGGCATCGTCGGTGATGTCGGTGGGCACGCAGAGCGTGGTGCCACCCATCTCCTCGATCTCGGCGGCCACTTCCTTCAACCGCGATTCGGTGCGTGCGGCGAGCACGACCTTGGCTCCGGCAGCGGCGGCCTCGAGGCAGATGGACCGGCCCAGTCCGGGACCGACACCACTGACCACGATCACCTTGTCAGCGAGCAGTCCTGTTTGCAGACGGGTCATCCGAGCATCCTCTCAGCGAAGGCCCGCTGACGGTCGGCGATGCGTGCGCGCCAAGCGGTTTCGTCAATCTTGTTGGTCTCGTGGAAAGGCAGCCGTTCGGCGACCTTGTCGAAGGGGACGAGTTCGATGGCGGGGCCGTCGGCCTCGGTGATCGGCCGGCCCACCCGCTGCCAGCGGAATTGGAGAATGCCCAGCTTGCGCCCGGTGGTCTCGATCCAGTTGGTGACACCGGGATTGCGCGCCGATACGACGAGACGGATGTTCCCGTCCGGATCTACTTGCGACTGCGCGGAATTCAACGATGTCTGATGGTTCACGTAATCGAGCGAGGTGTACCAGCGATTGCCCAGCTGGAAACCCTGATACGGCGCATCGGATTTCGGCACCGTGATGATCAACGCCTGATCGTCGGCCAGCTCGTAGTGCCCCACCGACGAGTACTGCGTGCTCAAACCCCCCGGCGTCAACCGAGGTTCGGTCAGCGTATTGACCGGCAGATTCAGATAGAACCACTTCGGAAAGTTGAACCAGGTGTGCACGCGGGTCAGCAACATCCGCCCGGCCGCCCGATACCGCTTACGCAGTTGCGCCGCATCGGCTTCCACCGGTGCGGTGCCGATGGTATCGACCCGCTCGATCCGAATCCGCCCCTTGCGCTCAGTGGCCCAGTCCCCGTACACCTCGCGCACCGCGAGCATGGACGCGCCCTCGCCGAGCTGGAAGTAGTTCGGCTCCGGATTCTCCTTGGGCGGCCCGAATCGCAGTGTGTAACTGCCGTCTTCGGCGATCTCCAGCCGCCGATCGTCGAACGCGTCCTCCCCGCCCGGCACATCGGTGGCGGTGTAATCGCCTTTGAGCACCTGGAAGCTGAGATCCACGGTGCTCCCGCGCACCCCCGTGAGCAGGTACTCCGCCCCCGGTTCGATATTCGCGTGGTAGTACAGCGTGTCCGGATTATCCAGGCCCATCTTGGTGTAAGGCCCGGTCGAAGTCACGAAGTACGGATGCGAGGTCCCGTGCGCCCGTGACAGTTGCAAGACCGCGGCGATACTGCCCTGCAAATAGTCGTACCCCTCGGCGAGGTCGTGCTCGTCGCGAATGAAATCGGCTGCCGCGATAAGCTTTTCGGCTTCGGCGACGGCGGCCAGGAACGGCTCGGTGAGCGGTAACTCGGCCTGTTCGATATGCGGCTGGTTCATCAGCTATCGGTGATCCCTAATTCGGTGCGGATGAGGCGGGCGATATCGGCCGGGGTGCCGGCCGACGGAGTGATGGTGAGCTCGGCGAATTCCGGTCGCTCATAGGGCGAGTCGATGCCGGTGAACTCGCGCAGTTCCCCGGCGCGCGCCTTGGCGTAGAGCCCCTTGGGGTCGCGCAGTTCGCATTCGGCCAGGGGCGTGTCGATGAAGACCTCGCGGAACGGCAGCCGCTTCTCGTCGTGCAGCTTGCGGGCGTCGCGGCGTTGCGCCCGGAACGGGCTGATCAGCGAGACGATGGCGATCATGCCCGCGTCGGCGAAGAGCGCCGCCACCTCGGCGACCCGGCGGATGTTCTCGCGCCGGTCGTCATCGGTGAAGCCGAGGTTGCGGTTCAGCCCGTGCCGCAGATTGTCGCCATCGAGGAGGTAGGCGGGCTGCCCGGCGGCGATCAGCTGCCGCTCCAATTCCACCGCGATGGTGGACTTCCCGGACCCGGACAGCCCGGTCAGCCACACCGTGGCACCCGTGCTCAAGCGCTGTGTGCGCTCGACGGCCGAGCGATGCCACACCACATTGGAGGCCTTGTGCTCCACCTTCGGCGCACCGGTGGAGCGCCCGGTGATCATGCCCGCCGCGACGGTCTGATTGGTGGCCTCGTCGACGAGAATGAAGCTGCCGGTCGAGCGATTGTCGCGGTAGGGGTCGAAGAGCAGCGGCTGCCGCGACTTCACGATCACGCGCCCGATGTCGTTGAGCCCCAGGCGATCCGCGTCGGTCTGCCGGTGCAGGGTGTTGACGTCGAGCCGGTAGTCCAGCTCGGCCACCTCCACCTTCGAGGTCTGCGCGGCGGTGCGGATCAGATACGAATTGCCGGCCCGCAATTCGGTGTCGTCGGAGAACCAGCACACCATGGCGTCGAGTTCGCGATCCTGATGCGGCTGATTGCCGGGGCGCGCGAGCATATCCCCACGGCCGATATCGATTTCGTCGTCGAGGGTGAGGGACACGGCCATCCCGGTGAAGGCTTCCTCCACCTTGCCGCCGCCCGGACCCCAGATCTGGGCGACCTTGCTGGTGCGCCCGGACGGCAGCACCACGACCTCGTCGCCGGGTTTGAAGATGCCGCCCGCGACGGTGCCCGCGTAGCTGCGCTGCGATTCCCCGTGCGGCCGGATCACGTACTGCACCGGCAGGCGGGTGTCGATGAGGTTGCGGTCCGAGGCCACGTGCACCTCTTCCAGGTGCCGCAGCAGCGGCGGCCCCGGATACCAGTCGCTCATCTTCGCCGAGGTGTCCACCACATTGTCGCCGAGCAGCGCCGATACCGGCACGAAGCTCAAGTCGCCGACATCCAGTTTGGTGGCGAAATCGGCGAATTCTGAACGGATTTCCTCGAACCGCTGCTCGGAGTAGTCGACCAGGTCCATCTTGTTCACGCACAGCACCAGGTGCCCGACGCCCAGCAGCGAGGAGAGGAAGGCGTGGCGGCGGGTCTGTTCGGAGACGCCCTTGCGCGCGTCCACCAGGATCAAGGCCAGGTCGGCGGTGGAGGCTCCGGTCACCATGTTCCGGGTGTACTGCACATGCCCGGGGGTGTCGGCGATGATGAATTTCCTGCGCGGCGTGGCGAAGTAGCGGTAGGCGACATCGATGGTGATGCCCTGCTCCCGCTCGGCCCGCAGCCCGTCGGTGACCAGCGACAGATCCGGCTGGCCGGCCCCGCGCGCCACGCTCGCCTTCTCGATGGCATCGAGCTGATCGCTGAACAGCGACTTGGAGTCGAACAGCAGGCGCCCGATGAGCGTCGACTTGCCGTCGTCCACGCTGCCCGCGGTGGCGAGCCGTAAAAGGTTGCGGCGCATCAGAAGTAGCCCTCTCGCTTGCGATCCTCCATGCCGGAGTCCGAGATGCGGTCGTCGGCGCGCGTCGCGCCGCGTTCGGTGAGCCGGGTGACGGCGGTTTCGGCGATCACTTCGGCGGGGGTGGCGGCGGTGGATTCCACGCAGCCGGTGCAGGTGGCGTCGCCGACGGTGCGGAAGCGCACGGTGGTCTCGAACGGCTTCTCGTCCGCGCCGACGGTGAGGAACCGGTTGTCCGCCAACAGCATTCCGTCGCGTTCCAGCACGGTCCGCCGGTGCGCGTAGTACAGCGACGGCAGCTCCACGCCCGCCTGGTCGATGTACTCCCAGATATCCAGCTCGGTCCAGTTCGACAGCGGGAACACCCGGATGTGCTCGCCCTTGGCGTGCCGCCCGTTGTACAGGTTCCACACCTCGGGCCGCTGCGCCCGCGGCTCCCAGCTCCCGTACTCGTCCCGGAAACTGAACACCCGCTCCTTGGCGCGCGCCTTCTCCTCGTCGCGGCGCGCCCCGCCGAACACCGCATCGAACCGATGCTCCCTGATCGACCGCAGCAAAGTGGTGGTCTGCAAGCGATTGCGCGTCTCGCCCGGCTTCTCCACCGCCCGCCCCGCGTCGATATCCTCCTGCACGCTCCCCACCAGCAACTGCGCGCCGAGCTGGGCAGCGGTCCGATCCCGGAAGTCGATCACTTCGTCGAAGTTGTGCCCGGTATCGATGTGCAGCAGGGGAAACGGCAGCGGTGCCGGCCAGAACGCCCGCCGCGCCAGCTCCAGCATCACCGCCGAATCCTTGCCGCCGGAGAACAGCAGCACCGGCCGTTCGAAGGTGGCCGCCACCTCCCTGATGATGTGCACCGACTCCGCCTCCAGGGCGGACAGGTGCGACAACTCGTATCCCGCACGCATCAACGTCACTCACTCGCCGCGCCGACCCGCCCAACTTGCGTTGTCGAATATTCGACGCTATCGTTCGATAATGTGACACCGACGATAGGTCGGGCGACCAGTGGCGGTCAATACCCCGCCCCACATTCCGCGGTCATGCCTGCTCACGCCCCCGCCGCACCGGCATCCGGGGCCGCTCCGACGCCTCGGCCTGGCCGCCGGACCCAGCCCCACGGATAATTGCGTCGCCTCGCCCCCGACGAACAGGGATGGACCCACCCGAATGACCACCGCCGCACCGACATCCGAGGCCGCCGCCGACGCCGCGACCTCGCCGCCGACCCGCCGCGTGGTCCAGGCCATCGAATTGCTGTCGCGCCATCCGGCCGAACGCCTGTCGCTGGCGCGCATCGTCCGGGCCACCGGCATGTCGCGCGCCACGGCGCACGCCGTCCTCACCCAGCTCACCGCCGACGGCTGGACCACCCGCGACGACGCCGGCAATTACGCCCTCGGACTGTCGCTGCTAGCCGTCGCGCGGCGTGCCGAATCCGCGTTCCCCCTGCGCCGCCTGGCCGCCGCCCCCTTGCGAGAGCTGCACGAAAGCTTGGCGGTCCCGGTCTTCCTCGCCGAACGCGAGCAGGACACCATCGTCATCACCGAAGTCCTCGGCACTCCCTCGGTCCCTTGGATCCGCACCGGCCGCCGCATGCCCCTCGCGCCCCCGGTCACCCGCGAATTCATCGCCTGGGCACCGGAATCCGAGCGCCGGGCCTGGCTGGACGCCGCCGACCCCGCGCACCGCCCCCGCCTCGAAGCGGTCCTCGAAGCCACCCGCACCCGCGGCTATACCGTCGAACGCCTCGCCGACGACTCCGGTCCCATGCTCGAAGCCCTTGCTTCCCTGCGCAATTCACCGGTCACCGACCCCCTGCGCCATCGGCTCAGCGCCCTCATCACCGACCTCATCACCATCGACTACCTCCCCGACGAGCTGACCGACCACAATGCGGTCGTCTCGGTCTCCGCCCCGATCTTCTCCCCCGAGGGCGCGGTGACCGCCTCGATAGTCGCCTGCCCCGACTCGCAGCTGACCGCCGCCGCTCTGGAATCCCTAGCCGCCGCCACCATGGCCGCCGCCCGCGCCGTCACCCGCTCGCGCTGACCGAAACCGGGAAATGGTTGCGGCATCGGCCGAGTAGCGGCCGCATTCAGTTCCCGGTGATCGCCTGTCCAACCGGCTTCGGGCTGCCCACGATGGCGCGGACTGCTTCCCGCACGAGGTCACCGGCTCGATCGAGCGCGACCGCCGCCCGCAAGTGGTCCTGAGCCGGGACTCCGAGAGCGTGGGCAGCGAGCGCTCGAATCGCATGGACATCAGCCAGTTCGACAGCGGTCAGCTCCCGCTGACCGACTGCGGCGGATCGGGGCTCGGCCGGAATGGCTTCGGGGCGTTGGAATTCGGCGGAAGGGGGAGCTGTGGGCGGCGATGCGCCGGGTCGAGCTTCATCGTGTACGGCAAGCGCGCGGCCCACCGCGAAGGCTTCGTCGTGCTTGCCGTCATCCATCGCGCCGGCGAGCACCGAATCCCCCGTGAGCGCTTCGCCGCACAGCGCCTCGGCCGCCTCGGGGCGGTCTGCGCGCAATTCGGCCAATGCCAGCACCCGCATCAATCGTGGTGTGCGCGCGGTGTTGTCGCTCAGCCATGCCAGGCGCTTCGCGGTGAGTTCCCGGTCGGCCGCATCGCGGGCGGGCGCGGTGAGGGAGCGCCAGCAGACCGCCAGGACCGTGGCGGCCAGGGCGGCGCGATCGGCCGGGCCGGCGGCGGCGGGCAGGGCCAGGGCCGGGATGCCGAAGTGATGGTTCAGCGTCGGAGGTTGGGGTTTCGGAGCCAGACCGAGCAGGTGCGCACCGTCGGACCAGAATCCACTCCTGCGATCACGCGCCGGAGTAAGACCGACCGCGAGCAAGGCGGCCGGGGGCACGCAGAGCGCGAAGCGGATCAGGCCGGGGAGGGGAACCGCGAGCGCGAGCGCCACTTGGATCAGGTTCACCGCCGGTCCCGCCGCGAAAATCAGCCGGGGCCGCGCGACCGCGTGCAGCGCGGGGATCTTCGTCCACCCGCCCGTGCGCCAGCCGAGAAAGACCCGCGCGCCGCCGATTCGGAAGCCGGCGCTGACACCGGGCCGGTCCGGATCTCCGCCCACGTAGATCGCCTCGACACGAGCGCCGAGGGCCCGGGCGGCCGCGAAGTGGCCCAGTTCGTGCAGCGCGATGGAGATCATCAGATACGACCAGAGGATCCACGGCGCGACCGCCAGCCGCGCATCGGTCTGCCACAACACCACGCTGAATCCGGCCATGACGGCCGCGGTCGCCGCGACGGCACCGTTCACCCGCATCAGCAACCTCCGTTCGGTACCGACCGAATCGTATGCACCGCTGGTCAGACCCGCACGCCGAACGGTTCGATCTTCGAACCCGGGCCGGTCATGGGGCAGGATCGGGGCATGGATGCCATTTCCTCGCGCGAGGTGTACTCGAACAAGTGGATTACGGTGCGGGAGGACTACATCCCGGGATGGGATGGGCAGCCGGCGCTGTATTCGGTGGTGGAGAAGTCCGATTTCGCGATCGTGGTGCCGTTCGACGGCGAACGGTTCCAGCTCGTCGAGCAGTACCGGTATCCGATCGACCGGCGTAGCTGGGAGTTTCCCGCCGGGACCGTGGCCGATGAGGTTTTCGACGCGGAGGCGGTGGCGCGGCAGGAGCTGCGGGAGGAGACGGGGCTGCGGGCGGGGCGGATGACCTTACTGGGGAAGCTGGCGGTCGCGCCTTCGGTGTGCAGCCATTGGGGGCACGTGTTCCTGGCGACCGCCCTGTCCGAGGGCCCGCACGAACGGGAATCCTCGGAGCAGGACATGGTTTCGCGCTGGTTCACCCGCGCGGAGCTGGAGCGCATGATCCGGTCGGGCGAGATCGTCGACGCCGATACCGTCGCCGCCTACGGCATGCTGCTACTGCACGAACGCGGCGCGGAGTGAATCACCAAGCGAGACGGCCGTATTCGTCCGCGCCCCACAGGTAGCCCCAGAGTTCCCCCGACGGGCCGTCGGCGGGCAGGGTCGCCAAGTGAACCGACGGGTGCGCGCCCTGTTCGGCGGTGCGGAAGCCGGTGTTGTGGTTGAGGTCGGTGGCGCAGTAGCCGGGGTTGGCGGCATTGACCTTGATCGGGGTGTCCCACAGTTCTTTCGCGTACATGACGGTGACCATGTTCAGCGCGGTCTTCGAGGAGGGGTACGGGATGGCGGCCATCGGCCACATGGGACCGGCCTGATCCGACATGCCCGCCAGCGAACCGACCTCGCTGGAGACGTTCACGATCCGGGCGGCCTCGGCCCGGCGCAGCAGCGGCAGCATGGCGTTGGTGACGGCGACCACGCCGAACACATTGGTCTCGTACACCGCCCGCAGATTGGCCAGGCCGGTGGAGGACGGTTTGCCGTCCCCGTCGAGACCGCCGGTGATCCCGGCATTGTTGATCAGAATGTCCAGGCTGCCGAACTCACCGCCGATCCATGCGGCGGCCCGCTCGATGGATTCCCCGTCGGTGACATCCAGCTGCACGAAACGCGCCTGCGCGCCTTCGGCTTTCAACTTCTCGACGGCAGCCTCCCCCAACCCGCGGTCGCGGGCCGCGGCGAGCACGGTCATGCCGCGGGCGGCGAGCTGGCGGGCGGTTTCGTATCCGATGCCCTTATTGGCTCCGGTGATCAGTGCGATGGTCATGAAATCCACCCTCGCACCCGGTGAATTCGCGGGGGAGGAACAACTTGTACCACCCACGAATCGCCGACAAGGCCGACACTGGAGGTATGGCGGATCGGAGTGAACTCGCGGATTTCCTACGCACCCGGCGAAATCGATTGCAGCCCAGCGATGTCGGCCTGCCGGACGGCCTGAACCGGCGCGCGCCCGGATTGCGCAGGCAGGAGGTCGCTCAACTGGCCGGTATCTCGGTCGACTATTACATCCGCCTGGAGCAGGCGCGCGGGTCCCGGCCGTCGCGGCAGGTGCTGGGCGCGGTGGCGCGGGCGCTCATGCTGACCGCCGACGAACGCGAGTACCTGTACCGGATGGCGGGTGAACATCCGCCGTCGATCGCCGGGCCGAATCGCACGGTGCCCCCTGCTGTTCGCATCATCCTGGACAGCCTCACCACCCCCGCCTTCCTGGTCGACGCCACCTACGAGGTGCTGGCCTGGAATCGCGCGGCGGTGCCGTTCCTCGGCGATCTGGACCGGGTGCCCAGCCACGAACGCAATATGATCCGCTGGATGTTCCAGCAGAGCCCCGACCATCCGCAATGGTCGGAGGCGGACACCCAGCGCTTCGCCCAGTCCAGCGTCGCCGACCTGCGCGCCGCCTACGCCCGCTATCCCGGCAATCCGGCGCTGGCCGCGCTGGTCACCGAATTGCTCGGCACCGCACCGCGTTTCGCCGAGATGTGGCGCACGCACGATGTCGAGGTGCGCCGCGGTTATCACAAGCGCATCCAGCATCCCGAGCTCGGACAGCTGGAATTCGACTGCGAGGTGCTGCACGTCTCCGACACCGATCAGCGCATGATCGTCTACTGCCCCGCCCCCGGTTCCCGCACCGCGGCGGTCTTCCATTCCCTCGCCGGTCAGGCCGCGGGCTCGGAGGAGAGGTAACGCTGGAGGGTGGGGGCGATATCGGCCAGCAGTTGCGCACGGGTCAGCGCGACCACCGGCGGAATACGAAGCACGTAGCGGCACAGCGCGATTCCCAGCATCTGGCTGACGATCAGCGCGGCCCGCCGGGGCGCGTCCGCGGGTTCGCCGAAGCGCAGCACCGCGGGCATCACCTGCTCGGCGAAGACCCGGCGCACCCGTTCGGCGACGGCCTCGTCGGTCACCGCCGAACGCAGCAGGGTCAGCATGATCTCGTTGCCCGGCGGGGTCTCCCACAGCTCCAGGAACCGCCGCACCAGCAGCTCGCCGATCGAATCCGCCGGCACCGCGGCGAGATCCGGCATGCCCAGCTCGATCTCCACCGCGGCCGCGAACAACCCGTCCTTGTTGCCGTAGTAGCGCATCACCATGGCCGGATCGATCCCCGCGTCCGCGGCGATGGCGCGAATGGTGGCTTTACGGAAGCCGTCCTCGGCGAACCGCCGACGCGCGGCCTCGAGGATGGTGGCGCGAGTGGCGTCGGAGCGCCGCGGGGCAGGTTCACTCATGACAACAACTGTAGGCCAACAAGTGTTGACAGACACGCACCGCGGCCCTATCTTTAAGTCAACAGCCGTTGGCCAACAAATGTTGGCAAGCTAGAGGAGTCATCGTGAACGCCCTCCCCGCCACCGCCCAGGTCGTCATCGTCGGCGCCGGCCCCGCCGGTCTCACCGCGGGCATCGCACTCGCCGACGCCGGAGCGGACGTGGTACTGCTGGACCGCCTGGCCGAAGGCGCGAACACCTCGCGCGCCGCCGTGGTGCACGCCCGCACGCTGGAAGTGCTGGAAGAGTTCGGGGTCACCGCCGAACTGCGTGAACGCGGCATCGTGGTACCGAATTTCGTGCTGTGGGACGGCGACCGCGCCCTGGCCCGCCTCGACTTCTCGGACCTGCCCACCGACTACCCGTACACGCTGATGATCGGCCAGGAGACCACCGAAGCCCTGCTGCTGGCCCGCCTCGAGAAGGCCGGCGGGCAGGTGCACCGCCCCTACGAGGTCACCGCCGTCACCCGGGACGCCGCGGGCGCGACCGTCGAATACCGGGACGGCGCAGGCGAAACCGGTTCCATCCGAGCCGATTACGTGATCGGCGCGGACGGCATGCACAGCCGGGTCCGCGAAGCGGCCGGCATCGGCTTCACCGGCTCCACCTACGCCGAATCCTTCGTCCTCGCCGACGTCCATATGGCCTGGCCGGACCCGCGCACCCAGGTCTCGCTGCATCTGTCCCCCGAAGGCGTCACCGTCGTCGCTCCGCTCCCCGACGAGGCGGGCACCCGCTACCGCGTGGTCGCCACCGTCGCCGAAGCCCCCGAACACCCGGACCTCGGCGACGTCCAGTCCATCCTGGATGCCCGCCGCCCAGGCGCCGGCGTGAAAGTCCAGGAAGTGCTGTGGAGCAGCCGCTTCCGCGTCCACCACCGGGTCGCCGACGCCTACCGCGCCGGCCGCCTCTTCCTCGCCGGCGACGCCGCCCACGTGCACAGCCCCGCCGGCGGCCAAGGCATGAACACCGGCATCCAGGACGCCGCCCTGCTCGGCACCCTGCTCGGCCGAGTACTGAACGGCGAACCGGCGACGCTGCTGGACGGCTACGAGAAGACGCGCCGCCCAGTGGCATTGGGTGTCGTCGCTTTCACCGACCGCATCACCCGCATGGCGACGCTGCGCGCCCGCCCCGCCCGCACGGTGCGGAATCTGTTGATCAGCAACGTCACCCGGGTACCGGCGGTGCGGAACGCGATCGCGTTCCGGCTGTCCGAGCTGGCCAACAAGTAGTCGAGACCCCGGACTTTCGCTCCACTTTCACCGCCTCCCGTGACTTTTCCGACGAACAGCGGGCGAGAGTGGAGCAAAAGTCCGGTCACACCCCCAACGCGGTACGCGCCTCCATCAACGCGAACCCCAGCAGATTCTCTCCCCGCCACGTCGCCGGATGCGCGGCATCAGGGTGCTCCGCCCCCAGCCCGATCCCCCAGATATTGTCCCGCGGTGCGGCTTCCACCAGCACTTTGTCGCCGGTGGCCAGCAGGAACTCCCGCAAGGCCCGGTGCTGGCCGAATTTCGCGATGCTCCCGCGCAGCACGATGTCGTAGCGATGCGCCTCCCACGCATCCTGATCGAATCCGCGCACCGCCCGCCCCAACCGCTTCGCATCGGCCGGCGTCTCGCTCGCGAGCACCTTGCCGCGCATCTCCTCGTCACCGAAGAGGCGCGCCTTCTCCCCCATCATGAAATGCTCGGCGCTGCGGTAACTCTGGCCGTCGACGGTGAACTCGATCGGCCACCATTGGCTGAGCACCCACTTCCCCACCTCGTGCCCCGGAGTCCGGGTGTGCCCCCAGAAATACAAGAACTCCGGTCTACTGCCATCCGCCATTTCAGCTGTCAGCTGCGCCCTGTCCACGCCGCCCGACCCTAGTGGACCCCGGTGACGAAGTCCCTTCCATAGCCGGCCTCGCGCACGACACGCCGCCGCGCACATCGACTCTGCCGAGAGGTCATGACAGGACTTCCCGCGCCGCGCGCTCGCCGCTGCGGATCGCGCCGTCCATGTACCCCTGCCAGTAGTCGGCGGTTTCGGTTCCGGCCCAATGGATTCCGCCGACCGGGGCGCGCAGGGCAGGGCCGAAGCGGGTGAGGATGCCGGGGCGGGTGGTGGCGGTCGGGCCGCCCCAGGAGAAGGGGTCGTGGTCCCATTTCTTGAAGCCGTAGTCGAGCACGCGGGTGCGGGCTTCCGGGCCGAAGTAGCGCACGAAGCTGTCCAGGCTCTCCTCGACCAGGTCTCGGTCGGGGCGGGTGTCGAGATCGGCCATGGCGTCGGCGGAGATGAAACCCATCAGCAGGTGATGGCCTTGGCCGTAGCTTTCGTAGGTGACGTCGATGGGGGTGCCGTCGCCGACGACCTGGCCCGTCAAGCCCTGTTCACGCCAGAAGGGACGGTCGTAGACGGCGAGGAATTTGGCGATGCGGCCCATCTTGTAGCCGCGCGTCAATTCGATACGGTCGGAGGGCAATCCGGGGCGGTACTCGATGCGGTCGCAGATGGCCGGGGACATGGCGACTATCACCTTGCCCGCCCGGAAGGTCCCGCGTGTGGTGGATACCTCCACCCCGGAACCGGTTTGGTCGATGCACCGCACCGCCGCCCCGTAAACGATGCTCTCGGAGAGCGATTCGGCCATGCGCAGCGGCACCAACGCCGCGCCGCCGTCGAAGAACCGTTCCTGCGCGCCGCCGTCCACCCCGAGCAGGCGCTCGAAGGACCCGGGCGAGTTCTCGTTTCCGGCGGAGGCGAAGTAGTTCATCATGAACAGCGCCGACAGCTCGTGCGGCCGCACCGACAGCGGAGCCGATTCCGACAGGGCGAGAAAGAGTTTCCCCTCGTAGGTGGCGGCGTGCGCGTCTATCCAGTCCTGCCAGGTGATGGAATCCAGGTAGGCCGCGTCCGGATGCTTCCACGGCTCGCCCACCGGGAAGCCCAGCGCGGTGGCGTCGATGAGCGCCAATGCGGCGGCCGTCTCCACGGTGCCGGGCAGCACCGGCAGCGGTAACGCGGCCGGGACCCGTTGTGCCGCACCGTTGATCCAGAACAGCGATTCGCCCTGGTTGTAGGTGGGCAGTGTCGCCACCCCGTACTCCGCGGCCAGTGCGGCGATCCGGTCCTGGGTGGGGCCGAGGAACTCCGCCCCGCCGTCGATGCTGATGCCGCCCCGGGTGACGGCATTGTGCACGCGCCCGCCCGCGCGTTCGCGCCCTTCCAGCAGCAGCACGCGCAGCCCCGCCGCCCGCAGCTGCTTGGTGGCGGCCAGTCCGGCCATACCCGCGCCGACCACGATCACCTCGGCATCCCGGTCGGTCGCGGCGGGCCCGCGCCGCGGCGGGGCGGCCGAACCCGTTGCGGTCAGGCCGATTCCGGCCGCGAGCCCGGCGGCGGAGAGCGTGGCTCCGCGCAGCAGGGTGCGGCGGCTGAGATGTCTCGGGTGCACGAGCGGTCCTTTCGAAGCTTGGGCCGGGAGGCTACATCCCGTTCCGCACCCATACTGGACAATTGACCAATTCAGTCGGTTTCCCGCCGGTCTCGACTTTGTTAATCCTCGCTCACCCCGACACGCCGCACCGTAGCCGAGCATTCGCTGACCCGTCCGGCACAGTTCAGCTGATGTTGAGCTGGCTGATGAAAGGTCGGCGCATGGCACCGCATTCGACACCACGGCAATCCGGCTTCTCGCGCCGCACCCTGTTGCGCAGCACCGCGGCGGGACTGGTCATCGCACCCGGACTGGTCGCCTGCTCCAAGGACAACGGCCCGGCGCTGGTGCGGCAGCGGCCCACGCTGACCCACGGCGTCGCGGTCGGCGACCCGCGCAGCGACGGCGCGCTCATCTGGGCGCGCTCGGATCAGCCCGCCAAGCTCATCGTCGAAACCGCGGCCACCGAATCCTTCACCGACGCCAAGCGTTTCGAAGGCCCCATGCTGACCCCCGACAGCGACGGCACCGGCCGGGTGCGGGTCAACGGCCTGCCCGCCGGATCGCAGGTGCACTACCGGGTGACCCTGGAAGGCGACGGCGGCGCGACCTCCGAGGCCGTCACCGGCGTCTTCCGCACCGTGCCCACCGCCGCCTCCGATATCAGCCTGCTCTGGTCCGGCGACGTCGTCGGCCAGGGCTACGGCATCAATCCGGATCTGGGCGGCATGAAGATCTTCTCCGCCATGGCCGCCCGCGACCCGCACTTCTTCATCCACTCCGGCGATTCCATCTACGCCGACGGGCCGCTGAAAGAATCGGTCACGCTCCCCGACGGCCGCATCTGGCGCAATACCGTCTCCCCGGCGAAAAGCGCTGTCGCCCAGACCCTCGACCAGTTCCGCGGCAACTACGCCTACAACCTGACCGACGAGAACTACCGCCGGTTCAACTCCACGGTCGCGCAGATCGTGCAGTGGGACGACCACGAGACGGTCAACAACTGGTACCACGGCGGCCAGGTCGCCGAATCCAAGGGCTACACCGAGCGCAGCATGGACACCCTGGCCACCCGCTCCTGGCAGGCCTTCCACGAATGGATGCCCCTGGAACCCAAGGAAGCCGTGGACGGCCGGCTCTACCGCAAGATCTCCTACGGCCCGCTGCTGGATGTGTTCGTGCTGGACATGCGCGCCTACAAGGACAAGAACAACGAGAACCGCTCGGCCGACGGCAAGATCTTCGGCGCGGCCCAAACCCAATGGCTCATCGAGGGTTTGCGTGATTCCAAGGCGACCTGGAAGATCGTCGCGAATGATCTGCCGCTCGGCTTGGTGGTCAAGGACGGCGAGCAGAAGGATCGCACCGCCTTCGAGGGCCCGGCCAACGCCGATCCGGGGCTGCCGTCCGGTCGCGAGGTCGAGATCGCCAGGGTGCTCGGTGCGATCAAGTCCAACAAGGTGTCCGGTGTGGTGTGGCTGACCGCGGACGTGCATTACACCGCCGCGCACCACTACTCCCCCGAACGCGCGGCGTTCAAGGACTTCGATGAATTCTGGGAGTTCGTCTCCGGACCGCTCAACGCCGGTGCGTTCGGCCCCAACGACCTGGACGGAACCTTCGGCCCCGAGGCCGTTTTCGTGCACGCGCCGCCGACCCAGAACGCATCGCCGCTGGACGGCGCCTTCCAGCACTTCGGTGAAGTCCGCATCGACGGCAAATCCCGCGAACTCACGGTGAACCTGTGCGATGCGACCGGGAACGTGCTGTTCACGCAACGTCTCTCCCCCGCACACTGAGACGGCTGTCCAACTACGAGCGCGACGGGCGCGACTATGGTTAGCTGTAGCGCCATGAGCATGCCCGTCTCCACGCTCCCCGAAGAATTCCTGCCCCGCGATACCGCGGATGTGGTTCGTACCGTTCGGGATTCGCGCAAGAATACGAAACCCCTGATCATCCGGGGTGGGGAGCGACCAGACGAGGAGCTCCACCTGCCCGATCACGGGCAGGTGCTCTCGCTGCGCAAGATGAACCGCGTCCAGGTCGTCGACGCGGATGCTCGCACGGTGCGGGTACAGGCGGGCGCCAAATTGTCCGATATCGACAGAACCCTTGCAGCGCACGGGCTCGGGCTGCCGGTGGTCGGCGACCATCGGGATATCACCGCGGGCGGGTTCGCGGCCGTCGGCGGGCTCTCGGCGGCCTCGCACAAGTACGGCATGTTCAGCGACAATGTGGTGGAGCTCGAATACGTCGATCAGGACGGGCGTTTCGGCACCTGCGGGCGCACCCATCACGTGGAGCGGTTCCGCAAGATCCTGGGCGGGGGCGGACGCACCGGGATCATCACCGCGCTGACCCTCGAGGTGAACACGGTCGACAAGGACCGCACCTGGCTGACCTCGGACGCACACCGCTTCCTGGACTTCGACACCTTTGTCGAGCAGTCCTACAAGGCGATTCAGTCCCCGGGCGATTCGCTGCTGCAATCCGGCCGCTGGGTCGATACCGCGCCCCTGAAAGTGTCGCGACCGGTCGGTACCGGTCACGTGCAGCTCGGCACCGTCCGCTTCGGCCAATGGTCGAGCCTGCACCCCACCACCCCCAACCTCTCGCTGCGCGCCCGCCGCGAGGTCGGCGCCCGCGCCCGGAAATCCTTGGGCGCCATCGCCTCCTCCGCCAGCGGCCGCGCCGGTATGCCGGTCCGCAATGCCGCCGCCGGCGCCCTCATGTTCGCTCCGAAGGTGCTGACCCTGCGCGATGCGGAGTACCTGGCCGATACCGTCATCAGCTCCTCGGAGCGCGGACCGGCTTACCGCGTCTCGCTTTTCGCGCCCATGTCGTCCTATACGCGCGTTTTCCACGGCCTGCACGACCTCTTCTCCGGCCATCGCGAACGCACCGGCTGCTTCACCGTCATCTCCGCCATGACCTATGGCGTGCGCTCCGGCTACCTGCGCGAACTCGATAACGAGGACCACGCCTTCATCACCTTCACCTGCCGGCTGCGCCCGGCCGCGCTGCCCTCGGAACTGTTGCGGGACATCGTTTCCTCGATCGACGAGATCTGCGTCGCCGAACGCGCCCGGCGTTATGACCCGACCGATTAGAATGTGTTCCGCCGCACTCCCAGCAACCGGTTAGCAGCCGGGAGCGGGTGCGGCGGTATCGGTACTGTCGGCGGGGTGCCGGTGCATGGTTCAGCTCATTCTTTCCAGCGAAGGTTGCCTGTCCCATGATCGAATTCCGTGCTGCCCGCCGTCCCAGACCCACCGGCTCGCTACCGGGCAAACAGCCCATAGCCGGTAAACGCGTAGTCGTCACCGACGCCTGCTCCGATATCGGCCGCGCCACCGCGCGGCTGCTCACCGCACAAGACGCCGAAGTAATCCTGGTGTCCCGCAATGGCGCCCAGCTCGTCGAGGACTGCGCCGCCCTCACCAAATCGGGTGGCCGCGCCCACTGGTACCGCTGCGATCTCTCCGCCCTGGGCGATGTCGACCAATTCGTCGAATGGCTGCTCACCGAATTCGACAGCATCGACGTGCTGGTCAACAATGCCGGCCGCCCCGCCCGCCGCCCCGTGCTCCAGTCGCTCGACCGCTTCCGCGACTATCAGCGCATGATGGCCGCCAACTACTTCGGCCCGCTGCGCCTCACCCTGGGCCTGCTGCCCGCCATGCTCGCGGGCGGCTCCGGCCACGTGGTGAACGTCGGCCCCTGGAGCCTCACCACCGGCGCCGCCCCGAACTATGCCTCGTACGCGAGTTCCCAAGCCGCCTGGACCACTTTCGGCCAATGCGCCGACGCCGAGCTCGCCCCGCGCGGCATTCACGTGACGACCGTGCACTATCCGGCCTTCCGCCCCGACGCCAGCGCCCCGACGGCCTACATCGAACAGCCCATCCTGAACCCCGACGAGGCCGCCCGCTGGATCGAGACCGCGATCCGCACCCGCCCCACCCAGATTCAGCCCCGCTTCCCCCGCGCCCTGCTCGGTCTCGCGAACATGGCCCCGCGCACCACCCGCCTGAAACACGCGCTCGGCATCTGACTTCCGGTATCCGATGAGGGGAAGGCGGGTCGCCTACCGCGTGGGCGACCCGCCTTCTTGTGTGAACAGCGAAGCGCCCCATCCGAATCCGGATGGGGCGCTTCGTCAACTACTGCGATCGAGCGTCAGTGCTTCTCGGGGCCGAGGTGGTACTCGAACACCAGGCCGCCGGCGGCGATCAGCACGCAGACCACGCCGGTGCCGATCAGCCAGAACTCGAAGAACGCGAAGCCGAGGGCGGTGATGGAACCCGCGCCGGCCAGCAGGATGGGCCAGAACGAGCCGGGCGAGAAGAAGCCCAGATCGCCGGCGCCGTCCACGATTTCGGCCTCTTCGTAGTCTTCCGGACGCAGGTCCAGGCGACGGGCGACGAAGCGGAAGTAGGTGGCCACGATCAGCGCCAGGCCGGCCGACAGGACGATGGCGGTGGTGCCCGCCCACTCCACGCCGGTCCGGGACTGGCCGGTGAAGTAGCCGTACACGACGGCCACGATCACGAAGAAGACCGTGATCAGTTCGAAGATGCGAGCTTCGACCTTCATATCAGTTCAGTCCTCACTTGGCTTCCGCGCGCTCGTTACCGCGGGCGGTGCGCTCGGTATTGAACGGCTTGGTGGTGATGGCGACCGGGGACTCACCGATGCTCTCGAGCGCCTCGGCATTGGTCTTGTTCGCCTTGCGAGCTTCCAGGTACTTCTGGAACTTCTCCGGCGAGACCGCGCGGACCTCGAAGTTCATCATCGAGTGGAAGGTGCCGCACATTTCGGCGCAACGGCCGACGAACGCGCCTTCCTTCTCGATCTTGGTGATCTGGAAGACGTTGTCCGAGTTGTTTTCCTTCGGGTTCGGCATCACGTCGCGCTTGAACAGGAACTCCGGCACCCAGAAGGAGTGGATGACGTCCGCGGCGGCCAGCTGGAACTCGATGTTCTTGCCGGTGGGCAGGACCAGGACCGGGATCTCGTTGGAGGTGCCGACGGTCTCGATCTTGTCGTAGTGCAGGTAGGAGATGTCGTTCGCGGGCTTGCCGTTGTTCGGGCCGGGCTGCGGGTGACCGTCCTCGGTGCGCTCCTTGTAGCGCTCGTCGATTTCGGTGTTCATCTCCTGGCGATCGGTGTCGACGCCGTTGTAGACCGCGGTGCCGTCCTTGAGATCGACCTTCTGGTAACCGAACTTCCAGTTCCACTGGAAGGCGGTCACATCCACGGTCACATCCGGGTCCGCGACCTTCTCGTGCACGTAGTTCTGCACGACCACGGTGAAGTAGAACAGCACCGCGATGATCACGAACGGAATGGCCGTGTAGCTCAGCTCCAGCGGCACGTTGTAACCGGTCTGGCGCGGGAACTCCGGCGAATTCGCCTTCTTGCGGTGGAACGCGATGGTCCAGAAGGTCAGACCCCACACCAGCACGCCCATCGCCAGCGCGGCGATGACGGACCAGGTCCACAGTTCACGCATCCGGGTGGCCTGCGGCGTGACGCCCGAGGGCCAACCGAACCGAAGCCACGGGTTGTCGATCGAGCAACCCGAGACGAGCATCGCGGTCATCCCCAAGGACACCGCCAGCCCGGCCCGCCGAAGGATACGGCCTCGCCGACCCTGGGCGGGTCGTGCCCCTATCGCCTCGCTCGCCTTGTGCGCCACGCTCAACGCCTTCCTGGTCGTCTATCCGACTCGGCATCGCCCGGACTCCCTACCGCCGGGCGACGCAACTACAGCACGTTCTGGGAATTCTGAGAAGGCCGTGCGCGAACGCACAACCGACCCTGAGAGTTTCCCAAGTACTACGCAGCGTAGACCAAACCCCCGGCCACGTTGTGCCGGGGTCGACTTCGACACTCCGATAAACACATACACAGAGGACAGAGCCTCTCGCGGCGCGATCGGCGGGCGTGCGGCATACTCGGACAGTACGTTTCGCGTCCCGCACGCCCCGCTCACGCCCGTGATGCGCGGCGACCATCCCCGACTCCGGAAACGAGGTTCTCGGCGCAGTGTGTGGCCTGCTCGGATTTCTGACAGCACAGACGGCTTCAACTCCGGATGGACGGACGGTGGAGACCACCGCGGCGCAGGTGTACGAGGCGCTGCACTGCCAGCGCCATCGCGGGCCCGATGAGAAGGGCACCTGGAACGACGAGCGGATGATCTTCGGCTTCAACCGCCTGTCGATCATCGATATCGAGCACTCGCACCAGCCGCTGCGCTGGGGGCCGCCGGAGAACCCCGAGCGGTACGCGCTCACCTTCAACGGCGAGATCTACAACTATCTCGAGCTGCGCGAAGAGCTGAAGGCCGAGCACGGGGCCGAATTCGGTGATCAGCCGATGTTCCGGACCGAAGGCGACTCCGAGGCCATCGTCGCCGCATTCCACTACTGGGGCGCCAAGGCCGCGAGCCGGCTGCGCGGCATGTTCGCCTTCGCCATCTGGGATACCGAGCTGAACAAGCTCTTCATCGCGCGCGACCCGTTCGGCATCAAGCCGCTGTTCCTGGCCACCGGCCCCGGCGGCACCGCGTTCTCCTCGGAGAAGAAGTCGATCCTGGAGCTGCTCGGCGACCTGGAGCTCAGCACCGACCTGGATCCGCGCGCGCTCGAGCACTACACGGTATTGCAGTACGTGCCCGAGCCGGAGACCCTGCACAAGGACATCCGCCGCCTCGAATCCGGTTGCTACGCCTGGGTGGAGCCCGGGCAGCAGCCGCGCGTCACCCGGTACTTCAACCCGCAGTTCCGGGTCGTCCCGTTCGGCAAGGCCGACGAGGTCACCGCGCACGCGCCGACCACCCGGCCGCGGCCGGCGGGGCAGCGGCCGAACACGCCGGCCAGTCGATACAAGGAGATCGCCGAGGCGCTGGAAGACTCGGTCGCCAAGCACATGCGCGCCGATGTCACCGTCGGCTCGTTCCTGTCCGGCGGCATCGACTCCACGGCCATCGCCGCCCTGGCGATGCGGCACAACCCGAACCTGATCACCTTCACCACCGGATTCGAGCGCGAGGGCTACTCCGAGGTGGATGTGGCTGCCGAATCGGCGGCGGCCATCGGCGCGCGGCACGTGGTGCGCGTGGTCGGGCCCGAGGAGTTCGCGGCCTCGATCCCCGAAATCATCTGGTACCTCGACGATCCCGTCGCCGACCCGGCGCTGGTGCCGCTGTACTTCGTGGCCAAGGAAGCGCGTAAGCACGTCAAGGTGGTGCTGTCGGGCGAGGGCGCAGACGAGTTGTTCGGCGGCTACACCATCTACCGGGAGCCGTTGTCGCTCAAGCCGTTCGAGTACCTGCCCAAGCGGGTGCGCAAGCTGGCGGGCAAGCTTTCGGAGCGAATTCCCGAGGGCACGCGCGGTAAGAGCCTGCTCAATCGCGGTTCGATGACCCTGGAAGAGCGCTACTACGGCAACGCCCGCAGCTTCAACGACGCCCAATTGCGTTCGGTGCTGCGGGAATTCCGGCCCGAGTGGACGCATCAGGATGTGACCGGTCCCATCTACGGCATGCAGGGCTATCACTGGGATCCGGTGACCCGCATGCAGCACCTGGACCTGTTCACCTGGCTGCGCGGCGACATCCTGGTCAAGGCCGACAAGATGACCATGGCCAACTCGCTGGAACTGCGGGTGCCGTTCCTGGATCCCGAGGTCTTCAAGGTCGCCGAGAAACTGCCGTACGACCAGAAGATCACCAAGGAGACCACCAAGTACGCGCTGCGCCAGGCTCTGGAAGGCATTGTGCCCGGCCATGTCCTGCACCGCGCCAAGCTCGGTTTCCCGGTGCCGCTGCGGCATTGGCTGCGCGGACCGGAACTCTTCGACTGGGCCCGCACCCAGATCACCGAATCCGGCACCGATCACCTGATCGACAAGCCCGCCGTCCTGGCCATGCTCGAAGCCCACCGCACCGGCCCGATCGACCACAGCCGCCGCCTGTGGACGCTGATCTGCTTCATGGTGTGGCACGGCATCTTCGTCGAGAACCGCATCAAGCCCGAAATCCAGGAACCGGTCTACCCGGTCAACCTGTAGTCCGAGAACGGCGGCAATCCCCCGGTCAGGGGAGGGTCGCCGTTTTCTCAGCAAGAACACATGCATAGATACGCATGTATTAATGTAATCTAGGGCGTATGGAGACCAGAGATCGCAAGAACGACGGCCATACGCACGGTGGTCCGCTGTCGGGGGCGCGCGTGGAGATGGGGTTCGCCCTCACCTCGGGTGTCACCTACGCGGCGGGCATGATCGCCCGGTATCTGGTGCACGCACCGGACGCGGTATCGACCGGGCTGTTCGTGGCGACCTGTTTCTTCGGCGGATTCTTCACGGTGCGGGCCGCCTACGAGTCGATCCGGCGCGGGCGGTTCGAGGTGGACTTCCTCATGCTGGTCGCGGCGGCCGGCGCGGCGGCGGTTGGCAAATGGGCCGAAGGATCGGTGCTGCTGTTCCTGTTCAGCCTCGGGCACGCGCTCGAGGAATACGCGATGAGCCGGGCGCAGCGCTCCATCGAGGCGCTGGGTGAACTCGCGCCGCGGACCGTGCTGGTGCGCCGCGGGAGCGGGCCGGTCGCAGAAGTGCCGGTCGACGAGCTCGAGGTCGGGGATGTGGTTGTGGTGCTGCCGAATTCGCGGCCCGCCGCGGACGGCATCGTGATCGCGGGCAGCAGTGCGGTGGACGAATCCTCGGTCACCGGTGAGAGCATTCCGGTCGAGAAGCGCGCGGCCGAGGATCCGGCGGGACTGGCCGGGGCGCGAGTCGTGCCCGAGGAGCACCGGGTGTTCGCGGGCACGCTGAACGGGTCCGGAGCGCTCGAGATCCTGGTGACCAGCCGGGCCGAGGACTCGACGCTGGCGCGGGTGATCGCCATGGTGCGCGATGCCGACGCCACCAAATCACCCACGCAGCGGTTCATCGACCGGTTCCAGATGTTCTACGTGCCGGCGGTTCTGATCGGTGTGGCGGCCGTGATCGGGTTCGGGATATTCCTGCTGAACGAGCCGTTCGGGGACAGCTTCTATCGCGGCATGGTGGTGCTGGTGGCGGCGAGCCCGTGCGCGCTGGCCATCGCGACGCCCAGTGCCGTGCTGGCGGGTATCGCGCGCGCCGCGCAGGCCGGGGTGCTGGCCAAGGGCGGCGGGCCCCTGGAATCGCTGGGACGGGTGAAAGCCATCGCCTTCGACAAGACCGGTACGCTCACCTGGGGTCGTCCGCGGGTCACCGATATCGTGCCCGCCCGTGCGGAGCTGCGCGACGAGCTGATCGGCACCGTATTCGCCGTCGAGTCCTTCAGCGATCACCCCCTCGCGAACGCCATCACCCGCGATCTCGCCCAGCAGGTTCCCACCGGCACCGAAGCCGAAGCGTCCCAGGTGAATTCGGTGACCGGGCGCGGCGTGACCGCCCTGGTCTCCGGTCACCCCACCGAGATCGGCAATGCCACCATGTTCGCCGAACTCGATCCGGACGGCCTGCCCGCCTCGATCGCGGCGATCGTCGAGGACCTGCACGCCCGCGGGCGCACCACCATGATCGTCCGACGCGGCGGGGCATACCTCGGCGTCATCGGCGTCATGGACGCGCCGCGCGCCGAGGCCGCACCCGTCATCGCCCGGCTGCGCGAGCTCGGCATCGAGGACATGGTGGTGATCTCCGGCGACCATCAGCGAGTGGCCGACGCGGTGGCGGCGGGGCTGGGCCTGGACGCGGCGCACGGCAACCTGCTCCCCGAGGACAAGGTGAGCATGATCGGCCGCCTGAATGCCCGCGGCGGCACCGCCATGGTCGGCGACGGCGTCAACGACGCCCCCGCCATGGTCAACTCCTCCGTCGGAATCGCCATGGGCGCGGGCGGTTCCGCGGTCGCGCTGGAGACCGCCGATGTGGCGTTGATGAGCGATGACATCGGGCGGCTGCCCTTCGCGGTCGCGCTGAGCCGCCGCACCGCGCGCATCATCCGCCAGAACCTGACCTTCGCCCTGGTGATCGTCGCGGCCCTGGTCCCCGCCACCCTGATCGGCCTGCCCATCGGCCCGGCGGTCTTCATTCACGAGGGCTCCACCCTGATCGTGGTGGCGAATGCCCTGCGGCTCTTACGCTTCCGGCGCGGCACCGAGCACGCGGGGATCGACCACGAGCCCCGGCCCGTGTAGGAGACGACCTGCCGCACTCCCCCCTCACCGAGAGTGCGGCAGGTCGAGGCATTTTCACCCGAGCCGGCGGAGCGTCAGCGCCGCAACACCTTCCGGGCCAGATAGTTGCCCGCGAACTGGATCACCTGCACGCCGGCGATGATGATCAGCGTGGCCACCAGGGTGACCTGCCAGTCGAAGCGCTGATAGCCATAGACCAGCGCGAAATCGCCGAGGCCGCCGCCGCCGACGGTGCCCGCCATGGCCGACATGTCGACGATGGCGATCACCACGAAGGTGTAGCCGAGTACCAAGGGGCCCAAGGCTTCCGGGATGAGCAGGGTGAGGATGATGCGCAGCGGGCCCGCGCCCATGGAGCGCGCGGCCTCGATCACGCCCGGATCGACGGTGACGAGATTCTGCTCGACGATGCGCGCGATGCCGAAGGAGGCCGCCACGATCATGACGAAGGCGGCGGCATCGGTGCCGATGGTGGTGCCGACCACCTCCAGGGTGATCGGGCCGAGCGCGGCCAGCAGGATGATGAACGGGATCGGGCGCACCACGTTCACCAGGAAGTTCAGCACCAGGTTGACGGGCGCGTTGGCCAGCAGGCCGCCCTTGCGGGTGGTGTAGAGCAGGGTGCCCAGGCTCAGGCCGATCAGCCCGCCCACAACGAAGGTGAGCAGCACCAGGTACACCGTGGTGCCGATGGCCTCGCTCAGCACCGGCCGCAGCTTGTCCCAATCGGTCTGCACCGCAGCGACGTTCATGCGCTCCTCCGTTCCTCGCCGTCAGCCGGCAGCAACGCGGCATCGGCGGCGCGCGAGGACCCGCCGTCGTCCGCGCGCGCGGCGGGGCTCGCTGCGAGCTCGGCCGCGACCCGTTCGACGGCGTCGTCGGGTCCTTCGAGGGCCAGCGTCAGGCTGCCGAAGGTCTTGTCCTGCAACGCACTCACGCCACCGAACACGATCTCGAAACCGACACCGGCGCGGGCGGCGGTGGCCAGCGCCGCACCGATCCCGCGTTCGTCGGCGATATCCACGGTCACCAGCCGACCGGAATGCCGCTCGCCCAGCCTGCGCAGTTCGTCGGGGGTGGGCCGGTTGTGCAGCACCGTCTCCACGAAGGAGCGGGTGGGTGCGGCCTGCGGGGCGGCGAAAACGTCGAAAGTCCTTGCCAGCTCCACGATCCGGCCCTCGGCGAGTACCGCGACCCGGTCCGCCACGGACCGGATCACATCCATTTCGTGGGTGATCACCACAATGGTCACCCCGAGCTCCCGGTTCACCTTCTTCAGCAGCCGCAGCACCTCACCGGTGGTCTCCGGGTCCAGCGCCGAGGTCGCCTCGTCCGCGAGCAGCAGCGCGGGTGAGGTGGCGAGCGCCCGCGCGATGCCGACTCGCTGCTTCTGCCCGCCGGAGAGCTGATCCGGATAGCTGCGCGCCTTGTCCGACAACCCCACGAACTCCAGCAGTTCGGCCACGCGCTCCTTGCGCCGAGCGCGCGGCCAGCCCGCCACCTTCAGCGGATACTCGATATTGCCTGCGGCGGTGCGGGATCGGAAGAGGTTGAACTGCTGGAACACCATCCCGATATCGCGCCGCAGCTGCCGCACCCGCGACTCGGGCACCCCGGTGATAGGTTCGCCGCCGATGAGCACGGTGCCGGAGGTCGGCTTCTCCAGCGCGTTGACCAGCCGCACCAGCGTGCTCTTGCCCGCCCCGGAGTAGCCGATCACCCCGAAGATCTCCCCGCGCTCGATGCGCAGATCGATCTCCGAGAGCGCGGTGTGGCGCTGCTTGCCCGCCTCGAAAACCTTGGTGACCGAACGGAATTCGACCGCCGCGCTACCCTCGCTCACTTCTTCTCGCGAATGGTCTGCTGCACCTTGCCCAGAATCGTCTCCAACTCCGGCCCGCTGCGCTGCACCTCGACGGCGGTGCCCTTGGTGTTCTCCTGGACGGCCTGCTGCACCTCGGCGCCGTGCCAGATCTCGACCAGCTTCAGATAGGTCGGATTGGTCTTGTCGGCCGCACGGGTGACGAAGGCGTTGATGTACGGTTCCGCGCCCGGGCTCTTCGGATCATCCTTGAACAGCGCGGTTTTCGGGTCGATGCCGGACTTCTGGAGGAAGGTGTTGTTGACGACCGACCCGTCCACCGACTCCAGCGACAGCGCGGTCTGCGCGGCGTCGACCGCGGTGACCTTGACCTTGGACGCGCCCTTGTCGATATCGGCCGGGGTGGGCTGGCGGACATCGGCCGAGGACAGCTTCAGCAGTCCGGCGGCTTGCAGCACGAACAGCGCGCGAGCCTGATTGGTCGGATCGTTCGGAATCGCGATCTCGCCGCCCTGCGGGATCTCGCTCACCGACTTGTGCTTCTTGGAGTACAGCCCGAGCGGCACCACCTGCGTCGCCCCGATCGGCGTCAGATCCTGGTTGTTGGCCACGTTGTACTGCCCCAGGAATTGCAGATGCTGGAACAGATTCACATCGATCTGCTTCTGCGCCAGCGCGGTGTTCGGCTGCGAATAGTCGGAGTAGTGGGTGATCTTCAGCGTGATCCCCTGCTCCTTGGCCTTCTTTTCGAACACGTCCCACTGCGGGTCGGTCTCGGTGGTCCCGATGCGCACCGTATTGGCGTCGGTACTCTCGTTCTTGCCGCACGCCGTGGCCGTGAGGGTGAGGCCCGCGACTGCCGCTACCAGGACCGGGATCGCCAGTACCCGATGGAATTTCACTCGATGCTCCCGCATGATCGTCGTAACTGAACCCGGCAATGGAACCGTTACGGCAATCCCCCGGCAATGGTTGCGATCCGGTGGAGCGAAACACTCGCTTCCCGCCGCCCGGGCCGCCTATCTTGCGTGAAATGCGAAAACTGCGCCGCCTGCTGGTGATTCCTCTCCTATTAGCGCTGGTCACCACCGCCGCATGTGGCAAGGACCACCCCGCCGATGTGGTGCGCATCGGTGTGAACGATCTCGCGTTGCCGCACTGGGACGTCTACAAGCGCAAGGCCGCCGAGGCGGGCATCACCGTCGAGTTCACCAACTTCACCGACTACAACCAGCCCAATCCGGCGCTCGCCCAGGGGCGGGTGGATCTCAACAAGTTCCAGCACGTCCGCTACCTGGCCAATTACAACGCGCGCAATAACGACACCTTGGTGCCGATCGGCGCGACCGAGATCTTCGCGCTCACCCTGTACTCCAAGAAACACAAGTCGGTCGCCGACATCCCGCAGGGCGGCGAAATCACGCTGAGCAACAACCCCGCGAATCAGGTCCGGCCGCTGCTCAGCCTGGCCGCCGCCGGATTGATCGTGCTGAAGGGCGGCGGCACTTGGGATTCCAAGCTGGAGGACGTGGACAAGTCGGCGTCCAAGGTCCGGCTGACGCCCATCGATCCGACGCTGACCGCGCAATCGCTGGAGAGCGTCGACGCGGCATTCGTGGACGACACCTTCGCCGTGCCCGCCGGCCTCGGCAAGAAGGACACCATCTACACCGACGACCCGAACCGCGCCGACCTGAAGCAATACATCAATATCTTCGCCGCCCGGGCCGCCGACAAGGACAATCCCACCTACCTGAAATTGGCCGAGCTCTACCATGATCCGGAGGTGGAAGCCGCGATCCGGGCCGAAGCGGGCTACGACGGCATCTTCAAAACCAATTCCGCCGCCGATCTGCAAAGCACCGCGACGGAACTCGAAGCGAAGTTCCGCAAGTAGTCAGCACCAGCTCGCCTGCGGACGGCAGACCGTCCAGCCGTCGCCGCCGGCGCGGGGGCGGACGGTCCAGCGCGGCTGATCGCCGCGGCCATCGGAATCGGTGCGGGACGGGCCGTGGTGGCCGCGATGCTTGTCGTAGGTGTCACCGTTCGGGCGGGGACGCAGGTGCGGATCTTCTTCGTTTCCCGCCGGCCGGATACCCTTGCCGGCGACCAGGTTTCGCAAGGATGTCCAGGCTTGCGCGGGGCTCGGGGCGGGTACCGGAGTCGAGACGGCCGCCTGGACCGCGGCGGAGGTCGCCTCCGGGGCGGTAACTGCCAGCCAGACGCCGATTCCAGCGGTCAGGGCGGCGGCGGTGACGGCGGCCGCGATGCCGGTGGCGGTGCGGGCGGGCTCGGGTAGTGAGCGCATGATGTCCTCTTCGAAGTGCGGGTGGTCAGCGGTCGGCAAGCGGTGCGAGAGTGGAGCGTTCGATGACGACGGCGGCCGTCGCGTCCGGGTCGCCCAGGTGCGCGAGCAGCCCGGCGAAGAACCGATCCGGGTCGATGACCGCCTCGGGCGGGTGCACCCCCGGCCGGCGGATGCCGGCGCCGATGAGCTGAGACAGGCCGAGCGCCAAGGGAATTCCGGTGGCGGTGGCCATATCGGTGGTGACCGCGAAGGTTTCCAGGCCGCTCGACAGCCGGGCCAGCACGGTCTCCGGGCGGTCGTCGCGGAGCCCGGTGGCGACGGCGAAGAAGGGCGGGAGGGTGCCGGGCGACTCGAACCGCAGCGCCGAGATCAGCGATCGCACGCCTCGCGACAACGTCGGTTCGGCGATCAGGGCGGCGGCCTGCTGATTGGTCAGCGCCCCGGCGTCGATATCACGGCGCAGACCATCCAGGTAGGCGACGGTCGGTGACCGGATGACCATGAGATTGACCGCGTCGCCGGTGATTTCGAGGCTCCGATGCAGGGTGACCGGCTCGGGGTGGCCGACGGTGTAGGCGGTGCCGCACCGATCCCCGGGCAGGACCAGCCGCAGCGGGCGCAGGGGGCGCTGTCGCAGCAACCGGCCGTCCGCCACCGTGGCGATGGTGCCGCTGATCTGCTGCATCCAATGCACGGCCGCGGCCGACGGGCGGCCGTCGGGTCCGATGAGCTGGGCGCGGTCATCGTCCGCGCCGGCGACATCGACCGGCCACGCGGTGTAGACATCGTGCACGCGGTCGAGGGAGCGGGCCGCCGACAGGGCGAGCAGATTGCTCACACCCGGGCTGGCCCCCATGCCGACGATCGCGCACACGCCCGCCGCCCGCGCCTCGGCGTCGAGGGCGAGCATGTCGAGGGTGGGTTCCCAGTCGTCACAGATATCCAGGTAGTCGGTGCCGGTCTCGATGGCTGCTCGCAGCACCGTGAGGCCGAATCGGTAATACGGCCCGACGGTATTGAGCACCACGTCGGCCTGCTCGAGTGCCGCGTGCAAGCCGTCGCTGTCGGTGACGTCGACCTGCGCGACCCGCACCGGTGCCGTCACCTCCGGCAGGCGATCCGAGAGTTCCTGCGCCGCACCGATATCCCGGTCGGCGATGACGATCTCGTCCACGTCCGGGAACTGCGCCGCGATCCGCACCGCGGCGGCGCCCATGGCGCCCGCTCCACCCAATGCCAGCACCCTCATGACGTCCTCCGACCGATCCGTAAACGTTCATATTCCATACGATCGAATCGTAAATGAACGATACTGAGGATGTGCTGAGAAAATCCCGCGCCGCCTTCCGGCACCCGTCCAGCTGGGATCTGTTACGGGATGCCGGTTTCGGCCGCGGCCTCGTCGTCGATGCCTGCGGGCAATCCGGGAAGCGGGTGGCGGCACGAATCCATTTGCGGCCCAGCCGTTCCGCACAATCCGGCCACGGTGGCCGCGACGACGGCACAGCCCCGCGGCGGCCGGGCTACGCCGATCTCACCGGCCTCGGCGGCTCAACGAGCTGCGGCGGCCTCGCGCAACACGTCCGCGTAGACCCGGAACAGGCGAATCGAACCGGGCTGTTCGACCCGCAGCAACTCCGACCAGCATTGCGCCACAACGGCTCTGGACTCGGCCCCGATCCACGGCGTGGGCAGCAGCTCCGGCGGCAGCAGCGGATCCGGGTCCATCACCCGGCTGAATTCGGCGGCCAGCTCGACCGCGATGGTCAGCCGCTCGGTCTGGGACATCGACTCCACCGCGTGCAGCCGATCCAGCTGCCGCCGGGCGACCCGCAGCAATCGCTCGTGCTCCGCCGCCAGCCGCTCCAACGGCCACAGCCGCGCGGCCAACTCCCGCGGCTCCGCCAGCGCACCGATCCGCAGATCCGTGGTCGTCATCGTGGTGATGTACTCACCCACCTCGAATTCCCTTGCCGCGTCCGCGATCCGGGACTCCCACGCATTGGGCGACACATACAACCCGCCCTGGATCGCCGCCCCACCGAGATAGACGATCGCATCCCGCATGGCATCACGCCCCTGCCGCACGCTCTCGGGCACCGCGAACGCCACCGCATGCCACACCCCGTCCCACGGCGCCGCACCCCGGTCCTGCGCATACATGTACCGGATGTACTCCGGCTCCGGCTCGATCGAGCGCCGCATGCCGTCACCGGCCCGCAGCAACGCCTTGCGCCCCCGCCCCTCCTGCGTGAACTGCCCCTCCCCCACCAACCGCCGCACACACAACCGCACCTGCTGATCGCTCATACCGAGCGCATTGCCCACCGCATACAACTCCCCCGCATCGATGCTCGCGTCCTCCCGGATCATGCTCTCGACCAGCGTCCGCGTCGGAATCCCCGCCCCGTCCACCTGGTCGCCCACCATCCACCTCACACCCTCGCGGTCAATGTCGCCGCCATCCTACGTACGCACCACCTCCGGCCCCGGACCGCGTACACGAACAGCCCGATCCGGCGGCCCCAGCAACTCGGGGGAATCAGCAGCCCCGAGCGATGCTGCCGGCGAGCCATCCCCGTGCACGCCGGGAATCGGCAATGCGTGCGGCGTGGGCGACGTGTCAGGCGCGGGAGCGGCTGCTCTTGACGCGGGCGGCGGCGATGATGGTGATCACCATGACGGTCATCATCTGGAGGGCGGACCAGTTCGTGGGTTCTTCGGGGACCGGCTGCACGGCAATGGGATACGCGCGCACGGGTGCGGCCGCGAGCACGGGCGCGGGCACCGGGGGGACCACCTCCGGTGCGGGGATCGGGGCGATCGGTGCGGCAGCCGGGGTGACAGGTGCGGGAATCTCCAAGGGGATGCCGGGTTCCGGGGTCGGGGGAACCGGGAGGAGGAGCAGGCAGGTCATCAGGGCGCTGCCGGTGACCGCGCTGCCCACCACCACGCTGCCCGCACCCGCGGAGCCGGGACCGACCAGTCCGCTGGAGCCGGGGATGAATCCCGGTCCGAGCAAACCGGATCCGGAGACGCTGCCGGTGGCGAGGCCGAGCAGGATCGCGCCGATGCCGACCACGGCGCTGCCCGCGCAGGCGGTGAGCACGCTGCCGGATTCGAGGCCGAGCGTTTCACCGAGGGTGCTCGGGCCGGCGACGGGTGTGCCGCCGAAGGCTTCGCTGATCTTGCCGACGGCTTCGTGCCCCGCGCTGCCGGTGAAGCCGCTGCCGGTGTTCAGGTAGGCACCGCCCGCGTCCGTGCTCGGTCCGACGCCGAGCGCGCTCCCGGTGGCGGCTCCGGCCACGGGGTCCGGAATCCCGTCCAGCGCACTACCCGTCCCTGCCCCCGCCACCTGGCCGGGGGTGCCGACCGAGCTGCCGGTGCCGGCCTGGGCGGCGCTGGGGCCGAGGCCCAGTGAGCTTCCGCTGTTCGCCCCGCCGTCGCCGCTGCCGGAGTACGAGCTGCCGGTGCCGATTCCGACGCCGCTGCCGGAGGGCGCGGCCACGTCCGCGGGGGATTCCGATCCCGCACTGCCGGTGATGATTTCACCGAGGGAGGGTAGGTCGGGGTCGGCGGTGGCGGGACCGGCGGCGATCAAGGCCGCGGCGATCGGCACCACCGTCACCGCCGCGATTCCCTTGGCGGCTCTGCGATTTCGGCCATCCCTAGATGCGGGCGCCATGGGCGGATCCCTCCGTGCGTGCGAGCGTCAGCGCGGCAGCGCGTTGACGGTACTGGCGGACGTGATCTGCTGGAATCGCGAAAGCGCCAGCTCGTAGGCTTCCTTGGAGACGGTGTTCCCGCCCGCGAACGGCTGATCCAGCTGGTAGATCGCCACGATCACCCCGCCGATCACCAGGCCGAACAGCGCGGTCATGAGCACGCTGCGCTTGGTGACCATCACCCCGGACAACACGGTGCCCAGCAGCAGCATGACGGTGCCGAACCAGAGCGCGACATACAGGAACCCGGGCAGCCGGTACTCCGCGTCGAGCGCCCGGTCGTAGCGCGCCTCGGCGACGATATCGAGGGCGGCATCGGCCTTGTCCTGCACGGCTTTCACCTCCGGATCGGTGCCGGGCACGGCGGAGACGTTCGAGCGCAGATCGTCGAAGGTGTCCTGCGCCTCCGGGCTCAGCCGCCGCTCGGAATCCATCACCGACCATTCCTCGCCGACCACCTGCTTGGTGTATTCCCTTGTCAGACCCTGGATCTGGATGCGGTAGTCGTCGGGCAGATCATTGGCCGCCTCGTACACGGTCACCAGCCCTTTGGCCTCGGACACGGTGTGCGCGTGGGCAGTGTCGTACTGCTGCCACAGAATCACCACCACGAACGCCACAATGGCCGCGAAGAACATATTGACCAGGTCCAGCACCATCGTGCTCGAGGCTTCGTCGTCCGAGTGCCGCCACGACTTGGGCCGCAGCTTGTCGCCGACGATGAACACCACCACCGCGACGATCCCGAACAGCACGAGCACGCCCAAACGCAAAGCCATAGCGCGACTCCATCTCCAGACCCGGGCAGATTCGTTCGGAAGGTATTCGCCGCCGAGAGCGGGTTGGATTGCGTTCGGCAAACAATCTGTTACACCGCACTTTTCCGGCGGGCGGCGATTCGGCCGAACTCTAGTTACGGCTCCGTAGTTACGGTACCGTACAGGGGTCATCAGCACTGACGAGAGGGCACCATGCTTCCTCCCCATCGGCCCGGCGACCCCTGTGTGGTGGTCGGCGCGGGGCCCGTCGGACTCACCGCGGCACTGACACTGGCCCGGCACGGGCTGTCCACGCTGGTCCTGGAATCCGAACCGCGGCAACGGGTCCGGCCCGGCAGCCGGGCGATCGCACTGGCCTTTCCCACCCTGCGGCGGCTCGAATCGGTCTTGCCCGGTTTGGGGCGGGCCATCGCGGCGGACGGCATCGGGCTCAGCGGGTACGACGCCTATTACGAAAAGCAGCGGATCTTCCATTTCCGCTCCGGCAGTGGAGTGTTCGGCCGGATCGCACGCGCCGACAAGTTCGTGACCAGCTTGCCGCAGCGGGTCACCGAGCGGCATCTGTACGACGCATGCGTGCATGCGGGCGTCGAATTCCGATGGGAGGCAGGGGTTTCGGAGCTGGAACCGCACCCGAGTGGGGTTCGCATCGTCCTGAATTCCGGCGGCACCGTGGACGCGAGCTATGTGATCGGCGCGGACGGGGCGCGCTCGGTGGTGCGGAAAGCCATCGGTGCCACCATGATCGGGCACACCGACGACACTCCGTTCATCATCGTCGATGTCCTGGAGCACCCGGACGGTTCCACCCCCGGTACGCCCGGGCACTTCTACTACCGTCACCCCGATATGGACGGCCGCAACGTCATGCACATGCCGTTTCGCGGCGGCATGCGAATCGACCTGCAATGCCATCCCGGCGACGACGCGGAACACCTTGCCACTCCCGAAGGCATCCGCGAATGGACCGCCCCGATCGTGTCGCCCTGGTACGCCGAGCACATCAGCTGGATCTCCACCTACCGCTTCCACCAAGTGGTCGCCGACTGCTACACCGACCCGCACCGCCGCGTCCTGCTGGCGGGCGAAGCCGCGCATCTCTTCGCGCCGTGGGGCGGTCGCGGGCTCAACTCGGGCGTGCTGGATGCCACCGACGCGGCGAATGCCATTGCCGCCGCGATCGATTCGCCCTCTCGCGCCGCCGCACACCAGGCCATCACCCGCTGTGCGAACGACCGCCGCGCCTGGGGCATCCGCAATCGCGACGTCTCGTCCCGCGCGCTGCACATCATGCGCGCCCCCGATCCCGGCATGCGCCGCCGCCGCACCATCGCCGCCCGGCTGGCTCCGGTCTGCTGGCCCGCCGGAGCCTGGCTCGCGAACGGCCCCCTCCAGCTCACCCCGCCCCGGCTGGGCAGCACCGATTTCTATTGAGCGCCCGCCACGTTGTGCCCGTGCTCCCGCCCGAAAAGTCGTCCCCTACCGTGAACTCGTGCCAGATCGCCGCCCCCGCCAGCCCCGCATGGATCTAGAGGTCCGCCGCGAGCAGATCCTCGACGCCACTCTGCGCCTGGTAACCCGCGACGGCTACGCCGCCACCACCATGGAAGCCGTCGCCCGCGAAGTCCAACTCGCCAAACCCCGGGTGTACGCGGCATACCCGGGCCGCGGCCCGCTGCTGCTCGCTCTGCTGGAACGCGAACAACACCGTGTCCTCTCCCAACTCGACACCGCCATGCCCGCCCCCGCCGACCGCACCGGCTTCGCCGCCACCCTGGCCACCGCCGCCGCCAATATGCTCCGCGCCGCCGCGACCCACCCCGACTCCGCCCGCCTGCTGATCCTCCCCGCCCAGGACGCCCCGCCCGAAGTCCGCGAATACTCGACGCGCGCCCGCGATTTCGCGCTGTCCAACCTGCGCGCCCTGATCGACTGGGCGGCGGAACGCGCCGACGGCCCCACCGGACTCGACGCCGAAGTCCTCGCCATCGCCCTGCTGGCGGTAGGCGAACAGTTGCTCCGCTCCACCCTCACCGATCCGGACCGCTACCCGCCGGCGCGCCTGATCGACTTCGTCGAAACGGCAGTGGGCCAATTGGTCCCGCAGTGAGTTGGAGTTTTGCTCCACTTTCAGCTGGTTTCGGTCAGTTTTCTGACGGATGGGGGGCGAAAGTGGAGCAAAACTCCGACCTTCCGATCAAACGTTCAAGCTGAATACCGCACCGGCAACCGTGACGCCCACCTCCAGCGCCGCACCGAGCACATCACCGTTCAACCCGCCGAACCGCCGCACACAGTGCCGCACCAGAACCGCCGCGACCAGCAGCGCCGCCAGCACACCCACCGGCCCCCGCCAGTCACCGGTCGCGAAAACCCCAGCGACGACACCGATCCCACCCCAAAGCACCCCCACCACCATCGGCTGCGTCCCCGCCACCAACGCCCCGAACCCGGCACCGGGCGCAGCCTCGATCCCCCTCCGGCAAGCCAGCACCACGGCCACCCGCCCCACGGCTACCGCCAGCACCACCGCACCCCAGTGCCCGGCAGCACCCAACGCCCCGAACGAGGCAGCCTGAATCCCGATCACGAAGATCAGCGCCGCCACCCCGAACGGCCCCGCCCCACCACTTTTCATGATCTCCCGAGCCCGCTCCGGCGGCCCGTAACTCCCCAGCCCATCCATGGTGTCGGCGAGCCCGTCGATATGCATCCCCCGAGTGATCAACGCCAGCCCCGCTACCGCAACGAACCCGCCGAGCAACCACGACGCCCCCGCGGCCGCCAACCCCCACAACACACCGGCCGCACCCACCCCGAGCAGCACCCCGACCACCGGCGCCCAGCCGATAGCCCGCCCGGCCGCCCGCCGATCGACCTGATCCGGCCCGCGCACCGGCAACACGGTCAACCACGAAATCGCCAGCCGCGCACCGTTCACCGCCGCACCGGGGTCAGGCACCAGCGTCCACGGTGCTGACTTCGTCGGCGGTGCTCACGCCCGCTTCGGCGAAGGTCGCCATATCGGCGAGGGTGGCGACGGCGGCGCGGAGGATGGGGAGGGCGGTCAGCGCGCCGGAGCCTTCGCCGAGGCGCATTTCCATGTCCAGCAACGGTTCCAGGTTCAACCGGCCGAGCGCGATGGTGTGCGACGGCTCGCTGGATCGATGCCCGGCGACCCACCAGTCGCGAGCGCCGGGCGAGAGCAGGTCGGCGACGAGGGCCGCCGCCGTGACGACCACGCCGTCCAAGATGACCGGGGTGCGCCGGGCGGCCGCGCGGGCCAGGAAGCCCGCCATGGCGGCCAGGTCCGCGCCGGATGCGGTGCGCAGCAAGGCGACCGGATCCTTGACGTGCGGGCGCGCCCGCCACATGGCGTCCCGGATGGCGGCGGTCTTGCGGATCCAACCGGCATCGTCGACGCCGGTGCCGCGACCGACCGCGACCACCGGTTCGGTATCGGTGAGCGTGGCGATCAGCACGGTCGCCGGGGTGGTGTTCCCGATCCCCATCTCCCCGGCGATCAGCAGATCCGCCCCGGAGTCGATCTCCTCATCGGCGATGGCGGCCCCCGCCGCCAACGCCGCCTGCACCTCCGCCTCGCTCAACGCATCCTCGCGATCGATGGACCCACTCGACCGCCGCACCTTGAACCGCGAAATCTCCGCCGCCGTATCCCCCTGCACCGCAATGTCTTCCACCCGCACGGTCGCATCCGCCAACCGCGCCAGCACATTCACCGCCGCGCCGCCGTTCCGGAAATTGGCGACCATCTGCCCGGTCACCTCACTCGGATAAGCCGACACCCCGTGCCGCGCCACGCCGTGATCCCCCGCGAACACCACCACCCGAGCCCGCTCGAACTGCTTGGGCGGCACCACGCCCTGACAGGCCGCCACCCAATTCCCCAAAGCCTCCAACCGCCCCAGCGCCCGAGCCGGCTTGGTCAACTGCCCCTGCCGCTCCTCCGCCGCCGCCCGCACCACCGCATCGGGCCCATCCACCGGCCCGAACTTCACCCGCACCTTCGAAAGATTCGCCGCCCCACCGGCGACAGCGGAGTCCGCGAGCGAATCTCCCTCGGCCGCACCCGGTTCCCCGAGGCCGGCGCCCGGAGTACCCGCCGGCAACCCGGCGCTCGCAGCGACGGTTGCTGACGCCATGCTTCCGGTCATCGGCACCGCGCTCTCGGGCGTGGCAGCAGCGAGCGCATCGGAGGATGCGGCTGCCGGGTGGGCCTGAGCAGGGGCGAGATCCGCCGGTGTCTGGGCGAGGGCGCCGAAGGAGGCGTTGGCGACGGCGTCGGTGAGGGCGGCGCGGTCGGGTTTGATTTGCAGGGCTTGGCCGGCGACGACGAGGTAGACCTCGTCGCAGATGGCGGCCAGGCGCTGGTTGAGGGTGCCGAGTTCATCGCGGAACAGGCGGCCGACGGGGGTCGGCGGAACGACGCCGAGGCCGGTTTCGGGAGTGACGACGACCAGGCGGTGCGGGTAGGCGGTGACGGCGGCTACCAGCGCGTCGATGTCGGGAGCCACGGTGCCGCGGGGGGATTCCCAGGCGGCGCGGGCGTCGATGCGCGCGGCCAGCCAGGTACCGAGGTCGTCGATCAGCGTCGCCGGCACCGATCCGCCGGCGACGTCTGCGGCGTCGGCGGCGATCTGCGCACTGCTGCGAGCGGTCGTTTCGGTCAGCGCCGCGGCCACATCGCCTTCGACGACCGCCCATTCGGCGGGGCGGCGGGCGCGGTGTGCCGCGATCCGTTCCGCGAAGTCGGCGTCGGTGGGGTCGAGGACCGCGGTGGCGATGTACCGCACCGCTCCCGAAGCAACCAGGTGTTCCGCGAAAGCCGACTTGCCGGAGCGGGCTCCGCCGAGCACCAGTGTCCGGAGCGGCTTATCGGATGTTTGAGCAGTGTGCGACACGTCAGCACGTTATCAACCGCAGCCGGATGACGGCGGAGTCGGCACGGTCGGAGCGAGCGCGCCGTTGCGGCTCGCCTGCTCCGGAGGGAGCGACGCGGCGTTACTGGTTCTGCACCGCCAGGCGTCCGGCCAGGGCGACGAAGGAGACGCCGAAAACCCGGCGCATCCACGCCACCACGACGGGACGGGAGATGATGTGGTTGCGGACGGCCGCGGCGCACGCGCCGTAGACGGCGAAGACGATGAAGGTCGCGAGCATGAACAGGCCGCTCAGTTCGAGCATCCGCGGCAACGCGTCGACCGACCCGGCGGGCACGAACTGCGGCAGGAACGCGAAGAAGAAGATCGTCAGCTTGGGGTTGAGGACATTCAGCAGGATCGCCGAGAGGATCACCCGCCCGGCCGACGGGGCGGCCGCAGTGGTCTCCTCGGGAACGGCCAGCGCGCCCTTGTCCCGCAAGGTGTTCCAGGCCATGTAGAGCAGGTACGCCACACCCAGGTACTTCAAGGTCTGGAAGGCGACGGCGCTCGCGTTGAGCAGCGCGGCCAGACCCGTGATCGCCGCGAGCATATGCGGCACGATGCCCAGCGTGCACCCGAAGGCCGCGATCACACTGGCTTTCACCCCGCGCGACAACCCGGCCGCCAGCGTGAACAGCACCCCCGTGCCCGGCGTCGCCACGATGACGAGCGTCGTCAGTAGAAACTCGATACTCATCCCCCACACGCTAACAACCGTCTACGACACCCGCGCCCCGAATCGTCGCCGATACTCCACCGGCGCGATCCCGACCAAGCGCTGAAAGTGATGCCGCAGCAAGGCCCCCGACCCGAACCCGCAGCGCGCGGCGAGCGATTCCAGATCCAGATCGGTCTCTTCGAGCAGCTGCTTGGCCAGCAGAATCCGTTGCCCGGTCAGCCATTTCACCGGCGTCGTCCCGGTCTCGGCGGCGAACTTGCGCGCGAAGGTGCGCGTGGACATGGCGGTGCGCGCCGCCAATGAATCGATGGTGTGCGGCATTTCGAGATGCTCGCCCATCCAGTGCAGCGTCTCGCTGAGCGAATCGGAGCTGCAATCCACCACCGGCCGCTCGATGAACTGCCGCTGCCCGCCGTCCCGCTGCGGCGGCACCACCATGCGCCGCGCGACGGCATTGGCCACGCTGCTGCCCAATTCCCGCCGCACCAGATGCAGGCAGGCGTCGATCCCGGCCGCCGTCCCCGCGCTGGTGATCAGGTTCCCCTCGTCCACGAACAGCACATCCGGATCGACGGTGGCCTGCGGAAACCGTTGCGCCAGTTGCTCGACATACCGCCAATGCGTGGTGCATTTGCGCCCGTCCAGCAGTCCGGCCTCGCCCGCCAGGAACGCCCCGGAGCACACGGTCAGCACGGTCGCCCCATTGTCGGACGCCTGCCGCACGGCTTCGACCAGACGCGGATCCATGGGGATGCCCGCCGTAAACGGGAACGCCGGTATAGCCACCAGATCAGCGTCGTGCAATTCCGCGAGGCTGTATTGCGGTGTCACGGTTATGCCGGGTGAACTGGTGGTCAGCGGTTTGCCCGGTTCGGCCCCGCACACCCGGAAGTCGAAGGCGGGTAGTCCGTCGGCGGTGCGATCCAGTCCGAAAACCTCACAGACCACGCCGAATTCGAACATGGCGAGGCGGTCGTTGAGTACGACGGCGACCTTCGACAGCATGGCTCCACCCTACCTGGCTGGATTTTTGCGAACAATGTCAGAACAGCCACTGTTGGCAGAAAGTTCCTTGGAGAAAACTTACTGCCATGGACGCACTCACCGCAATCGTCACCGCCGGAACTGCCATGAGCGCCCTGGGTTTCCTGACCTGCGCCGCCATGGCCGGCGGCGAAACCGACCGTACCGACGAACTCGAGGTGTAGCCATGACCACCATCTCCCGCAATGCCGAATTCCGCATCGCCACTACCGAATCGCACGTAGCCGCCATGTTCTCCCGCATCTTCGCCCTGTTCGCCGCCGCCGGCCGCGCGGTCCCCTTCCACCGCGAAACCGATTGGGAACTCGCCGGTTCCACCAACTTCGCCGATCGCGACCGCGAACGCGCCGCACACGACCTGCGGGCGATCGCCGGGATGCGCGAACACGGCTGAGCCGGTGACCGGGTGCACAACGAAAGCCCTTGACCTCAACCAATGTTGAGTTCCGAGGATTGGTGCCATGGGTACAGCGAATATTCAGGCACCGATCGTCGAGGATCGGACCGTCGACCACGACGCGGACATCGCCGCCATCCGGCAGCTCATCGCGAATGTCGAAACCGGTTACAACACCAATGATCCCGAGCTGATGACCGCCGACTTCACCGCCAACGCGGCCGTGGTCAATGCCGTCGGCACGCTCATGACCGGCTACGACACACTGCTCGCGGCGAATACCGCCGGACTCGCCGGCTTCCTGAAGGACGAGTACGTCCGCTACGAGATCACCGACATCACCTTCCTGCGGCCGGATGTGGCGATCGCGCACAAGGTGGCGCGGGCGACCACGGCGGCGGGCGAGCTCATCGACCGGGATCCGGCGATGATCGCGCTCTATGTACTCGTCAAGCAGGACGGCCGCTGGTGGACGGCGGCGCGACAGAACACGTTGATCCCGCGCGCTGATCGATAGACAAAGAAGGCCGGGTGAGCGCCACTGCTCACCCGGCCTTCCGACGTTTTCAGGTCAGACGCTGTCGCCCGCGCTCACCCGCGGCTTCGGGGCGCGCATACGGCGCACCTGCGAGGCGCGCACGAAGGCGTACCAGCCGAGCGAGAAGCCGGAGTCGGTGGCCTCCGGGAAGCGTTCGCGCACCCGCTTGTTGACGATGCGGCCGAGCACGACGCCCTCGGCGGCCATGAACAGCATCATGATCAGCATGGCGAGCGTGACGATGGCCTGCATACCCTGCGAGGGGAGCACCATGCTCACGATCAGCACCAGCGCAAGGGGCATGAACAACCCGAGCAGGTTACGACGCGCGTCGACGATATCGCGCACATAAGCCTTGACCGGACCCTTGTCGCGCGGCAGCAGATACTGCTCCTCACCGGCGAGCATGCGGGCCCGGCGATCCTGCATCCCGGCCTTGCGCTCGGCCGAGGCCGCCTTGCGATCCTCCTTGGACCCGCGCAGCGATTTGCGCCGCTCACGCGCCTCCTTCGAGGTCTTCGGGGCGGGCGCGACCGGTCCGCGACGGCGGGCTTCGGCCTCGCGACGCTTCGGGGTCGGCCGGCCCTTACCGAGGGTGACCGGCTTGTCCGCGACCGTCGCGGCACCACCGGCGTCGGCACTGACGGACTCGGATGCGGGATTGGACTCGCCACGGCGCAGGAACTTCACGCCGAAAGGCTAACAATTCCGCCTCCCCGGAACTTCAGCGCCCAGCTGAGAGCCGTTTACCGGCCATCCATGTGGGCCGCCGGTTGCGAGCCGACCCGATGCGGGGTGCCGCCGGCGAGTTACCCCCGCCACTCGAGATCAGTTGTCGATTCGGGACCACCCCGGCTATTCGCCCGCGACCGAACAGCCTCGCCGCTGTGCGGTACAGCCGCCGCGTAGGATTGGGAATAGTCGCCCGCGAAGCGGCGTTGACAGCCACCGAGCCGTGCGCATTTCACGGGTTGAAAACAGGTCCTTTTAGGAGAGTCCATGACTGTGCAGAACGAGCCCACCACTCACGGTGCAACTCTGACCGATGCTGCCGCGGCCAAGGCTAAGGCGCTGCTCGACCAGGAGGGCCGCGACGATCTGGCGCTGCGCATCGCCGTCCAGCCCGGTGGCTGCGCGGGCCTGCGCTACCAGCTCTTCTTCGACGATCGCTCGCTCGACGGCGACCTGGTCGTCGAGTTCGGCGGCGTCAAGCTGGCCGTCGACCGCATGAGCGCCCCCTACATCCAGGGCGCCTCGATCGACTTCGTCGACACCATCGAGAAGCAGGGTTTCACCATCGACAACCCCAACGCCACCGGCTCCTGCGCCTGCGGCGACAGCTTCAACTGAGATAGCGCATCCAGCGCGGAACATCCCCTGCGGAGGTTCCGCGCTGTTGTGTGTCCAGCGCCCACTCGTGTTCGGGGCGAAGCCCCTGAGAGCTTCGGGAGTTGAACACGAACCGTCCCGGACAGTTCTTTTCCGGGAACGGGCGTTGTATTTTCTAAGTGCAGTCAGTTTCGGCTGCCTCCCCTACCCGGCCCACCGCGTCTGCACGTCTAATGGTGTGCGCGCATGTCACCGAAGGATCCACAGCCGTGACCATCGCCGTGTCCGCCTCCATCGCGACCGACCATCCGATGCGATTCCCCGGGAAATTCTCCGATGTGCTACTGGCAGACCAGCTTCAGCACGTCTCGCTGAGCTTCCTCGTCGACGACCTGGTCATCCGCCGCGGCGGCGTGGCGGGCAATATCGCCTACGCCATGGGCCTGCTCGGCCAGTCCCCGCTGCTGGTCGGCGCGGTCGGCCCCGACTTCTCCGACTACCGGAACTGGTTGCAGGACAACGGCGTCGACTGCTCGGCCGTCAAGGTCTCCACCGAAGCCCACACCGCGCGCTTCGTCTGCACCACCGACGAGTCCATGGCCCAGATCGCCTCCTTCTACCCGGGCGCGATGAGCGAGGCCCGCGACATCTCCATCGTCGATCTGGCTGCGGGCCGCGACCTTTCGCTGGTGCTGGTCGGCGCGAACGATCCGGACGCCATGGTCCTGCACACCCAGCAGGCCCGCACCGCCGGCATCCCCTTCGCCGCCGACCCGTCGCAGCAGCTGGCCCGCCTCGACGGCGAGCAGGCGCTCGAGCTCATCGACGGCGCCGCCTACCTGTTCACCAACGAATACGAGTGGGGTCTGCTGCTGTCCAAGACCGGCCTCACCGAAGCGGAAGTCGCTGAGCGCGTAGGCATCCGGGTCACCACGCTCGGCTCCAAGGGCGCGAAGATCGTCGACCGCGACGGCACCGAACTGCACGTGGACGTGGTCCCCGACACCGCCAAGGTCGATCCCACCGGCGTCGGCGACGGCTTCCGCGCCGGCTTCCTCACCGGCCACAGCGCGGGCCTGTCCCTGGAGCGTTCGGCCCAGCTCGGTTCGCTCATCGCCGTGCTCATCCTGGAGACCGTCGGCACCCAGGAATGGACCCTCGATCGCGATGTCGCGTTGAAGCGCCTGCGTGAGGCGTACGGCGCGGAGGCCGCGGCCGAGATCGAAAATATTCTCGCCTGAAACCTGCTCGACAAGTTCGTCCCGCACGCTGATCCTCGTTGATCGGCGTGCGGTTTTCTGTGCGCCCGAAGTCTTATTCGAAGGACCTGATGATGGTGGTGCGGGTCGGCATTGTCGACTTGATCTCGCTGCGACCCGAGAGCATGACTCGCCGGGTATTCCTGGAGGCGGTGACGGGGGCGAGCCAGGAGCTCGTTCCCGGGGGAATCCATTTGGAGACAACGGTTTTCGGGATCGATCCGCGCGGGCCGGTCGAGGACGTGGACTGGGCCGGGCTCGCGGTGATGGACGCACTCATAGTCAGCGGCAGCGAACCGACCACCGGGGATATCGCCGGCGAGCCGTGCCTGCGGATCATCGACGCCATGCTGCGCGAATGCGCGGGGTCTGCCCTGCTGTTCTCCTGCCAATCCGCCCACGCCGCGCTACACCTGCTGTACGGGCTGGGACGGCAGCGGCTGGCGCGCCGGCAGCACGGGTGCTTCGAGCATCACGTGGTGGCCGATGCGCTGACCACCGACCTGCCCGAGACCGTGCTGGTTCCCCATTCCCGCTGGAACGCGATGCTCTCCGCGGACTTGCGCGCAGCCGGGGTGCCCATCCTGCTGGATTCCGCCGACGCCGAATGGCAGCTCGCCGCCGACGGGCCGGACCGGGTGTTCATCCAGGGCCATCCGGAGTACCTGTGCGACACCATGGCCCGCGAATACCGGCGGGATCTGCGGCGCTGGCTGGCCGATCCGGCCCTCTCCTTCCCCCATATCCCGCGCGGCTACTTCCCCGCCGACGTGTACGCCCGGCTGATCGAACACGCCGAACTGGTTCGCACCCAACGCGACCCGCGCCTGCTCGACCACCTGCCGCTGCCCGCCGATTACCGCGAAGTGGCCGCCGACTGGTCCGCGCACTCCCGGCTGTTCTTCGCCAATTGGCTGCGCGTGGTCGCTGAGCGGTGCGCGGCCGAGACGCCGCTCGCGGCCTAGCTACTCTTACCGCATGGCTTCCGACCGTTTGTATTTTCGACAGCTGCTGTCCGGGCGTGACTGGGCGGTCGGCGATCCGATCGCCACGCAGATGCGCAATTTCGCGTACCTGATCGGCGATCGGGACACCGGCGAGGCCGTCGTGGTGGATCCGGCGTACGAGGCCGGGCAGCTGGTCGAGATCGCCGAGGAAGACGGGATGCGGCTGACCGGGGTGCTGGCCACGCATCACCACCCCGATCATGTCGGCGGCACCATGCTCGGATTCACGCTGCGCGGGGTGAAGGAACTCCTCGAGAAGACCGATGTGGCCGTGCACGTCAACGCGGAAGAGCTGCCGTGGGTCGCGAACGTCACCGGCATCGCGCCCTCCGAACTGACCGGGCACGCGCACGGCGACAAGGTCGCGGTCGGCGGCTTCGAGATCGAGCTGCTGCATACGCCCGGGCATACGCCGGGCAGCCAGTGCTTCCTGTTCGAGAACCGGCTCATCGCGGGCGACACCCTGTTCGTGGATGGCTGCGGCCGCACCGATTTCCCGGGCGGCAACTCCGACGACATGTTCCGCAGCCTGCGGTATCTGGCTGGGCTGCAAGGGGATCCGGTGGTATACCCGGGGCATTGGTACTCCGAGGAGCCGTCCGCGACGCTCTCGCACGTTCGCGATCACAACTACGTGATGCGGCCGCAGACCCTCGAACAGTGGCAGATGTTCATGCCGAGCTGATCACACCCTTCGACAGCAATCCGCCCGCCCCGAATACCTTCGGAGCGGGCGGATTTCGTTGTTCAGCTCAGGCGAGCGTACGCATCCAGCCGTGCTTGTCGGCGAAGGTGCCGCGCTGAATACCGGTGAGGGTGTCGCGCAACGCCATGGTCACCTCGCCCGGTTCCCCGCTGCCGATGGTGAATTCACCCTCCGCGGAGCGCACCGAGCCCACCGGAATGACGACCGCGGCGGTACCGCAGCCGAAAACCTCGGTGATTTCACCGGATTCGACGCCCTTGCGCCACTCCTCCACCGACACCTTGCGCTCCTGCACCGCATAACCCGCATCGGCGGCCAGGGTGATGAGCGAATCGCGAGTGATGCCGGGTAGCAGCGAGCCCGACAGCTCCGGGGTCACCAGGCGCGCGTCCGAGCCGCTGCCGAACACGAAGAACAGGTTGTTGGTGCCCATCTCCTCGACGTAGCGGTGCTCGCAGGCGTCCAGCCACACCACCTGGTCGCAGCCCTTCTCGGCGGCCTGCCGCTGGGCGAGCAGCGACGCGGCGTAGTTGCCCGCCACCTTCGCCTCACCGGTACCGCCCGGCGCGGCGCGCACGTATTCGGTCGACAGCCACACCTTGACCGGCTTCAACCCGCCGGCGAAGTACGCGCCGGCCGGGGAACCCATCAGCAGGTACTTGTAGCCGGACGCCGGCTTCACACCCAGGCCGACCTCGGTGGAGAACATGAACGGCCGCAGGTACAGCGCGTCCTCGCCGCCCGCCGCGGGCACCCAGTCGGCATCCACTTCGAGCAGCTGGCGCACGGATTCGATGAACAGCTCATCGGGCAGCTCGGCCATCGCCATGCGCGCCGCCGAGCGACGGAATCGCGCGGCATTGGCATCGACGCGGAAGGTGGCGATGCTCCCGTCCGCCTGCCGGTACGCCTTCAGCCCCTCGAAAATGGCCTGGCCGTAGTGGAAGACCATGGTCGCCGGATCCATCGCGATCGGCGCGTACGGCTCGACGGTCGGGTTCACCCACTGCCCGTCCACATAGTCGATGGAGACCATGTGGTCGGTGAAGAACCGCCCGAACCCCGGCGCCGCGAGTACTTCCTGCCGCCGCTCCGCAGAACTCGGTGCGGGATGCGAGACACGGCTGAACTTCGCGGCAACAGTCATGGCTTGGAGTGTAAATCGCCGGGCACGCGAGGTGGGAGCCGGTATGCCAGGCGTTGACACGGCCACGATTCGAGCCGGTCGGTCGGCACGCCGATAGGGTGAACGGGTGTACCAGCCGCCTACGGAATACACCGTCGACCCCGAACCGCCACACGCCACGCGCCCGTGGCTGCTCGCGCTGATTCTGGTATCGGTACTCGCGTTGATCGCGGTGGTCACCGTGGCGATCCGGCAACCCGGTCACCTGGTCAACGGAAACGCCCTGCCCGCAGACAATTACGGTCCGCAGGACACCGCGACCCACGCGCCGACCACCACCACGACGACCACGACCACCACGGCGCCCAAAGCCGTGATCCCCGCCGTGACGCCCGGCTGGCAGACCGCGTACTCGATCTCCCGCAACGCCGTCTACGACGTGCCCGCGGACTGGACGGTCCCGACGCCCACCACCATCGTCGGCTTCGAGGACGGCGCCGATCGAGTGGTCATGAGCGGCGCGTCGACCTACAAGGAGAAGGCGTGCGGTGACTACGGCCCGCGTGCCATCGCGGGCGTGACCGGGTCCCGGCTGGGCGTCCCCGCCGACGCCGCTCGTGCCATCGCCGACAGCTGGTCCAAGCTGGCCGCCTCCGACGAAGGCAAACCGGCCGGTCAGATCAGTTTGAGCGGGGCCGAGGAACTCACCATTCAAGGCCGCCCCGCCGCCCACGTCACCGCCACCATCGCCAACGCGGCGCCCTTCACCTGCAAGAACACCGCCACGGCCGTCGTGCACGCGGTAGCCATCGCGGCGAACAACGGCCAATCCGTGGTCATGGTCATCTACGCCGACCAGGACGTCTCCGACGCGGCCACCGCCGACACCATGCGCCAGATGTTCACGACCCTGCGCCCCGCGAACCTCACCCAGGCCCAGTGCAAGCAGGAGAACTCGGTCGTCGGCACCTGGTGCTGAAACGAGAAACGCCCGCTCGCCGGTCCGGAAACCATTGGCGAGCGGGCGTTTTCGCTGTTCTTACGCGGTGCGCACCTCGACGAACGGCGGCCGGATGACCTCACACCGCAAACGCCGGCCACGCACATCCACCTCGACCTCGTCACCGGGCTCGATACCCGCGGCGGTGTCGAGCAGCGCGAGCGCGATCCCGATCTTCAAACTCGGCGAGAAGGTGCCGGAAGTGGTTTCCCCGATCTGCTGATCCCCCCGCACCACGGTCTGCCCCTGCCGCAGCACACCCCGGTCGATGGCCTTGAGCCCCAGCAGAATCCGCTTGGGCCCCGCCGCCTTCTCCTGCTCCAGCGCGGCCTTGCCCCAGAACTCGGACTTCTTCCACCCCACCGCCCAGCCGGTGCGCGCCTGCAACGGCGAAATATCAACGGACAGTTCATGTCCGTGCAGCGGGTAACCCATCTCGGTGCGCAGGGTGTCGCGAGCCCCGAGCCCCGCAGCCTGTCCCCCAGCGGCCTCGACCTGCGCCAGAATCCCCCGGAACACCGCCTCCGCATCCGCCCAGCGCGGCAGCAGCTCGTACCCATGCTCCCCGGTGTAGCCCGTCCGGCAAACCCGGACCGGACGCCCTTCCCACTCGGCGTCCTCGTACGCCATGTACTCCATCTCGGTCGGCAGCCCCAGCTTCGCGAGCACCTCCGCCGACTTCGGCCCCTGCACCGCGAACACCGCGTACTCCCGATGCTCATCGGTCACGGTGACGCCCTCGGGCGCGGCCTTCTGAAGTTCGGCCACCACGGTCGCGGTATTGGCGGCGTTCGGCACCAGGAAGATCTCGTCATCGCTCACGTAGTAGGCGATCAAGTCATCGATAACCCCACCCTCGGACGTGCAGCACAACGTGTACTGCGCCTTCCCGGGCCGAATCCGATTCAAATCGTTGGTCAACGCCGAGTTCACGAATTCGGCAGCCCCCGCACCCTGCACGGTCGCCTTACCGAGATGGCTGACGTCGAACAGCCCGACGCTGCTGCGCACCGCGGTGTGCTCCCCCACGGTCCCCGCATAGGAAACCGGCATCTCCCACCCCCCGAACGGCGCGAAGGTGGCGCCCAGCTCAACGTGGACGTTATGGATGGGTCCCTGCAACAGCTTCTCGTCGGTCACCCGTGAGAGCTTATCGGTCACATCCGGGCCGCCCGCGATTCACCCGAAGTCAGCGCACCACAAGCGGCAGTGGCCGGACCGCTAGCCCGCCGTGCTCCGCCAGAAACGGGCGCGCCGTCCGCAAAGACTCGAACGCGGACCACGCATCGGCCAGATCCGCGATCCCCCGCGCCGCGACCAGCACCGGCCGGATCGCCTCGGTGATGCCCTGCAATGGCAACCGAGCCTCCAGCGGGTGTGCGATCACCGGCCATTGCGGCCGAATCAGCTTGCCGGCCACCGCGGCCTGATGGGCCGTGAACGCCTCGTCCACGGCGGTCACCTCGGCGCGCACCGCCGCGACCGTGGCGTCCAGATCGATCACGCCGCCGATGTCGAGCCCGCTCAGAGCTCCCTCCTCGCATTCGATCGCCCGGTACCCCGCCGTCAGCGTCGCCGACTCCTCCCCGTCCTCAGCTTCCAGCACCCACGCCCCGGACAATCGCGAAAGCCCGATCGCCCGTCCGACATTCACATGCCACACGACTAGGCGGCCCTGCGCCTTGTTCACCACCACCACGAGGGAAAGCACAGACTCGACCGCGCTGCTCATACCGCTCCAATGCCCCTGGACGTCTCGGTCAGGGCAAGCGTAGAGCACACCTACGACAACCAATTCGACTCCACCCCAACAAAATTCATTCAACCAGTCGGTTCGGTTCCATCGAAACGGGACCAGCCCGAAACCGGACACCGCCGCCGCCCAGATCGCCGCGAGCTTCACTGGACTGCCCAGCTGAAAAAATCTGTAGTGGTGGGTCTAGACATTCCGCGCGGGACTGTGTAATTTCACTGTCGTTCAGAGAAGAGATCGAGTAGCTGGGCAGGTGAACTGCCTGGCATGCGGTACGCCCGACCCCTCCGGCGCAGACGAAGCATCCGGCCCCACGGCCAGGACCGCCGCCGGAGGGGACAGGGCGCAGAAAGACGAAGACCTTGACAGCAAAATCCGACGCGCGGAGGTGGTGGCTACTGAGTAACCCCGAACCGATTTCACATCGCGAGGCATCTCCGATGCCATGTAAACCATCGACCCACAGGGGCCGGTGAAAAGTTTGTCCCTTTCGTATACGTAGATCTCAGGCCCCGGCGCACCCGCGCCGGGGCCTCCCGTCGTTCCCAAACCCCGAGAGGTGCTGTGCAGCAACAAGATACGACCCCCACCGGCACGACCGGCGGGACAGACAGACTCGACGACGAAGACTTCCCCGCCTACAGCATGGGCCGCGCCGCCGAAATCCTCGGCGTAACCCAAGCCTTCCTCCGCACCCTCGACGCCGCCCGCCTGCTCACCCCCCAACGCTCCCCCGGCGGCCACCGCCGTTACTCCCGCTACCAACTCCGCATAGCGGCCCGAGTACGCGAACTGATAGACGCCGGCAACTCCCTCGAGGGCGCCTGCCGCATCGTCATCCTCGAAGACCAACTCGCCGAAGCCCAGGCCCTCAACGCCACCCTGCAAAACGCCCTGGACGAGCATGAGTCACAGGACCACGGCCACTGACCGCTTCAGCCGTCACCGGCGGCGGGAAGATGAGCTCACCACCACGCGCCGAATCACGCGGACTCGGTTCACCGTCGACCGTGAAAGTATCAGCGCTACAGATGATCTCGTGGTGAGCTAGCTCACCGCCGCCATTTCACGACCGGATACCACAGCGTTACAGCCGGACATCGGATGGCCATCAGCACGTCACCCCTACGGCAAACATCCAGGCGCACACTATTTCTGCACCCGGCGCCGGGTGGACGGGCCCCAACCCTCCGCACTCGGGCCCCACGCCGCGGATCCGACGCGAAGTTCTCCAGCCTCGTCGCGTCCGGTCCATGCAATCCGCCGCGTCCCCGCCGCCGGGTGCACACCAGCTGCCGTCCGGAGGTTCCGATGTTCGAATCCTGCTGCTCCCCACACGAATCCGCGCACCTGCTGCGAGCCCGCTTCGGGCTACCGGTCGAAACATTCGCTGATCGGCCGTATCTCACCATGGGGTCGCCGATCGAGGCGATCGAGCTACCCGCCGAACTGGGCGAGCAAGTCCGCGGCCGGCTCACTGGCTTGCCCTCGACGCCGGTGATAGCCGATCCGCGGGACCGGCGCTGGACGTTCCTCGTCGCCGCACCGATTCCGTATCACGTTGTGCCGCTGCGCATGCGGAGACTTCTCACCGCGTACGGTGTCACCTTCTCGGTGCCTGGCGCACGCGTCAGACTGCCCAGCTCCGACCGGGCCGGCGACTGGCATTGGGCCAGCGAACCGACGCCCGGGCGTCTGGTAATCCCACAGCGCGCCGTCATCCTGCAAATGATCCGGCGATTGATTCTCGAGGGACCGGATTCAGTGTCGGCGTGAAGGCGGTTTACCCATCGGGCTGGCACGTACAGTCCTCCGGACAGGCATCAGTCGCCGCCGCATCGACAGCCGCTTGAAGCAGCGGCTGCGGCAATTTCCCGCACTCGCCCAGAAACACGATCCAGCGCGGCAGCAATTTCAGCGCTGCCGCGCGAACCATTTCGCTGTGATCCCATTCGTGGATGAGGTCTCGCAGATGAGCCGCACGATGCGGCGAGACCCGTCCCCAAGTGCCGCGAACCGTGACCGCATGCCAATGCCAGGCGAGAGCGAGAACCGCGGAGACGTCACCTGTGGTCCGGTAGCGGCCCCGATGCCACTTCATGAATACATCCACGATCCGGGATATGTCCGCCAACGACAACGGCTCATCTTGTTTCGGCTGCACACCGGCGGCCCGCCAGCTCTGTATCAGTGCTTCAACTCGATCCGAGATTTCGCGGTCCGCCACATCATCGAGATGCGATGCGGCGCAACCGAGTACACCGGAGAGCCATGCCAGATCGGTAACTTTGCCGGGAACGGAATCGGCCGCGGTATCGCCGACGACGGATCGCCACGAACTCGCGGCGTCTTCGAGCGTATCGAAGTCGCCGGCGGCCACTATCTCGGGATGAGCGCACACATCGACATCGATGCAGTACAAGGGTTGGTCCGTCTCCGATTCGAACGCGGCGATGATCGCGATCCGAGTGCCGAATCCGTCTGTCATACGCCAGATCTCAGTGGCCGGAGTTGAATGTGCGGTCACCTGCACCCACCGGTGGCTGCGCCGAATCGTTCATCATTCATGACCTGATATTCGGAGCAGATCCGGTGTCAGCTCGGATCCCATAACAGACCAACCACCCGGACCGTACAGCAACAACACTGGCACGATCCGTCAGATTATTTGCACGCCAGCATATTTCATCCGCCCTACCATAATTCCGGGGACACGAGACCCGCGGAGGCAGCGATGCGGAAACTGACGCTCGACCATCTCTTCAACGACCTCACCCAGTGGGCAGCCGCCGAAGCAGCCGCCCTCAACGAGGTCGTCACCATCTCCAAGAACGGCGGCTGGGAACAATGGTGCGTCGTCCAGTTCCTGCGCTGGCAACTCCACCAAGCCAACGCCGCCCAGGGCCTGAACTTCGAACGCGAATGGAACGCCCCCGGCCGCCGCTACGACATCGCTTACAACACCGCGACCGAAGTCGACGTGAACAACTACCCGATCATCCTCACCCAATGGAAAGCCATGAAAGACGGCGTCAGCTATGACGTCTTCGGCGACATCGGCACTCTCACCGAGGTCGAGAAGCACATGCGCTCCCTGAACCGCACCTGGCAGCCCGTCATAGTCGGCCTCACCCTGCGCCGCGCCGAGTTCCCCGGAGCCAAAGCCCTACCCAACATCCCAGACTCCAACGTCCAGCTGTTCGTGTCCTCCGAAGCCACCTGGCAGCCCTTCCGCAACGCCCTCTGACCACCACCGGCAGGTACTGACGAGATCTGCGCCGAGTCTGCCGCCGCGTGCCGATCTCCTTGAACCGACAGTCTTTCTGCGGACATCTCACTGATACTCGAATTGCGGCGCAGGGGGCCGCGACGGTACCGAGGGGGTTGGTCCGATGGTCGATATGCGGTTCGAGAAGCGGCGACAGTGGGTCGAAGAGCAGCTGAGCGGGTTTCGGGCGTTGTCCGCGACGCACGGGTTGTTCCTGTCCGTGCCGCTCATGCGCAGCGGATGGCATGTACTCGTCCACCGGGGCGAGACGTTCCCGCCCGCAGGCCGGCCCGGAGCGTACGCGATAGGCCCGACCGGCGTATTCGCCTTCGTCTTCACCGATGGCGCACCGGATCGCGACCACCTGACGCGGCTTCGGGTAAAGGCCGAAGAGCTGTTCGCGAATGTGACTGCGGGACAGCATCAGTACGTACCGCACATGATCGAGATGCTGGTGCTGTCCGAGCAGACCACAGCCGCAGCGGACTTCTACACCGCGCTCGATCCGATGAGCCTGCCGAAGTATCTGTTCGGCCAGGCCGCGCAACTGACGCGACAACGCGCCCGCGATATCGCCTTCGAGGTGGCCACCCGCTCCGAACGCTTCGAACTGCTCTCCGCGGACGACGCGCCGAGCACCGAAACGGCTGTCACCGAAGGACTTTTCGACTCCACCGACCTCCGCGATGACGAGCGCAACCGCATCTTGCAGCGCCCGTTCAAAGACTGGATGACCTTCCTGGACCCCCAGCAACTCGACCTGGTGTACCGAAAGTTCAACGGCCCGGCCGCATGCTGTTCACCAGCTTCGTGAAAACCCTGCCGGACTACCATCATGCGGGGTTCCTACAACTGGCGCCGCACGCTGCGGACCGCGCCCGGTTCCTCGGACTACACGCTTGGGCACGGGATTTCCTGCGAGAGCGCAGCCACGATATCGATCCGGACAAAGGCCGGATCGACAACGGTTTCGCCGCCGCATGGCGCCGCGAGGCTCGCACTCTGCTCACGCCGCTCCATCCCAGCCCCGCGTACTGGGAAGAGGAGATTCACCGCATCATCAAAGGCCTCGAACTGAGCAGTCTCGACGAATACAAGCGAGTCGACCGCAGGCGCGGCGTACATCTCAATGGGCGGCACAAAGAGATCGTCTGGCGAGAACTCTACGAGCCCTACCAAGCGCTCCTGACCGAACAAGGTGTCGCGGACTTCGACGACCTCATCACCATCGCCACGGAGGAATTGCGCGTCGCCCCACTTGAGGATCCCTACGGCCTGGTTGTGGTCGACGAGGTACAAGACTTCACATTCGCCCAGCTCCGCTTGGTCCACCAGATCGCGGGCGGCACCCCCGAGTCCCCCTTGCTCCTCGTCGGCGACGGCCAGCAGCAGGTCTATCCCGGCCGCTGGCGCATGCGCGACGCCGGCATCCCCATCGTCGGCCGCGGCGCCAAACTCCGCGTCAACTACCGCAACCGCGAAGCCATCCTCGCCTTCGCCTAACAGGTCAACGCCATCGACATCGTCGACGACCTAGACGGCTCCCCCGGCTTCACCCTCCGAGACAGCGAAGCCGTCCTCCCCGAAGGCTCAGCCATCCTCGAATCCCTCCCCGCCGTCGAAGTAGACGCCCATCTCCTAGACCGAATTCGAACCTGCGGCTTCGCCCCCGGCGACATCGCCATCATCACCAACCACGAGGACGCCAAACACTTCCGCGACCTCCTCAACCGCCAGGGCCTCCGCGCCCTCTCCATGGAGCACTACGACGGCACCGACGACACCGAATCAAAATCGGCACCGTCCACCGAGCCAAGGGCATGGACTTCGCCGCGGTCTTCCACATGGTCCGCGAATCCGCCCTCCCCGACGACCCGGAACTGGCGGCCCGGCAGATCATGGTGGCCCGCAGCCGGGCACGGGATTACGTGTGGGAGTGCCGGGTTCAGGGCTGAACGCACCGTGGACCGTTCGCCCCACCACGATGTGCGCTTCCTTCCGAACACCTATCGCCTATAACAGTGCGTTCGTGTATGAGCGAGCCTTCGCGCATTGCAGGAATTTAGTCATGCGACCCCGCTAACTCCTGGCATTCAGACCAGTCGGTAATATGCGACCGTCGAACTTCGTATTGCACGAACGGTGGGGTTATGGGCATGTTCAAGGCCGATATCGACCAACTGAATACTCTAGCGAAGACCTTGGACGACGCGGGCAACGCCATCGACGCCGTCGATATCCGGTCTGCCCTGTCAGCCGTCCGATCAGCGCTGGTCGCCTGCGACATCGTGCAGGTGTGCGACCAGACCGGCGAGTTCATCGAGGGCGCCTACCTGCGTGTTGCCGAGCGTGAGCGGGCCATAGCAACCAAGGTTCGCAGCTGCGCCACCGACTACGCGATGACAGACGACACCTTCAAGAAGGAACTCGACAAGTTCGATTTCCATTCCTCCGGAGCTCACTGATGCCGAACTCGCACGGCGTACCGACTCCACGTGAGGTCGACAAATGGAATTTCTTTGCCCTGAGTGATTGGGCATCGGTTGTCCGCGTTGGCAATACGACGTTCAAAGAGCAAATCGACAAGGCCCGCAACCACTTCGGCGAGGCCGGGCAAGGATGGTCGGGCGCGGCGCACGACGCCGCATACGAACGTGTCGACGAGGACTTCACCCAAGCCCGCAAGATCTATTACGAGATCGACGATGTCCCGACCCTGCTGGAGCAGGCCGGCAGCACCTTGTCTTCGTTCAAGCAGGTGGTCCTGGACCGGATCAGCGATGCGAAAGCCCTCGGATTGTGGGTCGACGACGCCTGGCAGATCCCCGACAAGGACGGCGTAGAGCGCAAGACGATCGACGAACACCAGACCGCCGTCCGCTCCGCGTTCGCCGACCTGATGAACGAAATCGCCAAGCACAAACAGAAACTCACGGACAACGCTGAGCTCGTCCGAGCCGCCGGCGATCTGTTCGGGTCCGGTATCGATGTCGGCGAAGCCACCACCCAGGGCGGACGGCTCGGTGGTCAGGACGGTCAGGTCATCGCCGCGGGCGCGCGGGATCACGACACCGGCTCATTCGACGCCGTTCTCGGCAAAATGCCCGCGTACATACTCACCGGCCAACAACGACAGGTCCTCGCCGAAGGCGGCGAACTCACCACCGTGCCGGCGTCGGTACAGGACTATTACCGGGAGTTCTACCGATCCGCCGGCAAGGACGGTGTCCTGGCCCTCGAGGATTACCTGTCGACACGCGAGCAGGGCGGCAGCACCGTCGCTGCCTCACAACGCGACAACCTCGCCAACGGCCTGATGCTGGTCAGCAACGACCAGATCGTCAGCCGCGGTCTCGATGGCAAGGCTCTCGCCCAGGGCGGATACCAGAACCTGCCCGCCGACATCCGCGAACTGATATCCGGCCGCGTCGAGGACCGGGTCGCCGCATATGGCACCCCCACCCAGGTTCGGGACCGATTCGCCGAGCAAGCTCGCTTCGCCGAGTTGCTCGGCCAGTCGAACCCGGGCTACACGCCGGGCAAGGAATTCGGCATCGAACTCGGCCGACAGGGCGCAAGCATCGCCAACTACCTCAACGAGGTCGACAAGAACATGGGAGGCAATCTCCCATCCACGTTCTATGACACCGACCGGGCGATGATGGACCGTGCGGCCGAACAGTTCCTGACCGGCGCCGCGCGCAACCATGAATCGTCCTACGCCCTCATGTCCGGCGACGGCGTCACCGCCGATCTGTCACATGGTGCGCTGGGCGATACGTTCAAGCCGGACAGCTACAAGCCGCAGGAATTCGCCAACGCCGTATTTCGGCACGAGTGGCCCGATGACGGCAAAGCTGCCGCCGGCCTGTTCGATTGGACCGGTGAGCACAGCCACGACCCCGGCGTCACCGGTGACCACGCGCGACGGGTACTCGCCGCGCTGCCGAATTACTTTGCCCCGCATGATCACAACGGCACACTGCTGGCCGACGACGGCAGGCTGATCACCCAGACGCAATACAAGGACGACGACGGAGACCAGGTCCTCGGCGACACCACATTCAAGGGGTTCGCAAGGTCCTTTGCCGACAACCCCGAGTTGGCTACCGGGTTGGCCAAGGCGCTCGCGCCCAACGCCGATCTCTTCAACCTCCCGCCGGTAATGCCGGACGGGCATGGCGGAACCATTCCCGTCACCACCGGGGTCGAGGGAGATCAACTCCGCTTCGCCCCCAATGACGGCCGACGAATGCTGTTCCTGGCCAACCTTTCCGACGAGGGTTCCTTGTATCTCGAAACCGCCCGGCAGGCCAACCAGGCCGAAGTGGTGGCCGGCATCGTCGCCGGGCAGGACCCCAACCCGCTCGAGACAGCCAAATACCTCGCCAATGTCGACGCGCATATGAACGTGTCATCGCAGAACGCGAAGATCTACCTGGACTCGATCAAGGCCGACGACCACAATCACCACGTCCAAGCTCAATACGAGGCTAGGCAACAGGCAGGCGAGTTCGTGAAGGACCTGATCGGCCAAGGCAGCGATGTCGCAATCAACCGCGTTCCCGGCGGCGCGATCGTGCACGGACTCATCGGCGATCTCAGAGACACCGGCCTGGACCAGGCTATCGAAGCGTGGAACCCGAAACCCGAACTGCACGGAATCCAATATCCGGACCAGTACGCGTCTCAGGCGACCGCGAATCAGAACTTCAAGGAATACCTGAGCCACGCCAACGTGCCCGACGCCAGAGTGAACGGATATGTCGGCGATTACGGCGGTGCCTACAACGACACGGTCGGCAGCAGCCTGGTGACAAACACGGACAAACTGAAGTCCTGGTTCACCGGCGGCGTCGAACCAACCAAATAGCTCGAAAGGCGAGGATGACAAACACGGTTCGCACTCTGCTGGTGACTGCCGTTGCGGTGAGCGCCGCGAGCGCCTGCAGCACCACATCGTCTCCAGAAAGCCCCACGGTTACCTCGACCAGCGCCTCTACGTATGTCCGTGCGGCATTGGCGAATCCGTGCGACTCCATTCCACCCGCGGTGCTGGCACAACAGCACATACAAACAGAACCGACCACGCTGTATCCGGATAAGGATTCCAGCTTGCCCAACTCGTCATCGAACGGCTGCTCGATGCAGCTCCTGACACCCGGCCAGCCACAACACTTCGATCTCGGAGTCACCAATCGAGACTTCGCCTGGGTTGAGCACGTCTACCAGCAGAACACGAAAACCGGCAGCCCGAACCCAGAGCTCGTACTCGATGGCAAGAAGGCGATCGTCAACGAACAGAGCCCAGATTGGTGCCTGATCGCGGTGGAAATCCCCAGCGGCACTCTCAAGATGGACGGTCGCTTCACCACCGACCCGTCCGTCAAGAATTGCGATCGCGCACTGGATTTGGCGAGGACATTCCTCCCTTACCTCGCTGTCACAACCCGGTGATGGCTCACACTCACCGGCATGGCGTGGCGCCTTCGGTACGTGCCATTCGCACAATGCTGACGAGCGCGGCGATAGCGGGTGCGCTGAGCGCTTGCAGCGCGACGGACGGCTCAGATGGCCCGAGCGCCACAACAACGGCGGCTGAGGCGTATTCGCGCGTGGCGTTGAGGAATCCCTGCGATGCGATCCCCGCCGATCTCTTCGCGCCGCAAGGACTGAAGCCACTATCTGTATCCCTCTATCCGGACAATGATCAGACACTGTCCAATTCGTCATCGAATGGGTGTTGGGTGGAACTCTCGGCACGAGGCAAGTCCTTCAGTATGGCCGTTACAAATCGGAACATCGAGTGGGTTCGGAACCAATACTCAGGCATCGCCAAGACGGACAGGACAGCACTCTCGAACTCCTTCGATGGAAGGCTCGCGGATGTAAGCGACCTAGAGGGACGCTCCTGCATGATTCTCATCGGCGTACCGGGAGGCACGCTGAAGATGGAAGGGCTCTTCGCCACCGATTCGTTAGCCGACAATTGCGCTCACGGTGTCGACCTGGCGGAGCTTTTCCTCCCCTACGTCAAGGCGACACCTTGAAGTTCGAACACAGGTACTTCTCCCGAGAGCTCCAGTTCTCCCTGAGCATCGAAAGAACCGCAGGAAAGTACTACCTGTAGATTCCCGTTAGTGCCAGCATCGTGGACTACGAAGAGTTATTCGAGATCGACCAGTCGACCTTCGAGCGGTTCATACACGAACCGAGCAGCGCGGCGGGGTTCGTCGAGAGGTGCCGACGCCATGAGATATCGAACCTCAGTGCCCAGGGCGCCGGGCCCGTTTCCGAAACCCACGCGGACAGAACCTTGTTGTCGTACAGCCGGATTCGGTAAGCGCCGTTAAGACCAGGTCAGCAAGACGAACCGGCCAGCAGAAACACAACCGATCGCCGCAAAACAAGGACTCGGCCGGAGCGATGGGTGTCATCTGGTCTTGGAACCGGATCAGGTAGTTGCCTAACGGGTAAGCCTGGACCTCGGCGAACTTGGATACTCCCCTCGCTCGGCGGGGTCAGACGCGCCGAGGGGATCGACCGCCTCGCCTCGCAACAAGACGACACCCCAAACAACGCCACCGACTCCGGTATTCGACCATTGTCCTGGCGGGCACATGCACGAAGCGCTGCCCGATACATCGGCTGGAATCGACGATAGTGACGCGGCTGCCGTCACCGCGCTTCATCGGGCCTGAGGCCACTTCAAGACTTTCACCACCGAGAGACCGCTGTGCGGCAAGTACACCGGAGGGCCTAATGGGACGGCATGTGCGGGGCACCCGGAGTCTGGCGCGGTGTTGTCCGATCATCCGTCCGCCCAAGAGGTTCGCGGCGGGGATGAGCCGTGCCGCCTTCCCCAACCGTTGCAGCCTGGTTGATCACCGGTTCGGGATGCCGACGGCCGACGAGTGTGTCACGATTCGCTTCCAAAACTAATTCTGTTGCACTACAGGGGAATCGGTGGGGATGCCAGCAAAACACAATGGCAGCAAGGGATATTCGAAGGCATTCGGATCCGCAGTGTCGAAGTTCGGTGCGGCAGTGGGGCCGCGGTTACGGGCGGGCGCCGGAGGCGCGGAACATCAACTGAGCGCTCCGTTTTGCGCCTTGATTGACGAGGTAGCTGGCGTCCTCGGCGTCGAAGTCATGACCGTCGCCGAAACGGCACTGCCTCCCCTCGGCGTTCGACCCGACTTCATGGTGAACGTCGCAGGCGCGCGGGTGGGCTACGCCGAGCTGAAGGCCCCCGGACGCAAGGTGCCCACCTTGTGGAAGCCGAACGCCCACGAACAGGCGCAGTGGGACAAGCTCTCCCTCCTACCCAACGTCCTCTATACCGATGGAACGCATTGGGCGGTTTACCGCTATGGAGCATTGAGCGGGCAGGTTGCGATGCTCGACGGCGACCTACGGAAAGCCGACGCCAAACTCCATCCAGCCGACAGCGAATTCGAGCGGGTGATGATCGACTTCCTAGGGTGGAAGCCGGATCCGCCACGCTCGATCACGCAACTCGTACGGGCGGTCGCCAACCTCTGTCGACTCCTCCGCGACGAGGTGCGAGAGACACTAGCCCGGGAACAGGCCGGCACCGAACCAGAGCCCCTATTCACCGGGCTAGCTGAGGACTGGCGACAGTACATGTTCCCGGGCCTCTCCGACGCCGAATTCGCCGATTCGTACGCGCAGACTGTGGTCTTCGCGCTGCTGCTGGCACGCGTGGACGGCATATCCTTCGACGGGCAAACCCTGGCTCAGGTGGCCGAGCTGCTTGGCAAGAAGCATTCCCTCATGGGCCGGTCGCTCGCGGTGTTGACCGCGCACGGCGTGGAGGAACGCAGTGTCGTGGTGACGACCCTGCAGCGGGTCATCGGCGCGGTGGACTGGGACACCTTAAGCCGGGGCAACACCGACACATATCTGCACTTCTACGAGCACTTCCTGGAGCAATACGACGCGTCGTTACGGCAACAGAGCGGTTCCTACTACACGCCCAACGAGGTTGTCTCGTTCATGGTCGGATTCGTCGACGAGCTCCTGCGCGAGCGCCTCGACAAACCATGGGGATTCGCCACCGACGACGTCCAGATCATCGACCCGGCCATGGGCACCGGAACCTACCTGCTGAACATCGTGGATCGCGTCGCGCGTACGGTGGCCGACGAGGAGGGGCCGGGCGCTGTGCCTCCGCAGCTGCGTGCCCTGTTTCGGCGATTGATCGGATTCGAGCTTCAGACCGGCCCGTTCGCGGTGGCGGAATTGCGGGTGCATCAAGCGCTGAAAGCCGATCACAAGACCGAGATCCCGGAGAAGGAAGTCCAGTTCTATATCGCCAACACCCTGGATGACCCCTACGCCGAGCAAACCTACATCCCCTCGATCCTGGAACAAATCGCCCGATCGAGATCTGAGGCGAACAAGGTCAAGCGCGAGGTGAAGGTCCAGGTGGTGATCGGTAATCCGCCGTACAGAGAGCGGGCCAAAGGACTGGGCGGCTGGGTAGAGTCCGGCAGCGGTCAACGCGGAGAAACCACTCCGCTCAGCGCCTTTCGCGCAAAGGGGCTCGGAAAATACGAAAACGTGCTGTCCAATCTTTACGTGTATTTCTGGCGGTGGGCCACCTGGAAGGTGTTCGACGCCCATCCTGACTCACCTGCGGGGATCGTCGCATTCATCACCCCGTCCTCCTTCACGACAGGCAAGGGACACAGCGGCATGCGAGAGTACTTGCGCCGCACCGCAGATGAGGGATGGATCATCGACGTATCCCCGGAAGAACACCAGCCACCGATCAATACCCGCGTATTCCCGGGTGTCCAACACCATTTGTGCATAGCGGTTTTCGTCCGCTACGGCCACGGCGACCGCGACCAACCGGCTCGGGTACACTATCGAGCCTTACACGGCACCCGCGCCGAGAAATTCGCCGAGCTCACACAGCTCACCCCCGGCTCCGTCGGATGGATGACGACCTCCGACGGATGGCATGAAGTCTTCAGCCCTCGCAGCGATAGCGAGTGGGAGAACTTTCCAGCGCTCGGAGAGCTTATGCCCTGGTCTCAGACAGGTGTCACGCCGAACCGAAATTGGGTTCACGCACCCAGCATCGATACACTGAATGATCGCTGGCGGCGGCTGATTCGCGCGCAACCCGAAAACAAAGCCGACCTGATGAAGGAGACAGGCGACCGGACCCTCACCAAGATTCCTCCGGCACTGCCAGGTCAGCTCCCTACTCCAGTCGCGCTCGGAGCGGAGACATCGGAAATCCCACCGATCGAACCCATGGCCCTGCGCAGCTTCGACCGTCAATACGTCGTATACGACGCGCGTGTCGTGGACCGTGCCCGACCCCCGCTGTGGGAGGTCCGGAACCTGAGACAGGTGTACGTCACCGAGCAGCATGCCCACCCGATCACCTCGGGACCAGGCTTGGTATTCACCGAGTTGGTTCCCAGCGTGCACCACTTCAACGGCCGCGGCGGTCGCGTATTGCCGCTGTACCGCGATAGCGGCGGCTTTGTCCCCAATATCGCGCCTGGACTGCTAACCGCGCTGACCGCGCGCCTCGGCGTTCCAGTGTCCGCCGAGGACTTCCTGGCATACATCGCGGCGGTGGTGGCACACCCCGCCTACACCTCTCGTTTCGTCGAGAATCTACGTACGCCAGGCATCCGTGTCCCGCTCACGACCGACCCGACAACGTGGACTGAAGCAGTCACCGTCGGCCGAGAAGTGCTGTGGCTGCATACGTCCGGAAACCGATACACCGACCCCGCACAGGGAAGACCGAGGCGTCCCAGGCTTGCGGCTGATCGAAAACCTCAGGTGGTCACGGGAATCCCCGATTCGACTGATGGAATGCCGGATGCCATCACCTACACCCCCGAGACTGAGACCCTGCACCTCGGCACTGGCACGATAAGCCCTGTCCCACAAGTGGTTTGGGAATACGAAGTGTCAGGACTGAGGGTGATCAAGCACTGGTTCGACTACCGCAAACGCTTACCACGCAGCAAACGCACCTCCCCGCTCGACGACGTGAACCCGGAGCACTGGCCCGCCAAGTTCACAACCGAGCTGCTCGACCTGCTCAATGTGCTCGGCCGCTGCGTAGAACTACACGAGAGGCAGTCGAATCTGCTAGATCAGGTCTGCTCCGGACCGCTATTCGGTACCGCAGACCTCACGCATGCTGGGGTGCTGCCCGTCCCCGATTCGGTCCGAACCCATGTCCCGTCTCCGGATCAACCGACCCTTCTGTAGGAGGGGATCGCAATCTTCGGCGCTTCGACGCCTGTCGAAATCGAGGTTTTCGTGCACAGTACAGAAGTAGAAGGTTTGCGCAGTTCACAGGCTTGACGCCACGCCAACGATGTCGGTAGTCAGGAGGAAACCCCAGGTCAGATGGTGGCGGTTCGAATCCCTCGGGGCAACGTGGTTCGAGCCAGCAACCTTCAGCCAAGCACGGGGATTGGTGCTGCGGTTCGACCGTCATTCGGCAGTGTGTGCGCTCAAGATCAGGACGGCGATTTGCTTGCAAGCTGACCCATTCCAGCAGGTCACCGATTACCGCAACGAGTTCTCGGCGCCAACGTTCGCCTTGTTCCCTCTCGGCATAGTTCACTTGGTAGGAAATTGCCCACTGCTGACTACGCCTATCGAACTGAGACTGCTCTTGGGTTCCATAACTCTCGATCGTCCAGCGATCTTGAGGTGGGTCGGAGCTCTTTCGCGCACTGCTCGACCCGTCAAACTAGGCAAGCAATGCGGCGATGGGCTCTGTGCTCCGGCCGTACGCCCGGCGGCCTGAACTACTAACGACTTTCAAATTCGTGAGGTCGTCATGGTGCGATCGGGTTGAGGCCGGTGCCGGTGAGGCAGCCGTCGATCAGGTTGGGGCGGTGTTGGATTCGGCGGAGTCGGGTGCGGACGGCGGCGGTGAGGTGGTCGGGGTCGGTGAAGATCGTGTTGGCCAGTGACCGGCGTAGCACTGACCAGATTCCCTCGACGGGGTTGAGATCGGGAGCGTAGGTCGGCAGTTGATAGACCGTCAGCCAGTCGGCGTCAGCGGCGAATGCTCGCATACCGAGGGCGGTGTGGGAAGTCGGGTTGTCACACACCACTACGAGGGGTCTTTTCAGTTGGTGGTGGGCGGCGAAGAGCAGGTCGCGGTAGTCGGTCCACCCGAAGCCCCAGCGCCCGACACGGTTCGGTCGAGCGCGGTGGGTCCGATAGATGAGCCGGGAGCGGTGTCTGGGTTTATAGCAGGCCAGGGCGGCGATCGAGACCCGGTGCCGGGCTCGTCAGTGGAGGCGGATGACCGGGGTGAGTCCGCGAGGGGACCGGGTTCGGGTGGTAGGCGGCGTCATCGAGAACCCGGACTCGTCTTCGAAAAAGAGCCAGGCACCGAGCGCCGCCGCGGTCGTTTTACCCGCGGCCAGGCCTCTTTCACCCAGGCCGCGACCGCGGCGTCGTCGCGCGACCGCACGTCGTGCCGGGACCTGTCAACTCCAGCCGTGCCGGTGCAACAGCAGCGACACACCCTGCACCGTCTAGGACAGGTGGAAGCGGCGCCCGATCACGGTCTTGATCCTCGCCAGGGTCCAGCGCTGATCATCGAAACCATGCGCGGCCGGCCCTTTCGCGAGTTCGTGTTCGAGCACCACGAACTGGGCATCGGTCAGGATCGGCAGCCACGCAGGGCCTTTCGAAGCCAGTCCCGCCTCACCCGCGGTCCGCCAGTCGTGCCGCCAGCGTTGCACCGACCGCAGGCTCACCCGCAGCCGCGCGGCGATCACCATGTTCTTCTCCCCTCGAGCGAAGTCCTGCGCTGCCGCCAGCCGCAGTAATTCTCGGAACTGTCGTCGCTCGGCGGTGAGCCCACTGCCCTGCAGATACCTCACTCCAAAGGTTTACCGCGACAACCCGTCCCTACGGTCATGCCCTGATGACAACATCACCCATTGAGGCTCGTTAGCCGAATTCGGCGCCGAGACGGCGCTGTGGAAGATCGCCTACGCTCCCATCCGTGCCCGTAACCGCACGCATGCCCGGGGTCGTCGGCAACTCAGCACTCGCCGGCCGTGCGGCTATCAAGGCTCGTCGAATCGCCGAAGTGATCAGCGGCCTGGCGACCGAGGCATCGAAGATCGTCGCTGAAACTGTGCGCCCCTTGATCGAGCGCATAAAACCAATCGACCGGCGTGAATCGACTTTGGCGCACTGGTCCGAGACGGTCGTGGTTAGCAACCGATTTCGAACATCCTTGCGATATAAGGTTTCCGCGAAATCTCGAGCTCAGGTGACTCAAGCGACCGAGACGAGGGTAACGTCTGCCATGGAATCGGCTGGAGGTCAACGTATCGATCCGCGAGGCTCATCGGTTCCGCGCGGAGCTGAGACTCATCGGTGCGTAAGATCCAGGAGCATGGCGCCAGCGGACCGGTTCGACCCACACGATGACTTCGCCGTCCCGGTCGAGGAGGTGTTTTACGGCGAGCCGACGGGCGTGGAGGTCGAGCGGGAGGTCACCGAAGCCGAACCGGACGAGGTCAAACCATGGGATCCGGAGCAGATCCGAATCTCGACTCGTAACTACGCGTTGCGGAATGTCCTCGACTGGATCAAGGATGGCGATATCGAGCTGGCGCCGGATTTCCAGCGCAACCGGGTCTGGAAAGCTCGGCAGAAATCGCGACTGATCGAGAGTCTGCTGCTGCAGATTCCGTTGCCCGCGTTCTATTTCGCGGAAGACAAGGACGGATTCTTCCGGGTCGTCGACGGATTGCAGCGGTTGTCCACCGTGCACGAATACGTCCAAGGCGAATTCGCATTGGATGATCTCGAGTATCTGGAATCGGTCAGCGGCAAGACCTTCGGCGAGTTGGCACAGCCGCTACGACGCCGGCTGCTGAACGCCCAGCTGGTCGTGCACGTGATCGAACCCTCCACGCCAACCCGGGTGAAGTACGACATCTTCAAACGTATCAACACCGGTGGCGAACCGTTGAACGCCATGGAGATCCGGCACTGCATGAGCCGCACCCGCAGCCGCGACCTGCTAAAGCGATGCGCGGCGAGTGAGGCGTTCTTCGCGGCGACCGGAGGAGTGCTCTACGAACACGTGCGCATGCACGATCGCGAGGCGGCGCTGCGCTTCCTGTCCTTCTACCGGCTCGACGACATCCAGGAATACGACCGGTATGGCACGCTCGAGAATCTGCTGGACGCCACCATCGAGGCCATCGACGCCCCGGCCGGCATACCCGATCCCGTCATCGACGAGTGGCTCACCGCCTTCGATCGAGGGATGGAAAACGCACGAATCGTGTTCGAGGACTACGCGTTCCGAAAATGGACGCTGGACTCGAACAGGCGCTCACCGATCAACCGCGCGCTGATCGAGAGCTGGGGCGTCGTGCTGGCCGAATACCCGTCGGAGATTTTGGCGAACGCCAAAGAAGAGATCGTCGCCGCGGCCCGGAAAGCGATGACCGACGACAGCGAGTACATCGCCGCCATCAGCGCCTCCACATCAGACCGTCGGCGAGTCCGGACCCGATTCGAAATCCCCCGCCGCATCCTCGAGGAAGTTCTCGGATGATCACCGGGATCTCGATCTCCAACTTCAAGCGCTTCCGGCACGCCCAACTGGATCTCGGCAGGCTGACGGTGCTGACCGGAGTGAACGGCGGCGGTAAGAGCACCGTCGTTCAGGCGCTGAATCTCGTGCACCAGTGTGAACTGGCCAAGCAGACGTTCGTCCCGCTCAGCGGTTGTCCAGGACTCGACCTCGGGCAAGCCTCCGACGTGCTGTCGGCCGACGCCGCCTCTGATGAGATCGAAGTGACCCTCTTCGATCCCGAACCTCGAATCTGGCGCTTCAGCGGCCACAATCCCGATGCGACCCGACTCGACGTCAGCGAACGGCCCGATGAGCTGGTAACCAACATCGGGGACCGCGGCACCGCCTTCACCTATCTGGCTGCCGAACGGATCGGGCCTCGCGCGGCGCATCCGATGTCGCCATGGGCCGAGGACGGCGTGCAGGTCGGCGAGGACGGGCGATTCGTCGCCCATGCGCTGGCATTGTTCGATCGCCCGGTCGAGGAGGATCGCCGGCACCCCGACGCGGCGTCGATCCTGCTCCGGCCTCAGGTCGAGGCGTGGATGAGCAGTCTGGTCGGCCCGCTGCAACTCGATGCCCGATTGGTTCCCCGCACCGGCCTGGCCACCGTGCACGTCCACGCGGGAGGGTTCGAGGCCGAATGGATGTTGTTGAGCAACACCGGTTTCGGCATCAGCTACAGTCTGCCGATCGTGGTCGCGGGGCTGTCGGTACCGGTCGGCGGCCTTTTGATCGTTGACAGTCCGGAAGCACACCTGCATCCCTCGGCGCAGTCGGCGCTCGGCTGGTTCCTCACCATGGTGGCGCACAGCGGTGTTCAGGTCATGATCGAAACCCACAGTGATCACGTGCTCAATGGCGTGCGCCGGGCGATCGCGAGCGGCGATTCACTGCCGCACGGCGATGCGGTCGTGCACTATTTCGGCCGGGGCAGCTCACCGGCCACGTTGACGATCAACGCCCGCGGCGCCATGAGCGACTGGCCCGCAGGCTTTTTCGACCAGATGGAAATCGATCTCGGATTCATCAACCGGCGCAAACGAGATTAGGAGCATTCTTGCGGGGGTGGAGGTTCATGGTCGACGAATCGGGGTTCGCGTTCGACACAGGCGACCCGAAGATCGTCGAATCCGCGTTCGTGCGGCTGCTCGACCTGCTCGCAGCGGTGCGCGATACGCCGGGGCAGGCCCGTCGCACGGATCTGCTGTTCGATATCGAGTCCGCCGACGGCACCACCCTGATCGGATGGCTGTCGAATCCTCGGATCGACCGAGACACGCGCAACGAATTGTGGCGCAGACTGGACAAGTTACCCGTGCACGATGTGGAACCGCAGTGCTTGGATGTCAACGTCAGCAGCCGCCCCGTCACCATGGCCGCCGGCATCTCGATCTCGCTTGCGGAATCCCGCGCGGGCAGACAGATCGCCTGCCTCACCACCGAGACGGCGCAACGCCGGGGTCCGTGCCACGTCGCCGCCGACGCGACCGTCGCGGCCTCGATTCACTTCCTGGTGGACGACAGCGACTGCCCGGCCTTTTGGCGCGACGTACTACTCCACGAACCGCACACCGCCGATCAACTTGAGCAGCACAGTGAGCAACCGTTTCCCAATTGTGTCTTCGCCGAAGGGGTTTGGGGCCAACTCAACCGCTTCGACGGCGGTCACACCGAGATCTGGCCGCGCCTGCTCGCGAACCTGACTGGGCTCGACGATCATGCTGTCCGGGTGTGGGCCGCACACGTGGAACCTCGGCAACGCATCGAACAGATGCGCATCACCGCGGGCGTCGACTGCTCTCCGGAAAGCCCACGCACCCATGCCAATCCCGCTGCCATGCGCCAACGCACCGTACTCTTCGACGGCGAGCCGATCGTCTGCGAATGGCATGCAAAGCTGGAACGTAACCGCAATAGAATTCATTTCGCGGTACGGGACGGTCGAGTCTATATCGGCCGGTTCGTCGACCATCTGACGACCTGACGGGCCCGCGCCCCGCCAGTCCCCATCGGCAAAGCAAGCTCGGTCGCCGTCGCCGGTTGTCGTGATGGTGGTCTATACAGTTCAGTTGGTTGTCGTCGAGCAGAAGAGGCAGGTATCGGTACCCGTGATCACCGGTGACATCAAGAACAAGGTCGACGCAGTCTGGGACGCGTTCTGGACGGGTGGCATCTCCAATCCCCTTGAGGTGATGGAGCAGATCACGTACCTGCTGTTCATCCGCCGGCTGGACGATGAGCAGACCCGCGCACTGGAGAAGAAGAACCTGCTGGGGGAGCCGATCGAGGGCAACCCGTTCCCGGAAGGGAACGACGAGAAAGGTCGGCCGTACGACGACTTGCGATGGTCGGTGTTCCGGCACCGGCAAGCCGACGACATGTTCGACATCGTCGCCAACCGGGTGTTCCCGTTCATCAAGGAGATGCGCGGCGAGGACTCCACATACGCGCACTTCATGAAGGACGCCCGGCTCACTATCCCGAACGCGGGCATGTTGCAGCGCGTGGTGGATCGCCTGAACAAGGTGCCGATGGAGAACCGCGACACCAAGGGCGACATCTACGAATACCTGCTCGCGAAGATCGCATCCGCCGGCCAGAACGGCCAGTTCCGCACCCCACGGCACATCATCGAGCTGATGGTGCACATGATGGCCCCGAAACCGGGCGACACCATCGTCGACCCGGCGTCCGGAACGTGTGGCTTCCTGGTGGGCGCGTCGGAATACGTGCGCACGCACCACGCGGACGCGATCAACTCGGGTATCGGCAAGCAGCAGTACCACCACGAGATGTTCCACGGCTTCGACTTCGACAACACGATGCTGCGAATCGGGTCGATGAACATGCTGCTGCACGGCATCGAGCAGCCCGACATCCGCTACCGCGATTCCCTCGCGGAGGCGAATACCGGTGACGCCGAAGCGTATTCGCTAGTCCTCGCGAACCCGCCGTTCGCCGGCTCGTTGGACTACGAGAACACCGCGAAAGATCTACAGCAGATCGCGAAGACGAAGAAGACCGAACTGCTGTTCCTGGCGCTGTTCCTGCGACTGCTCAAGCCCGGTGGGCGTGCCGCGGTGATCGTGCCGGACGGGGTGCTGTTCGGATCGTCCAAGGCGCACAAGGAACTTCGCCAGCTTCTGGTGGAGGAACAGAAGCTCGACGCGGTGGTGAAGCTGCCGTCGGGTGTGTTCAAGCCGTACGCCGGTGTGTCGACAGCGATCCTATTCTTCACCAAGACCAACTCGGGTGGCACCGACAACGTGTGGTTCTACGACGTGCAGTCCGACGGCTGGTCCTTGGACGACAAACGCAACCCGTTACTGGACGAGAACAAGCTCGGTGTCCTCGCGGAGCTGCTGGAGGGCGAGCACTCAAGGAACAACCTGCCGGATGTGTTGCGACGCTGGGCCGAGCGAGACGGGGCGGAGCTGGAGCGGGCACGCACCGAGCAAAGTTTCTGCGTGCCGAGCGAGGACATTGCCGCGCAGGGGTACGACCTGTCGCTGAACCGGTATAAGGAGATCGTGCACGAGACGGTCGAGCACCGATCACCGATTGAGATTCTCGACGAGCTCGATCAACTCGAGAAGGAAATTACTGACGGCATGACACAGCTGCGGGAGCTGCTTGTTGGGGGTGCGGAATCATGAGTTGGCCCCACGTGGCGCTCGGTGAGTTGGGTACCGTTACAACAGGATCGACACCGAAGTCATCGGATGCAAGCCTCTATGGCGGCTCATTGCCATTTGTCACACCTGCGGACCTTGGTGGAAGCGCGCCAATTGTCAGCGCCCCACGAACACTTAGCGCCGAGGGCGCGCTCTTGTCACGCATCCTGCCGCCAGGCACTGTCCTTGTGTGCTGTATCGGTGCGTCTTTGGGGAAAACTGGTATCACGTCGGTGCCAGTCGCAACGAATCAGCAGATCAATGCAATCTCGTTCAACCGAGAATTGATCGATCCTCGATACGGTTACTACGCCTGCCTAGCACGCGCGCCGGAAATGCGGGCCTCTTCGACGTCGACCACTTTGCCGATACTAAACAAGACACGATTTAGCGAGATTTCCATTCCCAGGCCGCCGTTACCGCAACAGCGGCGGATCGCGGCGATCCTCGACCAAGTCGACGCCCTCCGCGCCAAGCGTCGTGAAGCCTTGGCCTGCCTTAACGAACTGCCACAGTCGATATTCATCGACATGTTCGGTCGCGACGAGTTAGATGCTAGGGATGAGTGTTACCTGGGAGATAAACTTTCGTTCCTGACGAGCGGGTCCCGCGGGTGGGCGAAACACTATTCGGACACTGGTGACCTGTTTCTCCGCATTCAGAATGTCGGACATGACGAACTTCGACTCGGCGATGTTGCCTATGTGCAGCCTCCGGCAACCGCGGAGGCGCGCAGAACCAAGGTCCAGGTTGGCGATGTACTGCTGAGCATCACGGCTGATCTGGGACGGACTGCAGTCGTCGACCAGCGAGCCGCTGGCGGTTACATCAACCAGCACCTCGCCATCCTGCGCAGCAATTCGTATGAACCGGCTTATCTCTCGCGGTACCTCTCGAGCCCCGCCGGTCAGCACCAGATCTCGTCCAAGAGTCGAGGGGGGACGAAGGCAGGGTTGAATTTCGATGACGTTCGCAGCCTTCGGGTTCCGTGCCCGCCGCTTGAGGAGCAGCGCACCTATGCTCGACGCACTCACGTACTCGAGAGTCTAAGGGCGAAGCACCACACTGCCCTCGCCGAACTCGACGTGCTCTTCGCCTCACTCCAATCCCGCGCGTTCCGAGGCGAGCTGTGACCGCACCCGATTCTGCGTCTGTGATGCAGAATCGGTCAGGTTCCTGACTCTGGCGCTGGAGGCGTTGCCGATGGTCGCCCCTGGCGCAGGCGGCACCTCCACGGGCGGTCAAGAACGATGTCGGGTCGACGGTCATCCGTTCGATCTCAAGCGGATCTTCGTGCAGGCCAAGCGATACGCCGCGTGAAGATTCGGTCGGCGAGTACGGGATTACTGAACTTATCGTTGCGATGTCGCCCCGTCATCCCGGCACGCTTTCAGCCGGGATCCACGGTGACCCACTGCGAACCGGTGGATTCCAGCTAAAGCATGCTGGAATGACGGAGGGGGCTGGTGCGGTTTCGCGCGGTGAATATCAGCAATACCCCCATTATCCTCAACGACCGAAATCTCATCGCCGAGTTGATGATTCGCTACAGTATCGCTGCACAGACACAACGATCGATGACCGTCGGCGAGGTCGACGGGGAGTATTTCGAGTGACCCCAGGACTGCCATGAGCACACCATGCCCCGCCGCCAGCGACGAGAACTTCGCTGAGCTACAGCAGGACCCGTTCTTCGCTCCCGCCGCCGACCTCATCGCCGGCTACCTGGTCGACGCTTTCGACGATCCAGCCAGCGAAGAGCTCTACCGGTGGACGCTGAGTGCGTTACCCACCACGAACAAGACCGCCGAGCGTGAGCGGCTGTTCACGCTGAACCTCGGGCCGATGGAAGTGCTGTTCGTCGAGCGGTTCTTGGACGGCAAGGGCGTCGTGGACTATCGCATCGCGATCTACATGACCGAGTCCGCGCTCACCGAAGCGACCTCCCGCACCCTGGATCAGTTGGGAAACACGCTTCCGCTGCTGCGTTTCCATCGCACCGAAATGGCCGCGGCGGGCGGCGACGGGGTCATCGTCGACTGGTTCCTCTCTGACGAGGGCGCCGACAACAGTTCTTCGGTCTGCCCCTGGGCGCAGTGATTCGGGGCCTCGCCGACCTCCTCGTCCCCAAAGGCCGAGGACCGTACGCGCAGTATCACAACCGCGCCTTCGCAGCCGACGTGCTCGGCCGCACCAGCGAGTCTGACTGACGGCACCCCATCATGAAGCTCCTCGGTTGTCCCGACGGAGCGAACTTGTCGGATCTTGCCCGTAGTGTTCGAGAGCTCCGGGAAAGGTCGGATGCCTGTGACAAGATCGAGCACAGCACGGCACGTGATTGCGCACAGCGCACACGAGTTTTGAGAGGACGGGGTCATGGTGGGGAACTTCGACTTCCTACAGGCTGAATGGCCGCAACTGCACGCCGAGGCCAAGAAGGCCGAGCGTGACGCACTGTTCGACCCGCGCACCACGTGCTTCTACGCACGCCGCACCGTCGAACACACCGTCAAGTGGATCTACCGCACCCAGAATCTGCCCGAGCCATACAAGTCGGACCTCGCGGCCCGAATCCATGCGGGCGGGTTCGTCGCTGTCATCGGTCATGGTCTCGTCACGAAGATGGATCTGATCCGCCGGCTGGGCAATGCGGCCGTCCACGAGGAGACTCCGGTTTCCAAGGATTCGGGTACCAAGGCGCTGGCCGAGCTGTTCCACATTATGTCGTGGCTGGCCCGCACCTACGCGACGCAGCCATCGAGCAAACCGTCGCCGCAGCAGCAGTTCGACACCGGTCGACTACCAAAGCCCGGCGGCAGCGCCGTCGTCGCCAAGACCGTCGCGCAGCTCGGCAAGCTCGAAGCGGAGCTGGCTGCCAAGGACGCGCAACTCGAACAGTCCGAGACCGAGAAGCAGGACCTCATCGCGCAGCTCAAGGCTCGCGACGAGGCCGTCGAGACCGCGGAACTCGAGAAAGCCAGCTACCAGCAGCTGATCGCGGAATTGCGTGCCCAAATCCTCGCCGCACAACAAGCGAGCGCCGCAACGCCCGACACGCACGACTACGACGAGGCGCAGACTCGCCGCGACCTCGTCGACCTCATGCTCCACGAATCCGGTTGGGCACTCGACCAGAAGCGGGATCGCGAATACCTCGTCACCGGAATGCCCGACGGCAAGAACGGATTCGCCGACTACATGCTGTGGGGCGCGGACGGTCTGCCGCTGGCTGTCGTCGAGGCGAAGAAGACGTCCGTCGATCCGATCGCCGGTCAACAGCAGGCGAAGCTGTATGCCGACTGTCTCGAGCAGCAGTTCGGCCGGCGGCCGGTCATCTACTACAGCAACGGATTCGAACACCACTTCTGGGACGACTTGCGCTACCCGCCGCGGGAGGTCGCCGGTTTCCACACCCGTGACGAACTCGAACTCCTCGTTACCCGCCGGACGTCGATGAAGTCGCTGAGCGAAATCCCGGTCCCGCAGGAGATCGCCGGACGCCCGTATCAAGAGAGAGCGATTCGTGCCGTCACCGAGCGGTTCGAGATCGAGAACCAGCGCGCCGCGCTTCTGGTTATGGCCACCGGGGCCGGCAAGACCCGTACCGTCGTCGCGCTCGCCGATATGCTGATGCGCGCCAATTGGGTCAAGCGGGTGCTGTTCCTCGCCGACCGCAAGGCCCTCGTCAAGCAGGCCGTCGGCGCATTCAAGACGCATCTGCCCGACTCCTCGCCGGTGAACCTGTTGACCGACAAGGACACCGAGGGCCGGGTATACGTCTGCACGTATCCGACGATGATGGGCCTCATCGACGAAACCGACGGTGATACAAGGCAATTCGGCCCCGGATACTTCGACCTCATCGTGATCGACGAGGCGCACCGGTCGGTGTACCAGAAATACCGGCACCTCTTCAGATACTTCGACTCACTGCTCCTCGGGCTCACCGCGACCCCCAAGGACGAGGTGGACTACAACACCTACCAGCTGTTCCATCTCGAAACCGGTGTCCCGACCAATAACTATTCTCTCGATCAGGCCATCGCAGACGGATACCTCGTCCGGCCGCGCGCGGTGGATGTGCCGCTGACCTTTCCGCTGAAGGGCATCCGTTATTCCGACCTCGACGAAGAGGCGAAGAAGCGGTATGAGTCCATCGACTGGGGCGACGACGTCCCCGAGGACGAGATCCCCGATTCGGTCACGGCCGAGGCCGTCAACAAGTGGTTCTTCAACATCGACACCGTCGACAAGGTCCTCGAGACTTTGATGACCCACGGGCATCGAGTCGCCGGCGGCGACCGGCTCGGCAAGACCATCGTGTTCGCGAAGAACGAGCTGCACGCCCAGTTCATTGCCCAGCGGTTCGACGCGAACTACCCAGAGTTCAAGGGCTCGTTCGCCCGCGTCATCACCCACTCGATCAACCACAACCAAGACCTCATCGACAAGTTCTCCCAGGCCGACCAGGAACCGCACCTCGCAATCTCCGTCGATATGCTCGACACCGGGATCGACGTCCCCGAGGTCGTTAACCTCGTATTCTTCAAACCAGTGCGGTCGAAGTCGAAGTTCTGGCAGATGGTCGGTCGCGGCACCCGTCTGCGCCCCGATCTGTACGGCCCCGGACAGGACAAGACCGACTTCTTCGTCTTCGACGTGTGCGGCAACTTCGACTACTTCGAACAGCACCCCGACGCCCCCGAAGGCGCACTCGCACCGTCGCTTTCACAACGACTGTTCACCGCCCGAACGGAACTGCTCGCCGCTCTCGACCGGTCCGGGGCTTCACAGGCGTTGCGCCACGACACCGCAGATCTGCTGCACGCGCAGGTCGAGGGCATGCGACTGGAAAACTTCATTGTCCGCACGCGGCGCAGGGAGGTGGAAAAGTACCAAGACCGCGCCGCCTGGGAATCCGTCACCGTAGAGTCGGCTGCCGAGATCGCCGAGAACCTCGCGGACCTGCCCACCACCGTCCGCGACACCGACGAGATGGCGAAGCGATTCGACCTCGTCGCCCTGCGCGCACAGCTCGCCGTCCTCGTCGCCGATGGCACCATTTCCCGGCACGCCGACACGATCCGCGGCGTCGCGGACGGGCTCCTCGATGAGGGACTCGCGATCCCGGCCGTGAAGGCCAAAGAACAATTGCTGCGCGAGGTGGCGAGCGACGAGTGGTGGGAGGGCGTCAACGTCGAAATGCTCGAACACGCTCGGCGAGAGCTCCGTTCCATCGTCGGGCTGCTCGACAAGAAGAAGCGCGTCATCGTCTATTCCGATTTCACCGACACCCTCGGCGAAGTCGTCGAACGGGACATGCCGGAGATGCGGTCGGGTACCAACGTCGAGCGGTACACCGCGAAGGCACGTGACTATCTACGCCGTCAGCCCGACAACCTAGCCCTGCGGAAGGTACGTTCCGGTAAGTCGCTGACCCCGGCCGATCTGGAATCACTCGAGAAACTGCTGGCCCACAGTGGCGCCGGTGAACCCGAGGACATGGAGCGCGCCGTCGCGAATGCCCATGGACTCGGCCGTTTCATCCGATCTCTCGTCGGCCTCGATCAGCAGGCCGTGCAGGAAGCGTTCGCGGAGTTCCTCGGTGAACGCACCGCCACCGCCAGCCAGATCGACTTCGTCAACCTCGTCATCGGTCACCTCACCCGGAACGGCGAGATGGACCCGAAGCTACTGTTCGAACCACCTTTCACTGACACCGCACCGCAGGGTCCGACGCAACTGTTCGCACCTGAGCAGACGAAGCGGCTTGTCGGCGTCATCCGGTCGATCAACGATTCGGTGGTCGCGACCGCCTGACCGTGCGCCCATCGCCATTGATAAGGTGCCGAATCTGATCGGCCCGGACCGCCGGCACACCGACCCTGGTGGTGCAACAACGGCCGCGCCGATGGTCCAGGCCGACAGACTCCAATTGGGGCGATATAGGGAGTCGGCCTATTGTCGGACACCTCAACGGACTGTGACACCGGTCAGTCCGGGATATGAACGATACGATAGTCAGCCGAAGCGTCCGGGTCGGAAAGCGCTGTCTCCATGGCGATTCGGGTGGCTTTGATGCCGCTCTTGGCCATCAGCAGGTTGCCGCCAGCGCCGATCGCCGTAACCGATTCCGAAGGGGTGGCCTTCCCGATGACCAGAACGTCGATCTTGGTCCCCATCTTGGTGACGAAGTTCCTTCCTAGCACTCGGTTGATGGATTTAATGGTCTTGGCCGGGACCGAGTTGGTGAGCAACTTTCCCAGATGTGCACCCGTTCTTCCCACCGCTTTGCCACAAAGGTCGATCCCCCACCGCCGGCCATGACCGCCAGGACTACAGCTTTCTGATGTTCGAGATCGGTGAGGTGGATTCCGTACACGCGCAGCCGCGACAGCACATGCGCTATCGACGCTGTCAGAAACCAATGACGTGTCGACGCTGCGGTCGCGACCGCAGCAACGGTACCCGCGGCGGCGCCACCGGTCGCCGCACCCGAAGCGACCACCGCGGACGGGAAGGTCGTCTCCAGCTTCTTGACCAGCTGGGCGTTCGCGGCTTCGGGGTGGCGCTCCCGAATCCTTTCGATTCGGCTGCCGACCAACTTGTCCGCCAATATCAACGACTTGTCGAAGGCCTTCATCGTAAACGCGACGTGAGGCTGGCGATCGAACCAAAGAGATTTCCGACCTCAGCCGATTCGCCGGATGAAGCGGATCAGATCCATGGTCGTTTTCCCAAGCGGTGCGCGTTCAACCGCCATGAGCAGCAGTTGGGCAAGAATCGTTGCACCCCAGCCATCTTTGCCGTCGGAGGATCATTCACGCACCTTCTCCACGCCGGCGTCGGCCAGGAAGAGCCCATGGGTGGCGCGGATCTCGACGCAGGTTCCGGCGATGCATCGGGGAGATCTGTTCCAGGGCGCTCGCATTCGAGTCCGAAGGAGCAGACGAAGTCGCCTATAGAGCAGCCCGGTGGAAGATCGGATTTGATGGCATCGTCGCGGGATCGTCGGGGCGGCCATCGCCTGCACCGATCCAGGTATCCATAAGGGCGAATCGATGGTGATCTGGTGGCGGCGGGGGCGGGGGACGATACGCCTTGTACCCGAAGGCTTCCTGCACTTGAGCTGCCGCCTCGCGCGCTGATTCATGGAAAATGGTGATGGTCTTCTCGACATTGTCACCGGTGACATGCCGCAGATCGCCGTTAGGATCTGTGGCGTCGGACAGGTGTAGGGACACGCCAGGTATTCGAGGTCGTTCACCACCTGGCTGGTCGCGATCAGTCCAGGAGTTGTTCTTCGTCCCAGATGAAGCGCGCGGCCATCGCGGAAATCGACACAGAAAGCTGGCAAACACTGGAGGATACTGGAATCTCCGGATACTGTCGGCATCGTGAGCTATTCGCCGGAAACGTTGGAGGAGAGGATATCCGAGCTGCGGGCTGCTGTCCGACACGCGGTGTCGGGTGGGGACCGTACCTTGGCACGTCAGTTGCGGGTGCAACTCCGGCAGGCTGAAAGGGATTGGGAAGCGGCTGTTCTCGGGATGGTCCCGGAAGCCGCGGACGACGACGGCGTTCCCGCCGTTCCGATCCGAGAGCATGTACATCGAGCACTTGCGCTGTTGTCGGTACCCGCCGCACCGAGACTGATCATGAGGGTCCACGAGGGGTTCTTTCAGGCGAATTGCTGGCTGCGCGACTGACCAGCCTGCGGCGTGACGAGGAGCGCTCGTTTCGGGCCGCGCCATTCGCCCGGCCGTATTACGTCTGTTCGGCATTGACCGTCGACCTCCTCGCCCCCGTACGCGGGTTACTGGCTTTGAATACCTGGCCGCTGGAGCGGCGCGTCGTCGGTCCATTGAGTGCGCGCCGATCTGTTAACCGGGGTTATCCGTCTCGCGGAACACGTTTCAACCGTCGGGAAGACCAGCCCATCAGGGCATCGGGTGCTTCGCCAGTTGGCGTCTACCATTCCGGGCGTCCGGAACACGGCGCTCGAAGTGGATACCGATGCGGTGATCGAGGCCGCCGGCAACGAGTTGGCGGTGCATCGGGACGCGGATGTCGTACAGCGGTGGGATGCTGCACAGCGGGGCGGCGGCGCAGTTGGCGGATCCGGCGGCGCAATTGTTCGGCACACGGTTCGGGATGACGGCTGAAAAGCGGGCAGGAGGCTCGGCGGGATGAAGGATCTGCTGGCTCGGCTGGATGAATTGCGTGGTGGCGCCTCGGCTTGTCGGCACAACGCGCGGACTATCGCGGCGTTGACCAGTAATCCGGGGTGTGCTCGGCGGGCCGTGATGGATGCGGCGGGGGTGGACAAGGCTGCTATGGCGCAGGAGTTGGGGTTTCCGGCGCAATTTGGGCAGTCGCAGTTCGCGATCACTCGTGGCAATGCTTTCGAGGCGATGGTGAAGGCTAACGGGTGTGCTGAGCTTGTTGCCTTGCTGCGGGATCGACTAGGGCTGACGATTCCTGAAGTTGCTTATGACGACTTGAATTCGGTGGGTGAGAACACCGGTAACAGTGTGCGGTTTCAGCGGACTCGGCAGCTGGTGGGGCGGGCGTTGCGGACTAATGAGGGGACCATGTTCGATCATCCGATGCTGCGGTTGGAGATTGCGGGGGCGCCGGCGTTTTTGGAGCCGGATCTGGTGGCGGTGCAGATCGAGGGGCAGTTTCATACTGTCGAGATCAAAGCGTTCGCGGTGATCGATGGGCAGGCGGATCCGGCGCAGGTTGCTGCTGCCGCGCGGCAGTCGGCCGCGTATGTGCTGGCGTTGCGGCAGCTTGTTGAGGAGTTAGGGGAATCACCGGAACGGGTGTCGCACAATGTGATTCTGGTTTGCACCAAGGACTTCACCAACCGGCCTACGGTGGAGTTGGTGGACGTACGGAAGCAGCTGGCGGTGATTTCCCGGCAGTTGTCGCGGTTGACTTCGATCAAGGATCTTGTCGGGGTGCTGCTGGAGGGGATGACGTTCACCGTGGGGGCGGGGCTGGGTGAGGCCATGCGGGCGGTGCAGGGGCGGTATGCGCCGGAATGCATGCAGAGTTGCGAGTTGGCGTTCTTCTGCCGGGATGAGGCTCGGGCGTGCGGGTCCGTGGACATGCTCGGGCGGAGTGTGTGCGATCAGCTTGGTGGGATCGACAGTATTGCAACGGTTCTCGGGCTTGCCGATTGCTCTCTGACGGCGGGAGACGAGCATGCGGATATCGCGCGGGTGCTGCGGAACGCGCATCGGCTGCGGCAGGAAGTTGCCGGGTGAGTGTGCTGACTGCGCTGGCGCGGTTGGAGGCCACACGGGCGGGCAGGGCGCAGCGGATTGCTGATGTGCGGCACTGCCATTCGGCGTTGCAGCCTTTGGTGATGGTGCCTTTGCGGATGGCTGGGGAGACGGCGGCGCCGTTGGCGGTGATGCTGGGGTTCGATGTGGCGGAGCCGAAGCTGTTGTTCGTGCCGCAGCCGCGGGACCGGGTGTTGCAGTTGAAGTTCGCGGCTGAGCTGAGTGATGTTCTGCTGCCTTATCTTTCGTCGTTCCTGGCCGATACCGAAGAGATCGTGGGCAAGGACGGGGAGACGTATCGGCGGTGTTTGGATGCGCCGCAGGTGTGGGTGCCCAATGCGGGTGGGGTTGCGTTGTTGCAGAAGTTGGGGCGCAGGCTGCGGTTCTTGAAGGCGGATGGGCCGAATCCGTTGCTGGGGCGGTGGCTGACCTGGTTCGGGGATCGGGCCGAACATCCCGGGTCCTCGGTGCTTTTGGCGATGACGACCGTGCTGGCGGGGCATTGGGCCTCGGGGCAGTCGTCGCTGGAGGATGGGAATCTGGCGGCCCTGCTCGGGTGGATCGATCCGCCCGAAGGGCTCACGGGGCAGCAAGCGGCGGCAATCGCGGAGGATCCGTTGCGGTCACCGCCGGCGGGGCCCGCCACCGATCCCGGATATGACAATGAGGAACTAGCACCGCTGATCTCGGCTTTCAACGAGGCCGCCGACGAAGCTTCATTCAACGTGGCGGTCGAGCGGCTGGAGTATTCGGTGCAGCAGCAGATCGAGCCGACCTGGCAGCTCATGTGGCGGGGGCTGGAATTGCTGCGCGCGCTGCCCGAGGGGGCGAGCGTGGGCAAGCGGTGGGACCGGGACCGCGGCAGTTTCTCGCGGTTCATGGACAGCATCGAAGAAGGGGTGCCGCAGGCTCGGCGGGATCACGCGGTGAGTGCGGTGCGGCGGCTGCTCGATCGGGAGCAGGCCCTGACTGCGTTGGAAGCCCAACGGGCGTATGACGATCCACGGGTGATGGCGGAACGGCGGCTGAACGGCGAAGCTTTCCGCGGGGTTGTGGTGATGAGCGATCCGAACCGGGTCGACACCAGCGGGAAGCGGCCTGCGCTGCGGCCGCGCATCGCGATCCAGTCCGAGGATCCGTTCATAGCGGAGGCCGGGGTCAAGCTGTGCAGCGTGGAGCGGCGCAATCAGAAAGGCACCGTGGTGTCGGTGGAGGATGGCACCATCACGCTCGAATTGTCCGGTGGGATGGGGCGCAAGCTGACTCCTGAAGCGGGGTCGGTGCCCGAAGCCGGCGATCGGGTCTGCTTCGCCGCGTTCGGTGACGACTATCAAGCGTCGCCCAAACTGCCGGCGCGCGAGGAGACTCCGTGGACGCACGGTGGGCCGCCGCCCGAGTGGACGCCGGAAAACGCTGAGCCGCAGGAGGAATGGGCGTGAAGACCGCCGACCAGGTCGTCAACGAGGTGCTGGCCGATCTCGACCGGAACGCCGACCGGGCCGTCGTGGTCGATTCACCGCCCGGCGCGGGCAAGTCGACGCTCGTGGTGCGGGCCGCGCGGCATCTGACCAAGGACGGCGATCAGCGGATCATCGTGGCGCAGACCAACGAACAGGTCGACGACCTCATCGACCGGCTCGCGAGCGAAGACCCCGAACTGCTGATCGGGCGGGTGTCCGCGGGGACGTACGAGCCTGCCGAACGTATTCTCGCCCACGCCAACCTGAAGATCGCCAAAAGCCCGGCCGATCTCACCGACCGCACCATTCTGATCGGCACCGCCGCCAAATGGGCTACCGTGCAGGAAGGCAACTGGGCGTGGGCCATCGTCGATGAGGCGTATCAGATGCGGTCGGACATGTTGCTGCGCATCTCCAGCCGATTCGATCGCGCCCTGTTCGTGGGCGACCCCGGACAGCTGGATCCATTCGCGACGGTCGACACCGCCCGCTGGGCCGGGCTCTCCTGGGAACCCACCATGAGCGCCGTCAGCGTCCTGCTCGCCCACAACCCGGACATCCCGGTCCATCGACTACCTGTCTCCTGGCGACTGCCCGCCTCCGCGGCCGCCGTCGTGTCGAAAGCCTTCTACCCCTTCACCGAATTCCGCTCCGGCACCGAACCCGGCCAGCGCCGAATGGAATTCACGACCGCGGGTGGATGGGGCGGACCGTTGGACAGCGCCCTCGACGAAGCCGCGCTCAGCGGCTGGGCCTGGTATGAACTGCCTGCGCGCCACACCATCCGTACCGACAGCGAAGCGGTCGCGGCCATCGCGGCCCTCACCGTCCGATTGCTGGAACGCGGCGCGGTCGTCCACTCCGAGCGCGGCTCGAATCCGGTGACCGCAGACCGAGTCGCTGTCGGTACCGCACATCGCGACCAAGCCGCCGCCATCCGCGCTGCTCTACAGGGCACGGCAGCCGAGTCTGTCACCGTCGATACCGCCAACCGGCTCCAAGGCCGCGAATACGATGTAACCGTCGTCCTGCATCCGCTTTCGGGTCGCCGGGACGCCACCGCCTTCCATCTGGAGACCGGGCGCCTTTGCGTTCTCACTTCCCGGCACCGCCACGCCTGCATCGTCGTCGGTCGCGTCGGCATCCCCGAGCTCCTCGACGCTCACCCCTCCACCGAGCCCGTGCACCTCGGAGTGGCGGTCAAGTTCCCGGATGGCTGGGAGGCCAATCAATCGGTATTGGCCCATCTTGCAGAGCATCGAATACCGGCTGCCGCGCACCGAGGTTGAGCCTCGAACGCGAAAACTTCACCCTGAAAAGCCTTCTCGCCGAGGCGGAGCTGGAGAAGGCAGCGTTGAAGGAGACCGCCAAGGGAACTTCTAGCCCCGGAACGTCGGCGGGCTGCCGTGGCGCATCTAATGCGCGTGCTCAAGGTGAGCGAGCGGTTCGCCTGCCGGGTCACCGGGCAGCACCGAAGCACCCAACGCCACCGTCCCATCTCGCAGACGACCGCCGATCCCGATTCAGCGTTGCGTGATTTGCCGCGAAGCTGGGCGCGCAATCATCCCTGGCAGGGGTTCCGCCTCGTATACCACGAGGCCGCGCGAGGGCTGGACGGTCAACCACAAGAAGATCCAACGGCTCTGGCTCGACGAAGGATTATGGGTGTCGACACGGCGACGCTGCAAACGCCTCGGCACCTCCACGGCCAGCAAGACGACGGCGAACGCGCTGAATCGGGTGTGGGCGGCGGATTTCCAGTTCGACGCCATCGAGGACGGCCGCCCGGTCAAGATCGCGTCGATCGTCGACGCGCACACCCGCGAATGCCTTGGCGGGGCTGGTCGAGCGGTCGATCACCGCCGGCCGGCTCATCGACGAACTCGACCGCCTCGCCTTCGACCGAGGTTATCCGGCGGTTCTGCGCTGCGACAACGGCCCCGAGCTGGCGGACGCGGTGGTGGCCGAATACAACCACCCCCGAAGACATTCCGGCCTGAGGTACAAGACACCAGCCGGATACGCTGCAACCTGCATCCACCGATAACCGGCTCACACACCCGGCGGGCCGAATCACGGGGTCCCGTCAGAAAAATTCCGAGCGGTGTTACGGACTTGTCAATGTGAGCGACATTTGACGATCCATTTGTCGTTCTCTCTGCCGAGTTCGCCGTTGCCGGCAAGGACCGATTTTCCGCAAACCACGCAAGTGGAGTCGTACTTGTTGGGGCGCGATCCTAAGGTCGGAGCCGCTGACTTAGCGACAGCTTGGCTCGTGGAGTCCACAGCGACCGGGGCCTGCTGACTCGATCGCTCAGATCTGGCTCGTGCCATGATCTTTCGCACTCGGTCGCAGGACGCGCGGCTGGTGATGCGCATCATCAGGTCTGTCGGTCCGCTGCCGGCCAATAGGTTCAGTGATCCGTGCCAGAGCACTTCGTTGTCGACGATCAGGACCTTCTCGTGCATGTGCGGGCGGGTATCGACGTCGCAGCCCGCACGCCGCAAGCGACCCAGCGCCGACTCGCCTTTCGAGCCGCTCTTCTGATCGCGCGTGTGGATGACGACCTTGACGCCTGATACGAGCTTCTTGCGGAATCGCTCCAGCCAGAAGTCGACGGGAGCGGGATCCAGGAAAGCGCAATAGATTTCGATGCTGTGGGCGGCGCGCTCGATATCCCATTCGACTGCGCGGCGTACTTCGTCCTTCGGGAAGAATGCGGGCCTGACCAGTTCGCGATCGGGTAGTCCGGCCAGCTCGGACGCCATCCGAACGGGTACTAGATCACCGACCGGCAGCACTTGTGCGTGTGCTCGAAGGTGGTGGAGCATGCGAACCGTTTCACTGCCCGCGGGTAGCGTGCGCTCGAGAAATTCCACGTCGGCGACGACCATCAGGTGGTCTTGCGCCCGGCTCAGTGCCACGTTCAACAACCGGCAGGTGGTCGAGGACGGACCAATGCCCGCGTAGAAGTAGCCTGCGATATCCGATGCGCCGGCCACTGTGTCGATGATGACGACCGGGCGTTGGCTGCCTTGGAAGCGGTGGACGGTGTCGACGAGCCCATCGAAGTGGACACCGAATCTGTGCGAGATGCTGTCCTGTAGGACCTTGACCTGATCGCGATAAGGTGCAATGACCGCGAGCCGTTCGGTCGGGGATCCCTCGCTTCGTCCTTGATAGGCGGGCAGCACGCCATCCGCTTGCAGCCCACGCACCAATTCATGGATGACCGCCTCGTGCACGGCGTTGGTCCGATGGCCGCCGCGAACGAATCTGTCCCCCAGGGCTTTACGTTTCTCGCTGGTGTCGACCAAGATCAGCGGGCTCTCCAATAGCAGGGAACCCGACAGCGCGCTGGTGTCGCCACGACCGGTGGTCAGCGGCGCGTCGCGGTAGGCGACTTCATTGACGACCGCGCAGATGGCCGGGCGCATGCGGTACTGCTCGACGAGACGCACCAGCCTTCGGTCGCGCAGAACCGACCCGCCCGCGTCGACCAAACCCGCGGCGTGAAAGACATCGCGGTCCATCCATTGCGCGGAGTGGGCTCGGTCATCCGGTGAAGCGCTCTGATTGCCAGATCCTTGTGTCACAGCGGGCAATTGCCGGAAATCGCCCGCGACCACCACCCGTTTCCGAGCGAGACCGGCGAGATACCAAGCCGACGGCAGATCGACCATCCCGGCTTCGTCGATCACGACCACATCGATCTCATCAAGCAGTCGACGCGATTGCACGGCTTTCGCGACGGTTGTGCCCAATACCCGGCATCCGGCCCGCACCAGGTCCTCGATTTTCGACAACTGTTCGCCGAGCTGCCGATGCTCATTCCCGAGACCTTCCACCGCTGCACGAACTTCGTCGTGCGACGGCAGTCCCTGCCGAAGACGTTGGCATCGCTGAAGTCGTGGACCGACCTCCTCGAATTGGGCGCACGCGGTGCGGAACTCGCGGCTGAGAGCGGTGACGCGAGTGGACCATTCCGCTGCGGCCGCTTCCTGCCGTGCGATCTTGCGGTTCAGCTCGTCGAGCTTGTGCTGGGTCCACTGTGCGCGCATTCCGCTGGGAATGCCGAGCTTGTCTCGACTACCTCTCAGTTTCCCGATGTCCTCAACACATTCGGCGTGCTTCGCCGCCACTTCTCGTTTGGCCGCGGGCGTTGTTTCGATAACCTTCCGGAGGCTTTCGAACTGCTCGGTGAGCGCCAGCGTTCGTTCGTGAATCTCGAGGTCCTGGCGTGCGCGCTCGAGTTGGGTCGCGACCTCCGACTGACGTGCGCTCAGCTCTCCCGATAGTCGGCCGACGATCCGATCGGAAACGATGAACTCACCGAATTTCGCGTTCAGTGACGGCACGGTCACTCGTCCCGCACGTTGCAGCAGGCCGGTTTCGAACCCGGACTCGCGGGAAAGCAACTCGCACAGCCGCTCTACGGCCTGATCCACCGCGATATTGGTGGGTGCGAGGAAGAGCACGGTGTGCCCCTGCCGGTAGCAGCCTTCGACGATCCGGCTGACCACCTCGGTCTTTCCGGTACCCGGCGGTCCCCATACGAAGGTCACCTCACTTCCCAGTGCCTGCTCGACAGCCTGCCGCTGAAAACTGTTCAACGGCAACGCCCGATAGCCGGCCACCAGCATGTCCGGTCGGCCCTCACGACCGATAGCCGGATTGCCGCCACCGACCATCCAACCGGCTTTGTCGAGATCGACCCGGCCGCGGCCGTCCTTACCGGCGAGCTGAAGCCTCTCGATCAATTGCTCGAGCCTGAGCGTTTCATCATCCCGGATCGTCACCGTGGACGCCCCCGAACCCAGCTCGGCTTCGGTCGTCAGCCGAACCCTGCCGACCGCTTCCCAAACCGCCTCTCCTCGAACCCATTGCTTCTTCGTCTCGGTTCGCACCAGGACTTGGGTCCCATTGAGCGGATTCTGTTCGGTCTTCGTCTCGAACACGTACTCGGGCCGCTCGTCGCTGCCACCGCTACGCTTGCCCCGGCGCAGCGTCACCATGACGGCTCGCCCGCCGTCGCCCTGCAATTCGGCGGCGACCTCTGCCCGCAGCGCGCGAATGAGTTCAGGTATCGGATAAGGGATTTCGTCTGACATCGGGCTATTCCTCCACAATTCCCAGCCAAACGTATTCCCGCCCACGGGTGATCGCGACAAAACGCTGGTTGATCGCCAGATCCGCCCGATCACGCGCCGCGTCGGTGAGTTCCGCGTCGGGCACGAGCTTCGAGAAGTACGGGTGCAGCACCGCCCGAAAGTCCAGTCCCTTGGCCCGATGGACCGTTCCCACCTTGATCATCTCTTCGTCGCCGCCGGTGTAATCCTCGAGATGCTGGAACTCGACATTCAATCGGCGCAGCACCGCACAGAATCGGTCGGCTTCGGAGTTCGTGCGGGTGATGAGCGCGGTCTCGGACAGCGCGATACCCAGCTGTGCAGTCTTTTCGAGCTGAAGGCGAATCTGCTCCTCGACATCTTCGTCACTGCCGCTCCATGTTTCGGCGGTCCCGCCGGGCAGCACGACTTCGGATCCGCTCAGCGCGATACCGGTGTCGCCATCGAGGTCCTCGATCGCCGTCTTACCCTCCAAGGAAGCGGCTAGGGAGAGAATCGCTTCGCAGTTGCGGTAGTTGGCTTTGAGCACTTCGCCACGACCGACGATCGGAATGCCCGCGTCTGACAACGTCCAGCCCCCGGCGTAAACCCGTTGTTGACCATCGCCGACCATGAGCAACGCATTCGGCGAGTTACCGACGATGGCGTGTGCGAGGCGGAGACCGACCACCGACATGTCCTGCACCTCGTCGACGACAACCATGTCGTAGTGCTCGTCGAGCGCCTCCGACTCGATCTCGGCGAGTGCGGCATTGATGAGGTCGTTGGAGTCCAAAAATCGGGCCTTCCTACGGAGGTCCTCGTACTGAGAGTAGAGCTCCCACACCGCTTCTCGCGCCGGCCGACGCAAAGTGCCGTTGCGACCCCGGCGCCGGAGTTCCGCGTACTCCTCGAATCGGGTGATACCGCGGCCCTTGATCAATCGGTCGATCTCCTCGCGCCAGTAGCGATTATCGGATTCGATCTCCGCCAGCGGACCGCGACAGCCCACCCGCGACCACGCGAGATTGAAGGCATTATCGGCGCGTTTGAGTTCCATTCTCGCGGGACGGTCCCGGCGGGCCAGCAACTCCCCCGCCCAGGCATGCAAGTTCTTGAACTCCGCGCGATGCTCCATCCCCGGCGCCAGCTGCGCGAAGGCGCGCTCCTGACACGGGGGCAAATTCCGGACGAAGGTGGTGAAAAGCAGCTTGCCGGTGGTGCGGCGGGCGCGATAAGCCATGCGATGCAAGGCGACAACCGTCTTCCCGGTACCCGCCGGTCCCGCGATTCGAGCTGGACCGTTGTAGTTCTTCGCCACGAGCGCCTGCTGATCAGGATCCAGGAATGTCATCCACGTGGGGAACGGTTTGCTCAGCGCTCGTTCACGCTCACTCGCGATCAGATCCGTCGTCTCGAGCAGCCCGGCGTCCGGAGTGGGCGCCTGACCGGAGCCGGTGCCCAAGGTCAGCAAAGTGAAATCCCGGGCTCGCCGCGATACCGCATCCGCGATCCGAGTCGCGACCCCACGGTCCAATCGAGTCCCGCCCTCGAACAACGAACGAAAGTCGAGTTCGGTCACCACCTGAAAGCGGCCGTCACCGGATACTCCGCTGTGCGGCGCGACGACCAGGACGATCTCGACCGTTTCGGGCACGAACACATTGCGATTGTTTCCGAGCGGCAGATCGGCGAACAGACGCCCGACGTGCTCCCGAAGCCGCTGCAGTACAACTCCGTTCGCGGACTCGTCGGTGAATACGAGACCGAACACCCCACCCGGACCGATCAGAAACGCATCCGCGAACGCCTTTCCCTGCGCGGGCTCATTCCGAACGAGCAGATGCCACCCCCGCCTGCCTTCCGCGAGAAGCCCCGACAGCACGTTCCGCTGCCGACCCGGCATCGGACCCACCGCGTCGAGCGTTTCCACCGCACGAACCCGGCGAATCTCCCGGTCATGACTTGTTGTGCGTGCCACCGCGCGACCCCCATCCCTTGCGACGACGGCCGCCCGATCGAGCGGCGCTTCCACAGCGTGACGCAATTCCCTTGCTAGTCACAAGTTCCGTTCGGTCGGTTTGTTACCTGCAAATTTCCAGTTCCCGTCGAAGGCTGAAACCAGTCCCGATTGCGAATTCACTGTTCCATCGTCGAGCAACTCAATCCGTCGATCTTGTTGCCAACCTTGACGCCTCGCCGATCAGCCGCACTTAAACTCATCGCGTATGAGCACTGGGAAGACCGTTCGCATGTTCCTGACCGAAGGCACTCCGGGCAGTTTGTTGACGGCCGAGATCGGCAACTGGACCGGACACGTGGTCGCGGCTCCCCGCTCGGAACTGGCTGCGTTACTGGCGCGCGAGGAAGCCGGCCGGACCGGGATCTATGTCTTGCTCGGGGACGATCCCGACGGCGACGGAGCGCTCGCGTACATCGGTGAGGGCGATGAAGTCGGCACCCGGCTGCGCCGCCACGCAGCCCCGGAATCGAAGAACGGCAAAGACTTCTGGGATCGCGTCGTCATAGTCACCAGCAAGGACACCAACCTCACCAAGGCGCACGCGCGATATCTGGAATCGCGGCTCATAGCTCTCGCCCTGCGGGCTGGACGCGCCAGGTTGACCAACAACACGGCACCGCCGACACCGCAATTGCCCGAGGCGGACGTCTCGGACATGGAGAACTTCATCGCCGAAGTGCGGATCGTGCTGCCCGTCCTCGGCGTGAATCTCCTCCGATCCGTCTCCGCGACAACGGTTTCCGCAATTCCTGGAGTCGCCGAGACGGAAAACGCGGCGGTCTCGCCCGTCTTCGAGATGACTGTCAAGAAGCATGGCATCTCAGCGACCGCGCAGGAGATCGACGGCGAGTTCGTCGTCCGCGCGGGTTCGCAGGTGCGCAGCGCATGGATCGGCGCCGGTGATTCCTACCGCCGGTTGCGGGAGGAACTGGAGCGGGAGGGCGTACTCGCGTCGGCGGACGGCCGGCAAACGGTCGTGTTCACCCGGGACTACCCGTTCGCATCGCCATCCGCCGCGGCGGCGATCGTCGCCGGTCGTCCGGCGAACGGACGCATCGAATGGCGAACGCAGGACGGACGAACCTTCGGCGGCTGGCAGAGTCGTGGGGTCGCCACGCCCGAGGATGACGAACAACTGGTCTGAGGTGACGAATGCTCGGCACCCGACACCCGGCCCGGTTTCACTCGCATAGCGTCAGTTTCATGCGGCTCCTGTGCGTCGCTCTTCCGCGAATTTCGGCGCCAACTCCTCCATCTGGCCGAGAACCTGACGGATCGCACCGGGCTGTCTGTCCGGCGGGTACCTGTATTTGATGAGCAGGTGTTTGATGGTGGAGCGGAGTTTGGCTCGCACATCATCACGGACTGCCCAGTCGATCCTCGTGTCGTTGCGCATCACGCGGACCAGATCGCGGGCAATTTGCCCGAGGATGTCGTCACCCATTTCCAATACCGCCGAATCGTTCTCGTGCACGGCGTCATAGAAAGCGAGTTCGTCTGCGTCTAGCGCCGGGGTGAAGTTCTTGCCGCGCTCACGTTCTGCAACGGCTCCCCTCGCCATCGCGATCATTGCGGAGATCACTTGCGCGGATGTGAGGTGCTGGTTGTTGTATCGGTTCATCAGCTCGCGGATGCGCACGGAGAAATCCGTGCTGCGCACCAAGGTTGCCACGAGTGCAATAGGCGATCTCCTGGGTCAGCAAAGCCCGCAACGCCTCGATCGCCAAGTGTGGGTTCTCGGCGTGCTGGGCCTTGGCTTCGAACTCGGGGGTCAAGTCGGTCAACGAGGGCTTCGCGCGCCGGATCGCGACCGCCGAGGACAAGATCAACGAAGCACTCGCTCAGCTCGCCAAGATCGGCGAGGCGAAGAAGACAGCGGGTCACATCCGCAATAACGCCGCGGGCGCCTTCGAACCTCGACCCGGCCGCCACGGGGTAGGCCCGATCGACATCGGCAGGCGACCGCCGTCAACTACCGGATCACCGCCGAAATCCCGGCTGGAGCCTGCAACTGCCACACAGGTAAGCCATCGACGATACGGACAGTGGATTCGATACGATCGCCGGGTGTCGCTCCGAAATATCCAGCACGCCACCAGAACTCGACGAGTTCGCGAACCGGGCAGCCGAACCGCCCACACGGCGCGGTCTCGGCCGAGCAATAGAGCCCCAGCCGAGGAGATCGGGATCGCCCCCGCGCCAACTGGCTAGCGGACGACATCGCGGCGTACCTGACGGCGACAGGGCGACCCGTGCCAGCGCTTGCCCGGTGTGGGGCAAACCAAGCCGCGCCGCCGACCCGATGAGCTGCAAATGATCGACTATCGAGATGGGAAAACCGTTGAACACCACGTCACACCCCGATGATGCCGCGCACGAAGAGTTGTGGGCACGAGCCGAGGACATCGACACGATGTTGCTCGGGTCGCTCCGGAGAGAAATCAGCGAACGCGCGTTCGAGATCGATGACGCCATCTGCGATCGCAATGACATAGAGATCAGCCGTCTGGTCACCGAATTGGCCTGTCTGATCGACGGAATCGAGACGCACCAACTCATTGAACGAGCGCAACTCGCTTCGGTGCTCGGCTCCACCAGAATCCCCGACCCTGAACGGCGACCCAGCCGCGTCCCGAACGCGCCCGCGGCCCCTGTCGCATCGACGCCCGTCACGCAAGATGCCTACGTCGACTACCGCGAGCAGTTGCGAGAACATCTGACGGACTGCGGTAACCACATACGCGAACTCTTCGACTACGCGGCCGAAGCCTGGGAGACCATTTGCAAAGCGGCCGAATGGGGCGACGTACTCACGATCGTCACCGAATTGGACGAACTCCGGACGGTGGGCGAGAAGGCTGAAATGGCGCACTCGACTTGGCAAGCCACCGTCTGTGAGGTCTATGACGGGGACGGCGGAGGCGGTCTCGGGATCGCGGGAGAAGCGCTCGACATGATGTCCGAGTGGCACGGCAAGTTCACCGGTTAAGGTCAGCACCCGCGCCTGGGGACGAGTTGGCCGTCCAGAGGATCCTGCGCAACAAGCAGATCACCACCGCGGACCTCGATCAGCCGCAGAAGATCTTCTTGGCACGCTGAAGCAGTTGCACACCAACGCGATTCCCTTAGACGCCCCTAAAACAGAGATCGACCAGATAACGACGAGCGTCCAACCGCCGCCGTGACGATGATTTCGCATCCCCTAGAACGAGGCAATCACGGAGTGCGGGCGACCATCGTCGATTCGCGGAGGTGATTCGCCGGGGGAATCGAAGGCAGCGATGATTGCGATGTGTTCGTGCCGAAGGCCTCGGTCATGCGCCGTGCGTCGCCGGTTGGGGTGGGGTCAACACTCATGCCCAGGTATACGCAGCTGGGATGGGTGCGGGTGTCAGGATTTGCCCTTCAGGGAGTCGATATCGACGAGCACATCGGTGCCGCTGCCGGTTACCACCACCGTCGTGCCCTCCATGTGGATTCCCGTGGGTACCACGCCGAATGGGAGCAAGCCCGCTACGTCGAGCAGGACCATGGGGCGGAGGGCGTTGAAGCGGGCGGTTGCTTCGAGGCGGTCCACTTTACCTCGGGCTGCCTAGAGGAGGACGGGGAAGCCCTTGATGTCTACCGAGGGGTCAGAGCCGAGATTGGCGGTGTTGCGCATGGACTCGGCTGCGGCCCGCTCGGCATTGGCCGCGGCGCCGAAATCGGCGGCAACAGCGAGGCCGGTGAAGACAAGCAGGATCACTAGGAGCGTTCGCACCTCAATATGATGGCAGGGCGAATCGAATTTGCCTGAGAAACGCAGAAACCCCCTGACCGAGGTCAGGGGGTTTCGCGAATGATGTTCCGGCGGTGTCCTACTCTCCCACACCCTGTCGAGTGCAGTACCATCGGCGCAGGTGGCCTTAGCTTCCGGGTTCGGAATGGGACCGGGCGTTTCCCCACCGCTATAGCCGCCGTAACTCTATGAAACTAGACACAGAGAGCCAAATCTGTTGGAGGTAAACCTCTTCCAGCTTT
>NZ_BDBK01000020.1 GCF_001612945.1 Nocardia inohanensis NBRC 100128
CCGCCTATGGCGGAAACGAAATAGTGTGGCCACTTAGCCTGCCGTCCCCGACGTTGGTCCCCCCGCCGTCTGCCGTTACCTCGCCTCCCGGCGTCGTTCCGGCCGTTGTCACCTTCTCGAGCGGAAAAACCAAGAACAAAAACAGACCCATCGGTCAGTGGGAACTGGTTGCGGGGTTTCACGGCGTGTCGCCGCAACCAGTTCCCACTGACCACACGGTCTCCTTTAAGGCACCCGAAATGTGCTGATTCTTCCCGCTCGAAAGGCGACAACGGCCCCGCCGACGCTGGAAGGCGAGGTAACGGCAGACGGCGGGGGGACCACAGTCGGGGACGGCACACGAAGTGGCCACACTAATTTCATTTCCGCTGTGGCGGCCCCGTCACTGGCCCAATCCCGCCAGCAGGGCATGGCTCAGCTCAGAGCCGCAGACTAGCTGGTCGAAGGATCACAAACCTTCCACTCACCACCGGTCTGCCGCAGGTCGAACGTCCGCGCCGTCTGCTTCGCCGGATCCGCCTCGGTGTACACAGTCGCCGACGCCATGGCCGTATCCCCGGTGATCCGAATAGCATCCACGCTCTTCACCACCGGAATACTCTTCTGCTCCTTCGAAGTCCGATAAACCCCCGCGAACTGCTCCGCCGAAATCTTCGAATAGAAGTCATGCTGCGTCCCGCAGGTGATCCCGCGCAACTTCTCCAGATCCCCACTCGACAACCCGTCGGTATAGGTACTGATAGCCCGCTTCACCTGTGCCTCAGCCGAATTGTCGGTCCGCCCCGAAAGCAGCCCCACCGCAGCCCCGATCACGACGACAACCGCCAGAATCGCCCCACCGATCACCAGCAGCTTCTTCTTCGATCCACCCTCCGCGGACCCACCGTCACCCCCGCCCGCCGGCACCCGCTGCGGCTGCGCGATCTGCTCCGCACCGCCCGCCTGCTGCTGTACGCCGCCATCACCATCGACCGGCCGCCGCTGCGCCGCCTCTCCGCCCGCCGGAATCCGCTGCGGCTGCGCGATAACCCGAGGCTGGGGCCGACCCGCCCCTTGCTGCGCACCCTGATTCGCCCCCTGCGGCCCGCCGCCAGGAGCCGCATTCGGCCCACCCTGCGGCCCACCGGGACCACCCCGCTCCGGACCATTAGGCCGTCCCGGCCCCTGAGGTCCACCCTGTCCGGGCCCCTGCGGCGCACCCGCGCCAACCCGCTTGGGCCCCACCACTCGCGGCCCGCCCATCGGCGAAACCGGCGCGGTCGGCTGATTATCCGCAGGCGACGGCGCACTACCCGGCCGCCGCGGACCCATAGGCGGACGCGGCGGCGCAGACCGAGTCCCCTCGACCCCCGCCGCATTCGAATCCTGTACCGGCGCACCGCCACCCGCCGCACCGCCACCCGGAGTGCTGATACCGGGAGCCCCACCCGGCGCAGCCCCACGCGGCCCCGCATTACGCGGCCCCGCATTCCCACGAGGCGTCACCGGCGGCTTACTGACCGCCCGCCCCTGCGGCCCCGACACTCGAATCTTCTCGGTCGGCGACTCCCCGGAAACCACCGGCAGCATCGTCGTAGCCGCATCATCCGCGTTCGGAACCTTCTGAATAGCAACAGTCTTCGCGTCCGCGGCCCCGGCGTTGTCACCGTCGCCCGCCTCGCTCACCCCGCCCGGACCGTCGCCCGCCCCCGCTGCTCCGCCGGGCCGAACCGAATCACCCTGCCCAGCAGCTTGTTCCGCATTCTTCCCACCCGCCGGAGCGCCCTGCGAACCGGAATCGGCAGTCCCAGCCCCCGACCCGCCCCCGGCATTCGAACCACCCGACCGAGCGGAGTCACCCCCCGCACGACCGGAACCCGCATTCCCACCCTGCGGTCGCACGGCCTGGAACTGCATGGTGGCATCCGCGTCCGCCGCCGCCCCTCCGGCCCCCGCCGCTTGCCCCGCAGGCGACCCGGCCGCCCGCGAATCCCCTTGCTGCGCACCACCGGACCGTCCGGCCACGCCGGGGCCCTCGTTCGGATTGCCCTGTCTCGCGCTGCTGGGCTGGTTGGCTGCGCCGGAACCTGCGTTCGGGTTGTTCTGTCCCGCACTGCTGGGCTGGTTGGCTGCGCCGGAACC
>NZ_BDBK01000021.1 GCF_001612945.1 Nocardia inohanensis NBRC 100128
GGGCTGGTTGGCTGCACCGAAACCTGGGTTCGGATTGCCCTGCCCCGCGCTGCTCGACGGGTTGGCTGCGCTGGAACCCGGGTTCGGATTGCCCTGTCCCGCACTGCCCGACGGGTTGGCTGCGCCGGGGCCCGAGTTCGGGTTGTTCTGTCGCATGCTGCCTGGCAGGTTGGCTGCGCCGGAACCTGCGTTCGGGTTGTTCTGTCCCGCGTTGCTCGGCGGGTTGGCCGAGCCCGCGTTCGGGTTGCTTTGCCCCGCATTGGGTCCGGCCTGACCGGGGCGTCCACCCAGACCGGGGCCCGGTCGCCCGCCAGCCTGCGGCGGCTCGTACTGGATGGTGGCGAAGCCCGGCTTGCCCGCCGGTGCGGGAGCTTTGGGTGCTGCGCCACCCCGGCCGAAGTTCTGGTCGGGTCCGCCCTGGCCTGCGTTCCCCGGCCCGGATCTCGTCGAGTTGCCGCCTGCGGGACCGGAGTTTCCCGGCCGGGATCCCGTCGGGTTGCCGCCTGCGGCAGCGGGATTCGTGGGACCGGATGCCGCCGAACCGTTGGGCTGTGCCGGAACGCCGGGCTGCGCCGTTCCCGAGGCGGGGCTGCGGTCGGACTGTTCGGTCGATTGGTTCGGACCGCGTCCGGGTACCGGACTTTGCGCGGGCGCTGCACCGCCGGTGCGGATCACTTCGGTGGCGGCGGTGGGGGAGACGACGGGGGTCGTCGGCATGGCCGCGGTGGATTCGGCTCGGGTGTCGCGGCGTTCACCGGGGTTGGCGGGCGCGTTCGGGGCGGAGGCCGGGGAGACCGCCGGGGTGGCCGGCATGGCGGCGGTGGATTCGTCGCGGGTGTCACGGCGTTCGCCGGACGCGGACGGGGCCGCGTTCGCATCGGGGCGGCCGGGTCCGCCGGGGGCGGGCGACTTCGACACGCCCGGGGGCGTGGAGTTGACGGTGGTGTCCGGTTCGGCGGCCGCGCCCTGGGCTGCCTTGCGGGCAGAGTCCTGCGGCTGCTGGTCGTCTTTCGGCTCGGACACGCGCTACCCCTCGGTTCGGCTGAACTGTGATTCGACGGTCAGCCTACTGAGCATCCGGGCGGTCGGTGCAGAATGATCGGCATGACCTCCTTCGGTGATCTGCTCGGACCGCAGCCGGTACTGCTGCCGGAAAATATCGACGCCGAGGGGGCGTTGCTGGAAAACCAGGATCCGGTGCAGGTCGCGGCACAATATCCGTCGGCCTCCATCGCGTGGGCCTATCTGGCCGAGGCCGCCCTGAAGCGCGGCGAGAACGAGACCGGTGAGGTCAACCACGACATCGTTTCGGCGTACGCGTTCGCCCGCACCGGCTACCACCGCGGCCTGGACCTGTTGCGCCGCAACGGCTGGAAGGGCTTCGGCCCGGTGCCGTGGTCGCACGAACCGAACCAGGGTTTCCTGCGCTGTGTGGGCGCGCTCGCTCGCGCGGCCCGCGCGATCGGTGAATCCGACGAGTACGCCCGCTGCCTGGACCTGCTCGAGGATTGCGACCCGCGCGCCGCCACGGAACTCGGCCTCGACTGAGTCCTGCGGACTTGACGACCGGATTCAGCGATACCTTCGACGCCGCCAGGGAGAGCGGCGCGGCCCGTATGCGCAAGGCCGCGAATCGGGTCCGGTCGTCCATGCTGCCGATCGTGCAGTGCGCGATCGGCGCCGGCCTGGCCTGGCTCATCGCACACAATCTGATCGGCCACGAACACCCGTTCTTCGCCCCGATGGCGGCCATGATCTCCATCGGCGTCTCCTTCGGCGCCCGCCTGCGCCGCGCCGTGGAGCTGATCGTCGGCGTGGCGGTCGGCATCGGCGTCGGCGACCTGTTCGTCTCCCAATTCGGTTCCGGCGTCTGGCAGATCTCCCTGCTGGTGCTGGCCGCCATGAGCACCGCGGTCTTCCTCGACGGCGGCCCGGTCATCACCATGCAGGCCGCCAGCTCGGCCGTCCTGGTCGCCACCCTCATCCCGCCCAACAGCGGCGGCTCCGGCCTGCGCATGGTCGATGCGCTGGTCGGCGGCCTGGTGGGAATCCTGGTGGTGGCGGCCATTCCATTGCATCCGGTGCGCCGCGCCCGCCAGCAGGCCGCCGACATCCTCGATGTCATGGGCACCGCCCTGGTCGAATGCGCCGACGGCCTGCTCGAACACGACGCCGCCAAAATCAAGACCGCCCTGGAGGCCGCCCGCAGCACCCAGGCCCCGATAGATTCCCTGCGCAACACCCTCGAGGGCAGTTCGGAGATCATCCGCATCTCCCCGCTGTATTGGAACTCCCGCACCCGCCTGGACCGTCTGCGCCAAGCCGCCGACCCCCTCGACAATGCCGTCCGCAATGCCCGCGTCCTACTGCGCCGGGCCCTCACCTCGGTCCGTGACGACGAGGTTCTCGACCCCCGCCTCATCGAGCAGGTGGAGAAACTGGGCCAGGCCGTGGACGTGGTCCGCCGCATGATGCTCGCCGATCCGGGCGATCAACCCGACGCCGCCGAGGCCACCCGCGTGCTGCGTACGGTCGCGAAGGGCGCCACCAAGGACCTGGTCGACAGTGCGGGCATCTCCGCCCACGTGGTCTTCGCCCAACTCCGTTCCATCGTGGTCGATCTCATGCAGGTCTGCGGCATGCGCCGGCTGTCCGCGATCGCATTGCTGCCGCCGACCGTCGACCACCCCTTCGTGACCCCCATCGACTGACCCGCGTATCACCGGCTCGGCTGCGGGATCGCGTACCGATCTTCGGGTAGTGCACTACTCGGGTGTATCCGCTTGTGCCGCTCTAATGTTCGAGACAGCCCGGGCCAGCGAGGGGTTGGCCCGGCTATCGCAGCTACAGCCAGAACCGCGTCAGCGTCCCACCGTAGGCGGGCCAGCGCGAGGGAATCCCGGACAGATCGAACAGTCCGTGCACCGCGTCGAAGAACAGCGCGTTCAACTCCGGCACGAACAGCAGCGCCACCAGAATCAGCACCCCGTACGGCTTGATCTGATCCAGCGACCGCCGCGTCTGATAACTCAGCGAAGGCTCCAGAATCCCGTACCCGTCGGTCCCCGGCACCGGAATCAGATTCAGCACGGTAGCCGTGATCTGAAGGAACGCAAGGTAACTCAGCCCGAACCAGAACGCGGGATGCGAGCTCGCGCTACCCCACACCTTGATGACGATCAGCAGCACGATCGCGCACGCCAGGTTCGCGCCCGGCCCGGCCGCACTGAGAATCCGCTGCGTGCGCGGGCTGAACGAATGCGAATGCACGTACACCGCACCACCCGGCAAAGCGAACCCGCCGATCGCGATGAACAACACCGGCAGCGCGATCGACAGCAGCGGATGCGAATACTTCAACGGGTTCAGCGTCAGATACCCGCGCAACTCCACCTCGTGGTCCCCGGCCCGCCACGCCACATACGCGTGCCCGAACTCGTGCAGGCAGACCGAGACGATCCAGCCCGCCACCACCATCAGGAAAACCCCGAGCTCCGCCTGCTTGGACAGCAGTTCGGAATTCCACGCCAGCGCCCCGCCCGCGACGGTCAGCGCGACGACGAGCAGGAAGACCGGCGAGGGCCGCACAGCCCCGTGGGCGCGGCCGATCGCGGAGGGTTGATTCATCGGACTCCTTGTGTGGGACCCCGGTTTTCGAGCCGAAGGTACGGGGACGCTGTCAGCGTACGAGCAGCCACGGTTCGTGGTGGCGATAGAACGTGGAGCGTTTCACGACCCGATCGGTGGTGATGCCGTCGCGGGTGACGACCGCGCCCGGCGTCCCCAATTGCATGGCGCGCCCCTCGACCCATTTGCGTTTGCGCAGTCCGCGCTGCACGGTCGCGTGCAATCCGGGCATCCGCAGCGTGGGCGAAACATGCAGCGCCCCCGCCTTGCCGGTGAAGAGCCGGGTGTCGTCGACGTACGCCTCACCCTCGAGCTTCTGCCCGTTCACGCCAACCAGGGTGGCGCGGCCGATCAGCACCTTGCCGGTGTCGTCGCGGATCAACGGCGTCTCGGTGGGCTTGCCCTCCAGCGCGCGTTTGGCGGCGGCGGACCCGGTCCCGGTCTCGTAGGCGCGCGAACCGTAGGTGCGATCGACCGGTACGTAACCGATCTCGACATGCAACCGTTCGGTCCGCAGCAGATGGGTGAGCACCGCCGCCAGCCCGGCATCCTCACCGAGCACGATCAAACGCGGCAGGCTGTCGGCGGCCATCACCGGAAGTAGCTCGTCCAATGCCGAACCCTCGGGAATGGCCGAGGTCTGGGTCAGCGGGAGTGAAGCCAATGCGATCGGAACGGGTGCGCCATCGCAGCGGAGAACATGGGTACTCAACTGCGGTACACCCTCCTCTGACCTGACATGTCGATCGCCTCGCTGCGTTCTCGCGGACCCCCAGCCGGTCCGGCTCCCCGTGCCACCATAACCCTGACCCAGAGGGGTCGCTGGCTTCGCTGCTCACCCGTTACGTCGGATTCGCCCGACCCGGACCACGAACCAGTGGGTATGTGGCCATCCAGTAAACTGTGCCTCCGGCCACCGCCTTCCGACGGCGGGTGCCGCAGCACCGCAGTGCTGCGTGTCGATCCCGTAGGAGACTTCTGATGCCGGCAATCGTGCTGATCGGCGCCCAGTGGGGCGACGAAGGCAAGGGCAAAGCAACGGATCTGCTCGGTGACAGGGTTGATTGGGTCGTCCGCTACCAGGGCGGCAACAACGCCGGTCACACCGTGGTCCTGCCCAATGGTGAGAGCTTCGCGCTGCACCTGATTCCGTCGGGCATCCTGACACCGGGTGTGACCAACGTCATCGGCAATGGCGTGGTCGTGGATCCGGGTGTGCTGCTGGCCGAATTGGCCGGTCTGGAAGAGCGCGGTGTGGACACCTCCCGCCTGCTGCTCTCCGCCGACGCGCACCTGATCATGCCGTATCACGTGGCCATCGATAAGGTCACCGAACGCTTCCTGGGCAACAAGAAGATCGGCACCACCGGACGCGGCATCGGGCCGTGCTACCAGGACAAGGTGGCTCGCGTCGGCGTGCGCGTGGCCGATGTGCTGGACGAGAAGATCCTCACCCAGAAGGTCGAAGCCGCACTGGAATTCAAGAACCAGGTGCTGGTGAAGATCTACAACCGGCGTGCGCTGGACCCGCAGCAGGTGGTGGACGAGGTGCTGGAGAAGGCTGAGGGCTTCAAGCACCGCATCTCCGATACCCGCCTGCTGCTGAACCAGGCCATCGAGGGCGGCGAGACCGTGTTGCTCGAGGGTTCGCAGGGCACCCTGCTGGACGTCGACCACGGCACCTACCCGTATGTGACCTCCTCCAACCCGACTTCGGGTGGCGCGGCGGTGGGTTCCGGCATCGGGCCCAACAAGATCGGGACCGTGCTCGGCATCCTCAAGGCGTACACCACCCGCGTGGGCTCGGGTCCGTTCCCGACCGAGCTGTTCGACGAGTCCGGCACCTACCTGGCCAAGACCGGTGGCGAGGTCGGCGTGACCACCGGGCGGGCGCGGCGCACCGGCTGGTTCGACGCGGTGATCGCGCGCTACGCCACCCGCGTCAACGGCATCACCGACTACTTCCTCACCAAGCTGGATGTGCTCTCCAGCCTCGACACCGTGCCGATCTGCGTCGCGTACGAGGTCGACGGTGAGCGGGTGGAGCAGATGCCCACCACCCAAACCGATTTCCACCACGCCAAGCCCATCTACGAGGAGATGCCGGGCTGGTGGGAGGACATCTCGGGGGCGCGCACCTTCGAGGAGCTGCCGGCCAACGCGCAGGCGTACGTGAAGCGCCTCGAAGAGCTTTCGGGCGCACGCATGTCCTGCATCGGTGTGGGCCCGGGTCGTGACCAGACCATCGTCCGGCACGACATCCTGGCTTGACCGCCTCTCCGCGTCTTCAGCGCGCGGCTGAGAGCCGTCGACCGTCGTGCACGCGTGCCGGCGGTCGACGGCCAACCGATTTCGGGCGTCCCCGATGAGTTACCCGCATCGGCGCGAAATCAGTTGTCGCGCTTGGATTCGATAGCGAGAGCTTCAGCTCAGTAGAGCGGAGCCAGGGGGGCGAGCGGGTCCGCGGCGTGGGGAGTGAGGGCGGAGTAGGCCGCCGCGATCGACTTCACCGCCAGGCGGATATCCGATTCCTCGTGGGTGAAGGGGAGCCGGATGAAGCGTTCGAAGGCGCCCTGGACGCCGAAACGCGGTCCGGCGGCGAGCAATACGCCGTGATTCGGGGCGATGGCGGCCAGTGCGGTCGAGACCGGGGCCGGGAGTTGCGCCCACAGCGACATGCCGCCCGCACCGGGGGAGACCCGCCAATCCGGGAGTTCCTCGGCGATCGCCTCGAGTAGGGCGTTGCGGCGGGAAAGCAGCTGTTCCCTTCTGGTGGTGAGGATTTGGTCCTCGTGCTGGAGCAGGTAGACGGTGGCCAGTTGATCCATCACGGGGGTGCCGAGGTCCATGGCGGAGCGGGTGCCCAGCAGTTTGGCGATGAGCGACTGGTTGGCTCGCACCCAGCCGACCCGCAGGCCGCCCCAGAAGGATTTCGAGGCCGATCCGATGGTCACGATCTCCGAGCCGCGAGCGAAAGACGCTGCGGGCGGCACGATCTCATCGGTGAGGTGCAGGTCCACCATGGATTCGTCCACGATCACCGTCATGCGGGTTTCGCGGGCGATCGCCGCTAGTTCGGAGCGTCCGGTCGCATCCAGCAGCAGGCCGGTGGGATTGTTGTAGTCGGGCACGAGATACGCCACGCTGGCCGCGGTTTGCCTTGCCGCGCTGCGGATTCCGTCCATATCCCAGCCGTCGGGGCGCATCGGCACCGGGACCGGCCGCGCGCCGACGTCACGAATCGCCTCGATCGCGTTGGGGTAGCTGGGGTGTTCGATCAGCACCCGCTCCGCCGGCGTGGTGAGCACGTTCAGCAACAGCCGCAAGCCGTGCTGCGCGCCGAGCGTCACCAGGATCTGCTCCGGATCGGTCGGCAGCCCGCGCTCGGTATACCGCCGCGCCAGCGCCTCGCGCAGCATCAGCATGCCCACGGGATCCATGCCGTGCGTGCCGAGATAGGTCGGAAGTCCTTGCAGCGCAAAGGCATAGGCATCGGTCATCTCGGCGGGCGCGGACATGGCCGCGAAGGTCATGTCGATGGTCGGCACCTCCGGCTGCGCCATCATGGCGAGCAGGCTGCGGGCCGGTTTGGTGCCGTCGTGCACCACGGTCGGCGGCAGCGCGACGGTACTGCGCGACCCCTGTCGGCTGATCAGATATCCGTGCTCCCGCAGTAGCGCGTACGCCGAGGTCACGGTGGTACGGCTGACCGCGAGGGTGGTGGCCAGATCGCGTTCGCTCGGCAATGCGACCCCGAGCGGCGCGCGTCCATCGTGAATCAACAGGCGGATGCTCTCCGCCAATGCCACGTACGCGGGCCGGGTGGACCGCTTGTTGTCGGCGGTGGCCCCCGGCTCGTCCTGCCGCCACCGGCCCAGGTCGCGCGTGAGGCTGGCCGCGCCGATCACTCGTGTCGCCATACAGTCCAGTATCGGGGCACTGGATATTTTCTTCAAGTCCAGACCGGTCCACTATTTCCTCATGATCGCTCTGCTCACCTCCTTCCTGGTGGTCGCGGCCTTCGCCGCGATCGTCTACCTGTTCGCCCCCGCCCCCGGTGAACGCTGGGGCGTGCTGCTCGAGCGCTACCGGCCGCATGCCCCCATGTCGGACTGGTCGGTCGCCGATTACGAAGCGTCCCGCCAATATTCGGACCTGGCCGCCATTCAGTCCCACCACGCCGCTGAACCCCCGGCGGCGTCTCCGAGTCCGGTCCAGCGCCGGTCGGCCGGCTTCCCGGATCTGTCCCGCATCCCCTGCCGTGAGGAAACAGTCCAGTTCTAGAAAACTGGCCTCATTACCGCTGGCCTGACTGGTCCGCAACAGCCGACCTGACCGGTCGGCACCGACACGATTCCAGGCGACCCGAATGCATCCAGCCACCGCCGCCGCACCCGCCCGGGTGCGGCGGCCTCGTGCCGTCGAACCTCCCGAAACCGCTCTCGGCCAGATGCCGTGGGACGGCGGAAACGGTGAGTTGCCACCCGCCCGCCGCTGGTTCGCGGGACTGTTGTGGCGAGCACGCCGCGGAAGTTGTCGGACCGTTGGTGCACACTGGCGATATGTCCGCACCGGCCCGCCCTTCGGCCTCGGCGGCGCTTTTCGATACCGCGATCGGCACCTGCGCCGTCGCTTGGAGCGCCACCGGTGTTCTGCGCTTCGCGCTACCCGATCCGGATGCGGCGACCACCCGGTCCTACATTCTGCGCCGGCATCGAATCGCCGAGATTCGTGAAGCCGAACCGACGCCGGTCATCGCCGAATCCATCGAGCGGATCCGTGCTCACCTCGACGGCGACTTGGACGACCTGCGCTGGATTCCTCTGGACTTGACCGCGCTCAACGACTTCGACCGCGCGGTGTACGCGATCACGCGCGCGATCGACCCCGGGCACACCCTCAACTACGGCACGGTCGCCAACCGCATCGGCGCTCCCGGCGGTGCGCAAGCAGTCGGTCAGTCCCTGGGCCGCAACCCGATCCCCTTGATCATCCCCTGCCATCGGGTGCTGGCCGCCGACCATGCCCTGCACGGTTTCTCGGCCCCCGGCGGGCTGCACACGAAGCAGCATCTCCTGGAAATCGAACGCACCCCGGGCTTCGGTGAACCCACCCTCTTCTGATGTCGTGATCGTCCTATTTCGGTCACGCGCAACGCATTCCGCATAACGTTTCCTCAAAGCGAGGGTCACGTTTCAGCATTGCCCGAAATTCGCTTCCCAACCAGAAGTCCTTGTCGCACACTCGATTCTGTCGACAGCACCGAACTACCCATTGCGCACCACGGTCGCCCCCGGCCGCCACGTGCGGTAGCCGAGGTTATGCGCGGCCCGGCTACCGTCGAAGAATCCGATCGGACCGCCCAGACGGTTCGATCGGATTCCGATGCGCTCTCCGGCTGACATGCGATCCCGCACATGTGCTCGCTCCGGTCGAGATGCGATCCCCACATGAAAAAGCGCCCGCACCAACAAAGTTGGTGCGGGCGCCTCGTATAATCCCGGTCGCCCTGGAAGGCTCGGTCGTTCCGGAATGCTTCGGTTTCTCGGCCGGCCTCCGTGCTGGCGGTTTGGGTGCCCCGGCGTACTCGGTCGACCACCCGCTGCGGGCTGACCGCCGCGTTGATATCGCCAAGGCTGGTGGCCGCCCCGGCTTCGCTAGAAGGCAGCGCCCAGGAATCCGCCGACCGCGCCACCCGCGATACCGCCCGCGACGCCACCGGCCACCGCGGCCGGAATGCCGAGCGCGGCAGCGCCGGCGGCGGCACCGAGCCCACCACCGATGAGCCCGCCGCCGATCGGGCCGCCGACGACGTCGATGGGCGCGGTCCAAGGCGCGACAGTCGCCCCGGCCATACCGAGCCCGAATCCGATGCCCGCCCCGATAACCGCACCCGCGACCCCGGCGGGCACCGCACCCATGACCGCCATCGGAACCCCGGCGGCCAGCGCGCCGCCGACCGCACCGGCCGCCGCACCCGCGATGGTCCCCGCCGCGATCCGATCCGACCGGCTTGGGTTGATGCCAATGGAATTGAACCCGGTAGCGATGGCCGCCTCGGTATTAGCCGCCGCCTCGTTGACCGGCGTCAGCACATTGTCCGGAACATCGTCCGGCACACCCGAAGTGAAGTCACCCAGCCGCAGGGTGCGCGGCGGCGGCGCAATAGGCGCAACCGGTGTCACCGGCCCCGGCACATGCAGCTCCTGCCAATTGATCGCGGGCACGGCATCCTGCTGCTGCGGAATGCCCCGGAAATTCGGCGGCACAACATAATCCACCCGCGGCCCCGGCTTGACCGGCGTGGTGACCCCCGGCTGCACCGATCCCTGCCGCTGCACCCCGGCCTGCTCGGCCTGCCGAGCCACGCCGGGCTGCACAGTCTGAGTCCCCGTGAACCCACCCTGTGCCCCCGGCTGCACCGCTTGCCCACCGGGGACCACCGGCGCTCCCGGTGTCGCCCCTTCGGCAGCCCCGTTCCCCGGCACCGAACCCGGAACAGCCTGCCCGCCACCATTAGTGGTGGTGGCCGAACTTCCGGCGGAAGTCCCCGCCCCGGCAACCTGCGACTCAGTAGTACCGGAGCAAGCCACGGCCAAAGCCAGCGGAATCACCCCCACCACCGGCAAGAGCGCCCGCCGCGCCCCACGACTCTTGATTTCCCGATCCCGACGAGTCACGCCGAAAACACCACCTTCGAACATTCGATTCCATCGGCCCGATCAGGCCGAACAACAACGAGACCCGTCACCACCGGCAACGCCTCCCGCCCAATCCACTCCTCCCACCCCGTAATTCGCCCCCACCCCGCCCCCGGCTCTCCCCGAACCCAACTTCGCGCACCCCGAACCGCGTGTCGCCCACCCGGACGGCTTCGGCGGCGAAAATTCGGGCTGCCGCCCTCACCCCACCCGCCACTCGCCACCGCGTGAATCGCGAACGGGAACTGGTTGCGGTGACACGCCGCTATATCCCGCAACCAATTCCCGTTGATCATGAATGGCTCGGTTGACCGGAAGGTGGGCGCGCGTCGGCTGCTGATGATCATCGATCGCTGCGTGGTCGTGCCCGCTGGTCAGAGGTTGGCGCCGGCCCAGGCGCCGGCCCCGACACCACCGGCGACACCGCCGATGAGGCCGCCGATCGCCGCGGCGGGGAGGCCGACGATCGCGGCGCCCGCGACCGCGCCGATCGCCGCGCCGATGGCGGCTCCGCCGGGTGCGGCGAGGGCTGCGCCCGGTGCGAAGACGGCGATCGCGGGACCGACCGCGCCGATGATCGCGCCCGGGATCGCACCGGGACCGCCGGTCGCTGCCGCGCCGGTGACGGCTCCGACCGCGGCTCCGACCGCTGCGGCCGCGACGGGAATGCCGACGATGCCGACCGTGCCGACAACAGCGCCGATGGCCGCTCCTGCGAGTCCGCCGCCGACACCGCCGACGACTGCGGCGGGAATGCCCGCTACGGCGGCACCGACGGCCGCGCCACCGAGTGCTCCCGCGGCGGTGGCGGCGGCGATCTTGTCGGAGCGACTCGGGTTGATGCCGATGGACTTGCCGCCGGTCGCGATTGCGGCTTCGGCATTGGCGGCGAAGTCGTTGACCGGGTTGAGAACATCGTTGGGTACCTCGTCCGGCACCTCGGTCATGAAGTCGCCGACGCGCAGGGTGCGCGGCGGCGGGGCGATGGGGGCGACCGGTTCGACGGGTTCGGGCGCGTGCAGCTGCTGCCAGTCGATCGCCGGGGCCGGTTCGGTCTCGACCGGGATGGGGCGGTAGTTCGGGGGCACCGCGTAGTCGGCTTGCGGGGCGGCGGGTTCGACGGTGGTGCCGGGCTGTTTGCCGCTGCCGCCGGGGCTGGTGACGCCGGGCTGGGCGGGGCGGGTGACGCCGGGCTGCGGGGCGGCCTGGGCGATGCCCGCGCAGGCGATGGCGATGGCCAGCGGGAGGGCGCCCATGGCGGGGCGCAGGGCATGGCGGAGCACGCCGGTATTCATTTCTCGATGCCGACGAGTCACGCCGAAACACCACCCTCATCAGATCTGGGACTGTCCCCCGCGGCTCGGATGCGGCCGCTCGGCTGACCTGGAGCGGTCAGTTCGCGAGGATGGTAGCTGATTGGAAACTGCTGGTTCCAGATGTGATTTCGAGGAAGCTATGCCCGACGTTGCGCGGCGAGACGTATCCCACACTGTGCTGGCAGAAAGCTCGCACCGCTGGTTGCGAATCTCGAGCTCAGGATTTGCCGGAAGATGACTCGCCGCGCATGAGTTCGCCGAGCGCCTCTCGATCGGTGACATCGAGCTTGATGCACGCGCGGTAGAGATGCCCTTCGACGGTCCGCACCGACACGGTCAGCCGATCGGCGATCTGCCGATTGGACAGTCCGGCCGCCACCAGATTGGCGATCTCGCGTTCGCGGGCGGTCAAGGGCAGCGGTTGCGCGGACTGCCGCAGCGCGGGCGTACTGGCCCCGCCGCAGGCCGCCGCCAACCGGTTGGCCGTCGCCGCGGATTCGAGCAGCCGCCGCCGATCGCCCGCGCGTTCGTGCGCCGACGCGGCCTGCGCGGCGGCATCGGCCGCGGACAGCAATACCCCGATATCCTCGAATTCCGCTGCGGCAGTATCCAATCCGGGCCCGTCGTGCGCCGCCACCGCGACCGCGTGCCGGGCTTGCGCCTGCACCAGCCGCCCATCCACCCGGGCCGCCAGATCCGCGAGCCGCCCGGCCACCGAGTGATCCCCGAACCGCGCCGCCGTATGCAATGCCATGGCTTCGATGGCGTGCTGCTGGGACCGCGCCGCCGCATCGGCCGCCCCTAATGCCAGCCGCACGGCCGGCGTGGCGGTCCCTTCCGCTGCCGCCTGCCAAGCCTTGGCGATCTCCAATTGCGGCTGATACACCGCGATGTGCCGCCCCCCGCGCTCCTCTGCCAACGCGATCGATTCGGCCGCCTCCCCGGCCCGCCCGAGCGCCGAATACGCCTCCGCCAACCGTAGTCGAGCGGGAAACATCCAGGTGGCGGCCCCTTCCGTGGTCAGCGCGGCCAGTGCCTGCTCGAGCTCGTCGATCCCTTCCAGGAACCGCCCGCGCGCCACATCGACGGTGCCCTGCAAGATCTTCGACATCCCCCACGCGTGGTACTGCCCGGGCGAGGAGTAGGTGTAGGGGCTGCTCGCCCGCACCCGCGCCGCCTCGATCTCCCCGGTGAAGGTCAGCGCCAGCACCTCGGCATGCGTCGACATGAACCGATTCAGCCCGTCGATATGCGACTCCACCTGATGCCCGCGCTTCGCGTACTGCCGCGCCGCTTCCCCGCGCCCCATCAACGCCAGCGCCAGCCCGCCCCCGAAGGCGGCCCACCACACCGCCCACGGCGGCGCCCCTTCCGCGTCCATGACGGGTTCGGCGAGCGCGAACGCTTCCCCGATCTTGTTCTCGTGCACCGCGCAGGCGGAGGCCAGCCCATCGAGCGTGAGGATCATCTTCGGATGCCGAACCCGGCTCCGCACCGCCTGCAACGCCGCTTCGGCCCGATCCGCATCCCCCATGGACCAGAACAGATTCGACACCCGCGTACTACCCCAGCGCGCCAGCTGCACTTCGTTCATCTGGTCCGGATCGAACCCCGCGAGGGTCCGCTCGGCCTCGATCCGATGCCCCTGCCACAGCAACGCCCGCGCCAGCAGATCCGCCGCCTCGACCCCGCCCCGCCGTTCCACGGCCGCCCGCGCGAACCGTTCTCCCAGTGGCAGATTCGCCAATCCGATGGCATCGGCCGCCGCCGCCTCGAACAACTCCAGATCCGCGGATTTGTCACTGTCCAAAGCCAATTCGGCCAATCGGATCCGATCCGAGGCCGAGTGGATGGGCCGCTCCCGCAGCGATGAATACAACCGCCCGCGCAATCGCCGCGCCGAGGCGATCCCCAATCGCCGCCGGATCACCTCTCCGAACAGCGGATGGTTGTACCGCACCAGCAACTGGTGACTGTTCTCGACAATCCTGATGACACTGCGGGTTTCGGCCGCCTCGACCGCTTCCGCTCCCGCCAGCTCGGACAATACGTCCAGGTCGATGGGCTCGCAGAAGGTCAGCAACTCCAGCACCCGCAGCACCGGTTCGGGCAGCTGCTCGACCCGATCCTCCAGCAGCGCAGCCAATTCCGAGGTGACCGCGGCCCGCCCCCGCAACTGCCACACCCCGTTGACCTGCCGCAGTGTCCCCGCTTCCAAAGCTCCTTCGACGAGATGCCGCAGGAAAAGCGCGTTCCCCCCGGATGATTCCCACATCAGGTTGGAGGTGAACCCCTCCAGCTGCCCGCCCAGCATGGATTCCACCAGCTCGACACTCTGCCGCTGGGTGAACGGCGACAGGTCGATCCGCAGCAGATGCCCGTCCTTCCACAGCGAGGTCACCGCATCGGGCACCGGCACCCCGCTGCGCACGGTGGTGACGATCCGCGCCGCCTTGTCGATGGCCAGCTGCAACAGCAGTGTCGCCGACAGCTGATCGAGCAGATGTGCGTCGTCCACCCCGATGATGGTGTGCCCGTCCGCGAGCAGCGCTTCCCGCGCCGCGGCCATGAACGTCACCGGATCGTGGGCCGTGTACACCCCGACCATGTGCGCGAACACGCCCAAGGGGATGGATCTGGCCGATTCGGTGCCCGCCACCCAGCGAACGTTGCCGCCGACGGCGGCGGTGGCCTGCCGCGCCAGCGTGGTCTTTCCGACTCCCGCGTCACCGGTGAGAACGGCGCCGACGAAGTCGCCGCCGCTCAGTGCCGACCTGATCGATTCGAGTTCGTCCTCGCGTTCGACCATCGGCCAATTCCGAGCCATGGCTCAACTGTAGTGCGCCGACCCTTTGTGAGCAGGGGAAACGAAAGGCCCGGAGTCCGTGGATTACTCGTTGACCAGGCGCAATCCGGGCGCGCGAACCTGCCGCCGGTCCACCAGCCAGACCATGACGCTCTGGTCAGCGGCCGGATCCAGGGTCTCCACCTCGACCTCGACCTCGCCGCGCAGCGGATGTTCGATGCGGAACACGCCCGAGCGCGCGTAGGTGACCACGTGCTCGCGCCAGCGGCGTTCGAACTCGGGGAAGCCCTGCAAGGTGGTGATCATGGTGTCGAGGGATTCGTCACTGGGGAACCGAAAGCGGGTCTCGCGCAGGATCGAGGTCACCATATCGGCGGCGTCTGCCCAGTTCAGGAAGTATTTCGGCGCGTCCGGATGGGCGAACAGGTAGTAGGCGAAGTTGCCGTGCGCCTCGTCACCGAGCAGGCCGAGCGGTTCGGCGAAGTCCTTCCAGGCCGGATTCCAGCCGAGCAGGTTGAGCCAGCGCCCGACCACGAAGGCCGGGGTGGGATGCATGGCGTCCACGACCGCCTGTACGGTCTCGGTCACGCGTTCCCCGGCCTGCCCACTGGACGGGCAGGTGGCCTTCTGTTCCATGCCCAGCGCCAGTTTGCCGAAGTGATGGCGTTCGACTTCGTTGAGCCGCAAGGCATCCGAGAGCGCGCCGAGCACCGCCATGGACGGATTGGTGTCGCGCCCCTGTTCCAGTCGGGCCAGGTAGTCGACGCTCACACCGGCGAGCGCCGCGACTTCTTCGCGTCGCAGTCCGGGGGTGCGCCGTCGCCGCCCGGCCGGCAGTCCGACGGCCTCGGGCTGTAGCTGGGCGCGCCGGGCGATGAGAAAATCAGCGAATTCGGAACGAGCCACCTATCCATAATGCACGGACTCCGGTCCGCTTATCCCCGCCCTGGCAGTACCCGGATAACGGCGGTGTGGCTAACCGGACCGAAGTCCACTTATCGTCATCTGCATGACGACTTCCACGCAGACCCTGACCCCCGGTTCCTGGACCCTGGATGCCGCGCACTCCTCGGTCAACTTCACCGTCAAGCACCTCGGCATCTCCAAGGTCCGTGGCCGCTTCAACCGCTTCGAGACCGGCTTCGTGGTGAACGAGTCGGGCGAGGCCGCCATCGAGGCCACCATCTACTTCGATTCCTTCGACACCGGCAACGAGTTCCGCGACAACCACGTCCGCAGCGCCGAGATCCTGGATATCGCCAACCGCCCGCACCTCACCTTCCGCGTCCCCGAGCTGGTCAAGGTCGGCGAGGAGTTCGAGGTCACCGGTGAGGCCACCATCGGCGGCATCACCAAGCCGGTCACCCTCGACGTCGAGTGGGGCGGCGTGCAGGCCTTCCACGACGGCACCAACCACGCCGGCTTCTCCGCCGCGGGCACCATCAAGCGCAGCGACTTCGACGTCGCCCCCGGCATGCCGAACGCCATGCTCTCGGACAAGATCGCCATCGAGCTCGACATCCAGCTGGTCGAGCCGCAGGCCTGATCGCATCTCGCTCGAAGTCGCGAAATGCGAAGGGGCGGCACCCGTTACGGGTGCCGCCCCTTCGGCGTTCGGTAGCAGCCGGACCGGCTAGTCGGCCCACACCTCGTCGATGGGCGTGCCCGCGTTCGGCGGCGGGGTGGGGATGCCGCCCGGGGTGCGGGAGAAGCGCGGGGCCGGGGCGTGCTGCACGACGCCGTCGATCTCGATCAGGCCGGAGCGCGCCTGGATGTGCGGGTTCTGCTCGGCCTCGCTGAAGGTGAGGACCGGGGTGGTGCAGGCGTCGGTGTGCTCGAAGACGGCCCACCATTCGTCGCGGGTCTTGGTCTTGAACTTGTCCGCGAACAGCTTTCGCAGCTGATCCTGACCGGCCGGATCGAGCTGGTGGGGCAGGCCCTCCGGATCGATCTCCAGGCCCTTCAGCATTTCGGCGTAGAACTGCGGCTCGATGCAGCCGACCGCCATGTACTTGCCGTCGGAGGTCTCGTACGTGTCGTAGAAGGCCATGCCGGTGTCGAGCAGGTTGGTGCCGCGCTCGTCGGACCACAGCCCCATGCCCTTCATGCCCCAGATCATGTGTGAAAGGGCAAGCGCCCCATCGATCATGGCGGAGTCGATGACCTGGCCCTTGCCGGAGGTCTGCCGTTCCACCAGGGCGGCCAGGATGCCGAAGACCAGGAACATGGAGCCGCCGCCGAAGTCGCCGACCATGTTCAGCGGGGGCACGGGCCGCTCACCCTTGCGGCCGATGGCATTGAGCACGCCGGTCAGCGAGATGTAGTTGATGTCGTGCCCGGCGCGGTCGGCCATCGGCCCGTCCTGGCCCCAGCCGGTCATGCGGCCGTACACCAGCCGCGGATTGCGCTCCAGCGCGAGCTCGGGACCCAGCCCCATACGCTCGGTGACGCCCGGCCGGAAGCCTTCGATCAGCACATCGGCCTTGTCGACCAGGCCGAGAACCTTCTCGATATCGGCCGGATCCTTCAGGTTCGCCTCGACAATGGTCCGGCCACGCCACTGCGGCCGCTCCATGAATCCGGGGAACTGTCCGGGCCGCTGTACCCGGACCACGTCCGCGCCGAGATCCGCGAGCAGCAGTGCGGCGTGCGGACCGGGGCCGATACCGGCCAGTTCAACAACCCGGATACCCGCGAGCGGGCCCTGCTTGACGGTGGATGGAGTGCTCACGTCCTGCCTCGGTTCATCGTCGATCCTGCGCACCGGATCACAACACCGGTGTTGACGGTATGACAATAACGCTTCGCTGCCTGCCGGCGGCAAGGGGTGAGGGTCGGGTCGGGAAGCGGATGGCCGCCGTGTTCGTCCGGAAGTCGGTGGGGTGGGAGACAATGCGTGAAAAGAGTGGAGGTCGGTGGAGTGAGTGCGTCGGGTGAGGTGCTGGTCGGCCTCGCGATCGTGGTGGGCCTGCTCGGGGTGATCGTGCCGATCCTGCCGGGGGTGATCCTGATCGATGCCGCGATCCTGGTGTGGGCGATCATGACCGGGGGAGCGGGTGCTTGGACCGTATTCGCGGTCTGCACAACGTTTTTGGTGATCAGCGGCATCATCAAATACACCTGGCCGGGCCGCAAACTCAAGGAAGCCGGCGTCCCGAACCGCTCGCTGTTCATCGGCGCGGTGCTCGGCATCATCGGATTCTTCGTGGTCCCGGTGATCGGCCTGTTCCTGGGATTCGTTCTGGGCGTTTACCTTTCGGAACTCCAGCGCATCCAGCAACAGAACGCCGCCTGGCAGTCGACCGTGCACGCCCTCAAAGGCGTCGGCCTGTCCATGCTCATCGAACTATTGGGGGCTCTACTGGCGGCGGGCGTCTGGCTCGCCGCCGCCATCGCCCTCTAACGCATCGGCGGCCGTAGCTTGCGGTCGATGATCGGCAGCGGAAGCGTGTCGTGCGGAAGCGGTTTCGGCAATTCCGAGCGATGCAGCCGCAAGGTCGGCGCTTCCGGTCCGAACATCGGCACGGCCGGCGCCGGAGCGGCCCGCCGTTTCTTGGCGGGCAGCCCGTAGAACGCGCGGGCATTGTCGTCCAGCACCCGGTGCAGATCCCCGCCCACCGCATTCGCGATCAAATCGATGTCGTCGTTGCGGAACGGCCGCCCCGCCCGCGTCCCCGGCAGATCCGACCCGAACATCAGAGCCTCGGGGCTCACCGCGTGAATCCGCCGCAGCGCCAGCCCCACATCCATCGACACCCGCCCGAACCCGGAGGCCTTCACCTTGGCCCCGCGATCCACGAGGTTCAGCAGATACGGCAGGCAGTCGTCGCTCATCCCCATGTGATCGATCGACAGCTTGGGCAGTTTGGTGATGACCGGTTCCAGCGACCCCAGCATGGACCCGTCGATATACAACTCCACATGCCACCCGGCGAGCTCGTACGCCCGCAACGCCAGCATGGTCAGCCCGACGATATCCCCGCCGCCGCGCTTCAGATTGAACCGAACCGCCCGCACCCCGGCCCGATTCAGCGAGACGATCTCGTCGTCGGTGGCGTCCACGTGCAGATTGGCGACCCCGACCCAGCCCTCGCCGAGTTCGGCGAGGGCGGCCCGTAGAAAGCTCTGATCCGTGCCCTGGAAGGACCCGCTGACCACGGCCCCGCCCTCGATATCGAAGCGCCGCATGCGCTCGCGATAGGCCGAGATGGGGTAGGGGTCGGGCAGGTAGCCCTCGTTCTCGATCAGCGGGAACCGCGGATCGATGATGTGGACATGGGCATCGAACACTTGATCAGCATGCCTCAGAACGGTGACAAGTGTGGATGACCTTGTCCACCTGGCGGATCGATCCTGGTCAGGACGGGTTGTTCACCTTGTCCGGTTCGGACGCGCGGAGCATGTCCTCGCGCTCGACGACCTTGACCCGCTCGCGGCCCTCCGGCTCGCCCAGCGCGCGCTCGTGCGCGTCCAGGCGGTACCAGCCGGCCCAGGTGGTGAACGGGATGCCCTTGCCCTCGAGGAAGGTGGTGACCGCGTCCAGCTCCGGTTCGGCGGCGGGCGCGAAGTTCGCGGCGTCGTCGAGCAGGCAGGCGATGGTCTCGTTGGCGTCGCCCTTGGTGTGGCCGATCAGGCCGACCGGACCGCGCTTGATCCAGCCCGTCACGTAGGTAGCGGGCATGTAGCGCTCCGCACCGTCGGCGTCCTCGTTCACCAGCACGCGCCCGGCCTCGTTCGGCACGGTCCCGGCCTGGTCGTCGAAGGGCAGCGCCGGAATGTTCTGCGACAGGTAGCCGACCGCGCGGTACACGGCCTGGATGTCCCAGTTCTTGAATTCGCCGGTGCCCTTGCAGTTTCCGGTGCCGTCGAGCTGGGTGCGCTCGGTGCGCAGGCCGACGACCTTGCCGTTCTCGCCGACGATCTCGGCGGGCGATTCGAAGAAGTGCAGGAACAGCTTGTGCGGGCGGTCGCCGACATCGCGAATCGCCCACTGCTCCAAGGTGTTGCAGATCATGTCGACCTGCTTGGAGTGCCGGCGCGCCGCCTCGGAGCCTTCGTCGTAGTCGATGTCCTCGGGATCGACGATGACCTCGATGGTCGGCGAGTGGTCGAGCTCGCGCAGCTCCAGCGGGGTGAACTTGGCCTGCGCCGGACCGCGCCGCCCGAACACGTGCACCTCGATGGCCTTGTTGGCCTTGAGGCCCTCGTAGACGTTCGGCGGGATCTCGGTCGGCAGCAGTTCGTCACCGGTCTTGGCCAGCACGCGCGCCACGTCCAGGGCCACGTTGCCGACGCCCAGCACGGCGACCTTCTCGGCCTCGAGCGGCCATTCGCGCGGCACGTCCGGGTGCCCGTCGTACCAGGAGACGAAGTCCGCGGCGCCGTAGGAGCCGTCCAGGTCGATGCCCGGAACCTCCAGGGCCCGGTCGGCATTGGCGCCGGTGGAGAAGATGACCGCGTCGTAGAACCGTTGCAGGTCCTCGAGGGTGATGTCGACGCCGTAGTCGATATTGCCGAGCAGGCGCACCTGCGGCTTGTCGAGCACCTTGTGCAGGGCGGTGATGATGCCCTTGATGCGCGGATGGTCCGGAGCGACGCCGTAGCGGATGAGACCGAACGGGGCGGGCATCCGCTCGTAGAGGTCGATGCTCACATCGGCATCGGATTTCATCAGCGCGTCGGCGGCGTAGATACCGGCCGGGCCGGCGCCCACGATCGCAATGCGGAGCGGGCGGGTCGCTGCACTCTGTTCGGTCATTCTTACGCGCACCCTTTGATTCGATACTTCAGGTCGTGGTCGTTATTTCTTAGCTTAGGCTAAGTTGCGACCGGGTTCGGGGTGTCCGGTAGACCCCCGACGCTGCATCGTTGCTGCGTGGTCCTGCTATTCCCGCCGGGGCGGGGGAATTGTGCTGATTCTATCGGTGAGGTGGACTCGGACCCGCGAGGGTGCGATGAACCACACGAATGCCCGCCGATTCGACACCCCGGAGCCGCGCTCGATACGCCGGTATTGGGCAGGCATGATCTACCCATGAGTGACGTCGATGACCAGCCGGTTCGGATCGATCAGGACGAGACCCGCACCATGCTGCCCTTCCTGGTGGCGGCCGTGGTGATCGTGCTCGTCATCGTCGGCATCGTGATCGCCGCGCTGGTCTCCCCGGCTGAGAAGAATGTCACAGATTCCGATCGATTGGCCATCGCCGCCCGCAATTTCACCGATGCCCGCGGCGGCGCGGAATCGCTCGAAAAGTCCACGGCCTGCGAGGGTTTCGACCCGGCCAAGTCGCCGCTGGCGGGCAAGCCCGGTGAACAGGATCCGAAGTACGCCTACGTAAAACTCGCCGACCCCCGGGTCGAGGGCGACAAGGCGACCGCCCAGGTCACCTGGCAGGCCGGCGACCGGGAATCCACCACCACCTGGCACTTCAGCAAGTCGGGTTCGTCCTGGTTGGTGTGCGATTCGTGACACGGTTTCGATGATCGGCGAACGGTTTGACAGCCGGGCCTCGCACCCGGCACTCTTCTCCCAGGTCATGAGTACCAGCGAAAAGCCCCGGCTGGCTGGTCGGCAACCCTCCTCCGCGGTGGGGTGCTCCGGGTGACGACCTGGCTGTGCATCGGAGAGCGATGCGGCAAGTGCGGATTCACAGGAGGTTTGCAGTGAGCTACGCGGGTGACATCACGCCGAAGCAGGCGTGGGAACTGTTGCGCGACAATCCGGATGCGGTGCTGGTCGATGTGCGCACCGAAGCCGAATGGCGTTTCGTCGGCGTCCCCGACACCAGCGGCATCGGCCGCCCGACCGCGCTGATCGAATGGGTGGACGTCACCGGCACCCCGAACGCGCGCTTCGTGGATCAGCTCAAGGGCATCCTCGCCGAGCGCGGCGCGGACTCCGAAGCCCCCGTCATCTTCATCTGCCGGTCCGGCCAGCGCTCCATCGGCGCGGCCACCGCGGCCACCGCCGTCGGCTTCACGCCGTCGTTCAATGTGGTCGAGGGTTTCGAAGGCGCACTGGACGCACAGGGTCACCGCGGCAGCACCGGCTGGCGCGCCGACGGCCTGCCCTGGCGGCAGTCGTAACCGGCTCGGGTCGATAGGAGGCAGTCATGATCACCGGTGGTTCGTTCGACCGTCCGCTCCCCGAGGGCGTCGGCCCCGCCACGATCAGCGTGCGCGGCGGCACCCGGCGCTCCGGTTTCGAGGAGACCTCGGAGGCGCTGTTCCTGAATTCCGGATTCGTCTACGAGAGCGCCGAAGCCGCCGAAGCGTCGTTCACCGGCGATATCGAGCACTTCGTGTACTCGCGCTACGGCAATCCGACGGTCGCCATGTTCGAGGAGCGGCTGCGCCTCATCGACGGCGCGGAGGCGGCCTTCGCGACCGCGTCCGGCATGTCCGCGGTCTTCACCGCCCTGGGCGCGCTGCTCGGCGCGGGTGACCGATTGGTCGCGGCCCGTTCGCTTTTCGGCTCCTGCTTCGTGGTGGCCAACGAGATCCTGCCGCGCTGGGGCGTGGAGACGGTCTTCGTCGACGGCGAGGATCTGGACCAGTGGGAACAGGCGCTGTCGGTGCCCACCCAGGCCGTGTTCTTCGAAACCCCTTCCAATCCGATGCAGACCCTGGTGGATGTGCAAGCGGTGGCGGATCTTTCGCATGCCGCGGGCGCGAAGGTGGTGCTGGACAACGTCTTCGCCACTCCGCTGCTCCAGAAGGGCTTCGAGCTCGGCGCGGACGTGCTGGTCTACTCCGGCACCAAGCACATCGACGGTCAGGGGCGCGTGCTCGGCGGCGCGATCCTGGGCTCGCAGGAGTACATCGACGGCCCGGTCAAGAACCTGATGCGGCACACCGGCCCGGCACTGAGCCCCTTCAACGCCTGGACGCTGCTCAAGGGCCTGGAGACCATGCCCCTGCGGCTGCGCCAGTCCGTCGAGTCGGCCCTGCGGATCGCCGAGTTCCTGGAGCAGCATCCGGCCGTGGCCTGGGTGAAGTACCCGTTCCTGAAGTCGCACCCGCAGTACGAGCTGGCCAAGCGTCAGATGTCCGGCGGCGGCACGGTGATCACCTTCGAGCTGAAGGCCCCCGAATCAGAGGGCAAGAAGCGCGCCTTCGAGGTGCTCAACGGCCTGCGCATCATCGACATCTCCAACAATCTCGGCGACGCCAAGACCCTGATCACCCACCCCGCCACCACGACTCATCGTGCGATGGGGCCGGAGGGCCGGGCGTCGATCGGCCTCACCGACGGCGTGCTGCGCATCTCCATCGGCCTCGAGGATGTCGAGGATCTGATCGGCGATCTGGATCGTGCGCTGAGCTGATCTGCTCGAACTCCGAAGCCGGGACCGTCCCTGACGGTCCCGGCTTTTTTGCGTCAAGGGGTCCGGGGGCTCAGCCCCCGCCTTCTCCTATTGACAGCTTGCTGTCAAATATGACAGGATGCTGTCATGATGAAGACAGTGCATCTGGCCGTGTACGACACCTTCGCCGACTGGGAGCCTGGTTTCGCCACCGCGCACATCAATCGCGCACTATGGCATCGCGAGCCGGGCACCTGGCAGGTCAAGACCGTCGGACCGACAACCGAACCCGTCACCTCCATGGGTGGCATGACGGTCGTCCCGGATATCGCGCTCGCGGACCTCTCCCCGTCGGACAGCGCTCTGCTGATCCTGCCCGGCTCCGACACCTGGGAAACCGGTGCGCTGAAGGACTTCTCGGACAAGGCTGCCGAATTCCTCGCCGCCGGCGTCCCGGTCGCCGCCATCTGCGGAGCCACCTTCGGCCTGGCGGCGGCGGGCCTGCTGGATGAGCGCAAGCACACCAGCAACGCCGCGGAATACCTTGCCTACAGCGGATATTCGGGCGCCGCCAACTTCGTTCCGCAGCCCGCCGTCACCGACGGTGAGCTGATCACCGGAAGCGGCATCGCCCCCGTCGATTTCGCCGCCGCCATCTTCGCGAAGCTCGGCATCTACGAACCGCACGTACTCGAAGCCTGGATCAAGATGTACAAGCACAACGATCCGGCCGGCTTCTACGCCCTCGCCGAGTACGAGCAGTCCCGCACGGCGGTGGCCGAGTGAACTCGCCCGAGCAGGACCTCTTCGCCACCTCGGCGGTCACCACGTTCAAGCTGAACGGCCAATTCCTGGCCATCGCAGAGGAATTGGCCCGTCCGTCCGGTATCACCGTGGCCTGGTGGATGGTGCTCGGCGCGGTGCTGCGCGAGCCGCTGCCGGTGGCGGGTATCGCCCGCGAGATGGGCATCACCCGCCAGAGCGTGCAGCGGGTGGCGGATCTGCTGGTGGACAAGGGCTTTGCCGAGTACCGCCCGAACCCGGCGCACAAGCGCGCCAAGCTGGTGGCGATCACCGAAGCCGGGCTCGACGCCGTCCGCGCCATCGACCCGCAGCACGCCGCCTACGCCAAGCGCCTCGCGGCGGAACTCGGAGTCGGCGAAATGCGCACCATCGCCGCCGCGCTCACCCGCTTGTCCGCGGCCCTGGACGCGGTCGGCCTGCCCGAAATCGATTGACGGACAGGCTCAGCCGAGCAGCGAGAGCGGATCCTTGGTGTGCCCCACCAGCTCCGCGACCGAGTCGAGGATGAGCGTCGGCCGGTACGGGTACTGCTCCATGGTCGCCCGGCTGGAGATTCCGGTGGTCACCAGCACGGTCCGCATGCCGGCCTCCATCCCGGAGATGATGTCGGTGTCCATCCGGTCGCCGATCATCACCGAGGACTGCGAGTGCGCCCCGATCCGCCGTAGCGCCGACCGCATCATGAGCGGGTTCGGCTTGCCCACGTAGTAGGGCTCCTTGCCGGTGGCCCGGGTGATGAGCGCGGCGACCGACCCGGTGGCGGGCAGGATGCCCTCGCGCGAGGGCCCGGTGGCATCCGGATTGGTCGCGATGAACCGCGCTCCGGCCGAGATCAACCGGATCGCCGTGGTGATGGCCTCGAACGAATAGGTCCGGGTCTCGCCCAGTACCACGTAATCCGGATCGCTGTCGGTGAGCACGTATCCGATCTCGTGCAGGGCCGTGGTGAGCCCGGATTCGCCTACGACATAGGCGGTTCCGCCGGGCCGCTGCTCGTTGAGGAAGTTCGCGGTGGCCAGCGCCGAGGTCCAGATCGATTCGATCGGGATCTCCAGCCCGGTGTGCTTCAACCGCGCTTGCAGATCGCGCGCGGTGTATATCGAGTTGTTGGTGAGGACCAGGAACGGGATCTCGTTGCCGCGCAGTTCGGCGAGGAACTTGTCGGCTCCGGGCACCATGTGGTTCTCGTGCACCAGGACGCCGTCCATGTCGGTGAGGTAGGACAGGATGGGATCAGCAATGGTGGTCACTCGCCCGAGTCTAATTTGCCTTCGCGTTGCGACCCCCACCACAGCTCGCGCCGACTTTGGACCTATGGTGCGAAGGAGACAGTTCGCGCGACGCCCACCCGCGTCCCGATCGGTCGGGCGGGAGGTTGGCCCGCAGAACACAGCGCAGAACAGCGACAGGAGTGGCGCGTGAAGGACCTCAAGCTCGGATACAAGGCGTCGGCGGAGCAGTTCGGGCCCCGGGAGCTGGTGGAACTCGCGGTTTCGGTCGAGGAGCACGGCCTCGACAGCGCGACGGTGAGCGATCATTTCCAGCCCTGGCGGCACAATGGCGGTCACGCCCCGTTCTCGCTGGCCTGGATGGCCGCGGTGGGCGAGCGCACCAATCGGATCCAGCTCGGCACCTCGGTGCTGACCCCGACCTTCCGCTACAACCCGGCGGTGATCGCGCAGGCGTTCGCCACCATGGGCTGCCTGTACCCCGAGCGCATCATGCTCGGCGTCGGCACCGGTGAGGCGCTGAACGAGATCGCCACCGGCTTCCAGGGCGAATGGCCGGAGTTCAAGGAGCGTTTCGCGCGCTTGCGCGAGTCGGTGGATCTGATGCGCGCCCTGTGGACCGGTGACCGCGTCGACTTCGACGGCCAGTACTACAAGACCGTCGGCGCGTCGATCTACGACGTCCCCAAGGGCGGCATCCCCATCTACGTCGCCGCGGGCGGTCCGCTGGTGGCCCGCTACGCCGGTCGTGCGGGCGACGGTTTCATCTGCACCTCGGGCAAGGGCATGGAGCTCTACACCGACAAGCTGATGCCCGCGGTGGCCGAGGGCGCGGCGAAGGCCGGCCGCACCGCCGAGGACATCGACCGGATGATCGAGATCAAGATCTCCTACGACACCGATCCCGAACTGGCCCTTGAGAACACGCGCTTCTGGGCCCCGCTCTCGCTGACCCCGGAGCAGAAGCACTCCATCACCGACCCGATCGAGATGGAGGCCGCCGCCGACGCCCTGCCCATCGAGCAGATCGCCAAGCGCTGGATCGTCGCCTCCGACCCCGACCAGGCCGTGGAGCAGATCAAGCCCTACCTCGACGCGGGCCTGAACCACCTGGTCTTCCACGCCCCCGGCCACGATCAGCGCCGCTTCCTGGACCTGTTCGCCGCCGACATCGCCCCGCGCCTGCGCGCCCTGTAATTCGCTTCCCTCGTCATCCCGGCGTGCTCTTGGCCGGGATCCACACGCCCACCGTGTGGATTCCGGCTGAAAGCGTGCCGGAATGACGGGATCGAGGGCCGCTCGAAGAGTCGGATCCTGTGTCCTTTCGCACGAATACGCGTGGCCCCGGAAATCCGTACATAGCGGTCGGTAATCTTCTGCTCATGGCTGCCGCACCGGTATCGAGTGTGTACATCGCGTCGCCCGAGGGCGACACCGGCAAGTCCACCGTGGCGCTCGGCGTGTTGCAGGCAATGGCCGCCACCACGCCCCGCGTCGGGGTCTTCCGGCCCATCACCCGTGATGCCGACGGGCACGACTACATCCTGGAGTTGCTGCTCGAGCACTCCACCGCGGATATCGACTACGACCAGGCCATCGGCGTCACCTACGAGCAGGTGCACGCGGATCCGGACGCCGCGATCAGCGAGATCGTCATGCGGTATCACGCGGTCGCCAAACTCTGCGACGCCGTGCTCATCCTGGGCAGCGATTACACCGATGTCGCAAGCCCTTCCGAGCTGCGCTACAACGCGCGCATCGCGGTGAACCTGGGCGCGCCGGTGCTGCTGGTGGTGCGCGGTTCCGACCGCACCCCGGCCGAACTCGGCCAGCTGGTGGAACTCTGCCGCGCCGAACTGGTCTCCGAGCACGCGAAACTGGTGGCGGTGATCGCCAACCGCTGCGAGCCCGAGCAGATGGATGCCGATGCGGCCGTGCTGAAGCAGGTCGCCTTGGTGCCGTCCTGGACGCTCCCGGAAGTCCCGCTGCTGCAAGCCCCCACCATGTCCGAGCTCTGCGAGGCCATCGGCGGCGAAATCTACAGCGGCGACCCGGAACTCATGCAGCGCGAGGCCCTCGAGGTGATCGTCGGCGGTATGACGGCCGAGCACATTCTGGAGCGCCTCACCGACGGCGTCGCCGTCATCACCCCCGGCGACCGCTCCGACGTGCTGCTGGCATTGGTGAATGCCCATGAGGCGGAGGGCTTTCCGTCCCTGGCCGGCATTCTGATGAACGGAGCCATGGAGCCCGCGCCGACCATCGCCCGTTTGATGGCGGGCCTCAAGCCGCGCCTGCCGATCCTCGCGACCGAGCTGGGCACCTACGAGACCGCCAAGGCCGCCGCCCGCACGCGCGGGCGGGTCTCGCTCTCCAGCATCCGCAAGGTCGATACCGCGCTGGCGCTCATGGAGGAGTACGTGGATCCGCGAGATCTGCTGGAGCAGATCGAGATTCCGATCCCGAACATCGTGACGCCGCAGATGTTCGAGTACCAGCTCATCGAGCGGGCCCGCAATGATCGCAAGCGCATCGTGCTGCCCGAGGGCGACGACGATCGCATCCTGCGCGCCGCCGGCCGGGTGCTGCAACGCAAGATCGCGGATCTGACCATCCTGGGCGACGAGGCCGCCGTGCGCGGTCGCGCCGCCGAACTCGGCGTGGACATCGAGGCCGCCGAGGTCCTCGACCCGCGCACCTGCCCGCTGCGCGACGAATTCGCCGAGGAGTACGCCCGGCTGCGCGCCCACAAGGGTATGACGGTCGACCGCGCCCGCGAATTCATGAGCGACATCTCGTATTTCGGCACCATGATGGTGCACATGGGTGTCGCCGACGGCATGGTGTCGGGCGCGGCGCACACCACCGCGCACACCATCCGCCCCTCCTTCGAGATCATCAAAACCCAGCCGGGCGTGAACACGGTCTCGTCGGTGTTCCTGATGTGTCTCGCGGATCGTGTTCTCGTATACGGCGATTGCGCGGTGGTCCCGGACCCGACCTCGGAGCAGCTGGCCGATATCGCCGTCTCCTCGGCCCGCACCGCCGCCCAGTTCGGCATCGACCCGCGCGTCGCCATGCTCTCCTACTCGACCGGTGAATCCGGTTCCGGCGCGGACGTGGACAAGGTGCGCGCGGCCACCAAGTACGTGCACGAGCGGGAACCGCAGCTGCTGGTGGAGGGCCCGATCCAGTACGACGCCGCGATCGAGCCGACGGTGGCGCGCACCAAGCTGCCGAACTCCGAGGTCGCCGGGCAGGCAACGGTTTTCATCTTCCCGGACCTCAATACCGGCAACAACACCTACAAGGCCGTGCAGCGCAGCGCCGGGGCCGTCGCCATCGGCCCCGTCTTGCAGGGTCTGCGCAAGCCGGTCAACGATCTCTCGCGCGGTGCGCTGGTCGCCGACATCGTGAACACCGTCGCGATCACCGCGATCCAGGCGCAGCAGGAGGCACAGTGAAGGTCCTGGTCATCAATTCCGGGTCGTCGTCGATCAAATACCAGCTGCTGGACCCGGATTCGACCGATGTGGTGGCCTCGGGCATGGTGTCGCGGATCGGTGAGAGCCTGCCCGATGACGTGGTGACCATCGAACACAAAAGCGACGGCAAGACTTTCGAGCATCAGGGCGAGATAATCGATCACGCGGCCGGGCTGCGGGCGGTCTTCGGGCTGTTCGCCGACAGCGGTCATGATCTGGCCACCGAGGGACTGGGCGCGGTCGGGCACCGGGTGGTGCACGGTGGCGAGGTGTTCTACGAGCCGACGCTGATCACCGATGACGTGGTGAAGGCCATCTCCGACCTGTCTTCGCTTGCGCCGCTGCACAATCCGGCCAATGTGGTGGGTATCGAGAGCGCCCGCGCCCTGCTGCCGGAGGTGCCGCAGGTCGCGGTGTTCGACACCGCCTTCTTCCATCACCTGCCCGCCGCCGCCAAGACCTACGCCATCGACGCCGAAACCGCTGCCGCGCACGGTGTTCGCAAGTACGGCTTCCACGGCACCTCGCACGAGTACGTGTCCGGCCAGGTCGCCGACTTCCTGGGCCGCGAAACCACCGACCTGAACCAGATCGTGCTGCACCTGGGCAACGGCGCCTCCGCCTCCGCGATTCGCGGCGGCCGCGCGGTGGACACCACCATGGGCCTGACCCCGCTGGAGGGCCTGGTCATGGGCACCCGCTCCGGTGACCTGGACCCGGGCATCATCTTCCATCTGATCCGCACCGCGGACATGGATGTGAACGATGTGGATGCTTTGCTGAACCGGCAATCCGGCATCAAGGGCCTGTCCGGAGTCAATGACTTCCGCGAGCTCGGTCAGCTCATCGAAAAGGGCGATACCGCAGCCAAACTCGCCTTCGAGGTCTACATCCACCGCCTGCGCCGCTACCTCGGCGCGTACCTGGTGGAGCTGGGCCGCGTGGACGCCATCACCTTCACCGCCGGGGTGGGGGAGAACGACGCCAAGGTGCGCGCCGCCGCACTGGCCGCCCTGGAACGCTACGGAATCCGGATCGACGAGGCCCGCAATACCGCCAAGGACCGTTCCGCCCGCCAGATCTCCACCGACGACTCGGAAGTCGCGGTGCTGGTGGTGCCGACCAACGAGGAACTCGCCATCGCCCGCGCATCGGCCAAGCTGGTCGCCTGACGCTTCACGAAAACGTCACGATGCGCTTGGCATCGTGGTCCTCGGATCCGGTTCCTCCGGTTCACCGGAACCCGTGTCGCACAACGCACAACCGCGGTTGGGAACGAACTTCCCTCGCCGATCCCACGACCTGAAGGCTGCCCCCGAAGGTCACCGCGGTAGCGACACGGGGTCCCTCCGGTGCCGGCTCAGAACCAGGACTTGGCGCGCACCGCGTTCGCGAGATCCACCAGGTTGTATCGATGCCCGCGCTCCGGGGCCGACCGTGCCAGCCCGCGCAGCCCGGTCTCGATGCCCTGGCGCAGCACCCGTTCGGTGAACGGCGCGCCGAACAGCTTGGTATCAGCCGATTTCGGGCTGTTCCCGGCCTGCAACCATCCCAGCGCGGTGCCCAGCACCAGTACCCGCAATTGCGCGCTCCGGCTCTCCCCGGGCGGCAGCGCCTGCACCCGTGCCGCCGCCACATGCAGCGTCGATTCGTCGATTTCGTGTACCGGAGCCGAGGCCAGCAGCATCAGCACCGCCGTCATCCGGGCCTCGGAGTAATGCCGGGAGGCGGGCGGCACCTCGTCGAGCGCGTGCACCGCCGTGTCGGTGTGCCCGGCCGCGGCCAGCTGCCGCGCCAATCCGAAGGCCGCGCTCACCACCCCGCGATCGGTCCGCCACACGGTGTCGTAGTAGGTCTCGGCGTAGCACCGCCACTGCTCGGGATCCTCGGAATCCCAGTGCTGGAGCACGAGTTCCGCGGTGGCCGCCAGCGCCAGCTTGGGCGCGATCTCACCGGGCAGCGCCTGGAGGACGGCATCGAACCGGCTGAACGCCCGCTCGTAATCCAGCTCCAGCAGCTCGGTCATGCCCAGATACCAGTCGATGCGCCAATCCGTGGCGGGCGGTTCCGGCCGATCGTCGAGCCGCCGCAGCAGCATGCGCGCCGCCGCCGGCTCGTCCAGATCCAGATGCGCCCGCACCTCGGCGAGGGTGACCTCCAGCTCGAAGGACTCCGGCGCGCCGCCGGGTTCGGCCGCCGCCCGCTGCCGGGCATGCCGCAGTTCGTCGAGCGCGTGCCGCGGTTCCGGATGCGCCGCACCCGCCAGCAGCGGCGCGGACGGATCGGCGGAGTCCACGATCGGCACCGGCAGCGCCGCCACCACATCGCGCGGCTGCAACAGCGTCCCGCGATCGAGCCCGTCGATCAGCCCGTCGGTCTGCGCCACCAGCTCACCCGTCCCGAAACTGGTGCGCGGCGGACTGAACAGCGTGGACAGCTGCGGGTGCTCGTTGCCGGTTTCGACCGCGAGAATCTCGCGCAGCACGCCGGTGAGCTGTCCGGCCAGCACCCGCGCGGACGGGAAACGCCGGTCCGGGTCCGGATCGGTGGCGCGCAGCAGCAGCCGGTGCAGGAACTCGTGCTTCGCCAGCACGGGCTGGGTGGCGGGATCCGGAATCCCGTCCACGTAAGCGCCTTTCACCATCGGCATGTTCAGCACCAGCACGGCCAGGGTGCGCCCCACCGTGTACATGTCCGAGGCGACGGTGGGCCCGGTGTGCGCGATCTCGGGCGCTTGGAAACCCCTGGTGCCGTACAGGTTTCCGTACGCCTCGAACTGCGACACCGCACCCAGGTCGATGAGCTCCACCCGATCGGTGGTGACCATGATGTTGTCCGGCTTGAGATCGTTGTAGGCCAGCCCCACCGAATGCAGATAGTCCAGTGCCGGAAGGATTTCCAGGATGTAGGCGATGGCCTCGGTCACCGGCATGCGCGCCGGTTTCACGTACTGATCGAGCAGATCGCGCAGCGAATGCCCGCCCACGTACTCCATCACGATGTACCCGACCGGCGTCCCGTCCGGGCCCGGATGCTCCACGAAATTGTGGATCTTGACGATGCTCGGATGCGCCACCTCGGCCAGGAACTGCCGCTCGGCCAGCGCCACCGCCTGCGCCTCGGCGTCACCGGCGTGCAGCAGGCCCTTGAGCACCACCCATCGATCGCTCACATTGCGGTCGATGGCCAGATAGATCCAGCCCAGCCCGCCGTGCGCGATACAGCCCTGGATCTCGTACTGCCCCGCCACCCGATCCCCGGGATACAGTGAGGGCCGGAAATCATAGGGCGCGCCGCAGGTTTCGCAGGTGCCGACGGTGTTCGCGGCGTGCATGGGCGTGGCGCGCCCGACCGGCTTCCCGCACCGCCAGCAGAAGCGTCGCCCCTCGGCCACCATCGGATCGGCCAGCACGGCGGCTTCCGGATCGACCGGTTCCACCGCCGGAATCGACACCAGTCCCGCCCCGAGCCGCCGCACCACCGGCCGCGTCCGCGCCATCCGTGCCGTCCGCTGCGAGGGCCGGGTGGGGGTCCGCACTTCGCCCTCGGATTCGCGCGCCGAAACCTCGCCCACCGCAGCCGTATTCGGTCCGGTGAAGCGCGGTGCGGCCTCGGTCCAAGCCCACCCTTGCGTCCCCGCGACCGCTTCGGTGCCCGGCGAATGCTCCTGCTCCGCATCGGATTCCGGTCGCGGGCTGACCTCGGTGCGCAGGAAGGTCTCGGTGCCGATCGGGCGGTGGTAGGCGGCGGTGCTGTCGGCTTCGGCCGCGGCATCCTGATCCGGTTCGGGCTCGGGGGTCTCGGTCATAGTCAGTCCTGATACCTCGGCAGCGGCGGCACGGCGGCATCCCCGAGCTGGGCCGCCAGCCAACGCCGGTAGAGCCGATTCCAGGTCCCGTCCCCGCGAATCCGTTCCAGCGTCCCGTTGACGAACCGCACCAGATCGTCCGCGCCCTGCGAGATGCCGATCCCGTACTGCTCGGTGGAGAGGTTCGGCCCGACCACCGCGGTGGCGGGGTCCTGCACGGCCAGCCCGGCCAGCACGGTGTCATCGGTGCTCACCGCCTCGACCTGCCGCTGCTGCAACACCACCAGGCAATCGGCCCAGCTGGGCACGGTCAGAATCGAGGCGGCGGGCTGCTCGCGCCGGATGCGATCCAGCGAGGTGGTCCCGCGCACCACGCAGACCCGCCGCCCGGCCAGATCGGTCAGCCCGGTGATCCCGGAATTCTGCGTGGTCAGCACCCGCTGATGCGCCTGGAGATAGGAGGTCGAGAAGGTAACCCGTTGCCGCCGTTCACAAGTGATCGTCATGGTCTTCACCACCACGTCCACCGTATGCTCCTGCAACGCCCGCTCCCGGTCCGCGGACCCGAGAACGCGGTATTCGATCAGCTCCGGATTCCCCAGCAGATCCCGCGCCAATTCCTTGGCGATATCCACATCGAACCCGTCCAGCGATCCCGTCGTGGGATCGCGGAAGCTGAACAGATTGCTGCCCGGATCCAGCCCGACCACCAGCCGCCCGCGCGCCCGGATCGCATCGATGGCCGCTCCGGTTCGAATTCCGTTGGGCCGCAAGCTCGCCGTCGGATCCGCGCAGGTCTCGGTATCCGGTGGCAGCGGTGAATGGGTCTGCGCCGCAACCGCTCCCGCCGGCAGCGGCGGCTCCACATAGCTCGGCACCCGGGTGGTGACCGGCGGCGCGGTGGCGTCCTCGCCGCAGCCGGTCAGGGTCACCGCCAGCATGGTGAGCGCGGCGGCCGAGGCGATGCGTAGCGGTCTTCGGCTCATCGGTACTCCCGTAGTCGAGGCCAGAGCCCGGCGGCGATGAGCACGGCCGCCGCCGTACTCAGCACCAGTGCGCCGGGCGCGAGCAGGTCCAGCGCCCGCGCCGCCCGGGAGGTGTTGGAGCGCAGCATGTTCCGGGTATCGGCGATGCCGTCGCCGAGCGCCCGGTCCAGCGCGTCCACCTGCGCGGTGGCCTCGTTCGCCCCGGGCCCGGTGGCCACCGCCCCGGCCCCGATGAAATCGCCCTTGGACAGCGCGTCGTTCATCCGCTGATGCGCCCCCTTCCACCGCTCCAGGGCGGCGGACGCGGTGCTCACATCGGCGGAACCCGGTGCGCCGGAAGGATAGTCGGCCAGGATGCCGCGCAGTTTCGCGACGGCCGCGTCGAAGGTGTTGTCGTAGCCCGCGCTGGTATCGCGCCGCACCAGCTTCAGGGTCTCCGCGGTGCGCGCCTGCTGCGCCAGGATCCGGCTCTCGGTGAGGCTGGCCGCGGGCACGCTGCCGTCATCGCGCGAATCGGTGGTGGCGACCGCCGAGATGACGCCCGCGATCACCGTCCAGGCCAGCAGCGCCACCATCGTCGTAGTGGCCAGCAGCAGCCCGAGATTCAGCACCCGATGCCACCGCCGGAACAGGAACCATTGCGCCGCCACCAGCGCGGCCACCGCGACCAGCGGCAGCACGATGGCGGGCCAGGGCGGTCGCACATGATTGCGCTGCGTCCCCGCGATGGCGCTCTCGCGATGCTTCTGCAATTCCTGCGCCATCGGCAGCAGGGTGGCCTGCATGAGGTTGGACGCCTCGCTCAGATAGGCCGCGCCCACCGGTTGTCCGCCGCGATTGTTGGCCCGCGCCGTCTCGATGATCCCGGTGTACACAGGCAATCCCGTGGCTATCCCACTGCGCAGGTGCGAATCGGTGTCCTGGTCGCTGCGATTGGACTGCGTCACCAGCTCGGCCCCCGCCTCGCCGACCGCCTGGTTGTACCGGTCCCGCACCGGCTTGGGCTCCAGCCCGCCGGAGATGAAGGCGGTGCCCGCCGAGGCATCGGCCACCGAGAGCGAGGTGTAGAGCCGCTGCGCCGAATAGGCATCCGGTTCGGCCTGATCCAGCAGCACGTCCAGGGCGTGTTGCCGGCTGGTGACCGCGGTCCCGGTGACCACGCCCGCGGTCAGGCACAGACCGAGCAGCACCAGCCCGACCGCGATCAATTTGGCCGGCGAGGAGTGCGCGAAGGCCCGCATTTCGGTGGTCGCGAGCCGTTGGCGCACGGCCGCCGCGGCGGCACGGGGCGACAGCTCGTCGAGCCGCAACTGCTCCGTGCGAGCCATGCTCACCTCCCACTGACCGAAACCGAACGATCGACTTGCTTATCCCGGATGAGCTTATTGTGGACGTACCGGTGCCGTGACGCGGGAACACGATGCGTTGCGCTGCGTCCCGGTTCGAAGGATGGAGACAGGCATGCGTGGTGACGGTGACGGCTGGTCCGAAAGCCCCGATGGCACGCGCCAATGGGGTCGTTTCGGGGCTGCCGGGCTGTTGCTGCGAGCTCCGCTGGCGGGCGGGGGATCGGCCGTGCTGTTGCAGCATCGGGCGGCGTGGAGCCATCAGGGCGGCACCTGGGCGCTGCCCGGCGGGGCGCGCGACAGCCACGAGACCACCGTGCACGCCGCCGTCCGCGAGGCCGAGGAGGAGGCGGGCATCGCCGCCGGCGCGATCCGGGTGCGCGGCACCCGGGTGACGGCGACCGCGCCGAGCGGCTGGACCTATACGACCGTCATCGCCGACGCGACCGAGCAGCTGGCCACCGAGGGCAATATCGAGAGCCAAGCGCTGGCCTGGGTGCCCGAATCCGAGGTCGACGCCCGTCCGCTGCATCCCGGTTTCGCCGCCGCCTGGCCCGCCCTGCGCGCCACCCCCACCTTGATCGACCTCATCGATCTGGCCGAAGCGGACACGGTGGCGGCGGCGTTGCCGCGCACGGTCGACCTGGCCCACCACGGCTTCCTCTGGTTGCAGACGCACGGCCTGGGCAATGGCCGCCGAGTCCGCATCGGCACGGGCGAAACGATCTCCGACACCGCCGATTTGACCGGAAATGTGTTGTTCCTCACCCTGGCCCAGGTGTTGTCTTGAGGCGTGAGCCCACGTGAGATTCCCACGTACTGCCGGATCTGCGAACCGCTCTGCGGCCTGATCGCCACCGTCGAGGACGGCAGGCTGCTTCAGCTGCGCGCCGACAAGGAGCATCCGCTATCGCGCGGCAATGCCTGCCCGAAGGGGATCGCGTTCACCGCCGTCCAGAACGATCCGGATCGCGTGCTGCATCCGCTGCGCCGCACCGCCGACGGCTTCGAACAGGTCTCCTGGGACGAGGCGCTCGACGATATCGGCGCGCGCCTGCGCGGCATCATCGGCGAACACGGACGGCGAAGCCTCGGTTGGTATTTCGGCAACCCGTCCTCGTTCTCCTATTCACACACCCTGTGGATAGTCGGCTTCCAGCTGGGAGCCGGACTGCGGCACATCTATTCGGCGGGCTCGCAGGACATCAACAACCGCTTCGTGGCCAGTCACCTGCTCTACGGCTCCCTGACCTCGGTGCCCGTACCCGACCTGGACCGCACCGACTTCCTGCTCGTGCTCGGCGCGAATCCCGTTGTCTCGCACGGCAGTGCGATGAGCGTGCCGCGCATCCGCGAGAAGCTCACCGCCATCACCAAACGCGGCGGCCGCGTCGTCGTGGTCGATCCGCGCCGCACCGAAACCGCCCGCCTCTTCGAGCATGTCGGCATCCGTCCCGACGGTGATGCCTGGCTGCTGGCCTCGCTGCTCCAGGTCATCTTCGCCGAAGGTCTGGAGGATGCCCAGGCACTGCGCCGCCAAGCGGCCGGCGTCCGCGAACTCCGCACTGCCGTAAGCCGATTCACCCCCGAACTGACCGCCGAGATCACCGGTCTGGAACCGGAGCGCGTCCGCGCCCTCGCCCGCGATCTGGCCCGCGCCGATGCCGCCGCCGTCTACGGCCGCACCGGCACCTGCCTGGGCCGCCACGCCACCCTGGTCGCCTTCCTGATCGACGCCCTGGCCGTGGTGACCGGCAATCTGGACGCCCCCGGCGGTCTGGTCTTCGGCAAGGAACTGGTCGCGGTCTCCGAACTCAATGCCCGCCTGGGTCTCATCGGCTACGGCAAGAACCGTTCCCGCATAGGCGATTTCCCCGACGTCCTCGGCACCTTCCCGGCCGCCGTCATGGCCAAGGAGATAACCACCCCCGGCGACGGCCGGCTCCGCGCCCTCTTCACCTCCGCGGGCAACCCGGTCTCCTCGGTCCCCAACGGCCGCGAACTCGCCGCCGCCCTGAAACAGCTGGACCTGTTCGTCTCCATAGACCTCTACGTCAACGACACCAACCGCACCGCCGATTACATCCTCCCCGCCACCACCTGGCTGGAGCGCGACGACATTCCACTGCCCTTCGCCGCCCTGGCTCCGACCCCGTACACCCAATACACCGAACGTGTCCTGGAACCCGCCGGCGAAGCCCGCGAGGAATGGCAGATCATCGACGCCATCGCCACCCGAATCGGTGTGCAGCCCTTCGCCGCCGGCCCCGCCCGCCCGCTCGGCCGCCTCGTCAGCGCCCTGCGCCGCAGTATCCCCGGTGGCTCCGCCGCCCGACCCACCCCGAAGCTGCTGCTGGATCTGGCCCTGCGCACCGGCCCCTACGGCGACCGCTTCGGCCTGCGCCGCGGCGGGCTCTCCTTGGCCGAACTCCGCCGCCACCCCCACGGCCTCATCCTGTCCGACTCCATCCCCACCGGTGTCCTCCGAAAAGTGGTGCAGCACAAGGATCGCCGAGTGCGACTGGCTCCACCCGAAATCATCGCCGAACTGACCACCCTCACGACTTCCCCGCCGGATCCCTCCTACCCGCTCCGGGTAATCGGCATGCGAGAACTCAAATCCCACAACTCCTGGATGCACAACGCCGAACCCCTGATGCGCGGCCCCCGCCGCCAATCAGCCCGCATCCACCCCAAAGACGCGGCCGCCGCGGGCATTCCCGACGGCACCCCCTGCCGCATCACCTCCCCGCACGGCTCCATCACCCTGCCCGCGCTCTGCACCGAGGACATGACCCCCGGCACCATCGCCGTCCCCCACGGCTGGGGCCACAACGGCGGCTGGCAACTGGCGAACGCGGCGGGCGGCGCCAACGTGAACGACCTGACCTCGACCAACCTCGAAGACATAGAACGCCTCGCGGGCATGTCCAACCTCAACGGCGTCCCGGTCCGAATCGAGCCGGCCGGTATCGACTGACTCGGCGCACCGGCTCAGCCGGCGGTGTTGTCGAGAATGCGCTGCTTCAGTGCACGGGCCGCGGCCTCCGGGTCGCGGGCTTCGGTAATGGCCCGCACCACGACGATTCGGGTCGCGCCCGCGCCGAGGACTTCCGGCAGCCGCTCGTCGTCGATGCCCCCGATGGCGAACCACGGCCGCCGGGTGTGGGAATCGGCGGTCGAGCGAACCAGCTCCAGTCCGGCGGGCGTGCGTCCGGGCTTGGTCGGAGTGGTCCAGACCGGCCCGGTGCAGAAGTAGTCGATGTGCTCGTCGATGGCGGCCAGTCCGGCCTGTGCGCGATTGTGGGTGGACCGGCCGATGACCACGTCCGGCCCGAGAATCCGGCGCGCGTACCAGGGCGGTAGGTCGCCCTGCCCGAGATGCAGCACATCCACCCCGGCCGCCAGCCCGATGTCGGCGCGATCATTGCAGGCCACCAGGGCACCGTGCCGCCGCGCGGCCGCCTTCAACTCGGCCAGCACCCCCAGTTCGGCCTTGGCTTCGAGCGCCCCGAACTGCTTCTCCCCGGCCGACCCCTTGTCCCGGAGCTGGATGATGTCCACGCCCCCGGCCAGCGCCGCGTCGGCGAATTCGGCCAGGTCCCCCTTCTCGCGCCGGGCGTCGGTGCACAGGTACAACCGTGCGTCGGCGAGGCGTTCACGCGGTGATACGGGCCGGTTCGGAAGGGAGGGCTGCACGCCTTCGAACCTAGTCGCGCTACCGTTGGATGCGAAACGTGCCATGCCCCCCGGTGGCGGTCGACGATGCTGTCGCGAACCCTCGGATCCGGCGTTCGGCCGGAAACCCGGAGCGACGCCCGGCCGCGAGCCCCTGTCACCGGCCCGGTCCGGAACGCTGTTCGCGGCGGTGTGCGAGCGGGTCGCGAAGTAAGCCCGAGGCGGCGGGAGCGCCGCCGAACGGCGCGAGTTGATACAGCGTGAGGTGGATTCCTATGCGGACCCTGGCCGTCGTCGGCGGCGGTGTGATCGGCCTGTCGGTGGCGTGGCGCGCCGCGCAATCGGGCTGGACCGTCACGCTGTTCGACCCGGCGGCCGGCTCCGGGGCGTCCTGGGTCGCGGGCGGCATGCTCGCCCCGCTCTCGGAAGGCTGGCCCGGCGAGGATGCCGCCCTCGCATTCGGTGCGGCCTCCCTCGCCCGCTGGCCCGCCTTCGCCGCCGCGCTCGAAGCGATCACCGGCACGCACCTGTTCACCGCCGGCCGCACCCTCACCGTCGCCCTCGACGCGGCCGACGCGGCCGACCTGCGCACCATCGCGGACTGGGTCAATTCCCGCGAATTGCCTTCGCTCACCGTGCCGCGATCCTCCGGCCCGGCCTCGGTCACCGGCGAATTCGCCATGCCGCAGGCCGATGCCGCTGCTGCGGACCGGCTTTCGGTGAGCTCGCCCCAGAACCTCGGTGCTCCGGGGCTGCGGCTGCTGGACCGTGCCGGCGTGCGGGCCGCGGAGCCGGGGCTGGGCCGCGGAATCCGGGCCGCGTTGTTGTCGGAGAGCGAGCCCGCGGTGGACAACCGGGCGCTGGTGACCGCATTGCGGGAAGCCTGCGCGGCGGTGCGCGTGGAGTTCCGCGCCGAACCGGTCACCGATCTCGCCGACCTGCCGCACGACCGGATCGTGCTCGCCGCCGGCGCCGCCTCCGCTCAATTGTGGCCCGGCCTGCCGGTGCGCCCGGTGAAGGGGGAGATCCTGCGGTTGCGGCGTCGGCCCGGTGCGCCTGCGGTCCCGGCGCACGTGATCCGGGCCCGCGTGCACGGCCGTCCTATATATCTTGTGCCGCGCGCCGACGGAATCGTGCTCGGGGCAACACAATACGAGGTGGGATTCGATACCGCCGTCACCGTCGCCGGCGTGCGTGACCTCGTCACCGATGCCGAAACCGTCTTCCCCGGCCTGGGGGAGTACGAGTTCGCCGAGGCCATCGCCGGGTCCCGCCCGGGTTCCCCGGACAATCTCCCGCTCATCGGCTACCTCGACGACCGGGTGATCGCCGCGACCGGCCACGGCCGCAACGGCATCCTGGACACCCCGGTCACCGCCGACGCGGTCACCGCCCTGCTCGCGGACACCGTGCTCCCGGCGGCCGAATCCGCCGCCCCCCAACGCTTCCGGACCGCCCCCGTCTCCTCAGGAGGAATTGAATGACCGCGATCCCGGTCGGTATCACCGTGAACGGTGTCGATCACGAGTTCGCCGAGCACACTTCGGTGCGCGAGGTGCTGGAGACCCTGAACCTCCCGTGCCAGGGCGTCGCGGTGGCCGTCGACGGCGCCCTGTTCCCCAAGTCCCGCTGGGACGAGCCGGTCGGCCGGGGCTGGGAGCTCGAGGTGCTGACGGCGGTGCAGGGTGGCTAGCCCGCTGGTCATCGCGGGCCGCGAGTTCGGCTCCCGCCTGATCATGGGCACCGGCGGCGCGGAGAACCTGACGGTCCTGGAGGAGGCCCTGGTCGCCTCGAAGACCGAGCTGACCACGGTCGCCATGCGCCGGGTGGACGCCGCTGGCGGCACGGGCGTGCTCGACCTGCTCAAACGCCTGGAGATCGCCCCGCTGCCGAACACCGCGGGCTGTCGCTCGGCCGCCGAAGCCGTGCTCACCGCCCAGTTGGGCCGCGAAGCCCTCGAAACCGATTGGGTGAAGCTGGAAGTCATCGCCGACGAGCGCACCCTGCTCCCGGACGCCATCGAATTGGTCAGCGCCGCCGAACAACTGGTGGACGCCGGTTTCACCGTCCTGCCCTACACCACCGACGACCCGGTGCTGGCCAAGCGCCTCGAGGACGCGGGCTGCGCCGCCGTCATGCCCCTGGGTTCCCCCATCGGCACCGGCCTGGGCATCTCCAATCCGCACAATATCGAGATGATCGTCGCCGCCGCGGGTGTCCCGGTGATCCTCGACGCGGGCATCGGCACCGCCAGCGACGCCGCCCTGGCCATGGAGCTCGGCTGCTCCGCCGTCCTGCTCGCCACCGCCGTCACCCGCGCACGCCGCCCCGCCCTGATGGCGGCGGCCATGGCGCACGCGGTCGAAGCCGGTTGGCTGGCAAGGGAAGCGGGCCGTATCCCCAAGCGTTTCTGGGCGCAGGCGTCGTCTCCTTCGCTCTGAATCCCGCCGGCGGTGAACCCGTAGCCCCCGTGACTCGTATGTGAGGGTATGGCGGGAGTGGCTCGGGGGACAGGTCATCCTCGAGTAGGACGGAACGCGCGACCTCTGAGCTATGGTCCGGGACCGGTTCTCGAGGAAGACTGTTCCCCATGATCGAACTGAGGGGCCTGACCAAACACTATGGCCAGACCGTCGCGGTGCAGGATCTGTCGTTCTCGGTCCGCCCGGGCCAGGTGACCGGTTTTCTGGGCCCGAACGGGGCCGGTAAATCGACCACCATGCGCATGATCCTGGGTCTGGACAAACCGACTTCGGGTACCGCGCTGATCGACGGCACATCGTACCGCGACCTGGCGAATCCGCTCACAAAGGTGGGTGCGCTGCTGGATGCCAAGTGGGTGCATCCGAATCGTTCGGCTCGTTCGCATCTGCGCTGGATGGCGGCTTCGAACGGTCTCCCGGTCTCCCGCGTCGACGAGGTGCTGCGCCTGGTCGGCCTGTCGGAGGTGGCCGGGAAGAAGGCGGGCGGCTTCTCGCTCGGCATGTCCCAGCGGCTCGGCCTGGCGGGCGCGCTGCTCGGCGATCCGCAGGTGCTGTTGTTCGACGAGCCGGTGAACGGCCTGGATCCCGAGGGCATTCTGTGGATCCGCCGTTTCATGCAGCGCCTCGCCTCCGAGGGTCGCACCGTGCTGGTCTCGAGCCACCTGCTCGCCGAGATGGCGCAGACCGCCGACCATCTCATCGTGATCGGCCAGGGCCGTCTCATCGCCGACACCCCCACCAAGGATTTCATCGAGAAGTCGTCGGAAGCGTCTGTGCGCGTGCGCAGTCCGCAGCTGGATCAATTGCGCAGCCTGCTCACCTCCAACGGGATGACGGTGCGTGAGGACGGCGACGGCCCGGCCCTGATCGTGGTCGGCGTGACCAGCGACGCGGTCGGAAAACTGGCCGGCGCCAACGACATCACGCTCTTCGAGCTGTCCCCGCAGCGGGCCTCGCTGGAGGAAGCGTTCATGAGCATGACGGGCGGTTCGGTCCAGTACCACGCCGCCGGTTTCGATCAGGTGATGGGAGGTGCGCTCTGATGGGAGTGCTTGCCGCGGAACGTATCAAGCTCACCTCTACCCGTTCGCCCTGGTGGTGTTCGGCCCTGATCGCCGTCTGGGCGCTGCTGCTGGCGGTGGGGTTCGCCTTCCTGCTCAACTTCGAGATGAGCGAGTACAACAAGCAGGTCGAGAGCGGTCACGTCACCATGGCCGAGCCCCCGAGCGCCGACAACGCGGTGGCCGGGCTGGGCTTCATCGGGGTGCCGCCGTTCATTCCGGGCTTCGGCTACATCCTGGTGATGATCGTGGCGGCGCTGGCGGTGACCAGCGAGTACCGTTTCGGCACCATCAAGGCCAGCTTCCTGGCGGTCCCGAATCGCGCGGCGGTGCTGGCGGCCAAGGCCGGTTTCATCGCGGTGGTGATGGCGGTCTTCTCGGGGCTGCTGACCTTCCTGAGCTTCTTCATCCTGAAGGCGCTGACCAAGTCCGATGTCGGCCACGACCTGAGCTTGAGCGGCGATCTGCGCGTCTTCTACGGCGTCCCGATCTTCATCGCGCTGGTGGTGTTCCTCTCGGTCGGCCTGGGCGCGCTGCTGCGCCAGTCGGCGGCGGCGCTGTCGCTGCTGATCGTGTGGCCGACCCTGATCGAGCCGATCGTCAGCGTTTTCGGCAAGGTGGGCAGCAATATCCGGGTGTTCCTGCCCTTCCAGAACGCGTCCCGTTTCCTCGGCCTCTCGGCCGACGACTCCGCACCGTGGCATTGGGGCCAGTGGGGTTCGCTGGTCTATTTCACAGCCTTCGTGGTGATCGTGTTCGCCGCCGCGCTCTATGTGACCAATGAGCGCGACGCCTAGACCCTGCCCGGGGAGCTGCCGGCCACTGCCCGGCCGGTAGCGCCATCGGCCCGATACGGAGTCTCCGTATCGGGCCGATGTCATTTCCGGGGGATGTCATTTCCGGGTCGCGACCGGGGTGACAGGTACGTTGAGAAGAACGCTGTGTGAAAACTGTCGCTTCCATCCGGAAGGGCCTAGCCGCCGAACTGAACCGTCGGTAGCATCGCCTCAGCAACCAACGCACTCAAACATCGGCGGGCTCAACGTTGTGGCCGCTCGTACCGATCGGGAGGTGTACAGGTGGCAATCATTAATCCATCCGAGGATCAAGCCCTGAGATACGCTCTGGGCGTGAGCGAACGACCCTCCGACGGCGGAGACCGCGCGAACGACGCGAACCGCACCGAAGGTTTGGGCACCGATCGCAACCGGTCGAAGAACTCGACCGGTTCCCGTCCGCGTGAACCGCGTCCCATCGATCCGGATGTGGTGATTCCGCTGGTCCCGGCCGATATCGACGAGAACGAAGCCAACCGCCGCCGGGGCCGTTTCCCCGGCCAGCTCTCCGGCCTGATGGCCGCCGCCAATCAGCGCGGCGACCTGATCGGCGCGATCCGCAAGGCCCGCGAAAACCTGCCCGGCGACCCCGCTTTCGGTGATCCGCTCTCGGTCTCCGGTCCCGGCAGCGCCCGCGCTGTGGCCCGTGCCGCCGACAAGCTGGTCGGCGATTCGCCCAGTGCCGCACGCGAATTGGGCCTGGGCGCCCTCCAGGTCTGGCAGGCCATGCTGGAACGGGTCGGCAAGGGCCGCGGCACCCAGGAGATCACCATCATGTTCACCGATCTGGTGGCCTTCTCCAGCTGGTCCCTCGCCGCCGGTGACGAGGCGACCCTGGAACTGCTGCGCCGCGTGGCCAAGGCCATCGAACCGCCCATCGTGGACCGTGGCGGCTCCGTGGTGAAGCGCATGGGCGATGGGGTGATGGCGGTCTTCCCGTCGGCCGATCGGGCCGTACGGGCGGCCGTGGCCGCCAAGGAGAACCTCTCGGGCGTCAGCATCGACGGCTACCGCCCCCAGATGCGGGTGGGCCTGCACACGGGTTCGCCCCGCGAGATCGGCGGCGACTGGCTGGGTGTCGACGTCACCATCGCCGCGCGCGTGATGGAAGCGGGCGGCAACGGCAACACCATGCTCTCCGCCGTCACCCTGGATTCCCTCGACCCGGAAACCTTGGAAGAACTCGGTTTCGGCGTAAAGCCCTACCGCCGCAGCTTCTTCGCCGCCCCGCTCAGCGGAGTACCGGAGGACCTGCGCATCTTCCGCCTCGACGCCGAGTAGCAAGAACCATCGGGGGCCGGGGGCGGAGCCCCGGAAGTCGCGAGGGGGCTGGGGCGGAGCCCCGAAGTCTCGAGGGGGTTCGGGGGCGAAGCCCCTGAGAGCTACGAGAGTCGTCTACATCCAGAGGATGGCCCCGGCCACGGCGAGCGCACCGGCCACGGCGAGCGCGATGGCGAGGGGCTTGGCTGTCTTCCAGGTCGTGTAGGCCCCGCCGAGCAGGAATCCGGCAAGGGCCAGCAGCAGCACGAAAATCACGCTCGACGACATCGCTCAAGTTTGCAGGAAGGGTGCCGAATCGCCCGACACCGGCTCTGACCTGCGATCCCACAAATTAACAAGCACGCAGGCTTGATTTTTTCTTGTCCCGATGTGACCCTTGATCCGACCGCGGCAGAGACGCCGCGCCCGGACGCGGGTGCACATGGGAGGCCCAGTATGAGTCAGCTCGCCGAGAATCCGGAGCTTCTTCGGATCGGCAACTGTTCCGGCTTCTACGGTGATCGGCTCAGCGCCATGCGCGAGATGCTCGAGGGCGGGCAGCTCGATGTGCTCACCGGCGACTATCTGGCCGAACTCACCATGCTGATCCTGGGCCGGGATCGTATGAAGGACGCGAACCTCGGCTACGCCAAGACTTTCGTGAAGCAGCTGGAGGGCAGCCTCGGCCTGGCCCTGGAATCGGGCGTGAAGATCGTCGCGAACGCGGGCGGCCTGAACCCCGCCGGGCTGGCGCAGCGCGTCCGCGAGGTGGCCGAAAAGCTCGGTCTCACACCGAAGATCGCATACGTGACCGGTGACGACCTGCTGCCGCGCGCCGCCGAACTCGGCTTGGGCGCCCCGCTCACGGCCAATGCCTACCTCGGCGCATGGGGCATCGCCGAATGCCTGAACGCGGGCGCGGACATCGTCGTCACCGGCCGCGTCACCGACGCCTCGCTGGTGGTCGGCCCCGCCGCCGCCCATTTCGGTTGGAGCCGTACGGATTACGACGCGCTCGCCGGCGCCGTGGTGGCGGGCCATGTGATCGAGTGCAGCACCCAGGCCACCGGCGGCAATTTCGCCTTCTTCACCGAGATCCCGGATATGAACCGCCCCGGCTTCCCGATCGCCGAGCTCCGCCGCGACGGCAGCAGCGTGATCACCAAGCACGAAGGCACCGGCGGCGCGGTCACCGTGGACACGGTGGAAGCCCAGCTCATGTACGAGATCCAGAGCCCGCGCTACGCCGGCCCGGATGTGACCACCCGCCTGGACAGCATCCGGCTCAGCCAGGAGGGGCCGGACCGCGTGCTGATCAGCGGCGTGCTCGGCGAGGCCCCGCCCGCGCGGACCAAGGTCTCGCTGAACACCATCGGCGGCTTCCGCAATGAAGTCGAATTCATCGTCACCGGCCTGGATATCGAGGCCAAAGCGCGACTGGCGCAACAGCAGCTGGAGTCCTGGCTGCCGGTGCGCCCCGCCGAGCTGGACTGGTCGCTGGTGCGCCTGGACCGCCCGGACGCCGAGACCGAGGAGCAGGCCAGCGCGCTGCTGCGCTGTGTCGTGCGCGATCCCGACCCCAGCAAGGTGGGCCGTGGATTCTCCAGCGTGGCAGTCGAATTGGCGCTGGCCAGCTACGCGGGCTTCTCGCTGACCGCACCGCCCGGAAACGGCGGCCCGTACGGAGTTTTCAAGCCGGGTTACGTCGATTCCGGGGAAGTTCCGCACACCGCCGTGCTGCCGGACGGTTCCGAGGTCGCCATCGCACCCGCATCGGAGACATTGACGCTGGCGGAGGTCGCGGAACCGGTTCTGCCACAGCCGCTTCCGGCCGGTGAAACCAAGCGCGTCCCGCTGGGCACGATCGCGCTGGCCCGCAGCGGCGACAAGGGCGGCAATGCCAATATCGGCGTCTGGGTCCGCACCGACGCCGAATGGCGGTGGCTGGTCAACGCTTTGACCGTCGACGAGTTGCGCCTGCTGCTGCCGGAGACCGCGAAACTGCCCGTGACCCGGCATGTCCTGCCGAATCTGCGGGCCCTCAATTTCATTGTCGAAGGGCTGCTGGGGGAGGGCGTGGCCTATCAGGCGCGCTTCGATCCGCAGGCCAAGGGGCTCGGGGAATGGCTGCGAGCCCGGCACATCGAGATTCCTGTGGAGTTGCTGCCATGAAGACCGGATACGTGAATCCCTGGACCACGCCGGAGCGTCGCGAATTGCGGGCTACCGTGCGTGGTTTCGCCGAGCGGGAAGTGCTCCCGTATCTGGACGATTGGGAACGGAGCGGCGAGATCCCGCGCGAGCTGCACAAGAAGGCGGGCGCGCTGGGGCTGCTGGGCATCCAGTTCCCCGAAGAGGTCGGCGGTTCCGGCGGTGACGGTATCGACGCCGCCATCGTGTGCGAGGAATTGCATTACGCGGGCTGCTCGGGCGGCCTGTTCGCCTCGCTCTTCACCTGCGGGATCGCGGTGCCGCACATCGTCGCGTCCGGGAATCAGGAGCACATCGAGCGCTGGGTGAAGCCGACCCTGGCGGGCGAGAAGATCGGTTCCCTGGCGATCACCGAGCCGGGTGGCGGTTCCGATGTCGGCCACCTGCGCACCACCGCGGTACGCGACGGCGACGAGTTCATCGTCAACGGCTCCAAGACCTTCATCACCTCCGGCGTGCGCGCCGATTACGTGGTAACGGCGGTGCGCACCGGCGGCTCCGGCGCGGCCGGCGTCTCGCTGCTCGTCGTCGAGAAGGGCACGCCCGGCTTCACCGTCAGCCGCAAGCTGGAGAAGATGGGCTGGCTGGCCTCCGACACCGCCGAACTCTCCTATGTCGATGCGCGCGTGCCGGTTTCGAACCTGGTCGGCGCGGAGAACTCCGGCTTCGCCCAGATCGCCACGGCCTTCGTGAGCGAACGTGTCGGCCTCGCCGCCCAGGCGTACGGTCACGCCCAGCGCTGCCTGGACCTCACCCTGCAATGGTGCCGCGACCGCGAAACCTTCGGCCGCCCGCTGATCAGCCGCCAGGCCGTGCAGAACACCCTCTCGGAGATGGCGCGCCGCATCGATGTGGCCCGCGTCTACACCCATCATGTGGTGGACCGTGCCGCCCAGGGCGAGACCGATCTCATCGCCGAGGTGTGCTTCGCCAAGAACACCGCCGTGGAGACCGCCGAATGGGTTGCCCACCAGGCGGTTCAGCTCTTCGGCGGGCTCGGCTACATGCGTGAGTCCGAGGTCGAGCGCCACTACCGGGACGTTCGCATTCTCGGTATCGGCGGCGGCACCAACGAAATCCTGACCAGCCTCGCGGCCAAGCGATTGGGGTTCCAGTCTTGACCACTCTGCGTAGCACCGTAGATCCGAAATCGGCCGACTATCAGGCGGCCGCCGAAGCCATGACCGCCAAGTTGACCGAGGTGGAGGCCGAGTACGCCAAGAACATCGCAGGCGGCGGTCCGGACAAGATGGCGCGGCATCGCAAGCGCGGCAAGCTGACCGCGCGCGAGCGCATCGAGCTGCTGCTCGACGAGGATTCGCCGTTCCTGGAGCTGGCCCCGCTGGCCGGGTGGGGCAGTGACTTCCATGTGGGTGCGAGCGTCATCGCGGGCATCGGCATCGTCGAGGGCGTCGAGTGCATGATCACCGCACCGGATCCGACGGTGCGCGGCGGCACCTCGAACCCGTGGACGCTGCGCAAGACCCTGCGCATGAACGACATCGCGCTGGAGAACCGCCTGCCGGTGATCGGCCTGGTGGAGTCCGGCGGCGCGGATCTGCCCACGCAGAAAGAGGTGTTCGTCCCCGGCGGGCGCATGTTCCGGGACCTGACTCGTTTGTCGGCGGCCGGAATCCCCACCATCGCACTGGTTTTCGGCAATTCGACCGCGGGCGGCGCGTACATCCCGGGCATGTCCGACTACACGGTCATGATCAAGGATCGCTCCAAGGTGTTCCTGGGCGGTCCGCCGCTGGTCAAGATGGCCACCGGTGAGGAGTCCGACGACGAATCCCTGGGCGGTGCGGAAATGCACGCCCGCACTTCGGGTCTCGCGGACTACCTGGCCGTGGACGAGCAGGACGCGATTCGCCTGGGCCGCTCCATCGTGAAGCGGCTGAACTGGCAGAAGCAGGGTCCGGCGGCGCGACCGATCGAGGAGATCATCGAGCCGCTCTACGACCAGGAGGAACTGCTCGGCATCGTGCCGACCGACCTCAAGATCCCGTTCGATCCGCGCGAGGTCATCGCCCGCGTGGTGGACGGTTCGGACTTCGACGAGTTCAAGCCGCTCTACGGCTCCAGTCTGGTCACCGGCTGGGCGGAACTGCACGGCTACCCGGTCGGCATCCTCGCCAATGCGCGCGGCGTGCTGTTCTCCGAGGAAGCGCAGAAGGCCACCCAGTTCATCCAGCTGGCGAACCAGTCGAATACGCCACTTTTGTTCCTGCACAACACCACCGGCTACATGGTCGGCAAGGAGTACGAGCAGAAGGGCATCATCAAGCACGGCGCGCAGATGATCAACGCGGTGTCGAACTCGAAGGTGCCGCACATTTCGCTGCTCATGGGTGCGTCCTACGGTGCGGGCCATTACGGCATGTGCGGTCGTGCCTACGATCCGCGCTTCGTATTCGCTTGGCCCAGTGCGAAATCCGCTGTCATGGGTGGTGCGCAGCTGGCGGGCGTCATCTCCATCGTGGGCCGGGCGGCCAATGAGGCACGCGGGATTCCGTTCAACGAGGAGCAGGACGCCGGTCTGCGCGCCATGATCGAGGCGCAGATCGAGGCCGAATCGCTGCCCATGTTCATGTCGGGCCGCCTCTACGACGACGGCGTCATCGACCCCCGCGATACCCGCACGGTGTTGGGAATGGCCTTGTCCGCCATCCACAATTCCCCGATCAAGGGCGCCGAGGGCTTCGGCGTCTTCCGGATGTGAGGCCGAGTATGGAGATCACGAACGTTCTGGTCGCCAATCGCGGCGAGATCGCCCGGCGGGTGTTCGCCACCTGCCGCCGGATGGGTATCGCGACGACCGCGGTGTACTCGGATGCCGATGCCAACGCCCCGCATGTGGCCGAGGCGGACGCGGCGATTCGCCTGCCGGGCAACACTCCCGGCGAAACCTACCTGCGCGCTGAGCTGATCATCGAGGCCGCGCTGGCCGCCGGCGCCGACGCGATCCACCCGGGCTACGGATTCCTCTCCGAGAACGCCGAATTCGCCAAGGCGGTGCAGGATGCCGGGCTGACCTGGATCGGCCCGCCGGTCACCGCCATCGAGCAGATGGGCTCCAAGGTCGAGTCCAAGAAGATGATGGACGCCGCCGGTGTGCCCGTTCTGAAGCAGCTCGACCCCGCCGAGGTCACCGCCGACCTGCTGCCGGTGCTGATCAAGGCGTCGGCGGGCGGCGGCGGCCGCGGTATGCGCGTGGTGCGCGAGCTGGCCGACCTGACCCCGCAGATCGAGGCCGCGCAGCGGGAAGCCCAGTCCGCCTTCGGTGATCCGACCGTCTTCTGTGAGCGCTACCTGGAGACCGGCCGCCACATCGAAGTGCAGGTCATGGCCGACACCCAGGGCACGGTGTGGGCGGTCGGCGAACGCGAATGCTCGATTCAGCGCCGCCACCAGAAGGTCGTGGAGGAGGCCCCGTCCCCACTGGTCGAGAAGATCGACGGCATGCGGGCGCGGCTGTTCGAGGCCGCGAAGCTGGCGTCGGAGGCCATCGGTTACGAGGGTGCGGGCACCGTCGAATTCCTGGCCGACGAGAAGGGCGACTTCTTCTTCCTGGAGATGAATACCCGTCTCCAAGTGGAGCATCCGGTCACCGAGCAGGTCACCGGCCTGGACCTGGTGCGCCTCCAGTTGCAGGTGGCGGCGGGTCGCCCGCTGCCGGCGAAGCAGCCGGAGATGCGCGGGCATGCCATCGAGGTGCGGCTGTATGCCGAGGATCCCGCGCACGATTGGCAGCCGCAGTCGGGCCCCGTGCACAAGCTCGATATCCCCGGCACCGCAGGCGAATTCACCGTCCTGACCGAACCGGGCGTGCGTCTGGACACCGGCGTGGTGGACGGTTCCGTGGTCGGCGTGCACTACGATCCGATGCTCTCGAAGGTCATCTCCTTCGCCGAAACCCGGGACGAGGCAGCGCATCTGCTGGCATCGGCCTTGCAGCGCGCCGAAATCCACGGCCTGGTCACCAACCGGGACCTGCTGGTGCGCGTGCTGCGGCATCCGGCGTTCCTGGCGGGCGACACCGATACCGCCTTCTTCGCCACGCACGGCCTGGAAAAGCTCTCCGCGCCTTTGGTTTCCGAGGCTGACGAGCAGCTCTCGATCGTGGCCGCCGCGCTCGCCGATGCCGCCGCCAACCGGAAGTCGGCGCGGGTCGGCCGTGGGTTGCCGTCCGGTTGGCGCAATCTGCCGTCGCAGAGCCAGTCCAAGTCCTACGACAGCCGCCTCACCGGCAAGCACGAGGTGCGCTACCGCATCACCCGTGCCGGCCTCGAGGTGGAGGGCATCGACGGCCTCGAATTGCTGGATGCCACACCGGATTCCGTCACGCTGCTGGTGCCGGGGGAGCGCGGCAAGGTTCGCCGCACTTTCCGTGTCGCCCGCTACGGTGACCTGGTCGCGGTCGATTCCCCGCTCGGCCCGGTGGCCGTGCGCCGCCTGCCGCGCTTCGAGGATCCGGCCGATCAGGTCGCCGAGGGCTCGCTGCTCGCACCGATGCCGGGCGCGGTCATCCGCGTGGGCGCGGAGGTCGGCAGCCGGGTCGAGAAGGGCCAGCCCATCCTGTGGCTGGAGGCGATGAAGATGGAGCACACCATCGCGGCCCCCGCCGCGGGCACTCTCACCGAACTCAACGTAACCGCAGGCCAGCAGGTCGAAGTCGGCGCAATCCTCGCCGTGGTCCAGTCCGACGACGCTGAAAACCAGGAGTAGGCAATGAGCTTCATCGAAACCGACGAACAGAAGGCGCTGCGGGCCGCCGTCGCGAAGCTCGCCGCCAAATACAACTTCCGCGATTACGCCGGTCCCAAGGCCCGCCGCAACGAGCCGTTCGACGAATTGTGGGACGAGGCGGGCAAACTCGGTTTCCTGGGCGTGAACCTGCCCGAGGAGTACGGCGGCGGTGGCGCGGGCATCTACGAGCTCGCGCTGGTGCAGGAGGAGCTGGCCGCGCAGGGTTGCGGCCTGCTGCTCATGGTGGTTTCGCCCGCCATCTGCGGCACCATCATCACCAAGTACGGCACCGAGGCGCAGAAGCAGCACTGGCTGACCAAGCTGGCCGACGGCTCGGGCAAGATGGTCTTCGGCATCACCGAGCCGGACGCGGGCTCCAACTCGCACAAGATCACCACCACCGCCCGCCGCGATGGCGAGGACTGGATCCTCAACGGCCGCAAGATCTTCATCTCCGGCGTGGATCAGGCCGAGGCGGTGCTGATCGTGGCGCGCACCGAGAACGCCAAGACCGGCAATCTCCAGCCCGCCCTGTTCATCGTCCCCACCGATGCCCCCGGCTTCATCAAGACGAAGCAGGAAATGGACATCATCGAGCCGGACAACCAGTTCACGCTGTTCCTCGATGACGTGCGCCTGCCCGCGACCGCGCTGGTCGGCCAGGAGGACGCGGCCATCGCGCAGCTGTTCGCGGGCCTGAACCCCGAGCGCATCATGGGTGCGGCGATGGCGGTCGGCATGGGGCGTTACGCCATCGATCAGGCGGTGAAGTACGCCAAGGAGCGCGCGGTGTGGAAGGGTGCGCCGATCGGTTCGCACCAGGGCATTTCGCATCCGCTCGCCCAGGTGAAGATCGAACTCGAGCTGGCCAAGGTGATGATGCAGAAGGCCGCGTTCCTCTACGACAGCGGTGACGACTTCGGGGCCGCCGAAGCCGCCAATATGTCGAAATACGCTGCGGCCGAAGCGAGTATCAAGGCACTCGATCAGGCGATCCAGACGCACGGCGGCGCCGGTCTGACCTCGGATGTGGGTCTGGCGGGCATGCTCGCCGCCTCCCGCATCGCCCGCGTGGCCCCCGTCTCGCGCGAAATGATCCTGAACTTCGTCGCCCAGCACTCCCTCGGCCTCCCGAGGTCCTACTGATGAGCGAAGCGCCCGAGGGCCCGTTCGTCCGCTACGCGGTAGCGGACGGATTCGCCACTCTCACACTGGATTCCCCGCACAACCGCAATGCGCTGTCCTCGCGGTTGATCACCGAACTGCTCGCGGGTCTGGAGCAGGCGGCCGCCGACGACGCGGTGCGCGGCGTCATCCTGACCCACACCGGCAACACCTTCTGCGCGGGCGCGGACCTCAAGGAAACCCTGGACGCCGACCCGGCCGCCGCCGCCGACATCCGCACCCGCTGGATGATCTCGGTCCTGCGCACCATCCTGGAGATGCCGAAACCCGTTGTGGCACAGGTGAACGGTAATGTCCGCGCGGGCGGCATGGGCATCCTCGCCGCCTGTGACATCGCGGTGGCGGGCACCAGCAGCAGCTTCGGCCTCACCGAAGTCCGTATCGGCCTGGCTCCCTTCATGATCTCGCTCCCGCTGCTCCCGCGCCTGTCCGCCCGTGCGGCAGCCCGCTATTTCAGCACCGGCGAGACCTTCGACGCCGCCGAAGCCGAACGCATCGGCCTCATCACGGTGGCGGCCGAAGACCCGGCGATCGAGACCGCCCGGCTCTGCGGTGAACTCCGCAAGGGCGCTCCCCAGGGCCTGGCCGAATCCAAGCGCCTGGTCAACGCCGACCTGCTCATCGCCTTCGATCGCGCGGCGGAGGACCTGGCCAAACGCTCGGCCGGTTTCTTCGGAACCCCCCAGGTGATCGAGGGCATGACGGCCTTCTTTCAGAAGCGTCCACCGAACTGGGCAGAATAGCCCCCATGGCGACACCCCACGAACCCAAGCAGGACCGCAGCCGGGCCACCCGGCAGCGGCTGCTGGAGGCCACCATCGACTGCCTGGCCGAGAACGGCTGGGCAGCCGCCACGGTGGCCGTGGTCGCCGAACGCGCCGGGGTGTCCCGAGGCGCGGCCCAGCATCATTTCCCCACCCGTGAGGACCTGATCACCGCCGCCCTCGAGTACATGTTCGAAACCCGCATGGTTCAAGCCATGACGGAGGCCAAGTCCATCGACGAGATCGCCGAAGGCGTGGGCCGCACCGAAGCCGTGGTCACCTCGCTGGTGGAGGGCTACACCACCCCCTTCTTCAAAGCGGCCCTCCAGGTCTGGACCCACGCCGCCGCCGACCCGGTCCTACGCGAACGAATAGTCCCGCTGGAAGCCCACTTCGGCCGCACCCAGCACCGCTTGGCCGTCGAAGCCCTCGGCGTGGACGACAAAGACCCGGTCGCCCACCACCTCGTCCAAGCCACCCTCGACATGGCCCGTGGCCTCGGCCTGGCGGACGTCCTCACCGACGACTCCCTGCGCCGCAAGGACATCGTCCAGCAGTGGGCCGCCACCCTGCACACGGCTTTGAACGCTGCGCACTGATCAGTGCGGCAGTTTCGGCCAAGCAGTCGCGGCCAGGGCTTTCGCCGCGACGCAGGAGTCCTTCCCGTTGTAGACGATCAGCGTGATCTGCTCCGCGAACCGTGACGCACTGTCGTCGGCGGCGTCCGGATAGTCGAAATGGGTGCCCGACCACGGCTCCCACGAACGCCCCGTGAGCGTCAGCACGCATCGCCCCGCCGGATCGTCCTCAACCACCGTTTTCCGGCCCGCGATGATCGCCGTAGCACCGCCCGGTACGGGCTGCGACCGCCCGGCCAGCTCGGCATGCAGATTGATGACGGCCTGATCGGCCTTCCAGCGGCAGTGATAGGCGATCGAATCGTCTTCGGCGGCAGCCGAACTCGCCCGCGTCGCCGACCGCAGCTCGGACTCGCTCAACAATGCGCAAAGATCGGCCCAGCCCACCGAATCGGACGGATATCTCATGCGCTTCGCCGTATTGCCGGTGAACGCGGCGACGGCCGCCTCGCTCACGATATCGCGTACCTTGCACAGGGTTTCGGAGACAGTGCCATGCGCCCCCGCGGCGGTCACCGACAGGATCACCCCGACCCCGTCGCCGCGCAGGATCAACTGCCCGCACTCCTCCGCCGAGACCGCACCGGCATCGGTGGTCTTCACCGGACCATGCTGAACCATCGGAAGATCGGCATACCGCGCCAGAAATTCCGCGGGCAGCCGCGCGATATCGAACTTCGCCGTCACCCCGGGCCGTGTTCCACCCAACCCCAATTCCACCGCGCACCCGGAGAAACTCTCCGGCTCGATCCGCACCTCCGGCACGCCCCCCGAACTCTTCGCCGCGACCCCCGCGAACATCGACGGCTCGACGAACGAACAAGGGTCGATGGACGCCGGATCATCGAATCCCCCGCCTGCCCAGCTACTGGCACTCGCGGAAGCAGTCGCGGCGGAAGTGCTTCGGTCTTCGCCCCGCGTACCGGCCATCACCGCCGTGCCGGCCACCGCTACCAGCAGCACTCCGACCGCACCCAGCATCAGGGCCGTCCTGCGCTTCGGCGGAGCAGCGCTGGACCTCCTCGAGTCGGGTTGCGGCGCTACACCTTCCGGTGCTGCGGCCGGGAGCGGCGGCTCGATGTAGGCAGGCGGCCCGATCTCCACCGCGTACTGCGGCTGAGCATCGGACCGCGCCCACGGCGACTGCCCGGAACCGGTGTCGGGTTCTTGCTGTGGTTCGGACATAGCGGCGAACCCCCTGCCGAGTACGAATCGATCACTCGATCATAGGAATTCGTCTTCCCTGGCGCCTGCCGCGAAAACCGGGGTGGGCCTCCTACGCCTTCGGCAGTTGTCGCCACAGGATGGTCGCAAGTGCTGCGGCCTTGCCGCAGCCGTCATCCGTGGTTCCCCGGACACTGAGCGTAGCCAATTCGACGTAGGCCGCGGAGTCGGCGTCGGTGCCGCCGGGATAGTTGGCGTGGCTGCCCGGCCAGGGTTCCCAACCGCGTCCGAGGGTCTGGACGATGCACTCGGTTGTGTTCAATTGCATGGCGTTGGCTTGATGGCCTTCGAGTGTTTCGTCGCCGAATCCACCGGTTTCGGATTTCGGTTTCAGACCGATTTCGAGGTGGACGGTGGCGTTGCCGACTTCCCATTCGCAGGTGTACGGCAATTCGGATGGGTGCTTGGTCACCGGGGACTGGCCGACGGTGGACTGGAGGTTCGCGGCGGTGAAGCGGTAGCAGGGGGAGATGCCGGCGAGTGAATCGGCGGGGTATTCGAGGCTTTTCGCGGAACCGCGGGTGAGTGCCGATACCGCCGCGTCGGTGGCGGCATCGCGGATCTCGCATACTGTTTCACGGGTGTTCGCGCCACGCGGTGAATCCATGGACGCCGACAGCCGGACGGCGGCCCCATCCGGACGGATGAGCAATTGCGGGCAGTGTTCCAGTCCATTGCTGCCGAGATCGGCTATCTCGACAGATCCGCGTTTCGTGGTTTTCGTTGCGGTGTAGGAGGTTTCGTGCGACTCGAAATGCCTGGCCTCCAGGTTGATGGTGACAGGAAGGCCTGAGTGCATCACCTCCGCCGTACAGATGCTGAAGCCGGCGGGCCGCACGCGGACCCACGGACCGCCCTGGGGCGCTCGGTCCGCGACGGCGGCGAATGTCTTCGGTTCGATGTACGAGCAGGGGTCGAGCGAGAGCGGATTATCGAACCCGCCTCGGGCGACCTGCTCGGGCTCGTCTGCCCGATTCATCAGGAAATATGCTGTTGCGCCCGCTGCGACGATCAATGCGGTGGCCAGCCCGAAGATCATGGCCGATCGGCGATGTCGCCGTGCATGCGGTGGATAGGTCAAAGCGGCGAACCCCCATGTGAATCGGTGATGATTCACTGATCCTAGGAATACGCCGGACCGATCAGAAGCCGAAAGCCTCGGCCAGTTCGATGGATTGGTCGTCCCAGCAGCGCTCTATGTGCTCGCGCTCCTGGTCGGGGAGGTCTGGACGCCAGCCGACGGTGCGCCAGAAAGCTTCTCGGTGTTCGTCGCTGAGGGGCATGGGAGGGGTCATGTGGAGTCCCTGAAACTCGCTGGTCCGATGCTTGTTTCAGGGTAGGACGCGAGCATCCGGCGGAAGTCGCCTTCCGCCGGATGATCTCGACATTTCAGGGGAGCGGGGTGGTGAGGTCGTAGAGGGTGACCCCGTCCACCTCCCGGGAGGCGAAGTGGTCCTTCACCCACTGGGTTATCTGCGAACTGGTATTCGCTGATCCGCCGTCGCGTTCCCGGCCCGGTTGGGAGCCGGCGACGAAGTAGTGGATCTGTCCTTCCGCTACGTACTGCTGGAATCGGGCGAGGGTGGGGGAGGGGTCGCTGCCGTTGAATCCGCCGATGGGCATGACCGGCAACTGTGTCGCCAGCTGGAATCCGGCTGCGCTGTTGGAACTTACGGTGGCCGCCACCCAGGTGTAGTTGTCACCGTCGGTGGCGAGCAGCGCGGTCACCGCATCGCTCGGCTTGCTCGCGCCCATGATGCCGCCGACCGGTCCGCCACCCATCATGCCGCCGCCCGGCTGGCCGCGCTCGGGCGCTGCACCGGCGCCGTCGGTTCGGCTTCGACCGTCACCGGGTCCACCGCCGAAGCCGCCGAAACCGTGGCCGACGCTGGGTCCGGCGCTGGGGATGGGGCCCGCGTGCCCGGCGGTGAGGGTTTGCGCGGTGTAGGCGGTCGGCCCGGCCAGGGCGATCACCGTTGCCGCGCAGGCCGTCGCGATGGCTGTTTTGCGGGGGAGCGGGACGAGGAGAGCGAGGGTGCTGATGATGCCCGCGATCAATACGGTCCAGCGCAGCCAGGGCAGGAAGGTGCTGCTGCGGGACAACAGGATCCAGGCGGTGAAGGTGGTCGCGGCGAGTGCGAGAGCCAGGACGACTCGAATCCACGGGCGGTGGCGTTCGCGCCAGAGCAACACCGCGCCCGCTGCGGTCACCACCGCGACGGCCGGGGCCAGGGCCACCGTGTAGTACTGGTGGAAGATGCCCTTCATGAAGGAGAAGGTCAGCCCGGTGACCAGCAGCCATCCGCCCCACAGGATCATGGACGCCCGGCGCGCATCGGTGCGAGGAGCCTTGCCGCGCAACAGGAGTGCACCGGCGAGCAGGATGAGCGCGGCCGGGATCAACCAGGCGATCTGACCGCCCTGTGCTGGTTCGAAGAGTCGCCCGATACCGGTGGAACCCCACATGCCGTTCCCGCCGGCCGGTAGTTCGCCGCCGGGCCCGACGCTCCCGCTCTCCTCACCGTTGAGGCGTCCCAGCCCGTTGTATCCGAGGGTCAGCTCGATGATCGAATTATGCTGCGAACCACCGAAATACGGTCGATCCGAAGCCGGCCACAGCTGGGCGATGAGCACCCACCATCCTGCTCCGGCGATCATCGAAGCCCCGGCCGCGAACAATTGCAGAATCCGTTTGCCGAGCCGAGGTGGACCGGCGACCAGGTAGGTCAGCGCGAGCGCCGGCACCACCAGCAGCACCTGCAATTGCTTTGCCAGGAACCCCGATCCAATGAACAGCCCGGTGAGCACCAGCCACCGCCATCGTCCATCCGCCACCGCGCGGGTCATCGCCCACGCCGCCGCGATCATGAGGAACACCAGCATGGCGTCCGGATTGTTGAACCGGAACATGAGCGCCGCAACGGGAGTCACCGCGAGCGCGAACCCCGCCAGCAGTCCGGCGGTGGCCCCGAAGTTTCGTCGCACGGTCGCCCACAGCAATGCGACCGAACCGATGCCGAGCAGCACCTGCGGCAGCAGCATCGCCCAGCTGGAGAGCCCGAACATCCGGACCGACAACTCCATCGGCCACAGCGACAGCGGCGTCTTGTCGACGGTGATGGAGTTGGCCGCATCGGAGGAGCCGAAGAAGAACGCCTTCCACGACACCGAACCCGCCTGTACCGCAGCGGAATAGAACGAGTTGGCCCAGCCGTTGGCGGACAGGTTCCACAGGTAGGCGGCGGCTGTTCCGATGAGCAGCACCGCCAGCGCCGGCAGCTCCCACCGCGGCCGGTCACCGATACCGGTCGCGGCCGTTGCGGCCGAAGGCGAGGTCCGGGGCGATTCGGTCAAGGTCGAGGTCATTCGCTCACTCCTTCCGCGACGGCGGGAACGTTTCGCGCACCGGGCGCCCCGGCCTGCCGGAACACCCAGCGCAGGCCGACGAATCGAGCCAGCGTCGCGAGCAGGTTGGCGAGCACCAGGAACAGCAGCTCCAAATGCACTTCGGCTTCCGGCGCCCAGTGGTGCAGCACGAACAGTGATCCGCTGGTGAGGAACAGCCCGACCCCGAAGATGAGTAATCCTTGGAAGTGGTGTGAGACGGCCCGCGTGGACCCGCGCACCCCGAAGGTGAAGGCCCGGTTGGCCGCCGTATTGCCGATGGCGGTGACCAGCAAAGCCACGAAGTTGGCGATCTGCGCCCCGGTAATCCCTTGCAGCGCAACATAAAGCGCCAGATATGCCAGCGTGGACGCCACTCCGACGATCCCGAATCGCACCAGCTGCCCGACCATTCCGAGCGGCACCCCTTCGACCAATGGCTCCCGCCCGATCGCCTCCCGCAACTCGTTGATCGGCAACCGCCCGGTGGTCAACGCCCGCCCCACCCGCCAAATCCCTTGCAGGTCTTTACGAGCCGTATCGACGATGTCCACCCGGCTGTCCGGATCGTCGATCCAGTCCACCGGCACTTCGTGAATCCGCAGCCCGATTCGCTCCGCCAGCACCAGCAGTTCGGTATCGAAGAACCATTCCCCGTCCTCCACCAGCGGCAACACCAGCTTCGCCACCGGCCCGCGCATGGCCTTGAACCCGCACTGCGCATCGGTGAACCGCGCCTGCAACGAGGTCCGCAGGATCAGGTTGTAGCAACGCGAGATGATCTCCCGCTTCGGCCCGCGCACCACCCGCGCGGAGGATGCCAGCCGCGTCCCGATGGCGACATCCGAATGTCCGGACACCAGCGGCGCGACCAACGGCAGCAGTGCGTTCAGGTCCGTCGAAAGATCGACATCCATGTACGCCACCACCTGCGCGTCCGACCGCTGCCACACTTCCCGCAGCGCCCGCCCTCGCCCCTTGCGATCCAGATGCACCACCTCCACCCCGTCCAGTTCGGCCGCGAGTATCCGCGCGACGGCGAGGGTGTCATCGGTGGATGCGTTGTCCGCCACTGTGATTCGCGCCCGGAACGGAAAGGTGGTGCTGAGGAACGCGTGCAGTCTCCGCACGCACGGCCCCAGATCCCGTTCCTCGTTGTAGACCGGAACGACAATGTCCACAATGGGTGCGGTCACGGCCTCCGTTGATTCCGCCGCCCCGACGGCGATTGCTGTCTCGATCATGGTGTCCAACTTCGACGACCACGCTCGAGCACACCTGGTGCTTGGCTGGGAGGTTACTGGGAGCCGAGGTGCAGTCGCCAGAGCGGCGACACCGGTCCGTGGCCGGCGCCCAGGTCGTAGGAGGCTTCCAGACAGCGGAAGGTCCATTCCTTGGCGAAGGCGACCGCGTCCGGCACCGGGTAGCCGTGGGCGAGGGCGCAGCAGATGGCGGCCGCGAGGGTGTCGCCGCCGCCGTGGTCGTTGCCGGTGGCGATGCGCCGGGCGGGCAGTTCGTGGAAGGTTTCGCCGTCGAAGAGCAGATCGGTGCTGAGCTCGGAGGAGCGCAGGTGGCCGCCCTTGACGATGGCCCAGCGCGGGCCGAGGGCGTGCAGGGCTTCGGCGGCCTTGCGTGCGGTGGCATCGTCGATGACCTCGATGCCGGTGATCAGCCGGACCTCGTCGAGGTTCGGGGTGACCACGGTGGCGAGCGGAATCAGTGTGTGCCGCACCGCGTCCAGGGCTTCGGCGTGCAGGAGTGGATCGCCGTGCATGGAGGCCGCGACGGGATCCACGACGAGCGGAATGGTTCCGTCGCGGCCGATGCCGACTTCCCGGCACACTCCGGCGACCGCTTCGATGATGGCGGTGGAGGCCAGCATCCCGGTCTTGGCCGCCCCGATGCCGATATCGCTGACCACAGTTCGGACCTGATCGGCCACGATCTGCGGGGGGATCTCATGAAAACCGCTGACGCCCAGGGTGTTCTGCACGGTCACCGCGGCGACCGCGACGCACGCGTGCACGCCGCACAGCGCCATGGTGCGCGAGTCGGCTTGGATGCCCGCGCCGCCGCCGGAGTCCGTGCCGGCGATGGTGAGCGCGCGTACCGGCGTCTGGCCATTGGGGGTGAGCGGTAGCAGTTCCACATTCGTGACCCTACGTGGTTCGGCACCCGGGGTGGCCTGCGTGTCCCGGCCTGCGTGCGCCCCGAGCGTCAACGGCTAATGAAAACCATTATCATTACGGCATGACCTCAGCCCAGCCCCTCGCCCCGCTGCCCGTGACCGTGCTCTCCGGCTTCCTGGGCGCGGGTAAAACCACCCTGCTCAACCACCTGCTCGCCAACCGCGAGGGCCGTCGCGTGGCCGTCATCGTGAACGATATGAGCGAGGTGAACATCGACGCCGCACTCGTCGCCGGCCAGGGGCACCTGGATCGCACCGAGGAGAAACTGGTCGAACTCACCAACGGCTGCATCTGCTGCACGCTGCGCGAGGACCTCATCGAATCGGTCGGCAAGCTGGCGCGGGAGGGCCGCTTCGACCATCTGGTCATCGAATCCACCGGCATCTCCGAACCCATGCCGGTCGCCGCCACCTTCGAATGGGAATTCGAGGACGGTTTCAAACTCGGCGAGCTCGCAAAGCTCGACACCATGGTGACGGTGGTCGACGCCTCCACCTTCCTCATCGAGGTGGTGAAGGGCCAGGCGCTGGCGGAGCGGAATATGCAAGCGGGCGAAGGGGATGTGCGCACCATCGCCGACCTACTGGTGGATCAGGTGGAGTTCGCGAATGTGCTGGTGCTCAACAAAACCGATCTGGTGAGCGCGAATGCCGTTGGGAGCGTGGAGGCTACGATCCGCCGTTTGAATCCCACCGCCCGCATCGTGCGCTCGGCGCACGGCGTGGTGGACCTGTCGGAAATCCTCGGCACCGGCCTCTACAACCCCGATATCGCCGCCCAATTCGAGGGCTGGGACGAGGAACTCGCCGGCGGCCACACTCCCGAAACCGAGGAGTACGGGATCAGCAGCATCACCTTCACCGCCGACCGCCCCTTCCACCCCGAACGCCTCGAGTCCGCTCTCGCCCAAATGCAGCGCCTGCTGCGCTCCAAGGGCTTCTTCTGGCTGGCCACCCGCCCCGATCTGGCCGCCCTCTGGTCCCAGGCCGGACCCAATCTGACCTTCGAACCGGCCGCGTACTGGACCGCCCTGGACATGCAACCCGGTCAGGAGATCGTCTTCATCGGCGTGCACCTGGACCGCCCGCACGTGCGAGACCTGCTGAATTCGGCCCTGCTCACCGATGCCGAGCTGGCATCCGGGCCGCAGTCCTGGCTGCGGTTCCCGGATCCCTTCCCGTCCTGGGGTGAGGCCCACTCCCACGCCTGATCCGGCTCAATTCGAGATGCCGGGGGTGCGGCGCAGGTAGGTGCTGTCGGTGACCTGCTCCAGCAGGAACGCGGCCACATCGGCGCGCGAGATCTTCAGCGTCAACCCCTTGGCATCGGGCGCGACATCCCGGTGGTACTCGCCGGTGGGCGCATCGTCGGTGAAGGCGGCCGGTCGCACGATGGTCCAATCCAGGTTGCTGGCCTGCACATACGTTTCCTGGACACCGTGATCGGCGTAAGCCTGCCGCAGCAGCATCCCGAACAGGATGTACTTCCACAGGAAGTTGAGGTTCCCGCGAGAGTCGCCCACCCCCAGCGACGACATGCACACCAGCCGCTTGACCCCGGTCCGCTCCATGGCCTGGATGACGGTCTTGGTCCCCTCGGCGCGCAACACGCCCTTACGCCCCGCGCCCAGCGTGACGATGACCGCGTCCTGCCCGATGACGGTCTGCTCGACTGCCGCCGGATCGAGGACGTCACCGACGACGACCTTCAGATCATGGTGCGAGACAGTGGAGTTGGCAGCCGACCGGGTCAGGATGGTGACCTCGTGCCCGGCCTGCAAAGCCTGCTCGGTGACCTTGCGGCCGACGGTCCCGGTGGCTCCGAAGATTGCGATTCGCATTGCATTCACCTTTCGAATTTCGTTGTCTTGAAGGTGAATTCAGCTTGTCAATCCAGGAGCCCCGCGAACATCGCCGTGCGTCTCACGCCCATGTGAGAGGGTCTCGGGGTCTACTCGCTGACGAACCGAACGAACCCGGCCCACTCCCGCGGACTGAAGAACAGCTCCGGCCCGCCGGGCTGCTTGCTGTCTCGCACCCCGGTCCGCTCCCGCTCATGGCAGACCTCGACGCACTGCTTAGCGCCGTCCGACCTGCTCGACTTGTACCAACGGCCCGTAACCGGATCTCTCATACCGTGTACTCCTTCGCAATTTGAAACACGAAGTCTCGGGTTCCCTCCTCCGTCAACGCTACAACCCGCATACCCTCGATCGCCTGGCGATATTGATCAACCACGTCGGCATGCTCATGGAAGACGCTGCCTATCGCCTCCTCCACATAAACCACTGGTGGCAGGGTCATTCCGCTGGCACCCGCCGGGAACCGCAGCAGCGTGAAAGTCAGCATCGCCAGCCCGGGATGTGGTCCGACCGAGAACGGGATGACCCGTACGCTGAGATTCGCGCGTTCCCCCGCCTCGGCGACCCACCGGAGTTGCGCGGCCATGGTCGCCGGATGAGCGGGGCAGTGCCGCAATACGGCCTCGGACAGCAGCACCTCCAGGTGGAAATCGCTCTCGTCCAGTCGGGCTTGCCTGTGGGCGGTGAGCTCGATGCGGCGCTCGATATCGACCGGCGACAGCTGTGGTTCGTACATCCGAATGATCGCTCGCCGGTAGTCGGGTGTCTGGAGCAGGCCGGGCATGATGACAAGCTGGTGCGCGATGATTCTCGAGGCTGTGGCTTCGAGTCGAAGGAACTTGGGAAAGTGCGGGGCGACTTGGTCGGAGTACGGCCGCCAGAATCCCTTCGAATTGCCTTGTGCCTTAGCGGCTTTGTCTTGCTCTCGAACCTCCTTCCAGAGATCGAGCGCCTGCTGTCGAGTCCGCGCATCGGGCGAGTAGAGGTCCAGCAGGCTATTGATGTGGATGGTCGCCAACTTGGTCGGCAGACCGTCCTCCAAGCGCATAAGTGTTTGCCGAGAAGTTTCCAAATGCATCGCACTCGCTAGAATTGTCATTCCAGCCCGCATTCTCAACTCTCGCATGAAGTTCCCGAAATCCATGCGAGAGACCGTCGACCCGGCCATTCGTTAGCCTCTCTATCTGGGGAGTGTCTACCGTGGACATGTCCGCCGTGGACATCCAGCGAATCTCTTCAGATGTCTTCTCCTGATGTGCTTTTGGTGTCAGTCTATGGATTACCGGGAGATAGCAACAGCAACGAGGGGAATCGAAATGTCTTGGGAAACATGGACCTTGCTTGCGTTGGTCGCCGCACTCCTCGCGATAGCGGTCTGGGGATTTCTGGACGCCACACGAGACCAAGGCACTCGATTTCTGCGTTTGGCTCTCATCGAAGGGCAAGGGTGTCTTTACGTTTCCGCATCGGGAAGAACAGGCCGGCTGCACCGTGGCCGGCACCGAGCGGGATGGTGAGGCAATGGTCTACGTCGTCTCGCAGATCAAGCATGAGCGGTTTCCCGAGGATGCCGCCGCCCTGAAATTCTCACGGAGTGTCGAAGCGCTCATGTACTCACACATGGCATGCATTGCGGGAGACGGCATTTCGCCGAGATCGTGTGGGGCGCGGCGGCAGCTCATGACTATCGCGGTGGAGGCGGGCTGGGCGTGGGTGGCGAAGGTTCCCGATACGGGGAAATCGCGTTGACCAGGTACGTTGATCGGCTGTTCATCGGGAGGAATCGGGTGATCAGCGATGATTCCTACCGTTGCCGGCATGACGAATCGAACGCCTCCGCCCGCTTGGCCCGAGACTCGGCGGGTGGCCAAGTGGATGTTGCTCACGTTGTACGGGGTCGGCCTGTACGTGGTATTCGCGGTCAAGGACCTCGTCGCGCGGGCGACCTGAGCATTCCGCATAAGATCGGCTGATCCCATGTTTTACCGAGAGAAGCCGATGGAACCCGCGGAACTGAGCTTTACGGTGCTGGGCCGCGTCTCCGTCCGGCGCGGCCCGCTGACTCTGGAGTCGGGCCGGCTTCGGACCCAGGCCGTGCTCACCGCGCTGCTGTTCGCGGCCGGTCGGCCGCTGACCGCCGCGCAACTGGTCGACGCGGTCTGGGGCGAGGAATTGCCCGGGGACCCGGTCGCATCCCTGCGTTCCCACGCTTTGCTGCTGCGCAAACTCGTGGAACCGGAGCGTGCCCCGCGTACCCCGCCCGCGGTGCTCGTCTCGGTCGGCGACGGCTATGAACTGCGGGTCAGCCGCGACTCCCTGGATGCCTTTCGCGCCCAGTCGCTCGCGGCGGATGCCGAGACTGCCAGGGCCACAGGAGCTTTGGAGCAGGCGCACGATCTGCTCACCGCGGCGCTGTCGCTGTGGCGAGGCGAGCCGCTCGCGGGCGTGCCGGGGCCGGCCGCGGCCGACCAGCGCCGACGCCTCGCGGACCTGCGCGCCACCCTCCTCGAATCCCGCTTCGATATGGGCCTGCAACTCGGCCGTCATGCGGCCATGCTCGGTGAAATAGCCGCTACCAGTGCGGAATTCCCCCTTCGAGAACGCCTGCGCGCCCTGTGGATGACCGCCCTGTACCGCTCCGGTCGCCGCGGTGAAGCCCTCACCGTCTACACCTGCACCCGTCGCCTGCTGGTCGAAGAACTCGGTATCGAGCCCGGCCCCGAACTGAACGAACTACACCGGCGCATCCTCGACGACAACCTGCCGCCGCCGGCCCCCGACCGTGCCCGCACCGGATCCACGCAACCCGGCCCGGCGCGACAAGTCCGCGGCCCTGGATCCCGCGAAGGGGTCCGCCCCGCGCAATTGCCGAGGGGAATAGCCGATTTCACCGGTCGCGACGTCCTGGTGGCGGAGCTTCGCGAAGCCCTCGCCCGATCCGGGCCGACACCGCCCGTGGTGGTGATCACCGGCATGGGCGGTGTCGGTAAGACGACGTTGGCAACCCACGTCGCGCTTGCGGTCAGCGACCGTTTCCCGGACGGTCAGCTCTATGCCGATCTGCGTGGCGCCGACGACCGGCCCGCCGAACCCGTCGGGATACTGGGCGGCTTCCTGCGTGCCCTGGCTGTTCCGGACAGCGATATTCCGCCCGGCGAAGCCGAGCGCGCCGCACTGCTACGCAGCGTGCTGGCGGACCGGCGCATGCTCATGGTGCTCGACAATGCGGGCCCGCTCGATCAGGTGACCTCGCTGTTGCCGAGCGGACCCGGCTGCGCGGTGCTGGTCACCAGCCGCGCGGTGCTGCCGCTACCCGATGCCGCGCACCGGCAGCTGCACCCGCTGTCCGTCGATGAAGCACGAAATCTGCTGGGGAGCATCGTCGGTGCGCGTCGGACGGCCGCCGAACCGGACGCCGTCGATGCGGTGATCGGGGCGTGCGGGCTGTTGCCGCTGGCCGTCAGGATTATCGGTGCGCGACTGGTGATGCGACCGCGATGGAGTATCGCCGAGGTGGCGCGAAAGCTGGCTGACGAGCGGAATCGACTGTCGGAGTTGCGATGTGGCGAGCTCGCCATCGACGCCTGCTTCGGCTTCGGATACCGGGACCTGCCGCCCGCCACGGCACGGGCCTTCATGGAACTGGCGGTCCCCGCCGTGCCGGACCTGTCGGTTGCCGCCGCGGCGGCGATCCTGGGCACGGACATCGCGGCCGCCGCGCAGGTCTGCGAATCCCTGGTCGATCTCGGGCTGCTGCAATCCGCCGGAGTCGATCGCTACGGCTACCACGACCTGCTGCGCCTCTACGCCCGCACCGTCGATCCGGAGCTGGACCGGGCCGGAGTGCTTTCCCGGCTGTTGAACTACTACCTGGCGACGGCGAAAAGCATTGTCACCCTGCGCTACCCGGGGCATCGGCTGGACTATGTTCCGGCGACGGGGGCATCCGGCACGGCGATCGGCTCCGAAGCCGACGCGCATGCGTGGCTGGACAGTGAGCGCACCGCGCTGATCGCCCTGCATCGCCAGATCGCCGCCGATCACCCGGCCCTGGTGCCCGCGTGCGTGGATGTGGCCATGCTGATCGGCGAGTCCATCGATCCGTCACCGCAATCCGGGGAGCTGGCGGATGCCTTGCGCCGGCTGCTCACCGTCGCAGCCGGATTCGCCGATCGAATGACCGAACTTCGTGCCCGGGCGGCACTCGGGTTGGTGCTCGCCTTGGATCTGGGTCGCGCGGCCGAAGCGGTCGAGGTGCTCGAACCGGCCCGGGAACTGTTGCAGCCCAACGGGAACAGCCTCTTGCTGGGCTTCGTCGAACATGTGCTCGGAGCCGCCGCTCTGTATCTCGGCCGCCTGGAGGAGGCCATCGACCATATGTCGGCCGCGGTCGGCATCTTCCATGCCCTGGGCGATGCGGCGTGGGAAGGATGGGCCTGCGCCACCCTCGCCGATCGCTACGGCGACAGCGGCCGCTGGGAGCTGTCCGCCGAATTCGTCGAGCGCGCACTGGGTTCGGCGGAACGGCTGGGCGGCGCGGCCTTCGAATCACTGGCCCGCTCCCAGCTCGGCCGGGTCACGCTGATGCGCGACGCGGATCCGGAGCGCGCCGTCGCCATCGGCGAAGCAGCGGTGCGCACGGCGCGCCGGTACGGCCGCCGGCTCCTGCTCGGCTGGGCCCTTTTCCGTTTGGCCGAGACCAGCTTCCACGCCGGTCGCTTCGACATCGCCGAATCCGCCGCTGCCGAGGCAGCCGAGGTCCTCACCCGGGCGGCCGATCCGATCCGGCGGGCGCACTCCCTGCACTTCCATGCCGAAGCCCTGGCGGCCCAAGGCCGGAACGCCGAGGCGCGGAACGTGAGAGCGCAATTGGATGAGCTGAGCACCCGTGTCGGCCCGCTCCCACCTCCGCCGGACCCGCACGCGAGCACGCCGCCCGGCCGGTGCGCCGCCATCGGGCCTGCCCGCCGAGTCCAGGCCGAGCCGACGGCGACATAGCGAGTTCGATGCGTCCGGCACGGAAGCCGTTCCGGCTGGGCGTTCATTCGCGGCTCAACGGCTGCTCGAGCGGTACTCGCAGGATCGGATCGACATCAGATCCGAGGAGTGAACATGGAATACCGGCTGGGCATCATCGATCAGAGCTTCGTGCAGAAGGAAGTGACCGTCTCGTACGTGGCAATCTGTGCCGGTGCGGTAGACACCGAGCTTTTGCGGCGCGCCTTCAAGCTCATGTGCCGGCGGTTTCCGGCATTGCGCGGAAGCATCGAAACGCGTGATGGCGACGCCTGGCTCGAAATTCCCGAGCGCGGCTGTGGTGATCCGGTGCAGGTCGTACCGGGCACCCTGCCCGACTGGCTGGACGGCCTCCGGTCGATCGATCCCGCCCGGAGCCTGGCACGGCTGGAGATCGCCCGCGACGGCGAGATCACGGCGGTGGCGCTGCGGGTGTCGCACGCCGTCAACGACGCACACATGGGATTCGGACTGCTGGAAGAGTTCTGGCGTGCCGCCGCCACGCTCGGCGCGTGCATTCCGGTCGCCGAGCCGGTCCCGGTGGTTCCGCGCAGCCTCGAGGACGCGCTCGCCGCACGCGGTATCGCGGTTCCGGACGCGCAGCTGCCCGAACTGGCCGGCTTGCACAGCTTCGCGCCGGTGGAGACCCGCGGCAGGCCGGGCTTGCGCCTCGCGGACGAATCCCGAATCCTGCTCTCCGCCGGTGATACCGGCGCTCTGCTACGCCACGCGCGGGCGCAGGGAACGACGCTGCACGCCCTGCTCAGCGCGGCCATTGTGCGCGCCGAACGCGCGATGACCACCGAAACCTTCGGCGCGGCAACCGGAGCCGAACTTCCCATGATCATCGGCCATGCCGTCGATCTGCGTCCGCACCTGACCCCGCCCGCGCGCCCCGCCGACGTGACCAATGGCCTGGGATTCGCGCCCACGGTCGTCATGTGCGGGCTCGACTCCGATCCACACGTGCTCGCCAAGGAGATCAAGGCGCAGATCGTGCACGGTATCGACGGCGGGGGAGCGCTGGCCACGATGTTCGCCGCCGCCCGGCTCGCCGAGACCGATACGCTCGCCGCCACGGTCAACATTGTCACCAATTGGGGTGTGGTGCCGGAGCTGCCCGTCCCGGCGGGTGTGCGCATGGTCGACTTCCGCGGCTTCGCCACCGGCAACTCCAGGCGTGAGATCAGCTATTTCATCTACACGTTCCAAGGCCGGCTGAGTATCGACTTCACCTTCTCGGAAACCTGCCATTCCCGTTCCCGGATCAACGAATTGAGTCGTGCGGTCGCGGCCGAGATCGCGACTCTCCGGGCCGCGGCTGCCTGATCGGCGGGAACACCGAAGGCCCTCCCCGGCGGGGAGGGCCGATTCGGTTCGGGCTCAGCGGTATTCGGCGAAGAAGCGCTGGATGTCGGCGACCAGGACGTCGGTCGCCTCGTGGGCGGCGTAGTGCCCGGCAGCATCGTTCGGCCCGCCCTTGGCGGACGCCACGTCGTAGGCATTCCAGCTCACGATGTTCTTGTGGTCGCGTTCGGCGAAGCGGCGGATCGACTGGAAGTCTCCCTTGAACATCGCCAGGGCGGTCGGCACCGTGGTGGGTTCGGTCAGGTGGTCGGTGGTGTGGGCGTCCTCGTAGTAGAAGCGGATCGAGGAGCCCGCGGTACCGGTCAGCCAATATAGGGCGATATTGCCGATGATGAAGTCGGCGTCCAAGGACTCACCGAAGAGCTGCGAGTTCCAGCCCAGCAGGCCGACCGGGGAATCCGCCAGGGCGAAGGCGAGGGTCTGCGGCTGCTGGCTGTGCAAGTGGTTGAAGGACATCTTGTTCTCGTGGAACCACTTCAGGACCTCCAGCGCCTCGAAGTCCTCGGCGGACATGCCTTCGAACTCGGCCGGATCGCCGGACGGGAACGAGAACAACTGGGTGACATGGACTCCGACGACCTTGTCGGGGGCGATGCGGCCGAGCTCGGGGGAGATCATCGACCCGCCGTCGTTGCCGATCGCGCCGTAACGCTGGTAGCCGAGGCGGTCCATGAGCTGCGCCCAGGCACGGGCGGTGCGGTAGCGGCTCCAGCCGGTGGAGCGGGTCGGGCCGGAGAAACCGAAACCGGGAACCGACGGGATGACCAGATGGAAGGCCGGCTGGTCGGCGGATTCGGGGTTGGTGAGTGGCTCGATGACGTCGAGGTATTCGAGGATGGAACCCGGCCAGCCGTGGGTCAGGATGACCGGTAGTGCGTCCGCCCGCTCGGAGCGGACGTGCAGGAAGTGGATGTCCTCGCCCTCGATTTCGGTGGTGAACTGCGGGTAGCTGTTCAGCTTGGCTTCCAGTGCCCGCCAATCGAATTCGTTCATCCAATACTCGGCGAGCGTGCGCACCCGGTCGTTGGGCACGCCGTAGGAGTCGCCGACGCCGGGGAGCTCGTTCGGGTACAGCGCCCGCTTCAGCCGGTCGCTCAGGTCGTCGAGCTGGGTCTGCGGAACGTCGATGCGGAAGGGGCGGATGGCGTTCATCATTCTCTCCTTGGGTGGAACGGAATGCTTCGTTCTGTTCTAACCATAACGGAACGGATGATTCCGTTCAAGTGGTATTCTCGAACTCATGCCGAAGACATCAGAAACCCCAGCTCAACGGGCTCTCCCCGGACGCAAGGCGCAGGCCGCGCGCAATGACGAGCTCATCCTCACCGCCGCCCGGGACGTCTTCCTGGCCGATCCCAAGGCTCCGATCTCGGCGGTCGCCGAGCGGGCGGGCGTCGGCATCAGTGCCCTCTACCGCCGTTATCCCGGTAAGGAGGACCTGCTCCGCACCCTCTGCTACGACGGGCTCCGGCGCTACAACACCGAGGCCGAAGCCGCCCTCTCGGACCCGGACGGCTGGCAAGCTCTCGTCGGCTTCCTCGAACGCGTAGTGGACGCCGATGTCCATTCGCTCACCACGCACCTGGCCGGCACCTTCACCCCCGACGACTCGTTCCTCCCCGAGGTCCAGCGTTCCAGCGATCTCACCACCGAAATAGTCCGCCGCGCACACGATTCCGGCCGCCTCCGCCCCGAGATCACCGTCCTGGATCTCGGCCTGCTCCTCGAAGCCTGCTCGGCCATCACCCTTCCCGCCGCGGAACGCTCCGCCCAGCTCCGCCGCCGCATCCTCGCCGTCCTCCTCGACGGCCTCGCCACCCCCGGAGATCTTCCCGGCCCGCCTCCCGCCCCCGGTGAATTCGCCTACCGCTGGCAGCGCAACTGACCGTCGAATCATGGTGTGAACAGCCGGAATCCCGTATCAGCGCCGGTATCAGCGCGCTGTCAGCCGGCTGTCAGCCCGGCCCTCGAAAGTAGTTGTCATGACGCGGAGCACCAACGACTCCCCGCCCACCACAACAACTTCCAAGGAGCCCACCATGTCGATCAACCTCACCGCCCAGCAAACCTCCACCCTCCGCACCGCCGCCTACGGCGCCGTCTCCCTGCTGTCCGCCGCCAGCCCCAAGCCCGGCAAGTCCGCCGCCGCCGGCACCGCCGCCCTCTACACCGCCACCGGCCCGATCGGCCACGTCCTGGCCGCCAAGTCCCGCGACATCAAACTCGAAGGCAAAACCGTCGCCCAACTCGCCGACCACGTCCTCCCCGCCCTCACCGAGTCCGTAACCCTGCTCGCCGCCCAGGACAAAACCGAAGCCGACAACTTCCGCGACATCGTCCTCGTCGCAGTCGAAGCCGCCCAAATCCAGCCCACCCCCACCCTCACCGAAATGGCCCGCAAAATCACCGCCGCCCTCAACGCCTGACCATGCTTGGACGATGGGTTACCGGGCGAACCGCCGCGACCGCGTCCGTGCGCCCAGTAACCGAATCGCCCACGAAAAACTCCCCCGATTCACCCGCCCCGGCAAAACCCGGAACCCCACCCGCACCACCCCCGTCGTGAACCGATCCCGCCGCTCATCCCCCCGGCTCCACCTCAACCCGAACCGCTCCCGCACCTCGGGCGGCAACCCGCCCACCACGGCACCCCGCGACCACGGCCGCAACACCCGCCGCAGCGCCCGCGCCACCCCCGCCGGCAACACCGGAATCGCCTCTGGCTCACCGAATTCCGCGATCTCCAACGCCCGCCGAGCCGCCGGCGTCAGCTCCAGCTCCTCGAGGCAAATCCGGGTGAACGCCGCCCGGAACGCGGCGTAATCCTCCGGCACCGGCCGCATACTCACCCCATACCGCCGATACCACTCCACGGTCTCTCGATACAGCCGCTCCCGCCCGGCATCATCCAGTTCCCCTGCCGGGTAATACAACTCGACGGACCGGAAGATCAGCCAAGTGAACGTGGCGTGCGCCCACCAGAACGTACCCGGATCCAGCGCGTGATACCGCTCACCGGAACCCATGACCCCCTTGATATCCCGATGCAGCTCGCGAATACGCACCCCGCGCACCTCATGGTCACCGGCAAAGATGGTCGCCCAAATCTGCGGCACCGACCGATAAATCCGCCCGAACGGATCCCCGAAGAACTCCGACTGCCTCGCCACCGCCGCCCCCAGCGCCGGATACATCAGCTGCAACACCCCGGCCGAAGTCCCCTCCACCACCGACCGCCAGTCCCCCGCGTACCGCCAAAGCAGCGACTCGGGCCCCAGCTCCGGTCGTACCGCCGCGGAATCAGGTTGCGCCATCCCTATTCCTAAGCGAAGCAGCCGTCCTTTTGCTCCACTTCTCCCTCATCTCGGCGGAAAACTGCCGATAGCAGGCGAGAGTTGAGCAAAAGTACGGCCCCGAACTCACGCGTTAGCGGTGCACACCACTTCGCTGACCTCCGCCCCCGACCTGTCGGCGGAGCCGACATTCGCGAGGAAGGCTGGCGGGTAGAACCTGGCCAGGCTGGTGTAGGCGCCGAACAGCGCTGCCGACGAGTTGATGCCCGCGCCACTGGCCACCGCGCCGTCGGTGTAGACGAGAGCACCGCAGCCGTCCGCCCAGTCGACCAGGACGATGCAATCGGACACGCCCTCGTACAGCCCGCAGTTGGCGAGCGCCTCGTCGATCGCGCCTTCCCGGCTCAGCGCATCCACGCTGGTGCCGTAACTCCACTCCTCGGCGCTGAAAGCGATCGCGCCGTGCAGACTTGCCGCATTCGCCGTACCGGCGCCGATCGCCGACCCGGCCGCAAGACCCGCCGCGGCGACCGCGACAACGGCCTTACCCATGAACCTCATCAAGCACTTTCCTCTGTGAACACATGCAGATATGAACTGCCGAATCATGGCGCATCAAGATCAAATTCGCTCGGCCGAGGTGTCGGATCACATTTCCCGCCGACAGCCCATCATTCACCTACCGTATGGTCGGTAGCGTCATGCTCACCTTCCTACTGGCGCTCGCGGGGTTCGCCCTGCTGGATTCTCTGCACGTCCTGAACATCGGGATCACCGCCGGGATCGTCGTCGACAGCCGCTTGAGTCGCCGTTCGCCGGTGCCGGGGGCCGCGAGCTTCATCGCGGGCATCCTCACCGTCACCACGGCCTTCGGAATCTGCACCGTGCTCGGTCTGAGTTTTCTGACGGATCTCGTCGACTTCGAAATCACGCCGGCGGTTCGCTACCGGGGTGAACTCGTGGTCGGCGCGGTGCTGCTTCTACTCGGTGGCGTCCGCCTGCCGAAGGGGGCGGGAGGCACACTGCCGCCCTGGGCGATCGAAGCACGAAGACGCCCCGCGCTGCTGGGGATGATAGGGGCGGGGGTGGGTCTCGGCCAGGCGCCGACCGCGGTTCCGTATCTGGCCGCGCTGGCAATGCTTTCGGTCCGCGAACCGAGACCGGCGGTATGGCCGGTGATCGTCTTCGCCTACTGCCTCATCGCGGTCCTGCCGCCGATCCTGGTGCTGTACACCGCAACCCGCACCTCCCGCCGCGCCCAGCGCTTTTACCGCTCTTTCGTTCGCGCCCTGAACCGTTTCGGACCGCTGTCGGTCCGCATCCTCTTTCTGATCTTCGGCGCGGTCCTCGTCATCGACGCCCTCCGCAATTACGCCTCGCTGTAGCGAGTTTCGATGCGTTTCCTGCGGCCCGAATATTGGTCAATTGTCCATTTTTCTCACCGAGACGGCTGGATTCCAGGGAAAATGTCATAGAAATCTCTACCCCGATGCTCTTGTGTACCGGCGGCTCGAATGATCTACCGAGGTAGTCGCGTCGAGCCGAGTTCGGCTGTGACACAACGGCCCATTTTCAATTGATGGCTATATTGTGGCAAATATTGATTGGTGGCATAGTCAACCAACGAGGCGGGTTGAGCCCCCGCCTCACTCGGAAAGGCGTGTCGCCGAACGGAATTTGCCCAATTCCCTGCGTTCGGCGACACGCTCTGAGAGTCGTACCAGCGCAATAGCAAACATCCGGCATCGGTTCTGTGCACATTGTATGCCCCCGCCGGTCGGCACTGCTGTGATCCGCGAAATCCGGTCTCTCACAGCGATGGTGACCTCGACGGGAATCGAACCCGCGAAATCCTGATCGAGAGTCAGGGTGCCTAGCCAACTCAGCACGAGGTCGTGGTGACGCAGATCGGAATTGAACCGACGAGATTCTGGGTGAAAGCCAGAACGCCCATATCCATCAGAGCAACTGCGCCATGCGGGCGGGGGTTACTTGGAGAGCGTCGAAAACCGTTCGGAGGGAAGGGGTTCGACGGCGCAGCGGGTGCGTTCGGATGCGGTGTTCGAACTGCCGGTCATCGCCGTCTCCTTCCTTGTCGGTGGTGTCTGGAACGATAACAGGGCGTCTTGGGTGGGGGTATCGATTTATTCGGGGGCCTAGCGGAAGGGCGGCTCATGAAGTGGACGCTCGAGGTTGTCATCGTGCCGGTGTCGGATGTGGATCGGGCCAAGCACTTCTACAGTGAGCAGCTCGGATTCGAGGTGGACTTCGATATCAGCCCGGGGGAGGGCAAGCGGCTGGTACAGCTGACGCCGCCCGGGTCGGGGTGTTCGATCGTCATCGGGGAGGGGGCGGTGCCGAAGATGGAGCCGGGGTATTTGAAGGGATTGCAGCTGGTGGTTCCGGATATCCGGCAGGCGCGCGCCGAGCTGGTGGAGCGCGGGGTGACGGTGAGTGAGGTGCAGGTGCTGGGGGAAAGCAGCTCGCAGACACCGCATCCGCTCGATAATGTGGGGTTCGTCTTCTTCGACGATCCGGACGGCAACAGCTGGGCTGTCCAGCAGATCTCCGCACGGGCGTAGCTGCTCACGAGTGGGGATGGCTAGCATCGTCGTTCGTGCGTGTGTTTGGTGGGGGATCTTTGCGAATGCGTTTGCTTGCCGTCGTCTCGGGATTACTGGGCTTGTTGCTGGCCGTGCTGGTGCCGTTGTTGCCGGTGCGACAGGATCGGGCGAGCCTGGATTGGCCGCAGGCGCAGTCGTTGCAGGTGACCGCGCCGCTGGTCGACTATGTGCCGCTGAGCGTGGATGTGAGCGTGCCGTGCACGACCATTCGCGGATTGCAGAGCGGGACGGTGCTGTCCACCATTCCCGTGTCCGCGCCGGGGGCGCAGGCGAAGGGGCTGCTGGTCAAGGTCGAGGATGTGGCGGGGGCCGGGCGCACGCTTTCGGTGCTGGTGCGCAATATTCCATTGCTGACCGTGCCGGTCAGCGAACTCGCCGGTGCGGGAACGATTTCCGACGGAGCGGGGTCCGGTTCGGGTGGAGCACCGAATTCGGGTGCGGGGACACAGCCGGGTGCGGCGAACGGGGCGGACACCGGGGTGCAGGCCGTTCCGGGGACCGGAGCCAGCACCGGTCGGCCGTCCGGGCCGCCCGCAGGTAGTGGACCGCCGCCTGGGACGCCGCCGCCGGGCAGCACTCCGCCGCCCGGCAGTACGCCGCCGCCGGGAAGCACCCCGCCGCCTGGCAGTACACCGCCACCCGGCAGCACCCCACCCTCCGGCGCGATCCCGCCCGGCAGTGTTCCGCCGTCCGGTGCCGCACCTTCGGGCGTGACCGCACCACCGAGCACGACCGCTGCCCCGGGAACCCAGCCGGGTGCCGGTGGCACCAAGAGCGACAACGGCTGCGGCCTGACCCTGCACTCCGGCTACGCGTCGACCACCGCCGAATTGACCGGTGTCACAAAGAAAGACGGTTCCGCGTATCGCGGTGCGGTCGACCGTGACATCCGTCCGCAGATCGTCGGCGTCTACACCGATATCGAACAGACGAGGCTGGGCGACATCCGCTTGCACGCCGATGTCGATTCCCGCTTCTCCTCCAGCCCGAGCGCGTGGAAACTCGCGGCGATCATCGGCGCGGTCCTGTTCACCCTGCTGTCGCTGATCTGCCTCTACTTCGTCGATGCCACCGACGGCCGCCGCACCCGCCGCTTCCTGCCTGCCCGCTGGTGGCGCGTGACGCCGGCCGATGCCGTGGTCGCCGGCACCCTGCTGGTGTGGCATGTCATCGGCGCCAACACCTCCGACGACGGCTACATCCTCACCATGGCCCGCGCCTCGCGGGAAGCCGGCTACACCGCCAACTACTACCGCTGGTTCGGTGTCGCGGAAGCCCCGGTCGGCTGGCCGTACGAGGTCCTGGCGCAGATGACCCGGGTCAGCGACGCCAGCCTGTGGATGCGATTGCCCGCCCTGCTCACCGGCATCCTCTGCTGGTGGGTGATCAGCCGGGAAGTGCTGCCGCGCTTGGGCGCTCGCGTACGCGGCAGCGCCGCGGCGCGCTGGACCGCCGGGCTGGTGTTCCTGGCTTTCTGGCTGCCCTACAACAACGGCCTGCGCCCCGAACCGCTGATCGCGCTGGGAGCCTTGCTGACCTGGTGCTCCATCGAACGCGCCATCGCCACGCGCCGCCTGCTGCCCGCAGCGGTGGCGATCCTGATCGCGGCCTTCTCGCTGGGCGCGGGCCCGTCCGGATTGATCTGCCTGGCAGCGCTTTTCGCGGGCGCGCGCCAGATCTTCCAGATCCTCGTCACCCGCGTGCGCGCCGACACCGGCGCGTCCGGCGACGCCCCGGGGACGCTGCTCGGCTACGCGTCCCGCCTCGCCCCGATGCTCGCCGCGGGCGCGCTGGTGCTGGTGGTGACCTTCGCCGACCACGGCCTGGCCGCGATCCGCGAATCCGCTCGGGTGCGAACGGCCGTGGGGCCCGACAAGTCCTGGTACGAGGAGTACACCCGCTGGCAGACCCTGCTGTCGTTGAACCCGGACGGCTCGCTCGCCCGGCGTTTCGGCGTCCTCGCGATGGTGCTGTGCCTGGGTGTCTGTGTACTCGTCGCCCTGCGCAAGGGCGGCCGCATCCCCGATACCGCCCGGGGCCCGGTAGCGCGCGTGCTCGCGATCGTCTTCATGTCGATGCTGCTGATGATGTTCACCCCGACCAAGTGGACCCATCACTTCGGCGTCTACGCGGGGCTGGCCGCCGCGCTCGCGGCCGTGACAACGGTCGTACTGGGCCGCAACGGTATTCGAACCCGCCACTACCGCTCGCTCTTCGCCGCGGCGGTGCTGTTCATCCTCGCGATCTGCTTCACCGGCTCCAACGGCTGGTGGTATGTCTCCGGCTACGGCGTGAGCTGGCCGAAGGATGCGCCCCGGGTAGCGGGCGTGGACATCGCCACGCTGCTGCTCGCCGGAGTCGTGCTGTGCCTGCTCGCCGCAGCCTGGCAGTACTTCCGTGAGCCGTACCGAACCGGCGAAAACGCTACGGGCGCACGCCCGTTCGGCGGCATCGTGATCCGTCCCCTGACCGTGGCGGCGGCCGCGCTGGTGCTGTTCGAGGTGATCACCTTCGCCACGGCCGCATACGCGCAATACCCGGCCTACTCGGTCGCGCTGTCGAACCTCCGCTCACTCCAGGGCAACTCGTGTGCGCTCGCCGACGAGGTCCTGGTGGAGCGCAACTCGGCCGATTCACTGCTCACCCCCTACACCGGCACGGCCGCCGACGGCCTCGCCGCCGAAAACACCGGCTTCACCCCCAACGGCGTAGGCGACCTCAAGCCCGACGGCCCCAGCGGCCAGAACGCCCCAGACTCCGGCAGCGGTGGCGGAGCGCCTGATTCAGGCGCGGGCCCGGGCGGCGGCGATGGCCCCGGTGGCCCTGGCGGGCCCGCTGGCCAGGGCGGCTCCGGTCCGGGCGGTCCGAACGGTGCCCCCGGCGGCGGTTCCTCCGAGCCCGGGATCAACGGCAGCACCGTGATGCTCCCGTTCGGGCTGGAGGCGTCGCGCACGCCGGTGCTCGGCAGTTACGCGAGCGGTGGTCAGCAGGCCGCATCGCATCTCGCCACACAGTGGTACAAGCTGGATCTGACTGCGGCGCAGCGGGATTCCGCGTATCGGGTGCTGGTGCTGACGGTGGCCGGGCGGATCGGTGCCGGGGAGAACGGTCAAGCGCCGGGCGCTCGCCTGCGCCTGGAGTTCGCGCAGCGCGCCGACGACGGCAGCGTGCGGCAGCTCGGGGAGCTGACTCCGCCGAGTGTGGGCGGCGCACCGACCTGGCGCAATCTCCCGGTGGCGCTGGATCGAATCCCCGCGCAGACCAACGCGATTCGATTGGTCGCCGACACCGACGCCGGCGATCCGACCGGTAAACAGTGGATCGCCGTCACGCCCCCGCGCCTGCCCCGGCTGGGCACCCTGAACGCGGTCGTCGGCGCGAAGGACCCGGTTATCACCGATTTCCATGTGGGACTGGCTTTCCCGTGCCAGCACGCCTTCGACACCCGCGATGGTGTGGTGGTCCAGCTGCCGAAGTGGCGGATCCTCCCCGACAAGCTGAATGCCGCGGTCTCGCAGACCTGGGAGGGCGACACCGGCGGTGGCCCGCTGGGCTGGGCCAACTTGCTGGTCCGCTCCCGCACCCTCCCGACCTACCTGAACAACGACTGGACCCGCGACTGGGGCGAGCTGCAAGTGCTCATCCCGTACGTGTACACCTCACCCGCGAATATCGGCGTACAGGTCGAAAACTGTTGGGGCTGGGAGAAAGACGCACCGATCAAGACCAAGTGACCTGAACGAAAAGATCCGCCGCCTCCATAAGGAAGCGGCGGATCTTCGCTCTATTCGCTTGTCGCGGTCACCGCATCAGTTCTGCGGAGCCCCGCCGGGCGCACCCTGCCCACCCGGCTGACCGTCCGCGGGCGGCGGCGGCTGCGCACCGGCCGGCAGCGGCTTGCCGATGTACTTGGCGATATCGGGCATCACCCGGTTCGCCATCTGCTCCCAGGTACCCCAGTTGTGGATGCCGTACTCGGGGAAATCGTAGGTGACCTTGTCGTATCCGAGCCCGTTCAGCTTGCTCTGGAACGCCTTGGTATTCGCCAGCGCGATCCCTTCCAACGGCATGCCGAGGGTGATGGCGTCCGTCGAGGTCAGGTCCTGGCTGGCCGGAATCGCACTGCCGTTGCCGATGTACAGCTGCGTCCCGTTGGCGATCAACTGCGGCATGAACTGGTAGGGGTCCATGCGATTCCACTTCTCGCTACCGGCCGCCGTCATGCAGTCGATGTTGTACCCGCCGGCCGCGAACATGGCCAGCCGCAACGCTTCTCGCATGCCCGGCGCCGACATGTACAGGTACCCCGAGAGCGATCCCGCGTACACGAACTGGTCCGGGTGGTACGCCGCCATCATCAACGCCGCACCGCCGCCCATCGACAGGCCGACGACGCCGTTGCGAGAGTCGCTGAACCCCAGCTTGTTTCGCAGCGCGTTCTTCAGATCCTTGGTGAGGTAGCTCTCCCACGCATAGGTGTTCGTCTTACCCATCGTCTCGGAGAATCCGTCGATGGCCGACCCGGAGGGCAGTCCGGTGGCCTCGAGGTTGTATCCGGCGAAGCTGCTGGGTGCGTCCCAGTCCACGTAGAAGCTGGACATACCGCCGACCGGCATCACCACATTGATATTGAACTTGGTGAGTGCCGCCGGAATGGAGGTGTGCAGTTCCCACCCGTTGAGCGAACTCTCGGCCCGCTCCCCGTCCAACAGGTAGACGACCCGGTCGGTATTGCCGTCGGCCGCGCGGAAGATGCGGTTCTTGACCGACCCCATGCTGGAATCGACGAAGAAGTCGAACCCGGCCGAGTCGTACTCCGCCGCGGCGGGCCCCGCCACTACCGCCGACGCCCCGAACGGCAGCAGCGCGGCGACAACGGTTCCCACCACTGTGCGCTTGAGCCATCCTCCCCGGGATCTGTGACGGCGCTCCTGCGCCCTTCGCACAGCCATGCCTCGCATATTTGGTTTTGGCCTTTCCCTTTGTGCGCGACCGCACCGGGCCGCTTCCCCTCGATATCGCCGCCCATGATCAAGGCGCGACAGTGCCGTCGCAGCATATCGCGCCCCACAAGCCGGGTCTCATCGAATCAGCGATAGCTGTTGGGTATCAATGGGGTTGGCGGATCGCCGCCGCGGCAGGTCGCCGCACGGGCGACCTGCCGCCGGCGCGGATCAGGAAACGACCGGCAGGTACACCTGGTTGCCGGTGGAGGCGAACTCGGCCGACTTCTCGGCCATGCCCGCTTCGATCGCCGCCACATCGGTGAGGCCCTGCTTCTCCGCGTACTCGCGCACATCGGCGGAGATGCGCATGGAGCAGAACTTCGGGCCGCACATGGAGCAGAAGTGGGCGGTCTTGGCGGGTTCCGCGGGCAGGGTTTCGTCGTGGTATTCGCGGGCGGTATCCGGGTCGAGGGAGAGCGCGAACTGGTCCTTCCAGCGGAATTCGAAGCGCGCCTTGGACAATTCGTTATCGCGTTCCTGGGCGCGGGGGTGCTGCTTGGCCAGGTCGGCGGAGTGGGCGGCGATCTTGTAGGTGATGACGCCGACCTTCACGTCGTCCCGGTTGGGCAGGCCCAGGTGCTCCTTGGGAGTGACGTAGCAGAGCATCGCGGTGCCCGCCTGCGCGATGATGGCCGCGCCGATCGCCGAGGTGATGTGGTCGTAGGCGGGCGCGATATCGGTGGCGAGCGGGCCGAGGGTGTAGAAGGGAGCCTCCTCGCAGAGCTCCTCCTCCAGCCGCACGTTCTCCACGATCTTGTGCATGGGCACGTGGCCCGGGCCCTCGATCATCACCTGCACGCCATAGGATTTCGCGATTTTGGTCAGCTCGCCCAGCGTGGTGAGTTCGGCGAACTGCGCCTCGTCATTGGCGTCCGCGATGGAACCCGGGCGCAGGCCGTCACCCAGGGAGAAGGTGATGTCGTACTTGGCCAGGATCTCGCACAGCTCACGGAAGTTGGTGTACAGGAACGACTCCGTGTGATGCGCCAGGCACCACGCCGCCATGATCGAACCGCCGCGCGAGACGATGCCGGTGACGCGCTTGGCGGTCAGCGGGATGTAGCGCAGCAGCACGCCGGCGTGCACCGTCATGTAGTCGACGCCCTGCTCGGCCTGCTCGATCACGGTGTCGCGGTAGATCTCCCAGGTGAGCTTGGTGGGATCGCCGTTGACCTTCTCGAGGGCCTGGTACATCGGGACGGTGCCGACCGGGACCGGGGAGTTGCGCAGGATCCACTCGCGGGTCTCGTGAATGTTCTTGCCGGTGGACAGGTCCATGATGGTGTCGGCGCCCCAGCGGGTGGCCCACACCATCTTCTCCACCTCCTCGGCGATGGAGGAGGAGACGGCGGAGTTGCCGATATTCGCGTTGATCTTCACCGCGAACTTCTTGCCGATGATCATCGGCTCGGACTCCGGATGCTTGTGATTGGCCGGAATGACGGCGCGGCCCGCGGCGACCTCGTCGCGCACCAGCTCGGCGTCGACGCCCTCGCGCGCGGCGATGAAGCGCATCTCGGGGGTGATGATGCCCTGCCGCGCCCAGGCCAGCTGCGTCGGCGGGCCGTCGACCTGCGGCTTGGTCCAGGAATCGCGCAGCTTCGGGAGGCCGGCTTCCAGGTCGATGGTGGCGGTGTCGTCGGTGTACGGACCCGAGGTGTCGTACACGTCGAAGTGATCGCCATTGGTGAGGTTGATGCGCCGCACCGGGATTCGCAGGGTCGTGCCGTCGGCCTCGACCTGCTCGTAGTGCTTGACGCTGCCTTCGATGGGACCCGTTGTCACCGTGTCGACAGGAGCGGTCGAACCGTTCTTGGACACGACAGAATCAGATGACATGTGAATCCTCCCTACGCCGGCATTACCCGGTCAGGTTCATACGGTCGACGGCCCACTAGCCGTCCTCTCAGCCCGCTGGTGCGAGCCCCCGTTGGAGCGAATTGGTTTTCGCCCCGACCATACCCAACCGGGTTGCCGCGCCGGAATCGAATCCACAGGCATATACGATTCGCGGGCTTACCGCTCCCGCGGGCCGATGGGCCAGCCGAGGGCGCCGAAGGCGGCGTTGAGTTCGATTTCGGTCATGGTCGCCAGGGCTTCGATGCTGCCGAACATGGTGATGACGTTGTCGGTGCGGCAGCCGGCGGGGTCGGCCGCGCCGGGGGCGAGGCGGGTTTTGATCCAGTTGAAGGCGTCTGCCATGCCGAGGGTGGTCAGGGTGAGGTGTTCGCTGAGGTGGTCGCGTTTGTAGTAGACGGAGGTTCCGCCGTCGCACCATTGCTGGACCATCCGGTCGTTGGTGTACCACGGGACGGCTTCGTCGAAAACGCCTTGGTAGACCATGGTGGGGGCGGTGGGCGGATTGCTGCCCAGCACAGTCGAATCGAAGACTTCCTTGATCTCCGGGAGGGCCAGGTAGTCGGCGATCGGGATGGTCATCATGCGCTGGTAGTCGGTGAACATCAGGTTCAGGACATTGCGCACCAGGCATTGGCTGGCGGTGCGATCCATGATCGCGCGGCCCTCGGCGGTCAGGTAGCGGTCGGTGGTCTCGGCGAACTTCGGGTAGGCGTTGCGGAGCGAGGCGATGCCGACGCCGATCAGGCTCGCGAACATCGAACCGTTCACGTGCAGTAGCGATTCCACGTCCGAGACGGGCGCGCCCAGGGCGATGCCCTTCACGTTCAGCTCGGGCGCGTAGGTCGGCTGCATCTCCGCCGCCCATCCGCTGCCCATACCGCCGCCGGAGTAACCCCACAGTGCGACAGGGGTATTCGCGCCGTCCAGACCGAGCGGCTGGAAGGACTCGGCCGCCCGCACGCTGTCCAGAATCATGTAGCCGGGTTCCTTGGCCACCGCGAGATGTCCGTAAAGCCCTTCGTAGTCAGGCACATTGATGGCGTAACCCTGGCTGAGCGAGGCCGCCAGCTCCAGATACTCCACGGTGGAGTGGATGCCTTCCAGCGCCGGCAGCCCGCCACCCTGCTGGAGGATGTACGACGGCGCGCAATTCGGCGAGGTGCTGTCGTAGAAGAACTGATGCGACACCAGCGGCCGGCTGTGCGAGGTATCGGCCCCCTGCGGAACCGCCACCGTGGTCGCCGCCACCGTCGGCTGCCCGAACAGATCCGTTGTGCGATAGAGCAATTGCCACGACCGGACGTTCACCGGCAGTACGGTCAGAACCGCGAGCTGGACCTCCCGTGATCGCAGAATCGTGCCCGGCGCGGAGGACTCGAAGCCCTCCGGCGCTTGATAGAACGCATCCACATTCAGCGGTTGTGGCGCCGCCCCCGCGGGCGCCGCGGTGCTCCCCACCAGCACCGCACCGGCTGCCGTCAATGCCGTGGCGAGCGCGGCCGCGGTAAACCGCCGCCACCCTCGCCTTCGGCGATCCCCATTGATTGCCACGTCTGTTCCCTTCCTCATCGACGTGAGAGCGATTACAACACGGCACCGGGTTGCCAACAAGATGTCTTTCTGAAATGTGCTTGGCTATCGTCTAGGCATGTCCCGCAGCATTCCCGCCGCGGCGCCCGACCGGACCCCCGTGCGGCGCCGCATCCGCGGCCTCGACGCCGACGAGCGCAGCGCCCAGCGCCGTCGTCAGTTACTCGCCGCCGCCACCGAACTGTTTGCCCGGCAAAGCTATTCGGGCACTTCGATAGAGCAGATCTGTCAGCACGCGTACGTCGGCACCAAAGGCTTCTACGATCACTTCGAAAGCAAGGAGGCGTGCTACACCGCCCTGCTGGAACAGATCACCGCGCAGATTCAGCAACGCGTCGGAGAGGTCGCGGCCGAGACCGTGGACGCCGAATGGCCGGAGCGCATGCGCGCCGTGGTCGCCGCGTTCGCGGGCGCGATCACCGACGACCCGCGCCTGGCCAAGGTGACCTTCGGTGAGGCGGGCGGCATCTCACCCGCCGTCGAAGCCCAGCGCCGCAGCAATCGCCGCTGGTCGGCCGCCTTCCTGGATCAGCTATGGCCGCAGAGTGATGCGCTCGACGAACGCCAGCGGCTGGCCCTCGCCCTGGCCGTCATCGGCGGCATGTTCGAACTGGTCGCCGACTGGCTGCATCACCATGACGACGGCGGCGCGCAGGACACGGTCGAGACCCTGATCGAGGACCTGACCCGCTTCGTGAGCGTGGTCGATGCGGGGCGGCCGGCAGCTCGCCCCTGATCGGCTACTCGGCGAGCGCCGGGGCCGCTTCCCGTACGCGCTCCGGCTCGTCCGCCGGAGCCTCCTCCAGGCCGATCCGTTTGTGCAGTGCGGCAAGGGGTTTCGGCGCCCACCAGTTGCCGGTGGACATCAGGCGCATCAAGGCGGGAGCGAGCAGGCCGCGGATGATGGTGGCGTCGGAGACCACGGCCAGCGCCAGCCCGATGCCGAACAGTTTCATCGGGGCCACATGCGAAGTAGCGACCGCGAGCAGCACCACCGCCATCAAACCCGCTGCGGCGGTGAAGATCCGGCCGGTGCGGGCCACGCCCAATGCCACGGAGGTGGTGTTGGCTTCCCTGCTGCGATCCGAGGCCAGCCACTCCTCGCGGATACGGGAGAGCAGGAACACCTCGTAGTCCATGGACATGCCGAAGGCCAGGCAGAACATGAGGATCGGCATGAACAGGTCGATGCTGTTGGTCGGGGTGAAGCCGAGCAGACCGGACAGGTGGCCCTGTTCGAAGATCCAGATCATCGCGCCGAAAGTCGCGGTGAGCGAAAGCATATTGAGGATCAGAGCCTTCACCGGAAGCACGACGCTGCCGGTGAACAAGAACAGCAGGATCAGGGTGATGACCGCGATCAGCGCGCCCGCCACGGGCAGTCGCGAGATGACCGAGTCCATGGTGTCCTCGTTGAGCGCCGCCGCGCCGCCGAAGAGGGTCTCGCCCGGGGCCGGGACCGCGCGCAGCGCGGTCAGCTGCTGTTTGCCCTCGTCCGCATAGGGCGCGACGTTGACGCCCACCGAGAGATAGGCCCCATCCGCCCCCGCCATCTGCGCAATGCCGCCCGCCATCTTCGCGCCCTTTACGCTGCCGTCCGCGCCTGTCACCGGTGCGTACACGCCATCGCTGGACAGCACGCCTGTCACGCCCGCCACCTCGGCGAGCTTCGAGGCGTACGCACCGAGTTCGCCCGGCGCGCCACGGAATCCGGGCAGCGCGACCACCGCTGTCGAGGCCATATCGGCATTGAAGTCCGCGCGCAGCGCATCGCCGACCTGGCGGGCCGAGGCGAACTCGCCGATCACGCGATCGTCCGGGGTGCCGAAATGCGCCGACAGGAACGGGGTTCCGAGGAACAACAGCACCGCCGTCGCGCCGATGGCGACCGGTGCGGGCCGCCGCATGACCGCGGTGACCAGGCGGTACCAGCCGCTCTCCTCCGGCCGGGTCACCGGCCGCTCGGGCCGGCCGAGCATGCGGCGCAAGGGTTTGCGCAGATCCCAGGCGTTGACCCGATCGCCCAGCAGCGCGAGCGCGGCGGGCAGCAACAGCACCGAAGCGCCGACGGCCGCCGCCACCACCGCCACCCCGGCGTAGGCGAAGGACTTGAAGAACGGCTGCGGGAACACCGCCAGCGCCGCGAGCGCCAGCGCCACGGTCAGACCGGAGAACACCACGGTCCGCCCGGCCGTCTGCACCGAACGCATGATCGCCGCGTGCGGGTCGCGCCCGGCCGCGAGCTCCTCGCGATACCGGCTCACGATGAACAAGCTGTAGTCGATGGCCAGGGCCAGCCCGAGCGCGCTGGTCATGTTGAGCGCGAAGATCGACACATCCATGACCGTGGTGAGCAGCCGCAGAATGCCCAGCGTGGCCGCGATGGCGAAGAGGCCGACCCCCAGCGGCAGCGACGCCGCCACCACACTGCCGAACACCAGCACCAGCAGCAGGCCCGACACCGGAATCGCGATGGCCTCGGCCAGGATCAGGTCCTTCTCGACCTGATGGTTGATATTGGCGAAGGTGCCGGCCATACCGCCGATCCGCACCTCGACGCCGTCGCGATCGCCGTTGAGGTCATTGCTCAAGGTGTTCGCGCGGTTCTGCACCTCGGTATCGGTGCCGGTGATGGTGGCCATGATCAGGCCGCGCTTGCCGTCCTTGCTCTTCAGCGCGGCGGCGAGATCGGGGCGCTGGGCGGCGGTCGTCCAATACGACTGCACGCCGGTGATTCCCGCGGACTTGCTCAGTTCGTCGGTGATGCGCTGGGCTTCCTCGCGCACCGGCTGACTGCCCACCCCGCCGTCACCGGAGACCATGACGATGAGGTTCGGATTGCCGCCGGGGAAGTGGTCTTCGATGAAATCGTTGGCCTGCACCGATTCCAGCTCGCCGGTGAGGTAGCCGCCGCCGACCATGTGTGACTTCGCGGTCGCGCCGAAGCCGCCGCAAATGATCATCAGCAACAGGGCGGCCACCAGGACGGCGCGCGGGCGCGTCATGGCGAACCGGGCAAGTCTGGTCAGCATCGACGCAACCTCCGAAGTCTTATGCCTCGGAACGGTAGCGTTCCTGGTCTACCCGGGTCGATGCACTATGACGGCGGTCATGTGCATGGCATTCGGCTATGAAAGAGCAAACGGGCCGTCGATGGGTCAGGCGATTCGGCCCCGCACTTCACCGAGCGTGAGCCGTCCGCCGCCGATCGCGGGTGCGGAGGCGGTGATCACCACCTCGTCACCGTCCTCCAGGAATGTCCGCTTCACTCCGTTCAGATCGAACGGCTCGGTCCCGCCCCAGCTCAGCTCCATGAACGAGCCGCGCTGATCCCGCTCCGGACCGGAGATGGTCCCCGAGGCGAAGAGATCACCGGTCCGGGTGGAGGCTCCGTTGACCGTCATATGCGCCAGCATCTGCGCGGGTGACCAGTACATGCGGTCGTAGGGCGGTGACGACACCGGCTGCCCGTTCCACTCCACGCCGAGCTGGATATCCAATCCCCAAGTCCCATCGCGCAGATACGGCAGCGGTTCCGGATCTTGGACCGGCAGCGGAATCCGCGCCTCGGCCAAGGCATCCAGGGGCGTCACCCACGCCGACAGCGAGGTAGCGAAGGACTTGCCCAGGAACGGTCCGAGCGGTTGCGCTTCCCAGCCCTGGATGTCCCGCGCCGACCAGTCGTTGACCAGCGCCACCCCGAACACGTGCTGATCGAAGTCCGCGGCGGCCACCGGTGTGCCAATCGCGGAGCCCGCGCCCACCACGAACCCCAGCTCCGCCTCGATATCCAGCCGCCGCGTCGGCCCGAAATCCGGTGTACCGGAATCGGTTGCGATCTGCCCGTGCGGCCGGGTGATCTCGGTGCCCGACACCACTATCGTCCCGGACCGGCCGTGATAACCGACCGGCAGATGCCGCCAATTCGGCAGCAGCGGTTCACCTTCCGGCCGGTAGATGCGGCCCAGCGCGGTGGCGTGATCGATGCTCGCGTAGAAGTCCACGTAATCGGCGATCGCCACCGGCAGATCCAGCTGCACCGCGCTCACCGAATGCACCGCGGCGGCAGGCAATTCCGCATCCGCGAACCCCGTCACATGCTCGCGCACCTCACGCCAGCACTGCGGGCCCTGCGTCATGAAGGCGTTCAGGCTGGGCTGGGCGAACATCGGATCATCCAGGGCCACAGCCAGATCGACGACGGAGTCACCCAGCCGCACGCCCACCCGCGGTTCGCCGCCGAGCGGGCGGAACACGCCGTACGGGAGATGGGTCGGGCCGAATCCGGAATCCGCGGGGACTTCGATCCGTACTCGACTGTTCATACACGGTCCCTCATATCCACTCGGTGGGACCGCGTCCCGACCAGGTCCAGGCGTATCCGGTGTCCTCGCACGCCAATGCGCCCTCACCCAATTGCAGCGGGTGGAAGGTGTCGACCATGACGGCGAGCTCGTCGAAGAATTCCAGGCCGATGCTGCGCTCGTACGCGCCCGGCTGTGGCCCGTGCGCGTAGCCGCCGGGATGGATCGAGACCGATCCCTGCCCGATGCCGGATCCCTTGCGCGCCTCGTAGTTTCCGCCGCAATAGAACATGATCTCGTCGGAGTCGACGTTCGAGTGGTAGTAGGGCACCGGGATGGAGAGCGGGTGATAGTCCACCTTGCGCGGCACGAAATTGCAGACCACGAAGTTGCTGCCCTCGAACGCCTGATGCGCGGGCGGCGGCTGATGCACGCGCCCGGTGATGGGTTCGAAGTCGGCGATGTCGAAGGTGAACGGGTACAGGCAGCCGTCCCAGCCCACCGCATCGAACGGATGGGTGGCGTAAATCAGTCTGGTCCCGACGATTTCACCGGCGGGCCGGTGCTTGACCAGCACCTCCACATCGGTGCCCGTGGCCAGCAGCGGTTCGGCCGGTCCGTGCAGGTCGCGCTCACAGTACGGCGAATGCTCCAGGAACTGCCCGTACTTGGAGAGATAGCGCTTGGGTGGCGTGATATGCCCGGAACCCTCGATCACATAGGCGCGCAACGGCTCCGGCCCCTCGGGTAGCCAGCGGTGCGTGGTGGCGCGCGGTAGCAGCACCTGGTGCCCCTGCCGCACCGGCAGCGTCCCGAAAACCGTCTCCACCCGGCCGGTGCCGGACTCGATATAGACCAGCTCGTCGCCGATGGCATTGCGGTACAACGGCGATTCCCGCAGCGCCGCCACATAGGAAATGCGCACATCGGAGTTGCCGAGCAGCAGGCGGCGGCCGGTCACCACGTCGGCGATGCTGGGCAGCTCGTCCTGGAACAGTTCGTGCAGCTTCAAATGCCGGTGCCGCAGTGGGTGATTCGGGGTCAGCTGCTGCGAGGGCAGCGCCCACACCGACGAATCCACAATGGCCGGCGGTAAACCCCGGTGATAGAGCAGGGAGGAGTCGCCGGAAAAGCCCTCTTCTCCCATCAGCTCTTCGTAATAGAGGTTCCCCTGCTCATCACGATGCTGTGTGTGCCGCTTGGGCGGCACGGACCCAACCTGTCGATAGAACGTCATCGCCGGTCTCCCATTGACTGATGATCCCGATTGCCATCGTAACCATCGGATTGCCGGAGACGGCCGGAGTTCGAAAGGTTGCTCAGGCGTGGCGGAGTGCGCGATACACGGCCGCGCCGACGAATTCGCCCAGGGTGTCCGGAGTCCAGTCGCCCGGATCGTTCAACAGGGTGCGTACCGCGCCTTCCCCGGCCGATACCCACAGCTCGACCAGCGCCGGAAGTTTGCGCTCGGCGTCCTCGGTGCCCCAGGCCTTGAGCGTCGGGCGCAGGCGGCGGGTGCAGCGCTCGACCGCGAGCTTGCGGCCCTTGCCGAACGAATCCTGTACGGCCGGATCGGGATTGCCGTAGAGCAGCCGCCAGGTGTCCGGGCGGGCGGTGGTGGCGTGCAGCAGGGCGCGGAAGCCCTCGACGAAAACCTCTTCGTCGGCCTCGACTCGGCGGCGGGGCAGGGCCTCGAGAACCCCGGTGACCAGGTAATCCTCTTCGCGGCGAATCAGGGCCTCGAGTAGCTCGACGCGATCGGCGAAGCAGGCGTACACGACCGGGCGGGTGACCTTCATCCGATCCGCCACCGCCGCGATGGTCACCGCGGCTATTCCGTCCTCGACGGCGATCTGCAAGGCCGTGTCCAAAACCTGCGGGCGACGCCGCTCCGGCCCCAGATGCCGCGCGCGCTGGCGGGGTCGTACTGCCGAATCGGTACCCATGCGCACCGACGATAGCAGCGCTCGGAAAGAAGGGACGAGCAGGTCGGAGGTTGAAACAAGATCGTTTCCTGCATGCGTGGAGGAAAATGCTACAGTCCTGAATGAAAGTGCGGAAAGGGTCCACTGATTGCGGAAGGATCCGGGTAACTCACCGGGGACGTCCAGAATCGAGTCGGCACCTGACCGCGGCGCGCGCGTGTGCCGATGACGGCACCCGGCCGTGCGCAAAAGTCGCGGAGAGGCGGAATTGTGCTGTTCAACCCGAAGACGTGTGAATTCGCGGAGTTCGATGCGGAGACGCGGCGGCTGTTGCGCGCCACCGTCGACTACTTCGAAGCCTTCGGCAAGGTGCGTTTGCTCGCCGACAGCCGCGATCGGGTGTGGTACTCGGACTTCCTGGATTTCGTGAAGCGGGAACGGGTCTTCGCGACCTTCCTGACCCCGGCCGCCGAGGCGAACGGCGATCCGAACAAGCGCTGGGACACCGCCCGCATCGCCATGATGAGCAAGATCCTCGGCTTCTACGGCATGCAGTACTGGTACGTCTGGCAGGTCACCATCCTCGGCCTCGGGCCGATCTGGCAGAGCGCGAACAAAGCGGCCAAGGCGCGCGCCGCCGGCCATCTGGAATCGGGTGAGATCTTCGCCTTCGGCCTGTCCGAGAAGGATCACGGCGCGGACATCTACTCCACCGATATGATCCTCGAGCCCGAGGCGCGCGGCGGCTTCACCGCGACCGGCGGCAAGCACTACATCGGCAATGGCAATGACGCCGCGATGGTTTCGGTCTTCGGCCGCCGCGCCGACAAGCCGATCATCGACTCCTCCGACTTCATGCGGAAGATGACCGACGAGGAGTACTCCGGCTACCTGTTCTTCGCCGCCGACTCCCGGCACCAGAACTACAAGCTGCGCAAGAACGTCGTCGACTCCCAGATGTACGTCGCCGCATTCGATCTGGAGAAATATCCGGTCGCCGAATCCGACATCCTGCACACCGGGCGCGCCGCATTCGACGCCGCCATGAACACGGTGAACGTCGGCAAGTTCAACCTCGGCTTCGGCGCGGTCGGCGCGTGCGAGCACGCCATGTTCGAGGCCGTCACGCACGCCGAGAACCGAATCCTGTTCGGGCACAACGTGACCGAGTTCCCGCAGGTGAAGCAGCTGCTCGCGGACAGCTTCGCGCGATTGCTCGGCATGAAGCTCTACAGCGAGCGCGCCATCGACTACATGCGGTCGGCGGGCGACGACGACCGGCGCTACCTGCTGTTCAACGCCATCGAGAAGATGTCGGTCACCCGGCACGGCCAGAAGCTGTACGAGGACCTCGCCGATGTGATCGCGGCCCGCGGCTTCGAGAACGACATGTACTTCCCCATGGCCATGGTCGGCATGTTCGGCCTGCCGCGCCTGGAAGGCACCGTGCACGTGAACATGGCGCTGTCGCTGAAGTTCATGCCCAACTACATGTTCCACCCGGCCGACGCGGGTCTCGCGGCCCTCGGCTACCTGCCGGGTGCCGGCATCGCCCCCAAGTCCGCTGTCAATGCGGTCTCCAAGGCGCTGAGCTGGACCAGCCGCCGAGCCACCGGCCCCGCCAGCAAGGCCGTACCCAAGCTGAAGGCCGAATTCGCCCGCGCCACACACGCTCCCGTGCCCACCCGCCGCGATGCCGCCGACGACGAATTCCTCTTCCGGCAGGGACCCAGCAGCGGCCTGGGCAAGATCCGCTTCGCCGATTGGCGGCCGGTGTTCGAGCGCTTCGCGCACATCCCGAACGTCGCGGTCTTCCTCGAGCAGGCCCTCGCGCTGCAAACCCTGCTCGCCGCAGCGACTCCGACCGCTTCCCAGCAGCAGGACGTGGACTTCCTCTTCGGCTTGGGCGAGCTGTTCACCACGCTGCCGTACGCGCAATTGATCCTGGAACAGGCCGAGATCCAGGGCGCCGACGAAGCAGTCCTGGATCAGCTCTTCGACCTCTTCGTGCGCGAGTTCTCCAAGCACGCGCTGACTCTGCACGCCAAGCCCACCGCCACCAAGGCGCAGCAGACCCGCGCCCTGGATCTGGTCCGCCGCCCGGTCGCCGACAAGGCCCGCTTCGAGAAGGTGACGGCGCAGGTCACGGCGCTGGCTGGACAGTATGAAATGAATCCCTGAGCCCCCGTATTGCGGCGTGTCACCCGGCGCGTCGAAATGCTACAGTCGTGAATGAAACCGGTGATCCATGCGGCTGGACAACTGATTCGGCGAGGTTCGGGGTAACTCCCCGGGCACGCCCGAAATTGATCGGTCACCCAACCGCCGGCACGGGTGCATCACATCGACGGCTCTCAGCCGCCCGCTGAAAACGCGGAGAGGCGGAGGAGCCACTGCAAAGGAGCAGCACGATGACCGCGACCTCGCGTCCGCAGTTCGACGCCCCCGCCCGCACCATCCGTGAAGTCGATTACGGCTTCTTCGGGCCGGGCTCGCCGACCTGGAAGGTCTGGACCGCGCCGACCGCATTGATCGGTTTCCAGCGCGCGGTGACGCTCGAGCATTTCGACCCGGATCTCACCGCCGCGGTCGCCGACGTGGGTGGCATCTACAGCGATCCGAAGGGGCGGCTCGATCACACCTTCGCCTACTTCCTGATCGCCGCCGTGGCCGACAGTCGGATGGCCATCGAGGCTTCCGAGCATTTGATGACCGTGCACGCCAAGGCCACCGGCATCGAGCCGATCAGCGGAAAGCGTTACAGCGCAAACAATCCCGACTCGCAGCTGTGGATCCATGTGACCGGCTGGCATTCGGTGCTCAAGTGCTACGAGATGTACGGTCCCGGCAAGCTGAGCCCGGCCGAGGAGAAGCAGTACTGGGCCGATTGCGTCACCGCCGCGGAATTGCAGACCTGCAAGGCTGCCGATGTGCCGACCTCGCGTGCGGAGGTGCGGCAGTACTTCGCGGATGTGCGTCCACGCCTGTGCACTTCCGAACGCGCTCATCGCGGCATGCACTATCTGCTGTTCACGCCGCGCGACAAGGGTTTCCGGCTGTGGGCCGGCAGCCGCCTGGTCGCGCCGGCCGCCATCGCGACGCTGCCGAAATGGATGCGGGAGACCGGCGGGTTCGAGCAGCCGCGGGCGTTGTCGGCCGCGTACCGGCCCGCGATGCGTCTCGCCACCCGGGCGCTGCATAACGATCAGCTGCTGTTGCAGGTCGCCAAGAACGCGATCGGTCCGATGACCGGACGATTGCTGGCCGAGCACATGCGAGCCGGAATCCCCGCTGACCCGGTGACGATTTCCCCACAGGAAGCCAAGCGTTTGTACGGGCGCGCGGCGCGATCGGCGGGCTGAAAATCCGGCGAAGCCCAGGTGAGAGCGGTGCGGGCGGAAAGGTGATCGTTTCGGAACCTTCGGGATTCGACCCGGTCGCGGCGGCCTTCTCGCGGTAAGCGGGGTTCCTACGGTTGCGTAACCGAACGAGCGTACGGCAGCCTTCGCTTGATCATCAAGACTTTCGTCGAGGAGGCCCATTCCCGTGTCCCACTACAAAGCGAACCTGCGTGACATCGAGTTCAACTTGTTCGAAGTTTTGGGAATCGGCGAGCTGCTGGATACGGACGCCTACGGCGACCTGGACAGCGAGACCGCCCGCGACATGCTCGCCGAGGCGAAGCGGCTGGCCGAGGGGCCGGTCGCCGAGTCCTTCGTCGAGGCCGACCGCCACCCGGTCGAGTTCATTCCGGACCAGCACACCATCACCGTCCCGGAAGGGCTGAAGAAGACGGTCGCCGCGGTCAACGACGCCGGGTACTCGGGTCTGGGCATGTCCGAGGAGATGGGCGGCGTGCCCGCGCCGAACGCCCTCATCTGGGGCATCCAGGAAATGATCGTGGCCGCCAACAACTCGGCGAGCTTCTTCAATATGGGCCCGCTGATGCACAAGGTGATCTTCGACGAGGGCACCGAACAGCAGCAGAAGTGGGCGGCCTACGCCTGGGAGAACCGCTGGGGCGGCACCATGGTGCTGACCGAGCCGGACGCCGGTTCCGACGTGGGTATGGGGCGCACCAAGGCGATTCAGCAGACCGACGGCACCTGGCACATCGAAGGCGTGAAGCGCTTCATCTCCGGCGGCGATGTGGGCGACACCGCCGACAACATCTTCCACCTGGTGCTGGCCCGCCCCGAAGGCGCGGGACCGGGCACCAAGGGGCTGTCGCTGTTCATCGTGCCGCGCTTCCACTTCGATCCCGAGACCATGGTGATCGGCGAGAAGAACGGCGCGCTGGTCACCGGCGTCGAGCACAAGATGGGCATCAAGTCCTCGCCCACCTGTGAGATCACCTTCGGCGGCGATATCCCGGCCGTCGGATACCTGGTGGGCGACAAGCACAATGGCATCGCGCAGATGTTCAAGGTCATCGAGAACGCGCGAATGATGGTGGGCACCAAGGCCACCGGCGCGCTGTCGACCGGTTACCTGAACGCCCTCGAGTACGCCAAGCAGCGCGTGCAAGGTGCGGATCTGACCCAGATGACCGATAAGGCCGCGCCGCGCGTGACCATCACCCACCACCCGGATGTGCGGCGTTCGCTGGCCACGCAGAAGGCGTACGCCGAGGGTCTGCGCGCGCTGTACATGTACTGCGCCTCCTACCAGAACGCCGATGTGGCCGCGGCCAACTACGGCGTGGACGCCGAGCTGGCGGAGAAGGTCAACGATCTGCTGCTGCCGATCGTCAAGGGCTGCGGCTCGGATCGGGCGTACGAGAGCCTGACCGAATCGCTCCAGACCCTGGGCGGCTCCGGCTACCTTCAGGATTACCCGATCGAGCAGTACATCCGCGACTGCAAGATCGACTCGCTGTACGAGGGCACCACCGCCATCCAGGCGCAGGACTTCTTCTTCCGCAAGATCATTCGCGATAAGGGCGTGGCGCTGGCGCACGTCGCGGGACTGGTGCAGAAGTTCGTGGACTCCGGGCCGGACCAGTTCAAGGTCGAGCGCGGGCTGCTGGGCGCGGCGCTGGCCGACGTGCAGGCCATGGCGGCGGCGCTCACCGGATACCTGATGGCGTCGCAGCAGAACCCCGAAGAGCTGTACAAGGTCGGCCTGGGTTCGGTCCGATTCCTCTACGCCACCGGCGATCTCGTCATCGCGTGGCGGCTGCTGGAGCACGCCGCCATCGCGCAGGCGGCCCTGGACGGCGGCGCCGATGCCAAGGACGTCAACTTCTACACCGGCAAGGTGGCGGTGGCTTCCTGGTTCGCCAAGAACAAGCTGCCGCTGATCGCGGGCGTCCGCAACGTCGTGGAGAACCTCGACAACGACATCATGAAGCTCGACGAAGCGGCGTTCTAAAACTGCTGATGGCGTGTCATTCCGGCGTGTTTCGCGCCGCGCCGGAATGACACGCTTGTTCTGTTCGGGATCTGCCGAGTTGTGTCCGGCGTAGCGGGTACAACTACGGCATGGTCTTCCCGATTTCCTTCGGCTGGATCCAGGTGTTGCTCGCGGTGCTCGGCATCGTCGCCTTGGCGCTCCTGGTCACCGCAGTTTTCAAGGCGCGCAAGGTCGGCTGGCGGGTGCTGGCCGGTCGTGGCATGGGCGCGGTCGGACTCGTGCTCGTCGCCGTGGTCATCCTTTGGATCACCACCCTGTTGCAGACCTTCCTGGGCCTCACCGGGGAGATCAAAGCCGCCCACGTCGTGGCGACTCCCGTTGCGGGACAAGAACATCTGATGGATGTGGACCTGACCCTGTACGGGGACAAGGAACATGACGAGCAGCACCTGAAATACCAGGTCGAAGGCGATATGTGGGTGCTACAGGCCAATATCGTCGAACTCGAGCCATGGGTGAACGCCATGGGCTTCCACTCCGGTTACAAGGTCACCCGCATCTACGGGCAGCGCCTGGACGGCATCGCGACCAAGCAGAACCACATCTTCCTCAACGGCGGCGACGGAGACTTCTTCCAGGACATGAAGAACGAGACCTGGTACACCAAGCCGTTCGTCCGCTCCGCCTACGGCAATGCCGTCATCGCCACCCCCGGCACCTACGACGTCTACATATCCCGCGACGCCATCAAGACCCGCCCGGTCTAGTCGGCGAGCTCTGCCCACACGGGGGCATGATCGCTGGCCCCCTTGCCCTTTCGCTCCTCACGGTCCACGTTCGAGTCGGTGACGCGGGCCGCGAGAGCGGGGGAGCCCAGGATGAAGTCGATGCGCATGCCTTCCTTGCGGGGGAAGCGCAGCTGGGTGTAATCCCAGTAGGTGTAGACGCCCGGGCCGGGGTGGAACGGCCGCATGACATCCGAGAAACCGGCCTCGGTCATCGCCTCGAAGGCGTCGCGTTCCTGGTCGGAGACATGGGTTTTGCCGGCGAAGAACTCCGGGGACCAGACGTCCAGGTCGGTGGGCGCGATATTCCAGTCACCGACCAAAGCGATCTGCGCCTGCGGATCCCGGTCCAGCCATTCCGCGCCGTTCTTGCGCAGCGCCGCAAGCCATTCCAGCTTGTAGGTGTAGTGCGGGTCGTCGAGGGCACGGCCGTTCGGGACGTACAGACTCCAGATCCGCACGCCGCCGCAGGTCGCGCCGAGCGCGCGCGCCTCCACCACCGGCGTGCTGATCAGCGATTCACCGGCGTTCTTGTCGAAACCGGGCTGGTGCGGGAAGGCGAGCTCGACATCCTCCATGCCCACTCGGGACGCGATGGCGACGCCGTTCCACTGGCTGTGCCCGACATGCGCGACCTCGTACCCGGCCGCCTCGAACGCCTCGAACGGGAACTGCTCGTCCTTGCACTTGGTCTCCTGCATGGCGAGCACGTCGATATCCGACCGATCCAGCCAGGAGATCACCCGATCCACACGGGTGCGAATCGAATTCACGTTCCAGGTCGCGAGCCGCACAGGAGAGCCTTTCAGCAATAAGGGATTCGAACGTTCTATTGTCCGGGCGCCGCGTAGCGGTAGGTGTGATGCTCCAGGAACCCCATCTCCCGGTACATCCCGAGCGCCGCGTCATTGTCCGCGAGCACCTGCACGTACGCGTGGGTCGCGCCGCGCGCCTGACCCCAGCGGATCAGCTCCGCGCACACCAGCGAACCCAGACCGTGCCGGCGATGCTCGGCGGCCACCGTCACACACGTCAAGCCTACCCAGCGGCGGCCGTCCGGGGCGGTGGTCACCGCACCCCGGCCGATGGCCAGCGGCGACGGCACGCCCAGCGCCGCGAAGCCCAGTTCGCCCTCGCGCACCGCGGTCAGCACCTCCACCATGGGCGCACCCCCGGCCGCGGAATCGCCGCCGCGATGCCGGTGCATGGAGAGCCAGGCGCCATCCGGGGCGGGCAGCACCCGCACCATCGAAGGACCTTGCGGCAGCACCAGATTCCCGATGTCCACGGCCAGCACCCGGGTCTCGTTCCAGGTCTGCCAGCCCGGCGGCACCGGCACCAGGCGATCGGGCAGCAGCAGTTGCACCGGCAGCCCGTGCGCGGTGTACCACTCGCCGATGCGATGCAGGGTCTCCAGCGTCATATCCGCCGGACCGTCCGAACCGCCCAGTGGCACCGCCGAATTCGCGCGCCCGGTGTACCCGCTGCCCGCGCGCAGCAGCCAGCCGTCGATCCAGGCCCGTTGCAGCCCGGGCCAGCCGTCGGCCGCGGCCGCCTCCAGGGAGCGGATCTCGCTGGTGCGAATCGGCCTGGGGCCCAGCGTCTTCCAGGCCACCACCCGATCGCGCGCGACCGAGACCACCTGCCCGTCGCCGGTGCGCACCGTCAACGGGTCCAGGGCGATGAGCTCGCCGATCACATCGGTCAGCGGCTGCGGATAGCCTTCGGGCAGGCGGTAGCGCACCACCACCCGTTTCCCCAGCTGCGGCTCGCGAGGCTCAGTCGTCATGCCCGAACGGATCCGGGACGGTGCCCGGCACCCAGCTCAAACCCGGCTTGCCCCAGCCATTGCGCTTGATGGCCTTCTTGGCGCCGCGGGCATTGCGGCCCACCAGCACGTCCACATAGAGGAAGCCGTCCAGATGCCCGGTCTCGTGCTGCAACATGCGCGCGAAGAAGCCGTTGCCCTCGATCTCGACCGGCTCGCCCTGCTCATCGGTGCCGGTGACGCGCGCCCAATCGGCACGGCCGGTGGGGAATTGCTCTCCCGGGACCGATAGGCAGCCCTCTTCGTCATCGTCCGGATCGGGCATGCTCTCCGGAATCGCGGAGGTCTCCAACTTCGGATTCACCACGCACCCGCGGCGGCGCACCATGCTGCCGTCCGGCTGTTCGTCGGGGCAGTCGTAGACGAACAGGCGCGGCGCGAGCTCGTCCACCTCGTTGATGATCACCTGATTGCCGGCCAGGCCGACGCCGTGGGCGGCGTCCATGGTGTCGAACATGTCCGCGATCAGCGTCGCCAGTTCCTCGGGTGTCTGCGTGACCGGAGTGGTCGGGCGGTGCAGAACCGGGTCGCCGACAATGCGAATCGGGAGGATAGCCATGGTCAAGAGCCTAACGGGTACTGCCGGGAGTCCGTTCACAGGTGGCCGCGCACCCCGACACGCCGTGTGAATCGGCGGAAACACGCCGAGCGGTACGCGTCGGCAAGTCAGTGCCGCGTGGTTGAATGAGCGGCGGACGCAAGCACCACAATCGTCTGGTTCCAACTCGGCGAGGGAGCAGTATGGACAGCGCAGCGGCACGGAGCATTTCCGCAAGCGAGGACGGCGGCGCTGCCGCGAGCCAGGCACTCTCCGCCTCGATCACCGACGATATCGCGGCCGCCGGACAGGATCCGGCCGCCGACCAGGAAGGCGCACACGGCCTTTCCCGGCGCGAACTCGACATTCTCGACTTCGAGCGCAAATGGTGGAAGTACGCCGGCGCCAAAGAAGAAGCCATCCGTGAGCTTTTCGACCTCTCGGCCACCCGCTACTACCAGGTGCTCAATGCCGTCGTCGACAAGCCCGAAGCCCTCGCCGCCGACCCGATGCTGGTGAAACGCCTGCGCCGGTTGCGCGCCAGCCGTCAGAAGACCCGCGCCGCACGGCGTCTCGGATTCCAGGTGTGAGTACTAGGCTCGATGCCGTGAGCAACCCGACTTCGCCGTCCGGCGGTCCGCCGCTGCGGGCACTCGCGATGGTTCTCATCGCCCTCGCCATCGTGTTCGCCGGAATCGGCGCGATGTCGCTGTCGAGTTCGGACTCCTCGAGTACCGAAGCCGAGGAGACCGGCAGCACCACCACCAGCGTCGCCAGCCCGACGGCCAGTGTGATTGCCGCCCCGCCGGTTACGACGCAGCCCGCGCCGCCCAGCAGCTCGGCCGCCGCGGCCACCACCCCGCCGAGCACCACCCCCGCGCCGACCACCCCGGCCGCGGGCGCGGTCGACAAGTCGCTACCCGTAAGGGTTTTCAACAACAGCATGGTCGCCGGATTGGCCGGCAAGACCAGGGATCAACTGGTCGCCAGCGGGTACAACGTGACCGAGACCGGTAACTACGGCTCCGGTAACATCCCGAAAACCACTGTGTACTACAGCAACAGCTCGGCCAAGGAGAAGGCGCTGGCCATCGCCATCGCCGGTGAACTGGGTGCTTCCGCGGAACCCCGATTCGACGGCATCGCCGATTCTCCCTCGGGCGTCATCGTCATTGTCACGAGCAACTGACCAGCGCAGCCACCGGCCAGCCCCTGCACGAGTCGTGCTGACGCCTCTGGCATCATCTTGACCGACTAGCAATCTGTCCAGGCAGCTTTACCCGTTAAACTCGGTACTCGTAAAGGAGTTCCTCGATGGCTTCGTCCATGACTCGTCGCCCGTCCTGGTGGACAGTGACCCCGGTGCTCGCGGTCGCGGTGCTCGGCCTGACGGCCTGCTCCAACAGCCAGGAATCGAGTGACGTCAAAGGGACGAACCCGGCGGTCTTCACCAGCTCCCCGGCCCCCGCGGGCACCGGCAGCGGCCACGGTTCCGAACACGGCGGCAGCAGCGCCGCTCCGGAGAACTCCTCCAGCGTCACGCTGAAGGACCCCTCGGGCGCCTCGGTCGGCACCGCCACCATCGCCCAGGTGGGCAACCACCTCGAGCTCACCGTCGAAGCCCACGGCCTCAAGCCCGGCTTCCACGGTCTGCACTTCCACCAGGTCGGCAAGTGCGAAGCCAACTCCACCGCGCCCTCCGGTGGCCCGGCCGGTGACTTCCTCTCCGCCGGAGGCCACTTCCAGCTCGGCGATCAGAACGCCAAGCCCGCCAGCGGCGATCTCACCTCGCTCGAGGTGCGTTCCGACGGTTCGGCCAAGCTGGTCACCACCACCGACTCGGTCAAGCTGGACGAGATCAAGGGCAAGGCCCTGATCGTCCACGCGAGCTCGGACAACTTCGGAAATATCCCCAGCCGCTACACGCAGCCCGGCGGAGCCACCGGCCCGGACGCCGACACCCAGGCGACCGGTGACGCTGGCAGCCGGGTCGCCTGCGGCGTCGTCTCCTAACCACAAGGTGAGCCATGGCCGGGGCAGGCATCTCGAAGGTCCACTTCAACTCGTCGCCTCGGCCCACGCTCGGCGTGGAATGGGAAGTGGCGCTGGTCGACAAGCAGACCCGCGACCTTTCCAATACGGCCGCAGCGGTTTTCGAAGCCTGTAGTGATCTGCGGTCCGCCGAGGGCAACCCGCTGATCACCAAGGAACTGCTGAAGAACACCGTCGAGATCGTCTCCGGTGTGCACGACACCGTCGGCGAGGTCGTCGACGAGTTGCACACCACCATGGACGCGGTCCGGCGCGCGGCGGATCCGCTCGGCGTCGACCTGTTCTGCGCGGGCACCCATCCGTTCGCGCAGTGGTCGAGCCAACAGCTCACGCGCAGTGAGCATTACGACGAACTCATCGAACGCACCCAGTGGTGGGGGCGGCAGATGCTGATCTGGGGCGTGCACGTGCACGTCGGGGTCTCGCATCCGGAGAAGGTCTTCCCGATCCTCAACAACCTGCTCACCACCTACCCGCATCTGCTGGCGCTCTCGGCCTCCTCGCCCATGTGGGCCGGGGTGGACACCGGTTACGCCAGCAATCGGGCGCTGATGTTCCAGCAGCTGCCCACCGCCGGATTGCCCTTCCAGTTCGAAAACTGGACGCAATTCGAGGGATTCGTGCACGACCAGACGAAAACCGGTGTGTTCGAACAACTCGGCGGCATGCACTGGGATATCCGGCCGGCGCCGAAATGGGGCACCATCGAGGTGCGGATCTGCGACGGAACACCCACGCGCACAGAGCTGTCCGGGCTGGTCGCGCTCATCCACAGCCTGATCGTCGACCTGGACCGGCGGGTGGAGGCGGGGGAGACGCTGCCGACTCCGTTGCCGCCCTGGCACGTTCAGGAGAACAAGTGGCGCGCGGCCCGCTATGGGCTGGACGCCATCATCATCACCGATGCCGACAGCAACGAGCGGCTGGTCACCGACGACCTGTTCGACCTGCTGAACCGCCTCGAACCCGTGGCCAAGAGCCTGGGCTGCGAGAACGAACTCGCCCTGGCCGCGGAGATTCCGACGCGCGGGGCCTCCTATCAGCGGCAGCGCCGGGTCGCCGCCGCCACCCAGGGTGATCTGGTCGCCGTGGTCGACTCGCTCGTCAAGGAGCTCGACCAGTAGCCACCCGATCGCACGGTGTCGTTTTCCCGATGTGAGATTGCCTACCCATCCGGCGTACGTCGTACCCGCTGGCCAGGGCGGACGCGGGCGCGACCGGGGGCTGTTCATCTCGGGTCACCACCCGTGTTCAACTGTCCGGGCGGGTCGCGTTCATGTGACGTTTACTATGGCTGGATGTTGCTCGACGGTCCGCGTTCTCAATCAGTCGGCGAGGAACGCCGGAGTCTGGTGCCGTCGAAGCGCATCCTGATCACCGGCATCCTGGCCGGCGTGCCCGCGTTGTTCATCGCGCTGCAAATTGTCGCCTCCCGCAACGGTTTTCTCGGACCGCTGGAGAGCTTGGCGGCCGACTTCTTCGGGACACCCAAATCGGTGACCGTGCCGTGGGCGGGGCTCGGGCTGGCGCTCATCGGACTGACCTGGCAGCGGCGGTTCTATGCCGTCGGCATCGCGCTGGGCATCGATATCGCGTATCAGATCGTGCGGACGCTGAGCGGCGGACCGCTCGCGCTCGGCAACGGGCCCGTCATCGTGCTCACCGGCATCGTGGTGCTGGCGCTGTGGAAGTGGCAAGGGGTGGAGCGCGGGAACGCGCTGCACGCGGCGGCGCTGGGCATACTGCTGGTCTTCGCCAACAAGGTCGCGGACGTGTGGCTCTACATCACCGTGCTGGCCGGGCCGCAGGTGCTGGACGAACACGTGGTGCTGGTCGACCACGCCCTCGCCGACCCCTCCTGGATGATGGGGCAGCTGCTCGAATTCCTCGGGCCCGTGGTCACTTTCGTGCTGCACTGGGTATACATCGAACTGCCGCTGGGCGCGATGATCGTGGCGGTGTGGCAGTTGCGGCGGGTCGCGTTCGGGGGCGGCTGGCCGAGCCACTATCTGGTGCGGACCTTCCTGACCATCGGGCTGATCGGGCCGATCGTGTACGTCATCTTCCCGGTGGTCGGGCCGATCTTCGCGTACGGCAGCGAGGGGCACTCCTTCGCGCTCGGCGACTACTGGCCGGATCTGGTGCCGCCGCTGGACCTGACGCCGGGGGCCATTCCCTTCGACAAGTTCTCGCCGCGCAATTGCATGCCGTCGCTGCACACCGCATGGGCGCTGTCGCTGTTCCTGCATTCGCGGCGCGACGTGGTGACCGGGCTGCTCGCGCCGCGCTGGCTGCGCTGGGGCGGAATGTTCTGGCTGCTCGCCACCATCTCCGCGACGCTGGGCTTCGGGTATCACTACGGGGCGGATCTGATCGCGGGCGCGGTGCTGTGCCTGACCATCGAATCGGCGCTGCGGATGCCCGAGCGCGGGTGGGACAGCGTGCGCGTCCAGCTGGTGGCCGGGGGTGCGGCGCTGTTCGCGGCCATGCTGCTGTCCTACCGCTACCTCTCGGTCCAGTACGCCGAATACCCCGGTCCCGCAGGCATTCTCCTGGTCGGGGTGGGGGTGGCGTACGCATACGCCTTCTACCGCACCTGGTTCGGGCCGGTGCCGGCCGAACCTGTCCTCGAGGCCCCTGCCCGCGCCTGAAGGTCCGCCTGCCGTGCCGTCTTCACGCGACGGGACGAGTGAGCGTGTCTCCGACGGATGCGGTGGGTCAGTCGTCCTTGCTTGTGCCGGAGGCGGATTCGACGTCGTCCGGCACGGTGGCGGCCGGGAGCGGGGCGGCCGGGCGATTGCGGCGCAGGGCGTACAGGCCGGCGATACAGCCCACCGTGATGAGCACCGCCGTCCAGGCGGGCGCGGACTGATCCTGCGGCGCGACCGTGCACACCACGGCCTGACTGGAGTCCTGCATGGCGTAATGGCCGCGCGCCACGTAGTCGCGCAGACCCAGCACCGCCGAGGGAATGAAGATCACCATGGTGCCCAGCACCCGGTTCGGTACGTAATGCGGTTTCGCCGAGGTCATTCCGTACCCGGCCAGCCACACCAGCGCCGCGGTGCCGCCGATCACCACGACGGCCAGGTCGGAGTTCGAGGTGAACGCGGTGAAGAGGGCCAGCAGCAACAGCAGCGTCAGGCACAACATGGGCGCGCTGTGCCGGGACCCGTACCAAAGGCCCAGCACCGCCACCGCCACCGCGACCGGAATCGACCAGGCCGGCAGTTCCGGCGCCAGCGCCGCCGACCCCACCGCGCTCAACGCCACCGCGATCAGCACCAGCTCGCCGTCCCGGCCCGGCAGCAGCATGGCCGCGATCACCCCGGTCGCCACCGACGAACCCACCGCCAGTCCGATGCCGGCCATCGAGTCCCCGTGCCGCGCCAGCCATTCCGCGCTCGCCACCGTCACCAGGATCAGCACCACACCCGCCAGGATCGGCGTCAGCGGCAACTCGATCGACGGGCGTTCGGCGGGTTTGCGTTTGCGGTTCATCAGGGTGCCGAGGGCCACCAGCACCAGCGCCACCTCGAGCATCCACAGCGGTGGCATGTCCTGGAGGACATTGTCGACCGGGAAGTCCTGATTCAGCAGCCCGCCCACGTGCGGCACCGGATTGACCGAACCCAGCAGCACGCTGATCAGTACGCCGAGCGTCCAGCCGTACGCGGGCAGCCGGTGATGCAGCACCGCCGCCCCCAGCGCCCCGAGCACCACCCCGCCCGCCAGCGAATCGATGAAGTTCATGGTGGACAGGCCGGACATCGGCTGCGCGGTGTGGCCGACCAGATGATTGATGGTCAGCCCCGCCAGTCCCGCCAGCGATGTCGCCCAGGCCACCACGATGCTGCCGAGCGTGGTGATCAGCGCCGCCACGATCATGGCCGTCAGCACCCCCGCCGCGATGGCGCGGGGCAGGCTGTACGCCAGCAGATCCAATTGCAGCGCGGACGTTTCCGACGTCCACCCGAAATCGATCGGCATGGCCAGCGACAGTCCGGCAACGGTCGTCGCCAGCAGCGCCGTGACGGTCTCGAGTGCCACCTGGTACGACCTCACCTGGGTGAAACTACCGCCGCCAAGCGGACTGATCGGTCCGACTCGCCTGGGTTGCGAAGTTTGCTAGCCAGATCAGCTAAAGCGACCAACTGGTCTGCAAAGGTCCTGCTGACCAACCGCCCCCGGCACGACCGGGCTGGATAGAGCGCTCGGCCGTGTTCGGAACGACTGGCCGTGCGGCCCGCCGCCCCGCCGGGCTGGGGCATGACCGGTTGGCCGTGTGCGGGATGACTGGTCGGGTGGCTCGTCGGCTCGTCGGCTCGTCGGCTCGTCGGCCCGTCGGCCCGTCGGCCCGTCGGCCCGTCGGGCTCGGGCGTGACCGGTTGGCCGTGTGCGGGATGACTGGTCGTGGGGCCCGCCGCCCTGCCGGGCTGGGCCGTGACCGGTCAGCCGGGTGTGGGACGACCGGTCGTCTCTGCCAGGCGGGGTGCGATGGTCGGCCGTGTTCGGGACCTTTGGTTGTGCGGCCGCCCTCCGCCTGCCGGGCCGGGGTCAGGTTGCGGAGCGCTGGGCGGCGAATTTGCGGAGGGATACGACTTGGTCGGGGTCCAGGGAGGGGCGGACGGCGGCGCGGGCGGCGGTCATGTCGGCGGCGGTGACGGTGGCGGCGTCGACATTGCGGCGCATCGCGGTGAGGGCGGCTTCGCGGAGCAGGGCGGCGCAGTCCGCGGCCGAGTAGCCGTCGAGGTCGGCGGCGAGCTTCTTGAGATTGACGCCGCGGGCCAGGGGGACGGATTTGGCGGCGGTGCGGAGGATTTCGGCGCGCGCGGCGGTGTCCGGCGGGGGGACGAAGACCAGGCGTTCCAGGCGGCCGGGGCGGGTGAGCGCCGGGTCGATGAGGTCGGGGCGGTTGGTCGCGCCGACCACCACCACATCGCGGAGGGGTTCGGCACCGTCCAGTTCGGTGAGAAGGGCGGCCACCACGCGATCGGTGACCCCGGAGTCGGTGTTCTGGCCGCGGCGGGGAGCGAGGGCGTCGATTTCGTCGAGGAAGATCAGCGAGGGGGCGGAATCGCGGGCGCGCTGGAACAATTCGCGCACGGCACGCTCCGAGGAGCCGACCCACTTGTCCATGAGTTCCGCGCCCTTGACCGCGTGCACGCTCAACTGCCCGGAGCCCGCCAGCGCCCGCACCAGAAAGGTCTTACCGCAGCCGGGCGGGCCGTACAGCAGAACGCCGCGCGGCGGCTCGATCCCCAATCGCGCGAACGAATCCGGGTGGCGCAGCGGCCACAGCACCGCCTCGGTCAGCGCCTGCTTGGTCTCGGCCATATCGCCGACATCATCGAGAGTCAGTGAGCCGATGGCCAACTCCTCCGACCCGGAGCGCGACAACGGGCGGATCACCTCCAGCGCGCCCACCAGATCCTCCTGCCGCAGCATCGGCTCGGAATGGTCGCGGCTGGCCCGCGAGGCCGCGCGCAACGCCGCTTCCCGCACCAGCGCGGCCAGGTCCGAGACCACGAATCCGGGTGTGCGGGAGGCGATCTCGTCCAGCTTCAGTCCCTCGGCGGGGGCTTTGCGCACCAACTGCTCCAACAGCGCGGCCCGCACGCCGGCATTCGGCAAGGGCAGCGACACCTCGCGATCGCACAGATCCGGCGCGCGCAGTCGCGGATCCACCGCGACCGGATTGGAGGTGGTCGCCAGGACCGCCACCGCCGGAGCGGCCACCGCAGCGCGCAACTGATCCAAAATCAGCGTCGCCACCGGCTCGGCTTCCGCGGGCAGCAACGCGTCGATGTCATTGACCAGCAGAATCCCGCCCGCCCCCGAACAGATATCCGACACCGCCATCCCCACCTCCCGCAGCCGCGTCCCGCTCTCGGTCGCACCCACGGTCGGCCCGTCCAACTCCACCAGCCGCCGCGACCCCGCGACCGCCCGCGCCAGCGTGGCCTTACCCACCCCGGCCGGACCGGTGATCAACACCCCCAAATGTGACGGCGCGCCAAGCGCTTTCAGCAACTCCGGCTCGTTCAGCGCCAGATTCAGCCACTCGGTCAACTTCGCCGCCTGCGCCTGCACCCCGGCCAGATCCGCCACCGCGACCGCCGACATCGGAGTCGGCGACAGCACCCCGGTATTCCACGCGCCGTCGCCGCCCGCGTTCGCGCCGGCTCCGGGAACCCGCCCGGCCCCCGGAAAATCGTTCGCCCCAGCGCCCGCGGACCCAGCACCGCCCGAGTCGGGTGCACCGCCGGTGCCCGCACCCTCGCGCCCGGGGCCCGCACCGGTCGCCCCGGGCCCGGCGCCGGATCCCGAACCGCCGTCGGGCACGAAGACATTTCCGTGCCCCGGGGTCGCACCGGTCGCGGGCAGCCGGGAGCTTCCGGCCGCACTCGCCGTGCCGCCGAACGGGGCAGCGGGCCGATCAGCCCGCGCCACACCGGTTCCCGTGCCGTCCCCGAACATCGATCGCGGCCGGTCGGTGCCCGCCACCCCCGGCCCCCACGACACCGCGCTGTTCGGCTGCACACTCACCGGGCCGGGCATCGGATCGGTCGAGGTCACCGTGAGCAGTTCCGAAGTCCACGCGATTCCGAAAGTCCGCGAAAGCGCCTGCGTGGCAGCCGAAGTGCTGGTCCCCGGCCCCAGGTCTCGCGGCAGCAGCGAAACCGTATCTCCGACAGTCACCACCTTGCCCAGCAGCGCCTGCCGCAACGTGGCCTCCGGAATCGTCCCGGTCGCCATGGCCGACCCGGTCACCGAAATCCGGCGCGCCCCAAAGACGGTCGCGGGCGACACCACCACGCTGCCGTCTTCCTTCACCCCCGCATTGGACAAGGTCACGTCATCCAGCAATGCCACCCCCGGCGGCGTGCCGGCCGGTGCCTGCGCGACCACCGCGGCCGTCCGCCGCCCGCCGATCAACGTGATCCCATCCCACTCCCGCAACCCCAGCGCCGTCAGCGCCTCCGGATGCAACCGCACCAGCCCCCGACGGGCATCGGCGGCGGATGTGTTCAGTCGAGCGGTAAGCGCGAGTTCCGGCACCAAACCATTCTGCCGCGCCCGCCCCCACTCCCGTCCCGCCTCGCCCCAACCCGCTCCGCAAACTCCTGCGCCGCCGCATCCACCCCGGCACACCAGCCTCGTCATCCCGGCATGCTTTCAGCCGGGATCCACACCTCAGCGAACCGTGTGGATTCCGGCCAAAAGCACGCCGGAATGACGGAGGTGGTTTGCCGGAATGGCGGGTTGGGGGTTCCGGAATGCGACTCGCCCGCGTCGCATATGCGACGCGGGCGAGTTTCGTTCTGAGTGGCCGGGTTTCAGACCTTGCTGCCGGGGCGGCGCAATCGCAGGCGGGCCGTGGAGACGCGGGCGACGCGGCCCGAGATCGGACGCTGACGGCGCTGCGCACGCCGCTGAGCGCGGCGTTCGGCGGGCTTGTGATGCCACGTCTCCGGCCGGGCCGCCACCCAGCGGGCCGAGTGGACCGCGAACGGGATGTGGCCGAGGTACAGCGCCACCAGAGCCATCATCAGGACCAGGGGGTAGGTGACGAGCAGGGCGGCGGCCAGGGCGACCAGGACCAGCAGCAGGGGAGCGGTGCGCGGGGCGACCGAGACCGACTTGATGGCCAGGGTGGGCAGCGTGCTCACGCACAGCAGGCCGGTGAAGACCGTCCAGACCGAGACCGCGGGCACGCTGGTCCACCAGCCTTCGTGGAACTGCTCGGACAGCGCGAGGGGTAGCAGCACGATCAGCGCACCGGCCGGGGCGGGCACACCGGTGAAGTACTCCCGCTGCCAATCCGGCCGCGAGTCGTCGTCCAGCAGCGTGTTGAACCGCGCCAGCCGCAACACCATGCACACCGCGAACATCAGCGCGATGATCCAGCCGAAACTGTCGGCGTGCAGGAAGGTCACGTACAACACCAGCGCCGGCGACACCCCGAAGGCGATGGCATCGGACAGCGAGTCCAATTCCGCGCCCATCTTGCTGGTGGCATCCAGCATGCGGGCGATGCGACCGTCCAGCATGTCGAAGATGGCGGCCGCGCCGGTCAACGCCAGCGCGAACCCGAGCTGGGCCTCCATGGCGAACTTGACCGCCGAGAGCCCCGAGCAGAGCCCGAGAATCGTAATCATGCTCGGCAGCAATCGAACCGTGCGATTGCGCCGCCGCTGCACCGGTACCGGCGCGAGTTGTTCCATCATGAATCCAGTTCGGCCAGCACCGTTTCCGCGCCGATGGTCCGCTGCCCCGGGTTGACCAGCAATTCGGTCCCGGCCGGGAAGTAGGTGTCCACGCGCGAGCCGAAGCGGATCAGGCCGTAGGTGTCGCCGATGGTCAGCTTGTCGCCGACCTTCGCCTCGCACACGATCCGGCGCGCCAGCAGCCCGGCGATCTGCACGACCGCGAACCGCTGCCCGCTGTCGGCCACGATCACCATCGAATTGCGCTCGTTGGCATCGGAGGCCTCGGGCAGATCGGCGGAGAGGAATTCGCCCTTCTTGTAGACGATCTCCTCCACGCTGCCGCTGATCGGCACCCGCTGCACGTGCACATCCAGCACCGACAGGAAGATGCTCACCCGCGGCAACGGCAGCGTGCCCAGTCCGAGCTCGGCGGGCGGCACGGCCAGATCCACCAGGGCGACCTCACCGTCGGCGGGCGCGACGACCACGCCGGGCCGGTTCGGCGGCACCCGGTGCGGATGCCGGAAGAAGGTGGCGGTGGCGGCGGCCGCGAACAGCCCCGTGCGGCGAATCCACTTGCGCCGGAAGCCGAGTGCGGCGACGGCGAGCGGCGCCGCGACGAACGGCAGACCGGCCGGGTGCAGCGGCGGAACGGCCTTGCGCACCAGGTCGGCGACATGGCCGAGCGCGGTGGTTTCGGGAGTGCCGGGCGGGGTGGGTCGGCGGGCCACTAGCTCCTCTTTCATGCGTGGATCGAATTGGTCAAGGACCGCGTCACACACTACGTGACAGTGGCCCAACCCTCGCGGCCTCGCCTGCCGAAGTAGTTATGACCGGCAAGGCATCGATGTCCGATTGTGAGAATCCGCACACGCATGGCACCCTGATTCGATTAATATGAGGGAGCCTCATGTCTGCGCCGTCAACGGGCTCGACCGGTGCGAAGCAGTGGGTGGGGACCCGATGAAGGTCACGTTCTGCACGCAGTACAGAGGTCTATAGGAGAAGCACCATGGCTGCTCGAATTGCCTCGATAACCGGGGTAGAGCACACCGCAATACTCGGGCTCGGGGTCTACCGTCCCGCACGTGTTGTCACCAATGATGAGGTCGCGGGACCCATCGCCTCCAGCGACGAATGGATTCGCACCCGTTCGGGCATACGCACCAGGCGGTTCGCCTCGCCGGAGGAGACCATCATCTCGATGAGTTCGGCCGCCGCGCGTGATGCGTTGGAGGCGGCCGAGATAGCGCCGGGACAGGTCGACGCCGTCATCGTCGCCACCTCGACCTGGCTGCTGCTCACCCCCGCCGCCGCCCCGCAGATCGCCACCGAACTCGGGCTGAACAATGTGGCCGCCTTCGACATCTCCGCGGGCTGCGCCGGCTTCTGCCACGCGCTCGCGGTCGCCTCGGACCTGGTGAAGGGCGGCACCGCCCGGAACGTGCTGGTCATCGGCGTGGAGCGGCTCACCGACACCATCAATCCGAAGGATCGCGGCACCGCCTTCCTGTTCGCCGACGGCGCGGGCGCGGTGGTGGTCGGACCCTCCGACGAAGCGGGCATCGGCCCGACCGTGTGGGGTTCGGACGGCACCCAGCATCACGCCATCCGCCAGGACAAGGACTGGATGGAGTTCTTCGGGGAGATCGAGGAGAAGGGCCTGGACGCCGTCCGCCCCTACCTCGCCATGGAGGGCACCGCGGTATTCCGCTGGGCCGCACACTCATTGGAGAAGGTGTGCCGCGAGGCCATCGACGTGGCGGGGTTGACCACCGAAGACCTCGACGCCATGGTTCCGCACCAGGCCAACGGCCGCATCATCGAGATCATGGCGCGCGTGCTGAAACTCCCGGACAACTGCGCCCTGGCCAATGACATCGAGGAGACCGGAAACACCTCCGCCGCTTCGATTCCCCTGGCCATGGAGGCCATGATGCGCAAGGGCGATGCCAAACCCGGCGGCACCGCCCTGCTCATCGCCTTCGGCGCGGGCCTGTCCTACGCGGCCCAGGTAGTCACGCTGCCGAACTGGAAATAGGGCCTGCGGGTCTTGAATTCCGCTCCGTGCGCCGCCCTCGGGCGGCGCACGGGGTCCGGAGAGTTAACCCAGATCCCAGGCGACGGTGACCGTGAAGGTCACCGTCTGCTGGCCCGGTTCGAGATTGAAGCCGCTCGCGGGAGCCGCCTCCTTGTACATGGGTCCCGGTGCGCTGCTGCCGTTCTCGCTGATGGTCTTGACCGTCTTCAGCTTCAGCCCGGACAGATCGGCGTACTGCTGGGCGCGGCTCTTGGCATCCTCGAATGCCTTGGCCCGCGCATCGGACACCAGTTTCGAGTCGTCCTGGATATCGAAGGCCACCGAGCTGATACGGGTGTCATTGCCGCCCGCCTTGACCGCGGCATCCAGAATCGCCGACGCCTTCGAAAGATCCCGCACCGCAACATGTACCGAGTTCGACGCCCGGTATCCGGTGATGGTCCGCCCCTCCGGCCCGTAACTCGGCTGCACCGACAGCTCGGTGGTCTTGATGTCTTCCTTCTTGACCCCCGCCGTCACCATGGCATCGCTCATGGCTTTGGCCTTGGCGTTCACCCCGTCGACAGCGGTCGAGACGTCGGTGGCATTGACCTCCGCGCCGAGGTCGGCCTCGAGCACATCCGGTGTGCCCTGGACCTTTCCGGTCCCCGACACCGTGACGGTGCGGTCGCCCGAATCCGAGCTCCCGCACCCGCTCAGCAGTAACGCGACGCCGGCGGCCGCGGCGCAGATCCCTGTAAGTCGTCGCATACCGCCGAAACTACGCTCAGGCTTCGACGGTTCGCTTGATCTTCCCGAGGGTTTCGTTCATGCCGTCCACGAGCGCCGATTCGAAGGCTTGCTCGCCGCCGAGAATGCCGTCGATCATCTTGCGCACGATCCAGGTGACCCCGTTCGGGGTGTCGCGGCGCTGCACCAGGCGGGTGCCGGTGGCGGTCGGCTCGAGCGTGTAACTCCAGATGGTCTGGTTCTCGTTCATCCGGAACGCGATCGCCTTGTTCGGCTCGAATCGCACCACCCGCGAGGTGGTCGGGTACACGTAACCCTTGGCCTTGTTGAGATTGATGGTCCAGGTTCCGGTCTTGACCGCGCCGATCGGCTGCATGCGCAGCGTCTGCGGGCTGAACTCGCGAATCCGCTTGAGGTCCGACACGACGCTCCACACCTGCTCGGGCGCGGCGGCAATGTCGATGCTGGCTTCCAGATTGTTCGGCAACGCTGCCTCCGTGAGACGTGACTATCGGTACCAGGAATCCTAGGCTGAAAAACGGGTAGATCACATTTCGATGGGGACGCGCTGGTCAATGTAATGAGCGGCGCACAATATGGGATAGAGGTAGCAACAGACCACAGCCACCAGCTTCCGAACGGGAAACGTGAGGTGATCGGCCGTGAACCTGCGCTCGCTCCTGCATCGCAAAACTGAAACGGTCCCGCTCTTGCCGGCCGACGAAGCCCCGCCGCCGCCCGGCCGGACCGCGAAATCCAGAACCAATGGAGCGTTGGAAGAAAAACTCGAACGCCTGCTCACGCCCGGTGAGCTGGATCTGGTTCAGCATCATCGAATCTGATGACGCGGCGAACGCATCCTCCAGCCGATTTGCCAAGCACAGCCATACTCGTTAGGTGACTTCAGCAGCTGCCGCCAAACCGGCCATCCTCAGCGTCGACGACGATCCCGGCGTGTCTCGCGCCGTCGTCCGCGACCTGCGCCGCCGGTACGGGGCGGACTACCGGATTCTCCGTGCGGAGTCGGCCGCCGACGCCCTCGATGCCCTGCGCGAGATGAAACTGCGCGGGCAGCCCGTGGCCGTCCTGATCGCCGACTACCGGATGCCGAATATGAACGGCGTCGAATTCCTGGAGCAGGCCATGGACCTGCACCCCTATGCCCGGCGCGTGCTGCTCACCGCCTACGCCGATACCGATGCCGCCATCGAGGCCATCAATGTGGTGGATCTCGATCACTATCTGCTCAAGCCGTGGGATCCGCCGGAGGAGAAGCTGTACCCGGTGATCGACGCGCTGCTCGAGGCCTGGCGCTCGGACGCGCACAAGCCGGTGACCGAGACCAAGGTGGTCGGCCACCGCTGGTCGGCGCGCTGCTCGGAGGTGCGCGAGTTCCTGGCGCGCAATCAATTGCCGTACCGCTTCTATCAGGTCGACGAGCCCGAGGGCGCACGCCTGCTGACCGCGGCCGGGGCCACCGAGGAGCAGTGCCCGGTGATCATCAACCAGGCCGGTGACGTGCTGTTGATGCCCTCGGATTCGGAGCTGGCGGCGGGCGTCGGCCTCAATACCGATGCGGCCAGCGACTTCTACGACCTGATCGTGGTCGGCGGCGGCCCGGCCGGTCTGGGCGCGGCGTTGTACGGCGCGTCGGAGGGCCTGCGGACCGTGCTGGTCGAGCGCACCGCCACCGGCGGTCAGGCCGGCCAGAGCTCCCGTATCGAGAACTACCTGGGCTTCCCCGATGGTGTGTCCGGTGCCCAGCTGGCGGATCGCGCGCGGCGGCAGGCGGTGAAGTTCGGGGCCGAATTGATCACGGCGCGTGAGGTTGTCGCGCTGGAGGCGTGCGGCGCCGCCCGCGTGGTGAAGTTCGCGGACGGCGGCAGCATCGCCGCGCACTCGGTGTTGATCGCCACCGGCGTCAACTACCGGCATCACCCCGCGCCGGGCGTGGACGAATTCACCGGGCGCGGCGTCTACTACGGCTCGGCCATGACCGAGGCCAGCGACTGCACCGACAAGGACGTCTACATCGTGGGCGGCGCGAACTCGGCGGGCCAAGCGGCGGTGTTCCTGTCCCGGAACGCGCGGACCGTGCACATCCTGGTGCGCGCCGATGGGCTCGAAGCCTCCATGTCGCACTACCTGATCCAGCAGATCGAGAACATCCCGAACATCAAGCTGCACACCCGCACCGAGGTGGTCGCGGCCGACGGTGACGATCATCTGGAACGGCTGGTGCTGCGCGATAACGCGACCGGGGTGGAAGAAAAGGTGGATGCGGAGCGTTTGTTCCTGTTCATCGGCGCCGCACCGGAAACCGAATGGCTGGACGGCATGGTCAAGCGGGATCCGGCGGGCTACGTGCTCACCGGACCCGACCTGCTGGTCGACGGCGAACGCCCGGCCGGCTGGGAGTTGACCCGGCCGCCGCACCATCTCGAATCCAGCGTGCCGGGCGTGTTCATTGCCGGTGACGTCCGTTCGGAGTCGGCGAAGCGTGTCGCCTCGGCGGTCGGCGAAGGCGCCATGGCCGTCATGCTCGTGCACCGCTACCTGGCGAAACAGTAGGAGCCGCATCGTGGGAACCCAATTGATCTGCGATCCGAACGAACTGCGGAAGCTGTTCCTGTTCGAGAAACTCGACGACGAACAGCTGGCCTGGCTGTGCCGCGACGGGCGGGTCGAAACCTTCGAAACCGGTCCGGTGTACCGCGAGGGCGACCCGGCGACCTGCTTCTACGTGCTGATGGACGGCGAAGTGGTGATCACCAAGATGTCCGGCGGCGAGGAGATCGAGCTCGTCCGCACCGACCATGTCGGCTCGTACGCGGGCGCGTGGTCGGCGTACATGGGCGACAAGGTCGATCAGACCTACAACGGCGCGCTCTATGTGACCCGGCCGTCGAAGTTCTTCGTGCTCGACGCGGGCACCTTCTCGGCGATCATGCACGAATGGTTCCCGATGGCCTTGCACCTGCTCGAAGGCGTCTTCTTCGGCAATCGCAACTCCAACGAGCGCATCGGGCAGCGGGAACGACTGCTGGCGCTGGGTTCGCTGTCGGCGGGCCTGACCCACGAGCTCAACAATCCCGCCGCCGCGGCCGTGCGCGCCACCTCCTCGCTGCGCGAACGCGTGGCCGGGATGCGGCACAAGCTGAAGATGATGGCGCACGGCAAGTTCGACTCCAACACCCTCGAAGCGCTGGTGCAGTTGCAGGAGGAGGCGGCCGCGCAGGTCGCCAAGGCCCCGACGCTGACCTCCCTGGAAGCCGCCGATCGCGAGGACGAACTCGGCGATTGGCTGGAGGCGCACGGCATCTCCAACGGCTGGGACATCGCGCCCACCTTCGTGCAGGCCGGACTGGAGATCGACTGGCTGGAGACCGTGCACGGCACCCTGACCGCTTGCGGCGGTGACACTTTCGAGGGCGCGATCCGCTGGCTCAACTACACCGTCGAGACCGAACTGCTCATGAACGAGATCGCGGACTCCACCACCCGCATCTCCTCGCTGGTCAACGCGGCCAAGCAGTACTCGCAGATGGACCGGGCGCCGTTCCAGGTGGTCGACATCCACGACCTGCTGGACTCCACCCTGGTCATGCTGGGGCGCAAGATCGGCGACGATATCGAGGTGGTCAAGGAGTACGACCACACGCTGCCGCATGTGCCCTGCTTCGCGGCCGAACTCAATCAGGTGTGGACCAACCTGATCGACAACGCCATCGCGGCGATGGCCGGGCGCGGTACGCTCACCGTCCGCACCTATCGTGAGAACGGTTGTGCCGCAGTGGAAATCGGCGACACCGGGCCGGGCGTGCCGGTGGAGATCCGGACCCGCATCTTCGAACCGTTCTTCACCACCAAGCCGGTCGGCGAGGGCACCGGGCTGGGACTGGATATCTCGTTCCGCATCGTGGTGAACAAGCATCACGGTGATATTCGCGTGGAGTCCGAGCCGGGCGATACCCGGTTCATCGTCCGGCTGCCGCTGGAATCCCCGGAAACCGAAGCGGCTCAACCTATTACGGAAGGTTAGAGATGACCGAGCAGATCGCGGGTATCGATCCGGACGTCGCTCCCAGCGGGGCCGGTTGCGTGGAGTGCGATGCGAGCGGCGGCTGGTGGGTGCATCTGCGCCGCTGCGCGCAGTGCGGGCACATCGGCTGCTGCGACATGTCGCCGAACCAGCACGGCACCAAGCACTTCGAAGCCACCGGGCACCCGTTCATCCAGAGTTACGAGCCCGGCGAGGAGTGGTTCTACAACTTCCCGACGCAGGAGATGTTCGAGGGCGGCCCGAAACTGGCTCCGCCGCACCACCATCCCCTGGACCAGTCCGTTCCGGGTCCGCGGGACCGGGTTCCGGCCGACTGGCAGTCGCACCTGAACTGAGCTCCGACCCGATTCCGGACGCCTCGCGGCAGCGCACTCGCAGCGGTTTTGCGGGCTGCGATCTTTCACTACCGGGACTTGCCGTGTCCGGGTAGTCTGCTGCGAGCGCCGGGCAGGTCGGTGCGCAGGCACTCCCGGAGAGCACCTCCGGCAGCTCGGGAAGCAGGGTATGAAGCGGACGTTTGTCGTCGCCCTCGCGGCAGGCGCGATGGTGCTGGGGCTAGCCGGCTGCGGCTCGGATACGAAATCAGCCGAATCGAACAGCGCCCGGCCGACATCCAGCACGGCGGTGAAGGCGTCCGCTGTCGCCAGTTCCGCCGTCGTCACGCCGCCGGTCGAGCCGCCGACCGCCGCTCCCACCACGACCGCCGCCGCCAAGAAGACCACGGCTCCCAATGGCGCCCAGACCACCTGCGGTGAATTCCGCGATCTGGACGACGCCACCGAGAAGAACGTCATCACCCAGATCCTGGCGGCCCACCCCGGCTCCAGCCTCGACGGCAGCCCGAACGTGGCGCTCGGCACCGCCAAGCTCGCCTGCCTCGCTCCCGGTTACTCGAATACCCCGGTGGCCGTGGCCATCCGCGTCACCAAGTAAGCCTGGATCGGCGCGCGTCCGAACCTTTTCGGTCAGGTGTCCATTCTCACCGCGGTCCGCGCTGCGCGCAGGCGTATCGTCCCCTCACACGACTGCGTGAGGCGAGGACGGTTTAACGGATGGATGCCGCGGGGCTGACGGAATTCGAACTGCATCGGCCGCGGTTGTTCGCGCTCGCGTACCGCATGTTCGGTTCCGCGAGCGAGGCGGAGGACGCGGTGCAGGAGACCTACCTGCGCTGGGAGTCCAGTCGGCGCGACGAAATCCGTTCCGCCGAAGCCTGGTTGACCACCATCCTGGTGAATATCTGCCGCAATTGGCTGGATTCGGCCCGCGCCCGCCGCGAAACCTATGTCGGTCCCTGGCTACCCGAACCGGTCCACACCGCCCACGGCGAACTCGGCCCACTCGAATCCGCCGAACAACGCGAAATGGTGTCCCTGGCCTTCCTCGCCCTGATGGAACGCCTGGCCCCCGCCGAGCGCGCGGTCTTCGTGCTGCGCGAGGCATTCGGTTACGCGCACCGCGAGATCGCCGACATGCTCGACCTCACCGAAGCCAACTCCCAGCAGCTGTACCGCCGCGCCGCCCTGCGCGTGCGCGAAGACCGCCCGCGCTTCGAACCGGCACCCGCGCACACCCGTGAACTGCTCGAAAAGTTCCTGGTGGCAGCGGCTTCCGGGGATGTGCCCGCTCTGGAGAACCTCTTCGTGGCCGATATCGTGTCGGTCGCCGACGGCGGGACCAAGATCAAGGCCGCCCGCCGCGCGGTGGTCGGGGCTGCCAAGGTCGCCAACTACCTGGTGCATCTGTTCTCGCACGACATCATGCGAGTTCCGGACCTCGCCGTCGCCGTCGAGAACGTCAACGGCGCGCCCGCCATCGTGGTGCGGGGCGGTGGCGGCGTGCTCGGCATCGTCGGCGTCGACTTCTCCGGGGACCGCGTCGCCGCGCTCCAGTTGGTCGTGAACCCCGACAAACTCGACTACTTCGCCCGCGCCGAAAAGGCCGTGGCCTGAGGCGACCGGCGGCTCCGCGACTATGACGCAGCACACACCGGAGGACTGTCAGGGATCCGGCGGCTGTCCGGTCTAGAGGGTGTCGGCCAGTGAAAAGGAGCCACTCTCATGACCGGAGCACATCGAATCGTCATCCTCGGGGCGGGCTACGCCGGACTCGCGGCGGCGCGGCAGGCGGCGCGGGCCGAGGGCGCGAAGGTCACCGTCGTCGATGCCCGTGCGGAATTCGTCGATCGGGTACGACTGCACCAGGCGCTCGCCGGGCAGCAGGTTCGGCGGACAGATCTGCGGAAATCGCTGGAGCGCAAGGGGATCGAGTTCATCCAGGCCCGCGTCGGCCGGATCGACGCGGCGGGCCGGCGGATCGAACTCGCGGCCGTCGACGCCGCTCCGGGCACCGCGTCGCACCAGCCCGGCTGGGTATTGGGCTACGACACCCTCGTCTACGCCCTGGGTAGTCGCGGCGACCGCTCCGCGGTGCCGGGCGCCGGCGAATTCGCCTACAGCGTCGCCACTCCCGAGGACCTCGCTCGCGTTCCGGAGTTGACCGGCACCGTCGCCGTGGTGGGCGGCGGCGCTACCGGCATCGAGGTGGCGGCCGAATTGGCGGAGTCGCGGCCGGATCTGGAGGTGGCGCTGGTCAGCGCCGACGAACCGGGCGGCTGGCTGTCGGCCGCGGCGCGCGACCACATTCGCGCGACCTTCGACCGGCTGGGTGTGCGCGTGCACTCGGACGCCAAGGTGGAGTCGGTGACCGCGGCGGGCCTGGAGCTGGCCGGCGGCGAGCGTATCGAAGCCGGAATCGTGCTGTGGTGCACCGGTTTCGCGGTGCCGCAGGTGGCGATCCGCTCCGGTCTGGCGGTGGACGCGCACGGCCGGGTACTGGTCGACGACAAGCTGCGGTCGCGTTCGCATCCCGCGGTGTACGCGGTGGGCGACTGCGCCGTCATGGCCGGACCGGACGGCCGTGCGCTGCGCATGGCCTGTGCGACCGCCCTGCCCGCGGGCAAATACGTCGGCAAGTCCATCGTGTCCCGGCTGCGCGGACGGGAACCGCGGGCCCACTCGTACGGCTATGTCCTGCAATGCATCAGCCTCGGCCGGCGCGATGCGGTGGTGCAGCGGGTGCGCGCCGACGATTCGCCCACCGACCGGGTCTTCACCGGCCGTCCGGCGGTGTGGATCAAGGAGGGCATCGTGCGCGGGGTCGGCGGTGCGGCACGCCTGTCGCCGCTCACCTGATCGGCGGCCGGATTCGGGAAGGATCGAGGTGATCGGTCTTTCTGGAATTCGGAGGAACTCGGTATGGCGAAGGTAGCTGTCGACGGCCGCAATCTGGTGGTGGAGCCGCAGGGCTGGCACAAGGTGTGGGCCTTGAAGGGGCGCTTGGTGATTCCGCTGTCGTCGGTGCGCAAGGTCGTGGCCGATCCGGAGATCGCCGCGCGGCCGAAGGGAATTCGCCTGCCCGGCACCTATATTCCGCGCGTGATCACGGCGGGGACCTATCTGCACGATGGCAAGCGCTGGTTCTGGGATGTGCGCGACCCGGCGAAGGCGGTGGTGATCGATCTGACCGATGGCGGCAAGTACGCGCACATCGTGGTGGAGGTCGATGATCCGGCGGCGATGGTCGCGGAGATCGGTGCGGCAACCCGGGGATGACGAATAACTTGATCGTCAACTTGGGGTTGACCATCCCGTCATGGTCAACCTAGAGTTGACGCATGACGAACCAGCCCCGCCTCGACGATCTGATCGAAGGCATCAAGAAGGCCCGCCCCGACGACGTGCTCGACCAGCTCTCCGACGCGGTCGTGGTCGCCGACCATATGAGCGAAGTGGCCGACCATCTGATCGGCCATTTCGTGGATCAGGCCCGCCGCTCCGGCGCGTCCTGGACCGAGATCGGCCGCAGTATGGGCGTCAGCAAGCAGGCCGCCCAGAAACGCTTCGTTCCCAAGGCGCCCGCCGCCGCCGATGCCGCCGCGCTCGATCCGCAGGCCGGTTTCGCCCGCTTCACCCAGCGGGCGCGCAAGGTCATCGTGACCGCGCAGGAATTGGCCCGGGACGGCGGCAATCTCGAAATCGTCCCCGAACACCTGATTCTCGGCATGGTCGCCGATCCGGAATCGCTGGCGGTCCAGGCCATCGTGGCCAAGGGCGTCTCCGCCGACGCGGTCCGCCGGGTCGCGACCACCGCGCTGCCGGTCGCCGACGGTGAAGCCGTCCCCGCCCTCATCCCCTTCTCCGCCGACTCGCGCAAGGCCCTCGAACTGACCTTCCGCGAGGCGCTCCGCCTCGGCCACAACTACGTCGGCACCGAGCACCTGCTGCTCGCCCTCCTGGATATGGAGAACGGTTCGGGCGTGCTTTCCGGTCTCGGATTGAACAAGGACGAGCTCTCCGCGGACCTGGTGGAGTTGCTCTCCTCGCTGACTTCGCAGGCCGCGACCTCGGAGTCTTCGGACTCGCAGTAGTTCTGCGCCCCCACATCCCCCGGGTACGTCGGTCCGGACCGATACGATGGCGGCATGGCGGACGACGAAGGTTCCGACCTAGTTGCGGGCGAACGACGCGCCGATCTGATGCGCGCACTCTTCTATGTCTCCACCGAAGACGCCCCCGACGGCGGCTACATAGTCACCGGCGACCTCCCACCCGAGGTCGCCCCACCCTTCGTCCGCGCGATCATGCGCATCGAAGCCGAACTCCTCCTCCAGGACGCGGAGCTCGTCACCGTAGAAGAAGGCGAACCCCGCACCCCGGAAGAACGCCGCACCGATGCCCTGATCGCCCTCCTCCTCCGAGTAGACGAACGCTCCGGCTTCCACCCAGCCTGAATCGAGAAGGAGCGATGGCGCACTGGCCCCTCAACTGGGGTGGAGGTGCAGCTCTCGCCCCTTTTCGGGGGTTCGGGGGCAGTGCCCCCGAGAACCCCTTTCCGGGGTTCGGGGCGGAGCCCCGAACCTTGCACTCGGTATGAGTGAGTGCTAAAAAGGACCTTGGCACTCCAATCACGCGAGTGCTAGGTCGGGGCGGTGAGGCCAGAATCCTGGTCGTCCGTCGCGGGCACCAAGCCTGGCCAGAACACTGTCAATCCCCAGATCTGGAGGATCTCAACGCAATGGCCAAGACAATTGCGTACGACGAAGAGGCTCGCCGCGGACTCGAGCGTGGTCTGAACTCCCTCGCTGACGCCGTCAAGGTGACCCTGGGCCCGAAGGGCCGCAACGTCGTGCTGGAGAAGAAGTGGGGCGCCCCCACCATCACCAACGACGGTGTGTCCATCGCCAAGGAAATCGAGCTCGAGGACCCGTACGAGAAGATCGGCGCGGAGCTCGTCAAGGAAGTCGCCAAGAAGACGGACGACGTCGCGGGCGACGGCACCACCACCGCCACCGTGCTCGCCCAGGCGCTCGTGCGTGAAGGTCTGCGCAACGTCGCCGCCGGTGCGAACCCGCTCGGCCTGAAGCGCGGCATCGAGAAGGCCGTCGAGGCCGTCACCACCTCCCTGCTCGCCACCGCCAAGGAGGTCGAGACCAAGGAGCAGATCGCTGCCACCGCCGGTATCTCCGCGGGCGACTCGTCCATCGGCGAGCTCATCGCCGAGGCCATGGACAAGGTCGGCAAGGAAGGTGTCATCACCGTCGAGGAGAGCAACACCTTCGGGCTCCAGCTGGAGCTGACCGAGGGCATGCGCTTCGACAAGGGCTACATCTCCGGTTACTTCGTGACCGATCCGGAGCGTCAGGAAGCGGTCCTCGAGGACCCGTACATCCTGCTCGTCGGCTCGAAGATCTCGACCGTCAAGGACCTGCTGCCGCTGCTGGAGAAGGTCATCCAGGCCGGCAAGCCGCTGCTGATCATCGCGGAAGACGTTGAGGGCGAAGCGCTCTCGACCCTGGTCGTGAACAAGATTCGCGGCACCTTCAAGTCCATCGCCGTCAAGGCCCCGGGCTTCGGCGACCGTCGCAAGGCCATGCTGGCCGATATCGCCATCCTCACCGGTGGCGAGGTCATCAGCGAAGAGGTCGGCCTCTCGCTGGAGACCGCCGGCATCGAGCTGCTGGGCCAGGCCCGCAAGGTCGTCATCACCAAGGACGAGACCACCATCGTCGAGGGCGCGGGCGACGCGGAGGCCATCAAGGGCCGGGTCGCGCAGATCCGCACCGAGATCGAGAACTCGGACTCGGACTACGACCGTGAGAAGTTGCAGGAGCGGCTGGCCAAGCTGGCCGGCGGCGTCGCGGTCATCAAGGCCGGTGCTGCCACCGAGGTCGAGCTCAAGGAGCGCAAGCACCGCATCGAAGATGCCGTGCGCAACGCCAAGGCCGCCGTCGAAGAGGGCATCGTCGCCGGTGGTGGCGTGGCCCTGCTCCAGTCGGCTCCGGCCCTGGACGCGCTGACCCTGACCGGCGACGAGGCCACCGGTGCGAACATCGTTCGCGTCGCGCTGTCCGCGCCGCTGAAGCAGATCGCCTTCAACGCGGGCCTGGAGCCCGGCGTCGTCGCCGAGAAGGTCTCGAACCTGCCGGCGGGCCACGGCCTGAACGCCGACTCGGGCGAGTACGTCGACCTGCTGGCCGCCGGCGTTGCCGACCCGGTCAAGGTGACCCGCTCCGCGCTGCAGAACGCCGCCTCCATCGCGGCGCTGTTCCTGACCACCGAGGCCGTCGTGGCCGACAAGCCGGAGAAGGCCGCCCCCGCGGGCGACCCGACCGGCGGCATGGGCGGCATGGACTTCTGAGTCCTGCCTTCCGGCAACGGTTCTGAACAACCCAAGGCCGACCACCGTCACGGTGGTCGGCCTTCGGGCTTTTCCGGCTATCGGCGTGCCCGGATCCAGCGGCCGGTGGAGGGCAGGGCGGCGAGGATCATCGGCACGAGCGCGGGAACGATGAACATCGCGGTGAAGGCGATGGTGTCCAGGTGCAGGCTCTGGCCGCGCACCGCGCGTTCGGCGATCATGGCGAAGAGTTCGGTGAGCACGAGCGCGCTCCCGGCGATCACCATCACGCGTCCGATGGTCAGCCTGCACAGCAGCAGGAATCCGCCGAGCAGCAGCAGGAACGCGGCCGGGATCTGCAAAAGCATCCAGTACGGAACGAGCGTACGCAGCGATCCGGAGAATTTGGACAGCAGCGTGAGTGCCGAGTAACTGCCCCACGCCGAGTACAGGCCGAGGATCAGGGCGAACACCGCCGCACAGATCGCGGTCGCATTGTCGGGCTGCCGCGGCGGCGGCGCGTACGCGAACTGTCCCGGCGGGTACATGACCGGTGCGACCGAGTAGCCCGGGTAACTGTTCGGGTGGTTCATCGGGCTGCCTCCGCTGCTCGGTTCCATGATCGTTTCGCGGATGACCATCCCGTGCGGCGCTTAACCGATCCTTGTGGTTCGGCTAAAACCCTTGCGGTGGATCACATTCCGTTGCGGAATCGCGCGGCCCGGCCGGCATCGGCGCTACCGGGGAGCAGCGCGTCGACCAGGTTCGTGATGCGCCCGAGCAACGGCCCGAGCCGCCGCGGCCGATCGATCACGGCATCGGCGATGATCTGCGCCCCTTCCTCGGGGCTGAGCGCCGACGCCTTCGCGTACAGCGGATTGGGCGCGATCATGGGCGTGCGCACCAGCGGCATGTAGATCGAGGTGAATCGCACGTTCTCGGTGAGGGTTTCGACCTGGAGGCTGTCGCTGAGCGAATCCAGCGCCGCCTTCGAGGCCACATACGCCCCGTAACCCGAGCCGCCGAAGAGGTTGGCGGCGGACAGGATATTGATGATCTGCCCGTCCCGGCGGGCCCGCATCCCCGGCAGCACCGCGAGCATCAGCCGCACGGGCGCGAAGTAGTTCAGCCGCATGGTGCGTTCGTAGTCGTGCGGCCGGTCGTAGGACTCGTCGAGCCGCCGGCGGATGGATCGCCCGGCATTGTTGACCAGAATGTCCACCCCGCCGTGATCGGCCAGCACCTGCGCGATCATGGCGTCGAGCGCGTCGAAATCGTTGAGATCGCACGGGTAGATCGCCGCTTTGCCGCCCCGGCTCTCGACTTCTCTCGCGGCCGCCCGCAATTCGTCCTCCCGCCGCGCGACCAGCAGCACCGTCGCCCCGGCCGCGCCGCATTGCCGCGCGGCCGCCCGTCCGATGCCGGAGGACGCACCGGTGATCAGCACTCGCCGCCCGGCCACCGCCTCGGCCAGGGTGCGATCGCGTTTGATCCGCGACATCGAGACCTGGGTGTCGAGAGCGTGCTTGATGCGGTACAGCAGTCCGGGAAAGTCTCGCATGGGCTGGATGCTAAGTGCCGCTGCGGCATTCGGGGCGAGGGTTCGCTAAAGGCATCGGATCGCCCCGCGCGCGCGATCACTGGGTAGGCTCAGCCGCGCGCCGGTCCGGGGAGGTCGGCTTTTTCGGTACGGGGAGACCAACCATGAACTATCCGCCACAGCGACCACAGGGATTTCCGCAACAGCCGTCGGGCGGGCAGGGCTATCCACAGCAGCCGGGGCAACGGCAGCCGGGCTATGGGCAGCCGCAGCCGGGCTACGCGCAGCCCGGTCAGATGCAGCCGGGGTACGGACAGCCCGGTCAGATGCAGCCGCCCGGTTACGGACAGCAAGGCCAAGGCCAGCCGCAGCAGTTCGGGCAGCAGCCCTATGGAACCCAGCCGCAGCAGGGTGGTTTCGGGCCGCAGCCGGGCGGGATGCCGCCGCAGTACGGTGGTCAGCCGCCGCGTCCGCCGGCCTGGCAATCGCCGTTGGTGCTGATCGGCGCGGGCTTGGCAGTGGTGCTGGTGCTGGTGATCGGCATCGTGCTCGCGACCGGTGGGGACGACAAGGGCAGCACCGCCCAGGCCCCGGTGACGAGCGCCGCCGCGGCCACGTCGGAAGCGGCCACCTCCACCACTACCGCCCCGTCGACCAGCAAATCGTCGTCGAAGCCGGCCGGTCCCAGCTCGAAGGCCGCCGCCGCGGTCCCCGCCGAGGTGCAGCCGGTGCTCGACGCCATGCCCGCGGCACTGCGCGAGGCGGTGGCGCCGAACTTCAACCGGGTCACCCATCCGGGCTATACCGACGACGACTCCTTCGACACCGGCGCGGATTTCAATATCGAGCAGAAGGACGCGCTGATCGCGGGCCTCACCGAGGGCGGCAAGGACCGCGCGGTGCTGGCGCACATCAGTACCGATCCGTCGCGGCTCCCGGCGCTGTGGCGCAAGCAGTTCACCGATCGGCTGACCGATCAGGGGACCAAGCTGATCCGCTTCAACGACAAGGGGGTGAGCGGCACGATGGAGTACTTCAATACCGAGACCAAGCTTTACGTCGCCGTCACCGGGTTCAAGGACAAGGCGTCGGCGCTGACTTTCATTCAGCGCGCGGGCCTGTGAGACCGGACCGAGGGGACTATCGATGACATATCCGCCACAGCAACCGTATCCCGGCGGTCAGGGACCGTACGGTCCCGGACCCGCGCAGCCGCATGTACCGCAACCCGCAGGGCCGCAAGGCTTTCCAGGTCAGGGCCAAGCCCAGTATCCGGCGCAGCCGGGCTGGGGTGGTCAGGCGCAGTATCCGGGGCAACCCGCACAGCAGCCGGGCTGGGGCGCGCCCCAGCAGCAACCGCCGGGTATGCCCCCGCAACAGTGGCAGCAGTCGCCCACTCCGCCGGGTGGCCCCGGTTCGAAGCTGCCGATCATTCTGATCGGCGGCGCGGTGGTATTGGTGATCGCGATCATCGCCGTGGTCGCGCTGGTCTCATCCGGCGGCAAGGACAGCGGCAGTACCGCCGCTGTCGCGAGTACGACTGCGGCGCAAACCACTTCGTCCGAGAGCGCGCCGCCGACCACCAAGTCGTCGGCGGCCAAGCCGACCACGACCACCAAGGCGCAACAGCCGGTGCCGGCCTCCTTGCAGCCGGTCGTGGACGCGCTGCCCGCCTCGGTGAAGCAGGCGGTCCTGAAGAATTCGATCCGGGAACGCCCGGCCGATGCCATGTTCGGCTACGACGCCGCGGCCGGCTTCACCATCAGCGGGCACGATCCATTGCTCAGTGGTCTGATGCGCTACCCGGACAACGACTACTACCCGACGTCCTACATCACCACGAAGGCCGACTACCTGAAGCACATCTGGACCAGCCAGCATCCGGATTGGCTGACCGATGAGGGCGCCCGCCTGGTCCGCATCGATCCGGGCAGCAAGAACTCCAACGGCACGGCGACCGTGGAGATCTTCCTGCCGGCGAGCAATCTGTACTTCTCGCTCTCCACTTTCGAGAACGCCGAGGCGGCGAAGCAGTTCGTGCAGCGCGCCGGATTCTGATCGTGAACCCCTGGCCGTGACGGCGGTCAGGGGTTCGGGTGGCGCTGGGACAGGATGACCGCCGCGTCGATCGGCCGGATGCCGAGCACCTCCGCGATGATCAAGACCTTCGCTTGGAGTGAGACGTCGTTCGGATAGCCCGGGTCGTAGAGCAGCTCGACCAATTCGATGGCCGCGAGCGCCTGGTCCCTACTGAAGAGCCGACCGGGTAACCAGGAAACGCGCCAGTTGGTTTCCATATCTCCGGGTATTCGTTCCGCGAACTCGCCGACTAGCGGGGTAGTGATCGACCAATCGCAGACGTACACGCCACAATTAGACCTCTGACCAGGCGATTTGACATCGGTTCGTAGCAACACGTAACTTATTCCAGGTCAGAGCGACACGGACACCGACCCGGAGCCCCTAGGGCCTGGGAAACGAGGTTGGACGAGGGCGCCTGATGATCGAGATTAGTCTCGACCGACCAGCGGATTTGGTTCTGCCGGGCGGCCTGAGCTAAGCTTCACAAGCAAGAAACAAGCAGCCTCACCGACAAGCGGGACTAGAGCCCGGGCGTTGGTGTGTGCGTGTGTTCTTTGAGAACTCAATAGTGTGTCGATGAATGTCAGTGCCAAATATTTTATTTGGTTCCGATTCCTCACCCCCCGTGTGAGGGTCGGACATTTAGTCAGCAAAAACTTTTTTGCTGGCGTTTTGTTTTGCTAGGTTTTCGGACTCTGGTTCGAGATACTTCTGATTCGCCCTTCGGGGTGTATCT
>NZ_BDBK01000022.1 GCF_001612945.1 Nocardia inohanensis NBRC 100128
TTAGTGTGGCCACTTCGTGTGCCGTCCCCGACTGTGGTCCCCCCGCCGTCTGCCGTTACCTCGCCTTCCAGCGTCGGCGGGGCCGTTGTCGCCTTTCGAGCGGGAAGAATCAGCACATTTCGGGTGCCTTAAAGGAGACCGTGTGGTCAGTGGGAACTGGTTGCGGCGACACGCCGTGCAACCCCGCAACCATTTCCCACTGACCGATGAGTCTGTTTCTTGCTCTTGGTTTTTCCGCTCGAGAAGGTGACAACGGCCGGAACGACGCCGGAAGGCGAGGTAACGGCAGACGGCGGGGGGACCAACGTCGGGGACGGCACACGAAGTGGCCACACTATTTCGTTTCCGCCATAGGCGGCCCGAACACAATGCCACCGAAACGAATTCGGCCCCGGCACACATGATGCCGGGGCCGAACAAGACAAGCGAGATCAGGCGACGATGTTCACCAGACGCCCGGGCACCACGATGATCTTGCGCGGTTCCTTGCCGCCCAGCAGCTCGGCGACCTTCTCGTCAGCCAGAGCGGCGGCTTGGACCGCGGCCTGATCAGCGTCGGCGGGGACGCTGATGCGGGCGCGGACCTTGCCGTTGACCTGGATCGGATACTCCACCGAATCCGCCACCAGCAGCGCCGGATCCGCGATCGGGAAAGGGCCGTGGGCCAGGGAAGCCGTGTGGCCCAGGCGTTCCCACAGTTCCTCGGCGATGTGGGGGGACAGGGGGGCCAGCATCAGGACCAGGGGTTCTACTACCGAGCGGGGGGCGCCCTGCGGGTAGTTCTTGGTCAGATGGTTGGTCAGCTCGATCAGCTTGGCGCCCGCGGTGTTGTCGCGCAGGTTGGCCAGGTCGTCATCGACACCCGCGATGGTCTTGTGGACCAGGCGCAGGGTTTCGGGTGACGGCTCGGCATCGGTGGCCTTGACCTTGCCGGTCTCCTCGTCCACCACCAGACGCCAGACACGCTGCAAGAAGCGGTGTGCGCCTACGACATCCTTTGTCGCCCAGGGGCGGGAGGTGTCCAGCGGGCCCATCGACATCTCGTAGAAGCGGAAGGTGTCGGCGCCGTACAGGTCGCACATCTCGTCGGGGGAGATGGCGTTCTTCAGCGACTTGCCGATCTTGCCGTACTCCTGGAAGACCTCGATCTCCACGCCGGAAGTGTCGGTCCAGAAGAACTTTCCGTCCCGCTCCACGATCTCGGCGGCCGGCACGTAGGCGCCCCGCTCGTCGGTGTAGGCGTACGCCTGGATGTAGCCCTGGTTGAACAGGCGACGGTAGGGCTCGTAGCCGCTGACGTCACCCAGATCGAACAGGACCTTCTGCCAGAAGCGGGCGTACAGCAGGTGCAGTACCGCGTGTTCGACACCGCCCACGTACAGGTCGACGCCGCCCGGGTCCTTCGGGCCGTGCTCGGCGGTGCGCGGACCCAGCCAGTACTCCTCGTTCTTCGGATCGCAGAACGCCTCGGTGTTCGTCGGATCCGCGTAGCGCAGCTGGTACCAGGAGCTGCCCGCCCAGTTGGGCATGACATTGGTGTCGCGGCGGTACTGCTTGGGCCCGTCGCCCAGGTCCAGCGTCACGTTCACCCAGTCGGTGGCCTTGGCCAGCGGCGGCGACGGCTCGGAGTTCGCGTCGTCCGGGTCGAAGGTGACCGGCGCGAAGTCCTCGATCTCCGGCAACTCCACCGGCAGCATGGATTCCGGCAGCGCGTGCGGGGCGCCGTCCTCGTCGTAGACGATCGGGAAGGGCTCGCCCCAGTAGCGCTGCCGTGCGAACAGCCAGTCGCGCAGCTTGTACTGCACCTTGCCGACCCCGTGGCCGTCCGCCTCCAGCTTGCCGATGATCTCGGCCTTGGCGGTCTCGACATCCATGCCGTCCAGGAAGCCGGAGTTCACCAGTGCGCCGTCGCCGGTGTAGGCGGAATCCGAGATATCGCCGCCCGCAATGACTTCCGTGATGGGCAGGCCGAACGCGGTGGCGAATTCCCAGTCGCGCTGATCGTGCCCCGGCACCGCCATGATCGCGCCGGTGCCGTAGCCGCTCAGCACGTAGTCGGCGATGAACACCGGCACACTCGCCCCGTTCACCGGGTTGATGGCGTACGCGCCGGTGAAGACGCCGGTCTTCTCCTTGTTCTCCTGGCGCTCCAGATCCGACTTGGCCGCGATCGACTTGCGGTACGCCGCAACCGCTTCCGCCGGAGTGTCGGCCCCGAAGGTCCAGCGCGGATCCACGCCCGCCGGGTACACGCCCGTGACCAGCCGGTCCACCAGCTCGTGCTCGGGCGCCAGCACCACGTAGGTCGCACCGAACAGCGTGTCCGGACGAGTGGTGAACACCTCGATGACCTCGGCGCCGGATTCGAACTTGACCTGCGCACCCCGCGAGCGCCCGATCCAGTTGCGCTGCATGGACTTCACGTTCTCCGGCCAGTCCAGCTCGTCCAGGTCGTCGACCAGGCGATCGGAGTAGGCGGTGATGCGCATCATCCACTGCCACAGGCGCTTACGGAACACCGGGAAGTTGCCGCGCTCGGAACGACCCTCGGCGGTGACCTCCTCGTTGGACAGCACGGTGCCCAGGCCCGGGCACCAGTTGACCATCGAATCGGTCTGGTAGACCAGGCGATACGAGTCGATCAGCGCATTGCGCTCGGTCCGGGACAGCTCGCTCCAGGGCCGGCTGTCGGCGGGCGCACGCTTACCCGACTCGAACTCGGCGATCAGCTCGGCGATCGGCCGCGCCTTGCCCCGGCCCTCGTCGAACCAGGCGTTGAAGATGCGCAGGAAGATCCACTGCGTCCACTTGTAGTACTCGGGATCGGTGGTCGCGAACGAACGCCGCCGATCGTGCCCCAGGCCCAGCCGGTCCAGCTGCCGCTGCATGGTGGCGATATTCGACATGGTGGTGTCGCGCGGGTGCGCACCGGTCTGCACCGCGTACTGCTCGGCGGGCAGGCCGAAGGCGTCGTAGCCCAGCGCGTGCAGCACATTCCGGCCGCGCATGCGGTGGTAGCGGGCGAACACATCGGTGGCGATGTAGCCCAGCGGGTGGCCGACATGCAGGCCCGCGCCCGACGGATACGGGAACATGTCCTGCACGAACAGCTTGTCGGCCGGGGTGTCGCCGGCCAGCGGGCCGACCGGGTTGGGCGCGAAGAAGGTGCCGCGTTCCTGCCAGTTCCGCTGCCACTTCTGTTCCACGCGGCCCGCGAGATCAGCGTTATAGCGGTGTGCGGGAACGTCAGTCGCTCCCGCCGCCGCGGCGGTGGGATTTCCGGTTGCCTGGGAGTCCTGCACGGTCCTGCCTTCTTTTGCCTAGCCGATCCCCGATAAGGTCGCTCACCAGGGTAAAGCGTGCGTACCCCCACACCCAAAAAGGGTCGTACCTCGCGCGACACCCACCCGTGTGTCCCATTCGACGGCGCATCGGTGACGGTCGCCGGATCCCGCTGGAGTAGCCTCGATCGAGTGTTCGTGGTAGCGCTGCTTCTCTTCGTCCTCGCGGCTGTGGCCGTGGTCACCGGCGTGCTCGGAACAACGGGCACGCTCCCGCCGAACCGATTCTTCGGGGTGCACTCGGAGAACGCGGTGCGCAGCGAGGAGACCTTCAAGCTCGCCAACAAAGTGGCCGGTCCGACCTCGCTGATCGCGGGTCTGCTGCTGGCCGCCGCCGGTGGTGTTGTTCTGGTCGGTGGTGGCGTCGCGAGCATCGTCGTGCCGGTTGTCGCCGTTGTGATCGCCGTGTTCACCATGGGCGCGGGTGCCGCCGCCGCCGAGAAGGCGCTCGATACCCAGATGCCCGCCCCGGCCACCGGTGGCTGTGGCAGCGCGTGTGGCGCGTGCTCACTGCGCGACGCCTGCGAGACCGCGAGCTAGTTCCGCAGCTCCCGGCGCATCCAGATGTGCGGGATGCCCGCGTCCATCTCGATTTCGCCGTACGCCTCGTACCCGAGTCGTTCGTAGAAACCTCGGGCGTGGGTCTGGGAGTGCAGTTCGACAGCGGCGAGCCCGCGTTCCCGGGCCCGTTCCTCGATCGCCCGGACCAGCGCGACACCGAGTCCGGTACCGCGCGTCTCCTTCAATACGGCCAGCCGCCCGAGCAGCGCGACGTCATCGCGAACGAGCATGCGCCCCGCCCCCATCGGCGCGCCGTCGATCCGCCCCAGGAAGTGATCGGCCACCTCGTCCAGCTCGTCGAGCTCCAATTCCGGTGGGACGCCCTGCTCATCCACGAACACCTTGATGCGGACCGCGTACGCGTCCTTCAACTCCTGCTCGGTAGCAACAGTAACGACCTCGATCATGAGCCCAGCATGCCAGCGGTTCAGTCGCTGCGGGAGCTCAGCGCCGATTTCGGGCGCACTCGGGGAGTTTCCGCCATCGCCGCACGCAAGTTGGCAATCCAGCAGGTCGGGCAACCGCGCAGGGCGATCAGGCCGATCGGTGCGAGCAGCATGGGCGCCGGGCCGAGGATCGGCGTCAGCACGAAAGCTCCCAGTAGCGCGCCGAAGCCGAGCGCGCCTCGAAACTGCCGGCGACGCAGCGCAACTCCGGTGGTGCTGTGGTCGGCAGGTGAACGGTTCGTCATCTGTAGAAGAGACGCGGATTCCGTCGAAGGATTCACCAGAAGGGTTCAGAGCGCGCACGGTGGCGGTTCGATCCCTTGCGCCAGCGGACTGCCCGGGGGATTGACGTAGAGGACCGTCAGCTGCACGGGCTGGTTGCCGCTGTTGCGTGCGATGTGTGCGTGCTCGGGCCCGGCGGGTTCCCGGAAGATCCGCCACGGCCGCTTCCGCACCGGTACGCAATCGGTGCCGGGATGATCCAGCGGGCCGCCCGTGAGCAGCACGAACAGTGTGCCGTCGTGATAATGCCAGCCGGTGTATCCACCCGGCGCGAGCACTGTCTGCCGCAGCACGAATTCTCTTCCGGCACAGGTGAATCGGAACAGAACGCGGCTGGCGGTACGAAACGCGGGCGCCGGGTTGGCACGGAACCCGCGCTTCGGATCACCGTTCACGATCAGTGATCGTCGTAGTGCCCGTCATGTGCGGCGTGCCGATGTCCGTCATGGATGTAGTCCACATGATCACCGTGCGGCACCGCCACATGGCCGCAGCTCGGGCCGTGCTGGTGATCGTGATCGGCGTGCGTGACATGCTCCGCCGGTTCGCATTCGTCGAAATGCTCGTCGTGCGCGCGATGAATATGCCCGTCGTGCACATAGTCGATGTGCTCGTCGTGCGGTATGGCTACGTGCCCGCAACTGGGTCCGTGTACATGATCATGACCGGTGTGAGCGGCATGTTGTCCTGCCATGAAGCGTCCTTTCCGAGACTGGTCAGGGCTTGCTAGCAAACTCATGCCGACATTAGCACTCACGCATCTGTCGTCGATCGCCGGTGCGGCACGGTCAGCGGCGGAAGCGTGCGCGCCAGCCGCGACGGGGACGCGGATCCGGCAGCCCGTGGTCGGCGGCGAAGGCCACCGCATCCTCGACCGTGGAGGTTTTGGGCCGGGTCCGCGCCCATTCCATATAGCGCGCGGTGAAATCCGGGCCGCATCGATGAGCGAGCATCGGAAACCGCCGTGCCACCTCGTCGGTTCGCTTGTGCAGCAGGGCATGTGCAGTGGCGGCTACATCGGCCGCATCGAATCCGGGAGGTAACTCGCCCCCGCCGACGAGCGCGCGCACCAGTGCGGCCTGCTGTTCGGCGAGCGGCACGGGTTCGGGCGCGTGGGGCAGTGCGGTCTGCTGCGGGGCGGGTGAACCGGGCTCGGGATCGCTCATACCGCAAGGCTTTCGGGGCGGAGGCGGATCGGCGCGCGTCCTGCCGCGGCGGCGATCGCGTTCAGCTCGTCGAACAGTTCACGCGCGGGCGGATAGTTCCCGTCGCGTTCCAGCATCAGGGGCACATCTCGATCGGCGGTGAATGCTGCCACCAGGTCGAGCACTTCGTGGGGTACGGCGTGCACGTGGGTGTCGTGATAGCGCCCGCCGGTCTCCCGCCCGCCCGCCACATGGCAGTAGGCGAGCCGTTCGGTGGGCAACCGCAACAGTTCGGCGAGCGGGTCGAGGTCTCGATTGCGGGCATTGGCATACACATTCGCGATATCCAGCAGCAGGTACACGCCGGTGCGCTCGATCAGTTCGCTCAGGAATTCGGCCTCGGTGTATTCAGCGTCCGGCCAATCGAACAGGGTCGCGATGTTCTCCACGGCCAGCGGTACCTCCAGCTCGGCCTGGGTGCGAGAGATGTTGCGCGACAGGGCGTCCAGCGCTTCCCGGGTGCGGGGTACCGGCAGTAGGTGCCCGGCTTCCAGACCGCCCGCGCGTACGAACGCGATGTGCTCGCTGACCAGTGGCGCGCCGACGGCTCGCGCGCATTCCGATAGATGCCGTACCCGGCGCTCGTCCACTGCCTCCGCGCCGCCCAATGAGAGTGAAATCCCATGCGGCACAGCTGGTATGCCGCGCGTGATCAAGGCCGCGAGTTCCTCCGGCACCGCCACGGCCCCATCCCTGGCCCCCGGGGGCAGGGTCTCCGCGATCACCTCGCAGAACCCGATCCCCTCGAATTCGGCGATGATGCCGCAGATCTCCCGCCGCCAGCCGATGCCCAGCGCGCCGGAGGGCAGCGGTGCCGCGGCCTGCGCGCGCGACTCGTCCGGTCGTATGCCCACTGCCATATGGGTTGCGGGCGGGTTCGCTGTCATCCGCCGCACCCGCCGCCGCAGCCGCCTCCGCAACTGCTGCCACAGCTGCTGCCGCCGCTGTCACCACTGCTGCCGCTGTCGCCACTGGAGCAGCTGCTGCCGCTGTACCCGCCGCCGCTGCCCGAGGCCGCGAAAGTTCCGGTGGCGTCGGCCAAACCGGGGTCGAGCGACCACAGCACGCCGGCTCCGAACAGGGCGGCGGCCAGCGCGGCGCTGTCGGCACCGTACGCGGAGTAGGCGGGGGAGTTGCCGGGCCGCAGATGGCTGTTGCGGCGCAGGGTTTCATCGCGGACGCGGCGGCCGCGCCGGGTGAGCCGCGCGGGTCGCATGATCAGGCCCGCGCAGACCAGCACCGGAATCATGATCAGGATGAGATAGCCGACGGGGTGATCGTTGGAGATTCCGGCGATGACGCGCACGATGCCGAGCACCAGCACCGCGTCCAGGGGCAGCGCCGCCAGGAACAGGGCGGTGCGCTGTTCCGGGCCGATCAGGTAACCGAGATCCGCGAGCGTGACCTGCATACGCTCGAGCTGGGACTTCATCGCCGTGTGCAGCGACAGCACGCGCCGCCGCTCGGTGCTGCGCAGCTGGTCGAGCAGGCTCAGGGAGAACGGTTCCAGCGCCTGCCGTTGGTTCTGGCTGGGCACCAGGGTCGGGGTGGCGGTGGAGTCGATGTGCCCGTGCCCGCGCAACTGCGCGAGTCCGGCGAGCACCGGCCGCCGGTCGTCGAAGAGCATCGCGGTCTCGACGGGTGAGAGCGGCACCCCCGGCCGCTTGCCGTCGTCGCCGCGAATGATCCTGGTGCGCTGGGCGAATCCGTAGACCGCGGCGGCCAGTGCGAGCAGGGCGTAGAGGCCCAGAAAGGTCGGGCCGGAGATCCCCCAGGTATCGGAGGCGGCTGCCGGGCCGTATGCCGCGGCGAGGTAGGTCCCATTGACCATGGCTCCCCCTTGGGAGTCGTAGAACTGTCGATCACCCCCAGTATCGCGGCGGTCCGGGCGGGGCGTTAATGAATTTTTCGGGTGATTAGTGTGATTCGGTGCGATTTCTCAGCAAGTTCTACATCGACGGATTCATTCTGTCGATCCTCGCCGTCGTCGCCGTGGCCAGTGTGTTCCCGGCCCGGGGCGATGCCGCCGAGGTGGTGAGCTGGCTGACGAAGATTGCCATCGCCTTGCTGTTCCTGCTGTACGGCACCCGGCTGTCCCCGCAGGAGGCTCTCGCCGGGCTCAAGCACTGGCGATTGCACGTGACCGTGCTGGCCTGCACGTTCGTGCTGTTTCCGCTGATCGGCCTGGCCGCAAGGGTGCTGGTGCCGCACATCCTGACCGCGGACCTGTACACGGGCTTGCTGTTCCTGTGCCTGGTGCCGTCCACGGTGCAGTCCTCGATCGCCTTCACCTCCATCGCCAAAGGCAATGTGGCGGGCGCGATCGTGAGCGCCACGGTGTCGAATCTGCTGGGCGTCTTCCTGACTCCGGCCCTGGTCATCCTGTTGATGAACACCACCGGTCAGGCGCGGGTGGATCCGTCGGCGATCGTCGATATCGTGCTGCAACTGCTGGTGCCGTTCTTCCTGGGGCAGCTCATCCGGCCCAAGGTGATCGGCTGGCTGAAACGCCATGCCGAGCCCACCAAGCTGGTGGATCGCGGTTCCATCCTGCTGGTGGTCTACAGCGCGTTCAGTGCGGGCATGGTGGAGGGCATCTGGCATGCGCTGTCGCCGTGGCGGATTCTGGCGCTGGCAGTGGTGTGCATGGTGATGCTGGCGCTGGTGCTGGCCGCGACCATGCTGATCGGGCGCGGTGAGCATTTCGATCGCGCGGACCGCATCGTGGTGGTGTTCTGCGGTTCCAAGAAGAGCCTGGCCACCGGCCTGCCGATGGCCACCGTGCTGTTCGCGGGTGCGCCCGTGGGCCTGATCGTGCTGCCGCTCATGATGTTCCATCAGATTCAGCTGATCACCTGCGCTGCCCTCGCACAGCGCTGGGCTCGGACCGCACCGTAGCCGAGAGCACCCGGCTGTCCTCGTGCCGCAGCGGTCGCAGCCCGGGCGCGGAGCGAGATGCCAAGGCGTGCAGCACCGCTCGATCCGCGCCGGGATCACCGACCGCGATACGGGCGCTGCCGTCCGGATACCGTTTGGCCGCGATCCCGGAGAGTGCCAGCGCCGCGCCGATATCGGGTCCGGGCAGGTACAGAAAGTTCGCGCTACTGCGCGGCACCCGGATCCCGGTGCGCCGCAGCGAGGTGCGCAGCAGCTCGCGTTCGGTGGTGATGCACAGCACCCGCTCGCCCAGTTCGGCCTGCGCGGCATAGGAGGCTCGCACCGCCGCCACCGCGGTATCGGGCATCCCGAACGGCAGTTGCAGCCGACGCACGCGCGCCACCAGTTCGGGGGACCCGAACGCGTAGCCGATACGCAGCCCGGCCAAGCCGTACGCTTTGGAGAAGGTGCGCAGTACCAGCACATTCGGGTGCCGGCGCACCAGTTCGACGACGTCCAGTACATCGGCGGCGCCCAGGAATTCGACGTACGCCTCGTCCAGGATCACCGGCACCCGCGCGGGAATGGCGCACAGGAATGCCTTGAGTTCGCTGGGCGCGATCACCGTGCCGGTGGGATTGTGCGGGCGGCACACCGCCACCAGCCCGGTGTGTTCGTTCACCGCCCGCGCCATCGCCCAAAGATCCTGGCGGCCGGAGGTATCCAGCGGTACCGGCACCGAGCGCAACCCGAGCTGCCCCGCCATGATCGGGTAGCCGTCGAAGGTCGGTGTGGCATAGACGAACGAGCCACCCGGCGCGGGCAGGGTCTGCATGATCTGCATGGCCACCCCGGTCGCCCCGGAGCCGACCACCACCTGGTCGGCATCGACGCCCAGGTGATCGGCGATCAGCCGGGGCAGCTGCCGGGGAATGAACTCCGGATAGCGATTGGCCTGCCGCAGGCAATCCACCAGCGCCGCCCGCACGGAAGGCAGTGGCGGGAAAGGGTTCTCGCTCAAGGTCAGGTCGTAGCGCACCGTGCGGTCGCGCTCCCCGGCCTGATCGGTGGCGCGCAATCCGGTCGGCCAGCGCACCGCCGCCATCCGGGGCGCCGGCCGGAGCGAGTCCTCGTGCGCGTTCATCGCGCCGCACCCCAGCGCACCGCCGCCGCCCCCGCGAAATCACCCGCGTGCGCGAAGGCCGACAGCAGCACCACCGAGCCATTGCGTAACCGCCCCGCCTGGTTCTCGGCGTCCAGCGTGACGGGAATGCCCGCCGCGAACAGGTTTCCGCACCGGTCGAAGGTGTCGGGATGGCGTTCGGCCGGCAGCTCCAGCGCATCGTGCCAGTTGCGCAGGAAGAGCCGATTGGGCTGATTGGTGACCAGGGTGTCGATATCGCGGCTCTTCACCCCGATCCGCTTGCACACCTCCAGCGCCACCTCCGGCACGAGTCGGTTGCCGCGCGAGAACACCTTGGCCACTTTGGATTCGGTGAAGGTGACGCATCCCTGACCCTCGCCCGGCTCCCAATACTTGCGATCGCCGTTGGTGCTGAACTCCATGTCCCCGGCGAATTCCGGATAGGTCCGGCATTCGATATCCAGAATGGGTGCACTGTTGTTCTTCACGATCAACCCGACCCCGCACCCGTCCCCGGGCACCGGCGCCTGCGCCAGCTTGCGGATATCCGGCTGGGTGAAGACCGGCCCCGCACAGTTCTGGGTGGCGGCGATGAGCGCGGTGCGAGCATCGGTGGTCTGGAGGATCATCCGCGCCAGCCACATCATGTGCACGAAGGCCGCGCATCCGCCATTGTGAACATCGAATACCCAGCGCGGCTTCATATTCAGCCGCCGCGCCACCTCGGGCCCGCACCCCATTACCGGATTGTCCGGCAGCTGGGTGTGGGTGAGCAGCACGTCGATCTTCGAAATATCCTCCGCGCCATGCCGATCCACCAGTGCGGCGGTCGCGCGCTCCACCATGTCCACCGCCGTCTCGTCACGGCCGCGATGATGGCGGCCCTTGGGCGCCCGGAACATGACGTTCTTCGCCATCCGGTCGGAGCGGGAGAACTGGGTGAAGTACTCGGTGCCGACCGGTTCGCCGGGCAGATAGCCGGCTACGTCCACCAGGCTGACCGGCGGCGTCCTCAGGGTGGGGTCGGTGAAATCCATGGCGCACAACTCATTTCATCCAAGCGGGCGTGATGGGCAGGCCGTGCGAAGCGCGATACTCGGCGATCGCCTTGAGATTGTCGAGTTCGAGCTGATGCCCGGCCGAGAACATCTCCCAGAAGTCCCCCACCCACACTTTGCGACCCTCCGGCGCGGTCTGGGGATAGGGGTTGTTGTCGTAGAACGGGTGGCGGCAGTTGGTCCACAGCACCACCGAACCCGGCTTGTCGAACACCAGCTGCGCGTCGATCACCCGCAGCAGGTAGATCATCCACAGGTGCTCGCGCTGATCCCAGGCGCAGTGGTAATCCACGGTCATGGCCTCGGGGTTGGCGACCGTGCGGGTGTAGATATCGGTGTAGATCCCGGTGGCGTCGCCCAGCCGGTCGTAGGAGACCCACAGGCCCGGTTCGTCGGTCTCCTTGAACCCGCGCAGGCTGTAGGTCCACTCCTCCAGGGACCTGGTGTCGGCGAGGTATTCGTAGAGTTCGCGCGGCGGCGCGTCGATATATCCCTGGACCGGGCAGTAATCGCCGAAGATCTGATCGTGCGGGTACACCGACCGCAGCATGTCCAGAATGATCGGGGTGGTGGTCTCCCGGTCGGAGTTCTCGATGCGCAGCAGGCCGGGCACCTCCTCGGGAATGTCGCTGAGTGCGGGCAGGGCGCTGGCGGTCACGATTACCTCCTGGGTACCGAGAGGAAGGGGGTGAAGGGTGGGACTTCGTCGGGATCGCAGTCGATCGAGACGAACGACGGCCCCTGCCGGCCGATGCAGTGCCGCAGCGCCGCGGCGAGTTCACGCAGGGTGGTGGGGGAGTGGGTGCACAACTCCGGGAACATGGCGGCCATCCCCGCACCGGGATGGGCGGGCTGGAACCTGTTGAAGCTGTAGCGATCCCCGTAATAGATCTGTTCGCGAGTTATGCACATGGCGTGTGCGTTGTTGTTGAAGACCACGAAGGTGATCGGCAGGCGGTGCTCGAGGGCGGTGTGAATCTCCATGCCGTGCATGAAGAACGCGCCGTCCCCGGCGATCACGAAGGTGCGCCGGATGCCGCCGTCCGGCCGCCGGTGCCGGGCGAACGCGGAACCGATGCCCGCGCCGAACGCGTAGCCCATCCCGCCCATGCCCAGCGCGACGGTGAAGCGGCCGTCGCGGGGCAGGCGCAGATGGTGCACGACCGCCGCGCCGGTATTCCCGGCATCGGCGAAAACATCAGCACCGGAGGGTAATTCGGCATTGATGGTGTCCACCACATCGCGATACCGCAGTCCGGGACCATCGGAGTAGGGCACTTCGATCGGAGTCAGCACCGGTTCCCGCACCGCCCGCAATCGTGGTGGCTGCGCGATGGAATGCACTGTGGCCCCGGCTAATTCACTGTTCAATTCGTCCAAGGTGCGAGTCAGATCGGTGCTGTGCGCATGGGCGGCCGTCAGGTACGGCGGTTCGGCCCCGATGCTCGCCAGCGGTACCGCGCCGAGCGCCTCATCCAGCCCGGCCCGCGCCGTCACCGGCATCCGGGTGCCCACGAGCAAGCACAGTGCCGCGCCGCGCAGCGCATCCGCCAATTCGGGATGCCCCATGCTGCCGGAGATGCCGCAGAACCCGGGATCACCGTGGTGGTAGACGTCTTTGGCGTCGGGCGCCACCGCGACGGCCGCCTCCAGTACGCCGACCAGCCGGGCCAGTTCGGCGCGGGCATCGTCCCGGGCGACCTGATCGCCGGCGATGATGACCACCTTGCCGGTGCTGCGCGCGGCGCGGACGGCATCCAGTACCCGCCACAGCGCGGCCAGGTCGCGCCGGTATTCGCGGCCCGGCGGTGAGAACGGCGGCGCGACCAGATCGGCCTGCTGAATGTCCTTGGGCAGCAGCAGCATCGCCGGACCGCCGCCGTATGCGGCCCGGACCGCCCGATCCAGATGCACGGGCAGGTCGGCGGGGGAATCGACGCGTGCGCAGTACCGCGATATCGGCGAGAACAAGCGCACGGCATCGAACGCGCCGGCCTGCCCGCTCGAATCCTGGAAGGCGCCCTTGCCCTCCAGGTTCGTCGGCGGTTGCCCGATCAGCGCCAGCACCGGCACCCGGGAGGCGAACGATTCGGCCAGCCCGGCGACCAGGTTCACGGCCCCGCCACCGGAGGTCGCGCACACCACCCCGAGCCCCGAGGTGGATCGCGCATACCCGTCGGCCATGGTGGCGGCCGAGAACTCGTGCTTCGCCACCACCGCCGTCACCAATTGCCGATGGTCGAAGGCGGCATCGTAGAGATCCTCGATGTTCGCGCCGTCCACGCCGAAGACATGCCGCACGCCCAGTGCCGAAACCGCCTTGATCAGGTGGTCCACGACGCGTGTGCCGTTGTGCATGGGCGCCCCTTCCGGAGCCGGGTGCCGAAATCCCGAGAACTCGCTCACCCGGGATACGAATGTGAGCGGTCAGCGGTTCAATAGCCGCTACCCACTTGCAGTCTACGTATATGTCTACGTATAGTTAGGTCATGCCGAACAAGACGATCTACGTATCCGATGATGACCTGAAGCTGTTTCAGCGCGCCCAGGAATTGGTGGGGGGAAATCTTTCGGGCGCGATCGTTACGGCGCTGCGGCGTTTCATCGAGCTCGAGGAGGGCCGCATCGAGGGCTACGAAGAGGTGGTCCTGAAGGTGGGCAAGGACGGGGTCCGGCAGGTCCGGTTCTCCGCCGCGCAGCTCGCCGAATGGCACCAGGTGACCAACGAGCGCATCGAGGACATCCGGGTGTACCGCACACGCAAAGGCGCGTTCGCGGTGCACAGCCACTACTCCAACTGGTCGGAGTTCCCGACCGACACCAACATCCTGAAGGACTGGCGGCAGTGGCGTCGCTTCCTCGGTGTGGGCGAACAGAATTGGGGCGATTTCGACCTCCAGGTCTTCGACGACGTCGCGGACCTGCAAGGCAAGATCCCCGATCGCCTCTATGCCCGCGTGGTGGACGCCACCGAGCACCCCAGCATCGAAGAACTCGATATCTGACCCGAAGTCGTTGAAACACAACTGAACAAGCCTCGCTTTGTCCACAAGCCAGTGGGCACGGCTCAGCTGAGGCATGCATTAATGCATATCCATTTATGAGAGGGACACTCATGAACCCCGGTTACGGCCCGGCCATCTCGGTCACCGGCCTCAATAAATCCTATGGCGAGCACATCGTCCTCGAAAGCCTCGACTTCGAGGTCGCCGAAGGCAGCGTCTACGCGCTGCTCGGCCCCAACGGCGCGGGCAAAACCACCACGGTGCAGATCCTCTCGACCCTGACCAAGCCGGACGGCGGCGAAATCGGCGTCGGCGGATACGATCCCGTCACCCAAGCCGACGAGGTGCGCTCGGTGATCGGCGTCACCGGCCAGTTCTCCGCCGTCGACGAACTGCTCACCGGCCGCGAGAACCTGCTGCTGATGGGCGATCTGCATCATCTGCCACGGGCCGAAAGCCGCCGCATCGCAGAGGATCTGCTGGAGAAGTTCGATCTGGTCGAGGCCGCGAACAAGGTGGCGAGCGGCTACTCCGGCGGCATGACCCGCCGCCTCGACCTGGCCATGACACTGGTCGGCTCGCCGCGCATCATCTTCCTCGACGAACCCACCGTCGGCCTGGATCCGCGCAGCCGCCGCGCCATGTGGGACATCATTCGCGACCTGGTCGCGGGCGGCGTCACCATCTTCCTCACCACCCAGTACCTGGAGGAGGCCGACCAGCTCGCCGACCGGATCGCCGTGCTGCACGGCGGCCGCATCGTAGCCGAGGGCACCGCCGACCAGCTCAAGCGCATGGTGCCGGGCGGCTACATCAAACTCGACTTCGCCGATCGCACCGGCCTCGATGCCGCGGCCCGGGTCTTCGGCGAGGCCGCGCAGGTCAACGGCGATCTGACGCTGGCCATTCCGAGCGACGGCGGGGTGCGCTCGGTGCGGGAAGTCCTCGACCGCCTCGACGCCGCGCGAGTCGAACCCGAGGGGCTGTCCGTGCACACCCCGGACCTGGATGACGTATTCCTCGCCCTCACCGGCGCGCCCGAGCAGGAGACCTCGCGATGAGCACCCTCACCACCACCTACGCCGATTCCAAGACCATGCTGCGCCGGAACCTGGTGCACGCCAAGCGCTATCCGTCGATGACCTTCGCCCTGGTGGTGATGCCCATCGTGTTGCTGCTGCTGTTCAACTATGTGTTCGGCGGCGCGTTGAAGGGCGCGACCGGCGGCAAGTACATCGACTACCTGACGCCCGGCATGATGCTCATCATCCCCGCGTACATGGTTGCGGGCGTGGCGGTTTCGGTCTGCACCGATATGACCAAGGGCATCGTCAACCGGTTCCGCACCATGCACATCGCGCAGTCGGCGGTGGTGACCGGCGAGGTGGTCGGGAGCCTGATCCAGGGCCTGCTGGGCCTGACCGCCATGACCCTGGTGGCGCTGGCCGTCGGCTTCCGGCCCTCCGCCAATGTGGCGGAATGGCTGGCCGCCTTCGGGCTGATGGCCCTGGTCATCTTCGCGCTGAACTGGCTGGGCGCGGCGTTCGGCATGGTCGCGCAGAATCCGGAGAGCGCCAGCAATATGCCGATGCCGATCATCATGCTGCCGTTCCTGGGCAGTGGCCTGGTGCCCACCGACACCATGCCGGCCGGGGTCAAGCAGTTCGCCGAATACCAGCCCTTCACGCCCATCACCGAAACCGTGCGCGGGCTGCTGATGGGCAGCGAGATCGGGCACAACGGGATCCTGGCCATCGGCTGGTGCGTGGCCATCGCGGCGGCCGGATACTTCTGGTCCACTTCGGTTTTCCGCCGCAAGACCAACTGACGGATCACAGGTTCGCGGCGAGCAATACCTTTCCGCTCGCATTGCGGACCTGTACCGCCTTCACCTCGGCCGGTTCGGCCGAGGTGGTGCCGTCCGGGGTGTAGACCTCACCGGGTTCGGCCGTCCACTCCGACAGCTTGGATTGGGTGCCGTCGGCCCGCACCACCCACAGTTCCAGCTTCCAGTAGTACTCGTAATCGGCGGGCGGGTAGGCGCACCGCATGTCCACCCGGGTCTCACCGTTCACCGCGATCAGCTTGAAGGTCGCGGTGATCGGCGTCTCCGCCTCCGGGCGCAGCGCGCCCTCGGCCACCACCTGCTGCACCGCGACGGGTTCGCGCGCCGCCACGGTGGCGGTCACCGGCACCGCGATGGCCACGGCGGCCGCGGCGGCGGTCAGTGCACCGCCCAGCGACCAGAAACGCCTGCGCCGCTCGCGTTTTCGTGCCTGATCGGCCAGCCGGGGCAACAGGTCCGTCGGTGGCGGCGGCACCGTTTCCGGCGGATCCTCCTGCGCCGCAATGGAAAGCGCCGTATCTCCGTCGACCAACGACAGCAGGCCGGGCAGCCCGGCGAGTTTGCTCACCGCGGTCCGGCAGTGCTCGCAGCCCGCCAGATGCTCTTCGTATTCGCGGCGATCCTCGCGGGCGAGAGCGCCGAGCACATACGCGCCGTCCCAGGTGGTGTAGCCATCGCACAATTCGTGGCTCTCGATCATCTCGTCACCCCCATCTCCTGCAACACCAGTCGTAGTGCCCGCATGCCGTAGTGCATGCGGGATTTCACCGTGCCCTCCGGGATCTCCAGCTCCTCCGCGATCTGATGCGTGGACAGGCCCCGGTAGTAGGCGCGGACTATGACATCACGGTGATCGATGCTCAACCGCGCCAGGGCATCGGCCACCAGCCAGCCGTCGAGGGCTCGATCCGTGCGATCCGGCTCGGGCACCTCCGGCGGACGATCGGTGCGGAACTCCCGCCGGCTACGCGCGCTGCGATGCTCGTCCACGGCCAGATTCCGCGCCACCGTGAACAACCAGGCCCGCGCCGAGGTGGTGGACTGATCGAGCACATTCGGCCGCTGCCAGGCCCGCAAGAGCGCTTCCTGCACGATGTCTTCCGCCCGGCCCGGATCGCCCACCAGGCCGTACGTGTACCGCCACAGCGCGGCCGCGTGTTCTTCGTACAGCACACGCAGCAGCGCCGCCTGGTCGTCGGGCATCGGTTACCTCCGACCATTTCACGACACAACCGTGCCGGCGGTTCAGTTCCGTTCCAACTCGATCGGATGCGTGGCGAGCAGCGACAGCGGCAGCGGTTGCCGGCGCAGCACCTGCGCCCAGAGATCGGTCCGGCCTGCCAACGGATCGGTGGGGAGCGCGGAGAGCACGATCCAATCGCCGCGATCCATTTCGCCTTCCAGTTGCCCGAAGGTCCAGCCGGCGTATCCGGCGAAGACGCGCAGGCCCTCGATGAGCGGTGCGATCCGCTCCGGATCGGAGTCCAGATCCACCAGGGCGACACGACCGTCCACGCGTCTGAGCCCCTTCGTGCCCTGGAACGAGGTGCCGACCTTGACGGTGGCCAGGCACAGCGCCGCATCGCGTTTCACCGGTCCGCCGAGGAACAGCACATCGGGTTCGGCGGCCAGGTCGGCCCAGTTCGGGAGCACGTCCTCGACGGGAGTCTCGCTGGGGCGGTTGAGCACCACGCCGAGACTGCCCGCGTCATTGTGCTCGATGATGTAGACGACGGAGCGCCGGAAGGCGGGCTCGGTCAGGTCGGTCGCGGACACAAGCAGAGTCCCAGGACGTACCACCTGGTCCTCGTGCCGGAATTCGCGTCGAGAACGGTCACCGTGTTCCTCTGCGCGTGCCACGCAGCCCATCATCGCACTGCCGCTCACCGATTGCCCGGCTTAATTTCCCGACTGCCCAAATGCGCCGTGTCGTAGCTAGGGTGGCGCTATGGAACGACCCGAGGTGGTCCTCAAGAACAGCGACGCCGTGTACGACTTCTATCGCGATCATCAGCAGCAGCTGCTGAAGGCGCGCGGAGCCTACTGGCTGCTGGGCCGCCGCTACCGGCCGCGGATCAGCTACGCGCCCGGAGCCCGGGAGAAGTTGCGTGAGTTGATCTCCCGTAAGAAGCCGTTGCTCATCTCGATCAACCATCTCTCGCAATTGGATCCGTACACCGTGGCCGCCGCCGCGTGGGGCAGCGTGCTGCGGCCGGTGATCGGGCGGACCCGGGTGCTGGCCAAGGACGAGCTGTTCCTGGAGGACAAGCAGCGCGGGCGCATCGACATGATGGGCGGGATCCCGGTGTTCCGCGGCAAGGACCACGGGATTCGCGCGGTCAACGCGGCCGGGCAGCGGATGATCGACGTGTGCGCCGAGCGGATGGCGCGCGGGGACGGGATCGCGGTGTTTCCCGAGGGCACCTGTAACGACGTGGACCCCACCCAGGTGCAGACGGTGGGAACGGGCATCGGGCACATCGCCTTCCGGGCCAAGAAGCTCGGCGCGGACCCGGCGCTGGTGAGCCTGGGCCTGAGCTACGGCCCGCGCCCCGACCCCGAGGTGGAGCCCACCAAGGAGGAGGCGCGCTCGGCCAGCTTCTACTTCGGCGTCCCGGTCGAGGGCCTGCCCACCAAGCCCGCCGAGATCACCCGGATCGTCCGCGACGAATTGCAGATCGCGCTCGACGGGGCCGTCGCCGCCTACTGACCCCGTCGAAAGGGGCTATTGCTGCGGCAGATTCAGCCGTTCGCGCGACCATTGCGGCACGTGCGAGAGATAGTCCGGCCGCGATTCCACGAAGTGGTGCACCATCGGGCACAGTGGCAGGATCCCGAATCCCTCGGCGAGGGTCTGATCGAGCGCGCCCTGCACCAGCTTGCGCCCGTATCCCAGTCCCTCGAACTGCGGATAGATCTCGGTGTGCACGAAGGCGCGCTCGTTGGCCGTGTCCTGATACTGCGCCACCCCGGCGTCCTGCCCGTCGACGTACAGCTCGAACCGATCCAGCGCGGTGTTCTTGCGGACCTCGATCGACCCACTCGTCTCTCTCGACATGCCCACGACGCTAACCCGCCCGCGCTGCCCATTTGTCCGTATTCCCATTCCCGCAGCTCGGGCGTGTCGCGAAGTCGGCAATCGATCTTCACACTGGACGGGTGACGAACGCCCCCGCCCGCCGGATCATCCTCGCCCCGGACAAATTCAAGGGTTCGCTGACCGCCGCCGAGGTGGCGTCGGCGCTGGCCGCGGGCATCACCCGGGTGGCGCCCGGCACCGAGATCCGGCAGCTGCCGGTCGCCGACGGCGGTGACGGAACCGTGGACGCCTTCCTCGCGGCGGGCTGGCAGCGCGTGCCGTTGCACGCGCCCGGCCCGACCGGCCAACCGGTATCCACCGCCTACGCGCTCCGCCCAACCCGGCCCGGGGCGGAAGCCACGGCGGTGATCGAACTCGCCGCCGTGGTCGGTCTGGTGAAACTGCCCGGCGGACAGCAGGAGCCGCTGCGCGCCGGTACCTACGGGCTGGGTGTGGTCATCGCACATGCCCTCGATCGGGGTGTGCGCGATATCGTGCTCGGCCTCGGCGGGAGCGCCTCCACCGACGGCGGCGCCGGCCTGCTGCAAGCGCTCGGCCTGCGGATACTCGATGCGGAGAACCGTGAATTGCCGCACGGCGGTGGGGAATTGGGCCGCGCCGTGCGGGTGGATCGCAGCCACCTGCACCCGGCCCTGGCGTCGACGCGATTCACCCTGGCCAGCGATGTGGACAACCCGCTGCTCGGAACGGACGGAGCGGCCGCCGTCTACGGTCCGCAGAAGGGTGCGACTCCCGAACAGGTGCGGGAACTCGATGCGGCGCTGGCTGATTGGGCGCAGCTGATCGGTCCGGAATGGGCGGAGAAGCCGGGCGCGGGGGCGGCGGGCGGCACCGGATTCGGCGCGATGGCGGTGCTCGGCGCGACCGCGCGATCGGGTATCGAGGTGGTGCTCGACCTGGTGGATTTCCCGGCTCAGCTGACCGGGGCGGATCTGGTCGTCACCGGTGAAGGCTCCCTCGACGCTCAGAGCCTGAACGGCAAGGCCCCCACGGGCGTTGCCGAAGCCGCACGCCGCGCCGGAGTGCCGGTGGTCGCGGTCGCCGGTCGCATCCAGCTCACTCCCGGCCAGGTCCGAGCAGCCGGATTCGATGCCGCCTATGCCCTTTCCGAGCTGGAACCCGACCCCGCCCGCTCCATCGCGAACGCCGCCGCACTGCTGGAACTCGTAGGCGAAGGCATCGCGGCCGGCTGACGGCCCGGCGGGACGAGGGGAGGATCGGTGAGGACGCGGCGGTTGCGGTCGCCCCAGGCTTCCAGCGGGCGCAGGGCGGTTTCGAGTTCACGGCCCAGAGGCGTGAGCGAATACTCCACGCGCGGTGGGATTTCCGGGTAGATCTCGCGATGCACGATGCCGGTGGCCTCCATCTGACGGAGGTTTTCCGCCAGCACCTTCTCGCTGACGCCGGTAAGGGCCCGGCGGATTTCGCCGAAGCGCCGGGTGCCCGCGCCGAGCACCCACATGAGATGCATCTTCCACTTGCCGCCGACCGCGTCGATGGCGAGGGACATACCGCACACGTGGTGATCCGTGTCACCGTCGAGCTGCATCGCGACCTCCTGACCAGATTTCGAACCTTCGGGTAAGCAACCGAACTCGAACGTGCGTTCTTCCCGAACCTATCGGGTGCGACCACCATCGATTTCGGCGCCGACACCATCCACAGTTACGAAATCGAAGGGCACATCATGTCTGAGCAGCAGCATTCCGTCACCGTCGTCGGCCTGGGCCCGATGGGCAAGTCGATGGTGCGGGCGTTTCGCAAGGCCGGGGTCGAGGTCACGGTGTGGAATCGCAGCGCCGGCAAGGCCGATGAGATGGTCGCCGAGGTGGGGGCGCAGAAGGCCGCGAGCCCGGCCGATGCCATCGCCGCCAATCAGGTCATCGTGCTGAGCCTGACCCACTACGCCGCCATGTACGACGTGCTCGGGCCGGTCGCCGATCAGCTGAAGGGCAAGGTCGTGTTCAACCTGTCCTCGGATTCACCGGAGCAGGCGCGCGCGGGCGGGGCCTGGATCCGTTCGCACGGTGCGGAATTCGTCTCCGGCGGGGTGATGTCGGCGGGCGACGATATCGAGCATCCGGCCTCGTACATTTTCTACAGCGGAGCGCGCGAGGTGTTCGACGCGCACGCCACGCTGCTGCGCCCGCTCAGCCCGCAGGAGTACCTGGGCGCGGATGACGGTCTGGCGCAGGTCTTCTACCAGGGTTTGCTGACCATCTTCCATCCCTGGCTGCTGGCCTTCGATCAGGCGACGGCCATGATCGCGCGCTCCGGGCACGATATCGCCCGGTTCGTGCCGTTCGCGGTGCGCTCGAGCGCGGCGTTCCCGTACTTCATGGAGCAGTTCTCGGTGGCGAACCAGGCGGGCGGCTGGGCCGACCTGGCGAGCCTGAAGATGATGGACGCGGGCGCGCAGCACATCATCGACGCCAGCGCGGAAGTCGGTGTGGACGCTACCCTCTCGCGGACCGCACAAGCATTCTGGCGCAGGGCCATTGCCGCTTCCGAGGCAGCGGGAACGGCGGTTTCGACTTTCACGCTCATGCGGGGCGAGTCGGCCCGCGCATGATTCCGGCAGCACCCGGTCCGTCGCTACAGCGGCGGGCGGGATTGCGTAAAAGTTTGTGGCTCAGGCTGTTTCGGAGCCGATGCGCGGGAAGGGTGCGGTAGAGAAGATGATCTCCACCGGCACTTCGAAGTACTGCGCGAGCCGCAGCGCCAGGTGCAGGCTCGGGCTGTATTCGCCGCGCTCCAGATAGCCGACCGTCTGATAGTGCACGCCGAGCGCTGCCGCCAGCTCCCGCCGGGAGATGCCGCGCTCGGCCCGCAACATGGCGATCCGGTTGTACAGAACTTCAGTAGGCACGCTGCATAGCCTTCTCGCGCCGTGCCGCCACCCGCGACCCGGACTCCCGGCGCGCCATCCGCCGCAGCACGATCGGCGCGAGCAGCAGTCCGGCCACGGTCCAAACACCCAGCACCGCAAGGGTTTCCCAGACCCGCCAGGACTGTCCCAGTTCGACCGCCACCGCATCATCGGGCAGCAGCGCCGAGCGCATCCCCAGACCCAGCCAATAGATCGGGAACACCTGCCCGACCGCCTGTAGCCAGCCGGGCAGTGCGGTGATCGGATAGAAGATTCCGGAGATGGCCACCAGCCCCATGATGGGGAAGGAGATGAACCCGATACTGCGCGGGCTCTCGAAGACCGACCCGACCACCGCGCCCAGAGGCAGCGTCGCCAGCAATCCCAGCACCATCACGCCGATCAGTGTGGCCCACGCGCCGGCCGAATCCAGGTGCACCCCGCCGACCACCGCCGCGCCGAAGGCCAGCAGCGCCACCACCTGGATGAGGGTCAGCGCGGAGGAGAGCGTGATCTTGCCGACCAGGTAGCCGACCATCCCGTTGGGAGTCGCCTTGGCGCGCAACAGGGTTCCGTCCTCGCGCTCCAGGGCGAGATATTGCGCGATGCCGAGGGTGCCGGTGAAGGCCAGCGTCATGCCGAGCACACCGGGCAGCGCCAGTGCGCCCAGCCCGAAGCCGCTGCCCTCGTACTTGCCGTCGCGCATGAAATACAGCGCCACCAGAGTGAGCACCGGCCAGAAGAATTGCGCGAACAGATCCATACCGGTGGTCATGGTCTGCCGCAGTTCGATCAGCCCGCGCCGGAGCCCGGCCTTGACCGCGACCGCCGTCGGATTCATCGGACCTCCTCCAGGCTGCGGACATCGGCCTCGCCCTGTCCGGATTCGTAGCGTTGCACCAGCGTCATATAGGTGTCCTCGAGCGAGGCCCGCCGCACTTCGAGCTCGCCGATAGCGTCGCCGTACTGCTGGAACAGCCCGTAGACGAACTTGGTCGATTCGGTGGTGGCATGCACGAAGCGCTGCCCGTCCCGGGTCCATTTCACTTCGGCCTCACCGGCGATGCGCCGGGAGAGCTGATCGGCGGAGCCGTCGGCGATGATGCGGCCGCCCGCCAGAATCAGAATCCGGTCGGCCAGCTTCTCGGCCTCGTCCAGGTCGTGGGTGGTGAGCAGGATGGTGGTCTGCTCGTCGTCGGCCAGCCGGTGCACCAGATCGTGGAATTCGCGGCGGGCCTGTGGATCGAAGCCCGCGGTCGGCTCGTCCAGGAACAGCAATTCGGGCCGGCCGACAATGCCGATGGCGACGTCGAGACGCCGGCGCTGGCCGCCCGAGAGCGACATGACCTTGGCGTTCGCGTGTTCGGTGAGGCCGACGGTGGCGATGAGTTCGTCGGTGTCCCAAGGGCGCCGGAGGGTTTCGGTGGAGTACGGGGCATAGAAGCTGCCGGTGTATTCGAGCAGTTCGCGCACCCGCCATTTGCCGTGATCGCGCCAAGATTGCAGCACCACGCCGATGCGGGCGCGCCAGGCTTCGTCACCGTGCGCGGGGTCGGTGCCGAGCACGGTCACCCGCCCGTCGGAGCGCATCCGGAAGCCTTCGAGGATTTCGATGGTAGTGGTCTTGCCCGCGCCGTTGGGTCCCAGCAGAACCAGTACCTCGCCCTGGTGCGCCCGGAAGGTGACCTCTTGCAGTACATCCCGGGCGCCGTATCGCATCCGCAGCTCTTCGACGTCGAGCACGATGCCTTCGCCGACAGTCATATGTCCGCCCCTAGGTAGTGAAAACCCGATGAGATGTAGCATACCTACTACATTTCGACGCGAACAAGCTGTTTACCGGGGGGAATGGAAAGGCCCGCGACCTGACGGTCGCGGGCCTGGGCTCCGAAAAAGCAGGCGGCCCCGGGACCTGGGGTCCCGGGGCCGCTGTCGACTTCTGCTCAGCGCGTGCAGAGGAACTCGACCGCGGCCGCGTAGCCCTGGATCCCCATGCCCGCGATCACCGCCGTCGCGATCGGCGAGACATAGGAGTGATGCCGGAACTCCTCGCGCGCATGCACATTGCTGATGTGCACCTCGACGATCGGCACCTCCGGAATCACCAGTGCGTCCCGCAATGCCACCGAGGTGTGCGTCAATCCACCCGGGTTGATGACGATCCCCGACGCGAACCCGCGCGCCGCGTGGATCCGGTCGATCAGCGCCCCTTCGTGATTGGACTGGAAGGCATCGGCCTCGCGACCGAACCGCGCCGCGGTCTTGCGGCACAGTTCGACCACATCGTCGAGGGTGTCCGCGCCGTACACCTCGGGCTGTCGGGTGCCGAGCATGTTCAGGTTCGGGCCGTTGAGCACGAGAATCGGACCGGTATCAGCCATGCGCCGAGCCTAGCCGGAGGCTTGCGGTTCAGAGCCCGCGCGGCCCCTCGGCGCGCAGATCGTCGACTTTGCTCATGGCGGTGCGCAATTCCGCCAACCACTCCTCGGCGTGCTTGCCCGCCAGCTTGACCGTCCAGGCCAGCGCGTCGGACCGGGAGCGCGCCACGCCGGCGTCGACGAGGGTGTCCAGGACCTTGCGTTCGGGCTGGCGCAATCGCGTCATGACCGGAACGGCCAGGTGGGTGAACATGATTCGCTCACCGCCGACCGACACGCCCCACGCCACATTGCGCTGGTAGCGGGCCTGCGCCTCCTGGGCGATCTGCATGCGGGCCGGGCGGGTGGATTCCCGGAAGCGGGCGATGAGCCCCTCGCGGGTGGCGGCGGGGACTTCGCCGGTGACCTGGTCCTGCGCGTCGTCGCCGGCGGATTCGGGTGCGGGGATGGGGAGTTCGCCGATGACGACGATTTCGTCGCGATCGATGTCGAGGGTTGCGGGCCCGGTGAACCAGTCGGCGGGCAACCTTCCAGCGAACCAGTCGGGTGCGTCTGCCGCGTCCGGAAGGTCGGCTTGCTGCCAGCCGCCGGGGCGACCGAATCCGTGTCCACGATGTCCGTGTCTCATGTTGGTCACACTCACTAACTGCATGGAGTTGTAATACTGATTACAACGTTACGTCGAATTCGGGCACCTGGGTTCCGCTCTCGGAGAACGGGGTTCGCCCGAATCGGCGGGACCGGCGGCGAGTGCTGTCAGCAGTAGAGGCCAACCGGTCTGCATTGGCTCGAATACGCCAGGCCCCGTAACCGACCGGTGATCATGTAAGTGGTCCCTCCTGGCCGATTTCGGCACTATGGTGGTGCTCAGTGCTAGTACGCCTGGTGGAAAGGTGGAACCGCGAGGCTTCGACACGCGGTACCGTGGTCCCGTTGCTGATGTGGCAAGAGTGAAGAGTGGGCGATATGGATGTGTGGGGATCCCGCCGCTTCCGGGTGCGCGGCACGATCGCGCTCGCGGCAGTAGCCGCGATTGCGATCGCGATGGGGTCATGCTCTTTTCGGGAACGAGCGGGCGGGGCGGAAGCCGTGGTGGAACGCTTCACCACCCTGCTCGACAAAAAGGACTACGAGGGCGCGGCGCGGCTGACGTCCTATCCGAGCGGCGCCTCGGCAACGTTGAAGCAAGTCTTCGAGGGGCTCGATCCGGGTAAGCCGGACTACGAGATGACCCAGTTCATCGGACTCGACGGCAGCACCGGGCTGTTCAGCATGACCGGCGCCTGGAACTTCGGGGACAAGAAGAACTGGAAATACGATCTCCAGGGCACCGTGCGCAAACTCAGTGTCGGCTGGCGCATCTCGTGGGATCCGGCTCTGGTCATGCCGCAGCTGGACTCGAAACGCAATGTCAAGCTGGTGCGCACCTATGCCCAGCCCTCGCCCAAGGTCAACGACATCGTCGGCGCGCCGCTGATGACCGAGCAGGTCATCAATGTGGTGAAGCTGGACCCGAGCAAGACCGGCGACCTGGTCGGTTCGTCCAACGCGCTGGCCGACGCCATCGAACCGGTGGCGCCGCTCATCACCGGACCCAGCCTGGTGCAACAGGTATCGGCGGCGCAGGGCAAGGCCATCACGGCCGTGCAACTGCGCGAGGGTGACTTCGCGATCCTGGAGTCGCGGCTGGCGCCCATCCCCGGCGTGGTGCTGGAGAAGCAGCCCCGGCTCATCTCCGCCGACCGCCGCGTCTGGTCGCCCATGCTCGACGCGCTGCGAAAAGTGTGGCAGGACAACAACGATCAGCGTGCGGGCTGGGGCGTGCAGCTCTTCGACCCGGACGGCAAGTTCGTCACCCAGCTCGCCGGTGAGCAGGGCCCGCCCGGACCCGATATCGCCGCCACCATGGATCAGCGGTTGCAGCGCGCCACCGAGGATGCCGTGGTGAGCGTCGGCACGCCCGCCTCCATCGTGGCCATCCAGCCGTCCTCGGGGGCGCTGGTGGCCGCCGCGCAGAACAGCCAGGCCAGTGCGCACGGGTCGGTCGCCTTCACCGGGCTGTATCCGGTCGGCGGCATGATCGAGCTGTTCAAGAACATGGCCGCGGTGGCCAAACACAAAGCGCCGCAGGATGTCTCGGTCAACGATGCGGCCGAAGCGGCGACCATGCTCGGCGTCGGGCTCGACTTCCAGGTGCCCGGCCTGGACGAGACCACCGGACGGCTGCCCGCCGGCAAGAACGGCGCGGAGACCGTGAGCCGCGGCAATGCGGGTGATTCACTGCTGGCCAGCCCGTGGGGGATGGCGATCGCGGCGGCGGCCATCGCCAACGGTCAGGTACCCAAGCCCATGATGGTGATCGGCAGCCCGGCGAAGACCGAGGCCGACACCCCCGCCATGCCGGGCGATGTCACCGACCGGGTACGCACCCTGCTCCGGGAGGGTTCCGCCGCACCCGAACTGGCGTCGCTGACGCGCTACGCGGGTGTGCAGGCCATCTCCGCCACCGCCGGCAACAACGGCTGGCTCATCGCCACCATGGGTGACCTGGCCTTCGCCATTCACATCGACGATGTGGATTCCGGGGATATGACCGCCCGCATGGCGGCCAGGTTGATGCAATCCCTGGCGACGCCGGATTAGCTGGGACCGAACGTGAATGGGCCCCGTCCTACCCGGACGGGGCCCATTCGTTCGGCAGGGGGAGTGCTCAGCGCAGGGCTTTCATGGCCGCGCGCCAGCCGAGCAGGAACAGGGCGAGCACGCTGGACGCGACGATGATGAAGCTGAAGGCGATGCCCTGCCCCGAGACCACGCGCAACAGCATCCCGGCCACCAGGGTGCTGACCCAGATGATGACGCCGGTCGGCCACAGTCTGCGGCCGTCGAAACGCTTTGCGGCGGAAGCCCCCTCGCGCCCCGCGGCGACCGCCACCGCGATCACCCAGCCCAGCACCAGGCCGGTGGCGAAGGGCCAGAGGGTGCGCAGCAATCCGGTGACGTCCTCGTTGTGACTGCGGCGGCCGATCGCGCAGAACACGATCACCAGGATGGCATCGACGACGAACGGCACCAGTTTCTTCACGGGCACAGGGTAATCGGCCGGTCCCGGCCCGCTGTGCAGGACACCCGGTCCGGTCAGCTCGCGGCGGGATCGGGCGGGGCGTTCGGCCGGCGGCGTTCGACCGCCAGCGAATTGCGCTGTTCGAACTCCTTTTCCAGCTCGGTGTCCCCGGCCTGAGGCTTCCGGAACAGGAACAGGAAGACGATCCAGCCGACGATCGCCACCATGATGAAGCTGACCAGCCGGTAGAGGAAGGCCGCCGCCACCGCCTGCGCGGCCGGCAGCCCGGCCACCGCGGTGAGCGAATAGATCAGCGTGGCATCCACATAGACGATGCCGCCCGGCGCCAGCGGAATGGTGCCGACCGCCTTTCCGGCCGCGAACACCAGCATCAGCCCGGCCAGCCGCGGCTCCGCGCCGACCGCGTAACAGGCCGCGCCCAGGCAGGCCACATCCGCGAGCCGATGCACCAGCGCCCACAGCGTGACCCAGGCGCCGTCCCGCTTGCCCAGATCCACCGACTCCAGCTGGGCCAGCACCTCGCCGACCTTGTCCATGCCCGCCTCGGCGGGCCGGTGCCGAATCCGGTTGACCAGCCGCAGGATTCGGCGCAGCAGCCCCTCCACCCCGCCGGGATGATTCGAGACGTAATTGCCCGCCCACACCAGCAGCGCCACCGCGCCCAGCGTCAGGATCACCTTGGTCGGCCCGATCCGGTCCCCGGCCAGCACCGCGCCGAACAGGCCCAGCAGCGCCAGCCCGGCCGCCGCCACCACCCCCGACATGACCAGCTGCCAGGACGCCACCAGCGGGCTCGCGCCCCAGCGCCGGGTCTGCCGATAGGTGAAGGCGGTGGAGAACACCTGCCCGGCGGGCAGCGTCAGGGCCATCCCGGTCGAGCCGTACACCACCGAAACCGATTTGCGCTGCGAGACATCCACGCCCCCGGCGTGCAGCAGCTGTTTCTGAATGCGGCCGTATCCGCTCATCGAAACCGCCTGCATCCAGATACAGGCGGCCACCCATCCCCAATGGATTTCGGTCAGGTTCTTCCAGGAATCGGCCAGGCGCGGATACAGATATGCGCCTTCGGAAATCAGCAGCGCCGCGCCGAGCACCCATTTGGCCCACCAGAACCTGCTACGGCGCGAGTTATCAGTGGGCGGCGCGGGTTCGCCGTCCAGATCACCATGGGCCGTCACGTCGTCAGCCTAACGAACTGGCCGCCGCCTCGTCTGCACCCGACTCCTCGGGGGATTCCTTCGGCCAGGCCAAGCGGGTTTTACGGCGGCGACCACGCAGTTGTACCTCGTCGCCGGTGCGCCAATGGCGTTGTTCGGACTCGTCGGCGAAATACAGCGCGCTGCTGGAGGCCAGCACCCGGCCCGGCTGTTCCTTCGCCAGTTCGGTCAATCGTTACGCCTCGTTCACCGGATCGCCGATCACGGTGTACTCGAAACGATTCGCGGCGCCGATATTGCCCGCCACCGCCAGCCCCGCCGAGACGCCCATTCCGATATCCAGCCCAGGCACCTCCTTGAGGGCTTCGCGCAGCTCACGGGCGGCGGACAGGGCCGCGGTCGGCGCGTCCGGGCGATCCAGTGGCGCGCCGAAGATGGCCAATGCGGCATCGCCCATGAATTTGTTGATCAATCCGTGGTGCCGGTCGATGACATCCACCACGACGCGAAAGAACTCATTGAGCAGACTGACCACTTCGGTCGGCGGGCGTTCCGCGGCGGTGGCCGTCGAACCGACCATATCCACGAACAACACCGCCACGAACCGGGTTTCACCACCGAGTTCGGTGCCGTATTCCAAAGCCCGGCGCGCCACCTCCTCGCCGACATGCTGACCGAACAATTCCTGGAGTTCGCGACGCTTGGCCGCTTCGCCCATCATTCGGTTGAAGCCAACTTGCAGCAGCCCTATTTCGGAACCGTCGAAAACCTCCACCTGCACATCCCGCGCGCCCTCCTGCACACGATCGATGGCCTGGCTGAGCTGGCGCACCGGATCGGAAATACTCGACGCGGTCAGCATGGAAAGCGCCAGCGCCTGCATGATGACGACGCCGCACAACAACAGAATCGAGACCGCCAGCGACTGCGCGGAGAACTGCACGCGCGCGGAAATCTGGGTGACGCACAACAGCACGATGGCGATCACGGGGGCGAAGGTGCCCATGCCCCAGGTCATCGCCATCCGGGTGCCGACGCCCGGGGTCAGGGTGTGATCGAAGGCGCCGACCGTGAGCGCCTCGGCGGCGACCGGGCGCAGAATCCGCTCGCCCAGCATGTAGGTGAAGCCGAAAACGATGGTGGCGGCCATACATTCGGTCACGATCACCGCCGCCGCCAGCTCGGGGGTGCGCACGATGATCAGCGAGGCCAGCACGCTGCCGCCCAGAATCCACAGCACCAGGTGCACGATCGACTGCCGCAGCGGGGCGTGCAGCGCGGCCATCTGCTCCTGGCGGCTGGGCGGGCCGCCGCGCAACTGCCAGCGCATCACCGGGCGCAGCATCAGGGCCGACGCGGTCAGGCTCAGCAGGCCGGCCACGATGAAGGTGATGCCGGGAATCAGCAGCCCGGTCTGCTGCGTCGCGCTGGTCTGGCCCTCCGGAACCGGCAGGCCGTACTGGATGAAAGCCCACACCAGGACAGCACCGAACGCGTTGGCCGCGAGCATCGAAGCGAGGTACAGCGGCCAGCGGGTTCGCATGGTCTGTTTGACCGCTTCCAAGGGCGCTGACACGCCCACCAATCTAGCTCCCCCGCCGCTGCGGGACATCCGCGCGCAACCGGGAACCGGTCACCGGCGCGCACCCGTGCCCGCGCTTGGGCGCCAACCCGATTCGGGGCATCCCCGGCGAGTCACCGCGGACCTCGCGAGATCGGCTACCGGCTCCGGCAAACGACCTGCGCACCGAGCGCGGCGAAAAGCCGGGTTTCGCACAGTAGGCTCGGGCTCGTGAGCGAGGACGCGGGGGCTTTATCAACCGGCAAGCCGAACGAGAAAGGGCGCCCGGACTCCGACTCCGTGCATCCGCTCGTCCGCAAGTCCGCCGAGTGGTCGTGGCGGCTGCTGCTGATCCTCGCCGCGGTACTGGCCGTCGCCTATCTGGCGCAGCGCCTGTCCACCGTCACCATTCCGCTCTCCATCGCGCTGCTCGGCGCGGCCTTGCTGGCGCCGCTGGTGGATCTCATGCAACGGCTGGGCGTGCCGCGCTCGATCGGGGTGTTCGTGGCCCTGATGGGGTCGCTCGGGCTGCTCGCCGGGGTGATGACCTTCGTGGTCGAACAGTTCGTCACCGGTGTGCCGCAGCTGTCGGACGAGTTCAAGACCTCGGTGCATCAGGTGCAGGACTGGCTGATCAACGGGCCGCTGCACATGAGCAACGAGCAGATTCGCAATGCGGGCGACACCATCGTCAAGACCATCGAGAACAACCAGGACACGCTGACCAGCGGAGCGCTCACCACCGCCACGGTGATCGGCGAATTCCTGACCGGGACGTTCCTGACGCTGTTCATCCTGATCTTCTTCCTCTACGGCGGGGATCAGATCTGGGCGTTCATCACCAACATCATTCCCAGCGCGCAGCGCGAAAAGGTGCGCACCGCCGGGAAACTTGGCTTCGGGACGCTGACGGGATTCGTGCGGGCCACCGTCATGGTGGCGGCGGTGGATGCCATCGGCATCGGCGCGGGGCTGGCCATTCTCAATGTGCCGCTGGCGCTTCCGCTGGCCTCGCTGGTGTTCATCGGCGCGTTCATCCCGATCATCGGCTCGTTCATCGCGGGCTCGGTGGCGGTGTTCATCGCCCTCATGACCAAGGGCCTGGTCACGGCGCTGATCGTGCTGGGCATCACGGTGGCGATCATGCAGCTGGAAGGTCATGTGCTGCAACCGCTGCTGCTCGGGCGGGCGGTGCGAATCCATCCGCTGGCGGTGGTGCTGGCGATCACCGCCGGGGTGGTGCTCGCGGGTATCGCCGGCGGTCTGCTCGCGGTGCCGTTCGTGGCGGTGCTCAATACCGCCATCCGGTCGCTGCTGGCCGATTCGCCGGACGAGCTGTACCAGGACCTGCACACCGGGGATCCGCATCAGCCCATGTTCAGCGCGGAACCCGACGACGACCCGGACCCGGCGCGCTATCAGGTGCCGGTGCCCGCCGCGGCCAGCGGCAAGGTCACCGAGGTCGGAAGTACCGCCGCGGCAAGGAAATACGTCACCGACGGCAAGCCCGCCGCGACCGGCGGCACCGAGCCGGAGGATGCCGCCGCGACCCCTCCCGTGGCGGGCGACGCCGGTGACGACGAGGACTGAACCCGACTCCGACGATGCCGCCACGGCCCCGCTGTGGCGGGCGGCCCAGGCATTCCGGCTGGTCACGCTGATCTATGCGATCGGGCAGCAGTTCGCTTCGGTATCGCACTACAGCAATCAGCGGCTCAGCTGGGTGTTCATCGCGCTGATGGCCGTGTGGTCGGGGGCTTCGGCACTGTTGTTGTCGCAGTGGCGGATTCGCCATCTGAAGCGGGTGCGGACCATCGTGGTGCTCGGCGACCATCTCGTCGTCATCCTGCTGGTCTTCGCCACCCGGCTGGTCTCGGAGTACGACTGGTACCACGGGCACCAGACCCTGCCCACCACGCTCTGGGCCGCGAACGCCGTCATGTCGGCGGCCATTCTGTGGGGGCCGTTCGGCGGCGTCAGCTCCGGAATACTCATCGCCGCGGCGATTCTCACCGCGCGCTCGCAATGGGGCTTCGACGTCTGGCGCGATGCCACCGTACCGGTGCTGGTCTCGGTCGGCCTGGCCATCGGGCTCGCGGCCAATACCGCCCGGCGAGCCCAGGAGCAGCTGCAACGCGCGGTGCGGCTGACCGCCGCCGCCGAGGAGCGGGAACGGCTGGCCCGCGAGGTGCACGACGGGGTGCTTCAGGTGCTGAGCTATATCAAGCGGCGCGGCGGTGAAATAGGCGGTCCGACAGAGGAACTCGCACAGCGCGCGGGGGAGCAGGAGGTGGCGCTGCGGGTGCTCATCTCCGAACAGGGCGGGCGGGCCGAGACCGGCGGCGCGGAAGAGGATCTGCGGCCGCTGCTGACCGCGCAGGCCACGCCCTCGGTGTTCGTCTCCACGCCCGGCGAACCGGTTCCGCTGGGGCGCTGGGCGGCACGCGAGGCCGCGGCGGCGGTCGCGGCCGCGCTCGCCAATGTGGTCCAGCACGCCGGACCGGGCGCGAAAGCCTATGTGCTGCTGGAGGATACCGGCGACGAGCTGATCATCAGCATTCGTGACGACGGCCCGGGGATTCGCCCGGGCCGGCTCGCCGAAGCCGAAACCCAAGGGCGGATGGGGGTTTCGCGCTCCATCGTCGGGCGCATCGCCGCTATCGGGGGAGCGGCGGCGCTGCTCTTCGAAGCCGAGGCCGCCGGGGACGACGAGGAGAGCTCCGGGGCCGAATGGGAATTCCGCATCCCGCGCACCTGACCCGGGATGCCCGCCGGGTGCGGGGCGACAATATGAGACGACGGCTGGAGGTGCTGATGTCCGAGACGGACGAGCGGATTTCGATCATGGTGGTCGACGACCATCCGATCTGGCGTGAAGGCGTGGCCCGGGACCTGGCCGAACAGGGCTTCGACGTGGTCGCCACGGCGGACGGGGTGGCCGCGGCCGGGCGGCGCGCGGCCGCGGTGCAGCCCGCCGTCGTGCTGATGGATATGCAGTTGCCCGACGGCAACGGGGCCGACGCCACCGCCGAAGTGCTGCGGGTCTCCCCGCGCAGCCGGGTACTGGTGCTGTCCGCCTCCGCCGAACGCGACGATGTGCTGGACGCCATCAAGGCCGGGGCCATCGGATATCTGGTGAAGAGCGCCTCGGCCACCGAACTCGTGGACGCCGTGCGCGCCACCGCCGCCGGGCAGGCCGTGTTCACGCCCGGACTGGCGGGGCTGGTGCTCGGGGAATACCGGCGCATCGCCAGCGCCCCGCCCGAACGCGACGAACCGCATCGGCCGGCGCTCACCGAGCGCGAGACCGAGGTGCTGCGCATGGTGGCGAAAGGGTTGTCCGCCAAGCAGATCGCGACCCGCATGAGCCTGAGTCATCGCACCGTGGAGAACCATGTGCAATCCACGCTGCGCAAACTCCAGCTCGGCAATCGCGTCGAATTGACCCGCTACGCCATCGAACAGGGGCTCGAGTAGGGGCCGGAGTTCAGGGATTGCCCTGATGCGAATCCGGTCCGCCGCTCGCTAACCTCGAAAGCATGGGAGGTCCTGAATCTGTTTCCGGCCTCGAGACCGGCGCCGCCGTTATCGGCGACCGCGATCTACGGGTATCGGATGTCGAACGCGAACACGTCGGACGGTTACTACAGCGTGCGGTCGGGCTGGGCATGCTGTCGCTGGGAGAATTCACCGAACGCATGGACACCGCATTGGCGGCCAAGACCCGCGGCGAGCTCAATGCCGTACTGGTCGACCTGCCCGGCGTCCGGCTAATCGGCCAGCCCGCCGCCGGGCCGCCGCGGTTCGTGCCCTCGCAGCGGGTAGCGCCGGTAGCCGCATCGTCGAATGTGGTCCGCGCCTTCCTGTCCGGCGTCGAACGCAAAGGCCCCTGGCAGGTGCCGCCGGTCTTGCAGCTCGAGAACACACTCTCGGGCGTGACCCTGGACTTCACCCAGGCCATCATGTCCACCCAGGTGGTCGAGATCCGGGTCGACAGCAACCTCAGCTCCCTCACCCTGGTGGTGCCGGCCGAGGCCACCGTGGACCTGAACAATCTGAACCTGATCGGATCGAGCATCAACAACAAGGTGCGCACCGGTCCGCCGATCGGGCCGCTGCACCTGGTCGTGCACGGGCAGCTGCGCTTCGGCTCGGTCACCGCCAAGCACCCCTTCGGCACCCACTGGAAGCGCTTCCTCAACGGAGCGTGACCGGACACCGCCGGTAATCGCTTGCCGCGCTTGTGAACTCGGTCGCATCGGGTGGGTAGCAGATCTCACGTGAATCGGCTACCGCGACACCGGGTCCGGCCAGGTATCGTCACGCTCATGGTGGAGGACCTCACGGCAAGCTCGATTCCGGCACCCTGGCACCGGACCGGGCAGGGCGAGCCGCTGTTGCTCCTGCACGGCGTGGTTCTCACCTGGCAGTCCTGGCTCCCGGTACTCGACGACCTGGCCACCGATCACGACATCCTCGCCGCCACCCTCCCCGGGCACTGGGGCGGCCCCGCCCCGCAACACCCCGCCACCGTCTCCTCCCTGGCCGACTACGTCGAGACACTGCTGGACGAAACCGGTTGGGACACAGCCCATATCGCGGGTAACTCGCTGGGCGGCTGGCTCGCCCTCGAACTGGCCGCGCGCGGCCGTGCCCGCTCCGTCACCGCCGTCGCCCCCGCCGGCCTCTGGGCCGACCCCACCTCCGCGGCCGCCCTCATCCGCCGCTTCCGCGCCCTCGGCCCGCTGGTCGGCATCGACAGCGCCCGCCCCTCGGCCATGCCGTCCATGATCCGCAGCCTGCTGCTTCCGCTACTGGCTCATCGCCCGGCCACCGTCGACCATCGCCTGGCCAAACTCATGGCCGCCGCCGCCACCAACTGCCTGATCATCGACGACCTGGCTCACGACCCCGGCCTCCCCGCCGGCTTCACCGCCCTCGACTCCCTCTCCATCCCGGTCACCATCCTCATGCCCGAATACGACCGAGTCCTCCCGCCCCACCTCTACGCCCCGCTCACCACCACCCCCACCCGCGAGGTCCACCACCTCGACGGCGTCGGCCACGTCCCGATGCTCGAAACCCCCGACCGCGTCACCGCCGCCATCCGCTCCACCATCGCCCGCGCCGCGGCCGCCCGATCCGCCTGAACGCGGGCCTACCTGCTCGATTCAGGTAGGAATCGACCACCACCCGGGTGTTTCTACTCATCCCCCCGCCCATCCCCGGCGGACAGGATGACCAGCATGAATACCGCCCTCGATCCCCGCTTGATCGCACGGCTGTCGACCGAATTCACGTCGCTCAGCCAGACCATGAGCGTGCTCGGCCGTGATCTCGATGTACTGCGCGATCAGGTCGTAGCCGAAAACACCCGCCACGCCGCCCCGCCCGCTCCCGTTCCGGAGGCGGGCGGTTCGGCGCGCCCGGCAGCCTGGACGCCTTTCGCCGCGGGCCCGGCCGGACCGGCCCAGCCGGGAGCAACGCCGACCGGCTCGATTCCACCCGTCGGCACATCCGCCGGTACCGGACATTCCGGTGCGATGCCTGCCGGTGCGCAGCCGGGAAACTCGGCGGGACCGGTGCCGCCGGCCGGGGGCGGGTGGGGCGGGCCTGCTGCGACGCCGGTTGCGGGTCGGCCGCAGCCTGCCGGATGGATGCCTACTCCCCCGCCGGGGGCCTGGATGCCGGGAGTGGGGGTGGATCCCCGCTATCGGGTGAATGCTGGTGTGACCGGCGTGAATACGATGAATTACGGTGCTGTGCCGCCGGTTTCGGCTCGGCGAAAGGTGCCGGGGCGGACGCCGTGGTGGCAGCGGGAGGGCGTGATCAGCCGACTGCTGGCGGTGGCCGGGGTGGGGGTCACGTTGATCGGTGTGGTGATGCTGCTGGTGCTGGCGGCCCAGGCGGGGTTCTTCGGGCCGGTGCCGAGAGTGCTTGCCGGAGCGGCCTTCTCGGGGGCGCTGGTGGCTGTCGCCGCGCGGGTGCACGGGCGGGCCGGGGGGCAGGTGGGGGCGATTGCGCTGGCGGCTACGGGTATCGCTGGGGGATACCTCGATGTCGTCGCGGTCACCGCGTTCTATGGCTGGCTGAATCCTGTTGTGGGGTATGCAGTTGCGCTGGGAATCGCGGCCGGTGGGGTGGCGCTGGCGTTGCAGTGGCGGTCGCAGGCTCTGGCGGTGCTGGTGATGCTCGGGGCGGCATTGCTATCGCCGGCGGTCACCACCGAGATGGCGTTGCTCGCTTTCCTGATCGTGCTTCAGATTGCCGCTCTCCCTGTGCAATTGGTGCGTGATTGGCCGTACTTGCATATCGTCCGCACTGTTCCGGCCGCCTTGGCCACCTTCGTCGCGGTCGTCTTCACCGCTCTGGATGCTTCGACCGCGACCGAACGCAACCAGGTGCTGGCCGCTGCGATCGCGGTGGCCGCGGTCGGTTTGATCGGCGCCGTGCTGGTGGTACGGCGTCGGCCGGGCGACCGCACCGTGAGCCTCACCTTCGGTGCGGCGACCGTGCCGCTGCTGGCCGCGCCCACGCTGTTCCAGACGCACACCGGTGCGCTCGTTTCGGGTGGGTTCGCGGTGGTGCTGCTCACCGTCGCCGCGCTGCCCTGGGTGCCGAAACTTGCTGGGCTGGTGCGGATTCCGGCCCATCTGGCGGCGGTGTCGGTGGTCGCGGGGGCTTGCGCGCTGCTGGAAGCCTGCCTCGGTGTCACCACCGTGCAGACCTTGCCGATCGCCTTGTTCCTGGTCGCCATCGCATTCCTGGCGGTCGGCGGGCAGCAGCGCTCGCGGGTGGCCGCGGGCCTCGGCGCGGCGTTCACCGTGCTCGGCGGCATGGTTTTCCTGAACAATGCCACCCCGGCCATGCTCGCCGAGAAGGTGAATGCGCGCGCGGACCTGGGCATTTCGACCGCTCTCTCGGCGATCGCCGCCCTGTCGGCACTGGCCACCGCCTTCTGGTGCGCCCGCCGTCTGGGGCTGGCGAACAGGGAATCCGATATCGTCGCGATCTCTGTGGTCGGCGGCGTGGCCGGGCTGTACGCCGTTACGACGCTGTCGGTCTCGCTCGGTGTCGCCACCGGCAATCCGGACGGCTTCCTGGCGGGACACGGCATCGCCACCGTCGCCTGGATGGTCACGGCCACCACCGCGTTGCTCTACGGTCTGCGCCGGCTCTCCCGAACCCCGCAGTCCGCCAAGGCATCCCTGGCCGCCGGTCTGCTGCTCACGGCCGCCGCGCTGGCCAAGCTCTTCCTGTTCGACCTGGCCACCCTCGACGGGCTGGTCCGGGCCGCGGCCTTCCTGGTCGTCGGCGTGCTGCTGCTGGTGGCCGGTACCCGCTACGCGCGGGCCTTCGCCGAAGCCGCCGACCCGCAGGCGTCTTCGCACTGACCGGCATCGGCAAACGAAAGACCCGGCTGGAGATTCCAGCCGGGTCTTTCGCGTGTGATTCGGACGAGGCTCAGTCGTGGTTCTGGCGCCGGAGCAGTTCGTTCACGCTCACCGTGCGGCCTTCACCACCACGGTGTTTGCCCTCGTCGTCGGTCTTCTCGGGACGGCGGCGCGCGGACCGGAGATCCGACATCCACTGCTCGATATTGTTGCTCCGCCCGCCACCCTGGGCCGCGTCCTCGGCGGAGTGGTGAGTCGGCTGATGCTCGGGCGCAGGCGCTTCCGCCTCCGGTGCAGCGGCCGGTTCCGGGCTCGGCGCCGGACCCCGATCGAAAACCGGAGCCTGATTCGATACCGAACCCTGGTTCGATGCCGCATCTTGGTTCGATCCGGGTGCCTGGGTGAACGCCTGGCCTTGGTTCGATCCGGGTGCCTGGGTGAACGCCTGGCCTTGGTTCGATCCGGGTGCCTGGGTGAACGCCTGGCCTTGGTTCGATCCGGGAGCCTGGCTGGGTGCCTGTCCCTGGTTCGATACCGGGGCCCGGTTCGGTGCCGGTGCGGGAGCCGGCGCCTGGTTCGGATACCGATTCGGCGCGGGCGGCGGGGCCTGACCTTCGGCGGCGGGCGGATTCGGCTGGTAGAGCTGCGCCCGCGTCGCCGGATGCGGCGGCACCTTCATCGACGGCGGCGGCAGCACCCGCTCCGCGCCCACCGGCTTCGGAGTCTCGGACGAATCCTGTTGCGGTGCGGGCGAAACCGGCTGCGAGATCGACGGCAGCGGCTTCGGCGGGTTGGCTTCGGGAGCGAACGCGCCGTCGCCACCGCGAGTAGCGGCTGCGTCCGGGGTCTCAGGAGCCGGGCGACCCGCGCCGCCGGTGCTCAATCCGGACGGCGTGAAGGCCCCGTCGTTCGTGCGATCGCCGGCCGCTGAGTCGCCGGCCGTGGAACCGAACCCGGTTGCTGTGGCACCGCCGAAGTTGGTGGTGGCTGCGTCGCCGGTGGTGTTAGCGAAGCTGGTCGGTGTGGCACCGCCGAAGCTGGTGGTGGCTGCATCGCCGGTGGTGTTACCGAAGCTGGTCGGTGTGGCACCGCCGAAACTGGCGGTGGCTGCATCGCCGGTGGTGTTACCGAACCCGGTTGCTGTGGCACCGCCGAAGCTGGCGGTGGCTGCGTCACCGGACGTGGTACCGAAGCCGGTGCTGGCCGAACCGGCTGCGGTGGAACCGAATCCGGTACCGGTCGGGCGGTCCGGGGTGGCGCCGAGGACGGTATCGGCCGTGCGGCTGGTGGGAGCGCCGAAGCCGGTGCCGTTGCCGCCCGCGAAGCCCGTGGTCGGCGAATTGCCGGGGGAGGAACCGAATCCGGTAGGGCCGGAAGGGGTTTCGGGGGGCGGCGGTGGCGGGGTGGTCGCGGAGATCACCGGGACGGTCGGCGCCGCATCGGCGATCCGCTGGGTCGGCGCTTCGCTGTCGGCGTCCACCGTGCGCACCGGGCGCGGCTTGCGCGCCGGGCGGGCGGGGGTGGTGCCGTCGGCCAGCATGGGGATCTGCATGGTGACCGGGTCGGTGACGGGGGTGGTCTTGACCAGGTCGACCACTTCACCGCCGCCGGGGCGTTCATCGTCGAGGATGGGTTCGCCGAGCCCGATCTTCTGCTGGATCTTCTTCATCCAGGCCGGCGCCCACCAGCAGTCGTCACCGAGCAGCTTCATGGTCGCGGGCACCAGCAGCATGCGCAGCACGGTCGCGTCGATGAACAGCGCCGCCACCATGCCGTACGCGATGTACTGCATCATCACCAGATCGGAGAAGGCGAAGGCGCCGGTCACCACGAGCAGGATCAAAGCGGCCGCGGTGATGATGCGACCGGTCTGAGCCGTACCCGCTCGCACCGCCTCGGTGGTGCTCGCCCCCTGCGTGCGCGCTTCGACCATGCGGGACAAGAGGAATACCTCGTAGTCCACCGATAGGCCGTAGATGATCGCGATGATCAGCACCAGCACCGGCGCGGTGATCGGCTGCGGGGTGAAGTTCAGCAGGGTCGCGCCGTGACCGTCGATGAAGATCCAGGTCAGGATGCCGAGCGTGGATCCCAGCCCGAGCGCGCTCATGAGCGCGGCCTTCAACGGCAGCACCAGCGACCCGAAGGTCAGGAACATCAGGATGGTGGTGACCAGCAGGACGATGCCGATCATCCACGGCATGCGATCGAGCAGCGTGTCGAGGCTGTCCATCTGCATGGCGGGTTGCCCGGTGACCATGACTTCGGCGCCGTCCGGCACCTCCATCGACCGCAGATAGTTGATGGTCGATTCGGGATGCGCGCTGTCCTCGACGGTCGCCTCGGACACCCACACATTGGAGCCGTTCGGCGGTTTGGCCGGAATGCCGAACTGGGCGTTCTTCACCAGTCCCGGAGCCTGATTCGCCTGCGACAGGATCGGCCCGATATCCCGGGAGTTGTCGGTGATGATGACCAGCTGCACCGGATCCGATTTGCGCAGCGGGAAGGTCTCGTCGAAGTGCTGCTGCGCCAATCGCACCGGATTGTCCGGCGGCAGATAGGTTTCCGAGATACCGCCGAATTGCAGGTTCTTCACCGGAATGATGAGCAGCAGCAAGCCGATGGTCAGCGGAATCGCGACCTTGAGCGGATGCTTCATCACCCACGCGGTGAGCTTGCCCCAGAACCCGGCCTCGACCTCTTCGGCCGTCTTGGTCTTGCGAATCCACTTCAGGCTCAAGCTGTCCACGCGCGGACCCAGAATGCTGAGCAGGGCCGGCAGCACGGTCAGCGAGGTGATCATGGCCAGCAGCACCGCGGCGATGGTGCCGTAGGCGACCGACTTCAGGAAGCCCTGCGGGAACAGCAGCATGCCCGCGCTGGCCGCGATGATCATGGTGGCCGAGGAGCTCACCGTGCGCCCGGCGGTCATCACCGAACGCCGCACGGCCGCCCGGGTGTCGTAACCCTCGGCCAGCTCCTCACGGAATCGGCTGACTATGAACAGGCCGTAGTCGATGGCCAGGCCCAGGCCGATCATCGACACCACGGCCGAGACGAACGAGTTCACCTCGGTGTACTTGGTCAGCGCCATGATCATGCCGTTGGCGGCGATGATGGTCAGCCCGCCGATGATCAACGGCAGTGCGGCCGCGACGATTCCGCCGAAGATGAAGAACAGCAGCACCGCGACCGCGGGCAGCGCCAGCATCTCCATGCGCTTCACATCGCTGGCGATGGTGTTGTTCAGCGTGTAGGCGACCGGTTGCAGACCGCCGACCTCGACCGTCACGCCCGGAATGGCGAAGGCGTTCTGGACCGCGGCGTAGGCGGCCAGCATCTCGGTGTCGTTGGTGCCGTTCAGCGCCACGGTCGCGAAGGCGTGCTTGCGATCGGGGCTGATGGCCTGTGCGACCTGCTGACCGGTATCGGTCTTCCAGGGCGCGACATTGACCTTGGTGATCTGCGAGTACTGCTGCGGCAGCGCGTTCAGGCTGTCGATGATCTTCTGATTCCACGCCGGATCGTCGACGGTCTGCCCATCGGGCGCGGTGTAGAGCAAGACCACGTCACTGTTGTGATCGCGGGTGTACACCGAATCCTTGAGCACCGCAGCATGTGTCGACTCCGAGTTCGGATCGAACCATCCGCTGGAGCTGAGGTGGCCCTCTACCCCCAACCCGAACCAGCCGAGTGAGAGCAACGCAGCCACCATCACACCCAGAACGGTGTAGCGCAGCTTGTAGACCAGGTCGCCCCAGCGGGTGAACACTAAGCGACTCCTTGAGCGGGGCGGGAGGTGAGCAGTGCTGACAGCGGCCGGAACGGCTGCAACCATGCTCCCTCGTCGGGCAGCGACTCGAGGCTGACCCTGGGCAGGGGTTCACGGAACACGCCCGGGATGTCCTCGAGGTCGATGAACTCGAGAATATCCGACGTGACCGCCCAGCTCGCGTGCTCGCGGAATCCCAGTACTTGGACGGGGACGCCGGTACTGGCGATTTCCTCGAGCGGTGCGCGGAAGGCCTGTCCATCGGCGGAGGCGACCATGATGCCGGCCAGCCCCGCGCCGCGGCGGCGTAGCTCGATGTGGCCCAGCATATCGCTGTCGACGTCGGAATCTTCGTCGATTTTGGGTTTTGCGAAGACGGCGTAGCCGACATTGCGCAGCGCTTCCACCCACGGCCGCACCACATCCGCGGTGCCGGGCGCGATATTGGTGAAAACGGTGGCTTCGGGTTCGACGCGGGTGACGCTGCCGACCGACAATTCGGCGGTGCGGGCCAGCAGCCAGCGGCCGAGGGCATCGAAGCGCGGGCGGTAAGCGGCGGTGGGCCGGCCGCCGAGAATGGCGCCGAGGCCCATATCGAGGTTCGGCGCATCCCACACCAGCAGGACGCGGCGCACATCGGTATTGGTACCGCCGAGGGCCGGAGTGACCGTTAGTTCCGCCGACGAGGAGGTGCCGTGCATTATTTCGGCAACATCCGCGACCTCGCGGGCCATTTCACTGACGCTCATGATTCGATCTTCCCCCAAATGAACTCGGTGATGGCGCTGCCCGCGCTGAGTCCTTTTCTTTCGAACTTGGTAATCGGGCGTTCAAAACCGATCGGTGCGTTTTCGCGATAGGCCTCCGGATCACCGCCGGTGGCTTCATTCATGCCGATGAACTGGGATTCTCCCTTACCCACCTCGGCAATCCACTCCGCGTAATCGGCGTGGTCCGTCGCAACATGCAACACGCCGCCCGGTTTCAGACGACTCGCGATCAAAGACAGGGTGGCCGGCTGCAACAGCCGCCGCTTGTGATGACGCGCCTTCGGCCACGGGTCCGGGAAGAACACTCGGACACCCGTCAGCGATTCGGGAGCAATCATATTTTCCAGGACATCCACGGCATCGCCGCGCAGCAGCCGAATATTGTCGATGCCTTCGCGTTCCACCCGCTGCACCAGCTGGGCCAGACCCGGGCGATAGACCTCGATGCCGATCAGATTGAACTGCGGCTCGGCCTGCGCCATGGCCGCCGTCGCGGTGCCGGTGCCGCAGCCGATCTCGATGATCAGCGGCGCGGGACGCCCGAACCAGGCGTCGGCATCGAGCTTGTCGTCGGACACGTCGCGGCCGATGACCGGCCACATCCGATCCCAGGACGCCTCCTGCGTCGCGGAGATGGCGCCGCGGCGGGAGCGGAAACTGGTGACCCGGGGGAAGAGTCGATGCCCGGTGGGGTGATCGGAGTCACCGGCGGCTCCGGCGGACCCCGCCCCGGGAACTGGCTCGGCAGTGTGGTTCGCGGCGTCGTTCACGGCGTCCATTGTCCAGTATTGGATCTTTAGCGCAGCAATCGACCACGCGATGCCGCGTGCGCTCAACCTCAGGCTGCCAGCTCCGCCGTCTCCCCGGGGACCTGCGCGGACACCTGCCGCAACGGCCTGCCCAACGTGACTCGCATTGCGGTAGTTGCCATTTCCACCATGCTGCGCCACTGGGCCGGAGCCAGTGCTACCGACCAGACAGTCTTGGTTGTGGGTTCTGTGAGAGTTTTACCGGCGATCCGATCGGCCAGCCAATCCAGGCTCAGCGGAGTCGAGAGCGGCAGCAGCGAGAAATGCTCGCTGAGCCGATCGCGCAGGTACCAGACCGCGGCGCCGGCCGCGCGATACCGCTCGACCTGACCGTCGATGCCCGCGATCGGAATGATCTGGTCACGCACCGGCTGCACCACCAGCACCGGGCAGGCCGGGGCGGAGTTGCCCAGGCGGATGTCGTCGAACATCGGCTCCAGGCTCGGCAGGATCTCGGAGAGCGGGCGATGCAGGTAGTCGTCCAGGTGGCGGCCGACCAGCAGCGGCAGCACCGCGATCGGGCCCAGGCTCTGCGCGCGCTCCAGCAGGCGATGGCCGGCCTCGGTGAGATCCGCGCGCATCACCTCGGCGAGTTGCGGATACACCCGGCGCAGCGCGGCGATCACGATGGCCGGGAAACCGGCGAAGGTGCCGCCGTTGAGGCTCAGGAACACCTCGCGCGGGTCACCGACCGGGGCGCCCAGCACCGCGCCGACGATATTCAGCTCGGGGGCGTACCGCGGGGCCATCTCGATCGCCCACGAACTGGCCATGCCGCCACCGGAATAGCCCCAGACGGCGACCTTGGTATCCGAGCGCAGGCTCATCGGCGCGAAGCGCAGGGCAGCGCGCACGCCGTCCAGCGCGCGGTAGCCGGGTTCGCGGGCCGCGCCGAAATTACCGTGCGGCCCTTCGTGATCCGCGATGCTGACCGCCCAGCCGCGGCGCAGAGCGCCGGCCACCAGCAGCCATTCCAGCTGGGTGATGGAGCCGGGCGCGAGCGCGCCGCGGCGCAGCGCGTAGGACGGCGCGCAGCGATCGGTGACCGCGTCCATCGCCGACTGGAAGGCCAGCAGCGGCCGATCCGGGTCCGGCTCAGCGCCTTTCGGCAGCAGCACGGTGGTGATCGCGACCTCGGGGCGGCCGTGCAGGTCGTTGGAGCGGTAGAGCAGCTGCCAGGCGGTGACCTGCTGCGGGACCACGCCGAACAGGGCCACCTCCACTTCGCGGCTGCGCAGGATGGTGCCGGGCGCGTGCGCGGCGAAACCGGCGGGGGCGCGCAGGAAGGGGTCGCGGCTGGGCGGCAGCGGGCGTTCGGGGCCGAAATCGGCGGCCTCGCCGGTGTGCGACCACGGATCGGACTGCCTTGCGGCATCCCGGTTCCGGCGCACGCTGTGCCCGATCGCGCTGAAGGCGATGCTGCCGGCCGTGCCGTGCACCGGGTGCAGCGGCGCGCAGGTCCCGCCGGAACGGCCATCGCCTTCCGCCGCGCCGTGATCGATGACGTCAGCGTCGACGCTCATCGCAACCTCCCTGCTCAGCTCGCGGGCAGGGGCCGGGACCTGATGGTGCCGAACGCTGACGCCGCGTATCGGCGCAACTGCCGACCGATTCCAAACGGTAGGTGAATCCGGGATATATGTGAAGAGGTGTTGCACCGAATTGTGCTGTCGCACAGGTGGACCGCGAACGCACAGTCACCCCTCACATCCGGTGAGCTGACCTGCGGTCATACCCGATCCGAATCTCCCGCACGGCCCGTCCGCGACCGTTAGGCTGCCGCTGTGCCGCCAGGGCGATCCCCGCGCATCCAGGTCACCGGCCGCGCCCGCGCGGGCAAAACCACCGTCCGAAGTGCGCTCTCCCTCATCTCCGCCGAGGAAACCCGGCCGCTCGACCAACCCGGGCAACCGAACCCGCCCCTGGACGCCGACGTACTCCTCTATGTCCTGCCCGGTTCCCTGCAACCGGCCGACCGCGCCGTCCTCGCCGCACTCCCACCCGACCGCACCCTTGTCCTGCTCAACAAAGCCGACACCATCGGAATCCACTGCCACGAAGCCGCGGAAACCGCCGAAACCTATTCCGCCACAGTGTCTCTCCCCGTCTACCCGATCATCGCCGACCTGGCCGCCCGCACCCGCTCCGGCATCCTCACCGACGCCGATCTGCGCACCCTGCACCGCCATCGGCACCGCACCGACCCCGCCTTCACCCTCACCCCCGACCTCTTCACCCATCCCGGCCTCGCCCCCGACGCCCCCGCCCGCCGCGCCCTGCTCGACCGCTGGGGCCTGTACGGCATCGCCTGCGCCCGCACCGCCCTCCGCCACGCCCCCACCCTCGATGCCCGCGCCCTCCGCCAAATCCTGCACTGCGCCAGCGGCATCGACCCCGTGCACCACCACCTGCACCGCCTCTACCAGGAAACAGCCGCCCGCTTGGCCGCCACCGAATGACGCGGAAATGGCTGCGCCCGGTGGCGGGTGGTGGCGCCAAGCCGCGAGCCCCGGCAGAACGAATCAGTAGTGGTGGACAGCGAGTTCGACGACGCGGCCCAGCCGGGTTTCCGAGGCCCGGCCGGTTCACTCGACCTGCCCGAACCCGTTCACCCGCAGCTGCGGGGTACGTCGATCGATCGGACCGCCGATCACGTGCCCTTCGCCTTGACCGGTGACTCGAGCCCGGTACCAGGTGAGACACGGAAGTCGCCGGGTGCTCTCGCGCAAGAACGGCCGGTCACCGAGGCCGCGGACGGGACCGACGGGGCAGCGGGCGTGGAACCTCGCACGGTGCAGCAGAAGCCGCGATCGAGTTCGGCGCCGGAGGCTGTGGATGAATGTGCAGAACCATCGCAGGGACCGATAAGCGCGGGCGGGCCGGTCGAGAGTGCCGGGTCCGGTGACGCTGTCACGATCGCGGGGCTCCCGGAGCGGGCCGCGGGGGTGGTCGCGCGGTGGAATCCACACGGGATGGAACTGCTGCGCGCGTTGGACACCGGTGGGGCGGGCCGCGGTGGGGAAGTGGCGCTGTTGGGAACCGGCGCGGAGGTGAACACGACACTGCTGCGGACCGAGCTTGCTCGATTCGCGCCGCACGTGGATGTCTGTGTCGGCGCGGCGAATCACGGGTTCGAAGTGGGTCCGGCGCGTAGGGAGCCGGGAGCGCATACCGGGCCGGAGCTGCCGGTGCCGGTGGCACTGGTGGTGCTGGAGGGTGGGGCGCCGATCGGGGCGGGACTGCTGGCCGTGCTCGCGGGCTTGATCGCGGACGGGACGCGGATCGTGTTCGCATTGGATGGGATTCACGCGCACGGTGAGTGGCAGGAGGTGCGCGGGCTCGATACCGAGTTGTTGCGCGCGGCCGGGCTGGCGGCCGAGATCGTGCCGGTGTCGGTGCGGATGGCGATGGTGGCGCGGGCGAACGGTGATGCGGCGCTGCTGGATCGGTCGGGGCTGGGGTTGTTGCACGCGCGGTTGGTGGCGGCGGTCGGGGCGGGTGCGGCGGCCGACCAGGTGGCGATCATGCGGGAACGGGTGCTCGCCGAGACACGGCGGCGGATCGGGGCCGAGCTGGAGAAATTGCGGACGGGGCGGGATGTGGCGGCCTTGCGCGAGGAGCGGGCGGCGCTGCTGGCGGTGGGGGACGGCGGGCGCGGAACGGCCGTGTCCACCTTGCGGAATCGGCTTCAGCTGGCGCGGGTGGATCTGCTGCATGAGACCGGGGCGCGGATTCGGGCGCTGAACGCCGCGGTGCGGGTGGAGTTGGAGCGGTTGCCGGCGCGCGAGCGGGCGGGGTTTCCGGCGCGTTTGCAGTGCTCAGTGGAGAAACTCACATATGAGATGGATCGCGCGGTGCGGCAGCGCGTCGGCGAGCTGTCGATGCAGCTCGATCAGGCGAAACACGCAGCGGCCGCGCTCCCGCCCACCGGGTCGAATTCGCGCCGCGGGGAGGCGATTCCGCGTCTGTCGCCGGAGGCGGCCGGAGCCTTCCCGGGGCCGGAGCCGGGCGGGCCGATGCGGCGAGCGCAGCCGCCACCGCGGGTGGGGGCGGATCCGGAACCGCGGCGACGGGGTGTCGAAGATCATTTGATGATCGCGGCGGGAGCGTCGGCCGGGCTCGGGGTGGGGCGCTTCGTGGTGGCTCCGCTGGCGTGGTGGGAAGCCCTCGACTACGCGATCATGCCGGTCAGTCTTCTCCTCGGTGTCGTGGTGGCGGGTTGGCTGGTGCGGGCGCGCGGGCAACTGGCTGAGCGTGCTCATTTACGGCAATGGGTGGCGGATGCGCTAGTCAATGTGAAGGCACAGCTGGAACAGCGGGTGGCGACGGCGCTGGTGGAGACCGAGGAACGGCTCACCGATCGGGTGGTGCGGGAGAGCGCCGCCTGCCTGGTCGAAACCGACCTTCGGGTAGGGGAATTGGAGGCGGAGCTGCGGTCGGCGGCGCAGCGGCGACCCGGCTTGACGGCGGCATGCGAACGTGACCTTGCCGCACTCGAATTCGCATAGCGGCTGGTCGGAGGTTTCGACCCGGTACCGACTGGACAACCCGATTCCATCCACCCGGATATATGGCGTTAACCTGTGTGGCAGGAACCTGGGCGTCCGCTTGGTCCTTGTACGCCGTCCATCCGGGGCGTGCTATCGGCAAGGCGGGTGGGTGCCTTGCCGCAATTGGTGGCACTCGGTGTCGGGATCCTCACGCCGTCGTGAGGTGACAAACAGCGAAGCCGCCCATCTCAGGAGAGTTTTCATGACCTCAGCGACCATTCCTGGTCTTCACGATGGCACCGCGCCCACCGAGCACAAGGAACTGCTTGCCTGGGTACAGGAGGTCGCAGAACTCACCCAGCCCGACCGCGTGGTCTGGGCGGATGGGTCCGAGGAGGAAGCGGTCCGCCTCTCCGAGCAGCTGGTCGCCGCCGGCACCTTCAAGAAGCTGAACGAGGCGAAGAAGCCGAACTCGTATCTCGCGCTCTCCGATCCCTCCGACGTCGCCCGCGTCGAATCGCGCACCTACATCTGCTCCAAGACCGAGGCCGACGCCGGCCCGACCAACAACTGGGTCGACCCGGCCGAGATGCGCGCCACCATGACCGAGCTGTACCGCGGCTCCATGAAGGGCCGCACCATGTACGTGGTGCCCTTCTGCATGGGCCCGCTGGGCGCCGAGGACCCCAAGCTGGGCGTCGAGATCACCGACTCCGAGTACGTCGTGGTCTCCATGCGCGTGATGACCCGCATGGGCGCCGCCGCGCTGGAGAAGCTCGGCACCGACGGCGCGTTCGTGAAGGCGCTGCACTCCGTGGGCGCCCCGCTCGCCGAGGGCCAGGCCGACGTGCCGTGGCCGTGCAACGACACCAAGTACATCACCCACTTCCCCGAGGACCGCGAGATCTGGTCCTACGGTTCGGGTTACGGCGGCAACGCGCTGCTGGGCAAGAAGTGCTACTCGCTGCGCATCGCCTCCGCGATGGCGCACGACGAGGGCTGGCTGGCCGAGCACATGCTGATCCTCAAGCTGATCTCGCCCGAGAACAAGAACTACTACGTGGCCGCCGCGTTCCCGTCGGCCTGTGGCAAGACCAACCTCGCCATGATCCAGCCGACCGTTCCGGGCTGGCGCGCCGAAACCCTCGGCGACGACATCGCGTGGATGCGCTTCGGCGAGGACGGCCGCCTCTACGCGGTCAACCCGGAGTTCGGTTTCTTCGGTGTCGCGCCCGGCACCAACCACTCCTCCAACCCCAACGCGATGGCCACCATCGATGCGGGCAACACGGTCTACACCAACGTGGCGCTCACCGATGACGGCGACGTGTGGTGGGAGGGCCTGGAGGGCCAGCCCGATCACCTGATCGACTGGAAGGGCAACGACTGGTACGAGCGTGAGTCGGAAACCCTCGCCGCGCACCCGAACTCGCGCTACTGCACCCCGATGTCGCAGTGCCCGACCCTGGCTCCGGAGTGGGACGACCCGCAGGGCGTGCCGATCTCGGCCATCCTGTTCGGCGGTCGCCGCAAGACCACGGTGCCGCTGGTGACCGAGTCCTTCGACTGGCAGCACGGCGTGTTCATGGGCGCCACCATGTCCTCCGAGCAGACCGCGGCCGCCGAGGGCAAGGTCGGCACCGTGCGCCGCGATCCGATGGCCATGCTGCCGTTCCTCGGCTACCACGTGGGCGACTACATGAGCCACTGGGTGTCGCTGGGCAAGAACGCCGACGCGAACAAGCTGCCGAAGATCTTCTACGTCAACTGGTTTCGCCGTGGCGCGGACGGCCGCTTCCTGTGGCCCGGATTCGGTGAGAACTCCCGCGTGCTGGAGTGGATCGTCGGCCGCATCGAAGGCACCGCCGAGGGTGAGGCCACCGCGATCGGCACCGTGCCGCACGCCGCCAACCTCGACCTGGAGGGCCTGGACGTCAACCCCGCCGACGTCGACGAGGCGCTCGTGGTCAACGTCGAGGAGTGGAAGCGCGAGATCCCGATGATCGAAGAGTGGTTCGAGTTCGTCGGCGACAAGCTGCCTTCCGGCATCCGCGACGAGTTCGAGGCCCTCAAAGAGCGTCTGGGATAAGTAGCCGCCAACGAACTAAGCCCGCCCGCACCATCGAGGTGCGAGCGGGCTTTTTCATCTGGTCAGACGGTCAGGGTCCGGGTGAGTACGCCCAGGCTTTCGGCGGATTCCGAGCCCGCGGCGGATAGGACGCCGACCGTGATGGCGACGGCGCTCCAGATGATGCTGGCGACGATGCCGGTGATCGCCATGCCGCGCCCGGATTCGCCGGTCTTCTTGATCTGGCCGAGCGAGATGAAGCCGAGGATGACGGGGAGCACGCAGAAGCCGAGCAGGCCGGTGACCAGGGTGACGATGGCGAGGGTGTTCTTCTTCGCGGCCGGGGCGGGGTAGTTCGGCTGGAGCGGCGGCTGGTAGTTCATGGCCGTAGTACAGCGGCCGGACCATGACTGAATCATGATCCGGCCGTGCGGGTTCGGGACTCAGCTGCCCATCGGCATGAGGAGCGACTTGGTCTCGCAGTAGGCCTCGAGGCCTTCGGGGCCGTTTTCCCGGCCTATGCCGGAGGTTTTGTAGCCGCCGAAGGGGGCGCAGGGGTCGAAGGCGTACCAGTTGATGGCGTAGGTGCCGGTGCGGACTCGGGCGGCGACGGCGGCGCCGTGTTCGATGTCGGTGGTCCAGACCGAGCCTGCGAGACCGTAATCCGAGTCGTTGGCGATGACTACCGCCTCGTCTTCGGTGTCGTAGGGGAGGACGGAGAGGACGGGGCCGAAGATCTCTTCGCGGGCGATGGTCATGCCGTTGTTAACGTCGGCGAAGACGGTGGGCTCGACGTACCAGCCGGGCAGGTCGGGGCGGCCGCCGCCCGAGATCAGCCGGGCGCCTTCGTCTTTGCCCTTGGTGATGTAGCCCTCGACGCGCTCGCGCTGCGCCTTGGAGATGAGCGGGCCGAGCTGGGCGGCGGGATCGTCGGGCAGGCCGACGGGGAAGAAGCCGATGGAAGCCTGTAGGGCGTCGAGGATTTCGTCGTAGCGGCTGCGGGGAGCGAGGATGCGGGTTTGGGCCACGCAGGCTTGGCCGGAGTTCATCAGACCGGCGAAGGCCAGCTTCGGCATGTCCTCGATATTCATGTCCGGCAACAGGATTGCCGCCGATTTGCCGCCCAGCTCCAGTGAGCAGCGCTTGAGCTGGCTGCCGGCGATCGCCGCGATCTTGCGGCCGACCGCGGTGCTGCCGGTGAAGGTGACCTTGTCGACGCCGGGATGCGAGACCAGGTATTCCGAGGCGTCGGCTTCGGCGGGGAGCACCGAGAGCACGCCCTCGGGCAGTCCGGCCTCGGCGAAGAGTTCGGCCAGCTTGTTGGCGGCCAGGGGGGTCAGCGGCGCGGGCTTGAGCACCACGGTGCAGCCGGCCAGCAGTGCGGGCGCGAGTTTGTTGACGGCCAGGAAGAGCGGCACGTTCCACGCGATCACCGCGGCGACCACGCCGACCGGTTCCCGCGATACGCGCGTGGTGCCGAACAGACCGGTACGGCTTTCGGTCCAGGGGAAGGCCTTACCGAGTCCGGCGTAGAAGTCGAGGGTGGCGCGGGCCGGCACGTAATTCAAGGTGCTGGCGGCCATGGTGGGCGCGCCCATTTCCGCGGAGAGCGCGCCGGTGATGTCGCCGGCTTTCTGATCGAGCAATTCCACCACGCGGGCGAGTAGCTGGGCGCGTTCCTCCGGCGGGGTGGCCGGCCACGGGCCGTGGTCGAAGGCCTGCCGGGCGGCGCCGACCGCGGCGTCGACGTCCGCGCGGGTGACAACGGGCACGCTGCCCACGGTTTCGAGGGTGGCGGGCGAGACGACGGTGAGGGTATCGCTGCTGGTGGGAGCGGTCCAGCGGCCGCCGATGAACAGGCTCTGGTAATCCATGAGAACACGTTACAGTTTTATGGGGATGGTTGTCTGGACTCAAGTCCGGATTCGCGTCCACTGAGCGGGACTCGGAAAATCGCGCGCCGGTAACCCGGTTCGCAATTCGGTTTGCCTATCGGTGGCTTATGCTCTGCGTGATTCTTGTTCCGCCGCCGATCTGGCCGGTTGCTCTAAATTAGCTATGGGTAATTTCTTGCCGCGACCGTTGGATAGCTCTGTCCGCGGTCGGCCGCTGGTTCGATACGCGAAAGGTAGGCGAATGGCATGACCGCTGTGGACATCGATCCTTTCCTGTTGCCGGAGATCGCTGGGCTCCCCCGGATATCGGCGACCACGCCGATGCATCGGGCCGCGGGCCAGTTGCAGCGGGCGCTGCCTCCGGGGTGGCGGGTGCAGGTGGTCGAGGGTCCGCGCGAGGCCGGCCGTTCGGGTCAGCCGGTGCTGCGGTTGGTCGTATCGGACATGTGAGGTCGCCGGAGCCGCTGGGGCGCAAGGGCTTCCGCATACCGCTGGCAAACCGGCAGCGTTCGGGAGGATCGAATCCCGACCTGTCGGTTCGCTTTTCGCGGAACGCACTATTGCATTCCGCAGTCGTAGCGAGCATGCTTTATAGCTACCTTGGATAGCTCGTTCGTTACAGGAACCGTTACCGCACAGGGGAGTCCGAGTCATGGCGGTGCAAGTCGTCGGCCGGTCACTGATGACCAGTGATCTCACGCCGCATCAGGCGAAAAGCGTGGGCATCGGCGGCTGGGTGGTGTCATTCCTGCCGGGGCGGACCCTCACCACCGAACAGGCCACGGCCGCTTTACAGGCCGCGGAAGCGGTTGCTGCGGTGAACGCGCTGGCCTGCCAGGTCGGGCTCACCGCCATGGAGACCGTGGGGCTGGCAACCCAGGAGTCACCTTGGTGCGAACCCGAACGCTCCGACGGTTTACGCCGATTCTGGCGTCGCGGCCGCCTCGAGCGCTGAGTCTCGATTCGGTTCGGCCGCAGCGCGTTTGGTGGCCACTACAACCAGATTGCTGACCAGCAGCTCACGCAGGCCGGGCACCCGCACCATCCACCAGGCCCACCACGGGTGATACCGCGGGAAGACCGCGAGGATCTCCACCTCGTCCGGGGTCGACTCCGCCCAGCGCAGGCCGTCCGCCGCGCGAACCGCGAAAAGTGAACGCCCGAAACGGTTCTTGGGCTCCCGGCCCTGCTTACGCGCGTACCGCCGCGCCGCGAACTCCCCGCCCAGGTAATGCCACGGCCCGGTCTCGTGCCCGCCGAACGGGCCCAGCCACACCGTGTACGAAAACACCATCAGCCCACCGGGTTTGGTGACGCGCAGCATCTCCTCGGCCATCACCCACGGCTGCGGGACGTGTTCGGCCACATTCGACGAGACGCAGACCTCGACGGCATCGTCCCGGAACGGCAGGGCCATCCCCGACCCGCGCACCGAACCCGCCACCCGCAGGCCCGCCGCGTGCATCTCCGAAGGATCCGGCTCCACCGGCACATACCGGGCGCCCGCGCGGCCGAACTCGTCCGCGAAATACCCGGGCCCGCCGCCCACATCCAGCACGATGGTCCCGCGCAGCGACCGTCCGGTCAGATCCCGGTAGAAATCCCCCACCAGCTCGGCCGTATCGGTGGCCACCCCGCCGTAGAAGATCGCCGGATCCGTCTGCTCGAACCGGAAACTCGACAGCAACCGCCACGACCGTCGCAGCGTCGCCCGCCCGGCGAATCGCGGGCGACGCCCGGCCCGGCGCGAAGCGATCTGTTCAGCTCGAAGCACGGCGGAAAGTCTCGCACAACCATCCCGCCCGACGCCGCCCACCCGAACTCTCGCGCCACCCCACCCCACCCGGCCCCGTCGCGGCGTGGCGAGCGCCGCGCCGCGGACTCGAACGTGATGCCGCCGGGGCGGGTCGGGTGCGCGGTGGCCGGCAACTGCGGGGCGATTGCAACGGGTCGGATGACCACTTGGGGTGTCGGGGTCGACGTGGGGCTATAGGGTGGAGCCCATTGTCCGTCGAACGTCATCGTGAACCCTGGAGATCCGCCCGTGCGTGAAGTGCTGCTGCTGTGCTGGCGCGACACCGGGCATCCGCAGGGCGGGGGCAGCGAGCGCTACCTGGAACAGGTGGGGGCGCAGCTGGCGGCGCGGGGCGTGAAGGTCACCTTGCGGACCGCGCGGTATCCGGGGGCGGCCAAGCGGGAACGGGTCGACGGGATCGAGATCAGTCGCGCGGGCGGGCGGTACACGGTGTATCCGCGGGCGCTGGCGGCCATCGCGCTGGGGCGGGTCGGGATCGGGCCGTTGCGCGGCGTCCGGCCGGACGCGGTGATCGACACCCAGAACGGGATCCCCTTCTTCGCGCGCGCGGCGAGCAGTGCGCCGACGGTGCTGCTGGTGCATCACGGGCATCGGGAGCAGTGGCCGGTCGCGGGCAAGCTGGTCGGGCGCATCGGCTGGTGGATCGAATCGCGGCTCTCGCCGCGGGTGCATCGCGGGAATCAGTATCTGACGGTGTCGCTGCCGTCGGCCGAGGAGTTGACCGCGCTCGGGGTCGAGGGATCGCGGATTGCCGTGGTGCGCAACGGGGCCGAACCCGTGCCCGCGCACGTACCCGCCGGTGACGATGCCACCCGCACGTCGCACCCCAGCATCGTGGTGCTGTCGCGACTGGTGCCGCACAAGCAGATCGAAGACGCCATGGCGGCGGTCGCCGGGCTGCGCGAGCGCATTCCGGACCTGCATCTCGATGTGATCGGCGGCGGGTGGTGGGCCGACAATCTGCGCGACCACGCCCGCGAACTCGGCATCGCCGACGCGGTCACCTTCCACGGCCACGTCGACGAGGACCGCAAGCATCAGCTGCTGTCCCGGGCCTGGGTGCATGTGCTGCCCTCCCGCAAGGAGGGCTGGGGGCTCGCGGTCATCGAGGCGGCGCAGCACGGCGTGCCGACCATCGGCTACCGCAGCTCACGGGGGCTCACCGACTCCATCGTCGACGGCGTTACCGGCATCCTGGTCGATGATGCCGCGCAGCTCACCGCCGCCGCCGGCGATCTGCTCGCCGACCACGAGGCGCGTACCGAACTCGGCGAGAAGGCGCGCATGCGGGCTCGTGAATTCTCCTGGGAGCAAACCGGAATCGGCGTCCACCAGGTGCTGTCCGCGGTCGCGCGCGGTGAGCGCGTCTCCGGTCTGGTCGCCCTCGCACCCGCGAATCAGCCCTAGCCGCTTTCTCTTTCGATTCCCCGCCGACCGGTTCCCGCCGCTCGTACGCTCCTATCCGTGTGGATAATCGCCGTAATCGCGGCAGTCAGCGTCGTCGTCATCGCGATCGGGTTCGCCCTGGGTTTCCCGCGCGACTGATCCGCGTATCCCTCGAATGCCATGCGGCGGCGAGCATTCCGCTGATCAGCAAGGCCGCCCAGAGCAGATGCGCCGCCCCGGAGATTCGGCGATCCGCGGCGGAGGCGTCGTGATCCGCGATCGCTCCCGGCACCCGATACAGTCGTAGTTCCCGATCCGCATACACCGGAATCAACTGGTCCAGAGTGGTTTTCGATTCCCCGACCGGACCTGGCGTGCCGCCCTCCATCAGTACCCAGCCGACGCCGAGCTCACCCAGACGCGCCGCCGAGCCGCCGTGCAGCAGCACCTGCTCCGCCTCGCGGGCGCGCGTCCCCTCCCCGGCCACCGAGCCACCCGCTACCGGTAGCTCGCCGGTCTGCAATACGTCCCGGCGCAGCATGCGCGGGGCGGGGTCCAGTACCGGAGCCTTCCCCGAATACCGGAACTTGCGGAACATCCCGCCGGGCAGCACCGCCACATCGCCTGGTGCATCGACTATTTCGGCAACCCGAGCCCACCCGGCCGGATACTGCACCGGGCGCAGCGCTCCGCCCACGCCCCACGCCAGATCGGGCAGCGCGATGGCCAGCAGAACGACGAACCCCGCTGCCACCCCGGCGGTTCGACTACTTCCGCCCGACCGCGCCTCGGTCCCACTCAGGCCGGCCGCGCGTGCCTGCCGGGCCGAAATCCATTCGCCTACAACCCGGCATCCCGCAGCCGCACACAATGCGTATCCGGGTATCGCCAGCGCTACGAACTTCTGCGTATCGCGAAACAGCCCGGCTCCCGGCACCTTCGTCACCAAGAATTCGCCCGCAGCCAACCCCCACCCGGTCGCGCCGAGGGCGGGTATCACCACCGCGATGAGGGCCAAGCCCAGCAGCATGCGGCGAGCGTGCGGGTTCGGGTCCGCAGCTGGCCGGTGATCCGTGCCGGATGAGTTTCGGAGCACCACGCCCGAATCGGAAGGGCCAGTGGCGATGCCGGATGCGGCCAGCGTGTCACCCGGCTCGGCCGGCTGAAACACCCGCGGGTGGGAGCCTGCCGTGCCCATGACCGCCCGCACGCCGGTGGCGACGACGGCCAGCAGAAGCAAGGTCCCGATCGCCGCGAAGAAGGTGGTACGCGACCCCGGCACCGCCGTCGAATTCCAGATTCCGCCCAGCCCGGCCAAACTGCCGACGGTGCCCAGCCAGGGTTCCGCGCGCGCCGCGAAAGCCGCCACGCCCGCCGGATCCGAGGTCTGCGCCGCGCTACCCGCGAGCGCGGTCGCCGCCAGCCAGGGAGCGGATGTCAGTACCCATAGTGCCAGCGCGCCAACAAGATTCCGCCGACCTACCAGCAGCGCCAAAACGCAGCCCGCGAGTAGCGAACCCGTCGGCGTCAGACCCGCGGCCGCTAGCAAGCCACCCAGCGCCGCCCACATCCACCAGTCGCGCTGGGCCGAAATATGCTGCGCGCCAGCCTGATCGTCAGCGCCTCGAACTGCGGCAGCGGCGTCTTGCTCTCCTCTCCTGGCGGTGCCCTCAGCAGGGCCGCAATCCTGCTGAGGCTTCTTGCTGCCGGTGACAGTCGCATTCACGTCGTTCGTGGACTGTTCGTCGATTGCGCTCTCGATCGCCCGGCGGGGGCGTCGTAAGCGGTTGGCCAGCAGGGCGATCCAGGGGAGGGCGGCATAGCCGGTGAGCAGGCTCCAGTGGCCTTGCAGGAGGCGTTCGGCGACGTAGGGGTTCCAGATGGCGACGGTGGCGGCGGCGAGCTGCGGTGCGAGGGTGACGTCCAGCAGTTCCCGGGCGAGGCGGGCCGCGCCCCAGCCCGCCAGCCAGATCGCGGCCAGGAGAATGGCTTTCACCAGGAGGCCGCCGTCGATCACGGTGGAGAGGGTGGCGATGAGGGCGTCCTGCGGGACGGCGCGCGGGGCGGCATCGCCGAGACCGAGAGCGGAGTCGGTGAGGTAGGAGCGGGGGGTGCTGACGGCGTCGCGGAGCAGCAGATAGCCGGGGGAAAGCAGGGGACCGAGCACCAGCAAGGCCAGGATCAGGCTGTATCCGGCGGGGATCAGCCTGGTCCAGCGCCGTTCGCGGGGCTCGTTCACACCGGCACCCTATGTTCCGGCCGGGCCGGAATCGGGGATGCTGGAAGCGGTTTCGTCGTCGTCGCGGGCGGTGCGCAGCACCAGGGCGGCGATGATGAGCGTGGTCGCGGCCGAGGTGACGGTGGCGATGACGATCAGGCTCGTCACCGAATGCGCACAGGTCAGCATGGTGGCGACGCCGATCGCGAGTCCGATCCAGGTGATCGCTGCGGGGGCGGTGCGATCGGCGGCGATCGCGGACAGCAGCGCCCCCTGAAGCACCGCGAGCAGCGCACCGTTCAACGCGAACACCCACAAAAGTCCTTGGATCGGCGCGTAATCCTGCCCGGCGAACAGCGGGGCCAGCGGAGCCGCCACCGCCGCACCCGCCACGGCCAACGCCCCGATGCCCGTGAGCACCGCCAACGCCGACCGCACCGCACGCGCGGAATGCCGAGGCTGCGCCATCCGCGGATAAAGCACCACCCCCACGGCCTGCGGCAACCAGAACGCGATCTTCGCCGCGATCGCCCCCAGCGCATATCGCCCAGCATCGTTCTCGCCGAGCACGATCCGCGACACGATCAGATCCGCCGACGACATAGCCATCAACGCCGCCTGCACCTGCGCGGCCCGGAAGACCGGCAGCACCTCGGCGGCATAGGTTCTCGCGCCCGCACGCGCCGTGCTTGCACCGGGCTGGATTGCGTCGCCGCGCTGGTTTCGGGCGCGCCACCACCCGCCGGCGGGCCGGCCGGCCCCGCCTGCGACTGGAAAAACATGGTCCTGTCCGATACCGGCTGAGTCAGTTTGTTCGCCGAGGTCGTGCACCCCGGAACCGGGATCACCCGCCCTCCGAACAGGATTCGCGCTTTCCGCGAGGTCGTCGATACGCCGCGCCCCGGCCGCGGCCACGGCAATGCCGATCGCGGCAGCCCACAAGGCGGCGGTGGTGCCACCGCCCGCCGCCAGCACGGCGATCGCCGGGGTGACGCGTGCGATTCCGGCACCGCCGAGCACCCAGGCCAAGCCGCGGAATCGGCTGTGGCCTTGCAGGATTCCCTGTTCGCCGGAGAGCAGGACCAGGACGGGGGCAGCGATCAAAGCTCCGGCAGCGGCCGCCACGCTGACCTTCAGGACCGCGCTCACCAAAGGAATCAGCGGCAAGGCGATCACCGCCACCAGCCCCGCGCACCGCCACGCCAGCCGCCGGGCCGCCGCGACGGGCGCGCCCAGCACGATCTCGCGCGCGACCACATTCTGCAAAGCCAACGCCGGCACCGCACACAGCAACTGCACCGCCAGCAGACTGGCGAACGGGCTGTACCCCGAAACCCCCAGCCACCGGCTGGCCAGCAATTGCAGCAGATAACCAGCCACATTCGCCGTCATAGCCCCCGCCGTCACCAGGGTCAGGTCCGCGACCACGGGCAGACGGCGTACAACAGACACGCCCGCAATGCTCCCACCCGCCGTCGAGCGTTCCCGCAGCGCACCCCATGACCGCCCGGAACGACAGCGGCCCCGCACCGGGAGGTGCGGGGCCGCTGGGTGTTTCGAAGCGGGCTAGGACTTCTTGTCGAGGTCGATGCCGCTGATGTCGATCTGCTGGGTCGGGGCGTCGGCCAGGTTGTCGGTCCGGGTCGGCGCGGGGGCCGGGGTCGGGGCCGGGCCGCGCGCGGGGGCGCGGCGGACGGTGGCCGGGCCGGAGCCGGAGCCGCCGAGGAAGCCGAAGACCAGGCCGGCGATGAGCAGGATCGCGCCGAGGACGCCGAGGACGATCGGCAGGGTGCGGCCGTAGATCGACAGCTTGTCGATGTTCTCCTTGGCGACCGAGATCTGCGATTCGATGGTGTTCTCGTCGAACGCGAGGGTCGTCTTGAGGACGGTGACCTCGGGCTTGTCGGCGCTGCGCGCGTAGAACTGGCTCAGCTGCTCCTGGCCCTTGATCACGGTGCCGGTCTTGGGCTCCACCCACAGGTCACGGGTGTTGCTGTAGAAGCGGGTCATGGTGACCGGGGTTTCGCCGCCTTCGACGCCCCACTTCTCGGCCGGCAGCGCCATCTTGTTGGTGGGCGAGTTTGCGACGGTGGAGAGATCGGTGACCGGCACGGTCTGCTGGAAGTGGTAGACCTTGGTGCTGTTGATCTCGGTCTCTTCGACGAAGTTGATGTCGAAGGTCTTGCGCACGTTCAGATCGAAGTACGGGTACGTCTGCTTCTCGGTGTCGATCGGGAAGCGGTACTGGAGACCGGTGTGCTGCACGGCGTCCATCACCGACTGGCCCTGCTTGTCGACGGTGACCGCGACGGAGCCGTTGGGGCCGCCGTCCACCGAATCCACCGGCATACCGGTCTTCCGGTCGATGGTCACCCGGTCGATGCTCGCGGTCAGCAGGCCGGTGTCGCCCTGCTTGTCGATGCGGCGCAGCGTCTGACCGGCCTGCACCGTCATTTCGCTGGCGTCGGACGGGTTTTCGACGGTGAGGAACCGCTGCGAGACGAGCGAGACGTTCTGATCCACCTTCGCCGACCCGGGACCGGTGAGCGACTTGGAGTCCAGCACCTCGCTGGGCTTACCCTCGACATTGGTCGCGACCGTGGTGATCTCCAGGTCGAGGGGGGTCTTCGCGAGCCGACTCACCGTATAGGTGGGGATCATGATCGCGGCGACGAGCAGCATCGCACCCAGCCCTACGAGCAGGCAGGCCACCGTCCTTCTGGTACCGGCACTCAGTGCCATGCAAGTTCTCCTCGTCGTCGAACAGGTCGTTCCGATGAGCACTGCGGTCGCCGCACAGCACTCGTGAGCCCCGACACTAACAGTCCAGGGCCGTCATGCCACTCGCCGAGGCAGGAAAACATCGCGAAACGGTCGTTAGTCAAACACGGAATGCTCACGGTTGGGGGCCACAGGGCAAACTGGACCGCGATGACGACCACCGCCCGCCCCGATTCCGACCCGGCCTCGCCGGTCGAGCCGGTGCCGGCCGCCCCGATCGCGGGGGCCGCCGGAACGAGCGCGCACGCAACGACCCAGCGATCCGCCCCGGCGACGACATCCGGTGCCGTTGCGCCGAACCGGTCTGGTGGTTTCCTGCCCGCGCTGGAAGGCATGCGCGCCATGGCCGCCCTCGGTGTCGTGCTCACCCACGTGGCCTTCCAGACCGGCGCGACCGCGCAACCGATCCTCGGTCCGGTGTGGGAGCGCTTCGATATGGCTGTCGCGGTGTTCTTCTCGCTCTCCGGCTTCCTGCTGTGGCGGCCGCACGCGAGCGCCGCCTGGGGACGCGGCGCCGCGCCTCGCGCCGGGCGCTACCTGCTGCATCGCGCCGCCCGCATCCTGCCCGCGTACTGGCTGGTGGTGGGCACGGTCCTGATCATGTTGCCGAGCGCGGCGCACACCGCCGGCCTGCGGGTCTGGGTATCGAATCTCGGTCTGCTGCAAGTCTTCGTGCCCTACACGCTCACCGACGGGCTCACCCAGATGTGGAGTCTGTCGGTGGAGGTGGCCTTCTATCTTTTGCTGCCGCTGCTGGCCTTCGCGTTCGCCTGGCTGCGCGGAGCGCGGGCCCGCTTCCGCGTCCCGGCGGTGCTGGCCTTCGGACTGATCTTCCTGGCCTGGAACTTCCTGCCCATCCCGACCCAGGAGGGCATCCACGCCGACAATTGGCTGCCCGGCTATCTGCCCTGGTTCGCGGTCGGCATGCTGCTGGCCGAACTCTCGCTGCTGGAGGCCCCGCGCTGGCGGCGGATCGCGGGCAAGCGCCGGCTCATGTGGTCGACGGCGGTGCTGGCCATGGTCTTCGCCACCACCGAACTGGCCGGTCCGCGCGGGCTCACCCACGGTCAGCCCTGGCAGTACGTCACCAAGATGGCGCTCGGCGTGGTCATCGGGTTCAGCCTGCTCGCGCCGCTGGTGCTGCGGCCCGAGATCCGGCATCGCTGGCTGGAGAGCCGGGTGGCGGCGACCATGGGGCGCTGGTCGTACGGCATTTTCATCTGGCATCTGGTGGTGCTGTCGATTATTTTCCCGGTCTTCGGCATCGTCCCGTTCCGGGGGAATTTCGTGATCGTCTATCTGCTGACGGTGGCCTTCACGCTGCCGCTGGCCGCGGCTTCCTTCGCCTTGGTCGAAGAGCCGGTGCGGGTTTGGACCCGGCGCCGCTTCGGCTGAATCAGCGCTGGCGAGACGGCAGGGCGGCGATACCGACGGCGACGATCGCCACCAGCGCCGGGAACTGCACCCACAGCGAACCGCCGAGATAACCATCGATCGAGCGCCACGGGCCGGTGGACAGGGCGGCCGCGCAGACGGCCGTGCCCAGGCCCGCGACCCACACCAGCAGGGTCGGATAACGCCGAGTCAGATAGCGATCGGCTATCAAACCCAGTGCGGTGAGCACGATTCCGGCCGGGCCGCAGATGATGCCGGTGGCGGCGGCCAGCCCGGCCGCGCCGAGGGTGCGGCTGTGCCAGGTGCGCGGGGCGGGCCCGTCGTCGCGGCGAGGCTGCCGCGCCGCGCGGAACGCGATCACGCACAGCGGAATCAGCAGCAGCAGACCGCCGAAGATGGATAGCCGGTACCAGCGATCGGCGGGGAACGACACCGTGACCGGACCGGTCGTATCCGCCGGGAGCAGCCACGCCTGCTGCCAGCCGTCGATCACCACCGGCCGCAATTCCTTCCCGTCGGCCGTGCGCGCCTGCCAGCCCACATTGGTGCTCAACGGCAGCACCAGCAATCGAGTCCCGGCCGGGGCGCCGACCGCTGTCGTTCCTCCGGCGGGCGCCGCGCCGGTCCGATCGAGGGACAGCGTGTCGACGGTGAACAGATCGGTGGGGGCGACCGTGACATCGACTCGGCCGCCGAGCATGTCGAAGCCGGCCTCGGCGGGATCGCCGACGGTGCGGATGGCCTGCTCGGGATCGGTTGCGGCCGAACCGGAATCGTCGGTGACCGCGCAGACCGTGGCGGACAGCGGTGCGCCGGAGCGGAATTCGGCGGCGGTGCCGGTGACCGTGGTGTGCAGCGTGCGACCCGCCGCCGCGATGGTCGGCCCCTGCTCGCAATCCACGGTGAGCAGCCGATCGGGATCGGCCGGGGCCGGATAGTCGGGGCCGAGCACGTTCACTTCGGCCAGCCCCGGCGGTTGCTCGGCCGCGAATCCCAGTGCGGTCTGGTCGAGTACGGGCCGCCACGAATTGATGCTGAGCTCGATGCGATCGGTGACGAACGGCTCCAGTTCCAGCCGCGTGACGCCGGTGGCTTCCGGATCGACCGCCCGGACCTGCGGGCCGTTGCCGAGATTCACCGCGACCGCGGTCGGGTGCGCGGGCAGGTCACCCCGGGAGGCCAGCACTTCCAGCCCGGTGACGAGCGTCGGCTCGGGCAGCTCGATGACCAGGGTCGGTTTCGCGCCGGCCGGATTGCGCACCGCGGTCTCGGGCGCGATCCAGCTGGTGCGCGGATCACCGTCGGTGGCGGCGAAGGCCGAACCACGCGGATCGGCGACATCGGCCTGACCACGGGCGACGGGACGGCTCCGGTCGGCGAGCAGGTTCGCCAGTGCGGGACCGGGCCGGGTGTGGACCGTCAGGTTCGCGCCGACGGTGACCGGTTGCGGGACGGACAGGGTGCGCTGGAAAACACCCGGCTCCTCCGCCGACAGGGCCAGGGCTTTACTGCATCGCACCCGGTCGGGCGCGTCGAAACAGGAACTGCGCCCGGGGAATTCCTGCCCCAGGGCCCAGCCGTCGACCTGCGTATCGGCGGCCGGCGCGGGCAGCACGGTGCGATGCCGGATATCGACGCGCACCGGATGCTCACGATCGGCGTAGTCGTCCAGGGTCAGCTCGCTGATCCCGAACTGCCCACCGGCGCTGCCGTTCTCGGTGCGCGCGGCGGTGATCTTGATCCACTCGGTCCGTCCCGGCGGCAGTGAGATATTGACCGGCACACCGGGTTCGGTGACGCGCGCCGATACGGTTCCCTTGGAGGACTCCACCTCCAGCCACTTCACCGGACTCCCGATGGCCGCCGCACTGGTCGTCACCCGGAGCGCGGCACTGTTCACCGGCCGATCCAGATCGAGCCGAAGCCATTGCCCCACCGCGTGTTCGGCGCCGTTGCTGATCCACGCCGTACTGGGATCACCGTCGAAGGCCGCCGCGGTCGAACTGCCGGGGGCGGCCCCGCCGATCTGGGTGGCATCTCCGGCCGCACCGGAGACCGTCACGGTCGCACCCGACCATTCGCCCTCCACCAGCGGCGTGCCCGGCACCGCGTAATCGGGTACCAGATTGTGGGTTCGCCGCGGATCGGTGGGCGCCCGCAGCGCCGAGCTGTGGTTGTCCACCCGCCCGAAGTCGGTTTCGCGATCCATCGGCGTATCGGTGAGCGTCACATCCCGCACCGGCAGCCCGGCCCGCGCGGCATCCGCCGCCAGCAGCATCGGATCACCGGACCCGTTGCGCCGCAATCGTTCCAGCACTTCCGGGCCGCCCTGGACGACGGGCACCCCGCCCAGCGGCACCGTGTAGGCGCCCGGGAACGACTCGGGCGCACCGGTTCCGCCGCGCACCTCGACAGCGCTACCGCCATCGGCCCGCGCGGCGGTCTCGTCCGGCGTCGCCGCCGTCACCCGGTAGATCTCGATCGCGGGGTATTCGGGGCGCAGGTCGCCGTCGGCGACCAGGCCGTCCACCCGCCGCGTTTCCGCCGGTTCGCCGAATTCGGTGACCTTGACCAGGCCGGGCGATCCCTCGATCGCGCGATGCGCCAGCAGTGGCCGGGTCGAGCGGGCGGTGTCCGGGTCGAGGTCGTTGCGCAGCACCAGGATTCCGATGCCCTGAGCCGCGAGGGTCGGCGCGAGACCGGTCGAAGGCCGCCCGTCGGCGATCGATCGCTGTACCGAATCCATGGCGCGAATGGCTCCGGGCGGGTTGAGCGGGATCGAATCACGCACGGCCCACGGAGTACTCGCGAGCGCTTGCAAGGGTTCGTCCCGGGTGAGTCCCCAGATCTGGCTGCCGAACGGCGCCCCCGGCACCACCAGCGCGCGTGTGTCGGATGCGTTGTGCGCCAGCCAATCCGCCGTCTGCTGCCAGTACCCGGGCACCTTGTCGTAATCCCCGCGCGGCGCGAGCTTCCCGGTCCAGGCCAGCGAGGTGGAGAGGGCGAGCGCGGTCAGGATGAGCGCCCCCAGCGCCACCATCCGATCCCGTTCGGGATGCGCGAAAGCCCTGCGCCACACCGGCATCGGCACGGAGGCGGGTAGCGGTACCCGGGCCAGCAGATGCGCCAGGCCCAGCACCAGCGGTAGTCGAATCAGAGGTTCCAGCTTGTGCACATTGCGCAGCGGCGCGCCCCCGGAGTCGAGGAACATGCGCACCGATTCCGCGAACGGCCCGCCCAGCTGCCCCACGTATCCGGCGCAGATGCCGACCAGGCCCACGCACAGGATCAGCACCAGCCGCCCGCGTCCGGGCATGGCGCGCATGGCGAGTCCGGCCATGCCCGCGGCGGCCAGCATGCCGGTGGCCAGTACCGCGGCGGGCTGGGTGACCAGCACCGCTCCCGCGATCCGCTCCGGCGAGACGAACGGCGTCCAGCTGTCGGTCCCGCGCAGCACCTCGCCCAGCGACGCCCACTGCGTGGTCACCCCGGACGATTCGATGTAGTCCAGGAACGGCGGACTCACCTTGCCCAGCAACAGCAATGGCACCACCCACCAGCAGGTGGCCAGCACCAGCAGCGGAATCCACGCCCGGGTGAACCGCCACCAGGCCCGATTCGGCTGGTACGACAGCCACCACAGCGCCGCGGGCAAGAACGCCGCCGCGGTCGCGACCGCGTTCACCGACCCCATCAGGGCCAGCGCGAGGGCGCTGCCGGCGGGTGAAGCGGCACCGCGCCGGGCATGTCCGTCACCGTTGCGGATGGCGACGCCGAGTGCGGCGGGGGCCAGCAGCACCCAGGGGGCGAGCATCATCGGCAGGGTTTCCGACGAGATCGAGCCCAGGGTGGTGAGCACGCGCGGGGAGAGTGCGAACGCGGCGGCGGCGATGACCCGCGAGCCGCGGCTGCCGATGCCGAGGGTTTCGGCCAGCCGGACGATGCCCCAGAATCCGGCGAGCAGCAGCAGCGCCCACCAGATGCGCTGAGTCGCCCAGGCGGGCAAGCCCACTACGTGTCCGAGGGAGAAGAACGCGCCGTGCGGGAAGAAGTATCCGTAAGCCTGGTTCTGCACCTGGCCCATCGGGGCCTGGCTACTCCACAGGTGCGAGGCGCGGGTGAGGAATCCGAGCGGATTCTGTGCCAGGTCGTATTTGGTGTCGGCGACCGTGCGTCCGGGCGCCTGCGAGAAGGTCAGCAGGAACGCGGTGACGACGGTCCCGTACAGCCAGCGACGGCCCAGCGGTGCGATCTCCGAGGACCGGTCCGCGTCGGGACCGGTCGCGGTGTCGCTCGAAGTCAGCCGGTCAGCGGGCGCCGTACTCAACGTTGTTCAGCAGCGACGAGGAAGAGTCGCCACTGCGATCGATGTCGGGGCGCGAGTCCTGCGAGGCCGCCATCGTGATGACCAGGACCGCCGCCAGCCCGACCAGGGCTCCACCGACAGCACTCGCTGCACCAGGAACGGCAAACTTCATCGCGGTACTCCCAACATCGGACAGATGCGTAACTCGAGCCAACCTAGCAGGTCGATCACCGATCGGGAGATTCCAACTCTCGAATGCTCCGGGGCTGCGGCCCCGGACCCCCTGGCGAAGTCTTGGGGGCAAGCCCCCAAACCCCCGAATGAGGGGGCCTGAACTGCGGGTTTCACCACTGCCCCGGGTAGGAACTCCGCGTAATCGCCGGCGGACGCCGGGGCGGCACTCGGCCCCGGACGCCGACCCGCGGGGGCCTCGCTGTCGGGCGAGCCTCGAACCGGACTCGGATGGGCAGGTAGCCGGCGTCGAACTCCGTGTCCGGTCGCAGGTGGATCGCCGCGACCGTGGAGGAGTTCGATGCGGCGGACCGCCCGTGTCCCGGTGCGGCGGCCGAATGTTCGGGCGCGGCTAGTCGGGGATGGTGCAGTTCAGGCCGTTGAAGAAGGTGCGGAATTTGGCTGTGGTCTCGACCAATTCGGTGTGCGGGTCCGAGGCCGCGACGATGCCGCCGCCGCCGAAGGCGCGCAGGGACAGGCCGTCGGCGGAGAGTTCGGCGCAGCGGATGGCCACCACCCATTCGCCGTCGCCGTGGTTGTCGCACCAGCCGACCGCACCGCTGTAGAAGCCGCGGTCGCCCTCCTGGTCGTTGATCAACTCGAGGGCGAGCGGGGTGGGGGTGCCGCAGATCGCGGGGGTGGGGTGCAGGAGTACAGCCAGGTCGAGGGCGGTGATCGAAGAATCGCGCAGGGTGCCGGTGATCGGGGTGGCGAGGTGCCAGACCTCGGGGGTTTGCAGGAGTTCGGGGCCGTCGGGGATGACCAGGTCCGCGACGGGGGCGAGCTGCTCGCGGATCCAGTCGATCACGTAGGCGTGTTCGTCCTGATTCTTGGTGCTGGCCAGCAGTTCTCGCGCCTGTGCGGCATCGGCGTCCGGGTCGGCGAGGCGGGGCAGGGTGCCGGCCAGCGGGCGCAGGGTGACGGCGTTGCCGCGGCGGGCGACCAGGACTTCGGGGGTCGCGCCCACCAGGGTCTCGCCGGGGCGGCCCGCGGGGGTGAGGTCGACGGCGAAGACGTTGGCGCGCGGATGACGGGTGATCAGGTGCGCGGCGATCAACTCGGGATCCAGGGGCGCGGCGGCGGTGGCCAGCAGTGATCGGGCCGCCACCACCTTGCGCAGCGGCTGTCCCGGATCGGCGAGCTGCTCGACCAACTTCGCTACCCGCGCGACATGCTCTGCCGCACTGGGCATTTCGGAGACCACGCGGACCTCCGGCAATTCCGGGAGGGCGGCGGGCCGCCACGGACCGGCGGTGTGCACGGCGTCGGCCGGCGCGCACAATGCGGCGGGGCGAGCGGGATCGAACGGCAGCGCGCCGACGATCAGCTCGGCGGTTCCGTCGCGCAATGCCGCACTCGCCGCCGCCGCGCTGTCGAACGCGATCCGAGAGCCGCCGGCGCGAACGACGCCCTCGGGTGTGGCGAGTAGAAAACCGTCCATGATTTCTCGACCCTAGTCCGGTCCCGGGCGCCCGGAGCCGGGGGAGCGACGCATCTCTCAACCCCGGATTCCGCCCGCCCGCGCACCCGCCGACCAGCGATCTTCCAGTGTCGTTGCGCCGTCAGTCTTTCGGCCCCGGTTCGCGCCCGGGCGGCACCATCAGCACCGGCCGGTGACAGTGTTTGAGCACCGCGTCGGCAACGCTGGAGTGCATGAGAGCCCGGATGCCGGTGGCCCCGCGCGTCCCCGCCACGATGATGTCCACATCCAGTTCGTCGGCGACTTCGACGATGGCGGTCCAGATGGTGGTGGTGCACTCCACGGTCCGCGCCTCGGCGTTCAACCCGGCCAGCTTGGCCAGCTTCACACCCTCGGCATTGACGGTCTTGGCATCGGTGAAGGCGATGTCCTCGATCTCCTCGTCGGTCACCCAGTCCGGCTGCATCACCCCGGATATCCCGGACAGCCGCGCCGCCTGCCGCAGCATCGGCTCCCAGGCGGTGAGCACCACGGCTCTGTTCGCCGCCAGGAACCGTCCGGCGTATTCGACGGCGCGCCGCGCGTTCTCGGAGCCGTCGTAGGCGATGAGCATCAAATCGCAGGGCATGACGAACCTCCTGGTGGGTACGTCCGACTCGACTCCGAGATTACCCCTCCGAGGCTTCGCCGGGCGGCACCCGCCGCGCGGGATGCAGACCGAATCAGCCACAGGTTGTCCACAGTTTGCGAACGATTCACCAATATCCGTAGTGCGCGCGCGAGGCGGGGTTTTCACTGAGAATTGAGGAATGTCGGCTCAGCCGACGATCGACATCGCCGTCGTTGGAGCTAGGCCCGAACGAGGGGTGGATTGTGCGGTTGGACGAGCTGACGACTCCGCAGGAATGGGCGCGCGTGTACCGCTCCCTGTTCGGATTGCCGTATGTGCACGTGACCACGCCGGGTTTCGTGGTGCTACCGCTGATCGACACCATCGCGGCTTTGAACACCCCGGAACCGTTGGGGGGCTTGATACTCGGCGAACTCGAGCGGCGCGGGATTCCCGGCCCGGTGCTGGTGCGGGAGCGGCCGCCGCGGCGCACGTTTCTCGCCGTGTTCGACGGCTACCCCGCCGACGAATGTATCGAGGTTCTCGAACGCAACAGCGTGGATATCGGCCCGCATCGCAGTAATGTCATCCTGCCCACCGGATTCGGCCGCCACACCCATGAGGGCCGGTGGTGGGCGCGCGCACCCCAGCGCGACGAATCAATGCCCCTGCTGTCCGAGGTGGTGGCCGCCGCGCAGGCGGTCCTGTGAGGATCCGGTGGATTCGATAGAGACGGCGTTCTTCGGCCATCACGAGGCCGATCCGCGTGCCCTGTTGTACTACGAATGGTGTCAGCGGCGGGAATCCGGTTACGCGGTGGACGATTTCGCGGAGGAGGTCCGCGATCTCACCCATACCGCGCAGCCGCAGCCGGGTTCCTGCTGGCGGCTGCTGGATCGGGTGGAGGCGGCTCCGCGACTACCCGGCTGGCCCTACGACGAATGGGCCGATATCGGCCCGCCCCGGGCGCGAGACGCGCCCGCGGCTGCGAAACCGCCGTCAGCGCTGCGGCATTCGGAGCTGTTCGATCGCATTCACGGCGGCTGGCTGGGCCGTTGCGTCGGCTGCACGCTCGGCAAGCCGCTGGAGAACGGTTTCCTCTGGACCCCGGACCGCATCCGCGAGTACCTGGAGCCCGTCGCCGCCTACCCCCTCCGCGATTACGTCCCCGCCCGCGATCCGATGCCGGAGGATCTCCGATTGCATTGGACCTGGACGGAATCCACGCTCGGCCGCGTCGACGGCGCTCCCCGCGACGACGATCTCGACTACACCCTGCTGGGCCTGCACCTGCTCGAACAGCACGGCCCCGGTTTCACGGCGGAGGATGTTTCCGCGCTCTGGCTGGAGCGGCTCCCGTTCTTGCAGACGTATACCGCCGAACGCGTCGCCTACCGCAATCTCATCGACGGTTACCTCCCGCCCGACACCGCGTCCTACCGAAATCCCTACCGCGAGTGGATAGGTGCGCTGATCCGCGCCGACATCTACGGTTACGTCAGCCCCGGCGATCCGCATCGCGCCGCCGCCCTGGCCGCCCGCGACGCCGCTATCTCCCACGTGGGCAATGGATTATGGGCCGCCGGCTGGGGAGCCGCCCTGGTGGCGGCCGCTTTCACCGCCGGCGATCCGGAGTCCGCGCTGACCGCCGCGCAAGAGGTACTGCCGGCCCGCTCCCGCCTCGCGGTGGCGCTGGCGGAGGTTGCCGAGGATTTCCGGCGCGGCTTTCCCTGGGATCACGCCATCGCGGCGGTGCGCGCCCGCCACGGCCACTACAACTGGGTGCACGCCGTCGGGAACGCGGCGTGCATCGCCGCCGGATTGCTCTGGGGTGAAGGTGATTTCACCCGAACGGTCGGTCTCACCGTGCAAGCGGGCTGGGATACCGACTCCAACGGCGCGACCGCCGGATCGGTCGCGGGCATCCTCACCGGAGCCGCGGGCATCCCATCGCATTGGACCGAACCCCTGCACGACCGATTGCGCAGCGCCGTCGCCGGATACGACAACAGCGCCATCTCCGAGCTGGCCCGGCGCACGCTGCGACTAGCCGATCAGGGGGCCGCGGAGGCGGGGCTCGAACCCGCGACTCCCTCTCTGCCAGAAAGGTGATCTACCAACTGATCCACTCCGCGAGCCGCCGGAAGCGTAGCGGCCGTGATCGATTGCGCGCACCCGATTTTCGGCGCGGAACGAAATGAGGGTGGCGACCGGACCGGCCGCCACCCTCATTGAGTGCCCGGGGCCGCAGCCCCGAATTCCTATCTCCGCGTCGAACTACCGCTCGACGATGGCGACGACGCCCTGGCCGCCCGCGGCACAGATGGAGACGAGCGCACGGCCCCCACCCTTCTCGGCCAGCTGCTTGGCGGTCTGGGCGATGATGCGCCCGCCGGTGGCGGCGAACGGGTGGCCCGCGGCGAGCGAGGAGCCGTTCACGTTCAGCTTCGACCGGTCGATCGAGCCGAGCGCGCCGTCCAGGCCCAGGCGCTCCTTGCAGTACTGGTCGGACTCCCACGCCTGGAGGGTGGCGAGCACGACGGAGGCGAACGCCTCGTGGATCTCGTAGTAGTCGAAGTCCTGGAGGGTCAGGCCGTTCCGGGCCAGCATGCGCGGCACCGCGTAGGTGGGGGCCATCAGCAGGCCGTCCGGACCGTGGATGTAATCCACCGCGGCGACCTCGGAGTCGACCAGGTAGGCCAGCGGCGACAGGTTGCGCGAGGCCGCCCACTCCTCGGAGCCCAGCAGCACCGCGGAGGCGCCGTCGGTGAGCGGGGTGGAGTTGCCGGCGGTCATGGTGGCATCGCCGAGCTTGGTGCCGAAGACCGGCTTCAGGGTCGACAGCTTCTCGATGGTCGAACCGGGACGCAGGTTGTCGTCGCGGGTCAGGCCCAGGAAGGGGGTGATCAGGTCGTCCATGAAGCCGCGGTCGTAGGCGGCGGCCATGTTCTTGTGCGACAGGTAGGCCAGCTCGTCCTGCGCCTCGCGGGAGACACCGAACTCCTTGGCGGTGATGGCGGCGTGCTCACCCATCGAAAGACCGGTGCGCGGTTCGGCATTGCGCGGGATCTCGATGCCGACCATGGAGGGGCGCAGGCGGCCGACCAGCTTCACGTAGTCGGAGTTCTTCTTGGCGCGGTTGGCGTCGAGCATCCACTCGCGCATGCCCTCGCTGACGCCGATCGGCGCGTCGGAGGTGGTGTCGGTGCCGCCGCCGATGCCGTTCTCCAAGCGGCCCAGCGCGATTCCGTCGGCTACGGTCACGATGGACTGCAAACCGGTGCCGCAGGCCAGCTGGAGGTCGTGGGCCGGGGTGTAGGGCGACAGGGTGGAGCCGAGGACGGACTCGCGGATCATGCCGTGCTCGCCGACCCGCTTGAGCACCGCGCCACCGACGACCATGCCCAGGCGCTCGCCTTGCAGACCGAAGCGGCTGACGAGGCCGTTCAGCGCGGCGGTGAACATGTCCTGGTTGGAGGCGTGGGCGTACTTGCCGTCGGAGCGAGCGAACGGAATGCGGTTACCGCCGAGGATGGCTACCGGGCGGGCCTGCTTGGTGTTCTTGGCCGCGGTCTTCGCCGAACGGGCTTTGGTGGTCACTCGAGTCTCCAGTGTCTCGTCGGTGGATTTCCCCTGCGCGCGATCCCGCGGGACCCGCTGCTGTCGGTTTACATTAAACTTACTCTGGAGTAAGTTCATTTGTCGACACCGGACCCTCTTGATGTGCGCAAGACCGCTTCGGACTGTGCGCGCGCACGAGGGTGAACGGCATGTAAGACACGGACAATCGAGGCGTTGACCCCCGAGACGAGAAGAAGGTAGGAACCAGTGGCTGCCAAGAGCAAGGGCGCTCCCAATCTGTACGGATCGTTCATCCACTCCGCCCCCGGCGCGTTCCTGGCCTCCAAGCTGGGCCTGCCGCAGCCGGAAACCCTGCGTCGGTACAAGGCCGGTGAGCCCGCGCTGCCCGGCCCGGTACTGGTCGGCGGCAAGGGCCGGGCCGCCGACGCGGTGCGAAACCTGCTGGGCGACTACACCTTCGTCGATGGCGTGACCCCCGGCGTGAAGTTCGGCGCGCTGGTCTTCGACGCCACCGGCATCAAGACCATCGAAGAGCTCGAGCAGCTGTACCAGTTCTTCCAGCCCGCCATGCGCAGCATCGCCGCCTCCGGCCGCGTGCTCGTCATCGGCACCACCCCGGAACTGTCCGCCACCGTTGACGAGCAGATCGCCCAGCGCGCGCTCGAAGGCTTCTCGCGCTCGGTCGGCAAGGAACTGTTGCGCGGCGCCACCGCCAACCTGGTGTACCTGCACCCCGAAGCCGCCGCCACCGCCACCGGCCTCGAATCCACCCTGCGCTTCATCCTCTCCGGCAAGTCGGCCTTCGTCGACGGCCAGGTCTTCCGGGTGGGCAAGGACGACTCCACCGCCCCCGCCTCGTGGGACAAGCCGCTCGAAGGCAAGGTCGCCGTGGTGACAGGTGCCGCCCGCGGCATCGGCGCCACCATCGCCGAGGTCTTCGCCCGCGACGGCGCGACCGTCATCGTCGCCGATATCCCGGCCGCCGGTGAGGCGCTCTCCGAGACCGCCAACAAGGTCGGCGCGACCGCCCTGGCCCTGGACGTCACCGCCCCCGACGCCGCCGAGAAGCTGGCCGCCTTCGCCACCGAGCGCTTCGGCGGCATCGACATCGTCGTGCACAACGCCGGCATCACCCGCGACAAGCTGCTCGCCAACATGGACGAGGGTCGCTGGAACTCGGTCATCAACGTGAACCTGGCTGCGCCGCACCGCATTACCGAGGGTCTCGTCGCCGCCGGCGCGCTCAAGGAAGGCGGCCGCGTCATCGACGTGTCCTCCATCGCCGGTATCGCCGGTAACCGCGGCCAGACCAACTACGGCGCCTCCAAGGCCGGCGTCATCGGCATGGTGAACGCGGAATCGCCGAAGCTGGCCGAGAAGGGCATCACCATCAACGCGGTGGCCCCCGGCTTCATCGAGACCGCCATGACCGCCGCCATCCCGCTCGGCACCCGCGAGGCCGGCCGCCTGCTCTCCTCGCTGTTGCAGGGCGGCCAGACCGTCGACGTCGCCGAGACCATCGCCTACTTCGCCTCCCCGGCCTCGAACGCGGTCTCCGGCAATATCGTTCGCGTCTGCGGCCAGGCCCTGATCGGAGCATGATGTCGCAGACCATCACGCTCAGCGAAATCCCCAAGAACAGCAGCCTTTTCGTCAAGGCGGCGCTGGGCGCCGTTCCGGTGCCGGGACTCTCGGCGCGGCCGGACAAGCTGCCCGACCGGGTCATCAAGCTGGCGGGGCTGAAGGTCGATCCCGACCATCTGGCCGCCTACTGCCGGGCCACCGGGCTGCGCTTCGACGACGCGCTGCCGCTGACCTACCCGTTCGTGCTCAGCTTCCCGCTGGCCATGCAGCTGGTGGTGGCGCGGGACTTCCCGTTCGTGGCGGTCGGCGCGGTGCACGCGCAGAACACCATCGAACGCACCCGTGAGATCTCGGTGTCCGAACCGCTCGATTTCGAGACGCACATCGAGAACCTGCGCGAGCACCCCAAGGGCCTGCTGGTCGACGCCGTCACCGAGGTGAACGTCGGTCGTGAGCTGGTGTGGCGGCAGGTCACCACCTTCCTGCACCAGCAGCGCACCTCGCTGTCGGGCGGGCCCAAGCCGGAGCCCAAGCCGGAAGAGGAAGCACCCGCGCCGATGCGGCAGACCCGGGTCGATCAGCAGATGATCAACCGCTATGCCACCGCGTCCGGGGACCACAACCCGATCCACACCTCCGCCCTGGGCGCCAAGGCATTCGGGTTCCCGAAGCCGATCGCGCACGGTATGTGGTCCGCGGCCAACATCCTGTCCAATATCGAGGGCCGCGTTCCCGGCCAGGCCACCTACGAGGTGAAGTTCGGCAAGCCGATCTTCCTGCCGTCCACGGTGAACGTGTACGCCGATCGCGTCGCGGGTGGCTGGGACCTGGCCCTGCGCAACCCGAAGAAGGGTTTCCCGCACCTCACCGCGACCCTGCGCTAAGGTAGAGGACCAACTCCCGGGGTTCGTCAAGAGCTCGTCTCGAACACCGGGAGTTCGCACTCGCAGGAGTGCCGGCCGCGCACCGATTCGCGAACCGTATGTCGTCTCGCAGGGGTTTCGACATCCGGATCACGAATCGGTGCGCGGTTTTCGCGTTCCGGGTGCGCCGGATTCAGCAGCCGCAGTCGCAGCCGCCGCAGCAATCGCAGTCGCAGCAATCGCAATCGCAGCAACCGCCGTCACCGTTGCCGCCGCAGTCGCAGCTACAGCAGTTCGAGCAGCCGTCGCACCCGCAATCGCAGAGCTCGTGCAGGTTGCGCTCGAGCCAGGATTTCTTGTGCTCGCCGGTGCACGGATTGGTGTGCTCGGCACAGCAGGCGTAACCGGTGCAGTACTGGGTGAAGCCGATTCCGATGCCCTCCCAGAATCCCGGGCGGCTGAACGGAGTTCGCGGCGGTTCGACGCCGTACTGGGCATGCGGCGCGCCGACGCTTTCGGACGTCGCGGTGCCGTGCCGATCGCACGAATTCGTCGCGCACGTTCGCAGCGCCCCCGTCGCCCGGCCGATCCGCCGTACCACGCTGTGCAGCGGATCCAGCAGCATCCAGCGCACCGTGGCCGCGCGCTCCAGCCCGGTCCGCAGCAATGCCGCGCGCAGCAGCGAATCCGATTCCCGCAGCAGCGCATACGCCTCGGTGGTGGAGGTCCCGGTGGCGGTCAGCGGATTGAACCGCCCGTGCTCGCGATCCGCCTCCAGATCCTCGATCGCGTCCGCCAGATGCGCGATCCGCCCGAACTGCCACCCGACTTCCCTTAGCGCGTCGGCATTCTCGGGCCGCCCAGCCAGTATCGCGGTGTGCCGGAACAGCTCCGCGGCACATATTTGCGTCGGCCGGGTCAGAGCCGCCAGCACCTCCAGATCGGGCACGGATGAATCACCCGCGGTGGCAATCAGGTCGGAAAAGGGGCCCGCCGGGCGCGAATCAGGCTGGGCGGCGACGAGATCCGGTCGCGGACCACCGTTCCGGGCGGCCGTGCGGCGCATCGCCGCCAGCTCCAGCTCCGGCTGGGCTTCGACGGCCACGATCAGCGGGGCCGCGTCCAGGCCGATCCGGTCGGCCGCGGCTTGCGCCCGTGCCTGCCAGCGATCGGAGATCCGGCCGAGTGGGCGGCTCGCCAGGCGGCCGGTATCGCCGTCGTCGATGTGGTCACGAATCTTGGTCGCGCCCAACAGGAGTGAGGCGGTGGCGGCGAGCTGAACCCCGGGGGAGCCGGGGGCCGCGACGTTCGCCCGGCGCATGCCACGCGCGGGGCAGGGGCCGGCCGTGCGCCGGCCGGCCGGCTCCGATTGCTGTGCCTCGGTGAGCATTCCGAGCAGGATGGCATCGGTGTTGGTGGCCGCGCGGGCGACCTGTCCGTGCCCGTCACGCAATCCCAGGCACAGGCCGCACATCTGGGCCTGGAAGTCCGAGGCGGCGAGCCCGTACTTCCCGGCATTGTGCGTACACGGTTTGAGCAGCCCGAACAAAGCCCGTTCCCCATTCCCCGCCCGGACCGGCCCGGACGTCCAGCGACATGATCAGAGCGAAACTGTCGCAGGGTTCGGGGCGGCGGGCAAGCGGTGGGTTCAGACCGATTCGGCGACCGAGTCGGCCTTCTTCTTGCCGGACAGGCCGCGCCAGGCCAGATCGTCGAGCAGGTTCACGGCCTCGGCCATTTCGATCTGCCCGGCCGCCACCCGATCGGCGATGGCCTCGCCCGCACCGATCACCGCCACCGACACCACCTCGAAATTGGTGCCGGGCTCGGCGTACTTGGCGCTGGACTCCAGCAGCTTGGCCGTCAGCTCGATGATCCGGTCCCGGCTGTTGGCGATCTCGGAGGCGAAGGGGGCTTGACCCAGCGCCTGCCGGTACAGCACCTGCCAGGAGAGCCGGTTGTTGTCGACGTAGGACAGGAAGGCTTCCAGGCCCGCGCGCAACTGCTCGTGCGGCGTCAGTTTGGGGTTGCCCGCTACCGCGACGGCTTCGATGAACCGGATGCTCTCCCGGTGGATGCAGGCCCGGAAGAGCTCGTCCTTGGAGCCGTAGTAGAGGTACAGCATGGGCTTGGAGATCTTCGCCTCGGCGGCGATCGCGTCCATGGAGGTGTCGTGATATCCCTTGCGCGAGAAGACCTCCACGGCGGCGTCGAGCATCTGCTGCTCGCGCACCGCGCGAGGAAGCCTTTTCGTTCCGCCAGCCATGCACTCTCCTAGGACATATCGAAGCCCTTATCTTACTCCATGGTAAGTTCCGCGACCCCGAATTGCCGGTGATTCGCCGATCAGGCGCTGAAGCCGTGCCGGATCGAAACGACGGAGAGCGCTCGAGCGGCCCTCAGCAATGCGGCGCGGTGCCCTTGAACTTTGCCATGCGAAGTACCGAGGCATCCACCTGGCTTCCCGGTAGGCGGCCCTCACGCACCGCCTGCTCGAGCCGATCCAGCACCTGCGGCACCGCGTCGGTGGTGATCCACAGGGCATTGTCGGCCCCCGCGACCAGGGCGGCTTCCACCGCGTCGGCGATGCTCATGCGCGCCGTGATGGCCGCCATGCCGCCGAGATCATCGGTGAAGATCACACCGTCGAAGGGTGCTGAATCGTAGCCAGCGCCCTGTCGCAGCAGTGCCATGGCCTGCGGGCTGATGCTGGCCGGAACGTTCGGCTGGGTGAGACCGGGGACGTCCAGGTGGCCGACCATGACCGCGGACCCGGAGTCGATCAGTTTGCGATACGGGACCAGATCCTTGGTCTGGAGCTCGGCCAGCGGCGGCGTGCGCACCGCGCCGGTGTGCGAATCGCCCGAGCCGGAGCCGTGGCCGGGGAAATGCTTCATGACCGTGCCGATGCCCGCCTCGTGATAGGCCCGGATCAGCGCGTCCGCGTACTGCACCACCACGTCCGGATCATCGGAGAAGGAACGGTCGCCGATCACCGAATCATCCGGCTGCGCACTGACATCCACGTCCGGTGCGAAATCCACCGTGACGCCCAGCGCCTTCAGCTTCTGCGCCCGGTCCAGGCTGAAGGTGTAGAACTCCTCCGGGCTCATGGTCTGGGCGACGACCCGGGCCGCGGGTGCGGGCCCGATCAGGTCCTTGACCCGCGAGACGCGCCCGCCCTCCTCGTCGATCGTCACCATGACGGGGGTCCGGGCCGCGGCCTTGACCTTGGCCATCGCGGATCGGTCGGTCAGGATCGACTTGTCGGTCCAGCCGCCCACGAAGATGCCGCCGACCTGTTCGGTCTTGATCACGTTCTCCGCGTCGGCGGTGCCGGTGACGCCCACGGTGAGCAGCTGTGCCAGCTTCTGCCGCGGCGTGAACTGCGCCAGATACCCTGCGGCGCAATCCTGTTGCCCGCCCGTAGTGGTGGGTGGCGCGGTGGTGGCGCTCGCGGATTCCTTACTGCTGGTGGCCGATTCGTTCGTCGGGCCGCTGCCGCTGGAGCAGGCGGTGAGGACGACCGCGGTGGCCGCGAGCACGATCCCGGGTAAGAGGCGCATGTCCACTGACGGTAGCCGCCGGGCGGGCGACGGCCCAGTTCGACACCGCCGTGGCGGCCGTGTCGCGTGGCGAGCACTCGTTTCGAGGCTTCGCTGTGAAATATGTCATCCGAGTTGTGCCCGCGATTTTCCGAATTCGATCCGGCGTAGTCGGATGAAACACACCGCCTATCAGGCAACCTGTGCGTTACTTTACGACTTTATGACAAAGCGACACGTCGATCGCGAGAGTTGTCATATATCAGATTTTAAGTTCGTATACAGCAAGTATTCAGCTAATTGACTCGGCTGCCTGGGCGGCCGACTGTGGCGCGTCTCCGACCCCGCGCCCCGAAAGGCTTCGAACACATGCGTATCCGTACCGCCCTGCGTGCGACCGGCCTGGCGCTGGCCGCCGCGCTCGCCGTCGGCCTCGCCGCCACCCCGGCCGTCGCGGCCGACCCGCTCGACCGCGTGCTGGACCTGCCGCTGGTCAATCGCGACGCCGCGGCCGGGCCCGGCGGCATCCACCCCGAGCTGCCCTACGACCGTGCCGAACTGGGCCGGCTGCTCGACGAGGCGCGTGGCCGCGGCATCCCGGCCACGCGTTATGCCGCACTGCTGGAACAGTATTGGCTGGTCGACGCCACCGGACAGGCCGGAATCGACCTGAGCAGCTGGGATCCGCGGGCCGGGATCGGCGCCAACCGCGGCAATCTGATCGCCTCCTACCGCTATTACGAGAACCTCCAGCTCGCGCATCGCGAACTGCAATGGGCCGGGATGGCCGGGCAGGTGGGGGCCGACTTCGGCGGCGGGCTGGTCGATTTCGACCTCGGCAAGACCATCTACCAGCTGCCGGGAATCGCCGATGCCGCCCGCACCGTGCTGGGCGCGGTCCGCGATGCGGCGGGGGAGCAGGCGGTGACGCTGTTGCCGCGCGGTCTGGCCGCGCTGGCCCAGGCGGGCGACAAGATCACGCCCGCGGACCTGGACTACATCCTCGGGATGATCCTGGTGATGCAGAAGAACATCTTCACCGATCTCATCCCCATGCACGACGCCTACGTCAGCGGCGGCGTGCCCGCCGTCGCGGAGTTCCGGGCGGCCGGGCTGATCGGCGACGATGTGCTCGGGGCCTGGCGCGATATCGCCTCCGGCGACCAGGACCGCATCGCGGCCGGAAACGTCGTGCTGCTGCGCCGCGAACAGCAGTGGGCGGTCGGCGCGCAATGGGATCAGGTGCGCGGCTACCGCGGGCCGGTGGGCGAGGCCATCACCTATCTGAGCGGTGCGGCCGGCACCCCGTCCGTCGCCGGTGTACGCCCGCCACGCGAATTCGATTCCGCGCGAATGCCTTTCACCGCAGCCGATGGCCGCGCGATGGAACTGGTACTGCCGCTGCCGGATTGGAACTGGTCGGTCCTGGACGAGCGCTGGGCCTACATCACCACCGAACTGCTGCCCAAGTACCGCGATCAGGTCGAGCACAACTGGCCCGCGCTGGCGGCGGTCATGAACACCCCCTACGAGATCCAACTCGAAACCCATCGTCCGCTGCTGACCGCCCCGGAGACGCTGCTCTCCGCCGCGCAGGCGCTGCGGGTGACCGACGCCGGAGGACTCTGATGCGCCGCTGGACCACCAATGCCCTGGCGGCGCTGGCCGCCCTCGGACTCGCCGCCGGAACCGCCGCGGCGCAACCGGTTCCGCCGAGCACCCCCGACCTCGGGCAGGTGTTCAACGGCTATGTGATCGGCGCGCTGACCGAGGGCACCCTGGCCTCGCCCGAAGAGGTGTTCCGCGGCTTGCGCGCCGATGACCCGTGGTACCGGGAACCGGCGCTGGGCGGAGACGAGCAGCCCGGGACAGTGCTGAAGGCCAAAAAGGTCGACGTGCTGTTCACCGGCGTGAAGCCCGCGAACCTGGACGCGTACAAGCTCATGTACGTCACCACCGGCCGCGACGGCGTCACCCCGGAGATCAGCACCGGCATCCTGATGATCCCGGTCGACGGGCGCGCCGACGCCGATCGCAAGATCGTCTCCTATCAGGAGGCCAATGACAGTGTCGGCGCCGCTTGCCATCCCAGCACCCAATGGACCGGCGGCGACCCGATGGACGGCGCGTCCTTCTCGGCGCTGGGGCCGCTGGCGCTCATGTTCGACAAGGGTTACGCGGTCATGATCTCCGATGTCGGCAATGACGCCGACCCGGATCCGCACGGCGTCTTCGCCGGCAAATACGCCGCCCACACCCAGCTCGACGGCGTCCGCGCGGCACTCAATCACGCTCCGGCGGGACTGAATCCGCAGGCGCAGATCGCGCTGTTCGGTATCGCGGGCGGCGGCGTCGGCGCGGGCTTCTCCGCCGAACTCCAGCCCGAGTACGCGCCCGAGCTGAACGTGAAATCGGCTGTGCTGGAAGGCATGGTGGTCGATCAGCGCAACTTCATGCGCAAGGCCGACGGCTCGATCGGCTCCGGATTCGCGTTCGCGACCCTGCTCGGCCTGGAGCCGAAGTATCCGGAGATGGATCTGAACGCCAAGCTGACGCCCGCCGGCCGCCAGCTCGCGGACCTGTTCCGGACCCAATGCCAGACCGTCTATTTCGGCCTGCCGTTCGTGCCCCTGAACACGCTGTTCACCTCCGGGCTGAACCCGGCCGACGAACCGGCCTTCCAGCACGTCTACGACGACAACCGGCTCGGGACCGGCACGCCGCGCGCCAAGGTGCTGATCACCTCGTGCGCGGCCGACGACTCGTTCATGTCGCTGGTACCGGCGCAGGACTCGCGGTCGCTGGCCGATGAATACCGTTCGCGCGGAGTCGATGTCACCTACCAGCCGACCGATTGCAGCATGGTAAAGCAGTTGACCGACATGTACGGCTGGGGCACCGACCTGTTCGGCATGCAGACCGTCGGCTGGCTGGACAGCGTCTTCGACTGAGCCGGGGCCTCAGGTCTTCGGCAGCTCGTGATGGCCGCCGAAGGCCTGGCGCATGGCCGAGAGCACCTTGTCCGCGTACAGCGATTCACCGCGCGAGGCGAAGCGCTGGAACAGAGCGGCCGAAAGCACCGGGGCCGGAACACCTTCGTCGATGGCGGCGTCGACGGTCCAGCGGCCCTCGCCCGAATCGGAGACGCGGCCGCCGAAGGAATCGAGGTTGGGGTCGGCGTACAGCTCGGCGGCGGTGAGATCGAGCAGCCAGGACGCCACCACCGAACCGCGCCGCCACACTTCGGTGACCTCGGGTAGGTCGATGTCGTATCGGTAGTACTCGGGATGCTCGAGCGGGGTGACCTCGGCGGAATGCTCGGCGTCGGACTGCTTCCCGACATTGGCGTGGTGCAGGATGTTCATGCCCTCGGCATAGGCGGCCATCGCGCCGTATTCGATGCCGTTGTGCACCATCTTCACGAAGTGCCCCGCACCCGCCGGACCGCAGTGCAGATAACCCTCTTCGGCCGTGGAGGGCGCGCCCGTGCGGCCGGGCGTGCGCGGTGCGGCATCCACTCCGGGCGCGATGGATTTCAGCAGCGGCTCCAGATACGAGACGGTGTCCGCTTCGCCGCCGATCATCAAGCAGAAGCCGCGCCGCAAACCGAACACCCCGCCCGAGGTGCCGATATCGACGTAGTGAATTCCCTTGGGCAGCAACATCGCAGCGCGCTTGATGTCCTCGTGGTATCGGCTGTTGCCGCCATCGATGATGATGTCGCCGGGCTCCAGCAGTTCGGCCAATTCGTCGATGACCGCACCGGTCGCACCGGCCGGGATCATCACCCAGACCACTCGCGGCTTCTCCAGCAGCGCCACGAACTTCGGCAGGTCCGTGGTCCCGGCGAAACTGTCGCCCAGCTCGGCGCTGAGCTCGTCGATGTGCGGTTGCTTGCGTTCGTAACCGACGGCGGTATGCCCGTCACCGATGATCCGCCGCACGATATTCGCGCCCATACGGCCGAGCCCGATCATTCCGAGCTGCATACTCATCTCCTCGAGTCGTCCGGAGCCGCGGCATGTCCCGAGCACTGCCTGGCGGCAATTGCCCCCATTGTCCCAGTCTGACCGATCCCGTGAATTTTCCGGGTTTGCCGGGCAGGTGTGTAACGCCCCTGAGTGCACTCCGATAGACGGGTTGGCTCCGTGCTGTTGCCAGACCCCCGACCCGGCAACCGCACGGAGCTCTTTTCCGTCTCTCCGCGACTTTCGCGTCCGGCTGGGATCCGTTGACAGTCGCGTATGCGTTCCGGCGGTAGGCAGCCGAAACAATTCTGGGCGTACCCGGTGAGTTACCCGGATCGCGGCGAAATCAGCTGGCACCTTTGCATGTCGACAGTGGTTGCTGAATATTCGCTGCTTCCGTGCCGAGCTGCGGATTGTCGGTGGCGGCCACTATGGTGGGCGGGGAATTCGCGCACCGCGGGTTCGCCAGTCGACCATTGGGAGGATGGTTCGTGACCAGCGGTAGTCCCGGACGTCACGCACAAGCGCGCCGGCCCGTCGAGGAACCGACGCCCGGACGGCAGTTCCTGAGCTCCAGCACGGCCCGCCGAGTGGGGGTCGCGGTGGGTGTGCTGATGGCCGTAGGCGGGGTCGCTTACGCGCTGGATTGGTCGCTATCGTCGGGCGAGGTCGCGCGGGGGGTGCGGGTCGCGGGCATCGAGATCGGCGGGCTGGATCGCGCCGTCGCGCAATCGCGGTTGGAAAGCGAGCTGAATCAGCGTGTGGCGCAACCGCTGACGGTCGAGATCGGCGATGTGAAGACCACCCTGGTGCCGCGGGATGCGGGGCTGGGCGTGGATTGGGACGGTACCTGGGACCGGGTCGGCGGGCAGCCGGTGAATCCGTTCACCCGGCTGTGGTCGTTCTTCGGCACCCGGGATGTGGAACCCGCCGCCACCGTCGACGCCGCCGCCATGGACAAACAGCTCCAGGCGCTCACCGTGCACGACCGCCAGCCCGTCGAGGGCGGAGTGGTATTCGAACAGGCCAGACCCGTGCCGGTACAGCCGGTGCCCGGTCGAGTGCTCGATGTGACCGCCGCCCGCGCTGTGCTGGCCGAACATTGGGCCGATGGGAAGCTGCTGGACCTGCCGGCCGTGGAGAAGCAGCCGCAGGTGCGGGCCGAGGCCGTGGACCGGGCGATCCGGGAGTCCGCGCAGCCCGCGGTGCGTTCCGCGATCACCTTCACCGGTAAGGGCGGCAACGGCGTGCTGGAGCCCGAGCAGATCGCCGGGGCGCTGTCCTTCAAGCCGGACGGACAAGGCGCACTGGTGCTTTCGTACAACACCGAGGCGTTGATCGCCGCGCTGGATCCGCAGTTGAAGCGCACCGAGGTGGAGCCCAAGGACGCCTCCTTCGCCCTCTCCGGCGGTCGCGCCACCGTGGTCCCGGCGATCACCGGCGACACCATCAATTGGGAGAAGACCTTCGAAGGGCTTGCCGCCCTGCTGGTTTCACCCGGTGAGCGCACCCGGGCCGTCGTCTACGAACAGGTGAAGCCCAAGCTCGCCACCGAGGAAGCCGAGAAGCTGGGCGTGGTGCAGCCCATCGGTTCCTTCACCACCTCCGGTTTCAGCGGCCCGTCCGGCGTGAACATCCGGGTGGTGGCCAAGAAGGTGGACGGCGCGGTGGTGAAACCCGGAGACACCTTCTCGCTCAACGACTTCACCGGTCCGCGCGGGGTCGAACAGGGCTATGTCGAGTCCGGCATCATCGACCACGGCCGCCCCGGCGTCGCGGTCGGCGGCGGCATCAGCCAGTTCGCCACCACCCTCTACAACGCCTCCTATTTCGCGGGCATGGAGGATGCCGGGCACACCGAGCACAGCTACTACATCTCCCGCTACCCGGCCGCCCGCGAGGCCACCGTCTTCGACGGCGCGATCGATCTCAAGTTCCGCAACAACACCCCCTACGGCGTCGTCATCGAGACCTCGACCACCGACTCCGAGGTCACCGTGCGGCTGTGGAGCACCAAAACCGTTGAGGTGGAGTCGATCAGCGGCGAGCGCACCAAGCCGACCGAACCGACCACGGTGACCCTGCCCAAGGGCAAGAACTGCATCGCCTCCGACGGCGCACCGGGTTTCACCACCTCCGACACCCGCGTCATCCGGGATGCCAAGACCGGCAAGGAGATCTCGCGCAAGACCCGCACCGTCAAGTACGACGCGGTGCCGGTCGTCAAGTGCGAGTGAGTCCTGCGAGCAGGCGGTCGATATGGCCGGCCGCCACCGGCGGGCATTTCCCCACCGCTGCCGAGGTCCGGACGGAACTGTCCGACGCTGCTCGACTGGTGCGAGAAGTGCTGGGCCGCTGACGATTCCGATCATCGTGACTTCTCCCAAGGTTATCCACAGCCCGTGGACAAGTCTTGGGACGGTTGTGGATATCTCGCGAGATGCGATTCGCGCGGATGCGCGCATTGCCTTCGGCGAATCCGTGGCACCCGGGGTGGCGGGCCCGCCGATCCGGCGATAGCCTGCCGACCGGGGGAATCAGGGCCTGCCGGAATCGCGCCGGTTGCCTAGACTTGGCTTGCGGACAGCAAACCTCCCGGATTTTTCGATGATCGAAGCAACTGGGGAAGAAGGTCTCACGTTGTCGACTGCCGGTGATGATCACGGATGCGACCAGCGCACCATGGTGCGGGCCTGGTGGCGTGATCCGGTCGACTATCGCTGGTTGGTGCGGACATTCGAGTCGCGGGGGGCGCTCGGGCCGATCAAGTTGATCATCGCGGCGGCCGGCGCGGTCATGTTCGTGATCACCGTGCTCGTTTTCGTCTCCGGCGCGGGGCCCGACACCGCGGTCGGGGATGCGATCGTCGTGGTGACCGCCGTCTTCGCGGCCCTGTGGGCGGTGTACTGGTGGTTGGCCCCGTGGCCGACCGAGCGCGGATCACTGCTGTTCATGGCGGGTGCGGATGTGCTGATCACGGCCACTTCCCTGGCCGAGTCCAATCGCATGTCCGGCGCGCTGAACGCGGTGCTGCTGGTGGTGACCGGCAGCTATTTCACCTTCTTCCACGGCCCGCGCATGCTGGCCCTGCACACCGCCTGGTCGGTGCTGACGGTGCTGCTGCTCGCCGGACGCGTCTGGTCGCATCACACCGGCGACGCGGCACTGGCCCTCGCCATCGTGCTGACCATGGCCACCGCGACCGTCGTGGTGCTGCCCGCCCTGCACTTCTGCTACTGGCTGCTGCGCGTGGACGCGCTCTCGGATCCGCTCACCGGTCTGCTCGACCGCCGCGGTCTCGACTATTACCTGTCCGGCTGGTTCGCCTCCGGCGATGCCACGCCGATCTGCGTCATGACCATCGACCTGGATCGCTTCAAGGCCGTCAACGACACCTTCGGCCACTCCGAAGGCGATCAGGTGCTCATCCGCGCCGCCACCTGCCTGCGCGCCGCCGCCCGCCCGGGATCCATCGTGGCCCGCAGCGGCGGTGAGGAATTCGTCGTGGTCGAGCGCCTGACCAGCGTGAATGAGGCAGCTTCCGAAGCGGAACGCGTCCGCCACGCCATCGCCGGCTGCGCCGCCAGCACCCCGATCACCGCCAGCGTCGGAGTCGCCGTCATCGAAGCCGATTCCACCGCCCGCCACGCCGAATACCTACTGGCCTTCGCGGACGCCGCCATGTACCGCGCAAAAGGCATGGGCGGCAACACCGTAGTCCTCGCCGAACCCACCTGACCCGGACACAACACTGCGGCCCGGTAGAGCCGGGCCGCAGAGTGTTTCCGGTATGGAATTCTTGGTTGCTCAGGGCGACAACTGATTTCGCGCGGCGAGGGTAACTCGTCGGGTACCCCCGAAATGGGGTGGGCACCCAACCGCCGGCACGCATGCACGGCGGTTGACGGCACCCGGGCCGCGCGCTGAAGTCGCGGAGAGGCGGATCAGAAGGCTGCCTCGTCCAGCTCCATGATGTCGTTGTCGAGGTTCGACAGGATGGTGCGGGTCGCGGTCAGCTCGGGGAGCACGTTGCGGGCGAAGAACTGCGCGGACGCGATCTTGCCCTGGTAGAACGGCTCGGTCGAGCCGTTGTCGAGCGCCTTGATGGCGACCTCGGCCTGCACCAGCAGCTGCCAGCCGATGAGCAGGTCACCGACGGCCATCAGGAAGCGGACCGAACCCAGGCCGACCTTGTAGAGCTCCTTCGGGTCCTGCTGGGCGCCCATCAGGTGCCCGGTCAGGGTGGCCGCCATGCCCTGCACGTCCTCCAGCGCGGTGGCGAGCAGCTTGCGCTCGGCCTTCAGGCGACCGTTGCCGCCCTCACGGTCGATGAACTTCTGCACCTGGCCGGCCACGTGGGCCAGCGCCACACCGCGATCGCGGGCGATCTTGCGGAAGAAGAAGTCCTGCGCCTGGATGGCGGTGGTGCCCTCGTAGAGGCTGTCGATCTTGGCGTCGCGGATGTACTGCTCGATCGGGTAGTCCTGCAGGAAGCCGGAGCCACCGAAGGTTTGCAGCGAATCGGTCAGGTACTGGTAGGCGCGCTCGGAGCCGACACCCTTGACGATCGGCAGCAGCAGGTCGTTGACGCGGAACGCCAGGTCCTTGTCCGCACCCGAAACCAGCTCCGCCACATCGGCGTTCTGGTGCGCGGCGGTGTACAGGTAGATGGCGCGCAGGCCCTCGGCGTACGCCTTCTGCATGGCCAGCGAGCGGCGCACGTCCGGGTGGTGGGTGATGGTCACGCGGGGCGCGGCCTTGTCGGTCATCTGGGTCAGGTCGGCACCCTGCACGCGGATCTTGGCGTACTCCAGCGCGTTCAGGTAACCGGTCGACAGGGTGGCGATGGCCTTGGTGCCCACCATCATGCGAGCGTTCTCGATGACGTCGAACATCTGCGCGATGCCGTTGTGGACCTCGCCCACCAGCCAGCCCTTGGCCGGGATGCCGTGGCCGCCGAAGGTGACCTCACAGGTGGCCGAGACCTTGATGCCCATCTTGTGCTCGACATTGGTGACGAACACGCCGTTGCGCTCACCCAGGGTGTCGGTCTCGAAGTCGAAGTGCCACTTCGGAACGTAGAACAGCGACAGGCCCTTGGTGCCCGGTCCGGCGCCCTCGGGGCGAGCCAGCACCAGGTGCATGATGTTCTCGAACAGGTCGTCGGAGTCACCCGAGGTGATGAAGCGCTTCACACCCTCGATGTGCCAGGTGCCGTCTTCCTGCTGGATGGCCTTGGTGCGGCCGGCGCCGACGTCGGAGCCCGCGTCGGGCTCGGTCAGCACCATGGTGGCGCCCCAGTTGCGGTCGGCGATCTTCTGAGCCCACTTCTTCTGCTCATCGGTGCCGTTGTTGTAGAAGACCTGCGCGAATCCGGCGCCGGCGGCGTACATCTGGGCCGGCGGGTTGGCGCCGAGGATCATTTCGCCCAGGGCCCAGCCGACGACGGAGGGGGCGCCGAGGCCACCGAGCTCCTCGCGCACGGGCACCTTGGACCACTCGCCGTCTTCGAGCGCCTTGTAGGACTTCTTGAAGGATTCGGGAAGCTTGACGGTGTGGGTCTCCGGGTCGAAGACCGGCGGGTTACGGTCGCCGTCTTCGAAGGATTCCGCCAGCGGGCCTTCGGCCAGGCGGCGAACCTCGCTGAGCATTTCCTTCACGGTGTCGGCGTCGAGATCGCCGTACGCGCCGCTATCGAGCAGGGAACCGAGCCCGAGCACCTCGAAGAGGTTGAATTCGAGGTCGCGGACGTTTGCCTTGTAGTGACCCATGGTCGTACTCACTCTCCATTGAGATGGGTGCGGTTCGGTGTGGTGCCGTTCCCGCCCGTTAGGTCTCCACCGGGTAGACGCCGTAAAGCAACGCTACTGGCGGGTAACTTATTCGCCATGTTACCGACCGGTAGAACCGTGGCCAAGATGATCGGGGCCGAATGTGAGCAACGGCACGAACCGTAGTCGCCGCGCGCGTTTCCGTTGCGGGCCGGGGGATTCCGGCGGTCCGGCCGCACCGGGGCGGACCTGGGGCGATGAGGGTTCGCACCGGTGGATACCGTGGGACGGTGCGCATCGACACGAGTGCCGGACCGGCGGAGGTGGAGATCGATCGGCCCGGGCGGCGGAGCCCGCGGTTCTTATTGATCTTGACTCACGGGTCCGGGGGCGGTACGGACGCGAAAGATCTACTCGCCGTGCGGGATTCGGCGGTGGCGCTGGGTGGCGCGGTAGCGCTGGTGACCCAGCCGTATCGGGTGTCGGGACGGCGGGCGCCCGGTAAGGCCGACGTGCAGGACGCGGCCTGGCTGGAGATCGTCGCCGCTTTGCGCAAGAAATTCCGCGGCAAGCCGGTCATTCAGGGCGGGCGCAGCAATGGTGCGCGGGTGGCTTGCCGCACGGCCCGGGAGGTCGGCGCGCGCGGCGTGCTGGCGCTGTCGTTCCCGCTGCGTCCCCCGGGTAAGCCGGAGAAATCGCGGCGCGAGGAACTGCTCGCGCCCGGCGACATCGAGGTCGTGGTGATCAACGGCGCGCGCGACCCGTTCGGCATCCCGGACGCCGCCGATGCCGCGGAGGTCCGGATCATCCCAGGTCAGGCCCATTCCTACCGGGCGGGCTTCGACGAGATCGCCGAGACCGCGGCCGGCTGGCTCGAACGCTGGACCGCCTAGGCGGATTCCGGACCGGTCGGCAGTTCCGGCAGCCCCGGAGCGCCGCCGAGCGCGGGTTCCGCCGGTTCCTCGGGCGCCGGCTTGTGCGCCACCACCAGCGCGTCGATGGCATCGCGGTCCTCGGTCGGCCGGCGCAGCCGGTCGGCGGTGCGAATCCGGAGCTCGTGCCCGGCCGGTCCGAGATCGGTGACAATGTCGTCCGGAGTGAACAGCAGCGCCGGATCCTGTTCGCCGCCATAACCTTCGGTGAGATTCGAGGTGTCGTTGCCGAGCACGAGCAAGGTCCCCTCGGGGGAGAGCATGTCCGCGGCGCGCAGCAGCAGGGCGCGGCGATCGGCCGCGGGGAGGTGCACGTAGGCCATCAGGATGAGCTCGTACGGGCCCGTGATCCCGGCCGCTTCGAGCTGGGTCACGTCGGCGGTCTGCCAGTTGATCCGGGACCGGACCGACCTCGACAACCGGGAGGCGACGGTCCGGCCCTTGTCGATCCCCACCTGTGAATAGTCGACGGCATCGACCTGCCAGCCGTGCGTGGCGAGCCAGAGGGCATTGCGGCCCTCTCCGCACCCGAGGTCCAGGGCTCGTGGCAACTCCGGCCGGGGCTCCCCGATACCGAAACCGCCGAGCGGCAGTCGTCGTTCCAGTCCGAAGACCTGTTCCACGACGGTGTCGCTCGGCGGTGCACCCCAGACCAATTCGGTTCGGGCGTAGTGCTCGTCCCATGCCACGGCATCCATGGCTGCGAGTCTAGGAGCCCTCGAAACGACGATCGGCCGCGAACTTTCGTTCGCGGCCGATCGTTTATGCGGTGCTCACAGGGTGGTGTGCATCAGGATCACGTTGTACTGGCTGTGCACGGTCGTGAGGAAGTACAGGTCACGGCCGGTCTGGTACGGGAAGATGTACGGCGCGTACGCGGTCGGCAGTTCCCTGGTGTCGATCAGGACTTCGGGTCCGCCCCACGGTCCCTCCGGACTCGGCGAGCGGTACATGACCACCGAGTTCCACGGATCTGTGGTCAGCATGATGTATTGCCCGAGATAGTCGTTCCACTGCACCGACATCTCCGACACGCCGCCGCCGATCACCGGCTGGGCCGCGTTCACGTCGCCCTTCTTCCAGGCGCCGCCGTCCCAGTACTCGTACGCACCGAGATCCGCGATGGCCGCCTCCGGCACCCGCGCCACGTACACGGCGTTGTTGCGCCCGGACTGCGTCCCGTACTCGTAGACGAACCCGCCGCCCTTGACGAACGCGTTCATCTGGAAGTTCGAGTTGCCGCCCTCGTCGGGACGGCGAGTCGCGGGCAGCTCACCCCAGGTCTCGCCGTTGTCGCCGGAGATGGCCAGACCCGAGTAGTTGGTGGTCCACTGGCCGACGTCGTCCCAGCTCTTCACCGACATCAGGCTCATGTACTGCACCCCGCCGACCGAGATGGCCGCCGTCGGAATGCGGCTGATCTCCAGGAACGGGATCTTCGGGCTGGGGATGAGATCCCGGGCCTGCCCGAACACGTCGCGGACCACGGAATCGAAGTAGATGCCGTTGGCCGGGTTGGTGGTGTGCGAGCGCACCAGGATGTTGGAGCGCCACGCCCAAGTACTGCCGACCAGCAGGTTCGGGAAGCCGAGACCGGCGGTGTCACCGAAGGTGGTGAGCATTTCGCCGTGCCCGTTGTCCCACATGATGCCTAGGTCGGTGCCGAGCACGTTGTAGTTCTGGGTGTTGTTGGGGCTGGCCATGCCGGTGACCTGGAAGACCGCTTTGGTGCGCCCTGGGAGCTGGGGCAGGCCATTGGTGCCGTTGAGCACCGGAATCGGATTGATCGCGTTGGGGTTGGCTGCGGCCGGGCCGGTCACGGTAAGGAGCAAGGCCGTGGCACCTGCTAGAGCCGACAGCAGCAGGGGGGCGGTCTTGGTCAATGCGGTGGGTCCTCTTCCGGTTGTCGCCGAATATAAACGGACCGCACAGTATGTGACGGGCCGCACATTACGTTCGACTCGCTGGCAAAGTGTGAAAATGCTAACAGCGTTACCCTCACGATGGGGGTTCCAAACCGGATTGTTTGCCGTGAATTGGCTTACGTTTGCGAATTGGTATCTCGGGTAAGGGCCTTGCGGAGGATCAGCGGCAGCTGCACCGCGCGTTCCACGGCCAGGGTACGGCGCACCGACGCCGTCCAGGTGCGATCGAACAGCCGTTTCGCGCTCGCCACCGCATGCGGGGAGCGGGTGGCGATGCGGTCGGCCAGCTTCTCCGCCGCGGCCCGCGGATCCGCCGACACCTCGGTAACCAGGCCGATCCGCTCGGCGTAGGCGGCATCCACCGGGTCGGCGGTCATGGTCAGCAGCAGCGCCTGATCCACGCCGATCAAGCGCGACAGGGTGGCGGCGCCGGTCATATCCGGGATCAGGCCGTGCTTGGCCTCCATCACCGAGAACTCGGAATCCGGTGTGACGAAACGGAAGTCGGCCGCCAGCGCCAATTGCAGCCCGCCGCCGTAGCAACGGCCGTGCACCACCGCGATCACCGGCTGCGGCAGCCGGCGCCACGCCCAGCAGGCTTCCTGGAAGGCATTGGTGCCCTTCCACGGCAGCGGCACGAAATTGCGGATGATGGCGAGCGGATCGCCGAGCGCCTTGGCGATATCCAGGCCGGAGGAGAAGCTGGGGCCGTTGCCGGAGAGGATGACCGCGCGAATGTCCTTGCGGCGCTCGATGACTCCGGCCACCTTCACCAGCTCGTTCAGCATTTCGAGGGTGAGGCCGTTGTGCTTGTCCGGGCGGTCGAGGGTCACGTAGGCGCGATCGCCCTCGAAGCTCAGCGCGACGTTGTTGCTCATCGGTCATTCCTCCAGCAGGTCCAGCAGCAGCCGGGCGCAACCGGCCGGGTCATCGTAGAACGGCGTGTGACCGCTGCCGTGCAGGGTGACATGCCGGGCGCCGGGAAGTACGGCACGGGCGCGCCGGGACTGGGTGGCGTAGGTGAGCAGGATGTCGCGATTGCCCCACGCGATGGTGAGCGGGATGTCGTCGAGGCGGGTGGCGTCCGGGAGCCGGAATTCGGTGAAGGAGTCCAGGGCGGGGCGGAATCCGGGGGAGGCCAGCAGGTTCTCGACGGTGTCCACCGAGACCTGCGGGGTCAGCGCCCACGGTTTGCCGAAGACCAGGCCGAGGAAGGTGGAGCGGCCGGTGGCGGTGCCGAAGATCGAGGGGACGGCCGGGCGCAGCAATTTGGTGAGCTGCTCGGCGCGGCCCAGGGCCTGCTGGCACCAGACGCGGCCGGGGGTGTCCCAGAATCCGATGGGGGAGTAGGCGGTGACCGAGCGCGCGAGTCCGCGGGCGGCGAGGTCGAGGATGATGCCGCCGCCCATGGAATTGCCTGCGAGATGGGGTTTCTGGATGCCCTCCGCCGCGAGGAAGCCGACCAGCGCGTCGGCGAGCGTCGAGACCGTGGTGTTCGAGAGCGGCTCGCTCCCGCCGAATCCGGGCAGATCCACCGCGATCACCTCGAACTTCTCGGCGAGCGTGCCGATGATCGGCTCCCACACCTGCCAATGGCTGCCCACGCCGTGCACGAGCACGAGCGGGTCCCCGCTGCCTTCGCGGTGATGGTTCAACTTGGTCATACCGACTCCCCAGACCTGGTCCTGTGGACCGACCCTAACAGTCGTTGACGTATCGCCAATTGAGCTTTTCGGCCCAGCTCACCGGTACGATAAAAGGTATGGCAACCAGGAAAGTGACGCTGTCACTGGACGAGGCGGCCTGGTCGTATGCCGAGCAGGCCGCCGCCCGTGCGGGAATGTCCCCCTCGGCATGGATCTCCCGGGCCGCCCGGCGCGAAGCCGTGCGCACCGGCTGCGCCCCCGGCCCCGACCCGGTGCAACTGGCCGCCGATGACGAAGCCGAGCGGAAGGCTGCCGAGAAGGAGCTGCGTGCGCAAGGGTGAGCTCTGGGTTTATCACCCGCATGGCACCGAGAGGCGCCGCAATATCATCCTCATCAGCAGTGACGGCATCAACGAATCCCCGCGCCCGTGGCTGATCGCCGCCGAGGTGGAATCCGAAGACCCCCAGGACATTCTGGCCGTCCCCATCCCCGGCCACGGCTGGGTGCACGCCGGCAACCTGGGCCGCATCTACCGCGGCTGGCTCGCCGACCGCATCGACGCCGTCGACGGCGAAATCGTGGACCGTATCGACACAGCCCTGCGCGCGGCCATGGATCTGTGAGATCGTTCCTCCCGCATTCACCGTCCCACGTCGAGAGTCGAGACTTCCGTGCGTATTTCCCTGATCGCCGCCGCCCTGGTGGCGCTGCCGCTGCTGACCGCCTGCGGCGGCAATGACAAGGCCGACGCCAAGCCGAACGTCACTCAGGAAGAACTCGCCAAGTACTTCAAGAGCACCAACCTCCCCGAAGACCTCGCCAACTGCGCCGCCAAAATCTATTACACCCAAGGCATCTCACAAGACGGCCTGCGCGTCATGATCAACTCCGACGCCAAGTCCGCCGCCGTAGACCCCGACGCCGCCGCCAAATCCGGCCTGACCGCCGACGACCAGGCCAAGGTCGGCACCGCCACCACCCGCATCATGGACGAGTGCGTGAACAAGACCAAGTAGCACGAAAAAGGCCCCTGATCTGGGATCAGGGGCCTTGTGGAGCCGATGACGGGAATCGAACCCGCGCCATCTGCTTGGGAAGCAGAAGTTCTACCATTGAACTACATCGGCATCTGGTGCGTTCGCGACTCTATCAGACGGGGTGTGTGGGGGCGCAAGTTCATTGGGGGTGAGGGGAAGATCGGGGGATTCGATCAAAGGTGGGGTGGGGGGTCGGGGGCGGTCGTAAACTTGGCTTCGGGTCGAAAACCCGTCCACCACAGGGACTTTGGATGCGCTGAGAGTTAGCTGGCGCTGGTTCGCGCGTGTCCTGGTCGGCGGCCGAGGAGGACTTATGACCGCGGTGCCCGCGCGGGATGTCCCGCAGATCGAGGCTGCGCGGCCTTTTCCGCGCCGGATGGGGCCCAAGGGGTCCTATTTGTGGAAGGCCATCACCACCACCGATCCCAAGATGCTGGGGAACATGTATTTGTTCTCGGCTATGTCGTTTTTCCTGATCGGCGGCGTTTTGGCGCTGTTGATGCGGGCTGAGCTGGCGCGGCCGGGGTTGCAGTTCCTGTCGGCGGAGCAGTTCAATCAGCTGTTCACCATGCACGGGACGATCATGTTGCTGTTCTATGCGACACCGATCGTTTTCGGATTTGCCAATGCGGTGCTGCCGCTTCAGATCGGGGCGCCCGATGTGGCGTTCCCGCGGCTCAACGCCCTCAGTTACTGGCTGTATCTGTTCGGGGCGACCATGGCGACGGCCGGGTTCATCACCCCGGGCGGGGCGGCCGACTTCGGCTGGACCGCCTATACGCCGTTGAGCGATATCACCCACGCGCCCGGCGTGGGAGCGGATCTGTGGATCATGGGCCTGGCCGTCTCCGGCGTCGGCACCATTCTGGGCGGCGTCAATATGATCACCACGGTGGTCTGCCTGCGCTGCCCGGGCATGACCATGTTCCGGATGCCCATCTTCACCTGGAACATTCTGGTGACGAGTGTGCTTGTGCTGCTGGCGTTTCCGATTCTCACCGCCGCGCTGATGGCGCTGGCCGTGGACCGGCACCTGGGCGCGCACATCTATGACTCGTCGAACGGCGGCGCGCTGCTGTGGCAGCACCTGTTCTGGTTCTTCGGACATCCCGAGGTGTACATCGTCGCGCTGCCCTTCTTCGGCATCGTGACCGAGATCTTCCCGGTGTTCAGCCGCAAACCGCTGTTCGGGTACAGCACGCTGGTGTACGCCACGCTCTCCATCGCGGCGCTGTCGGTGGCGGTGTGGGCGCATCACATGTACGCCACGGGAGCCGTTCTGCTGCCGTTCTTCTCGCTGATGACCTTCCTCATCGCGGTGCCGACGGGCGTGAAGTTCTTCAACTGGATCGGCACCATGTGGCGCGGGCAGCTCACCTTCGAGACGCCCATGCTGTGGTCGGTCGGATTCCTGGTGACCTTCCTGTTCGGCGGCCTGTCGGGCGTCATCCTGGCCAGCCCGCCGCTGGACTTCCACGTCTCGGACTCGTATTTCGTGGTGGCGCACTTCCATTACGTGCTGTTCGGCACCATCGTCTTCGCCACCTTCGCCGGCATCTACTTCTGGTTCCCGAAGATGACGGGCCGGCTGCTCGACGAGCGCCTGGGCAAGCTGCACTTCTGGACCACGTTCTTCGGCTTCCACCTCACGTTCCTGGTGCAGCACTGGCTGGGCAACGAGGGCATGCCGCGCCGCTACGCCGACTATCTGCCCGGCGACGGGTTCACCACCCTGAACACGATCTCGACCGTCGGCTCCTTCGTGCTCGGGTTCTCGATGATCACCTTCGTCTGGAACGTCTTCAAGAGCTACCGCTACGGCGAAGTGGTGACGGTCGACGACCCGTGGGGTTACGGCAACTCCCTGGAATGGGCCACCAGCTGCCCGCCACCCCGGCACAACTTCTACGAGCTACCCCGCGTCCGCTCCGAACGCCCCGCCTTCGAATTGCACTATCCGCACATGGTGGACCGCATGCGCTCCGAGGCGCACGTCAGTTGGGGGCGGCAGAAACGCCAGGTCAAACCGCCTGCTGATGCGCCGGCCGACATCGAGTAGACGACCGCCTCCACCACCCTGCGGCTTGCCCGGAGCGGAGCGGAGGGCAGAATGTCACAGTGCTGCTTTCCGATCGCGATATCCGTGCGGAGATCGCCGCTGGGCGTCTCGCGCTCGAGCCCTTCGACCAAGCGCTCGTCCAGCCGTCGAGCGTCGACGTGCGGTTGGACAGCCTGTTCCGGGTGTTCAACAACACCCGCTACACCCATATCGATCCGGCCCAGCGCCAGGACGAGCTGACCACCCTGGTCGAGCCCGCGCCCGGCGAGCCGTTCGTGCTGCATCCGGGTGAGTTCGTGCTCGGCTCCACCCTCGAGGTGTGCACGCTGCCGGACGATCTGGCCGGGCGGCTGGAGGGCAAGTCCAGTCTGGGCCGCCTCGGGCTGCTCACCCACTCGACCGCCGGATTCATCGATCCGGGCTTCAGCGGCCACATCACCCTGGAACTGTCGAATGTGGCGAACCTGCCCATCACGCTGTGGCCGGGCATGAAGATCGGCCAGCTGTGCTTGATCCGGCTGTCCAGCCCGGCCGAGCACCCGTACGGCAGTGCCGCGGTGGGCTCCAAGTACCAGGGCCAGCGCGGCCCCACCCCGTCGAAGGCGTACCTGAACTTCCCGGTGGCCAACAGCAATTGAGGCCCGCGCGGGTCGCGGCGAGCCTTGCACTTCGGGGATTCGGAGTCGAAGCCCCTGCGGGGCAGCCGAGTTGGTGGAACTGTGGGTGTACGTATTGCTCGGCACGTCGTAAGGTGGCGGCGACAGGTACAGTGACCACACCGTAATGTACGGTTCCACCCCGCGCCGCCTGGCGATTCCGGCGACTGCGCGGGCGGGTGAACCGGGCGCCGGTCGAGTGGGTGTGGCAACGAGATGGGCAGCGGATGAGTTCGGTCTTGGGAGTTTCGGTGGGGACGGGCGCGGTGCGCGTCGCACGTCCGCACGCCGGGAGTTCCGCCGGGCCCGCGTTCGCCGCGCCGGAGTTCCCCGGATCACCGAACGCACCCGGCCAATTCGATGTGCAGGCGGTTCCGGTCGGTGAACGCCGCGTGGAGGAACTGGCCGCCGATGCCGTCAGCGCCCTGCTCGCGGCCGACCCGCAGATCGCCGCGACCGCCATCGCCTACCGAGACGAGCAGCACGCGCGCGCCATTCGCGCGGAGCTGGCCCGGCGGCAGCTGACCAATTACGAACTGGTGCCGGATGTGATCGCGGCGCTGGAATTCCTGGAATCCTCCGGGGAACTCCGCGCGCATCTGCCGTCCCCGGATTACGGCACCCTCGCGCTCTACGATCTCGGCGCGTCCGGATTGTCGGTGACCGTCGTCGATATCGCTTCGCGCCAGGTCTGTTTCAGCGAACGCACCAGCGATATCAGTGGCGACTACCTGGATTCGCTGATCCGCGAACAGCAGATCGCCTCCGGCCGCATCGCCCATCCGCCGGATCAGGCGGGCCTGGCCGCGCTGGATGCGTTGTGCCGCACCGCGAAAGAGCAGCTCTCCACCAGCAGCGCCGTCGCCCTGCCCTCGCCGGAGGGCCTGGTGCTGCTGTCCCAGGAGAACTTCGAAGCGCTGATCATGCTGGCCGTGGAGTCCTCGGCCCGCATGACCCGCGATGTCATCCTGCGCTCCGAACAGCAGGTGCAGGCCGTCGCCCTGATCGGCGGTGGCGCCCAGATCCCCTTGGTCGCAAAGGTTCTGCGCCGCTGGCTCGGGGTGCCGGTGATCGTGGCGCCCGGTCCGGAGAGCATCGCCAGCCGCGGCGCGGCGCTGCTGGCCCGCCCGGTCCGCCAGCGTCCCGCGCCGGCCCCGTTCCCGTCCGTACCGGACGACGCCTCTTCGCTGCCCCCGCTGGATCCGGTCGCGGACTGGTTGTCCACCACCTCCGCCGCAGAGAAGCCGACCCGCCGCCGCGAGATCAGCATCGCCGGCGTGGCAGTGGGCGCGCTCGTCGTGGTGGCCGCCATCGGCGTCTCCCTCGGCTGGGGACCCACTGTGCTGGAACACGATTCGCAGAGCTCCGACGCCAGCACCTCGGTCCAGGCCACCACCACCCGCTCGGTGGCGGCCCCCACCACCGCGGCCCCGACCACCACCGAGGCCACCAACGAATCCCTCGCGGTCCCGGCTCCCCGCCGCGAACCCACCACCACCGAGGCCCCGGCCCCCACCGCCGGCCCGAACACCATCACGATCATCCCCGGCCTCCCCCCGGTGATCGTGCCCACGATTCCCCCGCTCTTCCCGGCCCCCGCCGCCGCCGAAACCCCACAGCCGCAACAGTAAAACCGAGTCCGCCCCGTCGACTGCCAGAAGGGGGCGGACTCGGTGGGCCCGGCGTGGACGCCGGACAGGCGAGGACCGGCTGCGTTCAGTCCTCGCTCTCGGTTCCCACCGCCAGAGCTGTCGTGATCAATACCGACAGGGGTGGGAGTTTCTGATCGCGGGTGGGCGCGACCACCCAGTGACATCCTTCGCGGGTCCAGCGACCCAGCCCGGTGGGCAGCATGACGGCGCTGCCGACCGCGGGAATGCCGATGTCCAGGCGGTTCAGCGCTTCCAGGACTTGATCTCCGGGCCGGGAATCGGGTTCGGCGAGGAAGCTCCAGCGAATCTGCCGCGCCAGCATGGGTCCCGTGCGATGCTGGGATTGCAGTGCGGCGCGGACCTTTTCGGCCCGGGCGACCGGTAGATGGATTATCCCGACGCGGCCGGTGACGGGAAGCATGACGTATCCGCCTCTTTCGGTGACCGGGAGCCCGAACTCGTGCCGGTAGTAGGTCACCCAGTCCTCGACCGTTCTCAACTTGTCCGCGTTCACCGCCCGACTCCTTCGTCTTGCTACCAGGGTCCCCGGCCCGCGGGCACTGTGAGAATGCCCGCGCACCCGCCTTTCGCTGCCCTTTCGCTGCCCTTATTACCGATCCGTATATCCCCTGGTACCAGGTAGGTTTCGGACGTGGCCGCGCTCCCGCTGCGCGCATACCCTGGATGTCGGAGTTCGTTCGGAAGGGATGACATCGTGGTCCGGCACTGGTCAGGCAAAGAGGCCCGCGCCCTCCGCGATGCCAAGCGCATGAGTATCCGGGAGTTCGCCGCACATCTGGGTGTGCACGAACGCCTGGTTTCGAAATGGGAGGCCGGAGGTGACCGGGTGCATCCGCGCCCGGTGAATCAGGCCGCTCTCGATACTTCCCTTGCCAGGTCCGACGATGTGGTGCGGGCACGGTTCGCGGCTTTGATCGATCAACCCTTGATCGACCGCCCCGCCGTTCCCGGTTTCGATGTGCGCCAAGCCGGTTCCGAGGTGCGGTCCGGCAACCCGGCGCAAGCCAGTTATTCCAGCGACGCGGAACTGCTGGCACTCGTCGATACGGGTGCGATGAGAGGCGATGCGTTAGCGGCGATTTCGGAGAGGGATCTGATCATGGCGGCTGCCCATGAAGCAAGTGAGCACGCCGGTAGGGCGGAGAGCAGCAATGTGGGTGCCACCGCATTGGAGCAGTTCGATGCGGATGTCACGCGCATCGCGAACGACTACGTGCATGTGCCCCCGGTGCCGATGATGGTGGAGATGTTGCGGGTGCGGCGTCGCGTGTACCGGTTGCTGGAAGGCCATCAACGTCCGGCCGATACCAGTCACCTATATCAACTCGCCGGGATTCTCTCCGGTCTGCTGGCCAATGCCTCGACCGATCTCGGTTATGTCGATGCGGCCGGCGAACAGGCCAGGGCCGCTTGGGCTTACGCGGAACTCTGCGGGCACAATGGATTACGTGCCTGGACCCGCGGCATGCAGGCGTTGATCGAATACCGCTCGGATCAGCCGCGGCGCGCGGTGGTGCTGGCGCAGAGCGGGCAGCAGTACGCGGAGTCGGTGACCGCGCGGGTGCGGCTGCTCAATATCGAGGCCCGCATCTGGTCCCGGCTGGGCAGCGCCGCCGATACCGAACGCTGCATCCGCGCCGCCGACGACGCGCGTGAAGGCGGCGGCAGCAGCGACACCCTGCACGACGAGGTGGGCGGCGTGTTCGGGTTCAACCAGCCCAAGAGTCACTACTACGCGGGCGCCACCTATATCCATCTCGGTCAGGCGGAGCTGGCGCTGGACGCCACCCGCCGGGCCATCGACCTGTATGCCAACGGCCCGACCGAGGAGCGGTCCTACGGCGCGGAATCGCTCGCCCGGGTGGATTGCGCGACCGCGCACCTGATCAACGGCAGTCTCGACGGCGCGGCCGAAGCGCTGGAGCCGGTGCTGCAATTGGAGGAGGACAAGCGGATCGCGCAATTGGGTGAGCGGCTGAGCACCCTGCGGCAGCGGCTGGCCTCCCCGGACTTCCGCGACGCGGTCGAGGCTCGTCACCTGGACGAGCGGATCGAGGAGTTCTGCGGAACCAGCGCCGCCAAGGGCATGCTGTCGCTGGACGCCCCGCACTGAAAATTCCTGGTTGCGGGCGGATGGCACCATAGGACGGGTGAGCACTGGTCACCTACCGCATCGATCCCCACGCGTTCTGGAGCAATCCACCAAGTTGCAGAACGTGCTCTACGAGATCCGTGGGCCGGTACACGCGCATGCGGCACGGCTGGAGGCCGAGGGGCATCGCATCCTCAAGCTGAATATCGGCAATCCGGCACCGTTCGGTTTCGACGCGCCCGACGTGATCATGCGCGACATGATCGCGGCGCTGCCGTACGCGCAGGGGTACTCGGAGTCGAAGGGCATCCTGCCGGCGCGGCGGGCCATCTTCACCCGGTACGAGCTGGTGCCCGGCTTCCCGGAGTTCGACGTCGACGACGTGTACCTGGGCAACGGCGTGTCCGAGCTGATCACCATCACCATGCAGGCGCTGCTCGACAATGGTGACGAGGTGCTGATCCCGGCGCCGGACTATCCGCTGTGGACGGCCATGACCTCGCTCGCGGGCGGGACGCCGGTGCACTATCTGTGCGACGAGTCGAACGACTGGCAGCCGGATATCGCCGATATGGAATCGAAGATCACGGACAAGACCAAGGCGATTGTCGTGATCAACCCGAACAACCCGACCGGGGCGGTGTATTCGGCGGAGGTGTTGCAGCAGGTCGTCGACTTGGCGCGTAAGCATCAGCTGCTGCTGCTCGCGGACGAGATCTACGACAAGATCCTCTACGACGATGCCAAGCACACCTCGCTGGCCACGCTCGCGCCGGATTTGCTGTGCTTGACGTTCAACGGGTTGTCGAAGGCTTACCGGGTGGCGGGGTATCGCTCGGGCTGGCTGGTGATCACCGGGCCGAAGGATCATGCGGCCGGGTTCATCGAGGGCATCGATCTGCTGGCCTCCACCCGGCTGTGCCCGAATGTGCCTGCGCAGCATGCGATTCAGGTGGCTTTGGGCGGGCATCAGAGCATCGACGATCTGGTGTTGCCGGGCGGGCGGCTACTCGAGCAGCGGGATGTGGCGTGGGAGAAGCTCAACACCATCCCGGGTGTCTCGTGTGTGAAGCCGAAGGGTGCGCTGTACGCGTTCCCGCGGCTGGATCCGGAGGTTCACGAGATCCGCGATGATTCGAAGCTCGTGCTCGACCTGTTGCTCCAGGAGAAGATCCTGATGGTGCAGGGGACCGGCTTCAACTGGCCGCACCACGACCACTTGCGGATCGTGACGCTGCCGTGGGCGCGCGACCTCTCGGTGGCCATCGAGCGCTTCGGAAACTTCCTCTCGAGCTACCGGCAATAGGGGATTTTCGGGTATTTCCCCTGTACCCTGCCGTACAGGGGACTTGATGTCCCCCTTGTGTCAATGGCTAAAACAAACCGCTAGTACGAAAAAGTTGGGTTTTTAGAGACTTAGCTAGCGCAAAGAACCCACTTTTGTGTACAGTAGTTCTCGGCACCTAGAGTGCCCCGGCTGGACCGACTACCCCCCCTGGTCCGTCCAGCCCCGGGTTGCGTGGCCTACCCCCCCTGGGCCGCCAGCCCCCGGGCGGCGGAGACATCCCCCTGCTCTCCGCCGCCCCTCAAACTTCCCCGCCTCTCCGCGACTTCTGTGCGCGGCAGAGAGCCGTTCACCGCCGGCGATGCGTGCCGGCGGTCGGGAGCCGAAACAATTCTGGGCGTACCCGGTGAGGTACCCGGAACCTTGCGAAATCAGTTGTCACCTTTGTGCACTGACCTGCGCGGAGTAGGGAACCTGCGCGGAGTAGGGAACGGTTTTCGTTTAGGCTCGTTCGGGTGAGCGATCACCATCATCACCACCACGACCACTCCGGACCCATCGCCATCGGCGCTACCGCCGCGCGCGTGGTGGTCGGGTTGCTGGTCGCCATCGGCGTGCTCGTGCTGGCCGGGGCGGTGTGGCTGTGGCCGAGTGCGCAGCATGTCGATATCCCGTTGCCGATGCAGAACGCGGGCGGTGGCGCGGTGCAGACCGAAGCGGGCACGGTGATCAGCGAGGACTTCGGGGCGTGCGGCAGCCCGTCGATCGGGAAGGTGTTCCCGGACGAACCGCAGGCGCCGCGCAACAACTCCTACAGCTGCGATCGCAGCATCGTGGCCATCGAATCCGGGCCGCACCAGGGCAACAAGACGCTGCTCGAGATCGCCAAGGGGCCGGGGCAGCCCGAGCTGCACCAGGGCGACAAGATCCGCATCGTGCGGCAAGCGGATCCCAATGGGACGCCGATGTATTCGTTCGAGGATTACGCGCGCGGGTTCCCGCTGACCGTCATCGCGATCGTGTTCGCGGTGGTGATCATCGTGGTGGCGCGCTGGCGCGGGTTGCGGGCGCTGCTCGGGCTGGTGTTCGCCTTCGGCGTGCTGGTGGTCTTCCTGCTGCCGGCGCTGCTGGACGGCAAGCCGGCCATACCGGTCGCGCTGGTGTCGGGAGCGCTGATCCTCTACGCGGTGTTGTACCTCGCGCACGGGGTGAATCTGCGCACCAGCTCGGCCCTGCTCGGCACCCTGACCTCGATGGTGCTGGCGGCGGTGCTGTCCTGGGTGACCTTGAAGATGACGCATCTGACGGGGCTCTCGGAGGAGCAGAACACCAATGTCGCGACCTACCTCCAGCATGTCAGCATTACCGGATTGCTGTTGGCGGGCTTCATCATCGGTTCGCTGGGCGTGCTCAACGACGTGACCATCACGCAGGCGTCGGCCGCGTTCGAGCTGGCGGCGCTGGACGAGAAGGCTACGCGCCGAAGCATTTTCGCGGCTGCCATGCGCGTCGGGCGCGACCACATCGCCAGTACGGTGTACACCCTGGTGCTCGCCTACGCGGGTGGCGCGCTGCCGCTGCTGCTGCTGTTCAGCGTGGCCGGGCGGTCCATTCGCGATGTGCTCACCGGTGACGCGGTCGGCATCGAGATCGCGCGGTCGGCGGTCGGCGGTATCGCTCTGGCCATGTCGGTGCCGCTGACCACCATCATCGCCGTCATGCTGGCCCGGCCCTTCGGCTCCCGCCCCGCACCCGCGGCCCCCCGGAAACGCCCGGCCGCCAAGGCCGGTGCGCGCACCGGTGCCCGCGCGACCGGCGGCCGTCCCGGTGCCCGGCCCGCCACCCGCGGGACCGGAACCGATACCGACACGGACCTGAGCCTGGCCGACCGAGGCACTCCGGAATCGCCCACCGTGCCCCGCACCGCCACCGTCGCGCCGCCCGGCCCGCGAATCACCTTGCAGCCCAACCTCCCCCGTGGCGAGTCGAGCCCCTACACCCCGCACACGGGTGAGGTTCCGATCCAGCCGTATTCCGGTGAGTCGCCCTTCCGGCCGCACACCGGTGAGATGCCGAGCCAACCGCAAACCGGCGAGCCGCCCAGCCAACCACGCCCCGGCGGAATGCCGTTCCAGCCGCGCACCGGTGAAATGCCTTTGCCGCCGCGGACGGGTGATTACCCTGCGCCGTATTCCGGTGCGGCAGAAGGTGCTTGGGGACAACCGGCAGAGCCGCAGCGGGACTGGTTCGGCGCCGACCCGCAGCAGTCCGCTTGGCAGGGCGACCCGGGGCAGCCGGAACCGTCCGGGTGGCAAGGTGAATCAGAGTGGCAGCAAGAAGCCGGGCGGCCGCGGGAGCCGGAGTGGGAGGACCCGGCCGACTGGCCGGAGACGCCGCCCGATCCGCCGCGCGGCAGGCACTCCCGGCCCGAGTAGCGATATCGCGCCGGGGCATCGACTGGCGGGTAACCGATTTCGAGTGGGCTTCAGCTCGCGGCGGCGGCCTCGAGCAAGGCCGCGACACCCGTCGGATCGGTGGCGAAATGATCGAAGCCGCTCGGCACGCTCGATTCGGCGAACGACACCTCGTTCTCCGGTTGCGGCGGCAGTCCCGGGACCGGAAGTCGCACGGCCGCATGCAGATCCCGCACGCCGGTCAATTCCAGGACCCGGCGGGCATTGTCGGCGCGCAGGCCCCCGCAGGCCATCACGTCGATGCGGCCCGCGGCCAGGTTCACCAGGCGCGCGATCAGGGGCGCGCCGTCCAGCACCGACAGCTGCCGGCCGGAGGTGAGCAGGCGGGTGAACCCGAGGTCGAGCAGGGTGTCGAAGCCGCTGTAAGGATCGGTGCAGATATCGAAGGCCCGATGGAAGGTGGCCTGCATGCCCTCGGCGGCGGCCAGCAGTTCGGTATTGGCGGCGCGATCCACATTGCCCTCCGCGTCCAGCACGCCGAAGACCACGCCGTGCGCGCCCAGCCGTCGCGACCACTCGATATCCGAGCGGATCAGCGCGACCTCCTCGGGCGAATAGCGGAAGTCACCGGTGCGCGGCCGAATCAGCACGTGCACCTCGGTATTCGAGACCGCGCCCACGGCCGCCTCGATGAGCGCGGGGGAGGGGGTGAGGCCGCCGCCGGAGAGCCCGGTGCCGAGTTCGACGCGGGTCGCCCCCGCTGCGTCCGCGATCCGGACCCCGGCGAGGTTCTCCACGGCGATCTCGACCCTTACCGGCTGCGCATCCGTCATACCTTGCAGTATGGGCGAAACTTCCGCACTTCGTTTGCCTGGGATTAGCGGAATCGCTCTGACCAGGTCGGGAGGCGGGCGGCCGGTGCAGGAGATCCGCATCGTTCCGGGCGAACGAGAAGGGCGGCGCTACCTGGTGGTAGCGCCGCCCTTCGTCGTACTCGGTTTTCCGATCTTTCGATCCGAGGGACCGGCTAGCTCTTGCGCCCCGGGGACTTGGCGTTGGACTTGAAGCCCAGGCCACCCGGCTTGGCGGCGGGCGGCGGCGGGGTGCTGCCGTTGCCCTCCGACGTGCCGTTGGTCTCCGATGCGGCCGGAGCCGACTCGGCGGGAGCCTCGGCGGCCGGGGCCGCGGGGGCTGCGGTTGCCGGCGCTTCGGTGGCCGGAGCCTTGGCGCCCGGAGCCTTCGGGCCGGGGCGCTTGAGACCGGACTTCATGGCCAGACCCTTGGCCGCGATGGTCGGCTTGGCTTCGGCCGGAGCCGATGCGGCCGGAGCCGAATCAGCGGGCGCCGCAGCGGTTTCCGGGGCGGCGGCCGGCGCCGGCGCGGATTCCGCCGGAGCCGCGGCGGCCTCGGCCGGAGCGGCCTTGGCACCCGGGGCCTTGCCGGCGCCCTTCATCGCGAGACCGCCGGGCTTGGCGCCCGGGGCCTTGAGTCCGCCCTTCATGGCGAGCCCGCCCGGCTTGGCGGCCGGGGTCGCCGGAGCCGTGTCTTCGGACGCGGCCTCGGCCGGAGCCGTGGAGGGCTCGGCGGCGGTGGGCTCGGCGGCCGGGGCAGCCTTCGCGCCCGGAGTCTTCAAGCCGCCCTTCATGGCCAGGCCGCCCGGCTTGGCGCCGGGAGCCTTGAGCCCGCCCTTCATGGCCAGACCCTTGGCCGGAGCCGGAGTGCCTTCGGCCGGAGCTTCGGCGGCAGCCGGAGCTTCGGCGGCAGCCGGAGCGGCGGCAGCGGATTCCGCAGGCGCGGCAGCGGGCTTGGCACCGGGGGCTTTCAGGCCGCCCTTCATACCCAGGCCCTTGCCGCCACCCGGCGGCTTCAAGCCACCCTTCATGCCCAGACCGCCACCGGCCGGAGCGGCCTTCGGCTCGGCCGCCGGGGCCGGAGCCTCGGCGACAGCGGCTTCGGCCTTGGCCGGCTCCGGCTCGGAAACCGGTTCGGGCTCTTCGATCTTCGGCTGCTGGATGACCTTCAGGTTCTCGGTG
>NZ_BDBK01000023.1 GCF_001612945.1 Nocardia inohanensis NBRC 100128
CCCGAACACCCCCTGAAACCACGTTCCTGGGAATTTCCGGTGTCCTTGCTGTGAGCCCGTCGCATTCACGCCCACCCCGGCGATGAACATCACATACACCTGGTCACTGGACCATCACATCGGTAGCATGGCCCGGATTGTCTGGGCCTGCCCTCCGGCATCTCGACGCCTCGGCGGGACCCCCCACCGGTGTGTCGTATGCAAGCCGAAGACGCGCGGGCCCACCGGTTTTCGAATTACAGGGAGCTGAACACCATGCCGGAGACGGCTGAAGCCGCCGCCGCCACCGCACTGGTCGGTCGGCACTTTCGAGTACGCGATCACTACGCCGTCGGCCGCGAGAAGATCCGCGAGTTCGCGCGGGCCGTACGCAACGACCACCCGGCCCACCACCACGAGACCGACGCGCAGAAACTGGGCTACGACCGGCTGCTCGCCTCGCCGACCTTCGCCTCGGTGATCGGCGCCGCCACCACCCGCTCGCTGATCGGCACCGTGCTCACCGAGTACGACGTCGCGCAGACGCTGCACACCGATCAGGTCTTCGAGTACCACCGGCCGGTGCTGGCCGAGGACAAGCTCGCGGTGGATGTGGCCGTGGAGAGCATCCGCTCGTACGGCGGCAACGACTTCATCACCGTCAAGGTCACCATGGCCGATGAGCAGGCGCTGCCGGTGCTGGTCGCGACCACCACCCTCGTCGCCCGCAAGGGCGGGGAGATCGATCCTGCGACCGTGGAGACGGTGGCGGGCGTGGTCATGCACGGGCATGTCGACTCCGGCGATACCGATATGACCAATCCGACCGGGCTGATCCTGCTCGCGCCGGAGGAGGTCGCCGAACTCGCCGCGCCCGCCCCGGCCCCGCCGGTGCACACCACGCCGAAGGCCGAAACGTTGACCGCGGGCACCGAGCTACCCGCCGCCAAGGTGCCCGTCACCCGCGGCGATCTGGTGAACTACGCGGGCGTGTCCGGCGACCCGAACCCCATCCACTTCAGCGATGCCGCCGCCAAACTGGTCGGGCTGCCCACCGTCGTCGCGCACGGCATGCTCACCATGGGCCTGACCGCCGACTACCTGGTGAATTGGCTGGGCGATCCAGCCGCGCTGGGCAAGTTCAGCGTCCGGTTCTCCGGTTACGTCGCCGTCGAGCCCACCGCGCCGACCATTGTCGAATTCACCGGCAAGGTGAAGTCGGTGGATGCCGAAAACGGTTCGGCCACCATCGTTCTCGGAGCGACCTCGGAGGGCAAGAAGCTGTTCGGTCGCGCCATCGCCGAGGTCCGCCTCTCCTGAAATACGAACGGCCTCACCGCGATCGATTCCAGACGAAGGTCGCGGTGGCGCCGTCGGGCAGCGTGTAGGCGAACTGCCGCCCGGCTTCGGTGACCGTGAAGGTATGTGCGGCACCGTCATTGGCGGTCACCACGAGTGCCCGGCTGCCGTCCGTGTTCTCGAAGGCCACGCCCTCCAGACCGCAGGTGTATCCGGCGAGGGGCGTGGTCACGCAGGCACTGGGCGTCACCGTCCCGAGCCGCCGGGCGCCCGGGCGGATGAATTCGCTGAAATGCGCCAGCGCCCAGAAATCCGAAGTCTTGGTGTAGGTTCCGCGCTCGGTGTCGACGGTGATCGGCGCGATGCATTCCTGTCCCTGGAACGGCGGCACCATGCCCCGGCAGCCATTGCCCATCTTCGGCCCGCCGTGCTCATCCAGCACCGCGTTCCACAGCTGCACGCCGTTCGCGCCCGCGCGCAACGACCTGATCATCATCTGTTGCGGATCGACATTGCTGAGCTTGCTGGAGCATTCGGTGACCAGCTGCTCCTTGTCCGGATACGCCCGGCTCTGCACCTCGATGCTGGACGAATCGGTCAGGTAGCAGTGGTAGGCCAGCCCGTCGACCTGATCACCGGCGATCGCCATCATGGGCGGGATGTAGAGCTCGGACCGCTGGAAGCCGTCGTCGTAACCCATCAACCGGGGTGCGAGTCCGGCTCGTTCCAGCGCCGGGACGACATGGTCGCGAATCAGCACGCCCTGCTCCACCGGGTCCATGAAGCTCTCCGGAATCCCGGCGACCAGGGCCAGCGGTGTGGTCGGCTCGTTCTGGATGCCGAGGCGATCGACCTCGATGCCGGCGTCGCGGTACTCGCGCAGATACCGCACCAGGTACTCGGCGTACACGTCGTAGTACTCGGGCTTCAGACGCCCGAACGGGCCGGTCGTGGTGACCAGGGCATCGTCGGTCTTCATCCAGGCAGGCGGCGTCCACGGGTTCGCCATCACGGCCATATCCGGATTCGATTGCAGCGCTTCACGAATCGCGGGCACCAGGTATCGCCGGTCCCGATCGATGGAGAACCCCGCGAGCGACGGATCACTGCCACCCGGCGGCTGATCGTCGAGGCTGGCGGGCTCCCCGACCACATAGTCGGTGGCGCCGATGGGAATTCGCAGGAACGACAACCCGATACCGCCGTCGCCGGCGAACAGCGATCGCAGTACCTCCGCGCGCAGTTCCGGAGACAGCTTGTCCCGCAGCAGATATGCCGAGGTCTCGGTCATCGCCACCCCGAACCCGGCGGTAATGGTCTGGCCGAGCGCACCGGGATCCACCTCGATGCGCTCACCGGTCCCCGCCTCGCCCGCGCCGAAGACCAGATCGGACCGATGCTCCAGGGTGGCGCCCAGATCCCGGGTGGTCAGATACACCTCGACCCCGGGTTCGGCCGCCGTGCTCACCGGCGCCGCCTGCAATGTGGCGGCGACCAGCAACCCGACCGCCCCGGCCAGCCGGCGCCGTGACGCGCCCGATTTCCTTGATGACATGACCAACTCGCCTCCGCGCTCCGCCGTCCGAGTGCGACGGCGGCGCTAGCCTACCGAGTGGATGGTCGGTCAGTTCACGGAATCGGCTAGTTCATCTCGGCGTGCATGAGGTAGACGTTGTAGTCGTTCCAGGTGGACATGGTGAAGTACAGGTCACGGCCGGTCGACCACGGGTGGATGAAACCGCCGTACAGCTCCGGGAATTGGAGGGCGCTCACCATCGGCGCGCTCGCCGACCACACGCCCTGCGGCGAATCCGATTCGCGCACGACGATGGAGGCCTTGGTGGTGTCCAGGTAGGCCATCTGCCAGACCTTGCGGTCGGCGTCGTAGCGGACGGAGAGTTCGGCCGCCGGGGCCTCGGCGATCTCGCTGACGTGCACGAAGCCGTTCACCGCCGGCACCCAGGAGCCGTCCCGCCAGTACTGGTAGGCGGTGGTGTTGAGGATCTGATCCTTGGGCACCCGCGCCAAACCGACCGCGCCCAAACGGGTATTGGCGGTGCCGAACATGTAGACGTACTCGCCCTGCGGGACCATCGACGCGACCTGGAAATTGGAGACGCCGAAGATGTTCTCCCACTTGGCGTGCGGGTCCTTGGTCCAGTGGTCACCGCCGTCGTCGGAGTACGCGATGCCGCCGTAGTTGGTGTACCAGGTGCCCGGAATGCTGTTCCAGGTGCGAATCGACATGTAGCTCATGTACTGCCGGTCGCCGAGCGCGAACCCGGAGGTCGGAATCGTGGTGATCTCGACATTGTCCAGCTTTTTGCTGGGCAGCAATTCCACGGCGTGGCAACGGGAATCGGTCACCATCCGGTCGATGGTGATGCCGTCGCTCAACTCCCGGTCGGTGCTGAAGGCCAGGAAATTGGAGCGCCAGTCGTCACCCATGCCGCCCGGCGGATGGAAGTTGGCGCCGACGGTGTCGCCGAAGGCCATGGCGATCTCCCCGGGCTTGCTCTCCCACATGATGCCCAGATCGGTGCCCTGCACCTGCCAGCGCTTGTCGGTGCGGTTGATGGAGTTCGCCCCGGTCAGCTTGGCGACCTCACGCACCTGGGAGATCTGCGGCAGGGCCCGGGCGGGCGTCTGCGCGGCCGTCTCGACGGCCGGGGTGGCCGGCTCCGGGCCGGGCGGCACCGGATCGGGACTGGGGTTGGGGAAGGCGAAATAGAACGGCTGCGGGCGCAGATTGAGCCGCGGCAGGCCGAGCTGCTCGAACACGCTCGGGGCGGGCGCCGGGCCGTCGGTGAGGTCCGGGCACGGATTCACGCACGGGTCGGCAGGCAGTTCCATCTTCACCCGGTTGGTGACCGCCTTGGCCGGACCCGGATCGACGGTCACGGCCGGATACGAGATCGGCACCTCGAGGTTCTTGGGGATGACCGATTCGTGCACCGGCGCCGGATCGCTCTGGCACGGCCCGATCCCCGGAACACCCTGCGCCGCACCGGATTCACCGGTCTCCGCGCGTACCGTCGACGGGTGCGCCGAGACCAGCGCGCCGGTGGTGAAGACCACCGCTCCCACGACAGCCAGCAGCCGCTTGGCCAATGGCCCAACCTCTCGCTATTCGGTCACATCGGACACATCCGGAGCGAGACCCTACCCGTTCGGTCAGTGCAACGCCTGGAAGATCAATACCGTGGTGCCGATTCGAATCTCGTTGCCGTCGGCCAGCACCGCGGCGCTCTCGATCGGCTCCTCGTTGATGTAGATGCCGTTGGCCGAATGCAGATCCTTGATCAGCAGGCCGGCGCGGCTCGGAATGATCTGCGCGTGATAGCGACTCGCCTTGGGATCGTCGAGCACCAGATCGTTGTCGGTCATCCGGCCGATCTTCATGCCCTGGGTGCCGATCGGCGCGATCCGGCCGTCGGGTAGGCGCAATTGCCCGGCCCGCACCGCGCGCGGCATCTCGGTCACCGTCTCGGTCATGGCCTTGGCGATGCGATCCACCTCGGCCATCTGACCGGTCTGCAACGGCTCCTGCCGGAACACCTTCTGCTCCAGGGCAACCAGCGCCGGACCCGGATCGATGCCCAGCTCCTCGGAGAGCACCGCGCGCACCCGCCGACAGGCTTCGAGCGCATCGGCCTGCCGCCCGGACAGGTACAGCGCGGTGATCAGCTGCACCCATAGCGGCTCGCGCAGCGGATGCGCGTTGGTCATCGACACCAGCTCGCCCACCACCGAAGATGCCCGCCCACAGGCGATCTCCGCGTCGATGCGGGCCGAGGCGACCAGTAGCCGCTCCTCGTCCATGGCGGTGGCGAAGCTCTCCGCGAACGACAGGCCGGACAGATCGTCCAGCGCGCGACCGGTCCACTCCGCCAAGGCATCCGCGAACAGGCGCGCGGCGGCGGGATGGTTATTGGCGTTCACCGCCTCCTGCCCGGATCGGCGAATGTTCTCGAACCGGCCCAGATCGCAGTCGGCGTCGTCGATTTCCAGCCGGTACCCGGAGGATTCGGTGCGCAGCACGGCCGCCGAATCGACGCCCGCATTGCGCAGCGTCTTACGGATATTGGAGACGAACACTTGCAGGCTCGCCTGATACGAGTCCGGCGGTTCGTCGTTCCAGACGATGTCCGCCAGTGCCTGCGACGACACCGCGCGCCGCCGGTTCACGGTCAGCGCGGCCAGCAACGCGCGCGGTTTCGGGCCGCCGACCGTAACCGGACGGCCGTCGACCAGCAGTTGCACAGGTCCCAGGACCCGCACATCGAGAGTCATGCCCCGCACCTCGAAAGTCACCGAAACGAGCACGCCGCGACGACCTTTCGACCGCCGCGGCAGACTCGCCGCTCACGCGCGAGGTTTTCCCCGCTCGGAGTTACCTTACTTGGCGCTGATCGAGCGTCCCGCCGACTTCAGGTCGTTGCAGGCTTCGACGACGCGCGCGGCCATCGAGGTCTCGGCCTTCTTGAGGTAGGAACGCGGGTCGTAGACCTTCTTGTTGCCGACCTCGCCGTCGATCTTCAGCACGCCGTCGTAGTTGCCGAACATGTGGCCGGCGACCGGGCGGGTGAAGGCGTACTGGGTGTCGGTGTCGACGTTCATCTTGACGACGCCGAACCGCAGCGAGTCCTCGATCTCGGACTTCAGCGAGCCGGAGCCACCGTGGAAGACGAAGTCGAACGGCTGCGCGTCCGAGCCCAGGCCCAGCTTGGCGGCCGCGACGCGCTGGCCCTCGGCGAGCACCTCCGGCTTCAGCTTCACATTGCCCGGCTTGTAGACGCCGTGCACGTTGCCGAAGGTGGCGGCCAGCAGGTACTTGCCGTTCTCGCCCGCGCCCAGCGCGTCGATGGTCTTCTCGAAGTCCTCGGGCGAGGTGTAGAGCTTGTCGTTGATGGCGTTCTCGACGCCGTCCTCTTCACCGCCGACGACGCCGATCTCGACCTCGAGGATGATGTTCGCGGCGTGGGCCTGCTTGAGCAGTTCCTTCGCGATCTCGAGGTTCTCGTCGATCGGGATCGCGGAGCCGTCCCACATGTGCGACTGGAACAGCGGGTGCTGACCGTTCTTCACGCGCTCGGCCGAGATGGCGAGCAGCGGGCGCACGAAGGTGTCGAGCTTGTCCTTCGGGCAGTGATCGGTGTGCAGCGCGATAGTCACGTCGTAGCGGGCCGCAACGACATTCGCGAACTCGGCCAGCGCCACCGCGCCGGTGACCATGTCCTTCACGCCGAGGCCGGAACCGAATTCGGCGCCACCGGTGGAGAACTGGATGATGCCGTCGCTGCCCGCGTCCGCGAAACCCTTGATGGCCGCGTTGATCGTCTCCGACGAGGTGACGTTGATGGCGGGGTACGCGAAGGAGTTCTCCTTGGCCCGAGCAATCATCTCGGCGTAGATCTCCGGAGTCGCGATGGGCACAATGACCTCCGATGGTGTGTGCTGGCTACAACAAATTCTGTCAGCCACACCATAGGCGAGGCCCCCTTTTGCCGGGCAAATGCCCTCACATACCCCACAACTTTGTGAGCTTGCTTCGACGTTCGGTGTGACGTCGGTTTCACCGGTAGGGTGGTGGCCGTGACCTTGCTGGCCGTATCCGATGCCGTGACGACCACCCTGTCGATGCCCAAGATTCTCGACCCCATGTATCTGCTTCAGGAGACATGGTTGAAGAACGCGGTGCTTCCGGCGATCTTGGCGATCGTCTTCATCGAGACCGGTCTGCTCTTCCCGATCCTGCCGGGCGACTCGCTGCTGTTCACTGGCGGTCTGCTGAGCGCCCAGGAGAACCCGGTCGTCTCCATCTGGGTACTGCTACCGGCGGTCATCCTGGTGGCGTTCCTCGGCGACCAGTCCGGATATTGGATCGGCCGGGCCATCGGGCCCGCGCTGTTCAACAAGGAGGACACCCGCTTCTTCAAGAAGCGCTACGTCACCGAAACCCACGAATTCTTCGAGAAGCACGGGCCGAAGACCATTATTCTGGCCCGCTTCGTACCCATCGTGCGCACCTTCATGCCGGTGCTGGCCGGGGTGTCGAAGATGGACTACCGCAAGTTCGTCACCTTCGACATCGTCGGCGCGGTGCTGTGGGGCGGCGGCGTCACCGTGCTCGGCTACTTCCTGGGCAATGTGGAGTTCATCCGCAAGAACGTCGAAGCCATCTTCCTGCTCATCGTCTTCGTCTCGGTGCTGCCCGGCATCATCCACGTGGCCAAGAACCTGCTCAGCCGCGGCAAGCAGCAAGACCCCGAGTTCGTCTCCGCGACGAACGAGCCGAACCGCTGAGCCCACGGTGTCCAGCACCCCGCTAAACCTCGCACTGGGCAGCTTCGGGCCGCTCGAGACAGCCGGGCCGGTGCTCGTCTGGACGGTCGTACTGACCTTCGTCTTCCTGGAATGCGCCTTCGTCATCGGGCTGTTCCTGCCGGGCGACTCCATGCTCATCACCGCCGGAGTGGTGCTCGCCTCGCAGCTCAACGGCGAAGCGCACGTCTGGGCGCTGGCGGTGGGCACCATGATCGCGGCCGTCGCCGGTAACCAGGTGGGTTATGTGGTCGGGCAGCGCACCGGGCATCACATAGTCGCGCGCAAGAACGGCAAATACGTCAATACCCGGAATCTGGCGCGGGTTTCGGAGCTGCTGCACCGGCACGGGTTCCTGGCGGTACTGGTCGCCCGGTGGATTCCGTGGGTGCGCACGCTGTGCCCGCTGGTCGCGGGCGCGGCGGGGATGGACCATCGCAAATACACCATCGCCTCCACCATCGGCGCGATCATCTGGGCGCCGGTATTGCTGCTGATCGGGTATTACGCGGGCAGTTTCATCGAGAACATCTCGTGGCTGATGCCCGCGGTGATCGGCACGCTGGTGGTCGGATTGATCCTCGGCACGCTGGTCGGGGTGCGGCAGTACCGGCTGGAGATGTCGCGTCCCGCCGAGGATTTCGACCTCGACGACGAGCCCGCCACGGTGCCGATCCCGCAGGTGCGGCGCAGCGCCTAGAGCCCGGCGGCGGTGACCGTGTGCGCGGCCTCCATCAGCATCCAGCCGGAAAGCTGAACCGACAGATCGCGTTCCGGGCTGCGCGAGCCGGTCACCGAACCCCCCTCGAGCGCGCCCGCTCCGGCCAGGCCGGGTAGTCGGGCGGGAAGTTTCCAGTTCGGGCCGAACAGCGGATCACCCTCCACCTCGAGGCGGTTGTTCCAGGCGGCGGTGGCCGAATCACGGACGATGGTGGCGGCGGTGCGGCGGGCCTGAACCTGCGCGTCGTCCTCGCCCGGCAGCATGACCGCGGCCAGCGCCAGGTAGCGGATGAGGATGCCGTTGAACAGGCCGCCGTCGCCGCCGCTCTCGCCCGTCACCACGCCCCCCGCGACGAAGTGCTCGTTGACGGCGGCGACCAGGCGCACCGCGCGGTCCACATGCCGGGGTTCGCCGGTGTGCACGGCCAATTCGGTCTCCAGGCCGAGCGTGACGCCCTGGCAGTACGAGTAGAGGGGGCGTTCGAGTTCGCCGGAGGGCAGGTGGATTCCGTCGAAGATGAGACCGGTTTCCTTGTCGCGCAGGGTGTCATCGATCCAGTCGGCGATCCGGGTGGCGAGCGGGTAGCGGCCGAGGCGTGCGAAGACGATGCCGGTGGGACCGTTGGCAGGGGCATTGAAGAAGTCCGACTGCTTACGCCACGGCACCGCACCGTATTCGGGGACGAATCCCGCGGTGAGTTCCTGCTCCAGCGCCAGCAGGCCGCCGCGCACCTCGGTCACGCCCTGGGTGCGTTCGGCACGTTCCAAAGCGATTGCCAGCCAGGCCATATCGTCGTAGTAGTTGTTGGTCCAGCCGCTGAGATTGCGAATTCGCATGGCCTGGGCCACCGCCCACAGGCGGCGCTGGCGGGCCGGGGTGGGGGCACGATTGGCGGCATCCACCGCGACGTCGACGAGATGCGCCTGCCACCAGTAATGCCAGAAGGCGAAGCCGCGTTCCCGCTTGGTCGCGGGCCAGCCGACCACGCCCAGCTGGGTTCCCGGAATCCCCCACAACGTCCGGAGGTGGCGGGATACGATGGCCGACTCCGCCAGGTCGGCGCGCTCAGACCACAGCGCAGCACTCGGCTCGATATTGCGCCCGGTCCGCGAAGTCATAGGACATATGGTGCCAGTCGGACGGTCGGATTCGTGGCTGATTTGTTACCTCACCATGCGGTGGTGAGGTCGGCGTGCTGCCGAACCCACGCGTGCATGGCGATTCCAGCCGCCACACCTGCGTTGATGCTGCGGGTGGAGCCGAATTGGGCGATGGAAACGGTCAGCACCGCAGCCTGTTTCGCCGCGTCGGTGACGCCCGGGCCCTCCTGGCCGAAGAGCAACAGGCAATTGCGCGGCAGCCGTGCGGTTTCCAGTGGCACCGAACCGGGGACGTTGTCGACGGCCACGACCGTCAGGTCGTGTTCGATCGCGTAGCGCAGCAGTTCATCGGTATCGGCGTGATGCTCGATGTGCTGATAGCGGTCGGTCACCATGGCCCCCCGGCGATTCCACCGCTTGCGCCCCACGATGTGCACCGCCGCCGCCGCGAACGCGTTCGCCGTGCGCACCACGGTGCCGATATTCGCGTCGTGCCCGAAGTTCTCGATCGCCACGTGGAACGGATGCCGCCGCCGGTCGATATCGGCGACGATCGCCTCCCGCGTCCAATAGCGGTAGGCATCCACCACATTGCGGCGATCCCCGTGCTCCAGCAGCTCCGGATCCAGCCGCGCGTCCGCCGGCGGTTCGGTCCCGAACTCGTCGCGCCACGGCCCCACCCCGTGCGGATGCTCACCCCACTCGGTAGGGCCGGGGGTCAGCGATTCATCGGATGCCGGGGCGGAACTCACCCGGCCATGTTAGTGGCGTCGGTTCGGCCCACCGGCACGACCACCAGCGCGAAGATCGCGACCGGAGGCCGATCGGCACGAGTCATAGGCCATCCGCATGATGCCCAGGGGTGTGGGTAGCCACACCCGGGATTCGCGGGGCTGCCCCATCGTGCGCGCGACGTACGGTGAAGACGATGGGAGACATGACCGAACCGGCGGAAAACCCCAGCCCCGCGGCCGACCGACCCACCCTGGACCTCGCGAAATCGCCGGGTCCGGGCGACAACCCGACCCTCGCGCTCGATCCCGCGCTGCGATCCGAGCAGCAGCCGACCCTCGCCCTCGGATACGGGACGCCGCCGGGCGGGCAACCGGCGGCGGCCGTACCCGCGCCGACACTGATGCTCGAGGACGCGCTGCCGGACGACGGCGCCGCGTTCGAATCCTGGACCGCGCCCGCCGTTCCCGCGGCGGGCGATCCGGGCGTCGCCGGGACCACCACCTCGCCCGGGGCGGTCGCGATGGCGGTGCTGACCGCACCGTTCCGGGCGCGGACCTGGAAGGAATTCGCCTATCTGGTGAGCACATTCGTGCTGGGCGGGATCGCGGCGGCGTATCTGTTCCTGGGCTGGGGCGGCGGGTTGTATCTGTCGATCTTCCTGGTCGGTATTCCCGTGGTGGCGCTGGTGCTGCTCGGCGGGCGGATCTGGGGGTCGGTATATCGGGCCCTCGGCCGGACGCTGCTGGGGGTCGATGTGGCCGCGCCGCCGGAGTTCCGGTCGACGGGGCTGTGGGGGTTCTTCAAGGCCGCGTTCACCGATCGGACGAGTTGGCGGGCGCTGGTGTTTCTCGGCGCGCAGATGATCGTCGGGCTGGTCGTGGGCTACGGGGTGCTGATCGTCATGCTGATCGCGGCGTTCGTGGCATTGTCGCCGGTGCTGTGGGCGTTCGATCAGCCGGTGCAGTTGGACGAGAACGGGCTCGAGCATCAGGCGCTGGGGCAGTTCGGGACCATCTACATCGATACCTGGCCGAAGGTGATCGGGTTCGCGCTCATCGGCTGGGCAGTGCTCTGGGTGATGCCGTGGGTGGTCCGGGTGGTGTGCCTGGTGCAGCGCTGGCTGACCGCCGTGCTGCTCGGACCGACCGCCCGGGATCGCCGGATCGTCGAATTGCAGGAGAGCCGGCGGGCGGCGGTCGATGATTCCACCGCCACGCTGCGGCGGCTGGAGCGCGATCTGCACGATGGCACGCAGGCGCGGCTGGTGACCATCGCCATGGCGCTCGGGCGCGCGGAGGAGCGGCTGGCCGCCGGGGGTGACGCCCGGGACCTCATCGCCGATGCGCGGGCCAGTTCCAAGGAGGCGCTGACCGAATTGCGGGAGCTGGTGCGCGGAATCCATCCGCCCGCACTGGAACTCGGGCTGGCACCGGCTTTGGAGACGCTGGCCGCGCGGTGTTCGATCCCGGTGGAGCTGCGGGTGCTGCTGCCGGCCCGGCCGAGCCCCGCGATCGAGGCGATCGCGTACTTCTCGGTGGCCGAGCTGCTCACGAACGTGGTGAAACATGCTGGTGCGAATCGGATTTGGGTGGCGGTGCTGCCGATCGGAGGTAATGCGATGGCGGTGACCGTGCGGGACAACGGGCAGGGCGGTGCGCTGCAACCCGTCGACGCGCCGCGGGAAGCCGTTGTGGCGGGCGGTCTTTCGGGTTTGGCGGCGCGGGCGCGGTCGGTGGACGGCACCCTCACCGTGGAGAGCCCGATCGGCGGGCCGACGCTGGTCACCATGACGCTGCCGATCGCGGGACCGCGATGACCGCGCCGCTGCGGGTGGTCATCGCCGAGGACAACGCGATCCTGCGCGACGGCCTGACCGCGCTGCTCACCGAACGCGGCCACGAGGTGGTGGCCACCGTGGGCGATGCCGCCGGGCTGTCCGAAGTGGTGGGAGCGCAGCGGCCGGATGTGGCGGTGGTGGATGTGCGGATGCCGCCGACCTTCACCGACGAAGGGCTGCTGGCGGCGCTGGCGCTGCGGCGCAGCCATCCGGAGACCGGGGTGCTGGTGTTCTCGCAGTGGATCGAAACCCGTTATGCCACCGAACTGCTCGCCTCCGGTGCGGGCGGCGTCGGCTACCTGCTCAAGGACCGGGTGGCCGATGTCGGCGACTTCGTGGACGCGCTGCACCGCGTCGCTACCGGCGGCACCGCACTCGACCCGGAGGTGGTGAGCCAGTTGATGGGCGCTTCCCGGCAACAGGATGCCCTGGCGCGCCTCACCCCGCGCGAACGCGAGGTGCTCGAGGCGATGGCCCAGGGCCTGTCCAATTCCGCTATCGCGCAAGCCCTCACGGTGAGCGAACGCGCGGTGGAGAAGCACATCGGCAACATCTTCACCAAACTGGACCTGCCGCCGTCGGACGCCCATCATCGGCGGGTCCTCGCCGTTCTGCGGTTGAAGAGTTGAAACGTCGCTGCGCGGTTGCCGGGCGTGGAAGACTGGGCGCATGCGTAGGTCCAGCTCCGCGGAGGCACTGAAATCGATTGCGTCCTGGCCTGATCACCTATTGACGCTGGCCGAATGGTCCCAGCTACCGACCGACAACCGCATCTGCCGGGAGTTGGTGGACGGGGTGCTGGTGGTGGCGCCGCAGCCGCCGCGGCATCAATTGGCGGTGTGGCGGCTGGCGGCGCAGCTGGAGCCGGCGCTGCCGCGGCGGGTGGCGGCGCTGGCCCGGGTGGAGTTGGTGATCGACGAGGGCACGCCGCCGACGGTGCGCACCCCGGATCTGCTGGTGGTCGGGGGTACGGCGGGCGCCACCCATCCATCGCGGGTGTGGCCCTCGGATGTGTTGGCGGCCATCGAGATCGTGGCGCCGAGCTCGCGGCGGACCGATCGGATCATGAAGCTGGTCGAGTACGCGGCGGTCGGTATTCAGCGGTATTGGCTGATCGACCCCGACGATCCGGTTCGCATCACCACGCACGAGCTGTGCGAGGACTTCTACGAAGTGACCGGTGTGCAGAGTGGGCACGCCCGGCTCGAATTGGCCGGAATGGAACTCGATCTCGATCTCGATGCGCTCACGGCACTGCGCATTCCGGACTAAACTGGAGTTCCGTAAGCCGTGGTGGAGGTTGTCATGGACCACCGGCGCATGCTCAATACGATTCTCGGCGTCACCGCCGCATACCTGATCGCCCTCGGGCTCTGGCTGGGGTTCGTCGTTCGCCACAGTCCACCCGGCACGGTGCCCTATCAATGCATCGCCCTGGTCGGGATGTTCGGAAGCTTCCTCGGAATCGGGATGCTGCTGGCGCAGCGGCCCTCGCGGGCCGATCGGAAACTGTTGCGGCACGGACTCGAGGGGTGGGCCAATATCGAAGGCGTCCATCCGCTGACCCCGACCGACCACTACACCGAGCTGACCGAATTGGACCTGGAGCTGGTCGTTCCCGGCTCGGAGACCTACCACGGCAGTGTCGTCTTCGACGTCGAACCGGTCGCCCGCCCGAAAATCGGTGTGGGCAAGACAATTTCGATTCGCGTTGACCCCGCGGACCGCCACCGCATCATGATTTGCCTCTGATCCGCTCCGGAAAACCTCGTGCCCGCCGCGCTCTGCGCGGCGGGCACACCCGGGGCAAGGGGAGGAACTGCCCGTTTCGTCCGGTGCGGGCCGTAGCATCACAGCTCATGAGCACCGCCGATGTGACACCCGACGAACGCAAGGAAGCGCCGCTGCTGCTCGATACCGAGCCGCCGCGGACCCTGAGCTTCAGCGATCAATCGGCATTCTGGCTGAACCTGGGTGTCAGCCTGCTCGGATTCAGCGGCGCGGTGGCCGTGCTGACGCCGGTCGGGCATCCGCCGCTGTCGATCGCGGCGGCGTTGCTGGCCACGGCGATCGGCACCGTCATCGGCATTCTGATGGTCGCCGGAGCCGGGGCCGTCGGCGCGCGCACCGGCGCACCCGCGATGGCCGTGCTGCGCGGGCTCTTCGGCACCAAACTGTCCTACCTGCCGACCGCCGCCAATATCGTGCAGTGCATCGGCTGGGGCGTCTTCGAGCTGACCGTCATCGCGCTGGGCGTTTCCGCGCTCACCGACGGCAAGGTGCCGCACGCGCTGGTGATCGTGGCGGCCGGCCTGCTCTCCACCGTGATGGCCATCTGGCCGCTGCGGGTGTTGCACATCCTGCGCAAGTACGTGACGGTGGCCGTCGGCATCGCCCTGGTGTATTTCACGATTCAGCTACTGCGCCAACCGGTTCCGGAGCTGCCGGACACCAGCTGGAGCGGGTTCTTCCCGGCCGTGGACAGCGCGCTGGCCGTCTCGGTGTCGTTCGTGCCGCTGGCCGCCGACTACACCCGGCATTCGCGTTCGGTGAAATCCGCGGCGGGGGCCACCGTGCTCGGCTATTCGGTGGGTCAGGGCTGGTGCTACCTGCTCGGCATCATCGCCATCCTGCAAGCGGGCGGCCATGCGGACAAGATCTTCGACACGTTCCTGGGCGTGACGGCCGGCTGGGCGTTCTTCGCGGTGCTGGTGCTGCGCGAGGCCGATCAGTCCTTCGCCAATATCTATTCGACCGCCATGTCCATCCAGAATCTGCTGCCGCGGGTGGATCGCCGGCTGCTGGCCGGGCTGGTCGGCGTGGCGGTGACGCTGCTGGCGCTGCCGGTGCACGACTTCAGCTCCTACGCCAACTTCCTGTACCTGATCGGTTCGGTGTTCGTGCCGTTGAGCGCGGTGCTGATCGTGGACTACTTCCTGGGGCGCGGGCGCGGCGGCTGGGACCTGGAGCAGAACTCCCCCGCCCGGCCGATCATGTTGCTGCCGTGGGTGATCGGGTTCGTGGTGTACCAGCTGTGCAATCCGGGATCGATCGGCTGGTGGGCCGAGTTCTGGGTGCAGGCGCAGGACGCCATCGGATTCCATCCGAGCTGGTGGACCTCGGCCTCGCTGTTCGCCTTCCTGTCGGCGGCCCTGGTCACCGCGATCCCGGTGGCGATTCAGCGCCGGGAAGCCTGACCGGATGACCGACGGCCGCGTCTACGGCATGGGGCACGACCCGCTGGTCGAACCCGATTGGCCGCCACTGACTTCCAGTGAGGTCGATGCGGTGGCCGGGGTCGGCGCGGTCATCGAATGGCGCAGCCCGCGGCCGCTGTCGGCGACGGCGCGGGTGCGGCTGCCGGACGGGCGGGCGGTCATCGTGAAACGGCTGCCCCGGAGCCTGCGGGACGCGGCGGCGCTGGCTGAGGAACACCGGTTCATGCGCCACCTGCGCGAGCGCGGAATACCCATCCCCGCCGTACTGCGCACCGTCGAATCCGGCGAATTCGCCTACGAGGTACAGGAATTCGGCGACGGCGAGGACCGCTACGCGGGCGTGTTCTCCTGGTCGCCGTACCTCTCGCTCGATGATGCGGCGGCGGCCGGACAGCTGCTGGCCCGGCTGCATCTGGCATCGGGTGGCTACGACGCTCGCGCTCGGCCCGCCCGGCCGCTGCTCGGTGGATTCACGCTCTTCGCCGCGGCGAATCCGATTGCGGCGCTGGAGCAGCGCGCCGCCGAGCGCCCGGCGCTGGGCACGTTCCTGGCGCAGCGTGACTGGCGCACCGACTTCGCCGGCCTCCTGCTGCCGGTGCACGCACGGCTGTATCCACTACTCGCGGACCTGAAACCGCTGTGGACGCACAATGATTGGCACGGCACCAATCTGCTCTGGCGGGGTGACGATGTCTCAGCCGTCATAGATTTCGGGCTCTGCGACCGCACCACCGCCGTGCACGACCTCGCCATCGCGATCGAACGCTGTGCGGTGGACTGGATTTCGATCCGCGACGGCGGTCCCGCCGCTGTCCGAACGGATCAGGTACGCGCATTGATCGAAGGGTACGAGCGGCTGCGCCCGCTCACCGAACCGGAACGTCGCGCGCTCCCCGCACTCCTCCCCCTGGTCCACGCCGAATACGAACTCTCCGAAATCGACTACTTCCTGAGTGTCGTCCCGGGCGGTAACCAGAAGAATGCTGAAATCGCGTACACCGATTACCTTCTCGGCCACACCACCTGGTGGACCCGAGCCCCGGAAGCCCGCGAACTGCTGCAAACACTGATCTGACACGCCCATATTTCACTGATTGAATCGGGATTCACCCACCCGGCGATAACCTTGCCAAGAATTAGCCATCGGCCAATTCACGTTTGACTCCGCGAAATCACCCTGATGGAGGAATGCGTTGGCAAGACATCCGAAGTTCAAGCCCGCCCGGACCGCCATAGCCCTGGCCGCGATCCTCGCGATCGCCGCGACGGCGGCGTGTTCGTCGAACTCCTCTGACTCCTCGTCATCCGGCAGCTCCTCGACCCCGCCGAGCGGCGACCTCGAGGCCGCCGTGAACGCCTACGTCTACACCTATCCCCTGGTGTCGGTGGAGCTCACCCGGCGCATGATGACCAATGTGGCTGCCCCGGACCCGGCCAAGGGCATGGCGCCGCTGAATCAGTTGGCGCCCATGGCTTTCCTGCCCGACGCGAGCTTCGAAGCGGTGGTGCGGCCGAACGTCGACACCCTCTACACCTCGATGCTCTTCGACGTCGCCGCCGAACCGCTGGTGGTCACCGTGCCAGCCATGGGCGATCGCTATCACCTGTTCCCGGTGCTCGACATGTGGACGAACGTCGACGCCGCCCCGGGTTCCCGCACCATTCCGGAGGCGGGCAAGGGCTACGAATTCGCGATCGTCGGCCCCAACTGGCAGGGCACGCTGCCCACCGGCGTCCACGAGTATCGGCTGCCGACCGACGCCGGCTGGATGATCGGGCGCGTCTCCGTCGACGGCTCCGACGATGTGCCCAATGTGATTGCGCTCCAGGAGAAGACGACCGCCGTCCCGCTCAGCTCGTACGGCAAGCCCGACACCGCCCCGCAGCACGGCGACATCCATCCGGACTGGCCGGCCAAGCAGCCGGTCGCCGACTACCTGCACAATCTGACCGCACAGCAGTACTGGGATCTGTACTACTCGAGCCTGTCGCACACCCAGACCCGGCCCGAGGACAAGGCGCTGCTGGAGCAGTTGGCGAAGGCCGGATGGAGTCCGGACAAGAAGCTGGATCTGTCGCAGCTGCCGAGCGCCGACAGCGCCCGGTGGGAGCAGGCGTGGCCGAAGGCGTTGAGCCGCATCGAAACCCGGCCGCACGAGGAGCCGGTGAACGGCTGGCAGACGGTGCGCAAGAACATCGGCGACTACGGCACCGATTACAGCACCCGCGCCATCATCGCCTTCCTCGGGCTGGGCGCGAACCTGCCGCAGGACGCCATCTACCCGGTCACCAGCGTCGATCAGCAGAACGCGCGGTTGAATTCGGACCGGAACTACGTGCTGCATTTCGACGCCGGCCGGATCCCGCCGGTGCACGGCTTCTGGTCGGTCACCATGTACGACCCGAAGGGATACTTCGTCGCGAATCCGATCAACCGGTTCGCGGTGCGCGGCGACCGGCTGACGAAGAACGCCGACGGGTCCATCGACATCTGGATTCAGCGCGAGAACCCGGGGCAGGACAGGGAAGCCAATTGGCTGCCCGCGCCCGCCTCGGGTGATTTCAACCTGACGATGCGCACCTACTGGCCCGATCAGAAGATCGTGGACGGCGAATGGAACCCCACCGCCGTCGAGATCACCGGCTGAGTCAGCGGTGTGCCCGCGGATCGGCCAAAAGATATTGGGCCGCAGCGTAAGTACCCAGGATGACGCCCTCGCTGACGCGCCGGGATTTCTCGCTGCGAGCGAAGATCCGGCGCAGCACGATGAGGCCGTCGGAGAGGGTGAACAGCGTTGCGCCCAGGCCGAGCCGCGAGCGTGGATCCCGGCCCGGGATATTCAGCCCCGCAATGTTTTTCGCGCCGGGGGCCAATCCCGGGTCGGAGGCCAGCGTGGCCGCCGTACCCAGGGTGGCGCCGTAGGCGGTCAACGGTGCGGCGACGGTCGGAGCCCGCAGCCGCAGCAGCGCACCGGCACCCAGCCACGCCGCCAGCCGCGGCACCGCCACCCGGGTGCGCGGACGACCGCCACGCCGGAACCACAACCACGAGTATCCGGTCTGCATGACCGCGAAAGATGTTGCGCCCGCGACCAATCGGCGATCGTTGTCCGGCTCGATGAGCAGTACGTCGCCGACCGTGGCGGCGGCCAGCGCACCGAGCAGCACGCCGCGATCGACCGGATCGAGCTCCTTGCCGTTGACGACCACATCCGCCGCCAGCAGCGGCATCAGCAAAGGCTTCGCGGCCCACTGCAAGCTGTCGCGGCCGGTGACGGCGCCGAACACCGTCACCGCCGCCGCGCCGGCGAAGGCGGCGCGGAACGGGCGGGCCATCAGAAGGAGGGTTCGGCCGGAGCCGGGGGCAGCACGGCGATCTGACCGGCGTAGGACAGGCCCGCGCCGAAGCCGAGCAGCAGCGCCAGCTGTCCGCCCTTGGCCTTGCCGGTCACCAGCATCTCCTCGATGGCGAGCGGGATCGACGCGGCCGAGGTGTTGCCGGTGTTCTCGATGTCATTGGCCATCGGGATGTCGTCGGCGAGCCCGAGGTTCTTCTTCATGAGCTCGTTGATGCGGGCATTGGCCTGGTGCGGAATGAAGATCTCGATGTCTTCCTTGGCCACGCCGGCCTTCTCGATCACGCCGGAGAGCGCCCGCGGCAGGGTGACGGCGGCCCAGCGGAAGACCTTGGGGCCCTCCATATGCAGCGACATCCGGCCCACCGGCTCGACGGCCGGGTCGGTGCCCTGGAGCGCCTGCGCCTTGCGCATGTACTCCAGGAAATCGACGTCCTGGGCGATGGCCTCGGCGTTCTCGCCGTCGGACCCCCATACCGTCGGGGAGATGCCGTTTTCCTCGCTCGGCCCGACCACCACCGCGCCCGCACCGTCACCGAAGATCATGGCGGTGCCGCGGTCGGTCGGATCCAGGCCCACGGTCATCGTCTCGGCGCCGATGACCAGGATGTACTCGGCCGAACCGGAGCGGATCATGTCGGCCGCCACGCCCAGCCCGTACCCGAAACCACCGCAGCCGGAGGTCAGGTCGAAGGCCGGGATGCCGTTCATCCCCAGATCGGCGGCGATGGTCGGGGCGCCGTGCGGGGTCAGCTTGAGCCAGCTGGAGGTGCACAGGATGAGCGCGCCGATCTTCGACCGGTCGATGCCGGTGTTGTTCAGCGCGCGATCACCCGCGGCGACGGCCATGGTGCGCAGGGTCTCGTCACCGCTGATCCAGCGCCGGTTGTGGATGCCGGTGCGGTCGAAGATCCACTCCGGGGTGGAATCCAGTTGTTCACACACCTCGGCATTGCTGACCAGGCGCTGGGGCCGGTAAGCGCCGATGCCGAGCATCGCAACATTCTGATTGCCCTGATTGATTGCAATGCTCACCACAGGTGACTCACACGACCCTTCACCATCGAAGAATATGACCACCTCAGGCTAACTCAGGCGACCAGTTCAGCCCACAGCCGGATTGCGTTCAGCCCAGCGCCAGATCTTTGAGGCTCAGGATCGAGCGATACTCGAGTCCCTCGGCCGCGATGATGTCGTCGGCGCCCGTCTCGCGATCCACCACCGTCGCCACGCCCACCACGATCGCGCCGGCATCGCGCAGCGCCCGCACCGCGGTCAGCGGCGAGTTGCCGGTGGTCGTGGTGTCCTCGACCACGAGCACGCGCTTGCCCACCACATCCGGGCCCTCGATCTGGCGCTGCATGCCGTGCGACTTGGCGGCCTTGCGCACCACGAAGGCGTTGATCGGACGGCCCGGGGCGTGCATGACCGCCGCCGCGACCGGGTCCGCGCCCATGGTGAGCCCGCCGACCGATTCGAAGTCCCAGTCCGCGACCAATTCACGGAGCAGCTTGCCGATCAGCGGCGCGGCCTCGTGGTGCAGGGTGGCGCGGCGCAGATCCACGTAGTAGTCGGCTTCCTTGCCCGAGGACAAGGTGACCTTGCCGTGCACGACGGCGAGGTCGCGTACCAGCTCGGCGAGTCTGTCCCGGTCGGTCGTCGTTACCTGCATTGCTGTGTTCATGTCCTTCCGCGTGCGTTGAACAGGCCCTGGTTGAGGCGGGTCAGCACGGACCGCGGGAGCAGTCCGGTGACCGCGGCGATCGTTTTGTACTGCAAGCCGGGCACACTGATCACCCGGTTCTTCTCGAGATCCTGCAATGAACCGTTCACCACTTCGTCCACGCCCAGCCACAGCGGCCGCGGCAGCTTGGCCGTCGCGAGGCCGGCTCGCTCGTGGAATTCGGTGTGCACGAGTCCGGGGCAGAGCGCCTGCACCCGGACTCCGGTTCCGGCCAGCCCGCCTGCCAGCCCTTCCGAGAAGGATACGACGTACGCCTTGGAGGCCGAGTAGGTCGATCCCCTGCCCGCGACGAGCCCGGCCATGCTGGCCACATTCACGATGGTGCCGTTGGCGGCGTGCAGCATGGGCGGCAGGGCCGCATGGGTGAGCCGCAGCACGGCGGTGACATTGACATCCAGTTGAGACTGTAGGAGTTCCGGCGTCAGGTTCCAAAATTCGCCCGAAGTACCGAAACCGGCATTGTTGACCAGAAATTCGACACCCGCGGCGAGTCGGGCGGCGACCCGCTCCCGATCCGCTTCCTTCGACAGATCCGCGGGCAGGACCTCCGCCCGCGCCCCGTATCTGGTCTCGACCTCGTGCGCCAAGGCCGCCAATCGTTGCTCGTCCCGGGCCACCAGCACCAGGTCGTAGCCGAGCGAGGCGAGCCGCGAGGCGTATCCCAAGCCGATGCCCGAGGTGGGTCCGGTGACCAAGGCCACCGGACGATGCGCGCCGGGCAGGCGGGAAACGGGAGAGCTCTCGATCATCGACAACCCATCACTCGGAAACTACGGGCACGGTCGCCGATGACCGAGACTGCGCAACCATTCTGGTGCTTCGCGCGCACCGCCGAGGTGAATCCACGCGCACCGGCGGAAAAACTCGATGCCGGGGCGCGTGTCACCGTCCCGTCACCGGGGCGTGGGTCCTTGGTACGGGCGGAAACCAGGATGGAACGGGCCACCCGGCGGGGCGCTGCGGCCCTGATCCTTGCGCCAGCCCTCCTCGGGCTCGCGGTCGTCGTCCTCGGGTTCCTCGTCGCGCCACTCGGCGCGTTCGTCACGCCATTCGTCCTCGTCACGCGGGCGGGCGGGCCGATCGCGGTCGTCGTCGTCCTCGAACTCCTCCTCGTCCTCGGGGGCGGGAGGCCAGTTGCGGCGCGGGCGGTTTCGCGGATCGGGCACGACTTTCAGTGCGGGACGCCAGGATTCGGGCTCCTCGGCATCCTCGCCGGCGATGTCGTTGACCAGCGGGCCGTACTCGTCGTCGGCGTCCTCGGGTTCGGGTCCGCGGGCCGGACGCTTGCGCTCGTCACCGAGGTCGCCGAATTCGTCGTGACCGTCGTAGTCCTCGTCGTCGGCGAGCGATACCGGACGGCCGGGTTCGGGCAATTCGTCGCGACCGCGGTCGACGGCGTTCACCGGCGGCAGCACGTGCAGCAGGCCGGAGAGCCGCAGCACCGCGTCGACGGCCATCTCCCAGTCCTTGGCGACCGCGCCGACCGGCAGCATGCCGAGCGTCCAATTGCCTTCGGACCACAGCTGTTGCACGGTGTCGGGCAGCGATTCGATGAACGCCACCATGCGCTGATCCACCGCGTGCCGGGCGATGTCGGGGTTGGTGGCGAACACCACCCGATCGCCGATGGCGCCCAGCAGCTCCAGATCGTGGTCCTTGGGCGGGGCCGCGGTCTTGAGCCGGAGGTCGATATCGATATCCGAACCGATCTGCCGGCGCACCGCGACCAGGGTGGCGGCGTCCTCCAGATCGAACAGGACGAACTTCTCGCCCTTGCGGTTTCCGGAGACCACGTCCACGGCGGAGAGGTAGCCCAGTTTGGCGAGCGCGCCGCGCCGCCAGGTGGAGGCGAGCGCGGGCTCCACCGAAACGTAGGTGTAGCCCTGGGATTTCGCCCAGACCTGCCGGACGTGCCCGGGGCGCTGCCGTTGCAGCCGATCGAAATAGAGCAGCACGATCGCACCCACCAGCGCGATCGCCGCCAACCCGAACCATATTGCCGTCATCGCCGCCTACCCTATCCAGCCGAGGGTCCGATTGCCCGCTGCGCCAGCCTTTTCGCTCACCGCGTCCCACCGGGCAGCGAAGTACTGATGATGATCTTGGCTTGAATCGAACCATCAGTGTTCTTGTCGCCCTGCACCATCACCATCTCACCCACCGGAAGATCGGCCACCTTCGTGCTGCCGAGCGAGATCACCTGGGTCTTGTCATCGGTTTTCACGGTCACCGTAGTGCCCGACAGCGAGGTGACGGTGAGCGTCTTGCCGTCATTGCTCGCGATGGTGCCCATGTTCGCACCCAGATTGTCGATATCGCCGAGGCCCGGGATCTGTGGAATGCCGCTGGGCAGCGGTATCGAGGAGGTCCCGCCGCTGCCGGGTTTGGTCGACACGATGATCAGCGGATTGTTCGAGGTGGTGCTGCCCGAGGCGGCGGTGTCCGGCGAATCCTTGTCGGCCAGCAGGCTTCCCACCAGCACACCCACGACGGCGACCAGCGCGATCGCACCGAGACCGAGGCCGATCCACAGACCCGTTCTCTTCTTCGGCGGCTGCGGCGGCGGGCCGGGCGGCTGCGGTGGATATTGCAGCGGCCCGCCGTACCCCGGCGTCGCGGACCCGTAGGCCGCGGTGGGCGGGTACTCGGTGCCGTTCTCGTACGCACCCCAGCCGGAGTCGTGCGCCGGAAAGACCTGCGTCGCATTCGGTCCGGGCGGCTGTCCGAAGTACTCGGTCGGCGCGCCCGCCTGATAGTTGACGGTCTCCGCCGATCCGTACGCCTCGCCGGGCGACGAGGTGTAGCCGGGCCCCGGCCCATTACCCACCTTCTCGGTAGGCCCATCCGCCGGATCGGCAGCGGGCCGCCGCGACCAGGGATCGCTCGGATCAGTCATGGCCTCCAGGGTATGCGGAAGCACACCGCTCGGCCGCGAACTCGACCGCACGGCACGCTTCACATGCGGATGCCCCGCCCGAGTCGTGCTCGGGCGGGGCATCCGCGATCCGATTACCGGCCGACGATCAGCGCGTCCCCGGCGGGGCTCACATTGACCTTGACCATGTCACCGTCCTGCACCTCACCGGCGAGGAGTTCCTTGGCCAGGGTGTCGCCGATGGCCTGCTGGATCAACCGGCGCAGCGGCCGCGCCCCGTAGGCCGGGTCGTATCCGCGCACGGCCAGCCAGAATCGGGCCGAATCGGAGACGTCCAGCTTCAGGCGGCGCTGGGACAGCCGCTTCTGCAACTGGTCCAGCTGGATGTCGACGATGTGCTCCAGCTGCTCCTCGTCGAGGGCGTGGAACATGACCACGTCGTCGAGGCGGTTCAGGAATTCCGGCTTGAACGCGGAGCGCACCGCGGCCATGACGTAATCCTTGTCGCCGCCCGCACCCAGATTGGAGGTCAGGATGAGGATGGTGTTGCGGAAGTCCACGGCGCGGCCCTGACTGTCGGTCAGGCGGCCTTCGTCGAGGACCTGGAGCAGGATGTCGAAGACGTCCGGGTGGGCCTTCTCGATCTCGTCGAAGAGCACCACGGTGTAGGGCCGCCGGCGCACCGCTTCGGTGAGCTGGCCGCCCTGGTCGTAGCCGACGTAGCCGGGGGGCGCGCCGACCAGCCGTGCGACGGAGTGCTTTTCGCTGTACTCGGACATGTCGATGCGCACCATGGCGCGCTCGTCGTCGAAGAGGAAGTCCGCCAACGCCTTCGCGAGCTCGGTCTTACCGACACCGGTGGGACCGACGAACATGAAGGAACCGGTCGGGCGGTTGGGGTCGGCGACCCCGGCCCGGGCGCGGCGCACGGCATCCGAAACCGCTTGCACGGCTTCCTTCTGCCCGACCACTCGGTGACCCAGTTCCTCCTCCATGCGGAGCAGTTTCTGGGTCTCGCCCTCCATCATCTTGCCCACGGGCACACCGGTCCAGGCCGACACCACCTCGGCGATATCGTCCGGTCCGACCTCCTCCTTGAGCATGACGTCGCCGTCGGAAGCGGTCTTGGCTTTCGCCTCGGCCTCGGCAAGCTCCTTCTCCAGCTTGGGGATTCGCCCGTACCGGAGTTCGGCGGCCTTGCCCAGATCGCCGTCGCGCTCGGCGCGCTCGGACTCGCCCTTGAGCGCCTCGAACTGCTCCTTGAGCCCGCGCACCGAATCGATGGCCTGCTTCTCGTTCTGCCAGCGGGTCATCAACTGGTTGAGCTTCTCGCGGTCGTCGGCGAGCTCGGAGCGTAGCTTCTCCAGCCGCGCCTTGGAGGCTTCGTCGGTCTCCTTGGCCAGGGCCATCTCCTCGATCTCGAGGCGGCGCACCGCCCGCTCCACCTGGTCGATTTCGACCGGGCGGGAATCGATCTCCATGCGCAGCCGCGAGGCCGACTCGTCCACCAGGTCGATGGCCTTGTCCGGCAGGAACCGCGAGGTGATGTAGCGATCGGACAGGGTCGCGGCGGCCACCAGCGCGGAGTCGGTGATGCGCACGCCGTGGTGCACCTCGTACCGCTCCTTGAGCCCGCGCAGGATGCCGACGGTGTCCTCCACCGACGGCTCGCCGACCAGCACCTGCTGGAAGCGGCGCTCCAGCGCCGGATCCTTCTCGATGTGCTTGCGGTACTCGTCCAGGGTGGTCGCGCCGACCAGGCGCAGCTCACCGCGGGCCAGCAGGGGCTTGATCATATTGCCCGCGTCCATGGCGGATTCACCGGTCGCGCCCGCACCCACGATGGTGTGCAGCTCGTCGATGAAGGTGATGATCTGTCCCGCACTGTCTTTGATCTCCTCGAGCACGGCCTTGAGCCGCTCCTCGAACTCACCGCGATACTTCGCACCGGCGACCATCGCGCCCAGATCGAGCGAGACCAGCTTCTTGCCGCGCAGGGACTCCGGCACGTCACCGGCGATGATGCGCTGCGCCAGCCCCTCCACGATGGCGGTCTTGCCCACGCCGGGTTCGCCGATCAGCACCGGGTTGTTCTTGGTGCGCCGGCTCAAAACCTGTACCACGCGCCGGATTTCGGTATCGCGGCCGATGACCGGGTCGAGCTTGCCGTCGCGCGCGGCGGCGGTCAGGTCGGTGGAGTACTTCTCCAGCGCCTGATACTGGCCCTCGGGATCGGCGGAGGTGACGCGGGTATTGCCGCGCACCGTGGTGAAGGCGTCGCGCAGGGCGTCGGCGGTCGCGCCGTACTTCAGCAGCAGCTGCGACACGTCCGAATCGCCCTTGGCAAGGCCGACCATCATGTGCTCGGTGGAGACGTACTCGTCGCCCATCTCGGTGGCGAGGCGCTGCGCGGCGGTGACCGCGGCGAGGGCTTCCCGGCCGAGATTGGGGGTGGCGGTCTGGCCGCTGGCACTGGGCAGGCGGTCGACGATGTCCTGGGCCTCGCGTCGCACGGTCGCCGGATCGGTGCCGACGGCCTTGAGCAAGGGGGCGGCGATGCCATCGGTCTGATCCAGCAACGCCACCAGCAAGTGCGCCGGACGGATCTCCGGATTGCCCGCGGCGGAGGCCGCTTGCAGGGCGGCGGTCAGCGCCGCCTGGGTCTTGGTGGTGGGATTGAACGAGTCCACGTGCACCTTCCTACTAGTCGTTTACTCATGCAACGCGATGAGAGTTGAGTCTGTTCCGCTCAAGTCTGACTAGTTTCGGGCCGTCCCGCCAGGGTCCTTGGTCCCCGGACAACGTTACGCGCCGCGTTAGGATGGCACCGTTCGTTGACGCATCACATTCAGCTCGTCCGTACCGGTAACCCGAACGAATGGAGCAGGCCCATGCGCGCGATCGTGGTACAGGACTTCGGCGGCCGGCCGCAACCCGAGGACATGCCGAAACCCGAGGCCGGGGCGGGGCAGATCCAGATCGCCCTGGAAGCGGCCGGCGTGAATCCGTTCGACAAACGACTGATCGACGGGTTCCTGGACGGCAAAGTGCCCTACGACTTCCCGATGATTCCCGGGGTGGACGGGGCCGGGACGGTCTCGGCGATCGGGGACGGGGTGACCTCCTTCCAGCCCGGCGATCGGGTGGTAGGCAAATTCCTGATCCCGCCGATCGGGCACGGCACCTGGGCCGAATACATCGTGGTGCCGGAGGGATCCACCATCGCGGCGGTGCCGGACGCGGTGAGTTCGATTCAGGCCGCGGCGCTTCCGACGGCCGCCATCACCGCACTGGATCTGGTTGACGCGGCGGGTATCACCGCAGGCCAGTCCGTGCTGATCATCGGCGCGGCGGGCGGGGTCGGATCATTCCTGGTGCAGCTGGCCACGACGGCGGGCGGCAATGTCATAGCCACCGCCCGGCCCGACGACACCGACCGGATGATCCGGCTGGGCGCGGCCGAGGTCGTCAACTACGGCGTGCGGGTGCCCGCATCGGACGCGCCGGAGCCCGCCCGCTACGAGGCGAGCATCACCGATCAGGTGCGAGCCACCCATCCCGGCGGCGTCGACGTGCTCTTCGATCTGGTCGGCGATGCCGAGCAATTGCGCGAGCTGACCCTGCTGGTGCGCGCGGGCGGCGCCCTCTACTCGACCGTATGGGCGGCCGACGAGACGCTGCTGAAGTCGCGCCACATCTCCGGTGGTAACTTCGAATCCAGCGGTGGCGCACCACAATTGGCGCGACTGCTGGACCTCGCGGCGAAGGGCGAACTGGTCATCCCCATCGACGCCACCCCGCCCCTGGCCGACGCCGGGAAAGTCGTCGGCGCCGCCGGCGCCCGCGGCAAAACCGTACTGGTTGTCTGAACCCCGGGTTACGCAAATCGATCGGCGTCGGCTATATCCGTGCGACCACCGTTTTTTCAGGGATACTGAACGCGGAGGACCGCCGGAAACCTGGTGTGTCCCGGTTGAGCAGCACAGGAAGGAAAGTTCGTCGTCGTGGATGCGCGTACGGCAGCGCTGGTCCGCGCAAACTTCCGGACAGTCGTCGAGGTCCCCCATGGTCCCGAACGACTGATCAGCGCGTTCTACGGCCATTTGTTCGCGGAGATTCCGGCCCTGCGGGAGCTTTTCCCCTCGGCCATGGATATGCAGCCCAAACGGCTGGTCACCGCGATCCAGTTCGTCCTGGACAATCTGGAGAACTGGGACCGAGCGCAACGATTCCTGGAACAACTCGCGCGCGACCATCGCAAATACGGGGTGGAGGCCGCGCATTACGACATCGCGGGGCGGGCGCTGCTGGCGGCGTTCCGCAGCTATAACGGGGCCGCGAACTGGCATCGCGGGCTGGAAGAGGGCTGGCGGGACATCACCATCCTGATTTCGGCGTCGATGGCCATCGGCGCGAATTCCGACAAATCGCAACCCTTCTGGGAGGCGACCGTGGTCGGGCACCGGCGGGTGGTGGACGATCTGGCCATCGTGCGCCTGCAATCCGATACGCCGATTCCGTATCTGGCGGGGCAGTACGTGCCGATCGCGATTCCGCAGCGGCCCAAGATGTGGCGCTACCTGTCCCCCGCGATTCCGACCAACCCGTACGGCGAGATCGAATTCCATGTGCGCAAGGTGCGGACCGGCTGGGTGAGCCCGGCCATCGTGAACGAGACACAGGTCGGCGACCGGTGGATGATCGCGGCGCCGCTGGGCGGGCTGCACGTGGATCTGAGCAGCCGCCGCGATGTGCTGATGATCGGCTCCGGGACCGGGATCGCCCCGCTGCGCGCGCAGTTGATCGAGATGGGGCGGCGCGGGATCAATCCGCGGGTGCACCTGTTCGTCGGCGGGCGCTACCCGTGTGACCTCTACGATGTCGAAAACCTCTGGCAGCTCTCGCAATCCAACCCGTGGCTGACCGTGGTGCCGGTGTGCGAGAACGAGACCAATCCCTGGTGGCATCCCTATCCGCCCGCGGATACGCCCTTCGGCATGCACCGGCGGTTGATCGGTAATCTCGGAGCGGTGGTGGCCAGTTTCGGCGGGTGGACGGATCGGCAGATCCAGATCGCCGGGTCGGCCCGCATGATCGCCGACACCAAGCGCGCGCTCATGTCGGTCGGCACGCCCGAATCGATCATCCAGTGCGATCCCGTATGAGACTGCTCCACTCGTCATTCCGGCGTGCTTTTGGCCGGAATCCACACGCCAGCCGGGGTGTGGATCCCGGCTGAGAGCATGCCGGGATGACGGGCAAGCTTTGAAATGATCAGGAGGACACGGTGGCCCTGGGCCCGGACCAGACCGGCGCGCTCGCGCTCGGCGAGCAGACCGAGTGGACCTCGACGGTGGTCGGCGCGCACCGGCTGCGTGACGATCTGACCGTGGTGCGGTTGATCGGCGAGTTCGTGCCGTTCGCGGCCGGGCAGTCGGTGGAGGTGCGCACCCCGCAGCATCCGAATATGGTGCGGCGCTTGTACCCCGCGCTGCCGCCGTCGATGGACGGGAAGCTGGAGTTCCATATCCGGACGGTGCCGGGTGGCTGGTGCAGCGGATCGCTGGTCTCGGATACCCGCGCCGGGGACGAGTGGCGGATCAGCGCGCCGACCGGCTGGCTGGCCGTCGATCCGTACGCACCGGAGATCGTCATGATCGCGGACGGCGTAGGTCTCGCGCCGTTGCGCGCACTGCTGCTGGACCATTCGCGGCGCGAGAACCCGCAGCGGGTAACCCTTTTCGTAGGCGCGCGCTATCCGAGGGACCTGTACGCCTCGGACATGCTGTACCTGCTGGCGAACGAACTGCCCTGGCTGACAGTGGTTCCCGTCGTCCAGGACGAGTACGACCCGCCGCGCATGGACAACTGGTACGAACAGTGCCGGGTCGATATCGGTTTCAGCCCCGAGGAGATGCTGCCGGGCGAACTCGCCGATGTGGTGGGCCGGTTCGGGCCGCTGGATCAGCACCAGGTGCTGGTCTGCGGCGGTTCGGCGGCCGTGCACTCCACCGTCGAACGGCTCATCGCCTCCGGGACTGCCCCGGAAGCCATTCGCTACGAAGGGTTCTGAGTTCTAGAACAGGGGATCGTGGCGGATGTTCTTGGTGGGGGTGCCTGCGGCCATCAGGCGGAATTTGGTGGTCTGCACCATGGAGGGTGAGCCGACGATCTGCACGTCGCGGTCTTCCCAATTGCCGTAGCTCGCAACGATTTTGCCGATCTGCCCGACCTGCCGCGGTTGCAGGCAGGACAGGTCGGGCAGATCGGTGGCGGCGTCGGCCTGCCACCACGGGTTCTCATCGCTCTCGGTGACCGGGGTGACCGTCAGCCATTTGTTGGCCTGGGCGATCTGGTCGAGCACCTCGAGATCGTAGAGATCGCACGGGTAGTGGCCGCCGACGAAGAGGTCGACCTTGGGGTTGGAGCGGCGCATGGTCATCGCCATGAGCTGGGCACGCAGCGGCGCGATGCCGGTGCCGCAGCCGATCATGAGCATTTTGCGGCGGGTATTGCGAGGCACGCCGAGCCCGCCGAGCGGCGACCCGATGAGCCATTGTTCACCGACGCGGGTGTGCCCGACCATGGCCGGACTCACCCAGCCGCCGGTGACGCCACGGATGTGGAATTCGATCTCACCCGAGGGGTTGGCCGGGATGGCCGGTGAGAGGTAGCGCCACATGCGCGGACGCGAGGGGATCTGCACGCTCATGTACTGGCCGGCCGCGTACTGCATGGGCTGGTCCAGTTGCAGCCGCACGACGGCGAGATTGCGCAGTACTTCCCGATGTTCGATGACGGTGCCGGTCCAGACCGGCGGGGTGCTCTCCTGCTCGGCGGCATTGATCATGGTGTCGGCGATGATGCCGATACCCTCGTCCCAGGCCCGCCCGACCTCTTCGGTCCACATCTCGGTGCCGGCGTACGCCTCCAGCGCCGCCTTGAGTGATTTGCCCACGGCCGCATAGTGTTCGGCCACCACGCCGTACTTGCGATGGTCGCGCCCGAGCTGGGCCAGGAAGGGCAGTAGCTTGTTCGGCTCCTCGAGCCGGTCCACCACGTACGCGATGGCCTTCACCAGCCGGTCGCGCTGGGCGTCCAGCGCGGCGGGGAAGAAGTCGCGAACCTGTGGGAAGTCGGTGAAGAGGATGGCGTAGAACGATCGGGCGAGTTTCTCGGGGCCACCGTCCTCCGCAGCAACCGCCTTGAACGTCGTTCTAATCAATGCGACGGTCCGCGAATCCATTTGTGTCACAACCCCATTTCGCACTCGAACACAAGCAAGACCGGCGAGTGCAGTGCTGCGGGACACTCGACAGCAGCCGTTGCTCAGCAAGTGTAGGCGAGGTTAGCCAGCAACGGAACGGGACGTTTCAATAACACGCCCTTTAATCCTCGAAAACCTGAACTTTGCGGGTATTCAGAGCAGAAAACAGACTGTTCACCTGCAACACGCCGCGCGACACGGGGTTTCACTCAACGTATCGGGAAGATTCATTTTGCAAGGCTCGAGTACACAGCGACCGAACCGCAACCTCGACGGGTTGCGAATTCCATTGCGGCATACCGACAGAACTCGCAATTCCCCCATTGCATTAACCTACCGGTCCGTTTGTATTTCGCAGCCATAAAGATTCGCGAATTCCACGGAAAAACACCGCGAACCAGCATATTTCACGCAAACCACCGCGCGGGTCGCTCCCGCCCGCGAACGACGAAGGCGGCGACCCGGATTCGGATCGCCGCCTCCAATGCGGTCGTACTACTGCGACTTCCGCCGGTTCCGGGGCTGCCAGACCACGAGCGCGGTACTGCGGGCCGGCGGGGACAGATCCGGCCGGTAACCCGACCGCAGCCGGTCCACCTCCGAACTCAACTCCGCCACCCGCTGCTGGAGCTCCTCGACCTGGTTGGTGAGTTCGATGATCCGTTTGATGCCGGCCAGATTGACGCCCTCGTCCTGGGACAGGCGCTGCACCTCGCGGAGCAGCTCCACATCCCGGTCCGAGTAACGGCGGCCGCCACCCGAAGTGCGTTGCGGCGACACCAGACCCAGTCGGTCATAGGTGCGCAGCGTCTGGGCGTGCATGCCCGCCAGCTGTGCCGCCACCGAGATCAGGAAATACTGCGCCTCGCTGCTCTTCTTCGGATCGGAATTCATCACGCACCTGCCCATCCCGCGCGCGGATCGAAACCACTGGTCTTCTCTGCCTCCGTATAGCGCCGGAGCGCCTCGATGGCATTGTCGTCCAGCTTCTGCGGGACCGCGACCTTCACCGTGACGAGCAGATCGCCCGCGCCGCCGTCGCCGCGCTTGGGCACACCCCGGCCGCGGACCCGCAGGGTGCGGCCGTCGGCGGTGCCCGGGGGCACCTTGACGCCGACGCGACCGTCCAGGGTCGGCACGGAAACCGTTGTGCCCAGCACGAGTTCGGCGTAGGTGACCGGCAGCACCAGGGTCAGGTCGTCGCCGTTGCGGCCGAAGACCTTGTCCTGGCTGACGTGCACGGTGACGTACAGGTCACCGGGCGGTGCGCCGCGCAGGCCCGCTTCGCCCTGTCCCGCCAGGCGAATCCGCTGCCCGTCGCGCACCCCCGGCGGGATACGGACGGTAATGGTGCGGGTCCGGTTCTGGATTCCGGAGCCCCGGCAATCCGGGCACGGGTCGTCGATGATGGAGCCGGTGCCCCGGCAGTCCTCGCACGGCTCGCTGAATCCGAACGCACCCTGATTGCGGCTGACCACGCCGGAACCATTGCAGTGCGGGCAGACTCGCGGACTGGTCCCCGGCTTGGCGCCGCTGCCGTGGCAGGTGGTGCAGGCCGCGGGACTGGTCATGCGCAGCGGCACGGTCACGCCCTGGGCGGCCTCGCGGAAGCCCAGCGTCGTCTCCGTCTCCACATCGCTGCCGCGGCGGGGCCGCGACGAGGTGCGGGTGCCGCCCCGGTTGAACAGGCCGCCCAGGATGTCGCCGAGTCCACCGTCGCCGGCGGCCGGACCGCCCTGGCCGAAGATGTCCCCGATATTGAAATCGCCGGAGAACCCGCCCGGCTGGCCGTAGCCCGCCCCGGGATTGAAGCCGCCGCGGCCGAAACCACCGCCCGCGAACAGCTTTCGTGCTTCGTCGTACTCCTTGCGCTTCTCCGGATCCGACAGCACGGCATTCGCCTCGCTGACGGCCTTGAACCGCTCCTCGGCCTTGTTGTCACCCGGGTTCTTGTCCGGGTGCAGGTCACGAGCGAGTCTGCGGTAGGCCTTCTTGATCTCGTCCTGGGTGGCGCCGGAGGAAACACCCAGATCCTTGTAGAAGTCCTTCTCCAGCCACTCCCGATTCACCAGGCATCTCCTCCTTTCTCTGTCGTCCGCGCCGGTAGCGCGAGTGGGTTGTTAATCAGTGCCAGCGGCATCGGTGCCAGCGTTCGTCGTATTCGACTGCGCCGCAGCCGAATCCGCCACACCGTCGGTAACGCCGACGAGCGCGTGACGCAGTACGCGATCGCCGAAGCGGTAGCCCTTGCGCATCACCATGCCGATCACCGGGTGCGCGCCGTCGCCCTCGTGCTGCACGGCCTCGTGCAGGGTCGGATCGAAAGAGTCACCCTCCGAACCGAACTCCTCGAGACCCTGCTTCTGCAAGGCGGTGACCAGCTTGTCCGCGACCGACTTGAGCGGTCCGGTCTCCAGGTCACCGTGGGCGCGGGCGCGATCGAGATCGTCCAGCACGGCCAGCAATTCGCCGACCACCTGCGCCTTGGCATTGTCGATGGTGGCCTTGCGGTCCCGTTCGACACGGCGGCGGTAGTTGGCGTACTCGGCCGTCAATCGCTGTAGATCGGCGGTGCGCTCGGCCAATTCGGCGCTGATGGCGTCGGCGAGGGCGTCCTCGCCGAACTCCGGAGTCCCCTCGGGCCCGAGGGCCGCGGCGGAGTCCTCCACCGCGGCCTCGAAAACCTCACCCGTTGCCGCGAAGCGGCCGTCGAACTCCGCCGGATCGGCGTTGTGTTCCGGGTTCTGGTTCGTCACTTCTTCTCAGGCTCCTCGACGACCTCGGCATCGACAACGGTGTCATCGGCGTCGGGCGCGGCCTGGCCGTTGCCCTGCGCCGCCTGCTCGGCACCGGCGGCCTCGTAGATGGCCTGGCCCAGCGCCTGCGACTCGGTCGCCAGCTTCTCCACCGCGGTCTTGATGGCGGCGGTGTCGGTGCCCTTGAGCGCCTCGTTCGCCTCGGCGATGGCCGCTTCGACCTTCTCCTTGACGTCGGCCGGGACCTTGTCCTCGTTGTCCTTGATGAACTTCTCGGTCTGGTGCACCAGCGACTCGGCCTGGTTGCGGGTCTCGGCCTCCTCGCGGCGGGCCTTGTCCTCGGCGGCGTGCGCCTCGGCGTCCTTCACCATGCGGTCGATCTCCTCCTTGGACAGGCCGGAGCCGTCCTGGATCTTGATCGACTTCTCCTGGTTGGTGCCCTTGTCCTTCGCGGTCACGTGCACGATGCCGTTGGCGTCGATGTCGAAGGTGACCTCGATCTGCGGCACGCCACGCGGGGCCGGCGGGATGCCGGTCAGCTCGAAGGAGCCCAGCAGCTTGTTGTGCGAAGCGATTTCGCGCTCACCCTGGAAGACCTGGATCTGCACGGACGGCTGGTTGTCGTCGGCCGTGGTGAAGGTCTCCGACCGCTTGGTCGGAATGGTGGTGTTGCGCTCGATCAGCTTGGTCATCACGCCGCCCTTGGTCTCGATGCCCAGCGACAGCGGGGTGACATCGAGCAGCAGAACGTCCTTGACCTCGCCCTTGAGCACGCCGGCCTGGAGCGCCGCGCCGATGGCGACGACCTCGTCCGGGTTCACGCCCTTGTTCGGCTCACGGCCGCCGGTCAGTTCCTTGACCAGGTCGGAGACGGCGGGCATACGGGTCGAACCACCGACGAGCACCACGTGATCGATCTCGCCGACGCTGATACCGGCGTCCTTGATGACCGACTGGAAGGGCTTGCGGGTGCGGTCCAGCAGATCGGAGGTGATCTTCTGGAACTCGGCGCGGGTCAGCTGCTCGTCGAGGAAGAGCGGGTTCTTGTCCGCGTCGACCGTGATGTAGGGCAGGTTGATCGAGGTCGACTGCGAGGACGACAGTTCGATCTTGGCCTTCTCGGCAGCCTCACGCAGGCGCTGCATGGCCATCTTGTCCTTGGTCAGGTCGATGCCGGCGCTGCCCTTGAACTTGTCGACCAGCCAGGACACGATGCGCTCGTCCCAGTCGTCGCCACCGAGGTGGTTGTCACCGGAGGTCGCGCGGACCTCGACGACGCCCTCGCCGATCTCCAGCAGGGACACGTCGAAGGTGCCGCCGCCGAGGTCGAAGACCAGGATGGTCTGTTCCTTGTCGCCCTTGTCCAGGCCGTACGCCAGCGCGGCCGCGGTGGGCTCGTTGACGATGCGCAGCACGTTGAGGCCCGCGATCTGGCCGGCTTCCTTGGTCGCCTGGCGCTGCGCGTCCTCGAAGTAGGCGGGGACGGTGATGACCGCGTCGGTGATCTCCTCACCGAGGTACGCCTCGGCGTCGCGCTTCAGCTTCATCAGCGTGCGCGCGGAGATCTCCTGCGGGGTGTACTTCTTGCCGTCGATCTCGACCGACCAGTCCTCGCCCATGTGGCGCTTGACGGACCGGATGGTGCGGTCGACATTGGTGACGGCCTGGTTCTTGGCGGGCTGCCCGACGAGCACCTCACCGTTCTTCGCGAACGCGACGATCGACGGAGTGGTCCGCGATCCTTCCGAGTTGGCGACGACGACCGGCTCTCCACCCTCGAGGATGGCGATAACCGAGTTCGTGGTCCCGAGGTCGATACCGACCGCACGAGCCATTGTGTTCCTCCTAGTAGTACGTACCTGCGTTTCATGCGCTGGACCTCGCCTGAGCACTCACGGCGCATGGTCCACAGCAACACTGAGCGTGGTCGGCTCAATCCTGCACCCGGAAGCTCTCCGGCGCAACTTGAACTTGAGTCCGAGCCACTCAACCTTGTCGATCAGCTGCAACGATAGGCGCACGTCGAGGTATTCCCGGGCGCCGAAAAAATCTTTCCGGGGGCGTGCCGGGGTCATTGTGTGCACACCGCTCGGTCTGCAACCAGGGTTCGCACCCCAATCGTGATCGGGGTGCGCTCAGGTTCGGAGATCAGCTCTTGGCGGGGTACACCGTCAGCGGCTCGCCCGAAAGGGTGACCGTGAAGTATCCGGAACGGTCGTCCTTGCCCGCGTACACGCTGACTATCGGATCCTTGTCCGCCTTGTGCTCGATGCTCAGATACTTGGCCCGGCCGCCGGGGACGTGCACCGTCTCGGCGGCGCCCGCGAGCAGGCGAGCCAGCTTCGGCAGGTCGAGCTTCGACAGATCCACCGGCTCGGCGCCGGTCGAGCGCGCAGTGTCTCCGTAGGAACTGAATCCGCCCTTGTCATAGCGGTATCGGTCGTCGCGCTGGGCATTTCCGCCGCGGCGATTCACCAGCACGTACTCGGGGTAGAAGGTCACCTCTTCGACGACGCTGTCACCGAAATGCTCCTGATAGGCGGCGATGAAGCTCGCCACGCCGCGACCGGTGGTGGCATCGGGAATCTGCGGGCGCAGGGGGTCGGAATTGGAGATGCAGCCGCCCATCGCGCCGGTAATCATCGCGACCGCGAGCGCTGCCGCTCCGATCTTCCAGCGCCGCAGGTCGTTTCGGCGTTGCGGGCGCAGCAGCGGGCTGTTCACCAGGTTCCGGGGGATCTGGAGATCGCCGACGAGGGCGTCGAGATCGCCGAAGGTGCGGGCGTCCATGGCGGCGGCGGTGCGTTCGGCGTGCTCGGCAGCGGTCAATTCGCCGGTGTCCCGGGCATTGTCGAGCAGCGCGCAGGCATCCACGCGATCGCTGTCGCGGACCCGCAGACCTTGGTTCCTGATGTCGGCCATATCGGGTCCTATCCCTTGAACGGCGAAGCTTGCAGGATCGCGCCCGCCGGGGACGCCTCCAGATAGCCGGTCTCGCTGGCCGAATTGCTCACGTAGATACTGACGGCAGGTTGGACGGTGCTGGTGCGCCCCATCCACACCGAGTCCACCTCGAAGCTGATATGGCTGATGGCGCCGTCCGGCACGCGCAAGGTAGTGGGCGCGTCGGTGATCAACCGGCCCAGCGCGGCGATATCGACGGTGGCCAGATCGAATGTCGGGGTATCGGTTTTCCGGGTGGTGAGGCTGGAATCGGTCTGGAACCCACCGCGATAGTCGTAGCGCGCCTGGCGATTCGGCTGCCCGGGCACGGGGCGGGTCACGATCGCGTAGCCCTGGTACAGGTTCAGCTCATCGACGACGGTGTCACCGAATTTGGCACGATACTGCTCGATGAAGAGCGAGATGCCCGCTGCCGTATAGAGATCCGGCAGAGGAATCACCAGCGGCTGTACCGGCCCGGCCTCGGCGACGGCCGGCCCCGAGGGTGCGTCGTTCGAGCGATGCACCGCCGCGAACCCGCCCGCGAAGGCCAGCGCGCACGCGGCGAGCAGTGCGGCGGCCACGAGCGGACCGCGATACGACCGCGGCGGCCGAGCGGCAGCGGGCGCGTCCACCGGTCGTTGCAGATCGTCGGTGAGCTCGTTCAGGTCCCCCAGAGTCCTTGCCTCCGAAGCGAGTTCGACGAGGGCCCGATGATCGCCCTCGGTCAGCTGCCCATCGGCCAGCGCCGCGTCGAGCAGCGCGGTGGCCGCCGCCCGATCGGTATCGCGCGCGCGAGTCCCCCGCGGATAACCGGCCCGCACCTTCTTGCCCTGCGGAGCCGCGATCGGGTCCGGGTGCTTGCCCGGTTGCAGGTCCGCGACCAGCCGCGCCAGCTCCCCCACCGTCCGCGCCGCCTGCGCCCGCTCCGACCGCTGGTGATACTCGTCGTTCCCCAGCTGTCCTTCTTCATAGGCGGCATCGAGCCGGGCACGCGTATTCACGCGATCGATATCCCGGGCCCGCATCCGCCCGGCCGCCGCCGTCGACTCCGGCGTTCCGGACGTTCTCCCACTCACACCCCGGATCGTAGATCGCCGCGCCCGCTCGCGCGCACCAGTCGATGGAACCGATATTCGCAGGTCACCCGGTACCGCGAGCCGAGCCCGCAACCCACCATTACGACAATCTGCTCGCCGGCCGTCCCTGGCCGTACCAGTTCTCGCAGGTCCACGCGAATCGCGAAGGCGGCCCCCTGACTGTACGGCGCCTTTTACCAAGTCCCTAGCGGCGGACACGCCACGTCCGAAATGCCGGGTATTTCCGGAGTGGCCTAGCAAGATCGGCAGCGTCTGCTTCGCGGGTTTCCCAGGTGAGGAGGCACGGTGCAAGCTCGGTTCGGAATCTCCATCCCACCCGTCGCGGCAGCGCTGCCCGACGTCCTCGACATGGCCCGGGCCGCCGAGGACGAGGGCCTGGACCTGGTCGCCATCCAGGATCACCCGTACAACGCGGAGTTCGCCGATGCCTTCGCCGTCATCGGCGCCTGCCTGGCCGCGACCAGCCATATCAGCGTCTTTCCCGGCGTCGCGAACGTACCGCTGCGCACCCCGGGCATGCTCGGCAAGCAGGCCGCCACCTTCGACCTGCTCAGCAACGGGCGCTTCGAACTCGGCATCGGGTCGGGCGCTTTCGAGAGCGGCGTGATCGCCATGGGCGGTCCGGCGCGCAAGGGGCGGGCGGCGCTGCTGGCGCTGGCCGAGGCGATCGAGATCATTCGCGCGGAATGGCGTACGGGACAACTGGTTTCGGTCCGGGGCACCGAGTACACGGTGCAGGGCATCGAAGGCGGTCCCGCGCCCGCGCACCGGATCGGCATCTGGCTGGGTGCGATGGGCCCACACGCCCTGGATCTGATCGGTTCGGCCGCCGACGGCTGGGTCGCGCCGCTGCCCAACTGGATGCCGTGGGAGGAGTGGCGGCCCGCCAACCTGCGCATCGACGCCGCGGCCCGCGCCGTGGGCCGCGATCCGCGCTCGATCGCCCGCTTGGCGGCGCTACCGGGCGCGATCAGCGATCGTTCACTGTTCCCGCATCCGACCGGTTCGGATCCGATCCACGGCTCACCCGACGAATGGGCCACCATCATCGAAGGATTGGCCCGCAACGTCGGTTTCGACACCTTCATCTATTGGCCGCCCGGCTTCGATGTCGACCAGGTGCAGCGCTTCGCCCGCTACGTGGTGCCGGCGGCGCGAGCCCGCCTGCGCGAGAGCTAGTCCAGCAGCGGGAAGCGGCCCGACCCCAGCAGCCCGGTGATCGCGGCCATTTTCGCTTGCGGGGCAGCGTAATCCGGGTGCGCGCCGATCACCGCGGCCGCGTCGTGCAGCTTGGCCATCTGCAATTCCGCCTGCTCCACGCTGCGACCGCCCGGCGCGACCGGGTGGGCGGCGAAGGCGGGGCGGCGCGGGTCGATACGACCCAGCTCCAGGGCTTTGCCCACCCGGCGCGAACAGCTACAGAACGCCTCCGGATTCGCCACACCGCAGGTCTCGGTAAGGAAGTTCCCGAGCCGCTTCTTGGCGCGTTCCACCCGCTTCCGATAAGCGACGGCAGTGGTGCCGGAAACGTAAGCCCCTTCGGCGGAGCTCAATTCGAAGACGTCGGAGAGCACGAACGCCACCCGCTCCTCCCGCGCCAGGCATTGCAGCATGGCCTGGCTACAGTTCAACCGCACTTCGTGAGTGAGCAGCGTCGATTCCGGCCCCCGGTAATCCTCTTCCGCCAGCCCGTCTTTCAACCCTTCGCCGAACGAGTCGAGGCTGACCTGCTGCGCCTCCTGCGGCGTCTTCCGCTTCAAATTCAGCAGATAGTTCACCCCGATCCGATACGCCCAGGTGAGCAGCTTCGCCTCGCCCCGCCAGGTATCCAGCTTGCCGACCACCCGCAGCAGGATCTCCTGGCCGGCGTCCTCGGCATCGGCGGGCCGCCACACCATGCGCAAGGCCAGCCGGTAGATCGGATCCTGAAGCTGCCGGACGATCTCCCCGACCGCGGTCCGATCCCCCGCGACGGCCCGGGCGACCAACTCCCGCTCGGCGGCGTCGGGCCCCGTCCCGGCAACCGGCTCGGAGTCTGCGTTCGGCGATGACATATCCGGCCCCTCGTCCTCGAAAAGGGATCGCGGGGCGAGTGGCCCGCCCCGCGATCAGCCCTGCCACGGCGACTCCGACATTACCGGCCCGACAGCAGCGCGTGCCGCTGGATCCACTCCGCGACAGCCTTGCCGATGGCGTCGGGCTGGTCTTCCGGGCAATGGTGTCCGGCGGGGCCGATATCGCCGATTTCGACGGCGGCGAAGGTCTTTTCGGCCCAATCCATCATCTCGGGGGAGCCGAGGCCGACACCGTGTTCGACGGCCAGCACCAGCTTCGGCACCTCGGGGCTCTCGGCCATCCAGCGGCCGTAGTTCTCGATGAGTTCGACCACGTCGGCGGGTTCGCCGCCGAGGGGGAATTCACGCGGCCACACCAGCATCGGCTTGCGGGATTCCGGGGTGGGGTAGGGCTTGCGGTACTCCTCGAGGGCTTCGAGGGAGAGGGTGCGGGTGGAGGCGGGGAGGTTGAATTCGATGAACATATTCTTCTCGAGGACCATCTCCTCGCCTTCGGGAGAGCGGAAGCGGCGGAAGAGTTCCGCGCCGGTGGGCGGCATTTCGCTCCAGGCCAGTGGCCGCAGGAAGGTCTCCATGACGGCGATGCCGCGCACCCGGCCGGGATGCCTTGCCGCCCAGTGCATACCGAGCGCGCCGCCCCAGTCGTGGCCGACGATGATCACCTGATCCAGGTCGAGCGCGTCGAACCAGGCGTCCAGGTAGCGGGCGTGATCGACGAAGCGGTAGTCGCTGTCCGGCTTGCCGGAGGCCCCCATACCGATGAGATCCGGTGCCAGCGCGCGGGTTTCGCCGCTCGTGTGCGGGATGACATTGCGCCAGATGTAGGAGGAGGTGGGGTTGCCGTGCAGGAACACCACCGGGATGTCGCCGCTGCCGGTGTCGGTGTAGTTGATGAACGAGTCGAGCACATCGATGGTGGCCATGGTTTCGGTCCTTCCGGGTGAGTTGCCTTCACCTGGTTGGACACGGGATCCGGGCGGCTGTGACCGCTCGCGTCAGTGACCTGCGTCATACTCTCCGGACGCAGTAGTCAGCCCGGGGTGAATGCCCGGCGTGAGCCCGTTGGCGACCGAGATGCGTTGCAGCATTTCGGTGAGCGCGACCCGCTCGTCCGGCGCCAGCGCGGTGAGCAGTTCGGCATCGAGGCCGGAGGCGATGGCCGAGGTCCGATGCAGCAGTTCGCGGGCGGCGGGCAGCAGGTGCACGGCGTGGGCGCGCCGATCACCGGGATGCCGGCGGCGCTCCACCAGCCCGCGCTTCTCCAAGTCGTCGACCAGCCCGACCATCACATTGCGGTGGATGCCCAGCGCCTCGCAGAGCTGCTGCTGCGACAGTCCGTCGTTGGCTTCGAGAATGCGCAGCATGCCGTGCTGCGGCGGCCGGACGCCGAGCGGTCCGAGCAGTTCGCCGAACCGGGTCGCGGAGTGAGATCCCAACTGCCCCAACAGGAATGCGGGGCTGCGAAAGAGCGCGGGGTACTGCGGATCGACGTCGGCCACCCGGCCAGCTTACAGCAACGCATTAATTGTGATTGCCATCTTGATTGATAATCACTTCAGGTGCATAGTTTGAGGAGTCTCACTCGCCCCCGACTCGAAGAGAGCTCGTCGTGGACACCGAAACCCCACCCCTGGACCCCCGCCGCTGGATCGCCTTCGCAGTCGTACTGGCCGCGGGCTTCATGGATCTGCTCGACGTCACCATCGTCAATGTCGCGGTCCCCAGCATTCAGAACGACCTGCACGCCCGGTATTCGCAGATCGAATGGATCATCGCCGCCTACGTGCTGTCCTTCGCCGCCGTCCTCATCACCGGCGGCCGCCTGGGCGACATCTACGGCCGCAAACGCCTGTTCCTGCTCGGCATGGCCGGCTTCACCCTCGCCTCCGCGGCCTGCGGGATCGCCTCGGATCCGGCGCTGCTCATCGGATCACGCTTCGTGCAGGGCGCGATGGCCGGGCTGATGGTGCCGCAGATCCTCGCCATCATTCGCGTCACGTTCCCGAAGCACGAGCGCGCCAAGGCAATTGCCATCTACTCCGGGGTCGGCGGTTCCGCGTCCGCGGTCGGGCTGTCGCTGGGCGGGTTGCTGGTGCAGTGGGATCTGTTCGGGCTGGGCTGGCGGCCGATCTTCTTGGTCAATATTCCGGTCGGCATCGCCGCCCTGATCGCGGCCTCGATCGTGATGCGCGATTCCCGGTCCACCCACCCGCCGAAGCTGGACATCGCGGGCATGGTGCTGGCCGTCTCCGGCGTGCTGCTGCTCATCTATCCGCTCAATGAGGGCCGCCGATCGGATTGGCCCGCATGGACTTTCGTCATGATCGCGGCGGCGCTCACGGTCTTCGGTGCCTTCATCGCCTACGAGCGGCGGCGAGCGCGCACCGTCGGCTCCCCGCTGATCGACCTGGAGTTGTTCCGGTCCAAGCCGTTCACCGTCGGCCTGGCCTCCTGGCTGCTGTTCTGGATCGCGTTCGGCGGCTTCTTCCTGATCTGGACCCTGTTCATGCAGGCCGGACTGGGCTGGTCGCCCATGCGCGCCGGACTCACCTCGGTGTTCTTCGCGGTCGGCGCGGGCATCGGAGCCGGGGTGTCGGTGAGCGCGCTGGCGCCCAAGTTCGGCAAATGGGTGCTGATGATCGGCGCGCTGATCACCGCGGGCGGTTTCGGGCTGTACGGCTGGATGGCCGATCACTACGAATCCGAGTTCGCCTCTTGGCAGATGGTATTGCCGCTCATCGTGACCGGCGTCGGCTTCGGCATCGTGGTCGCGCCGACCATCGACATGCTGCTCGGGCAGATTCCGGATCGGGAAGCGGGCGCGGCCTCCGGCCTGCTCAATACCGGGCAGCAGCTGGGGATGGCGCTCGGCGTCGCCCTGGTCGGAATCCTCTTCTTCACCCAGCTGGACCAGGATTCGGCGCGCGGGGTGGACGCGGTGACGGCGCAGACCCGCGCCGAACTCGCCGCGACCGGGCTGCCCGCCGCGGTGCAGGACGAGATCCTCACCGGCTTCCGGGCCTGTGTACAGGATCGCTCCGCCGAGGTCGATCCGTCGGCGGTGCCGGCCAGCTGCCGGATGACCGGCGGTGATCCGGCCGTCGCCGAAACCCTTTCGCGCGCCGGGAAGGACGCGAACGCGGTCAACTTCGCGCACACCTTCGACGACACGCTGTGGTGGGGGATCGGGTTGATGGCGCTGGTGTGCGGCGGATTCCTGCTGCTGCCCGGCAATGTGCGGCTGGAACAGCACGAGAGTGAGATCAGCGCGGACGATCTCGTCGACGCCTGAGGCCACGACGACCCGCGGAATCGGTGAAACACCGGCTCCGTGGGTCGTTTTCCGGTGTGCGGGCGCGACGCGGGGAAGAATCCAGGATGGTCACCGTCTTGTGAGGAGTCAGTCATGCGCGCCGCGGTAGTCAGCAAAGGGGAATTCCGGATCGAGGAGCTGCCCACACCCGTCCCGGGCGCCGGTCAGCTGCTGGTGAACGTATTACGTTGCGGCATCTGCGGTTCCGACCTGCACGCCCGGGTGCACTGCGACGAGCTCGCCGAGCTGGCCGCCGCCACCGGGTACCGGCACTTCATGCGGTCGGAACAGAGCGTGGTGATGGGGCACGAATTCGTCGGCGAGGTAGTGGATTACGGGCCGAAGACGCGCAAGCGGTGGAAGCCGGGAACGCGCGTGGTCGCCCTTCCCATCCTCCGGCAGGGCCGGGAACCGCACCTGACCGGGCTGTCGGCGGCCGCACCCGGCGGGTATGCCGAACAGGTGCTGGTGCAGGAGCCGATGACTTTCGAAGTCCCCAACGGGCTCTCGTCCGAACACGCCGCGCTCACCGAACCGATGGCGGTGGCCTGGCACGCGGTGCGCAAGGGGCGGGTGGACAAGGGCCGCACCGCCTTCGTGATCGGTTGCGGGCCGATCGGTCTCGCCGTGATCAGCATGTTGAAGGCGGCGGGCGTGCGCACGGTCGTGGCCAGCGATTTCTCCCCGCGCCGCCGCGAACTGGCCGCGCGCTGCGGCGCCGATCACGTGGTCGACCCCGCCGTCGATTCACCCTGGGAGGCAGCGCCGCGCAAGGCCCGCATCACCGGCGCGGCCGACGTGCTCAACCTCGGCTTCGACGCCATGGAACGCCTGCGGCGCATACCGGGGCTGCCGTGGTGGTATCTGTTCCGCGCCGCGCACACCCTCGACCAGGGTCCGGCGGGGCCCGCCATCTTCGAATGTGTCGGCGTGCCGGGCATTCTCGATCAGATCCTGACCGCCGCGCCGCCGATGTCCCGGGTGATCGTGGTCGGCGTCTGCATGCAGGCCGACACCGTTCATCCGGCAGTGGCGATCAACAAGGAGATCGAGCTGCGCTTCGTGCTCGGCTACGACCCGGGCGAATTCCGCGACACCCTGCACATGATCGCCGACGGCAAGGTCGATCCGTCGCCGCTGCTCACCGGCACGGTCGGGCTGGACGGGATCGATTCCGCGTTCAGCGCCCTGGCCAGCCCGGACCGGCACGCGAAGGTGCTGGTGGATCCGGCCAGCGGCGTCACCGGCCTCTAGGTGCGGCTCACCCGGGTGAAGGGGGTCGTCGGCGGTTCGTGCAGAACCTCCAGCAGACCCTCGGCGCTGCGGGCGGCGGTGAGGCAGGCGTTGACGGTGAATTGATCCGCGAGGGGGTGGCGGGCGCGGGCACGCCATTTGTTGACCGCGGCCAGCGCCTCCTCGCGCTGGGTGGCGAGGTCGGTGTGCGCGGACAGGCCCAGGCGCAGGTGCGGGGCCACACCGCTGCCGCCGATGAGCCGGTGCAGTTCGGCGAGATCGGTTGCGGGCAGCGGCAATTCCTCGGCGCGCAGGTGACCGAGCAGGCGTAGTTCGGCGAACCCGTGCACATCGGCGAGCAGCGTCTTCACCCTGGGCAGCATGGCGTCCGCCGGGGTGCCGGGGTTGGCGAGCAGGATCCGCGCCAAGGCGGTGAGCGCCGAATGCGCCTTCAATTCCTCGGCCCGCTGCGCGAACTGCACATCCAGGACGGTTCGCAGTTCCGTCAGGCCGCTGCGCTGCCCGAGTTCGGCTGCCAGAGCGGCGGAATCGCGCACGCCCAGCCGAATCAGGGTGATGGCCAGGCGAATTCCGAACATGCCGAAGCGTTCCGCCAGCTGCGTACGCAATTCCACCGGGACCGGGAGCGGCAGGTCCGCGCGCGCGAACCGGTCCGCGGACAGCAGGGCCACCGCGAGCTCCTCGGCCGGGACCGTGGCGAGCGCCTCGAACGCGCCGAATTCCCGCTGCCGCAGGGTGGCCGCCGCGAAGGCCAGCAATCCCGCCACCGGAATCACCGACTGGCACAACCCGGTTCGCTCCAATTCGCCCGCGAAGCGCGAGGCCACCTCCCGCGCCGAATGCAAGGCGTCGATGCGCCCGGCGCCGATCTCGTCGGCCCGCGACACCACGCCGATCACCCCGAGCGGGGCGTCCTGGCCGCCGCCGACGGTGATGCGCTCCAGGAAGTCGACATCCTCGGCGTCGAGGCGGCGCAGCAGATAGATGACGGCGTCGGCGCTGGGTAGCGCGCTGGCTTCGCCGGGGGCCAGCAGGCGGGAGGTGCGGACCGAGACATCGCGGGACAGGGAGGAGATGCCCGGGGTGTCGATGATGGTGGTACGCGTCAATTCGGCTGACGGCCACTCCACTTCGAGGTGGTCGACCTCGCGTGGGGCGGCGGCGTTCCAGCGCAGGGCCGACAGGTCGAAGGTGAGGCCGTGCACCGCACCCGTGCCCTCGGTGCCGCGACCGCGCCGCACCACCACGTCGGCGCGAGCGCCATCGGCGGAGAACGCGGTCACCCGGGGCGAAGCGCCATCGCGATACCAGGTCACCAGACGGGTGCACTCGGTCGCGTCGGTGGGTGCGATGTCCTGGCCGACCAGGGCGTTCAACAGCGTCGACTTGCCCGCCTTGAGCTGTCCCGCCAAAGCCACCCGCAACGGCTCGTCCAGCCTGCGGGCGCATTCGTCCAGCTGCGCACGCACCCGAGGACGATCGCCCAGCGACCGTCGCGCCGCCGCCACCAGACCCCGGGTCTCCGGGACCAGCCCGTACCCGGCACCCGCGTCACCGCTCATCTGCTCCCGATTCCCGCGCACACCTCACCTCCACGCATCGCATGGCATTCGCGCGCACCCTACGCGGCGTTAGCGAAACCCGCAGCGCATCACACGGCTGCCGTCAGGGCGTGGCCGGCGGGAGGGCGGGCGGGGCGGTGGGTGGGAGGAGGGCGTCGGCGTGGCGGCGGAGTTCGGCGACCAGGCGCAGGCGGCGTTCCAGTTCGGCGCAGCGTTCGGCGCGGCGGGCCGCTTCGAGATTGGCGGCCTCCTGGGCGGCGCGCAGCGAATCGTCGATGGAGCGCAGAGTGCGGTCGGCGACGGCGGTGAAATGGTCGCGCAGCAGGCGGTGGATGCGGTGCAGGCGGTCCTTGGTCTCCTTGCCGGTGTGGAAGGCGACATCGTCGAGGTAGCGGCGGACCGCGGTCTTGGCGTCGACCCGGCGTTTGGCCAGCCGGGCCTGCTTGTCGTCACGGAAAGCCTTGCCGCCCAGCAGGACTCCCGCACCGAGCGAGAGCGGGTTGATCAAGGCCATACCGGCCATGGTGCCGACCAGGCCGGCCATCACCACGCCGCCGTAGGAGCCGCGCACGCCGACCAGCACCTTGTGCCCGAAACCGAGATCCGGTTCCAGGTCGGCCAGGGTGCACGAACCGGCGCGGGAGGCGCCGGGGTCGAGCCGGTCGCGCACATCCGGCAGGTCCAGTCCGCCGGCCTCGTCGAAATGCCCGGCGACCCGTTCGGCCAGCCGCACCGCCCGGGTGCGCGTCCACAGCAGATTGTCGCCGACGGCGGTGCCGACGGCGGCGGTCAGCCATTCGTCCATGCGGTCCCAGTGCCGGCCCGGATCGTGCGCCTCGATCCACTCCTCGGCCTCTTTCGCGATATCGCGCAACCGATTCCGCAGATCGTGATCGACATCCCCGGCCAGGTCGGTGACGCCGTCGCCCAGCGTCTGCTGCCAGGCCGCGGTATGCCGATGCAGTCGCTCCGCGCCGGTCTTGGCGGCCTTCAGCTCCCGGATCGCCGCCGCGCCGCGCTCCGGATCCCGCAACGCCACCAGCTCACTGCCCAGCGTCAACGCCAAATGCTCTGCCGCGGAACCGATATCCCGCGCCACCGCGCGCACCAGCTCCGACTGATCCCGCGCCACCACCTGTTCGCGCAGGAACCCGAACACCAGCCCGAATCCCGATTCCCGCCCCAGCTGCTCATCCTGTAATCGCATGGCGTGCGCGCGCAGCAGAGCCGACACCGGCAGCATCGGCGCCTCGATCCCAGCCCGCCGCAGATGCTCTCGATTCGCCTCGAACACCTGCCGCCAATGCGGATACAGGTCCACCTTGGTCAGCACCACTGCCACGGCGGGGCACAGCTCGCGCACCTGGCGCAGGAAATCCATTTCCGGAGCGGTCAATTCGGTCGAGGCGTCGGTGAGCATCAGCACCGCGTCGGCCGCCGGGACGTTCCCGAGCACCGCCCCGCCACCGCCGTGCGCGCCCCATCCGGGCGTATCGACCACCACGATCCCGTCCGCCAGCAGGCGATTCGGCGTCTCCACCTCCAGCCGCAACACCGGCCGGCCCTGCGCCGGCAGCGTGCGTCCGCCCAAGGCTCCGATCTCCTCGAACGGCACCGGTGTCCGCGCCGGCTCCCCGCCGTCCGGATCGGCCACCACCAATTGCGCCCGCTGCTGGGCCGCATACGACAACTGAGTCACCAAGGTCGTGGTGGCGTCATCCCCGACCGCGCAGATATCCGCATTGAGCAGCGCGTTCACGAACTGGCTCTTGCCTTGATTCCCCAGTCCCGCCACCACGATCCGCCGGCGCGGATCGCGCACCCGCCCGGCGAGCACCTCCAGCCGCTCGACCAGGTCCCCCCGCCCGGCATCCCGAGCCACCCCCATGGTCTCGTTCAGCACCGCCAGCAGCGGCTGCGCCGCCACCATCCCGCTCACCGCAGAACACCCCAATCCTCATCCGGTAGCAGCAAAGCCGGGATGCGCGTCATGACCATCAGGAGTGCAGCATGTCGCCGACGATATCGCCACCCACGTGCGCATCGGCTCCGGTCACGCCATGCACGCCGCCGTCTCCGAACAGCCCCGAATCCATCCCGCCACCCTGCACCCCGGCCCCGAAGGCATGCGAAACATCCACCGAAGCCCAAGGATTCGCGGCGCCCGAAAGCCCGGCGTCCACCGCACCGCCCCCGTGCACACCGGCCTCCACCGCATTTCCGATCTGCAAGCCGCCCGCGGCATCGCCACCGGCGGATGCCCCGGCGTCCAGGTTGCTCCCGAGCTGGTTCCCCACGCCCGCAACGGCATTGCCGACTCCCGTGAGCCCGGCCCCGGCCTGCGTTCCGAACCCGGTCGCGGCATCGATACCGCTGTCGATCCCCGCGCCGAGGCCGGCACCGGCACTCGTCGCGCCGGAAAGCCCAGCGTCCAAACCGCTTCCGAGCTGCGCCCCGACCCCGCCGGTCAGACCGGTCTCCAGGCCGGCGGCGGTGTGCGTGCCGGCGTCGATCACACCATCGAGGCCGGTCGAGAGCCCGGCGGTCAGATCGGTACCCAGGCTGGTGCCGAGCTCCGTTGCGGCACCGAGGTTTCCGGTGAGATCGGTGCCGAGGTCGGCCCCGACCCGGGTGCCCGCGCCGATGACGGCGTCCAGGCCGCCACCCAGCTGCGTGCCCGCGTTCGCCGCGGCGTCGACTACTCCGGACAGCCCGGTGTTCAACCCGGCGCCGAGGCCGGCGGCGGCGTCGACAACGCCGGACACGCCGGTGTTCAAGCCCGCGCTCAGGTCCGCGGCGGCATCCAAGCCGGTGCTGAGACCGCCGGTGAGGTCGGCGGCGGCTTGGGTACCGAGGACACCGGTGAGGCCGGCCTGAAGGTCGGTGGCGGTCTCGGCGGCGGCGGTGATGGCCGTGGAAAGGCCCGTGGAGACGTCGGTGGCGGCGGTGGCGGCCGCGCCGGCCAGCGCGCCGATGCCGGTGGAGAGGGCGAGGTCGAGGCCGGTGCCGAGGCCGAGGTCCGCTGCCGTGACAGCGCCCGCGTCGACTGCCGCACCGGTGGCGGCGGCACCGTTCAGGCCCAGGCTCGCGCCGACGGTGCCGGCGGTGGCACCGGACAGACCGGTGGCGCCGTTGAGGGCGGTGCCGGCGTTCAGGCCGGTGGCGGCGTGCGCGCCGGCGGCGATGATCGCGGAGAGCTGCGAACCTCCGGCTACCAGGGCGGACTCGGCGACCATGGGGGCTACGGCGGCGATGTCCTCGGGGGTCACCGCGCCCAGGCCGGCGTCGGTGAGCGCCTGGCCGGGGTTGGTGCAGTAGCTGACGGCGGCTTCCTGGTCCCGCAGCAGGTTGAGGATGAACTCGAGAATTGCGTTGGGGCTCATGACAACTCGTCTCCTATATGGGCGGGCCCCGGTGACCCGCGCTGCTCCAATTGCCTTTCACGTTATGGCGGCGAACCGTTACGCCGAAACGGGGTGAACTCCCCCGTATCGCGTGTCGCGTCGATACGGGGGTTTCGGGGCATTAGGGGAATTTCCCCGAACCCGGGGGGAGATTGGTAACGACGACCCCTCAGCAACCGACAGGAACCATGGGCCGCCCGGCCCACACGACGTTTTCACGCAAATCGGACGCAAGAGCTTTCGAGCCGCACGCGATTCACTCGCCGCGTGTTTCGAATCGACAGGGGAACTCGAAAATGAGTCAGGGTCTGGCGCTCGGCATCACCGTCGGGTCGTCGAACACGGTCGCCGTGACAGCTTCGGGGGGACAGCGCAAGTTAGCGGTACGGCCCAGCACACTGGGCGCCGAACCGGAGGTGCCGGAGAGTTTCCTGTCCCGGGTCGGGGATCCCGTGGACATTCGCACCCACGACGGAACCGCTGTTCGCGCCGCGGATCTGGTGGTCGCCGCGATCGCGCGCGCCATGGACGACGCGGGCCATCCGGCGACCGCGGTGGCCTGCTATCCGGCGTGGTGGACCCAGCACACGGTGGAGGTGCAGCGCGCCGCGCTGACCGCGGCCGGGCTCGACAGCGTCGCCCTGGTGCCGGAACCGGCGGCCGCCATGCGCTGGCTGCAAGAAGTACACGAATCAACCCATGATGGGGCGATGGTCGTATACGACCTCGGCGCAACCGGTTTGACCGTTTCGGTGGCGCGCACCGGCGCCATGTCCGGTTTGCTCGGGGAACCGGTACGTACCACTACCGTGGCGGGCGCCGAATTCGATTTGCTCACCATGCGTTACGTTCTCGCATTCGCGGTGGGCGAAAAGGATTTCGATCCTTTCGACCCGATGGTGGAACAGGAATTGGCCGCACTGCGCGTGCGCTGCAAAATTGCCAAGGAAGCACTTTCGAAAAGCACGGCGACCACCGTCCCGGTACGCCTGCCCGTTCTCGGCGCGGTCGACGTGCGTCTGGTCCGCGACGAGCTGGAGGACCTGTTCCGCGGTCCCCTGCTCGGCTCGATCGACCTGGTGCACGAGGCCGTCCGCCGCGCGGGGCTAACCCCTGGCGAACTGGACGGGTTCCTGCTCACCGGCGGCGGCGCGGCCATCCCGCTGATCACCGAACTGCTCTCCAGCGAGTTCGGGGTCCCTGTCGCCGCGGCCACCGACCCCGCGCACCTGAGCGCGCACGGCGCGGCCCTGCTCGCCGCCGATCTGCTCGCCGACACCACCGCGACCGAACCGCATCCGGCCCTCGCGGTCGCGCCCCGCGCCCTCCCCCGCCGCATCCCCGGCCTGACCGCCCGCGATGCCACCACCGGCGACCCGAACCCGCCCGGCCCCCAGCCCGATCCGGGCGCACCGGATGCCCGCTACGGCGGAACCGACGGCAGCACCTCGTACCGGGATTCCGCCCCGGGCCGGAACCGCCTGCGCCGCGAAACCCAGGAACTCGACTCCGGCGCAATCGGTTCCGGACTCGAAGGCGCGGGATCGCCCCAGGCGTACAACGACTCCCGGAATGCCACAACGACGCAGGCTGCCGCGCACCCGAGCCGGCGCGGCAGTGACCACACCGACCACAACGGAAGCGCTCCGCGTACTGCGGACGACACCGACCGCGCGGATGAGGCGCGCCGGATTCCCATCCTCCCGGCCCTCCCCGACGGCGAGGATCGCCCGGCGGGTGTCGCGCGCTGGAAGCGGGTGGCGATCATCGGAGCGGCCGCGGTGGCGGTCGCGGCGCTCGCCACCGGCACCCTGGCCATGGGCACCGGCGTGCAATCCGCCCCCGCCGATACCGCTGCGCCGCAACCGTCTTCGACCACCGTCGCCGCCCTGGACACCCCGGGCGCGCCGTCCGGTGCGACCGGTCAGGCCGTGGCCGGCCGCCCCGCGGCCGCCGCCCCCGCCCGGCCGGGCGTTTCGAACGCGGGATCCGCGCCCACCACCGCGGGCGCACCCGCCGCCGAGCCGGCCGGGCAACCGGCCGCCGGTCAGCCGGGTCAGCCCGCCGAGGCGGCCGCCCCGGGCACGCAACCGAATACCACCACCCAGCAACAGGTTCCGGCAGCTCCCGGGCAGGTACAGCCGCCGACCTATCAGCCCACGGTGGTGGCGCCGTCGCTCCCCACGGCCTTACCCGGCCTGAACGACGCCGTCGACGGTCTCGGCAATGCGGTCGGCTCGGTCCCGGGCCAGAACCGATCCAACAACGGCGGCTGAGAGTTGGTTCTTCGTGGCAGGCAACACCCCCGTCGCACTCGATTCGCTCCCGTGCGCACGAGAAATATTCCGGGACCTGGACTCCGATGATCCGGCTCCCCCGCTCTACCTGATCCGCGGCCGCTCCGGCACCGGAAAGTCGGTGCTGCTCAGCGCCATCCGGACCCGGCTGCGCGCCCGCGGCTACACCCTCACCGACAACCCGGCCGACCTCGACGCCCGCGCGGCTGCTTCCGGGCGCGGCAGCGGATCGCCCGACGGCGGCCGGCCCGGGAGCGGTCCCGGCAAGCCGAGCCGCACCGCGCTCGTGGTCGACGACGCGCACACGCTGCCCGCCGCCGCCTTCGACGCACTCTGCGATGCGGTGGAATCCACCGGATCGGTGATCGTCGTCGCGACCCGCCCCCGCCCGCACGACCCGCGCCTGCGGGCGCTCTCCGAGAGTGTGGCGCGCCGCGGCCGCGTGGTGGATCTGCGTGCGCTCGGCACCGCCGAGATCGCCCCGTTCGCACGCGAATTGGGCATGATGGTCCCGCGTACCCTCGCCCTGCACATCCATCGCGAGACCGGGGGAATCCACGGCGGGGTGGTGGCCGCCCTGACCGCCGCCTGCGCCGCCCGCCTGGACGCCGGGATCGGCGCGGTCGACGACGCCGTCTCCGCCTGGGCCCGCGCCCGCCTGGACGACGCCGATCCGGACCTGCTCGACACCTTCGTGGTGGCCGCCGCGGGTGCGGGCCTGGACACCAGCGAACTCACCGAGGTGCTGGGCGTAACCCCCGCCGCCGCACAGGATCTGGTCGATCGCGCCCGCGGCAGCGCCCTGGTCACCGACGCCGACCTACTGCTGCACCCCGCCATCATGCCCTTGCGCACCCTGGTCGGCGACCGCCGCTATCTGGCCGTGCAGCGCCTGCTGCTGCACGCCCGCCTGGACGCGGGCCTGCTCCGCGACCACACCGCGCTGCACCTGGCGGAATCCGGCGTCCGCGACCCTCGCCTCGCCGAATTCCTCTGCACCACAGCGGAGAAGGCGGGCGACGAAGCGGTCCGTCACTACGCCGCCGCCGCGCAGGCCGGCGCCGACACCCCCACCATCGCCCTCCGCTGGGCCGACGCCGCCGCCCGCACCGGCGATTGCGATACCGCCCTCCGCCTGGCCGAACCCACCCTGAGCCGCCCCGACGCCGCCCCGGCAGATCTCGCCGCCGCGGTCCGCATCTGCGCCGGAGTCTGGACCCGCCGCGCCCTCACCACCCGCGCCGCCCAGCTCTACACCTGGCTCGGCCCGCATCGTGTCGGACCCGACTGGGCGGTGGCCGCCGCCGTCCTCTACCTCTCCGGCGACCTGGCCGCCGCGAACACCCTCGCCGCCACGGCCACCCACTGGCCCCCGACCGAGGCCACCGCCCGCGCGGGCATGATCGCCACCGCGCTCGGCGACTCCATGGTTTCTGCTCCACCGGCCGTCGAGACCCCGGATTCGGTTCCGGCCCAAGCGGAATCGACTGCCGGCCGGATCGATTCGGACCCGTCCGGCAAGCCGGCCGAGACGGTCTCGGTGGCCGCGCGCACCGCGGCGGTATCGGCCGCGTCGGCATTGATTCACGCCACACACTCGGGGGTCGCCCCCGGGGACAACGGCGGCGATCGGTTCCTGCCGTGCTCGGCGGTCTCCATCGCGACGCTGCTGTGCTTGAGCATGGGTGAGCCGCGCCGGGCCGCGGATGCGTTGCGCGGCGCGGGAACCGACCCGCAGCAACGGGTACTGGCGGCGTGGGTGGCGATGCTGGGCGGCGACGAGCAGTCGGCCGCGGCCATCATGACCGAGGTGCAGGTGCACGCCCTCGACGCCCGGGACCGCCTGCTCGCGCACGGCGTGCTGGTCGGATTGGCCAGGCGCGGTGGGGATCACCCGGCACTGGCGCTGGCTTGGCATGCGGCGTATCCGTTGTTCGACGAGGTCGGTGCGGATCTGCTGGCGCTCTTGCCGATCGGCGAACTGTGGCTGGCGGCGATCCGGCTGAAGGACGAGAGCCGGGTCAAGGCGCTGGTGGACGCCGCCGCGGAACTGCTCGGGCGGCTTGGTGATCCACCCGCCTGGAGCAATGCGTTCCACTGGTACGCGATCCAGGCGGCGATCGCACACGAGAGCCCCGATGAGCTGCTGCCGCACGCACACAGCCTGAAGGCCGCCGCACAGGCGGGCGATCCCCAGGCCGCCGCGCTGGCCGACGCCGGGCGCACCTGGGTGCTGGTGCTGCGCGGCCAGGTGGATCGCGAGCAGGTGGAGGCCGCCGTCGAAAGGCTGGCGGCTCTCGGCCTCAGCTGGGATGCCGCCCGGCTGGCCAGCGAGGCCGCGCTCGCCGCCCAGCACCCCGTGGCCGCCACCGCGCTGCTGAAACTGGCCCGCACGGTGCGCGCCCAGGCACATCCCTCGCAGCCGATCGCGGTCCGCCCGCCGGCCCCGGCGGCACCCGTGACACGCCCGGAACCGATGTCCGATACCGTTCTCAGTGAGCGCGAGCGGGAGGTCGCGGAGCTGGTACTCCTGGGCTTGACCTATCGCGAGATCGGCGCCCGCCTCTACATCTCGGCGAAGACGGTGGAGCATCACGTGGCGCGGATCAGGCGTCGGATCGGTGCGGGCTCGCGTTCGGAGTTATTGTCAATGCTCCGCGCCATGGGTCACGGTTCACTCCTCGTATGACCTGGGTGCGGAGCGAGCCCGGACGCATCTAGCGAGGTAACGAGGATGGCCACTGGGGTGGGCCTGCGGATGGCCGACGACGAATGCGTCGTGGCCGTCGTGACGGGCGACGACGCCACACTCCCGGTGCACTACATCGTGCGCGAGTCGGTGCTGCACATGTCCGACGACGGGGATGCGGTGCTGGGTGGCGAGCAGCCGGCCGGGCATTCGCATTCGATCACCGGGTTCGTGTCCGCGGTCGGCGACCCGGCGGGTATCGCGGTGGACGACGGTGAGGCGTACCGCGCCGAGGACCTGCTGGCCACCGCCGCCTTCTGCCTGATCGATCTGGCCACCGACCATCTGAACGGCCCCGCCGAGTTCTATGCCACGCATCCGCCGACCTGGCCGGAGGCGAATGTCCGGGCGCTGCGCGAGGCCCTCGATTATCTGGGCCTGAAATCGGTGGTGCTGGTCAGCGAGCGCGATCTGCCGCAGCCGGATGCCGATACCGGGAAGTCGTTCGCCTACAACGCGGCCCGGGCGGCGCTGGCGGCGGTGCTCTCCACCCCGGCCGGCCTGACCCCGCCGGATCCGTCGGAGGCCACGGTGAACGCCGCCGATGTCACCGATGTGCTGCCCGCCCTGAAGAACGCCACCCTGGCCCAGGCGTACTCGGCCGCGGTCCCGGTCGCCACCACGCCGACCACGGCCGAGCCCGCGGTCTCCGGCAGCGACGAGGACCGACCGGTCCGTACTACGGCACAGCCGCGCGCCAACCGCGGCCCCTACTTCATCGCCGCCGCGGCCGCCGCCATCGGTTTGCTGCTCGGTGCCCTGGGAGTGGCGACGGTGTTGCGCCCCGACGACTCGCCACCCGGCCCGCCGCGCGGCGAGGTCCGCTCGGAACCCTCCGGCACCGCCGGCGCCGCGCCCCCGCTGCTGCCCCCGGCCAGCTCCGAGGCGATCACCCCCAGCGCGCCGCCGATCGCCGAACCGGCGGATCCGCCCACCACGACACCGCCACCCCCGACCACCACACCACCCCCGACCACCACGGAAGCACCGCGCACCACCGCGCCCACCACCACCCGCGCGACACCGACGTATCCCTACCAATACCCGGTGCCCAGCTGGATGTTGCCCTCGCCACAGGTGCCGCAGAATCCGTGGGAGTTCATTCCGCAATGATTTCGTAGCGCTCAACTCTGCTTTGTGCCCTAAAGTGGTGCGCTGACCGATGTTCCGCAAAGTAACCGGAGTGCCGGTCTGCTGGTGCACTACGAAGGGACTCCATGCGCAAGTTCTTGGCGCGCCGCGCCGCGGTCCGAGCTGCCACCGTTGCTTTCGCTTCGACCGTTCTCGCAGGTCCCCTACTGGTCACCGCCACCGCGGAACCGGTCTCGCCGAATCAGCTTGCCGCTGACAAACTTCCGGCCGAGCTGGTGACCGCCATCCAGCGCGATCTGAAGATGTCCCCGGCCGAATACCTGGAGCGTTCGGCGAAGGCCCAGCAATTGCGGGACTACGCAAAGGAATTCCGCTCCGAGCGCCCGGACGAATTCGCCGGCGCCTGGATCGGCACCGACGGCAAGCCGGTCCTGGCCGTCACCTCCCTCGACGCCGCGCGCATCGCCGCCGAGGACGGCTATCAGACCCGGCTGGCCCCGATCAATGCCGACGGCATGGAATCCTCGCTGGACCAGCTGAACAGCTGGATCACCAGCCTGCCGCGCGAGATCTCCGGCGCGATCAACTCGGTCGCCATCGACTTCCTGAACTCGCAGCTGGTACTGAGCGTGGCCAACACCCCGGCCGGGCACCTGCTGAACCTGCCCACGCTGATCGCCAATATCAAGGTCATCCTGTCGCCGGACAGCGGCGGCCCGGTGGACCGGCGGCCAATGGGCGGCGACACCTACATCACCGCGCCCACCGCCATCAGCGACTCCGCGTTGCAGACCGTTGACGTCTGCTCCTTCGGCTTCAACAGCGTGGACGCCGCGGGCAATGCCCTCAATATCAGTGCCGGGCACTGCAATCCGAATATCGGCAAGAGCAACGACCGCGCCGATGTCTACCTGCCCAACGTGCGCAATATCGCCGCCAGCCCGCAGGTCGGCTCCTTCGTGCGCTCGCAGCTGGGCGGCGGCCAGGCCCTCGACTACTCGGTCATCAAGCTGAACGACGCCGCGGTGGCGGCCGGGATGGATCAGCCGCACGTGCGCGGCGCCAACTCCACCACGCTCACCATCACCGGCGTGGCCGACCCGATCACCGGCGCGCCGGTCTGCAAGTCGGGCCAATCCTCCACCTTCACTTGCGGTTTCGTGGTGGCCGATCGGGTGGAGACCCAGCTCTACACCGCCGAGGGCCAGTCCAAGACGGTGCGCGGCTTCGCCTCCAGCGCCTGCACCCTGGGCGGCGACAGCGGCGGCGCGATCGTGACCGGCACCCTCGCCCTCGGCATCACCAGTGGCTCGAATGCGGCCGACGCGCCGAACTGTAGTGAGGCCAACAGCGCGCTGGCACAGTACGGTGGAACCGCGACGCTGGGCATTCCGGTGCGCGCCATTCTCGCCGATATCGATGCGAATTCGGGCGGCGGAATCGGCAGCGGCATTCGGGTGCGCACCCAGACCGGTGCGTGACCGCGGATGAACCGGACAATCCTCCTTGTTTGCCGCGACAAAACCCAATCGTCACCCGGCAATAAGTAGGCATAACGGTCCCGACACCATATAGTCGGCTCATGCTCCTGCCACGTATGCGCTATTCGCTTGCCGCGGGCCGTCCGCGAGCCCTGGTCCGCTCCGCCGCCATCGCCGCCGCCGCGCTGTTGGTCGCCGGTCCGCTGGCAGGCAGCGCGCACGCGGAACCCGCGAAGCCGGAGCTGCCCGCCGAGCTGATCGCCGCCATCACCCGCGATCTCAAGATCTCGCCGCAGGACTATCTTTCGCGCGCCGACACCGCGCAGAAGCTGGCCGCCTTCGCCACCACCGCGCAGCGCCAGTTCCCCGCCGTCTTCGCCGGCTCCTGGCTGGACGAGGCCGGCAAGGCCGTGGTCGCGCTGGCCCAGGGCGAGGACCTGGACGGCGCGCGCAAGGCCGCGCAGGACGCCGGCTTCACCGTCAAGGACGTGGCCAAGAGCGAATCCACCCTGCGCAGTGAGAAGAACGCCTTCCAGAAGTGGCTGGAGGGCCAGCCCGCCGCGGTCTCGAAGTCGGTGCGCGGCGTGGCCATCGACACCATGAACAACACCCTCGCGGTGCGCGTGGATCAGGCCGGACTGGCGCTGCCCGGCTTCATGAGCCCGGCCCGCGTCATCGTGATGGCCGCCCCGCCGACCGCCGGTGAGGACATCGCGCAGGCCGGTGCGATCGCGGGCGCCGGCAGCGGACCGCTGGCCGCCGGTGACGGGTACGCCTCGGTCTCCGGCCGCATGTCGCTGAAGTGCTCGCTCGGCTTCAACGGCGTCGACCGCAACAACTACCTGGTGAATATCACCGCCGGACACTGCAATCCGAATATCGCGGCCACCGGCGGCGCCAACTCGCCCGGCGTGTACGAGATGGTCGGCGACCGGATGGGCAACCAGATGGGCGCCTTCGACAAGTCGGTGCTGGGCAACCAGGACTACTCGCTGATCGCCATCAACGGCGAGTACAAGGACCGCTTCGTCAACAACCTGGTGCGGGTCCCGAACGCCGCCCCGGTCGGCCTGACCGGCGTGGCCGTGCCCGTCGTCGGCGCGCCGGTCTGCAAGTCGGGCGCGCGCACCGGCTTCAGCTGCGGCGTGGTGAACGCCATCGACCAGACCGTGCAGGTCGGCGACCGGCTGCTGACCCAGTCGTTCTCCGCGAATATCTGCGCCCTGCCCGGTGATTCGGGTGGCCCGATCATCACCGGCACCCAGGCGCTGGGCATCTCCAGCGCCTCCTCGGTCGCCGACTACCCGATCTGCGAGATCCCGAACCTGATCGGGCTGCTCACCGGTGACACCCCGCAGCTGTTCGCGCAGCCGCTGACCACGGTGCTCTCCGACAACCCGGGTCTGCGGGTGCTGACCAACTAGTCGCTTTCAGCCGAGAAGCCCGGCGGCCGAACCAACTCTCGTAACTCTCAGGGGTTCCCCCCTGAAACCCCGAGTTGGCAAGGAGCGTCGGGCTTTTCGCTGTCCGGGCAGGGGTGCCCGCCGGCCGGGCAGTGTTCGGGCGGTGGCGGGGCAGTCCTCGGACAGGAGACGGCGCGCGGACGGCTCAGGCATCCTGGTTCCATGTGTTTGGTGTTGCTCGGCTGGAAGGCGCATCCGGATTACCGGTTGATCGTCGCCGCCAATCGGGACGAGTTCTACACCCGCCCAACGGAATCGCTACGGCGCTGGGACGAGGTCCCGGGACTGCTGGCCGGGCGGGATCTGGGCGCGGCGGGCGAGGTACCCGGTACCTGGCTCGGGGTGGCCGAGCCCGCGCATCGCTTCGCGACGGTGACCAATGTGCGCGGCCCGAGCGAGGCGCGCCCGGACGCCCGTTCGCGTGGCGCACTGCTGCTGGACTTCCTGCGCGGTGACGCCGGCCCGGAGAAGTTCGTGCGCGGGGTGGCCGCCGCGCCCGACGATTACAACGGATTCAATATCGTCGTCTCGGATCTGGAAACGCTGTGGTGGCACAGCAATCGCAGCGCACAGGCCCCGCGGGAACTCGCGCCCGGCTGCCACGGCATCTCGAACGGGGCCCTGGTCGGCTCGCTGGAGCCCGACGGTCGTGAGATCCGCACCGGCACCACCACACCCGCCTGGCCGAAGGTTCGCGGCGGCGTCCACGGCCTGGCGCGGGTGATCGCCACCGACCCGGCCGATACCGCGGGCTATCTGGCCGTATTGGCCGACCGCACCCGCGCTGACAGCAATGAACTCCCGCAAACCGGTCTCAGCCGATACGGCGAGCGCGCCACCTCGTCCCGCTTCGTCACCCATCCATTGCACGGAACCCGATGCAGCACCGTGCTACTCGTCCGCGAAGACGGGCACTTCGAAATGACGGAACGCACATTCGCGAGATTCGGCCGTCGTAAGGGAACGGTGTCGCAGACCGGCACTCTCGAATTGCCCTGAGATATCGGAAACACCCCCGAAATGGGGACTAGGAGAAAACCGCGAATCTCGGTAAGGTATCGGCGAACTGGTTGCAACCCAGTCACTCTGGCCCACTCTATCTTTCGAGGTTGACTACATGCTCTTCATCGCTGACACCGGTATCACTGGCGCGCTCTTGGCCCTCCTCAAGACCATGTGCACCATTTCGTCCGGCGGCGCTGCCTGCGCCAACTGGGGCGCCTGAGCCGCAGCCTCGCATTCGGGGAGTTCCCCTCACATCCCAATGGATGTGGGGGGATTCGCTTTTCCAGCGCTTTTCCGCGAGACCATTCGGACTATCCCGATTAATAGGACGAGTATTCCGATAGCCGCCATGGATACGACAACGGCCCGTCTCGGCGAGGGAGACGGGCCGTTGCGCGCGTTCTAGATCAGTTGGCCCACTTGGTGGTGCCGTCCGCGGCCTGGAGCACCTGGATCAGTTCCAGGCCGGCCGCGACCAGGGTCGGACCGCCCGCGACGATGGTGCCGATGATGCCGCCGACGCCGGCGCCCAGCACCAGACCCGGGATGCAACCGGCCGGGATGGTCACGACGCAGCCGATGACCGCGCCGAGCGCGGTGCCGACGAAGGTGCCGATACCGGTGGCCAGGGCGAACTGGGTCGAGAAGTTCGACATCGCCTTCTGGTTCTCGGTGGCCGAGGCGATCGGCTGGGCCTGCGCCACCACCGGCTGGGTGCCCGGCTGGAAGCCTTCCGGCTTCTCCGGGGTCACCTGGAGCACGGTGCCGTTCTCCTTGAGCTCGGACTTCACCTCGACGGGAGTACCGCCGACCGAGAAGGCGAGGGGGAAGGAGATGGTGGTGGCGCCGGAGATGTCCTTGACGTTCACCACGGTCTGCTTCTTGTCTTCGGGCGTCGCGCCCTCGACCTCGGCCAGCTCGAACGTGCCGTTCTTGAGCTTGGAGACGACGACCTTGGCGCCGTCCTTCTCCTCCATTTTGGTGGAGTACTGGATGTTGCCCTCGGTGGCAGGGGCGGTATCGGCGTGGGCAGTAGACATCCCAATGGTCATAGCGCCAATGACCAGGGCAGCCGCCGCAGTGGTGCTGCGAAGCTTCATTTTCGGTTTTTTCCAATCCGTCATCAGGTACAGCAACTGCGCCACATCTGTCACCACGCGAGGCCCGAGCTTCCCTCCGGGCCCTGCCACGCGCCAAACGGCGAACCTTCCCCGAGCATGTGAAGATGCGCACAGCTGTCGGACAGCGTGAGCCTAGTCGATCAACCGTACAGATGCGACATTGCTTTCATGAGGAAGCACAACGGGTTTCGAAGTAAGCCTGACCTTGGTTGGTGAGGCGAATTGCCGGGATTTACGGTGTGAGAAACCCTGTACAGCTAAGTTACCGACGGGTAACTTACCGTCCGTTAGGATACGAGCAACCCCGGGCGGTAGACGCCGCTCGGCAAGCACGTTGACACTCCGAGAAAGGTCGCGGACATGAATGCCCTGACAGTGACGCTGGGCACGATTGGAGCGGCGTTCACGTTAATCGCGTGGGCGTCGTTCTTCGGCGGCGTACGCGGTATCGCCCGCACCATCATGGTCGGCCAGTCCGCACCCGATCGCTGGCGGCCCTTCCTCCCGCGCTTCAAGCAGATGATGATCGAGTTCCTGGCCCATACGCGGATGAACAAATTCCGCACCGTGGGCTGGGCGCACTGGCTGGTCATGATCGGCTTCCTGGCCGGCTTCATCCTCTGGTTCGAGGCCTACGGGCAGACCTTCGACGGCGAATTCCATTGGCCGATCATCGGTTCCTGGGGCATCTACCACCTGATGGACGAAATCCTCGGCATCGGAACGGTGGTCGGCATCGTCGCGCTGATCATCATCCGGCAGCTGAACCACCCGCGGGTCCCCGAACGCCTGTCGCGCTTCAGCGGCTCGAAGTTCGCCCCCGCGTACGTCATCGAGGGCATCGTGCTCGTCGAGGGCCTCGGCATGGTGCTGGTGAAGGCCGGGAAGATCGCCGCGTATGGCGAATCCCACACCTGGAGTGACTTTTTCACCGAGCAGGTCGCCAAGCTGCTGCCCGCCAGCCCGACCCTGGTCTCCATCTTCGCCTTCGTGAAGCTCTGCTCCGGTGCGCTGTTCCTGCTGCTGGTCGGCCGCAACACCACCTGGGGTGTGGCGTGGCACCGGTTCGCCGCGTTCCCGAACATCTACTTCAAGCGTGAAGACGACGGCGACGTCGCACTGGGCGCGCTGAAGCCGATGATGTCCGGCGGCAAGCCGATCGACATGGAGACCGCGGATCCCGACAACGACACCTTCGGTGTGGGCAAGTTCGAGGACTTCTCCTGGAAGGACATCCTCGACGTCACCACCTGTACCGAATGCGGCCGCTGCCAATCCCAGTGCCCCGCTTGGAATACCGGTAAGCCGCTGTCGCCGAAGCTGCTGATCATGTCGCTGCGCGACCACGGTTACGCCAAGGCGCCGTACCTGCTGGCCGGTGGCCGGAAGGACATGGGCGGCGACGAGATCGGTCTGGTCGATACCGAGGGCAAGCCGAACGAGGCTGCGCTGGCGAAGATTTCGGCCGAGGCGCGCGCCGAGGCCGAGCGTCCGCTGGTCGGGCCCGAGGATGTCAACGGCATCATCGATCCCGAGGTGTTGTGGTCGTGCACGACCTGTGGTGCGTGTGTGGAACAGTGCCCGGTCGATATCGAGCATGTCGATCACATCATCGATATGCGCCGCTACCAGGTGCTGATCGAGTCGGAGTTCCCGTCCGAGCTCGCCGGGTTGTT
>NZ_BDBK01000024.1 GCF_001612945.1 Nocardia inohanensis NBRC 100128
CCGCACGTGGATTGGTCGGGCGGCGAGGTGACGGTCGCGATGGAGCGGCAGGACTGGCCGGAGACCGGACGCGCTCGGCGCGCGGCGGTCTCGGGATTCGGAGTCAGCGGTACCAACGCGCACGTGATCCTCGAGCAGGCGCCCGAGCCGGATGCGATGGCGGCGATCGAACGTGCGGATACGCCCACCGGATCGGTGTCGTGGGTGTTGTCGGCGCGGAGCCGGGAGGCGTTGGCCGGTCAGGCCGAGGCATTGTCGAGATTCGTGCTGGCGAATCCGGCGCTGGATGTCCGGGATGTGGCCGCGGCCCTGGTGCGAACGCGGTCGCGGTTCGAGCATCGAGCCGTGGTGTTCGGAGCCGATCGCGACGCACTGGTGTCGGGGTTGGCCGCGGTGGGCAGTTCGGACGGGGACCCGGGGGTGATCGAGGGCGTGGCCGGATCGGGGAAGACGGTATTCGTATTTCCCGGTCAGGGCGCGCAGTGGCTCGGCATGGGACGTGAATTGATCGACACCGCACCGGAATTCGCGGCCGAGATCGACCGGTGTGAGCAGGAATTCGGCACGCTGGTGGACTGGTCGCTGACGGCGGTGCTGCGTGGGGCGCCGGATGCGCCGTCGCTGGACCGGGTCGACGTGGTGCAGCCGGTGCTGTTCGCGGTGATGGTGTCGCTGGCACGGTTGTGGCAGTCGATGGGCGTCGAGCCCGCCGCGGTGATGGGCCACTCGCAGGGGGAGATCGCCGCCGCGTACATCGCCGGTGGGCTGTCGCTGCGCGACGCCGCCCGCGTGGTGGTCGGCCGTAGCCGCCTGGTCCTGCGGGAGTTGGCCGGGGGTGGCGGCATGGCCTCGGTATCGCTGCCGGTGGCGGTGCTCACCGAACGACTTTCGACGGCGGGCCCCGGTCTGGGGATCGCCGCGGTCAACGGCCCGGATTCGGTCGTGGTCTCCGGCGACGCGGCGGCACTGGAGGACTTCCTGACCGCGTGTGAGAAGGACGGCGTGCACGTGCGGCGGATCGCGGTCGACTACGCCTCGCATTCACCGATGGTGGAGCCGCTGCGAGAAGCGTTGCTCAGCGAACTCGCCGAGATCAGCCCCCGGCCCTCGACCATCCCGTTCTACTCCACGGTGACGGCGGCACGGGTCGACACCGGCGCCCTGGACGCGGACTACTGGTATTCCAATCTGCGGCAGACCGTTCGCCTGGAACAGACCACCCGGCTGCTGCTCGAGGACGGGCACGCGGTGTTCGTCGAGGTGAGTCCGCATCCGGTGCTGACGCTCGGCTTGCGGGAAACCTGCGAACACGCCGGCGGGCGCGGTGCGGCGGCGGTGGTCGTCGGATCACTGCGCCGAGATCAGGGCGGGCTGGCCGAGTTCCGGTCGGCGGCGGCGCGGGTGTTCGTCGCGGGTGGCGCGGTGGACTGGACGTCGGTGGTGCCCGGCGGCCGGAGAGTCGACCTGCCGACCTATGCGTTTCAGCGGCAGCGGTATTGGCTCGAAACCGACACCCCCGGAGGCGATATCGGTGGTTTCGGACTCGACGACGCCGATCACCCCCTGCTGGGTGCGGTGGTCGAACTGCCCGGCGAGGGCTGGGTGTTCACCGGCCGGCTGTCGCTGGATACCCATCCGTGGCTCGCGGATCACGCGGTGGCCGGAGTGATCCTGTTGCCGGGCACCGCCTTCGTCGAAATGGCGCTTCGGGCCGCGCACGAAGCCGGTTGCGGCGGTGTCCGGGAACTGACGCTGGTGTCGCCGCTGGTGCTGCCCGTACCGGGGGCGGTGACGGTGCAGGTACGGGTGTCGAGCGCCGATGACGCAGGGGAACACGCGATTTCGATCACCTCGCGTGGTGACGGCGGCGTTCATGTCGTGCACGGCCAGGGCACCCTGGCCGCGGTGCCGGCGGTGCCGGAGTCCTTGGCGGATTGGCCACCGGGCGACGCGATCGAGATCGATGTCGACGGGTTGTACGACCGCCTCGAGGATCGCGGCTACGGCTACGGTCCGGTGTTCCAGGGCGTGCGGGCGGCGTGGCGGCGCGGCGCGGAGGTGTTTCTCGAAGTGTCGCTACCCGAGCCCGCGGTCGCCGACCGGTTCGGGGTACATCCGGCTCTGCTCGACGCGGTGCTGCACGCCATGTTCATCGGCGGATTCACCGAGAAGTTGGTATTGCCGTTTTCCTGGAGCGGGTTGTCATTGCAGCGAACCGCGGCCGAATCGGTTCGCGCGCGAGTCGTCTCGACGAGCGACGACACCATTTCGATCGACGTCACCGACGCTACCGGTCAGCCGGTGTTCTCGGCCGAGTCGCTGACGACGCGCGCGGTGTCGGCATCGGAGCTCACGGCCGCGGCCGGGACCCGGGGGGACCGGCTGTTCCGGGTGGCTTGGTCACCGATATCGGTTGCGCCGCAGGCGCTGTCGATCGGTGAATGGGCCGCGCTCGATGCGCTGAGCGAGGTTCCCGAGGTCGTCGTCGTCGACTGCGATGGTGACGCCGAGGCGCTCCACGAGGTACTCGCCGAGACGTTGAAGACTGTGCAGCAATGGCTTTCGGACGCACGGTTCGCGTCATCGACGCTGCTGGTCCGTACTCGGGGCGCGATCGCGCTCGATGGTGAGGACGTCACCTCACTGGCCGGTGCGGCGGTGTGGGGCCTCGTCCGTTCGGCGCAGACCGAGGACCCGGGCCGGCTGGTGCTGGCCGATGTCGACGGCGAGGTCGATGTCGCGGCGGTAATCGCGTCGGGCGAACCGCAGGTGGTGGTGCGCGGGGGAACCGTGTACGCCGCGCGGCTCGCCCGGATCGCGACACCGGCCCGGACCGCGGGAGCGTTGCCGGCAACGGTCCTGATCACCGGCGGCACAGGAACATTGGGCGCGATGCTGGCCCGCCACGTGGTGGTCGAACACGACGTACGGCGCCTGGTGCTGAGCAGTCGTCGCGGACTCGATGCGCCGGGTGCGCGGCGGCTGGTCGCCGAGTTGTCGGCGCTCGGCGCGCGGGTGGACGTGCTCGCCGCCGATGTCGCCGATCGTGCGGCGGTCGACCGATTGTTCGCCGAGATCGCCACCGATGAGCCGCTGGCCGTCATCCACGCCGCCGGGGTACTCGACGACGGGGTGATCGGGTCGTTGACACCGCGACACCTGGCCGCGGTGCTCGCGCCGAAGGCCGACGCGGCGTGGCATCTGCATCAGGCCGGCCTCGGTCACACGGTGACGGCATTCGTGCTGTTCTCCTCCGCCGCAGGCGTTTTCGGCACGCCCGGCCAGGCCAACTACGCCGCCGCCAACACCTTCCTCGACGCGCTGGCCCAGTATCGGCGCGGCGTCGGGCTACCCGCGCAGTCGCTGGCCTGGGGGCTGTGGGGGGAAGCCAGCGGAATGACCGGTCATCTCGACAGCGCCGATGCGGCGCGGTTGACCCGGGGCGGGCTCGCGCCGATGTCGTCGCGCGACGGATTCGATCTGTTCGACCTCGCCCTGGCCGAGGGCGGAACCACCACCGTGACCGCCGTGCTCGATCTGGTGGCCGTTCGCAACGAGTCCGCGACCGGGTCGGTGCCCGCAATACTGCGCAACCTGGTCGGTCGTGGTCCCCGGCGGGCCGCGCGGGCTGCCGACGCGGCGGGGCCGGGGTTGGCGCAGCGCCTGTCCGCGCTACCCGAATCCGAACAGCGACACATGATCATCACGCTGGTGCGGGAGCAGACGGCGGCGGTCCTCGGACATGGTGACATCGCCACCATCGACGAAGACCAGAATTTCCGCGATCTCGGCTTCGACTCGCTCACCGCGGTCGAGGTCCGCAACCGGCTCAAGATCGTCACCGGTATCCCGCTCTCGGCGACCCTGCTCTTCGACTACCCGACTCCCGTGGCACTGGCGGACCACCTGCGGGTGGCCGTGCTCGCCGGCATCGATACCGCGCGGGACGATCTCGACGGTGCCATCCGGGAGATGGAGCGCTACTTCGAATCCGGGCCGACCGATGATTCGGCCAGGGCGATCGTTCGCAGGCTCGAAGAGCTTTTGCTTCGCCATCGGGAAGTGTCCGCCGGCGATGACGCCGCGGCGACCGAGATGGACGTCGAATCGGCGTCCCAGGACGAGTTGCTGAAATTCATCGACAACGAGCTTCGCAATTCGTAGCCGTCGTCATTGGTCGAAGGAAGATTTCGTGAGTAGCGATAAGGTGCTGGACAATCTGCGGTGGGTTACCGCGGAATTGCAGAAGACGCGCCGTGAGTACCGAGAGCTGGAGTCGGCGGCGCACGAGCCGGTGGCGATCGTCGGGATGGGGTGCCGCTTCCCCGGGGGTATCGATTCGCCCGAGGACCTGTGGGACGTGGTCGCCGGGGAACGCGATGTGATCGGTGATTTCCCGCTGGATCGTGGCTGGGACGAGGCGCTTTTCGACCCGAATCCCGATGCGGCGGGCAAAACCTCG
>NZ_BDBK01000025.1 GCF_001612945.1 Nocardia inohanensis NBRC 100128
AGAGTCTTCAACGGAGAGTTTGATCCTGGCTCAGGACGAACGCTAGCGGCGTGCTTAACACATGCAAGTCGAGCGGTAAGGCCCTTCGGGGTACACGAGCGGCGAACGGGTGAGTAACACGTGGGTGATCTGCCTCGCACTCTGGGATAAGCCTGGGAAACTGGGTCTAATACCGGATACGACCAGCCTCTGCATGGGGGTTGGTGGAAAGGTTTACTGGTGCGAGATGGGCCCGCGGCCTATCAGCTTGTTGGTGAGGTAACGGCTCACCAAGGCGACGACGGGTAGCCGGCCTGAGAGGGCGACCGGCCACACTGGGACTGAGACACGGCCCAGACTCCTACGGGAGGCAGCAGTGGGGAATATTGCACAATGGGCGAAAGCCTGATGCAGCGACGCCGCGTGAGGGATGACGGCCTTCGGGTTGTAAACCTCTTTTGACAGGGACGAAGCGCAAGTGACGGTACCTGTAGAAGAAGCACCGGCCAACTACGTGCCAGCAGCCGCGGTAATACGTAGGGTGCGAGCGTTGTCCGGAATTACTGGGCGTAAAGAGCTTGTAGGCGGTCTGTCGCGTCGATTGTGAAAACTTGCAGCTCAACTGCAAGCTTGCAGTCGATACGGGCAGACTAGAGTACTGCAGGGGAGACTGGAATTCCTGGTGTAGCGGTGAAATGCGCAGATATCAGGAGGAACACCGGTGGCGAAGGCGGGTCTCTGGGCAGTAACTGACGCTGAGAAGCGAAAGCGTGGGTAGCGAACAGGATTAGATACCCTGGTAGTCCACGCCGTAAACGGTGGGCGCTAGGTGTGGGTTTCCTTCCACGGGATCCGTGCCGTAGCTAACGCATTAAGCGCCCCGCCTGGGGAGTACGGCCGCAAGGCTAAAACTCAAAGGAATTGACGGGGGCCCGCACAAGCGGCGGAGCATGTGGATTAATTCGATGCAACGCGAAGAACCTTACCTGGGTTTGACATACACCGGAAAGCCATAGAGATATGGCCCCCCTTGTGGTCGGTGTACAGGTGGTGCATGGCTGTCGTCAGCTCGTGTCGTGAGATGTTGGGTTAAGTCCCGCAACGAGCGCAACCCTTATCTTATGTTGCCAGCGCGTAATGGCGGGGACTCGTGAGAGACTGCCGGGGTCAACTCGGAGGAAGGTGGGGACGACGTCAAGTCATCATGCCCCTTATGTCCAGGGCTTCACACATGCTACAATGGCCGGTACAGAGGGCTGCGATACCGTGAGGTGGAGCGAATCCCTTAAAGCCGGTCTCAGTTCGGATCGGGGTCTGCAACTCGACCCCGTGAAGTTGGAGTCGCTAGTAATCGCAGATCAGCAACGCTGCGGTGAATACGTTCCCGGGCCTTGTACACACCGCCCGTCACGTCATGAAAGTCGGTAACACCCGAAGCCGGTGGCCTAACCCCTTGTGGGAGGGAGCCGTCGAAGGTGGGATTGGCGATTGGGACGAAGTCGTAACAAGGTAGCCGTACCGGAAGGTGCGGCTGGATCACCTCCTTTCTAAGGAGCACTTCTACGCAACGCTCTTCGAACAGTCGAACGAGAATGCGTCAGAGACCGTTTTAGTTCCCACACGTGGAACTGCGGACGCTCATGGGTGGAACACCGACAATCTTCATCGCACTCGGTTTCAGCTATGTCTGGAACCGCGGTGAATATACCGACACACTATTGGGTCCTGAAAGAACAGACGATGTCTGCGCTTTCTAGGAATCAAAACGATCCGCTCGGATCTCTTGCGAAACCGCTGGCTTTGCCGGTCAGGTCCTTGAATCCAATCCGATGCGGGTGTGTTGTTTGAGAACTGCACAGTGGACGCGAGCATCTTTGTTAGTAAGTGAAAAAGAGCGTACGGTGGATGCCTTGGCACCAGGAGCCGATGAAGGACGTAGTAGGCTGCGATAAGCCTCGGGGAGCTGTCAAACGAGCTGAGATCCGAGGATTTCCGAATGGGGAAACCCGGCACGAGTGATGTCGTGTCACCCGCACCTGAATATATAGGGTGTGTGGAGGGAACGTGGGGAAGTGAAACATCTCAGTACCCACAGGAAGAGAAAACAACATGTGATTCCGTGAGTAGTGGCGAGCGAAAGCGGAAGAGGCTAAACCGGTTATGTGTGATAGACGGCAGTCGTTGCATAGCCGGGGTTGTGGGATTGTTCTTCTCAGGTCTGCCGATCTGAGCATGAGTCAGAAACCGTTGTGTTAGCTGAATTGGTCTGGGACGGCCAACCGTAGAGGGTGAGAGTCCTGTAAGCGAAAACGCAACGGCTCATGTGAGCAACTCCCGAGTAGCAGCGGGCCCGTGAAATCTGCTGTGAATCTGTCGGGACCACCCGATAAGCCTGAATACTACCTGGTGACCGATAGCGGACTAGTACCGTGAGGGAAAGGTGAAAAGTACCCCGGGAGGGGAGTGAAATAGTACCTGAAACCGTGCGCTTACAAACCGTCAGAGCCTCTTTGTGGGGTGATGGCGTGCCTTTTGAAGAATGAGCCTGCGAGTCATCGGTGTGTGGCGAGGTTAACCCGTGTGGGGTAGCCGTAGCGAAAGCGAGTCCGAATAGGGCGCCCGAGTCGCACACTATGGACCCGAAGCGGAGTGATCTACCCATGGCCAGGGTGAAGCGACGGTAAGACGTCGTGGAGGCCCGAACCCACTTAGGTTGAAAACTGAGGGGATGAGCTGTGGGTAGGGGTGAAAGGCCAATCAAACTCCGTGATAGCTGGTTCTCCCCGAAATGCATTTAGGTGCAGCGTCGCGTGTTTCTCACCGGAGGTAGAGCTACTGGATGGCCTAGGGGGCCTACAAGCTTACCGAAGTCAGCCAAACTCCGAATGCCGGTGAGTGAGAGCGCGGCAGTGAGACTGTGGGGGATAAGCTTCATAGTCGAGAGGGAAACAGCCCAGATCGCCGGCTAAGGCCCCTAAGCGTGTACTAAGTGGAAAAGGATGTGGGGTCGCGAAGACAACCAGGAGGTTGGCTTAGAAGCAGCCACCCTTGAAAGAGTGCGTAATAGCTCACTGGTCAAGTGATCCTGCGCCGACAATGTAGCGGGGCTCAAGTACACCGCCGAAGCCGCGGCATTCACACATTATCCTGCCTTCGGGCCAGGAGTGTGGATGGGTAGGGGAGCGTCCTGTAGCCAGGGAAGCGGCGGAGTGATCCAGCCGTGGAGGCTACGGGAGTGAGAATGCAGGCATGAGTAGCGAAAGACGAGTGAGAAACTCGTCCGCCGAATGACCAAGGGTTCCTGGGCCAGGTTAATCCGCCCAGGGTGAGTCGGGACCTAAGGCGAGGCCGACAGGCGTAGTCGATGGACAACGGGTTGATATTCCCGTACCCGTGTATCCGCGCCAAATATCGAATCAGTGGTACTAAGTATCCAAAAGCGGATGGACCTCCTTCGGGAGGCCGGAAGTGGCTGCATACGACCTTCGCTGTAGTAGGTAAGCGATGGGGTGACGCAGGAAGGTAGCTGGGCCAGGTGATGGAATACCTGGTGTAAGCCTGTAGGGCGTGGTGTAGGCAAATCCGCACCGCATACAGCCTGAGAGGTGATGCGTAGCCGATTGAGGCGAATTCAGTGATCCTATGCTGCCGAGAAAAGCCTCTAGTGAGTTGGTACACGGCCCGTACCCCAAACCGACACAGGTGGTCAGGTAGAGAATACTAAGGCGATCGAGATAACTGTGGTTAAGGAACTCGGCAAAATACCTCCGTAACTTCGGGAGAAGGAGGGCCCGGTCTGGTGAACACCCTTGCGGTGGGAGCTGGGTTGGGTCGCAGAGACCAGTGAGAAGCGACTGTTTACTAAAAACACAGGTCCGTGCGAAGTCGTAAGACGATGTATACGGACTGACGCCTGCCCGGTGCCGGAAGGTTAAGAGGACCGGTTAGCTACTTCGGTGGCGAAGCTGAGAATTTAAGCCCCGGTAAACGGCGGTGGTAACTATAACCATCCTAAGGTAGCGAAATTCCTTGTCGGGTAAGTTCCGACCTGCACGAATGGCGTAACGACTTCTCAGCTGTCTCAACCACAGACTCGGCGAAATTGCAGTACGAGTAAAGATGCTCGTTACGCGCGGCAGGACGAAAAGACCCCGGGACCTTCACTATAGCTTGGTATTGGTGTTCGGTACGGTTTGTGTAGGATAGGTGGGAGACTGTGAAACATGCACGCCAGTGTGTGTGGAGTCGTCGTTGAAATACCACTCTGATCGTATTGGACCTCTAACCTCGGACCCTGATCGGGTTCAGGGACAGTGCCTGGTGGGTAGTTTAACTGGGGCGGTTGCCTCCCAAAATGTAACGGAGGCGCCCAAAGGTTCCCTCAGCCTGGTTGGCAATCAGGTGTCGAGTGCAAGTGCACAAGGGAGCTTGACTGTGAGACCGACAGGTCGAGCAGGGACGAAAGTCGGGACTAGTGATCCGGCACCGGCAAGTGGAAGCGGTGTCGCTCAACGGATAAAAGGTACCCCGGGGATAACAGGCTGATCTTCCCCAAGAGTCCATATCGACGGGATGGTTTGGCACCTCGATGTCGGCTCGTCGCATCCTGGGGCTGGAGTAGGTCCCAAGGGTTGGGCTGTTCGCCCATTAAAGCGGCACGCGAGCTGGGTTTAGAACGTCGTGAGACAGTTCGGTCTCTATCCGCCGCGCGCGTCAGAAACTTGAGGAAGGCTGTCCCTAGTACGAGAGGACCGGGACGGACGAACCTCTGGTGTGCCAGTTGTCCTGCCAAGGGCACGGCTGGTTTGCTACGTTCGGAAGGGATAACCGCTGAAAGCATCTAAGCGGGAAGCCTGTTCCAAGATGAGGTTTCTCACCCCCTCGAGGGGTTAAGGCCCCCAACAGACCATTGGGTTGATAGGCCGGAACTGGAAGCCCGGTAACGGGTGCAGGTGACCGGTACTAATAGGCCGAGGACTTACCAACAAAGCTGCTACGCGTCCACTGTGCGGTATCTGAAACAACACACAGATACCAGAGAAGAAGACAGACCAATTGGGTTTACACCCAAGCGATCTGGCTCTCTGTGTCTAGTTTCATAGAGTTACGGCGGCTATAGCGGTGGGGAAACGCCCGGTCCCATTCCGAACCCGGAAGCTAAGGCCACCTGCGCCGATGGTACTGCACTCGACAGGGTGTGGGAGAGTAGGACACCGCCGGAACATCCTTCGCGAAACCCCCTGACTTCGGTCAGGGGGTTTCTGCGTTTCCGGGCACAAACCGGCGTGGCAGGGAACAAGCCGTGCGCGCGTCGCCGTTGTGCAGTTCATGGATTCGGCTGTGCGAGAGCCGGGTACGGCCCGGCCCAGGTTGCGGGTGACGCTCGGTTACCTGCTGCTCCTCGCACTCTCCACGATCCTGCTCACCGTCCTGAGCGATTCCGCCGAAACCAAAGTCGTTCTGCACGCGAGCACGAACCTGCACAACCTGCTCCGCGGCCACCTCGGCACCCTCTTCTCCAGCGCGCTGATCATCGGCGGCGGCACGGTCGCCTGGGGTGTGCTGCTCATGTTCGGCGCT
>NZ_BDBK01000026.1 GCF_001612945.1 Nocardia inohanensis NBRC 100128
GAAACCGTCTCCCTCGCCTCGCCCGAGCACGAAGCCCAAGCCTTCGACGCCGAGCACCCGCTGTTCATCCTCTACACCTCCGGCACCACCGGAAAACCCAAAGGCATCCTGCACACCAGCGGCGGCTACCTCACCCAAGCCTCCTACACCCACCACTACGTCTTCGACCACAAACCCGGACAAGACATCTACTGGTGCACCGCCGACATCGGCTGGGTCACCGGACACTCCTACATCGTCTACGGCCCCCTCGCCAACCGCGTCACCCAGGTCGTCTACGAAGGCACCCCCAACTTCCCCAACGAACACCGCCACTGGGAAATCATCGAAAAGTACGGGGTGAGCATCTATTACACCGCCCCCACCCTGGTCCGCACCTTCATGAAGTGGGGCCGCGAAATCCCCGAGAGCCACAACCTGAACTCCCTGCGCCTGCTCGGCTCGGTCGGCGAGCCGATCAACCCCGAAGCCTGGCGCTGGTACCGCGAAGTCGTCGGCGGCAACCGCACCCCCATCGTGGACACCTGGTGGCAGACCGAAACCGGCGCGATCATGATCTCCCCGCTACCGGGCGTCACCGCCACCAAACCCGGCGCGGCCATGACCCCGCTGCCCGGCATCTCGTCCAAGGTCGTGGACGA